>JBEVVG010000001.1:2183505-2352817 GCA_040507225.1 Candidatus Thiodiazotropha sp.
GCATTCCAGCGACACCGCCAAGCAACTCACGGATATCCGCCCGGGCGAGATGCTCCATCTGATGCTCGATGACGAGTCGAATCTCGTCAGTTTGAGACTTGTCCACAGTAAGATCAGCAGCCTGGAAATCATTCAATCCGGGGATAGTTTCGATGCCTCACTGCACAATCGGGAAGTCGAGGCGCGCACCAACCACCTCAGCGGAACCATCGAAAACTCCCTTTACCTGGCGGCAAAAAAGGTTGGCCTTTCCGAGAAACTGATCATGCAGCTCGCTGACATCTTCGGCTGGGACGTGGATTTCGCACTCGAGATACGCTCAGGCGACCGTTTTACCGTGATCTTTCAGGAAGATTTTCTCGACGGCGAGAAACTCAAGGACGGTCCCATCCTGGCTGCGGAGTTCGTCAACCAGGGCAGGACTTATCGGGCCATTCGCTACGTCGATGAGACAGGGCATGCCGACTACTACACTCCAGAGGGCCGCAGTATGCGCAAGGCGTTTCTGCGAGCCCCGGTGGATTTCAGAAGAATATCCTCACGCTTCACCCAGGAGCGCTGGCATCCGGTGTTGGGTAAAAAACGCCCTCACCGGGGTGTGGACTACGCTGCGAAAACCGGCACGCCGATTAAGGCGGCCGGTGACGGAAAAGTGATTTTCCGCGGTAAGAAAGGCGGATATGGAAACACGGTGATTATCCAGCACGGACAGACCTACACCACGCTTTACGGACACTTGTCCCGCTACAATAAATCTTCCAAAAAAGGCAGCAAGGTCAAACAGGGGCAGATTATCGGCTATGTCGGCCAGACTGGATTGGCCACCGGGCCACACCTGCATTACGAGTTCCGGGTGAACGGCGTGCACCGTAATCCGTTGACTGTGAAACTGCCCGCGGCTGAGCCGATAGCCAAGAAATACCGGGAAGATTTCATCATCAAGACCCAGCCATTGATCTCCAAGCTCGAACTGATCAGTCGTACTATCGTCGCTGATGCCCAATAGGCAGCTGTATGTGGGTTTGATATCCGGCACTTCCCTGGACGGGGTCGATGCGGTCCTGGTGAGCTTCGACGACGACACGCCGAATCTCATCGCCTCGCACTATGAGAAATATCCGGCTGACCTCAAACAATCCATCCGTACCCTGTGCCTGCCCGGCGATAACGAGATCGACCGGATGGGATCCCTGGACCGTTCAGTTGCTGAAGTATTTGCCCGTGCCACTCGGCAGGTGCTTGATTCAGGTGGGGTTGCGCCTGCAGACGTCACAGCGATTGGCAGCCACGGTCAAACCATTCGACACCGCCCCGATCTCACGCCCGCCTTTACCCTCCAGATCGGCGATCCGAATACCCTCTCGGAATTGACCGGGTTGACTACCGTAGCCGATTTCCGCCGTCGTGACATGGCGGCCGGTGGACAGGGTGCACCACTGGTTCCGGCCTATCACAAGGCACTTTTTCAACAACAGGGTATTGCTAGAATCGTCTTGAACCTGGGGGGTATCGCCAATATCACCTGTCTCCCCCCGGCACCCGAACACCCCGTCACGGGCTATGATACCGGGCCGGCAAACACGCTCATGGATGGATGGGCCGAGCGGCATATCGGCACCTGTTTCGATGACCAGGGTGGCTGGGCCCGAAGTGGAACGATCCACGCTCGATTATTGGAACGGTTGCTGGATGAGGAATATTTCAGACTCCCTGCTCCCAAAAGCACGGGCACCGAAACCTTCAACCTGCGCTGGCTCGAAGATAAATTGAAAGGTTTGGATGCATCCCCGGCGGATATTCAGGCAACCCTCGCGGAACTCACCGTTGAAAGTGTCTCCCGAGCGGTCGAACAGGAAGGTTACCAATCCGCACAGTTACTGGTTTGCGGTGGCGGCGCGCATAATGATTACCTTCTGGAACGCCTTGGCAAACGGCTTCCCGCGTCTCAGGTAACCAGTACCCAGTCCTTTGGCGTGGATCCTGACTGGGTGGAAGCGATTACCTTCGCCTGGCTGGCAAAGCGCACACTATCCAGCCTCAGCGGCAACCTGCCGTCTGTAACAGGTGCTGCAAGAGAATTGATTCTTGGTGGAATCTTCCCAGCATCCTGAACATGGCTTCGATCAACGCCGACCCGCTGGCGATTATTCACTAAGCCACAGTTCATTCATCCACAGACCATTTGGACACCCACTCGTCATCGAGCATCGATGAATCGAAAACCACCGTTTGGTTGCGCCCGAGCTTTTTGGCACGATACAGCGCCCGGTCCGCGGACTCCAGCAGACATTCGGGAGTATGGCGGACACATTGGTCCACGGCTGCCAGACCGACACTCACCGTGACGAGGACATCTTCAACCATCAAATGGGTCACTGCCTGCCGAATATTCTCTGCGATATTTCGAGCGTCCTCGATACCGGTATCCTTCAGCAGAACAGTAAACTCCTCACCGCCATAGCGGAAGGCATGATCGGTTTTACGCAACCGGCTCTTCAACAACTCCCCGAAGGCGCGTAGCAATCTGTCACCCATGACATGACCGTAGGTATCATTCAATTGTTTGAAATGATCGAAATCGAGCATCATCAATGTCAATTGGGAGTTATTTTCCATAACATCCGACACCGATTGAGCCAGAACGTCACTCAATGATCTTCGATTCAATAGTCCGGTGAGTTCATCCATGAGTGACATCGCTTCCAGGTAAGATTCGCGGCGTTTTTGCAGTGTCACATCCCGCATCAACGCAACCATACCCAGCATGTCACCTTGTTTGGTCTGTATCCTAGAGGCCATCAATCCGATGTAATACTCACCATACTGGACGGTTTCATGGAAGTGCGGATCATCATGGTCGATGAGATGCCTGATCACCAGGGGGTCATCGACGAGTTGTTCAAAGCCAATCGCCTTGATCTCATCGGCTGAGCGACCCAGAAGTTTTTCTGCAACTTGGTTTACCAGCACGATCGTACCATTCCGGTCAGTCACTACAATGCCTTCGCCGGCATTGAGGATGATCGTTGTGAGCTTATCCTGCTCCATCTCCAAACCGGCATAGGTTTCTCTAAGCCTGCCCGTCATGTTGTTGAATGACCTGGCCATTCCTCCCAGTTCGTCCTCACCCAGTTCCGGCACGCGTTGCTTCAAGTCTCCCTGCTCAACTTGACGCATGGCACGGGTAACCTGACGGATCGGGGCGATGATCACTTGGTGAAGAAACAGGTACGTAAAGATGAGATACAGAAACAGCACAACCAGTAACACAACGATCGCTCGGTTACGGTTCTCTGTGATCGTCTGCTGGGCCTTCTGCAGCGAGGTAACCACTCGAGCAAAACCCAGAATCTTTATTTCACTACCATGGCAGCGCCAACACGCACGGGAATTCTCGATCGGCATCAGTACGGTATACGCATGATTTTGTTCATCGAGAAACGAATCCGGATGTCCGGTTTCGATGACCTGTTGGAGCCTAGGATCCGCCTTGTCGTAGAGACGAATTTGCTTGACCACATTTCGTGAGGGATAGGCAGTCCTGCCAAGCAGGCGATTGACCTCATGGATGGTCTGGTTATCGAGAAATGCCTCCAGTCCATCAGTACGAACAAACCGGAAGTCTTCCAGCTCGAGCACGGATTTAACATCATTCGCGTAGCGTTTTGCGGTTATCGCCGTGCCGGTTTCCATGATTGCTTCAAGCCCGGCAATTACGGTAACAACCATCCGCTGGGTGACTTCCTGATGCTCCTGCATCACGATTGTGCGCTGACTCTGAGTGTAAAACACAATCAGCCCGGTCAGAAATACTGTGGCCGCAAAGCCGACGACCGTCAGAATCTTTGTGCCGATACTCTTGTTAACCATATGTCCTCAGATCCGCATTACTGCCCATGAGGTGATCAAACCAACAACCAGGCCGCCGGATCAACCGGCATTTCGATCACCCTCCGTGCAGGATTCCATGAACAGAAGTTCACGGATCACAATGTTTCAGTTTAGTTTATCTGCGGGTTTGCAGGTGGACACGCGGAAGCCCTGAGTATGCACAGTTCACATTTTGCATCCTCGTTTTCACCCGCAGTCACCGAATCAAGGCTGAGATTTGTTGTCAATTGTGATAACCAGCACGAAGATTTCGACGCCAAACAGACCCGAGTGAAATCGTCGGATATATAATCCAATAGTCACCCATCTCGTTCACTTTGTTTGCTCAGATATTTCTCAAGGAGCGTCCATGAACCATAAACCGATCATCATCTGTGTCATCGCCGCAATCGTCACGCTTCAAGCATGCACCACGGTTGATCCCTATACCCGCGAGGAGGAGACCTCCAAGGCCACCACTGGGGCGGTGATTGGTGCTGTTGCCGGCGCCGTTCTGGGTATCGCCACATCGAAAGACAAGAAAAAACGCAAGGAACGTGCACTCAAGGGAGCCGGCATAGGCGCGATCGCAGGAGGGGGCGTTGGCTACTATATGGATGTTCAGGAGGCAAAACTTCGCCAGCGCCTGCAAAACACCGGCGTCAGTGTGACCCGCAACGGTGAAAACATCATCCTGAATCTCCCCGGCAACATTACCTTCGAAGTGAACAAGACCGAACTGAAACCGGATTTCGTGGATATTCTGGGGTCCGTCGCGCTGGTATTGAAGGAATACAAGTCGACGATGATCGAGGTCGCGGGGCATACCGACAGCACCGGCTCGGACTCATACAATCAGTTACTCTCTCAACAGCGCGCCCAGGCGGTTACCAATACGTTAATCAGGGACGGAGTTGCCGCGGTAAGGATCGATACCGTGGGATATGGAGAAACCCGACCGATTGCATCCAACAGCACGCCGGAAGGACGCCAGCAGAACCGCAGGGTTGAATTGACACTGCTGCCTTATGTGGAAAACCAGGGCCAGTAAGGGAGTAATTGCTAGCGGGTCAGGCGGATGGGCCGCCTGACCGCCAACATGCCTGAGGCTCAGACCGAGAAGGAGGAGCCACAACCACAGGTAGTGGTGGCATTCGGATTACGGATTATGAACTGCGCGCCTTGCAGACCTTCCGTGTAATCCACTTCAGCACCCATCAGGTACTGCATACTCATCGGGTCAACCAGCAGGGTCACGCCATTGGTCGTTACCTTGGTATCGCCATCCGATTCGTTATCATCGAAGGAAAAGCCGTACTGAAATCCGGAGCAGCCTCCGCCCTGGATATAGACGCGCAACATCAACTCCGGATTACCCTCTTCCTCAATCAGCGAAGCCACTTTACTGGCGGCTGCTTCGGTAAACAGAATGGTGTCGTTGTACTCTTCTACACTGCTCATGATCTGTAGTCCTGCTGTGAAATTACCTGATTTACAATCAGGTTGGGGAAAGGCCATATACGGTGAGTATGCTATTTCCGATAAAAACAGTCAAGTATTATCCGGGTCGCTTCAGCGGCTCGCGGGGAGGGGGAAATCCGCTGGAGAAGCTGGCAGTAAACCTGCTCATGTCCGCTCAGCCGTATCAGGTTCGGGCTCTGAATCGGCCGTTATAACCGACGGTTCGTCCTTGTCATGGGACAATTTCAGGGGCTCCTGATCATTGGCATGCACCAGTTTGCCATTCACCTCCGCGCCCATGGCCATCTCAAGCATGGCATAGGTCAAAGTACCCTTGATGCGTGCCTTCGGCGCCAATTCAACCCGGTTGGAGGCAATCACGTCTCCGATGACGGTACCGTTCAACATGACATTTCCCACCTTCACGTTACCGTCGATGGTTCCCATCTCACTCAAGGTCAGGGTAGCCGCGGGATCTTCCGGGTCGGAAATCACATCCCCCCTGATCACACCATCCACATGCAGGCCGTTACGGAAGGTAATGTCACCCCGGATCTCCGTGCCTGATCCGATCACCGTGGTAATTCGGGGAGTACGGAATTTTTTCTTGCTGCTACCAAACATGCGCTCGTTCCTGTGTTTACGTCATGAAACCGGTGACCAGTCATAGGTCTCACTCACCGGGGCAAGCTTACTCCCTGAAGGTTTCACGTCAATCGAGATTGTCGCGGGCTCGAAATCCGCGGGTATATGTATTTTACCCTCAACATTCTGGAAGTAGCGAAACCGCATTTTGTGGCTCGCCTGTTTTTCATCCGTGATCTGATCCAGGGGCAGTTGGGTGGTTTTCCCCGCCCTCAATCCGGTCACCGACATTTCAATTTTGCCATTCACCACCGAGCCGCTGTTGATCACCTGGCTGACCGTGTACTTGTACACATACTGCTGGTCCTCAAGTCCCGGCTCGAGCTTGAAATTCTGAATTTTCAATACCTGCTTCCTGCTTGAGGTCGACACGATGCCCTTGAGAAAAGCCAGTTCCTCTTCGAGCTCGAGGCGCTCACTCTGCATGGTCTTTATCTTGTCCCGAATTGCGAGCAGTGCTTCCCGGTCGACCTCTGCGGCCTGTTTCACCATCGCCAGTTCGCGTTTCAGCTCATTGCGTTCCTGTTCCAGGAGCTCAGCCCTACTCTGTCCACCGGACTGCAGACGGGCCAATCCCTCCCGAATACCGTTGCCGCCCTGTTGATAGGCCATCCAGGCCACACCCGCCAGGATCAGGGTCAACAGCGTGACGCGTAGCCAGGCCGGCGACCGCTCATGCGCGGCAACGATCTTGGGGACTCGGTATTTCTTGTCTATTCCCATGGAATCAAGGCAGCAGGGCCACCTGGTTCAGGCCACTGGTCTCGGCAAACCCGAACATCAGGTTCATGTTCTGGACCGCCTGGCCCGCAGCGCCTTTCACCAGATTGTCGATCACAGAACTGACCACCACGACCTCTCCGTCCAGCGGACGGTGGACTGCGATGCGGCAATGGTTCGCCCCCCGCACACTGCGGGTCTCAGGATGCGAGCCCGGTGACATCACGTCCACGAATGGCTCGTCGCGATACTGGGTCTCGAACAGAGACTGAAGATCATCCACTTCCTGGGTCAGGCGGGCGTACAGCGTCGCTTCGATACCCCGGATCATAGGAACCAGATGCGGCACGAAGGTCAGCCCCACGTCGCTGGCTGCGATTCGTCCCAGAGTCTGGCGAATTTCCGGTTGATGACGATGACCGGGGATTGCATAGGCCTTGAAACTCTCCCCCATTTCACCCATCAGCATGCCCACATTGGCTGAGCGTCCCGCACCACTGACACCCGACTTCGCATCTGCGATCAGATAACCGGTATCGATCAACCCATGTTTCAGCAACGGCAGAAACCCCAGGCTCACGGCGGTAGGGTAGCATCCGGGATTTGCCACGAGACGGGCCGTTTTGATGGCTTCCCGATTGAGTTCCGGTAACCCGTAGACGGCCTCACACAGCAGATCGGGACAGGCATGGGTCATGCCATACCACTTCCCCCAGATATCCGCGTCGCCAATCCTGAAATCGGCGGCCAGATCGATGATCCGGGTTCCGGACTCCAGAAGTTCCGGTACCTGGGTCATCGCCACCCCGTTGGGCGTTGCGAAGAAGATCAGGTCGCATTCACTGAGTACCGTGCTGTCGGGTTCGACATACGTAAGATCGGTCAATCCCCGAAGGTTGGGAAACAGATCGGCCACCGGTTTCCCGGATTCGGATCGTGAAGTGATCACCCGGAGTTCGCAGTCTGGATGCGTGCCGAGTAATCTCAGGAGCTCTACACCGGTATATCCGGTACCACCAACGATGCCTACACTGATCATGTCTTTATTGATTACCTTGTACCTTATATATATGGAACACCATTACAACAGATTCCGACGAAAGCGCTTATACACAGGTCCGCAAAGTGAGTATTCGACACATGAGCCTTGCGCCGTTTCCCGTGCAACAGCTTGACCGGGCCGTATGACAGAGTGGTAAAGTGCCGATCAGGTTCTGATCATCAGCGCAGGGCAGTTACGATTCACTGAGACCGCCGCATGCCAAAAACCCATCGAAAAAGTGCTTTTATATGAGTATGTTAAGGCGAATTTCAACGCCAGCCCGCAATCACCCGAGCGAACCCTGATGATCCTGATTCGCTGCCAGAACAGCCGATTTTCTATCATAAGCCCTCATGGCGCTGAGAAAAAGCAAACCGGGTTAAAAGGTCAAATATTGTCAATTCAAACAGGAAAAACGTCTCCAATCGTCTTGATGGCTGGTAATTTCCCTGAACAGCCACCACATTATTAGAGACACCCTGAACTGAGAGTGCCCAAATGGAAACCATCGATACACTGGCATTGACCCTCGGCGCCGGCTGGGCAGCTGGCATCAACCTGTATGCCGCCGTTCTGGTACTGGGCTACCTGGGCCTGACCGGTCATGTGGTGTTGCCGCCCGGCCTGGAGGTTTTGAGCGACCCCCTGGTCATGGGTATCGCCGGTCTGATGTATTTCATCGAATTCTTTGCCGACAAGACACCCGGTGTCGATACCGGCTGGGACAGCATTCACACCTTTATAAGAATCCCTGCGGGCGCGCTGCTGGCTGCCGGGGCGGCGAGCGGTTTCGAAGTCAACCAGGCAGCGGAGCTGGCCGCGGCTTTGGTGGGAGGCACCCTTGCAGCAGGTACACACCTGACCAAAGCCGGATCTCGAGTACTGATCAATACCTCACCGGAACCGGTTTCCAACTGGACCGCCTCCCTGGCGGAGGACCTGGCAGTGATCGGCGGATTGTGGACCGCCTTGAACTATCCGGTACTGTTCATCGTGTTGCTGGTGATTTTCGTCGCCCTGATGATCTGGCTGCTGCCAAAGTTGTGGCGCGCGATCAAGGCGTTGTTTCGGCGTATCTCGGCCTTTTTCAGCGGGGAAACTGCAGCCTCAATGGCTCACCCAACGGATGATTTAGACCGCTCCGACACCTTGAGATCCCTGTTCCATAATGCGAACAACCCGGACCCGCCCCCCTCATCGAAAAAATAGCCCCGAACCGTGGCTGGCGGAACCCGCCAACTGTCAATCCGGTGTCATGCGCTAAGCAGGCGCCCGCACTCCTGATGCGAGCGTATCAGGCTGTCTTCAATTGAAACACCATCAAACCAGTTGCCGGTCAATCCCAGCCTCATGTCCATGAGGTGCCGATCGATCCAGGTAACCCGCTCAGCCTGCCCCAGACGCAGGGCGGGAAGCCGATTGACCTGGGTGCGGCTGTCGAGAATCTCGCCCACGGCTATGCCGAGTACCTCGGCGATGCGCGCCAGACGCTGTGCCTCACTCAGTCGCCCCGGGCGGAAATGAAAGGTGAATCCCCGATAGTGTTCATCCGCCACCAGGTCCCGGGACACCACCGAGTAAAAGGCGTCATTGGGGGCGATAATCCCGGCCAGGGGTGGCATTGACAACGCATCGGCACGCACCCGCACCGCCTGGCTGACGATCTCTACAGTCTCAATTTCCGCCATCACCGCGGCGAGTTCCGGCAGGGCCTGAGCCAACAGTCGGGCGGCAACATCCGGTGCAATCGCCAGCACCAGGGTCCTGGTATGAATTACGCCTGCGTCTCCGGTGTGCACATCAAACCCGCCATCCCGGCGCGCAATACCAGTAACCGGGGTATTCAGCCGGATATCCAGATCACCCACCATCCCCTCGATGAAGGACGACAGTCCCGAAGGTCCTGTGTAACTGCGCATGACCTCTTTGCGACGGGGCTTCTTGCGAAACAGGGCATCCGCGGGAAATTCAGAGGCCGGCTGGCAGACCACCGCGTCCAGCGCAGGCCCCAGCACTTTCTGATAGTTCCGGCGTCCCAGGATCTTGCCGAAATACTCCTGCGCAGTTCGACCCTGCTTCCTGCTCATCCACAGTCTCGGCAATACCCCCAACAGTTCAAAAAAATTCAAGCGGGAGGGAATCGAGCACAGCTGACCATCGACCAGCATCTTGTAACGCAGTTTCTGCTTGGCCACGAGATGCGGCAATTGACCGCTCTCCTCCAGCATTTGCAGAAAATGGCCATAGCTGTTGTAACAGGTATGGGCCCCCAATTCCGCCCAGAAATCACCCTCCCCGGTGTCGAAGCGGACCGTATTGATGGCCCCCCCGACATGTCCGGAAGCCTCCAGCAGTGTGGGCTCGTATCCAAGCCTTTTCGCCATTCGCGCAAAACCCAGGCCGCTGATACCCGCACCGACCACCAGGAGATCCAATGATTCCAATCTTGTCACCTTCTCATGAATTCGGGCTCTACCACCCTGAAATCAGCCCAGCCACCGTGCATTTGTCAGAGAGCGGGCCTGTCCAAGGCATGAATTTTCCGCAAGCCCTGGCAGAAATCAATCAGGCGCACAGGCACAAAAAAACCGCATCAGAATATCCCGACACGGTTTTTTCTGTTCCCGCCGAAAGGACGGCCCCGGCAGATCAACCACCGGAGAGGACGCACCTCATCCGCAACCACCACCAGAACCCGAACCGCAGGTGCCACAGCCACCGCCGCCAACAGGCTGAAGGTTATTGAAGACGAAGCTTGCATTGCCGTCGCCCTGATCGATGAAGTCGATCTCGACGCCTCGCAGGTACTGCAGGGTGCCGTCATCCACGATTACCTTGAAACCTTCGCACTGCAACACGCCATCGTTGTCGTTGATCACGTCACTGAAGGTCATTCCGAAGCTGATGCCGCTGCAGCCGCCCGGAGTCGCGAAAACCCGCACGCCCTCAATACTGCTGTCAACTTGCTGAAAAAGCTCGTTCATCTTGGTTTGCGCCAGACCGGTCAGGGTCAGGTCAGTCTCATTCAGGGCATTTGAAGTCATGCCAGTTCTCCTGAAAATTCATCGAATGAGCCAATGGTAGCAAGAAATCGGTCGAATTTGCCAATTAACATAGAATATAAGTAGGTTTTTTCGCACGGACGGGTTACCGGGTATTTCCGGCGGGGTCTGAAGTCCGGAAAACCCTCAGAATGCCAGTTGATTGCGAGCGTTGAGCTCGAAAAGATGACGTTCTGCATCCAGCAGATGCTGCCCCCAATGCAGATGAAACCCCTTGTGCCAGCCTTCAACGGCCTGCTGCGGCTCACCGTCGAGCAACATCAGACCGGTTTTGAGCTCGCAGTAGATGTCCGTGAGGTCGTCAGCCAGGCTACCGCTCATGCTTTGTCCGTCCCCGGCCACGTCGAACTCCATCCAGTAACCGTCGCGTTCCCCCAGCATGGTGCGAAGAAAGGTATAGAGTTCAAAGCGGGCATCCAGATCCGCTGCCGAATGGTGTGCATTGTGAGGTGTCGGCATATTGAGTGCGCTGACAGCGGCGTGCAGGCGCGGAAGCAGTCCCGCGACTTCCTGGAGCCACAGGGTATTTCCTTCATTTAATGACTCGACCAATTCGCAATAGTCTCTTGCCAACGCCTCGAGTGTTTGTTCTTGTGGACTCATAGTCTCATCCCTCACAGCCATATCGCGCCTTCCTGCCTGCAAAATACCGGATCAGCCGGTGATCCTCGGAATGGCTGTACGCTCTAAATGATCGCTGTACATACCAGAGTCTAGCAGCGATGACGGCCAATCCTAGGAAAAACCCTTAATCCACTTCGGTGTTTCGATAAACAAAATATATCCCGCAACTCCCGGTAAAACTGCCGGGTCGGTTTCAAATTTCACCCTGCAGGGGAGATTCCTTCCAGTAACCCCCGCCACACCAAACGCCGCTGACTCCCCACCCCCATACAGAATCGGGATACAATCCACGGATGTTGAAGCAGACAGAAAAACGGCCGGTAGTACTGGCCATCGGCGGTCATGATCCAATCGGCGGCGCAGGTATCCAGGCGGACATCGAGGCGATCGGTTCAAATGGCTGCCATGCCGCAACCGTGGTGACCTGCCTCACTGTGCAGGACACCTGCAATGTGCGGAAATTGATACCCACCCCGGTGGAAATCCTCCTCGAACAGGCCCGGGCGGTGCTCTCGGATTGCCTGGTTTCCGCAATCAAGATCGGTCTGCTGGGGAATGCGGAGGCAGCCCAGGCCGTGGCCGATTTGATTGGGGATCATCCGCGGATTCCGGTCGTCTTCGACCCGGTGCTGGCGGCCGGCGGCGGCAGCGACCTGGCCAATGACCGCCTGCTGCAGGTGATCCGCAGTGATCTGTTGCCCCGCTGTCATCTGCTGACCCCCAACACCCATGAGGCGTTTCGGCTCAGCGGCCAAAATCAGGACTTCGACCCGGATCGCTGCGCGCAGACTCTGCTCGAAAGCGGCGCCCGGGCGATCCTTCTCACCGGCACCCATGACACCCGCGATGCGCATCAGGTGATCCACCGGCTCTACCGTGGCGGGGAGCCGCTGTGGCTTTCCCGCTGGCCCCGGCTTGAGGGGGAATATCACGGCTCGGGTTGCACCCTGGCCTCGGCCATCGCAGCGGCTCTCGGGCATGGATGCAGCCTGACCGATGCCACACAGCACGGGCTGGCCTTCACCTGGTCAAGTCTCGAAGCCGGCTTCCCGGTCGGCCACTGTCAGAAGATACCTGAGCGTTACCTGAAACGTTCCCAACCCGGGCATTCCCAAGCATGACCAATGCCGACCGCTTGCGCGGACTCTACGCCATTACGGACAGCCGACTGTGTCCCGACGACCGTCTAGAGGATATGGTGACACAGGCGCTCCTGGGTGGCGCACGGATCCTGCAATACCGGGACAAGGGTGAGGATCCGTCTCGCAGACTTCGCGAGGCTCAACGCCTCAAACAGCTGTGCGAGGAGCATGAGGCGCTGTTGATCATTAACGATGATGTGGCGCTCGCCCTACAGGTGGGGGCACATGGCGTCCATCTTGGACGGGACGACGCCTCCCTGGCCGATGCACGCAAAACCCTGGGGGCCGATGTGGTGATTGGCATCTCCTGTTACGACAGCCTGGAACTCGCCCGCATCGCGGCCCGGGCGGGGGCCGACTATCTGGCGTTCGGGCGCTTTTACCCCTCTTCCACGAAACCTCAGGCGATACATGCGGACCCCGCTCTTTTGAGCCACGCCCGCCAGGAACTCGACCGGCCACTGGTTGCCATAGGCGGCATAACGCCGGAGAATGGCGCCCCATTGATCAAAGCGGGCGCCGACATGCTGGCCGTAGTCCACGGTCTTTTCGGCCAAGCCGACATTCAGGCTGCCAGCCGTCGTCTGAGCGCCCTTTTCACGCCCCAGGAGAAATAACCATGAGCCGTTCCGAGGAACTCTTCCAACAAGCCCAGCAGCACATTCCTGGTGGCGTCAATTCACCGGTGAGAGCTTTCCGCGGGGTCGGTGGCGATCCGATCTTCATCGACTGCGCCGCCGGGCCCTACGTGTATGACCCGGAGGGTAAACGCTACATTGATTACGTCGGCTCCTGGGGACCCATGATTCTCGGGCATTCCCATCACGAGGTGATCGATGCGGTGGCCTCCATCATCAACAAGGGCCTGAGCTTCGGCGCGCCCACCGAACTCGAGACCCAGATGGCGGACAAGGTCTGCGAACTGGTACCGAGCATGGATCTGGTGCGCATGGTCAGTTCGGGAACAGAGGCGACCATGTCGGCGATACGCCTGGCGCGGGGTTTCACCGGCCGGGACAAGATCGTCAAGTTCGAGGGTTGTTACCACGGCCACTCGGATTCACTGCTGGTGAAAGCGGGCTCGGGCATGCTGACCCTCGGCGAGCCCTCCTCGCCCGGGGTACCCGCCAGCCTGGCCGAGCATACCCTGACCCTGAATTACAACGATGCACAGCAGGTCAGGGATCTGTTTGCCCAGCTAGGGGATCAGATCGCAGCGATCATCGTCGAACCGGTGGCCGGCAACATGAACTGCATCCCGCCGCAGCCGGGATTCCTGGAAACCCTGCGCGAGGTCTGCGACCAGCACGGCTCGGTGCTGATCTTCGACGAGGTGATGACCGGGTTCCGGGTCGCCCTCGGTGGCGCTCAGTCCGTGTATGGAATCACCCCGGACCTGACCACCCTGGGCAAGGTCATCGGTGGCGGTATGCCCGTCGGTGCGTTCGGTGGGCGCCGGGAGATCATGGAGAAGATTGCACCGCTGGGTCCGGTTTACCAGGCGGGCACCCTTTCCGGAAACCCGGTAGCCATGTCCGCGGGGCTGAAAACACTGGAACTGATCTCCGAGCCCGGATTTTACGATCGCCTTTCAAAACGGGTGGAAGCCTTGGCTAGCGGCTTTACCGAGGCGGCCCGCAGCGCAGGTATCGGTCTTGCGGAAAATCATGTGGGCGGGATGTTCGGCCTGTTTTTCACCGACCGGGAGCAGATCACGGATTATGCGGGGGCCACCGCCTGCGACCAAGAGCGTTTCAAGGCGTTCTACCATGCTATGCTTGAGCGGGGGGTTTACCTGGCACCCTCCGCGTTCGAAGCAGGTTTCGTCTCGGACGCGCACACTGATGAGGATATTCATAACACCCTCACGGCCGCCGCGGAGGCGTTCAGCAGTCTGGCCTGATCCGGTCCTCCGGCCGCCTGCGGCTCCCCCCGGGGAACAAGGCACTGACGGATGAACGAGTTGATCACCACAATGCTCGACTGGGTGGCGCAACACACCCTGTGGGCGGGTTTGCTGGTTTTCCTGGTGGCCTTCTCGGAATCTGTCGCACTGTTTGGCCTGTTGGTACCCGGAGTGGTGGCGATGTTCGGTTTCGGTGCGCTGATCGCCTCCGGCGCCCTGGAGTTCTGGCCGGTGTTTTTCTGGGCAGTCGGCGGTGCGGTAGCCGGTGACGGTCTCAGTTACTGGCTGGGTCGTCATTATCAGGACCACTTGCGCGGCATCTGGCCTTTCGTCCGCTATCCGGCCACGCTGGAAAGGGGGGTCAGTTTTTTTCAGAAGTACGGCGGCAAGAGCGTCGCGATCGGGCGTTTTTTCGGCCCGGTACGTGCCATCATCCCCCTGGTGGCTGGCATGATGGGGATGTCTCCTGGGCGGTTTCTGATCGCCAATGTGAGTTCGGCACTGGTGTGGGCGCCAGCCTATCTGTTACCCGGGATTGTCTTTGGCGCCTCCCTGAAACTCGCCTCCGAGGTGGCTTTCCGGCTGGTGGCACTGATGATCCTGGTGCTGGTGCTGGGTTGGGGGGTGTTCATGCTCGTGCGCCTGGCATTCCGCCTGATCCAGCCCCATGCCACCCACCTGGTCCAGCGGTTGTTCGAATGGGGCCAGTTGCATCGGGGATTTCGCGGCATCTCCGCAGCCCTGGCCGACCCGGAACATCCAGAGGCCAGGGGATTGGCCACACTCGCGACCCTGCTGATCCTGGCCTCGACCCTGTTTGCCCTGTTGACTGGCCTGATGATCGATGGTGACAGCGCAAGCCGGTTCGACCTGTGGATCTATTCAGCCCTGCAGAGTCTGCGCACGCCCTGGGGCGACCGGGTCATGGTTATGATCACCGGCCTGGGGGATCTCTCCACGGTTTTGCTGTTCAGTGGCCTGACCACGGGACTGCTGTTCTGGCAGCGGCATCGCCGGGCCGCCTACTACCTCCTGTCCGCCACCGCGTTTGGCGTTATCGCCCCACTGTTGCTGAAGGCCGGTCTGCAGATCCCCCGTCCACCCGCCAGTCCCGAGACCCTCGGGCCCTGGTCCTATCCCAGCGCCCACGTACTTCAGAGCCTGACGATCTATGGATTTTACTCGGTGATGCTGGCGCGGGTGATGGCGCGGGAGTGGCGATGGCTGCCCTACAGCCTGGTGGCATTGCTGGTGGCTGCGGTGGCGCTGTCCCGGCTCTACCTGGGTGTGCATTGGACCACGGATGTGTTGGGCAGCCTGACCCTGGGGTTGTTCTGGGTCGCGCTGCTGGGCATCGCCTACTACCGCCACGTTACGACGCAGACCCATGCCAGCCACCTGGTGATGGCCGCAGCCGCGATCCTGGCGGTCAGCCTCGGGGTACACGGGATCGACAGTGAGCAGCGGCAACAACGTTATCAATCCATTGCCCACACCCAAACCATCTCCAAAGAACGCTGGCTGAAAGGTCTTGCCGAACTGCCGGATTATCGTCAGGATCTGAGCGGAAGTAAAACCCACCCCCTGGATTTGCAATGGGCAGGCTCCCCGGGTCAACTGTCCGAGCGACTCACTGCGCAGGGTTGGGAAGCCGCACGCATGCTCTCATGGCGTAACCTTCTGCGGCTTATTTCCCCCAGCACGGCCTTGACCTCGTTGCCGGTCCTGCCCCAGGTGCATGATGCAGGTCACGAAACCCTGGTGCTGGTGAAGTCCGTCTCCCCGGACAGCCGTCTGGTGTTGCGGCTGTGGGAAACCCCGTTGCGCGTGGATCCCGGTCAACCTCTGTTCGTGGGGAATGTCAGCCGGCAGACCAAGGAGGTCATACTCGACCTGTTGGTCCTGCCGGTCACCCGCCCCGGAGACCTTCAGCCGCAGCAATACCTGCGTCACGAACTCATGCAAATGCGCGGAGTGACGGTCGTTGAGCAGGCGGGCAAGCTGCTTGTGGAAGCGCTCGATACCCCGTAAACCCGACAGAACCTCGGGATTCCCGCAGAACCTCATGCGCGTTGCTGGTTCCTCACCCAAACCCGGTTCAGAGCGCCGGGAATCACGCTGATCAAAGAACCTGTCACCGCCCTCAACCTGAACCACCGGACTCTGCAGTGAACCGATGCTTGAAGCTTTTATTTTTTGCAGCTAAAGCTCCTTTATGGGCGGCCGACTTTAGGGACATCCCCGAATGGATTACAGCGTTCACCAACACCGTGGCCGAGCTTGGTACAGGGACGCACAAAAAGAACACAACCTACTGAATTTAATGAAAAATCTAATCCGATCACTGACTGTCCTGCTGTCTCTGCTGGTAGCGCAGGCTGGCGTCTGGGCGAGCCCTGTCGAGGTGAACATCGGTGTTTTGGCAAAACGGGGATACGAGAAAAGCCAGGAACGATGGGAGGCTACGGCGGATTACCTGAATGCCAGCATCCCGGGATATCACTTCAAGATCGTACCGATGACGTTTGGCGACATACCGGTCATTGTGAAAAATCAGCTGGTCGATTTCGTGGTCGTCAATCCGGGGATCTACGTCGATCTGGCGGAATCCTTCGGCGTACGGCGGATCCTCACACTGGTCAATGAACTCAGTCCGGGTTACCCGGTTTCCCAGTTCGGCAGCGTCATCTTCACGCTCAGGAGCAATTCTGAGATCCACCAACTCAAAGACCTGAAGAACCAGCGCATCGCCGCGGTTCACAGCACCTCGCTGGGTGGCTGGATCATGGCCTTGAGAGAGTTCAAGGCGGAGGGACTGGACCGTTGGGACTTCGCCTCCCTGCTGTTCATGAACACCCACGACGCAGTGGTTGAGGCAGTCAGTCACCGCAAGGCGGAAGCCGGTATCGTGAGGACCGACACTCTGGAGCGAATGGCAATGGAAGGGCTGATCCGGATCGAGGATTTCCGAGTCCTTTCCCTCGATCACTACGAACAGTTCCCCTACATGATCAGTACCCCGCTGTATCCCGAATGGCCGTTTTCCATCCTGCCTCACACCTCGGCAAAGCTTGCCAAGCAGGTTTCAATCGCCCTGTTGAAACTGCCCGCAGACCATCCGGCTGCCCAACAGGCGCATATTCACGGCTGGACAATCCCAGAAACCTATCAGTCGGTCAATGATCTGCTGAGAACCCTGGAACTGCCCCCCTACGATAAATCTCTGCCGGAGAAATTCGGTCACTCCCTGAGCCAGTCCTGGCCCTGGTATCTGGCCGCCGTGGCATTCCTGGGGACTCTGCTGACCCTGGGCATACATGTGATTCGCCTGAAACGCGCCCTGCTTGCACAACAGACGAGCCTGGAGAGCAGCCGCCAGGCACAACTCGCCACATTTGAACTCGCGGCCGTGGGTCTGGCCCACATCACCCCCGCCGGAGAGTTTCTGCAGACCAATCGAAAACTTTGCGAACTCCTGTCGTTGACCCCGCAAGAGATGAAGGGACTCAACCTGATGAAGATCCTTTACGAGGAGGACCTGCCTCCCTGCATCCAGGCGTTCGATCAACTGCGCGAGAACCAGCAGGCCAGCGCCTCCATTCAGGTTCGCATGTTGTGTGCCAATAGCAACAGCAAATGGATACAGCTCTCGCTTTCGGCGAAAAAAGCCGGTGACGTCAACCTCGACGATTACTACATTGCAGTGATAGACGATATCGACAGCTACAAGCGTCTGGAAGAGCAGAACCGGCTGACCCAACGGCAGAAAGAGCTGATTCTGAATATTGCCGGAGACGGTATCATAGGCCTGGATGCCGCCGGCAGGCACATGTTCGTCAATCCAGCCGCTGCCGAAATGCTGGGCTACACGATTGACGAGATGCTAGGCCGGGACAGTCATGAACTGTGGCACTACGAGCGTGAGGACGGTGAAAAATATCCGGTCACGGATTGTCCCATCACCGATGTTCTCAAGGACGGTCAGATCCGACGGGGCGACCGGGAAGTGATCTGGCACAAGAACGGTTCACCCATCGAGGTTGAGTACATCAGCACGCCGATCATGGAGGGTCAGAAGGTCGCGGGCGCCGTGGTGGTTCTGCACCTTCTTGCTAACTCCGCTCAGGGGGCTGCGGTACACACCCACCCAATATCATGATGCTCAGTCGCTTTCTGCGTAATCTTATCACCTTCCTGATCGCGTTCAGCCTGGTTGGGGGACTGCTTTTCTCGGTCTACCACCATCAAACCTTCAACAACGTTGACTCGGAACTGCGGTTCGAATCGAACCGCCTGATCAACCAGTTGGCGAACCAAATGAACCTGAGCATCCGGGAAATACATTCGGACATTCGTCTGATTGCCGAACAGTACACCCGGGAATACCGGCACAGTCACGATCCCTCGGTGATCAGCAAGACCCTGGGTCAGCTCTGGAGTTCATTTGCCAGGCAGCGGAAACGCTACGACCAGATCCGTTTTCTCGATCCGCAGGGACAGGAGAGAATCCGCATCAACTACAATGATGGGGAACCTGCCCCGTTGCCCGATGCACAGTTGCAGTCGAAAAGACACCGTTACTACTTCACCGACGCCCTGCACAGCGAGGCCGGCACAATTACCGCTTCGAAACTCGACCTGAATATCGAGCACAAACGAATCGAGCTGCCGCTCAAACCCACACTGCGTTTTTCCACCCAGGTGGTAGCCGCTGACGGAACGCTGCTCGGTGTGGTCATCCTCAACTACCTCGCCCAGAACCTGCTCGACGAATTCATGAGCGTGTCTGCAGGCTTTTCGGGAAACGCGATGCTGCTCAACAGCAGTGGCTATAGCCTCTACGGTCAGGATACCTCACAAAACTGGGGCTTCATGTTTCCGAACAGCCCGCAGAGCACCATCGACGTGAAACATGGAGACGCCTGGCAAATCATCCGCAGTCAGCCGCGGGGCCAGATTCACAATTCGCAGGGTATCTACACTTTCGAAAATATCGATCCCTCAACTGAAAATCATTTCGACAACACCTGCAAGGGGTGTCTGAAAATCCTGCTGTTCGTACCCGAGCAGGTTCTGCAAACCCAACTGTGGCGGAACCTGACCCAGGTTATACCCTGGCTGATACTGGGAGTACTGATCCTGATCATGCTCACCGGACTCGCCCTCTGGCACCGGGAGAAACGCCATATCAACGAACGCCAGATTCAGAATTTGAATCGCAAGATCACCCATGAGCACGAACTGTTCATCAGCGGTCCGGGGGTTATTGCCAAACTGCGCAATGAGTTGGGCTGGCCGATCGAGTTCATCTCGGATAATGCAGAGGACCTGTTGGGATATCCCACGCAGCACTTCCGGGCCAAACCGATCGCCTTTTCCAGCCTTATCGCTGACGAGTTTCTCGACCCATTCACCCGGGAAACCCTGAAGATGGACCATCAGCGATTGACCGCCTACAAGCGAAAACCCTACCAGGTCGTCGACCGCTTCCAGCAGCGTAAATGGTTGCAGGATACGACCCACGTCATACGCGACCATCAGGGCAGGTTGACGCACTTCTTAGTGCACTTGACGGATATCTCCGCTCTCAAAGAGGCGGAGGAACTGCTCACCCAATCCCACGATTACATTCAGAAGGTGGTCGATACCATTCCGGACCCCACCCTGGTTATCGACATCAACACCTACCGGCTGCAACTACTCAATCAATCCGCCCTGAAACTCTATTCCGGGGGACAGCAATTGAAACAGGGCGTCACCTGCTTTCAGCTTTCTCATAAACGCAACAATCCCTGCAAGGGCAACCTGGACCCCTGCCCGATTCGCGAGATCAACCGCACCCGGGCTCCGGTCTCGGTCATCCACAAGCATTTCGATGCGAATGGAAAGGTCATGCACGTGGATGTGCGCGCGACACCGATTTTCGATGAATCCGGTGAGAGGATCGTACAGATCATAGAATCCCACCGGGACATCACCGAAACGGTAGAGATGGAACGGCAACTGCAGCATATCGCGGAGACCGATCGTCTTACCCAGGTCTACAACCGTCTCAAGTTCGATGAAGAACTTAAGAACATGATTGCCTGGGCAAGCCTGACCCATAACCGCTTCGGCCTGATCATGCTCGATCTGGATCACTTCAAGGACATCAATGACACCTATGGCCATGACATGGGTGATCAGGTTCTGAAAAATACCGTGGAGTTGCTGCACAACCGGATTCGTAAGTCGGATATCCTCGCCCGCTGGGGCGGTGAGGAGTTCATGATCATTGCACCCCTGATCGGACGGGAGGAACTGACTCACCTGGTTGAGTCCCTGCGCGCCGCGATCGAACACTATATGCACAAGGGTATCGGTAAGGTAACCGCAAGCTTTGGCGCCAGCGTGATCACCCCATCTGACAACATCGATTCACTCCTCAAACGGGTGGACAGTGCCCTGTACGAATCCAAGCAGAAGGGACGCAACCGATGTACAGTGCAGTAAACGGCTATTGATGCCGCCCACCGGTCAGAACTGATGATGTGACACCCGGCGAGCCGCGAATGGACCGATTGTCAGGCTTGAAATGGTGAATTCTCAATGACCTGACAGATAACCCCGGGAATGATAGACCTTGACCGCACGCACACCGCATGTGGATTCCACCCGGTCGCTGTCCAAAGCCGAAAAACTTCCGTACCATGCCGTGCGGAAAGGCGGCCTTTCGCAACCTGACTGTCGAAAGCGAGTCAGCGGACCCCGGAACAAAAACCAAACAATCGGAGGAAGAAATGATCAAAACGACCAGTATTGCGGGTATCAGCCTGCTCGCCCTGAGCCTGAGCGGCTGCAGTGACGTCAACGACTACAAACCGGGCACCGGTCTGGACGGCAAGGCCATGTTCGATCAGGCCTGCGCCAGCTGTCACGGCGAGTCGGGAACCGGCAAGTTCGGTTTTCTGCTGAAAATTTCGGGCAGTGACGAGTCGGCCGAGGAAATTGCGGAAAAAATCAGCAAGGGCGGTTCGGTCATGCCCGCGTTCCCCAATATCAGTCATGAAGAGGCGCTCGGCATCGCCCTGTACCTGAAGGGGGAATGATCCAGCTGCAGCAAGCAGTTATCAACCCGACCACCCGCAGCGGGATTCACCGGTCCGTTTGATCCTTGCCCCAGCGCGGCATCAGCTGATGCTCCACATCCAGTTGATCGAGGATCCTCGAAACCATGAAGTCAACGATATCCTGCACTGTTTGGGGTTGATGGTAAAAACCGGGATTGGCCGGCATGATCACCGCACCCATGCGGCTCAGGGTCAGCATGTGCTGCAGGTGGATATCGGAAAATGGGGTTTCCCTGACCACCAGGATAAGCTTGCGGCGCTCCTTCAGCACCACGTCGGCGGCACGTTCCATCAGATCATTGCTGGCGCCGCAGGCGATGGCCGAGAGTGTGCCGGTGGTGCAGGGACACACCACCATGGCCCGGGGGGGATTGGAACCGCTGGCCACCGGGGCCATCCATTGCTGGCGACCGAAGACCCGGATCTGCTGCGGTGCGGATGAAAAATAGTCTGTCAGCACCCGCTCGGCCTCCCCCGCCTGGGATGGGACTTCCAGTCCCGACTCCATACGCAGCACCACCTGCGCGGCCTGGCTGATCATCACGTAGACCTGCTCACCACCCTGCACCAGACATTCGAGCAAACGCAATGCATAGGCGCTACCGGATGCGCCGGTCAGGGCGACCGCAATCGGATTCTGTTCGATGCTCACCCTGACACTCCTGAGGACAGTTGTTCCGCAACAGGGAAATTATAGCCTTCCCTGGTGCCGTCCACGAAACCGCCCAGACGTTGACGATTCCCGGGGCCACCGGTGAGGGGGTAGCCGCACCGTATCACTGAACCGCTTCCTGGTGAGGTGGATGCGCCTGCAAAGCATCCAGCAGTCTCTGATGGATCGCCTCAAAGCCCCCGTTGCTCATCACCAGCAGATGATCCCCCGGCTGTACCCGCTGCATCACCTGATCGACCATTGCCTGGGTCTGTTCAAAGATCGTGACCCGTTCACCCAGGGATGCAAGCGTCTGCTGCGCATTCCAGGCCAGCCCCGGGGGCGCGTACAACAGCACCTGATCGGCGCGTTGCAGGGACGGAGCCAGACGATCGGCATGCACACCCAGTTTCATGGTGTTGGAGCGGGGTTCCAGGAGAACGATGATGCGTGCATCACCCACCTGCTGTCGCAACCCTTCAAGGGTGGTTTCAATGGCGGTCGGATGGTGGGCGAAATCGTCATACACCCGCACCCCGGCGACTTCACCGCGCAGTTCCATACGGCGCTTGACGTTGCGGAACCGGCTCAGTGCCGGTATCGCCACCCCGGGCGGCACACCCGCGTGACGGGCGGCGGCAATCGCCGCCAGGGCGTTCGCCACATTGTGCCGTCCAATCAGATCCCATTGCACCCGACCCTGGACCTCTCCATCCAGCACCACATCGAAGCCGCTGCCATCCGGGGTGGGGGCCGCGGCATGCCAACCCGCTTCGATCACCGGATCGAAATACTCCACCGGCGTCCACACCCCCCGGTCCAGAACCTCGCCGAGCGGGGCGTCGTTCAGAGGCGCGAGGATCAGCCCCTGTGAGGGCACGGTACGCACCAGATGGTGAAACTGACGCTGGATCATCTCCAGGTCGTCAAAGATGTCCGCATGGTCGAATTCCAGATTGTTCATGATCAGCGTGCGTGGCCGGTAGTGGACGAACTTGGAACGCTTGTCGAAGAAGGCGGTGTCATACTCATCGGCCTCCACGACAAAAAACGGTGTATCCCCCAGACGCGCCGATACCCCAAAATTCTCCGGTACGCCACCTATCAGGAAGCCCGGATTGAGTCCCGCATCCTCCAGGATCCAGGCCAGCAGGCTCGCGGTGCTGGTCTTTCCGTGCGTGCCCGCCACCGCCAGCACCCAACGTCCCTGCAGCACGTGCTCCGCCAGCCACTGGGGACCGGATGTATAGGGCAATCCCTGATCGAGCATCGCCTCCACTGCGGGATTGCCCCGGGAGAGGGCATTACCGACCACCACCTGGTCCGGAACGGGTTGCAGATGTTGCGCATCGAAACCCTCCATCAGTTGAATGCCGGCCTGCTCCAGTTGGGTACTCATGGGCGGATAGACATTCGCATCCGAACCGCTGACCTGATGCCCCATGGCCCGGGCCAGCAACGCAATGCCGCCCATGAATGTTCCGCAAATGCCAAGGATATGAATGTGCATCAGACCACCATTGAAGGGAAAAACATTTCCAGCAGGGACCAGCTGAAGAGGGTATAGAACAGAGCCAGACCTATGCCCATGCCCAGGGGAACCTCCAGGGCGTGACGCAGGATATGACCGAACACGGCCAGGGCCCAGAGCGACAACAACAGCAGAAGCAGCTGAGACTCGTCGGAGAGACTGGTGCCGTTCCAACCCAGCAGCGGGAGCATCAGCACCCCCAGCAGCAGATTGCTGAGCATCAGCGCGGTGATCGTCTGGGTGAATCGTTTGAGGTGTTTCCTGAGCCGCAATACCGCGTACAGCACCGCCATCATCAGGGCGGTCTCAAACAGGGTTGCGAATATCGCGATCGCAAATGCCTCCTGCAATCCGAGAGAGATCAGCACTCCGAGCAGCAGGTTCAGGACCAGAGTGAAGACCAACAGATGCGGCGACGCCGGAAGATCCTGCGGCCCCCGGCGCAACAGGCAGAGCTCGACGGCAGCATTCAGCAGCGCCTTCAAGAAAGCTTACCCAGGGTACGATCCACGGCAAAGGGCGCCCAGGCCTGACACACCGGCATGACCTCGAGGGTGTTGATATTCACATGCGCGGGCAATGCGCTGACCCAATGGATGATCCCGGCGATATCCTCGGCATTGAGGGGCTGGGTGTTTTCATACACCGCGCCGGCCTTGTCCGCGTCCCCCTTGAGACGCACCAGGGAAAATTCCGTTTCCGCGAGGCCGGGTTCTATGTTGGTGACACGGATCGGGGTGCCCAGCAGATCGCAACGCAGATTCCGCGAGAACTGCTGCACGAAGGCCTTGCTGGCGCCGTAGGCGTTTCCGCCCGGGTAGGGCCAGTTGCCCGCCACCGATCCGATATTGATGATGTGTCCACGACGCCGGCTGACCATCCCGGGCAGGATCCTCCGGGTCATGCGGATCAGGCCCTTGATATTGGTGTCCACCATGGTCTCCCAATCCTCCAGGTCCGCCTCATAAGCCGGTTCGAGGCCCAGGGCCAGGCCGGCGTTGTTGACCAGGATATCGATATCCCGGTGAGACTCCGGCAACTCGTCCAGGAACCGGTCCACCTGTTCGGCCTGAGTGACGTCCAGGGTACGGCACACCACCGAGCCCGCCGTCCGCAAGGACGCGGCGAGTGACTCGAGCCGCTCGGTGCGTCGCGCACAGAGCACCAGATCCTGTCCATCCGCGGCGAACCGCCGGGCACAGGCCTCACCAAATCCGGAGGAGGCACCGGTTATCAGCACACACTTTTTCATGATTCTTCCCCCAGGAACTAAAACCGCTGTAACCCGGTATCGGGGCTCGCCTCATGATAACGGATTGGCCAGTCGAACCAAAGATGATCCCAAGGTGCCGGCTTGAGCGGATCGGAGTGGCTAGCGGGAGCCGCGTAGCAGTGCAATACCCACAGCCGCAGCCAACAGCATCAGCAGCGGCAGGTTGCCGAAACGGGCATAGGGGGTCATCCCCTGCATAGGTTGAATCTCACCTTTGAGCACCGCCTCCCGGAGCAACGGCGCGACCGCCTGCAAGCGCCCGTCCGGAGCCACGATGGCGGAGATCCCGGTGTTCGTGGCACGCAGCAGATAACGGCCGGTCTCCAGGGCGCGCATGCGCGCAATCTGCAGATGCTGGCGCGGCGCCAGCGAGTCACCGAACCAGGCATCGTTGCTCACATTGATCAGGTAGGTGGCCTCGGGCAGGGCCTGGATCATCTCGTTGCCGAAGGCATCCTCATAGCAGATCGACATACCCACCCGGTGGGGTCCAACCTGCATCAGCGGCTTCGCCGCCTCCCGGGCGCTGAAATCCGACATAGGCAGGGTAAACAGGTCCACCAGGGGACGAAACAGCGGGGCCCAGGGGAGATACTCGGTGAACGGCACCAGGTGACCTTTGTAATAGCGGTCCCGTTGATCGTTACCCAGGGCCACCAGGGCGTTGTAGTATCGTTCCCGCTTGTCATCCATCTGCACCACACCGAACACCAGGTGCGAACCGCGGTTCCTCACCGTGGTTTCCAAGGGTGTGATGAACGCCTCCTCCACCTGGTGTTGAAACGCCGAAACCGCCGTCTCAGGCCACACCACCAGGTCTTCGTCGAGCGCGTCGCGGCTGAGTTTGGCATACCGCACCAGGCTGGGCGCCAACTGCTCGGGCAGCCACTTTTCCGCCTGCGGGATGTTGCCCTGAATCAGAGCCACACGCAGCGGCTCAGCGACCGGCTGACTCCAGTGGATGAGTCCCAGTAAGCCGCCGCCCAGCCACACCAGGGACAGCAGCCCCACATTGAGCAGACGCTTTCGTGACTGGCCGAGCAGCGCCCACAGCAGCCCCACACTCAGCATCACCGCCCAACTGGTCCCCAGCACGCCGAGTATCGGAGCATAACCGGCGAGCGGCGAGTCGATCTGCGAATAGCCCAGCTGAAGCCATGGGAAGCCGGTGAGAAACCAGCCCCGCAGCCACTCCACCGCCACCCAAAGGGCGGGATAGACCAGCATGAAACGCAGGCTTTCGGGAAGCCGGGAAAAACGCCCCGCCCACCAGCCGAAAGCACCATAGTAGAGCGCCATGAAGAGTATGAAGGCGAGGGTCAGAAGCAACGGAAACAGCCAACCCAGATCGCCGAACTGGGCGATACTGACATACAGCCAGGAGACCCCGCTGCCCAGCAGGCCGAAACCGTATCCGAAGCCGGTGCGGAAACCGGCACCGCCCCGCCACTGCCAGATGAGGAACAGACCCAGGGGCCCCAGGATGGCGAAGAACCACAGGTTGAAGGGTGCGTACGCCAGGGTGGTCAGAGCACCGCTCAGCACCGCGAGCAACACCGGCGCACGCGGCATCCATCGATCAATCCCCGGCATATTCACTGGCACTACTCCGCGGACGGATCGACACCGGACAGGTCGTCCTCCTCCGGCACATCGTGTTCATCCTCGATCTCACCCACGATCTGTTCGAGCAGGTCCTCCAGGGTGACGATTCCCGCGGTGGATCCATACTCGTCCACGATGATCGCCATGTGGTTGCGGTTCTTGCGAAGATTCTTCATCAGCTGGTTGAGGCGCATCGCCTCGGGAACGAACAGGGCTTCCCGCATCACCTTGCGCACGACGAAACCCTCCTGCTGCTCGGGCTGGAAGAAGGGCAACAGGTCCTTGGTCAACAGCAAGCCGAGGATCTCGTCCACATCCTTGCCCACCACCGGCAGCCGGGAGTGTGCGGATTCGATCACCAGGCTCAGCACCTCGTCCAGGCCCGCGTCGGCGCTGACCACTTCCATTTTGGATCGGGGCACCATTACGTCACGGGCGCGCCGTTCGGAGACCAGCATCGCCCCCTGCATCATGCTCAGGGCATCGTCATCCAGCAACTGCCGTTCACTCGCCTCTTTCAGAAGATCGTACAGCTCTTCCTTGTCTTGCGGTTCGCTGCCAAACATCCGGCTGAGTCGTTCCAGCCAGTGTCTGGAGGAACCGTTGGTTAATCGATCTTCACTGCTCATGTGTGCTCTTCAAGATAGGGATCGGGAAAATTCAGACCTTGCAGAATCTCCCGTTCCAGGGACTCCATCTGCTCAGCCTGTGCATCGGTCTGATGATCAAACCCCTGCAAGTGCAAAACCCCGTGGACCACCATGTGGGCCCAGTGGGCTGTCAGGGATTTGTGCTGTTCGTCGGCTTCCCGGCTCACCACGGGCACGCAGATCACCAGGTCACCGATCAGGGATATCGGCACCACGTCAGGCGCGTCAAAGGGGAAAGAGAGTACGTTGGTGGGTCGGTCCTTGCCCCGGTAATCGCGGTTCAGTTGTTGACTTTCAGTTTCATCCACCAGGCGGATGACCAGTTCGACTTCATTCCGACCGGGCTCCAGGGCCGCTTCCGCCCAGCTCTGCAGCAGGTCGTCCCCGGGCACCCCGGGATCGGGTCTGGCCACCCGCTGGACCTCCAGGATCAGGCGGTGGCCGCTCATCCCGCCACCCTACCGATGGAGCCGGCATACGGGTCGTGTCCTTTCCCCCTACTGGGGGGTTCAGGATCTTCGATCATACTCATCGTAGGCTCTTACCACCCGCTGCACGACCGGATGCCGCACCACGTCACGGGCATTGAAAAAGGTGAAACTGATGCCATCCACGCCGGCCAGCACCTCGGTGGCCTGGCGCAATCCGGAAAGCTGGCCCCGGGGCAGATCGATCTGCGTCACATCACCGGTGATCACCGCCGTGGAACCAAAGCCGATGCGGGTGAGGAACATTTTCATCTGCTCGGGCGTGGTGTTCTGCGCCTCGTCGAGTATGACGAAGGATTCGTTGAGGGTACGGCCGCGCATGTAGGCCAGGGGCGCTACCTCGATGATATTGCGCTCCACCAGCTTGGCCACCTTCTCGAATCCCAGCATTTCATACAGGGCATCGTACAACGGCCGCAGGTAGGGGTCGATCTTCTGCGACAGATCGCCGGGCAGGAAGCCGAGCCGTTCACCCGCCTCCACCGCGGGACGCACCAGCAGGATGCGCCGGATCTGGTCCCGTTCCAGGGCATCCACCGCACTGGCTACCGCCAGGTAGGTCTTGCCAGTACCCGCCGGCCCCACGCCAAAATTGATGTCATGGGTCACAACCTTGTGGAGATATTCCTTCTGATTGGCACCCCGGGGCCGCACCAGACCCCGGCGGGTCTTGATCAGCACATCAGGCAGATCCGCGGCCTTGCCCTGATCGAGGAGTTCATCCACACCCGCCTCCTGGAGGAATAGGTGCACCCGCTGGGGTTCCAGCACCTCGCTTTGCGAAGCCCGGTAGAGATCCTGCAGCACCTGTTCACCGGCCTGGATCGCCTCGCCTTCGCCGATCAGGCGGAAGCGGTTGCCCCGGTTGTTGATCTCGATACCGAGACGCCGTTCGATCAGACGCAGGTGTTCATCCAACTGGCCACACAGATTGGCCAGGCGGGCATTGTCCGCAGGTTCGAGTGCGAGATCCAGGGATTGAGGGTGTTCAGACAAGTGCGTGTTCCCAGTTCATGCTCCGGGGGATCCGGTCTCAGGCGTTGACGGCCCGCCCTCCCGTTTCACCCAGCCACTCACCCCGCAGGGAGTTGGGCAGCGCTTCGGTGATGCGCACCTCGACGAATTGACCGATCAGCCCGGCAGGGCCGTCGAAATTCACCACCCGATTGTTTTCGGTGCGGCCGGCCAGTTGGGCAGGATCCTTTTTTGCCGGACGCTCCACCAGGATGCGGTGCCGGGTACCCACCATCTGGCGGCTGATGCGCTGCGCCTGGGTGTTGATCAACTGCTGCAGACGCTCCAACCTTTGCTGCTTGACCTGCAGCGGCACATCGTCCGGCAGGTCGGAGGCGGGGGTTCCCGGCCGGCGGCTGTAGATGAAGCTGAACGAGTGGTCGAATCCAACCTCCTCGATGAGTTTCAGAGTCTGCTCGAAATCCGCCTCGGTCTCCCCGGGGAAACCGACAATGAAGTCGGAGGAGATGGTGATGTCGGGACGCACTTCGCGCAGGCGGGCAATCTTCGCCTTGTACTCAACCGCCATGTGACCCCGTTTCATCATCGCCAGAACCCGGTCAGAGCCGGACTGAACCGGCAGATGCAGAAAGCTGACCAGTTCCGGCACCGTGGCGTAGACCTCGATCAGCCGATCCGAGAAATTCACCGGGTGGGAGGTGGTGAAACGGATCCGTTCGATCCCCTCCACCGCGGCCACATATTCGATCAGCAGGGCCAGGTCGGCGATTTCGCCGTCATGCATCTCACCCTGATAGGCATTCACGTTCTGCCCCAGCAGGTTGATCTCGGCCACCCCCTGGGCGGCCAGCCCGACCACCTCTGCAATCACGTCGTCGAACGGCCGGCTGATCTCTTCGCCCCGGGTGAAGGGCACCACGCAGTAGGTGCAGTACTTGGAGCAACCCTCCATCACCGAGACAAAGGCGGTGGGTCCCTCGGCACGGGGCTCGGGCAGGCAGTCGAATTTCTCGATTTCCGGGAAACTCACATCCACCACCGGGGTACGCTCTGCACGCACCTGGGCGATCATCTCCGGCAGACGATGCAGGGTCTGAGGGCCGAACACCAGGTCCACATAGGGCGCCCGTGCGCGGATCGCGTCCCCTTCCTGGCTGGCGACACAGCCACCCACTCCGATGATCAGGTCCGGGTTGCGTTGTTTCCAGGGACGCCAGCGACCCAGTTGGGAGAACACCTTCTCCTGGGCCTTTTCACGGATCGAGCAGGTATTGAGCAGCAGCACATCGGCCTGCTCCGGCGCCTCGGTCAACTCCAGCCCATTGGCCACGCGCAGACCATCCGCCATACGCGCGGAGTCGTATTCGTTCATCTGGCAACCAAAGGTCTTGATATAGAGCTTGCCGGGCATCTCAGATCCAGTTTCTCGCAGGGGTCGCTATAGTATAGCCTCAGCAGCCCGGTTCCAATCCCGAAATTCCCCAGGTTCTGCGGGTGTTGCGAGGTATGTGATGCCGGTCGGAATCCCGCGCATGGCCGATTCACCGCGAAACGGGGGGCCGGATGGGAAAATTTATCCGCAATCACGCCCCGGGACGGGTGCTTCAGCGCTCCCCCCGCCCAGGGGAGCGCCTCCCTAGCCGTTGAGCAGCGCCTGTATTCGCTGCGCGTGAACCTCCGCCTGACGGGTCAGGCTGAGACGGCCGGCCTGCACGATCGCCGCCAGTTCACTCAGTGCTACCAGGAAGTCCTGATTGATCACCAGGTAGTCGAATTCGACATAGTGGGACATTTCATCCACTGCCTGACGCATCCGCCCGGCGATGACCTCCTCGCTGTCCTGGCCCCGCGCGCTGAGGCGCTTGTGCAGGGCGACCGGATCAGGTGGCAGAATGAAAATCGAGACCGCCTCGGGGAAGCGCTGACGCACCTGGCGGGCCCCCTGCCAATCGATCTCCAGGACCGTATCCCGACCCTGCTCCAGATGCCGTCGCACCTCGGACTCTGAGGTCCCGTAGTAGTTGCCGAAAACCTCGGCATGTTCCAGAAAATCCCCGCCCTCCACCATTTTCAGGAATGCTTCCTGGCTGACGAAATGGTAGTGCACGCCATCCTCTTCTCCAGGACGCATTGCCCGCGTGGTGTGGGAAACCGAAACCTGAAGCGTGTCATCCTGTTGCCGAAGCGCCTTGAGCAGGCTGGTCTTGCCGGCACCGGATGGGGCCGAGAGGATATACAGGGTACCTGTGGTCATAATCGAACCTGTTTTGCCACTGTGTAAAACGGTCCCCATGCCCGTGGCGGGGGACATGGTATCTGTAACCTTGCCCAGCCGCTCCGGGGAATCAGAGCGGATAGACCGGACGCTCCCCGGGGACCAGATAGAAGGGCATCATCTTATCCGCCAGCTTGCCCAGTGTCTCGGCCCGATTTTCCGGGCTGGGGTGAGTGCTGAGGAACTGGGGCACACGTTGTCCCGAGACAGCCCCCATCTTCTGCCACAAGGTGGCCGCCGCCCGGGGGTCGTAACCGGCCTTGGCCGCCAGTTCAATGCCGATCCGGTCCGCCTCCGTCTCGGCGGCGCGGCTGTTGGGCAGGTCGATGGCCAACTTGGCCGCCAGCAGGGAACCGGCCAGCGCCGCCCTGTTGTCGGTCGAGGCGGCTACCGCGATAATGCCGATCTGGCTGGCCAGAGCCACCGACATCTTCTCCGCGCTGTGCTTGGCCAGGGCGTGGGAGATCTCATGGGCCAGCACCTGGGCCAGTTCGTCGTCAGTGGGTTTGACCTGCTCCACCAGGCCGGTGTAGAGCGCCATCTTACCCCCCGCCATGGCCCAGGCATTGACGGTTTCCGGATCGTCGAGGATCTTCATGCTCCAGGCCCAGTCACGGGTCTCGGGGCGCATTTCCACGGCCTGCGCAATCAGCCGACCGGTGATGCGGTCGACCCGCTGCTTGAGCAGTGGGTCATTGTCCAGCTTGCCTTCCTGCTCGTAGGGCTCGAGCATCTCCACGTAGGCGCCCTTGGAGGCGTTGATCGCCTGATCCTCGCTGACCAGCATCAACTGCCTGCGCCCGGTGGGACTGGTGGTGCAGGCGCTCAAACCGAGCAGCAGCACGATGGCGAGACGGGTGATGCGGGTGAGGTTCATGGCTAGCGGTCCGGGCCCTGTCATTCGATATTCTGAATCTGTTCGCGCATCTGTTCGATGAGCACCTTCATTTCCACTGCGGAACGGGTGATCTCCACGTCATTGGATTTGGAGGTTAGGGTATTCGCCTCCCGGTTAAGTTCCTGCATCAGGAAGTCGAGCCTGCGGCCAATCGGCTCGTCCGCCTCGAGTACCCGGGCCACCTCGTCCAGGTGGGTCTCGAGCCGATCCATCTCCTCATCCACATCGAGACGCTGAACCAGCAGCACCATCTCCTGCTCCACCCGGGTTTCATCGAGTTCCTCGAGTACCTCGGCCAGGCGCTCACGAATCCGGGTACGTACGCCTTCGAGCACATCCGGCATCAACTCGCGCACCCGGTTGACCTCGGTGTGCAGCGAGCGGCAGCGCTGCAGGATGATCTCTCCCAACCGCTCGCCCTCCCGCAGACGGTTGTCGATGAGACTGTCGATGGCGGTCTCCAACAACTGCATCGCCTGCTGTTTCACCGGCGTGTAGTCCTGTTCCTGCTCCTCCAGCAGACCGGGCCAGCGCAGCAGGTCCCGGGTACCCAGGGCGGTCTCCAGGTCGTAACGGTCGGCAAGATCCCGTTCTGCCTCCAGCACCTGCTCCAGCAGACGCTGGTTGATGCGTAGCGGGGCCTCGGCGTGCTCTCCCGGTTTGAATTTCAGGGTCACGTCCAGCTTGCCCCGGCTGAGGCGGCTGTTCAGCTGTTCCCGGATCACCGGCTCCAGGGCCCGGAGTTCTTCAGGCAGGCGCAGGTAGACCTCCTGGTAACGGTGGTTCACCGAGCGGATCTCCCAACTCATGTTTCCCAGGTCTCCGCGATATTCCTCGCGGGCGAAGGCGGTCATACTACTGATCATGAGGTACCCTTGGTGTGGTTTTCCGATGTGCCAGTGTACTGTCTCATGCCCCTGCCGCGCGACTTCAGATTTTCCCCGGCGGGCCGTTATCTCACCTGTGGAGGCCCAAGCGGGGCTGATTTGCGCCTCGAAAGGGTTATTTAACCGGTGTTTTTATGATGGATATCACCTTTTTCCGACCCCGAACGGGGAAAACGCCGTCCATGGGAAAGGCAAATCCAGCGAAAGAATTTATAATCATCTGAATGAATGAACATCATCTGAACATCGACCGAGGACTCTGACGCCGGCATGGACAAACTTCGGGACAGTTTGCCGGAAGGCACCGAAATCGACTGCTACGTGATCATGAAGGTGGTCGCCAGTGGTGGTTTCAGCCTGATCTACCTGGCGGAGGACGAAGACACCCAGGATGAGGTGGTGATCAAGGAGTTCCTGCCGAAAAAGCTCGCCATGCGGGACAAGAACGGCAAAGTCGTGCCCCGGGACGCCAAACAGACCGACAATTTCAACCGCAGCCTGCGCCTGTTCTATCAGGAAGCCAAGGTGCTGGCCTCCCTGCGCCATCCGAACATCGTCCAGGTCAGGGGGTTTTTCCTCGCCAACAACACCGGCTACCTGGTCATGGATCATGAGCGGGGCAAGAACCTGGCCAGCTACATCAAGAAACGCAGCGGCAGCCTCAGCACCCGTTTCATCATGACCGTGTTTCCACCAATTCTGGACGCTCTGAGTCTGATTCACTCCCGTCACCTGCTGCACCTGGATATCAAGCCCAGCAACATACACCTGCGCACCGGCGGCAATCCCCTGCTGCTCGACTTCGGCGCGGTGCATGAGGTGCGCAACGAGGGGACCCGTACCGGGCGGGTCGTCACCACCGGTTTCTCCCCTGTGGAACAGTATTACCAGTCGGGAAATGTCGGCCCCTGGAGCGACGTCTACGCAATCGGCGCCAGCATGCGCGCCTGCCTCGACGGCAAGGCCCCGCCTTCCGCAATTGAGCGACACGCCAAGGAGAAGCTTAAACCGGCGGCACGCATGTACCGGCGCCGCTACCCGGCCTATCTGCTCGAAGCGATCGACTGGGCCATGGAAATCGATTATCAGAAACGCCCGCAGAACGCCGCCGAGATGCTGCAGGCGCTGAGCGACAGCGAGAGTGAAATCGACACCGAAAGCGCGATCTCGGAACTGTTCGATGAAAAGCGGGCGATATCGTGAAATACGAAACCGCGCAATGCTCCCTGTTGGGCAACCGTTCGATGAACCAGGACCGCTGCCTGGTGATGGAGGCGCCTGACGCCATACTGCTGGCCCTGGCGGACGGCATGGGCGGGCACCCCAAAGGCGAGATGGCGGCGCAGATCCTCATGGACAATGCCCGCAAGGCATTCCTCACCAGCCGCAAACCGATCACCAACCCACGATTCTTTCTATCCGGACTGATGGAGATGACCCACCAGCAGATCCGGGCCTACGGGGATCGCCAGACCCCGCCGATCGAACCGCGCACCACCGGCGTGCTCTGTCTGGTCCAGGAAGACCAGGCCTACTGGGCGCACATCGGGGACAGCCGGCTGTACATCATGCGTGAGGGGGTCATTCACCTGCGCACCGACGATCACTCCTACGTGGAGCACCTGAGGCAGCAGGGCCTGATCTCCGCCGCACAGGTGCAGACCCACAAATTCCGCAACTACGTCACCCGCTGTCTGGGTGGTAACAACAACCGCCCGGTGGCCGAACTCAGCGGTCCACACGAACTGAGAGAGGGCGATGTGGTGCTGCTGTGCAGCGACGGCTTCTGGGGGCCGCTGCAGGAACGCCCCCTGGTGGAGACCATCTACAGCAAACCCGACCCCCTGCTCAACTGCGTCACCGAACTGGCCCAGCGCGCGGAAAAGACCAGCAGTCCCGAAAGCGACAACGTCACCGTGGTGGCGCTGCGCTGGCGCGACACCAGCGTCAAACTGGAACCCACGGATTTCAGTATGTCCCTGGCGCAGAGCCGTAACGGTCCGCTGGAGCCCCCGGAAGAGACCGTCGATGTCAATCAGGCAATCGACGATCTCAGGCGCATGGTCGAGGATCTGGACGAGGACTGAACACTTCGATCAAACCCCTGCAACTGTCTGCGCTCAGGACCCGGTGGATTCTGCATTCACCGTACCTGTCGAGACCGTACCGGTCTGAACGATCAGGATACTACCCAGGGCCTGTTCGATGGCCGTTCTTGCCCCAGACAGGTCCTGTTTGGCCAGAGCCTTCTGTGCCAGCCCGAGCTGTTGATTGATCGTTATGATCGGCAGATAGACCCGGGTCAGGGTCAGCTGATCGACCACATCATCGATCTGTCTGGCCGCCTGTTTGCCATCCCCCGCCTTGGCCAGGGTTGCTGCCTGCTGCACCCCGGTGCGCAGGGAACCTGCCATTCTTGGCGAAATCATCGCCAGGTTATCGATACTTGAGTAGACCGGTGCCAGGGTCTGCAGAAAATCGTGGGTCGCACCGTCTTCGAGCTGACCCTTACCGTTCAGAAGCTTGTCCTTCATCACCACATAGGGCATCTGGCGCTCGATCCCCTGGGCGATCTGCTGGGCGTAATCAAGATTGTGCTGAGCCAGAACCACTTCACCATCATTGGCCACCAGGGCCTGGTCGGCACGCTCCAGCACATCGATCAACGCCTGATTGCTACGCGCCACCTTCTGCGCAATCACCGGATCGGTCCAGCCCATGTAGTGCGTCGTATCCTGTTGCAGCTGCTCCTGCCCGGACGCGGGGGTCGCGCCCGAGGTTGCCGCCAGGATAGGAGCAGAACCCAGGGTCAGGGCCAGCATCAGTGCGACGGCCAGCCGGGAGGGTTTGAGTTGATTCGTGTTTGGGGATTTACGGGTCATGATTCGTCTCCTTCTTTGAGGTGTTTCATCGTTTCACAAACACGGTTTTGCATAGCCCGTGCCATGTCAGATCAAACCTGAAAAATCAGGCCCGACGCGGCTTGGCGAGATACTAAAACCCCGGAGATGGGCGGCAATCTGGGGGATATGGGCCAGCGCCCCTGGTTGTCCTCAGCCAGGGGTTGAAGAGACGCTCCACGGGGAACGCACCAAGGGGGTCGAACAGGTTCGTTACAGGCTCTTGGACGAGAAGGTATCGCAGGCTTTGACTTCGCCTTTTTCAAAGCCACGGTGAAACCACTTGACCCGTTGCGCGGAACTGCCGTGGGTGAAAGAATCGGGACTCACCATGCCTCCCGACTGTTTCTGCAGCCGGTCGTCGCCGATCGCGCTGGCAGCGGTCAGGCCCTCCTGGATATCCCCGGTTTCCAGCAATTGGCGCGAGCGATCCGCATTGTGCGCCCAGATCCCGGCGAAACAGTCCGCCTGCAGTTCCTGGCGAACCGAAAGCCTGTTGCGCCCCACCTCGTCCAATGAGGCTTGGGCCTTGCGCACCTTGGCGGAGATCCCCAGCAGATTCTGTACATGGTGGCCGACCTCGTGGGCGATCACATAGGCCTGGGCAAAATCCCCCGGTGCCTTGAAACGTTGTTTCAGATCGTCGTAAAACTGCAGGTCGATATAGACCTTGTTGTCCCCCGGGCAGTAGAACGGACCCATGGCCGCCTGACCGAAACCGCAGGCGGTCCGCGTGGCGCCACGAAACAGCACCAGCTTGGGCTCCTCGTACTCGGCTCCCATCTCGTGAAACAGCTGCTGCCAGGTCTGCTCGGTATCGGCCAGAACCACCGACACAAAATCCGCCAACTGTTTCTCCTGGGCGGACTGCTGAAGCGGTTTTCCGCTCGCCTGCGTGGGCGGGGCGCTGCCGCTGAGCATGTTGCCCAGATTACCACTGAACAGACCGTAGGCGCCGATTGCCAGCACAGCGATCAATCCGCCCTTGAAGCCGAAGAGTTTGAAAACCATGGGCAGCAGATTGAGCAACCCGCCTCCGCCACCCGCCCCCAGGGGCGAAGCTGAGGGCATGCCCCGGCGGTCCTCGATATTGTCACTCTGCCGCTGACCCCGCCACCTCATGAGACCGCTCCTCAGTCGCCCTGCAGTACCTTGGAAACCATGGCCACCAGACCTTCTCCCCCCTGACTCTGCAGGTAGGAGAGCACCACCGGCATGAATTTGCCGACCATCCCCATGTCCAGATCGAGTTTTGAGAAGCCGTCCGCCAGAGAAGCCATGCTGCCCAGGTTTCCGGCGCCCATGGCCGAGGCCACGCCGCCGAGCAATCCACCCAGACCGCCACCGCTCTCCGGCGCCGCGCCGATCAGTCCCTCGACCCCCGGCACCGCCTCGGACACCTGACTGAAATCGGATGACGAGAGTTGCTCCTTGAGCAGGCCGAAAATCAGACCCGCACCGCCCTCGGCCTGTTGCTGATCGACTCCGGTAGCGGTGACCAGTTGCTGAATCAGTTCCATCATCGGATAGTTCTCCTCTCTGTGTCGGTTGGACCGGCGAACCCGGGACTGGTTGAAGCCCTGCGGATTTACGATTATGGTGCCGTGTTGACGGGAGTCTACCCCAAAAACAGCCGCCTCACAGCAGCCAAATCAGAATCATTGTGAAACCACACTCAGGGAACAAAAGCATGTCAGACAACCATATCCTGCTCGGCGGAAACGGGGACCGGCAGATCTTCCTGAACGCGGCAATGGCGAACCGCCACGGCCTGATCACCGGCGCCACCGGCACCGGCAAGACGGTCACCCTGCAGGTACTGGCGGAGTCCTTTTCCCGGCTTGGGGTTCCGGTGTTCACCGCAGACGTGAAAGGCGACCTCTCCGGACTGGCCGGCGGCGGTAAGGAACATCCCAAGATCACCGAGCGACTGCAATACATCCGCATGGATGCCCACCCCTTCGAGCCCTGCCCGGTCCTGTTTTGGGACGTTTTCGGCAAACAGGGCCACCCGGTGCGCACCACTGTCTCGGAAATGGGACCGACCCTTCTGTCAAATCTGCTGGAACTCAACGAGACCCAGGAAGGGGTTTTGCAGATCGCCTTCAGTCTGGCGGACGACGAGGGATTGCTGCTGCTGGACCTGAAGGACCTGCGCGCCATGCTGAACTGGGTAGCGGATAACGCCCAGACCCTCGAAAGGGCCTACGGCCGGGTTTCCCGGCAGAGTGTAACCGCAATCCTGCGGCGTTTGCTGGTCCTCGAGGAGGCCGGTGGCGAGATCTTCTTCGGCGAGCCCGCAATCCGTATCCAGGACCTGATGCAGAACGACTTTTCCGGACGCGGCGTGGTCAGCATCCTGGACGCCACCACGCTTTACCATTCTCCACGAATCTACGCCACCTTCCTGCTCTGGCTGCTCTCGGAACTGATGGAGGAACTCCCCGAACGGGGTGATGCGGACCGGCCCAGACTGGTGTTCTTCTTCGATGAGGCACACCTGCTGTTCAGCAGCGCGCCCAAGGCGCTGCTGGAGAAGATCACCCAGGTGGTGCGCCTGATCCGCTCCAAGGGGGTGGGGGTGTTCTTCATCACCCAGTACCCCAACGATGTGCCCGACCAGGTCATCGGCCAGTTGGGCAACCGCATCCAGCACGCCCTGCGCGCGTTCACCCCCAAGGACCGCAAGGCCCTCAAGGCAGCGGCCGAAACCTTCCGCGAGAACCCCGCATTCGATACCGAGGAGACCATCGGCAACCTCGGGGTGGGCGAAGCCCTGGTTTCAACCCTGGACGGCAAGGGCGTACCGAGCATGGTTGAGAAGACCCTGATGGCCCCGCCGCGATCCCAGTTCGGGCCAATCAGCGAGGACCAGCGCAAAAGCCTGATCGAACGTTCTCCGTTGAGATCCACGTACACCGAAACCGTGGACCGAGAATCCGCTTACGAACTGCTGAAAAAACGCGAGGAGGAACTGCTCAAACGCCGTGAGGAGCAGGCCGAGCAGGCGGCTGAGGAAAAAAGCGCGAAAAAAGGGCGCAGCTCAAATCGCCAGAGTGTTGGCGAGGCGTTCGCGAAATCCATCGCCCGGGCGATCGGTTCCAACCTGGGCCGTCAGATCATCCGCGGCATCCTCGGCTCGATCATGGGTTCCAAACGCTGAGGCCGGCTGCCGGGTTTTCTGCAAAGCCAGTAAATACACTCTGACCTGTGAGGTTTTATGTGATCCCGGGGTAGGCCAGAATACCCGCGGACAGTTCATAGACGCACCGCTCAACCGACCACTACAGGAACACCACTCCATGCTTCACCCCGTGATGAATAGACTCCTCCTGATCCTTCTGCTGTGTGTCCTGGCCCCGGTCCATGCCGAGCGAGGTCCGGCCATCCCCGACTACCCCGCCGTCGAGGTCGCCGAGGGCGTGTTCGTGATCCACGGCCCGCTGGGCGTGCCATCGGTGGAGAACCAGGGCTTCATGAACAACCCGGCCTTCATCATCGGCCGGGACGGGGTGGTGGTTATCGATCCAGGTTCCAGCGTGCAGACCGGCGAGATGGTGCTGCGGCAATTGCGCGGAAAAACCGATCTGCCGGTGGTCGCGGTGTTCAACACGCACATCCATGGGGATCACTGGCTGGCTAATCAGGCGATTCATGAAGCCTACCCCGAAGCCCCGATCTTCGGTCACGAGGAGATGTTCCGCCAGGTGGCCGCGGGCGAGGGACGGGCGTTTCTCGCCACCCTGATGCGCATGACCGACGGCGCCGTGTCGGGTACCGAGGAGGTGCCACCGGACCACAAGACAGCCCACGCCGATCAGCTGACCTTCGCGGATATCACCCTGCGTATCCATTTCCAGCCACAGGCCCACAGTCGCAGTGACATCATGATCGAACTGCCGCAGAAGAAACTCATCTTTCTCGGTGACAACGCCATGAGCAAACGCCTTGGCCAGATGGACAGCGCCACCTTCAAGGGCAATATCGCCGCCCTCGACATGGCCCTGCAAACTGACGCCGAGATCTTCGTCCCGGGCCACGGCAAAACCGGCGGAAAGGAGGTGGCGGAGATCTACCGCGGCTACCTGAGCGGACTCAAGCAGCAGGTGGCGGGATTTTTCGAGGAGGGTCTGAGCGATTTCGAGATGAAGGACCGGGTCATCGCGGCCATGGGCCCCTACCGCGAGTGGGTCGATTTCGAGCGCAACGTGGGGCGCCATATCAGCCTCGCCTACCTGGAGGTCGAGGCTGAGCTGTTCTGAGACGAATCCGGCCTCAGCGCCTCAGGAAACCGGCCACACCCGGCTCAATGGGGTCGGGAGACGTTCACCTTCTCTGCATCACCCAGCAGATGGGTGAACCCTGTCCCGGACACCTTGATCAGGTGCTCGTGGTCTCCGGATTCGAAAAAAATCTCTGACTGGCTGAGCAGATCGCCGTCCACCAGGGTAATCATGCGGTAGGCAGTACCCAGAGGCGGAATCGCGCCACCCTCGCAGTCGGGAAACAGGCTCACCAGTTCAGGCTCAGTCGCCAGACCGACCACAGCGCCCAGCAGATGGTGCAGTTTGCCGAGATGCACCCGGTAGTCGGAAGGCACCACCACCATCAGGTATTCGTCATCCTGTTTCACGATCACCGCCTTGGCCAGGTGATCGGAGTCGATGTGCGCGGCACCCGCGCTCTCCATACTGGAACGGGTGTGGCGGTGGGTGATCACCTCATAGGGAATCGCAGATCGGTCCAGAAAGGACCTCAGGGTTTGGGACATACTCATGGCGCACCTCCGAAATCGGGTTGGGTCAATCGCCACTGCATTGATCGGCATGGGGGTCTTGCACCGCGCTTCAGGGTCTCAGCCCATCTCGCAAGATGGCGCGAGCGGACACCCTTCAGGTGCTCAGCATTCAAATTCTAGTTCATGCCCAGGCACCCGCCTGGCCGGCTAACTATCACGGTTTTTGTGGCTTTTCCGGCCCAGGCGGGTCCAGCCTGCGATCCGGGACTCGCCGGCAATCAGGAACCCGGGCTGACAGGACTGCGCCGTTACCGCATAATACCGCCCCCAAAAACCCTTACGCTATGAAGCTGCACGGACCCTCCGGATATTTACTTCCAAACCGGGCATCCCTGCCATTCATGCCCATCCGCAATCAGGAGCCCATTTCACCATGAGACCCTCAGGACGCCAACCCGATGAACTTCGCCCGATCCGCATCACCCGCGGCTTCACCAAGCATGCGGAGGGCTCGGTGCTGGTCGCCTTCGGTGATACCCAGGTCATCTGCACGGCCAGTATCGAGGAACAGGTGCCGCGCTTTCTGAAGGGCGCCGGTCAGGGCTGGGTCACCGCGGAATACGGCATGCTGCCCCGTTCCACCACGGACCGGATGGGCCGGGAGGCGGCGCGGGGCAAGCAGGGAGGCCGCACCCTGGAGATCCAGAGACTGATCGGCCGTTCTTTGCGTGCCGCGGTGGACCTGAAGGCCCTGGGCGAACGCACCATTACCCTCGACTGCGACGTGATACAGGCGGATGGCGGCACCCGAACCGCCTCGATCACCGGCGCCTGCGTGGCTCTGGTGGATGCCCTTGAGCACCTGCGCAGGCAGGGATTATTGAAGCAGAGCCCGCTGCTCAACATGGTTGCCTCGGTGTCGGTCGGAGTCTACAAAGGCACCCCGGTGCTGGATCTGGATTACGCCGAGGATTCGAACGCGGAAACCGATATGAACGTGGTGATGAACGACCAGTCGGGTTTCATCGAGGTTCAGGGTACCGCGGAAGGCCAGGCCTACAGCCGCGCCGAACTGGACGCGATGCTCGATCTGGCCCACCAGGGCATTCAGCGGATCTGCGATATCCAGAAGGAAGCCCTGACGGACTAGTGGGCCGCTTGGTAAATTCGGTAACTCTCAGCCGCACCACAAGCGCCGGTTAACAATAATTCGAGGCAAGATCGACATGTCGGGACATCACACAGGCGAAAAAATCGTATTGGCGAGTAACAATGCCGGCAAGGTCCGGGAGATCAATCAACTGCTGACCCGGGAGCAGATCACGGTGGTGCCGCAGAAGGAGTTCAAGATTCCGGACGCGGTGGAGGACGGCCTGAGCTTCGTCGAAAACGCGATCAAGAAGGCCCGCCATGCATCCCGCCTCAGCGGCCTGTCGGCAATCGCCGACGACTCGGGCATCGAGGTGGACGCCCTGAACGGCGCCCCGGGGATCTACTCCGCCCGCTTCGCCGGTGCCGGCGCCAGCGACGAGGCCAACCTGCAGAAACTGCTGGCTGACATGGCCCAGGTCCCGGATGCCGAACGCAGCGCCCGATTCCAATGCCTGATGGTCTACATGCGCCACGCGGAAGACCCCACCCCGCTGATCTGCCAGGGCACCTGGGAAGGCCGGATCCTGTTCGAGCCCGCCGGGGAGAACGGCTTCGGCTACGATCCGGTCTTTTACGTCCCCACCCACAACTGCAGTTCCGCCCAACTCGACCCGGAAACCAAGAACAGTCTGAGTCACCGGGGACAGGCGTTGCAGAAGCTGCTGCGGGCGCTCTCGGAGTGAGCCTGGCGAAATTTTGAAAGGTAGTCTGGAGTTGGACCTGCCTGAAGGAACAGGCAGTCATGCCTCATCACTGGCTATCAGGCTTGTTGCCACAGACCCGCAAACTGCGTCGCTTTAACCGTGAATACTCAGCGGCAACCTGGCCCGCTCCGCGGTACCTGCGAGAAAAGCTTCGCAGCACCAATCCTGATCCGATATTGCTGCGCAAACATCTCCACCATGGATAAAACCTGGGAACATAAATCACACACCAAGCCTGTCTGACGGTTCATTTTCCGCACAAATCGCCGATTACCTACCTGCAGGAACATGCAAAATTCGTCCATCGCAGGAAGCACAGTTCTCTGACTCGGAACATGCTATGAAAATATTGGCTTCCATCCCCTACAAGCTTCTTCTCAAACTGGGCGTGCGTAGCATTCGCCGCCAACTGTTGATCCTCAATCTCCTTTTACTCGCGGTCAGCGGCGTGGCCGTAGGCTCCATTTACCTGAGCCAGCAGAGCGACGCAGCCACCATCAATGTAGCGGGCCGCCAGCGCATGCTCAGCCAAAGGGCAGCTAAAGAGGCCCTTATCGCTGCCCAGGGAATCGAGCGACCCGAGGTAGTCGAAGAGACTATCAGGCTTTTTGAAACCTCACACGGTGCATTGCTGCGGGGTGACGAAAAGTCCGGGGTCAATGCAATTACGAACGAGGAAATACGCACCCATCTGGACACGGTTTGGGGATTCTGGAACCAATACAAGGAGCACCTCAGAAATTATATCCAGGCACCCTCAGAATCCCTGCTGAAAGTCATCTGGCAGGAATCGCCCACCGTGCTCAAGGAGATGAACCTTACTGTCGGAATGATCGAGGCCTACTCGAAGAAAAAAGCGGCGAACAATGCCTGGCACGCAGTCGAGATGGTGGCACTTATCCTGCTCATGTCATTCATCATCTACGCCTATGTCTCTCACAAGCTGGTTGACCCAATGGTCCACTTGAGTGCGCTCTTCATCGAGGTGGAACATGGGCGCTTCTCTCAGCGTGCGGAGATCACAGGCTCGGGCGATGAGGTGGACAACAGCTACAGCCACTACAACAGCATGCTCAACAAGATCGTCAACCTGCTCGACGAAATCACGCAGAGCGCGGCCAGTATCAGCCGTTTCAGCTCTAACCTGGCAAATGCAGCGCAATCGGATTCCCAGGGACTGCAGGAACAGTATTCCGGTATCGAACAGATCGCCACCGCGATGAACCAGATGACTGCAACCTTCCAGGAGGTGACCAACAACATCTCCACCGTATCCAGTGAAGCCTCTCACGCGGACCAGGAAGCCTCTGAAGCACGTGGCGAGATGAGCAAGACCACGCAGACTATCAATGAACTCCATGGCGAGGTCGAGAAAGTCAGAGCGGTCATCGACAAACTCAATAAAGACAGTCTGGAAATCAGCCGTGTACTGGACGTGATCAACGGGATTGCGGAACAGACCAATCTGTTGGCATTGAACGCTGCAATCGAAGCGGCACGGGCCGGTGAGCAGGGTCGGGGATTTGCCGTGGTCGCTGACGAGGTTCGCGCCCTGGCTGCCCGAACTGCGGAATCCACTAATGAGATACGCTTGATGATCGAACAGTTGCAGAAGCAGTCCAAGCAGGCAGTCACGGCGATCGAGGTCAGCGAACATTACGCGAGCACCGGCGTGGAGCAGGTCATGTCCGCGGACGAAGCCTTACAGCGCATCGCCTCATCGGTCTCGTCGATCCACGAGATGAATGTTCAGATCGCCACTGCGGCCGAGGAGCAGACCCAGGTCAGCCGGGAGATCAACCAGAACGTGGTCACCATAACCGACCTGTCCAAACGCTCCTACAAAAACAGCACAGACAATCTTCAGCTGGCCGGTGATATCGCCAGCACTATGGACAACCTCGAAGAACTGATACGGGAACTCAGAACCGGCTAGTCATAGCGGTCCCAGGCGGACGGCAGGTTTTACCAGGTCCCCTGGGGTTCTTACCCGGGCGATGCAGCCAGCGACGCCCATGTGCTTTTGCTCTGGATAAACTCAGTTGTAGACCAGGTCCGGCAGCCAGGTGGCCAGTTTCGGCCAGTAGGCGAGCAACCCAAGCATCAGCAACTGGATGACGATGAAAGGCGCGACCCCCCGGTAGATGGCGCTGGTACGCACCTCCGCGGGGGCCACGCCACGCAGGTAGAACAGGGCAAAGCCGAACGGGGGCGTGAGGAAAGAGGTCTGCAGATTGATCGCAATCATCACCCCCAGCCACACCGGGTCGAGTCCCATGCCGAGCAGGATCGGACCGACGATCGGCACCACCACGAAGGTGATCTCGATGAAGTCGAGAATAAAGCCGAGCAGAAACATCACCAGCATCACCACGATCATCGCACCGACCACCCCGCCGGGCAGGTCGGTGAGCAATTCGGTCACCACCTCGTCACCACCGAACCCCCGGAACACCAGGGAGAAGAGTGACGCACCGATGAAGATCAGAAACACCATACTGGTTACCTGAGTGGTGCCGGTGACGACCTCTTTGAGGGTCTTGAGATTCAGCCGCCCCTGACTCAGGGCCAACAACATCGCTCCCACTGCCCCCACCGAGGCCGCCTCGGTGGGTGTCGCCAGCCCCCCGAGTATCGAACCCAGAACCGCCACGATGAGCAACAACGGCGGTACCAGAACCTTGAGCACCTTTCCCCAGAGTTCCCGGGTCTCACCCCGGGCTTCACTGGGGATCGCCGGCACCCGTTGCGGTCTGAGCAGGGCGATCAGCACGATGTACAGCAGGTAGAGCAGCACCAGCATCAGACCGGGGAGCATCGCGCCGACGAACAGGTCCCCCACCGAAACGGTATCCGGGGAGAAGATGCCCATGTCGAGCTGGGCCTGCTGGTAGGCCGCCGAGAGCACGTCTCCGAGCAACACCAGAATGATCGAGGGGGGGATGATCTGCCCCAGGGTCCCCGCGGCGCAGATCACCCCACAGGAGACCGCCGGGTCGTAATTGCGCTTGAGCATGGTGGGCAGCGACAGGAGTCCCATGGTGACCACCGTGGCTCCGACGATGCCGGTGCTGGCGGCGAGCAGCATACCGACCAGGGTCACAGAGATACCCAGACCGCCCCGCAGTGAGCCGAACAGGCTGGCCATGGTGTCGAGCAGATTCTCGGCTACCCGAGAGCGCTCCAGCATGATCCCCATGAACACGAACAGGGGCACCGCGATCAGGGTTTCATTGGTCATGATGCCGTAGAGGCGGTTGGGCAGCGCCTGCAGGAAGGCGTCATCGAAGTAGCCTCCCAGTTCGCCGAACCAGGCGAATACCAGCGCGGTGCCGCCCAGGGAAAAGGCCACCGGATAGCCCATCAAGAGAACCAGGCAGACGCACAGGAACAGCAGCAGGGGGAGGAACTCAGCCATCAGGACGCCCCGTCGCGGGCTTCCGCGGTCGACGGCCCTCCCATCAGGCGGTCGAGACAGCGCAGGGCAAGCGCCAGACCCTGCAGCACCAGGAGAAACGCCATCACCAGGATCAGGCTTTTCAGCAGGAACACCCCGTCCAGCCCCCCGGCCTCCCGGGAGCCCTCGCGCAGAGACCAGGACTGCACCACATAGTCCCAACTCACGCTGAGAATGAACAGGCACACCGGCAGCAGCAATCCCAGGGTGCCCAGCAGATCGACCCAAGCCTGCCCGCGGGGGGAAAAACGCTGATAGAAAATGTCGACCCGTACATGGCCTTCGTGCTTCAGGGTATAGGCGGCGCCGACCAGAAAAAGCGCGGCGTGCATGTAGATCACCGATTCCTGAAGCCAGATCCAGCCCAGATCGAAGACATAGCGCAGTACCACGATGGTCACGGTCACCAGCACCATCAACAGGCTCAGCCAGGAAATAGCCCGACCCAGCCACTCATTCAAGGCGTCGATCGCACAGGCCACGCCCCGCAGCCTATTGCTCGCCGACATCAACCCCCTCTCACCAACGCAGGAGTATCCACTGCGGCACACTGATGTCGGTCGGGTCGTCGGAGCGGGAGTCGAACTCACCGTCCCCGTCCCGGTCGATCAGGTAGTAGGCGGGTCCCTTCAATGGCTGGATCTTGACCATGTAGAGCTGCCCGTTGATGCGGTATTCCGAGATGGTTCCCTCATCCTTCTTGATGATGGTCACGTCGGGTTCGATCACCTCGTCGTCGACCTTCATCTCCGGCAATGGCAGTTGCGGCGGCTCCGGAGCCTCTTCGGCGGAGAGCACGCCGGCCAGCAGCATGCCGGGCAGCAGCAGGCGGTAACCGTGCAGGGTTTTCAACATCGTCTCCCTCCATGGGCGTGATCGGTATGCATTCATTACAGCTCCAGCAGAATCTCCCGCTCCGCGGGTGAAGGCTCGAAATGGCGGGTCTCGTAGTGGCTGAAGATCGCGTCCACCACCTGCTTGGGCTGCTCGCAGACCTGCAACAGGTCGAGATCCTCGGGATCGATGGTTCCAGCGGGACACAGGGTATTGCGGAACCACTCGAGCAGGCCGTGCCAGAAGGCGCCGTCGACCAGCACGATCGGGATCTTGCGGGTCTTGCCGGTCTGCACCAAGGTGAGGATTTCCGCCATCTCATCCAGGGTGCCGAAACCACCCGGCAGTACCACATAGGCCGACGCATGTTTGACGAACATCACCTTGCGGGCGAAGAAGTGCCGGAAATTCAGGGCGATGTCCTGATAGGGATTGCCCTGTTGCTCCATGGGGAGCTGGATATTCAGGCCGATACTGGTGGATTTGCCCTCGAAGGCGCCTTTGTTGGCCGCCTCCATGATACCCGGCCCACCGCCGCTGACCACCGAGAATCCACTGTCGGAAAGCAGCCGCGCGGTCTCCTCGGCGAGGGCGTAGTGAGGATGATCCCGGGGGGTTCGCGCCGAGCCGAAAAAGCTCACGGAGGGGCTGATCTGGGCCAGTTGCTCGAAGCCTTCAACGAATTCCGCCATGATCTGAAAGACCCGCCAGGATTCCCGGGTCAATTGCCCTTCCGCCCCGCCTCGGGGTCTGCGTCGTCTGTCTTGTGTGATTGCCATACCCGCTGATCTCGTTATTGTTGGGTTTCGTGGCCGAATTCAAAGCATCCGGCCGGTGTCGCATTTCGATGGGTTGTGTGAGGATCATATCAGGCATCCACCCCGCTGTTGAAATCGATCGTCAGCCTGCGTACGCTTGCGCCTCGATTCCACTCGCAGATGGTCCTCCACGCATGTCCCAGCTCAATCCCAGGCAGCTCGAAGCGGTGCGCAGCATCGATGCGCCCCTGCTGGTGCTGGCCGGGGCCGGGAGCGGCAAGACCCGGGTGATCACGGCGAAGATCGGTTACCTGGTCAACCAGTGCGGCCTGGCGCCCCGCCAGATCACGGCGGTGACCTTTACCAACAAGGCGGCCCGGGAGATGAAGGAGCGGGTTGGCCAGTCCCTTGGCCGGAGTGACGCGGAAGGCCCGAGGATCTCCACCTTTCACACCCTTGGCCTGAACATCCTGCGACAGGAACTGCAGACCCTGGGCTACAAGGCCGGATTTTCAATCTTTGACCAGCAGGACAGCGCCGCGCTGCTCAAGGACCTGCTGCGCAAGGAGAACCGGGGTGAGGAAAAGGAGATCAATCAGGCCCAATGGACGATCTCCGCGTGGAAGAACGACCTCATCGATCCCGCCCAGGCCCTGGCCGGCGCGGAGAATCAGCAGCAGACTCTGCATGCCTTGCTCTACGAGGCCTACCAGCGCAGTCTGAAGGCCTTCAACGCGGTGGATTTCGACGATCTGATCCGTGTTCCGGTGAACCTGTTCCGGGACCATCCGGAAATCCTCGATCGCTGGCAGGACCGTATCCGCTACCTGCTGGTGGACGAGTACCAGGACACCAACCAGGCGCAGTACGAACTGGTCCGGCAACTGGTCGGGGTGCGGGCCGCGTTTACCGTGGTGGGGGATGATGACCAGTCGATCTACACCTGGCGAGGCGCCCGACCGGAAAATCTGGTTCGCTTGAAAGAGGATTACCCGCGTCTCAAGCTGATCAAGCTGGAACAGAACTACCGTTCCAGCGGGCGCATCCTCAGATCCGCAAACCATCTGATCAGCCATAACCCGCATGTGTTCGACAAACGCCTGTGGAGCGAACTGGGCCCCGGCCCGGAAATCCGCGTCATGGCCTGCGCCAACGAGGAGCAGGAGGCGGAAAAGGTGGTCTCCGAGATCATCCACCTGAAATTCACCAGCCGCGCATGCAACCGGGAATTCGCCATCCTCTACCGGGGCAACCACCAGGCGAAAGCCTTCGAGAAAGCGCTGCGCACCCACAACATCCCCTACTTCCTGAGCGGCGGGACCTCGTTTTTCGCCCGCGCCGAGGTCAAGGATGCGATGGCCTATCTGCGTCTGCTGGCCAATCCGGAGGACGACAGTGCATTCCTGCGTATCGTCAACACTCCGCGCCGGGAGATCGGCCCGAACACCCTGGAGAAGCTGGCCACCTATGCCCAGACCCGGGGCTGCGCCCTGCTGCCCGGCTGTGACGACATGGGCATTCAGAGCCTGTTGAGCGAGCGGGCCCGGGAGCGGCTGCTACACTTCGCAGACATGATCCGGGAACATGCCCGGCAGGCGGAATCGGATCCGGTGGGCGCGTTCCGCCAGCTGATCCGGGAAATCGGCTACGAAGACTGGCTCAAGGAGAACGCCAGCAGCGACGCGGTGGCGGAACGCCGCATGGGCAATGTGAATGACCTGATTGAGTGGCTCAACGCTCTGAATAAGGGGGAGCTACAGGAAAAGACCCTGGCGGAGATGGTCAACCACCTGACCCTGATGGATCTTCTGGAGCGACAGAATGAGGATGAGCAGCTCGATCAGGTCCACCTGATGACTCTGCATGCGGCAAAGGGCCTGGAATTTCCCCACGTGTTTCTGGCCGGCGTGGAGGAGGAACTGCTGCCTCATCGCAGCAGTATCGAAGAGGACAATATCGAAGAGGAACGCCGCTTGGCCTATGTGGGGATCACCCGGGCCCAGCGCAGCCTGGTGATCAGCTATGCCAGTAAACGCAAGCGTTTCGGCGAGTGGATCGCCAGTGAGCCCAGCCGTTTCCTCCGGGAGCTCCCGGAGGACGACCTGGTCTGGGAAGGACGGGGCGAGCCGCTCAGCAAGGAGCAGAAGCAGCAGCGCGGTTCAGCCCATCTGGCGAACCTGAAGTCCCTGCTCGGATCAGAGTGACAGCACCCAGGTGACGATGGCGCGAATGTTCTCTTCCGGCACATGCGCGTTAGGCGGCATCGGGATCTGGCCCCAGGTGCCCACACCACCGGCCTTGACCTTGGCCACCAGCATCTCCAGGGCAGCGGCATCGCCTTTGTACTTGGCGGCCACATCTGTGTAGGCAGGACCCACAACCTTGACCGCAACCTGGTGACAGGCCATGCAGCCCGAAGAGGTCGCCAGCGCCAGCTGGTCGCCACCCGCGGCGGCAGGGGCTGCTGCGGGCTCAGCGGCAGCCGGTTCGGCGGCTGCGGCCTCTGCAGGCGCCGCCTCGGCGGGAGCCTGAGCGGCCACAGGTTCAGGCGCGGGGGCCGGGGGTGGCTCTTTACCTTCAACAGCCACTTTGCCCACCGGTGCAATGCGCTCGAGCACATCACCACGATCCTCGGCCATGACCTGACTTGCGAGCAACAGGGACCCTGCGGTCAAACCGGCCATCAGGCCCATCTTGGAAACTGCATTGATGTTCACGGGTAATCTCCTCCGTATGCGAACCGACTCAGCCCCGCGACAGGGCAACCATAAAAAACCGTGGGATTATACCCGTCACCGAAAAAAAGCGCGAACAGGGTTGGACGGCACCACCCGGGGCGGATAAACTACGACACCTTCGTCAGCCGAGCCGGACAAACCAGGCCGAACGGCTGGCATCTCACGCGCCCGTAGCTCAGTTGGATAGAGTACAGCCCTCCGAAGGCTGGGGTCACAGGTTCAAATCCTGTCGGGCGCGCCATTTCCTCGCTGACCTCATCCTGACCTGTGCATGGCCGATATCTTCAGACAACGCAATTCACCGAGTGGGTGTACATTCAGAGGTGAATTTCTATCGCCTGTCACGCCTGCATTGAAAATGAAACTCCATTGAGCAGCAAACCTCTAACAGAACTTGACCGGATGTTGCGTCATTCCGGATCAACCCCGAACACCTCACCCTGACTGGGTCGAGGGAGACCCGCCCCGTGAGGCGTAATCGAATCAGGTTCTGGCGCAGCCACCTGAAGCCAATCCATTACAGAGAGACGGTCGACCGGAACCCGTCAATAGCCATCGGATCGAATCATGAACGCATTGAAAACGCTCATCGCATCACTGGTACTGTTCACACCGCTGCTGGCCCAGTCCCAGCAATCCACCGCTCAGCAATTGCTGATCATCGGTGCCTCATATGCGGAAAACTGGCCGATCAGCCAACTGGAATGTCTGCAGGTCGTCAATAAAGGCATCAACGGTCAGGTCTCCTCTCAGGTCAGGGAGCGGTTTGCCCGTGACGCCCTGGCCGAGAATCCCAAGGCTGTGTTGATCTGGGGCTTCATCAACGATTTTTCCAACAATCCCCGAGAAGTCGAGGACGAAACCCGAGAGACCGCGATCCGCAACATCGAGGCCATGGCAGAGGCCGCGCATGCCGCCGGAGCGATCCCGGTACTCGCCACGGAGGTCACCATGGGGGCCCCCGACTCCCTGATCGACAGCGCCGTCCGATGGATCAATGATCTGCGTGGCAAGCGCAGCTTCCAGCAGTACATCAGCGAGAACGTCATGACCGTCAATCGCTGGATTCGCGATTACGCCGAACAGCAAGGCTACCCGGTACTCGACATCGAACAACTGATGACCAACGAGGAGGGCAACCGCAAGGCCGGTTATTTCACTGAGGATCTGTCGCACATTACCGGGCAGGCTTACCTGGACCTGGACGTCTTTGCCCGGGACACACTCAAGGCATCACTGATCAGCGCCCACAACCTGTGCACGGATTAGCCACCGGATCGGGGCTCGCGCGAAATCACCGCAGGCCGAACCACGCTGGCAGTGGCAATTTTTCAAATCTCCGTTACACTCTGCATTTGGTGCAGTCATTCGATTATATTTGAATAGTATTCAGTAAGTTACCGGCCCACCGGGCGGCTGTCCGGGGCACATCGCAGGGTCCCCTGGTTTACGGAAAACCCTTCCATCCGGCGGATCGTGACTGTTCAGGCCCGGGACCTCCGCAACTGAGGTATCCCTGATGGGTCCCCGAGGAAGCAGCAACAGTCCAACGACCGATTGCCGCGTCAGAATACGGAGATAAGTGTGGTCAAGCCGTTTTTCCAATGGCTCGAAGACTGGCAGCTGGATCTGGACTGCCTGGACAAACAGCATCATCAGATCGTCAGCACCATCAACAAGCTGCACCATGCTCTGGTGCGGGACATCGAGGACCACCCGAATGACAGGCAGAGGATCAACCGCCACCTTTACATTCTGGCGGAGCGGGTGCGCAGCCACTTCAAGGTCGAGGAGTACCTGATGCGGATACACGAGTATCCGGAGATGCAGCCGCATCGTCGCGAACATCGCTTCCTGATGGCGGAATTGCAGGCCTGTATCCGGGACCACGAAGCGAACCGCAAGCCGTTCAACCTGGAAACCCTGACCGCACTCAAACACTGGCAGATCAACCATGTGATCGGCAGCGATATGGCGTTTGCGAAATTTCTCGGCTCGCAATCGAAGGATTCGCTGGAAAAGGCCTTACAGGATTTTCGCCAATCGGACTCTCAAACAGGCTAGACCGCGCCCCGGATGAAACGCCGCTCAATCTGCGAAAGGCGGCACACACCCCCTGGATGCTTCTCTGCACCACTGGGTACCGTTGGGTACCGGGATGTATCAGTTTGTACCCATGTCACGAAGCCCAGGAGTGAAACGCTATACTCAAAGGGGAATGGAGCAAGCCGTGACCCCAGAATCCAGCCAAACTGCAGCGATCACCCTGCAGGGTGAATCACTGACCAAGATCTACCACACCGGAAGCGTGGAGGTCCCCGCTCTGCGCGGTGTCGATATCAGACTCTACGAACGGGAGCTGGTAGTGCTGCTCGGCCCCTCCGGAAGCGGAAAATCAACCCTGCTGAACATCCTCGGCGGACTGGACACGCCGAGCAGCGGACGGGTGCGGTTCCGCGATCTGGAGATCACCGCCGGCAACGAAACCACCCTCACCCGTTACCGCCGCAACCACGTTGGATTCGTATTCCAGTTCTACAATCTGATCCCCAGCCTCACCGCCCTGGAGAACGTGGCTCTGGTTACCGAGATCGCGACCCGGCCCATGGACCCGGCGGAAGCACTGGCCCTGGTGGGCCTTAAGGAGCGGTTGCACCACTTCCCCGCCCAGCTCTCCGGCGGCGAGCAGCAGCGGGTCGCCATCGCCCGGGCGATCGCCAAGCGCCCGGACGTGCTGCTGTGTGACGAGCCCACCGGCGCCCTGGACAGCCGTACCGGCATCCTGGTGCTGGAGGCGATCGAGCGGGTCAACCGTGAGATGGGCACCACCACCGCGGTAATCACCCACAACACTGTGATCGGCGGGATGGCGGACCGGGTACTGCATTTCGCTGACGGCCGGGTGATCCAGAGTGAAACCAACCTGCAGCGGCAATCCGCCGCCGAACTGAGCTGGTAATGCGTACCCTGGACCGCAAACTGCTGCGAAACCTGTGGAAACTGCGCGGTCAGGTACTCGCCATCGCGGTGGTCATCGCCTCGGGTGTGGCGGTGCTGGTGATGTCGCTGTCGGCCCTGCAGGCGCTGCAGGACACCACCGCCGCGTATTACGAGCGGCAACGCTTCGGCGATGTGTTCGCGAATGTCAAAAGGGCTCCACAGCGCCTGGTCGAGCGGATCCGGGCGATTCCCGGGGTACGCTCGGTGGATGACCGCATCCAGCAGATGGCCACCCTTTCGATCGAGGGATTCGACGAGCCGGTGATGGGCCAGCTGGTCTCCATCCCCGAGTCCGGTGAATCCCGACTCAACCGTCTGGTGATGCGCAGCGGCCGCCGGGTGGCTCTGGGGCACCCGGACGAGGTGGTGCTCAACGAACCCTTTGCCGAGGCCCATGGCCTGCAACCCGGGGATCGGCTCAAGGCCCTGATGAACGGCCATCAACGCACCCTCAGGGTGGTCGGTATCGCCCTCTCCCCGGAATTCGTCTACGCCATCGGTCCCGGCGCACTGATGCCCGACAACCAGCGCTATGGGATCATGTGGCTGGGCCGGGAGACCCTCGGGGCGGCCTTCGACCTGGACGGGGCCTTCAACTCGGTCAGCCTGGGACTGCTCCATGGCACCGATCCGCAGGGGGTCATCGACCGCCTGGACCGTCTGCTGGAACGCTACGGCAGTCATGGGGCGATCGCCCGCGCGGATCAGATCTCCAACTGGTTCCTGATGAACGAAATCGAGCAGCTGAAAACCATGTCCAGTCTACTGCCGACCATCTTCCTCGCGGTGGCCGCATTCCTCAGCAACATGGTGCTGAGCCGCCTGATCGCCACCGACCGCAGTGAGATCGGCCTGATGAAGGCGTTCGGCTACAGCAACCTGCAGGTGGCCTGGCACTACACCAAGCTGGTGATCGCGATGACCCTGGTGGGGATTCTCCTGGGGTGGCTGCTGGGGGCCTGGCTGGGACGCATCAACACCGAGATGTATGCCGAGTTCTTCCGTTTTCCGTTGCTCATCTTCCGTCCCCATCCCGGGGTCTTCGCCCTAGGCGCCCTGGTGAGCCTGGCCGCCGCACTGAGTGGCAGCCTGGGCTCGGTACGACGCGCTGCGAGACTGCCCCCGGCCGAAGCGATGACCCCGCCTCCACCCCCGCTGTACCGGCGCACCCGGCTGTCTCACAGCCGCATTGCCCACTGGCTCGATCAGCCCACCCGGATCATCCTGCGCCAGGTGATCCGCTCTCCGCTGCGCGCACTGATGACCAGCATCGGTATCGCCCTGTCCGTGGCGGTGCTGGTGATGGCTTTGCAATGGATCGATGCGATCGAAAAGATCGTTGAGGTCTACTTCAACGACGCCCAGCGCCAGGACATGATGGTGGGCCTGGTGGAGACCCAGCCCGACACCATCCTGGAGGAGTTCCTGCGTCTCCCCGGAGTGATCTCCGCGGAACCGATGCGGATCAAAAGCGCGGACCTGAGCGCCGGCTCGAGAACCCATCGCGGCTCAGTCGAAGGTCTCGCCTCCGGAGCCCGCCTGCAGCGGGTCTATGACGCCGGCGGCCGGGTGGTCGAACTGCCCCCGGACGGTCTGGTGCTGGCCACCGAACTGGCGAAAAAGCTGCAGGTGGAGATCGGGGATTCGGTGTGGGTGGAGATCCGCGAGGGACGCCAGCCACGACGCCGGATTCCGGTGGTCGACACCTTCGAGACCTACATGGCGATGCCCGCCTACCTCAACATCCGCGCCTTCGACCGGATGATGGGGGAGCGGCCCAGCGTCGAGGTGGTGAACCTGCTGGTTGACGAGCGTCAACTGAGCCGTCTCTATCAGCGCCTCAAGTCCCTGCCCAAGGTCTCCGCCATCACCCTCAAGGACGCCGCGGTGCGGGAGTTTCATGACACCATGGCGGAAACCCTGATGATCTATGTCTCGTTCTTCGCCGCCTTCGCCTGCGCCCTGGGCTTTGGCGTGGTTTACAACAGCACCCGCATCGCCCTCTCCGAGCGCGGTCGGGAACTGGCCACCCTGCGGGTGCTGGGATTTCACCGCGGCGAGATCTCTTACATCCTGCTGGGCGAAGCGGCGCTGCTGATCCTGATCGGGTTGCCCCTCGGTTGTTTCGTCGGTCACGCTCTGGGCTGGATGATGACCCAGGCCATGGACTCCGAACTCTACCGCATCCCGCTGGTGATCAAGGCGGCCACGGACGCCACCGCGGTAATGGTCACTCTCGGGGCAACCGCTTTCTCCGCCGCCATGGTGCGGCGCCGTCTCGATCACCTGGACCTGATAGCCGTCCTCAAGACACGCGAGTAATTCTCATGAGCGCACACGCAAAACGCATCCTGATCTGGACTATTCTCGGCAGCCTGTTGATCGTCAGCCTGGTTTGGGCCTTTCGCCCCCGGGCGGTCCCCGTCGATCTGGTCACCCTGGCGCCGGGCGCACTGACGGTCACCGTCGACGAAGAGGGTGAAACCCGGGTGCGGGACATCTTTGTGCTGTCCGCGCCGATCAGCGGCCGCGCCCTGCGCATCGACGCCGAGGTGGGTGACGCGGTGCAGGCCGAACAGACCCTGCTGGCGGAGATCGAGCCCATCGATCCGACCCTGCTGGATCCACGCAGCGAAGCCCAGGCCCGGGCGGACATTCAGGCGGCGGAAGCCAACCGGGTGCTGGCGGAGGCCTCGGTCAAGGAGGCCCAGGTGGAACTTGAATTCGCCCTCAAGGAACTGCAGCGCTCGCGCAAACTGCGTCAGGACGCAATGATCTCGGCCCGGGAACTGGAGTCCGCGGAGCTGACCTACGAAACCCGCCTCGCGGCCCTCGACACCGCCCGCGCCAACCGCCAGGCGCGCCAGGCGGAACTCTCCCGGGCCAAGGCACAGTTGATCTCTCCCACCGCACCCAGAGACCCGAGCGATGATTGCCAGTGCGTTCCGATCCGTGCACCCATCGACGGTCAGATCCTCAAGATCGTGCACAAGAGCGCCGGAGTGGTCGGCGCCGGAGAGCCACTGCTGGAGATCGGCAACCCGGCAGATCTGGAAATCGTCTCGGATCTGCTCTCCTCCGATGCGGTGAAGGTCCGCCCCGGACAGAAGGTACTGATCGAGAACTGGGGTGGCGATGAAACCCTGGAAGGCATGGTGCGCCGGGTGGAACCCTTCGGATTCACCAAGGTCTCGGCCCTGGGCATCGAGGAGCAGCGGGTCAATGTGATCGTCGATTTCACCTCACCCCGGGAGGCCTGGTCACGCATCGCGCATGGCTATCAGGTGGAGTTGCGTATCATCCTGTGGCGGGGGGACTCCGTTCTTACCCTGCCCCTCACCGCCCTGTTCCGGGATGGGGATGACTGGGCGGTGTTCGTCGAAGAAGAGGGCAAGGCATCGTTACGACGCATAAAGATCGGTCGACGCACCGGCCTGGAGGCGGAAATTCTGGAGGGACTCGAAGCGGGGCTCAGGGTGGTGATCCATCCCAGCGAACAGATTGCGGATGGCGTGCTGATTGAAGATCGGAACCGGTAACGAGCTGATCTATGCATCCCTGCCCACCCGGCAGAAAGCAATAAGCACAAAGTCCCTTGCCCGGTCAGTATAGGCCGTAGCGGTTCAGGTCGAGTATCCCCGCTTCGACCGGTGATGTTCGTTGCAGGTATTCGGTCAAACGATGGAACTTGTCCCAGAAGCCGGGATCGGTGCGACGCACCCCCCAGGGTTCGATGATCCTTGCGTCGAATTGCCCGGCATCCTTGAGGGACTTGTCACGCAGGGTTGCGACGAATGCATCCAGGTCATCCTCAGCCACGCTGAGCATCAGGTTCGGGTAGCCCGTCGCGACCCCCGGCACCACACTGAGATCGTCATGCTCCGGTTCGTAGCGCAGGGACTCGCCCATGACGAATGCCACATTGCTGTGCCGCCGGTTGCGGATCAGGGTAAAGACCTGCACCGGGTCGTCCCCATGAGTGACCTGCAACAGGGTGGCTTCCGGGAATTGCCCCACTGATGCCATCTCCCGCTGGGGCACTCCTGTGAGTTGCGACAGGGCGCGTTGCAGCGGGGTCTGTAAGGAAGCCTTGGGCCGGTTGATCGGGTCCGGCGTGGCATTCACCGTCGCGAGTCGCTGCAGGAGATACTGCAACAGTGCGGGGTAAGGCTGATCATCAGAGCCGTTCAGCAGATGCGCAGGTATGGAGCTGTCAATGTTCTCGTACACCAGCCAGAGCTTCAGCTTGCCTGATCCTTCATACCATCGCTTCAACACCCCCTTGCGCGACCGGGCCGGTAGCAGCATCAGGAAGTTCTGTTCTGAGCCATTGCGGATCAGGTCGAAGTAGAGTCTTACCTGGGTCTGGTGGGCGAGGCTGCCGAAGACATCAAAATTCACCACCAGGTTGTAGTAGCTGCGTTCGAACAGCGGGTAGTCCATCAGCCAGGCGGTGAGGGGCAGCTGACCCAGCCAACCGCGTTTCACGCTGGCACTGTCATGATGCCGGAACACGGTCAGCAGGGCGTTGCTGTTGTGGCCCTCTCCGTCCCACACCATCTGCTCATCGATGCCCTTGGGAAACAGGGATTGCAATTGGGCCTGGCGCTTTTCCACATAGGCGTTGCGATTTTCGAGGGATGACCACCAGTGCTCCGCCCCATCCAGCAGGTCGTCGCTGATGTTCGGCAGAGCGAGCAGGGAATCAACGGCCTCACGATAGCCGGCGGAACTGAGGTAGGGATCCTTGTCCGGTGCCTGGAAACTCACCCAGAAGTGATCGCGAATCACATCGGTGGCCAGCTGGCCGCGACACACGGGTCCGCGAATGAAGGTGCGCACGAAATATTCCGCGTGGTCGAGCATGAACCGGTAACGGGCCCGGGACGGCAGCGCCGCAAAGGTCGTGAACGGGTTGGCCCGCTCCTCCTCGGTATAGCCGGGCAGAGTCTTCACCGACCCGTCCGGGAGATCGAACAGATCCTGGATGCGCTGCAAAACACCCTCGTTCAATCCAAAGGTGGTGTGGGTCTTGTAAACCAGGGTCCCCTTCAATGGGACGAATCGGTAGTGGAACGCCTCCCCGGGGGCAATGTTGCTGCGCCGGGTTGCAATCTCATCCACCTGTTTTCCGGGCGCCGTGCGGGAACGTACCAGACGAAAAAAATGCCGTTCCCCCCCATCCTCGAAATACAGGTGCGCAATGAACCAGTGTTCGAACAGCCAGCGGGCCAGCAGTCTGCGCTCGTTAGAGGTGTGATTGAGCCAGCGCTCCCAACGGGTGATCTGGCGAATCTCCGTGGGTGTCGGCTCGAACCCCGCCGTCCCGGAAGGACTGCCCTGGGCAACCCAGTCAGACAGGGTATTGAAATCCTCCCCGCTGACCCCCGGTAGCCCGAGGGGCATCCCCAGGTAGGGTTGTTCCCGGGCCAGGTTGGACACCTCCCGGGGACCGGCACATTGATTGTTGCGCAGAATCCCGAGTTGCAGCGCTTCAGGCACCGGGTGCCGGGGATCGACCGGGTGTGCCTGGCGCAGGGCCAGCATCTGCAGCAGCACGGATTCGGCCGCTGTACCGTCCTCCGACCCGGTGACCGGGAAGAACCCCCGGGCCCGCCATTCGTCCTCGGTGTGGGCATCGATGTAGAGGCGGGTCGGGTCAGCATCCTCGAGCCGGGCCGCATCGTAGACGAGCTGCTGGGTCGCGCCCCGCCGCACGCCCTCGCCACTGCCCAGGTTGAGCTGACAGGGGGCGTCGAAGCAGGCATGACAGGCGACGCAGTAACGATCGAAGATCGGCTGGATCTGTTGCGCGTAATCGACGGGCTCAGCCGAGGCGCTGAAGGCCAGAAAGAACCCGGCCATCATCATCGTGTGGATCGTGATTCTGTCTGCAAACGATTTCATGGATCCCGCTCATCACCCCGCAGTCAAAGTTTCACTTCGACCGCGGCTGCCGCCTGGCTGGCCTTGCGGCGGGCCTCGTCGATATCGCTCCCCCGGGCCAGGGCCACCCCCATGCGCCGCCGGCCTGCCACCTCCGGCTTGCCGAACAGGCGCAGCTGGGTATCGGGCTGACTCAGCGCGGTCTCCAGGTTGGCATAGCGCACATTGGAGGATTCCCCCTCGGGCAGAATCACCGCCGATGCCGAGGGACCGTGTTGCACGATGTTGGGGATCGGCAGACCCAGGATGGCCCGGGCATGCAGGGCGAACTGGGAGAGGTCCTGGGAGATCATGGTCACCATACCGGTGTCATGGGGGCGGGGTGAGACCTCGCTGAAGTAGACCGCTTCCCCTTTGATGAACAGTTCCACGCCGAAGATGCCGCGCCCGCCCAGGGCGTCGGTGACCTGGCGGGCGATCTCCTGGGCCCGTTGCAGTGCGGTCGGGCTCATCGGCTGGGGCTGCCAGGACTCCTGGTAGTCTCCGTGTTCCTGGCGATGACCGATCGGCATGCAGAACACCGTCCCTTGATCATGCCTAACGGTCAGTTGGGTGATCTCGTAGTCGAATTCGACGAACCCCTCCACGATCACCCGTCCCGCGCCGGCCCGCCCGCCTTCCTGGGCATACTGCCAGCTCCGCTCGATATCCTCCGGGTGTTTGATGGTGCTCTGACCCTTGCCGGAGGAACTCATGATCGGCTTGACCACGCAGGGGATACCGATCTGCGCCACCGCCGCTTCGAAGTCCTCCTGGTTGTCGACGAACCGGTAAGGAGAGGTGGGCAGTCCCAGCTGCTCGGCCGCCAGCCGGCGGATGCCCTCCCGGTTCATGGTCAGGCGCGCGGCGTTAGCGGTGGGAATCACGGTGAAACCCTCCGCCTCCAGCGCCACCAGGGTGTCGGTGGAGATCGCCTCGATCTCCGGCACGATATAGTCGGGACGTTCCAATTCGATCACCCGGCGCAGTTCCTCGCCATCCAGCATGGAGAAGGTATGGGATCGGTCGGCCACCTGCATCGCCGGGGCATGCTCATAACGGTCACAGGCGATCACCTCACAACCGAAGCGTTGCAGTTCGATCACCACCTCCTTGCCCAACTCACCGGAACCGCACAGCAGAACCTTGGTAGCCGAAGAGGAAAAAGGGGTGCCGAGTGTGGTCATCTGCGTGTCCTGATCAAAGTCGATATTTACATGAGTGGGATGGGGATCTTAACCCGCTAACGGCATGCAGGACAGATGCCCCCGGACAGACACCCGGCTCCAACCCGTCATACTGCGTTCAATCCATGGCATCGATGTCGATACCCATTTCCTTGGCGCGCTTACGCCACAACCTGCGGGCGAGCTTGCGCATATCCTCGACCTTGTCCATCTCGTCGATGATCTCGATACCCAGCAGGGTCTCGAGCACATCCTCCAGGGTCAGAATGCCCACCATGGCGCCGTACTCATCAACGATGAGCAGGACATGACTGCGCTCCTCGAGCAGCTTTTCGAAGGCGTTCTGCAGGGAACTGCTATCCGGCAGGGCGGCGAGTTGACGCCGATAGATCGACAGCCGCTTGTCCGAATTGCCCCGCGCATGGGCCAGCAGCAGGTCACTTCGCAGGACGAACCCGGTGACATGGTCCCGGTCCGGCAGATACACGGGGATGCGTGAGAAACGGCTGTCCGCGTAGCCTTGAAAATATTCGCTGACCGTCATCTCCTCGTGCAGGGCGAACACCACCACCCGCGGCGTCATGACATCGCTGACCCGGGTCTCGCGCAACATGAACAGATTGCTCAGAATCAGAGACTCACGCTCATGCAGTTTGCCCTCCTCGACCCCGGCCTGGGCCATGGCGGTGAACTCATCACGGTGAAAATGCCCATGCTGGTGACCCCGGGAAAGCAGCCGGGTGAGCATCGCCGAGAGCTTGACGAAGGGGTACAGCAGCCAGATCAGCAGACTCAGGACATACGCCGTTGAGGGGGCCAGCTGACGCCAGTAAACCGCCCCAATGGTCTTTGGAATGATCTCCGAAAACACCAGGATCAACAGGGTCAGAATGGCGGAGATCACGCCCAGCGAGGCATCACCGAACACTGCGGCAGCCTGGGCCCCGGCACCCGCAGCGCCGATCGTGTGCGCGGTGGTGTTAAGGGTCAAAATCGCCGCCAGGGAATCATTGATATTGCGCTTGAGCTGCCTGAGCCGCCCGGCGGCCCCGTGGCCTTGCTGTTCCAGCACTGAGATGTATGGGTGGGTCACGCTGAGGATCACGGCCTCTGCTATCGAACAGAGAAATGAAAAACCAAGCGCGATGGCTATGTAAGTAAGGAGTAAAAGCATGTCAGCGGCCAGGATCCCGAAGTAACTGTCCCGGGCATTCTAACCTATCTGAAGTGCCCGCCGGATCCAGCTTGTCTGGCCTGCAGGGATTGCGCGCAAATGAGAGGCGGGCTCAATTGTTTGCAACCCGCTGAAGATTCTGATTGGTTTCAAGAAGCTGTGGTTGTTTTGGAGGGTTTCGCCCGGTCAGCCCGTCCGCCCAGTGTGTAGCTGCCCGCCCCGCTCATAAACCGGCTTCAGGGCTTCTAGCAGGCTTCAGCTCACTGCATCCGCCTGGGGTTCAATCAGCGAATGGATCCAGGGCTGCATCTGGCCGTCGACACCCATGCTGCGGGCACGCCCACTTTGCTTGGCCAAATACATCCTGTGGTCGGCCAGCTCGACCAGGGTTTTCCAATCATTTGCCGCATCGAGGCGGTTTCCTGAAATACCGATACTCGCGGTCACCGGGTCGCCGTCCGGCCGCTCGCCCATCCCGGCGCGCATGATCCGCTGGACCACCTCATTCGCCACTTCGGGACCCGCGGTCGGCAGGATCACGATGAACTCCTCTCCACCCCAGCGGATCACGCTGTCCCCTTTACGCACCGTCTTACTGATCATCTGCGCCGCCGTTTTCAGGGTCGTGTCCCCCTGATCGTGCCCATAGGTATCGTTGATCGACTTGAAATGGTCGAGATCCAGGTAGAGCAGGGACAACTCGGCCTCATTCATCTGCGCCAGGCGAAACTGCAGGTCGAGCATCTCGATGCCGGTCCGACGACTCAACACCCCGGTCAGCACATCGTAACTGGTTCGACTGACCTGGGAGAGCATGTAACGCAGTTGGTTGAGTGACGAAAACAGGGCCACCCCGAGAATCAGGACCAGCAGCCAGATCGTCGACACCGCCTGGGGAATCTCCTCCACCCCCTGGGGTATGGAGGCGATCAGGGTCAGCAGGAACATCGGTACCGCATATGCGAGGAATTCGCTCAAGGTCAACGGAAACAGGGTCAGTCCGGCGACCATGACGAAAGGCAACAGGCCGTACAGACCGGCGATCACCTGCTCGGTACCATCCAGATCATAGCCCTGGATCCAGTGATCGGAGGCCAGGTAGAACAGGGGTGTCACCGCAAGCATCCCGGCCAGTAACAGGCGGGCCTGCACCAGGCCGGCCTCTCTCCGGGCGCGCCAGGCCAACAGGGCGAAGATCGTCCCGGAGATCAGGCGTATCGAGATCAATTCCAGCCACAGCGCACTCGGCAGGAACAGCAGGTCGATCACCGCCCAGGCAGGCACCAGCACCGCAAACACCGCACAGAAGAAGAACACCCGGCTTTGGATGATCGCGGCGCGATGCCGGGAGATGGGCAGACCGTGATTATTCGTCGTGAACAATTCATAGAGTTGATCACGGGTGTAAATCCCCAACGATTCACTGATGGATATATACATGTTTTTCAGTTGGTTGGTAATGGCCATGCCTTCGCACCACAACATCCTGCCAGGAGTTCCAGTCCCTTCCCCTTTGCGCTTTACAACCGCTGCTGGAACTGGAATGGGGCCTTACCTGAAGGCCCCAATTCAAGAAGATTATCGCTCAACTCCCGGTTTACTTGACTTAAAAAGTGTTTAATTTTGATCGAAATCAATTACCGCATCTTTCGTGCTGATTGAGTCCCGGGAAAGATTGTCAATTTTGCACTATTCTCAATGGGATAGTGATCTAAGTGAGACTTTGACGATATCTCGCAGCGGCCGGTTACACATGCGATAGGCGACGCTGGAAAACGCCGCCGACTTTTCCGCATCACAGGACGCATCACCCGGAATACACTGACCTGTCATATGGAATGCCCATCGGTGAGCGCCAGGGGCCTCACCGGGAATGGACGCAAACCCAGGACACTGGAGGACCCATGGATAGCCTGGCGGACAATTTCTTCCGCTACTTCCAGCCACTCTACGCCGCCTCTGCACAACAGAAGCGATGCAGCTATGAGATCCGCTACAAGGTTTATGTGGATGAGCTTGGATGGGAAAAGCCAAACCCCGCCTGCCTGGAAACCGACCCCTGTGATGCCTACGCGCATCCCTGCCTGCTGGAGCACAAACGCACCGGTGAGATCGCCGGCTGTGTGCGACTGGTGACGCCGCAATCCCTCGCTGAAGCAGCCAGTCTGCCTTTTCAGACGCATTCGATCCCGGGCATCGACTCCGCTCACCTGAGCCAGCACCTGCCCCTGCAGGTGGGAGAGATCTCCCGCCTCGCGGTACCCAGCCAGTTCCGCCGCAGACGCAATGAACGCGGCAAACCCTTCATTCTCGACGAGAACAGCGCCAGCGAGGGCTATTCCCGGGAGGAATTGCGTAACTTCCCGAATATCGCCATCGGTCTGTACCTGTCCGCCATTGCGATGGTCGATCTGTGCGAACTGCAACTCGCGGTGGTGGTGATGGAACCGAGACTGCAACGCCATCTGCAACGCTTCGGACTGCATTTTGAGCGCATCAGCGAAGCCTTTGAACTGCGCGGGCAACGCGCCCTGTTCGAGCTGCGGAGGCAGCAATTTTGCACCCGCATGCCGGAGGACATTCTCGCCCTCTACCAGCGAATCCGCGAAACCCTGGAGGGTCAGACCTGGCACCCTCCCGGGGAACATCATCCACTGAATTCAGATCATGAGCGCATTTGAGTATTCCAAGGCGTTTTCCCGCAACATCGGATGGGTCAGCGAATCCGAACAGCAGCGATTGCGTAACGCCCGGGTGGGCATCGCCGGCATGGGTGGCGTCGGGGGGAGCCATCTTCTGACCCTGACCCGGTTGGGCGTGGGAGGCTTCAATCTGGCCGATTTCGACCGCTTCGATCTGGAAAACTTCAACCGTCAGGCCGGCGCCAATCTTCAAACCATCGGACGTCCAAAGCTCGACAGCCTGATTGCCGCGGCCCGCGCGATCAATCCCGAACTCGATATCCAGGCCTTTGCCGACGGGGTGAGAGCGGATCAGGCCCCGGCGTTCCTGGAGGATTGCGATGTCTACCTGGACGGGCTGGACTTTTTCGCAGTAGAGGCGCGTCGTGCGGTGTTCAGTGCCTGCCAGGCGATGGGCATACCCGCTGTCACCGCAGCGCCCCTGGGTATGGGTGCCGCCTTGCTGAATTTTCTGCCCGGCCGGATGGGATTCGAAGCCTATTTTCAGCTACAGGGCTACAGCGAATATGAGCAGTACCTGCGCTTCCTGCTGGGCCTCGCCCCGGCCCGACTTCATTCCGGCTACCTGGTTCTGCCGGAACGCATCGATCTGATCAATCGCAAAGGTCCCAGCACCGCCATGGGTTGCGAACTGTGCGCCGGTTTTGCCGCCACCCAGGTACTCAAACTGTTGCTCAAACGCGGCCAGGTCCTGCCCGCCCCCTGGGGACAGCAGTTCGATGCCTACCGCAACCGCCTGCGCCGCACCTGGCGCCCCGGGGGCAATCGCCACCCTCTGCAAAGATTCGCAATCGCAATGGGCATGCGGCAGTTGCGCAAGGCGATTCCCGACCTGTGAGCAAACAGACTTGCGGCCGAACCCGCGAGGCAGGCCGCGGATGCATCCCTGACCGGCACTCCCCGTCGATATGCTATGTTTGGACCAGAACCCGCTAACCATCCCGTCAGGGTGGAGGAGATACTGATGCGTCATCGTGGAAAAAGACAGCTTGTCGCCAGCCTCATCGGACTGGTGCTGCTCATTCCAACAGCGTCCTCAGCACAGGACGATGACAATCACTACGATCGCATATCACTGCAGACCCGTGCGACTGAAGCGGTTGAAAATGACACCTTGATTGCGGTCATGTACGCGCAGCGGGAGGGCCCTGAACTGGCGCCTCTCACCGACCAGGTCAACCGGATGGTCGAGAAAGCAGTGCAACAGGCCCGCCAGACTGACGGGATTCAGGTCACCACCCTGGGCTATCAAACTCATCCGGTCTACCAGAAACAGACCATCAGCGGATGGCGGGTGCGTCAATCGATCCACCTGGAAAGCCAGCACAGTGATGTGCTGGGTGGGTTGCTGGGAAAACTCCAGTCCGGGCTGGCGCTGGAATCGATCAACTACACCCTCTCCAGCGAAGGCCGCGATAACGTGGAGGAGCGGCTTATCCTGCAGGCCATCGATGCCTTTCGTCAGCGCGCTTCCCAGGTCACCCGGCAGATGGGAAGACAGCAATACCGGGTCGTTGAGATGGCGATCCACACCCAGTCCCCTTCCGGGTCACCGTCCCCGATGCGCGCCCGCATGATGGCGATGGAATCCAGCGTCGCGCCCCCCACCCTGGAGGGTGGCACGCAAAATGTGCAGGTTGAGATCGAAGGCCGCATCGAACTCCAGCCCAACTAGTGGTAAAACACCCTCGAAACCGCCCCGGGTAAGCGGGGCTTCGAATCTTAACGGACTCTGCAGACACGCACATTCGGTTTACCCCGCCAGGTGAGACGAACCGAATGCGTCAAATACCGTCTATGCAGTGCCGGAGCCACACATAACCGGTTCCCGGCATGTAGGGTGATGTGCTGTCGACGGGATCGGACACCAGGGTACGGGGATGCCAATCGAGTACCGGCACACATGCCATCTCTTCCCACTCGATCTCCGCTACCGCATCGATGCTCCCATCGATCCGATCGTCGATCTGTCGGGTTACATGGCGGCCGTCAGCATCGTACTGCTCGACGAAACTGTAGCGACTGTCGTTTCCAGTTCCTTCGGTGATGAAATTCAGGTAGGCGGGTTGATCATCGGCGTTGTAACCGAATTCGAATGTCATCCGATAGGCCGTCAATGAAGGTACTGTATCCGTAATCGTATCGGCTCTGTCATTGGCCAGGTAGGTATAGGCATAGCGCGAGACAAGACCGGACTGGGTGGTGGTCATGTTGTTCTCAGTCACGTACCCGGCCGTATCATAGACAAGCGCAAATTCGAGCGTCGGAGACGTTTCGCCCTCCAGGGTCATGGTATGTTCCACCAGGCGCTGCCCCGAATAGCTCAGAACATGCTGGTACTGAGATGTAATCGCACCACTGCCATCCTCGATCGTGACATCGATTCGGGTAATCAGATCGTCGTCGTTGTAGGTGTAGCGACTGGTCTGGCGCATCTCGTCGTTGTATCCCACCCAGGTCTGCAACCGACCCTCTGAATCATAGGCGTAGCTCACGGTCTCATCGACCGAATCCACATCGATGGAATTCGACAGGGTGAGCGCATTACCCAGTACGACATCCTGTGTACCATCGTCGGTGTAGCTGTACCTTTCCTGGATGATTTTTCCATCGCTGGCGTATTCGTACTCGCGCACGCCCTCGAAGACGCCGTTGTTGTCAAAATCGTAGCGCACTCTGGATACCCTGAACCGGGTAGTTCCGGGAGCGCTTCCATCCGCACCGCCGTCTCCATCGTCAACTACCGGATCACCGTTCTCCGTCAAGCCTTGCTCATCACTTCCTCCACCCCCGCCACAAGCGGACATGAAAAGCAAAACCAACAGTCCGATGAACGCACCGCGACCAGTTCCGGCAACGCCAAGCTTTCGTAACATCATGATCACCCCCTGATAATACATTCCCTAAAAAATCAGAATCCCTTCGGGATGGCGATAAACCACCCTCTTCCCGAACTAGTGGACCGCTTGTGTGAAGCGAGCACCAGTATGGCCGTATATGGCACGCATCGCCAGTCATTCAGGGAAGATTACAAACGGATGACAAACCCGGGCTGTTGCAGACTACAACCACTTTCGATGCATCAATGCACAGACCGTTTCGCCTTTAGCCTGTGATAGCGGTCGTTGACCGCACGGGTCTCCTCAATGATCTCATCGGTGATGCGCACGTAACGGGTGATATGGAAACTTTCGAGTATGCTCTGCAATCGACGGGTGGGTTGTTCACTGAGGAAACTGGGCTCTACCTTGCGCATCCGGTCTTCCGGGAATGTCTTATGCAATCCAACGGTGATGTAGATCAGCGGCTCCGATGCCGCGATCACCGACAACTGCCGACCCACCTGGGGATTGAGTTCCTTGGCCAATTCGAAGCCATACTCGGGCACCAGCGCCACATCGGATTTGCCGAAATAGACATCCACCACAGCGGAGTTCATATTGTTCTTGACCCGGGCCTCCGCAAAGAACCGCGGCGACTCGGGCAAGCCCCTCTGCATCAACTCGGCATCCAGATAGCGCATGCCGATGCGGTGTCCCGTACAATGGGAAAGTCTGCGTCCCCGCAGTGACTCCAGGGAATTGAAGGAGGAATCGTTACGCACCAGCAGCAGATAGCGCTGTTTCAGGCTGGGCCCGTATTGCAGGGTGTAGCGACCGACGGGGTGAATCCAGGATTCGATATCCAGGTAACTGGCGCTATCGATGAAAATAACCTGGACGTCGTTCTGCTTGAATTTTTCAATCACCTCCCGGTTGCTGTCATAGATCCTGATCGCCAAGCTCTCGTTGATATCCACGAGCATCTCGTTGAACACCATTTTGAAGGCAATCTCCGCATCGGTGCGGGTCGACTCGTGCAGGGATTCGACACTCCCACCCACCTTGATCGGAGGCATGATCAGTGACTCACCGGCTTGCACAGTTTCCGAAACCCACAATCCCGCAAGGACAATCAGGACAGACAACCAACCTAATCTCAACATACACATTCCGCGTACTGATTCAGGGTCTGACGAACCCCTCGGAGAGGCCCATACCCCATTTATTGATCCAGCTACCAGGAACTGTTACCCGCAACCTTTCAGTTCATTGTGCGACTTTTCGCCGCTGGTATTCCTCATTCAGCGCCCGGGTCTCCATCAAGACCTCATCGGTCAGGCGGGCAAACCTTTTGATATGGTAGATATTGAGTATCCTCTGCATCCGGCGCGAGGGTTTTTCATCCAGAACATAGGTTTCGATCGTCATCGCCCGGTCATGGGGAAAGTCCTTGCGAATACCCACTGCCTGGTAGATCAAAGGCTCGGAAATCCCAATGACCTTGAGTGCCTTACCGATTTCGGAATTCAGTTCCAACGCCAGTTGATAGCTGTATTCCGGCACCAGGGCCACATCGGATTTTCCGAAGTAAACATCGATAACCGCGGAATTCACATCCTTGAGTATCTGCACCTCCCTGAAAAAATCCTTAGCTTCGGGAAGCCCCTTGCGCATCAATTCAACGTCAAGAAAGCGCTGACCGATGCGGTGACCGACACAAGTGGAAAGTATCTTTCCCCGCAAGTCCTGCAGCGATCCTATTCGGTCTTTGGCGCGCACCAGAACCATATATCGCTGCTTCAGCGTTGTGCCGTATTGCACGGTATAGCGTAAATCGGGATGGACCAGCGACTCCATCTCGAGAAAACTCACGCTGTCAATGAAAACCGCCTGCAATTCCCCGCCGCGGTAATCTTTCATCAGGCGTTCGTTGTTGTCGTAGATCCTGATGCTGAAGACTTCCCGGCTCTCCGACAGCATTTCATTGAACAGCATGTTGAACATGATCTCGGCGTCCGTGCGGGTCGATTCATGCAGGGACTCGACACTTCCCCCCACTTTCACTGTCGGCTCTGGCGCGGTCTGTTCCGCACGCAGCAGGGTCCCGGGCATGCACCCGATCACCACCCACAAAAGGCCGTTGAACAGGCAGCGCTTCAACACGGAGCCGCTACACTTGCTTCATACCACCGAATCCTTGTGAAGAGCATGTAATCAACATCGATTGTCATGTGCATCGTCTGAATCGAGCCGACCACCTTGCAGGCAGGCCACCCACCCGAGTGAAATAAGTCTTCAAGAAGGCAAAACCGTATCCCTCGCAGGAGCCTTGACTCCAATCAACCCGGGCGCCGGACACCCTGCATGCGCCGACCCAAGCAGCTCTATGCAGCAGTATAGATTATCAATCGGGTAGAAACCGTATTCCCTCTCTGCAGACAGCCCGTGGCTGCTGAGACGGGGTCAGTTCTGATGAGGGTCATCCTGCGGTTGCGACTGGCGGGAATCCTCACTTGGAGTGATCACCTCTTCCACCGCGCTCGGGGAAGCCATGATCGAACCGCTGATCAGCATCGGCGAGGCATCCAGATCCTGGGCGTTCATCATTTCCGCGATCCTTTGCAGGGACGCAAGCAGCTGATTCTTCTCCCAGTCCTGGAGTTCATCCAGACGGCTTTGAAAGCGTTCCTGCAGCAACGGCACCGATTGCCGGACCAGCTGTTTTCCCGCCTCGGTGGCCTGCAGGATGATCTTTCGCCGGTCCTCCGTATGGCGTCTGCGTTGCAACAGTTGACGCGTTTCGAGTCGTTTCACCACGTCAGTGACCGTCGGCTGGCTGAGGCTGACCCGCTTCGCCAGTGCGCTTCCCGTGAGACCGCCGCTGCGTACGATTTCCGTCAGCAACAGAGCCTGAGGCCCTGTCAGGCCATGGCTCTGCACCAGGTTGCGGGAGTGCTGATCGATGGCGCGGATCACCCGGCGCAGGGCGATCAGGATCTCTTCACTGATGTGGGCGTTTCCCGGCACCTTGATTCAGTCCTCCATCGATTGCAAACGGAAAATCATCACACGATTCGGGGCTTTTCCCCAGCCGAAGGGTGATATCAGGAGCAAGATTCTTTAGTATACTAAACAATTCATCGGCCCAGACCGCGATCCTGCTGGAACCGCACGAAGGCCTGAACAGCGATCAACGACCATCGGCTCATGCACCACCTTCCCGCCTACCTGCTGATCTGCCTGTTGCTGCTCTGTTCGGCAGCATCCATGGCGGACACTCAAGCCCCCTTCACTCTCCACTTGTCTTCACAGACGAGCAACGATGGCAGGGCCAATCTCTCCTGGAATCTCGAAGGAGACGCGGAGGTACAGATTCAACAGGCTGGCAACCCCGGTTTCTCCGCGGCCCGGGTCCTTTACCAGGGTACCGATCGCGCGAGCGTGGTCACCGGACTGCCGGATGGAGCATATCACTACCGGGGACGCTGGGTGTACCCGGACGGCAGCACCTCCCCGTGGGGCGAGGCGGTCACCCTGCAGGTCACCCATCACTCCCTGATGCGCGCCGGTTTGTTTTTCGCCGTTGGGGCACTGGTTTTTATCGCCACTACGCTACTCATTCTGACCGGCAACCGGCGCCAAGGAGCCTCCCCTTGAGTGAACCCGAACTACAGGTCGATTTTCCGCGCCTGAAATCTGACATCGAAACCCTCGCGGCGATCGGTCGCGCCGAGGACCACGGCATCTATCGCATGGCCTTCACCGATGCGGATATCGCGGCCCGGGAGTGGCTCAGGTCCCGGATCACCGAAGCCGGACTGGGCATCCATCAGGACGGCGCCGCGAACCTGTTCGGGCGGCTCAACTGGCAGTCGGACGCGGCTGCGGTGATGACCGGCTCGCACATCGACACGGTGCCCGGCGCCGGGCACCTGGACGGCGCCCTGGGAGTGCTGTGCGGCCTCGAGGCCCTGCGGGTGATCAAGGAACGGAACCTGCCCCTGGCACGCCCGCTGGAGATGGCCGCCTTCTCTGACGAAGAGGGGCGGTTTGGCGGCATGTTCGGCTCACAGGCCCTCAGCGGGCAACTCTCTCCGGAGTGGATCCACAACGCCCGTGACCTGTCGGGAAACAGTCTCACCCAGGCCATGGCCGAACAGGATCTCGACGCCATGGATGCGCTCAGCGCGGCGCGTCCACCGCAAAGTCTGCACGCCTTCGTCGAACTGCATATCGAGCAGGGCCCGGTGCTGGATGCCTCGGGTGCGGCGATCGGCATCGTCGAGGGGATCTGCGGTTTGCGTCGTTGGGAGGTTCGCCTGACCGGAGTCGCCAACCATGCCGGCACCACCCCGATGGCGATGCGCCAGGACGCCTTTCAGGGACTGGCCGAGTTTTCCAGCGAGATCGACCGGGTGCTCGAGGAGCACGGCGGCCCCACCAGCGTGGCCACCATCGGCCGGGTCAGCCTGTCTCCCGGCGCGGCCAACGTGGTGCCGGGAGAGGCGGTGTTCAGCCTGGAGTTTCGCGACGTGAACTCCGGCGTGCTGGATGACCTCAGCGATGCCTTCCAGCGCACCCTCTTCGCCATCGCCCGGCGTCGCGACCTGATGTTCAACTACGAGGTGCTGAGTGACCTGACCCCCGTCACTTGCGACAACGGGATTCTGCAATGCGCCGAAACCACCGCACGGGATTTCGGCTATCTCACCGAACGGCTGCCCAGCGGCGCCGCGCATGACAGCCAACAGATCGCCCGCATCGCCCGCACCGGCATGATCTTCGTACCCAGCAAGGCCGGCCGCAGCCACTCCGCCGCGGAGTGGACCGCCTGGTCGGACATCCACGCGGGCGCCAATGTACTACTCAACACCCTGTATCAACTGGCCAACGAGACAAACGCATGAGCGACCCCAAAGAAAGATCACCCAATGATCCGTTTCTGAATATCGATCCGTTGCAGGAAACCTACCGCGAACACATAGCCGAGGCCGCGGGACGCACCCAGTCCCTGGAACGTCACAACACCGCGCTGCTGTGCATCGATTTGCAGTTCCTGGACGCCGCCCGGGGCTACGGGGTGTTTGCCGATGCGGAATCATCCGGACTCCCGGCGGAGGCCCAGGACTACTACTTCGAACGCCTGGAAAAATTCGTCCTGCCCAATGTACGCCGCTTGCAGGACTCCTTCCGTGCCAACCGGCTGGAGGTCATCCATACCCGCATCCAGTCCCTCACCCAGGACGGACGGGACCGGGGCCCCGGACACAAGCGCCTCAACCTGCATGCTCCGCCGAACTCCAAGGAGGCGGAGTTCCTGCCCCAGATCGCCCCGCACGGGGACGAAATCATCATCAACAAGACCGCCTCGGGGGTGTTCACCTCCACCAACCTGGAATACGTGCTGCGCAATCTCGGCATCACCGGTCTGTTCATCGTCGGGGTCTACTCCAACGAGTGCGTCAGCACCGCGGTGCGCGACGCCTGCGACCTGGGCTTTTATGTCACCCTGATTTCAGACGGCATCGCCACCGTGACTCAGGAACTGCAACAGGCCACCTACACCACCATGAAGGACCGCTACGCCCGGCTGATGTCCACCGAAGAGGCCATGGCGGAGATCGAAGGGGTCTTTCTGTGACCGGAGACACGGCCATCCTGGACGCCAACCTGGGTTGGATGATCCTTGCTCTGTTCAGTGTCGTGTGGGTCTGGCTCGGCTGGTGGCTCGGGCGCAGGGCCGCGGATCTCGAGGGTTTCATGCTCGCGGGCCGCAAGGTCGGCCTGGCCCTGGGAACCGCCACCGCAATGGCCACCTGGGTCACCAGCAACACCACCATGGCGGCCCCTCAACTGGCCCTGCAGATGGGCATCTGGGGGATGGTGGGGTACTCGCTCGGATCCATCGGACTGATCCTGTTCGCGCCCCTGGCGCGGCGGATCCGCGCCCTGATGCCCAACGGTTTCACCAGCGGCGACTACATCCGCCTGCGCTACGGGCACACCGCCTGGCGGGTGTTTCTCGGCATCTCCCTGTTCTACGCCTTCGGCTGGCTGGTCAGCCTGGGAATGGCCGGCGGGGTGGTGATCAATGCCCTGACCGGAATCGATTACCACCTGGGGATGAGCGTGATCCTCTGGGTGTGTGTCGCCTACACCCTGCTGGGCGGATTACGCGCGGTCATCGGCACCGATTTCCTGCAGTCTCTGATCATCCTCACCGGGGTGGTGATTCTCGCCTTCCTGGCCCTCGATCGGGTCGGCGTGGAGGAGATGCATGCCAGCGTGATCGAGGAGCGTCCGGAACTGCTCAACCTGCTGTTTCCTGCCGCGATCATGTTCCTGTTCAACAACCTGCTGTTCGGTATCGGAGAGATCTTTCATTCCAACGTCTGGTGGAGCCGGGCATTTGCGTTTCGTGAAGGGGTGGGCTTCAAGGCCTACCTGATCGCAGGGCTGTTCTGGGCGCCGGTACCCATCGTCGCCGGCTTTCTTGCGCTGACCGTGCCGGCGCTGCACCTCAACATCCCGGCGGCGGACATGGTCGGTCCCCTGGTGGCGGGAAAACTCCTCGGTGAAGGCGGTGCGATCCTGGTATTCATCGTGATCTTCTCCGCCCTCGCCTCGAGTCTCGACTCGCTGCTGGCGGCGACCTCCGACCTGATCCTGACCGATATCTACAAGGGCCATGTCAGGCCCCAGGCCGATTCCGCGGAACTGGCCCGGGCCGCCCGCTGGGTAGTGCTCGGACTGGGACTGCTGACCTGGCTGCTGTGCTGGCCGCGGCTGACCACCCTGGCAGAACTGCTGTATTTCACCGGGGCCTTTGTCGCCAGTACCATCTGGCCGGTCGCCGCCGGTCTCTACTGGCGCAGCATCAACCCCCAGGGGGCCACCCTGGCGATGCTGGCTGGCACCGGCATCGGCCTGGCCAGTTATTTCCTGATCGGTTTTTACGTCGCAGCCCTGGTGTCGGCAGCGGTTTCGATGCTGATCGTTCTGGCCTCCACCTGGCTGGCCCCGCGCAGCTTCGAGTGGGGCCAGTTGAACCCGCAACCGGCACCCTGAGATGAGGAACGACCCGGCATGATCATCTCCGTCAGCGCGCTCAAGATACTCATCGTCACCGCCACTCTGGTGGTGGCGGCCGCACCCCTGATCCTGTTGATCCTCTGGGTGCTGGACAAAAAAGGAGGCAAGATTTGGTGAACCCACTCGAATCACAACTCAGCAAACCCCTGGAAGAGACGCCGCTGGACATCCAGGGCTTCGAACGTCCCCGCGCCCTGATGGACGCGACCCCTGAAGACCTGGTGCCGCTCCTGGACCTGGCCCACCGCCCGGTGATCTCGGCCCGCCAGTTCAACCGCGCACAACTGGTCCAGCTCAGCCGTCTGGCAGCGAAATACGAAACCGAACCACAGCGTATCACCCGCCCCCTGACCGGCAAGATTCTGATCTCCGCGTTCTATGAACCCAGCACCCGCACCCGGCTTTCGTTCGAGAGCGCCTGGCACCGCCTCGGCGGCGACATCATGTCGATCACCGACCCGGCCACCACCGGGATCGCCAAGGGGGAGTCCCTCTATGACGTGGGGGAGATGCTCAATCACTACGGTGACCTGGTGGTGTTACGTGACAATGACGATCGGGCGGTCTACGAGATGCTCGAGGCGCTGCGCATACCGATCATCAATGCGGGCAACGGCATCGATGAACACCCGACCCAGGCGATGGCCGATGTCTACACCATTCTCAAGGCCTTTCCCCACCTGATGACGAACGATTCGGTCGCCGACGCTGAGAAGATTCGCATCGGCATCATCGGGGTGCCGAAAACCATGCGCACCATCCGCAGCCTGCTGCTGTTCCTGGCGCGATTCTCCGCCGGTATCGAGGAGGTGGTGATCATCAGCGAGGAGCGCGAACCCTTCGACGAGGGGCAGTACAAGGAACTCAGCGAGGCCGGTCTGAAACTGCAAACCACCTCGGACATGCAGGCCATTCTGCCCAGCCTGGATATCGTCTACCTCAACGCCATCGCCTGGATCGATGGCACCTTCGAGGCCTATGGCAAGACCTACCGGCTGGACGCGAATTCACCGCTCAAGCCCGGCGCGGTGGTGATGCATCCGCTCGCCCGGGGCAGCGAGCTTGACCGCAGTCTCGACAACACCCCGTTCAACTGGTACTTCGCACAAGCGCGTGGCGCCGTCTTCATTCGCATGGCCCTGTTGTCTGCGATCCTCAAAAGTTATAGCTGAAGCAAATTATGTGTGGCATTGCTGGATTTATATACGCGGACCGGAATCGCCCGGTCGACCCTGAAACCCTGGTGGCCATGGCCGCCATACAATACCATCGCGGACCGGACGGCTTTGGCATTCGGCGCATGCCCGGCATCGGTTTCAGTCACGCCCGACTGTCCATCGTCGACCTCGACGAAGACCGGGGGCGCCAGCCCTTCGAAAGCGCTGACGGGCGGCTGATGCTGACCCAGAACGGTGAGCTTTACGATTATCAGCGGCTGCGCGCGGACCTCACCGCCCAGGGTGCCCGCTTCCACACCAAGAGCGACTCCGAGATCATCATGCATCTCTATCCGCGGTTCGGTCTTGATGCCATGCTGCCGCACCTGAGAGGTGAATTCGCCTTCGGTCTCTATGACCGGGAGGAGGACCGGCTGATCCTGGTGCGCGACCGATTCGGCATCAAACCCCTCTACTGGACCGATACCGGTGACGCCCTGGTGTTCGGCTCAGAGTTGAAGGTGCTGTTCGCCCACCCCGAAGTCCCACGACGCTTCGATCCCCAAGGGGTCTACCACCAGTTGATGCAGACCATCGTACCCGGAACCACCGCCTTTGCCGGCATCCACCAGGTGCCGCCGGGACACTTGCTGGATATCCGACGCAAGGACGGCAAACTGCAGATCACCCAGCGCAAGTACTGGGACATGGATTTTCCCCAGGAAGCGGACCGCCCGACGGAGTACGACGAACAGGAGTGGATCGAAGCGGTACGCGCCCAGTTGCTCGAAGCGGTGCAGTTGCGCCTGGAGGCGGACGTCCCGGTGGGCTGCTACCTTTCGGGGGGCATCGACTCCTGCTCGATTCTCGGACTGGCCGCTGCTGCCCGGCAAAGCCCGGTCAAGGCCTTCACCATCGGTTTCGACAACAAGGACTACGACGAATCCCCGATCGCCGCCGAGATGGCCGCCAGCACCGGTGCCGACCAGGACGTGATGATGCTCGATGCCAGTCACCTCTATGACAACTTCGTAGAGACCCTGTGGCACACCGAACGCACCATCTACAACACCCTGGGCGTGGCCAAGCTGCTGATGAGCCGGCACGTGCGCAACGTGCACTACAAGGTGGTTCTCACCGGCGAGGGTTCCGATGAACTGTTCGGCGGCTACCCGGCATTTCGCCGGGACATGTTCCTGCACGGTCTCGACCATCTCTCCGCAGGGGAACGCCAGGAGTGGGAGCAACTGCTGGCGGAGCAGAACAAGCTGTTCAAGGGCGCGATGCTGGCCGAGGACGAGGTGCGCAATCCGGCCCTGGACTCCCGGGTCGGCTTCACCCCCAGCTGCCTGCAACCCTGGCTGGCCAGTGCTGAGCGGGTGCCCGGCCTGCTGGCCGGTGAACTCGGCGCGCAACTGCGGGACTACGATCCCGGCGCGGCGATTGCCGAACAGCTCGATGCGGAAATGCTGCAGGGACGTCACCCCCTGGACAAAGCCCAGTACGTGTGGATCAAGACCATGCTCGAGGGACAGATCCTCACATGGGGCGGAGATCGGGTTGACATGGCCAACTCCATGGAGGCGCGTCCCGCGTTCCTCGATCACCATCTGGCGGAACTCGCCACCCGCCTGCCGCCCTCGCTGCGGATCAAGGGCCGCACGGAAAAATATGTGCTGCGCGAAGCCATGAAGGGACTGCTGCCGGAGGTGCTCTACAAGCGGGAGAAGTTTGCCTTCATGGCCCCGCCGGCGCACACCGACCCGCAAAAATGGGGCGCCATGCGCGCCCTGGCCGATGAGTACCTCGACCCCGCAAGCATCCAGGATGCCGGCGTACTGTCCGCTCAGGGTGTGCATGAGCTGTTCGCCCTGCACGACGACAAAACGCTCACCGCGGCCACCCAGAACCGGCTCGACGCATTGATCAACCACATGCTCGGAGTGCAGATCCTGCATCGCCATTTCATCGCCAGCGACATACCGGCCCAGGCACGGGCCAAGGCCGAATCGCTGAACTGGCGGGCGGATCAGGTCGCCTGACAGTCCCGTTCCGACTGGGGGAGCGGCATCGCTTGACGCGCTAGGCTAGCTAGTGCGGGATGGATGATGTCGCGGTATGGGTTCCCACGCAGAGCGTGGGAACCAGGATACCTTCCACGCTCGTTCCCACGCTCCGCGTGGGAATGCATACCTCAGCCAGTTCACCGGCACTTCCCCTGAAGGACCGCTATGCGCGATACTCATCTCCATACTTCCAAAGGGGCAGACGCGATGAACAAGGACAACCAGGGCGGACTCTTCTTCCTCGGACTCTTCGTGGCGATCGGACTGGGCTTTGCCGGCCACTTTATCGGTCAGACCCTGTACAACGCCAAAGTGGCCCTGAACACCGCCGAGGTGAAAGGTCTCGCCGAACGCCGGGTCAGGGCGGACCGGGTCAACTGGACCGTCTCCCACCGGGTCAGCGGCAAGAGCCGGGAGGAGATCCCGGCGCTCTATCAACAGGCGGAGAAGCACCAGCAGGCAATCATCGATCTGCTCAAATCGAATAACTTCGAGGACTCCGAGATCCAGGTCGGGGTGTTCAACTACCAATATCTTGAATACCGGGACGAAAACCAGCGGCTGGTGGACGAATCCCACATCCTGGCCGGCAGCATCAGTGTCGAATCGAACAAAATCGAGCAGATCAGCGAGGTGCGCGGCAAGGTCAACAAGCTCATCGCCGAAGGCATCGACATCGACAACGGCACACCCGCCTACCGCTTCACCGGGCTCAATCAGATCAAACCCGAAATGCTCAGCGAGGCCACCAAGAACGCGCGCATCGCGGCCAACGAATTCGCCAAGAACGCCGGGGTCAAAGTGGGCGGCATCCGCAGCGCCACCCAGGGGAGTTTCTTCATCCGCGACGCGGGGGAGGAATACGGCGACACTACCAAGATCGACAAGGATGTACGGGTGGTGACCACCATCACCTTCTATCTGACCGATTGACGCCTGGCCCGTACACGGCGGGTCTCTTGCGTAATATGTGATCCCGTAACACCCCGCCTCTCCTCAGCACAGCGTATACTTGCGGGTTCTTCCACAGACCTGAGAACGTTTAGCGGAACCACCCGGGACACAGCCGGTTCGGACGCCGATGAAGAGATGGATATCCTGCCCAAGAAGATCCACGAGACCCTGACCGCCAAGGGTGTCACCCACATCTACTACGCGAACAACGTATCCACCGCCTGCCGCCTGCTGAGGCACCGATGTCTGATGTCCCAGGTCAACATCGATCGGCTTGGAGTCACCTCGATGACTTCTGCCAGGACATCGACGGGCGAGCACTACACCCGCTGGAACGACGTCTTTACCGAAACCGTCGATACCCATGGCCAGTGCGGCATCAACCCGGCGGGTCCGGTGGTGTTCGAGCTGGATATCGAAATCATCCGAAACACCTATACCGGCAAAGTCTGGGTCACCCGCAGCAACCCCGCCGAATGGGGTCCGCACACCCACCAGGAACGCAAGTGGTTCTCTTCCGCCCTCGACCTGGAGCACTATTTCTCACCCTCATCACCCGACCATATGGCGGTATTCCGTCATTGCGGCGGTAAGCTGCCCATCCAGGGGTATCTGAAGCGAATTCTCCTCGATGACCCGCAGCTGGAAATTCGCTCACGGGGCCTCGACTGTTTCAGCCTGGCCTATGGCGGCTTGCAACTCGCGATGACCGACGGGGGATTCGACGTGCCCATCGTGCGCCGCAGCCACGCCTGTGACGACACCACTGATCCTGCCGATGATCAGGCACTCCTGGAGCGGTTCTGCCCGTAACAACCCGGCAAATCGTGCGGTAACGGCAACCCCGGGCACCCAGGCCCATTGATCTATAGTTATGAAATGGAAACGGGCAGGACCTGAAGTCCAGGCAGTCCGCCAGCTCTTGGCGGTAACCCGTTGGTGCAATAACAACAAAGCGGGTGGTCGGGATGATTTCTCAGCATCCCGCAGATGATCAACAAAACCCTGACAGGCGGCTGAAGACTGAACCTGATTTACCGAGGCCGCCCCACCCGGCAGACAGCGATGAGGAGACCCGATGCAAACAATCAATCACCTGTTGCAGAACAAAGGCAGCCATGTCGAAACCATCACCGCGGATACCAGCGTCTATGATGCCCTCGCGATCATGGCCGAGAAAGGTATCGGCGCCCTGGTGGTGCTCCAGGATGCGCGCCCGGTGGGGCTTTTCTCGGAACGCGACTACGCACGCAATATTATTCTCAAAGGCCGCGCCTCCAAATTGACCCCGGTCGCGGAGGTGATGTCTTCACAGGTCCTGGTCGCCCATCCTGACCAGAGTGTCGAGGAGTGTATGGCGATCATGACGGAAAAGCGGGTCCGCCATCTTCCGGTGATGCAGGACGGCAGCCTGGTCGGGATCATCTCGATTGGCGATCTGGTCAAGGCGATCATCGAAAATCAGCAATTCATGATCGAGCAGTTGGTCAGCTACATCAACGGATGAACCGCAAGAGCACATTATCCAACCCCAGGACGAGCGTCTCGAAGCGGGACCGGACCCGGGTGCGGTGAATGCGATTGTCCAGACCGGATAAAAACCGGTCAGCGCCTGACAAACATTTCAAGGTCGCTCTGTGTCATGCAGGTTGCATGGTGATCTGCACCCTGGGAATGACGCAAGCGTCCGGTAATGGACGCCTGCGTCATTCCCGGGTCGTGAGAATATCCGCTCTGATCGCTTATTTTGACGGCACCACCGGGTTGGCCGGCAGCGGTGCATAGGGATGGGCGTATGGCGCCCCGTATCCGTAGGGGCCATATCCCCAGGGACCGTAATAGTCATAAAAGCGATTCCAGCCCCGGCCATATCCCAAGCCGCGTGCATTGGTGCGAAAATTGATATCGAAGTAGACATCGCCCCACATATCGCCTAGCCAGTCATCATCCCATCCACCCCGGTTCCAACCCGGTCCACCCCACCCGGGTCCCCACCAGGCCAGGGCGGAACCGGAAAAGCCGACCAGCAACGCAGTCATCGATCCCAGCATTACTTTCTTCATGGTTTTCCCTCCTCATTGGCAGTTGGTGGCAGGTCGACCATCGGACCGCAGCTACCCGGGCAATCCGCCCCCGCCACATGAATCAAGCATAACCCCGCTGGGCGCAAATAACAGACACCCCGCCGGATCGCCCTGAGCAACGCAGGCTTGCCCGGCACTTCGTCATGGCCGTTGCTGGCAATCATCCCGCCTCCACGAACCATGGGCTTATACATCCCAACCAGGCACCCCTGAGAATATAAGGATATACAGATTTTCCCCAAAGCGCCGATAAGCCTGTAATAAAACCGCAACAAAGAATAAGAACCGTTTTTCATTGGAGATGTAATGCATATGTTAGGATTTGCCAGGCAGAAAAAGAGTCAACAGCAACACATAGAGGAGCTGTCACAATTTAAGACTAAATATCAGTCACTTGAAGAGAGTAACGCGGCGCTCGAAGTGACCAATGCACAACTCCGCCAGGAGGTGGAGTCACTCAAGGCCGAGCGTGAACAACAGAACCGTCTGCTGGCCAACTTCACGACCCTGTCCGACTCATTCAGTGAGCTTCAGCATTCCCTGGCGCATACCGCGGCCAGCCTGAAAGGTGAAAAAGAGAACGCAGTGCGCAGCTCAGAGATCTCTTCCGAGGCCATTGCCGGGGTGGAGGTGATGAGCCGGGAGATCACCCAGGTGACTCAGATCTCCAAGGAGAGCTCGGACAGCGTGGTCAAGCTCAGCGCCATCGCCGATAATATCAGCAACTTCGTCAACATCATTCAGGGTATCTCCGAGCAGACCAATCTGCTGGCGCTGAACGCGGCCATCGAGGCGGCGCGGGCCGGCGAGATGGGACGCGGTTTTGCGGTGGTGGCCGATGAAGTGCGCAACCTGGCCGGCAGGACCCGGGAGGCCACCTCCGAGATCGCCAGCCTGGTGGACACCATCACCCAGGAAACCCGTCAATCGGTGCAGACCATGTCGTCCGTGTTGCAGGTCACGGAGAATTTCGACAAGCAGGTGAACCAGTCGATCGAGAAGATCAATCAGCAGTTCGAGATCTCCAAGACCATGGAGAAGACCATTGCCTCCACTTCCCTGCGGACCTTCATCGAACTCGCGAAACTCGATCACCTGATCTTCAAGTTCGGCATCTACAAGGCCTATATCGGCCAGTCTGATCTGACGCCTGACTCACTGGCGAAGCACACCAACTGCCGCCTGGGTCAGTGGTACTATCAGGGCGAAGGGCATGCCTGCTTCTCACGTCTGCCGGGCTACCGGGAAATCGAGGCCCCCCACAAGGTGGTACACGACAACGGCGCCCTGGCGCTAAGTCATTGCCAGAACGGCGACCGGCAGTCCGCCATCGATGCGATCGCCCGCATGGAGCAGGCCAGCCTGGATGTATTGAGCCGACTGGAGAGCCTGGCAAGAGCGGGGGAGGCAAATCCCAACATGATGTGTGTCGACGCCCCGGCGGCCTGATCGGCCGCAGCACCTGCGCCGGTATCTGGATTCAGTACCGGAACACACCTCAGACTGGCGGATCCCGCGCAAACAGCTGGGACTCGACATCCTGAAAAGCCTTGAATTCCAGTGCATTGCCACTGGGATCGAGGAGAAACAGGGTGCGCTGCTCACCGGGCTTACCGGCAAACCTTACCCGCGGCTCGATGATAAACCGGGTATTCGCCTGGCGTAACCGCTCGACCAGCAGATCCCATTCGGCGAAACTCAGAACTGCCCCGAAATGGGGTATCGGCACCTGATCCCCATCCACCGGATTGTGACCGCTGACCGGACCCGCCGGATCGGTGGGCACCTGGTGGCACACCAACTGATGCCCGAAGAAGTCGAAATCGACCCAGCGCGTGTCGCTGCGACCCTCCCGGCATCCCAACAGCTCCCCGTAGAAGACCCGCGCACGGGCCAGATCGGAAACCCCAATGGCCAGATGAAACGGAGGCAATCGTTTTTCACTCATGGACAGCTCTCTCACTTGATAAAGGCATCATCACGCGACGCCAAGATACAGCCCGGGTATCAAGAATCCCCCTGATCCGCCGATTTCACAGAATGTGGAAGCGTCTCAAATGAGCACCATGGCAGGTGCATGATCGAGCCCCGGAAGCAGACTGCGCAGGTGACCGATGCAAATCGACAACAAGCAACAGCAGCAACTCATCAATGGCATCGCCATTCCACCCGCACCCCAGATTCTCATTGATCTGCAAGCCGTGCTCAACGACCCGGAGTGTGAGATCGCCCGGATCGCCGAGGTGATCACCCAGGATATTGCGATCTCGGCACTGGTGTTACGCACCGTTAACTCGCCGTTCTTTGGCCTGCTCACCAAGGTGCAATCGATTCATCATGCAGTAAGTCTGCTGGGCATGAACAACACCTCGCATATCGTGGCGGGACTCGCCCTGCGCCAGCAGATGGAGCGCTCGGGACCTAATCCCACCCATTTCTGGGATTCACCCTTGAATGTCGCCATGAGCATGGCCTACCTGGCCCGGAGATTCTGTACCCTGCCCGCAGACGAAGCCTATATGCTGGGACTGTTCCACAATGCGGGACACAGCCTGCTGCTGCAGAAGGATCCGCAATACAACGATTTCATGGACCAGTATTACAACAACCCTGAGCAGCCCATCATCCATTTCGAACAGCAGCGATACGACACCGACCACGCCATCCTCGGATATTATCTGGCCCGCTCCTGGGGTATCGACCACGCCCTGTCGGACATCATCCGCGACCATCATGATCCGGCCCTGCTGCTGACTGGGGAGGCGAGTCAGGCCGCCTCAGTGCTCAGCCTGCTCAAGCTGGCGGAACATGCGGACAAAATCTTCTGGGGCCAACTGGAGGATCCGGAATGGGGTCGCGTGGGTCATGCGGTCAACCTTCACCTGGGTCTCAGCGAAACCGACTACCTGGAGCTTCGAGACGAACTCAATGAGCTGTTGATTGCCGCTTACAGCTGACCCTTGGCTCAGCGATCATTCAGTGCCGCAGCCCGCTCACGCATCTTGTCGACGATGGCATAGATGCCCACATGACGATTGGGACTCAGATGCTCCTCGAGCTGCAGTCTGGTGAAAAGACTGTCCACATCCATCTGCTCGATCTCATTCAGGGTACGGTGAGATAACAGATCGATCAGCAGTGCCAGCACGCCCTTGATCACTGCGGTGTCACAGTCACCCGTGTAACGGATATGTCCCTGCCGATCCGGGTCCGCCAGGGCTGCCACATGTACCGTGCTCATACAGGGTTTGACCCAGTTCTCCTCGGTCTTCAGTGCATCCGGCATGGCAGGCAACTGCTCACCAAGTTCGATCAGGTACTGGTATCGGGAATCCCAGTCGTCGAGAAACTCGAAGGTTTCCACGATCTCATCGATCTCGCTCATGGCTGTCACCTGTTGCGCCTGATGTTGATACCGCTCCGTGACCTGTCGTTCAGACGCTGAAGGATTCGCCACAGCCGCACATCTCCTTGATATTGGGATTGATGAAGTCGAAACCTTCATTGAGGATGTTGGTTTTGACGAAGTCGATGGTCATCCCGTCAAGCATCGGCAGACTCTGGGGATCCACCACCACCTTGACGCCCTGGGACTCGAATACCCGGTCTTCCTCGGCAACCGCATCGGCATAATCGACCACATAGGCAAAACCGGTGCAGCCGCTCTTCCTGGTACCCAGGCGCAGACCCAGGCTGTCGGGTCTGTCGGCCAACATCTTCTGCACATGACGTGCGGCACTTTCTGTTAATTGAATCGCCATAATTACCTCTTCGAGGAGTTTTGAGTTTTTAGTTGTGAGTTTTGAGTTGCAATCCGCTAGATAAGGCTACAACTCAACACTGAAAACTCATCACTCTTCAGTTACAACATGCCCAATTCCAATAAAGCCTCATCGCTCATCCGCTCCTGGGACCAGGGCGGATCCCAGACCAGACGTACGGTGGCGTCGGTAACACCAGGCACCTGGTCGACCACATCCCCCACCTGTTTGGGCAGGATTCCGGCCACCGGGCAGGCGGGAGCGGTGAGGGTCATCTCCACCAGCACCACGCCCTGATCGTCCACATCCAGCCGGTAGATCAATCCCAGGTCATAGATGTTCACCGGGATCTCCGGATCGTAGACCGTGCGCAGCGCCTCGATCAGACGCTCCTTCAATGATGGTTGCTGTTCATCACTCATTCGGTGTTCGCTGCGCTCACGCTACATAAAAGGACGTGTGCTTTGCACACTCAAACCAATTCAACATTCAAAATTACCTCAAACCGTTGCCTCGATCTTGCGACGAATGACCTCATTGATTGTCTCGCGCAACGATTCGCTGCTGAACCGGTCGATGATTTCACCAGCGAATCCCAGACACATCAGATGCCGGGCCCGTACCGGGTCCAGCCCCCGGGACCGCAGGTAGAACAGAGCCTGGGAATCGAGCTGTCCCACTGTGGTGCCGTGGCTGCACTGCACGTCATCGGCAAGGATCACCAGTTGCGGTTTGGTATCGATCTCCGCCCGTCGCGACAGCATCAGGTTGGCATTGTGCAGATGCGCATTGCTCTTCTGAGCCTGCTCGCGCACCTGGATCAGGCCGTCGAACACCGCCTTGCCGGCACCGCTGAGAATGCCTTTGAAATTTTCCCGGCTGTCGCAGTGCGGCACCGCGTGGTCCACATCCAGGTGGATATCGGTCAATTGCCCATCGCCCGCCATGTAGAGCCCGTCGAGTTCGCAGTTCGCACCACTGGCATTGAACTGGTTATGGATCAGGGTGCGTGACCAGGCGCCGCCGAGGGAGGCCTGCACGCCCTGGTAATGCGCGTCCGCTTCGAGGCCCAGATGCACCTCGCTGAGGTGGTAGGTCTGACAGCCCTCCAGCTGCACCCGCTGATGGTTCAAGCGCGCCCCCCGCGCCAGGGAAACTTCGCACACCAGGTTGTTGAAACAGCTCACTGAATCATCCAGGCTGATGTAGCGTTCGATCAGGCTGGCCGAGGAATCCGCCCCCAGAATCACCAGGTGACGGCTGCGCAGGGCGCAACCCTCACTGGCCCGGGTGGTCACGTGCAGCAGTTCCAGAGGAGACTCGATCTGCACGCCTTCCTCCACCCGGATCACCGCCCCGTCATGCAGGGTGGCCAGGTTGAGGGCGGCGAAGCCATGCTCGCCGACACCGGACAGGATACCCACCCGGGACAGGGCCTGATGATCGCCACTGGCCATGGCCGCACGCAGACTCCCCAGATGCAGCCCAGGGGCCTGTACCTCAGACAGGTCAGCCTGGTATTCCCCGTCGACGAACACCAGGCGGCCGGCCACGGGTTCTTTCAGGTACTGCCTTATGACCGCGTGACGCGGAAACTCCCGGTCCGTCTCCACGGTCTCGAAGTCATGGGACAGCAGACCGTCGATGCCGGTGTATTTCCAGGCCTCCTGGCGGGACTGAGGATAACCGATATCGGAAAACCGCTGCGCGGCAGCCTGGCGCTGACCCAGCAGCCAGTCTCCGGTCTCCCGCGGCAGGCCGTCTATATACCTTGCGGTGGCTTCGAGCTGTTGGTCGATCTGCGGGTTCATGCCGCCGCCTCCTCCAGCAACCAGCCGTATCCCCTGGCCTCCAGTTCCAGGGCCAGTTCCTTGCCACCGGAGCGGATGATCCGCCCACCGGCCAGCACGTGCACATGATCCGGTTCGATGTAGTCGAGCAGACGCTGGTAATGGGTTACCACGATCATCGAGCGTTCCGGGGAGCGCATCATGTTGACCCCGTCGGCCACCGTGCGCAGGGCGTCGATATCGAGTCCGGAGTCGGTTTCATCGAGGATCGCAAGATAGGGCTCCAGCATGGCCAGCTGCAGGATCTCGTTGCGTTTCTTCTCACCACCGGAAAACCCGGCGTTGACCGATCGCTTGAGCAGCTTCTCATCCAGCTTCACCGCTTTGGCCTTCTCCCGCACCCGCTTCATGAACGATACCGTATCAATCTCATCCTCGCCCCGGGCGCGACGAATCGCGTTCATCGATTCACGCAGGAAGGTCATGTTGTTCACACCGGGCAGTTCCACCGGGTACTGCATGGCCAGGAAAACCCCCTGCTGGGCCCGCTCCTCGATCTCGAGGGAAAGCAGGTCCTGCCCCCTGAAGCGAACCTCGCCTCCGGTGACCTGGTAACCATCACGTCCCGAAAGAATATGCGCCAGGGTGCTCTTACCGGAACCGTTGGGTCCCATGATGGCATGCACCTCACCCGCTTTCACTTCAAGGTCGATCCCCTTGAGGATCTCTTTACCGTCCACGTTGGCGGTCAGATTCTTGATCGATAACATCTCCAAACCTCATTCAATAGTAATTTTGAATTGTGAATTTTTAATTTTGAATTGCGGTGTTCGCTGCGCTCACGTTTTCTAAAAGGCGTGTGCTACGCACACTCATCCAATTCAAAACTCAAAATTCATAATTCATAATTCATAATTGTCGGCGTCAGCCGACCGCTCCTTCCAGGCTGACGGCCAGCAGTTTCTGCGCTTCCACCGCGAATTCCATGGGCAGTTCATTGAACACCTCCTTGCAGAATCCGTTGATGATCATCGACACCGCATCCTCTTCCGACAGGCCGCGCTGACGGCAGTAGAACAGCTGATCCTCACTCACCTTGGAGGTGGTGGCCTCGTGTTCCACCTGGGCGGTGGGGTTCTTGACCTCGATGTAGGGGAAGGTGTGAGCCGAACAGCGATCGCCGATCAACAAGGAATCACACTGGGTGTGGTTGCGCGCGTTTTCCGCCTTGGCCGCGACCCGCACCAGTCCACGATAGGCGTTGCTGCCTTGCATGGCGGAGATTCCCTTGGAAACGATGGTGCTGCGGCTGTTTTCACCGATATGGATCATCTTGGTACCGGTATCCGCCTGCTGGCGACCCTTGGTCACCGCCACCGAGTAAAACTCACCCACTGTGTCCTTGCCGCGCAGGATGCAACTGGGGTATTTCCAGGTCACCGCAGAGCCGGTCTCCACCTGGGTCCACGAAATATGAGAACGGTCGCCGCGACAGTCGCCCCGTTTGGTGACGAAGTTGTAAATACCGCCCCGGCCCTCCCGGTCCCCGGGGTACCAGTTCTGCACCGTGGAGTATTTGATACGGGCATCTTCCAGAGCCACCAGCTCGACCACCGCAGCATGCAGTTGGTTCTCGTCCCGCATGGGCGCCGTGCAACCCTCCAGGTAACTGACCTGGCTGGCCTCGTCCGCAATGATCAGGGTACGCTCGAACTGACCGGTCTTCGCCTCGTTGATGCGGAAATAGGTGGAAAGCTCCATCGGGCACTTCACCCCTTTCGGTATGTAGACAAAGGTACCGTCGCTGAACACCGCGCTGTTGAGTGCGGCGAAGAAGTTGTCCTTGTGCGGCACCACGGAACCCAGGTACCGCTTGACCAGTTCCGGGTGCTCGCGGATCGCTTCGGACATGGAACAGAAGATGACCCCGGCCTCAGCCAGATTCTCGCGAAAGGTGGTGGCCACCGAGACACTGTCGAACACCGCATCCACGGCGACCCCGGAGAGAGACTTCTGTTCGTCAATCGGTATCCCGAGCTTCTCGTAGGTCGCTAGCAATTCCGGATCCACCTGGTCCAGACTGTCCAGGGTGGGCTTTTTCTTTGGCGACGAGTAGTAGGAAATCGCCTGGAAATCGATCGCAGGATGCTGCACCGCGGCCCAATCCGGCTCCGTCATGGTGAGCCAGTGACGGTACGCCGCCAGGCGTTTCTCCAGCATCCACTCCGGTTCCCCTTTACGTTCGGAAATGGTCCGGATCACCGATTCGTCCAACCCGGGCGGCAGGGTATCCGATTCGATCTGGGTAACGAAGCCCTGCGCGTAATCGGAATCAATCAGTGCTTCCATCTGTGTATCGGGTAATGCCATGTGAACACTCCGGTAATAACCAACTAAATTACTCTGTTTTTGACTCAGAATCATCCCAGTTTCTGCATCATTCTGCCCCATGAAATCCTGTTAGGATCGAGTGGTTGAATCGTTATCCCGGGTCCTCGGACCGGGGGCCCGCCCGGAGGATCATGGGTGCCTCTCGGCCGGTCGCGCGACTATCACTCGAAACGACATCGAGATCTTCGTTACCTGCTTGCCATTCCGACCGATCCAGGCAGCCGCATCAGGGTATACGAACAAGAAGCATCTTCAACCAGTCAGCCGGTGCGGTTTGAAACCACGCTGACAGCGCTTGCGGCCCAGGTAGAGGCACAAAATCTCAGAAAGAGCGCCGACGGCGATGAACACGAGGCCGAGCCGGTATGCGGACAGGAACAAGAAAAGGGCTCCAAACCCAGCGCATAACAGCGTCATGGCGAGCACGGGCCCACCGCAACATCGACGTGAGAAAATTCTCTTCAGCCATTTCATAGTCTCCATCCATACCCTTACCGGGTGTCAGCCAGTAATAACATAGTAATAAAGTCAGGTATTGTTTTTTTCAAGCCCTAAACCCTAGTGAAATACATGGTAATGGGGCTGAGATTATGGGTCTTGCGGGGGTGGCCCGGGTTGATTTCCGCGCCACGCCCACCGGGAAGCGCTGACGCCGATCCTCACGCCCCTGAGGGGCTCATTCTTCCAGGACCGATTTCACACCGCAGGAGATGAGACGTTCGTAGTGGAATTTCTGACGACCGTCCATATCGATGCCGAGACCACTCATCATGGTGAACAGGTCGTCGATGATGATCTCGGAAATATGTTGCCCGTCCTGAAGCGAACCCTCCAGATCATTGTTCATCGCCAACATGCAGGCCAGCACACCGATCAGCTTGAGTTTTTGCGCCTCATCCTCTGACGAGGCCTGCGGCAACGATTCCATGGCGTCGGCTTGAACCAGTGGCTCGCCGGGGCGGCGTCCGATTGATTCGCAGAAATCGTCCAGGTCCTGCTGATTGAAATGGATGTCGGTGGGATACTTGAAGCTGTTTTCGCCGTCCTTGAGCGTCTTGCCGATCTGCAGTTCATCATCGAAAACCAGGAATTTCTGGAAGAAGTCCTCGCGGCAGACCCCGTTGATGCTGATGTTTTGGTCAATCAGGGCACTGCTGTAGCTGATCGTCATGCCCTTTTTGAGGTCGGTAATATCGGAGGGATAGAGGCGGAAATAGCCATCCACATAGACCCGCTCATAAGAGCGTTCGGAGACCTCGACCGAGGCAAACCCGGAAAAATTGAAGAACAGCGACGAGATCTCTTTGAGCAGTTTCTCCTCGCCCACATATCGGGACGCCTCGCCCCAACTCAAGAACAGATCGCTGTCACTGGCCACACTCATGCTGTTTCCCTTCCCCGGGATCCAGCCAGTCTGCGTGCCGGGTCCCTCCACACCAGTGCCTGATTATCCACAATTCATGGGGTTTTCCAAACCGGGACGGCCTGTCCCTCAACATTCGACCAGATTGACGGCCAATCCCCCACGGGAGGTTTCCTTGTATTTGGTCTGCATATCCGCGCCGGTCTCACGCATGGTCTTGATGACCTTGTCCAGGGAGACGAAATGCGATCCGTCACCCCGAAGAGCCATACGCGCGGCATTGATCGCCTTCACCGCGCCCATCGCATTGCGTTCGATGCAGGGCACCTGTACCAGACCGCCCACCGGGTCGCAGGTCAGCCCCAGATTGTGCTCCATGCCGATCTCAGCCGCATTTTCCACCTGGCGCGGGGTGCCGCCCAGTACCTCGACCAGAGCCCCTGCCGCCATTGAACAGGCCGCTCCCACCTCACCCTGGCAACCCACTTCAGCACCCGAAATCGAGGCATTTTCCTTGTACAGGATACCGATCGCGGCGGCACAGAGCAGGAAGCGCACCACTCCGTCCTCGCTGGCCCCCGGGGAGAAGCGCCAATAGTAATGCAGCACCGAGGGAATGATGCCCGCCGCCCCATTGGTCGGAGCTGTGACGACCCGTCCGCCCGCGGCGTTCTCCTCGTTGACCGCCAGGGCGAACAGATTGACCCAGTCCATAGTGCCCAGGGGCACGGAGTTGAGTTCTCCGTCGTGGCTCAATTGACGAAACAGCCGCGGCGCCCGGCGCTTGACCTTCAATCCGCCCGGCAACAGGCCTTCGGTGACGCAGCCGTGCTCCACACAGGCCTGCATCACCCTCCAAATATCGAGCAATCCCTGGTAGATCTCGGTCTCACTGCGCCAGGACTTCTCATTTTCCAGCATCAGCTGGCTCACGGAGAGCCCTTCAGACTCGCACAGTTCAAGCATCGTCTGACCGCTTTTGAAAGGGTACTTGAGACAGCTGCTGTCCTCGACGATCTGTGGCTGGCCCTGCTCGTCAGCCTGCACCACGAACCCCCCGCCCACGGAATAAAATCGCCGCTGCATCAGAAGGTTCGCCTCATCATCCCAGGCGTGGAACAGCATTCCGTTGGGATGCACACCCAACTGGCGACGTCGGTGGAACACCAGATCGGAATCCGCATCGAACGCCAGGACCTGTCCTCCATGCAGCCTCAGCCGGCGTTGCACCCGGACCTCGTCGATTCGCAAGGGAATCGCCTCGACCTCGACCTGGTCCGGTTCTTCACCCTGCAAGCCCAGGATAACGGCCTTGTCGGTGCCGTGCCCCTTGCCTGTCGCACCCAGTGAGCCGAACAACTCCACCTTGATGCGGCCCACGGATGCCAGTCGGCTCGCCTCAGACAGCTGTTGGATGAAGCGTTTGGCCGCCAACATGGGACCGACCGTGTGGGAACTCGATGGACCGATGCCAATTTTGAACAGATCGAATACACTGATAGCCATTACTGCTCCCCCGATCAACCACACTTGCCAACCGCTAAGGCCGATTGCGAGCCATCTCCAAGAAGACACGCAGATGTTCGCACGACAGGTCCTCCTGCCGGAAACCCGCATAGAGTTTGCGCGGCATCCCCTGGCGACCCAGGCGCAGGGATTTCAACCCCAGGTTTTCACAGGCGCGTCGCGCCAACCAGCCAGGTAGCGCGGCGATCCCACGTTGCAGGGCGGTCAGCTGCAACATGATTTCCACGGATTCGATCTGCCTGTGTACAGCCGGGGAGACCCCCGCCGGCCCCAGGAATTCGCTCAGGATGTCCAATCGCTCCGCTTCCACCGGGAAGGTGATCAAAGTTTCACCGGCCAGCTGATGAGGTGTCACCCAGGATTCTTCCGCCAAGGGGTGAGTATCAGCAACCAGCAGCTCCAATTCGTAGCTGAGCAGGGGTTCGAAAACCAGGCCGGATTGTTCGTATGGGTCAGGGGTTATCAGAAGATCGATAGCAAAATTCTGCAACCCCTGAATACCGCTGAAACGAAACCGTTGAAAGATATCCACTTCCACGTCGATGACCGCGCGCAGATATTCAGCGACCACACCGGTCAGCCATTCATAGCAAGGGTAGCATTCCACCCCGATACGCAATACCCCACGTTTTCCATCGGCATAGGCCTTCAGAGTCTGCTCCGTCTGGTAGAGCACCGGAAGGATTTTTTCCGCGGTCTGCCACAACAGATGCCCGGCGCGTGTCAGGCGCAGACGTCGGCCCTGTTTGCGCCATACCGCTATCCCCAACCGATCCTCCAGGTGGCGAATCTGATGAGATAGGGCCGACTGGGTCAGACACAGGTCGTCTGCCGCGGCGGTCAAGGTGCCGTGCTTCTGCAGGGCGGCGAGGATTCGGAGATGGTTCAATTCAATCATCTATGAGTATTCCTCATGTTTATTGTTATTATTATCATTTTTTATTCATTGTTTGCATACCTAGAATTCCTGCCTTCCCAACCCATGACCAACAGGCAGAAACATGGTAACGACACACAACCTCGGATTCCCCCGAATCGGCGACCGGCGGCAACTTAAAACCGCATTGGAGGCATACTGGCAGAATCAGATCGAAGCCGGGCAGCTGCAGGAAACCGCGCGACTGATCCGCGCTCATAATCTGCAACTGCAAGCGGGGCTGGACTGGGTACCGGTCGGTGATTTTTCTCTTTATGACCATGTTCTGGACACCTCTAGAATGTTCGGTCACTACCCGGCCAGGTTTGAATCCCCGAAGGACATCTCGGACCTGGATCGCTATTTCCTGATTGCCCGGGGGCGCGGCTCCCGGGACGGCGCCACCGAAGCTCCCGCCGAGATGACCAAATGGTTCGATACCAACTACCACTACCTGGTCCCCGAATGGACCCGTGAGAGTAGCTTTCGATGCGATCCAGCCCCCTTGCTCGAGCAGATCGGCGAAACGGACGGCAGCGGAATCAAGCCTGTCATCCTGGGTCCTGTGAGCTTCCTGAAATTGGGTAAAAGCGTGGACGGATGCAACCCTCTGGTATTGCTGGACAGGCTGCTCAACGCCTACGATTCACTGTTTGCATCCCTGATTGAAGCCGGCATCGAGTGGCTGCAGATCGACGAACCCATTCTGGTTACTGACCTGACTCAGGAGTGGCGTCATGCGTTGCACATGTCCTATCACCGCTTCCAGCGACATCCGCTGAAACTGCTGTTGACCACCTATTTCGCCCCCCTCGGTGACAATCTTCGTTTCGCCTGTGAACTCCCTGTAGCCGGCCTGCACGTAGACCTGAGCCGGGGGCGTGACGAGTTGGCCAGCCTGATCGATTGGCTGCCCGCGCACAAGATCCTCTCCCTGGGCGTTCTGGATGGACGGAATGTCTGGAAAAGCGACCTCAACGCTCTACTGGACTGGCTGGAACCGGTGCACGAACGTTTGGCTGAGCGAATATGGATCGCGCCTTCATGCTCGTTGCTGCACCTTCCAGTCGATTTGCGCAGGGAGACCGCTCTTGACCCCGAGCTCAGTAACTGGCTCAGCTTCGCGGTGCAGAAACTGGGAGAATTGCAAATCCTCGCCAAGGCCCTCAACCAGGGGCGTCCGGCAGTAGCCGAAGCACTCAACGAGAATGCCCGGGCGATTCGTTCCCGACGCGAATCGACCCGCATTCACAATGCCCGCGTGCAGCAGCGACTGGAGAGGATCACTCCGGACATGGGACAGCGTTCCGCATCCTATGCGGTGCGCAGGCTCCAGCAGCAACAGACACTGCACCTTCCCCCGCTACCCACCACGACTATCGGATCCTTTCCCCAGACCGGTGATATTCGCCGTCTCAGACGAGGGCTGCGTGAGGGTAGCCTAACTCCCGGAGAATACCGTGAAAGACTGCGCCAGGAAATTGCCGATACGATTCGGCAACAGGAGGCGATCGGTCTGGATGTCCTGGTACACGGAGAACCTGAGCGTAACGACATGGTGGAGTACTTTGCGGAACATCTTCAGGGCTATGCGGTGACCCGACACGCCTGGGTTCAGTCCTACGGTTCACGTTGCGTAAAACCGCCGATCCTGTTTGGAGACGTCGAGCGCCCGACCAGGATCACCGTTGAGTGGACCCGATACGCCCAATCGCTGACCGAGCGACCGGTAAAAGGGATGCTTAGCGGGCCTGTGACGCTACTGAACTGGTCCTTTGTGAGGGACGATCAACCACTGGCCAGCACAGCCATGCAACTGGCACTGGCGCTGCGCGACGAGGTGCTGGACCTGGAAGCCGCGGGCGCCCGGATCATCCAGATCGATGAGGCAGCACTTCGGGAAGGTCTGCCTCTGCGACGCGCAAACTGGCAGGAGTACCTCGAATGGGCATTAAAGGCCTTCCGTCTCACCGCTAATGGGGTGGCCGAGCAGACCCAGATCCATACCCATATGTGCTACTCCCGTTTCAATGACATCATTGAGACCATCAGCGCAATGGATGCGGATGTGATCACCCTGGAAAATGCGCGATCAGCGGACAGCCTGCTGGATGTCTTCGACAGTTTTGATTACCCCTCTGAAATAGGACCCGGGGTGTACGACATTCACAGCACCAACATTCCAGACATAAATCAGATGTGCGAAAGAATCCGCGCAGCGGCAAGACGGATTCCCGCCGAACGACTGTGGATCAATCCCGACTGTGGGCTCAAGACCCGTCAATGGCAGGAGGTGATACCCGCCTTGCAGAACATGCAACAGGCGGCGCAGCTGATGCGGAAAGAGCTGTTTGCGCAGCGACCTGACCAAGATTGATTCCAGATCACGAGAAACTCGCGAATCACATAGCACTCTGGGTCGGGTGTTGGCGTTTCATCAGATGGTCCCGAAGTTGTTTGACATGTACCTTGGATCCCCTGAAAAGCCGGTGAATGCCGACCTTGAGAATATTCGAAAACCTCCGCCTTATGAGCAGCATACCGGCATCCTGTACATGCCGATTCCCGAATACCTGTTTGTACTGAGCATCGGTAATACCGAAATTAACATAAACGGTCTGTTGGGAATCAAACATATTCTCAATGACCTTATGCAGCAGCACCGTACCGGGAGAATAGTCACGATACTTGAGATCGTAGGCCAGGTCGGCGTAGTGATAGATACCTTTGTACAGGTATCCGACGATGAACGCACTGGGTTCTCCATTGATCAACATCAGATGTGACTTCAACATTCCCATCCCGGCAATGTCATGCAACGTCCCGATATCCCGAATACTGTTTGGCAGTGGCGCTTTCAGGTGTTTGGCTTTCCAGGAATTATCGATAACCTGTGAGGCCTTTTCGACCAACGCTTCGATCTCGCATGGATTGTTGACTTCTTGAATTTCCACTTGCCCGACGAATGACTGGTAAAGTCTCCTTACTTTCTTTTTCAATGTGTAACGCTGTTTTGCCCGGAATCCCTTGAGATATTCCTCATAGGTTGATGGCAGTTCAATATAATGAAACGACCTCAGAGCATCGGGCATGTAGATGCTTGCGCCACCGATTTGCCAATGATTGGCTTCAAAGAAACGCCACAGACTGGAATCTTGTTGCACGGATTTCAAATAGATGGCATCGACTGATGGATACCTTTTCCAGCAACCTTCAATGATTTCATGCAAATGCTCAACATCGCCCTCGCCCAGCACATCACTTCCCAGCAATTCCAATGCTTTTATGGGAAGTGCGAATTTTATCGCAGGCGAAAGACCAAACACCAAATCCACTTCGCGCTTTCGAAGTACCGCATAAGTGGGCCTGGAGACCATTTGAGAGGGCGTGTGACAAACAGCCACACTGACTTTTTGCGTCGATACACCCTTGAAACAGGATAACCATTCAGGCGAATGGTACATCGCATAAAGATTCGGCATTTTCGCGTACCGCGACTCCCATGCCAGTTCAAAACTTGGACAATTTACGACATCCTCTATGGATTTCCATCGGATCATACTTTCCATCCTTTACACGAGAGTCTGTCGCACTCGCGCACCCCCAATTCATTCGGGGCGTTCCTCAACATATACTAATCTCAGGGCTGTGATTTCAAGCGGACATTCTGCCATCCGGCGCGAAAGCTTGACCCTGTACGGCTAAAGATACACCTATCTGTGCACTGTTTAAATACGCATACAGATCCTGACGCTTGTGACGGGATTTTACGGGCCCTGCAATACAGTCAGAAAATCAATCAGTTGCTTTCATTTGCACAATAGAAACATTCTTATCAACACAAGAGACTCAAACAGTATCAATCCCATTATCCTAATAAACGCATCCATGGACTTGCCGATCTGACTTACCTGACTACTGCCGTAGGACATGCATCCAGACAGGAGTCACACGCACCGTAGAGACACAATCCGTTATCACGGCAATACCTATCGACTCTCTCAAACAGATCTTGAATCAGTAGAATCCCAATATTCCCGATTGCGATACTCCCCTCTCGACTGAAGACATCAAAGAGAAAGCCTTTCAAAACACATCTGGTAAATATCAAAAACACCGTCAAAGCAGCGAGTCGCGTATCAAGTTCTGTATGAGCCTGTATCAGGTATCGAAGAGATCCTCATCTTGTCACGACGCAGTAAGTGCCCAACGCTTTGCGCATCCTGCGGCTCACATAGAAAAAAACCCTGCGCCAGATCACACGATTCCATTTGAAGAAATTGCAGTTGTTCCTGTGTTTCAATCCCTTCCGCAACGACCTCCACACCCAGGCCACGGGCCATGCGCAGAATAGCGGTGACCAGTACCCGATCATTCTCATCATTCACGACATCCCGAACAAATCCCCGCTCGATCTTGATGGCATCGAAGCGGTACTTTCGCAGATAGTTCAGGGACGAGTAGCCGGTGCCGAAATCATCCATGGCAAGTTTCACACCCAATTGATGCAAGCGGTCAATCACCTCTCCGGCACCCACCTCCCCTCCCAGCAGCAGTCCTTCTGTAATCTCCAGCTGCATCTGGTCCCCGTGCACTCCTTCTTCTTCCAGGGCTGACTCCAGCAGCTTGAGGAAACGGGCGTGACGAAACTGGCTGGGTGATACGTTCAATGACAAGCGAAACCTATCCTCAGAATCAAAATTCCAGCCACGCAAGTCGTGCAATGCCGTCCGGATGACCCAGGACCCAATCGGCACGATCAAACCGGTCTGTTCGGCAAGATCGATCACCTCCTGGGTTGGCAGTTGGCCTAGCAGTTCGTTGTGCCAGCGCAATAGGGCCTCCACAGCGACAATCCGTCCATCCGCGAGCGAAACGATGGGTTGATACACCAGATGCATTTCGTCTTTTTCCAGGGCGACTCGAAGTTGCTCTTCCATCAGCAGTCTTCGCGCGACATTCTGATTCATCGCCTCGGTAAAAAAATGGTATGCGTTTCTACCCATAACCTTTGAATAGTACATGGCAGTATCCGCATTACGCAGCAGGGTGAATGCATCGTCACCATCCACCGGATAGAGCGCAATACCCAGACTGGTGGTGATCATGATCCTACGATCCATGACCTTGAATACATTCTGGAAAGCCTGGAGTATCTTCTCCGCCACGGCGCGGACCGAACCGGCATGCCTAACATCCTGAACCAGGACAACGAACTCATCCCCACCCAGGCGCGCCACGGTATCTGAGTCCCGCACCGCCTTCCTGAGTCGCTCGGCCGCAAGTTTAAGAACCTCATCGCCCACCTCATGACCCAATCCATCGTTGATTTTCTTAAAATCGTCCAGGTCCAGAAAGATCAATCCGGTCTGCGCACTGCCCCGCTCAGCCTGCTTGATATTCTGCTCCAGTCGGTCGAGCGCTAGAAAACGATTCGGCAGTCCTGTCAACTGATCGTAATGGGCCTGATAGAGCAACTGTTTCTGCTGTTGCTTTCGATCGGTAACATCATGCCCAACACCCAGCACACTGACCACCCGCCCCTGGGAATCACGTTCAGGCAGATGCATGACATCAAAGTAGCGCAATCCCTGGCGGGTCTGCCAGGTCGCCTCCACCTGGTTAACCACACCTTCCTCGAACACCTTGCGCACCAGATCATTCAGCATGGCGTTCTCTTGCTGGGTGCCGGGTCCATTATTTTCCAGCGATTTACCGAGCGTATCAGTCTCACTCAGACCGAAGGCTTCCATGCTTGCCTTGTTGACGAATACGACATTTCCTTGGCGATCGAATCGCGCGATACAGTCTGGAAGATTATCCACCAGGGTGTGATACTGGTTTTCCGATTCAGTCAGTTTGCGCTGGCTTTCCCGCAGTTCGTCAAGCGTCAGCATACTCGTCAAACCATCGGTAAGGCGTAAGCCGATTTCATTGAACAGACGCACCTCGTCATTGCTCCAGAGATGTTCCGATTCACACTGATGGATACCAAAGTGCCAGGGTTTCCCGACCCTGGGGTACAGTGCCATCGCCATCATCGCTTTCAAATCAAAGCGTGTAGCGACTTGCTGCGGAAGGGGATGTTGCGCATTCGGACCAAACTGCACGGGGCCCTCCGCATTCAGCAGGATCCTGAAAATGTTCGAAACCTCCGACGTCATCATCACCTCGATGCCAGGCGCCACGACATCGGGATATTCCACACGGGTGCGCTGCATCGAGGTCTGCCATGAAACAGCATTCGGATCGCATGGAAACATCAGACAGGCCCGCTCACAGGAGAATACCTGTAACACGATTTCGAGTGTTTCATTGACCATCTGCTGCAAGTCGGTGCCTTGCTGGATCGCCCGGTTAACCCGATCCATATCCTTGAAATAATGCAGATTCGACAACAATTCCTGTTGTGCCTCGTGATGGGCCCGCTGCAAGCGCAGGTAGTGGACACCGAATGCCAGATCCTCAGAGAACTGTTCGATCAGGCGTCGCTCCCCTCCGGCAAACACCCTGTAATCAGCGGAAAACACCAGCAGCCAGCCGAATAACTGCTGCTGCGGGTCACGCAGGGGAAGATTGATACTCGCATGAATGTCATAGCTGTTGGCGAATATTTGCCAGGCTTCTGATTGCCAATCGGCGCTCCAGTCATGGGTGGCGACAGTTGCGGAATCCTGGGCAACCGGACAGAAGGATTCTTCACTCAGCACCCCATCCTGTCCGATGAACTCACGGCAACCGGAAAGGATTTCCTCGCGGCCTGCGCAGGCTACCACTCGCCATGAATCTGGCGAATCCGTTTGTGGATAGATCACCCAGGCCATTGGGTATTCCAAATCCCGACACACCACTTCGCAGGCATCCTCGAGGAATACGAATTCGTCCCGCGCACGCATCACGGACTGATTCCAACTGCTGATGGCTTTGAGTTCCCGGTTCAACCGGGTCAGATCCGTTTGCGTCATTTACTATTCACCGTCTCAGTGTCTGCTGACACACAACCGCAGGATGATACGGCTCAATATCCGCAGACCCTGTAGCGGAGGCACAGAACTTCAGCCAGGGTGGATGTTCGCTGGGTTGCCAAAAGCGCGGTGGCAGGAAGATAATTCCTCCGGTGCGGGGTTGGCGCCAACCAGAGACTTATCTGAAACCCGCGTCCCGGGGCGACTTCTCAACCCGCAGGGTTTCGACTCGAAATGCCTATGCAGCCCGGCAGACACGGCTGTATCCGCCGCCCACTTTCCGTCCGGCCTCACCTGCAGGGCATACCCCGGGGGGTTTCCTGAGCAGTCGCAGGCAGGCGGTCCTGAAACAAGCGATCGGCTTTCCAAGTCGATGAAAAAAGTATATGTCCGCTACCTGGCCAATGTAAGGGCATCCCGTTCGCCGAGCCTCGCACAGCGGAATAAAATTCACATCCTGTACCCCAGCGGGTTTTGTGCAGGACAGACTCCCCCCTGATTCGTCAGGAGCACCCAGGGCCTGACAGAGTGATCCGATCGGCCTTGGAGCGAAGTGAATACACAACGATGATTCGCCCGCTTTCAGGTGACTCTCCTGTGTTTGCCAGGGGATCGGTCATCAGGACCCGCATGTCAATAATCTGTTGAGCCATTTACTGGCATGGCATATTCAGGCGCCGGATTAATAAGAAGGACACCGGTACTACACTAGCCCATGTCGATACGTTAGGATAAGCGATTACCCTTTCCCTATTCCGCGACGAGGAAAAAACGTGTTCCGCAAAGAGCTGAAAGTCCTGGACTGCACCATTCGAGATGGTGGCCTGATCAACAATTTCCATTTCACCGACGCATTCGTCAAGGCGGTCTATCGGGCGGCTTGCGAATCTGGCGTCGATGTCATCGAGTTGGGAAAGAAACTTGCTGTCAGCGAAGAATATACCCGTGACGCCTACGGTAAGTGGAACTTCTGCGATGATGACGACCTGAACATGATCATCGATTCCCATGAGTCGGATTATCGTCCCCTGGTCGCAGTGATGTTTGACATCGGCCGTGTGGATGTCAAGTCACTGAAACCCCGTGACCAGAGTCCCTTCGACATGGCCCGGGTGGCCTGCTATGTGCCGGACATCGACAAGGGTCTGGATCTGGTCAAGCGATCCAAGGACCTCGGATACGAAACCACGATCAATATCATGGCCTGTTCCGCCGCCATCCGCACGGATCTGATCGAGGCGCTCAATCAGGTGGAGGAGACCGCTGAACTGGACTACCTCTACCTGGTGGACAGCTACGGCGCCTTCTACTCGGAACAGGTCACGGATTATCTGAAACTGTACAAGCAGTATGCACCAAGCAAGGAACTGGGATTCCACGCGCATAACAATCAGCAACTGGCGTTCTCCAATACCCAGCAGGCCATCATCGACGGCGTGAATCTCCTGGATGCCACCATCAACGGAATTGGCCGGGGTGCGGGTAACTGCAATCTGGAACTGTTATTGAACTTCCTCAAAAACCCCAAGTTCGATGTGCGTCCGATCTACCGGGTCATACAGGAGCAGTTCGTCCCCTTGCGCGAGGAGATCGAGTGGGGCTTCAACGACATCTACGGTATCAGCGGCCATTTCAACCAACATCCACGCGCCGCCATGAAAGTGCGAGCAGACAGCAAACTGCGTGATCAGTGTTACGATTTCCTGCTGGAATCGAGCCGCCTGGATGACGGCACCCTTTCCTGACATTCCCGCAACTTTCGCTTATCACCCACAACACCTTTCGCACGAGCGCGAAGGGCGTTGTGGGTTTACTCATACCGCAGGCCTTGGATTTGATTAAACCACACAGGGCGCCATCGATTGAACGAATACCCCGATGTCAGGCTGCCAAAACGGCATCGATGGCCTTCACCGTCTCGGCACAGGCGTCGGCACAGGCCTTGCACTCGCGATGTTCGTCATGCTTCTCACACTCCTTTTTGCAATCCAGGCAGACCTGTCGGCAAATTTGCGCATAGTCTTTCAGGTAGACCGAGTTAGCGGTAACCAGATAGGAGAACCCTTTGCAGACCGCGAGCATTTCCTGACCCTTGGCCGCGCAATCAGCGAGTGACACATCACCCTCCTGAAACGCCACGTGACAATGAAAAACGCAGCGCTGCCCCTTGTCCACGCAATGGTTAACGGCCTCCAGCAGGCCCTCATGTTTTGGCGCATGCTTCGCATGCTGATGATGAGCATGATCCGCCGACATGTGTTCGGCAGCCTGGACCATGCCTCCCGCCAGCAGGCTTGCTGCAGCCCCCGCACCGACCAGCAGTTCACGTCGTGAAATTCCACTCGTCACATCATTTTGATTATTATCCATTCATCACTCCTCGTTCTTTTCGTTGCATAACCACCAATAGCAGCAGCTCGCGCTATCGGGTCAATGGTAAAACCTAGAATAGGAGCGCCTCGACAACAATTCATAAACCCTCTCAAATAACAGGGAATTTGCATTCAGCAAAAGCGCCGCTGTACACGCAAACATCATCTTAATGTCATAGTTTCCCGCTACCCTGCATCCTTTTTGAGTTTTGGAGAGATGCATGAAAAAGCGTTTGCTGACACTGGCCCTCGGGCTGACCCTGACCCAGGGTCTTTACGCCCATAACCCTATCCAGGCTTCATTCAGTGTTGAAGTGATCGGACAATATCAGACAGGGGTTTTCGATGATGGGGCCAGTGAAATCGTGGCCCATGACCCGCGCAACCAGCGCCTGTTTTCAGTCAATGCCAGCGCGACCAGCGTTGACGTACTGGATATCAACGACCCGGCCAATCCGATGTTGATCGGCACCCTCGAAGCCAGCAGTCTGGGTGGCAGCGCGAACAGTGTTGCGGTTCACAAGGATCTGGTCGCCGTGGCCATCGAGGCGGAAGACCCGCAGGCGCCCGGCCTGGTGGCCTTCTATGACAGTGTCGGACTGAATCTGATCGGCACAGTACCGGTCGGCGCGCTTCCGGACATGTTGACCTTCACGCCGAACGGCCGTCACCTGCTGGTGGCGAATGAGGCAGAACCCAACGACGACTACGACGTGGATCCGGAAGGATCGGTGAGCATCATCGATCTGCGCGACGGCGCCCGGCATGCCCGGGTGCGTACCGCCGGTTTCGAACGCTTTAACGACCAGATCGATGAACTGCGTGCAAAGGGCATCCGTATTTTCGCTCCCAACGCCACGGTGGCCCAGGATCTCGAGCCGGAATACATCACCGTCTCGAGCGATTCCCGGCGTGCCTGGGTCAGCCTGCAAGAAGCCAACGCGCTGGCCGTCATCGACATCAAACGGGCGCGGGTGATTGATCTTCTCCCCCTTGGCACCAAGGACCACAGTATTGCGCAAAACGCGCTCGACCCCAGCAACCGGGATGACGCAATACAGATCGCGAACTGGCCGGTTCACGGCATGTATATGCCCGATTCGATTGCCAGTTACTCATACCGGGGGCATACCTATATCGTCACCGCAAACGAGGGCGACAGCCGTGATTATGACGGTTACAGCGAGGAGTCCCGGGTGAAGGACCTGGCGCTTGATCCCGATGCCTTTCCGGATGCGGCAAGCCTGCAGGAAAATGAAAATCTGGGACGACTCCTGGTGACCTCGGCCCAGGGTGACACCGATGGTGACGGGGACTTCGATCAGCTGTACAGCTTCGGTGCCCGCTCCTTCTCGATCTGGGATGCCAGGGGACAGCAAGTCTTCGATTCCGCTGACCAGTTCGAACGCATCATTGCCCAGCAGTTGCCTGAACAGTTCAACAGCAACAATGACGACAACGACTCATTCGACAGCCGCTCGGATGACAAGGGCCCGGAACCCGAAGGCGTGGCCATTGGACGGATCGGCCGTCATACCTATGCATTCATCGGATTGGAGCGCATCGGTGGGGTCATGATGTACGACATCAGTAACCCCCATGCCCCGAGTTTCATCCATTACATCAACCACCGTGACTTCAGCGTCGATGCAGAACTTCCCGACGGCACCAGCAACCCTTTGGCCGGGGACCTGGGCCCGGAGGGGCTGGTTTTCATACCCGCGGCGAAAAGTCCCAACGGCGATCCCATGCTGGTGGTGGGTAACGAGGTCAGCGGCACCACCACGCTGTACCGAATCGGTACCCGCGACCAGAAGCGCTAGGGAGTGACCTGCGGAGCGTCCGTCCCCGGACGCTCCGCTTAATAACGCGGCCCGGCGGGGATCAACAGCACTCCTCTTCGAGCGCCACCAGCAGGCTCATGGCCTCCTCATCGGCCCAGGTCTCGAACAGTTCCCTCACCTGGTTGATATTGGAGTGGATCAGGAACAGATCATCGGGCTTGGGTCCCGAACCGCCCTCACGCTTGTTCATGAAATACTCCCAGAACGCGTTGCTGCGGCCCGGTTGCGCGATCAGGCGCTCGATGCAATGCATCACGCGGCGGGCATTGCCGTCACAATCGATGCCCTCGAAACTAATATACCGGTCGGTGTTTTTGGAAGATGAAGCCTCTGACATGTCCGCCTCTGCTGAAACAGGAAATGCGGGCCATCATAGCAATCCAAAACACCCATTTCCGTCGGCTAGCCGACATCACGGGTGGAATTTTCACCACACAGGGCGTGTAGCCGGTCCAGAGAGGGTATCAGCAGATGCTGCCGGTCCGGGCGGGCCACCAGACCTTCCCGTTCCCACTGATTGATCAGCATCGAGACCGTCTGACGGGTGGTGCCGAGCAGACTCGCGATCTCTTCAATGGTCAACTCCAGCGGAACCCGCCATCCGCCTTCATCGGCCTGTCCCTTGCGCCGCGCCAGGCCCAGCATGAAGCGGGCAAGGCGCGCCGGTACCTCACGAAAGGCCAGGTCCTCCACCAGACTTACCGCATTGCTCAGCAATCGTCCGAGCACCCGCATGATGGCCGGAGTCGCGGAGGGATCCTGACCCAGCTTGCGGGCGAATGCTTCAGTGTCCATCACCCAAAGGGTTGTTTCGCTGACGCTTTCCACGAAGGTTGGCGTATGGCTGGTGTAGATATCCCCGGTCTCCAGAAAACTCAGGGTCAGGGATCGGTTTTCACCCGCCAGATAGACCCTTAATCGACCGCTGTGGACAACGAATACTTCATTTCGCGCTGACTCGGGCGTGGCAAGAAGATACCCGGCCGGTAAATCCCGGCGGGAGAAATCCTGCAACAGATCCTGACTCAGCCAGTCAGTGCCGGTGGTGAATCGCTCGTCCTGCGTCATCTCGGGGATACTCAGCCGCCGGCGGACCGCTTCAGGCCCCGCTGACCGGTTCGGCCCGGGCATGCAGGGAGTGCCCGATCTCGGCAGGCGGCAGCGGATGACTGTACAGATAACCCTGCAGGAAATCACATCCATGGGCGATGAGAAAGTCCCTTTGCGCCTGGTTCTCCACCCCTTCGGCAACCACTGTCAGGCCCAGATTATGGGCCAATGCCACAGTCGCGGCGCTGATCGCCTCATCATTGTCGTCCCGGCTGATATCGTCGACGAAGGTGCGATCCAGCTTGAGGGTGTGAATCGGCAGTTTTTTCAGATAGGCCAGGGACGAATAACCGGTACCGAAATCATCGATGGCCAGTTCAATGCCGGCTTCACGGAATCGTTGCAACTGCTCGATGGCCAGTTCCGGGTTATCCATCGCGGTGGTTTCGGTAATCTCGAACTTGAGACACCCCGCATCCAGGTCATAGCGTTTCCTCAACGCCTTCACCTGATCATCCAACCCATCGGTATAGAGCTGATGCATCGAGAGATTGACGGAAACCGGCAGGTTGATACCCAGTGAGTCGCGCCATTCAGCACTCTGACGGCAAGCCTCCTCGATCACCCAGATCCCCAACGGAATGATCAGGCGCGACTCCTCGGCGACCGGCACGAACAGACCGGGTTGAATCAGCCCTCTCTCGGGATGCCGCCAGCGCAACAGCGCCTCCAGACTGCGCCATTGTCCCTGCGTATCGCAGATTGGCTGATAATACAGCTCGAATTCACGCCGTTCGATGGCCTGACGCAATTCGTTCTCCAGCATCATGCGTTGTTCGATGGCGATGTTCATTGCAGCAGTGAAGAATTGGAAATTATTGCGTCCCTTGTCCTTGGCGTGATACATCGCAGCATCCGCATGCTTCATCAAGGCTTCCACATCTCCACCATCAGCCGGGAACATGCTGATGCCGATACTCGCGGTGATATGCAGCATCTTGCCGTCGATGCTGTAGGCTTCGCCGAGACATTTGATGATATCTGCCGCCACCGAACCCACCGCCAGGGCGGAATCTATCCCGCTTAGCACCACGACGAATTCATCCCCGCCGAGACGCGCCACAATATCACTCTCGCGAACCTCCCGATCGAGTCGGTTGCCGATCTCCATCAGCAGAGCGTCACCGGTATGGTGGCCCAGGGAGTCGTTGATATTCTTGAAGCGGTCCATGTCGATGAACATCACCGCCACCTTCTCCTGGTTACGGCGTGCCGCCAGAAGACTCTGTTCCAGACGTTCTTCCAGGCTGTAGCGATTGAACAGCCCGGTCAACACATCGTGATGTGCAATAAATTCGATACGCGCCTCGGCAGCCTTGCGCTCCGAGATGTCGGTATAGCTGGCGATATAGTGGGTCACCTCGTTATCGGTGTTGCGAATCGCAGAGATTGCCGCCCACTTCGGATAGACCATGCCGTTCTTGCAGCGCTCCCACAGTTCACCCTGCCAGTAGCCGGACTCGTTCAGGGCGTTCCACATGTCCCGGTAGGTGTCCCGCGAGGCGTGTCCGGATGACAGCACCTTGGGATTCTGCCCGATCAGTTCATGGTAGTCGTACCCGGTGTGACGGATCATCGCCGGATTGACCGCCACAATCTTGTTCTCGCTGTCGGTGATCATGATCGCCTCGCCGCTGTGTTTGAAGGCGTTGGCGAACAGATACAGACTCTCCTCGATGCGCTTACGCGATGTGATGTCCCGGGCAAGCACGATGAAACGTGGACGCTCCCCCTTGCCGGACTGCTTGCGGGCGATGGAGAGTTCGAACCAGTACTCCTCACCGGAAAGAGTCAGGCGATATTGACGGCCGGTGGAGACACCTTCCCAGGCGGCCTCCTGCAGCGCGGCTTCGATGGCATCCGCCGCATCCGCCGGCAGGATGCCCCGTACGGTTTCACCAATCAGCCGGTTGGGGGTATCCACCAGCAGACGCCGGTGATGAGCCAGCACCTGCACATAACGGCCCTCGTCATCCAGCTCGAACAGGATATCCGGAATCGCCTGAAGCGTGGCCGCCATGTCCTCTGCCAGGTGACGCACCGGCATGCCGAATATCCGGCTGAGCCGGTGTACCGCGAGACTGCCGATGATCATCAGCACGATGACCATGCCGATCACGTAGAAGATACCCTGCCTCAGGGCCGCATCCCGCGAGGCCTGGGAGATCCCCACCTGCACCGCGCCCTGGATGGTATGGTCGAATCCGCCCCGGTAGGGAAGGGTCACCTCCAGCACCGATTCCTGGCGCCATTCGAGCCGCCGGGAGAGCTCGACGCCGGTACCGCTCAATACCGCTCTTGCCTGATTCGCGGCGTCGCCCGTCAGGCGGGTATCAATCAGGTCCACATCACTGCTCGCTATTACCCGGCCCTGTTTGTCGGTCACCCGCAGGTAACGGATGTTGGGATGATCCGCCAGAAGGTCTTCCAGCAGCAGTTGGGCATGATAACGTCCGGAGAAGCTGACCCGGGACACCGAGACCGCCAGCACCTTGGTCAGCAGCGTCGAAAGCTGGTGCTCCTCACGCTTCATCACACCATTGAGGTAGATGACTGCACCGGTGAGCATAATCAGCATCAACACCAGGATCAGCACACCGAACGAAAGAGTCAGTCGCCGGTCGACCGCTACGAGCTTTGAAATCGCGCTCTCCTCGCTGGCCCCCTCAGCCATCAGGGATTCTCCTGCAGCTCGCCGGACCAGAGCGGCTCGATTGCGGTCCAGGGCTTGTCGAACGGTTCAGGGATCTGCCCTTCCCAGCCGGGATAGAGGGGCAGCGTCTCGCGGGTCACCGGAAATACCGGCACCAGGGTCAGGCGGGGCACCGAACGACCTCGCACCACGTCGTACGCCAGATTCATGGCGGTGGCGCCCAGGGCCCCGCAGAACTGCGCCGTATCGATCTGGGTCAAACGCCCATTGCGAATATTTTCGATGGAGGCGGGATCGCCATCGATGGAGGCCACTACAACCTCGTCCCGACCTGCCCGGGCGAGTTCCTCGACCAGGCTCAGGCCGCCGCCGTCATTCACTGTGAAGATGGCGTCGACACTGTCCCGGTCAGGGAAATCCTTAAGGATCTGCTGACCCGCCTGGCGCCCCTCCTGGGGCTGCACCGCAATGTAGGTCTTGAGGATTCGGAACGGCTGACCGTAGTCCCTCAGGGCGTCCAGGAAACCGTTGAGCCGTTCCACGGTGGAGGAAACGTGGGGGTACTCCACCAGGATCAGTCGGATCTCATGCGAATCAGGAAAGTGACTGGCCAGATACTCCCCGTCCAGATAACCGGCCTGACGGTTGTCCGAGGTGACATAGGCGGTGAGTTTACCGCCACTGATATACTGGTCATAGGCGATCACCGGTACGCCGAGCCGGTTGGCGTCCCGCAGTGGCCCGGCCAGAGCGGCATTGTCCGTCGGCTGGACGATGATGGCGTCGGGTTCCAGGCTGACCAGTTCGTAAAACTGGTCGATCTGGCGCTCCATACCCTCCGGACCATCACCGGCGACGCGCACCGTCAGTGAGACACCGGCTTCACCCCGCGCTTCAGCCTGACGATTGATCTCTTCGGCCTGCGCCTCTAGCCCCTGACGCATCACCACCTGCCCGGGTATGTTCATCGACCAGTAGAGCACACCGATGTTCTTGGCTGATACAAACTTCGGTCCATCCGAAGCGACAAGGGAATCAGCGAGCATCAGGAGCAAGAGGGTCAGCGCGAGGCGGCGACAGCAACTACATAAAATTGGCAACCTCATGGCTGCAAGTGTAGTGCACCCGGGGTGGATACGGAAATTCCATTTGTTCGCCAAATCACTGATACACAAGGCCCCTTCGGAGATCCCCGAAACACTCAGGCACTCAGGCCTGAGCACTGGAACTCCAGCAATCAGGCCTGGCCGCTGTCAGAACACCGCCGTGACCTGCAAGGCAAGCCGGTCGCCTATGCCGTCCATGTTGGCATTGGGGCCTGCACCTTTGGCGAAATCCGGGGTCTCCACATCGCGAAACGCATAGTTGAGGGTTGCCCGGGTCTTCTTGTTGAAGTGGTACTGAACACCGAGAGTCAGGGTCTTCCAGATCGATTCGAAGTTGTATCCCGCAGGATGACCGCTGTCATCAGTCAATCGGGAGTAGTACTCGTAACGCGCATCGAGTTCCCAGTTGGTTTGCGGTATGTACCAGCCACCTTCCAGGTAGGCCCCCCAGGCCTTGCCCTCCGCTCCGTCGGCACCGCCCGGGTTGGCCCCGCTGACCTGGACATTCTGATCAAAGGTCATCTTGTCCGGACCGACGAAGATCATACCGTCCGCCTTGCGGTACTCGAAAGTCATGCGAAACGGCATCTTCCGGTACTGGGTACCCAGTCCCCAGCGGGTGCGGTCAAACTCCTGCGGGTTGTGAACGTCATCATTGGTATTGTCCAGCAACCGCGAACCGTCCTGGTGCCAGGCAAACATTTTCCAGCCTGCGCGACGGGGCCCCTTGCCCCCGAACACCTTTTCCGACGACCAGTAGAGATACACATCCTTGCTGTCGTCGTTGTCGGACAGGCTCAGGCCGTTGCCGTTGCCGAGCATCACTGCGTAACTGTGTTCCCAGTCGTCCATGACGAAGGTGTCGAATACCTGGATCCCGGTGTCGCGGGCAGCGGCAACCGGTTTTTCCACTGTATTGAGACTGTTGTCACTGTCCACCGGCAGCGTCGCCGCTCCCCGGTTGTTGGTGTACTTGTCATTCGGCAGACGTTCGATCAGTTGCTGATTGCCGAACTCGGTGAAGTTGATGTAGTCGATGTTGATGATGCCCTGGTAGACCTCTTCAGAACCCGGGGTCTTGAACAGTCCGACCCGGGTGCGTGCGCCTGGGATGTGATTGAAGGTGACACTGGCGTCGGTCATCTTGGCGAAACTGTTGCCGGCCGAGGTGATGCCGTTGTTACCCAGCTCGGCCATCAGAAAGTAATTGATCTTGCCATCCAGGGGAAAGCCGGCGCCACGCACCGCCAGGCGCGCACGGTTGATGTTGAAGCCGTCCTGGGTGTCCAGATCGGGCCCGAGCAGCTTGGGCGGTATGTAGGCGTCGGCTGCGCTGGCGTCACTGTAGTCTTTCTGGTACTGGGCCTGGATGATGCCCCACACCTTGGCGCGGGGCGCCGCGGATTCCGCCTCGGTGCCTTGAAGCATCAGCCAGTTGGTGGCCTGCGCCTGCGGCAATGCGCACAGCATGGCCAGTCCGCATGCGCGGATAACGATTCTGTTCATGAGTAGTCCCCCTGGGTATAGTTTTAATTGCGTGATTCGGCATCAGGGCTTGATCAGGCGATAACCCTGATCGATCAGATCCATGATGCGCACCACACCGGCGCTCACCGTCACTGCATGGGTATTCAGTTCAGGCGGCTTGCCGAGGTTCTTGGTGAAGTTGGCGATAGTGTTTTCACAGGCACTGAAGCGTACCCCCTGGCTGGCCAGCCCATCGATGCGCGGGCTATTGTCATTACCGGCCTGCAACAGACGCAGCCCGGGACCAAAGGCGACGACCTCCACCTCCACCCGATCCGGTCCGTAGTGCTTCAACAGGTTGTTGGCCACGTTCAGCACCAGGGTCTGTTTGAAGGGATCGGGATCGCTGATCTGCAGTACCACCTGTTTTTCCGCAAAAGGTTTCGCCTCGGAAGCCCGGGCGGGGGAAAAACCGATGAACAGTGCGATCAGCAGCAACAGGCTGACGCTCCCCCTGATCGTGTCATTGTGTCGTTTCATACTCCTCATCCTCTTTAGTTGTATTGATGCAGTCCGGTTCGCTGCAATGCCGAACCGCCCACGTGTGACTTGACGTTTAACGCAGGGTTTTTATTCCATCGATTCGTCATAAACTGGCCACTTGAAAAAAAATCGCGGGTTTTGGAATAAAACCGGGGCCGCCTGCATCATGTGGATTCAGGGGGAGAAAAAACGATAATGAACCTATTCAATCTGGGCCGACCGGCCCGAAGCCTGCGCCGGCGGTTCGGCGACTACAGAAACGATCTGTACCGGGTCGGTTTGTCCTGGTGCGGAGACCGCATGCTCGCGGATGACCTGGCGCAGGAGGCATTGACGCGCGCGCTGGCGAAACACCACCAGTTGAAGGACGAGATGAAGCTGGAACACTGGCTGTTCCGCATCCTCAACAACTGCTGGCGGGAACACCTGCGGAGACTGCACCCGACTGTGGAATTGGAGGAGTTGGTAATGACCAGCGAGCAGACCCCGGAGCGGGGTCTGCGCAAGCAACAGGTGATCGACCGGGTGCGCTGCGCGATTGGCCGGCTGCCGCTGGGACAGCGGCAGGTGATCACCCTGGTGGACCTGCAGGGGTTTTCCTACAGCGAGGTCGCCGCCGTGCTGGAGATACCCATCGGCACGGTGATGAGCCGGGTCAGCCGCGCGCGACAGGCCCTGAAAGAGGATCTTATCGCCCTGCACGGCGACCTGAATCCTGAACGTTGTCATCTCAGGAGCGTGAAATGAAACATGGAAATGACGAGACTTTTCGCCAGCTGAACGCCCTCGCGGACGGCGCACTCGACGCCCGTCAGAGTGAGCGGCTGCTCGAAGAAATCGAGCAGCACGCGGAGTTGCGCGAATCCCTGTGCGACATCCATCGCCTTAAGGACATGGTGCGCTACGCCTACGCCGACTGTGATCCCCCCAAGCGACAGTCACGCCTGACACCGCGCCTGCGCGTCGGTCTGGCCGCTGCTGCAGTGGCCCTGTTCAGTCTGGGATTCGTTGGTGGCCGTTTCAGCCAGCCGAATGACCCCCTGGCCCCGTTCGAGCTGACCCAGGTGGTTTCACAACCCAACAAGGTGGTGCTGTTCATCGGTAATTCGGATACGCAAAAGTTCCGGCAGACACTGGACCGGGCGGAAAACCTGCTTTCCCGCTACCATGGCCAGGGCGTCGAGGTGAACATCGTCGCCAGCGCGGGCGGTATCGATCTGCTGCGCAAGAGCGCCTCACCCTATGCACAACGGATCAAGGAACTCAGCGACAGTTACGCGGCGCTGCAGTTCGTGGCCTGCAACAACACCATCGCCAAGCTGGTGCGCGAAGGCCAGGACGTAGCCCTGATCGACAACGCGGTGGTCAAGCCCTCGGCGGTACAGTACGTGGTCGAACGGCTGCAGCAGGGCTGGAGTTACGTGGCGATCTGAGCGACGTACCCCGGATGGACTGTAGCGGATACCGGACAGCGTACCCGTGCAGTCGGATTTCCGTGCACCCGGCCAGGCTCAATCCCCGTCCCGTTTCGGCTTTTCCTCCAGCTCCTGTTGCAACTGTCGGGTCAACTGCAACGGTGAGCCGGTATGCTGCGCCAGCAACTGGTAGGCCACCGGCACGATGTACAGCGTGAATACCGTGGCTGCGGTCACCCCGGCAAGAATCACGGTACCGATCACCGCCCGGGTCTCGGCCCCGGCACCGGATGAGAGGAGTAACGGCAGCGACCCGGCGGCAGTGGTGATCCCGGTCATCAGGATCGGCCGGAATCGTACATGGGCCGCCTCCAGCAGAGCCTCTTCAAAGGCCTTGCCCTGGTCCCGCAACTGGTTGGCGAACTCCACGATGAGGATACCGTTCTTCGCCGCCAGCCCGACCAGCATGATCAGGCCGATCTGGCTGTAGATGTTGAGTGTCTGGTCGGTGATCCAGAGTCCGAGGAGGGCCCCGGCCATGGCCAGGGGTACGGTAAGCATGATGACGAAGGGGTGCACCCAGCTCTCGAACTGGGCCGCCAGCACCAGGTAGACCACCACCACCCCGAGTATCAGCACGAACACCACCGAGCCACCGGCGGTTTTGTAATCCCGGGACTGCCCCTTGTAGTCGACGATCACCTGCTCCGGCAAATGTTCCCGCACCAGCCCGTCCAGGTAGCTGAGGGCCTTGCCCAGGGCCAGCCCGTCCGCCAAATTGGCCTCCAGGGTAATCGAGCGCACCCGGTTGTAACGGTTGAGACTGATCGAGTCGGCCACCTCTTCCAGGCGCACCAGATTGGCCAGTTGAATCAGCGCCCCGCTGGTCTCGGAACGCACGTAGAGATGACTCAGGTCCGAGGGGGTCTGCTGATCGCTGCGTTCCCCCTCGAGGATCACATCATATTCCTCACCCGCTTCGATGTAGGTGGTCACCCGGCGGGAGCCGAACATGGTCTCCAGGGTACGCCCGATGCTCTCCACCGTGACCCCGAGTTCCGAAGCCCGGTCGTAGTCGATCTCCACCTTGAGCTGGGGCTTGGTTTCCTTGTAGTCGTAGTCGATGCCCAGCAGGCCCGGGTTGTTCGCCTCGATCTTCTCCAGCAGGATGTCCCGCCAGGCCGCCAGTTCATCGTAGGTACCGCCACCGATGACGAACTGCACAGGTTTCTGGATGCGCCGGCCGAATCCCTGGCGCATCACCGGAAAGGCGCGCACCCCGGGCAGGTCGGCGAGTTTCCTGCGAATCTCGTCCATGATCTCCCAGGCGGAGCGGCGCTGCTCCCAGTCGTTGAGCACATTGATCACGATGCCGCCGTTGAAGATGGCGAAATTGCTGAAGGTGCGCGGAGCACGCACCAGCAGGCGGGTGATCTCCCCCGATTCGACATACGGCATGAGCCGGCGCTCGATCTCGTCCATATAATCCTTCATGTAGTCATAGGAGGCCCCCTCGGGACCATTGACGATGAGGAAAAAAGCCCCCCGGTCCTCCTTCGGCGCGTACTCGTCGGGAATCCGTTCGAACAGCCACCAGGCCCCGGCCATGATCGCGACGAACAACGCCAGCACCAGCCAGTAGTGGTGGATCGCCACCTTCAGGCTGGTGACATAGAAATCCCGCACATGGTTGAGCATCCAGTCCACCCCCCGGGTGAGGCTGATCCCCGCGGCATGTTGCCGCGGCAGGATCTGCGAGGCGAGCATCGGCGAGAGCGACAGGGCCACCAAGCTGGAGAAGGCCACCGCAGCGGCCATGGTGATCGAGAACTCGGTGAACAACCGGCCGATGTCACCGCCGAGAAAGGCGATCGGAACGAACACCGAGATCAGCACCACGGTGGTGGAGATGACCGCGAAGGCCACCTGGCGGGCACCGCGATACGCGGCCACCAGGCGCGACTCGCCATACTCCTCCATGCGTCGGTGGATGTTCTCCAGCATCACGATGGCATCATCGACCACCAGTCCGATCGCCAGCACCAGGGCCAGCAGGGTCAGGATGTTGATGGTAAAACCGAGCGCCAGCAGTACCAGGAAGGTGGCGATCAGAGAGACCGGCACCGCCACCGCCGGCACGATCATCGCCCGCACGCTGCCGAGGAACAGGAAGATCACCGTCACCACCAGGGCGATGGCGATACCCAGGGTCTTGTAGACCTCCTTGATCGCCCCTTCAACGAACACCGAGCTGTCATAACTCTGCTTGATCTCCATACCCTCGGGCAGGGTGGGATTGATGCGCAATCGCTCCGCCTTGGCCAGGGCCGCAACCTCCAGGGTATTGGCGGTGGACTGTTTGATGATGCCGATGCCCACCATCGGCACTCCGTTGCCGCGGAAGAAGGTCCGGGTCTCCTCGGCGCCCTTCTCCACCCGCGCCACCTCCCCGAGACGCACCAGGAAGCCGTCACTGCCGCGGGCCAGCACCAGGCGGGCGAAATCATCCGCGGAGTGGAAACTGCGGTTGAGCCGCACGGTGAACACCCGGTCCTGCGAATCGATGCTGCCGGCGGGCAGCTCCAGGTTGCTCTTGCGCAGCGCCTGTTCCACATCGGCCACGGTGAGTCCCCGCGCTGCCAGGGCCTGGCGATCGATCCAGATGCGCATGGCGAAAGTCTGGCCGCCGCCGACCCGCACCCGGGCCACCCCGTCAAGCACCGAGAAGCGATCCACCAGGTAACGCCGGGCATAGTCGGACAACTCCGGCACGCTCATCCGGTCGCTCACCAGATTGAGCCACATGATCACATCCTCGTTGCTGTCCACCTTCTGGATCTCCGGCGGGTCGGCCTCCAGGGGCAGGTCGTCGAGGATGGTCGAAACCCGGTCGCGTACGTCGTTGGCGGCGGCGTCGATATCTCGGTCCACGTTGAACTCGATGGTCACCACCGAACGGCCGTCCTCGCTCTGGGAGGAGATAAAGCGGATCCCCTCGACCCCGGAAACACGGTCCTCGATGAGCTGGGTGATGCGGGTCTCCACCACGTTGGCGGCGGCGCCCCGGTAAAGGGTCTCCACCGAGACCACCGGGGAGTCGATGTCGGGGTACTCCCGCAGTGGCAACTGCTGGAACGCCACCAGACCGAAGGCGATCAGCAGCAGAGACAGGACCGAGGCGAAAACCGGTCGTTTGACGGAGATATCCGAAAGGATCATGACGCGGACCCGGCGGCTTCAGCGGTGACCGGTTTGATCAGATCCGGAATGCTCCGGCCATCCCCCTCAAGCCCCTTGACCCGCACCGGCTCCCCCTCCCGGGCCTTCTCCATGCCATGGGTGATCACCCGGTCGCCTTCACTCAGACCCTCAAGCACCTCCACTTCACCCGCCCGTCGGGAACCGATGACGATCCTGAGTTTCTCCGCTTGGGGTGGCTCGCCCTGGAGCCTCATCACATAGTGTTCGCGACCCTTGGGCATCAACGCGGACTCCGGGATCACCAGAGTCTGACGGCGGTTGCGCAGCAGCTCCACGGTCATCAGCAGGCCGGGTTTCAGGATACGCTCGGGATTGGGCAGCACCGCCCTGACCAGCAGCGAGCGGTTGACCGGATCGACCCGGCTGTCGATCGCCTTGATCTCGCCCTCGAACACCCGCTCGCCGAAGGCCCGGGCGCGGGCGCGGATCGGCAGACCGGGCGCAAGACTCGCCAGATAGGTGGAGGGCACCGCGAACTCCAGCTTCATGACCCTGTCGTCGTCCAGAGTGGAAATCCGGTCACCGGTCTCCACCAGGGCTCCGACGCTGATATTTCGCAGTCCCAGCACACCACTGAACGGCGCCTTGATCAGCCGGTCCGCGAGGCGGGACTCGATTGCCGCCAGTCGTGCCCGGGCGGTATCCACCTCGCGGCGGCGCTGATCCAGCAGTGACTGGGCCTCGATCCCCTGGGACTCCAGCCGGCGGACCCGGTTGAACTGCCGCTTCGCCTCCTCCAGGTTGGCCCGCGCTTCTTCCAGCAGGGCATGTTCCTCACGGCTGGTCATCTCCACCAGCACCTGGTCCCGGTCGACCCGCTGGCCATCATCGAAATGGATCGCGGTCACCATCTCGGTCACGTTGGAAGTCAGTTCCACCGACTCGTTGGCCTTCAGCGTACCCAGGGCCTCGATCCGGTCGACGAACACGGTTTCCCGTACCTGGGCCGCGATCACCTGGGGCGCGGGTTTCTCCGCCGCCAGCAGCGAAACTGCGGGCAGCACTGAGAGGGTGAAAAACAGAAAGCGGCAAAGACGGCGGCTTGGCATATCAGGTCCCCATATGATCGGTCGCTCAATGATAGGGCCTGTTGACACTGATCCGATAGACCCAGGTTCAGGAATACGCCCGGTCTGGGGCACTGCACAGGACAAACGGCCGGGTACATCCTGTTCAGATTCACGATTTCAGCTGCTGTTCCCCGAATCTGGATTGCCACACGCAAAGCATGTCATCATCCCCTGTAACCGTTACGGAGACCGACCCAAGATGCTGGATCCCGCTGAGCATCACACACTCGCCAGCGTGGGCGTGCTGCTCACCTACACCCTCAAGTCCTACGGTCTCGATATCCATCCGCTGATCCGCACCGCGGGGATCGATCCGGCACGCTTCGATAATCCGGACCAACGGATCCCCATGGCAAAGCTGCAAAAACTCTGGGCGCTGGGCACCGAGGCCAGTGGCGATCCCTGCTTCGGCCTGCGTTATGCCGAATATATCCAGCCCGCCTCGTTGCATGGCATGGGACTGGCCTGGGCCGCCAGCGATACTCTGCTGGATGGGGTGAAGCGCCTGATCCGCTATCAGAGCGTCCTCTCAACCGTGCTCGCAATCCGTATCGAAGAGGAACCCCGGGGTTATCGGCTGGTGTTTGAGACCCGGGACAGGATCGCACCCGCCGCCGCCTCGACCGATGCCACGCTGGGCGCGTTCCTGCGAATGTGCCGCATCACCACCGGCCCCGGGGTGACCCCGTTGAGTGTCAGCCTTCGACATGCTGAGCCGCCCTGCAGCCAACACATGCGCGAATGGTTCGCCGCACCGGTTACTTTTCGTGCATCCCGGGACAGCCTGCTGTTCGCCCGCGCCAGCCTGGAATCCCCTATCCCCAGCGCCCACCCGGAACTTGCCCGGGCCAATGATTCGCTGGTACAGGAGTACCTCGATCGGCTCGATCAACACAACCTCTCCCAACAGGTGCGCATCCGCATCATCGAGGACCTGCCCAACGGCCTGCCCAGGCAGACCCGAATCGCGCAGCAACTCAATCTGAGCTTGCGCAACCTGCAGCGCAAACTGCAAAGCGAGGGCACCAATTTCAAACAACTGGTGGATGAGACCCGTAAGGCCCTGGCGATCGAATACCTCACCGTCTCGGGAAAACCGCTTATCGAGATCGGTTATCTGCTCGGATTCACCGAGAGTTCCAATTTTTCCCGGGCCTTCCGTCGCTGGACCGGGGAGTCACCCCAGAGCTATCGACAGAGACATCACTGATGCGCCAGCGCCCTGGGGCCGCTGGCGCCGGACGATCATCGATTGGCACGAACTGACAAGCCCAGACCCGCCCCAAGCCCCTATCCTGTTGCCGTCAAAACAGGAGAACCACTATGCACGCAGCACTCAAGATCGAACAACGCACACTGCGCCAGGCGATATCCTTCGTCGGTATCGGACTCCATAGCGGACGCATGACGCGGCTGACCCTGCGCCCCAACCATGACAGCAGCGGAATCCTGTTCCAACGCACCGACACGGCAAGTGGCCGGGGTTTGATCGCCGCACGCTGGTATAACGTCAGCGACACCCGCCTGTCGACCACCATCAGCAACGAGCACGGGGTATCGGTGGCCACGGTGGAGCACCTGATGGCGGCCCTCGCGGGCTGCGGGGTGGACAATGCGCTCATCGACATCGACGGGCCCGAGGTGCCAATCATGGACGGCAGCGCGGAACCCTTTGCCACCTCGATCGAGAAGTACGGCACCGTGTCGCTTCAGATCCCCCGCCATGCAATCTGGATTCAACAACCGGTCGAGGTTCGGGATGGGGACAGGCATGCTCTGCTGTTGCCGGCCAACAAACCGCGCATCACCCTGTCAATCGATTTTCCCGACACCCTGATCGGCACCCAGGTCTACTCCATCGAACTGGTCAATGAGGCCTTCGTGCAGCAACTGGCCCGCTCGAGAACCTTCGGCTTCGTACAGCAGATCGAGACACTGCGCGACCAGGGTCTGGCTTTGGGCGGCTCGCTGAACAATGCAATCCTGGTGGACGGCGACCGCATCATCAACCGGGGTGGACTGCGATTCGCCGATGAGTTCGTGCGCCACAAGGTGCTGGATGCCTACGGTGACCTGGCGCTGGCCGGAGTGCCGATCATCGGCCACTACTACGGGCACAAGTCCGGACATGAGCTGAACAAGCGGCTGATGAACAAGCTGTTCGAATCCCACTCGTCCTGGTCCTATGTCACCCTCGGCGACTACGAACAGATGATGGGTTTCTCGATGGACGACGACTCCCGCAAGATTTCGGCAACCGCGGATGATGCGGTGGACAAAAAACACTTCGCGGGGCAGGCACGATAATGTTTGATGCGGAAGACGAAGTGACCGGGAAACCGGCCGAGGCGGAGTTCGACCAGCTCGCCATCGAACTGGCCGCCTCGCTGAAACTCTATCTCCAGCTGGCCGAGATCCACCGTTTCAGCCCGGAGGTGAGGCGCCTGATGAGTGACCTGGCGCGGGAGATCCTGATCTCCGCGGAGCAGGATGGTCCATGGCTGCAGTGACCCGTCTCAGAAACGCAGGGTCACATAGGCATTCAAACCCAGTGCATGGTCGTCCAGATACAGGGTTCTGTCCTGACTGTCGGTATGCTCTGCCTTGAGGCGATTCGACACCACCGCAAGGCCAGCACCCCAACGCTTGTCGAACGAGTATTCCAGGGCGCTCTTCAGGTCGGTGAGCGAGCCGGTGCTGTCACTCATGCTCAGATAGAAGAGCTCGAACTGGTTGGACCAGGTCAAGGCAGGGGTAATGGCGTAATTGAGCACGAAACCGAGCACCGGCAGGGGTGCGGTCAACTTATTACTGTTACTGGCCACCACCGCACCGTTGTAGGTGCCTTCCAGATCGACGGAGAACTGGGTGACATGCAGCCCCAGGGAAAGCCCCAGCTCCACCTTCTCGTCATGGTGAAATGACCAGTTGTAGGAGCCCCGGTAGGTTTCCCGGCTCATGCGGGTATCGAGATTGGCATTGATCGGGTAGACCTGATCACCCCAGGTGAGCTCCTGGTCCAGTACCACCTCGCCATCCCGGTCGAAGCCGTAGTAGGAAAAATCCACCGAGTGTGACGGGGTGAACCGGTATTTTCCGTCCAGCCGGAACACATTCAACGAGGTCTGCCAATCCAGATCCCGTTCACTGTCGATGGTAACACCCACCGCTTTTGAACTGACATAGCTGAGCGCGGTGCTGGTGTTGAGTATGAAATAGATGCCGAGATCGACTTTCAGGGACTCGGTTTCAGGCGTCTGCCCGAAGGCAGTGCCGTGCCACAGCAGCAGCGCCGGTAACGCGACCTTTCTGATGTTACGCATGATGACCCCAATCAAGTTGACGCACAGTCTCCCAGCAACCATACAGGACATCGACCCGGAGCCGCCACACATCTCATATCGGATGCAGCAGACAACCGCCCCCCCGTGAAGAGACGCACCCGCCCCGCATTTCGACAAATCCCGGCACAACAGGTATATTACATGCAATTTCAGTAAGTTGATGCAGTCATGAAGCACCTCTGCACCCGCCATTCCAGATCGCAGGATAGCTGCCTGGCCGTAACGGTCTGGCGCGATTCCCGAACTCGCCACGCCAGTTGCCGGGAATTGTGATGAGCAACGGCTGGCTGGTCTTCACGGATCTCGACGGTACCCTCCTGGATCACCATACCTATGATGCCACTCCGGCGCTGCCGGCGCTCGATTGGCTGCGCGAATCCGGGGTACCGATCATTCCGGTATCCAGTAAAACCCTGGCGGAACTCGAGGACCTGAAACATCAACTCAATTTCGACGGGCCCATCGTCGCGGAGAACGGCGCGGTGCTGGCCTATCCCGGCGAGGAGCCGCAAATCGCCCCGCCCGGCTACCACCTGATCCGCGACTTCCTTATCGATCATCGCGCCAACCCGCACTACGATAACCTGGGATTTGGCGACATGAGCCTGGAGGAGGTCATGCAGCAGACCGGTCTACAGCGCCCCCAGGCCGAGGCCGCGCGTAAGCGCCTGGCCTCGGAACCCTTCCTCTGGAGGGGCACCGAGGACGACCTGGCCGGGTTTCGCTACGAGGTGAAAAAGGCCGGGCTCAGACTGACCCGGGGCGGCCGGTTTCTGCACCTGCTGGGGGACACGGACAAAGGCATGGCGGTGAAACTGGTGATCAAGCATCTGCAGGGCCAGGGATACCCGGTGACCCACAGCATCGCCCTGGGAGACAGCGAAAATGACCGGGACATGCTGCTCGCGGTCGACCATCCGGTGATTGTGCGCAAGCCGAACGGCACCTATCTCGATCTGCCGGAACGCGCGGATGCCCTGCGCACCGAACAACCGGGTCCGGAAGGCTGGAAGCAGGCGATTTTCAGCCTCAGAGACCGCCTGGAACGTGGCTGAGTCTCCGCTGCCTGAAGTACAACAGGATCTGAATGGGCACAACCCCCGGTAGCAATGCCTTGTGCTGATGGTGTAGGGTTCCACTGAGTCTGGCAGACGCCCGGCATCCCTGACAATCAACGAGGAATCAACATGGCGGATTTCTTTCAGTTCGGAAAGATCACCACCCTGCACCGACTTACCGAACGCCCCCTGGATGCACTTGAAGCGGAGCTGCTGGCGTTTGCCCAAAAGCGCCCCATAGGGCTGATCCTGCCGAGCCTGTTCTCGGAACTCGAAGGCCCGGCCCTGGATCGGATTCTCGACGATCTGCAACAGGCCGAATACCTGTCTCACATCATCATCGGCCTGGACCGGGCCAATGCATCGGAATTCGAACACGCCCGGGAATTCTTTGCCCGCCTGCCCCAGCAGACTCACCTGCTGTGGCATGACGGACCGCGACTCAGAGCCCTGGACGAGGAACTCAAGCAGCGGGAGCTCTCCCCTCCGGAACCGGGCAAGGGGCGCAATGTGTGGTTCTGCCTGGGCTATGCCCTGGCGATCGAGGAACTCGAGGCGGTGGGCCTGCATGACTGCGACATCACCACCTATTCCCGGGACCTGCCGGCGCGCCTGCTCTACCCCCTGGCCCACCCCAACTTCAGCTTTGAATACGCCAAGGGATACTATGCGCGGGTCAATGGCGACAAGCTCAGCGGACGGGTCACCCGGCTGTTCGTCACACCGTTGATCAGGGCGTTGCGTCTGATGGTCGGCCCGTTGGATTACCTGGAATACATGGACAGTTTCCGCTACCCCCTGTCCGGAGAGTTCGCCATGAGCCGGGACCTGGCCTCGCAGGTGCGCATCCCCAGCGACTGGGGTCTCGAGATCGGCCTGCTCTCCGAGGTCTACCGCAATATCTCGCATCACCAGATCTGCCAGGTGGATATCGCGGACCACTACGACCACAAGCACCAGGATCTCTCCGCAGAGGATCGCGACGGCGGTCTGGCGAAGATGAGCCGGGACATCGCCAAGTCACTCTACCGCAAGCTCGCCACCGAAGGCATCCAGATGAATCAGGCCTTCTTCCGCAGCCTCAAGGCCGCCTATCTGCGCAAGGCGCTGGACATGGTGGAGATGTACTACCACGATGCCAAGCTCAATGCCCTGGCCTTCAACCGGCACGCCGAGGAGGAGGCCATCGAGGTGTTTCAGCAAAGCATCGTCGAGGCAGGCCAGGTGTTTCTCGATAACCCGTTGGAAGCCCCCTTCATCCCCAACTGGAAACGGGTGCTGTCGGCGATGCCGGACTTCACCCAGCGTTTGTTCGAGGCGGTGGCCCTGGACAACCGGAAGACCTGAGCTGTTTCAGTCTTTGGCCATCAACCATACCGTCTGGTAGGGGCGCAGACGCAGTCCACGCTCATCGATATCGGGCACCATCTGATGCAGGGCATCGAACCAGCGGGTGGCCGGTTCGCCCAGCTGATCGATATTCAGGGTCTTCAGGTTTCCCGTGATGTTGTGGATAGCGGTCACCACCTGGTCTGCATCCAGGCTGGTGCGCTGCACTGCAAATATCCCCTCCGGCATCGTCAGCACCTGCTGCGGGGCGTCCGGGTGAAACGCCTTGATCCCCCGGCGTAGACGCAAACGGCGAATGTATTCCGGAAACACCTGACCGGGATCGGTGAGCGGCAGATCGATCAGACGTTCCAGCTCCGAACCGTCCCACTTGCGCCGGTTGATGCTGCGGGTCATTCCGGTCCGCTCCACCCCCAGGGGATCGTTGGGCGTCGCCCCCAGGGCGTTGAAGTAGACCGCGGGAATGCCGCGAAACGACATCGGCAGGGTCTGCGACAGCATGAAGCGGGGGATCCGCCAGGGATCCACTTCGTCATCCACATCGGCGAAGGCATCGAAATAGCTGATGTTCAATTCGTAGGGCCGGTCCCGACCCTCAGTGGTGGCGCGCATCGAGACATAGCCGCCGCGTTTGCGCATCATCTCCAGCAGTTCATTGAGCTCCTCGTCCGGCACCAACCCCTCGAGGGCGCGCAGGCCGACCCCGTCATGGGAGGCGGTAAAGTTCAGGTAGGTGCAGCCTGCCGGCAGGGATTCCTGTTCCAGGCCCCGGGCCCAGCGGGTCAGGTAGTCGGTGGTCTGGCGCATGATGGCGTGCAAAATCAGCGGCGGCAGACTGAACTGGTAGACCATGTGAGTCTCATCACCCTCATCGAAATAGCTGATGTTCTCGGCATGCGGGACATTGGTCTCGGTCAGCAGGATGGCGCCGGGTTCGAGCAGTTCCAGCAGGGTGCGGAACAGCTTCACCACCTCGTGGGTCTGCGGCAGGTGCACACAGGTGGTGCCGATCTCTTTCCACAGAAACGCCACCGCGTCCAGGCGGATCGCCCGTGCCCCGTGGCGCACATAGTCCAGCAGGATATCGATGAATTCCAGCAGCACCTCGGGATTCGCGTAATTGAGATCGATCTGGTCATTGCTGAAGGTGGCCCAGACATGACGCATGCCGTTGGGGGTCCGCACCCGGCTGAGCAGCGGGGTACTGCGCGGACGCACCACCATCGAGAGATTCTCCTCTTCCGCCACCTGGATGACATAGTCCCGCCCCGGCTCCTCATCATGGATGTAGTTGACGAACCACAGGTGTTCACGGGACATGTGGTTCAATACCAGGTCGAACATCAGGGAGAAGTGTTCCCCGAGGGCCTCGATATCGTCCCACTCCCCCAGCGCCGGGTTGACCGCACGGAAATCCGAGACCGAGAAGCCGTCATCCGAACTGAAGGGGTAGAAGGGCAGCACATGCACCAGGCTGAACACCCCGTTGAGACGCCGGTCGAGAAACTGCTTGAGAGAGGCCAGCGGAACCCCGCCAGGATACTGCACGCTGTCTCCGTAAGTAATGAGGACGCAATCCTTCTCATCCCAGCGGGGAATCTCGACCCGTTTTCCCTGGCGCAGCTCGATATGGTGATTGATCAACTGGTGCAGCCGGGGCAGAAGCTCCGCGGCCCGATCCGGCCCGTACAGAAAATCAAGGTGACTCAGCAGGCGTTTGTCGAGATCATCCCCGTGCATCGACAGTCCTCCCTGCAAGACGCTTCAGCGGGTCGATCGACAAAGTCAGGTGACACAACATCCGAAATACTCTCCATCAGAAAAAATGATCCCCACCTTCTGAGGTCATAAGCTCTCACTATATTCAATATCTCTTAAGTGTAGAAGAGTTGATCCAGGTCAACACTCAACCAATCCAGGCTCACGAAACCCTGCTATTTTTATTGGTAAAAGGGCCGCAAAGAACGGTCAGACAACACATCACAGCATTGCGCATCACTGCGCGACATGCATTTCGCAGCATGCAGTTCCTCCCCTCCGGGAGCCGGATCGGCCCAGCCGATCCCAGAAATCGGAGCATTACTGAGTCGGGTCCACAGGGTAGTGGACAACGGGTTAGCGGGTCGAGACTGCATCACCGGACCTCATATCGGAATCTCTCCCGGCCGCTCGCCACATAAAATCTTACTCATTGGCGCGGCCTTGTTGCGCGCCTGATACCACTACTGCCAAAGGAGATTACGATGAGACTGGAACAACAACACCCCCGAACACCTGACGTGATCGCAACACCGCCCAGAACGCTGGAGATCGAGGGACGCAAAATTCCCCTGGATGCCTACGGTTACCTGGCCAATCCCGAGGACTGGAGTGTGGCGGTCACCGAGTATATGGCCCGGGAAGACGGTCTGGCGCTGAGCGACGATCACTGGCTGTTGATCGATTTCCTGCACCGCTTCTACAAGGAATACGGAATCGCCCCGGAGCTGCCGATCCTTTCCCGCAATCTCTGCAAGGATCAGAACAACTGCCGTTGGTCACGCAAATATATCAAGCAGCTGTTCCCGAATGGCGCAAAAACCGCCTGTCGTTACGCCGGACTGCCAACCCCGGTGGGACTGAGCTGCGGTTAACCGGCCGATTTCACTAACCAGGACACACGCGACAGGGATGTCACGCACCCGCTGACCGGCCCGCATCGGACAGCCCCCCGCAACAGGGGTACCCGCATCGTAGCAGGGCCGCCGCTCTCCGCACCTCCCATCGCCACAGCCTTGATTTTCAGTTTGAGTTCATCTGCCCCGGCTACACTCTTCCCCAAACTCCCATCAGGCAGCAGCTTAGGCGCATCCACAACCATGACCTCCGGCACACTGGCAATTTTGATCGCAACCCTGATCCTTGCACAGATCCTGTTGGCCCTGTGGTTCAAACTGCGAAGCGGACGCGGAGCGGACAGTCCCCCTGCGTTGCCTGATGTGCAGCCCGGCATGGCCCTGCGAACAGCACAGGACACAATGCAGCAAGCGCCCGCGTGGAACGGCTTCCGGGCGTTCCGGGTCACGAAACGTGAACAGGAGAACGAAGCGGGTGACATCATCTCCTTCTATCTGCAGCCCGAGCAGCCCATGCAACTGCCCCCATTCAAGCCGGGCCAGTATCTCAGCGTCCGCTTACTGCCGCCGCAGGTCACCGAGAACCCGGATCACCCCCTGACCCGCTGTTATTCGCTATCGGATCGTCCGCACAGCGAACACTATCGCATTTCGGTCAAACGCATCCCTGGAGGACGGGCCTCCAACTACCTGCACGAAAAGGTGCCCGTCGGGGCCCGCCTGATGGTCAAGGCGCCTTCCGGGGCATTCCATCTGATCGACCAGCCAGCACGTCCCCAGGTGCTGATCGCCGGCGGGATCGGCATCACGCCGATGCTGAGCATGCTCTACAGCCTGCTCGACCGGGATTTCCAAAGGGACATATGGCTGTTTTACGGAGTCCGCAACGGTCGTGAAGCGATTATGCTGCCTCGCCTGAGGGAACTGGCCGAATACCACCCACGGTTTCATCTGCAACTGTGCTTCAGCCGCCCTGCCCCGGAGGATCGTCCCGGCATCGATTTTCAACATGCCGGGCATGTGGATGCGCAACTGTTGCGGGCTGAACTGCCCCTCAACCGCTACCACTTCTATCTCTGCGGCCCGGCAGCCCTGATGCAGAGCCTGGTGCCTGGCCTCGAGGACCTCGGGGTATCCGGGGAGGATATCCATTTCGAGACCTTCGGTCCCGCCACCATCAAGCGCAGCCCACAGGTGCCGAAACACACGGCTACGGCACAACCCGCAAACTGGCAGGTGGACTTTCAACACAGCGGTCAATCCGCGACCTGGGACAGCTCGCAAGGGAATCTCCTCAATTTCATCGAGGCCCAGGGCATCGCGGTCGACTCCGCATGCCGCTCCGGCAGTTGTGGCAGCTGTCAGACCCGGGTTGTCTCCGGGCATGTCGCTTATCCGCAGATGCCGGATACGGAGATCGAAGCGGGCCATTGTCTGCTCTGCGTCGGCCGGCCCGACAGCGATCTGACCCTGGCCCTGTAGCCAATCGATATGACTCACCCCTCAGTCATGCGTCAACTGCTGCCGTTCACGGCCCTGTTTGCGGGGTTGATCCTCGGCGCCCTGTCGATCGACGCGTTACTGCACCAGTTCGATCAGGTGTGGGTTGGACGCTGGCTTGGAATCCCCGGAACCCTGTTGATTCTGACCTCGTTTCTCTACTCCCTGCGAAAACGCAAAAAAATCCGCTTCGGCAAACCCAGGACCCTTTTGCTCCTGCATGAGACGCTGGCCTGGCTGGGCGCGCTGATGATCCTGGTACATGCCGGGATCCATGTCTATGCCCTGCTGCCCTGGCTGGCATTGATCGCCATGCTGGTGAATGTCATCAGCGGTATGACCGGAAAATATCTGCTCGACCGCTCCCGGTGCCTGCTGATGGAGCGCCAGGCCCATTATCGGTCGCAGGGTATGGATTCCGCGGAAATCGAAAGACAACTGTTCTGGGATGCCACCACGGTGGACGCGATGAAACAGTGGCGGCTGGTGCATCTACCAATCACCCTGGCCTTCGCCACGCTGGCCCTCACGCATATCCTCAGCATTCTGCTGTTCTGGCAATGGCCATGAGCTATCGAAAACCTTTGCTCATCGTTGCCCTGAACCTGCTGCTGCTGATCGCCCTGGCACTGTTGCTGCCCGAATTCACGATCATGCCGGGTAAAACGATCGCGGCACACGAGACGATCGAAACCGACTGTTTCGCCTGCCACACCCCATTTCTCGGCAGTACCGCAGAGCAATGCATCAACTGCCATGAGGTTATGGATATCGGCCTGAAAACCACCCAGGGCATCGCGATCGATGGGGAACGCAAAAACGTCGCCTTTCACCAGAACCTGATCGAGGAGGATTGTGTCGCCTGTCACAGCTAGCATAAGGGTGTGATGGCGTTTCAACCCATTCGTACATTCAGCCACATACTCGTTCAGCCCGCGATGCGGGATCGCTGCAACGACTGCCACAGCCCACCGACGGACAAGCTGCATCGCCGCATCAGGGGATCCTGTCAAGAGTGTCACAACCAGGATGCCTGGACTCCGGCCAATTTCCAGCATGACGATTATTTCCGCTTCGACCGGCACCATGACAGCGAATGCGAGACCTGCCACCGTGACAGCGATTACAGCCGCTACACCTGCTACGGCTGTCATGAACACTCCCGCTCGAAAATACGTGCAGAGCATTTCGAAGAGGGCATACGAGATTTCGAGAATTGTGTCGAATGCCATCGCAGTGGCGATGAACACGAGGCCGAATATCGGTGGCGTTCCCGCCAGCACTATGGGAATGAACGTGGGGAGCAATATGAGCGGGAGGATCGCGAATGGGGGTATCGGCGTCGGGACGATGATTGAGCGCACATAGGTCCCACGCCCGGCATGCAGTATCATGGTGCGCGGTCGCCGACGAACAGGATCTGCCAAGTTGATTGAAAAGTCGCTTACAGCCCGGGTACTACTGATTGCACTGACGCTCACTGCCACACCCCTGGTGGCGGAGTCACTGGGTGAAGTCAGCACCAAATTCCACATGCTGGGTCCGAATGACAAGATCGTCCTGGAGGCCTTTGACGACCCCGGCGTGCCCGGAGTCACCTGCTATCTGAGCCGTGCCCGCACCGGCGGCATGAGCGGCGCGGTAGGACTCGCGGAAGACACCTCGGATGCCTCCATTGCCTGCCGTCAGACCGGACCGGTGAGATTGAACCCGGACATCGCCAATGGTGCCAGAGACGGGGAGGAAGTGTTTAAAAAACGCACCTCGATTCTCTTCAAGTCCCTCCAGGTGGTGCGTTTCTACGACGCCCGGCGCAACACCCTGGTGTACCTCAGCTACAGCGACAAGCTGGTGGACGGCTCTCCAAAGAACAGCATCACCGCAGTGCCCCTCTACACACCGTCCGCGGCCCTGCCAGACCAGGCCACCCCGCCATGACCCAGCAGCCCCTGCACAACGGGCGCCTGATCCTGACGCCCCAGTCCCCATACTGGGCACGCGAGGATCTCTCGACGCTGATCGAAAAACTGCACAGTATCGGGCTGATCGAACAGCCGTTGGCCAACCAGCCGAAGCGTTTCCTGCTGGGTGATGAATTCATGCGCTGGGTGAGCTTCATGGGCTGTTCACCGTTCATCCGCCTGTCACCGGGAGATGAGGGTGAGGCCTTCTGCCACCTGGCGGTCGATGGCCCCTCGCCCCGCCCGAGGCTGATTACCGGGCGCAATACCACGCCCCCCCGTTGCGAAGCCTGCCGCAAACGCATCACAGACTGGCAGCAGGCCTTCGAGGCCTGGCGGGAGCAAGCCGCAGGCTGGATGGCGGCATGCCCTCATTGCGGCCATGAACAGGACCCGGCCAGCTACGATTTCAGGCAAACCGCCGGCTGTGGACGGCTGTTCCTGTCGATCGAAAACATTTTCCCCCAGGAAGCGATTCCCGATCCGGGCCTGCTCACTCACCTCCAGACCGCCTCGGACGGGCAGCCATGGCACTATTTCTATCAGCAGGATGCAACGCTCTGAAACCATCCTTCCTACCCGGGCGCTGAACGCCCACGGTAACACTATTGAAACATTCTATTGAAATTTATATCCCGGTTGACCGATAGCCTGTATGCACTCGAAGCAGTTTGGCCTGTGCATTCCTTTTGCCATTGACCACTCATCGGGAGACGCCCATGTTCAAGCTGAGAAACCTGACCATCAGTCGGAAACTCTGGCTGCTGATAATGATGACCATGGCAGGTTTCATCGCACTCACCCTGCTCGCGCTGGGTGAATACCACAGGGATCTGATGCTGGAGAAGGCCATCCAGACCCGCACCCTGGTAGAAAGCACCTACCACATTCTTACGCATCACCATGCTGCCGCGGAAAAAGGCATCATTTCCCATGAGGAGGCGCAAACTCGCGCCAGGACAGAAATCGGCAGCTTAAGGTACGACGACACAAACTATTTCTGGATCAATGACATGGATGCCCATATCGTCATGCATCCGATCAAACCGGAACTGGACGGCAAGGATCTCTCCGGGTTTACCGATCCGCTGGGAAAACACATATTTTTGGAATTCGCCGCAGTCGCGAAAAAGCACGGGGAAGGGGCGGTCTCGTATCAGTGGCCGAAACCCGGAATGAAAGATCCCGTGCAAAAGATCTCCTACGTTAAAGGGTTCACGCCCTGGGGCTGGGTCATCGGCACCGGCATTTACGTGGATGATGTGGAAACGGCTTTCTGGAACACAGCCTTGACCCTGGCGGGCGCAGCGTTGCTCATTCTGCTGGTCATGATGGGGCTCTCGATTGCCATCACGCGCAGCATCGTTACGCCCATTTGCCATACAACAGAGGCGCTGCAGGACATTGCCATGGGTGAGGGTGACCTGACCCGTCGTCTGGACGAAAGCGGTCAGGACGAAATATCCGATCTCTCCAAGGCATTCAACCTGTTTACCACCAAGATCTGCGACATCATCGTCCGGGTTACCCAGGTCAGCACCCGGCTGGCCACCGCCGCAGAGCAACTCTCCACGACCAGCGCCCAGACCCACGACAACATCTCCCAGCAGCAGAGCGAGACCCATCAGGTGGCTTCCGCGGTGACCGAGATGGCCGCCACCGTCAAGGAGATTGCCCAAAGCGCGGATGCCGCTGCCGGATCAGCCCGGGATGCCGACAATCAGGCGCAGAGCGGCAAACAGGTGGTCGAGGATGTGATGACCGCTATCCATCAATTGTCGGATGAAATGTCGAGCGCCTCGGAGGCGATCAACCTGCTGGCCACGGAGAGCGAGAACATCGGATCTGTCTCCGATGTGATCAGCGGGATTACTGAACAGACCAGCCTGCTGGCCCTGAATGCGGCCATCGAGGCCGCCCGGGCCGGCGAACAGGGTCGTGGATTCGCCGTCGTGGCCGACGAGGTACGTTCTCTGGCAAGCCGGACTCAGCAGGCCACCACGGAGATTCGTGAAATGATCGAAAAGCTGCAGCGGGAGACCCACAATGCCGTCGATGTCATCCATCGCAGCAGGGAAAGCACCCATGCGACGGTGGACAAGGCCCGCGGCGCCTCGGAGACCCTCGACCGGATCGTATCTTCGGTGGGGATGATTTCAGACCGCAATACGCAGATCGCCAGCGCCTCCGAGGAACAATCGGCGGTGGCTCATGAAATCGACCGGAGTGTGGTGCAGATCTCAAGACTTTCGGAACATTCCGAGGTGGCGAGTCAGCAGATCACTCAGGCCACGGCTGAGCTGGCACATCTGGGGGAGAGCCTGCGGGAGATGATTTCCCAGTTCAAGACCGGCTGACCCGGTAACACCTCAAGTGGCGGGGCAACCGCCCCGTCAGCCCAGCACGCAGCGGTTCTTGCCGGCCTTCTTGGCCTGATAGAGGGCCTTGTCGGCACGCGAGAAGACGGTATTGAGGGTGTCCCCCTCTACGAAACTGGTCAGGCCGCAGGAGATGGTTACATGCACCGGGTTGCCCGACGAGTGAAATCCGTTTTCGGCGACCGATTTACGCATTTCCTCCGCAACGTGCAAGGCTTCATCGCCGGAACTGCCGCACAACAGACAGACGAACTCCTCACCCCCGTAACGAGCGATGAAATCGGTGACCCGAAGCCGGGAATTCAGACTGCGGGCGATCACCTTGAGCGCCTTGTCTCCCGCCTGATGTCCGAACCGGTCGTTGATCGATTTGAAATCGTCGATATCCCAGACCAGCATGGTCAGGGGCTCATTGAATCGCTTCCAGCGGGCATACTCCTGAGTCGCCCGCTCGTCATACGCCATCCGGTTGGGGAGTCCGGTGACCGCGTCGATCAGCGCCAGATGATGCGCCTCAACCATCCGGGTGTGTAATTCACTGGACTCGGATTCGAGCTGAGTCAGGCGGTCCTTGAGGGCCTTTTCCCGCTCCTCGGTCTGTTCATGCCAGTGGCTTTCCTCGACCAGGTAGTCATCCACCACGGTCTGAATCTGACTGAGCCGTTCACTGACCGCGTTCTTGAGCTGATGCAGATCGGTTGCCTGACGCACCGTGTGCCCCAGATCCCCCATCTGCCCGTTCATCTCGACACTCAGTCTCCGACCGTGTTCGACGATCTTGTCGCGTCCATCATGGATGTTCTGCAGATGCGTGCCGAAATCCTGCAGGCGCCGGGTCAGTTCGGTGAGAAAATCCTCGGCCTCCTTGATCTCCATCTGCACTTCGCCGTAGGACTTGGCGGAGAGTTCCAGCAAATCCTCCAACACCCCGATCCAGGCATCATCCGCGGCTTTGCCGATCAACCTGACCTTCAAGGCGCTGATGCTCTCCCCCCAGTGCCCCGGCCAGGCAGCCTGCTCCAGAAGGTTGAGAAGAATTTCATTGGGTCTCGGAGAGTCATCCCCTGAATCAGCAGCACCGCCCAACAACCGGTCGAACAGCCCCGGACGGCGATCCGCCTTGAGACCCACTCCCTGACCGAGCAGTGTGGCAAATCGTTGGAATTCATCCTGGGAGAGGTCTGACGGGTCGTCGACCAGGCGCGTCATGAGCGAGGTCACTTCAGCCAGCTCTTTCTTGCTGAGCTGCAGCGGCTCTACATGCTTGGCCAGGGTATCGGGATCGACAGCCGGTTCATTCTTGCACTGATCCTCGGCGAAGTGCAGCAGGCTGTCACTGAAGGCATTGAGCTGATCGCTGAGATTTTTCCCCCGCCCGCCACGCACCGCATCCCGCACCGACTTGAGATAGGGATCCAGACGCTTGTCCAGACCATTGGCAGCGATGGTCAGGCGAATGATGGTGCGGGTCAGCAGTTCTTCGAGTTCGGCGTTGGCTTCCCGCTCGTTCTCATGTTTCCTGAGCAGATCTTCGTAACGAACTTTCCATTTTGACTCGTTCATCACATAGGATTTCCGGTCATTCAGGCCACAGCCGGTAGCACGACATCCTTGGGCAGTTCGATCTCCAGACTAATCGGCAGGTGGTCCGAGTGTGCGTAGTTGAGCACTTCCGACTTGGCGACGGTCAGGGTTTTCGACGCCAGTATGTGATCCAGCTTGCGATTGGGACGCCAGCTGGGGAAGGTCATCATATCGCAGGCGCTGCCCTGCAGATTGGTGCGCTCGATCAGGTAGCGGAATTCCCGGGAACTGCAACCGCAGTTGAAATCCCCCATCAGCACCAGGTGGGAGTAGTGGGATACCAGATCGCTGATATAGGAAAACTGGCGCTGCCGGGCCCGCCGTCCGAGCGCCAGGTGCATGATACAGATGCCCAGGGGCTTCTCCGTGGTCTGGAACTCCATCAGCACCGCGCCTCGACCGGGCAGTCCGGGCAGCCGGTGTTCGGTGATCATGCTCGGTTGCACCCGGCTCAACACACCGTTGCTGTGCTGGGCGAGTTTGCCCAGCCGGCGGTTGACCTGGCGATACCAGTAGGGAAAACCGGCGTTCTCGGCCAGGTAAGCGGTCTGATCCACGAAGCGGCTGCGAAAGCTGCCTGAGTCGACCTCCTGCAGTCCGACCACGTCATAATCCCTGAGCAGGTGAGCGATCCGGTTGAGATTGTTCAGCTGCTCCTTGTGCGGCAGCATCTGTTTCCAGCTGCCAGTCACATACTCACTGTAGCGACGCGTGTCGGCGCCTACCTGGATGTTATAACTGAGCAGCCGCAAGCGATGCTTGTCATCGAGAGTCGGCAGATTTTCAAAAATTTGCTGGGTCATTTTTATGCGCTGTTGTTTTCGTTCCCCGGTACCATGAAATATTACGGCATTCGCAGCCCAAAACTTAAGACATCGACCGCAATTTTCCTCAAAAAATCCGTCCGGGCAAAAAAAAGGCGGTAGTATTTACCGCCTTTTTCATTCGATTTCAGCGCCCTGCGTTCAACGCTGCAGGCCCTGTATGTACTGGGCGACCGCGGCGATTTCCTTGTCCGTCATGCGCGCAACCACACCCTGCATCATCTTGTTAGTATCGTTGGCGCGGTTACCATCACGGAAATCCTTCAGCGCCTTCTCGACATAGCTGGCGTGCTGCCCGCCCAGAGCCGGAAAATTGGCCTGGGGATTACCGGCTCCTGTGGGGCCGTGACAGGCCATGCAGGCGGCAACGCCGGTGTCCGCGTTTCCAGCCCGGTAGAGCTTCTCACCAGCCGCCACCTTGTCGGCAGCGGCAACGCCACCCTGGAGGCTCTGGCTGGAGAAATAGGCGGCCAGGTCGGCCATGTCCTGCTCACTCAGCGGCATCGCCATGGGCGCCATGGTGGGATCCTTACGATCACCGTCCTTGAAATTCTTCAGCTGCTTTTCGATGTACTGGGGATGTTGTCCCGCAAGTTTCGGCCACACCGGGTTGAGGGGGCTGTTGCCATCCGCACCGTGACAGCTGGCGCAGATCAGGGATTTTTCCTTGCCCTGTTCAGCATTACCGGCCGCCTGGGCCAGATTCATTCCAAGACAAAGGGCGAGGGTAGAGGTTACAAGCCATTTATTCATGATCAATCCTGCTCTGACAGTATGCTGGATGGTTGAATCCCGGTCCTCTTTGCCATCGGCCAGAGCATTGCCGACACGCAGAGGCGACCTCGAAAAGCTGCGGAACTATAGCAGAATTTTCTAATAAAGGTCAAAACCGGACCCGATTCAGGGTTAAAAAAACCGCTTCCCTGGCGTGCCGGGTCAAATCTCCCTGCCGACAGGCCCGAATTTTCGGACAAAACTCCGCAATTAAGAGTTTTTGACGTGTTTTTCAGTCACTTGGTTCAATTTCCGAGGCATCGGCAAAGGCCAGGTTGAGTTTCCCCAGTTCCTCCTCGATCGCTCGCTCGTCCAGGGTGTCGAAATCGGAGCGACTGAAAGTGGTCACCCCTCCGGAGACTTCATACCAGGCAAAACCCTGGGTCCAGGCCGCCTGCTCATAAGTCCCCTGGGTCCTGCGCGGGATGCAGTAGAGCCGACCGGGTCGGTAGATCAGATTATACCCGATCCCCCGGGCATGCAGTGCCTCGATCATCCGCCAGGCCGGATCCGGTGCATCGAAAACCTCACACTCAACCGGATATCCCCGGGCGCCCCCGTTGTGTCGCCAGCAGTCCCGGGTCAGGGGCAATTCACGGGTACCCATGAACATCTGGAAATGCAGATGATTCACTGAGGCATAGGCCCCATAACTGTTGTAGGCGACATGCAGCCGAGGCAGGTTTGTGCCCAGTGATTCACAGAGCCGCCAGACATAGTCGTGATAGCGCGCGGTCAGATATTGGGGGTGGTGGTCAGTCCGCTCGGGCACCAGCAGACTGTGCAGCGGGACGAACGGAAACTTGTTGTACAACAGTTCCACCGCCACCCCCTGGAGTTCACCGGCCCAGAAGACCTCCTTGCGCAGGAAGGGCTTGTTGAAATGGAACCCCTGTGGATCGAACGGACGCTGGATGCCACTGACCGGCTCCCGGCTCATGCGGGAGGGCCGAAAGGCTCGCAGGGGATTGAATTGGAGTTCCCAGGCGCCTGCCGAGCGAAACCGGGCCGTTTCGATGGCTTCGAAACCCAACGCCATGAGTTTCAGAAAAACCAGCTGATCGTCTTCGCCACCCCCCAGTTCCCGACCCTCGGAGAGATTCTCACGGCAGGCATCGGCAAGTTGCGTGAATCTCGATTGCAGCGCAGGGCGCAACGCCTCGTGCAGACCGGCATCGATGGCCGCATTGGCATGCACCAGGATGTAGCTGCCCAGTCCGGGCTGCTGCAGCAGTCGCACCAGGCCCTCCTCGAAGGCCTGCGCCAGAGCCTGCTCTGATTGAAAGGCCGTAATCTTCATGCTCACGCGTCAACCGGCCCGGCGCAACAATCGAACGCCCTGACAGGCACGCACATAGGACGACATCGGCGGGTAGCGGCTCAATGGGCGCCCATCCCCCCCATGGTCATGCGGATCTTTTTGACCGGGGCCGATACTTCACGTTCCGACCCATCGGAGAATTTCAGGGTCAGCAAAACCTGTTCGTCAGGCACCAGCTTCTGCTTCAGACCGATCAGCATGATATGCAGACCACCCGGCTTGAGTCTGACCGTTTCGCCAGCCGGCAGTTCGATCTTCTCCACCTGGCGCATCCGCATCATGCCGTCCTCGAGGGTGTGGGTATGTAATTCCACGACCTCTGCCACCCGGCTGCTGGCCCCGACCAGTTGCTGGTCCTGATCGGTGGTATTGCGCAACGACATGAAAGAGGCTGAATTGGGTTGTCCCGGGGGTACCGCCCGCACGTAGGGATCGTCGACAAGCACCCCGTCGCCGGCTGTGGCAGCCAGGGCAAACGGACTCAGCATCAGCAACCCCCAACCGAGCAACACCGAAAACCGCAGTACGCGCATAATGAAATCCTCCGTGCTATGCCTGAACCCATGAATTCAGGCCGGGATAGACAAGAAAAAAGCGCCTACCCGTTAAGGTAAGGCGCTTTTTACCGCCACTCAAGTCAGAGCGGCCTCATCAAGCCAAATCAGAGTGACATGATCCACTCGACCACGGTCTTGATGTCCTCGTCGCTGACATGCGCGTTCGGGGGCATGGGAACCGGGCCCCACACGCCGGAACCACCAGCCTTGACTTTGGCCACCAGCATATCGACGGCGCCTTCCTGACCCTTGTACTTGGCAGCCACCTCTTTGTAAGCCGGGCCAACGACCTTGTTGTCGACTTGGTGACAAGCGGAGCAGCCGCGCTGGGTAGCCAGGGGCAGCATCTCGGTGGCGGAGGCGCTGCTCACGCCACTGAGGATCATCACAGCGGCGCCGGCAGACAGCAACATGGTTTTCATCATCTTCATCAGGTTTGTTCCTCTTGTATTGAGTCAGGTTGACAGCTTTTATCAGCGGGATGAGATCAGAGTCCATTCCCTAAAATCGGGCGGATTATAAACTATCGGTATCGTAAATGCCTATCAAAGACATTTATCAATCAGTCAATTTCCCTGTATATGACCGCGTGACCGGGCAAAAGATCGCTCACCCACCGCTGAAATGACTCACCCTGGGGTTTGACCGCAGAATGGAACAGGTGACTCCCGCAATCACAATCGGATGCGCCAAAACCACTCACCGGCTGTTCCAGGGACAGGTGTTCCGCAAGCAGTTCCGCCCAGGCATGCTCCCGGTGCTGCGGATCGTGGGAGTACCAGATCTCCACCAGACGGCTGCCAGCCCTCAGGTAGTCGATATGCCAGCGGGGACGCGGCGAGATACGCCGGTGGTGAGCGCAGCGCGCCGCCACGCCACCCGGCCCGAAGGCACTGCCTACATAGAGGTACCACCCTCTGGGGAGGGTATGAGTGCCCAGGCGGCCGATGCGCAGGGTCTGTTTGCTTGGGCAGTGCAGCACCAGGACGTAGGTTCCCGGGGCCTTGGGCTGCATGGGTGCGGTTTTCAGTGAGCGGATCCCTTGTCCGCCATGTGGGACAGGTAGAGCGCCAAGCCCAGCAACGCTATTCCCCCGGCGAAGTGCAGCAGATCCAGCGGTGTCTTGAATTCCATACCCAGGGCGAATTCGAAGTAGCGCACCACCAGAATCATCATTACCACCTTCGCCAGACGGCTCTTCAGGTCATCCAGGCTGGTGATCATGAGCACATTGGAGGCGCTTTCCGAGCCTTCGGCCAGATCGATCTTGCTGATGAACAACTCATACAGGCCCAGGGAGAAGATCAGCAGCACGGTGGCAAGCAGGTAGCCGTCGACGATCTCCACCACATGGGTCACGGTGGCCGAACGCAGGGCGACCCGTTCCTCGCCCGACAGGCCGGACGAGGCGTATTCACCCAGATGGCTGATCATGATCACCGCATCCACGGAGGCCATGTAAAACATCGCCACGGCACCGGCCAGGCTGGCGATCACCGCGGCCAGGACGATCAGACGGCTGTTCCAGAGCAGGGTTTCAAAAGTCTTTTCTAGCATCGGGCAATTCTCTCATCCGGTAGGGCCGCGCCATTCTACTATCAAGCCGGGTCTCTGTTGAGTGATCCCCGCAAACCGGATTCGCGCATTGGCGCCCGCGCACCAATCCCATTATCATCAGCCCCTTTTCCATCCGGGGTTGGAGTATGGCAGGTTACCAGGCAGGACAGCGCTGGATCAGCGAAAGCGAATCGGAACTGGGTCTGGGTATTGTCACAGGATTCGCGCAACGTCGCGTCACCATCGCCTTTCCGGCGGCGGGCGAGACCCGGGTCTATGCCGATCGGGGAGCGCCGCTGACCCGCGTGAGTTTTGCCCCCGGGGATCGCGTGGAAAGCCAGGAAGGCTGGTCCATGCAGGTCCTGGAGACCCGAGAGGAGGCCGGTCTGCTGACCTACCTGGGGAAACGGGAGGACGGTGTCCAGGTCAGCCTGGCCGAATCCCGGCTCAGTCATCTACTGCGAATCGATCAGCCCAAGCAGCGCCTGCTCAGCGGCCAGATCGACCCGCCGAACTGGTTCAGTCTGCGCTACCACACTCTGTCGAAACTGGGCGATTGCCAGCAGTCCCCCACCCTGGGGCTGGGCGGCGCGCGCATCGAACTCATCCCGCACCAGCTTTACATCGCCCACGAGGTGACGCGACGTCCCGCCCCGCGGGTGCTGCTGGCGGACGAAGTGGGTCTGGGAAAAACCATCGAGGCCTGCCTGATCCTGCACCGGCAACTGCTCACCGGGCGGGCCAGCCGGGTGTTGATCCTGGTACCCGATCCACTGGTGCATCAGTGGCTGGTGGAACTGCTGCGGCGCTTCAACCTCAGCTTCCGCATCTTCGATGAAGCGGCCTGCCAGGCGATACAGGATTCGGGGGAAGCGGAGAACCCCTTCCATGCTGAGCAGCGGATCCTCTGCAGCCTGGGGCTTTTTCAAGAAAACCCCGAACGACTCAGCCAGGCCCTGGAGGGGGAATGGGACCTGTTGATCGTGGACGAAGCCCATCACCTGAGCTGGTCCGAAGAGGATCCCAGCGCCGAGTATCTGCTGGTCGAGGCACTGGCGTTGAAAACCCCCGGAATCCTGCTGCTGACCGCCACTCCCGAACAACTGGGACTGGCCGGCCATTTCGCACGGCTGCGGCTGCTGGACCCGGACCGCTACTACGATCTTCGCCAGTTCCTCGAAGAGGAGCGGCTGTATCAACCGGTGGCGGAGGCGGTGGAATATCTGCTGCGGCAACAGCAACTGCCCGAGTCCGCCGCACATTCCCTGCTGAGCCGCCTCGACGAGGAGGCCAGCCTGCCGCTGCTGCAGCGGTTGCACGATGAGCAGGCCAGCGAGGCGGAACGACAATCCGCCCGGGAGTCCCTGATCGGGATGCTGCTCGACCGGCATGGCACCGGACGGGTGTTGTTCCGCAACACCCGGCATCGCATCCAGGGCTTTCCGGAGCGTGAACTGCAGGCGGTGGCGCTGCCCATGCCCGAGTCCTACCTGGAGTGCCTGAACAGCAGGGACGGGGACATTCCGCCGGCCCTGCTACTGACCCCGGAGCAGCTCGTCTCTGGCCATGGGTCCGAAGACTGGTGGCAGCAGGATCCCCGGGTCAACTGGCTGATCGATACCCTGAAACAAAACCCGCAGTCCAAGTACCTGCTGATCTGCGCCCACGACGATACCGCGGTGATCCTGCAGGAAGCGCTGCGGCTGCGATCGGGAATCGCTGCCGGGGTGTTTCACAAGGACATGAGCATCATCGAGCGGGACCGTGCCGCGGCCTGGTTCGCCGACCCGGAAGGGGCGCGTCTGCTGATCTGTTCGGAGATCGGCAGCGAGGGGCGCAATTTCCAGTTTGCCCACCATCTGATCCTGTTCGACCTGCCGCTGGACCCGGACCTGCTGGAACAGCGCATCGGCCGACTCGACCGCATCGGTCAACGGCAGACGATTCAGATCCACGTACCCTATCTGGAACCCGGCCCGCAGGCGCTCATGTTTCACTGGTACCGGGATGCGCTGGAGGGATTCCGGCAGCCGGTCAATGGTGCCCAGAGCATCTACGAATCGGTATCGGACGCGCTCTACCAGGCGCTCAGCGCAAACGCGCCCGAGGCGCTCGATCCGCTGATCCGCGAGACCCGCGAGACCCGGCTGGCCATTCAGGAGCGCCTCAGTCAGGGACGTGACCATCTGCTGGAACTAGGAAGCTGCCGGGAGCCCCAGGCCAGTGAACTGGTCAGACAACTCCGCCGCGAGGACGCAACCACGGACCTGGCCGACTATCTGCAGCGCCTGTTCGACAGCTACAACATCGACACCGAACCGCTCGGCGATGCCGGCCTGGTGCTCAAACCGGGTGAACAGGTGATTGCCGGCACCCTGCCCGGGCTGCCCGAGGACGGGTTGACCGTAACACTCGATCGCAAGGATGCGCTGAGCCATGAGGAGCGGCAGTTTCTCACCTGGGAGCACCCCCTGGTGATCAATGCCATGGATCAGATCCTCAGCCAGCAGACCGGGAACGCCTGCGCGGTGATCGGCCGGTTAGCCGAACTGGGCAAGGGACAGCTTCTGCTCGAGGCTCTGTACGTGCTGGAATGCCCCGCCCCCCGCCCGCTGCAGGTCAGCCGTTTCCTGCCGCCGACCCTGGAGCGGGTACTCCTCGACAGCCGCGCCCGCCGCTGGGATTCGCAAATTGATTGCGACAGCCTGGATGCACGGATCCAGGGCATGGAGGCAATGCAGCTTCAGGCGGTACTCAAGCACTATCGCCCGATGATCGAACAACTCATGGAACAGGCCGAAGAGCTGGCCCGGGGGGGCGTAGAAAAGCTCACCCGGCAGGCGGTCAAACGCATGACTGAGCACTACACCCACGAGATACAGCGCCTGCAGGCGCTGAAAAAACATAACCCGTCGGTGCGCCAGGAAGAGATTATGATGCTGCAGGATCAGGCCGTTTCGCTGCATCAGCACCTGCAGGCAAGCCGCCTGAGGCTGGATGCGCTTCGACTCGTGGTGACCGTCTGAGCGGTTGTCAGTGATCGAGCAGCTGGTTGATGGGGAAAGGTCGGCAGATCGCGTATCCCTGGGCCAGATCGACGCCAAGCGCCATCAACCGGTCACGGATCTGCGCACTCTCGACAAACTCCGCAATCGTCGCGAGTCCCATCACATGACCGATATGATTGATCGCGTCCACCATGGATTCATCAATATCATTCTCCAGCATATCCTTGACGAAGGCGCCGTCGATCTTCAGATATTCCACCGGCAGGTGCTTCAAATAGGCGAATGATGAGAGCCCGCTGCCGAAGTCGTCGAGCGCAAATTCACAGCCGATGCGTTGCAGCGAGCGCATGAAGTGCTCCGCCGAGGTCAGATTGGAGATGGCCGCGGTTTCGGTCAATTCGAAACACAGCATGCCTCGGGGAATGCGCTGGCTCTGAATCCGTTCCAGAAGCCACTGGAGAAACTCCTCATCGCAGACCGAGAGCCCGGACAGGTTGACGAAGAAACGCCGCCGCGAATCGCGACACTCCTGCCGATGATCCGCGATGAAGCACATCACCCGATCCACGACCCAGCGATCCACGGCCGGCATCAAACCGAATCGCTCCGCTGCCGGTATGAACACTCCCGGGGCGATCAATCCCCCCTCCTGATCCGACAGGCGGATCAGCACTTCCACATGCTCCCCACCGCCGTCACCGGGGTGCAATGGGGTGATCGGTTGCACATGGAGGGTGAAAAGGTCTGTATCCAGGGCATGGCGGATACGCGTTACCCACTGGGCTTCCCCGTGGCGCTTGGCAGCGGAACTTTCGAGCGGGTGGTAGACATGAATCTTGTTTCGCCCCTCCTCCTTGGCCGTAATACAGGCCATGTCGGCAAAACTCAGCACCTGCTGAACACTGGCATTACGATCGTTGATCGGCACCATGCCAATGCTGACAGTTTGCGGAAAGGACTTCTCACCCCAACTGAAACTGAACCCCTGCACGCTGCATCGTATCGACTCGGCAATCCGCTGGGCGGACTCCTGGGTGCATTGACTCAGCAGAATGCCGAACTCGTCACCGCCCAGCCGCGCGAGCATGTCAGAACTGCGGATCGAGCGTTTCATCAAACCGGCCAATTGGCGCAACAGTTCATCACCGGCGGCATGGCCGCAGTTGTCATTGACGACGATGAAGCGATCCACATCCAGATACAGCAGGCAATGGCACTCGCCGTTGTCACCGACCTGATCCAGCAGTTGCGACAGGTGCCGATCGAACTCCGCCCGGTTAAACAGCCGGGTCACCGGATCATGGCTCGACTGCCAACTCAATTGAGCGGCCATCTTTCGCGATTGGCTGGTGTCTTTGAACACCAGCACCGTACCTTCGTGATTACCCGACTTGTCGCGCAGACGGGTGACCGTCTGCTGAATCGGGATGCTGAGCCCCTCCCGGTGCTGCAGAACCAGCTGCCGCCCCATATCGGACAGCACCTGTTCAAGGTCGAACGGATGATCCAGAGATCCCGCCTCGTCATACACCGCGTAGATCGCGGTCAGTGGCCTCCCCACGGCCCAGCGACTCTGGAATCCGGTGAGGCTCTCCGCCGCCAGGTTGAGGAACTCCACCATGCCATCCCGGTCCAGCAGGATCACCGCATCCTCGATCGATGCGAGCATCGCCCGGGTGCGCTGCTCGCTCAGGGTGATCTTCGAGCGAAGCTTGGCCTGCGAGGGTTCGTCACCCAATTCGTTGAACTGCACCAGACAGTAGCCCGGGTGCATCATCAATGGGCGCACGCTGAGACGCACACGCATCCGGTCGTGCAGACGAACCACCTGACGGGTGTCCGCACCCCGGCCCCGCGCCGGCTGCTCCGATTGTTGGGAGAGCTTCACCGCAGTCCGCACCTCCTCAGCAAAGCGTTCGTTGGCAAGGGCGGGAAACAGCTCTTCAATGGCGACCGGGACGGCCGGGTTCCAGGACAGCGCGCGATCGACAAGCCGTTGATTCCATGCCCACACCCGACGCTGGGCGTCAACCAGGCATAGCCCTACGTCACAGGCCTCGAGGACCTCCTTGAGTTGCTGTATGACATCATCCGTCAGCGGCAGCCCCTTCGGGGTCTTCACCGTTTGATTCCCGTGCACGCTTGCTACCTCAAACTCATTCCGCCCAAGCAGGCGGAAAAAAGTGCGCATCCAACCCGCTGCGCAACTTTCAAGTCAGTGACGATCCAATTGCACTGATTCAACGATGCGAGAAGTGCGAGCCAGACACACGCTCTTTATTAAAGTGTAGGGTATTCCAGTAACGGGGACTTTGCGGATCCCTGAACTCATCTGTCTGACGACGGAACGCTACACCCGATCTTCGAGTTTCTCTTCCGTGACAGACCGCATGAGGCGGCATCCACCCATGGATGGGACTCCATCAGCCCGGCTCCAGTCTCCGCCGGATTCGGGCGATGCTCTTATTGCATCGGCTACACCCGGCCGGAACTTTAACCTGAATGATTTACTCGGTCACTGTCACTGCCGCGCCTGCCGTTTGCTTTCCATGTGGCGGGTGACCGGCGTAGTGTCAGGCATATGCCGAAGATATATAACGTACGGTTTTCAGGGTAGGGTCCGGCCGGTTGCCACGTCAGTGGAACAGGCCGAGTTCATCCTGGGTCAGCGGGCGGAACTCACCTGGTGCCAGACGGGCGTCGAGCGTCAGATCACCGATGGACTCGCGATGCAGGGTCTCGACCCGGTTGCCAACCGCGGCGAACAGCCGCTTGACCTGATGGTATCGACCTTCGGTGATAGTGAGGAGAATCTGTGTCTCATCGATCCGTTGAGCCTGAGCCGGTGCGGTAAGTTTCGTCTCCCCCCGCAACAGGAGTCCGCTGCGGATGCGCGCCAGGTCCGCATCCGTGATGCACTCAACGAGCCCCACCCGATAGATCTTGGAACACTTTTTCGAGGGGGCGGTGATGCGGTGTGACCACTGTCCGTCATCCGTGATCAGAACCAGCCCGGTGGCATCGATGTCCAGCCGCCCGGCAAAGTGCAGACCCTCGGGATTGGCGACATCAAGCAGGTCGATGACGGTGCGGTGGGAAGGGTCCCGGGTCGCACAGACCACCCCCAGCGGTTTGTTAAACATCAGGTAGCGTTGGCTGGGTGCGGCCACAAGCTGTCCATCGATGGAAACCTGCGCATCCGGGTCGACCTGAAAGGCCCCATGCCGGATCGTTACCCCGTCCACGCTCACTCGCCCGGCACGCAGAACCTTGTGCGCCTGGGAACGGGTCAGGGCGGTTGCGTTACTGAGGAGGCGGTCCAGGCGGAGCATTTTGTTTTAATTTTGAGTTTTTCGTTTTGAATTATGAATTTTGGAGTTCGCTTTGCTCACTGTGTGTTTTTTTCCCTCTCCCTGGCCCTCTCCCGCAAGGGGAGAGGGAAATATCTTTTCGAGTGCCGTGCGTTCGTCACGATAGTCGCAGGCACCAGCGAACTGTCATACTCCGGCAATGGTTCACTGCTTTCACACTGCCTTCGCACAAGGGACCAAGGGGCCACCCTTTCGGTCTGATGAAGGGATTACCTCATGACGGATCGCAGGAACAGGCGATCCCTCACCCGCCGCATCAGTTGCGTGTATTCCCTCCCCCCTCACGGGAGAGGGCCAGGGAGAGGGGGATTGAATCCGGGCGGTGCGGCCTCGCCGCACTCCCCAATTCACAATTCCTTATAAATCTCCGCCCCCTGGCGTTTGAACTCCACCGCCTTCTCCTCCATCCCCTGCTTCAGCGCCTCATCCTCGCCCATGCCCTGGGCACGGGCATAGTCGCGCACGTCCTGGGTGATCTTCATGGAGCAGAAGTGGGGGCCGCACATGGAACAGAAGTGCGCCACCTTGTGTGCCTGGTGCGGCAGGGTCTCGTCGTGGAACTCCATCGCCCGCTCTGGATCGAGTCCGAGGGCGAACTGGTCGTCCCAGCGGAACTCGAAGCGCGCCTTGGACATGGCGTTGTCCTGCAATTGCGCACCCGGAAAGCCCTTGGCCAGGTCGGCGGCATGGGCGGCGATCTTGTAGGTGATGATGCCTTCGCGCACGTCGGCCTTGTTGGGCAGGCCGAGATGTTCCTTGGGGGTGACGTAGCAGAGCATGGCGGTGCCGTACCAGCCGATCTGGGCCGCGCCGATGCCGGAGCTGAAGTGGTCGTAACCTGGGGAGATGTCGGTCACCAGCGGTCCCAGGGTGTAGAAGGGCGCCTCGAAGCAGTCCTCCAGCTCCTTGTCCATGTTCTCCTTGATCATCTGCATGGGTACGTGGCCGGGGCCTTCGATCATCACCTGCACGTCGTGCTCCCAGGCGATCCGGGTCAGCTCGCCGAGGGTCTCCAGTTCACCGAACTGGGCCGCGTCGTTGGCGTCGGCCAGGCAGCCGGGGCGCAGTCCGTCACCCAGGGAGAAGGCCACGTCGTAGGCCTTCATGATCTCGCAGATCTCCTCGAAGTGGGTGTAGAGGAAATTCTCCTGATGATGGGCCAGGCACCACTTGGCGAGGATCGAACCGCCACGGGAGACGATACCGGTAACCCGCTCGGCGGTCAGCGGCACATAGCGCAGCAGCACGCCCGCGTGGATGGTGAAGTAGTCGACCCCCTGCTCCGCCTGCTCGATCAGGGTGTCGCGCATGATCTCCCAGGTCAGCTCCTCCGCCTTGCCGTTGACCTTCTCCAGGGCCTGGTAGATGGGCACGGTGCCGATCGGCATGGGGGCGTTGCGCAGGATCCACTCCCGGGTCTCGTGGATGTTGTCACCGGTGGAGAGATCCATCAGGGTGTCGCCGCCCCAGCGGGCCGACCAGGCCATCTTCTCCACCTCTTCCTGAATCGAGGAGGTGATGGCGCTGTTGCCGATATTGGTGTTGATCTTCACCCGGAAGTTGCGCCCGATGATCATCGGCTCCAGTTCCGGATGGTTGATGTTGGCCGGAATGATGGCGCGACCGGCGGCCAGCTCCTGGCGCACGAACTCGGGGGTGATCTCGTCAGGGATATTGGCGCCGAAGGCCTGACCCGCGTGCTGGCGCAGCAGCTTGGCGTAGCGGGGATCGGCGCGCAGGGCCTGCAGCTGGCAGTTCTCGCGAATCGCGACGTACTCCATCTCCGGGGTGATGATGTCCTGGCGGGCGTAGTGCATCTGGGTCACGTTGCGGCCCGCCTGGGCCCGGCGCGGGGCTCGGATGTGCTCGAAGCGCAGGTGCGACAGGGCCGGGTCGTCCTGGCGCGCACGACCGTACTCCGAGGTGGGGCCGTCGAGGGGTTCGGTGTCGTCCCGCTCCTCGATCCAGCGGGTGCGCAGTTCGGGCATGCCCTGCAACAGGTCGATCTTCTGGTCGGGATCGGTGAAGGGGCCGGAGGTGTCATAGACCGGGATCGGCGGATTCTCTTCGGCGCCGAAACTGGCGGCAGTGGCCTCCTGGCTGATCTCGCGCATCGGCACCCGGATGTCGGGGCGGGAGCCCTCCACGTAGATCTTACGGGACTTATAGAAGGGACGCGTCACCTCCTCTGAGAGGCTGGCGGTCTTCTGGATGAAATCTTCGGGAATGGCGCTCATGTGATTAACCTCGTTGGGACGAAGAGTGCCAGTGACCCATCGGGTTTCGCTTCCCTCCGCCGGCATGATCCGGATCAGGTGAATAAGGGTATCTCTCAGTCCATGCCGCTTCTGCACGGACACCCCCAGCCAGTGATTAGCCCGGAGTATAACCAATTTGATGGCATATGTCCGATCATTTCAGTATGGATTGCAAACCCAGTCGGCGACAACAAATAACTACAAATCAGGGGGTTAAATCGCTCAAACCGAAACAAACCAGAGCCCGCCCGATCGCCTGTGCCCCATCGGCCCCGGGTTCCGAACCGGCATCTAAAATCTTGCCCGCCGACATCAAAATCCGTAGGCTAGTGCTTCTGTCTCACAAGACCATAATAAGATCCAGGAAATTACCCATGATGGCCAGCCGCTTCGAGATCGCCCGATTCAACATGGTGGAACAACAGATTCGCCCCTGGGAGGTCATCAATCCCCGGGTTCTGACACTCATGGAGACCATGCCCCGGGAAGCCTACGTACCCGAGGAGTACCGGGATCTGGCCTACGCGGACATCGAAATCCCGATCGGCCAGGGACAACACATGATGTTTCCCCGAATCGAGGCCCGCCTACTGCAGGCCCTCGATCCCCAGCCCGAGGAACGGGTTCTGGAAGTCGGCACCGGCAGCGGCTACCTGACCGCCTGCCTCGCGGGTCTTGCCCGCCAGGTCGTGAGCATCGATCTGCACCCGGAATTCACTCAAAGCGCCACAGCAAAACTGGCTGATCAACAGGTCGACAATGTCGAACTGCGCAGCGGGGACGCACTGGCCGGCCCCCTGCAGGACACTCCGTTCGACGTCATCGCCGTGACCGGATCCCTGCCGACCCGGGAACAGGCGGACATCTTCTGCCAGCAACTCGCCCCGGGAGGTCGGCTGTTCGTGGTCATCGGCACCCCACCGGTCATGGAATGCCTTCTGATCAGTAAAAAATCCGCCAGCAACCTTCAGGAGGAACCTCTGTTTGAAACCGAGTTGTCCCCTCTGGAGCATGCCATCACTCCAGTGGAGTTTGAATTCTAACCCCCTGTTGCTGCATCCGGCAGGACCCGGCAGCACAGCGGATCACAATACGAAGACATCGAGAGGGAGATCATGAGCGTGAATAAGAGCACACTACCGCTGACCCATGCCGCGACGAGTCAGTTCCTGATCATCAACACTCAGGAAAAACTCACCAAAGCCATGCCCCCCGAGGACATGGAGCATATGGTTCCCAACATCATTCAACTGAGCAAAGCCGCCAGCCTCCTGGGTGTACCCATCATCCTTTCAGAACATTACGGAAAAGGCCTCGGCAACACCCTGCCAGAGATTGCCGAACATCTGCCCCCGCATACCCTGGCCAAGGACAAACTCACCTTCTCATGCTGTACAGCCCCCGGGTTCGAGGAGGAACTGGCCGAGCAGCAGGAACGCCGTCAAATCGTAATCGCCGGTCTCGAAGCGCATATCTGCATCCTGCAAACCGCGGCCGGGCTGCAGCAGTGGGGCTACCAGGTATTCGTCGTGGAGGATGCCATCGCCTCGCGCAAGCCCGCTCATCGACAAAACGCGATCAACCGCATGCGCCGGGGCGGCATCCAGATCACCAACATGGAATCGGTGGTGTTCGAATGGATGGGGGATGCCACTCATCCAAGTTTCAAAGAGATTTCACAGTTGATTCGCTGAACGTTTTCAACCCTGAGCGACGCGACAAAAAAGCCCGGCGACGCCGGGCTTTTTTGTGGCTGCGCCGCAGCGCATTGGCGGTTTGCCGGTTCAGGCGTTGCGCCTGCGGCGTGACCAGCCGATGAATCCGGCCAGAGCGGAGCCAAACAGCCAGATGGCGGGCGGCACCGGTACTGCAGACACCTGAGTGAATTCAAACGATTGAACCGGATTGATGCCGACTTCAGGCCCCAGGTAGACAGCCATCCAGTCAAGTGCCATGAAATCAATCATTTCTGGGAGTCCGTCACCATCGAACCAGGAGCCCGAAGAGTCACCCAGTTCAAACAGCGTCTGTGTCCCGTGCACTCCCAACAGGATGTCCCCGTCGAGGGCGTCGTTGTTCCATACCAGATAATCCACCTGCCCCATGTCGAGGCTAAAACCCATGCCGTCCAGGCTGCCACCCGTGACATTTCCGCTCCAGAAACCGGAACCGAGATATTCGCCGGCGTCAGGCAAGGGATCGGTGTCGCTGGTCGCGGTGTTGTAACCGAAGCTGCCGCTCAGAATCGAGTCGGAATCCACCAGTGAAACCGCGGAGTAGTTGAACTGTGCGGCGGAAGATGCGCTCGCAACGAGCAGACCCGCCAAAAAAAGTAAACTGCGAGATAACATGAATATTCCCCATTCCATTAGTAAGAAGCAGATGCTTTGTCCGTTGAAGAGCTGTCGTAATCGACTTCCTCACGTCCGTTTATAAAGTATGTCGTTCCCTGGGTGCTCCCGTGGATTCCTGATTCTATCCACCGGCCATATCGGTCAGGGTAAGAGCACACTCCTCAAGATACTAAAACCCGCTATTTCATTTATCAAGGCTTCCCGCCCACTCACCCTGGGATGTCGATGGTCCTGCAGGCACCGCCAGCGTTTGCCGGGAAGCTGGAGCCGAACCAGTCAAATAATACTTTTATTCATATTTTTCACCGAATGTGTCGACATATTCAGAATTGAGGTCTATAAATAACGGACGACAACCCAGCAATACCTAAAATATGTCGACATTCTATTAACCAAAGGAGCCCACCCCATGAGCCAATATGCCGAGATTTATCGTCGTTCACTTGAGGACCCCGATGCATTCTGGGGAGAAGCCGCGCAAGGCCTCCACTGGCATAAGCCCTGGGACAAGGTGCTGGACATGGATGCCAAGCCGACACCCCGCTGGTTCACCGGAGGTCTGTTCAACACCTGTTATAACGCTCTCGACCGGCACGTGGAGGCGGGGCACGGGGAACGCCTCGCCCTGATATACGACAGCCCGGTGACTGACCAGAAACGCCAGTACACCTACCTTGAAATGCGCGACACGGTCGCCCGGTTGGCAGGCGCCATCGCCGCCAGCGGGGTCAGCCGGGGCGACCGGGTGATCATCTACATGCCGATGATTCCAGAGGCCGCCATGGCGATGCTCGCCTGTGCGCGTATCGGTGCCATTCATTCGGTGGTATTCGGGGGGTTCGCGGCCAAGGAGCTGGCCACCCGCATCGACGATTGCCAGCCCAAGATGGTGCTCTCCGCCTCATGCGGTATCGAACCCAGCCGTCAGGTGGCTTACAAACCTCTGCTGGACGAAGCGATCGAACTGGCGCAGCACAAACCTGAAACCTGCATCATCAAGCAGCGCCCGCAGCTCCTCGCCGAGTTGAAAGAAGGACGCGACCTGGACTGGGACGCCGCCCTGGAATCAGCCGCACCCGCCGAATGCGTGCCGGTCGCGGCCACCGATCCGCTGTATATCCTGTATACCTCCGGTACCACCGGTCAACCCAAGGGGGTGGTGCGCGACAACGGCGGCCACGCCACCGCGATCCATTGGTCGATGAAGAATATCTACAATGTGGAACCCGGTGACGTCTACTGGGCCGCCTCCGATGTGGGCTGGGTCGTGGGCCACAGTTACATCGTCTATGGCCCCCTGCTGGCGGGCTGCACCACCGTGATTTACGAAGGCAAGCCGGTGGGTACCCCCGACCCCGGCGCCTTTTGGCGGGTGATCAGCGAATACAAGGTGAAGGTGCTGTTCACCGCCCCCACCGCGTTTCGCGCCATCAAGAAGGAAGACCCCCAGGGCGCCTACATGTCCCGCTACGACCTGAGCGGGATGTCGACCCTGTTCCTCGCCGGCGAGCGCTGTGATCCCGACACCCTGCACTGGGCGGAGACCATGTTGCAGAAACCGGTCATCGACCACTGGTGGCAAACGGAAACCGGCTGGGGCATCGCCGCCAACCCCATGGGCATCGAGCCTATGCCGGTCAAGGCCGGTTCCCCCACCTTGGCCATGGTGGGTTACGACGTACGCATTCTCGACGACCAGGGCGAAGAGAAAGCCGCCGGCGAGATGGGCGATATCGTCATCAAGCTGCCGCTGCCTCCCTCATGCCTGCCGACCCTGTGGAACAACGAACAGCGATTTATTGACGGTTACCTGCGTGCGCACCCTGGCTACTACCTCACCGGAGATGCCGGCTACAAGGATGAGGACGGCTACCTGTGGATCATGAGCCGTACCGACGACGTCATCAACGTGGCCGGTCACCGGCTATCGACCGGGCAGATGGAAGAGGTCCTCGCCGGTCATCCCGATGTCGCCGAATGTGCCGTGATCGGTGTGCATGACGACCTCAAAGGCCAACTCCCGCTCGGCCTGGTGGTGCTGAAATCGGGTGTCGACCGCGCCGCGGACGAACTCGCCAGGGAACTGGTCATGAGGGTGCGCGAACAGATCGGACCGGTGGCGGCGTTCAAACATCTCTCCATCGTCAAACGCCTGCCGAAGACCCGCTCGGGCAAGATTCTGCGCGGCACCATGGTGAAAATCGCTGACGGCGACACATGGAAGATGCCGGCGACCATTGACGACCCGGCGATTCTGGACGAAATCCAGTCGTCGCTGAAAGAAATCGGATACGCCAATAACTGAAAGAGTTTTGAGTGGTGAGTTTTCAGTATTGAGGTGAGAGTGTTCGCAACGCTCACATTGTTTGTCCACCCTTCTCGCACAAGGGGAGAGGAAGAACAAAAACATGTGAGCGCAGCGAACACCACAACTCAAAACTCATCACTAAAAACTCAAAACTTCTTTATGGCGTTTTTATAAACATGCAAAACAGTTCAACCATCAACACCGCCGATCCGGTCAACCTGACCCTGACCGAGCGTCTCTTCGATGCCCTGCAACGGGCCATTGTCGAAGGAGAGATTCCCCAGGGCAGCAAGATCAGCGAACCCGAACTGGCGCGCCAGCACGGGGTCAGCCGCGGCTCCCTGCGCGAGGCCATTGCCCGTCTGGAGGCGCGCAAGCTGGTGGAACGCAAACCCAACCTGGGGGCGCGGGTGGTGACGCTTTCCTATGAGCAGTTGATCGAGATCTTTCAGTTACGCGAGGCACTGGAGGGGATGGCTGCCCGCCTGGCGGCGCAGAACATGACCGACCGGGAGGTCGGCGAGTTGCAATCCCTGTTGACGCAACACGGTGAACAGATCGCCGAACAGCATGGCCAGGCCTACTTTCAGAAACAGGGGGATCTCGACTTTCACTACCGTATCGTGCAGGGCAGCCGCAACCGCCAGTTGATCGCTCTGCTGTGCAATGACCTGTACCACCTGCTGCGCATGTACCGCTACCAGTTCGGCATGCGCAGTAAACGCTCCCAACAGGCCTACGAGGAGCATCACTATCTACTGAATGCCATCGCCGCCCATGATGCGGAGATGGCGGAGTTGTTGATGCGACAGCACATACGCTCGTCGCGGCGGAATGTTGAAGAAGTGATTTTAGAAAAGTTATGAATGTTGAGTTTTTAGTTTTGAGTCGTGGTGTTCGCTACGCGCTCGGTTATTGTCCCCTTCTGCCCTGGCAGGAGACCGCCAGGGAGAGTGGGAATCAAACAGCGTGCGCGAAGCGCACACCTAAACTCAAAACTCATCACTAAAAACTCAAAACCGATTTAGTCTTTTAGAGGATATGCAATGACCAACCCAACCAACCCCGGCGCCCGCTTCCGCGCCGCCATCGAGCAAGAGAAGCCCCTGCAGTGCGTGGGTGCGATCAACGCCTATCATGCCCGCCTCGCGGAGGCCTCGGGTTACCGATCCCTTTATATCTCCGGTGGCGGCGTGGCTGCCGGCTCCTGCGGCATCCCTGACCTTGGCATCACCACCATGGAGGATGTGCTGACCGACCTGCGCCGCATCACCGATGTCACCGAACTGCCGGTACTAGTCGATATCGACACCGGCTGGGGCGGCGCCTTCAACATTGCGCGCGCCATCCGCAGCATGAACAAGTCCGGCGCCGCTGCGGTCCACATCGAGGATCAGGTACAGCAGAAGCGCTGCGGCCATCGGCCCAACAAGGCCATCGTCTCACAGCTCGAGATGGTCGACCGTATCAAAGCGGCGGTGGACGCAAAACTCGATGACGACTTCGTGGTCATGGCACGCACCGATGCATTGGCTGTGGAAGGCATGCAGTCAGCCATCGACCGGGCCTGCGCATGTGTCGAAGCGGGCGCCGACATGATCTTTCCCGAAGCCATGACCGAGCTCGACCAGTATCGGGAATTCGTTGCCGCGGTAAAGGTACCGGTGCTGGCCAACATCACTGAATTCGGCTCCACCCCGTTGTTCACTGTCGAAGAACTGGAAAGTGCCGGTGTGAGCATCGCCCTGTATCCGCTGAGCGCTTTCCGCGCCGCCAACGCCGCTGCGCTGAACGTCTACCAGACCCTGCGCAGCGAAGGTACGCAGAAGAACGTCATCGACAGCATGCAGAGCCGCATGGATCTGTATGACTATCTCGGCTACCACGATTTCGAACAGAAGCTGGATCAACTTTTCGCATCAGAGGAGGTTTCCCAATGAGCGAACCCAACCAAGTTCTACCCAAGGCGAAGAAGTCGGTCGCCCTTTCCGGTACCGCTGCCGGTAACACTGCGATCTGCACCGTCGGCCGTACCGGCAACGACCTGCACTATCGCGGTTATGACATACTCGACTTTGCCGAGACGGCGGAGTTCGAAGAGATCGCCTACCTGCTGATCCATGGCGAGTTGCCGACCCAGGCCACACTCAAGGCCTACAAGACCAAACTGAAATCCATGCGCGGCCTGCCTCAGGCAGTCAAACAGGCACTCGAGGCGATCCCTGCATCGGCTCACCCGATGGATGTGATGCGTACCGCCTGCTCGGTGATGGGCAGCTGTATTCCGGAGAAGGATACCCACCCCGCCTCCGAGGCCCGCGAGATCATCGACCGGCTGATGGCCAATTTTGGTTCCGCCCTGCTCTACTGGTACCACTATGCGTTCAACGGCAAACGCATCGAGGTTGAAACCGATGACGACTCCATCGGCGGTCACTTCCTGCACCTGTTGCATGGTGAGAAACCCAAGGAGTCCTGGGTGCGCGCCATGCACACTTCCCTGGTGCTCTACGCGGAACATGAGTTCAACGCCTCCACCTTCACCGCCCGGGTGGTGGCCGGCACCAATTCCGACATGTACTCCGCCATCACCGCCGCCATCGGCGCCTTGCGCGGACCCAAGCACGGCGGCGCCAACGAAGCGGCCTTCCGCATTCAGAGCCGTTACCGCAGCGCCGACGAGGCAGAGGCCGACATCCGCGAGCGGGTGGGACGCAAGGAGATCGTCATCGGCTTCGGCCACCCGGTCTACACCGTGGGCGATCCCCGCAACGAAGTGATCAAGCGGGTCGCCAAGGGGCTCTCGGAAGAGGCCGGCAACATGACCATGTTCAGCGTCGCCGACCGTCTCGAAGCCGTGATGTGGGAGATCAAGAAGATGTTCCCCAATCTGGACTGGTTCTCCGCTGTCTCCTACAACCAGATGGGCGTGCCCACCGACATGTTCACCCCGCTGTTCGTCATCTCCCGGGTCTCCGGCTGGGGCGCGCATGTGATCGAACAACGCGAGGACGGCAAGATCATCCGTCCCTCGGCCAACTACACCGGGCCGGAGAACCGGAAGTACGTGCCGATCGGAGAACGAGGCTGACCTGTGGAGTATTGAGTTTAATGCGTTAGGGAGTGCGTTTTACGCACGGTGTTTTGCCCCCCCTCTGCCTGGCCCTCTGCCTGGCCCTCTCCCGCGAGGGGGAGAGGGAAATCACGGAGCGGCACTGGATGTAACCGGACAGCGTGTTACTACATCCTGACGTGACGTTTGCGATGCTCTCGAAAAGCACGTCCCCTCTCCCCCTCGCGGGAGAGGGCCAGGCAGAGGGGGGCAAAAAAACCGTGAGCGCAGCGAACACCTCAACTAAAAACTCATAGCTTAAAACCACCGTCTATTGCATCGAACGAGAACCCATGAACACCCAATACAGAAAACCCCTGCCCGGCACCGATCTGGACTACTTCGATACCCGCGAGGCGATCGAGGCGATCCAGCCCGGGGCCTATGACACCCTGCCCTACACCTCCCGGGTGCTGGCGGAACAGCTGGTACGCCGCTGTGATCCCGAATTGCTGACCGATGCGCTGACACAGATCATCGAGCGCAGACAGGATCTCGACTTTCCCTGGTATCCGGCACGGGTGGTCTGCCACGACATCCTGGGGCAGACCGCTCTGGTGGATTTGGCCGGCCTGCGCGATGCCATCGCCGACAAGGGCGGCGACCCGGCCCAGGTCAACCCGGTGGTGCCGACCCAGCTCATCGTCGACCACTCGCTGGCGGTGGAGGCCCCCGGCTTCGACCCGGATGCCTTCGAGAAGAACCGGGCCATCGAGGACCGCCGCAACGAGGACCGTTTCCACTTCATCGACTGGACTAGGACCGCCTTTGACAACGTGGACGTGATCCCCGCCGGCAACGGCATCATGCACCAGATCAACCTGGAGAAGATGTCGCCGGTGATCCAGGCCCGTGACGGTATTGCTTACCCGGACACCTGCGTCGGCACCGATAGCCACACCCCCCACATCGACGCTCTGGGCGTGATCGCCATTGGCGTCGGCGGCCTGGAGGCGGAGACTGTGATGCTCGGTCGGCCCACCATGATGCGCCTGCCGGAGATCGTCGGCGTCAGGCTCACCGGCCAGCGCAAGCCCGGCATTACCGCCACCGACATCGTGCTGGCCCTGACTGAGTTCCTGCGCAACCAACGGGTGGTCTCCGCCTACCTGGAGTTCTTCGGCGAAGGCTCCGAAAGCCTCACCCTGGGCGACCGCGCCACCATCTCCAACATGACCCCCGAGTTCGGCGCCTCTGCCGGGCTCTTCTACATCGACGGCCAGACCCTCGACTACCTGAAGCTCACCGGCCGTACGCCGGAGCAGGTGGCGCTGGTGGAGAGCTACGCCAAGACCACCGGTCTCTGGGCCGACGCCCTGAAGGGCGCCGAGTACGAACGGGTGCTGGAGTTCGATCTGTCCCAGGTCGACCGCACCATGGCCGGTCCCTCCAATCCTCACCGCCGTCTGCCCACCCGCGCCCTTCACGAGCGCGGCATTGCGGTGGACCTGGACCAGGCCCTGGCCGAGGAGCGGGCGGGCAAGATGCCCGACGGCGCGGTGATCATCGCCGCCATCACCAGCTGCACTAACACCTCCAACCCGCGCAACGTGGTGGCCGCCGCGCTGCTGGCACGCAAGGCGAATGAACTCGGCCTGGTGCGCAAACCCTGGGTGAAGTCCTCCTTCGCCCCCGGTTCCAAGGTGGCGAAGCTCTATCTGGAAGCCGCCGGCCTGTTGCCGGAACTGGAGCAACTCGGCTTCGGCATCGTCGCCTACGCCTGCACCACCTGCAACGGCATGAGCGGCGCGCTGGACCCGAAGATCCAGCAGGAAATCATCGACCGCGACCTCTACGCCACCGCCGTGCTTTCGGGCAACCGCAACTTCGACGGCCGCATCCACCCCTATGCCAAACAGGCCTTCCTCGCCTCGCCGCCGCTGGTGGTGGCCTACGCCATCGCCGGCACGGTGCGTTTCGACATCGAACAGGATGTCCTGGGACAGGACAAAGACGGCAACCCGATCATCCTGAAGGACATCTGGCCCAGCGACGAGGAGATCGACGCCATCGTCAGCCAGTATGTGAAGCCGGAGCAGTTCCAGCAGATCTACACCCCGATGTTCGCGGTGAAGGCGGCGGAAGCGGCCAAAAGCCCACTCTACGACTGGCGTCCCCAGAGCACCTACATCCGCCGTCCGCCCTATTGGGAAGGTGCGCTGGCTGGGGAGCGGACCCTCAAGGGCATGCGTCCGCTGGCGGTGCTGGGCGACAACATCACCACCGATCACCTGTCGCCCTCGAACGCCATCCTGGCCAGTAGCGCGGCGGGTGAGTACCTGGCCAAGATGGGCCTGCCGGAGGAGGACTTCAACTCCTATGCCACCCATCGTGGTGACCATCTCACCGCCCAGCGGGCCACCTTCGCCAATCCGAAGCTGCTCAACGAGATGTGTCGCGATGAGCACGGTGAGATCATACAGGGCTCCCTCGCACGACTGGAACCCGAGGGTGAACCGATGCGCATGTGGGAAGTCATCGAAACCTACATGGCGCGTAACCAGCCGCTGATCATCGTCGCCGGGGCCGACTACGGTCAGGGCTCCTCCCGCGATTGGGCCGCCAAGGGTGTACGCCTGGCCGGCGTGGAGGCGATCCTGGCCGAGGGCTTCGAACGTATCCATCGCACCAACCTGGTGGGCATGGGGGTGCTGCCGCTGGAGTTCAAATGGGGTGAAAAACGCACCACCTACGCCATCGACGGCAGCGAAACATTCGACGTGATCGGTGAACCCAGTCCCAGGGCCGATCTCACAGTGATCATGCACCGGCGCAACGGCGAGCGGGTGGAGATCCCGGTCACCTGTCGCCTGGATACCGCCGAGGAAGTGTCGGTATACCGCGCCGGAGGCGTATTGCAGCGTTTCGCGCAGGACTTTCTGGAGGCGGGGGTGGCTTGATGCCGCTCTCTTCCAGAATCGCCCCCTCTCCCCTAACCCCTCTCCCGCAAGGGGAGAGGGGCCGGGGGAGAGGGGGTAACAGTCAAAGCAACAGTAATCATGAGTAAACATCCATGAACCATCCATCCCAGATCAAAATCCCCGCCACCTACATGCGCGGCGGTACCAGCAAGGGCGTGTTCTTCAACCTGAGTGATCTACCGGCTGCGGCACAGGTCCCCGGTGAAGCCCGGGACAAACTCCTGCTGCGGGTGATCGGCAGTCCCGATCCCTATGGAAAACATACCGACGGAATGGGTGGCGCCACCTCCAGCACCAGCAAGACGGTCATCCTGTCAAACAGCGACAAACCGGACCACGACGTGGACTACCTGTTTGGCCAGGTCTCCATCGACAAACCCTTTGTCGACTGGAGCGGCAACTGTGGCAACCTGACCGCCGCGGTGGGCTCGTTCGCCATCGCCAGCGGCCTGGTGGACAAGGCGCGCGTTCCTGACAAAGGTGTCGCGGTGGTGCGCATCTGGCAGAAGAATATCGAAAAGACCATCGTCGCCTACGTACCGATCACCGACGGCCAGGTCCAGGAGACCGGCGACTTCGAACTCGACGGCGTCACCTTCCCCGCCGCCGAGGTGAAGATCGAATTCATCCGTCCGGTGGATCCCAGCGAGGCCATGTTCCCCACCGGAAATCTGGTGGACGATCTCGAGGTACCCGGTATCGGCACCTTCAAAGTCACCATGATCAACGCCGGTATCCCCACGGTGTTCCTCAATGCCGAGGAGATCGGCTACACCGGCACCGAACTGCAGGGCGCAATCAACGAAGATCCGGCGGCCCTGCAGCGTTTCGAGACCATTCGCGCCTACGGCGCGGTCAAGATGGGACTGATCGAAAACATCGAGGAAGCTGCCGCCCGTCAGCATACGCCGAAGGTCGCCTTTGTCTCGCCACCGGCCGGCTACACCGCTTCCAGCGGTAAACCGATACAGGCCGGCGACATCGACCTCAATGTGCGAGCGCTGTCGATGGGTAAACTGCACCACGCCATGATGGGTACCGCGGCGGTGGCCATCGGTACCGCGGCCGCAATACCCGGCACCCTGGTCAACCTGGCCGCCGGTGGCGGCGAGCGGGAGTCAGTCACCTTCGGCCATCCCTCCGGTAGCCTCAAGGTGGGAGCGGCCGCCCGCGAAACGGACGCCAACTGGATCGTCGAAAAGGTGGCGATGAGCCGCAGCGCGCGGATCCTCATGGAAGGCTGGGTACGGGTACCGGGTGATGCGTTTTGAACACTGCATCTGAATACTCAAACCAACGCAGGACGGGTCACTGACCCATCCCGATACGTTGGCGCGGGCCCGTGTTCCAGATGCGGGATAACACGCGGGTCCGAGGGAATCCGAACCGCGCCAAGCGCTGAATCGCAGACGAAAAAAAACCGCTCAGGATCAGTGCGACCCTGAGCGGTTATCCGGGTGTTATCAGAACTCGCCGGTGGCGCCCGCCATCATGATGTCGAGCATATGCTGGTTGACGCGAATCGCGGTGTCCACCACTTCGGTAGGCAGCAGCTCGCTGTTGATCAGCATATCCAGGTTGAGCATCATCAGCTGCAGCTTGCCTTCCTGGTCTTCCACCAGGGAGATGCGGCAGGGCATGTAGCTGGAGAATACCGGGTTGCTCATCACCATGATGCGCGCATCCATGGGGTTACAGAACTGGAAGATGCTCAGGAAGGGGGTATCCACGCCCCGCGCCTCGAGTTCCTTGGAGACGTCCTGGCGCCCCACCAGCTTGAGATTCAGCTCGACTGCCTTGGAGAGCATCGCATCGATGGCGTCTTCCTTGCTCACACCGTTTTTAAGCGGCATCTGCGCAACAGTCTGAGTAATGTCGGTGATCCGCAGACCGCCGTGATGGGGCCTGGGGGGCGCAGCTTTCGCAACCATCGCCACCCGGGTCGGACGCGGCGGCATGAAACGCTTGCCGGCCACCACCAGGTCATTGTCCAGGGTCGCCAGGTAGGCGGTGATATCCATCAGCTGGTTGTCGGTGTAATCGTTGAAGCTGTCATCTTCCGGATCGTTGTCGTGAACACGCAGCTTGGTCTGAAACATCTTCATCGACTGGAACAGGTATTCCGAATGCTGTCCACGCAGTGGCGGCGCCTCCTTTCTCGGCTTGCCGGCACCGTCCCGGGCATGACAGGTGTCGCACTCGTCCCCATAGATCTCCTCGCCGTTCTCAACAGATCCACCGAAACGCTGCACGATGTTGAAGCGCTCATCGAAACTGATATCGAGACTCGCCAGATAGGCGGACACATCCTCAATGTCCTGCTCGGTCATCCGGTCCAGGCCGGTGGTGGATACCATCAGGGGGTTGTTTCGGGTGCCATTGACATAGTCCTTGGTAGCCTTCACCAGGTACTCCTGGGGCATCCCCGCGAGTCGTGGCGAAAGTCGACCGGATGCGCCCTGGCCAAAGATACCGTGGCACAGGGAACAGCTTCGATTGATCCGTTCGCCATTCGCCAGGTCAGGGGCCGCCTGAACGCCAAGGGGTAGTAACAACAGCAATGGAATCAGAATTCTCTTCATCCGAAATCCTCCAGAAGGGTGTGTAAATCGTTGAGATCGAGGCGGGTTTTTATAGTAATGCGCGTCCCGCCGTCGGAACGGCTTAAGCTAACATGCGCCTGTTGTCACTATGGCATATAAGAATTGTGGTAATTGGGAATTAAATACCTGAATTTCGATTGCAACGATCCCCTGGCGAGCAGACAAAATCGCATCCACACTCCGGACACAACGATTACGCCACCAGCGTCTCTGCGGATATACTGTGCGCCGCGAATTCCGCCGCATGAACCAACCAAGGATTCCACCGTGCCGAAAGCCTGTGAACTGAAAAAAGGTAGCGTCATCGAGATCAACGGTGTGCCTCACGCCGTGAAGCAGGTCGAGGCCAAGAGCCCCTCCTCCCGTGGCGCCGCCACCCTGTACAAGATCCGCTTCACCAATCTAAAGACCGGTCAAAAACTGGATGAATCGTATAAGGGGGATGATTTCCTGCGGGACGCCGACTGTTTGCGCACCCCGGTGCAGTATCTTTACAAGGACGGGGAACACTATGTGTTCATGAACATGAGCGACTACAGCCAGTACAGCCTCGATGGATCAGAGCTGAGTGAAGAGATTCCGTATCTCACCGACGGGCTGGAAGGCATCACCGGGCTGATCGTCGACGAGGCCCTGATGACCATCGAACTGCCGCTCACCCTGAACATGCAGATCGTCGATACCGCGCCCGGCATCAAGGGCGCCACCGCGACCGGCCGCACCAAGCCCGCCCGGCTCACCACCGGGTTGGAGATTCAGGTCCCCGAGTACCTGGAGACCGGTGAAACCATCAAGATCAACACCAGCACCTGCAGTTTCGTTTCACGGGCCTGAGGAAATGTCGCTGATCCGGCCACTCACAGAGCAAATCACGGCGACCTGACAACACCAACAGGAAACATCGAAATCCTGCCGAGTTCCTGAACAGCCGGTGACGCTAACGAATATGCAGCTTCGATCCTGCCTGTTCAGTTTTCAGTGGGACGACGGGGTCTCCAATTGAAAAATCCAAACGCCCCCAAAGCCGAGACGAAAAGAGGCATTGCGGCAGGAACCGGCACGGGCAACGGGGCAACAGCATCCTGAACCCAAATGTGACCGATATCGGGATATGCCACGGAGTCCCGGTAGGAGTCATAGTGCAGGTAGGTGTATGAAATCGTACGGGGTGACCCGTGATAGATCAGCCGACTCGCCCACTGTCCTTGATTGGAGGCATCTGGGAAACGAATGTCCTCCAGAATTCCCCGTACCTCGTTCGTCTCTCCATTCAACAGCCATCCGGTTGGCCCAAGAGTCGATAGCGCATTCAACGTCAAGGCATCATTCTGGGTGGTGAATTCGGTACCCATGACTGCGGCAACCTCAATCAACCCGAAGTTACCCAACAGGCTGTTCAACTCCTCGCCCGGGGCATGCCGTCAATTCGATGACCCGGCAAATGCACCGCCATTTCCGAGGTAAGATAAGATGCGATCAGTGCTCCAGTAGGAGGTCTGATTGACATCGAGCCATGTCAGACCCGTATCGGTGTCGAGTGTGGTGATACCCTGATCGATGATTGCCGCTTCGGCATGACCCAGAGAAAAAAGGCCCGCCAGCGCGAGACCGGAAAACCTGCGAAACTTTCTTTCCATGACAACAGCTCCTGTTACGAAACATCCTGACCCGGGCCAGACCGTCTCGTCGCCGCACTCGCCCCGGAAACCACATTCTTACAACAAACACACCGGACATTAATACACGGTGTTTAGAAAACCCTACTGGAGCTGCTGAAATCTGTCTAACCGAAACGGAGGAAATCATGTCGGATTGATATGAATTTTTTTGACACTGAGATCCCTCCACGCTCAACGGTTATCCAGCAACTGCTCCACCAGCCGGGTCAGGCGGTCGAGGGCGCCCCGGTTCTTGTCCACCAGATCCCGTCCCGCCTCACCGTAGCGGCTGCGTTTGCTGGCATCCCTGAGCCACTCGATGATGAGTTCAGCCAGGGCCTGCTGGGACTCCACCTGAACCGCGGCGTTTTGCTCAAGGAACAGCTCGCTGATCTCGCTGAAGTTGAACATGTGGGGACCGAACACTACCGCGACGCCCTGGGCGGCGGCCTCGAGGATGTTGTGGCCGCCGTGGGGCACCAGGCTGCCTCCGATGAACGCCACGTCGGAGGCGCCGATGAACAGGGTCAGTTCACCCATGGTATCCCCCAGGAACACCGCCGTTTCGGGCTCGCAGGGGATCTGCTGACTGCGTTTGATAAGCGGGAAGCCGGTCTCGATCACCAGTTGCGCCACCCGCTCGAAACGCTCCGGGTGGCGTGGCACCAGGATCAGCAACGCATCGGGGATCACACTGCGGACCCGGGCATGCGCCTCGAGGATCAGTTCATCCTCGCCCTCATGGGTGCTCGCGGCGACCCACACCGGGCGGGCCGCGCACCACTCCCGGCGCAACACGTCCGCGCGTTCCAGCAGGCTGCCCGGCAGACGGATGTCGAACTTGATGCTGCCGGTCACATCGACCTGCTCCGGGCGGGCGCCGAGGGTGCGGAACCGTTCCGCATCCGCCTCCGCGTGAGGGGCGATCAGGGTCAGGTTTCTCAGGGTCTGGCGGGTCAGACGCGCCAACCGGTGGTAACCCCGGGCCGAGCGCACCGACATGCGCGCGTTGGCCAGTAAGGTGGGCACCCCTTCACGGCGGGCGTGATAGATCAGGTTGGGCCAGATCTCGGTCTCCACCAGGATCAGCAGCCGGGGCTGGTAGGCAATGAGATAACGGCGTACCACCCAGGGCAGGTCGACCGGCGCGTAACGATGCTCCACGTCACTGCCGAACAGGGCCTGCACCCGTTCCGCCCCGGTCGGGGTGGTGGTGGTAATCAGCAGCGGATAGGCCGGATAGAGATCGAGCAGACGCCCCACCAGGGGCGCGATGGCCTGAACCTCACCTACGGATACCGCATGGATCCAGATGCCTTCGCGACTGTCCGCGTGGTCGAACAGGCCGAAGCGTTCCAGCCAGCGGTCCCGGTAGGCCGGCGCCTTGCGCGCACGCCAGAACAGCCGCAGGGGGTACAGCGGCGTGATGAGCAGCAGCAACAGAGTATACAGGTAACGCATCGGGCCTAGTGTCTCATACTGGTTCGCGATTACAGAGGCCGACGCGCAGCTAACGGCAGGCCATACTGAAGCGACGCAACGCATGCGGGCCGCGCCGAGCGATCACAGCGTACGGGTATCAGGTACCGTACCGGGTCAGGGCGGACGGATCAGGCCGGGCTGTCCGGTTGCTCCTGAAACTGGTGACGGCACAAAAGATGGTAGACGCCCTGTTGCTCGAGCAGTTCCCGGTGGTTGCCCTGCTCGACGATCTCGCCGTCCTGCAGCACCAGGATCAGGTCCGCATGCTGGATGGTGGAGAGCCGGTGGGCGATCACCAGGGTGGTGCGTTCCCGGGTGAGGGTATGCAATGCGGCCTGGACATGGCGTTCGGATTCGGTGTCCAGGGCCGAGGTGGCCTCGTCGAGCAATAGGATCGGCGCGTCCTTGATCAGCGCCCGGGCAATCGCCAGGCGTTGGCGCTGGCCTCCGGAGAGACGCACCCCATCCTCGCCGATGCGGGTCTCGAACCCCTCGGGCAGACGCTCGATGAACTCCAGGGCGTGGGCGCTGCGGGCCGCCTCGACGATCTGCTCCCGGCTCGGCGGGACCCGCGCCCCATAGGCGATGTTGGCCGCTACGGTGTCGTCGAACAGCACCGACTCCTGGCCCACATAGGAGAGCTGGCGGCGCAGGCTCAGCAGGCTCAACTCCTGGGTGTCGACCCCGTCGATGAGAATGCGCCCGCCGCTGGGGTTGTAGAAACGCGGGATCAGGTTGGCGATGGTGGTCTTGCCCCCGCCGGAGTGCCCCACCAGGGCCACCGTGGTGCCCGGCTCGATCTCGAAACTCACCGGTTTGAGGGCGTCCCGGTCCATGTTGGGATAGCGGAACGAGACCGACTCGAACACCACCCGGCCCTGGGCCCGCTCCAGTTCGTTTCGGCCATGGTCGTCCTCGGGGGGTTCGTCCTCCAGGCCGAACACGCTCTCCGCTGCGGCCAGCCCCTTCTGTAAGGGCTGGTTGATTCCGGTGAGGCGTTTCAGAGGAGAGAACAGCAGGCCGATGGCCGCCATCAGGGAGACGAAACCACCCACCGTGAGTTCCCCCAGCGCGGTATCGTGGGTGCCCACGTAGACCAGCGCGGCGATCATGCAGGCGCCGACGAACTCCACCAGCGGCATGTGCGCCGAGCCGGCCACCTTGCTCTTCATGTTGTAGCGGCGCACCCAGTTGGCGCGCTCCAGGAATCGTTTCTCCTCGTAGGGCCGCCCCTCGAAGATCTTGATCACCTTGTGACCTCGCACCGACTCCTCGAGCACCTGGGTCATCACCCCCATGGTTGACTGCAGTGCCCGGTTGACCTTGCGCAGGCGCACCGCCAGCACCCGCACCGCGATCATGATCACCGGCATGGTGGCGAACACGATCAGGGTGAGCATCCAGTTCAGGTAGAACATGTAGGCCAGCAGGCCGATCACCACGATGGTGTCCTTGACCAGGGTGGTGAGCACCTTGGTGGCGGCCATAGTGACCTGGTTGACGTTGTAGGTGACCATGGAGATCAGGTTGCCGGTGGCATGCGCGTCGAAGTAGGGGGTGCCGAGGGTGAGGATGCGTTCGATCATCATGTGCCGCAGGTCCAGCACCACCTTGCCGGCGACCCACTCGAAGGCCACGTTGGAAACGAAGTTCATCAGCCCGCGCAGGGTGAACAGCAGGATCAACAGGATCGGCGACCAGAAGATCACATCCGGATCCTTGTCCACGAAACTGCCGTCGAGCATCGGTTTCATCAGCCAGGGGATGGCCGGTTCGGTGAGCGCCAGGGTCACCATCGCCAGCAGCGCGCCGCCGAACTGGCGCCAGTAGGGGCGTACCCGACGCAGCAGTCTGAAGTAGAGTTCGCGACCGGTGATACCCGCGGCGGGCGGCTTATTCGCCATTGCGCATCGCCTCCACGATCCGCGAGGTGGAAAGCCCTTCAACGAACCCCAGTACCTGCACCTTGCCGCCGTTGCCGACCACGCAGTCGTAACCGGCGATCTCCTCGGGCCGGTAGTCGCCCCCCTTCACCAGCAGATCGGGGAGGATCTCGCAGATCAGCGCCTCCGGGGTGTCTTCGCTAAACGGCACCACCCAGTCCACCGAAGCCAGCCCGGCGAGCACCGCCATGCGTTGCGCCAGGGGATTGATCGGGCGTCCCTCGCCCTTCAGCCGGCGCACCGAGTCGTCATCGTTCACCGCCACCACCAGGCGGTCGCCCAGGGCTCGGGCCTCCTGCAGGTAACGCACATGACCCTCGTGCAGAATGTCGAAGCAGCCGTTGGTCATGACGATGCGCTCGCCCTGCCAGCGCGCTTCCTCGGTAACCTCGCGCAGGGTCTCCCGATCCACCAGGGCGTGAAAATCCCCCTGCCGACGCAGGATTCCTTTGAGCTCACGCAGACTGACACTGCCTGCGCCCAGCTTGCCCACCATCACCCCGGCCGCCAGGTTCGCCAGCCCCGCCGCCTCAGGCAGCAGCATACCCGCCGCCAGCCCGGCGCCCAGCACTCCGATCACCGTGTCCCCGGCGCCGGTCACATCGAACACCTCGCGGGCCCGGGTGGGCAGATGCAGGGGAGACTGGTCCTTCTGGATAAGCAGCATGCCCCGCTCACTGAGGGTGATCAGCAGGGCATCCAGGTTGAGGGATTCGCGCAGCGCCAGACCCCGCTCGTTGAGTTCCGTGTCACTGGCGCAATGCCCGACCACCGCCTCGAACTCCTTCAGGTTCGGGGTCAACAGGGTGGCGTCGCGGTACTTCTCGAAATCGTGTCCCTTGGGATCCACCAGCACCGGCACCCCCTGGGCCCGAGCCGCCTGAATCAGCGCCTGGGGCTGCTGCAGGGTGCCCTTGGCGTAGTCCGAGAGGATCACCAGGTCCGACCCCGCCAACTGACGCTGGTAATGAGCCTGCAACGGGGAGAGATCGCAATCCCACATCGGTTGCTCGAAATCGAGCCGCAGCAGCTGCTGATGCTGACTGATCACCCGCAGCTTGGTGATGGTCGGCAGGTCCGGCTCGACCTGCACATGACAGCGCACCCCGGAGTGATCCAGCAGGCTGACCAGCGCACTTCCCGCCTCGTCGTCCCCCACCAGCCCGCACAAGGACACCGACACCCCCAGTGCGTTCATGTTGAGCGCCACGTTGGCCCCGCCCCCGGGGCGTTCCTCGGTGTCGCGCACGTGCACCACCGGTACCGGGGCCTCGGGAGAGATCTTTGCGGCCGCCCCCTGCCAGTAGCGATCCAGCATCAGATCGCCCACCACCAGGACCCGGGCCTTGCTGAAGTCAGGAAGATTAAAAGGCATCAAAAGGTTAACATGTGTTGAGACATCGCGTTAGTTTAACGTGAATCTTGTGGAAACGTTATTTTTTGGCGCGTCCGGCTTTTCGAAACTGGCTGGTCAGGTTCTGAGTGACGGTCAGTTCGATTGAAATGGGGTGGTTGGAATTTTGAGTTTTTAGTTTTGAATTTTGAATTGTGGTGTTCGCTGCGCACACGGGTTTTGACCCACCTCTCCCTGGCCCTCTCCCGCGAGGGGGGAGGGGATGTACATCTCATGTATCAGGGTTGCGTCTGGGTGGTTTGCTTATCCTGATGTTCAGTAGCTTTTGAATATTCTTTGTGGCCAGTTCCGTACTTCTTGATACCCAGACAAGGCGATTGACGGAGTTAGGCAAAGAATAAAGAATCAAAGCAGACAACCGACACAATCCCCTAAGCACACACCAAGCCCCAATCAAAGCATCATCTTTCCCCTTTCGGGAGAGGGGGACAAAAAAACCATGAGAAAAGCGAACAGAACAACCACCCCACAAACGAAATAAAACTCACCACAGGCAGCCCACACCCTCCCACCCAAAATGGCGCGTAAAAAACCCAAACACTCCATCAGTTCACCCAGATACTGGCCAACCTGGGCAGCCCTCGGACTGCTATGGCTGGTCAGTCGCCTGCTGCCCTATCCCGCAGCTCTGAAACTGGGCCGTCTCATCGGCCGAACCGTCTACCGGGTCTCACCCCGTCGCCGGCATATCGCCCAAGTCAACCTGGGCATCTGTTTCCCCAAACTCAGCGATGACGAACGGGCGCAACTGTTACGAGATCACTTCGACGCCCTCGGCATCGGCATGCTGATGATCGGCTTCGCCTGGTGGGCTCCCGATGAAAAACTGCGTGAACGGGTGAGCATCGAAGGCCTGGAGCACCTGCAGAACAGCCTTGAAAAAGGAAAAGGCGTGATCCTACTGAGCGCCCACGTCACCGACCTGGAGATCGCGGGACGACTGTTGAGTCTCTACCAGCCCTTCGCGGTGATGTACCGCCCCCATGAGAACCCGGTGATCGAGTGGGCCTTCAGCAGCAGTCGCCAGCAACGCTTCGAGGCAGCCATCCCACGCAACGACATCCGCCAGGTGGTGCGAACCCTGAAACAGAACCTCCCGGTCTGGTACGCCCCGGACCAGAGCTTCAAGGGACGCAACAGCACCCTTGCCCCGTTTTTCGGGGAACCGGCCGGGACCAACACCGCCACCTCACGCCTGGCCAAGATCAGCGGCGCAGACACCCTGCTGTTCTGTGGCTACCGACTACCGGGTGATGAGGGTTACAAACTGGTCATTCACCCGCCGCTTGAGGATTTTCCATCAGAGGATATCCAGCAGGATGCCACCCGCATCAATGGCTTGATAGAACAGGCAGTGGGATATGCGCCGGAGCAGTATCTTTGGATTCATCGGCGATTCAAGAAACGGAAGGTGATTCCGGATCCCTATTAGGGGGCTTGGTTGATTCTCCCTCTCCCGAAGGAGGGTGTCGAAAAAGTCCGAATCGTAGGTCGGGATAGCCTAGCGTAACCCGACGAGCGACTGAAAAATGTCCATTTCTTGTCGGGTTACGCTACGCTAACCCGACCTACGGCTCTTTCCTATAACCCTTTTACAACACTCTCCGAAGGGGGAGAGGGGATATTGCTTCGGAATGCTGATCGTTCCTGGATTAACCGGCTGTTGAAATTCCGCTCAGGCGTCACGTTCCGAATTAAAACCCTCCTCAGAATGCTCGGTTTACTTCAGCAAACCGGGCTTTTTGGACGATCAATCGTAATGCCCCATCCAATCCATCTGCCCCCGGATTATCTTGACCCCGTCCAAAGACGGCTTATCCAGATCCTCCCTATCGAGTAAGCATCCGGGGCTTCTCGTAGCTGGATATGAATCAGATTCAATCCAACCGGGTTACATTGCAGACTGAATAGCTATTTCTAGTTACTCCACAGCGATGGTTTTTCAAATGTTGACAGGTACAAACTCTCAACCTTATCTCTAGCCCATGGGGTTTTACGTAAAAACTTCAACGATGACTTGACTGACGGGTTGCTCTTAAAACAATTGATATTGATTCTATGCGCCATACCATCCCATCCGTAGCGCTCCACCAGGCTCGTCACAACTTTCTCCAAGGTCATGCCATGCAATGGATTATTTTGCTGTTGATTATTCATGATTTGTTTTTCTCCACTTCGCCCATGGGTCGCTTTTACCGTCTACAGAGGCGCCTGGAGTATTCGACGATTCACGCACGGTTTTCTTAGAGCGATTATTGTATCGAGTACTGGAATACTCGCGTTTCTGGACTCCAGAACGCTTACCTGCCCCCGAGCGTCGCCCTTCACTCTGGCTCCATTCAGCGGCTTTCTTTTGACGTTCTTCGCGCAACTGCTTAGCAGTTTGCAAACTAAGTTCAGCAGGCTCGCCAGGCTTTTGATCGTCTGGAATAATCCTCGCCCTCGGGGACAGTGAATACTGATCGGATGGTGGTTTAGGTAAATTCTTGAATTCATATAGATAGAAAGCTTCTACTTTTTCACGCGCCCATTGCGTTTTCTTAAGGAACTTTACACTGGAATCAATGCTCGGATTGGCCTTAAAACAATTGATATTCAAATAGGCATAAAGAATCTCAAAACCGTAGTGATTTACTAATTCAGTCAACAGGCGTTTCAAACCAACCCCATTCAAGGGGTTGTTCTTGTAGTTTATGCCATCATTCATGTGAATGCCTATTCAGTGGGTAGAAAACCGCGCCATTATACCTACCCCGGCAAATATTGCTTTACCATGCCCCACTGAGTTGATTGAAAATATCTGACATGTCACCGCTGTTGGCCACGGTGAGCGAACGCGGAGGCCTTTAGATCCAGGCAGTCATAAGGGCGATGCTGGTGACCTGGCGAGGTAAAATGGGGTCAGTAGCCTTTTAGTCGCGGTTAAAGTGTACTGCCCCCTTTTCCGGCGAGTGGGCCTTCAGCCGCAGCCGCCATTAACGCTTCGAGGCGGCCTTCCCGCGCAACGACTTCCGTCAGGTGGTGCGCACCCTGAAACAGAATCTACCGGTCTGGCACACCCCGGACCAGAGCTTCAAGGGACGCAACAGCACCCTTGCCCCGTTTTTCGGGGAACCGGCCGGGACCAACACCGCCACCTCACGCCTAGCCTAGATCAGCGGCATAGATACCCTGCTGTTCTGCGGCTACCGACTACCGGGCGACTAGGGTTACACACTGGTCATACACCCACCGCTTGAGGATTTTCCATCTGAGGACATCCAGCAGGATGCAACCCGCATCAATGGGCTGATAGAACAAGCAGTGGGTTATGCGCCAGAGCAGTATCTTTGGATTCATCGGCGGTTTAAGAAACGGAAGGTGATTCCGGATCCATATAGAAATACCGCATCATGACCCACCGTTTAGACACGTGACTTTCGGAATGCCCACTTCAATAGTGGATACCCAATAAATATCAGGATGGCGATTTCCAGGGAAAGGCTGAATATATAATCAGTAATCGTGAGTTTTGGAGTGGGTAAGGTTTTAGGAAGCAAACCGGACGTTTGTAGTGCAAGCAATTTTTTACCCTCAGGCACGGGGATATACTGATGCGAATCGCCCACAATACCCAGCACTAAGCCCTTGCTTTCGACAAAATACGGGAGCAAGAAAGTATGCATAACCACCATATGCCCAAGATACAACTCTCGACCATCTGGAAGTGTCATATCTGTTCATTCTAATTGGTGTATTGATTCTCTGTCGCCGAACATCAGCCGACCGGCCGATGCATCCACCGAAGCAAGCATTAAAACAATGGGGATAATAATTTTAACAAGATCCTTCATATAATCTTCCTTTCCATAGTTAATGATTGGGGCATACCCAAGTATGCACACTTGAATTCTTGAGTATTTATTTAGCTTTATAATACAACCCCCAGGCTATTCTTCTAGTTCCAAATGAATAAATCCCGAAAACTGCCAACAGACCATAATCTAAATTGCCCACACCAGCAACTCAATAACTATCCAAAGATAGTTGGCTAACGTTGACGCTTGCTAGGTGCTCATCTGCTCATGGGTAAGCTCGCACAACATACCCCAACCACACAGCCACCCCGAACAAGACAGATGCGCGCGCCAGCCACGTGTAAAGCGGTTTCGACGGGTAGTGTCCAGAATCTTTCGCACATTTGATCGGCGGTTTTCTCAATCTGAGTTCACGCTATGTGGATCTCGTTCAGGTCGAGGTCCCGC
>JBEVVG010000002.1:0-344290 GCA_040507225.1 Candidatus Thiodiazotropha sp.
ACGTGAACTTGCTGAATGTCTACCATCCAACACAAAAAGGTTGCTGTACACGGAGGAGTCCATATACGTTCCCACGCTCTGCGTGGGAACGCATACCTGGGCCAGGCAGCGGTGTTGATAAGGTTTGAGTTATCCTCTGGAAGTGACTCTGCGTCACCACGCGGAGCGCGAGCGAAAGCAAACAAACTCGGCGTTCCGAACCCCTTTTTACAGGCGCATCAAGCGACTGTACAGATCCCTCTCGAGCCCGGCGATCTTATCCAGCTGGTCGGCAATCGAGTCGAAGGTATCCTCGTATCGCGCCTTGCTCTTGCGCGCGCACATCAAGGCGAACAGACGCCATTCGTCGCCGATGCGGGACATCTCCTGAGCCGCCTCGTCGAGCAGTTCGGATCCGAGGATTTCAGCCGCCTCCTGGAGAAACGCCGCGTACATGAAGCGGAAACCACCCCCACCGGTGCCGATCTCCTCCTGCATGCGCACGATATGTCCCAGGTAGAGATGCGCCTTGCGTTCCTCAATCCGGGCCAGGCCACGGATGTTGCGCGCCACCCGGGCGATCCCCTTGACCCCGGCGATGGGCACCGGGCTTTTGCCGCCGTTGATCTTCGCGGTGAATCGGATGGCCTTGGGTAACAGGGTTGCAAAATCAATCTGCTCGGGCACCGAGTCCGGATAGTAGAGCAGCCCTTTTGGCGCCAGGGCGCCCTTGGCGAAGCGCGCGCGGCTGAGACTCGGTCCATCCACCGTCACCACATGGGAAAATACCGGATCGCTGATTTGGTACTGTTCCCCGTCCCGGGCATACGCCAGCAGGTTGTGGGCATTGAAATGGAAGCGCATGTTCTCCGGAAAATAGGGCAGGAAGAACACCGAAGTCTGCAGACCCACCACCCGGCCCTGCTCCAGCAACCGGTTGAGTTCCGCCTCGCCCTGCTGCGGCTTGCGAAATTTGCGGAAATTCATGCGCAGACCGGGGATGCGCCGCGACAGGGCGCGAATGATCATCCGCGGGGGGGTCCGATAGGCGATCAGGGGCAGCCCGTTGATCTTCACCAGGGGGATGTAGGCATAGGTCAGCCCACTCGCCAGGCCGAACACCATCGCCTCGGAGAGTTCCAGGCCGTGATGCCGCAGCATCCCGGACAGGGCGCCGGTTTCACAATGCGCAGCATGCCGATGTTCGAATTCAACCGGCATCACTCAGATCCCCCTCTGGCAGACACTTCAGGGTTTCCACATTGATGCCCAGCACCTCTGCGTAACGCGCCAGCCGGGCCTCGGAACAGGCGGCGAAGCGTCGTGGATCGAAATCCCGTTTCACCCACCACTGGAACCGACCCACCGCCTGGGCCAGCATCGGCAGGTCCATGCGCTGGTGGCACATGTGGTACTCCAGGGGCGAAGTCAGTCCCTGGCGCGCCCGATGCAGGGCGTCCCGGCTGAGACGTTCGATCTCGTCGAGGGCCTGTTCGAGCACCAGCTCCTCCACCTCCCAGCCCGAGGTCTGGTTGATCTCGATCCGACCAGCTTCGGACTCGGCGTAGATCACCTTGGTCTCGCCACCCAGGGATTCCGCATGGTCCTGTGGAATATCCTGTGACTTCATACTGCGGTCAGCAACATGAACGAGCTGGAAAAACGTCCGCTTTCCGGCACGAAACAGAGCAGCCGGTCGCCGCTTTTGACCTGACCGGATTTCAACAGCTCATCGAGCATGATGTAGATCGAAGCGGAGCCGGTGTTGCCCCGGGTGGTCAGATTGGTGAACCAGCGCTCCCTGGGGATCTCGAAATCCAGGTCCACCAGGGCCTCGTAAACCTTGTCCTCGAAAAACATGGAGGAGATGTGGGGCAGGAAAAAATCCACCTGCTCGGCACGCAGGCCGGTTTTCGGAATCACCCGCTTGAGGGTCTCCACCACCGCCATCGGCACGATGTGTTCGTTAAGCAGCTTGACGTCCTGCTTGATGCTCATCACCGAGTGATCCAGCAGCGACTGCTGCGGGTAGAGCTTCCAGCTGTGCAGCGCCCCGTCCTCGAGCTTTTCCGCCCCCGCGTACATGCAGGTCTCCAGCTCGTTAGCATAGGAGTAGATCTCGATCCAGTCGATCGCCACCACCGGCTGGTCGGCGCGCCGGCGGGGCTCAGACTCCACCCGGACGGCCCCGGCCCCGTCTGAGAGCATCCAGCGCAGAAAATCCTTTTCGAAGGCGATCTCCGGTTTCTTCTGCAACTGGTCCAGCTTGTAGGCGGACTCCGCGGCAAAATGGTCCGCGCGCAGTACCGGTGAGACGAGTTCGGAGCCGGTGGACACCACCTGCTCGAATTCACCGCTCTTCACCCCCAGATAGGCATACTTCAGCGCCGCCGCGCCACTCAGGCAGATCCCCGAAGTGGAGATCACCTCGCAGCAGGGATTGCCCAGTTCTCCATGCACCATCAGCCCGTGACCCGGCATCACCTGGTCCGGAATGGAAGTGCCCGAGACCAGGCACTGCAGACCCCGCAATTCCTCCTCCGAATCGAACAGAGCGCGCACGCACTGGGCGGTCATCTGCGCATTGGTGTGGGTCAGCTCGCCGGTAGCCGGATCGATGGCGTAGTAGCGCTGCTTGATGCCGTTGCTGCGCAGCACCAGGCGCTTGGCCCGGGAAGGCTTGCCCCCCACCATGCCGAGCACCGTTTCGATGCGCTCGTTGTCCACCGGCTGGTTGGGCAGGAACGAGGCGGTGTTGGTGATGTACGCCTTCATGAGTCGCAACCAAACTGGTTCATGCGCTCACGGCCCGACCCGGAGGGCGCTTCGAAATAGGTTTTGATCTGCTGATGTCTTTGCTTCATAAACGGACCCAGCAGCGCCTTGAGCAGCATCGTCAGAGGCACTACTGTCACAATCATTAATATCAGGAATACCACGTACAGGAGGAGCACCGGTTTGCGCCCGGGATCTCCCGGCCTGCCCACTCGGCGCAGCAGCTTGCCCCATACCAGAAAACTGCGATAGCCCGCCTTCTCCGACTGAATCAGGCTGACGTCCGCATTCACCGCGCCGAGACCCTGCAACAGTGGCCCGGTTCCGCGTTCCGCATCTTCGCGCAGCCCGGCCTCGATGGCCCTGCCGAAACGGCAACTGGCGGCGATGTCCCGATCCGAGACCCCCGCCGGGGGAAAACCCCAGAAGGCGTTCTTGCGTCCCGTCCACAACCAGCGGGGGGTGGTGACGAAGGTCGCCAGACTGGAGCCCTGATCGGTCAATACCACATTATCAAGCAATCGGGCGCCGCAGTCATCCAGCAGTCCCTTAAGGGTTTCCTGGGCCCGGGTCCACATGTTGCGGCAACCGATCAGGGTGATCACCGGTTTGTCCCTGAGCAGCGCCTGGCCCTGGGGACTCTGCAGGAACGCGGTGATCGGCGGGGCCGGCGCCAGGAACCACACCTGGTAGGCGAGGATCACCAGGTCGGCCGGGTAGTCAGGTTCCACACTGAGCGGCTGCAGCGGCGGCGGATCCAGGTAGACGCACTCCGGAAACACATCCAGAAATTCGAAGAACGGCCAGGGATAAGGATAGGAGCGGGTCGACTCAAGGGTCTCCACCCGCAGTTCCACATCCGGCGAGTCAGCCAGTGGCCGGCACAGGGCATCGACGATTCGGGAAAGTTGACCGGTTTGGGAGAATTGAACGACGAGAATCTTTTTCATAGCTGACAGATGACCACTGGGCGTGACACTCCCTTGCGCCCACTCGGCGTTCTGAGATGAGGATCCGATCGGCCGTTCACTGCGGTCCAGCGGGATATTCAGGCGATGTGCGGATCAATCCCCCATCAAACTGAGAGTCGTGGTCAGTCTGCCTTTGGAACCCAATGCTGTCAATCGGTAGCCGATCGACCGGCCGTGGCGATTCTTCGCCTACCCTCCGCGTTGCCGCTGCGAAGCGCATGAAAAAGCCCCCGGAGGTTACCCCCGGGGGCTTTTTCAGCTTGCATCATAGCTTGCTGCGAATGATCTGCATCATGCTGACGATCTCTTCAGACATCGGCCCCACCCGCAGATACTCCCTTTCCGCGGCTTCCGTGTCGCCCTGACGCTTTAGCTCCACCACCCGGCGGATCAGCTCATGCAGTTCCCGATGGGGCTTTTCCATCTGCGGGATCTCGCTGATATGCGAAAGCTGTTCACGGCCCACCTGCTGATACCACTTGCCGAAGGAACACTGGGTGTGGTCAAACGCGGTCCGCTCATCCAGCGCACCCTTGCCGTCGAGGAAGCCACGCAGCTTATTCTTCCAACTCAGGTGCGCCACCATCGCCTGCTGCAACTGCTTGGCGTGCTCATCCCCCACGTTGAACTGCTCCAGCAACTTGCTCAGGTCGTCGATCTCGTTGGACATCTCCTGGGTGGCTTCATAGGTCTTTTCGGAATCCTGGGAGGTTTCATCCGCGATGTGCTTGATCTCGACGATGCTGCGGTTGATATCCTCCGCCACCGCGCTCTGTTCCTCGGCGGCGGTGGCGATCTGGGTACTCATATGAGTGATGGTTTCAACCACCCGGTTGATCTCTTCCAGGGACTCGTAGGCGCGCCCGGCCTGTTCCACACTGGTGGCCGCCTTCTCCTGGCTGGTCTCCATGACGCTGACCGTGTTGCGCACCCCGGACTGCAGACTCTCGATCATCTCCTGGATCTCTTCGGTGGAGTCCTGGGTACGCTTCGCCAGGGTTCTCACCTCGTCCGCCACCACCGCGAAGCCGCGGCCCTGCTCACCGGCCCGGGCCGCCTCGATGGCCGCATTCAGAGCCAGCAGATTGGTCTGGTCGGCAATCCCGCGGATCACATCCAGCACCGAGCCGATCCGTTCACTGTCCTGCTCCACATGGCGCACGGTTTCGACCGCCCGGCCGACTTCCCGGGCCAGGGTGTCGATACTCCCGGAAACATCGCTCACCACCTGACGCCCCGCGTTCGCCTGGAGATCCGCCTGGCGGGCCGCCTCGGCGGTGGCCGTGGTGTTCTGCGCCACATCGTGCACCGTGGCCGACATCTCGGTCATCGCGGTGGCCACCTGGGTGGTCTGCTCGTGCTGGATGCGGATACCCCGGGTGGTATGCTCCGACAGGGAGGCGAACTGGCTGCTGTGGATACTCAGATTGCCCGCGGAGCGCGCAACGCTGCGAATCATCTTTTCAGTCTTCTCGGCAAACCGGTTATAGGCCCTGGAGAGTCGGGAAACCTCGTCCCTGCCCGCCTCGTCCATACGCACGGTCAGGTCGCCCTCCGCGGAGGCAATGCCTTCCATTGCCAGGGCGGCCTCGCAGATCGGCTTGACCACACCGCGACTGATCAGCCATACCAGCAGACCGATCACCGTCACCGAAACCAATCCCAGTCCAAGAATCATCCAGGAGAGTTCGGCGATGGAACTGGCATAGGCGGTCCGGTCCTTGGCCACGATCAGGACGCCGAGGGGATTCCCCGAATAGTCGGCCACTGGAGCCGCATAAAAGGCTACCGGGGCCCCTTTCAGTTCACCAAAACCAAATACGTTTTCATCCATTTTCAGCCCCAGCAGCTCATCGCTGGCGACCAGGCCGTTGTCCGCCATGGTGGTGGCGAAGCGGTCCAGTTTGCCGTCACGGTTGATAAACAGTTCCAGGTCCACGCCGTGCTGTTTTGAATAGTCATCGAAAAAGGCCTGACCGAAGGACATGCCGAACTCCACCGTACCCTGGTGCTTGCCCTGGTAGCTGATCGGCACCATGCCGCGCACACCCAGACCGGCAACGCCTACTTCCAGGCCCTGGATTGCCCGGGTGTTCTGGTTCGCATCCACCACTGTGTGCCGGAAAGAGGACAGGTCATCACCGTATTTGGCGGCTTTGTGTACCCGCAGGAAGGAGGTGGCGGGGGGGGTATGGAATTGGAACTGACGCACACCGTAGGTCTTTTTCAGGGTTTCGAAGCCGGGCAGGAAGAGTTCCGAGAGGGTCTCACGGTCGCGTTCGGCGAACGCCTCCTGCACCTCGGGAATCCCCGCCACCAGGGCGCTCATGGCGCGGGCCACACGGCCCTCCGACTCAACCCCGGCGACCACGTTCTCAAAGATCTCACTGACCTCGTTTTTCTCGGCATCATGCAGCATGCCGCTCATAAAACCGAAGGTCGTGTAGAGCGTAATTGTCAGTACAATCACCACCGCCACGACAGTGGCAATCACGAACCTTAATGAAATCCCGATATTCCGAAACATGAAAACACCCTCTTCTTTTGCTGCACGGGTCCCTCCGCTTGTTTGCCCATACGCACCGGGGCAGATTGAACAATGATCGTCGTATCAGGTTTAGCGACACAATTCCCAAAAAATTAACCGGTCAATTGTGAAATCATAAGCACAAAAAAACCCCGCCTTCCTGGGAAGGCGGGGTTTTTCGGACGCCTTGGGACAGGCGCGGCAGGATTTACATCATGCCGCCCATGCCGCCCATGCCGCCCATGCCCATGTCGCCCATCGGCGGGGCAGCGGCATCGTCTTTCGGCTCTTCCGCCACCATGCACTCGGTGGTGATCATCAGGCCCGCCACCGAGGAGGCGTTCTGCAGTGCGGAACGGGTCACCTTGGTCGGATCCAGGATACCCATCTCCATCATGTCACCGTAGGTATCGTTGCCGGCGTTGAAACCGAAGTTACCTTCACCGTTACGCACCTTGTCCAGCACCACTGAAGGTTCACCACCCGCGTTGCCGACGATTTGACGCAGCGGCTCCTCCATGGCGCGGCGGGCGATACCGATACCCACATCCTGGTCATGGTTCTCACCGGTCAGTTCGAAGATCGCATTCAGGGCGCGCACCAGGGCCACACCGCCGCCGGGCACCACACCTTCCTCGACCGCGGCGCGGGTCGCATGCAGGGCGTCTTCCACGCGCGCCTTCTTCTCTTTCATCTCCACTTCTGTGGCTGCGCCGACCTTGATCACGGCCACGCCGCCGGCCAGTTTGGCGACCCGCTCCTGGAGCTTCTCGCGATCGTAGTCGGAGGAGGTCTCCTCGATCTGGGTGCGGATCTGTTCGACCCGTGCCTTGATGTCGCCTTCTACGCCTGCGCCGTCGATGATGGTGGTCTCATCCTTGGAGATGGTGACCTTCTTGGCGTTGCCCAGATCTTCCATGGTGGCCTTCTCGAGGGACAGACCCACCTCTTCGGAGATCACGGTGCCACCGGTCAGGATCGCAATATCCTGCAGCATGGCCTTGCGGCGATCGCCAAATCCCGGAGCCTTGACCGCGGTCACCTTGACGATCCCGCGCAAGTTGTTGACCACCAGGGTGGCCAGGGCTTCGCCTTCCACGTCCTCAGCGATGATCAGCAGGGGCTTGCCTGCCTTGGCGACACCTTCCAGCACCGGCAGCAGTTCCCGGATGTTGGAGATTTTCTTGTCGTGCAGCAGGATGTAGGGATCGTCCAGTTCGGCGCTCTGGCTCTGCTGATTGGTGACGAAGTAGGGTGACAGGTAGCCGCGATCGAACTGCATGCCCTCGACCACGTCGAGTTCGTTCTGCAGCGCGGAACCCTCCTCCACGGTGATGACACCCTCTTTGCCTACCTTCTGCATGGCTTCGGCAATGATGTCACCCACATTGGCATCGGAGTTGGCGGAAATCGTACCGACCTGGGCGATCTCCTTGTCGTTGGAGCAGGGACGGGAGATCGTTTTCAACTCTTCCACCGCAGCCACCACGGCCTTGTCGATACCGCGCTTGAGATCCATGGGGTTCATGCCCGCGGCAACCGCTTTGAGGCCTTCACGCACCAGGGCCTGGGCCAACACGGTCGCGGTGGTGGTACCGTCACCCGCCACATCGGAGGTCTGTGAGGAGACCTCTTTGACCATCTGCGCGCCCATGTTTTCGAATTTGTCGGAGAGTTCGATCTCCTTCGCGACGGAGACGCCGTCCTTGGTGACGGTCGGGGCGCCAAAGCTCTTCTCCAGCACCACGTTACGGCCTTTCGGTCCCAGCGTAACCTTTACCGCGTTCGCCAGGATGTTCACGCCTTTCATCATTCTCTGACGGGCGTCATCACCAAATTTGACTTCTTTTGCACTCATGTCTTGTTTCCTTCGGATCTTTTTGTGATTCGTCTACAGGCCGGGCCTGCGTTGTGGAACGGGAGGAGAGGCTCAGCCTTCGATCACACCCATGATGTCTTCTTCGCGCATTACCAGCACTTCATCGCCACCGATTTTCACTTCGGTGCCGGAGTACTTGCCGAACAGAACCTTGTCACCCACTTTGACTTCCAGAGGACGCACGTCACCGCTGTCGGTGATTTTGCCGTTGCCCACGGCCAGCACTTCGCCCTGAACCGGCTTTTCGGTAGCGGCGTCGGGGAGCACGATGCCACCCGGGCTGGTACGCTCTTCTTCCATACGGCGAACGATTACACGATCGTGCAGCGGACGAATATTCATCGACTGATTCTCCTGATAGATTTGATGTTTTATCGATTTCGGAATTTGCAGGGTTACCGGCCAGGCTGTTAGCACTCGCCTAAACTGAGTGCTAATAATAGGGGCAAATATTCCGGAGTCAAGGCTCGTCATGAGAATTTTTTTCGCGCATGACGCTGTCTTAACCCGGGTAAGAACAGGCGATTCGCCTATTGAATCAGCACTTCATCGGTGCATTCAGCGCGGGAGCAGAGGCGCAAGACACACAAACCATCCGGTTTCACCCAAGCCAGACGAATCTGTGTGATAATAGGGTATCATCCGGCATTTCCACATTCGTCAAGGGGGGCATGATGGGGGACACCAAAAGCGAGAAAAAGGACAAGAAAAAGTCCGACAAACCCAAGACAATCGACACCAAGACCTACGAAAAGGAGCTTTTCAAACTGCAGCTGGAGCTGGTCAAACTGCAGGAATGGATCAAGGAGCAGGGACTTAAGGTGGTGGTGATCTTCGAAGGCCGTGACGCCGCCGGCAAGGGTGGCGTGATCAAACGCATCACTCAGCACCTCAACCCGCGCATCTGCCGGGTGGTGGCGCTGCCCGCCCCGACCGAGCGGGAAAAGACCCAGTGGTATTTCCAACGCTATGTGCCCCACCTGCCCGCCGCCGGCGAAATGGTGCTGTTCGACCGCAGCTGGTACAACCGGGCCGGGGTGGAAAAGGTCATGGGTTTCTGCACCGATGACGAGTATCAGGAGTTCATGCGTTCCTGCCCGGAGTTCGAACGCATGCTGGTGCGTTCCGGCATCATCCTGTTGAAATACTGGTTCTCGGTCTCCGACGAAGAACAGGAAAAGCGCTTTCAGAGCCGGCTTGAGGAACCCCACAAGCGCTGGAAACTCAGTCCGATGGACCTGGAATCCCGCTCCCGCTGGCTGGAGTACTCAAGGGCCAAGGACGAGATGTTCGCCCACACCGATATCAAGCAGGCCCCCTGGTATGTGGTCCATTCGGATATTAAGAAGCTTGCACGACTCAACTGCATTGCCCATCTGCTGAGCCAGATCCCCTACGAGGATCTCACCCCGGAACCGATCGAACTGCCGCATCGGACCGATGATACGGGTTATGTACGTCCGCCCATCACGGACCAGACCTTCGTACCGGATATCTATCCCTGAGCCTGCGCAGCGAAGCGGAGACACTTCGCTTCGCTGCGCTGATCAACCACGCTTATCGTCATCCCGCTGGAATTCGCCCTCGATGACCCGCGGCTCATGCCGGGTCTCCCGGGGAGTTGCGGACGGGCGCATGACCCCGCTGTTCATCAGCCCTACAGTCAGCAGCCAGCGGCGTATCCAGGGAACCAGGAAGATGAAACCGACAATGTCGGTGATAAAACCGGGCAACAGCAACATGAAGCCGCAGGCCAGCAGCACCGCACCCTCCATCAGGTCGAACGCGGGCATCTCTCCCCGGTCCATCGCGTCCCGAACCCGGGTCAGCGTAGCCAGCCCCTGACGTCGCACCATCCAGCCACCCAGCAGGGCTGTGAAAATCGTCAGCAGGATCGTTGGCAAGGCGCCAATCTGGGAACCCACCTTGATCAGGAAGTAGAGCTCGACCAGCGGTGTGCCGACGAACAACAGCAGAAAGGCGATGATTGGATTCATGGCAACAGCTTACGTCACTCGATTGAAGAATTCACCCGGGAACGCGGTGTGCGGCGGACACCTGCGACGACCCATTCCGCCATCGCCCCGTCGAAGCCGACAAAAGCAGATGCGGACTGCGATTCAGACCGCTATTATGTGAATACATTTCATGCAGGGGACGAATGATGACAATGACACCCAAGATCGAGAGCAAGGACAAATCAGGGAGCTCGGTGTGGATCGGCCTGACCACGGCGGCCCTGATCCTGTTGAGCGGCTGCGGCGGCACCATGCCGACCATGGGCGGTTCGAGTGGCAACACAGTGACTGGCGCAGCGGGAGGCGAAACCTCGGAAGGCGGAAACAGTCAGCTGGAGCGCTGTGATGAATCCCTGGGCACCCTGGCCGTGGTGGAAGATCAAAGCGCTCCCTGGTGGGCAACCTATCGCAGAACCTATCCGAGCCTGGGCACCACGGTACCCGTGCTGCGGATGATGATTCAACAGTCCAACTGCTTCGTGGTGGTGGAGCGTGGCCGGGCCATGAACAACATGATGCAGGAACGTGCGCTGATGAATTCCGGGGAGTTGCGTGAAGGCAGCAACTTCAAGAAAGGCCAGATGGTAGCTGCGGACTACACCATGAATCCAAGTATTCAGTTTTCCGAACAGGGCACCGGCGGCCTCGGTGCCGCGGTGGGTGGCCTGCTTGGCAACTACCGTCTGGGCAGGCTGGCGGGCGGGCTGTCCCAGAACGAAGCGGCCACAACCCTGCTGCTGATCGATAACCGCTCCGGTGTACAGGTTTCCTCATCCGTCGGTAACGCCAGCAACTTCGACTTCAAACTCTTCGGCGGTCTCTGGGGCGGAGGCCGATGGGGCAGCGCCGGGGCGTTCACCGACACCCCGGAAGGCAAGGTCATCACCGCAGCATTCGCCGATTCCTTCAATCAGATGGTCAGGGCCCTGCGCAACTACAAGGCACAGACCGTCAAAGGCGGCCTGGGCAAGGGCGGTCGTTTGAAAGTCGGCGATTGACACACCCTCGCCATCCGGGCCTGCCGCCCGGATGGCGCTGTGAAAAAATCCAGGATCAACGCTGACCGATCCCGCTACGCGGGTCAGCACACTACTCAGACCTTTCCAGGTAGCGGGCAAACGCCATGTCAGTATCGATGACATGATTGATCAGCCAGTGCTTCAGTGAAACCAGCGCCTCGTAGTCGAATCGCCTGACCCCCTCCTCCACATCCCGGATGAACTCCTGCAATTCGGCCAGCAACATGATGTGCTCCCGATGATGTTCGATCAATTCCGGGTACTCGTGATCCCGCATCACCGCCTCTTCATCGGTAAAGTGCTGACGGGTCTCTTCATGCAGGTGCAGAACCATGCCGAACACTTTCTCGCCATCCTCCCCGGGCGTGTTCTCGTCACCCATTGATTCGGCAATATTGTTCAGCAGCCCGACGAGTTGCACATGTTGACGATCGATCGCCTCAACTCCCAGGTACCATTCGTCCAACCATTCGAGAAACACTTTCATCAGACAGTCCTGTTCCGGATCATCGGTCAGCTTCGGCTCAAAATCTAATTATGGCCCGAATGATGAAATGTGACAGGTCATTGCATTCCCAGGCTGACAGGTGCGCAGATTCAAAAAAGCGACGCTTGCCCGCCCCGGCCCGATATAGGCAGACCTTCCCTCGGGACTGGTAAAATCCGCACTACACATAACCCCCACAACACCCAGTGGTTTCCCCTGATGCGCCATGAAACGCTTTTGCCTGACGGGGTCGTATGGTGTATTTTCGGCGCATGCCGACACCTGCCCTGTTGATCCTCTGCACCGCGCCCGACCGGAGTACCGCCGAACGGCTCGCGAAGCGACTGGTGGAGCAGGGCCTGGCCGCCTGCGTCAGTCTCTCGCCCCGCGTCACCTCGATCTATCAATGGCAGGGAAACATCGAAACGGCGGAAGAGATACAACTGATCATCAAAACAACCGGACATCGTTACCAGGCGTGCGAATCGGCGCTGCGGGCGGAACATCCCTATGAACTTCCGGAAATCATTGCAGTCCCTGTAGAACAGGGGTTGGATGCCTATATCGACTGGGTGGAGAGATGCACAGACTAATCAATCGGATCGGCCTGCTCCTGTTGTTGGCGGGTATCACGGGCACGGGCCTGCACGCCTTCAGCGAAGATGATCTGCTGATGCCGGACCAGGCGTTTCAGATTTCAGGCAAAGCCCTCGCCGAGGACCGCCTGCTGATCGAATGGCAGATCGCCGACGGGTACTACCTGTACCGGGACAAGGTCCATTTCGAGACCGACGCGCTGGGCGTCGAACTCGGTCAGCCGAACCTCTCCGAGGCCAAGATCAAAGAGGACGAGTTCTTCGGCAAGGTCGCCATCTACCGTGACAAGGCGAGCGCTGAAATTCCCATCCAGCGGGCCCGCGGATCCCAGGAAACCCTGCTGCTGAAAGCGCGATCCCAGGGTTGCGCAGACCAGGGGATCTGTTTCCCACCGCATGTACAGGAGATTCGCCTCGCCCTGTTGCCGTTGAGCGAGACCTCAGAGCCCTCGTCCGTCTCCGCGCCCGCAGCCGACGACGCGTTGCCGATTGGCGGAAACGCGAATCTTTTCAATGATCCCGCCGAGGACGAGTTGCTCGACCCGGAAGAAGCCTACAAGCTCAACGTCAGCGTTGAGGACGGCACCCATCTGCGTCTCTACTGGAGCATCGCGGATGGCACCTATCTCTACCAGGACAAGATCGAGCTATCCCTGCCGCAGAACGATGATGTGCAGATCGCCCGCTATGAACTCCCCGCCCCGGAGATCAAGGAGGACTCGATTCGACCGGACGGATCGATCGGTGATGTCGCGGTGTATCACGAGGCCATCGACCTCAACCTGCCCCTGCTGCGCAGCAGCACCGATCCCCAGGAAATCGTACTTGAGGCCAAATTCCAGGGCTGCGCGGAAATCGGTGTCTGCTACCCACCGATGACGCAGCAGTTCACCCTGTCCCTGCCCGGGATCTCCGAGGCCCAGGCAAGCGAGCCGCTGACCCCGGCCACTGTTGTCGCCCAGACCGCCGCAGAGGAGCCGCTGCTGTCCGAAGTCGATGAGATCGCCAGCACCCTGCAAGGCGGCTCCACCCTGGTCATCGTCGGTGTGTTCTTCCTTCTCGGCCTGGGACTTGCCTTCACTCCGTGCATTTTCCCCATGATTCCCATCCTGTCCGGCATCATCGCCGGACAGGGCGACCAGATCACCACCCGCAAGGCCTTCGTGCTGTCACTGGTGTATGTCCTCGCGATGGCGATCACCTACACCTTTGCCGGAGTTTTGGCGGGACTCTTCGGTGAGAATCTCCAGGCCTATTTCCAGAACCCGTGGATACTCTCGACCTTCGCCCTGGTATTCGTGCTGCTGGCACTCTCCATGTTCGGTTTCTATGATCTCCAGCTGCCGAGCAGCCTGCAAAGCCGTCTCACCGAGGTGAGTAATAAACAGAAGGGGGGATCCCTGATCGGGGTCGCGGTGATGGGTTTTCTCTCAGCCCTGATCGTCGGGCCCTGCGTCGCCCCGCCCCTGGCCGGCGCACTGATCTACATCGGTCAGACCGGCGACGCCCTGTTGGGTGGCCTGGCCCTGTTCGCCCTGAGCATGGGCATGGGCGCCCCGCTGATCGCCATCGGCACCTCCGCCGGCAAGCTCCTGCCCCGGGCTGGCAGCTGGATGGATGCGGTCAAGGGGGTTTTCGGTGTGGCGATGCTGGGGGTGGCCATCATCATGCTCGAACGCATTGTGCCCGCCGAGCTGGCGATGCTGCTGTGGGGCATGCTGCTGATCGTCTCGGGCATCTACATGGGGGCGCTGCGCCACCTGGAGATCGAAGCCAGCGGCTGGCAAAAGCTGTGGAAGGGCCTGGGCTTCGTCATGGTCGTGTACGGTTCGCTGATGCTGGTCGGGGCCGCCGCCGGTGGCAAGGACACCCTGCAGCCGTTGCGCGGCATCGCCTTCTCGGCAGCGGGTGGCAACGCCTCCGCGCACCAGGAACTGACGTTCCAGCGGATCAAGAGCCTCGAGGACCTGCAGCGGGAGGTGACCAGCGCATCCGCCGCCGGTCAAACGGTGATGCTGGACTTTTATGCCGACTGGTGCGTCTCCTGCAAAGAGATGGAGAAATACACCTTCAGTGATCCCCAGGTCATCAAGGCCCTGGCCAACACCCGCCTGCTGCAGGCGGACGTAACCGCCAACGATGAGGTGGACCAGGCCCTGCTGCAAAAGCATTTCGGTCTCCCCGGCCCCCCCGCCATCATCTTCTACGCTGCGAACGGCGAGGAACGCAAGGCCTATCGGGTGGTGGGATTCAAACCGGCGGAGGAGTTCGCGGCGCATGTGCGCAAGGCCACGGCTCCTTAGATGGTGTTGAGTTTTTAGTTATGGCGTGCGCTTTGCGCACGCCTGGATCGCTCGGCAATTGCAGGTCGGGTTAGACTGCGCGAACCCGACCTGTATGACTGCATAACCAGCCTCCAGGGTTTACAGAAAACCCGGCAGACTCAATGCAATAAATCCGCGAGCAAAGCGAACCCAACAACTTCAAACTCATAACAAAAAACCATAAAACAGACATCTGTGTCGCGATCTTGACAAATTTTGCACTGAAACTGGACAAAACCGCCTTGATCTTGCAGAATCCAACGATTCTTATTCTGTTACCGCAAGGGCTGTCCCGAGGGTCGTTTTCGGAGCTCAACCCGACACCTCGCTGCACGGCTCAATACCCGGAAAAACATAACTATGACGACCATTCTGGTACTCAACGGCCCGAATCTGAATCTCCTGGGAACCCGCGAACCTGACCACTATGGCCATGATACCCTGCAGACAATCCAGCACAGGCTCGAACACAAGGCGGATCATCTGGGTTTGAGCCTGGATTTTCGCCAGAGCAATGCGGAACACGAACTCCTGGCCTGGATACACCAGGCCTACCGGGATGACGTCGCCTTCATCATCATCAATCCAGCGGCTTTCACCCACACCAGCGTCGCCCTGCGGGACGCGCTGCTTGCCACAGGCATACCTTATATCGAGGTTCATCTCTCCAACGTGCATGCCCGGGAGGCGTTTCGCAGACACTCCTATTTTTCCGACAAGGCCGAAGGCGTGATTCTCGGTCTGGGCGCGCAAGGTTATGAACTCGCCTTGGAAGCCGCCGCTGCGCGACTCAACAAATAAACTTTTAGAGATACAAAATCATGGATATTCGCAAAGTAAAAAAACTCATTGAATTACTCGAAGAGTCGGATGTCGCGGAGATCGAGATTCATGAGGGGGAGGAATCCGTACGCATCAGCCGGGCCACGGCGATGAGTATGGCAGTGCCGCAAATGGCGCCGATGGCCGTGGCCCCTCAACCCGCGGTCGCCGCCGCGGCTGCTCCGGCCGCCGGGGAAACTTCGGAAACGGAGGAGATCCAGGGTCACGCGGTGCGCTCCCCCATGGTCGGCACCTTCTACCGCTCACCTTCACCGGGCAGCAAGCCGTTTGTCGAGGAGGGGCAACAGGTTTCGGCCGGGGACACCCTGTGCATCATCGAGGCGATGAAGATCCTCAACCAGATCGAGTCGGACAAATCGGGAACGGTGCGTAAGATCATGGTCGAAAACGGTCAGCCCGTGGAATACAACGAACCCCTCTTCATCATCGATTGAGTAGCCCCATGATAGACAAGATCGTAATCGCCAATCGCGGTGAGATTGCACTGCGGATCCTGCGCGCATGCAAGGAACTGGGCATTAAAACCGTAGCCGTGCACTCTGAGGCCGACCGGGATCTGAAACATGTCCTGCTTGCCGATGAATCCGTGTGTATCGGTCCGGCCGCCTCCGCGGAGAGTTATCTCAACATCCCGGCGATCATCAGTGCCGCCGAGGTCACCGACTCGGTGGCGATCCATCCCGGCTACGGTTTTCTTTCGGAGAATGCCGATTTCGCCGAACGGGTGGAGAACAGCGGTTTCATTTTCATAGGACCCAGGGCGGATACGATTCGCGTGATGGGTGATAAAGTGGCGGCCATCGAAGCGATGCGCAAGGCCGGCGTACCGACGGTGCCCGGCTCCAACGGCCCGCTGGATAACGACTCAAAACGTACCAAGGACCTGGCCAATCAGATCGGTTATCCGGTCATCATCAAGGCGGCCGGTGGCGGCGGTGGACGCGGCATGCGGGTCGTGCATACCGAAGCCACCCTGCTCAACGCAGTCGCTATGACCAAGGCAGAGGCCGAGGCAGCCTTCGGCAATGCCACCGTCTATATGGAGAAGTTTCTCGAGAATCCCCGTCACGTTGAGTTTCAGGTACTTTCAGACACCCACGGCAACGCCATCCATCTGGGTGAGCGGGATTGTTCCATGCAACGACGGCACCAGAAGGTGGTCGAAGAGGCGCCCGCACCGGGCATTACCGAGCAACAACGCAAGGATGTCGGCGAACGCTGCGCCGAAGCCTGCCGGCAGATCGGCTATCGCGGCGCCGGCACCTTCGAGTTCCTCTACGAGAACGGTGAATTTTACTTCATCGAAATGAATACCCGGGTTCAGGTGGAACACCCGGTGACCGAGATGATTACCGGTATCGATATCCTGAGGGAGCAGATTTCCATCGCCGCGGGCAACCCGTTGAACTACCGTCAGGAGGATGTGGTGCTACAGGGTCATGCCGTGGAATGCCGGATCAACGCCGAGGATCCGCAGAAATTCCTCCCCAGCCCCGGCACCATCACCCAGTTGCATACCCCTGGCGGGCCCGGCATCCGGGTCGACACTCATATCTACAGCGGCTACCGGGTCCCCCCTTACTATGACTCCATGATCGGCAAACTGATCGCCCACGGAGAGACCCGGGAGTCCGCCATTGCACGCATGCGCATGGCCCTGCAGGAAACGGTGATCAACGGCATCAAGACCAACATCCCCCTGCACCTGGACATCATGCGTGACAGTGCCTTCAAGGCGGGCGGCGCCAACATTCACTACCTGGAAAAGAAACTGGGCCTCTGAGGGGAGGCCCTGTCCGGCCCCACACCGCTTCATCGATTTTCAGAACACTAAAAACGCATGTCCTGGCTGCAGCTATCACTGGATGTTGACGAATCTCAGGCGCCCCTGCTCGAAGTGCTGTTCGAGCAACTGGAGGCCGTATCGGTCACCCTGGGTGACGCGGCCGACCAGCCTCTGCTTGAACCACTCCCCGAAACCCAACCCTTGTGGCGTCATACCCGGGTAACGGCGCTTTTCGAAGGGGAACAGGATGCCGAGCATTTGCGCAGCGCCCTGGGTACGGTGCTCAGCCCGGCCATGCAGCAACGGGTGCACTGGGAACGCATCGAGGATCGCATCTGGGAAAGGGTTTGGCTGGAGCACTTCAAACCCATGCCGTTTGGCCGGCGTCTGTGGGTCTGCCCGGTGGGTGAAACGGTGCCCCAGGCGGACGCGGTGGTCATCGAACTCGATCCCGGACTGGCATTCGGAACCGGTACCCACCCCACCACGGCCCTGTGCCTGAAGTGGCTCGATGATCAATCCCTCGATGGAAAAAACCTGATCGACTACGGCTGCGGCTCGGGAATTCTGGCAATCGCGGCGTTGAAGCTTGGCGCGGCCTCGGCGATCGGCGTGGATTACGACCCCCAGGCGCTTCAAGCGAGCCGGGACAACGCTGCGAAGAACGATGTCAGCGAACGGCTTGGCCTGTATCTGCCGGAACAGGCCCCGGAGCAGCCCGCAGACTGCCTGGTGGCGAATATTCTCGCCGAACCCCTGATCCATCTGGCCCCCGAACTGGGCCGCAGGATCCGACCCGGCGGACGCTTCGCCCTGTCCGGCATCCTCGAGGAGCAGTGGCAGGACGTAGCCCGGGCCTATGCGGATTTTGCACAGCTCGATCCGATCCAGACACAGGACGATTGGGTATTGATCAGCGGCACCCGAATCGCAATCTCCGAGTGACTGCGGATGGGTTGCCACTACCCGGGGTTCGATCTAACCTAGAGCCAACCGACATCCCCCCATGGGGTCATTTGTTCAGGGTGCCAGGAGACAAGCTTGATCCATCATATCGCACGGCAAACAGCGGTGTCGGGCACAACCTGTTCATTTCAACCTGCCGGATGCCATGACAGCCACCACAAAGCCTGACCAATCAGTGCCCACAGGTTCCAGCAGCATGTTAACCCAATGCCCACATTGCCTGACCATGTTCCGCATTACCCCGGAACAACTCAAAGCGGCTGAGGGCCGGGTCCGATGCTGTCAGTGCAACCAGGTATTCAACGCACTGCAGCGTCTTCAGGAATTTCCCAAGCCATTCGACAATCCGTCAGCCTCGAGCAATCTCATGGACGGCGGGCAAATGGACGCGGAACTGCTCGAAAGCTTCGAATCCCAACTCGAACGCCCCGACTCCACCCTGATCAACGATAGCGAAGTCGAGCGCTCCCTGGATGACCTGGCGGATGACTCCGCACTGGTAGAGACATCGCTTGCGGGCGACTCGGGTCTGATCGGCGATTCCAACCCTGCAGAACCTCCCCTGTCGGAGGACTCGAACCTGGAAGACGATCAACGATCCCTGACGGGAGACAGCCAAAGCCAACTCCTGTATGAACAGGACGACGGACTGGAAACCGAACCGGAATACTTTGCTGCGGGGACCGAATCACAGATGTCGGAACTGCTCGATCAGGACTCCGCATCCCTGTTGCTGTCCGATGACGATCTGCCGCAATCGAATCTGGCGGAGATCATCGAACTGGATATACCGCAAGCCGAATTGAGACGATCCTCCGATCTACCGCAATCCGAGCCGGACTCGCCCGGGGTCGAAGCTGAAACGACTCCGGCATCGCAACCGGAGCCGGTTCCGTCCCGCGCCCAGGTAGAGCAATCTGAAACCGGCTCGACCCCGCCGAAACAAGAGCATGAGCGGGACGATCTGTTCGATGACCTTGACCATCCCTTCGATTTCGAACCCAGTGACGAGGAACTGCGCCGCCGCCGCAACAACCGGCTCTGGCTGCTTGGCGCGTTGCTGCTGCTGGTGCCCCTGGCGGGACAAATCGCCTGGCAGATGCGTGACCGACTGATCTATCACGACACCGGTCGCCTGTTTCTCAATACCCTGTGCGATGTCACAGGCTGCAGCGTTCCGCTACGTCGCGCCACCGATAAGATTGTCATTGTGCAGCGCGCCTTGACCGCCCACCCGAGCAAACCGGATCTGCTGTTGATGCAACTCGAAATAGTCAATACCGCCCCTTTTTCTCAGCCCTATCCCAAGTTGCAGCTGAGCCTGTTCAATGAAATGGAGAAGCTGATTGCCCGCCGCACCTTCAATCCGGAAGAATATCTCGACATACCCGCTCAGCAACTGCCGTTGCTGACAAAACAGACCGCCACCCACATCACCCTGGAACTGGTCGACCCCGGCAGCGAGGTCACCGGATTCAAATTCGACTTCCTCTGATGATGGGTTGAAAACCCACCCGAACAGGTAGGGTCAAGGCCCTGGTGAATCGAAATTCCCTGCACAAATTCTATATAAAACGATATCTGAAGAAGTTTGAATGGCTTACTCCACACCCTTCCAGCCGATTCGCAGGCGTGGAACCGTTCCAGATCAATCCGAGGCGATTTTAGCTTTGATTCGGTAGGAATTTGCAGGTAGTATCCCAACCCCTCTCTCCCCAAGAACAGCCACCGGCAGAGCGGCTTTTGGAATGCGAATCGGACCTTTTGACATCGCCAACAATCTGCTGCTGGCGCCTATGGCGGGCGTCACCGACAGACCCTTCCGACAACTCTGCCGACGCCTCGGAGCAGGTCTCGCCACCTCGGAGATGATCTCCGCGGACGCCTCCCTCTGGGGTACGAAGAAGAGTGTCCGGAGGTTGGATCACGACGGGGAAGAGGGACCGGTCAGCGTGCAGATTCTGGGCTCAGATCCCGGGATGATGGCCCGCGCCGCCCGCGCCAATGTCGCGATGGGCGCGCAGATCATCGATATCAACATGGGATGTCCGGCGAAGAAGGTCTGCCGACGTGCTGCCGGATCAGCCCTGTTGCAGGATGAAACGCTGGTCAGGGCGATTCTGGAAGCCACGGTGGATGCCGTCGATGTTCCGGTGACCTTGAAGATCCGCACCGGCGCGGATCCGCACCACCGTAACGGGGTGCGCATTGCGCAAATCGCGGAAGCGGCCGGCATACAGGCGCTGACGGTACATGGCCGCACCCGGGCCTGTAAGTTTTCCGGGCAGGCCGAATATGAAACGATACGAACAATAAAACAAAACATTGCGATCCCTGTGATTGCAAACGGAGACATCGACACCCCGCAGAAAGCTGCGGAGGTCTCGAGTTTGACCGGCGCCGACGCATTGATGATTGGACGCGCTGCACAAGGAAGACCCTGGATTTTTAATGAGATCCACAGCTATCTGAGCACGGGTGAGTTATTGCCCGAGCCGGACCTGTGTCAGGTTGCCGAACTGCTCACTGAGCATGTCGGACAACTGTACGATTTTTATGGGGAGTACCTTGGCATACGCATCGCACGTAAGCATATCGCCTGGTACAGCAAGGGGCGCCCGGGAGGCGCTGCATTCAGGAACAGGATCAATTATTCAGAATCCCCAACGGAGCAGTTACTGGCGATTCACGAGTACTTCGAGTTCCTGCAGAACGAAGGGGATCTGGCGGCATGATGATCGAAGCAGTTTTTTCTGACCAGAAGGGTGAGGACTACCTGACGGTTACACACAGCAAGAAATCAGAGCCGCTGCGTCAATGTGTCAGTGACGCCATGCAGCGCTATTTCAATAATCTCGACGGTCATGGCGCGAACAATCTCTATCGCCTGGTGATGAACGAGGTTGAAGCCCCGCTGCTCGAAAGCGTGATGAATCACACCGGAGGCAACCAGACCCTGGCAGCCACCATTCTTGGCATCAGTCGCAGCACCCTGCGCAAGAAACTCTCACAATACGATTTGGATTGACCATGACAGCCATCAAACGCGCACTGATCAGTGTCTCTGACAAGACCGGTATCGTCGAATTCGCCCGTGCCCTCGCGGAACATGAGGTCGAGATCCTCTCCACCGGCGGCACCTCGAAACTGCTGACCGAAAACGATGTACCGGTGACTGAGGTCTCCGAGTACACCGGTTACCCCGAGATGATGGACGGCCGGGTCAAAACCCTGCATCCAAAGATTCATGGAGGGATTCTCGGGCGTCGGGGCACCGATGACCGGGTGATGAAGGAAAACGGCATTGGCCCTATCGACCTGATCGTGGTGAACCTCTACCCGTTTGAAGAGACCGTGGCGAAACCCGGCTGCGATCTGGAAACCGCCATCGAGAACATCGACATCGGCGGCCCCACCATGCTGCGTGCCGCTGCCAAGAACCACAACGACGTGACCGTGGTTGTGGATGCTGCCGACTATGATCGGGTACTGCAGGAGATGGCCGCGAACGCCAACGGGGTTTCCCAGGCCACCCGCTTCGACCTGGCGGTCAAGACCTTCGAACATACCGCCCGCTACGATGCCGCGATCGCCAACTATCTGGGCTGCCGACTGGGCGAGGCGGTTGCGGACTTCCCCCGCACCCTGTCGCTGCAGTTCAAACAGCAGCAGAGCATGCGTTACGGGGAGAACCCGCATCAGAAGGCGGCCTTCTTCGTCGAACACCGCATCGATGAAGCCAGTGTGGCCACCGCGAAACAGTTGCAGGGCAAGGAACTCTCATACAACAACATTGCTGATACCGATGCTGCCCTGGAGTGCGTCAAAAGTTTCGATGAAGGCCCGGCATGCGTGATTGTCAAACATGCCAACCCCTGTGGCGTGGCTTACGGAGAAAGCCTGCTGGAGGCTTACGACCGGGCATACAGCACAGACCCCGAATCCGCTTTCGGCGGTATCATCGCCTTCAACGGCCAACTGGACGGCGATACCGCCCAGGCCATCGTGGATCGGCAATTTGTCGAAGTGATCATCGCCCCCCAGATCTCCGAGGCTGCAATCGAAGCAGTCAGTGCGAAGAAGAACGTGCGCCTGCTCAACTGCGGCGAATGGACCAGTGAGGCGATCCACCGTACCGAATACAAAAGGGTCAACGGGGGACTGCTGGTACAGGACACCGATCTGCCCCTGACCCATGAGATCAAGGTAGTGACCCAGCGCCAGCCGAGCGAGCGGGAGATGCGCGACCTGCTGTTCACCTGGCGGGTTGCCAAATTCGTCAAATCCAACGCCATCGTTTACGGGCGCGACGGCATGACCATTGGCGTCGGCGCCGGTCAGATGAGCCGGGTCAACTCAGCCAGAATCGCGGGTATCAAGGCGGAACACGCAAACCTGGAGGTGAAAGGTTCGGTGATGGCCTCGGATGCCTTCTTCCCGTTTCGCGACGGCATCGACAACGCCGCCCAGGCAGGCATTGCGGCAGTCATCCAGCCGGGTGGTTCGATGCGCGACGAGGAGGTCATCGCCGCCGCCGACGAACACGGCATGGCTATGGTATTCACCGGCATGCGGCATTTCAGACACTGATGAAGATCCTCATAATCGGTTCGGGCGGCCGGGAACACGCCCTGGCCTGGAAGGCCGCACAATCCCCCCTGGCGGAGAAAGTCTTCGTCGCACCCGGTAATGCCGGCACCGCTCTGGAGGAGAAACTGGAAAATGTGCCCATCGAGGTGGAGGCCCTGGATGAGCTGGTCCGCTTCGCCCTCAATCAGGAGATCGGGCTGACCATCGTGGGACCCGAGGTTCCGCTGGTGATGGGTATCACCGACGCCTTCCATGCCGCCGGCCTGCGTTGCTTCGGCCCCACCCGTGGCGCCGCGCAACTCGAAGGGTCGAAATCCTTCACCAAGGATTTCCTCGCACGTCATGACATCCCCACTGCCGCCTACCAGACCTTCACCGAAGTGGACGAGGCGCTCACCTATCTGCGCGAGCAGGGCGCACCCATCGTGATCAAGGCAGATGGACTGGCCGCGGGCAAGGGAGTGATCGTCGCCATGGACCTGGACACGGCAGAAGCCGCGGTTCGCGACATGCTGGCCGGAAACGCCTTTGGTGAAGCGGGTCACCGGGTGGTTATCGAGGAATATCTCGAGGGCGAAGAGGCCAGCTTCATCGTCATGGCGGATGGCCGCCACGTATTGCCGATGGCCACCAGCCAGGACCACAAGCGGGTTGGTGACGGCGATACCGGGTTGAATACCGGAGGCATGGGCGCCTACTCTCCCGCCCCGGTGGTCGATGCCAAGACTCATCAAAGAATCATGGACGAGGTGATCCTGCCAACCGTCAAAGGGCTGGCGGACGAGAACCTGCCCTACACCGGTTTTCTGTACGCCGGATTGATGATCGCCCCGGACGGTACGCCCAAGGTGATCGAATACAACTGCCGCTTCGGTGATCCGGAAACCCAGCCGATCATGCTGCGCCTCAAGTCGGATCTGGTGGCCCACTGTCTCGCCGCACTGGAAAAGAAGCTGGATCAGGAATCCACCTCATGGGATTCCCGCGCCTCGGTGGGCGTGGTGCTCGCTGCCGGAGGTTACCCGGGCGCCTATGACAAGGGTCTGCCGATCACCGGTCTGCCTGAGCTTGACGACCCGGATGCCAAGGTGTTTCATGCTGGAACCCGCCTCGAGGACGGCCAGGTGCTCACTGCCGGAGGACGGGTACTGTGTGCCACCGCGCTAGGGATGAGCGTTACCCAGGCCCAGCAGAATGCCTACCGGCTGGCACAGGCGATTCATTGGGATGGTATGTTCTACCGCAAGGATATCGCCTACCGCGCGATTGCCCGGGAACAGGCCAGCTCCGACCTCTGAGACGCATCCCTGCGGCGTCCGCCATCACGGACCGCTCAGCCGGGCTGACAGATCACGGATGAACTGAACTTCAGGAGAACCACCCATGAGCCACAAGCGCCTGCTGTTTCGGCTGCTGTTATTGTGTGCCCTGCTGGCGATCAGCTACCTCGCCTTCACCCCGGTCCAGTATCCGGTGGCAGCCAGTCTCAACGACAAGATCTCGCACCTGGCGGCGTTCCTCTGTCTCGCCCTGCTGGTTGATTTTTCCTGGACGGAGCGTGGCTGGACAATACAAAAGTTTTTGCCGTTGCTGTGCTATGGACTGTTCATCGAAACGGTGCAGGCTTTCCTTCCCTACCGGGAATTCTCAATCTGGGATCTGCTCGCGGATGCCGTCGGCCTGATCATCTACGGCCTGTCCCTGCCTTACCTGTTGCGCCAGCCTCTGTTTCAGATAGCCCGACACTGATTCGCACAAACCGGTCATCGGATTGCGGTGGTTGCGCATTGTGTTTTTCCTTACATTCAGTATTGTCTATCATGCGTTGACCGCCTCGAGACACACACCGAAATGAGCGATATCAAACACAGCGCCTTCAAATACGACTTTCTGGGCTCTGATCCGAAAGCCATCCAACGTTCTCTGTCCAACCACCTGGTCTACACCATTGGCAAGGATCCACTTACCGCCACAGACCATGACTGGATGATGGCCTTCAGCTACGTGGTGCGCGACCGCCTGATCGAACGTTGGATGGAGACCCAGCGCAGTTACTACAGGCACGATGCCAAGCGGGTCTACTACCTTTCGATGGAGTTCCTGATCGGTCGCAGTCTGGTCAACAGTCTGCTCAACATGGAGATCCACGACGCCAGCACCGAGGCGCTGCACAAGCTGGGCATCGAGCTGGAACGCCTGCGCAACCTGGAACACGATGCGGCGCTCGGCAACGGGGGTCTGGGCCGTCTGGCGGCCTGTTTTCTCGATTCCATGGCCAGCCTTAACATTCCGGGCTACGGCTACGGCATCCGCTTCGAATACGGCATGTTTCGCCAGATGATCGAAAATGGCCAGCAGGTGGAAAAGCCCGAAAACTGGCTGGTCCACCAGAACCCCTGGGAATTCGCCCGCCCCGAGGTCTCCTACCGGGTGCGTTTCGGAGGGCGGGTCATGGAATATCAGGATTCCACCGGACGCCGCCATTTTGACTGGATTGACGGGGACACGGTGATCGCCCAGGCGTTTGACACCCCGATCCCCGGATTTCACAACGACACGGTGAACAATCTCAGACTGTGGAGCGCCAAGGCCTACGAGGACTTCGACCTGAATCAGTTCAACCAGGGTGAGTATACCGAGGCGGTGGTCAACAAGACCCTGTCAGAGAACATCTCCAAGGTGCTCTACCCGAACGACAGCAGCACCATGAACAAGGTGTTGCGTCTGAAGCAGCAGTACTTCTTCGTCGCCGCATCCCTCAAGGATATTCTACGGCGCTTTTTCTCCGACCACGACGACCTGCGGGAACTGCCGGAGAAGGTTGCCATCCAGCTCAACGACACCCATCCTGCAATCGCCATTCCCGAGATGATGCGGTTGCTGATGGACAAGCACCAGATGGAATGGCAACCCGCCTGGGAGATCACCACCAAGGTGTTCTCCTACACCAATCACACCCTGCTCCCCGAGGCGCTGGAAACCTGGCCGGTGAAAATCTTCGAGGAGATGCTGCCCCGTCATCTGCAGCTGATCCTTGAGATCAACCGCCGCTTTCTGTTGATCCTGGGGCATCAGCATCCCGGGGACATCGACATCCTGCGGCGTCTGTCGATCATCGATGAGTCCAACGGACGGCGAATTCGCATGGCTCACCTGGCGATCGTCGGCAGTCATAAGGTGAATGGAGTTTCCGCACTTCACAGCGAACTGTTGCGCAGCGCCACCTTCAGGGAGTTCGACGCCTTCTACCCCGGTAAAATCGTCAACATCACCAACGGCGTCACCCCGCGGCGCTGGCTTCATCAGTCCAACCCAGGTCTCGCCTCACTCATCTGCGAGGCGATCGGTTCGGACTGGATTCAGGACCTGAGCCATATCCAGCAGCTCGAGCCCCTGGCCGACGACGCCCTGTTTCAGCAACGCTTCGCCCAGGTGAAACGGGACAACAAGGCCATCATCACGAACCTGGTGGAGTACTATCTGAACAAGCAGATCGATCCGGACACCCTGTTCGATGTGCAGGTCAAACGCATTCACGAGTACAAGCGACAACTGCTCAATCTGTTTCGCGCCATCGCCCTCTACAACCGGCTGCTGGAGGATCCGAAATGTAATTTCGTACCCCGCACCATACTCTTCGGTGGCAAGGCGGCACCGGGCTATACCATGGCCAAGCTGATCATCCGCCTGATCAACGACGTGGCGGACGTCATCGACAACGACCCCGCAGTCAACGACCGGTTGAAGATCATCTTCATTCCCAACTACGATGTCACCACCGCATCCGACATCATTCCCGCCGCGGAACTCTCCCAGCAGATATCCACCGCCGGGATGGAGGCTTCGGGCACTGGTAACATGAAACTCGCGCTCAACGGCGCCCTCACTCTGGGCACCATGGACGGGGCCAACGTGGAGATGCGCGAACATATCGGCGCGGAGAATTTCTTCATCTTCGGCATGACCACCGATGAGGTGGCGCAACTCAACCGGCAGGGTTACAACCCGCGCCACGTATACGAGACTGATCCGGTGCTGCGTCGGGTGATCGACATGATCGCGAATGGCTTCTTCTCACCCGAGGATCCCGCTCGGTACCGCATGATCACCGACAGCCTGCTCGGCTCGGATCACTTCAAGATCCTCGCGGACTTCCGCTCCTACATTGCCACCAGCGACGAGGCGGACCGGGTCTATCAGAACCCGGCACAGTGGAACCGCATGGCCATCCTCAACACCGCCCGCATGGGATATTTCTCCAGCGACCGCACGATCAGCGAATACGCCCGCAAGATCTGGCGGGTCCGCCCGGTCATGCGCTGAGCCGGGCAGGCCTCGCCGACTCGGGCAACGGGATATGCGCTGCCCGATAACCCCTCGTTTAAGAGGGGCTTAAGATAACTCTGGTCCAATACGGAGCACTATCGAGAATCCCGGCTGTCCCGGTTTATCCCCGCCACCCGTGGCCGACGCGGCCATCCGAAGCCTAGCCATCTGTTTTTACAGGGTAATTCGAAAAGGTTGCGCGACAGCTGTGAAAACCCAACTGGCACTCGATCAATTTTTGGGATATTTTTCCTAATCTGAAGGAACACCATCAAGCAACCCTCGGGAGCGGTACCATGAACCATCGACTCACCTGGCTGATACTTCTTTTGTTGAGCCTGACCCTGGTGGCCTGCGGCGGTGGCGGCAGCAGCGACAACGATACCAGCAGCGGCGACAGCATTGAGGATGGCGACAGCCAGAACAGCGGCGATGACTCAGATGATGATGATGACGACGGCGACAGTGGCGGTGACGGAGGGGTCAGCGATGTCCCCGGCACCCATCAGGTGCTCGCCTTCAATGATCTGGGGATGCATTGTGCCGACCTGGACTACTCCAACTTCGTCATTCTGCCCCCCTTCAATGTGCTGCACAGCCAGGTGATTGAGCGGGGCGAGCGTCCGACCCTGCTCGACGAGAGCCAGGCCAGTGTAAGCTACTACGCGACCGGCGATGCCTCGGGCTCGATCAATACCACCAGTCAAAATCTCGCCGGGAGCATCGACAAGAGCAACTTCTGGGACACCAACCCTGACACAGGCAACCGCTACGTGTTCGACCTGTTCGGCCTCGACCCGCAGCCCGATGAGGGCCTGATGTTCGGCCAGGCCATGCCAGGCATCTCGGACCCCTACAATGCCAACGCCCCCCAGGCCTTTAACGACTACGACAGCGGCAAGGCCTGGTTCAGCGCCCATGGCATACCGATCCTGCCCATCGACGACCTGGGTCAGCTCAATGCCTATCCGTTAATGCGGGTGGAAGCTGCGGATACCATGGGGGGAACCGCGCTCGCATCCATCGACGTGGTGCTGCCGGTCGCATCCGAGGCGGATTGCCAGAACTGCCACGCCTCAGGTGAGATCGCCGCCCCGCTGAGCAGCAGCATCGATTTCGTGCTACCTGATGACATCACCGATCCGAATGCGGTACTCCAGGCGGCGAAGCAGAACATCATGCTGCTGCATGACGCTCGCCACGGCACCCAGTTGATGGCCAACCGACCGGTACTCTGCGCATCCTGCCACTACTCGGCCGCCCTGGACCTGACCGCCTCCGGACCGAATTCCGAGCAGCTGACGCATGACACGATGTCTGAAGTCATGCACGGATATCATGGCCGGCTCACCGATGCCGACAGCGGCCAACCGGTATTTCCCAGTCCTGGCAGTCTCGAGGACACCTGTTACCAGTGCCATCCGGGCAAGACCACCCAGTGTCTGCGAGGTGCCATGGGCGGCGCCGGCATCGTATGCCAGGATTGTCATGGCAGCATGCTGGCGGTGGGCCAGGCTTCCCGTCAGGCCTGGAGCAGCGAACCCCGCTGCGAGTCCTGTCACACCGGAGACGCCTCCAGCCACCTGGGGACCAGCATCCGCCAGAACATTGCCTGGGATGGGGATATCGACACTGCCACCCCGCGTACCGCGAGCAACAAACGCTTCGCGGAAAACGACGCAACCCTGTACCGCAACAGTCTCGGCCATGGCGGGGTCGCCTGCGAGGGCTGTCACGGCTCACCCCACGCGATCTGGCCGAATGCCAATCCGCAGTCCAACGACAACATCGCGGCCACCCAGTTGCAGGGTCATGCCGGCACCCTCAGTGACTGCGGGGTGTGCCACACCAGCCTTCCCCTGACCCTCAACGGACCGCATGGCATGCACAATGTCAACAGCAGCAGCTGGAACCTGAATCATGAGGGATTTTACGAACGGGATCCCGCCGCATGCCGGAGCTGCCACGGCCAGAATCTGGAGGGTACCGTGCTTTCACAAACGGCCGCGGACCGGGACTATCTGAGGGATGACGACGGTAACCGTGCGATCCACCTGGTGAAGGGCACGCCGGTCAGCTGCAACCTCTGTCACGGGACTCCGGGAAACGACTAGTGATCGGTTAGCGCGAATCCAACGCTATGAAAACTGGCCCTAGTGGGCCGCTCTGAGTGTTACCGAATATACCGAGCGGCCCACTAGAGATCAAAGACCTGTTCGAACAGCCCATCCTCATCCGTTTCATGCAGGCGATCGAGAAATTCCCGGGTCTTCAGCCTGAGATCTTCCAAGCTGCACTGCCGCACCAGCTCCCGTGTTTCGAGCAGTGCACTGGGCTGCATGCTCAGTTCACGCAGCCCCATGCCCAGCAGCAGCCGCACATATCGGGGATCGCCGGCCATCTCGCCGCACATGCTCACCGGGATCCCCGCCTCGCCAGCCGCATCGATGGTCATCTGAATCAGTGACAGCACCGACGGATGCAGTGGATCGAAGAGAAAATTGACCTCTTCGTCCATACGATCCACCGCCAGGGTGTACTGAATCAGGTCATTGGTGCCAATCGACAGGAAATCCAGGTGACGGGCAAAACATCGGGCCGCCAGCGCTGCCGCAGGCACCTCGACCATTCCCCCCACGGGAACATTCGGATCGTAGGCCAACCCCTCGTTACACAGTTCCTGCTTGGTCCGTTCGATGATATTGAGGACCTGCCTGAGCTCCCGGATGCTCGACAGCATGGGGATCATGACGCGTACCGGACCTTCGGCGGAAGCCCGCAGAATAGCCCGCAGCTGGGGTATGAACAGCTCCGGTTCCTTGAGGCACAGACGAATCGCGCGCAGCCCCAGGGCCGGGTTGATCGAGGGCATGCAGCCCTGATCGGATATCGCCCCGGTAGTCTTGTCCACGCCCAGATCCAGGGTGCGGATGGTGATTGGGATACCATCCAGTCCCGCCACCGCCGAGCGGTAGGCCTCCAGCTGTTCCTCCTCACTGGGCGGCACCGCACGGTTCATGTAGAGGAACTCGGTGCGAAACAGTCCCACCCCGTCGGCACGGTTCTGCAGGGTAATCCCGATATCTTCCGGCAACTCGATATTCGAATAGAGCACGATACGCTCCCCATCCGTGGTCATGGCGGGAAGATCCACCTGGCGGCGCAGCTCCCGTTCCCGGCGCTTGCGCTCCTCGATCCGTTGCTCGTAGTAGTCGAGAATGCGGCGGGTAGGATCCGCCAGCACCACGCCCTGGGCACCGTCCACCACCAGCAGTTCCCCATGCCGAAACAGGGAGGTGGCCTGGTGAATGCCCACCACCGCGGGAATCCCAAGACTGCGTGCAAGAATCGCAGTGTGTGACAGGGGGCCGCCGAACTCGGTGACAAAGGCCGCCACACCCTGATTCTTCATCATGATGGTTTCCGCGGGGGTCAGGTCACGGGCAACCACCACACGACCCTTGAGGTCGCCGCGCTCTTCCGGGGTACCCCCCGCGAGCACGAACTGCAACTGCCCCACCACATGATTGACATCATCCTTGCGGGTGCGCAGGTAGGGGTCGTCCATCTCGTCGAAGATCCGCACCAGTTCATCCCGGCGCACCTGCAGCGCCCACTCCGCACTGTAACACTCCTCGCGGATCAGACTGATCGCAGCCTGGCTGATCGCATTGTCCTCCAGCATCAGCAGATGAGTATCGATGAACTCACTGATGTCCTGTGCCGTATCCACGGGAATCTGCTCGCGCACCGAGCGCAAATGCTGGGTGGTGGTGACCAGTGCCGCCTCGAACCGCGACACCTCATCCTCAATCGCATCACGGGCGATTTCCCGGTAGCTGATCTCGGGAACCCCCTGCTGCATCAGGTAGGCCTCGCCGATCGCCACCTCCCGGGTGGTGTTGATACCGATTCCCTGACAGGAAAGGGTCATTGCTCCTCCCCGAACTTGTTGTTTATCAGTACCTCCAGTGCCTCCAACGCCTGCGCCTCATCGGCGCCATCCACCTCCAACTTGAGCACGGATCCCTTGTTGGCTGCCAGCATCATCACCCCCATGATGCTCTTGCCGTTGACCCGCTGGCCGTTTCGATAGAGTGCCACATCACTGCTGAAACCACTGGCGCAACTCACCAGCTTGGCCGCTGCGCGAGCGTGCAATCCGAGTTTGTTTATGATTTCGATTTCTTTTTCCAACATGATATTACGTATTCAGTTCACTCGCTCACAACAATGGATGCCTTCCCGGCCGCCGCTGACCGCCTTTCCGGTCAGCGCTTTCAGATCCAATCCTGGATAGTTGAGGGTGCGGATCAACATCGGCAGATTGACCCCGGAAATCACATTCACGCGACCCTTGTCCGCCAGTCCGAAGGCAATGTTACTGGGTGTGGAACCGTACATATCGGTGAACACCAGCACACCCTCGCCCTCGTCCAGACTTTTCAGCAGATCCCGGGCCTCGTCACGTATCTGGTCCGGGTTGCAGTCCACCCCAACGGACAGGGTTCGTATCACGGGCAGCTCGGTGCCTTCGAGCATCTTACTGGCCGTCTCCAGCAAGGCTTCACCGATCCGACTGTGGGTGATCAGCAGCAGACCGATACTCATGACAACTCGCGGTGACGGCTCATGACATGCATCCCCTCCGATTGAAAATGACTGGCCAATTGGGTGGCAATGTACACGGACCGATGTTGTCCCCCGGTACAGCCAATGGCGATCGTGAGATAACTGCGCCCGTCCGCTTCGAACATGGGAATCCAGCGGGAGAGAAAGCCGGTCAGATCGGCGAGCATGTCCCGGGTCTCCTGATGCGAAGCGAGATACTCGACGACCGGTTTGTCCATTCCACTGTGCGGCCTCAATTCCGGTTTCCAGTGGGGGTTGGGCAGACATCGGACATCGAACAGAAAATCCACATCCCGGGGAATACCATGCTTGAAGCCGAAGGACTCGAACAGTATCGAGACCTTGCCCCCCTCTCCGCCGATGCGGTTACGGATCAGATCACGCAGTTCGTGAATGTTGGTGTGGGTGGTATCGATGCGCAGATCGGCCACCGCGTTCAACGGGTCCAGCAGTTCCCGCTCATGCCGGATCGCCTCGCTCAGGGAACGCTGCGGACTGGTCAGGGGGTGTTTGCGGCGGGTCTCGCTGAAGCGTTTGATCAGGGTATCTAGTTGGGCATCGAGGAACAGCATGTGGCAGGCCAGTCCACGCTGGCGGATCTGTTGCACCATCTCCGGCAGTCTGGGTATCTCGCTGGGCTGACTGCGTGCATCGATTCCCACTGCGGTCTTCTGAAAGATCGTCTCGGGATTGCCATAAAGATAGTCTGCGACCGATTCGAGCAGCGATACCGGAAGATTGTCGATACAGTAGTAACCCATGTCCTCAAGGGTATGCAGCGCAATACTCTTACCCGACCCGGACAACCCGGTCACGATCTGTAGCTTTATCTCTTTCGACATATCCCGCCTGTATTGTTGACCGGTCTTCCCACCCGGCTGTACCGGATCATGCTGTTCCGCGAACGGGGCGCATCGGCAGCTGAAATGATCCACGGAACACCGCCAGGCCCGCTCTCCCAAGCTGCACGCAACAAATTCGCGAATCACGCGGTTGGCGGCTGCTATACCCGGGCCTGTTGAGCCTACCCCTGATCGATGTAGTATTGCTGGCGCCTGACGAAATCCTCTGTGGCATTGTAACCGTCCATCATCAACAGATGCTGGCGTACGGCGGTTTCCACCAGGATCGCCAGATTTCTTCCCGCCGCAACCGGCAGGCTTGTCTGCGGCACCTGAACGTCCAGGATCGTGCGCCGGGAATGGCAACCTTCCAGACGATCCATGTCGTGCAGTTTCTTGTCATCGAAGTGCAGCAGATCGATTATCAAGTGTAGCTGTTTATTCGGCTTGATGGCACTGTTGCCGAACATGGCGCGAATATTGATAAGGCCCAGCCCGCGCACCTCGAGAAAATCCTGCAGCACCTTGGGACAGCGCCCGCTGAGGGTGTTTCCCCCGGTTTTGTAGAATTCGGTGGCATCGTCCGCGATCAGCCGGTGGCCCCGGGAAATCAGCGCCAGTGCAAGTTCACTCTTACCGATTGCGGGATCGCCGCTGAGCAACACCCCCTTGCCCAGCACCTCCATGAACACGCCATGCGTCAGGATGGTCTCACCGATCGGCTGGCTGAAACGTTCCAACAGACGATGGATCACATGGTTGTCCCCCTGAGGGGTGTAGAACAGCGCGGTGTGCTTTTGCCGCGCCATGGCCTCACATTCGACTTCCGGCCTGAGACCGTCGGTGAAGATCAGCGCGGCGGGTGCGGCATTGAACAGCGCCTCGAGTTGATCACGGTAGGCGCCGGCCTTGCTGACCAGCAGATGACGCTGCTCCGGTCGGCCAATGATCTGGATCTGGTTCGGGCGGATCAGGTTCAACGGACCCGCCGGCTGCTGGCTGTCCGGGGATTCGGAGTCGAGATTGATACGCACCCGCTCACCCTCGCCATTCCAGGTCAGATCGAGTTCACTGCCGAGTTCCTCGTAAAGATCACGAATGGTGTAGACGAGTGCCATCAGGTTAACTCTCCGGTCAGCCGATCCGGAACCGCACAGCCAGCTGCGGAACGGCATGCCGGGTCAGACGCATGGATGACAGAAACAGATCGATTGTCCTCAGCAGCGGGTGGAAATCCGCACGGGATGGCAGTCCTTTCGGGGCTTTCACGGTCTGCTCAGAGCAACAGCCTACCGGGCGTATCCGACGAATGACCTCGCTGCCCCGATTGTCCGTTTGAACCTGGGACTGCACGATCAGCCGCCGCTCAGGAGAGCGAGGCCTCCCGCTGCCGGATCAGCTGAAACAGTTGCTCGGAGGACTCTGCATCCCGCAATGCCGCGCAGAACTCCGGATCGTCGAACATCCGGGCCAGTTTTGCGAGCAACTGCAGATGTTCCTCGGTGGCCTCTTCGGGCACCAGCATGGCCAACGCCAGGTCCACCGGTTTGTTGTCGATGGCATCGAAATCGATGCCTTCAGGCATTTGAATGAATGCTGCCACGGATTGGGTGATCTTGGGCATACGTGCATGCGGCAGGGCAATGCCCTTGCCCAGCCCGGTACTGCCCAGACGCTCCCGCTCCAGCAGGGCGTCGAACACGATATCCTGGGTCAGCAGTTCCGGAGCCGACTCGGCCAGTCTCTGGCCGAGTTGCTCCAGGGCACGCTTTTTACTGGCTGCCTCCACACCGCAGCCGATCCGTTCCTCAACCAGAAATCCGTCGGGAAACATGGAGACCTCGCCAGTTCAGTTGATACAAAATTATTCAGCCACGTACTTCGCGCCGCTTCCGGCACGGTGACTCTGGAGTTTTTCCTTGTGCTTGAGCACCTGCCGGTCCAGTTTATCTGTCAGCCCGTCGATGGCTGCATACATGTCTTCCTGTACCGCATCAGCGTAAACACTGGCGCCGTTCACTTGCATGGTGGCCTCTGCCTTCTGTCTCAGTTTCTCGACGCTCAGGATGACGTGCACATTTATCACATTATCAAAGTGCCGCTCAAGACGCTCGAACTTGCTGTCGACGTAGTTCTTCAAGGCATCGGTTACTTCTACATGATGACCGGTCACGCTAATTTGCATAGTTATCTCCTAATCATAGATGAGTCTACTCATCACACTGTCTGATCTGTGGGGCAAATTCATCCGGGCGGCCCGGGCCATGGCGCTTTCCGGTTTGCCTCGTGCCTGTTCGCATCCGCAAAGGAACGCCTGAGAAGACCACGCAGACCGCTTCATTCGCGCCCATCACATCAGTCGCTTACGTTCATTCGATGGCGGTATGCTCATCGATTCACGGTACTTTGCCACCGTCCGGCGGGCCACATTGATGCCCTGGTCCGAGAGAATGGCGGCGATCTTGTTGTCGCTGAGCGGCTTGTCCGGTTTCTCAGCAGCAATCAATTTTTTAATCAACGCACGGATCGCAGTGGAGGAACACTCGCCTCCCGCGCTGGTGTTCACATGGCTGGAGAAAAAATATTTGAACTCCAGGGTACCTCTGGGGGTATGCATGTATTTCTGGGTGGTGACCCGTGAAATGGTCGACTCGTGCATCTCCAATGCCTCGGCGATGTCGCGCAGCACCAGGGGCTTCATCGCCTCCTCTCCGTGCTCGAAGAAGCCGCGTTGATACTCCACGATCTTGCTCGCCACCCTGAGTATGGTTTCGTTGCGGCTCATCAGGCTCTTGATGAACCAGCGGGCCTCCTGCAGATGGTTCTTGAGGAAGGTATTGTCATCACTCTGATCCGCCCGCTTGATCAGGTTCGCATAGTCGTTGTTGACCCGCAGCTTTGGGGTTACCTCGCCGTTCAGTTCCACTACCCAGCGGTTGTTGCGCTTGCTCACGAACACGTCCGGTATCACGTATTCAGGCTCGCTCTCGGCGATCGTGGTGCCCGGATGGGGATTGAGGGTACGGATCAGCTGCATCACCGAGGCCAGTTCCTGCTGGTCGATCTTCATTCGCCGGGTGATCTGGTTCTGATCCTGGTTGCTCAGCAGGTTGAAGAAATCCCGGCACAGGCGGATCGCCTGAACCACATACGGGGTATCCTCGGGCAGCTGGCGCAACTGGATCAACAGGCAGTCGCGCAGATCCTGGGCGCCCACTCCAGGGGGGTCGAAGGCCTGAATGCGATGCAGCACCGCCTCGATATCCTCCAGGGTCGCCTCCTCGTCATCCAGGGACTGCAGCACCTCTTCCAGGTCACCCTTGTAGTAACCGTCCTCATCGATGCTGTCGATCAGGGCCGTGGCAATCAGCTCGTCCTGCTCGGTGAACGGCGTCAGGGTCATCTGCCAGACCAGGTGATCATGCAGGGTGGTGGAGCTGCTGCGCTGCAACAGAAAGTCGTTGTCCGATGCCTCGCCACTGCCGCTTGAGGGCGGCAGATAACTGTCGTAGACATCCGTCCATTCACTGTCCACCGGCAGATCCTCCGACATCTGACTGCTGTCGGTCTTGATCTCCCGTTCATTGTTGATGTCGTTGGCGTCAGAGGCCTGCTGACTGTCCTCCCCCGCCCCGGCTGCATCACCGGATTCCTCCTTGTTGGAGTACTGACCGTACTCCTCCTCAATATCCAGCATGGGGTTGGCTTCCAGGACATCCTGCACCTCCTGGGTGAGGTCGAGCGCGGACAACTGCAACAGGCGTATCGCCTGCTGCAACTGAGGAGTCATGGTAAGGTGTTGTCCGAGTCGGAGCTGTAGCGCCTGCTTCATTGCGGCAATATTCGGGGCCTGGTACGTAATTTGTATGTCTTTATTAACATTCTAGCTAAAAACACGCGCGCCCGGAAAGATTCTTGTTCATCGTCTGCGCGGAATTTCATCTTGAAATTCATCTCTCAAAGTTTCAACCACTTACATTGTGAAATTATCTCCAAGATAAACACTGCGGACCTCCTGATTGGCGAGAATCTCCTCGGTCTGCCCCTCTGCGAGCACCTTTCCGGTGTTGATAATGTAGGCGCGATCACAAATATCCAGGGTCTCACGCACATTGTGATCGGTGATCAGAACCCCGATTTCCAGTGATTTGAGATGCTCGATGATTTTCTTGATCTCGATGACCGCGATCGGGTCGACCCCGGCGAAGGGCTCATCGAGGAGAATGAACGCCGGCTCCATGGACAGCGCCCGGGCAATCTCCAGACGTCTACGCTCTCCCCCGGAAAGGCTCATCGCCAGGCTCTCCCTGAGATGGCCGATACCAAACTCATCGAGCAGCTGCTGGCAACGGCGCTGCCGGGCCCGGGCATCCAGGTCCCGGCGGGTCTCGAGAATTGCCTGGATATTCTGTTCCACGCTGAGACGGCGGAAAATCGACGGCTCCTGGGCAAGGTAGCCGATACCGAGGCGGGCCCGCTTGTGCATCGCCAGATCGGTAAGCTCCTCGCCATCCAGGCGGATGGATCCACGATCCGCCTCCACCAGACCGACGATCATGTAGAAACTGGTGGTCTTGCCTGCCCCGTTGGGCCCCAGCAAGCCAACCACTTCACCGCTGTCGAGGCTCAGGGATACGCCATCGACAACTTTGCGCTTGCGGTACTGCTTCTCCAGGCCAATCGCCTCCAACCGACTCATGGCGACGCACGCTTCCCCTGGGGCTCGATCACCACCTGGACCCGCTCCTTGCCCTGAGCGCTGCTTCCGGCCTTCACCTGGGCGGTGCTGCGGTTATACAATATCCGGTCATTGCCAAAGCGGTTTCCCGCCTGTTCCAGGCTCGCCTGATCGATCATCAGCAGCTCGTTGCGCCCGAGGTCGATCTCCATCCTGCGGGCCTGCCCGCGCACCTGTTCCCCGTCGACCTGCAGCAGTTGCTGAAAGCGGGTGGGCTCCCCCTCGCTGACAATCTTTTCGGTCTTGCCCTGACTGCGGAAGATCCACACCTGGTCCGCCCACAGCTTGAAGCTTCCCTGGGTGATCTCCACATGCCCCTGGTAGAGGCTCACACCCTTGGACTCATCGATGGAGAGGCTGTCCGCCGCGAGCTCCATGGGCTGCTCACGATCACTCTCGAGCGCCCAGGCGCGGCCACATCCGACCAGAATCGCCAGGCTGACGATCCACCCGCCTGTTTTACTCAAACTCATAGTGCCCCCGTACCTGATGCAGCAACTGCAAACGCGCCGGCTCCTTCAACCAGGCCTCCAGCCCCCGGGCGGTCATCCGCTGCTCCCCGCTGATCAAGGAGACCGGCTGATCGGTCGAAACATGAACGTCCGGCATCTGTACCGCCAGATCCCGGGTACGGATGTGGTAGGGCGCGGCTTCTTCAAACCCGGCCCTATCGATCACCACCTCGCCGGGCAGCATCAGATGCTGCTCACGATGCCGGGCGATGCCCTTCTCCGCCTGAAGTATCCACGGCGGTTTATCCTCAGCATACTGGCGCACCTCGGGCTGAGTGAATTCCGTCACGCCGGTCTGATCGAAGCTGAGCATCCGCGGACTGCGAAGACTCTGAATCAAGCGCCCATGATCGTCGTAACGCATGACCCTCAGACCGTTGGCATAGGAGTCGGGGGTATCCCGGGTTGCCCGGCTCGGAGGGGATTCAGGACGCGACAGTTCATTCACCCACCAGGCCAGGCTGAGAGCCGCGGCCAACAGCAACAGCAACGCCAGCAATCGCCGGTTCAAAGATAACTGTCCAACATGGCCTGCAGCTTACCCTGGGCCTCGAGAAGCAGTTCACAGACATCCCGGCCGGCGCCTTTGCCGCCACCATGGGGCGTCTGCCAGTGTGCATGCTGGGTGACGAAAGGATGGGCGTCCTGCACCGCAATGGCCAGACCGACCCGACGCATGATCGGCAGATCCACCACATCGTCACCCACGTAGGCGATCTCCTCGTCCTTCAGGCCAAGTTTGTCCCGCAGTTCCAGGTAAGCCGGCAGCTTGTCATGCTGACCCTGATAGACATGGGCGACGCCAAGACTCTCCATGCGCAGGCGAACCACCTCCGAGGTGCGGCCGGTGATGATGCCGATCACCACACCTCCGCTTTGCAGCATTTTCATGCCGTGCCCATCCCGGGAATGGAAGGCCTTGTATTCCTGACCATCGTCGCCCAGAAACAGCCCTCCGTCCGTCAATACCCCGTCGACATCAAAAATCACCAGTTTGATGGCCCTGGCCTTGTCCTGAATATCCTTCACACGCCCCCCTACATGACACCCGCTCTCAAAAGATCGTGCATGTTGAACGCACCGATCAGGTGCTGCCCCCCATCCACCACCAGCAGGCCGTTGATTTTTTTCTCATCCATCATCTGCAGGGCCTCTGCGGCCAGCATTTCAGGAACCACGGTAATGCAGTCAGCGGTCATTACCTCGCACACCTTCACCCGGTGAATATCGATCGGGCGGTTGAGGGTTCTGCGCAGATCCCCGTCGGTGAACACACCGACCACCCGCTGATCCCCGTCGACCACCGCCGTCATTCCCAGCCCCTTGCCTGACATCACCGTCAGGGTCTCGTGAAGGGTTGCATCCGAGCCCACCCGGGGCAACGCATCGCCGGTATGCATGATATCACCGACATGCAGCAGCAGACGCCGACCCAGGCTGCCCCCCGGATGAGACAGGGCAAAGTCCTTGGCGGTGAATCCCCGCGCCTGCAGCAGCGCCACGGCCAGGGCATCCCCCATCACCAGGGCCGCAGTGGTGCTGGAGGTGGGCGCCAGTCCCAAGGGGCAGGCCTCCTTGTCCACGCTCACGTCGATGTGCACTTCGGATTCCCGCGCCAGGGTGGACTGGGGGCGACCGGTCATCGCAATCAGCGGTACCCCGAGCCGCTTGAGGAGTGGCAGGATCACCAGCAGTTCTCCGGTCTCTCCCGAATTGGACAGGGCCAGCACCACATCCTGACGGGTGATCATGCCCAGATCGCCATGACTGGCTTCGCCCGGATGGACGAAAAAGGCCGGACTGCCGGTGCTCGCCAGGGTGGCGGCGAGTTTGTTACCGATATGCCCCGACTTGCCCATGCCGATCACCACGATCCGCCCCCGGCAGTTCAACAGGTAGTGACAGGCCTGGGCGAAGGCGTCGTCCAGCCGGGCCGACAAAGCGGATACCGCGGCGGCCTCGGTCTCGATGACCGCGCGTCCCAGCGCAATCATTTCCTGCCCTTCCTCGGGGGAGGGGGTGTCAGTCGTTTTTTTCAAACCCGATCTCTCATTCATGGCAACAGCACTCAACCCACCAGCAGGGTGATAAACAGCCAGGACTGGTAGCCGATGAAACACAGCAGCAACAACAGGCCCTCCACCCGGTTGATACGGCCCGGCTTGCCGAAGCCGTAACCCATGAGAAACAGAAACACGGTCATGCCCAGCATCACCGGAAGATCCCGTATGATCACCTCCGGGGAGAACACCCCCGGAGCCAGCAGGCCCGGGATGCTCAGAACCGCCAGCAGATTGTAGAGATTTGAACCGATCACGTTGCCGATGGCAATGTCATCCTCCTGCTTCAGGGCACTGGTGATGCTTGCCGCCAGTTCCGGAAGACTGGTGCCGATTGCCACGATGGTCAGGCCGATCACCACGTCACTGACCCCCAGCGCGAGGGCCACCTGGGTCGCCCCCCATACCAGCAACCGGGAACTGAGCAGCAGCAGGGTCAGACCGACGCTCAGGGTCAGCAGGGCCTTGCGGGTCGGCATGTCATGCGGGATCTCGGCCTCGAATTCACCCGCAATCGGATCCGCCGCCCCGGTTTTTGCGGTATACACCATCCAACCGAGGACCAGGAACAACAGGGTCAGGAGAATGCTGCCGTCCAGGCGGCTCAGATTGCCATCCCACATCAGCACGAAAGCGATGATCGAAACCGCCAGCAGCAGCGGGTATTCCCGACGCAGCACACTGGAATGCACCGACAAGGGCATCACGATCGCGGTCACGCCCAGGATCAAGCCGATATTGGCGATGTTCGAACCGATCGCGTTACCAATCGCCAGTCCCGGATTGCCATCCGACGCGGCCATGATCGAGACGAGGATCTCCGGTGCCGAGGTCCCGAACCCTACCACAGTGAGGCCGATCAGCATGGGGGAGACCCCAAGATTGTCCGCCAGCGCCGCCGCGCCGCTGATAAACCGGTCAGCGCTCCATACCAGAATCACAAGCCCGAACAGAATCGCGATACTGCTTAATAACATATGAATATAGTTAACCAGAAAATTAGTAGGGCCTGTCCACACAGTCCCGATGGGCTCTGCAGTGGCTGTTGATACGCCCGGCAACGCAGAATGAGCGAATGATAACGCCGCCCGGAGCAACAAAAGCCCCGACCCAACGAGGGGTAGGCATCATATCAAACTTAAAGATCCCGAAAACGCTTGACAAGAATATTGGTATATTAGATAATTCCAACATACTGATACGTTATGTACAGTAATCCTCCTTTGGTGGTAAACATTTTTCAGCGCAACATCCCCTGTTGCGCTTTTTTTTTGCCCCATCTCAGAGCACACCGCCCCATTCGGAGCGAAGCGGCGGTTTTTGCCTGCATGGGTCTTGTGCCCTTGTGGGGGATCATGTATTATCCGCCGTCTTTTTCGAGGCATAATAGTTCTCCCATTGGAGCGACATCGGATGACTACTTTAAGCGCAAAGCCGGCTGAGGTCCGCCGCAACTGGTATCTCGTGGACGCCACAGACAAGACCCTGGGTCGTCTGTCCACCGAAATTGCACGACGTCTGCGCGGCAAGCATAAACCGGAATATACCCCCCACGTGGATACCGGCGACTATATCGTCGTGGTCAACGCGGAAAAGATCCGGGTGACCGGTAACAAGCTGGCTGACAAGATGTACTATCATCACACCGGCTACATCGGCAACATGAAATCCATCAACCTGGACAAGCTGTTACAGAAAGCGCCCGAGCAGGCGATCGAACATGCGGTCAAAGGTATGATGCCGAAAAACCCGCTGGGACGCGCCATGTTCAAGAAGCTGCGCGTGTTTGCCGGCCCGGAACATCCTCATCAGGCCCAGCAGCCCCTGCCGCTGGACATCTGAAACGACGAGAGTAAATAAGATGGCAGAATCGCATATCACCACCGGCCGCCGTAAAAGCTCCACCGCCCGCGTCTTCCTGAGCACCGGCAGCGGCAGCATCACGGTCAACAATCGCCCGCTCGACGAGTATTTTGGTCGCGAAACCGCCCGCATGGTGGTTCGCCAGCCTCTGGAAGCCACCGAAACCCTGGACAAGGTTGACATCAAGGTCACGGTCAAGGGCGGCGGCACCACCGGTCAGGCCGGCGCCATCCGTCACGGCATCTCCCGCGCCCTGGACGCCTACGACGATTCTCTGCACACTGTGCTGCGCCGTTCCGGTTTCCTGACCCGCGACGCCCGTGCCGTCGAGCGTAAGAAAGTGGGTCTGCACAAAGCCCGCAAGCGTCCGCAGTTCTCCAAGCGCTAAGTCTGGCTCGCCTGCTGCGGGCGCTCTGCGCCCTGCACCGAGTCTGCAACTGGGGATTCGTCTAATGGCAGGACAACGGACTCTGACTCCGTATGTGGAGGTTCGAATCCTCCATCCCCAGCCAACACAAAAAGCCCGCTCAATGCGGGCTTTTTTCTGGTTTGCTTTTAGTGATGCCGCTTATGATGTGCGGATGTCTGGTTGCCCTGGTATCCTGCCTGGTATCCTGGCCCGTGCATCTGATGTCTCACCACGAAGCACACGAAGGATCACAGTACAAAGCGTCTTATCCCATCCTTCAGCTTTTTGACGTTGAAATTCATGAGCAGCCCAGTTCTGATGCCGGCCGTTTTCATGCATGTCAGCAATTGCGCTTCATGGATACTCTTGATGGCATCGATACTTTCCAGTTCGATAATCAATTCATCCTTTATCAGGATATCGGCCCGATAGCCGCAATTCAGTCGGACACCTTTGTAATTGACAGCTTGTGCGTACTGTAATTTGAGCTGAAGACCATTGAGCTTCAATTCATGCGCAAGACACTGCTCATAGGTTGACTTCAATTGCCCGGGCCCCTGCTCACGATGAACCTCAAGTGCGAAGCCGATCACTCAATTCGAGAGTTCACCAAATTCCATGCTTCATGTCTTTCGTGGTCAAATTAAACGCAATTCATAATCCGTATTGTTTTCAGCCACAAACCGGGATCATGTACCGTCCAGATACCCTTTGACCGGTGGATGATAGATGATCTGCACCGTGACCCCGTCCGGGTCGTAACAGTAAAAACTCCGCGCGCCATCCCGGTGGGTCCGGGGCGGGTTGCGCATCCTCACACCCTGCTGCGACAGAAACCCGAACCATTCGTCCACCGCTTCCGGCGTATCCATGAAGAACCCGATATGATCCAGGCGCTGCGCCGCCTCGTCGAACGACTCGGCAGCGGTTCGATGCAGTGCCAGATTATCCGGCCCCGAGGTGAGATAGACATTCTCCGGGTCAGGTCGCCACTCGACCCGCATACCCATGAGTTCGACGTAGAAGTGTTCGCTGGCCGCCATGTCCCGCACGTTCAGGGCGACATGACTCATGCCAAGATGACGTTGCGGCCGTGTCATGCGGACATGACCTCCTTCAGGCTTTCCTCCCAGATTCCTTGCCCGCAGGCCCGCTGCACCACCAGGGGCAGAGCGACGGCGCCATGCGCGAGCAGCGCCTCATGCAGGGCCAGCAGCGACCTGTCCGGGTACTGCTCCTGCTGCTGGCGGATCAGGTGTTCCAGCAGATCGGCGCCCAGCAGGGCCATGAAGGCATCGGTAGGCCGCCGTGAGATCGCCGTCAGACTCACTTCCGCCCAGCAGGGGATGTTCGACAGGGCCTGCAACCGCTGCAGCGCCTGCTGGCTGTCGATCCGCCCGGTGTGAAACTCCAGGTCGATGGTCGCCTGCTCCACCAGGATCAGGCGTCGCAGTTCGAGCAGCGCCCGATCCTTGGCGTCAAAATAACCCCGGGCCTCGAGAATCCGGCTGAAATAGTGGGCCCAGCCCCGCTTGAAGGCCGCGGACGGGTTGATCTGACGCACCAGGCTGTGGGCCGAGACCCCACCCGCCCAGGCCAGATAGTGGCGCCCGGCCCAGCTGCCATAGAGGTTACGCATGCGGATCTCAGACAGAGTCTCGCCTCCGCCCACCTGCTGATCATTGGGAATCAGGAACACTCCCCCCTGGTCCGTGCGCAGGTAGCTGCCGCAATCGGGTTGCCTGAAACAGTTGTCGGTGACGCGGAATTCCAGTGGCTGACCCGGATCCGGCAACAGGGACTCCTGTAGCAGATACTGCTTCAGCTGGTGCGCCTCGTCCCGGTAGGCCTGAATGCGTTCATCACCGGTCAGCCGGGGCTCTGTGGCGATCTGTCCAAGGATCGCCTCAACCCCGCCCATCGCGTCCACGCCCGAAGCGATTGAGGTTCGCCGCCGATGCACGTAATCCATGGCCTCTTCAGCCTGGATCGTCATCTGATCCCGGTGCCTCAACAGCCAGTTCAACAGATCGACGCCGCAATCCGAGGTGCCCGAGGCGATCGGCGCAAGCTCATTGATCAGTTGCTGCTGAAAATCGCTGAGGGCCTCGACCGATTGACTGCACAGGCTCTGCATACGCCCCTTGTCAGCACAGCACTCACGCCCCTGGGGCATCTCGTGATCCAGTCTTTTCAACCAGGGGATCCCCCGTTCCAGGGTCTCAAGGGCATCGGCCAGCCACAGGGTTGAAACCAGGCCCGGCATCTCCATCAGGCGCCCTCGCGCGTCACGCAGATAGTTGGGCGTCTTCTCCATGACTCCCATCAGGGCATCACAGAGTCGCTCGGGCTGGCGCAAAACCACCTCCTGGAGCGCCTGCAGGGGCAGGTAGCGGGCCGCATCCCGATAGCGCCAGTCATGCTCAAGGAGCATCCGGTGCTCGACCAGGGCCGAACCGGTGACCAACTGCAGATCGAGCTGCCGATCCGCATCCAGGGCATCGAAATCCAGCTCTTTGAGCCCCACCAGCAGGTTGCTGATCAGGCTGCTCAAGGCACCAATCTCATCGTCCCCATCCGCGGTCAGCAAACCCTCATAGCCGGGCACCGAGGCATACACCGCCGCCAGGGGATGATAGCGAAACCAGATCCGGTAATATTCGGATACCAGCTCGTCGAAGGTGGTGAACAGATTATTCATTGACGATCTCGTAGTCGTGGCTGATCGACGCCGTGGCGCCGAGCATGATCGAGGCGGAGCAGTATTTGTCGGCACTGAGGGAGATCGCGCGGGCCACATGCTTGTCACTCAAGTCCTTACCCGTGACGATAAAGTGGGCATGTATCCGGGTGAACACCTTGGGATCCTGTTCGGAACGTTCCGCCTGCAGTTCCACCACACAGGCGGAAACCGGCTGGCGCGCCTTTTTCAGGATCGCCAGTACGTCGAATTCGGTACACCCCCCCATACCCAGCAGCAGCATCTCCATGGGCCGGACGCCCAGATTACGCCCACCGTGCTCTGGAGGGCCATCCATCACCAGCGCATGCCCGCTGCCTGACTCCCCCATCATCGCGGTACCTTCCACCCATACGACCCTTGCTTTCATTAATTGCCTCCCGGAATGACGCTCATCAACCGAATTGTGATTTGAAATCCGGAATAGATGATAAACATGAATTGCGTTAAATTTATCGCTTGTCGTTTTTTGTTAGACTATGCGCTTGATGTCGAGTCTACAGAAGCCTGCTGTTTCGACAAGTTGAAAAGGGTTGCTAAACTTGAGCCTAAGCTCCAAACGGGAAACTACAACACACTCAAGCGCTTTGCGAGCGCCCGGATCGACTGTTCTGACGATCCGCGCATACTGCCGGATCACGCCGCAGGCTGATCCCGCTTTCTATCACCTAAATTTAGAGTTCCAAGATCATGACGATCATTAAACCGCCCCCACAGGAACCGGAATACCTGCAAAGATTCCTCTCTTTCTGCCATCGCCGGCGTTACCCGAAGAACACCGAAATCATCCACATCGGCGATCCCGCGGACATTCTGTACTACATCACGGAAGGCTCGGTGGCAGTCTATATCGAGGATGAAGACGGTCGAGAGATCATTCTGACCTACCTCAACAAAGGTCAATTCGTCGGTGAGATGGGACTCTTTGTGCCGGAACCCAAGCGCAGTGTCATGGTCCGCACCCGAACCTCCTGCCAGATTGCCGAGATCAGCTACCAGCGACTGGAACAGCTTTTCTCCCATGACCTGAAGGAATATACAAAAGACATTCTTTACGCCATGGGTGCGCAGCTCTCGCAGCGCCTATCCCAGACCAGCAACAAGGTCGGACACCTGGCCTTCTTCGACGTGACCGGGCGCATCGCACGCACCCTGCTGGACCTGTGCAAGGAGCCCGACGCGATGACCCACCCGGACGGCATGCAGATCCGCATCACCCGCCAGGAGATCGGCCGCATCGTCGGCTGCTCTCGGGAAATGGCGGGCCGGGTACTGAAAAACCTCGAGGAACAGGGGCTGATCAGCGTCAAGGGCAAGACCATTGTGGTCTTCGGTACGCGCTGATCACCCCAAAAGTTGTAGGTCGGGTTAGCCCAGTGTAACCCGACCTACCCGATTGAAAACTCAGAAAGCTGGGCATGGCGCGGGCAGCTGATCAGGTGGTCATTGACCATTCCGACGGATTGCATGTAGGCATAGCAGATGGTCGATCCGACGAAGCGGAAACCGCGCCGCTTCAGTTCCTTGCTCATGGCATCGGAAACCGCAGTGCTGGCCGGCACCTGGGAGAGGCTTTTCCAGCGGTTCTGTTGAGGTTGATCGTCCACGAATGACCAGATCAGGTTGGAGAACCCCTGATCCGCCTCCACCTCGAGAAACGCCTGAGCATTGGCGATGGCCGAATTGACCTTGAGCCGATTGCGTATGATGCCGCTGTCCTGCAGCAGCCGCTCGATCTGGCGAGGGCCGTATTTGGCGATCTTCCTGGCGTCGAAATCATCAAACGCCCGCCGATAACCCTCCCGTTTACGCAACACAGTCAGCCATGAGAGCCCGGCCTGGGCGCCCTCGAGGATCAGCATCTCAAACAGGTGGCGGGGGTCCCGGGAGGGTACGCCCCACTCCTCGTCATGATAGCGGACATACTCCTCGTGCCCGAGGCACCAGGGACAGGGCATGTCACTCATTGCTCATCCTCCCCGGGACCGATCCAGAACTGGGGAACATGGGCCAGTTCCCAGTAAAATCCGTCCGGATCGGCGAAATAGCCCGAATATCCGCCCCAGAAGGTCTCCTGCGGGGCCTTCAACAGCGTGGCGCCAGCCGCCAGGGCTTCCTCCATGACCCGGTCGACCTGTTCCGGGCTGGCCAGGTTGTGCGCCAGGGTGATTGCACCCGGCCCGTACAGTGGCATGCCGATGTCTTCAGCCAGGGCCTCCCGGGGGTAGAGGGCCAGCCAGGTACCCTGCAGATCGAAGAAGGTGATGCCCTCGCCGGGAAACTCAAAACGGGGCAGACCCAGGGCCTGGTAAAAATCCGTGGCGCGCCGCAGGTCGCTGACACCCAGGGTGATCAGGTTGATTCTCGGCTGCATGGTGGCGGCTCCTGTGGTTATGCAATGACCGGACAGGTTGCTGATCGGGAATGTTCAGTATGGCTCATTGACGGGATCCGGGTGAACGCCCGCACGCGGCAGACCCTGTCTGTTTCACCTGTTCGCGGATTCCGCTGACTGTCCTTCCGGTTGACGTACGGTGTAGTCGGGTACGGAGTGACTCCCCTCCCGGGTTCCGCTACGCTGCACCCGGGCTACGAATCGTCGAGGATTGCACTTCTGCGGGAAGAGATGGAAGCAGATGATGGCCTGGGCGTCTTCAGAAGAACAATTCCTTGAGGCGTGCTCCGGGATCCTCGGCGCGCATGAAGGCCTCACCCACGAGAAAGCCGTTGACCTGGTGGTCGCGCATGGTGCGTACGTCCTGCGGGGCGAGTATGCCACTCTCCGTGACCACAATGCGCTCCTGGGGTATCCGTTCGAGCAGATCCAAGGTGGTCTGCAGGCTCACCTCGAAGCTGCGCAGGTTACGGTTGTTGATGCCGATCAGGCGGTTATCGACCTGCAGAGCGCGCTCCAGTTCCTCTCCGTCATGCACCTCGATCAGTACGTCCATGCCCAGTTCGTGGGCCAGATCGTTGAGTGTCTTGAGCTGATTATCGTCGAGACAGGCGGCGATCAGCAGGATGCAGTCCGCATCGATGGTACGGGCCTCGTAGACCTGATACGGATCGATGATGAAATCCTTGCGAATCACCGGCAGATGGCAGGCGCTCCGGGCCTGTTGCAGATAGGCGTCGCTGCCCTGGAAGAAATCCACATCGGTGAGCACCGACAGGCAGGCGGCACCGCCCTGCTGGTAACTCGTGGCGATCTCAGCAGGGCGGAAATCGGCGCGCAGTACCCCTTTGCTGGGTGAGGCCTTCTTGATCTCGGCAATGACCCCGGGCTGTCCCGCGGCAATCCGCTCGGCGATTGCGCGGGCGAAGCCCCGCGGACTCGAAGCCTTATCCAGGCGCTCGATCAATGTCGCCTGAGGGATTCGTGTACTGCGATCGGCGATCTCCTCGTGCTTGCGGTGGACGATCTTCTTCAGGATATCAGGGGTGTCGTTCATCTCAGTCGAAACTCTGGGTCAGCACCACCAGACGATCCAGGCGACTGCGCGCCTCTCCGCTGGCAATGGCGGCATCCGCCTTCGTCACCCCCTCCTTGAGGTTTGCAGCGAGTCCTGCGGTGTAGATGGCGGCCCCCGCGTTGAGCATGACGATGTCCCGGGCCGGTCCTGGCTGGTCTTCCAGCACACCGCGGATGATCCCGAGACTCTGCGCGGCATCGGCCACCTTGATGGTATCCAGGGAACTGCGCGTCACACCGAAATCCTCCGGCTGGATGCTGTAGCGGCGAATCTGCCCCTGCTTGAGCTCTGCCACCTCGGTGGCCTCGCCGATACTGATCTCGTCCAGGCCGTCCCGGGAGTGAACCACCATCACATGGCGACTGCCCAGGCGTTGCAGCACCTCGGCGATGGGTTCCAGCAACTCGGTGCTGAATACGCCGAGCAGTTGATTCGGCACTCCGGCGGGATTGGTCAGAGGTCCGAGCACATTGAAAATGGTGCGCACCCCCATCTCCCGGCGCGGTCCGATGGCATGCTTCATGGCGCTGTGATGGCCGGGGGCGAACATGAAACCCACCCCCACCTCGCGCACGCAGCGGGCGACCTGGTCCGGGGTGAGATCGAGACGTATACCGGCAGCCTCGAGGGCGTCCGCGCTGCCCGACTTGGAAGAGACGGAACGGTTGCCGTGCTTGGCCACATGACAGCCGGCGGCCGCTGCGACGAACATGCTGGCGGTAGAGACATTGAAGGTGCCGGAGGAATCACCCCCGGTACCGACGATGTCCACGGTGTTTTGCAGATCGCCAATGGCCACCCCGGAAGCGAGCTCGCGCATCACCGAAGCCGCCGCGCTGATCTCCACCACCGTCTCGCCCTTCATCCGCAGACCGACCAGAAAACCCCCGATCTGGGCAGGCGTTGCACCACCGGTCATGATGCTGCGCATGACGCTCGTCATCTCATCTTCGCTAAGATTCTGGTGCGTCAGCACCTTACTGATGGCTTGCGACATCTCCACGGCGGTCTCCTCAGGTTCGTTCAGAGGGTGAATCTATGTCACTCTGCGAATGAACGCAAATATCCGGTCCAAAGTCACGATCACACGCAAGCCTGTGCAATCGTGACGAACCGGTCATACACCCTGAGCAATGAGCCCGCGATCAGGGTCGGCGCACTGGGGCGCTGTGTGGATCAACACCCATGCCTCGCACCAGCGCGTCCCTCATCATCCCGTCGTACTCACCAAAGGAGACCTCTTCACTGGTTGCCCTGTAGCCTTGTGTCAATGGCAATCCCTCGGTAAACGCACCCGCCTGTTCGAGTTCGGCCGGCGGACCTTCAAGTTGTTCAACACCCTCGAATGCGCAGAACCGCTCCTCCCCCTCAACGCTAAAGGCACGCTCTGTAAACAGTTCCGTGCCTCGTTGATCGAGGGCGCTCACACAGAGTTCGCTTTCCAGTGAATCGCCGAGTTCGAGTTCCATGGAGAGACGTTCCCCTGTTGCCTCGTAATGGACCGTTGCGTCACCGATTCTCAGTGTGCCGGCTCCACTCATCGGCATGCCGCCCAGACACCACTCATAGTCGATCGGATAAACGACCGGCCCGGCAGGCATGGCGCGAAAACTACCCGAGTGTCGCAGGTAGTGATTGAAGCAGGTCATCGAGACACCCCCACCGAGGCCGCGTTCTGTGGCGCCACCGAATTCCCCATCACCGGCGACCCAGTCACCTATGATCTGGATACTCGGCTGCGGTGCGGTATAGGTCGTGTCCGGCAGATCCACCGATCCGACCATCGCCCAGTCATCCAGAACGATCTCATCGACCAGCAGTGGAATCGGGTATGGAAAGGCGAAGCTGCAATCAATATCCACGGGTTGCGCTTCTTCCGGCCACTCATCGAAACCAACCAGATGGCACTCGGATGTCAGGACATTCTCCAACGCGCTGAATATAAACTCCGTAGCAATACCTTTGAGGGCGGAGATAATCGGCGCCAATGGACCAAACAACAGCCACACCAGGGGGCCGGGCACCACCACCACTTCCGGCTCATCGAAATGCCAATGCAGGATAAACTGCGAAGTACCTGAAATCTCCATGACCGCCGTCATATGCAAGGTCATGGTTGCCGAGATGAAGGGACCTCCCGTCAGGATACTCGCGTTGACATCAAGGGTTTCAGACTCATCAATGCTGATATCGAGTTGCGTGAGATCGGTTTTCGATGTCCACCACTCATCGATCATATGTCCCAGATCGACACGCGATGACAGGCTGACGTGATTGTCCGCATAGTCGAGCAGATCATTGAGTGATGCGATGGGGTCCGGCGCCAAAGGATCATAAACGCCCATCCCTTCCAGGAGGGCCGCGCCCACGAGTCGCCTGAGTAACAATTCATTGCCTACGACACAAACCGAATCCCAGCTGGGATCGAGTACGGATTCGCTGACGTCACCCGGAGTCGCCTCATTGTGGGGACTGGTTGGAAACAGAAGCACTACCGAACGGGGCTCAGCATCGTTCAACACCCGCAGCTCCAAGCGCAACGGCATGAAAGGATCACTGCCATCATTGTCGGGATCGATATCCAACGATACCGGCACCGCATACCAATCCTGCGCGACAAGCGTCTGCGTGACAATACCTTCGATCAGCCGCGACAACGGCTCTGTGTACGCAACCCACTCCGCATCCACCGGACTGTCCAGAGTGACACGCACATCGGCACCCACCAGTCCCCGAAAGTCGAAGCCAACCTGGGCGGTTGTTCGGGTCGATTCGATCGCAATCACAGGTGTCAGGATTCTTACCCTACCGGTTTGATCGACCGTTTCAGGCCACTCGGGCGGACGTTCCAGGTCCGCGCTGAACCTGAATGGAATATTCAGATACGCGGTATTCTCACCCGGGGCATCAAACCTGACATCAGCACTTTCCGTGGCATCGGGACTGGCGAACGCAAAACTGCCCGACACTTCGGTGTCGGCAATCTCACCGCTTCGCCCAGACAACAGACCTTGCAACGACCCCCCGATATATTGATTTATCCTGTCCTCACTGATTTCAAAAACAAAGTCGTAACCCTGTGTTCTGTAACCGGCCATGATGTCACCTCACTTCTCAAGCTTTGGATCGGAGGCAGCCTGCATCACCCCCAGAGTGGGTCCTTTATCCTGCTCAACTCGCGCGACCATTCGCCCGATCGTGACTTTCGGCACTGGCTTCGCACGGGTTCTCGCCATCTCGGCCAGGATTCGCAATTTCGCAAGCAATTCCGGTTTCAGTTTTATTTCCATCTGTTTGAGCGCACACAGCGGATCGAATGCAAACAGTGCGGCATGTTCGGGTTTTTCATCCAGGTAAGACAGGATCCCGGTTTGCGCCTCTCTCAGGGCGACTTGATCCGCTTCAGTCAACATTGTCTTTTGGCGGGCTTGCGAACCATGTCGCGGACCGCACCTTCGACTCAGTTCGCTCACCCGTTGTGCGAAGGCCTCCATCCCAAGCAGATCGTTTTTACGAAACGCAATGGTCACATTCATGCCAACATCCACCTCGGCCCGCTGATGACGGGGACGCCGCCGGGATGCGCGTTTGATACGTTGCAAGTGTTCACTGGTAATGGTCGGCAGTTTCAAAGCGACGTGAGATGATGTTTTCCTGCGCATGACACTACTCCTGTGTACGGATTCATCCTTCGATCAAAGTTTTCCTGGCAACTCCTTCTCCAGCGCTCGTGCAAGCATCACCAGGTGATCGTGAAAACGCCGAGTCGCCATGGCACCTGCCTTGCGATACGCAGGCTGATCCGGAGGTTCCGGCTGCGGTCCCAGTGCCACCAGAGCGAGTAAGGTACGAAGCTCTACGGCCTCGACGAATCCCGGAGGGTTGATGGGAGGTGAAAGATAACCGTCTTCACCCCAAAGTGATTCGGCCAATCGTGGCCATAGGTAGGCCCAAAAGTAGAGTTCCTCCTGGGCGGGCTGTTGACCTTTTGCGGCAGCTTGAACGAGCTTGTACATCTGGAATCCCTCCCAATACATAGACCGTCCCATAATTTGGATATAGCAAATATAACGGTGTATATGAAGTGTGAATATTGGCAGGAAACAGACCAAAGTGCGTTGCAAAGCCGTCCTGTGACGTAGTATCTCAAGCAGAAAAAGACCAGCCCTTTCCAGGGCCTGTTTACCCTAATCTGATAGGCCCTAAGACTCACATCGCAGCACAGACGACGGGGGCGGATCCTTGCGGCGAATCAGAAAGGGGCCATTCTGGAGGCTATCGCTCGCTCAAAGCCTGGCCATTGCAGAGGGGGCCTGCCTGGCGGCGGGTCCCCTTTTGACTTGTCGAATGGTACGGGAAGCGTGACGCGGGACACCCGCGCAGCGTCTATGGCCTTTTAACACTAATCCGATAGTCCCTGTTGCGCCCCGAAGGAAGTGCCCATGGGGTACGTCGGAGTAGAGTTAACAGGCCCTAGCCTGTGTAATCGATAAAGTTACGCAGCAGATCGTGCCCGTGCCGGGTGAGGATCGATTCGGGATGGAACTGCACCCCCTGAATCGCAAGCTCCTTGTGGCGAACGCCCATGATTTCATCCATGGAACCGTCCTCGTGCTGAGTCCAGGCAGTGACTTCGAGACACTCGGGCAGACGGGTCTTGTCGATCACCAACGAATGGTAGCGGGTGGCCTGAAAGGGGTTCTCCAGCCCATGGAACACCCCCTGATCACTGTGATGGATCGGTGACGTCTTGCCATGCATCACCTCCCGGGCATGGATGATGTGGCCGCCGAAGGCCTGACCGATGGACTGGTGACCCAGGCAGACCCCGAGGATCGGGATGCGTCCGGCGTAGGTCTTGATGGTCTCCACCGAGATACCCGCCTCGTTGGGAGTGCAGGGTCCCGGTGAGATCACGATGCGCTCGGGTTTCATCGCGACGATCTCGGATACCCCGATCTCATCGTTGCGCACCACCTTGACCTCGGCCCCCAGCTCACCCAGGTACTGTACCAGGTTGTAGGTGAAGGAATCGTAATTGTCGATCATGAGCAGCATATCAGGCCTCCTCATCGCAGGGATGACGATCGAGGCCCGCTTCCGCCAGGGCCACGGCGCGGAAGATGGCCCGCCCTTTGTTCATGGTCTCTTTCCACTCCAGCTCAGGCACCGAATCGGCCACCACCCCGGCACCTGCCTGGATGTGCAGGGTTTCGTCCTTGATCACCGCGGTGCGGATCGCAATCGCGGTATCCATGTTACCGCTCCAGGAGAGATAGCCCACGGCGCCGGAATAGACGCCCCGTTTGACCGGTTCGAGTTCATCGATGATCTCCATGGCACGGATCTTCGGCGCACCGCTGACGGTGCCGGCCGGGAAAGTGGCCCGCAGCACGTCCATGGCGCTCAATCCGTCACGCAGCTGGCCATTCACGTTGGAGACGATGTGCATGACGTGAGAATAGCGCTCCACGATCATCTTTTCGGTCAGCTTGACGCTGCCGATCTTCGCCACCCGGCCGGTGTCGTTGCGTCCCAGGTCAATCAGCATCAGGTGCTCCGCGAGTTCCTTCGGGTCGGCCAGCAACTCGGCTTCCAGAGCCCGGTCCTCCGCCTCGGTGTAACCCCGCCGGCGGGTTCCCGCGATCGGCCGCACCGTGACCACCCCATCCTCCAACCGGGTCAGGATCTCCGGGGAGGAACCCACGATGTGGAAGTCGCCCAGGTTGAGGAAGTACATGTAGGGCGAGGGATTGAGTCCGCGCAGGGCCCGGTAGAGGTCCAGCGGCGGGGCGTGGAAGGGGATCGACAGGCGTTGGGAGATCACCACCTGCATACAGTCCCCGTCGAGGATGTAACGTTTGATGCGTTCAACCGCCTGCTGATAACCCTGCTCGGTAAAACCGGAGACGAAATCGGTCTCGTCCACCTGACGTACCGGCCCCCGGGACTCCGCTGGCAGGGGCTGGCGCATCTGCGCGATCAGTTTGCTGATACGCGCCTGGGCCTGGGCGAGATCCTCGCCCTGGCAGGGATCCACGTGGACGATGACATACAACCGGCCACTGAGATTATCGAACACCACCAGTTCATCGGACACCATCAACAGGATGTCCGGGGTCTGCAGTTGATCCGGGTTGGGACAGATCGCCAGCTTGGGTTCGATGTAACGGATGATGTCGTAACCGAAATAGCCCACCAGGCCGCCGTTGAAGCGGGGCAACCCCTCCTCCTCGGCCGCCTTGAAGCGCTTCTGATAGTCCTCAATCCATGCCAGGGGATCGGAGACCTCGCAGCGCTCCACCACCTCGCCATCGGTGATCACTTCGACGATTCGACCGGTGACCTGCACGCGGGTCCGGCAGGGCAGACCGATGATCGAGTAGCGACCCCATTTCTCGCCGCCCTGTACCGATTCGAACAGGTACGAGTAGGGGCCGTTGGCCAGTTTCATGTAGACACTGAGCGGGGTATCGAGATCTGCGAGCACTTCGCAGACCACAGGTATGCGGTTGTAGCCCTGTTGCGCCAGGGTGTCGAATTCTTGGGGGGTCATGGTCCTCTCCACACAATCGATGATGATCTAACGGTTTGCTTCAGGTCGTTGCTCACCAACGCCATCGTGCCCCGTTCATCAAGGTCGAATTGTGTGAAGTAAGATTCATGTTGAAAATCAGTTCGTAATTTGAAACGTCGGATAACCTTACTCGAAAACCCGGCCCCTGCTCAAGCTGCGTTTTCCAGCAACCCGCGGATCTCGGTCAGAGCGTCGATCACCGCATCCGGATGGTAACTGCGGATGTCCTCGCCGTGGTTGTAACCATAACTCATGCAGACGATCTGGAAGCCAGCCGCACGCGCCGCCTTCACGTCACTCTGGGAGTCCCCAATCATGAGTGAGTCGGCCGGCGCCACCCCGAGCTGCTCGGCGGCGTGCAGCAAAGGTAACGGATCGGGTTTCTTCTTCGCCAGGGTGTCCCCGGCGATGATAATTTCGAAGTCATCGTAAATGCCCAGATCGCGCAGTAGCGGCAGGGTGAACTGAGCCGCCTTGTTGGTCACGCAGCCGAGCCGGTAGCCCTGAGCCTTGAGATAGTCCAGGCCCTCCCGTATGCCGGGGTAGAGCAGGGATCGCTGGCTGGTGTTCTCGGCATAGAGATCGAGAAACAGGGGATAGGCCCGTTCGAAATCCGCATCATCGGGTTCGCCTTCGAGCTGCCCGACCAAAGCCCGACGCACCAGACGTTCCACCCCGTTGCCAACCCAGTCGCGCACCCTCTCCTCACCGTGCTCCGGGCGCCCCAGCCGCTGCATCATCTCATCGACACAAAAGGCGAGGTCCGGCACGCTGTCGACCAGGGTGCCGTCCACATCGATGAGGATCATTTGAGGTTTCTTAATCATGACTGCCTGAACTTGAAAATCTCAAACCTTGGCCAGTTCCGCCTTCATCTTGGCAACGATGCTGTCGTAGCGATTGGCATCGCTGTCGCCGGGGAAACCGAAGATACCGGAACCCGCGACAAAGGTGTCGGCCCCGGCGGCCTTGATCTCGGCGATATTATCGACCTTCACCCCACCGTCGATCTCGAGGCGGATATCGAACCCGGATTCGTCGATGATCTTGCGGCACTGACGCAGTTTGTCGAGGGTAGCCGGGATGAAGCTCTGCCCACCGAAGCCCGGGTTGACCGACATCAGCAGGATCATGTCCACCTTGTCGAGAACATAGTCCAGATGACTCAGCGGAGTGGCAGGATTAAACACCAGGCCGGATTTGCAGCCTTCATTGCGGATCAGCTGCAAGCTGCGGTCGATGTGCTCGGATGCCTCCGGGTGGAAGGTAATGTAGGTGGCGCCGGCCTTGGCGAAATCGGGAATGATCCGATCCACCGGCTTGACCATCATGTGCACATCGATATCGGCGGTCACACCATGTTTGCGCAGGGCTTCACAAACCAGGGGTCCAATCGTCAGGTTCGGCACATAGTGATTGTCCATGACGTCGAAGTGGACGATTTCGGCACCGGAAGCAAGCACATTATCGACCTCCTCCCCGAGCTTGGCGAAATCCGCGGATAGGATGGAAGGGGCGATCTTATCGGACTGACGGGCCATGTTACTCTCTCCTACGGTTGTGTTCCCCCGGAGCCGGGGGCATGGCGCCTACCCTGTGCGGTGATCACGCTCGCGAGTCCCGGTGAGAGTGACCTGACAGGGTCCCAGGCCGGTAATGCCCGAGCATGAAAACAGGCGGGTTGAACGCCGCGATTTTCAAAAGGATCGACACTTTACCCGAAAGTCCCGGCATTTTCAGCATTCCCATGGTAACCCTGAGCGGAAAAGCCATGCGCTTCCGATCCGCCTCCCCGGTGTGGCGCTCTTCCCCGGGACTTCCGGTTGCTGCGGTGTGGCCGATGGATTACCGTTGCCAGACGTCCCGAACGCCGAGAATTCGCCATGAAGATCCTCCACCTGTGCCTGATGCTGGTGACCTTGCTGCCCTGTGCAGAGGCGGCGAACCTGAGCCTGGAACAACGCCTGTCGGCGCAACTGGACACACCCGGACTTGCGGGTGAGGCGGTCTGGCTGGACGCGGAAGGGACGCGCTTCCTCGGCATCCACAGCCCCAGCGACCGCAATCCCGCACTGGGCGGCGTGATCCTGCTGCATGACGCAGGCACCCACGCGGACTGGCACGAGGTGATTCACCCCTTGCGCCTGGCTCTGGCGGAACAGGGCTGGAACACCCTGTCACTGCAGCTGCCGGCTCTCGATGCCCCACCCACACCGCTCGAACTCGAATCCCTGCTGGCTCAGGCCAATGCCCGGATCAAGGCGGCGGTGGACTACTTTGGCAAACGCCAGGTCACAGATCTGGTTCTGCTGGGTCATGGGTTGGGCGCGGTCATGGGACTCAACTTCACCCGCACGCCGGGCGCCGGGCCGTTCAAGGCGCTGGTAGCCATCGGTGTCGATATTCCCACCGGGGGTGAGCAGGACCCGGTCAGGCAGGCCCTTGCACAGAGGAGCTTCCCCCTCTACGACCTGTATGGAAGACGAGACCGCAAGCCGGTCATCGACAGCGCCGTGGAGCGCAGACGGATCGCCCGCCAGGTCGAAACAGGCGGATATCGCCAGGAATCCATGGCCGGGGCCGATCATTTCTTCAACGGACTGCAAAACGGCCTCAGCCAACGCGTCATTGCCTGGCTCAAGGCCGCGGGATCTGCCGAACCCTAAGAATCGGCTTACCTCCCGGGCTCAGCAGGCCAAACCCGCTCAGCGCATACCGCGGGCATCCTTGACCCGCTCGTAGGCTTTCTTGATCTCATCGGTCTTCTGCGCCGCCAGTTTCATCATCTCTTCCGGCAGGCCCTTGGAAACCAGTTTGTCCGGATGATGCTGGCTCATCAGCCGCCGGTAGGCCCGCTTGACCTCCTTGTCCGAGGCGCTTTCCGAGACATTCAGTATCGCGTATGCATCCTTCAGCGAAACTCCCGCTGAGCGCGGAGGCGCGCGCCGGTCGCCACCGGTTTGCCGGGAGCCGCCGCTGTATCGATGGGTCTGGGCACGGATCATGCGTTCGAGCTGACGGAAGGTGAACTCGGAGACGTTAAGCAACCCGCAGATGTGGAGCAGCAGAGCTTCCTCGTCCTGCGCCATGCGGCCATCCGCGTAGGCTCCCTGGATCAGGATCTCGAGAAACATCTGGATCAGGGTCTGACGACGGTGGCACTCCTGACGGAACTGGGTGACCACCTGGTCGAGGGGAAAATCCTCGGCCTTACCTTCATTGAACAGGCGTATGGCGGTCTTGCGCATATCGCTGGACAGCGACATCTGCGCCATGACCGCCTCGGCAAGACGGATCTCATCCGCGGAGACCCGGCCATCCGCCTTGGCGATGTGTCCCAGCACCGAGAAGGTGGCGGTGAAAAAGGCGGTCTGAACCCGCTCCTGATCACCGGACCCCAGGCCTTCGTCATCCGGCAGGCCCTTCAGCCCCTTGTCGAACCGATGTCCGAGCGCCGCTCCAAGTACCGCCCCCAGGGGACCGCCCAGCATGTAGCCGAACGCACCGCCAACCAGTTTGCCCCACCAACTCAAATTCCGCCCTCCCGTAACCGGAAAACCTCATTCACCACACGTTTGGTGATCAATGGACCGCAAAGACTATACCCCAGAGCACCGCACCAGGACACACTCAGGGCTGATCCCGGTTTATTTGCCGTGAATGTACTGTTCGTCGCTGAAGGAATAGACCCAGGCGGGAAAGAACACCACCAGCATGGTGATGATCCAGCCATTGACCAGGGCCTCGGGAAAAAACATCAGAGGAAAGAACGGCATCACCGTGATCTGCAGTTCCGCCATGGTATAGGCGCCGCTCAACACCAGCATCTGCATCGCCAGATAACCGCTCACATAGCCCACCAGCCAGGCGGTGAAAAAGCCATTCCCCAGCACATAGATGAAAAAATGCTTGGGCAGGTAGGAGCGCACCAGGATCAAGGCAAGATGGGAGAGACTGATCGGCACCAGCACCACGGTGAGATAGCTCACCACATAACCCTGCCAGCCATAACCCGCGTTGAGACTCACCGCGATCAGCGCGAGGCTGGCTATCTGAATCGCGAACGACCAGCCGAACATCAGGGTGATGACCGTCACCCCAAGAAGATGGAAAGAGAGACCGGGCTGGATCTGGCCACGCATGTGCCACAAAACGATCAGTGCCACCACAGCACCGAGAAATACATGCAACAGCCCCTGCTCAGTGAGACGGCGCCAGGGCGCGTATCGCAGGGCCAGGGCAAAAGTCACCACGAACAGCCCGGCCAGCCACAGCAGCAGGGGGCCGGAAAAAAGATCGCCATCCAGTTCCATTGTTCGCATACCTCTTGGCCGTACTTTACAACTAGGGCCTGTTAAAAGCCCCGGACGGCGGTTGACTGACAGATTCTCCTGGGGTCTCATGGTGCACAGCCCCATACCACACCCGGAGGCAACGGCTCCCAAATCCGTCCGGGCGACCCCGAACAACCTCTGGGAGAACGCTGTTGATCTACCGAACCCTCGGCAGAACCGATATCCAGGTCAGTGCGTTGTGCCTCGGCACCATGACCTTCGGCGAGCAAAACCGCGAGACGGAAGCCCACGACCAACTGGACCGCGCCCTGGCGGCCGGTATCAATTTTATCGACACGGCCGAAATGTATCCGGTTCCGCCGCGTGCCGAGACCCAGGGCGAAACCGAGCGGCAGATCGGCAGCTGGTTCACCCGCCGGGGTCAACGGGACCGGGTGATCCTGGCGACCAAGGTAGCCGGTCCCGCTGACTGGCTCAACTACCTGAGAAGTGGGGACCTGCACCTCGACAAGGCCAACATCGAGGCCGCATTGGACGAGAGTCTGCAACGTCTGCAGACAGATTACATTGACATCTATCAGCTGCACTGGCCCGACCGCAAGACCAATTATTTCGGGGCCCTGGGATACGCCTACCCGGAACACGAGGATGCGGTGCCTATCGAAGAGACCCTTGAAGTGCTTGGGGATTTGCAAAAAGCGGGCAAGATTCGCCATGTCGGCGTCTCCAATGAGACCCCCTGGGGGGTGATGCGATACCTCGAGGCCGCAAAACGCCTGGGACTCCCCCGTCTGGTGTCGATCCAGAACCCCTACAGCCTGCTCAACCGAAGCTTCGAGATCGGCCTGGCGGAGATCGCTCACCGGGAATCCGTGGGTCTGCTGGCCTACTCTCCAATGGCCTTCGGCGTACTCTCCGGCAAGTACCTGGACGCTCAAAAACCCGCCCGGGCCCGGCTGACCCGGTTCACCCGCTTCACCCGCTACTCGAACCCCCAGGCAGAGCAGGCGACTCAGGCATACGTGGCTCTGGCGCGGAATCACGGTCTCAGCCCGGCCCAGATGGCCCTGGCATTCGTCACTGCGCAACCCTTTGTCACCAGCACCATCCTGGGCGCCACCGATCTGGCGCAGCTGGAGGAGAACCTGAGTAGCATGGATCTCAGACTCAGCGATTCTCTGCTGCAGGAAATCGAGACCATCCACCAGCGCCAACCCAATCCGGCCCCCTGACCACGGGTCCCCGCCGGATGTAAAAAATTCGACCGGACACGTGGTCAGGGTGTGCATTCCGGCGCATAATTCAAGACAGAGCGCAGCTAGCTGTTGCAATTCGCTCAGCCGATACAGTTGAACAGCGGAGAAGCCAAGTCTATGAAATCACCAATAATACGAGTCGGTGGCTGGTTCAAAACCGTGGACGGCGACAACCTGGAAGTAGTTGCCTACGACCGGGATGAGGGCATGGTCGAGGTTCAGTTTTACGACGGTACGGTCGCTGAGTACGACCTGGACGACTGGATGGAGCTGGAGGTCGTGCCAATCGCCCCCCCGGAGGACTGGTCAGGTTCCTATGATCTCAGTCGGGATGATTACGGGGTGGACCTGGATAAACCCGCCGGTGACAACCACGCCAATCCGCTCGACCTGCTCGATGACAAGGATTGAGAAGCCTCTTCTCATTCTCCTGCACGAAAAAACCGATTCCGGGGTGCGGGCAGTATCACATCATGACGGCTGCGGCGTCCTCGCACAAGGTTTATAAACCCCTGATTTCCTGGCGTTGAAACTCCTCGCCTGAATCGGCATTTTGGATACAGCCCTTAGGGGATACCGGTAGTCAGTCGGTTCCGCGAACCGACCCTGAACACAGACCTCCGCTCCCTAAAGAATGCTGGTCTGGCGCCGCTATAAACAGTGAAAGCGGCCCCGTTTCAAATGCGATGCAGGAGGTGCTGAATGAAAACAGTCTACGACATGAGTACCGGCCTTACGGTTGATACCGGCGAATCCGCCCCGACTCCCGTAGCTGCTGCAAGCGATGGCGCCTGCGAACTCGAATTGAGGCTGCAGCCGGTCCACAACGAATCCCACACGCAGAGGCAGATGCCGCCTGAGCTGGTTTTGGCAGACCTGAATGCCTTTCTCGACGACATGAGCTGAAGGCGGAGCAAACCTCTACGTGTACCACCCAAGCCGGGCCTTCGGGCCCGGCTTTTTATTCAGCGGCTTACTTGATGTCGCGCCTGAGGCCTTTGCGGATCAGTCGGTCAGTCGCACCTGCCCGTCGACCACCTCAACCCCGAGCGCTTGCAGACGCTGACCGACACAAGGCCCTCTCAGGCAGAGTCCATCCTCGATACGGAACAGGGCGCCATGGGTGGCGCACTGGATAAAGGCCTGCGAGAGGTCGAGAAAGCGGTCCGTCTGCCACTCCAGGTTGATCCCGGTATGCGGACAGCTGTTGCGATAGGCGAACACCTGGTCACCACGACGTACCACCAGCAGATCCAGGAGTTGCCCGGAGCACTCGACCCGAAACCCTCGACTGCCCGGATCGGACAATTCGGAGAGCCCGCATAGCGCCAACGGAAGGCTTTCAGTGCTCACAGGGCGAGCGTTCCAGACTTGATGGGGCAGGCACGCTGAGCAGCTTCACACCAGCCCCCATCGGCCACATTTCTCGCCGGCCAGCCGGGTCGCGAACTCCAATGCCGCATGGGCTTGCCGCTCCGGATGCAGACGATGGATCAGACCCGCATTGAAAACGTCACCCGCCCCCAGGGTGTCCACCACCCGGGGCGGCCGGTAGGCAGGCCGATGCACGATGGTCCCATCGGCGCTCTGGCACCAGGCCCCGGAGTCGCCCCAGGCGAGAAACAGCAGCGCCCGTTCGGCCAGGGGCCGCAGGCGTTCGAACAGGGGTTGCGCGCCGAGACATCCCTGGGACAAGGCATAGGCCTGGGAAATCATCACCACATCGGAATCTCTCAGGCATCGCTCCAACCCGGGCCTGGGCTTTTCCAGTTCCAGGGATCGGGTTACCTTCGGCTGGCATTTCCGCAGATGCGCCAGCATCCGTTCAGTCGCCGCTGGATTACGGCCCTCGAAATGGAACCAGTCGAAGCCGCGCAGATCGATATTGAGGAAATCCTCGAATTCGAACTCCGGGAGATCCCGGTAGTGAACGATGGTGCGCGATCCACTGGACTCGCTGGAGAGGATATATGAGGTGGGGGTGGTACAGCCCGGATGCACACGGGCCCAGTGATCGTCGATGTTACAACGCAACATCTCGGCACGGATGCGTTCGCTGGATGCGTCCTGCCCCAGGCTGCCCGCCCAAAAGACCTGATGGCCGAGACGACTCAGCACCTCTAGGGTGTTTGCGGCATTGCCGCCACGCCGGATCTGCTGTCCGATGGCGCGCAGTTCCTGATCCTCCCGGGGATAGGCAGGCACCCGGTTGACGATGTCCAGGGTTGCCGTGCCAACCGCCAGAACCCGCATCGATCGCGGCGCCTACTTGCGACGGAACAGACGCCCCAGGGACGGGCGCTTGGTCTCGTTCTCATCGCCCAGTTCCGAGGCCGGCATCGCGGAGAAATTCGAATCGGTTTCGACACTTCTCCCGGTATTCACCGCACCCACCTCCAGGCCGCCGGTCTTGCGAATCAGCAGCTCGAGTTTCCGTTTCAGCTGATCCACTTCCTTGTCCCGGTCTTCAATCGCATCTTCGAGAGAGCGACACTGATTCTGTGACATTCGCAGCAGATGGTCCTTCTCCGAAAGGGACTGCTGCATGGATACCATCTCCTGGCGGCTGGCCTGCAGCGCTGCCACCTCGTCCACATCCCGGCTGGAAGCCGACTTGACCTGACTCTGCGCCCGGTTCAGTTCCGCTCGCATGTGTTCCAGATCCTCCGCGGCCTGGCGTCGCACCATATCCAGCTCGGTGCGCAACGCCATCACCTGATCGTCGACTCCGAAGGCCTGGACGTCCTGAATCTGCTCGACATAGGTTTCGATCACGCTGCGCAGTTCGGAGACCTCTCGGCGCATGCGGGTGGACTCGGACAGGGCATGGTCGCGTTCCGTCTCGAGATTTTCCGCGCGTATTCGCAGTTCCTCCATCTGCACCAGCAGATCGTCCGCCAGGCTGGAATCGCTCGCCTGGTCGCGGAAGCCGCTCATCTCGGAGTGGAGCTGATCGTTTTCATTGATCAGGTCCGTGTATTGCGCGCGCATCTCGGTCAACTGCTTGGCAAGCTGGTCCCGCTCGCTGGCCAGGTCGGTCTTCTCCTGAGTGAGTTTTTCCAGATCCTCACCCAGCATTTCGATCGCGGCCTCCTGGACCTGGCGTTCGCGCCGCAGCACATCCGCCTGGCGGGCCTGCTGCTCAATCTTCTCGCGCTTCTTCTGCTCAGCTTCGAGGGCGGTTCTCAGGGCATGGACCTCGGTATCCACATCATCAGTCAACTGGCTTTCCATCTCCATCTGAACTTCCCTCAAACCGTCGACTTCCCGGGTCAATTCCTCGATCCGCGTCTCGGCCTGCTGCAGCGCCTGGCGGGCTGCATCGAGGGCTTCCGGTTGCGCCGCATTGGCCAGTTCCGCCTGGATCTGCTCCCAATCCGCCTTCAACTGATCATGCTGTTGCTGCAACTGCTCGAGTTGATGCACGAGATCGCGTTCCCGATCCTGGTGAACCTGCAGGGCCTCCTGGGCTGAAGCCTTATGTTCATCCTGCTGCCGCCGGACCTCATCCAGGGCGGCCTGCAGTTCACTGACCCGCGTCTGGTCACCCTGCGACTGCTCAAGCTGCTGTTGCAATGAGGCCTGGGCCTGCTCCTGAGCGATACGTACTTCCTCGAAATGGGACTCGCGCTGCTGCAGCTCGGCCTGGCTATCACTCAGCTGCTGTTCCAGCACCTGCTTCGCGGACTCCAGAGTCTCGAGCGACGCCTGCAGTTGCGTCAGGGACTCACGGGTTGCATCGCCGGATGCGCGTTCCTGGTTGAGCTGCTCCTGTAATTCCGTGACCCGGGCAACCTGCTCCGCCAGGCGGCCCTCATGATCCTGGCGGAGTTGTTCGAGCTCGGCCAGCGCGTCATCACGCTGCTGTTCGAGTTCCGCGCGGGCCGCTGTCAGGGACTGTTGCTGCGAATCCCAGTCGATCTGGGCCTGTTCCAGCTGCTGCAGCGCCTGATGCGCGCTGGCGAGATCGTTGGTCAGAGTCTCGGCCGCCTGCTGTTTTTCCTGCGCCTTTGCTTCGAGTTGCGAGCGCTGCGCCTCCCAGCCGGACTGTTGATCGTCAAGTTGTGACTGCAGTTCCGAGACCTTCAACTGCAAATGTTCCAGCGTCTGCTCACGTTCCTCAAGCTGCGCGGTCAGTGTCTGCTGCTGAGTTTCCGCCTCAGTGAGCTGTTCGGAGGTTGCCTGAACTGCCTGTTCCGCGGTCTCCAGGGAACGCCGCAGAAATTCCGCGGTCTGGTGTTCCTGCTCCAGGCGCGCTTCGAAAGCCACCCGTTGTTCACTCTGCCGCCGGGTCTCCGCCTGAGCTTCCTGCAATTGGTCGCGCAGGGCCAGCATTGCCTCATCGCTGCCCGACTTGCTCTCTTCGAGCACCTGGTTGAGATGGGACTCGCGCTCCAGTGCATGGTCCCGCTCCAGTTCAATGGCGGACAATTGCTGCTGCAACCGACCGATCTCTGCATCGCTTTCCTGCTGCCGGGCCTGCAGGGATTCCCGGGTCTGGTCACGCTCGGCCTGCACAGCCTGCAGCGCCGATTCGCGCTCCGCCAGGGTTTGTTCCTGCTGCTGCAGCGCCTGCTGCAGGCGCTCATGATCCTCTCGGACCTGCTCCACCTCCAGCTGCAACGCGGCCAGGCGCTCCTGATGCGCGCTTTCCGACTCATTGTTCATCAGTCGCAGCTGTTCGAGTTCGAATTCGAGTCCCCGGCGCTGCTCCTCGAGCGCCTCAAGCTGCGTCTGCAGGTCACGGGAACGATCCTGCTCCTGCTGATATTGACCCTGCCACTGATCCCGTTCTTCAGTCAGCTGGGTCTGGGCCTGTGTCGCGTTCTGCAACTGTTGCTGCAGATCCTGCTCGATCTGTTGCAGACTGGCGATCTGGTCTGCCGCTTGCGCAGAGGCCTGCTGTACGTTTTGAGACAGGCTTTCAATCTGCGCGTTGAGCCCATCTACAACCTGCTGATTCTCCGCCTGGTTCTGTTGCAAGGCCTCCTGATGGCGGTGTTCCGCCTGATCCATGGCCTGCTGCTGTTGCTGCAGGGAAAGATTCAGGTTTTGCTGTTCTTGATGAGCCTGTTCCAGGGCCACGGAGGTTTCCTGGAAGCGGTTCTCCAGCTGTTGCTGCGCCTCGCTGATCGCGGCATTCGATGCGTTGGCCTGGTTGAGTTCGTCTGTCAGCTCCTGATTACGCGCCTCCAATGCCTCGAAGGATTGACTCAGCGTCTCATGGGCCTGTTTCAAGGCGGACAGTTCATCGGCGAGCTGCTGTTGACGGGATTCGGTCTCCTGCTGTTCAACTTGCAGGGCATCCCGCTCACGGGTGACCTCTGCCAGTGCCGCTGCGGATTCCTCCCGAAAGGCGTTCGCCTGGGTTTCCAGGTCTGAAATCTGCTGCTTCAGCGCTTCGATTTCGACGCCGTGCTGTTCTTTCTGGTGGGACAGGTCGTGACTCGATTCACGGGCGTTATCCAGTTCGAACTGCAGTTCGGTGATTTGCTCCTTGAGTCGCCCTTCCTGCTCTTCGAATCGATCCTGCTGACTGGCAAGCTGCTGTTGCAGCGCCTCGCCGCGTTGCCGCGCCTCCTCGGTCGACTGGCGTGCCCCGTTGAGCTCATCCTGACTTGCCGAGAGACGCTGTTCGAGTGCCTCCACCCGGGCCTGCAGCGCTTCGCTCGCGGCCTGGTCCTGCTCACCCTCTGCGAGACGGGCTTCAGTCTGCGCCAGTTTCTCCTTCAGGGCCTCGAGTTCCTGTTGCTGCACATGGGCGGCCTGGACCTCCTGCTCCTCACCTTCCAGTCGGTTTTTGGCGACTGCCAGAGCCTGGCGCAACAAGCGGATTTCCGTGCGTCGCTGGCCCAGTTCCTCTTCGAATTTGTGACGTGTCTCGCTGAGCTCCTTCTGCAGCCGGTTGAGCATCTGCCGCTGCCCCTCCGCGGCATCACCGCTGGCGGCATCCTCCCGGTTGAAATCAATAACATTGCTGACCGGTGCTTCACCTTCGACCTGCCTGAGCCCGGCTCTCAACGCAATCTCAGACCAGTTGATATCAACAACGAAGACCTCCGCACCCCGCTCCGTCAACAGATAGGCGGCGGTGGCGGATTGGCCCACCTCTTCGCCATAGACCACATAGGCACGATCCAGCGAGAGGCTGGATGCCTGGAAGCGCAGGGAGAAAAACGGCAGGTTGATAGCGCCGGGCAGATGCCCGTCTTCGTAATCCTCGGGAGAGCGAACATCCAGCCACAACGCTCCGCTGCCGATGTAGTCTTTGGCCTCATCATAGGTCAGCGTGCGCGAGAGCGGCTGTTTCACCAGTTCGATGAAATCCTGCTTGTTGAGCCGCACCAGGATACCGTCGGAGTCCATCACCACGGAACTGCCCCTTGGCTTGTCGGAGATCAGGGCTTCCTCGCCAAATCCCCGGCCCGCTTTGAGGCGCGCGAGTTCCACCGGGGCATGTCCCTGCTCCGGCACTCGGGAAACCACACACTCGCCGCGACTGATCAGATAAAAGTAGTCCCCGTCATCCCCCTGATTGATGATGATGTCGCCGGCACTCACCTCAATCTCTTCCATGCGCATCATTACCCGCTGAAGATTGGCGGGTGGAATCTGCTGAAAAACCGGGGATTGCAGCAACAGACTCATCCAGTCGTCGCTGCTCGGTTGCTCGATATCGTTGACCTCATAACTGGCGCTGTGGCTGCGCGCCAGCATGTCACTCAGCATGCGGCTGTCGATACGCACGAAACTGACCGCGGTGCGCGCCTGCGCGGAATGCTTTCGGGGTAATTGATGCGCCAGGGCAAAGCGCGAGGTGGGGGTACCGCTGCTGATCAGGTCCATTTCCTTTTGACCGGAGAGGAGTGCGACGGTACCGGACAGCAGGTAGATGTTCTGATGATCCGTATCGCCTTCGCGAAACAGGTAATCGCCCTTCTTAGCCTTCTCGATCACGATCTGGCTGAGCAGATGCCCCAGTTGCTCATCTGAAAGGGTATTCAGAGGCACCAGGTTCTTGAGTAGGACATCGTCGCTTTTACTGTTTGGCACGGCCATTCTTAAACGCCTGGGAATCTCGATCCTAAAACCAGAGGGTCACATTGCTCCATATGTATCGGCGCTCTCATCAAAAGCTGAAAGAGAAATCCCTGTCTCTCGTACGAATGTGATTCGGTTTGCATTTCCGACAGAACCCATAAACCATAGCGGTGTTAATGATTTAATGCAACGACACAGGTCATAAATTGAACAGTGGCACGAGCCCTGTTACTTCGGCCTGAAAGCCGCCCCCTCCCGCCTGCGACAACCCGGATTTGCAGCACCGTAATGCCGGGACAGGAGAACATGATAACGACCGGTCGAGCCATCTCTTGAGCCCTCACAGTGGATGCGCATGGCCGGGATTGTGTGTCACACTGGATCACCATGAACCCGCATAAGCCAGCCCGGCGCGGCATCGTTGCCGCGGGTCACCGGGAAACCGCCTCCGCGGCCCTGGAAGTCCTGTCCCTGGGCGGCAATGCCTTCGACGCGGCGGTTGCCGCGATGCTCACCGCCTGCGTGGCCGAACCGGTGCTCGCCTCACCGGGTGGCGGCGGCTTTCTCACCGCCCATCCCCGCGAGCAATCGCCCCGGGTATATGACTTCTTCGCCCACACACCGCGGCGCAAACAACACCGGGACAGGCTGGACTTTCACCCCATAGAGGCCAATTTCGGCACCACCCGACAGACCTTTCACATCGGCCTGGGCGCCATCGCCACCCCGGGATTCGTCAGCGGGTTGTTTGCCATACACCGGGACCTGTGCCAGCTGCCCCTGGAGGCGCTCTTTGAACCGGCTATCCAGCGCGCCAGGAACGGTGTGACGGTCAACCCATTCCAGCATCTGATCAACCGGATCGTCGCCCCGATACTGCTGGCCAGTCCAGCCTCCCGCGCACTGCACTCCGCTCCCGGCGCCCCGGACATGTTGATTAGCCAGGGGGACTGCCACCGCCTGCCCGACATGGCGGACTTTCTCGACACTCTGCAGAGGGAAGGTGAACGGTTTTTCTATGCCGGGGAACCGGCCCGGAATCTGATCATGGATTCAATGCAGAATGGCGGTCAGTTGACCCAGGAGGACCTCGACGGTTACCGGGTGAATGTGCGTCAACCACTCAGGTTCGCATACCGCTCCGCTGAACTGATCACCAATCCACTGCCCTCATTGGGCGGCACCCTGATCGCATTCAGCCTCGGCCTGCTCGACAACCGAACGGAAACCCGCGCAGGCGCCGCCAGTGAAACCGAGTTACGACAACTCGCCCGGGCGATGCGCATCACGCTGGCAGCCAGGTCCGAACAGCATGATCAACTCGAGCAACTCCTGGCGCCCGGGGCAGCCGAACAGTACAAGGAACTGATGCAGCACGGAGGTCTATCGACCCGGGGAACCACGCAGATCAGCATCGCCGATGCGCAAGGCAATCTTGCGAGCCTGACACTCTCCAACGGCGAGGGTTGCGGCTACGTGATTCCCCACACCGGCATCATGATGAACAACATGCTCGGAGAGGAAGATTTGAACCCGGGAGGTTTTCAACGCTGGACGGAAAACCGTCGCCTGTTGTCGATGATGACACCCACCCTGGTAATGTCCCGTGACGGCGATGCCCTGGTAACCGGTTCAGGGGGGTCCAACCGCATTCGCAGCGCCATTCTGCAAGTGATCCTCAATCATCTGGACCACGGCCTGTCATTGCAGCAGGCCGTGTCCCACCCGAGGATTCATTATGAGGATGGACAACTGAGTATCGAACCGGGCATCGACAAGGATATCTGTCGTCACCTCGAAGATGAGTTTCCACAGCAGCAACACTGGCAGGAGAAAAGCCTGTTTTTCGGTGGCGCCCATTCGGTACTGGTTGACCGACATGGAGGTTTGCATGGCGCCGCCGATGAACGCCGCGGGGGCGTCTGTCTGACGATCGATTGAGGCCGCCAGGACATTGCTATCAGCCCGACCTCCCAATATAAGGACAGGCCGAAGCGGGCCTGTCTGAAGACGACATATTGGGTGGCTGGATTAATGCGAACCCAGCAGTTCAGATTTCAGTGAATCGCTCACCGGTTCGTCACCCAGCCACACCTTGAGCAATGCCTGAAAGAAATCCCATCCGGGGATCAGCCCCTGATCCTGGTCCTGGATCCGAACCCGGGTGCCTTGAGCGGGGATAAAATCCAATCCAATACGGTCTCCTGCGTGAAGGGTGCCAAACATCGCCTTGAATCGGTCGAGCCTGTCCCGCACCGCACGCAGTTCCTTTTGCGTGAGATTTGCAACGAACCCTTCCTCCCAGCCATCGGCAAACTTCTCCTGTGATATCTCGGAATAGAGGATGAACATGTCGATGTGTACCGGCGCCGGGTTTTGCAGCAACGTCTCGACCCGTTGTTGCGGCTGTTCCACATAGAGTGCGATCAGGTAGATATCGAAAAAGAATTTCTCGCGGATTCCGGCACCGTTCAGCTGCAATGCGCGCTGATCGGCCTCCCGCATATATCGTTCCGACAGCTCGATACCGGCCAGCTGTTGCGCCGATACGTGAATCGCGGGCAAGCATAACAACAACATCATCAACCTGTGCATCATCTCTTCCTCTAAAAAAACTCAATTGTTGCAGGGATTGGCCGATAGCCTGCTCGTTGAATTGACACAGCTATCACGATTTAACCCGATGTATGCCGGTCAAAACATAAAAAAGCATGTAAAACAGACAATTCTTGTTTATCTGTAGAAAAACTGTGTTATTTTTAGCACGCAACCCTAACTTCTCAAGAAGGAGCAACCCCTATGGTCGTCAAAAAAGCAGCAAAAAAGACTGCCAAAAAAGCAGCCAAGAAAAAAGTAGTCGCGAAGAAAGCAGTCGCCAAGAAAGTTGTCGCGGCTCCCCGTCCGAAAGCCATCCCCACCAAACAGACCAAGACCCAGATCATCACGGCCATCGCCGAGGATACCGGTCTGGCCAGAAAGGATGTTGCTGCTGTTTTCGGCTCTTTGAATGGATTGATCGCAGGTCATCTGCAACGTCGCGGTTCCGGCGAAGTCTCGATCCCGGACATCGGCGTCAAGGTCCGCCGTATCGTCAAACCACGCACCAAAGCCCGCATGGGTCGCAACCCCGCCACCGGCGAGGCCATCAAGATTCCAGCAAAGCCGGCAAAAACGGTTGTGAAAGTCACCGCCCTGAAAGCCCTGAAAGACAAGATCGGCTGATTGCATGTATCGCTGTCGCTGCATTGCAGCAGCGGCAGCGGCGCTTCCCTTCCCAATATCATCCCTTCCAACATCCAGCGAATCTGGGACCCGTTAACACTAATCCAATATGCCCTAAGGCGAAGAGATCACCAGTTCGCCCTGATGCTGTTCCAAGCGCAGATGCTTGAGAAAGCTCATGCCCAGTAACACCTGCCGATCCGGCATCTCCGGGATGATCGCGGCACGCACATCCCGCATCCTCAACGGGCCCAGCTGCAGATCATCGATCACGGTCAGCCAACTGGTCACCACGCCACTGGCGGTCTGCGCCTGACTGCGCACACCGCGTTTCAGTCCGGCCCGATCCGCCAGTCCAGAGGAAAGCGCGACAAAGGTCGCCCCGGTATCCACCAGGAACGTGACATCCACACCGTTGATCCTGCCCGGCGCCAGATAGTGACCCGCCCGGTTACGTTTCAGCACAACCGTCTGCGCACCGCTTGCGTCGAAGCTCAACTGCAGATCCCGGTTGGGGTTGTTCCTCTGCTCCAGCCACTGGCTGAACAACAACGTCAACAGCCCCAGAAGCAGCAACCAGGCCACCACTACCATCCAGCGACCCAGTTGCTGCGTATCACTCATATGCCGGGATCAGCGCGGATACGGGTAACCGCCCTGAGGCCGCTGAGCACGCATCTTGTTGGTGAAATACTGGCGGTAGTAGGCCAGGGCGCTGTTGCCGTTGGCCGCCACATCGAACACCTTCCAGCCGTCCTTGCCACGGTAGAATCGAAAATCGAGATTTGCCGGGTAGCCACCGGCCTGCAGGATGCCGACCCGCACCTTCACCTCGTTCTCACCGGCACGCCGCGGGCGATAGAAGCGAACATCCTGATTTTGATAACTGCCAAGGCGCTTGGTAAGTGTACCCAACAGCAATGTCTTCAACTGTTCGGCCATTTCCCGGTGCTGCTGCTCGGTCATGCCCCGGTTCATCGGCCCAGCCACCCAGGTGGCCATATACTCGAAATCGAAATAGGGCGCGATTTCACTTTCCAGGAACTGACCGATGGCCTGAGTATTCGGCTTGTCCGACTGACGCAGAAATTTCAGTAGCTTGGTCATGCCTTCACGCAACACCCGGTCCGGCCCGGTCTGCTGTTCCTGGACAGCCTTCATCGGCGCCTGATAGGGCGCATAACCGTACATCGGTGCGGCACTCATGCCACTCGAAATCACCAGCCCCAGGGCGGTCATTGCGAATAATGTTTTCTTCATAGTCTCCTCCGGTGGTTTATTGGTTTGATTGTGTGGCTCCGCCACGTTTTGTTGTTTTAAAAGGGTCCTAGTGGGCCGCTCGGTAAATTCGATAACTCCCAGCCGTACCACTATCCCGTGGTTATCTTCTTGTAGATGTCCGCGACCTTCAGGGGCAGCCGCTCCACATCGTCGATCACGATATAATTGGCCGGTCCGTACATATGCGGCAGGTAATCCTGTCCTTTCTCGTCGATCGTGATACAGAAAGCATGAACTCCCTGCCGGCGGGCTTCGAACAGCGCCTGACGGGTATCCTCGATCCCGTACTGGCTGCGGTACTCGTCATGATAATCATCCGGCTTGCCATCCGACAGCGTAATCAGCAATTTGGTTCGCGCTTCCACCTCCGCAAGCCGGAAACTCAGATGCCGGATGGCTGCCCCCATACGGGTGTAATCCCCGGCCTGGATACCGCTGATCCTCGCCTTGACCTCCCGATCATAGTCCTGTTCGAAGGTCTTGACCGGAAAAATCTCACAGCGTTTGCGGGTCATTCCGGTGAATCCGTAGATGGCATACCGGTCGCCCAGGGTTTCCAGCGCTTCGGCCAGCAGTACCAGTGATTCCCGTTCGGCCCGGTTGACCCATCCCTGGGTGGAGCCGGACATATCCACCATGAACATCACCGCGATATTGCGCTCCTGGCGGTGCATCCGGGTAAACAGTCGATCACTCATTTCAAGCCCGACATGCCGATCCGCCCAGGTTTCCACGAAAGCATCGATATCCACACCGTCACCGAACACCTGACGTTTCAACAAACGGTCTTCATCACGCATCGCTTCGAAGGTTTTACGCAAGCTGGAAAGCAGACGCTGGTATTTGCGCCGGGTTTGATCGACGAAATCATCCTCAGCGGTCTTGATGGTCATCTCCCGCACCACGCACCAGGACTTACGATAGTGTTTGCGCCGGTAGTCCCACTCGGGGTAGAGAAACGCACCGTCCTCGTGATAGGTGCCGCTCCACACCTCTTCCGCGTTGAGGGTCTTTTCCTCGAGATCGCGGTAATCGTACTCCCCGGATCCCGCAGGCACCAGGTAATCGTTCGGGATATCCCCCAGGTCGAGTACGATCGATGTCATGATGCCTTTGATATCTTCGGGCACCGGAACGGACTTTCCATCGAGCTGCAATTCGAACTGCATCTCCTCGGCGAACGCATCCTGCTCTTCCTGGAGCAGATTGAACCGTTCCCGGGTCTCCTCTTCCTCTGGCTGATCCTTCTTCATCTCATCACTGATGAGCTTCAGCGCCACGCGCAACTTCGCCTTGTCCTGCTTGATGCGTTTGTTCAGTTTCGCCAGCATGATGTCCGGCTTGAAGACACCGTGAAAGACGCTGGCGCGCGGCAGGGATTCACCCACCAGACCCTTCGCCAGACGCAACGAGTCCGTGGCCCGTGCATCCAGGCTCCACACCTGCTCCGCCGCAACCTGCCAGGCTGCGGAGCTCTCGGAATCCACAGACTTAACAGCCTCCTGCAGACGCTGCATGTCACGGTGGAGTCCCGGTAGCTCCCGCTGTAAACGCGCGCTCAGGCGCTCGGTCTCCAGACGGTGAAAACATCGCACCAGATGCTCGGCCTGGGGGTGGTTGAGCAGTGCTTCGAGCAGTGGACCCTGGATGGTACCGAAGCGGGTCTGCGCCCAGTGGAACGCGACCGCCACCTTGTAGAGCAGGAAGTTGTCCCGTTTCTCGGGGAGATGCGCCATCACCGCAGGCAGGTAAATCACCTCACCGTCGGTGTACAACTGATCGCTTTGTTCCAGCTTCAGCTTCCTGCCTGACAATCCCTGGACGAACGGCAGCAAAACCCCGGCCTCCTCCTCAAACAGGCTGGCGGATGCGCGTTCCCGACCCTGTTGGACGAACAGCTCCATGCGGGTGATCACCTGCAGCGCCGCATGCAGACCGGAACGGTCGTAGATATCCATGGTACGGAGAATCCAGGCCTCGATCATCGTTTCGTCCATCAACTCGAGGGCGCGCACTCCCTGGTCGGCGAACCGGTAACCGAGTTCGATGTGGGTGCTGGCGATGCGTCTCGCCCAGTCGATGATGAAGTCCCGCTGCGCAGGTGACAGCCTGACCAGTTTCTCCGCGATGCCCCGGGTGATGCGAAACGTGAACTCCACTTCGAAGTACTCGTCGAGCTGACGTTCGATCTCATCCAGCAGTGTATCGTCACCCATGACTCACCTCTGGTAGCGCGAACTGGCCGGGGCCCCGGGCAGGCATTCGGCACTCCCGCATCAGGCGTGCGCTCACCCAGCCTTCACCAGACCCCGTCACGGCGGGCTCTGAGTGTGACACGCCCCTGGAGAAAAAGTCGACCCGTGTCATCAGAACAGGGAGGCGCTCAGTTCGTTGACCGCAGTCAGCATGTCAGGGTCGTCGGTCAGGGCCTGGGCCACACAGGTACGACAGGCGACCACCGGCGCCACACCGCTGGCCATCAGCTTGGCGGCATGCACCAGCAACCGGGTGGAGGCGCCCTCATCCAGTCCGCTTCCCTTTAAATTGCGGGTCATATGGGCGAATTTGACGAGCTTGGAGGCCCACTCCGGATCGATCGCGGCCTCCTTCTCGATGATCTTCTGTTCCAGCGCCGCACTCGGATAATCGAACTCCAGGGCGACGAAGCGCTGCCGGGTGCTCTGCTTGAGATCCTTGAGCACGCTTTGGTATCCGGGGTTGAAGGAAATCGCCAGGCAGAAGCTGTCCGGTGCCTCGAGCAGTTCACCCACCTTCTCCATCGGCAGCACCCGGCGATCATCCGCCAGCGGATGGATCACCACGGTGGTATCCTTGCGCGCTTCCACAACCTCGTCCAGGTAGCAGATGCCACCGGCGCGTACTGCAACGGCAAGCGGACCATCCACCCAAACCGTCTCACCTTCTTTGACCAGAAACCGGCCCACCAGGTCTGATGCGGTCAGGTCGTCATGGCAGGATACGGTGATCAAAGGCTGTTTCAGGCGCCAGGCCATGTGTTCCATGAAGCGGGTCTTTCCACAACCCGTGGGTCCTTTCAGGAGCACCGGCAATTGATTGCGATATGCGGCCTCGAACACCGCGATTTCATCATGGATGGGTTCGTAATAGGGCTCATGTTCGAAGAGATGAGCTTCCGGCTTCAGTGTTCTTGCGTTCAAGTTATCCTCTCAGCATCGGGATTCAGGATCAGCCTGTTGAACTTAACCAGCCAAAGCGGGTGGCGCAACCCCTCGAATAACCCGACAAACTCCAAATATTCCAATGAAACCCATTCACTTGCAGCGTTCAGCGCAACATAGTAGTTTGCTTGCATGGGATGATCAGGGAAGCATCATGGATGCCGCTGAACAGACCACGACTGATCGGCTCGTTCGTTCAGTCCTGATTCGGGAGATGTCATGAGGCGCGTCCGCCGTATGGCACAGGAGATAAAAAAATCACCGTCCCGCCTGGCTGTCGGCATTCGCACGCCCAGGTGCGCGCGGGACTGGGAAAGATTCGTGGCGGGGGACAGTTTTCTGCCACGGGCACTTGCTTCAGGGAAGAAAACGATACGGGGAATCCTGCCCAGCACGTGAAAATTCAACAACCCACTAGGGTTTTAATTCACCCGGATGCTCGCATCGTGCGTCAACAGAGTGTTAAATGGTCGGCAAATATAAGGAAAAGGGTCCGGGAAAGGCCCTTAGGCGATAGGATATCACTACCGGCACCGGGTATTCCGATTATACTCTGTGTCAGATATGGGAGTAATGGATGCCGCGAGAAAAAATGACCGTCTATACATCGTCCAGTCCCCGACACCGGGATTAACAAGGCGTCTGCGAATACCCTGCCGATGAAGCCCGGTAACGCGACAGTTCACATCATGAACCAGGGACCGCCAACACCCGGTGTGCTCAGGGTCCTTATCATCGAGGACTCGGTAGATACTTTTGACCTTCTCAAACAGACCCTGCTGCAGGAGTTCCAGGACGCAACCATTCGCCATATCCGCAATCAGCAGGATTTTCAGGCGGCCCTGCAGGCGGAACACTGGGACCTGATCCTGGCGGCTTCCCACGTTTCCGGCTTCGAGCCCCGGGAGAGCCTCAACAGCCTGCAGCAGCAACAGCTCGACATCCCCTACATACTGGTCTCCAACAATATCGGCGAGGAGAAGGTGGCCTCCCTGCTGAAAGCGGGCGCCCACGACTATGTCAATCTGAACAACCTCACCCGCCTGGTGCCGGCGATCCACAGGGAGCTCAAAGAGGCGGAGATCCGGCGCGAAGCGGAACAGACCAAACAGGCGCTGCATCGCAGCGAACACCGCTACCGGCAACTGGTGGACCATTCCCCGACTCCCATCATGTTGATCCAGCACGGACAGATCGTCTACCTGAATGAGGCCGCCAACCAGACACTCCGCGCCTCTGCTGACAAACCGATACTCCATCAGCAGACCAGCCAGCTGATGCAGGATGAAGCCTATCGGCTCGCTGACGTCCTCACCGGCAAGCGTCATCAGCAGATCTGCCAGCCCTGCCATAGCCGATTCCGGCGTGCGGATGGGGTCATGATCCAGGTGGAGGTGTTCGTCAGCGAAGTGGACCACGAAGGGGCACCGGCGGCTCAACTGGTCTTCACCGACATCACCCACCGCAAGGAGTCCGACGCCAAACTGCAGCAGGCGGTGCAGATCATCGAACACACCATGGAGGGGGTGCTGACCACTGACGCGAACGGCATTATCACTTCGGTCAATCCGGCGTTCACGGAAATTACCGGGTATGGCGAAGCGGAAATCATCCAGCAGCACCCCGGCATCCTCATCTCGGATCGCCATCCCCCGGAGTTTTTCGATGAGCTGCGCAATCAGGTCAAGCAGACCGGTTCCTGGCGCGGGGAAGTCTGGAACCAGCGTAAGAATGGCGAGGTCTACCCAGCCTGGATGACCATCAGCTGCGTACGTGACGAAGAGGAAGAAGCCCCACACTTCGTGGCGGTTTTCTCTGACATCACCAGTATCAAGCAGACCCAGTCCCAGCTGGAGCACCTGGCGCATCATGATTCCCTGACCAACCTGCCCAACCGGTTGCTGTTCGAGGATCGCCTGCAACATGCCATCGCCCAGGCGAAGCGGCAGAATCGTCAGCTGGCGGTACTGTTCCTTGACCTCGACCGTTTCAAGAACATCAACGACAGCCTCGGTCATGCCATGGGGGATGAACTGCTCAAGGAGGTGGCCAAGCGCCTGCAGAACATTCTGCGTGACGACGATACCGCGGCCCGCCTGGGCGGCGATGAATTCACCATTCTGGTGGAAAACCTCGAGGACCCGAGTCAGGCGGCAGTGGTCGCCACCAAGATTCAGCAAAAATTCAAGACCCCGTTCAAGATTGCCGGCCGGGAACTGCATGTCACCACCAGTATCGGCATCAGCATCTACCCGGAGGACGGCAAGGATGTGGCCGATCTGACCAAGAATGCCGACGCGGCCATGTACCAGGCCAAGGAACAGGGGCGAAACAACTACCGCTACTACACCTCGGAGCTCACCCGCACCGCATTCGAGCGTCTGTTGCTGGAAACCGAATTGCGCAGCGCCTTGAAAAACGATCAGCTGCTGCTCTATTACCAACCCCAGATCTCATTGCGCAATGGCGAGATGACCGGCGCGGAAGCCCTGTTGCGCTGGCACCACCCGCGCCTGGGTATCATTCCACCGGCCCGCTTCGTGCCGCTCGCCGAAGAGTCCGGACTGATCCATGAAATCGGCACCTGGGTCTTGAAACAGGCTTGTGAACAGGCCCGCTACCTCTACAAACAGGGATTGTTCCAGGGTCGCATGGCGATCAACCTCTCGGTCCGGCAGATCATGCAAACCGACCTGATCCTGCGTTTCGAAGAGATCATCGCGGAATCGGGCTGCCCCCCGGACATGCTGCAACTTGAGGTCACCGAGGGCATCTTCATGGGCCAGATGAAACACTCTGTACCGGTGCTCGACGTATTCAAGAAGCTCGGGGTATCCATCGCCATCGACGATTTCGGCACCGGCTATTCCTCCCTGTCCTACCTCAAGCAGTTGCCGATCGACAAGCTCAAGATCGACCGCTCATTCATCCGTGACATGCCCCATGACAGCGACGCGGTGGCGATCACCCAGGCGATCGTCTCACTGGGCAAGAATCTGGGCCTGCGCATCACCGCTGAAGGGATCGAAACCATGGCGCAACAGTCCCTGCTGCAGAAGATGGGCTGCCAGGAGGGCCAGGGTTACCTGTACAGCCCACCGGTCCCCGCCGACGTGTTCGAACAGATGCTCCTCGAAGGCAGCCGGACTTTCCATCACCATTTTTCCAACTACGGCAGATGAGTGGTTGTGAGTTTTTAATTTTTAGTTGAGTGGGCGCTTCGAACGCTTCCCATCCAACCTCCGATCCCTATACATTTCTTCCTTGAATACAGACACTTGAATGATATGCATTGATACTCTCCTGAGTGATATGAAACCCGCCATCCTAATAAGCCCGTGAGCGGAGCGAACACATCGACTCAAAACTAAAAAACTCACAACTCAAAACACTATTCATTAGAATAAGCTAATACTCCATCACCCATTTCTATCAACTCATTCAAAAATTCGATGGGATATCCCTAGCTGGGATATAGAAGCCTTGGCGGAAGACAGGTAAGGTATCGGGTCCAGATTCCCGGGCTGCCAAGCGGTTGATCGGGAAGCCAAATAACCAAGCCGGCAAGTCAAGAAATGCAGGTCAGAGGTTAACCATTTTCTTCAAAGCCATTCCGCAACGGAGGACCATCCATGACGGAAGTAATCGCAACCAATGAGACTATTCTCGTGGTCGGTGGCGGCATCAGCGGCATGACCGCCGCTCTGGAAGCCGCCGAAACGGGAAAGCAGGTCGTTCTGGTTGAAAAGCGCCCCTATGTCGGCGGTCGCGTGACTCAACTCTACAAATACTTTCCCAAGCTCTGTTTCCCGACCTGTGGGTTGGAGATCAACCAGCGCCGGGCAAAGATGAACCCCAACCTCAACATCATCACGATGGCCGAGGTCACCGACCTGAAGGGCGAAGCCGGTAACTATACCGCCACCGTCAAGATCAGCCCCCGTTACGTCAACGAAAAGTGCACGGGCTGCGGCGATTGCGAACGTGTCGTGGAAGCGGAATTCGACAACGAATTCAACTACGGCATCGGCAAGCGCAAGGGCGCCTACCTGCCCCACCGCATGGCCCACCCGCAGCGTTTCGTCCTGGACCCTGCGATCATCGGAACCGATGACGCGCAGAAAGCCAAGGATGCCTGCAAGGCCGGTGCCATCGACCTGGACATGCAGGAAGAGACCATCGAATTCAAGGCCGGCGCAGTCATCTGGGCCACCGGCTGGAAACCCTACGACGCCAACAAGATCCAGCCCTACGGCTACGATCGTATCGCCAACGTGATCACCAGCGTCGAGTTCGAGCGCATGTCCGATCCCAACGGCCCCACCGGCGGCAAGCTGCTGCGCCCCTCCGATGGCAAAGAGGTCAAGTCCGTCGCCTTCATCCAGTGCGCCGGTTCGCGTGATAAAAATCACCTGCTGCACTGTTCGCGGATCTGCTGCATGGCCTCCCTGAAGCAGGCCACCTATCCCGCGGACGATGTGGCGATCAGTATCTACTACATCGACATTCGCGCCATCGACCGGTTCGAGGACTTCTATCAGAAGGTCATGGCGAAAGAGAACGTCAGCTTCATCAAGTCCAAAGTCGCCTCCATCGTTGAGAACAAGGAAAACGGCAACCCAACCCTGCACGGTGTCGACACCGAGGGTTACCACCGTTATGCCAATGAGCACGACCTGGTGGTGCTTGCGATCGGCATGGAACCCAGCGTCGACAAGGCCAGCTTCCCGGTTGACATCGTGGTCAATGAAGAGGGCTTCATCGAGCCCGCACCGGAAAACGGAGGCGTCTTCGCCGCCGGCTGCTCCTCCGATGCGCTGGATGTCAATCGCGCCGTTCAACACGCCACGGGAGCCGCCTTGCGCGCCATCCAGGTGGTCAACCGCGTAGCTGCGACGGAGGGTTAATACAGTGGCTGACGAAAAGAAATTTGCTGGATACATCTGCACCGGTTGCGGTCTGGGCGAGCGCCTGGACGCCGGTCAGCTGGAAACCACTGCGACCCGCGACGGCAAGATGCAGAGCTGCAAACAGCATGAGATGCTGTGTTCCGCCGAGGGCGTGCAGATGATCAAAGACGACATCGCCAACGAGGCGGTCACTCACGTCATGATCGCGGCCTGCTCCAAGCGCGCCAAGGTCGAGGCCTTCAACTTCACGGATGCAGCGGTCACCCGCGCCAACCTGCGTGAAGGCGTGATCTGGGTTCGCCCGAACACCGATGAAAACCAGGAAACCACCCAGGAGATGGCGGACGACTACATCCGCATGGCCTGCGCCGAACTCAAGGCAATGAAGAAACCTTCATCCTCCGGCGAGCAGTCCCTGAACAAGAACATCCTGGTGGTCGGCGGCGGCATCAGCGGCATGACCGCTGCACTGGAAGCCGCTGCGGCAGGCTACCCGGTTCACCTGGTGGAGAAGAGCGGCGCCCTGGGTGGCGCCGTGGCCGGGTACTATAAAGTGATTCCGACCCGTGCACCCTATGCCGAACCGGCTGATAACCCGGTGCCCGGTATGATCGAGAAGATCGAAGCAGACTCGAACATCACCGTCCATCTCAACAGCTCGGTTGCCAAGACCGACGGTGCGCCCGGGCGTTTTGACGTGGAAATCGCCACCGAGTCCGGCACCAGCCAGAGCCTCTCCATCGGTGCGATCATCCAGGCCTCCGGCTGGAAACCCTACGACGCCAACAACCTGCCTGAGCTGGGCTACGGCAAGTCTCCGGACGTGGTCACCAACCACGAACTCGAGGCCCTGGCCAAAGCCGCCGACGGCGGTCCGATCAAGCGTCCCTCCGACGGCAAGGAAGTCAAGGCTGTCTGCTTCATCCAGAATGCAGGCCAGTGCTCCTCCCAGGAAGGCCACCTGAGCTATTTCTCCGGAGTCACCGACCTGGTCTCGATCAAGCAGGCCATGTACTTCAAGGAGCTCAACGGCGCTGACTGCGACACCACCATCCTGTTCAACAACCTGCGTACTCCAGGCGCCGGCGGTGAGGATTTCTATCGTGCCGGACAGCAGGCCATGGTCACCTTCTCCAAAGGCATCGCCTCGGAAGTGGTCACCGGCAGCGGCCTGAGCGTGAAGTTCGAGGACAAGATTCTCAACGAACAGACCGAGATGGCTTGTGATCTGGTGGTTCTGGCGACCGGCATGGTGCCGAACTCCGGCCCCGATCCCTACGCCCAGCTGATGGTGGATGAAGCCGAGGACGAGGAAACCAAGGCCAAGGCCCAGGCCGCGCTGGAAAACGCGCCGCCGTCGATCCTCAATCTGCAGTACCGTCAGGGCACCGACCTGCCGCACCTGAAGAACGGGTTCACCGACTCGCACTTCATCTGCTTCCCTTACGAGACCCGTCGTACCGGTATCTACTCCACCGGCCCCGTGCGTCGTCCGATGGACGTCCAGCAGGCCCGTGACGACGCCACCGGCGCCGCCTTGAAGGCCATCCAGGCCGCGGAAAATGCGGCCCTGGGCCGCGCCGCGCATCCCCGTTCCGGCGACCTCTCCTTCCCCAGCTTCCGCAAGGAAGGCTGCACCCAGTGTAAGCGCTGTACGGTGGAGTGTCCCTTCGGCGCGATCAACGAGGACGAGCAGGGTTACCCGATGTACAACGAATCCCGCTGCCGTCGCTGCGGTACCTGCATGGGCGCCTGCCCGGTACGCGTAATCTCCTTCGAGAACTACTCGGTAGAGACCGTGAACCAGCAGATCAAGAACTGTGACATGCCCGAGGAGTTTGACGAGAAACCCCGCATCCTGGTGCTGGCGTGTGAGAACGACGCCTACCCGGCCCTCGACCAGGCCGGTCAGGCCGGTGTCGAGATCAACCCCTGGGCCCGTGTCATCCCGGTCCGCTGCCTCGGTTCGGTGAGCCTCTCCTGGGTCACCGACGCCCTGAACAGCGGTTACGACGGCATCGTCATGATGGGCTGCCGCCGCGACGACGACTACCAGTGCCACTTCGTGCGTGGATCGGCGATGGCCGCCGAGCGTATGAGTAAAGTGGGCGACACCCTCGACTCGTTGAACCTGGAACCGGAACGTGTCCAGCTCTACGAAGTTGCCATCACCGACGTAGAGCGCGCACCCAAGCTGATCAACGACATGGCTGAGACCGTGGAGAAGATCGGCCTGAGCCCGTTCAAGTTCTGAGGGGATAGAAAATGAGTGATTTGAATACCGCAATGATCGAAAAGTATCGCAGCAGCTTCCTCAAGGAAGTTGAGGCGAATGTGGAAGAAGGCGAATGGGTGAAGATGTGCATGCAGTGCGGCGTGTGCTCCGGTTCCTGCCCGCTGGGCAAACACTGGGATCACCCGCCCCAGGAGATCTTCATGATGATCCGCGCCAACAAGCGCGAGGAAGTCCTGAGCTCCGACTCCATGTGGATGTGCACCTCCTGCTACAACTGTATCGCACGCTGCCCGCGCGGCCTGCCGATCACCCACATCATGCACGGCCTGGCCGTCTACTCGAAGCGTCTTGGCCTGACTCAGCAGAAGCAGCCGACTGCGGAATTCTCGCAGATCTTCTGGGACAACCTGATGAAGAAGGGTCGCGTCAACGAGCTGAAACTGGGTCTGTCCATGTACTTCAAGGACGGCTTTGGACAGGGTGTGAAGAACGCCATGGCCAACCAGAAGCTGGGACAAAACATGATGAAGGCGAAACGCATGAACGCCATGGAGTTCTTCGGTGGCCACAGCCTCAAGGATCTCGCCGGTTTTCACAAGATCGTGAAGAAGGCCCAGGAGATCGAAGAAAGCAAACTGCAGGACGTCAAGTAGAGGACAAACCGAAATGGCAAAGATAGAACTTTCATTCTACCCGGGTTGCTCCTCACAAAAGGGAGCCACCTCATCCAACTACCTGGTCTCCGCCCAGACCATGTGCGAAGAGCTGGACATCCAGCTCAACGACATCCCGGACTGGAACTGCTGCGGCGCCTCCATCGGTTACGGCGGCGGCGGCGAACTGCCCCGTCTGACCCTGTCAGCCCGCAACATCGCCCTGTCCGAGGAGCACAATCCCGGTCAGCAGATCGTCGCCACCTGCGCCGCCTGCTGGCTCTCCACCCGTGAGGCCAAGGAGCGCCTGCACGAGGACGAGCAGATGTTCAAGGATGCCAACACCGCACTGTCCGAAGCCGGGCTGAAGTACAAAGGCGAAGCCGGCGTGCGTCACATGGTGGAAGTGCTGGTCGAGGACATCGGTTTCGATGCCATCAAATCGAAGGTTAAGAAACCCCTCGAAGGCATCAAGATCGCCGGTTACGTGGGCTGTCAGACCAACCGTCCCTTCGGTATCGCGGGCGAGTCGTTCGAAAACCCCAAATACCTCGACAACATCGTCGAGGCCGTGGGCGCCGAATCGATTCCTACCTACGAAAAAAAGGTGCAGTGCTGCGGCGGCGCCCTGGCCTTCTCCGAACCGGAGAAGTCCCAGGAGATGATCAAAGGCATCATCGAAGCGGCCTATGACAACGGCGCCGACATGATCGTCACACCCTGTCCGCTGTGTCAGGCCAACGTGGAGATCTACCAGGACAACATCAACGAAACCTACGGCACCAAGTTCAACATGCCGGTGGTTTACTACTCCACGCTGATGAGTGTCGCCTTCGGCCGCAATGCCAAGGATGCCGCCCTGGATGGCCATATCATCAAGGCCAAGAAACTGGAAGATATCGCCGGCAAATAACCGGCATCCCTTTCCAGTATGCAAAAAGCCCGCGAAAGCGGGCTTTTTTATGCACCCCAGCCGCTCAGACAGCTGATGCCATTACAATTCCACACTGGCAGGCTGATCGCCGACCACAGACGAACCACAGCATGTACCGACGGTCGTCATGACGACGTAGAATCCAATTCTTATGTCATTTATATTTCATTTTTTTTACATAATAAGGATCTGTCAACCAATTGATTTCAATCTGTTTCCTCAGTAGAAAGATTTAAAGATTTCTAATTGATCACCGCTAAGATATGCATCAGACAGTGCCTAGGTTTGCGGTCATGCTCAAACAGCTATCCATAAAAACAATACCACTAGCGATGACCAGCTCCGTCATCATCCTCATGACACTCTTCTTCTACCTTCTGAGTCAGCATTTGTTGAATTTGCAAACCAAGGAGTACGCAAAACTGCTGGGGAGTAGCAAGACACCACTATGGAATACCAGTGCTGAATCCTACTTCGATCGGATGACCCGAGCAGGCGATCAAATCAGTGAGGATTTCTCATTGAAGACCGCAATCAAGCAGAACAACATTGACGACATACTTCGTTTATCGAAACTGCAGTATGATTTTTTCACAAATGACCTTTCTCTTGTCGACCTGTGGATCCTAGGCCCGGACGGAAAGAGGAGAAGCAGTATAAATAATCTGGAATTCAGTGCCAGTAGTCATGACAGACTAACTGAGAGAGTTTCCTCCCTGGAGACAAATCATGGAATGTTCGAACTGAATAATGGAAGCGTCTCCCCTGTCCTGATCCAGCCGATCAAAAAACGCAAAGGAATTACAGGCTATGTGGTTCTAATCGGCGACACCACTAACATACTCCATCAGCTTAAAAAGCTTGATGGTGATGATTACTTATTTATTGCCCCGAATGGCAGCATAACCGCTAATACCATGGAACCTGTTCTTGATATCATGCTTCCTGACGCACGAGCAGATGAGATTTCATTTTCCAATCTACAAGTTAATAACAAGTCATACACGCTTACATTTATCCCGCTCAATGATTCGAACGAAGCAGTATATGCTTATCTCGTTAATCAGAGAGATGAAACAGATTTATCCAGAAATTTGACAAACGCATTCTATACCGGCCTCGGGTTATCTCTCACCGTTATGATCGTAATGTTTATCATGACTGTCTTCTCCACCCGTAAGACACTAAACCCTCTGACTGAACTCGTCACAGCGATCGGCAAAATTGCCAAAGGAGACCTGACCGCTTCCACACCATTCATGATCACCCGAGAACTCTCCACCTTGGAGGGATCAACCAAGGCGATGATCTCGAATCTAAGAGATCTGGTTATGCAAATCGCACATAGTTCGGACATTTTAAGAACCGAAGCAAACAATGTATTGCAAATGAGCGAACAAACTGAAAATGGCATGATCTTCCAGGCGCAAAAGACCTCACAGGTCGACCAAGCCATGACTGAGCTTTCCTCCTCAATCGAGGGATTGGCAAGAAATACGGGAGATAGTTCAAAAGCATCGGACGATGTTCGCAATGAGGCTGTAAGAGGCCAGACCGTGATCGCGGAGGCAGATCAACATATGCAGAAATTAGGTGATGTTATCGGAACGGTAGAATTATCGATCATTAAGGTCGAGAGCACCAGCCAAGAGATGGGCGATGTACTCAATGTACTAAATGGTATCAGCGATCAGACCAATTTACTGGCGCTGAATGCCGCGATTGAATCCGCGCGTGCTGGAGAAATGGGACGCGGTTTTGCGGTTGTTGCCGATGAGGTACGCTCTCTGGCTGTAAGAGCCCAGCAGTCTACCGCTGAAATTCGTGACAGGATCGATGAATTACGCAATAGTACACAACACGCCGTGGAAATGATCACTGTCGGACGTACTGAAACCGATCTGAGCATACAAAAAGTAGAAAAAGCAGAACAGTCCTTATCAGAGATTCTCAATGCTGTTAATGCGATAGTGGATAGAAACCTGGCAGTTTCTTCGACCGCGGAAGAACAAAGCGCCACGGTTCTCGAAGTCAAGAATAACACCCAGTCAATCCGTGAACTTACTGATACCTCCGTTGAAAATGCAAGCAGACTGAGGGAATCAGCAAAAAAGGTTTCTAGTCTTGCCGAGCAGCTTGAGAAACAGATTGAGCGTTTTTCATTATAGAGGGGTCTTCCGCACACTTTCGTCAAATCCTAGCCAGTGCCCCCTCAGCTTCAGCATAGATTGCTAATTTGCGGGATGGCATCTGATTCACCCTGCTGGCTTATACCTCACCCGATCATGAATGCATCTCTATAGCCTGTGTCTCGAGCCTCATGAGCCTGTCAGATGCATAGCTTTCTCAATTTATCTTAACGCCAAAATCGCACTCTACTATTTACAGTATGCTCTATAAATAAAACGCAACCTGAGGGCAAGACTTTTCACAAGTTGTTGCCAAACAGACATGCTTCCCGGGTACCAGAGCACTGGGTAAATGTACTCGATAAAAAGCCAGTCCACTCCCATCGCAACTCCGGATTCCGCACTGCGGCAGGCAGGCAGTATAGTGTGTCACAAGGCTATTTTAACCATACGGAGAAGCGCGTGACAGGATATCCAGAATGCTACTTTCCTGGTCTATGTTTGCGACGATATCTTGACTCTCCAGCATTTCAAAACCGGGCAGTAGAGGGCTTTCGGACCGAGCACCGGTCATCGGATTTACTCTCAGGTTGATATAGACCTTGCACCCAATGGAGAACAAAATGAATGCGAATGTAAACACTCTCCGGCAGTCCAGCTCTGGAGCCTGCCCGGCCTGCTCTCGGCGGACGCGCCGAAAGACTACCCGTTCCTTCCATTCGACCAGGCTCTGGCCCAGTTCCGCAGCCAGGACAAAACCCTGTTCGTCTATATTGCCCGCTATGGCTGCGGCTATTGCGAAAAACCAACCAGGAGGCCTTTGTCGATCCCGAGGTCAAACGTCGCGACATCGATCACTACGTGCTTGCTTATGTGGATGCCGATGGCAATCCCCTGAATCGGATGGTGAGGGTACACAGCGCATCGAGGATCTGATTCAGGCGGATTCGCGCATACAGGCATCCCGCAGCGGAGCCCGGCAACCATCAGGGGCCTGCTCGCTGCGATAACCCTGGGGTGTCTATCTGCGCGGAACCCTGGACGTTCTCGCAGGCCCTGGAGATCACACCGGTTATTTCGGATGGCGTGTTTCACCACCTGGATGCCTCCGGTCGACGGCGCACCGCCACCGGCGAAGACGGGGTTGGAATGACATGGGAGGACGGCCGTGACGGGACCCCGCGTGTCTATTTCACCCAAATGCCAAGGGTTGCCACAACATTCGAACCCAGCCTGCGCATCAGCGGCGACGGCGAGGCCTATGAGCCCAGTCTGGTAGCCTTGCATGGCGGGCGCTACGCCCTGTCCGCGCTGGTATTCAGTCTGAGCGCGGTATCCATTCACATGCTGGTCGAGCGAAAGGTGGATGTTCTGACGGCGGCCGCCACGAGCTGGAAAGCGGTCACCAGGAACCCCAGGGTGATGGCCCGGTGGGCGTTCATCATAGCCTTGCTGACCATCGTCGGCATGGCCACGGCATTCATTGGATTGCTGGTGACCATGCCCCTGCTGGGACACGCCAGCTGGCATGCCTACAAAGAGAGCGTCAAGGACTGACGCGGTATTCCGCAACAGAGCCGTGGGGGCGAACCCCACGGCCTCTGTCAGCCGTTTCTCACCTCATATTCGTCGATCACAACCGGGAGGTTGATGAGTTCGAGAAAGAGTTTCTGAGCCTGTCGCATCCTCATGCCATGGATCACCGGTACGCCGCTGCGCCCGAAGCGTCCTGAGGCGCCGTTGATCAACCATCCGCCCCGGGAAGGTTTATACAACAGTTCCCCACCATACAGGGCATTGCCGCCGCCGGTCAGGGTGGGGTGGCCGTAACCCTGACGGGTCGCATCGGTGACCTCGCGGGCATGTCCCGCCGCCACCTGTGTTTCGATCCCAACGCACAGATTGTCCTGGTTTGGCATCGCCCACAGGTAGCTCACGTAACGCTGTGGCCGCCACTCGGGATGCGCCTTCAACAGCACCAGGTTGGGATTGGTGATCACCACCCCGGCATGCGCCTCCCAGGTCTTGATGTATTTTGGAGGATTGGAACCAAATTGGGTCATGTTACTGCCCTCCTGAAAGATTACAGGATTGATCCTTAGGGCTGATCGACGTTCAAAGACACCGTTATATATGTCTGCAGCCCGGGTCTCTCTGGCTGAACGCCCTTCCTTCAATATACGCCCTGGCCTGATATTCCGCCAATCAGCCGGCTTTATAACGCACGGAAATATCCAACGGGGAAGACCTCAGCCTGTCATCCCCAACTCATTCATCAGATTCTGCTTCAGGCTGTCCCAGTTGTCTTGCTGCCTGTCACGATAGGCAATCACCCGGTCATTCGCATCGGGCAGGTCGGAGCTCATACCCAGGACACTCTGCACGATTGAGTCCGTATCATTCTCAGTGTACTGAGCCGCATCTTCAAAGTAGGCTCTGAGCACTTTTGTATCCGAGAGGATCAGTGGCTTGCCCACCGAAATCGACTCATAGGCACCGCACACCAGGCAATCCTCCCGCTTCGTCAGATCGATGATGCAGTCACTGCTGACCAACAGCTGATCAAACTCCTGGTTGGAAATGAAACCCGTGAGAATCACATTCGGCGGGATCTCGAAAGGCAGGCCCGCAGCCTTGCCTTTGTCATTCCCCGTGACGTAAAGAACCATGTCATCCGGCAGCTTTGAAAACGCCTGGATCACCTCTTCATAAGGTTCATCTTCTGCCCACGTGCAAATCAGGAGAAAGTTGAGCCTGCCCTTCAACTTTGCAATCTCCCCGACTTCGATTTCGGGAAAAGGATCGGGCAGGATTGATGCACACCCCCCCCGGCTGTTTACGTACTGTTTCAGGGAATCATTCGTCACGATGGTCAGGAAGGCATTGCGAAACAGAAACCCGGCCCAGCGATTCGCCCAGGCCACGCGACCTTCGAATGGATAGACCCCGGCATTGTGCGCATCGATGACGACTTTCTTGTGCATGATTTTGCCGTACAAAACAGCAAACGTAGCCAGAATTATCGAAGGATTCTGAGCGAATATGATCCCGGGTCTTTTGCTCAGAAAAATCCACAGAGTCCTGGACAACAGGACTGGATAACGTAGCAGTCGGTGGATCTTTGCATCGAGTTGAAACAACTCAACGCCAAGCGCCTTGCTCAGCGACTTGTTCCGACGTTGATCCTCCCATGTAATCCACAGCGCATTGTTCATCGGTCGCCAACTCACATAATCTTGTCAGTTATTGTTTGTATTTCGACACTTACAGGGAAAACCATCCCCGGCTAAGGCCCTGTCCGGCCTATGATAGCACTGAGAAGTTGGGCAGAAACAGGCCGATTCAGGACCCCCAACCACTTAAATCCTGAAATACAACGGCTCAGGCCAAGATCATCCACTCCTGACTGAAATCGTCCAGCTCATCAAACGGTTGTTATGCGGACATCCTTATCGCTAATGAAACGACCGCAATCACCCGCCGAACACCCATGGCGGTAACCGTTTTGCACGGGCTGTGTGGATTTGAATGGAAATAATTAACCCGGCTTTAACCCTCGGTGCGCAGATATGCTGGGGAACGGCTTTAGCACCAGTGACAACCGGCTCTTCCCTCGTGATGAATGCATCTGATGGGTAAACCGCACCCATGCGTTTCGATTTGCATTTACGGGGTGTTTGTAATCAGACCACCAGAGGGAAGCCTCAGGCCTGCCCGGGGCAGGCCATGCAGGATCAATGATTCAGAAATGAATCCTGTGCCGGATCAGTGATCCTGGAATCAGGAGCTCGATGCCAGCGACTCCTTCACAAACGCTTTCCAGCGGTCGATGCGTTTCTGTATCAGCAGCATCCCGTCGAAATAGGGCACAACCCGGTTATTACGAATCACATTCCTGCCATCCGGGCCCAGGGCGAACTGGATAAAGCGACTGGACTCCTCGCTGTTCACCGAACTCTTGTTATGTACCAGGTAGAGGGGCCGGTAAAGGATATAGTTTCCGGTTCGGATATTTTCGAAACTCGGTTCCAACCCTTCCAGCCTGAGGATCTTGAAATCCCGCTTGTGGGCACTTGCGATACCGGTGACGGCGATCGCATTGGGATTCTTTTCGACATCCTTTTCCAGGGGGCCGGAGGAGGGGAACACATGTTTGCTTTTGAATGCCACGTCCGGGTCATCGAACAGGTGCTGACGCAATGTGTAACCAACGCCTGAAATCTTTCCTTCACGAATCAGTAACTCCACCGCCTGATCGTTCCCGCCCAGCTGTTTCCAGTTACTGATTTTCCCCAGGTAGAGGCTTCGCAGCTGTTTCAGGCTGATCGAATCCACCGGGTTCGACTTGTGTACCACCACCACCAGGGCATCCCAGGCCACCGGAATCATGTTGGCACCCGCCTCTTCACGGCTACCATTGAGTCTGAAACGGCAGGCACCGCCAATATCCGCCTGCTTGCTGGTAACTTCACGGATGCCTTTGGTGGCGCCGCCACCGGAAATGGAGATATCGACACCGGTCTTCTGCTTGTAGGCCGCGGCCAGGTCCGCCATGAAGGCGTTTCGGGTGATGCCGCAACCCACCCAGGTGAGTTCTACGGCCTGCGCCGCGACCGGCAGGAGCAGCAGCAGGAAAATTCGAGAAAAGTATTGAACGCGCAAAGTAACCACCCTTTTCACTAGGTCATATTGCGTTCAATATAGACAAGAATGTTGAAATCTCCCAAATAAACAGAACCGCGTTCTTTTATCACGGGGAATCGTTACAAAAGTATGACCCACTGCTCAATCCTGGTGCGATTGCAGCAAAGAAATCATCCGTACAGGCCGCTTCCAATACTCGATAAAGCCATTTCAGAAACACGACATGTACATAAAATTCCTTATTCTATCGTTGCTTACGCTTCTGACCTCGATCTCGGTCTGCGGGGAGATCCCGCGCGACAGACCCCCTCCGGAGATCGCCCAGAGTCTGCCGGGTGGGGATTTCCAGCTGCATTCGAGTCGTGGGGATTTTTCCCTGAGCCAATACAAAGGCAAGGTGGTGCTGCTCTATTTCGGCTACACCCAGTGTCCGGATGTCTGCCCCACCTCGCTCGCCATCCTGACCCAGGCACTGAATGGACTGAACCCGGAAGAGTTGGAGTCCGTGCGGGGTGTGTTTGTCAGTGTCGATCCGAAGCGGGACAGCTACCAGAGACTCGATGACTACACCCGTTACTTTCATCCCAACCTGATCGGTGTCACCGGGAACGATGATGAAGTGGCAGGCGTGGCGCAACAGTACGGCGCTCAGTACCGGGCGGTCAGCCTGGAGGGGTCGGGCATGGGGTATGCGGTGGATCACTCTGCGGTGACCTACCTGATCACCCAGGACGGTGAACTTCGCTTCGCCTTTCCCCACGAAACACCGGCTTTCGTGATTCTTGAAGCGATCCGTTATCAGCTGGAGCAGGAGTCCTGATTCAGGGTTCTGATCGCAGATCGGCCTGGGTCATCGGGTTTGACCGCCGTCTCCAGTTCATGACATTCCCGGAGTGAAACAGCCATCCAGCTGCCTCGACTTGACGTGAAAAACAACCCCAAATTCAACCATGCTCAGCCGATGCAACGGTTGTTTACTTTGCAGTAGTTATTCTAAAAAAAACAAATTCAGGCAGTAAATTAGGGAGATAACAAACAATTTTCGTTGATATTGTGTAATATTGTCGGAAGGTATGCCATTGGGTTGATGCTCCAGACCCGGTGAATTCTTGAGCACAGGAAGTGGAGGGTGTTCCATTAATTTCAGCAACCGACGAGACTGTCAATATGAGCAAATTCGCACGCTATATCCTAACTTTATTTGCACTACTTCTCTCCAATTACTCTCACGCCACTCTGAACAATATTGTCGTACAGGCTAACGGTTCAGCCGGCCCCATTACCGTAGCACCCTCTTCCCTGGTCACCGTTGTCATTACCGCCGATGTTCTCAACGACGCACCCTCTGTGTTACCGGTCGCATGGGCATCCACGATATGGGATTTCGTAGGTGACGCCGGCAACACGGGTTGCTCTGCCCAACCGGAACCTGATGTCGTTCCGGCCCCACTGGCGACGCTGCCCGGCACCGCAAACATCGGCCTAACCGCACCCGCGACACCCGGTACCTACACGCTTGTTACAGCCGCCTATGAAAATGCCGGCTGCGCCGGGCCAATACAGGGCCTGACCCCCGTCACAGTCAATGTGGTGCTACCAGTGGTCACTCCTGTCCCGACCGTCTCCCAATGGGTCCTGATACTTATCGCAATCGGGGTATCCGTGATCGGCATGAGAAAAATCATGCGTAATCGCCTACAGTAAGCCGCCCCCGGCTGACCCGATGCAATCCCCTGGGTAATCCAGGCAACCAAATCGGGTCAGCCGAAACCGAGGCCTCTGCTTGTGTCTTCACATTCGACGCATGGGTTGATGCTTGGGCGGAATCCCTGCATGGCATCTGAAGATTTACACCACAGGCTATACCTGATCCGGAATAATGCTGGGATGCTGCCAGGCCGAGCCACCCGGGATATATGATGCCGCTTCGTCCGCTACCGCTGGGCCAGGTCGTGTCGGTACAGTCCTACGCTCGCATGCCTTGCCATTGGCGCTAGTGTGCGGCTGAGAGTTACCGAATTTACCGAGCGGGCCACTAGCAGTTCAGGGTTTGATGTAGGTGTAACCCTGTGCCTGGAGTTTGGCCAGTTCAGCCACGCCGCTGGGCACGATATCCGCTTGATCCACATCGTAGAGATCAGCCGCAACGTCCACGTTGCGTCCTTTCACCGTGTTCTGACAGACTTGAAAGGAGACCCCCTGGGATTTCAGCCCGTCGATACGCGCGGTCATTGTATCCGACGCATTGGCATGGGCGAACTTGGGCAGTTTTGCCAGGGAATCAGGATAGATCAGGAGCGCCAGTCCGTTCCCGTGCAACACCACTTTCAGATCCAGGTTTTCAGCACCCACCGCGTTGATGTGGTTCTGAATGTTACGCATCGCGCCCGTCTGCAGTTTGGGGTCGTCATAATTGATGTGGTAAACCACTTTCTGCTTGCCGTAACCCTCCATGGCCGAAACCAGTGGTACCACCATGAACATGCCGATCAAGAGCATGACAAGAGACCGATTCATCGAGATTTTCACACCAATATCCTCCTAAAGTACCCCCTGATTATGGAATTGTCTGAGGCGGGGGATTGCCCAGCGCCTGCGAACACTCATCCCATAGCCCCGGCTGGTGCCATCGGATGAGTGTTCGCAGGCCCTGGCTGAGAGCATAGCCTCATGTCTGCCAGGGGAACATGGGATAAACAATGGAAATTGTCCGGTTATAACGCCGGCGTCCGGATCAGAAAATGCCCCAACATTTACTGAATCAAACTGCGAATCAGGGTTTATAGCCTCTTGTGTATCGGTTACCCTATCACGGAGTAAAACAGGAATTCAGCCGATGGAAGCCTATCCCTTCATTGCTCTCTCCCTGCTTTTGATGATGGTGGTCGCCGTCGCCGCCCTTTTTCTGGCCGGCAAATCCAGCAAGTCATCCAATTGTGACGACCCAAAAAATCCCACTGAGAAATCGGACGAGCATAAGTTCTTTTAGGGCCTGTTAACACTAAGCCCATAGCCCCTGTTGCGCCCCGAAGGAAGTGCCCTTGGGGTACGTCGGAAAAAGTGCTGCTCCAGGCACCATGCAACACAGGGATGGACCTCAAGAATCACATTTTCCTGCCGATACTCAGAGAACAGCCGGCCGATTCCTGGCAGGCTCCCTCAAGACTTGATTCATCCAGAGCTATCTGATGTTTTGCAGTAAATACCAGGCCAAAATCGAGCAACTCGAATCGGATCTCTATGCCTCGAATTCAGTGGAACAGGCGCTCAATCGCTCAACGGCCGTAATCACCTTGTCACCTCATGGCGAGATACTCTGCGCCAATGACAATTTCTGTAACCTGATGGGTTACTCAGGCAGCGAACTGAACGGCCAGCATCATCGCATGCTTTGCGACGAGACCTACGTCAAAAGCCGGGACTATGCAGAGTTCTGGAGTCGCTTGCAGAAAGGCGAATATTTCAGCGGGACTTTCAAGCGGCTGAACCGACAAGGCAAGGAGGTCTGGCTGGAGGCGACCTATAACCCGGTACTCGACAGAGAGGGTAAGGTCGAGAAAGTCATCAAACTCGCCCAGGACATCACCGGGCGCGTCCAGCAGGCCGCCAGTCAACAGGCGATGGTCGATGCCATCGAACGCTCCATGGCGGTCATCGAGTTCGACTTGAATGGCAACGTGCTGCGTGCAAACAACAACTTCCTGCAAGTGATGGGCTACACCCAGAATCAGGTCGTTGGCAGGCATCACCGCATGTTTTGCGCCAGTGAGTATGCCGCATCGGATGAATATCAACGATTCTGGAAAAACCTCGCCAGCGGCCAGTATGATTCCGGTCAATTCCAACGCCTGGACTCGCGGGGCCAGGAGATATGGCTGGAGGCCAGCTACAATCCGGTCTTCGACCCGGACGGTACGATCAGCAAAGTCGTCAAGTTCGCCTCGGACATCACCCAACGGGTACTCATGCATCGCGCCGAGCAACAGGGGGCCGAGACGGCGTTCCAGGTTGCCCAGGAGACCCGGGAAACCGCCCAGCAGGGTGAGAAGATCATCCTCGACACGGTCAACAAGATGCACAGCATTGAAAAGGTGGTTGGGCAATCAGCCACCCAACTCGGGAGTCTCACCGCGCAGACCAACAATATCACCTCGATCGTCAATACCATCCGTGAAATCGCCGAACAGACCAACCTGCTGGCCTTGAATGCGGCAATTGAAGCGGCTCGCGCCGGCGACCAGGGACGCGGGTTTGCGGTGGTCGCCGATGAAGTTCGCTCACTCGCCGATAACACCAGCAAGGCCACCGACGAGATCGCCCAGACCATTCAGAGCGTCAACAGCGAAAGCGCCGCTGTCAGTGAAAGCATGCAGCTCGGGCTCACCGAGGTTGACCAGGGTGTCGAACTGGTCAACGGCGCCGGAGATGCCATCAAGCACATGCGGGATGGTGCGGTGCGCGTCGTGGAGGTGATACAGGAGTTGTCCGAAACTGTCGCCCGATCCGATGGCTGAGCATCGATCACGGTAACGGGTCTGTTACACAATTACCTGTCGTCAGGGGTCATCAGCCCGCCATACTCCTGAGCAGATGATTCATGTTCTCCGCCAACAGGTAGAGTTCACGCAGTTCGTTTTCCGCCTTCTCCCGCTCGCCCGAGTCGACGTGGTTCACGACCTGTCGCGCCGATTCATGGATCGCACGATGCGCATGGGCAATATGAACATAGCTTGGATTGTCCGCATAGCGGGTCCGGCCTATTCCGGCATACCATTGCGCGAACTGACATTCGTGATCATCCAACGGCGGCAGATTGGCCGCATTTTTGTCACGCACGTATTGACTGATGTCCTCCAGCCACAGTTTGTGGCTGATGATTGCGACATTGGTGTGATAATTCTCCGGGTCCGATGAAAACTCGGAGAGCAGATCTCTCCAGGTATTGGCACTTTGCCATTGCTTCAGCCAGCGCCGGATATGCTCAGCCTCCATCGGACGCGCAATACCGAAGCCCTGCGCGTAGTTGCAGCCCAGGGACAGGAGAATCATACCAATCTCGATGGACTCGACACCCTCAGCAACCACCGGTCGCTTGAGCACATCAGCGAGTCGCAGAACCCCCTCCACGATATCCAGATCCCGGGTATCGGTGAGAATTTCCCTGACGAAATGCTGATCGATCTTGACGATATCGATCGGCAGCCTGTGAAAATAGGTCAGGGACGAATAGCCGGTTCCGAAATCGTCCAGTGAAAACCGGATGCCCAGTTCGGCACAGGCATTCATCACGGCAATCGCCTTGTCGATATTACCGATGGCAGCGATTTCAAGCATTTCGATTTCCAGCCGTTCGGCAGTCCCTGGAGGATAGTGCTTGAGCAACGACGCGAGGAACTCCGCGAATTCGAGCATCTGCATCTGGCGCGGAGAAATATTGATACTGATGCTCAGCGGCATGCCCTGCGCGGACCATTCGACATGCTGATCCAGGGCATTTCGCGCCACCCACTCGCCCAGGGCCAGCTCCTGCGGCGTATCCTCGATTGCCGGCAGAAAATCAGCGGGAAAAAGCAATCCGCGCCGGGGATGGTTCCAGCGAATCAACGCCTCCACCCCCGTCACCGTGCCATCGCGAAGATCGATCTTCGGTTGGTAGTGCAGGACCAGCTGACCGCTGTGCAGCGCAGCATCAAAATCCGCCAGCAGATGTCTCATCTCGAGAACATTCTGATCCCTGATGGGATCATAGATGCGGAATTTTGATTTGCCTGTGGCTTTGGCCTCGTACATCGCCTGATCCGCATGACGCAACAGGGTTTCCGCGTCGACGTCATCCGTGGGATAGAGGGTGACGCCGATACTCGCGGAGAGATGCACCCGGTGCGATTCAACGTTGATCGGCACCTGTATGGCGGCAAGCATCCCCTCGACGAGGGTTTCACATTCATACGCCGATTTCAGGCCAGTCAGCACTACCGCGAATTCATCCCCACCCATGCGGGCCAGACTGTCGCCTTCATGCAGACTCTGCAACAGGTTTTCAGCCAGTTTGACGAGCAGCTTATCTCCGACCTCATGACCGTAGTGCTCATTGACCGGGGTAAATCCGTCCAGGTCGAAATAGCAGACGCCCACGAGTTGTCCCGTTCGGTGAGCCTGCGCCATGGCCTGCTGCAAGCGGTCGGACAACAGCGCTCGGTTCGGCAAGCGGGTGAGCACATCATAGTAGGCCATGAACTGTATCTGCTCCTCGGCCCGTTTTCGCTCGTGAAAATCGTAGGCAAGATTGGCTATCTCGCGCACCAGATCCAGGTCATGCTGGGCGTAGGGGATACTCTTACCGGCGACGCTCATCACCGCCCTCACCTCAGCATCCCGAATCACCGGCACACAGAGCAGGCGAATGGCACCCAATGACTCGAGGTTCCGCTTGAATCGACCGGCAGGAGACAGCGGTTCGTTGCAAATCACCGCCTCCTGGGTCGCCAGGCACTCGGCCACCACATCCGCCTGCAGACGCTGCAACGCCGAACCCTCGAGAAAACGAATATCCCTGAGTGTGCGGGAAGACCACTCGCGCAACCCTGCGGTTTGCTGGCCGGACTCGACAATCTGAAAATATCCCAGCAGACTGGAGCTGGCCGATTCCGCATCATCGAGCGCGCAACGCATCAGGGTTTCACGGCTGTAATCCATGAGGTGATCCGTGAGCAACTGGCGCAACGCGACCAATGCCTGCTCACGCTTGCGAATCGTAATATCCCGGAAGAAGCAGAAGAACTGGCCGCCCTGTATCGCTGCGTAGCTGACCACTATTTCCACATCCCAGTTTTCACCATTCTTACGCCGGTGCAGCGATTCGAAGATGATGCTGCCCTCCGCCATCACGCGGCGTAAATTGCGCTGGACCTCGGGGCCGGATTGAATCGCATCCAGATCCTCGACCAGCATCCCCAGCAGCTCTTCTCGGGTATAACCGGACATCCGGCAGTAGGCGTCATTGACCTCCCGCAGGCAGCCTTCCGTGTCGATGACCCAATAGCCATCGAGCGTTGTCTGGATCACCGAGGCGTAGCGCTCCGCAGCCTCCCGCAACGCCACCTGGGTGCGAAGGCTTTCGCTGATATCCTCGACGTTGGCGGCCCGGAACAGTGGCCTGCCCGCCTTGTCGGTATACACCGTGATATCGAGACGGCATGGAAAGGTGCTGCCGTCCTGACGAACGTGCCGTGTCTCCACCAGAAGGTGGCCGTCCCTGTGCGCCTGTGAAACGAAGTCGGGTACCTGATGCCGCGCCTCCGGGGCGTACATCTGTAAAACGGGCCTGCCGATCAGAGCATCGATCGCGAACCCGTGCATCCTGGCGAATGCGGGATTCACATGGGTGATACATTCCGTGTCCGCATCCACAATCACCATACCCCAGGCGGCATTACGGAAGATGGTGGCAAACCGCCGGATATCATCTTCATCCTGCTTTCTCCGGGTGATGTCCTGGACCGTACCCCTGATCCCGATGATGTTTTGATCTTCGCCGTACACCGCCCGACCCCGCGCGGTGACCCAGCGTATCCGGTCTTCAGTGAGTAACACCCGCAGATCCAGTTCATAGGACTCCCCGGATTCGATGCAGTGCTGAATGGCCGCTGACAGGCGCGCCCCGCTCTCTGCATCGAAGTGCCTGTCAGCCTCAGGCACTTTGGTGGGATCTTGCGATGGATCGCATTGCAGAATGTCGTACATTTCGGGTGACCAGTAGACGGAGCCCGATTCCAGATCCATTTCCCAGTGCGCAAGTCCGGCCAAATGATTGGCATCGCGGAGTTTTCTGCTCTCATTGCGCAGTGCGTCCTCGATCGCCTTACGTTCGTAGATATCGCGCAGGAAAACGAAGAACTGCCCGTTCTGTATCGGGGAGTAACTGACCGAGACCTCGACATCCCAGGTTGTGCCGTCCTTGCACCGGTGGGTGGCTTCGAAGATGGCATTACCCACACGTTTGAAATCCACCAGCCGCCTGAAGACGCTCTGCGGATCCTCGTCCACATCCAGCTCCCAAACGCCTTTACCCAGCAACTCATCACGCTGATATCCGGTATACGCGCAATAGGCCTGGTTTACATCCACCAGGCGCGCATCACTGTTCACCAGCCAGAAACCGTCCTTGGTGGTCGACAAAACCGCCTGGTAGCGCTGACTGTCTTCACTGGCGGCCTGCGTCAGCTCCTGGCCAGCCCGAGCAGGGTTTATGCGGGCTCCTGCGCGGGTCGTACTGGTTTCTTCGCCATCGGATCGTTGTATCTGTAATGATTGGTCAGGTTGAACATCCTGAACAATTACCAGGATGCAATCGGGCTCGAGATCAGAGGTCATCAGGAGGGAAAGCGACAGATGGACCCACACACGATCGCCATGCTTTCTCCGGCAAGGTGTTTCGCACGAACAACTCTCAACCGCTCCTTCCAATACCTGCCTGATACAGGGATGAAGCGTGTCGATGTCATCGGCCTGGGTAAGGTCTTGGATGCGCAGATCCAGGAGTTCATCCTGAGTGTATCCGAGCCACTCACAGAACTTCTGATTGGCTCTTACCCAACGCCCGTCGGGCGCAAGATGAGCCATCCCGACGGGGGCCTTCTCGAATGTGGCCAGTAATCGGCGCTCCGATTCCGACACGCGCTGTCACCTGATCGCTATATAACCGTAATACTGTTCAGTTTATCACCATTGAAAAGACTTACCCCAACCCAGATGAGCCAGCGGGCAAAAAAGGCGAACAAGCTTCCCAGCGGCTGAGAGTTACCGAATTTACCGAGCTAGTGGGCCACTAGGGCGCGGTGCAACCGCTCACACAATGCCCATCTGCGGAGAACTCCATGCTCACTCCGCTGAGGGGCAGGTGGACCGGAACGTGCACCGCTTCAACGAATGCAGCCGTGCGGGTATCGGGCAGCAGTTTGCCCCCTTGAGTGGCGGCTTCATTGGCGTGTGAAGCGATTACCGTGACCGGTTTGATCAGTTCATTGATCACAAACGCCGCTTCCGCCGGCCCGGTGGTGAAGGTGTCACCGATATTGATGACCACCAGCCTGGCATGATAGTGATCTCGCACCACCTTCTCCTGCTCCGCAGTGATGCCGGTATCTCCCGACAGATAGAGGGTCAGCCCGTTGGAAAAAGTCACAACATATCCGGTGGGCGGGCCGGCATGGGCGGTAAGTCCCGAGGCATCCAGCAGTTTGCCCAGTTCCCCGCCAATCATGCTGGCGGCGATACCGTTGGAGTGCACCGCCGGCACGGTGGTCAGGGTCACGCCGCCGATCTTTTTCGAACCACCGAAGCGAACCAGTTGGGATTGCTTCGGATCACCCCCCAGGGATGCAAGCTTTTTGGCAAAGAACTTCGGCATCTCGCTGCCGGTCAGGATCACAGCCTTGTGCGCCAGGGCAATCTCCACGCTGTTGGTATTCGGCAGCACCGGGACCGGCAGATCGGGATTTTCACAGCGACCCGCATTGGGCTTGGCAATGCGCTTGTCTCCCACGTGGTCGCCATGCATGTGGCTGACCAGCACCAGATCGAGCTTACCCAGGCGCGGGTCATTGGCGCCGGCTACGGTGCGCCCGGCGTCGTAGAGTATCCGGGTTCCGTCCGGGTCCTCCAGCAGCAGGGCCCGGTCGAAGCGGCAGAACTCACCGTCATGACTGCCCAGTGGGGTGATTTTCACGCCTTGTGCCATCGCGGATGCGCCGGCGGACCACAGCAGGAGGCTGAGCAAGCCCCTAAGGAGTCTCGGATTGTGGTGGGTCAAACGCATGTAAAAACCTCCTTATCATAGATAACCATTGAACCGAATGGCATTAAAATCCCGTCCGCCGCTTCAGCCCAGTTGCTGACGAATGATATCCGCCACCCGGAAGGCGTTGGCATAGATGGTCCAGGTGTAGGGCACGCTGCCACCCGTGGGCATGAAGGAGGCATCTGAAACGAACAGGTTGTCCGCACCCCAGACCCGGCAATCGGGATCCAGGACCGAGCGCTGTGAATCGCTGCCGAAACGGCATCCCCCGGCCACCAGGTTGGGTGGCGGTGAGGTACTGACACTCGCGCCCACCCAGTCGAGCCCCATGGCGCGCAACACCTCCTGCCCCCGATCCGCCAGATATCGACCCACTTTCCGGTCGTGGGGGTGACTACCCAAGCGCACCCTGGCGACCGCTGACCCCCACTTGTCCTTCAGCGAGGGATCCAGGCTGACATGGCAATCGTCATTCGGCAGCCAATCGCAGAACACCTCGAACAGCAGCTTGCGGTCTTCGCTGAACCAGCGTTCCAGTTTGCGCTTCAGCGGCTTGCCCCAAAGCAGTTCCCCATCACGCCAGCGCACCCCGTTGGCCAGGGGCATCGGGTTGGGGTGGGCGAACAGGAAATCGATGGTTCCCCCCTTGGCAGGGTCTGGGCCGAACTGCGGGTCATCGATCACATACCAGTCCTGCAGCGCGCGGTTGACGAAGGGTCCGAGGGTGCGCACCTGCTCCTGCTGCCGGGGGTTCAGCTTGGCATAGGTGAAATATCCGCTGCCGGCGCCCCCCGCGGAAAACACCAGGTTGCGCCCCAGTTGCCCGGAACGATTGCCCAACCCCTCGGGATGGGCGGGACCAGGACTGGCGAGCAGCAGGCGCGAACTCTCGATCGCCTGGCAGGCAACCACGAAGATCCGCGCCGAAACCTTGCGGGCCGCGCCCTGCGCATCGTAGTAGTGCGCCTGTACCACCCGTCCCTGGGCATTACTCTCCAGGCGGTACACCTTGCTGTGGGGGCGCAGATCACAGCGGCCGGTGCTCAGCGCCGGTTCGATCAACGCTGCCCGGGCACTGCCCTTGGCGTTGGTGGAGCAGCCATAGCTGCCGCAATAACCGGAATAGGAGCAGGCGTCACGCGATCCCTCCCGCTGCGAGAGGATTGCCCGCGCCACCCGCAGGGGGTGATGACCCAATTCCCGGCAGGCCTCGTCAATCCACTCCGAGACCGGATGCTCCACGGTTGGCGGATACGGGAAATCGGGGTTCGAACGGGGTTCCTGCTGGGGATGCGGGGTCACACTGCCGGAAACGCCCACTACCCGTTCCACCATCGTATAGTACGGTTCCAGGTCGTCGTAACTGATTGGCCAGTCGGCCAGATTGGCCCCCTCGATGGGACCGAATTCGCTGAGCAGGCGGAAGTCCCGGGGTTTGAGACGGTGAAAATAGCCGGACATCAGGTTGCTGGAACCGCCCACCATGTTGCCGTTCCAGAAGTCGCGTTTCGATTCGCCGGTGGGAGTGGCCAGCCAGCCTCCCGCCGCAGCGGGCTCCTCCAGGACATGCTGTTCGTCGCGCAGATTGGGAGTGTAGTGACTGCGCCGGCAACAGGCCAGTTCGTCCTTGCTGAAGTCCTCGCGCTTGAACCAGGGCCCCTTCTCCAGCACCACCACCGAGTAACCGGCCCGGGTCAGACGCCAGATGACCGGCCCCGCTCCCGCGCCGCTGCCAATCACACAGACATCGAAATCCCCTGCCATCAGCCGGCCCGGTAGCGGTTGTGTTGATTGGGGCGGGGAAACCCGGGGCGGTGCTGCAGCCAGCGCCAGCCGACCGCATCCGGATTGGCGCCGTAGACGGGGTCGCTCAACAGTGCCTCCAACAGGTACAGCAGCAGGGTCGAAAGCCAGTTCTCGCCGGATTCGCTGCGCGCAATGCTTTCCAGCAACTGCTCCTGCCGCTCGGCATCGAGTGCGGCAAAACCCTGCCCATGGCGCTCCCGGCTCAGGGATTCCAGCCAGTCGCAACCCTGCAGGATGAAGGCCCGCTCCTGCGCATCGATATTGCGGTCGCCCACCACCCACTGCAGGTAACTCAGGGCATTGATCTCGCGTGCGCCAGGCGCTTCAGGCTCGCTGGGAAACAGCCGATCCTGGACCCGGGCGATCAGATCCCAGCGGTCGGCCTCTTCGAGGGGACGGGCAGCCGCGCCTGCCGGCAGGGGCAGCAGCGAGGCCAGCGACCCGCCGGCGAGTCCAAGCAGGAATCGGCGCCGGTCCAGCAACTGTTCCCGCCAGGTTGCCAGAGCCGGAACGTCCCCACGATTTGTAATGTTGCGGCGGAGTGTCATGAAAAATAGACTACGATCTGGCATACCGGTTCGCAACCGGGTAAAAATAGTCCTTTATGCAATCCGGCAGCCGGTGGTGCGCAGTTGACCTGGTTGTCGCTTTTTCGGAGCTACGATCATGAATCCAGTCCTGTCCAAAAAAGTCCTCGCCGCCGCCCTGTTCGGTTCCCTGTTCGTCGGTGTGGCCCAGGCTTCCAGCAATCCCTTCGCCGATGCCCGCCCGGGCAGCCGCCTGCCGACCATCGTCGCAGACAATTCCTCCGACAAGTGCGGTAGCAGCAGCAAGTGCGGCGGTGGCGATACCGCAACAGAGAAAGACTCCAATATGCAGTGTGGATCGGCCGGCAAATGCGACGGCAGCATGCAGGAGACCGCCAAGCCGGATGAGGCGCCCGCAGAAAGCAGCAAGTGCGGGGGTAGTTCTTCCCAGTGCGGTGGCGGCAAATAGCCCCCGCGGGCAAGCATACCGATCCTCACCATGATGCAACCGCGACAGCAGCCGGGCACTCGCAGCCTGATCGTCTGGCTGTTGTCGTGGGCGCTTGTTTTCTCCCCGATGCTGGCTGGCGCAACGGCGAGTCAGATGTCCGTCCCCGATCATCCGGCCATGGGGGAGATGCCCTGTCACCAGACCCAGGCATCAGCCGAACGGGCCTGCCCCCATTGTGATGAGAACGGCCTGTCCCTGTTATGCGATTGCTGCGACCAGGCGGTTTCGCAGACCCTGCTGATGTCCCAGGGCGGGGCAGTCTGTCTGACCCTGGAACTCGGCGAGACCTCCCAGTTCATCCTGCAGACCCGTTCCGATCCCCCACCCACCCTGCTTTTCCGACCTCCCATCCACTCCTGAGCTGATCCCATTCGAGCCCGGGCGGCTGACGCATGCCCGGATAGGATCCTGTTCTGATCAGGAGTTGCCATCATGTGGTATTCCCGTTTGTACCGGCACGGCCGGTCCTGTTTCATTGTCATTCTGTCCCTGCTGATTCTGAGTGGTTGCGGCAAGGAAGCACCGCCGAAACCCTCCGAATCCTTCGAGGCGGCCCTCGCGGATTCACCGGAGGCGCATCTGCGCAAGCACCGGGATCCGAAGTATGTGTGTCCGATGCATCCGCAGATCGTGCGCGATGAACCGGGCAATTGCCCTATCTGCGGTATGGACCTGGTGGCGAAACAGCTCGACGGGGCATCCAGCCAGGCGCACCCGGTGGTCGAAGTCACTCACGCCATGGTGCAGAACCTGGGGGTGCGTACGGAAAAGGCCAAGCGGGACACCTTGTGGAAATTCATCCAGAGCGTGGGGCGGGTCGACTACGACGAAACCCGCTTGGTGCACATGCACCCCCGGGCCGAGGGCTGGCTCGAGACCCTGAAGGTACGCGCCGAGGGAGACCCGGTCAGAGCGGGGCAGCTGCTCGGCGAGCTCTACTCCCCGGAGATCCTCGCCGCCCAGGTCGATTTCATCATCGCCCTGGATCAACGGGGCGGGAGCAAGAACATCGACAAGGCGCGTAACCGGCTGCGCCTGCTGGGGCTGGCCGAATCGACCATCAACCAGATCCAGAAGAGCAAGGAGACCCGCAACACGGTACCCCTGTTCGCCCCCGAGGGCGGCATCATGGTCAAGTTGCAGGCCCGGGAGGGCATGTACGTGAAACCGGAGATGGAGATCTTCACCCTGGTCGACCCGGCCCACATGTGGGTGCTGGTGGATGTCTACGAACACCAGATCGACTGGCTGCAGGAGGGACTCACCGCCGAGATCAGCGTGCCCGCCTATCCGGGTCGCAAGTGGGAAGGCCAGGTCGAGTACATCTACCCCGAGCTCGACCCGCGCACCCGCACCCTCAAGGTGCGGCTCGGCTTTGACAACCCGGATGGCCTGCTGAAGGCGAGCATGTTCGCCGAGGCGACCATCTACGGCGGGCCCAAGCGCGACACCCTGGTGATCCCCGCCGAGGCGCTGATCGAGACCGGGGAGCGCAGCAGCGTGATCAAGGCCCTGGGCGGCGGGCGCTTTCAGCCGGTGGACGTGGTGGTGGGCGCCGGGCGCGCCGGCCGGGTGGAGATTCTCGAGGGCCTCGAGGCCGGTGACGAGGTGGTGGTCTCCGGCCAGTTCCTGCTCGACTCCGAGTCGAGTCTGCAGGCCAGTTTCCTGCGCATGGAGGAGTAGACCATGCTCAACAGACTCATTGAATGGTCGGTACACAACCGATTCCTGGTGCTTATCCTGACCCTGATCGTCACCGGCTGGGGCTGGGTTTCGCTGCACAAGACCCCCCTGGACGCCATCCCCGACCTGTCCGATGTGCAGGTCATCATCCGCACCCCCTTTCCCGGCCAGGCGCCCCGGGTGGTTGAGGAGCAGGTCACCTACCCGATCACCACCACCATGCTTTCGGTGCCCGGCGCCGAGGTGGTGCGCGGCTACTCCTTCTTCGGCGACTCCTTCGTCTACGTGATCTTCAAGGACGGCACCGATCTCTACTGGGCCCGGGCGCGGGTGCTGGAGTACCTCAGCCAGGCCGCCTCCGTGCTCCCCGAGGGGGTGCAGCCCAATCTGGGTCCCGACGCCACCGGGGTCGGCTGGGTCTACAGCTACGCCCTGGTCGACCGTACGGGTCAACATGACCTGGCCCAGCTGCGCAGCCTGCAGGACTGGTTTCTCAAGTTCGAACTGCAGACCGTGCCCGGGGTCTCGGAGGTGGCCACGGTGGGCGGCATGGTGCGCCAGTACCAGGTGGTGGTCGACCCGGAGAAGCTGCGAGCCTACGGCATCAGCCTGAACCGGGTATCGGAGGCGATCCGCAACGCCAACCAGGAGGTGGGCGGTTCGGTGATCGAACTGGCGGAGGCGGAGTACATGGTGCGCACCCGGGGCTATATCGACGGCCTGGATGACCTGCGCAATGTCACCATCGACGTCACCCCCCAGGGCACACCGCTGCTGCTGCGGGACATTGCGCGCATCCAGGTCGGACCCGAGATGCGCCGGGTGGTGGCCGACCTGGATGGCGAGGGGGAGGTGACCGGAGGCATCGTGGTGATGCGCTACGGCGAGAACGCCCTGGCCACCATCCAGCGGGTCAAGCAGAAGATCGAGTCGCTCAAGCAGGGACTGCCAGCCGGGGTGGAGATCATCGAGACCTACGACCGCTCGGCCCTGATCGAGCGGGCCATCGACAATCTGCAGGAGAAGCTGATCGAGGAGTTCATCGTGGTGGCCCTGGTCTGCCTGGTGTTCCTGTTCCACCTGCGCTCCGCCTTCGTCGCCATTGTCACCCTGCCCCTGGGGGTGCTGGTGGCCTTCATCATCATGCAGCGCCAGGGCATCAACGCCAACATCATGTCCCTGGGCGGCATCGCCATCGCCATCGGCGCCATGGTCGATGCGGCCATCGTCATGATCGAGAACGCCCACAAACATCTGGAGCGTTATAAACACGCCTTTGGTCACCTGCCAAAGGGCAGGGAACACTGGGGCGTGGTGACAGAGGCCGCCAAGGAGGTGGGACCCGCCCTGTTCTATTCACTTTTGATCATCACCCTGAGCTTTCTCCCGGTATTCACCCTGGAGGCCCAGGAGGGCCGCCTGTTTGCCCCATTGGCCTTCACCAAGACCTACGCCATGGCGGCCTCCGCCGGGCTGGCGGTGACCCTGGTGCCGGTGCTGATGGGCTACTTCATCCGTGGGCGGATCCCCGAGGAGCAGACCAACCCGCTCAACAGGCTGTTGATCTGGCTCTACCGGCCCCTGCTCAACAGCGTCATGCGCTGGCCCCGCCTGACCCTGACCGGCGCCCTGTTACTGGTCATCAGCCTGGTGATCCCGCTAGCGGGAGTGGGTGGCGTCCTGGCCCCGCTGAAGTGGCCTTTCCAACTGACCGGGGTGGTCACCGGCACACCCCAGCCGATGCTGGCACGGATCGAGGCGACCCAGCGGGATTGGACCAGAGGCTGGCGTGACAGCTTCGCAGGACAGCCCTGGCTGGCCCGTTTTGCTGACGGTCTCGGCTCCGAGTTCATGCCTCAGCTCGATGAAGGGGATCTGATGTACATGCCCACCACCCTGCCGGGCATCTCCATCGGCAAGGCCCAGGAGCTGCTGCAGCAGAGCGACCGCATGATCCGCCGGGTGCCGGAGGTGGCGCGGGTGTTCGGCAAGATCGGCCGAGCGGACACCGCCACCGATCCGGCCCCGCTCACCATGATCGAGACGGTGATCCAACTCAAGCCCCACAGCGAGTGGCGCCCCGGCATGACCCTGGACAAGCTGATCCGTGAACTCGACCGCCAGGTGGACATCCCCGGGGTCACCAACTCCTGGGTGATGCCGATCAAGACCCGCATCGACATGCTCGCCACCGGCATCAAGACCCCGGTCGGGATCAAGGTGGCGGGACCCGACCTGAAGGAGATCGAGCGCATCGGCCGTGAGATCGAACAGGTGGTGATGCGGGTGCCGGGCACCACCTCGGCCTACTCGGAGCGGGTCACTGGTGGACGCTACATCGACATCGTACCCGACCGCGTGGCGGCCGCCCGCTACGGTCTCAACATCAGTGACATCAACCGGGTGATCGCCGCCGCGGTGGGGGGGCTCAACATCACCCGCACGGTGGAGGGACTGGAGCGCTACCCGGTGAATCTGCGCTTTCCCCGTGAACAGCGCAACGACCTGGAGAAACTGCGTTCTCTGCCTCTGGTCACCCCCACCGGGGCGCAGATCCCGCTGGCCCAGATCGCCGAGGTGAAGATCGTCGACGGCCCGCCCATGCTGAAGAGCGAGAACGGCCGCCTCAACGGCTGGACCTTCGTCGACATCCGTGATGTGGACCTGGGCGGCTACGTGACCCGGGCCCAGCAAGCGGTGAGCGAGGCCGTGGAACTGCCCCAGGGCTACTCGGTCACCTGGTCGGGTCAATACGAGTACATGCTGCGGGCCAAGGAGCGGCTCAGCCAGATCATTCCACTCACCCTGGTGATCATCTGCGTGTTGCTCTACCTGGCCTTTCGGCATGCCGGGGAGGCACTGATGGTCATGGCGTCCCTGCCTTTTGCCCTGGTGGGCGGTTTCTGGCTGATCTTTCTGCTCGACTACCACATCTCGGTGGCGGTGGGGGTCGGCTTCATCGCCCTCGCCGGGGTGGCGGCGGAGTTTGGTGTGGTGATGCTGATCTACCTGGACAACGCTCTGCGTGAGAGGGAGCGCCAGGGCGCCATTACCCCGGGTGTGCTGCGCGAGGCGATCATGGAGGGCGCGGTATTACGGGTGCGTCCCAAGGCGATGACCGTGGCGGTGATCGTTGCCGGCCTGATACCGATCTTCCTCAGCGAGGGTACCGGTTCCGAGGTGATGAGCCGGATTGCCGCGCCGATGATCGGCGGCATGATCACGGCGCCATTGCTGTCCCTGTTCGTGATACCGGTGATCTACTACCTGTGGAAAAAAAGCAGCCTTGCGAAGCAAGGAGATTCCGATTCCTGAACAGGCGGCATAGGATCCATTTACCCTTACAGGAGACGCATTTGAGCTAAATTTCAATTTTTGTCGGTCGATAACATCTATTAGACGGATGCGTCTGACACACCGTATTGAAACTCATTGAGTGCATTGAAAATACGCCACAGCGATGAACCATTGACACAAGGAGTTCGTGGAATCACAGAAATTCAGAACCCTATGTTCAAACGCAGTATAAAAATTCTTGTCCTTGTTACCCTGCTGTGTGCACTCGTCCATCCAGGCTGGGCTGACAACCCGCCAAGCGAGCCCGAACCGGTTATCGTAGGAGCAAGCATGGAATCGCTCTATGAAGCGAATAGTGTCGATGTTCAAATCGTGTTTGAGTTTATCTACAACGAAATGCTCAAGGATACGGGGCAGACTTTCGATATCAACCTGTTTGATAACAATGCAATCCTCGAGAATGAGTTTCGCGAGGGTAACATCCAGATTATTTTCATCGACAGCACCAAGATTCTTGAACTGGATTCCCTGATACATCCCACAGCCCGCTACGTGGTGCAATACGGTGACTCCCTGAAGCAACGCTTCCTCCTGCTGGTCAAGAAGGATGACCCACGCAGGAAACTTTCCGAATTCCGCAACGGCAAACTGGCCACCTGCATCGGGCACCTCATCGGCAAGCGCTATCTGGATGTTTTGCTCATGCAAACGGGGCTGCCGCCTACCGACAGGTTCTTTGAAGAGATCAGTGTAAAACAGGATGTCAATGCGACGATTGTCGACCTCTATTTTGGAAGAGTCGACATGGCATTGCTGCCCGAATATGGCATGGCGCTGGCACGCGAATTGAATCCACAAATCGATGAAGAGCTGAAAATCATGTCTTCATCCGAGCCACTCATCTACCAGGCGGTAGGCTTCAGATACGACCTGTCCGAGAAGGTTATCGATCCTATTGAAACACGCCTTTTGAACAAAGAACCTACGAAAAGGCTGAAGAAGGTATTCAGTATTGCCAATATCAGCACATTCTACCGTCTCACCGAGGACGTGCTGAAAGAAACACGCGCCCTGAATGAAAAATATTATCAATTATTGGAACAGCAGCAAAAACCCTGATCCTGCTGGACGGAAATAATCCCGTCAATCCATATTATTTTACAAACTTACTTTTGTGTCGCTGACAAGAGCATCTGCATGCGCAGAAGCGCAGAGGGTATTTGGACAGTGCGCCGTCCCTGACTGAGATGATCAATGACTGTCAGGAATGCTAATCCTGGCGACTTGATTATTTAATCCCGCTTAAGAATTTGCTTCAGATTCAACCACCAGCCGAGACCTTGAGCGCATCCATCAGACCTCTGCAAGCGACTGTTAATACGAACAATACAGTCTCTCACTCACACCCATTCGCAAACAGACCGGCGAATCAGGAGATTCATCACTTTTTGTTCACTTTCTTCATAAATAGACGATAATATTCTATAGGCTTTCACTTATTCACATTTCCAGATCAAACTGGCCAGGTGAAGGGTTGCCTGAGAATGGCCACGATGATTTTTTATTCTTCACATGGATTTCGTGAAACAGCAGTTGGCAAAGCCCGATGACCCGTCGCATCGTCTCACTGTTCATCAGCATGGCGCTGATGTTCCTCCATCCCAGTCCCGCGTGGCCAGAAACTTCACCCAGCGCATTGCAACCCATCAGTATCGGGGCCAGTGTGGAATCGTCCTTCGAAGCCAATGAAGTTGAGGTCGAAATCATATTCTCTTTCCTCTACAACGAAATGCTGAAGGATCTGAACCAACCGATTGAAGTTAAGTTATACGAGAGCAACACTGAACTTGAACAAAAATTCAGGGCGGGCGAGATTCAGGCCATCTTCATTGACAGCACCAGGATTCTCGAATTGGAAGACATCATTCACCCATCGGCCCGCTATGTGGTGCAGTTCGGCGATTCGTTGAAACAGCGTTTTGTGCTGCTGGCTCGGGCGAATGACCCACGTCAGACTCTCCCCGACTACCGCAATGGCAAGCTATCGACATGCATGGGGCACATGATCGGCAAGCGCTACCTCGATGTCCTGCTGCTGCACTCAGGTCTCCCGGTGACTGATGAGTTTTTCCAGGAGACCTTGACGATGAGAAACATCAACTCGACGATCATCGACCTGTTCTTCGGTAAGGTGGATATGGCGCTGGTGCCTGAATACGGTCTGACACTGGCCATCGAGCTCAACCCACAGATCGACAAGCAACTCAGGATTGTTTCCCGGTCCGAGCCCCTGATTTATCAGGCGATAGGATTTCGTCGCGATTTTCCGCAAGACAGCATCGTCGCAATCGAAAGTCGTTTCATCACACAGGAACCTTCGAAGCGCCTGCGCCGGTTGTTCGATCTCGTGAAAATCAACACCTACTACAGGCTGACCGAAGATGCACTGAAGGAAACACGCGCTTTGAATGAAGAGTACTATCGCCTCATGGGAAATAATTTCTGACTCACGTAGCAGCCGATTGCGCGCCACTCACCTGATTTCTGCGCAGCCGCATAAACTGCGTTTTCACAGACTGCCTGTCATAGCCAGGCATCCCCCGCTCCCCGATTGCCTTCCAGACGAGATCCGCGTGTAGCGTGATCACCTCGAGCCGATCGGATCGCAATGTCAGTTCCGACAGGCTGCCAAGGGACTTCATCACCGCTACCACAACGGACAATTCATTTTCCGCGTGTCGGCGCAAAGGGACGAAAATCGCATCCATCACGCCCTTGAATTGAGTCACCCGGGTGATCATCCTTGGCCTCTTGTCCTGATCCAGGATCACACACCCCGGCAGGTCGCTGTCCACGATATGACCCAGCGCCAGGGTAAACCAGTCGACACAGGTGATCGCAGTCCCGGGATCGTTGATACCCGGAGAAAGGGCGCGAGCCGCCAGTTGGTTGATCTGCGTGATCGGGTACTCGGGATCCTGCACGGGGGTGCGCATCGGCCCCGTGAAAACGTGGGCGTTCAATTCATCCACTGCAGCATCGTCAGGACACTGGCCCACCCGATAGAAGACCTTGAACAGGGTCAGCCGTCTGAGTATGAAATCCCCGGCGCGCACACGCACCTGCAACAAGCAGTCATTCTCACGACACCACTCGCATAGCGCCGTGTAGTTCACCGACTGAACATAACCCTGCCGGTTCGATGCAACGGAGACCTGTTCACAACCCCTTGCCATGCGCCGCCATTCCAATGTTGATCGGGATCTCGACACTTCAGAACTCTCCTGCACCATGCCACTCAAACCCTCGTCCAGATGTGTTCCCAGACGATGGATGATGGCATCCGCCTGAAGTTCGGTGGCGGTTTGATGAATGAACCGGATAAACCCGATCAGGGCAAGAAAAGCCAACCCCAAAGCAACGACCAAGGTTACCTGCAACTGATCGCCGGCGCGTAATCCGGTTAACACGATCAGCGAATAGACATAGGTCGCGAGAAACAGGCCGAGCGAAACCTTGCTGGTTTTGTTTTCCAGGAAGTTTCGCAGAATCTTCGGGCCGTACTGCCCTGAGGTGAGGGTCAGTGCCACCATCGTCACCGAAAAGGCCACACCGCCAACACTGATGATCGAGGCTCCAATCACCGCCAGCGTCTGCCTGACCGACTCCAGATCATTACCCAGCGAACCGATGACAGGAAACGCTGCGTTCAACTGACGGTCAAACCACAGCATGGCCAGGGCAAGCAGGGCGCCCAGTCCGCTCAGCCCAAGAGGAATCAACCAGATGCTGGTATCCAGTTTATCGCGAAGATAGGAAAGCCGGCCACGCATGAACATTGCAATCTGTCACTCCATTTCCGCCAACCTGTAAAACTTGCCTCTGAAAACGCCCCATCTTCGGCCAGGTCGGGTTAGCTGAACGTAACCCGACGCGCTTCATCCAAGCATACGCAATGTCAGTTTATGCTTGACTGACCCGATTGACGGCTAGGCTTATCGTTACCAGCCAAATCAATACACCCACTCCAGGTCGGGTAAGTCATCGCCAACCCGACCCTCGGATGGCTACCAGGATGATTGGGGATAGGTCTCAAGTTGTTCGTAGTATTCACCCTGCTGATTATTGATATTCGGGTCATACAGGGGGTCATTACTGCGTACTAACATGGAAGGATCATTCGGATTCACGTAGTTGTAATCGTAATAACCATCCGCTTCGTAGCGCTCGCCCGTATCGGGATTGAACAATTGCTGCCGCTCATGAATGGAATCGATGGTTTGCGATTGCATCCTGTCAGTGGCGGCACTCCTGTCCATAAAGGACTGATGACTCCTGTCGGAGGCGGCACTCCTGTCCATGAACGATTGATGACTCCTGTCTAGCGCATCCATGTTGTTCTGATGGATCTGCTGCTGGGTGCTGTAAAAGGCATTTTCCCGGGCACTCAGATTGGATTCGAAATTGATCGTCTGGGCATTCGCATACTGCACCCACTGGGAGTCATATTGATAGGAGTTGATGAAACGTATCAGTTCCTGGCGCATGACTCCCGGATCCTCAACCAGGCCACTGGGTGCAGAGATACCAAAACCATCCACCAGGGTGATCGGCGCCCTGTTGTTCGGAACATGCACAATGACGATCGCCGAGACACTGGTTTCGCGCTTTTCAGGATCCAGCATTTCGAAACCATAGGTGTAGACCTGCGCACCTCGCAAATAAAGTAGCGGAGCATCCCGCTGCAGCCTGACGTTACTCACCTCTGGCAGACGGTATTGATTTATGATTTCGACCGGGTAGGTATTCAATGCCTGTTGGATCAGGCTGTTGTACAACTGATCCGGATCCAGGTAGCCCTGCTGAACCCCTGACGAGGTCATGTGATAGACGACCCCCTGGGATCCCTGACAAAACGCTGTCGGCGTGTCCGGAATGCTAACCGGGCAGTTAACCCCGGCAGGCACGTCGATGTAGGCGGACACAGAACCATTGTCTGTCAGTGGGATACTCGTGTACTGGCCTGCCTGGACAGATCCAACCAACAGCAGGCACGTGATCAGAAAGTAGCGATGAGTCATATCAATTCCTGCATCCGTTGAGAACGGGATGGGTCAGCGTTTGGCTTGTTGCCAGTGTAGCAGTCCTTGCCGCCAAGCACCCCTTCGATGCAACCCTGGTACGATTGTGCCAATATTCCCTGACAGGTCGCGCGAATCGGGGCCTCGCGCGCTAGCCAAATGCCTGCGCTCTGGTTACAGTCGAATCCTGATCCTCAAACCGCTCAAGGTACCACTCATGCAACAGCGTGATGCCTTCATAGACCTTCTCAAGGCACTGATCCGTCAGCCCAGCGTGGTTGGCGCAGAACACGCTTTCTTCCGGGTTCTGCAGCGCGAACTCGAGGAGCGCGGCGCTCACGTCACCTGGTACGAAGGACTGCTGGTGGCCCAGGGCGAGCACCCGGACTCCGCCATGTTTTCCGCGCATATCGATCGCCACGGTCTGATCTGCACCGGCCCCAACGAGTTCCAGTACGCCGCCTTCGTCACCGGACACCGCTCTGATCTGCTAGGCAATTCCGTGTCCGAGAAACTCATGAAGAAGATCGTCGACCGTTTCCAGTCCATCCCGGTGACGGCCTACGAACCCTGGTCCGGCGCCTACCGTGGAAACGGTTTGATCACCGGAGCCTATGTGTGTGAGTTTCGTAACAACCTGATCTTCGAGGTTTCCGGCCTGGAACACCTGGTGGCCGGCACGCCGGTCGCCTTCACCGACCGGCTGAGCGCACAGAATGGCCTGTTGAGTGCGCAACTCGACAATGTTCTGACAGCCGCTCACCTGGTACACCTGTTCGCATTGGGCTTTCAGGGCACGGCCTTCTTCACCGCCCAGGAGGAGTCCGGCTCCAGCTGGCGCTACCTGCTGGAGTGGTTCCGTCGCTTCAACGGGGCCACTGAACGACTCATCGTGGTAGATACCAGCCCCTTTCCCGACCGCTCCAGCGCCGACCGGCAACAGGTGGTATTGCGCCACCGGGATGCAAACGCAGACTTCCACCGGGAAACCACCAGGCATCTGGAACAGCTGTGTCTCGAGCACAATATCAGCCACAGCTTCAAGGACACCTACATTGATGATCTCAACCGCCAGGCGGTCGCGGCAGGTAATGAGCCGCAATCGCTCGGCAGCACTGAACTCGGCCGTATCGCCGCCGCCTCCAACGGTTTCGTTCAAGGCACCACACTGCAGATACCCACGACCGGGTACCACACCATGTCAGAGACCTCATCCTTCGAAGCCAGCGACCGGTTCAGCGAGCTGCTGCTGGCAATCGCGCAGTCGGCGTGAGTCACCCCCCTTGGTCCAAGCATCCCGACAGATCCTGGAGAACGCCCCATGAGCCCACTGTTCACACCCTATACACTGGGCCGGCAGACACTGGACAACCGCATCGTGATCGCACCCATGTGCCAGTATTCGGCACAACAGGGCGAGGCGAGTGACTGGCACCTGATGCATCTCGGCCAACTCGCTCAGTCCGGCGCCGGACTGCTGATTCTCGAGGCCACCGCGGTCAGCCCGGAGGGACGCATTTCCCCCCGTGACCTGGGGCTCTGGTCCGATACCACCGAAGCGGCCCTGAGACGGGTTATCGAAAGTGTGCGCGCCTGGTCGGAGATGCCCCTCGGTATTCAACTCGCCCACGCAGGCCGCAAAGGATCCTGTGCAGTACCCTGGGTCGGCGGTGCACAGCTCTCATTGGAAGACGGCGGCTGGCAGAACCTGGCGCCTTCTGCGTTACCCTGGTCCGAACAGCAGCGCGCTCCCACGCAACTGGATGCAACAGGTCTGAAGCATATCCGCCAGGCGTTCGTGGACTCGGCATTGCGTGTTCAGCGTCTCGGCATCGGATTGATTGAACTGCACGCGGCGCACGGCTATCTGCTGCACCAGTTTCTTTCGCCGCTTTCAAACAGGCGGACGGACCTTTATGGCGGCTCACTCGAGAACCGCATGCGTTATCCTCTGGAGGTGTTCGAAGCCGTGCGCCAGGCGATCCCAGGAGAGATCAGCGTGGGCGTGAGAATTTCCGCCAGCGACTGGGTCGATGGGGGTTGGGATATCGAACAAAGCCTGGCATTGGCGGATGCCCTCAAACAACGGGGCTGTGATTTCATACATGTCTCAAGCGGCGGTCTCTCCCCTCTGCAACAGATTCCTGCATCACCGGGGTTCCAGGTACCCTTCGCCGAGCGTATCCGCCGAGAGAGCGGCCTGCCGACCATAGCCGTAGGTCTGATCACAGAACCACGCCAGGCGGAAGCGATCATCTCGGACGGCCATGCTGACCTGGTAGCACTGGCCCGGGGCATGCTCTACAACCCTCGCTGGCCCTGGCATGCCGCCGCCGAGCTTGGCGCTCAAATCAAGGCGCCTCCCCAGTATTGGCGTTCCGCGCCCATCGGTAGTGAATCGCTCTTCAAACCCTGAACAGCCAAGCCTGCCCGCAGCCTCTACGCACGCACCAAAAAGCCAGGTGTCGGGCCTGCCCCAGGCAGTTTCACTCAAGATCGATGGGGATCTGCCGGCGGTTTGTATGATCAACCTGGCGGTCAGCGGAATTTTGCGATCAGCTTCGCCGTTGCCACGTCCCGCAGATTCTGGCATTCCGTGATTTACAGGGTTATGATCTTTGCCCTGACAAAAGTTTCGAAGGATCGATCATGGAAAAGTCGCACAGTTCAGCATTATGCATGCTGTTATCAGGGATCTTGTTAACTCTCAGCGCTTTCACCGCTGCCGCCAGTCACACCCATCAAACTTCAGTGACAACCTCCGGCGAACCCGCAAACGCCACCATGTCCTGGTCTCTCTCGACCACGCAGACAACCCAACACAGCGTGTTGTTCAACACGCAGGATGCGATAGCTGTGGAGCTGACCATAGAAGTGGATGCCGCTTCAGCTGGCGCTGAACGCAATCTCTATCTGGTCGCCCGTGCTCAGGATAACTGGTTCATGCGGGATACGCAGGGACGCTGGCGTGACTGGAATGGGCGGGTGGATGAACTGGTGCCATTCACCCGCAGAGTCCTGGCCTCGAGCGAAGTCATCAACGTGCATAACGGCGCACCGCTTCCAGCGGGCGAATTTGCCGTCTACGGTGGCTATGAAGCAGAAGATGGCGCCATCATCTATAATCGGGATCCTCTGACATTCATTGTTTTCGACACCGACAATCCCAGTCTGCATCGGTTTCGTCACAATGTCATGCTGGAAAGCTATCTGATCGATGCGATGGTCGCGGCCTATGCCACGGATCGAGAACTGCCCGGCCTCAATACTGATGATTTCAGTCCTGCGCCCATAAGCAGCGGCCCAATATCACTGACCAATATTCAGGAACAGGGGGTCGATGAAGCAGATCTGATCAAAACCGATGGCCAGTATCTGTATCAGAGGGGTCGTTGTCGCTCACAGATCCATTCCAATTACAACAGTTGCCTCTTCACTTACGGCATAGAGGCGACACCCGCCTCGAACCATTTATTGAGTGAGACTCCGATACCGGGTGAACGATCCGCTGAAGGCATCTATCTCTCCAAACAGCGTGGTGAAGGACAATCCGATCTGCTCGTGACTGTCGGGGGTGGCGCAGATAACAACTATGTCGACTTTGGTTTTTCGATGATACCGATCTGGGATGAACCCAGATTCTGGTCGAGCAGTGACACCGAGGTGAATCTTTTCAACCTGGACTCAGCAGGCCATCCCGTCCATGAACGCAGCCTGCGTTTCGATGGCGTCATGATCTCCAGTCGCATGATCGATGACAGGCTCTATCTGGTCACCCGCTATACTCCGACAGTCGATGAACTGGACCCATACGCCAATCAGGCGACCGAGTTTGACGCCAACCGCAGTCTGCTGGAAAACAGCACTTTATCTCAAATGACCCCGAGAGCAACCACGGCTGACCAAGCGCAGCCGCTTATCGACACCGAACGTTGCTATCTTGCTCCAAGCGCCACCGCCAGTATGCCTGACCCGACCATCATCAGCATCATCACACTCTCGCTGGCGGATCCTGACAACTTCCAGAGTAGCTGCTTCATAGGATCGTCGGAAGTACTCTATGCCTCTCAGGACGCTATCTATCTAATTGCCGAGGCTGCTGGAACAGCTCTTCTGGATAACGGTGATTACGCTCCGATCAGCGAGGTCCATAAACTGGCATTGCCCAGTGGTTCCGAAGGTGGCATGGCCGCCGAGTATCGCGGCTCCGCTCAGGTGGTCGGCAGTCTTGGTTACAATCCCGACTACAAACCTTACCGCATGGGCGAGTACCAGGGTGTATTCCGGATTGCGACGTCTATTGGCTATCTGGGCTCCGAGAGCAGTTCTACCAGTGTAACCCTGTTACGCGAGACCACGGAGGGAGGTCGACTGGAAGTGGCTGGCAGGCTCGATGACCTTGGACGGCCCGGTGAAGCACTGTATGCCAGCCGTTTCCTGGGTAACCGGGGATACCTGATCACCTTCAAGAAGACCGACCCCCTGTATGTGCTGGACCTCACCGATCCTGAGAATCCCGTGGCATTGGGCGAACTGGAGGTTTCGGGATACTCTGAGTATCTGCATCCTGTGGGGGAGAACTATTTGCTTGGCATTGGCAAAGAGGCTGTTGATGCTGACTATTCGAACGACAGGGATGGACTGGGTTTTGCCTGGTATCAGGGATTGAAGATTTCCCTGTTCGACATCTCTGACCCAAGCATGCCTACAGAAGTGAATTCCATTGTGCTGGGCCACAGAGGCACCACCTCAACCATCCTGAGTCAGCCCCACGGATTTGCCTCCCTGCCCCACACCGACACATTGCCGATGCGTTTCTCCATCCCGGTGGACTTATACGATGATCCTCCCGATTACTATAATCCCGGACCCTCTGTAGCGTGGCGATGGACGCATACCGGTCTCTACACCTTTGATGTGCGATTGGGCGACACCCCAGGCGTGGAACTCGCGGATCAATTCGTAGTGAGTCAAAACGCGGACAGCAGCTATTCGACAGGAATATGGAGTGACCGCTCCGTGATACTCGGAGATAGCGTCCACTATCTGCACAATGAGGTCCTCTACTCATCGGATCTTCCGGCGAGAGAGTCATACTAGGGCCTGTTAACACTGATCCGATAGTCCCTCCTGGAGCTGTATTGACGCCCAGCAAGGCAGTATGAGCGTAGTGCAGCCCGGTCACATGAGTGAATGATAACGCCGCTGGGCGTCATTACAGCTCCAGCCCTTCGGGGCGCAACAGGGGCTATTGGATCAGTGCTAACAGGCCCTAGTGATGGACTAATTTACCGGCCAGGCCTGGCCCGGCAGGCGCATCCAGCTTATCGGCGTAGCGCGCATAGAACGCCTTCAAGGCGAAAGGCGTCAACAGTGTCGTCAGGGCGATAACGATCACCATCCCGGCATACACCTCCATGTTGAAAATCCCCGTGGAGCGCCCCAGTTCCGCGAAGATCAAACCGACCTCGCCACGAGGCACCATGGCCAGGCCCACCGCCACTTTTTGAAGTGGTGATGCATGTATCAACATCGCGCCGGCAAATTTTCCGGCGACTGAGAACACAAAGAAAACACCCGCAAAGCTCCATATGAAATGCGATGTCCAGTCTATATCACGCAAATCCAATGAGAGCCCGACTGTAACGAAAAATATCGGACTGAAAATGTAAACGATGGGGTTCATCTGCACTTCAATTCTACCCGCGAATTTTCGATCCGTGTTCAAAGAAACGCCGAACGGTAGAAAGAAACGCCGCGACAACGCCAACCCGGCCGCAAACCCACCCAGTAACTCGGGAGCACCCACCGCGTGCGCAAGCCAGGCAAAGAAAAGCACCAGGGAGATGATCATGATGGGAATCAATCCCGGCATATCGGAATATTTATCAATTCGACGAATCAGAAGCGAGATCAGCTTGGCGGCAATCGGCGCCAACAGGAAAAACAATAAAATGAACGTCAGAACCTTGCTCAGATTCGGCAGACTCACGCCACCACTGATCGAAAAATCGTAAAGAATCGCCAGCAGTATGACACCCATCACGTCATCCAGAACCGCAGCGCCGAGTACGATTTCACCCTCACGTTCATGCTGCCGACCCAGGTCCGCCAACACACGAATGGTGATACCGATGCTGGTGGCGGTCAGGGTGCCACCCACAAACAGCGAGACCAGCGCAGACAAGCCGAATACCCAGTATGAAAGTGCAAAGCCACTGACCAAAGGCGCCAGAAAGCCACCGATCGCAACCAGCAGCGATTGGCCACCCGCGTTGATCAGACGTCGGATATCGGTCTCGATGCCGACTTTGAACAGCAACAGGATAATGCCCACTTCGGCCAACAACTGGATGGTTTGGGTCGGTTCGATCCAACCCAACACGGAAGAACCCAGCAACACTCCGGCGATCAACTCACCGATTACGGCAGGTGCTTTGAAATAGACCGCGCATTCCGCCAGCAACCGGGAGAATACGAGTATCAGCAAAAGATGCAGTAGAAAGGTATGAGTATCCACAACGGTCGAATCCTCCATTCCAGGGTATTCAGACCGATATCGAGCGATAGGCAGCACTTCGTACCCTGCACATCTCTACCTGCATCGTACAATAATTCAAATCAATATGGTTTGACCCGGGGCAGCTAAAACTCCGATTTCCGCGTCATTCAGGGAGTAGGAATCGATTTACACAACCTGCGCATAGAAACCGCCTATACGGACACACAGGCAGATAAAATTTTCACAATACCCAGCCGCTCAACTCGTCATGGTTGTTCTTTATGACGCACCATGCTGTTCTGCAAATCAATCATTGTTTGCTGGCTAACGGATATCAATCCCCTGCCTGGACGGTCCAGGTCCGTAATCAACAGCATCACCGCTGAAAAGGCCAAAATCAGGCCAATGCGGGGCAACAAAGTTCTGACGCCATTCAACCCCGACTGATACCCCATCATGGAAAGGGTCACAAGCGAGATGAACAGCAGGGTACCCATGATAATCGAAGGAATGCGTTGAAACGCGACATGAATCCTTTTCGAATGCATATCGATCACGTCATTGATCGAAGCCAGATAGAGCGCCAACGAAGGCTGGCCGCCTGACGCCCCAACCTGTATCACAGAGATGGCCCACAATTCATCGAGAATTTCCTCGGAATGTAAGATGGCGCGGGACAATTCATCCGCATCGTCGGTCAATGCACCTGTGATGCGAGTATCGACATAATCTTTGAGAAGATCACTGACTTCAGCGGCAGCCTGCTGCGGCAGAAGCTGGGATCGAAGCCATGCCGTTCCTATCGCATTGGATTCCTCGAGCACCAGGGCCTTTCGGTCGGCATGGATGGAATTTGCAGCCCCGTAGGTGAATGCCAGCATGAAAGCCAACAATCCCAGAGTTGCACCCATCATGGACCCCGCCTGCTTTTCTTCCTTATCAAAGATATTCTTCTGGCCTTGCTGCAACCTGCGCCGACCCAGGTAGTAGCCCAACTCCGCAGTTAAGAAGAGCACGATCACCAGTAAAAAAAATAACAGCCAGAGATCCAGCCGGTCGAGAAAGTGTTCTCCGATCATACGTTTTTTCTGCTTTTCAAAATTATATGTGGATGAACGCACCTGAGATGATGTTCAGACTGCGAAACGATCCGCGCCAACGGGCAGGAATCCAATCAGGCCAGAGCATGGACATTGATGTTCGCCACCTACTGACGGCCCATTTCTGATCATCAGGAACAAAGATGCGCTTCAATCGGGCTACACCTAAATATAGAGGACTTATCGTTGCCTGCCAATCTCGACGCTGCAGGCCGCTTCATCCTTATCGGACAGGCAACCGATGCATGATACGGCTCGCGGTTTGGTCCCATGCACGCTCAATGATCTTAATCGACGCCCAACGTACCCAGGGCCACTATATTGCCCGGACAGTTGCCTCCGCCAACCCAGTTGGTATGCTTGCATGAACAGCATTAGCTGTCGCTGTTGAGACATTGAGATGATTGTACGTTCACTCAACGGGGCTCATAGCACCCCGCACGGTAAAGCCATATGTCATTTATCAACGCCTACCTGGCACACCTCGGAAGAAATTCCGGTGTCTCATCAATCCAGGACCTGAATGATCTCCTGTCTGCCGATGAACACCCGGCATACATGCGCAGGCATCGCGCTGAACTGTTGCTGGAACGCATCCGCTTCCTCGCATCGGTGTTTGCCGTGCTGGTTCCCTTATGGCTGGTAGTCGACTACTGGTTGTTACCCGCCGATCAGTTCTGGCCGATTCTAGTCATACGCCTGGTTTCGACCCTGCATTTCATCTACCTGGCGCGTTACACAGCGAAGCAGGCCCGCTTGAACAGCAGCCTGTTTGTGCTGGCCGGATTGCTGCTCAATCTGCCATTGACCTTCTTTGCAGCAACCCAGATCCTCAGCAGCGCCGGATCCGAATCGCTCTTACCGGTGGTCCAGCTTTACAGCCTGCTGCCCTATATCGCACTGGGTTTACTCGGCCTGTTCCCCCTGAGTCTCATGGAATGTGCCGCCCTGGCGCTGCCCCTGACCCTGATACCCATGACGAGTTTGAGTTTTCTCTCCACCCTGCCATTTGCAAATCTGTTCCCCACCTTATGGCTATTGATGCTGATTTTCAGCATGGTGCTGTTTGCTTCCTCGTTACAGCTGCAACACATGATCGCATTGGTGACGCGACCGGATTACGATCCCATCACCGGAGCCCAAACACGCAAATCCGGCAATATCAGTCTTGCTAAGGCATTACAGCAGGCGAAGCTGCACAACGAACATCTCAGTGTGGCCCTCATAGACCTCGATAACACCCAGGCAATGATCAGCCAGTACGATTACGAGACCTATAGCCATGTCATACAGGAAGCCGCTGAGATTCTCGTCGCCGAGTTACGCCGTAACGATATGCTGGTTCACTGGAGTGAAAAGGTCTTTATGCTGATTCTGCCGGGCACCGACTGCGAAGGCGGACGCATCATTGCCCAGAGAATACATGATGAGGGACTCGGCAACCTGCCCGACGGGCGCCCGGTGACCGCAAGCATCGGCTTGTGTGAACGCGCCAGCGATACGCTGGATGACCTACCCAACCTGATCGCGCTGATCGAGGGTCGCCGCAACGAAGCCAAGAGCCGGGGCAGGGACTGCTTTATCCCCTGCTGAGATATCCAGCTAACTACTAACCCGGCCAGCCAATCTGTCGCCTTGATGGCTGCAGGCACGCTTCGGCTGAAGTCGACAGATTCGCTGGCCAGGTGTAACTGGCTGGGTCACTGCAGTTTCAGGAACTCGGGTATCAGCCAGGGATCCCCCGCAATCACCGTGAGATGATTGATCATCAGCAGTAAGAAGCCCAGCAACAACAGGGCACTCCCCGACAGGTGTCGGACGACCAGTACGGTTTCTGGCATGAGTTTCTCCCGTGAAGTTTTTGCACGCTTTCTTCCATCTTTTAGCAACAGACCCGGGACAATTACAGACCAAATTAGTAGGGAAATATTCCAGAGCCCAGATTTATCCCATATTTATATGAAATTTCAGTTAGTTGAAAGTACACGAACAATCCCGGCAGTGGTAGATCGCAACACGGGAATCGATCAGACCCGCGCCCCTCGCCGATGAAACAGCGCGTACACCGCTGGAATCAGCGCCAGGGTGATCAGGGTCGATACCGTCAGCCCACCCACCACCGCACGGGCCAGGGGCGCCTGGGCATCGGCACCCTCACCCACCCCCAGGGCCAATGGCAACAGCGCCAGGATAGTGGTCAGAGTGGTCATCAGTACCGGGCGCAGACGCCTACGACCGGCCTCCACCAGAGCCTGTTCGGTGGCCATACCCTCCCGGCGTAAACGACCGGCCTGGTCAACCAGCAGAATCGCATTGTTCACCACGATCCCCCCCAGCATGATGCAGCCGATCGCCGACTGCAGATTGAGGGTGGTATCGGTGAGAAACAGGGTCAGCACCACACCAATGGCGGCCAGCGGCACCGAAAGCATCACCACCAGGGGATCACCGAAAGATTCATACTGCGAGGCGAGCACCATATAGACCAGCAGCAGGGCCAGTAACAGGGATACCACCAGTTCGTCAAAGGACTTCTGCTGCTCCTCGTAATTGCCGGAGATGATGAGGTCGTAACCCACAGGTCGGGGGATCGACTCGATCCGCGTCTGGATGTCCGCCGCCACCGACCCCAGGTCACGTTCCGCCACGTTGGCGGTGACGCTGACCAGACGCTGCTGATCCTTGCGCTCAATGGTGACCGGCCCCTCCCCGGAGCGGGTTTCCACCAGGTTACGCAAAGCCACCTGTTCGCCTCCCGGGGTTCTCAGGGTAAGGTCCAGGATCTCATCGATGGAGCGTTTCTCCGCGGCTTCGAGTTGCAGCAGAATGCGGTAGGAGTTACCCGCCACCCGATACTCCCCCGCCTTGGAACCGGCCACCGCGGTCTCGATCACCTCGGTCACATCCCGCACACTCAGCCCCAGGTCGCTGACCTTGCGCCGGTCCACATGGATCTCCTGCTGGGGAATTCCGGTCTCCCGACTCAATTCCACATCGCTGACGCCCACCACATCCCCAATCGCAGCGGAAACCTGTTTCGCCAGCAAACTCAGGGTCTCGAGATCATATCCCCTCACTTCCACGGTCACCCCATCAACCGTGTCGAGTATCCGCTCGAGGAGAAACTGCCCCTGGGGCGCCCGCACGCGGATCTTCATACCCGGGATCCCGTCCGCAAGCCGCTTGCGCAGATCCTCGGCAATCGCCTGATTGGAGCGCGAGCGTTCCCTGGCCGGGCCCAGATTCAGACGTATCTCACCCTTGGCCTTGGAACTGCCACGGGTGCCGGAAGTGGTGACACTGACCACCGAAGAGCGGGTCTCCGGCACGGCTGCGTAGACCAAAGCCTCCAGTAACCGGGTCTGCCGATCGATAAGTTCCAGCCGGGTGCCCACTTCCATCTCACCGCTGACCCGCACCTCCCCCTCATCGCTGGGAGGAATGAACTCGGTGCCGATATAGGGGGTCAGGAGCAAACTGGCAACGAACAGGGAGACTGCCGCACCAATGGTCGTGAACTTATGGCGCAGTACGCTTTGAAGCAGACCCAGGTAGGCGTTTTCCAGACCTGTAAACAGCCCTGCGGCGGCGCGCGCCAGTTTACCGGAAGCCCCCCGGCCCTCAGCACCCGCCGACCTGAGCAGGCGCGAACCCAACATCGGCACCAGGCTCAGCGATACCAGGAGCGCGCAGAACATGGAAAACATGATCACGTAAGCCAGTTCCTTGAACAGCACTCCGGAGACCCCCTGGACGAAGATCAAGGGCAGAAAGATCACCAGGGTGGTGAGGGTACCCGCAATCACCGCCGAGGCCACTTCGCCGGTTCCGTGAACCGATGCCTCTGCCGCTGACTCCCGAACCTCCTGCCGGCGGCGGAAAATGTTTTCCAGCACCACCACTGAACTGTCCACCATCATCCCGACCCCCAGGGCCAATCCCCCCAGGGTCATCAGGTTGAGCGTGAATCCCGAAAAATACAGCAGGCCAAAAGTGGCGACCACGGAGATCGGTATCGCCAGGGAGATGACCAGGGTGCTGCGCAGATTGCGCAGGAAGAACAGCAGCACCAGCACCGCCAGGGCACCACCGTAAAGCACCGAACGGGCCACATTGCTGATCGCCCGCTCGATGAAGTTGCCCTGGTTGATGACCGGGGTGATGTGGATCTGCGGGAAGGAATGATTCACCTTCGCCACCTCTTCGAGCACCGCCCGCGCCACCTCCACGGTGTTGGCCTCGGGCTGCTTGCGGATCGCTACCCGCAATCCCTGATCGCCATTGACCCGGATGATACGGGTCAGCTTTTCATAGGTGTCCCTGACCTGGGCGATCTGCCCCAGGGTCACCACGGATCCCTGCTGGCGAGCGATCACAGTGCCGCGAATCTGATCCAGGCTGGTGAACTCTGCCGGGGCACGCAGCGTGACCTCATAGGGACCCCGCTCGATCTTACCCGCCGGCAGATCCAGATTGGCGTCCCCGATGGCATCGAGGATGTCCGCCAGCGGAAGTCCCAGGGCATTCAGCCTGGCGGGATCGAGTTCCACCCGCACCTCCCGGGTGAAACCGCCCCAGGGGTCCACCTGGGCCACCCCGGGCACCCTCGAGAAGCGGTAACGCACCTGGTCCTCGACAATCTGGGTCAGCTCCACCGGATCGAGCTTGCTGGAAATACCCAGTATCACCACCGGGTAGGTGTCCACATCGAACTTGCTGACCCGGGGCCCGACAATGTCGTCGGGCAGCTCGCTGATTTCGTCCTCCAGGGTGGCGCGCACATCCACCGCCGCCGCGTCGATCGGGGTACCCCAGCCGAACTTCACCTTGACACTGCTGTTGCCTTCGTAGGAGGTGGAGGTCAGCTCCTCCACGCCCGGTACGGTGCCGACAATCTCCTCGACGATCTGGGTCACCAGCCGCTCCATGACGATGGGGTCGGCCCCCTCGTACTGGGTACGCACGGTCAGGGTAGGCAGTTCCACGTTCGGCAGCAGATCGATCTGCAGACGACTCAGGGAAACCAGCCCGAGCACGACCACCATCAGGGTCAGCATGCTGGTGAAGATGGGACGGCGCACGCTGGCGCGGGCGAGATTCATGGCTGGCGGGTCCGCGCATCAGTGGCGACGCGAATCATCGAGCCATCCGCCAGCAACTGCTGTCCGAGCACCACCACGCGCCCCTGCAGCCCCTCACCGGCTATCGCCACCTGAGAGGCGTGACGGATACCGATATTCACCGGTCGCCAGACTACCCGCTCCCCGCCAGGGTCAACCACGAACACCCCGTCCTGTCCTTCCCGCCGGGCCAGGGCCTGCTCAGGCACCAAGGCCACTGACACGGCGCGATCCAGCACCACATCAACCCGCACGAACAGCCCGGGCTTGAGTCTCAGATCCGGATTCTCCACTTTCAACTCAACCCGGGCTTGGCGGGTGTTTTCCCGAAACACCGGGGAGATACGCAGGATTTCGGCGCCGAACGACTCGCCCGGATAGGCATCAGTGGTGAGATTCGCGCGCTGCCCGGGCTGCAGCCGGGCATAGTCTCGCTCCGTGACGAAGAACACCGCTTTCATCGGATCGAGCTCAACGATGCGCAACAGTTGGGCATTGGCACTCACCGTCTCACCCTGATCGACGAAACGCTCCGCCACCACGCGCTGGTCGCCACCGCTGCCCCAGTCCGCCTTCACCTGGGTGTAACCGAGTCGGATCCGCGCGGTTTCCAACTCCGCCCGGGCCCGGATCACCTGGGCGCGGGTCACCTCGACATGGGCGGCCTTGGCCAGTTGATCAGCCATCGCCGTGTCGCGCTGGGACTCTGAGCTGACCCCCTTGTTGCGCAACTGTTCGACACGTTGCAACTCCCGCTCAGCGATCTTCAACAGACTCTCCGCCTCGGCCAGGTTGGCCTTGGCCACCGCCAGGTCCGCCTCGGCCTGACGCACCGCCTGCACGTATTCGTCGTTATCCAGCCTCGCCACGACCTGTCCCCGGATGACGATATCCGCAAGGTCCACATCGATTTCCTCGATACGGCCACTCACCTTGGGCGCCGCCACGAACTCCGAAAAGGCCTGCAGGGTTCCGGAGAAACTGCGTCGCAGCTCGATGTCTCCGAAACGGATATCCGTCACCTCCACCGGGATCGCCCGGGACGCCGTCTTTTTCAGCGTCCCGCTGCCAGATCCCTGCAAGCGTTCGTAGACCTTCCAGCCAACAGCGCCGACGACCAGTAAAAGTACCAGCAGCGGCAACCAGTATTTGTATCTCATCGGTTTCGCCAACACCTGTGCGGTTTGTTCTGTGCGTCCGGATCAGTGCCCGTACAGGATACCCATCCGGTTATATGCCCCGAGCATAGGGGGTGATACAACAGAGCGTCAATGTCACACGACAGGATCGAAAGGCAACACGGGGAGATCCCCGCGGGGATATGGCATATCCGCACATCAATTCAAACCCATCATCTGACCCGCTATCCTGTAAGATTAAGCACCCGCCACCACTTGTGAGCGATCCAATCATGTTCGAGCGCAAACGCCATTGGGAAGAGATCTATCTCCACCGTTCCCCCGAGGAGGTCAGCTGGTACCAGACGAACCCGCAAGCATCTCTGGCTTTGATAGAGGCCTGCCAGCTGGACCCGGCAGACCCGGTCATCGATATCGGCGGAGGCGCCTCGCGCTTGATCGACCACCTGATCCGGGCCGGACATGAGGATCTGTCGGTGCTGGACGTCTCCAGTACCGCATTGGCTCATGCCCAGGCGCGTCTCGGCAACCCCGCAAGCCGGGTTCACTGGATCGAAGCGGACATCACGGACTTCATCCCCGAGAGGCCATATGCCCTGTGGCACGACCGGGCGGTTTTTCACTTTCTCACAGAGGCCACGGACCGGGCACGCTACTTGGCTGCCCTGAAACAGGCTCTGCCCCCCGGAGGGCAGCTGATCATCGCGAGTTTCGCCATCGGTGGACCGCAAAAGTGCAGTGGTCTGGATATTGTTCAGTACGACGCGGACAAGCTGCTCAAGGAACTCGGAGAAGGCCTGCAGTTGCTGGAGGAGCAGGCAGAAGTGCATCGGACACCGGGCGGTGCACGACAGGCGTTTTGCTATTTCCGCCTGGTACGAAGCTGAGCGGGTGGACAGGCAAGCCCGGCAGAGGCGATAACCAAAAGGGTATATCAGTTGGCGTAGAGACTGACCTGGACGCGCTGGTTCTGGGCCGCGATGCGGTTCCATTCCCCCGCAGTCTTCACTTCGTAGCGTTCGGGATAGGGCATTTTCGGTTCGTTGAAACCATTGCTGAAGAGGATAATTTCGATCTCACCACCGCTGCGTTCGGCCTCCACGTTCATGTAGTTGGCAAAAGCAACGGACTGATCGTTGAGCCAGTCGTTGGTGCCGCGAAAATCACTGGCGAACAGACACTGCCCGATTTCCATCTGCGCAGGCGCCACGGAGAGTTCCCCGGTCTCGTTCTTCTGCAGACAGAAGTTGCCGTGATTGGCACGCAGCTCGAGGGTACCCCGAAAGCCCGCCTCCTTGAGTTGACTGACAAGTTCCGCAAGCCACAAAGCCCGCTCATCGCTGAACGGTTTGCTGGAGTAATCGAAACCTGACCCCTGGTTCGCCGCCCACTCGATCAGTTTCATCGGCAACCCGGCGCCCGCGGTGGCGGGATCGGGCTTCTGAGTGAGGCGCAACTGCTGGTCAAGTTGTTCGATCTGTACACCCTGATCGGCCAGCAGGTCCATCAGCTCGGCATTGCTGACCCGGTTCGAACCCGGCGCCCCTTTCACCGCCCCCCCGTCAGTCCAGTTGAAATAGAGTGGCAGCGCAACCGCCAGCAACACAGCCGCACCCAGCATCCCAAAGAGCAGTGACTTGAAACGCGAACCACCCTGATCGTCATGCAGAGACTCGAGTTCATAGAGTTCGCCCCGGACTTCATCGAAGTGCCGGTCAATGTGCTCCTGCAGCCGCTCCTGGACCTGAGCCTGCTCACGTCGAATAAACCGTTTTAGAGACTCCCCCCCTTTGAGATTGTCCTGAAAGTCATCCAGCGGCAGGCTGACCCGATCGGGCTGTGGGGGTTGATGGCGTTCGTGATCGGAAATCAGGTGGACATTGTCCGGGCGGGACGCCCGCTTCAAGCCCTCGAGGTCGCTATGCTCGTAGCCATGCACCAGGGATTCCTGCTCCGGCATCAGGTGAAGGGTACTGAGAATCTGTTCCAGATTCTGCGACTCGAGCTGTTTGGGCAGTACGCCAACCGCACCCAGGGCCCGGGCCTGGCTGACCGCGAGTCCCCCGGCCTTGGAGGTGTACATCATCACCGGAATCACTGCGGTATTCGGATTGGACTTGATGACCTTGAGCGCCTGGAAGCCGTCCATGCCGGGCATCTCGTAATCCATGAAGATGGCATCCGGGGCATGATCGTACAGATAGTCGATGGCAGCCGCTGCAGATTCACGGGTTTCGACTGAAATTCCATATTTTTTCAGTTTCGTGGACAGCACCTGGCGTGCGGTCTTGGAATCATCCACGATGAGCGCTGTTTTTATAGCGTTTCCTGTCACGGCGGTTATCGCTTTCCCACGTTTATTCCCGGTATGCTTACCCAGGAGTCTTACAGCATAATCTCAAAATTACCATATCCACAATAATTGAGCAGAGGAACCCTCTTCATGACATCCCTGACACAAGAAAAGTGTGAAGCCTGTCGCGCTGACGCGCCCCAGGTCAGCGACGAGGAACTGGCCGAACTGATCCGGGCCATTCCGGACTGGAACATCGAGGTGCGTGACGGGATCATGCAATTGGAAAAAGCCTTCAGGTTTAATAATTTCGTCGAGGCCCTGGCATTCACCAACCGGGTCGGCGCGCTGGCCGAGGAAGAGGGACACCATCCGTCCCTGCTGACCGAGTGGGGGCAGACCACGGTGACCTGGTGGTCGCACAAGATCAAGGGCCTGCACCGCAACGACTTCATCATGTCGGCGAAAACCGACCAACTCTACAGCGCCTGAGCCTCACCCCCCGGCAGCAACCTGGGTTTCCCCTGCCGGCTGAAACACAAACTGCTGCCGCACCCCCCCACCAGACAACGTTCGCCCAGGCGTTGCTTGAAACCCATCGCGGCGGCCTGGCCGGTGCAATGGGTGGGCAAAACATACTCGACCTGGAGCGCCAGCAACCGCTCCAGCCGGGCATCCAGCTCCGTCCCGTGCGTATCGAACAGGTGAAACCCTCCCAGTAACAGGGCAATGGGTCCGCCGGTCTGCTGGATCGCCCGCTGCGCGATGCTTTCTATGCCCGGATGAGCACACCCGGTAACCACCAGCGAGCCAGCCGGTGCGGGTATCACCAGCGCCTGCTCAGGCATGGCTCCGGGCAGGGTGCCCGTAGAGCGCATCCCGGGCAGGAATTCGCAGGGCTCTGCTCCAACCACCAGGAGTTCGCCGCATAACCCCTCCAGATCCGCCAGCATCCGCGGCGACAGGCTCTCCGGAACCACCAGGCGGATGTCCGGGTTGAGCTCGAGAATCGTGTCCAGCCCCCCCAGATGGTCCCAGTGCGCGTGGGAGAGAAACAGGGTATCCAGGCAGCGCAGATCCTTGCCCAGTGATTCCGCGTTTCTCAGCAACAGCCTGCCGTTACTCCCGGTGTCGAACAGCAGGCGTTGCTGCGGCGACTCGATCAACAGGGAAAACCCCCATAACCCGCTCAGGCGGGGATCCCCGCAGATATTGTCGAACAGTTGTGTGAGTTGCAGATCCGCCAGCTCCATCAACACCCCCCTCGTCATCCTCAGGCAGATTATAAAGACCCGGCGCCACTGCGTGGATGAGAAAACGCATCTTCGCAGACCTCCGACATGCATATGCTTTCGATCCGTTTCATCACTGATGACGTTTTTTTACAAGCTCATTAACATAACCTGATATAAACTGTGCCAAATTCGGGCTTGGCGCAGCGGCCTCCGCGACCCACCCCATCGCAGCAGGATCACCACAGACAGATAACCCAGGGAGTGCGGTTAGCGGATAAGCAGAACGATAGATGCCATGATTGTGAGCTCGAAGGCGCATACCTCAGATCAGATGAATCTCGATGAACCGGGCTCAGCGGGACCCGCTTCGGTTCAAATCGGCATGGCCCTGACCGCCGTCATCCTGCTGATGACCGCGGCGATTCTGGTGTTCGGTGACAGTGCGCTTCCATCCCATCCCGAATTCGTACCCTTTCATGCCGCCATCGTCCTGATGCTCGATGGCATTACCGCCTTCCTGTTGTATGGCCAGTTCCATTACCGGCGCCTCCCCCTCTACCTGCTGCTGGCCAGCGCGTACCTGCTGAGCGCCCTGATCACCCTGCCTTTTACCCTCAGTTTCCCACTACAGGGTCAACCCGGGGGCGGCATCATCGGCGGTTCCCAGAGTGCGATATGGCTGTGGCATTTCTGGCATATCCTGTTTCCTCTGACACTGCTGCTGGGGACGTTTCAGGATTGGCATGGCAGGAGCACCGCCTGGCCACAGGAGAGGCTATGGCCCGCCACATTCATTTCGATCGTCAGTGTCGCTGCCCTGGTGGTGATCCTGACTCTGACCGTCACCCTGTTTCATGACAGCCTGCCGGTACTGATCGATTCCAGCCGCCCGGCACCATTGACACCCGCTTTCTACTGGGTCGGCAGCCTGGCTGCGCTGATGACCCTCGCAGCCCTGATCCTCGCCTGGAGCCGTTTCGCCCGACTCAGCGCCATCAATCTCTGGCTGGCTGTGACCTTGCTGGCCTTTTTTGCGGATATTCTCGCCAGTCTCGGCGCCTATCAGCGCTACACCGTCGGCTGGTATTTCGGCCGCATCGAGGCGATGCTCGCCTCGAGTATCCTGCTGTTCGTATTTCTGGGCGAGATCGTCAGCCTGTACAGGCGCCTGGGACGTGCGGTGAATCAGATGGTGGAATCCAATCACAACCTCGTCAGCCTGGTGACCGAGAATCAGCATGCCAAGGCTGCGCTGGCGGAAAAGAACCTGCAACTCGAACGCATCTCAAGTACGGACCATCTGACCCGCCTGCCCAACCGGAGGGCCACAGAACAGGAACTGCGGGACCAGTATCAGATCGCGGAGCGTTATGGCCGCGACTTTTGCATCATCATGATCGACATCGATCATTTCAAAGCCATCAACGACACCCATGGACACAACACGGGTGACAAGGTGTTGCGGCAACTCTGCTCGGTCATCTCCAACCGGGTGCGCATGACCGACTTCGTCGGCCGTTGGGGGGGTGAGGAGTTCCTGGTGATCTGTTCCGAGACCGAACTGTCCGCCGCGACGGAACTGGCGGAGCGCCTGAGAGAACTGGTCGAGCACACTGCATTCGATCTGCCAGTGTCTTTGACCGCCAGCTTCGGAGTTTCAGAATTTCGTGTCGGGGAAGCCCTGGATGACCTGATCATGCGCGCCGATCAGCACCTGTACCTGGCCAAACAGGGGGGCCGCAACCGGGTCTCGTTTAACCCGGAACAAGCCGCTCAATTACTCGAGAACTGGAACCCCGGGCAGAACCCACCGGCTGCCGGACCTGCCAATTTCTGAAGCAGTCCTGACGAGTCCAGTGGGCCGCTCGGGTGCAGGCCGGATGATCGGCTTCAGGACAGGGCGTCCTTCATATCCTGCTCCTGCTTCTGCTTGTAGAGTTCCACTTCCGCCTTGCGGCGCATTTCCAGGATATCCTTGCGCTCTTCCAGGCGCTTCTCTGCCGCCTGGTCCTTGACCGGAATGGTGACATCACCGAACAGCACCTGCTTGAGAAACCGGGTACCGAACTGGATCAGCGCCAGATCCTCTTTCTCGATGGTTGCGTAGAACGCATCATCCATCTCATAAGAGGCGCGGAAGGAGTCGCTGAGGACGAACCGGCGCAGCCGGTCCACATCGTAGGAACACATGAAGAACAGCTGCAGGCTGGTATCGGAGGGCCGTCCGATAGTCGGACCCGCGGATTTTTTCTTCAGGATCAGCTGCAGCCATTCACGGTTGATCTGGTCGTAGACCTCTACCTCCTGCTCCTTGCGGTATTCATCAACGCTGATCTCCCGGGATTCCTCATGTCCCTTGCAGTGGTCCTCCTTGATCAGGAAATAGCGGGCCTCATCGTCCGGGGAACCGGCTTCGCGCATCGCCATGTGGCCGACCGGGTAGTACCGACAGGCAGTGGGACGGTCCGCGTAGACACCGCAACCCTCCTCGCCGACGAACAGGCAGGCACCGTCATCATTGGTGCGCAATTTCACACCCGGCACGCCATCCTTGTCCATTTCGAAGGGTACCGTATGTTTTTTCAGAAATTCGGTAGCGCTGAGGCCCAGATTGTCCTTCAGACGCAGGATATCGTAAGGCGTCAGCTGGATGTCAGCATGCTGACAGCAGGCATTGAAACAGGAGATTCCTTTGTGGCAGTTGAAGTTGATTTTCGCCCCGGGATCCAGAATGGTCGGAACGAAGTTGCTTTTGAAAGGAATGTCGAATTTTTCAGTCATGATTTTGCCTCCGATAAAGACGGAAAAAGTCCGGGCACCTTGCGGCACCCGGACTTTTCAAGTCACTCGACTGTCAAAAATTATTTGAACAGCTTGGACTTGTCGACCAGATCCACGTGTGCACGCTTGAAGCAGGTGTAGGTCTTGGTCTCTTTGTCGTAGATGGAGTTCACAAAGCACTTCCAGTTCTCTTCATCGACGAAGTTCTTATCCATGCGGTAGTAGAAACCAGGATAACGGGACTCCTCACGGAACTGGATGTGTTTCATGTGAGCTTCAGCCGTCAGGATGCGGTGATAGTTCTCCCAAGCACGCAGCAGCTCGTGGAGGTCTTTCGCACGCATCTTCAGGGCGTCTTCCTTCAGCATTTCCAGCTTCTGTTCAGCCAGGGCCAGCATATGCTCGTTGGTGGTGTAGTAGGTGGCCACACCGGCAACGTACTCGTCCATGACCTTCTGCAGACGGAACTGCAGCATACGCGGAGTGATGTAGTTGGGGTTCACATCAATCGCGGTGGTGTAGTCCTTGTGCTCGAGGTAGTTGCGGACCGGACGGTAGATCTCTTCGATCAGGGTGTCCACGTCGGTGTCCAACTCAGGAGAGAGGTCCTTGTTGTCCATGACGTATTTCACCATCGCCTTGGCAGCCATACGGCCTTCAGCGTGAGAACCGGAAGAGAACTTGTGACCGGAAGCGCCCACGCCGTCACCAGCGGTGAACAGACCGGCCACGGTGGTCATGCCACGGTAGCCCCAGTTCCAGCCTTTCGGCAGATGGTCGGGAACACCGGCTTCGGTCTCGTCGGTCGGAGCGCCAACATCGTCAGGACCGGAGGTCCAGATGCCGCAGCAGCCGGAGTGAGAACCCAGCAGGTAGGGTTCGGTGGGCATCAGCTCGGAGTTTTTCTTCTCCGGCTCGATGTTCTCACCAGCCCAGATTCCGCACTGGCCGATACACATGTCCAGGAAGTCTTCCCAGGCTTCTGCTTCGAGATGCTTGACCTCACGGGGAGACAGGGTCTCACGCAGGTTGGCCAGAGCGGTCACGGTGTCCATCCAGATGGGACCGCGGCCTTCTTTCATCTCTTTCAGCATCAGATGGTTACGCAGGCAGGAAGCCGGAACGGCAGCCTGGCCGTAAGGAGGATAGTCGTCCAGCATCTCCTTGTTGCGGTCCATGTAGACTTCACCGAATGCGTTGGTGGCCTTGGATTTGAAGAGCAGGAACCAGGCGCCAACCGGACCGTAACCGTCTTTGAAACGGGTAGGTACGAAGCGGTTTTCCATCATGGTCAGCTCAGCACCGGCCTCGGCAGCCATGGCATAGGTGGAACCAGCATTCCATACGGGGTACCAGGCACGGCCCTGACCCTCACCCACGGAGCGGGGACGGAAGATGTTCACGCAGCCGCCAGCGGCCAGCAGGATGGCTTTTGCCTTGAAGACGTACAGCTTGTGCTCACGAACGGAGAAACCGACAGCACCGGCGATGCGGTTCTTGTCGTTCTTGTCGTTGACCAGCTTGACGATGAAGATACGCTCCTGGATGTTGTCCATGCCCAGAGCCTTCTTGGCGGCCTCAGCGACGATCCACTTGTAGGATTCGCCGTTGATCATGATCTGCCACTTACCGGAACGTACGGGCTTGCCGCCTTCCTTCAGAGGGGTCAGACCTTTGGAACCGTCGTGACGCTCACCGTTCTCGTCGGTCTTCCAGATCGGCAGACCCCACTCTTCGAACAGGTGTACGGATTCGTCGACGTGACGGCCCAGATCGTAGGCCAGGTCGTCGCGGGTGATACCCATCAGATCGTTGGAGACCATGCGGGCGTAATCAGCAGGATCCTGCTCGGAACCGATGTAGGTGTTGATCGCGGAAAGACCCTGGGCCACAGCGCCGGAGCGATCCATGGCGGCCTTGTCGACCAGTTTCACTTTGATGTCGCCACCGGCAGCCTGCACCCAGGGACCGATCTCGTATGCGGCGCCACTACAGGCCATACCGCCACCGATCAGAAGGATGTCTACCTCTTCCTGGACGACTTCCGGATTTCCGAATTCAGCCATTTTCTATACCTCGAATTATTTGTATTCCTGAATATTCTGACTGAATCCCGCTTACTTGCGGATCAGCTCACTGGGATCGCCGGCACGGTAGCCGTTCTGCTCGTTATGGTTGAAGAAACCGGGTTCGCCGATCTTCGCCATGTCAGCAGCGGGCTTGTTGCCGTAGGGGTCGATGGAACCCTCGGGAGTGGTGCGGATCGGGAACTTGAACCGCTTCATGGTGCCGTTGCGGAATTTGATGGTCCACATGATGGAATCGGTACCGCGCAGGGGCTGTACGGAAGCACCCAGGGGCACGATGTCGGCGTAAGGACGAGCCTCGATGGCCTGCTGAGGGCAGATCTTGATGCAGGAGTAGCACTCCCAGCACTGCTCAGGCTCCTGGTTGAAAGACTTCATGGCGTGTCCGGTTTCGGAGCCGTCTTTGTCCAGTTTCATCAGGTCATGAGGACAGATGTACATGCAAGCTGTTCTGTCCTGGCCTTTACAGCCATCGCACTTCTCAGTACGCACAAATGTAGGCATGGTGTTTTTCTCCTAAGGGTTTCACTGCAGTGATTCAGCCGCCGCTTGACTGCCACGGCTTTCAAGCACAACCGGATTGACCGGCGTTATATGTTTGAACTGTTTCCTGGCCCGTGGCCATCGGTGCCCGGAACCATAATTCGCACCCGATCCTGCCGACGCGATGCCCGACCCTTCCTGGTCAGAACATGCACTACCCGGATTCGGGGTGACAGACATTAATGCCTCGCCCCCCCTTTAGCCAAACAATTTTTTCGGGAGGGCACATAAAATACGCTTATCAACTGAGGTTTATCGCCCCTCGAACCTTCTTCCTGATAACCGTAACCACTTGTTTATGATCACTTTATTACCATTAAACCCACTAGGGTTTTTATTCGGCGCGAGTTTTTCGGCAGGAATCTATCCCTCTAGAGCTATCCCATGGGAGATAGGCCGAAAGCGACAAAAATCATTGAAGCCGCGCCATCCTACGCCTATTTGGGCGTTTTCGCACCCCATTTACCCGACCCGGGCAAGCCAACCCGTGTCTCCCGGGGTTACACGGCACGGACCATCGGTTACAGTTATCCCTTGACTGACAACCCTTTCACCCATTCCCGGCCGATGAACAGCCCATCAAATGCCCCTGAATCGATTCCAGACGCCCTGCTGCTGCTGGCGACCGGCTGCGCGCACTGCCCCGCGGTGCTGGAATCGTTGAACCAGATGCTCAAACAGGGGCGGATCGGACGACTTGAGGCGATCAACATCCAGGCTCATCCGGAGGCGGCCCGGGCGGTGGGCACCCGCAGCGTCCCCTGGACCCGCATCGGCCCTTTCGAATTTGAGGGCAGTCTCACCCCGGCGGAGGTGGCCGGCTGGACCGAACACGCAACCCGGCATACCGGGGTCAGCGAATATTTCAGCACCTGCCTGGAGGCTCAGAAACCGGACAAGGTGATCGACTGGCTGGATCATGATCCGCATCAGTTCAACGCGCTGATCGGGCTGATGAGCGCCGAGGAGACGCCGATGGCTGTGCGCATCGGGGTTGGCGTGGTGATGGAACACTTCGAAGGGGACAGCCGGCTGCAGCGCCTGCTCCCGGAGCTGATCCGACTGTGCGGCCACCCCATGGCGAACATACGCGCCGACGCGGCGCACTACCTGGGGCTTACGCATGCCGAGGAGAGCCGGGAGTGCCTGAACGCCCTGCTCGAGGATGAGCATCCCGATGTGCGTGAGATCGCCGGGGACTCCCTCGAGCATCTGCTGTAGTGTCAGTGTCCTTGACCAGGTCCTGCGCCGATTAACAACCCACAGAGTCCGGCATGAATAAAAAGGAACAGATACTCGCGGTACACGCCCAATTCATCAATCAGGTCGTCATGACCGGCCCCAATCCGGACCGCCAGAAGGAGTTCCATGCACTCCTGAAAATGGCGGACAGCCAGGGCTGGGGGGAACTGGTCGGCTGCCTGCGGCAGATCTTCGAACAGGGCCGGCATGAACTTGAAATCCTCAATCCCCTCGATGAAGAGGACCGGATCATTGCCGAGGCCGTACTCCTCGGACTCAGGGATCCTGCCAGCCTGCCGGATCCGAACGCCCGCCCCGATCCGACCCTGGCGGCACCCGGACTGGCCTCGATGATTCATGCCGCGGGCCAGGGTCATCCCCAGGCGCTGCAACTGATTGCGCAGATGGCTGAGCAGATGAGCCGGGTGGGCGGACCCATGGGGCAACTGGCCTCGGTGATACGCCCGTTGATCAACGGCGAGCGCGACCCCGAGGTGCTGTGCAAACGCCTGGAGAGCAAATCCGAGGCCATGGTCATCGGCATCCTCGAGGAACTGGCGCGTCTCGACGGAGGGGAGTCGTGATGGCCCGCCGCTGGATCTTCCTGGCCGCCCTCAGCGGCATGCTGCTGGTGATACTCGGTGCATTTGGCGCCCACGCCCTGGAACCCCGCCTGCCGGCGCATCACCTGGTGTGGTGGCAAAAGGCGGTTCATTACCAGGGCCTGCATAGCCTGGCACTGCTCGGCACGGGACTGCTGGCGCTGCACCATCCCAGCCGCCCGCTGCAGTTCGCGGGTGCGCTGTTCCTGGGCGGAATCCTGCTGTTTTCCGGCAGTCTGTACGTCATGGCTCTGACCGGACTGCGCACCCTGGGTATGATCACGCCCCTCGGTGGTCTCGCCTTTATCGGCGGATGGTTCGCCCTGCTGATGGCGGCCTGGCGCCTGCCCCGCTGATACAGGGCGACCGCGTGGACCTCAGCGCCTTCGAAAACCGGTTGCGCAAGAACCAGCGCCACTGGAGCAAATGGGCCCGCCGGCGGGGCATCGGCTGCTACCGCTGCTATGACCGGGATATTCCCGAATTCCCCCTGGCAATCGATTGGTATGAGTCCGAAGTGCACGCCCAGGTCTACGCCCGCAAGGGACAGGATCCCCTCGACGAGGCCGCCGAGGCCGAGATTGGCGAGACGATCACCCGGGTGCTGGAGATACCCGACAGCGCTCTCGCATTCAAGACCCGGCAACGCCAGCGCGGCCTGGCGCAATATGAAAAGACCGGTGCGCGCGGGCGGCCGCGAATCGTTCACGAGGGGGGACTGCAGTTCGAAGTTGACCTGCACAGCTATCTTGACACCGGCCTGTTCCTGGATCACCGGGAGACCCGCCAGTGGGTCCGCGAGCGGGCCCGCGGCCGGCGCATGCTCAACCTGTTCGCCTACACCGGCAGTTTCTCGGTTTACGCGGCTGCCGGAGGCGCCCTCTCGACGACCAGCGTCGATTTGTCGAACACCTATCAGAGCTGGACTCACCGCAACCTGACGCTCAACGGCTTCGACGGGGACGAGCACGCGCTGGTGCGGGCGGATGTGTTCGAGTATCTGGAACGGGCGGTGCGGGAACGGCGCCAGTTCGGACTGATCGTGCTCGACCCGCCAAGTTTTTCAAACTCCAAGAAGATGCTCGAGATCCTCGATGTGCAGCGCGACCACCCGCGCCTGATCGAGGCATGCCTGAAACTCCTCACCCCTACGGGCATCCTGGTGTTCTCCACCAATCGCCGCCGCTTCAAACTCGATCCGCAGATCGAGTCACTGCCCGGCGTGGAAGAGATCACCCGCATCACCCTGCCGGAAGACTTCAAGCGTCATCCGGCGCATCGATGCTGGTCACTGCGCCCGGCTGAATCCACCTGACAAGCTGTCGGAATGCGTTCTGAGCGGTTCAGGATGAGACGCGATTCAGCGAAACGTCCGCTTCAATCGGGACTTTATCCATCCTGGACCCATCCGTGTCGCCTGAATGCAGACTGCCAGACTCAGTAACCCCTGCGTGAGTTTGTAACAGTGTGTAGTGCCGGGGCCCGGCGTGAATCGCGGAGAGTGACCGGCTACCTGTCCGATATTCACTAAAAAACAACATCCTAGGGGGCAAAATGGGATTTTTTCAGATGCGCGCCGAATCCCGAGCCAGCCCTGACGCCGCAAACACAGCCTTGACGCCGATGAGAAATTCCACTCTGATAGGCGAAAACCAATCTTTCTCGCCATATTCATTTAAAACCACAACCCGCAATCGTACCAGAGTCTTTCATGATCGCGCTGGGACGGAGACCATCATGCTGAAACGACTGTTGCTCACCCTATTGGGTCTCGCCGTACTGATCGGGCTGCCAGCTCTGATCAAGATGCAGCAATTCCAGGCCATGGCACAAATGCAGATGCAGATGCCTCCGGAGACCGTCACCGCAACTCAGGTGCGCAGTGAACGCTGGGCCGACACGGTGAGCGCCACCGGCACCCTGGTGGCGGTTCAGGGGGTCACCGTGAGTGCGGAAGTGGGCGGCCGGGTGGTGCAGATCGCCTTCGAATCCGGCGATCGGGTCAAGGCGGGTGACCTGCTGGTGCGTCTCGACACCAGCGCCGAGGAGGCGCAGCTGCGTTCCGCCGAGGCCGCGGCCAAACTGGCACGTATCAATCTTGACCGCAACCGGGACCTGCGCAAAAACCGCACCATCTCCCAGGCCGACCTGGACACCGCCGAGGCCAATTTCAAGCAGGCCACCGCCCAGGTGGACAACGTGCGCGCCACGATCGAGAAAAAGACCATCACCGCCCCCTTCGCTGGGCTGCTGGGACTGCGCCAGGTCAACCTCGGGCAGATCGCGGAACCCGGCACCCCGGTGGTGGCCCTGCAGACCCTTGACCCGATCTATGTCGACTTTTCCCTGCCCCAGCAGCGCTATGCCAGCCTGAGTGCCGGGAGCACGGTACAGATCACCACTGACGCCGCCCCCGGGGAGGTGTTCGAGGGCAAGATTCTCGCGGTCAACCCGGAAATCGACACCCTGACCCGCAGCGTGCGGATCCGCGCCGTGATGGCCAACCGGGGGGAATACCTGCGCGCGGGTATGTTCGCCAACGTGGAGGTGGTACTCCCCCACGAGGAGGACTACCTGATCATTCCCGCCACCTCGGTACTCTACGCACCCTACGGGGACACGGTGTTCGTGATCGACACCCAGAAAGACGAGAACACCGGTGAAGAGCAACAGATCCTGCGTCAGCAGATCGTGCGCCTGGGACGCACCAAGGGCGATTTCGTGGCCGTCACCGAAGGCCTGGAAGCGGGGGAGACGGTGGTGACCAGCGGGGTATTCAAACTGCGCCCCAAGTCCGCCGTAGTGATCGACAACAGCCTGGCACTGGATGCGCAACTCAACCCCGATCCGGCCAACCAGTGATTGCCGTCGGGACGCGTGATTCAGCCGCATAACCTCATTACACGGATGCTACCGACATGGCCAGCATGAAAGCCTTCACCGACATTTTCATCCAGCGCCCCGTGCTCGCGATCGTGATCAATCTGCTGATCGTGATTGCCGGCATCGCCGCCTGGAACACCCTCAACATCCGCCAGTACCCGCGCAGTGAGAATGCCACGGTCAACATCTCCACGGTCTACGTGGGCGCAAACGCTGAACTGGTGCGGGGCTTCATCACCACCCCCCTGGAGCAGGCCATCGCCTCGGCCGACGGCATCGACTACATCGAGTCGAAGAGCCTGCAGGGCTTCTCCATGATCAACGCCCGGCTGAAGCTCAACTACTCGCCCACCAAGGCCCTCGCGGAGATCACCGCCAAGGTCAACCAGGTGCGCAACGACCTTCCGGTGGAGGCCCAGGTTCCGGCCATCTCGATCCAGTCAGCGGACTCCCAGTTTGCTTCAGCCTATATCAGTTTCTCTTCTGAAATCCTCTCCCAGGCGGAGATCACCGACTACCTGATCCGGGTGGTGCAGCCCCGTCTCGCGGCCGTCGCCGGGGTGCAGCGCGCCGATGTGCTCGGCGCACGCATCTTCGCCATGCGCATCTGGCTGCAGCCGGACAAGATGGCCGCTCTGCATATCAGTCCAGCCCAGGTAAGACAGGCCCTGGCGTCGAACAATTTCCTCGCCGCCATCGGCACCACCAAGGGTAATCTGGTACAGGTCAACATGACCGCCAACACCGACCTGCATACCGTGGAGGAGTTCGAACAGCTGGTAATCTTCCAGCAGGCTGACAGCATCGTGCGTCTGCGGGACGTGGCCGACGTGACCCTGGGCGCCGAGGACTATGACACCTCGGTGAGTTTTTCCGGCAAGACCGCGGTGTTCATGGGCATCTTTCCGCTGCCCAACGCGAACACCATCGACGTGGTCAAACTGGTACGCGAGGAGATCGGTTCGATTGAGCGGGACCTGCCCAGCGGACTCGAGGTGGATATCGGTTACGACGCCTCGGAGTACATCTCCAGCGCCATCACCGAGGTCACCAAGACCCTCGGCGACACCCTGCTGATCGTGATCCTGGTGATCTACCTGTTTCTCGGGTCGCTGCGCTCCGCCCTGGTACCGACCATCGCCATCCCGGTCTCCCTGATCGGCAGTATCTTCCTCATGCAGGCCTTCGGCTTCACCCTCAACCTGCTCACCCTGCTGGCCATCGTACTCTCGGTGGGACTGGTGGTGGACGACGCCATCGTGGTGGTGGAGAACATCGAACGGCATCTGCGCGAAGGGCGCAGCAAGCGTGAGGCGGCGCTGCTCGGCGCCCGGGAACTGCTCGGCCCGGTGATCGCCATGACCGTCACCCTGGCGGCGGTGTACATGCCAATCGCCCTGCAGGGGGGGCTGACCGGCGCCCTGTTCCGCGAGTTCGCCCTGACCCTCGCGGGGACGGTAACCATCTCGGGCATCGTCGCTCTGACCCTGTCACCGATGATGTCCTCGCACATGCTGCATGACGCCGCAGACGAGGAGAAGGGATTCACCGGCTGGATCAATCACCATTTCGACCGCATGCGCCAGGGTTACGGCCGACTTATCGGCAGGACCCTGCAGGCCCGGCCCTTCGTCTACGCCATCTGGCTGGCGGTCGCGGTGGCTGCGATCCCGATGTACTCCATGTCGCCCAAGGAGCTGGCCCCGAGTGAGGACCAGAGCGTGGTGTTCGGCATCATCAACGCCTCGGCCAACGCCACCGCGGACCAGAAACGCTTTTTCGGCAAGGCGGTGGAAAAGACCTTCCTGAGCATTCCCGAGGCGGACCTCACCTTCCAGATCCTGTTTGCTCCTTCGGTTGGCGCACGCTTCGACGTGGACGGTTTTTCCGGTGTGGTGGTCAAGCCCTGGCACAACCCCCGGGAACGCACCGTGTTCGAGATTCAGCAGGAACTGCAGGGCAAACTCTCGGCGATCCCCGGCTTTCAGATCTTCGCCACCACCCCGCCGGCCCTGCCCGGTGGCAGCAACTTCCCGATCGAGTTTCTCATCACCTCCACCGCGGACGCCAAGCAGCTTTTGGATTTCGCCCAGCAACTGCAGGGCAAGGCGGCGGCCAGCGGGATGTTCCTGTTCCCACCGCAGATCGATTTGAAATACGACCAGCCCGAGGCCCGGGTGGTGCTGGATCGGGACAAGATCGGCGCCCTTGGTCTGGATCTGAACCAGCTGGGCCGGGACATGGCCGCAGCCCTGGGCGGGGATTTCGTCAACCGCTTCAACATATCCGGGCGCAGCTACAAGGTGATCCCGCAGATCGAGCGTTCCCAGCGCCTCAACCCGGAACAGCTGACCGAAATTTATGTCAGCGGTCCTGAAGGTGAGCTCATCCCCCTGAGCTCGGTGGCGCATATCGAAAACAAGACCGTGCCACGCTCACTCAACCGCTTTCAGCAGCTCAACTCGGTAAAGCTCTCGGGGATGACCAATCGCACCCTGGACCAGGCATTGAGTGTGCTGGAAGAGGCGGCCCAGGAGGTTCTGCCTCCGGGCTACTCGGTAGACTACACCGGTGAATCACGCCAGTTACGCCAGGAAGGCAACAAGTTCCTGCCTGCGTTCGCCTTGGCCATCGTGATGATCTTTCTCGCCCTGGCGGTTCAGTTCAACTCGTTCCGCGACCCGGGGATCATCCTCTTCGGCTCGGTGCCCCTGGCGATGTTCGGCGCGCTGCTGTTCACCTTCCTGAAGATGCCCAACCCCAACATGCCGTTCTGGACCAATGGCTGGACCACCACCCTGAACATCTACGCCCAGGTCGGCCTGGTAACCCTGGTGGGACTGATCTCGAAAAACGGCATCCTCGTGGTGGAGTTCGCCAACAAACTGCAGGAGCAGGGGCTCTCCAAGATGGACGCAGTGAGAGAAGCGGCGATGACCCGGCTGCGCCCGGTGCTGATGACCACCTTCGCCACCGTCGCGGGGCACCTGCCCCTGACCCTTGTAACCGGCGCCGGCGCCGCCGCGCGCAACTCCATCGGCCTGGTACTGGTGGGCGGCATGGCGATCGGCACCCTGTTCACCCTGTTCGTGCTGCCGTCCATCTACGTACTGCTGGCCAAGGACCACAACGCCGACAGAATCCGGCAAGAGGAGTTTGAAGCCCTGGAAACGGCCACCAGCTAAGCTGACAATCCGGGCACCCGGACTTTGGATCACGCGACATTCCCATACGAGGTCGAGCTAGTGGAGCGTAACCCGACACAGGCATCTCAAGTCGGGTTACGCTGCGCTAAGCCGACCTACCTACTTGAAAGGGAAACCCGTTGCCACACTAATTACCAGTAAGCTGGATCATTGAATTCCCTCACGCACTTTGGACGTTCTTGGATCACCGGAATTGGCCTACCCGTCAGAGACTGGCCCAGCCACCCGCCAGGCATCGACAGCCTCAAGGGTGCCTGAATCACCTTTTCTGAAAGCGCGCCAAACCCGACCTTCGAATAAAACGCGGGATCTCCGTAGGTAACCACCACATCAACAGATCGAGCTTTCAGCGCCCCCAGGGCAAACTTGATCAGCGCCTGTCCTATCCCCTGCCCCTGATGCGGGGTAGCAACCGCAACCGGCGCCAGCATGTAGACTGACCAGTCGTGATCGAATCCAAGCGGGGTCAGGAAAGCCGCACCGAGGATGGATGCCGACTCATCGCATACGCTGGCACAGATAATCGCCCGATCGTCGATTTTTGCCGCGAGCTGCGAAGCAAGATCACCCACCAGTCTGCCTTCCTCCAGCCCCTCTGATGCGCTGAATACCGAGGTGAACAGAGCCGCCAGTTCCTGTCGGCAGGTGCTATCGAGGCGTTTGCAATGCAGAACCGGCGAACGCGTCAAGCGCTGCTCCACCGATTCGAGCGGGGTGACAGGATCGCTGAGCGTTGCTGGATGTAAGACTCTGAATGTCGGGGCGCGAAGCACATTTAAGGCAGTGATTCCGGATCTATTTCCGCCAGAAGGCTGGCGTCAGCAACACCAGCAGAGTGAAGATTTCGAGACGACCCAATAACATTCCAAAGCACAGTATCCACTTGGCCGGATCATTCAGATTGGCATAGTGGGCGCCCACGTCCGCCAGACCCGGTCCCAGGTTGTTGATGCTGGCCGCCACCGCTGAGAAGGAGGTCATGAGATCGAGCCCGGTGGCGGCCAGGGCCAGGTACATGACCCCGAAACTTGCCACGTAGAGCGCAAAGAACCCCCACACCGCGTCCACCACCCGCCAGGGGATGGTCTTGCCCCCCACCCGGATCGGGATCTCCGCGTTGGGATGGATCAGGCGGTTGATCTCACGAAAACCCTGCTTCACCAGCAGCAGGAAGCGGATCACCTTGATGCCACCCCCTGTGGAGCCGGCGCAGCCACCGACAAAACTGGAAAACAGCAGCAATATCGAGATGAACCCGGGCCACAGGGAATAGTCCGCGGTGGTAAAACCTGTGGTGGTGCCAATCGACACCGCCTGGAACAGTCCCCGGGTAATCGACTCGCTCCAGCTGCCGTACACATCCATGAGGTACAGGGCGAGGATCACGATGATGGTGACGATGGACAGGGTGGTGATGTAGCCGCGAAACTCCGAGTCTTCCAGGTAGGTACTCAGGGAGCGCCGGCGGATGGCGAGGAAGTGGAGTGCGAAGTTGGCCCCGGACAGGAGCATGAACACCACTGCGATCATCTCGATCAGGGTGCTGTCGTAGTAGCCGATACTCTCGTCGTGGGTCGAGAAACCGCCGATCGCCACGGTGGCGAAGGCGTGTCCCAGGGCATCGAAGAATTTCATCCCCCCGGCCCAGTAGGCCAGAGTGCAGCTGATGGTCAACCCCAGATAGATGTACCACAGCGCCTTGGCGGTCTCGGTGATTCGCGGGGTCAGCTTGTTGTCCTTGACCGGCCCCGGGGTTTCCGCCCGGTAAAGCTGCATGCCACCGACCCCCAGCATGGGCAGCACCGCAACCGCCAGAACGATGATGCCCATACCGCCGAGCCACTGCAGCTGCTGGCGGTAGTAGAGCAGCGAGGCGGGCAGTTCGTCGATCCCGACAATCACCGTCGCTCCGGTGGTGGTGAGTCCGGAGATCGATTCGAACACCGCATCGGTGATGCTCATCTGGGAGTTTTCCGCGAGCAGGAACGGCAGCGCCCCGGTCAGACCCAGCACGGTCCAGAACATCACCACCACCAGGAACCCGTCGCGCATGCGCAGGTCCTGATGGCGATGCCGAACCGGGGCCCAGAAGGCCACCCCGAGTCCCAGGGTGAGAATGAAGGCATCGGTGAAGCCCACCAGGGCGCCGTCTTCGACGAACAGTGAAATGAACAGGGGCGGCAGCATGCTGAGGCTGAACACCATCAGCAATACCCCGAGAATCCGTTGAACCACGAATAGATGCATGACTGCTGATTAGGCTATCAGGCCGGTCAGAGTAAAAACACAGAAGCCGAAAAAAGCTTCTCCACCTCACGCACCCTGCGTTTGTCCACCAGGAACAGGATGACGTGATCCTCGCTTTCGATCATCGTGTCGTGGTGCGCGATGAGCACCTGGTCACCCCGCACCACGGCGCCGATGGTGGTGCCCTTGGGCAACTTGATCTCCTCGATGGCGCGTCCCACCACCTTGGACGTATTGCGGTCCCCATGGGCCACCGCCTCGATCGCCTCGGCGGCTCCGCGACGCAACGAATGCACCTGGACCACGTCGCCCCGGCGCACATGTCTGAGCAGGGTTCCGATGGTCGCCTGCTGAGGCGAGATTGCGATATCGATGGGCCCGCTCTGTACCAGGTCCACGTAGGCGGGTCGGTTGATCAGCGCCATCACCCGGGCGGCGCCCAGGCGTTTCGCAAGCATCGCCGAGAGGATATTCGCCTCGTCATCGTTGGTCACCGCACAAAACACATCGGTGTTCTCGATGTTCTCTTCGAGCAACAGATCCTCGTCCGCCGCATCGCCATGCAGCACGATGCTCATATCCAGTCTTTCGGCGATCTCCCGGGCCCGCTCCTGGGAACGCTCGATCAGTTTCACCCGGTACTTCGACTCCAGCGAGGTGGCCAGCCGACGCCCGATGTTGCCGCCCCCGGCGATGATCAGGCGTTTATAGGGTTTCTCCAGCTTGCGCAGCTCGCTCATGACCGAGCGGATGTTCTCCGCGGCGGCGATGAAAAAGACCTCGTCCTCGGCCTTGATCCGGGTGTCGCCCTGGGGCTGGATGACCTCGCCCTCGCGGTAGATCGCCGCCACCCGGGCCTCCACATTCGGCATGTGGTGATACAGGGTACTCAGTTCGTGCCCCACCAGAGGACCGCCATGATAGGCCTTGACCGCCACCAGTCGCACCCGGCCGTCTGCGAAATCGAGCACCTGCAGGGCGCCCGGAAACTCGATCAGCTTGAGAATATAGTCGGTGACCAGCTGCTCCGGACTGATCAGCACATCGACAGGGAAACTGGGCGGAGGCAGGCGCTCCTCCTCGGGGATGTCCTCGGTGGCTTTGATCGGTGTGGCTTCGAACAGCTCCGGGTAGTCCAGGTAACCCTGGGCGCGCACCCGGGCAATCTTGGTGGGGGTGTGGAACACCTTGTACGCAACCTGGCAGGCCACCATGTTGGTCTCGTCGCTGTTGGTCACCGCAAGGATCATATCCGCATCCTCGGCGCCGGCCTTGCGCAGGATATCCGGATGGCCGGCATGTCCCCTGACCGTACCCAGGTCGAGACGGTTTTGCAGTTCGAGGAGCAGGTGCGGATTCTGATCGACCACGGTGATGTCGTTGGCCTCACTGACCAGAGCGTTGGCCACTGAGCGTCCGACCTGACCCGCGCCTAGAATAATTATTTTCATTGTTGCATCGGATGAATCGGTTTGGTTGGAGGCACCATTCTACTCCCTTTGCCCGGGCTATCCGAACAGGCGTGAAACAGGTCCGGCAGAATCACCTCAAAACCGGATCGAGTCGAATGAATGTTTCGGAGCAGACACCCCGGCCGCAGTTCCGCCCCGGTCAGATCGGGAAACAGATCCCAAAAGCCGGAAATTTCCCAACAGGATACAGGCACTTACCCATCACTCTCTGAAACCTTGTCTTAACAAAAAAGACATCCATGCGACACGGCGCCGCAATACAGGCTCCCTAGAATGCATCCGGCTTTAAGTACTATGCCTGTAAGGGGAGCATATTCTATGTTGCATGAGAAATCACTTCGTAAGTCACATCTCGCCATCGCGCTCAGCGTGGCCATGCTCGGCATGAGCGTCGCTCTGACCGGTTGCAACAACGATGATGACGATGACGACAATCAAACCACCAGCAGTCAGACCGTAGAGGAACAGATTGCCGCACTGAACACCGACGACGCCACCAAGGATCTGCTTCGCACGCTGGCCGCCGAAGCCATGCCGGTTGGCTTCCTGGGCGTCGACGCACCGGTCACCGACAGTGACAAGCGGGCGATCCTGGCCGCACCCTACGCGATTCTGCAGAACGGTGACACCAACGAGGTGGCTTCCATCGGGTACCACACCATCCTGCGCAGCGGCGAATACGCCAACGCCAGCGATGATTTCGTGTTCGGCCAGATCGTCGACGAGAGCGGCAACGCGGTGCTCGGCACCGACAGCTCACCGGACATTTCCAACTCCAACGATTTTGCATCCCTGCTGCCGGTCGGTGACAGCCTGTTCATGGTCTCCCACTTCGAGGATCGTCCCGCGGCCATGTACCTGACCGAGTTGAACCAGGATTCCGAGACCGGTCTGCTGACCGCCCTGCGCAGCCGACCCCTGGACTTCTCAGCCTACAAAGGCGGTTGGGTGCACTGCGCAGGCAGCGTCACCCCCTGGAACACCCATCTGGGCAGTGAAGAGTACGAACCCGATGCCTCCGCCTGGGATGCGGCAACCGGCGAGGTCAATGACTATTACAACGCCATCGCGCCCTACTTTGCCGGCGGCCTGACCGATACCCACCCCTACCGTTACGGTTTCCAGGTGGAGGTCGCGGTCAGCGACTATGACAACGCCACGGTCACCAAGCACTACACCCTGGGCCGCGTGGCCCACGAACTGGCCTACGTGATGCCCGACAGCAAGACCGTCTACATCTCCGATGACGGCACCGACGTGGGTCTGTTCATGTTCGTCGCGAATACCGCGGGTGATCTGAGCTCCGGTAATCTCTATGTAGCCAAGTGGCAGCAAACCTCCGCCAGCAACGGCGGTTCCGCCAATCTGAGCTGGATCGACCTCGGCGCGGCCAGCAATTCCCAGATCCAGACCGCGTTGAACAACAACGTGCGTTACGAAGACATCTTCAGCGAGGCGGACGTCAACGAGGATGGCAGCTGTCCCGACGGCTTCACCAAGGTGGACCACACCTACGGTACCGAGTGTCTGCAACTGGTGGAAGGCAATTTCAACGGCATTTCGGTCGCTACCCTGGCCTCGCGCCTGGAGACCCGCCGCTATGCCGCCTACCTGGGCGGCACCACCGAGTTCCGCAAGATGGAAGGCATCACCCACAACCCGGATGACAACAAGCTGTATGTCGCCATGAGCGAGGTGTCCCGCGGCATGACCGCCGGCGACCGGGAAGCCCCGCTGTCCGACGACATTCAGTTGCCGGAAAACAAATGCGGTACGGTCTACGAGTTGGATCTCACCGATGACAGCGCCGCTTCCGGCAGTGGCTATATGGCCACGAACATGACGGGACTGGTCTCCGGCATCCCCACCACCTACGATGCCAGTTCGCCTTACTTCGATAAGAACAGCTGCGACATCGACGGCCTGGCCAACCCGGACAACGTCACATTCATGCCGGGTTACGGCACCCTGATCATCGGTGAGGATACCGGCGGCGGCCACCAGAACGATATCGTCTGGGCCTATAACCTGGCGCAGGGCGAACTGACCCGGATCCAGACCACACCCTACGGTTCAGAGACCACCTCGCCCTACTTCTACCCGAACATCAACGGCTTCGCCTACCTGATGAGCGTCGTGCAGCATCCTTATGGGGAGTCTGACGAGGATCAGCTCGGCGATGTCAACGATGCACGGGCCTACACCGGTTACATCGGACCCTTCCCGGCCATGGATTGAGCCATAACAACAACTTCATCTTCAGTCGATTTGGAGACCCTGACCTCAGGGTCTCCTTTTTTCGTTACAGCCCATACCCATTCAAGCCTGAAATCCCGGTTTGGGACACTTCACCCGCCGGCCCTGGCGAGGGAATTCAGGCTGACCGAGCAGGAGCAGCAACATGCGCAACACCCCATCGATCCGGTTCTTTTATCTCAGCATACTGACCATGGTCCTGACCGCCTGCAACAACGGGGGATCCTCCGACTCGGTCAACCAGGCAAACTCCGCTGAGGTGGACCTGACCAGCCAGGTGCTGGTCAACAAGACCGCCTACATTCCATCCCAGTGTTACACCCGCACGATCGACGCTCAGGGACAGGCGCACAACCCCTGCTACACCTGTCATGTCCCCAGCGGGGAACCCAACTACATCAACGATGGCGACCTGCAACTCGGCTATACCTTCGCGGAATACGCAAAAACCAACCACTGGAGCAATCTGTTCGAGGACCGCAGTGACCGGGTCGCGGCGATCAGCGACGCGGAGATCCTCGACTATCTCAGGCACAACAACTACCAGGACGAGCAGGGGCGCCTGATACTGACGCAAAAGCTCCAACAGCTCCCGGCGGAATGGGATTTCAACGCCAACGGACAGTGGGACGGTTATCTCCCCGACGCCTACTTCCGTTTCGACGCACAGGGGTTCGATACCGACCCCGATGGCAACCCGACCGGTTGGCGGGCCTTGGCCTACGCTCCCTTTCCCGGCACCTTCTGGCCCACCAACGGCTCCACCGACGATGTATTGATCCGCCTTCCGCAGGTGCTCCGACAGGATGCCAACGAGGTCTACGATGGGTTGGTTTACCAGGTCAACCTGGCGATCGTCGAGGCGATGATCAAGCGCCAGGACGTGACCCTCGCACAGGCCTACCAGGAACAGGGGGTGGACCTGGACAAGGACGGCAACGCCTTCGGCATCGCCCGGGTCGTACGTTACGACTGGGCCCCCAACGAGGGGCGCAACATGAGTTATGTGGGCATGGGCGCGAGCGCACAACAGGCCGGAACCCTGCACCTGGCCGCCGGGCTGTTCCCCGAAGGCACCGAATTCCTGCACAGTGTGCGCTACATCGACCTGGACGAAGCCGACGAGATCCAGCTGGCGCCTCGCATGAAGGAACTGCGCTATGCCCGCAAGACCGGTTGGATGACCTACTCTCAAATACAGGACTTCATGCTCAACGAAATCAAGGAAAAGGACGATTTTCCCGACCGCCTCAAGGAAGTGATCGGCAATCTGGAGTATGGCGTCAGCAACCGCCTGGGCTGGCGATACCAGGGTTTCATCGAAGATGCGGACGGGGCCTTGCGTCCGCAGACCCATGAGGAGAACGTCTTCTGCGTGGGTTGTCACGGCGGTATCGGCGCCACCGCCGACAGCATCTTCTCCTTTCCCCGCAAATTTGCCTCCGATGCCTATCAGGCCGGCTGGTATCACTGGAGTCAGAAAGGGCTGCGAGGCCAGCCGGAACCTCTGCGCAGCGACGGACGCTACGAGTACAGCTACTATCTGGCGCAGAATCATGCCGGTGACGAGTTCCGCGCCAATCAGGAGGTAATGAGCCGGTTCTTCGATGTGAATGGTAACTTGTCAGCGGCGCAAACCGAGCAACTCCACAGCGACATGGCGCATCTGCTCTACCCCTCCCGGGAACGCGCCCTGATCCTCAACAAGGCCTACCGGGTAATCGTCATGGATCAGGATTTCATCCATGGCCGGGATGCCAGCGTTACCCCGCCGGTCAACGTTCACGCGCAGGTCGAGGAGGACCAGCCCACCGGCATCGTCGAAATCGTAACCGGACCCTGACGGGACCGTTCCTGATCGGCGAAACCAGTGGGCCGCTCAGGGTTCCGCTCATGCAAACCATTCCATGATCGCAGGCCCCGGCAATACAGTCGATTAATTCGTCATCGAGACTAAAGTTATCGGCTTGATAGTCGTTTTTCTTTTCATCGATCCCCCAATCTGGCATCTTTGAGAGTCGTTCAGTTGTCACCAGTCACTCATCGCCCATTCCCTGGCCTGAGCATCAGTGGTCCGTTCCAGATTATCGCAGACCCTCGAACAACTGACCGCGAGTAACTGTGACCAGGGCAGGCATGCGTGAACTGAAACCGGGACATGAAACCCTTTGCCGATAAAAATATAGCTCCCCTCTGGCGACTCTTCTGGCTGCTTTCAATCATTACGCTTGCACTTTCACTCGCGCTGGCGCGTTACTTTTACAACAATGTGCTGGAGAACAAGTTCAGGGACCTGGATCAGTTCAACACACTGGTCAAGGAGGGATGGGTCGAGTCGCGCCTCTACGCTCAGGAATCGGTACTGAAGATCCTCTCCGAGCGACTCATTGAAATGGATGGCATTTCACATCCGGACCGAGCGATGAACCTGCTCGATTCTCTGGTCAAGAACAGCGCCAACGTAATCGGCATCGGCCTTTTCGATGCTCAGGGCGAACTGCTCATTTCAACCCATCACAGCAGGGTTTCGTTCCCCAACCTGCTGCAAAACAAAACCACGGCATCGACCTTTCTTCAAACCCTGGACAGCGCCCACATGGTGCTTGGCCATGTTTATTACAATCCGTTTTTTGATCAATGGATTCTGCCACTGCGCTATGCATTCAGAACACCTCAAGGAAAATCATATGTCGTCACCTCGTGGTACGATGCGGAAGGCGGAAATGCCTTGTTCCATCATGACAATATTCCCGGGGATCTTGCCTGTGCGGTGATTTCCAGTGACTTTGTCATGCTCGATTACAAGGTGGTTTACCCACGCAACACCATCTTTTTTCAGACCCCCCTGCCAGAGGCGGTAATCGATCAGTTCAATCTGCGCAAATTGAAAGGCAACCAGCGCATACTGCAAAGTTACATCGACCGTAGCGGACAACTCCGTTACATCTCCGTCACCTATGTTCCCAGGTACGGCATCTATATATCCCTGACCCGCGCGCATAGCGAAGCGATCAAGGGCTTTTATCCCATCGCCCTGAAAATCGCCCTCGCGACGCTTTTCTTCTGGGGCGTGATGTATCTTTTCTTCGCCTATGTCGCAAAAAAAGACCAGGAGGCGCAACTCACCCTGGAACACCAGGCAAAACATGATAGCGTGACTGGGCTGATGAACCGGTTTGCCATCAGTCACGAGATTGGTCTTTGTATCAGTAGGGGTCAACAATTCTGCCTTGCCTTCATCGATCTGGACAACTTCAAAACCATCAATGACCTGTATGGCCACAGAACCGGCGACCAGGTCCTGGTGCAAGTCGCGAAACGCCTGCTGACGGTGATGGAAAAGGACATGCACTGCGCCCGCTTCAGCGGGGATGAGTTTGCCCTGCTGATTCCCCACTCTCCCGAGCGGGCAGCGAGAATCTACCGTCATGTACTGGAGTTGATCAAACTGCCTTTCGATCTGGAGTACAGCGCATTGCATGTCAGCGCCAGCATGGGCGTCAGTGTGTTTCCGCTCGACTCCCAATCGCCCGAAGAACTGTTGCGGTATGCCGACATCGCATTGAATCAAGCCAAAAAGCAGCATGATCACTGTACCTTTTTCGAGCAGGACTTCCATAACAAGGTCGAACGCCGCTCGATCATTCAGGAGTCTTTCAACAGCGCCCTGAAAAAGGAGGAGTTCTACCTGATGTATCAACCCCAGGTTGATGCGAAATCCAATACCGTGATCGGCGTGGAAGCCCTGGCAAGATGGAAAAGTTCTGAACTGGGTGAAATCGAACCGGTTGAATTCATTCCCATCGCCGAGGAGTCCGGTTTCATCATCCCGCTGGGGATCTCGATCCTCGAGAAGGCCTGCAGGACGACACAGGCAATCTGGCAGCAAAGCGGTCAGGACTTCAAGCTTTCGGTCAACGTTTCGGTGCGTCAACTGGTCGAGGAAAGCTTCATCTCACAGGTCAGCCAGTGCATCAATAAATTGAAGTTTCCGCATGACAAACTGGTCCTTGAAGTCACCGAAAGCATCATGATCGAAGAGAGCGAGAGAATCATTCAAAAGCTGCAATTGCTTCGTGACCAGGGTATCGGTGTGTCACTGGATGATTTTGGAACAGGATATTCTTCTCTGAGCATGATCAGCAGAATGCCGATTTCCGAACTGAAGGTTGACCAGAGTTTCATTCGTGATCTCCTGGTTGATGAAAATCATGCCCACCTGTCCGAGATCATCATCGAGATCGGGCGGTTCTTCAAGATTGATGTGGTTGCCGAGGGTGTCGCGCAGCAGGCGCACGTCGATCTGTTAACAAAATTCGGCTGTCATATTTTACAGGGATACCACTTCTCGGAGCCCTTACGCGAAAAAGACCTGGAAGCGTATATCAGAAGCAAGCATGTGAGACATCCCGTCTCTCATTGATCACAACGATATCATACTTCAATTTTTCCGTTCACCTGTCACCCCGGGTTCCGCCCCCCTTCACAGCGACCACCATTGAGTCTTCACTGAAGCCGGCCACCATTTCGTTTACGTCTGCAAGGAATCTTGCGGCTGCTCGTCAAGGCAAAATAGAGGTCGACAAACAGAAATAGTCGCGTGGCAATGACCGTGATCGACAGGGCAGTGACCAACCGGCTTACCGGGGTCATTCAAGGTGACTGTTCAGCGATTTAAGGCCCTCTCCCGCAAGCGGGAGATGGGAGAGAATGCCGCACAGGCACTCCGCCAAAGGATTTCCGTTTTCAGGTCAATTTGGCTTTTCCGCGATTGCAACTGCCAGGTGATGGGCGTAGAGAAAACAGCCACAGTAGCCTAGTACCATAGCAAGATTGGTAACCAACTCGCTCCCGCCAGCGCCACGGAGCAGGCTATGGGCACCACTTGCCAGAAGGATGGGCACGGTACTTAGCAGCAACACCCCCCGACGTCGACCTGGATCGAAGAGGAACCAGAGTAATAACAATACCCAGCCCACCTCAAAAGAGGCCAACACAGCCAGGGTCTGGCGGCAAAACAGAATGACACCCGGTTCGAAGAGCGCACTCAGACTACCGATGGCGTAGCCGGTGTTGATAAGGATACCGCTGAGAGCGACGCTGTAGATGAATACTTTTTTCCATGCATTGAACCCGCGCATCACCGCACCTCCTCCTGGGCCAATAAACGCTTCCTATCGTAGACGACAATAATAAGGACAAACAGACTCAACACCAGGGTCTGGATCAACTTGGTTGTCTGACTGATCTGCAGCGCCTCCTGAGAGAGGTTGGTGATGAAATGGAAGACAACCGCCACAAGGATGCTGTTACCGCTTCGCACATAGATCCAACTGATGATCACCCCCATGGGTACAATGGCTATAAAAAAATTGATCGCATACCAGGGGCTTTGCTGCAGTATCTCGTACTGGTAGGAACCGTTGACCAGGAGCAGGGGCAGATGCCACAGGGACCAGAGCAGACCAAAGATAAGTGAGGTGAACAGGAGAGACCGCTCTCTGCGCAGACTTTCGAAACCGTAGCCTCGCCATCCCAACTCCTCAAACAGTGCCGCAATGAACAACATCAGCAATACCGGCACCACCCCGGTAGTGAATGAGAAGTGCTCGGCCATATGGAACTGGGTGACCGGCTCCCCCATCAGCAGAGAAATGGCTGTAGCAATCACCACACTCAGGGGCATCAGTAGCAGCAGCACCGGCAGCATACCCGGGCTGATAGGTTCAGGGTGGACCATGCGGCGGATCAAATCCCACCGCGAGCCGTTCCCTGTGGATCGCTCTAGCAGCATCACAGCGACCATGAAGGGTGTTATCAAACCGGCAAGCATGAACAGCATATAGAAGTCCGCCAGCTCCTGACTGAAACTTAGCAAGGCTCCGACACCCCATAAGGCAAAGGTAAAGGCGAAGGTAAGGGTGAAATAGCGCCGAGCGTTATAGCTCGGCAGTGAGTGACTAGATTGCGTGGTTACCATTGATAGGTTACTCCCAGGTAAGCTGACACAGCGCGGCTGTCTTCGACGATGGGACTCGCAGCGATATCACTGTCGAGAACCCTCTGTTCGATGTTGCCCAGTAGGCTCCAGTTATCGTCGACGCAGTAGACGGTTTTGATACCGAGGTAGGCGTTGTTTCCCGCCTGCGGGTGATAGGCCGGACGCCCCACCCGGGCCTCATCTTGCTTGACTCCGAAGTAGTAGTCGGCTTTGTCCGCACTGAGGTGTCTTACCCCGGCATAAGGCTCAAGCACCATTCGGGAGCCCACCGGGTGTTGCAGGGCGAACTCCAGCTTTGCGCCATAGCTCTCATAGGTACCCGAGAGGTCGTGGGTCAGCTGAAAAGCGATCCGCTTTGCACCGAAACGATAGGTAAACTCCGCACCTGCGGCGAAGTCCTCTTTGCGTGTCTCCATCCCCTCAAGATAGGAACTGTCGTCGCTCTCGTAGCCAAGCATGGTCGGGGTTGCAAGCAGACGCAGGACGGTGTGTTCCCCCTCATGCAGGGTATAGCCGAGTTCGATCCCCTCGAAATAGAAATCGCCGGCGTGGATGATCAGCAATGGAAACACCCGGTTCTTTCCATTCACATTGCGGTAGGGGGCAAGGTCATAGAAGTCAATGATGCCGGTCTGTATATCCGCCCCGACGGCGCTCATCGCCGTAGCGAGCAGGGCCAGGGTGGTAAGGATTCGTGAGTATGTCATAACGTTCTCCCAGGGTTGATCTGAGGAGAGCGTATCTAGGGAGGGTCGGGAAAAATTGTAAAAACCCGCACACCGGCAGGGAGGATCACCAGAAGAAGTCGACTCCCATGAGATCGGGAGACTTACGGAATTGCGATGGCGTCATGCCAGTGAAGCGGCGAAACTCTTTGATAAAGTGGGCCTGGTCGAAATAGCCGTGATCAAGCGCCAACGCCGTCAGACGGAGTTCAGGCCGATCCACCGAGCGCTTTACCACATCAAGTGCCTGTAAAAAGCGCTTGTTACTCTGTAGCTGTTTGAATGAGAGACCAAAGAATTCACGATATTTTTTCTGTAGCCAACGTTCGGAATAGCCCGTCTCGCAGGATAGCGCATGCAGGCTGGGGTGACGGCCAAGGAGGTAAGGGACCATCTTCTCCTCTTGAACCGATCCTTTGAGCAGACGCTGCAACAGGTATCGCTCAAACACTTCAACCATCGCCGCCCCATGGGGAGCCGCTTCCATCTCTTCGTACAACAGTGAGGCTTCTGCTGCTCCCCAGACGTCCGCAATGGAATACTCAACTCCCGCCAACTCCCCGGGAGACAGGGCAAAGACCTCAAACATCGCATGGGGATAGAGATCGACCTTGAAGTTCTTGACTGCCCGCCGCTTCCGGGTGCTCTCCAGCTGGTAGATATCCATCCAGCTTCCCAAACCGCAGTTGACATAACCGCCCTTGTTTACCCTGTCACGCCCCCCACCACTATCACGTTCACTCAGATCGCCATAAAACTCGAAATAGAGTTGTGTCAGATAAGTGGGAATTGTACGGGTAACCAGCTTCGACCCTGCCTCCTCCAGCAGACCCATCGAACTGGTATAGGCTTTGACATAGCGGGATAAGAGCGGGTTTTTTGCCTGGAATTCGCGATATTCCACTGCCCCCCCTTGGGCCTGTTGTGTCGCGCCTGATCCCGGGTTCCGCTACGCTTCACCCGGGCTACTTTGATTTCTATGCAGCTAAGGCGGTTTACTCTTCGCTGTAGCCGGTTACCATCTCCTTGACGTAGGCGAAGGGTTTGTGACTCGTCGTCAGGGTGAAATAGAGATGAACGAACAGGAAGGAGAACATGGCAAATGCCGCCAGGGTGTGGGTCAGCGCCACCAGTTCCAGAGGCAGTCCCTGCAACCCGATCAGCGCCCATTTCTGATAGAACAGATACAGCAGACCGGTCAGCCAGAGGATCGGCGAGATCACCATGGTCAGCAACAGGTAGGCCATGCGTTGCAGTGGATTGTGCTTTTCCGCCCGGCGCCGGTGAAACGGATGGGCGCCGCCGAGAAAGATGCCCACCGCATAGTATTTCAGCATCGCCTGCATCGGCTCCGCTTCCGCTGGCACGTACTGACGCCATTCCCCGGTGGTGGTATGCCAGAACAGGGCCATCAGCCACAACCCGATCAGTACCCAGGCGAGACTGGTATGCACGTCGATTGCGTGTTCGAAACCGAGTAACTGGTAGGTGCCGTGGATCTCGAAACCGGTGATCAGCATGAGAATGATGAGCACCGACTGGGTCCAGTGCCAGACCCGCTCGAAACGACTGTATAGGATTACCCTAGCCATTGTTCCCCTCCCGTCTTTTACGCATCACCATTCGGCCCAGTCCGTGCAGCCCCACTCCGCCGATACTCCCCAGTACCATCAGCCAGCCCAGGTTGTCGACCCACACGCTGTGGTCACGACCCGGCATGTAGAAACCCTTCAGTTCCTTGAGACGACCGTCCCGGCTATGGCAGTCCACACAACCCAGGGCCTGCTCCTTGGGCGCCACCATGTGTGCCAGGGGCCAGTGGTAAGTGGTTTCTATAAACCCGTATTCGCCACTGTAGTCGGCACCCGAAGCGTCCATCGCGGCCTGAATCGCACGACCCCAGTCATAGGATTTCCAGAAGGCGTCTGAGTCCCGGCCGAACAGGTGGGTCAATACCAGGGTATTGTTGCCCTTGTCATAGGCCTGGCGACCGCGCATCACCTTGAACGGCCAGATGCGCGCATCGGGATCGTCGTAGCTGCCGTCGAAGGTGTTGATCGCCACCACCTGTTCCGGATCGATCTTTTCATCCAGCTGCTTATAGCGGATGTTGCCGGAGTACCAGGCGTATTCAGGCACCAGGTTTTCCCCCCAGTCGAAGCTGCCCTTCTTGGTGTGATAGACCAGGTAGCCTCGGGCATCCCGCTCCACCAGGCCCTTGCCGTCCGCGCCCTTGCGTCCCGCAGTAGACCAATCCCACCAGACCTTGGTGGGCTTACCGCCCCGGGCGTAGGTCGGGATGTGACAGGTGACGCAGGCAATCTTGTTGGCGTGATCGTTGTTCTTGTCATGAATACCCGGCTCATGGGGCCGGCTGCCGTGGCATGATTCACAGGTCGTGCGGTTACCATCATCTCGGCCGGGTATATCAATACCATGGGTGTCCTTGGCCACGGTGGTGTAATGGCTACCGGTCACATCGTGCCCGTCGGCCTCATGACAGGTACCACAGGAGAAATCCAGCCCATCGGTCCCCATGTGCACATCCAGCGCCTTGTCCGGATGGGTCATGCTGGAGTCCAGATCGCCGTGTTTAACCCCGTCGCCACCGCCGCCATAGAAGTGGCAAGCACCGCAGCTGGCACGGCTGGATTTGCCTACCTGCTGAGCCACATGGGCCAGGTCCGGAGCCTTCCAGATTTTTTTGCTGCCCGGGGGAAAGGCCTTGTCCTGGTAAGTGGGATGACCGGCACCGGTGGGGAATTTCTTATAGCCGCCAGTGGTGTCGTGACAGACCAGGCAATCCACCTGGTCCTCGGCGCTGAAATCGAAGGAGGCATCTTTCCAGCCATAGCCCACATGACAACTGGTACAGCGCGCGTAGTTGGTTTCGATACTCCCGCAGAAACTGTTGATCACGACCCGTTTGCCGAGGGTCTCACCGGTCTGCGGATGGGTCAGTTGCCAGGTCCAGTGCTTGGTCTGGTGAATCTGTTTGGCCGCCTCGGTGTGGCAGCCCAGACAGGCCCGTGTCACCGCCGGCCCGTCATCGAAGGGCCCGGCCAGGGCCTCGAATTTAGAATGGTCCGCGGTGCTGTTCCGCGCTTCGGTGGCTGCCATCCCGGGCAGAACCGTGGCCAGCAACAGAAACACTGCTGCTGCGCCGGACAGGAGGAAATGTCTCAGTCGCATTGCGCAACCCTCTTGGTCGGTCGTTCGCGCGAACCCCGGGATTGCAGATCCGCGCCAGGGGCAGGTCGGTTACTGCTTGACCACAATGACTCTGTCAGCTTAATCGCCGTTCAGCGGCTTGGCAAATTCAGTCGTTCCCTTACCTGCCTGGCTACGGCGAATCGGCGATACGTAAATTCGAACGCCCGCTCATACACCAGGTTGCGCCATCAATCCTTCATCCAGACAGTGTCCGGTTCGACAGGTCTGCCAGACATGCTGTGCGTTGCGAAAATCATCCAGTCGTTGCTCCAGGCCCAGCCGCTGAGCATCCGGCATCAAGGATGGATGGTAGGTGGTGCGCAGCTGAAAGGAGACACCGGAGCTCTCCAGCAGGCGAGCGCTGCGCCAGGCCAGGGTGCCGCTTTCAGGCATTCCGGTGAGGGCGGGATAATGCTCTGGCAAGGCCTTGAGATCGAGACCGACCCAGTCCAGCAGGGGCAGGAGTTTCTCGAGACGCCGGGGATAGACCCCCGATGTGTGCAGACCGATCTCATACCCCAACGCCCTGACTTCGGCAATGGCGCCCGGCAGGGCAAGCTGCTGGGTCGGCTCGCCGCCGCTGAACACCACCGCATCGAGCAGGTCGCGGCGACTGTCGAGGAAAGCCAACACCTCGTCCCAGGGAATGCCTGGGTCAGCGTTGCGGGGCAGCAGTTCCGGGTTGTGGCAGTAGCGACAGCGCAGGGGACACCCCTGGCAGAACACCACCGCGGCGAGACGCTCCGGATAGTCCAGTGTGGTCAGGGGTTGCAGTCCGCCGACCTTGAGTTGCGGGATCATCGTCGGTTGTACTACGAACAGCTAGACGGACGACCCGTGATTCATCAAGGGTTTTGCGGTCTGTTCCGTGAAACAGCGTCGGTCGGCCTGTTCCGAGCGCTTGCCCGGGTTGAAGGCGGAGACTGGACGGTGATAACCCATGACCCGGGTCCAGACCTCGCAACGGGTACGCTCATCGTCTTTCAGTTCAATGGGTTGCATGGTTCGATGCCTCCTGTTGTTTGCGTTGTATCAGTGCCTCGTCGCACTTGGGACAGAATTCGTGCTCACCGCTCAGGTAACCGTGCACCGGGCAGATCGAGAAGGTGGGGGTGACTGTCAGGTAGGGCACGCGGAAGTTTTCCAGGGAGCGCCGGACCAGGCGCTTGCAGGCCTCGGTACTGCTGACACGCTCGTTCATGTAGAGATGCAGCACGGTGCCCCCGGTATAGCGGCGCTGCAGCGGTTCCTGGTGGATCAGTGCGGCAAAGGGATCGTCGGTATGACCCACCGGCAACTGCGAGGAGTTGGTGTAGTAGGATTGTTCGCCGTGGCCGGCCTGCAGGATCCCGGGATAACGCTTGCGGTCCTCCTTGGCGAAGCGGTAGGTGGTGCCTTCGGCCGGCGTCGCCTCCAGGTTGAACAGGTTGCCGGTCTCCTCCTGAAACTCCACCATGCGCTGGCGGATGTGGTCGAGGAACCGCCCGGCGAAACGCTGGCCCCAGTCTGAGGTGATATCCAGTTCGCCGCGGGTGTAGTTGCGGATCATCTCGTTGATGCCATTCACGCCGATGGTGGCGAAGTGATTGCGCAGGGTGCCCAGGTAACGTTTGGTGTAGGGAAACAGGCCGGCGTCCATGTGACGCTGAATCACCTTGCGCTTGATCTCGAGGCTGTTTCGGGCCAGCCGTAACAGTTCATCGAGGCGCTTGATCAGGTTCTCTTCATCCTCCCGGTACTGGTATCCGAGACGCGCGCAGTTGATCGTCACCACCCCCAGGGAACCGGTCTGTTCCGCCGAGCCGAACAGGCCATTGCCGCGCTTGAGCAGCTCGCGCAGGTCGAGCTGCAGGCGGCAACACATGGAGCGGACCATGTTGGGACTCAGCTCCGAGTTGAGAAAGTTCTGAAAGTAGGGTAACCCGTACTTGGCGGTCATGGCGAACAGACGTTCCGAGTTCTCGCTCTCCCAGGGAAAATCGGGGGTGATGTTGTAGGTCGGGATCGGGAAGGTGAAGATCCGGCCCTTGGCATCCCCGGCGATCATCACCTCGATGTAGGCCCGGTTGATCAGATCCATCTCCGCCTGCAGCTCGCCGTAGCTGAAGGGCATCTCCTCGCCACCGATCACCGGGATCTGTTCGCGCAGGTCCTCCGGGCAGACCCAGTCGAAGGTGAGATTGGTGAACGGCGTCTGGGTGCCCCAGCGTGAGGGCACGTTGAGATTGTAGATCAGCTCCTGGATGTACTGGCGCACCTGGTCGTAGCTCAGCCGGTCCTTGCGAACGAATGGCGCCATATAGGTATCGAAGGAGCTGAACGCCTGGGCTCCGGCCCACTCGTTCTGCAGGGTGCCGAGAAAATTGACGATCTGTCCCACCGCGCTGGACATGTGTTTCGGCGGTCCCGCCTCCACCTTGCCAGGCACCCCGTTGAGCCCTTCGTGCAGCAGGGTGCGCAGGGACCATCCGGCGCAGTAACCGGCAAGCATGTCGAGGTCATGGATATGAAGGTCGGCCTCTCGGTGCGCCTCGCCGATCTCCGGCGGGTAGACATGGCTGAGCCAGTAGTTGGCGATCATCTTGCCCGAGGTGTTGAGGATCAGCCCGCCCAGGGAGTAACCCTGATTGGCGTTGGCATTGACCCGCCAGTCGGCGCGCTCCAGGTACTCTCCCACCGAGGCGGCCACGTCCACCAGGGTGCGGCGTTCCTCGCGCAGCTTCTTGTGCTGCTCCCGGTAGACGATGTAGGCGCGGGCGGTCTTCAGATGATTCGCGCTGATCAGGGCCTGCTCGACGATATCCTGGATGCGCTCGATGCCGGGCACCCCGCCGGGCAGCCCGGCATGGGTCAAAACCTTCACCACCTGGGCGGTGAGCAGGCGCGCCTCGTCATCATCGAACTCGCCGCTGGCCTGACCCGCCTTGAGGATCGCTTGACGGATTTTCGAGATGTCGAACTTGGCCTCGCCACCGTCCCGCTTGAGTACTTTAGCCGGCAGGTGGATGGTCTGTGAGGGAGCGTGAGCGGGCATGGCCGTGAATCCTCCGGATAAACAGGCTTAATAACAAGATCTGGTGACGACTATGAAGTTAAGACACAATATCTTGTGTTTACAAGGTCGGAACTTGATCGAGATCAATAGAATCACGATTGTCATGCTGGCACAGTATTGACGACCGATCAGTGAGTTATCTGGCAATGCTCATGAAATGCACGAACAAACGAGACTGCACCCCCTATCCCGACACTCATTTCATGCCTAAGGGAACGAAAAGAATACTCACCGACCTGGTTATAAATTGTTGCAGGACATCGATCGCGCAGCAGCGACGGTTTCCCCGGAGGAGCGAATACAAACAGTGGAGCGGTTCAGTCCGGACAGAACCCGTGCAGTTCCACATAGGCATGACCCGATACCTTACCCTCGACCCGGGCGACCCCCTCCCAGTAGGTCGGCGCAAGCCAGGCCCCGGGTTTGGGCCTGACTTCCTGGTCCGTCAGATAGGGTGTGATGCGATAACGGAATTCACCGGCCTCGAGGGTCCAGGCCATGGGGTATTCGCAGCCCGACACGGGACTTAGCCAGCGATCCTGCGCGATCAGCCGATAGGCATCCGGCGCAAACACCTCAACCCGGTTCCGCGGGTCGATTCGTACCAGCAGATTCTCCTCGCGGAACTGCACCTCGCCAAAATCGAACAGCACCACCCGGCTGCCGTCCTCGAGTTGCAGGGAAAACCATTGCCACCCGGAATCGATGATAGCCTCGAGGTCACCGAATTGACGATCGAACCAGGCACTGCCGGTAACGTCGATCGCCTCGCCCGCAACGGACAGGGTCCCCCGCACCTGCATATCCGGCCGCGAGTAGTAGTAGGTGTAACCGCCGAAGCCATACTGGTGGGCCAAGCCGTCGTAGTGCAGAACCGGCGGCCGTTTTTCCTCCAGTTCCAGGTCCAGCACATAGCCTTCGAATTCAGCATGCAGATGATCCCGGCCGTCTCCGCCTCTGGCCCAGGTGTGTGATCCGCCGCTCCCCGTCAAATCGAACCCGTCCTGCAACTGTTCAGGTATCGCCATGCGCGTGCGGGTATCGTAGTGGAACCCAGGCCTGTGCAGATCGGTGATCGCGACATGGGTCATCTGCAGGTTGGGGTGAATGGCAAAAAACACCAGTTGAAAGCCGAACTCCTGGCCCTCATCTCCCCGCAGGTGCCCGTTCCAGTACCACCACTGAACCGGCTGGTTGTCCTGGTAGGCATCATGGAAGGGCAACGACAACCTTTCATTGACTTGCGGATCAAGTCCCGCACAGGAACCCAGGGTGAGCGCGACCCACGCCACGACCGCGCAGCGCCAGAGCATGGCCCCAGGAGACTGTTGTGTGTAATTCATGATGCGCGCCCCCTGCTGTCACTCACCGCGATAATCGCCGGCAACAGTATCAGATCGGCCAGCAGGGCCATGATCAGCGCCAGACAGGAGAGCATCCCCATGCGCACGATCACTTCGGTTTCACTGAGCATCATCGCGCCAAACCCGCACAGCAGGATCAGGGTCGTGGTCACCAGCACCGGCCCGACCGAGGCCAGGGTCACCCGCAATGCTTCCGGGATATCCGCCCGCAAGGCGTGCTCTCTGCGAAACCGCACCAACAGATGAATCGTGTCATCGACAATCACGCCAAGACAGATCGTGAACACCATGATGGTCGCATACTGGAGTGACTGTCCGCTCCACACCAACGCGGCCGAAACTGCCGCCAGGGGCAGAATATTGGGCAGGATACTGACGATACCCAGGCGCAACGACCTGAGCACAACGGCCATCATGATGAAGATCAGGCACACCGCACCCGTGAGGCTCAACCCGAGATCCCGGATCATGTTGGTGCTGCCGCGCGCTGCAGCAACCTGAATACCATTGAGCTGGAAAACGTATTGCGGGTAACTCTGCTGCATTTCGAGCAGCAGCCCCTCCAGGTTGCTGAACAGTTGCAGATGCTGACGGGCCCCCGAGTCAGGAAGACGGCAGAGGATGTTTGCCATCCGCGCCGACTCATTCAGCAGGCCCTCGACAAGCCTCTCAGGCAGGTAGATCAGCCTGGGCAGGCGTTCGCTCAAGTCATCACTGCGCCCGGGCAACAACCTCAGGAAGTCGACGATGGACAGGGTATTCGCAATACCCAGCTGCCCGGCCAGGCGACTTTTCAGCTCATCGATCACTTCCAGCACCCGGGAATCCGGCAACCCCGTGCCCCCGGACCAGCTGACGGTGATGTTCAACGGCTGGATCCCGCCGAGATAGCGGTCGGACAGCGCCATCGCGCGGGACACCTCGTGGTGACGCGGCAGGTTCTCTCGAAATCGAAAATCCGTATCCAGATACAGGCTGGAGACAAGCGCCGCCAGAGTCAGAGCCGCGCCACCCCAAAGGACGGGTACAGGGTGGCGGATCACCCCATCCACGATCCACCTGAAAAAGCCCGACTCGATCACCCCGTTGTCCACCCCGTGAACGCGCAACACCGGCGCGTCCTCGAGGTATGACGCGAGCAGCGGTATCGAGGTGATCACCGCGATAAACGTCAGCAGAGCCCCCACCCCCGCATACACACCGAGCCCCTGGATCACCTGTGCCTTAGAAACTGTCAATGCCGCAAAGCCGATGGCCGTCGAAACCGATGTCAAGGCACAGGCAAAACCCACCTCACGAATGGCGGCCAGGGAGGCGGCATCCGGATGACTGCCCTGTCGTCGCAGGCGCTGCACCGCGAACATGATATGCACGGCATCGGTAAAACCGATCACCATGATCAGGGGCGGTATCATCTGGTTGATCACATTCACCGGCTGACCCGTAAGCCCCATGAATCCCAGTGTCCAGAGCACCCCTACCAGAGGGCCGAAGGAGACCAGCAGGGAGACACGCAGCGAGCGAAACAGACGGTAGGCGATGAGAAACGCCAGCAACCCGCCGATCGCGTTGATAAAAATCTGATCGCGCATAGCCTGGGTTTTCATCGCAAGCCGGATCGCCGCATTCCCCGTCACCAGGACTTCCAGACCATTCGCACTGTCCCAGGGCTTGGCGATGCGATCCATCTCGCCGATGAGTTCGGCCACCCGCTCCTGATCGGTGTAGGCCGGATCGATCAGCGCGACCGCCAGCATCAGGTTTTCATCCGGGGACAGCAGCTGCCCGGACACCATGGGATGGCGTCTCAACTGCTCGATGGCCGCCTGACGATCCGGCATCTCAGCGAGGTTCTCTGGCAGGAGGGGGCGGACCTCCCGGATGCCGCTGGCCTTTGCGGGTATCGAAAAAACCGAATACACCGATTCAATGGCTTCCAGCGCTTCGATCCGGTCCAGCAATCCCTGCACGGAGGCCAGTCGATCCGCCGAGAGCAGCTGTTCACCCTTGATGATGAGCAGCAACTCCAACTCGTCATTTGGAAACCGCTTCAGGTATTGCCTGAGCCCCTGGAATTCGGGTGTTTCAGCGCTGAACAGGTTCTTGTAGTCATCATCGAAGCGCAACTGGGTCAGGCCGAAGCCCAACACTGATGTAAGCAGAAACAGGACAATGACAAGCGTGATCTTGGCGCCGCGACGGACTTCCAACCCGGCACGGAGGGCGTCACTCACTGCACTTCACCCGCCAGTGATTGCAGGACTTCCAGCACTAGCTGGTTGAATTGATCGGGATGTTCGAGAAATGAGAAGTGGCTCTCCCAGGGTACGGCCACCGCGTCCGTGCGTGGATGGGATCGCCTCAGGTTGTCCAGACGAGGGGGATTATGGGCGGTATTGAGAATGCGCACCGGTCCCTCGAACTGGCTCAGTGAAGTTGAGAGATCGATGTTCACCACATCATTCAGCAGATCCACCGAGGTGCCCGGATCCGTCGAAGCCACTGATTCGGCCACCCAGTCCACCAGGGCCGTATCGGCGCTGGCCGGAAAAAGATCCCGCGTCAACTGACGGGCCGTTTCCGGGTAATGCCGCCTCAGGTTGGTCACTACACGTTGATACTGCCTGGCCGGAATCGACATCCGGGTATCCACCAGCGACTCGATCGCCACAAGCCCCCGGATACGCCCCTGTGCCGCAACGGTCTGTGTCAGGGCAAGCCCGACGAATCCGCCCATGTCGTGGCAGATGAGGATCACATTGGTCAAATCCTGCGCGCTGATGAACCTGGACAGTACCTCTGCGAGACCCTTAATGGATCGGCTTCCCGCGTCATAACCGGAGCGGGCATGCCCCGGGAGATCCACTGTGTAGACAGAGTATCGACTGGAAAAATAGTTGATCTGACTGTTCCAGAATTCCGCCCGGCCGCCCCACCCGTGCAGGAACAACAGCGTGATATCGCCATGCCCCGCATGACAATAGTGCACGGAGTCCGTTGCGCAACTCACGCTCTCAAGCAACGGGACCGGTACAACGGAATCCGCCGTCACAGGCCGAACCAGGCCAATGAACAATTCCAGGTACAGCAGCCCCTGGATCAGCAATCTCCAGACCCGGGTCATCGATGGCACTTGTTAAAAATCCCTAACAACCGCCCGAGCATGCTGAAATAGCCCCGGGGCCTGGTCACTTCATCGATATAGCCGCAGCACAGTCTCGACAGATCGCGATGAGTCATCTGTCCACGCTGGATTCGAAAGCAATTCAGCTTGGCCTCCCGATGCACCGCATGGAGCATCCGGCCGATGGCCCTGGAGAGAGGATATTTATCCATCAGCCAGGCGATGCCCATGTTCAGGTCGCGCATGCGCCGCCCCCGGGTTGCCTGCAGCTGACTTCCGGTGGACCTCAGGTTTTCTCGCACAGTCCCCAGTTCATCGCTTAGAAAGCGGCTGATCAACCCGTAGGTGAGCACATGCTGCCTGTCCGTCCGGTTGTACACACCACCGCCCCGGGGCATTGACTCCGAAAGCACCAGCGGAAGATCGTAACAGGAGTGAGCGATCAGTCCGGCCAACATGCACTTGATCGGGTCGGCTCCCTCCCTGCGCGAATAGTCGAATGCCTGTCTCCAGGGTTCCGGCACCTGTTCCACAGCACCCAGCATGTAGTTGGAACAGGCCAGAAAATAGTGCTGACTGAAACGCGCGGCAATTTCATGAATGAGCTCCGCGCTCAATCCTTTCAAAGGTTCGTGTTGTGGATGTTGGGGATCGCGAATGGCGTCAACCAGTGATTCACACTTGCGCATGCTGACCACATAGCAGGAGAGGAAAAAGCCGTGGTAATTGCCGATCCGGCAGAACTCGGTTTCCAGTCGCTGCAACTCTTCCCGCAGCACAATCAACCTGGCATGACTCCCCAGGATCGAGGCGCGCGGCCCATCGAATGCATCCGCAGTGGGTGCATCGACAACCGGCCCGATCAGATGCGGATAGTCGCATACTTTCATAAAGACACAGCAGCCCACTCGATCGCTGATGTCTTAAGCGGAATTCCTGGGCTTACGACACAGGCGTATACGCATCGACAACAAAGTGGGTACGACATGATTCAACGGCACTCCCCAAGCCGTCAAGGGCAGAGACAAACTGTTACCCCTGGTATTTTTTATAGCAGCTCTGGGGCATTTCATCCACCTCGACAGGGCCACAATGACCAACGAATACAATAGGTTATTAACCAGCCACCTACTCCGAAATGTGGTGCGTCGTATTGTAGGGTTACGCTTCGCGAACCCGATCTACGCTGGAAAACAGGATATGGCTAGGCAGTTAATGCAGGTCGGGTTAGCGAAGCCTAACCCGACAGGGACTCCCTGCAACTTCCTCTATTTCTACTCCCTCCCAACCCCGTCAAACGTCATCAAGCCACACCCCAATCCTCCGGATAGACACCTGCATCGACAAACTGCCGGAAACTCGAACAGGGCCAATCCGACGGTGATCTCACCAAGCCGTGTTTCACAGGGTTGTAATGGATGTACCCGACATGCCAGGTAAAGTCATTTTCATCCCGAAGTCGATGTTCCCAATAGCGGTGTTGCCAGATCGCCTGTTCACGTTTCCGGCATCGGACCACATCGACCCGATCACGCAGACGAGTATCACAATGTTTGGTAAACCCAGTTTTGATCAGTCGCCATCGGGTAGCATAATCCGCATCCCCCACTGGCAGGGTCCGGATGGCGTGAAGATGGTCGGCCAATACCACTATCGCTTCGATAGTGAATGGCCGTTTGGCGCGCACGCATCGCGCAACACGCTTCCCGCATCAGCGGAAGCAAGGATCGGCCTGCGCCGCTCGGTTTCAAGGGTAAAAAAGAAAACCCCGCCCGGGGTGAACGCGCGTCGCTATCTCATTGGCACTCCCTTGCCTGATTACTCCGCTGGAGATAGACCCATCCCGTAGGTCGGGATAGCGAATGCGTAACCCGAAGGGCTGAGGCTGTCTTTACCCCCAGCGGCGTTATCATTCGCTCATGTAGCCGGGCTACACTAAGCTCATTCTGCCTTGCTGGGCGTAAAGACAGCTCCGGCAGGAACGATCGAATTAGTGTTAACAGGCCCCAGAATGCACAAAGTTGCAGCAGGTGGTGGATATCTAACGCTTGTCCTTGAACTCGATGTCCAGTGACTTCAGCTTGCGATACAGGTGGGTGCGCTCCATACCCACCTCTTTGGCCATGCGCGAGATGTTGCCTTCGTGCTGTTTCAGCTGATACTCCAGATAGACCCGCTCGAACTCCTCCCGGGCCTGGCGCAGGGGCTGGTTGAAGGAGACCGGGGACTCGGGGCCGCCGATGATGCCGCCCATTTCCGGCGCGCCCAGGGAGGACTCCACCTCCTCCTGGGTGATCTCACTGCCGGCGCCCAGGATCAGCAGCCGCTGCACCAGGTTTTTCAACTCCCGCACATTGCCGTGCCAGGGGTGATTGCGCAGGGTGTTCTGAGCGCCAACAGTGAAATGACGGTAGGGCAGCTTCTCGTGGGTGACATACCAGTCCACGTAGAAATTCAGCAGTTCCGGTACGTCCTCGGCATGTTCACGCAAGGGCGGTACATGCAGCGGAACCACGTTAAGATGGTAGAACAGATCCTCGCGGAAGGTACCTTCCTGGACCGACTCCTCCAGGTTGTGCTGGGTGGCGGCGATGATGCGCACATCGATACTCACCGGCTCGGTGCCGCCCACGCGCATGAATCGTCCGGTATCCAGGGCACCGACCAGCTGAGACTGGGCCTCCAGGTCCATGTCCGCCACCTCATCGAGGAACAGGGTGCCTCCCGCGGCCTGCTCCAGGCGGCCGTAATGGATTCGCCCGTCGCTCTCGCTGCCGAACAGCTCCTGGGCCGCGTTGCCCTTGACGATCGCGCTCACGTTCACTTCGACGAAGGGTCGGTCACGACGCATGCTCTGGGAGTGCAGATATCGCGCCAGGGTCTCCCGGCCACTGCCTGGCTCCCCGGTCACCAGCACCCAGGTGTCGTGCTGGGCGATCCGTTTGACCTGTTCACGCAGGCGCTGCATCGCCGGGCTCCTGCCGGTGGGATCGTGCACCGCGTGCACGTGCCGGCGCAGGCCCACGTTCTCCTGTTTGAGCTGTTCCGCCTCCAGTGCGCGATCCACGGTCAGCAGCAACTTCGCCAGAGAGAGCGGTTTTTCCAGAAAGTCGTAAGCACCCAGGCGGGTCGCCTCCACCGCGGTCTCCACTGTACCGTGCCCCGACATCATGATCACCGGACAGGGAAGACCATCGTCCTCACCCCACTCCTTGAGCAGGGTGATGCCATCCACGTCGGGCATCCAGATATCGAGCAGGATCAGCTCGGGCCGCCGCTCCCGCAATGCCTGGCGTGCGGTCTTGCCATCCTCCGCCATCGACACCTCGTAGGATTCGTCCTGCAGAATCTCCTTGACGAGGTTGCGGATATCCGGCTCATCATCCACCACCAGGATGTAGGCCTTGCTCATGATCGACTCTCCTGCGCTTCTTGTTCGTGCGGCTGTTGCGGAACTTCATCGAGCAACATCGGCAACTGCATTACCATGCAGGCCCCCTTGTCGCAATTTTCCGCCCAGATGATACCGCCATGTTCCTCGACAATCTTCTTTACGATGGCCAGACCCAGTCCCGTACCTTTCTGTTTCGAGGTCACATAGGGTTCGAAAAGCTGCGACATGATCGCCTCCGGAAAGCCCGGGCCGTTGTCCTGCACCCGCACTTCGTAAAACGGATGATCATCACGTAACACCACTCGGGAGAACAGCCGGACCCAACTCCCCTTGCGGTCCTCCACCGCCTCGAAGGCGTTTTTCAACAGATTGTGCACCACCTGCCTGATCCGCAGCGGGTCCGCCTCCAGTCGGGCTGTCCGGGCATCCAGCAGCACCTCCAGAGCGATCGCCCGGTTGCCCCGATAGAGGTCCGCCACCTCCTCGATGAGGCGATCCGGCCTGAGGGGTTTGGGGGACATCTGCGGCGGTTTGGCGTACTCCGAGAAGTCGTTGACCATGCTCTTCATCGCCTCCACCTGCTGCACGATGGTATGGGTCGCCCGGTCCAGCACCTCGGCGTCCTCAGCCGGCATCTGCTTCAGGTATTTGTGGCGTAAGCGTTCCGCCGACAGCTGAATCGGTGTCAGCGGGTTCTTGATCTCATGGGCAAGACGGCGCGCCACCTCGCCCCAGGCGGCATCCCGCTGGGCCCGGATGAGCGCCGTTACATCGTCGATCAAGACGATGTGACCGGTGCGCCCATTCGGCTGGGCGAAGGGGGTGGTGCGGCAACTCAACACCTTGCGCCCCTCCCCGCCGAACAGGGTCAGTTCCCCACGCCATTCCTGTTCGATCTCCCTCAGCGGCTGTTCCAGTCCCTCGGCAAACTGGCGCAGCATCGGCGACTCCAGCCCCAGGGATTGCACCGGGCGACCGACCAGATCGTCCAGGTCGGTGCCGAGAATCTTGCCCGCGGTGGGGTTGGCGGTGCGCAGCCTGCGCTGGGCATCGAAGGTCAACACCCCTGATGAGAGTCGCGCCAGCACCGTCTCCAGGTAGGCGCGCTGCCCCTCGACTTCGCGCTGACTCTGATCGGCCTCATCCCGGGCCTGGCGGATACGCCGCGTCATGGTATTGAATGAGGCCACAAGAAAAGCCAGTTCGTCGGCGCGCCTGGGCACCGGCAACTGGCGGTCGTAGTCGCCACCCGCCACCGCCTTGGTGCCGGCGGCAATGTTGGCGATCGGCGCCACCAGCCGGCGGGCGGAGAAGAAGGCGGCCCACACTGCGGTCAGCACGGCAAAGATCAGCACCAGGGACAGGGTCAGGGAGAAGTTGCGCTTCAGCGACTGGCGCAGGAACGAGAGCTCTTTGTAGCGGTTGTAGGCGATTTCGAGCTTTTCCGACAGCGTGCTGACCCGCTCCGAGGCCGGGTAGAGCCCCTGGATGATGTAGGGCCGCCCCAGGGGATCCGCCACCGCGACCCGGATCATCAGCTCATCCTTGTCCCGGGCCAAACCCACGTAGCTGTTACCCTCGCGCAGGCGCTGCATGATGTAGTCGTCGGGCTTCGCCGGGGCCAGTTCATCGGCCACCGCATTGGAGTAGGCGATGATCTGCCCGCTGGGGTCACTGAGGGAAAGCTCCAGGGCCCCGGACTGTTGACGCAACCGGGCGATGGTCAGGGACAGCGCCGATTCCGAGGTATCGTTGATACTCAACAGCTGCTGTTCGGTGTACTTCAGCCAGACCCGCTGGTTCAACGCCAGGGAGGCCTGCCCCAGGTCACGGGCATCCTCCATCGCCTGGTCGATCTGCACATCGAACCAGCTGTCGATGCCCCCCTGCAGAAAGCTGAAGGAGTAGTAGTAGACGACACCCACCGGGGTCAGGGCGATGAAGGTGAAGATCAGCACCATGCGCAGGGTCAGGCGGGAGCCGGCACTGTGGCGCAAATACTGGCGGATCAGGCGAATCGAGTTGTAGGTGATGAGCACGAACAACACGAACATGCCGGCCAGATTGAAGATCAGCAGGGGAACGAAATAGCGGCTCAGCTCAGCGGAGTTCTGCACCGCACTGCTCATCAGGTGAAGACTCACCAGCAGCAGGACCAGCAACAGTCCTACCGAAAGCCCGCCAAGACGCATTCGACTCAGGGTTGAAGGGGCCATTGGGACCATCCGGATGTCAGTTTCCAGCCCCGCCCCAGGTATGCCAGGGGCTGCAGGGGCAGTGGCAGGGATTCAATATCGAGATCGGCGCGCAGCCGCAGGTGATAGGATTCGTCGGGCAGCAACTCGGCCTGTTCGACCAGCGGCAGATCGTTGATCTCGCCCAGCGCGTAGAGGGCGGCGTCCTGGGTGACGAAGCTCTGCTCTTCCCCGGTCTGCAGGTCCACCACCCGGTAGAGTTCGGTGAGCGCATGGTAGCGGATCTGGAACCACAGGGTCCTCGCCAGGGGACTGGGATCCCAGAATCCCCGCCACACCTTCTCCACCGCAAGCTGCACCTTGAGGGTCAGCGGCACCCCGTTGCTCAGCGCTTCATGGGCCTCACCGCTCAGCAGGTAGTCGATCCGCGCGTTGAGCCGGTACTCGCCCCTGACCTCGCGAATCTGCACATCACGGACATGGAAACTGGCCGCCTGCGCCGCGAAAGCGGCAAACAGCATCAACACAGTAACGGCGACGCCCAGTCTCCTCACGAACGAACACCCTGCGGGAGTTTTGAGTGATGCGTTTCAAGTTTTGAGTTGAATGAGTTCGCTTTGCTCACGGAGTTTGTCCCTATAGGTTCACCCGGTATCCGCAAGGTACAACTAAAAACTCAAAACTCATAACTCAACACTCTTTCAAAAGACAGGCGTAGTAAAAGCCATCCATGCCATCCGAGCCGGGCACGATCTGCCTGCCGATTTCCCGGGGTTCTCCCCAATCAACCGCCAGGGGTATTTCCCGGGCGTCCGGGTGTTCCGCGAGAAATGCCCGCAGCTGCTGCTCGTTTTCCTCCGCAAGGATCGAGCAGGTGGCATAAATAAGGGTACCGCCATCCTCCAGCCGGGACCATACGGCCCGCAGAATCTGCGCCTGCAGCGCCACCAGCGCCGGAATATCCGCAGCCCGTCTCAGCAGTTTGATATCCGGATGGCGACGCATCACCCCAGTGGCTGAACAGGGTACATCAAGCAGAATCCGCGGGTAGGACCGGTCTGCCCAGGTCCCCTCGGGGTGGGCGGCATCCCCCACCACCACTTCGGCCTGCAGCGCCAGCCGCTGCAGATTCTCATCCACCCGCCGCAGGCGTTCCGCATCCCGGTCCAGAGCGGTCAGCTGAATACCCGGCTCACGTTCCAGCAGGTGCCCGGTCTTGCCACCCGGCGCGGCGCAGGCGTCGAGCACCCGCTGACCGGGCTGCAGGTCGAGCAGTTCCGCGGCCAGCTGCGCCGCCCCGTCCTGCACCGAGACCCAGCCTGCCTCGAAACCGGGCAGGCGGCTCACATCGCAGGGGGATTCGAGCACCACGCCGGATCGGGTATGTGGGATGGGTGCGGCGTGCAGGCCTTCCGCCTGCAAAAGCCCCAGATACTCGTCACGGGCATGTCGGCCAAGATTTACCCTCAGGCTCATGGGTGGACGGGCATTCAGCGCCTCGACCACCGCCTCCCAGCGATCCGGCCACTGCCCGCGGATTGCTTGCAGCAACCATCCAGGCATGGCGTATCGGGCCTCGGGGTCCGCAGCCACCTGCTCCAGCAGCTGAGCCTGGTTGCGCTGGAAATTTCGCAGTACCCCGTTGACCAGCCCCACGGCCCAGGACTTGCCCAGATGCCGGGCCGCATCCGCGGTGGCATGAACCGCCGCGTGATCCGCCACGCGCAATTCGGACAGCTGGTAGAGCCCAACCAGAATCAGCGCCTGCACATCCCGGTCCCGGGCCTTGAGGGGTTTACTCAGGAGCCTCTTCGACAGGCCCAGCAGGCGAGGATAGCCGCGCATCACGCCGTAACTCAGCTCCTGCATCAGGCCCGCATCGCGGGAGTCCTTGAGCAGCGCGGCTTGACGCGGGATCAGGTCAGCCAGGGACTGCCCGCCCATGACCCCCTGCACCACCCGGGCCGCCAGGGTCCGGGGATCGAAGCGACGCGCCCGGGCCATCAGATGAGCACGACACCGTCTACGTCATGGGCATTGAGAAAATCTCCGGCCGAGAGGGCGCGCTTGCCGGGCATTTGCAGTTGGGTGATCCGCAACACTCCTGCCCCGGTCGCCACATCGATACCGGCTTTGCCACTCGCTACAACGGTTCCGGGCGGGACAGCGGGGGCTCCTGGCATAGCCTGGCTGTTCCATACCCGCATCACCTGTCCGCGCAACAGGCAGTGGGCCACCGGCCAGGGATTGAAGGCCCTGACCTGCCGGTCGATCTGCCCGGCATCCTGATGCCAGTCGATGCGCGCCTCCTGCTTGTCGAGCTTGCGTGCATAGGTCGCCAGGTCATCGTCCTGGACCTCACCCTCGAGACTGCCGTCACTCAACCCGGGCAGAACCTGCAGCAAGGCCTCGGCGCCCAGATCCGCGAGCCGGTCGTGCAGACTGCCCCCAGTCTCCTCCGCGGCGATCGGGGTCTGCGATTTGATCAGCATCGGGCCGGTATCCAGCCCCGCCTCCATCTGCATGATGGTGACCCCGGACTCCTGGTCCCCAGCGAGGATCGCCCGCTGGATCGGCGCAGCCCCCCGCCAGCGCGGTAGCAGCGAGGCGTGGATATTGATACAGCCCAGACGCGGGATGTCGAGTACCGCCTGGGGCAGCAACAGGCCGTAGGCCACCACCACCATGAGGTCCGCAGCGAAACCGGCCAGCTCCTGCTGGGCGGCCGGGTCCTTGAGGGTCTGGGGCTGACACACCGGAATATCCTGCTCGAGGGCAAGCTGCTTGACCGGGCTGGGCTGAAGCTTGCGGCCCCGTCCGGCGGGACGGTCCGGCTGGGTATAGACCGCGACGACGCGATGTTCTGAGGCCAGCAGGGACTTGAGCGCCACAGCGGCAAAATCCGGAGTACCGGCAAAAATGATATTCAATGAATGTGACATACGGAGGTGTATCTTGGTGAGTATGGAACGGATCGATTTTGCGGCACATTAATCGGTATTGCGCAGGGCTTCAAGCGACTCCCGTCAGGCCGGACCCGCCGCTTGCCGGATCCCCGGCGGATGCCCAGACCCTGTCTCCAGCCCCCTCGGGATACGCCGGCAGGCCGGCCAATAAGATCGCGAATCGGCTCATGGCAGGTTTGGGATGGGGGTCTCAGACAAATGAAAATTCGCGCATAATGATTGGGCAATGTGCCTGTTGTGGCGTCTCGGACCGGTCAGATGACTTGATGAGCCCGGGTATCGGCCGCACCCTGCTGACGATGCTCCTTTTCCAGCTTTTTGCGGATCCGCTGGCGCTTCAGGCTCGACAGGTAATCAACGAACAGTTTTCCTTCGAGGTGATCCAGCTCGTGCTGAACACAGACCGCCAACAGACCGTCCGCCTCCATTTCATAGGGGACGCCGTCCCTGCCCAGGGCGCGAAAACGGATATGATTGGCCCGCGTGACCGGTTCATAAATGCCCGGCACGGAGAGGCATCCCTCTTCCATCTGCTCGATGCCGTCCCGCTCGATAATCTCCGGGTTGATCAGGTAGAGCGGCTGGGTCTTCTCCTCGGAGATATCGATCACCACCACCCGCTTGGCGACATTCACCTGAGTCGCGGCCAGGCCGATGCCCGGCGCCTGGTACATGGTCTCAAGCATATCGTCGACCAGCCGACGTATAGAGTCGTCGACCTCAGCCACGGGCTTGGCCTTGTTACGTAGCCTGGGATCGGGAAAGTGAAGAATGTCAAGAATGGCCATCTGTTTATCCAAAATTCTATAGTACAAATGCAAGAAATTGCGCTAACATTATGATCATACTGGAAACTGGAGCACGCTCCTATACGCTGTCAGCACCTGATTCGCACAAGGAGACGAGCATTCCGTGGGGGGCTTTCCCCCGTACGATCCTTCATCTGTCCGTCGCGTTTCCGTATCGTACCCAAGGGAATAGTCATGTCACATTTTAACAACAAACTCATTGGTGTCATCTGCGGTCTGGTTCTCTCCTTCACCGCATTCGCAGCCGAGCATGTTGCGCTCAACCCCTCGCATCCTGACCGTTACACGGTGGTCAAAGGTGATACCCTGTGGGACATCTCAGCCATGTTCCTGCGCGATCCATGGCTGTGGCCCGAGGTCTGGTACGTCAACCCGCAGATCGAGAATCCGCACCTGATCTACCCCGGTGACGAGATTGTCCTGAGCTACCTCAACGGACGTCCGGTGCTGAGGGTCAAGCGTAAGAACAAACTCTCGCCGCAGATCCGCGCCACCCCGCTGGACCAGGCGATTCCCACCATTCCCATCGACGCCATCGCGCCGTTCCTCACCCGTCCTTACGTGGTGGAGGAGAATGAACTCGACGGCGCCCCCTACATCGTCCATTTCCTCGACGACCACATTCTCGGTGGCGGCGGCATCAGTTATTACGCCCGCAGCATCATGGATGACGACTACAAACAATACGCCATCGTGAGACCGGAAAAACCCTACAAAGATCCTGATACGAGTGAAATCCTCGGTTTCGAGGCGTTGTACGTTGGCACATCCGAACTGCAGCGTACCGGCGACCCCGCCAAACTCTTCATCAACTCATCCGAGACGGAGGCGATCATCGGCGACCGCCTGATCCGCATGGAGGAGGAAGAGCCGCTGATCGACTTCAAGCCCAAGGTCCCGGACGGGGAATTCGAAGGACGCATCATCTCGGTGCTCAACGGCGTGTCCCAGATCGGACAATACAACATTGTGGTGCTGAACAAAGGCGCCAATGTGGGTCTCGAACCCGGCCATGTGCTGGAGATCCTGCAGGGCGGCAACAAGGTCAGGGATATCGTCAGGGGCCGCGGTGAAACCGTCACCCTGCCGCTGGAGAAGGCGGGCCTGCTGATGGTCTTCCGCACCTTCGAAAAGGTCAGTTTCGCGCTGGTGATGGATGCCTCCAAGCCGCTCCATGTGCTCGACTGGGTGCGCCCTCCGGCAAGCCGATAAACCGTTCGGGGCGCTGCATACGGCGCCCCGCCCCGCAGATGCCCGACCGGCAAGGAAATTCCGGCGTCATGGATGACCCGCAACACCCCAATCCGCCCGTTCCCCGCGACCACCCGATACCGGGCACACCGAAACCACTCGTCCGCTGCCGGGACGCCTTCTGATGGCACTGCCCCGCGATGAACTCGAACCCTGGTTCCTGATCGCCCTGACCCCCGGCATCGGCAGCCGCTACTTTTTGCGACTGCTGTCACATTTCAGGACACCCGAAGGCATTCTCTCCGCCAGCCGGGGGGCGTTACGCGACCTTGGCATCCCGCAGTCGGCCGTGGATCATCTGCTGAACCCGGACCGGAACCGGCTGCAGTCCCTCTGGTCCTGGTACGACCAGCCGGACCACGGGGTACTCACCCTGGCCGACCCGGACTACCCGTCGGTTCTGCTGGAGATCGAAGATCCACCGCCGCTCATCTACTGGGTCGGCCAGCCGGCGACTCTGCAACAGCCGCAGATGGCCATCGTCGGCAGTCGCAACCCGACCCCGAACGGACTGGCAAACGCTCGGGAATTCGCCCGCTTTCTCGCCTCGGCCGGCTGGTGCATATGCAGCGGCCTGGCCCAGGGCATCGACGGCGCCGCGCATATCGGCGCCCTGCAATCCGGCACCACCCTGGCGGTGATGGGCACCGGTCCGGACCGTATCTATCCCGCCAGCCACCGGGCCCTGGCCCACCAGATCGCCGCAGCCGGCCTGCTGGTCACCGAGTTCCCCCCGGGTACACCGCCAAAGGCGGACCATTTTCCACGCCGCAACCGCTTGATCAGTGGACTCTCCCGGGGGGTTCTGGTGGTGGAAGCCACCACTCAGAGCGGTTCCCTGATCACCGCCCGGCTGGCCGGGGAACAGGGGCGGGAGGTTTTCTCCATCCCGGGCTCGATTCACAACCCCCAGGCGCGCGGCTGCCATGCACTGATCCGCCAGGGCGCCAAGCTGGTGGAATCCGCCGAAGACATCCTCGAAGAGATCGGCGCTTTGACGGAAACACCCCCCCGCACAGCGACCTCAGCGCCTGCGGATACTCCCGTCAACCGCTCAACCGACCCGGACTATGAGCGGCTCCGTGAGGCACTGGGTTACGACCCGGTCTCAGTTGATGAATTAATCGCCCGTACAGGTTTGACCGCAGAGGCGGTTTCGTCCATGCTGCTTTTGCTGGAGCTCGAAGGTCATGTATCATCGGCGCCTGGTGGTTTCTACAGCCGCACGGAATCCTTCCCATCCCGCACCTGCGGGAAAGAGAGCACATGAACGAAAACGTAGTCGATATACTGATCTACCTCTATGAAAATTACATGGACGGTGAACAAGCTCCGCCGACGGACCAGTACGAATTGCGCGACGCCCTGATACAGGCCGGTTTTCCCTCCAGCGAAATCAACAAGGCCTTCGACTGGCTGGACGAACTGGCCGAGAATGCCGAGGCCCATCAGGGAACGGACAACCACCCTCACTCGCTGCGCATCTACACCGACGAGGAGATGGCCCGTCTGGACGTGGACTCCCGCGGACTGCTGCTGTTCCTGGAGCAGAACGAGATGCTCACCCAAACCGCCCGGGAACTGGTGATCGAACGCGCCCTGGCCCTGGACACCGCCATCATTTCGGAAGAAGAGTTGAAATGGATCATTCTGCTGGTATTGATGAACCAGCCGGGCCAGGAGGCCGCATTTGCCCGCATGGAAGACATGGTGTACAACGAAGCGCCCGCCTACCTGCACTGATCGGGCGTTTCACGGGGGGTGAGTACGCCCTCCCCCACCCGGCATCCGGCCCCGCCAACCCACACCCCGGAGCCATCCAGACAGCGCTTGCCGGCCGGAATTACCCTCACGAATTCGCTGGATCGTGGGACAAAAAACACTTGATTTCTTGCACGCGGAACGGTTCACTGTGCCGCATTTTTCATTGGGAGACGACCTGAAACCCCATGAACCTGGTCATCGTAGAGTCGCCCGCCAAGGCGAAAACCATCAAAAAATACCTCGGTGGCAACTTCGAGGTACTGGCCTCCTATGGCCATGTCCGTGACCTGATCCCGAAAGAGGGGGCGGTGGATCCGAGCCAGGGTTTCGCCATGAAGTATCAGATCATCGAGCGCAACGACCGGCATGTGCAGGCCATCGCCAAGGCCCTGAAAAATTCCGAAGCCCTGTATCTCGCGACCGATCCGGACCGCGAGGGTGAAGCCATCTCCTGGCATCTCTCCGAGCTGCTGAAGGACAAGGGCAAACTGAAGAACAAACCGGTCTACCGGGTGGTGTTCAACGAGATCACCAAGAAGGCGGTGAACGATGCCATCGCCAATCCCCGGGAATTATCCCACCACCTGATCGATGCCCAGCAGGCGCGCCGCGCGCTGGACTATCTGGTGGGCTTCAACCTCTCTCCCCTGCTGTGGAAAAAGGTGCGCCGCGGGCTCTCCGCCGGACGGGTGCAGAGTCCGGCCCTGCGCATGATCGTGGAACGGGAGCTGGAGATCGAGGCCTTCAAGGCCGAGGAGTTCTGGACCCTTGAGGCGGACACGGAGAAACAGAATCAGGCGTTTTCCGCGAAACTCACCCACTACCGGGGCGAAAAGCTGGAGAAATTCAGCATCACCAACGAGTCCGACGCCGAGGCGGCGGAACAGGCCCTGACCACAGCGGGCGCCGACGGCCTGCAGGTGGTCAAGGTCGAGAAGAAGCAGCGCAAACGTAACCCGGCGCCCCCCTTCACCACCTCCACCCTGCAGCAGGAGGCGGCGCGCAAGCTCGGCTTTACCGCGCAACGCACCATGCGCACCGCCCAGCAACTCTACGAGGGTGTCGACGTGGGGCAGGGCACCGTGGGCCTGATCACCTACATGCGTACCGACTCGGTCAACCTGGCCGACGAGGCGATCGACGAGATCCGCGGGTTCATCAGCGAGAAGTACGGTAGCGACCAGCTGCCCCCGGAACCGCGCCGCTTCAAGACCAAATCAAAGAATGCCCAGGAGGCCCATGAGGCGATCCGTCCCACCTCCGCCCTGCGGGTACCCGATGAGATCAAGGACCACCTGACCAAAGATCAGGCGCGCCTCTACGAACTGGTATGGAAGCGGGCCGTGGCCTGCCAGATGATCCACGCCACCATCCACACGGTGGCTGCCGATCTGCAGTGTGGCGAAGGCAATCTGTTTCGCGCCAACGGTTCGGTGATCGCCAAACCCGGCTTCATCGCGGTCTACCAGGAGGGCCTGGACGACGCCGCCAAGGGCGATAACGACGAAAAGATCCTGCCGCCGCTGAGCGAGGGGGAAAACCTGCCGCTGAAGGCGATCCGCCCGGAGCAGCATTTCACCGAACCGCCACCGCGCTACAGCGAGGCGACCCTGGTCAAGGCCCTGGAAGAGTACGGCATCGGCCGCCCTTCCACCTACGCCTCGATCATCTCCACCCTGCAGGACCGCGAGTACGTGGTGCTCGACAAGAAGCGCTTCAAGCCCACCGACGTGGGTCGGGTGGTGAACAAGTTCCTCACCGAGTACTTCACCCGCTACGTGGACTACGACTTCACCGCCAAGCTGGAGGACGAGCTTGATGCGGTTTCACGCGGCGAAGAGGAGTGGGTACCGTTGCTGGAGAAGTTCTGGAGTCCCTTCAAGGAACAGATCGACCACACCCAGGAAAACGTCAAGCGCAGCGATGTCACCCACGAGGCACTGGACGAGGCCTGTCCCAAGTGCGGCAGCCAGCTCTCCATCCGCCTCGGCCGGCATGGTCGCTTCATCGGCTGCACCAACTACCCCGAATGCGACTACACCCGGGATCTCAACGCGGACAGCAGCGAGAAGGAGGAGCCGGAGGTGGTGGAGGGCCGCAACTGCCCGGAATGCGGCTCAGAACTGGTGATCAAGCGCGGTCGCTACGGCAAATTCATCGGCTGTTCCGGCTACCCGAAGTGCCGCTACATCGAACCCCTGGAGAAACCGGAAGACACCGGGGTCAGCTGTCCCAAGTGCCACAAGGGCACCCTGCTGAAACGCAAATCCCGGCGCGGCAAGATCTTCTACTCCTGCTCCACCTACCCGGATTGCGACTACGCGGTGTGGAACGAGCCGATTGCCGAACCCTGCCCGAATTGCGGCTGGCCGGTGCTGACCATCAAAACCACCAAGCGCAAGGGCTCGGAGAAAGTCTGTCCGCAGAAGGACTGTTCCTTCAGCGAACCCTACGAAGGCTAAACGCCTGCGGCCGGACACCCGGTTCAAATCTGTTAATTTCAGTGAACAAAACGCCTGAATTGGGGTGATCCGGCTGTGAATTTCCGGACGCTGTTCAATATTCCCTGAAAGCATGCTACAAACCCGGGTTGGTGAAATATTTCGACCGCCGGGCTTTACCCGCGCCTCAATTTTCACCTCCCTGGAAAGCTCACGCATGGAACCTCTGGTTGTCCGTTTCCGCGTCTCATGTCTTCCAGTCAACCAATTCGGTCATTCAACAGCAACAACTACAGGGAGCGCTGTCAGGGAGGATGCACTGAGGTTTTAATGAGCACCATTAGGTCAATTTTTGCAAATTACCCGTTTGAAAGCTTCATCCGTTCCCTGAACCCCGGCAGCCTGAGAAACAGCCGAAGATCATTCCTCTTCACCCTACTGCTGCTGCCCGGGCTGGCCTCCGCGACAACCACCATCAATCATCTGTTCAGCCCGGCAACGATCAATCCGGGTGACACCCCGACCTATCGCATCGAGATCGCCAATGATGCCCTGGTCAACCTCACCGAGGCGGAGGTCACCTCCCTGCTGCAGCCGCAGATCAGCATCGCCAACCCGGCCAACATCACCAATACCTGTGGCTTCACCGGTGTCACCGCGGTACCCGGCACCTCGGACATCGTGCTCACCGGGGGGACGATTCCCGCCCGGGTCGGACTGACGGACGGCCAGTGCTTCTTCGAGCTTTCGGTCACCGCGACTACCCCGGGCAGTTACATCAACAATATTCCCGCCTTGGTGCCTCCCGCCGAACCCGATGCGGTCACCGCGGGTTATTCCGCCCTGGAAAACGGGGTCCGGATCTCCAACGCCACCCCGGCGAATGCCACCCTGGTGGTCAGCACCCTGCTCAACCCGACCGGCACCAAGACCTTCAGTCCCTCACCCGCGATCGCCGGTGACAGTACCCGCCTGAGTATCGTGCTGAGCAATCTGAACGCGGGTGCGACCCTGCCCCTGACCAGCTTTACCGACACCCTGCCGGCGGGCATGCTGGTGGCCAACCCGGCCAACACCAGCATCGCCTGCAGCGGCACGGGATCCTCCAACGGCACAGTGACCGCGGTAGCCGGAACCGACACCGTCACCCTCAACGGAGGGGTGATCGGTCAATCCGGCAACTGCACCCTGGGAGTGGATGTGGTGGTCGCCTCGGTGGCGGGTACCAGTCAGGTGTTCAGCAACAGCCTGCCGGGCGGCGCGATCGGCAATACCCGGGGCCTTACCAGCCCCGCCTTCAGCCGGGACCTGACGGTCAACTCACCGATCACGGTCAGCAAGACCTTCAACCCGGACACCGTCCCGGCCGGTCAACCCTCGCTGCTCACCATCGTGATCAACAACCAGAGCCTGGACAACAGCCTGCCGATCACCAGCTTCCTGGATGACCTGGCCGGCACGACCCTGAGCATCGTCGATACCAGCGGGGTGGCCCCCGCCGACCCCAGCGTGGTCTGCGATGGCGTAGGCGCCGCCAACGGATCCCTCACCGACGGCCTGGGCGGCGTGCTTGCCCAGGGCGATACCGAGCTGCTGCTGAGCGGCGCGGTGGCCGGGCAGCGATCCGGTGCGAATGGCAAATGCACCATCACGGCCTACGTGACATCCACCACCGACGGGGCGCATACCAACACCATCCCCGCCGACGCCGTGGTCAATCCTGCGGGGCATTCCAGCCCTACCGCCAGCGACGTGCTCAACGTGAACGCGCAACTGACCGTCGACAAGACGGTATCGGTGAACCAGGTCGCCCCCGGCCAATGGACCCAATTCACGGTCACCATCAACAACTGGTCCGGGGCTGAGGTCACCAATCTGAGTTTCCGCGACAGCCTGCCCAACTCGGGGGGCAACCAGATGGTGCTCGACGATTCCGCGGGTATCCCGGTTTCCAACAGCTGCGCCAATGGCGTCTATACCGGAGTGGACGGGGATGCGGAACTGGCCTGGACAGGGGGCACCATCCCGGCGGGTGTCGGCTCGAACCCGGGCACCTGCACCCTGGTTTTCCGTGCGCGCCTGCCCGGCACCGCCACCACCGGACTGGTCTTCACTAACCAGATACCTACCTGGGACGGGCTCAACGGGGTTGGCGGCGACGGCAACGGACCGGGTGGACAGGTGGTCAACCCCCAGCCGAGTCCGGGGGTCAATGTCACCACCGTGGACGCGGTGGCAGCGGCCAAGACCTTCTCACCCGACCCGATCGCCGAAGGCCAGACCTCTACCCTCTCGATCCGGGTGCGCAACCGCACCCTGAATCAACTCACAGCGGTGAACCTCACCGACAATCTGCCGGCGGGTCTCACCCTGGCGGCCAATCCCGCCGCCACCAACACCTGCGGCGGCGCCCTGCAGGCGTTTCCCGGTGACACCCAGCTGATCCTCACCGGCGGCACGGTGAACCCGCGCCCCGACGGCTCGATCCAGACCCAATGTCTGATCACCGCGCGGGTGACCGGGACTACCCCGGGCAACTACCTGAACACGATCAACCCGGCGGACTTCAGCTCCAGCGGCGGCACCATCCCGGCCCCGGTCTCCGACACCCTGCATATCAATGCGGGCCTCTCCGCCAGCAAGAGCTTTTTTCCCACCAGCACCGCATCGGGTGGCAGTTCCCGGGTCTCGATCAACATCGTCAACCACTCCTCCGGCGCGCTGACCAACGTCACGGTCGATGACGACACCTTCTCCGCCGGCCTGGTGATCGCCAACCCGGCCAACGCCAGCACCTCCTGCGGCGGCGCCACCAACCTGGTGGTCAATCCGGGTGAGAGCCGCGCCCAGCTGCAGGGAGTCAATCTTGCCGCCGGGGACAACTGCGACTTCGCCTTCGATGTCACCACCAGTGGCGCGGGGCCATGGAGCAATACCATTCCCGCAGGCAACATCACCAGTGCAGAGGGATCGAGCAACAGCTCACCAGTGAGCGCCACCCTGACCGCCTCGACCGCGGACATCGGCATCAACAAATCCTTCAACCCGATCATCGTCACCGGCGGCATGCCTTCACTGCTGACCATCGATGTGATCAACAGCTCGGGCGCCACCATCCATGATGCGGCATTCACCGACATCTTTCCCGAAGGCATCGTGGTTTACCCCGTGCCCGACGCCAGCACCAACTGCCAGGGCGGTACAGTTGGCGCGGTGGCCGGAGGCAACAGCGTCAGCCTGGTCGGCGCAACGCTGCTGCCCAACGACATCTGCCAGGTCTACGTCACCACCACCTCGATGCGCTTTCTCAACCTCACCAACTTCATTCCGCCGGGGGTCATCTCCACCGAGGAGGGCTACACCAACGCCCTGGGGACAGAGGCATCCCTGTCGACCCTGCAGGGACTCGGCCTGACCAAGGGATTCTCACCCGCGTACATCCCACCGGGCGCCACATCCAGACTGATCCTACAGCTGGTCAGCACCTTCGATGCGAATGCGGTCTCGCCGGTGACCCTGACCAGCGTCAGTTTCACCGATCCCCTGCCCGCCGGGATGGTATTCGCCGCGGTACCGAACGCCTCCACCACCTGTGCTGACGCAACCCTGACGGTCAACACCCTGACCCAGGCGCTGACCATCTCGGGCGGCACACTGTTGCCGGGGACCGCCTGTCTGATCGAGGTGGACGTCACCGCCGGCGCAGTCGGCGTCTACAACAACCTGATCGTGCAGGGCGCGATCACCACCACTCAGGGCGCTACCAATGAAGTACCCGTTGCGGCGAACCTGACCGTGATGAATGAGCCGACGGTGAGCAAGGTCTTCGTTCCGGCCAGCGTCAGTATCGGCGAGCGTTCCACCCTCACGGTCACCATCACCAACAACGATACGATACCGCTCACCGGAACCACCCTGAGCGATACCCTGCCGGTCGGCATGGCGGTCTATTCGGCCCCATCGACGGCTACCACCTGCGCCGACGCCAATGTTCTGGCGACCCCGGGAGACAATCAGATCACCCTGACCGGCGCCACCATCCCTGCCAGCGGCAGCTGTACCTTCAGCGCCGATGTGGTCGCCTCGACCTCGGGTGTCCTGAGCAACACCATCGGCGCGGGCAACATCATCACGGACCAGGGAATCACCAACCCGGGACCGGCCACCACCAACCTGACGGTCCTCGCTCCCCCCAGCGTGAGCAAGGCGTTCAATCCCGCATCGATCAACACCGGCGGCACCTCGACCCTGAGCATCTTCCTGGGTAACAGCAATCCCGATCCGATCACACTCACCAGCGCGCTGGTGGATGCCCTGCCAGGTAATGTGCTGGTGCAGACCCCGAATGGCCTGGTGAGCGACTGCCCCGGCGCCGTCACCGCCAATCCGGGCGCCATCCAGATCAGTTACGCCAACGGCGCGAGCATCCCCTCGGGGGGCTGTACGATCTCCGTGGACGTCACCTCCGCGGTGGACGGTTCCTACCTCAACACCATCGCGGCCGGGCAGTTGACCACCACCGCGGGCAACAACCCGCAACCCACGGTCGCGCCCATCGGGGTCGGCGCGCTGATCAATGCGGCGCCGGGCATCAGCAAGGCTTTCGCCCCGGCAACCATCGACGTCAACGGCATCACTACTCTGACCCTGACCCTGCTCAACCCGAATCCGACCGCACTGACCCTGGACGCGGATTTCACCGACACCTTCCCCGCCGGTCTGCTGATCGCCAATCCGAACAATCTGGCGGGCAGCTGTACCCTGGGCAGCGTCACCGCAACTCCCGGAACAGGATCGCTCAGCTACGCCAACGGGGCCACCATACCGTCCGGCAACTGCACCATCAGTGTGGATGTCACCAGCCCCACGGCCGGCAGTTACAACAACACCATTCCCGCAGGGGCGATCTCCACCATCACCGGCGGCACCAACCCAACCCCCGCCACCGGCAGTCTGATCGTGCGAGCGCCACAGCCTCCGACCCTGGTGAAAACGATTGTCCCGGGAACCATCAATCCCGGTCAGATTTCCCGCCTGACCCTGAACCTGGGCAATGACAACGCGGTGGACGCCACCCTGGGCGCGGATCTGGTCGATAACCTGCCCGCCAATGTCAGCGTATCGACCCCCTCCAACCTGGCGACCGACTGCCCCGGTACGGTACAAACCACCGCCAACAGCCTGACCTACACCAATGGTTCGGTGATTCCTCCAGGCGGTTGCTCCATCGCGGTGGATATCACCTCCAACGTCTCAGGCGGCCCCTGGATCAATACCATCCCGGCCGGTGCGTTGCAGACCAACCTGGGCAACACCACGGCTCCGACCACCTCCAACCTGTTTGTGAATCCCGCGCAACCGCCGAGCATCAGCAAACAGTTCTCACCCGACACGATCTCCTCGGGCGCATTATCGACGCTCACCCTCACCTTGGGTAACGCCAACGCCACACCGACCACCCTGACTGCTGACCTGGTCGACAACCTCCCGGCGGGTCTGGAAATCGCGACGGACCCGAACCTCCAGGTATCCGCGGGCTGTGACCTCGCGAGTGTGGTGGCGATCCCCGGTGGGACAACCCTCAGCTATCTCACGGGCGCCCCGATTCCCGCCAACGCCAGCTGCTCGATCAGCGTCGATGTCACCTCGGTGACTCTGGCCACCCTGACCAACACGATACCCGTCAACGGCCTGCAGACCACGATCGGCAACAACAATGTTCCCACATCGAGCAACCTGATCGTGCAGCCGATCGCTCCGGGGCTGAGCAAAATCTTCACTCCGAACAGTATCCGCCCCGGAGGCGTTGTCTCGCTGGTGATCACACTGACCAACTACAACGCGGTCGCGGCGATTCTGACCGGTGATCTGACCGACACGCTGCCTGTGGACCTGGAGGTCGCGGCAGACCCCAACATCCAGGTCAGCCCGGGGTGCAGCCTGCCCAACGTGATCGCCCTGGCCGGTACCGGAAGTGTCGTCTATCAGAGCGGCGCCAGCATTCAACCCGGCGGCTGCACCATCTCCGTGGATGTCACATCCAGCGTGGTCAACACCTATACCAACACCATTCCGGTGGGTGGCCTGACCACCACCCTGGGCAACAACCCGGTCCCTGGTACAACGCAACTGCATGTGACCTACGAACCCGCCAGCATCCCGGCGATGAATCGCTGGGGAATCGCGTTGCTGGCTTCTCTGATGTTGCTCCTGGTGGCATTCCGGATGCGCAGGCGCATGTCCTGAATGCTCCCCGGCAGGGTGGTCGGACCAACTGCGCAGGACACCTCTGCTGCTCACGCGGTTAGCTTAGCAGTTGGTGTGGCCCCCTCTCCCCGGGCCTCTCCCGCAAGGGGAGAGGGGGTCTGTCTGGAGGGATTGGTCATAGTTCGTGGCAATTCGCTTTCTGCAGACTGCCGGATTGCACTTTGAGAGGGTCGGGTTACTTAGGTTGATGCTGGCTCCTCTTCAGACTCCCGTGGGTCCCCAGCGGGAAGAGCCGTAAAAAACCGATCAGCGGGGTGGGCTGTTTCAGCGTAGCGAGTTCCGACCCCGCCGGTTTTTGTGAGCATCACAGCGGTCCCCGCAGGGGCGGGACCGTCGGGCGCCGTTTCTTTGGCTTCACTCGTCCCCACGCTCTGCATGGGAATGCCAGACTGGCGATTGCCTGGAGCGGTTTGAGCGCAACCTAGCTGCTTAAGATTCCACCGGACCCAGGATTCCGCTTCGCTGCCGCCGGGCTTTCAGCCACTCAACGGAACTCGGGCCTCAGTCCGATGCCCGCATCAGTGCCTGATAGGTCTGGCCGATCAGCGCCACCGCCTCGTCCATGTGATCGAACGCGTGACTGCCACCCTCGAAACAATGGATCCTCGCGTAGCCATCATACAGCGCGGCCGAGGTCCAGGAGTCGATCAGCTCGTCGCCCTTGTCGAGCAACAGGGTGGCGGGCGTCTTCAGAGTCGAAGCATCGGTGGCATAGGCCCGGGTGGCTTCCACCATTTCAGCGGAAAGGTAATAGCTGGTGTGCAAGGCTTCATTGAACTGCCAGCCGACCACTTGCTGCAGTAGCTGCCAGGGCTCCAGGGCGGGATTGATCATGAACAGGTGATGCAGATCGAGACGGTCCGCCAGCCAGGCAGCGTAGAAACCGCCCATGGAACTGCCGACCAGGACCCGGGGCTGGGCCGCCTGGTCCGGCTGGGCAAAGGTCTCCCTGAGTTCCTGCTCCAGCACCTCCACGGCAAGGGCGGCGGTCTGCGCGGGATAGGTGGGACTGACGATCTCGATACCCGGCAGCGCCTCACGCAGACGAGCCGCTTTGGCCGAACTCCCGGCACTGTTCAAACCGTGTAGATAGACAATCATGCAAGCGGATCCTCTGCTGATTCCACAGCCCTCAGCACGCAACCAGGACCGGGCAGGATCATACCGTATTCTCCGGAGAGAATTTCACCGTGGTGATCCGCAACACGGTCAGCACCACGATCACGGTCAGGCTCAGCACCACTTCATGCAAGGTGTATTCCCTGTACCAGAGACTGATCAGTTCGCCGATCAGCACCACCAGCGCCGCATCGAGTATGAAGGTCACCTTGACCCGCCCGATCTCAAGGTAGGACTGCAGGGTACGGATCAGTTCCAGGGTCGCCAGCAGCATCACCACCTTGATGATCATCTCCTCAGTGGCCTGATGCCAATGTCCATCAGTAATTCCGTGATACAGAGATTCGAGCAACAGCGCTGCCCCGGAGACGATCCACAGCAGCAGACAGGCCATGATACCGGCAATTACCAATTGCAGCGCCTTGCGATACACCGTAATGCCTGGCAGCAGTGTGGACGAAACCGGTGTCTGAGTCGGTTCAGTGGAAGCATCCAGGGTCATGAGACTCTCGTCAAACAGCGGGACATCGGGTCCCTGACGGCGGCACAGGATAGCCGGACTCTGTTAACAGCCGATGACACCCGCTTGAATCCGTATTTCCGGCGGCGACTTCAACGGAACCAGAAGGTCGGTGACAGCAACACCAGCAGGGTGAAAATTTCCAATCGCCCGAGCAGCATCGCAAGCACCGAAACCAGCTTGCCGAAATCGCTCACGCTCTGAAAGGTGTAAGCCACCTCTCCCAGCCCGGGCCCCAGGTTGTTCATGCAGGTCGCCACTGCGGCGAAGGCCGAACGCTCGTCCAGACCCGCGTGCACCATCAACAACACCAGGATCGCAAAGGTGGAGAGGTAGAGACCGAAGAACCCCCATACGCCCTGTATCAGGCGCGGATCCAGAATCCGCTTGCCGATGCGCATCGGAATCAGCGCATGGGGATGAATCAGGGCCTTGACCTGCTGCTGTCCCTGCTTGATCAGCAGCATCACCCGCATCACCTTCATACCCCCGGCGGTGGAACCGCCGCAACCACCGACAAAGCTGATAAAGATCAGCAGCAGGGGCAGGAAATCGGGCCAGTGGGAGAAGTCCACCTTGGCAAATCCGGTACTGGTCACCAGGGAGACCACCTCGAAGGTCGCGTCCTGTGAACTGCTCAGCAGGCTGCCATACTCTTCCTCCAGGAGCAGCACCAGGCTCACCACCAGCACCACGGCAAGGACGAAACGCAGGAACGCCCAGACCTCCGGGTCGCGCAGATAGTACATCGGGTTGCGATGATGCAGGACGATGAAGTGCACCCCGAAATTGATCGCCGCCAGCAACATGAATACCACCGCGACGAACTCAACCCCGTTGCTGTTGTAGTAGCCAATGCTCGCGTCATGGGTGGAAAAACCACCGGTCGAGACGGTCGACATGCTATGTGCCAGGGCGTCGAACAGATCCATCCCTGCCAGCCAGTAGCCGAAGGCGCAGGCCAGGGTCAGGCCGAAGTAGATCAGCCACAGGGCACGCGCAGTCTGCGCCAGGCGGGGGGTGAGTTTCTCCTCCTTGATCGGTCCCGGCATCTCTGCCCGGTAGAGCTGCATGCCGCCGATACCGAGCATCGGCATGACCGCCACCCCGAGCACGATCAGACCCATGCCCCCCAGCCACTGCAACTGCTGGCGGAAGAACAGAATCGACTTGGGCAGATCGTCCAGCCCGGTAATCACCGTTGCCCCGGTGGTGGTGATACCGGAAACCGATTCGAACAGGGCCTCTACCGGCGTCAGATCGGTGGCGATGAGCAGGGGCCAGGCGCCGAGCAGGCTGAAGATGATCCAGAACAGCACCACGATGAGGAAACCGTCCCGGTTGCCGAGATCCGCCGGTCTGCGCTGGCCGAACATCCACAGGCTGCCGCCGAATGCCAGGGAACCGGCGAACGGATAAAGAAAATCCACCAGCTGGCCCATTTCACCATAGATGAAGCAAACCGCGATCGGAATCAGCAGCGTAAAGCCAAAGATGATCGAGAATACGCCGACGATACGCGCAACGAGGTAACCGTGCACAACTCTCTCTTGATGGATGATCCGCCGAAGACGGCGCACTGCAACAGGATTTCGAGGTAAAGTATAACCCGCTAACAACCACGGCCCCTAGTATCGTGTTTCATCCCGATTCACGTTTACAGAGGCCCGCACGGGTCACAAGGCAAGGCGCAGCCCAAGGGCATTTGCCACGGGCATGACACGCAGGCAATGGCGTACCCCGAGGAACGCCCAGCGCCCAATGGCTTTGTGTCTCGCTATAATCGCGCACTGATATGAAACACGATACTCCCATGAAACCCCTCACCCTGACCGGGCTGCTGCTGATCTGGCTGTGCCTCAACCCCGTCCAGGCCGCCCCTCCCCAGCGCGTGGTTTCCCTCAACCTGTGCAGTGACCAGCTGTTGCTGATGCTCGCCGACCGTCAGCAGATCGCCCTGCTGAGTCACCTCGCGACTGATCCGCACAACTCCTACATGGCGCCCCGGGCGGCGGGCATTCCCAGCCACCGTGCGCGCCTCGAGGAGATCATTGCCGCACAGCCGGATCTGATTCTCACTACCCCGTACACCGCCCCCCGGCTGCGCCACAGCCTGGAGCAGCTCGGATACCCGCTTCACGACCTGAGCCTTGGACTGCAACCCGAGCAGATCAGCGAGGATATCCGGCGACTCGCCAAACGGCTCGCACGGCCCGCCCGGGGAGAGGCGCTGATCGGCGAGTTCCAGCGGCGCATTGCCGGGCAGCCCTCAGCGCAGGAATCCCAACCGCCGGCGGCCCTGTTCCTGCAGCCCCGGGGCTATACCAGCGGCCGCAACACTCTGCAGGACCAGGCTTTGCGTCTCGCGGGCTGGCGCAACCGGGCCGCCGAGATGGGGCTTGATGGCTATGTTCAGGCCGACCTGGAACAGCTGATCGCCTGGCAGCCTGACGCACTGATCACCTCACCCTATGCTCCGGCCCGCGACTCCCGGGCCGAACGGCTGCTGTCCCATCCGGCGCTCAAACGCCTGCTCGGCGGACAGCCGGTGTATCGCGTCCCCTACAAGGACTGGATCTGCCCCGGACCGATGCTGGCGGACGCGGTGGAGCATCTGCGCCGTGCCCGCTTACGGATGCAACAGCCATGAGCGACCGATCGCTTTCGCCAGTCAATGCCCTGCTCGGCGCCAGTCTGCTCGGCGCCAGCCTGCTCTCCCTGTTCATCGGCAGCCACAGCATCCCGCTGTGGCAGGCATTGCAGGAGAGCTTCAGCGAGCACCCAGGTGTGTCCGCGATCATCCTTACCGAGCTGCGCCTGCCGCGTACCCTGGTCGCCCTGCTGGGCGGAGCCTCCCTGGGACTCGGCGGCGCGGTTATGCAGTCGCTGCTGCGCAATCCGCTGGCCAGTCCCGGGCTGGTGGGCAGCGCCAGCGGCGCCGCTCTCGGCGCGGTGGTCAGCCTGTATTTCGGCCTAACCGCTCTGGCCACCTTTGCCCTGCCCCTGGGCGGCATCCTCGGTGCCCTGCTGGCGACTCTGCTGGTTTACCTGCTGGCAGGCAGGGAGGCAGACACCCTGACCCTGATCCTCGCCGGAGTGGCGGTCAACAGCTTCGCCCTGGCCCTGGTGTCACTGCTGCTCAACCTCGCCCCCAGCCCCTACGCGGTTCAGGAAATCGCCCTTTGGATGCTCGGTTCCCTGGCCAATGTGAGCCGGGACGACCTCACCCTGCTGCTGCCCGGCACCCTGCTGGGGTGGCTGCTGATCGCCCGCCAGGGACGCGCCCTGGACCTTCTGACCCTGGGTGAGGAGGCGGCCGTCTCCCTCGGTGTGGCGCTGCCGCAGCTGCGCAGGCGACTGTTCCTGGCAATCGCCCTGGCGGTGGGCTCGGCCATTTCTGTCACCGGGGCGATCGGCTTCATCGGCCTGGTGGTGCCGCATCTGCTGCGTCCCCGGGTCGGTTACCAGCCCAGCTGCCTGCTGCTGCCCAGCGCCCTGGGCGGGGCGCTGCTGCTGTTGCTGGCGGACATTCTGGTGCGTGCCATACCCCTGCCCGGCGAGATCAAGGTGGGGGTCATCACCTCCCTGATCGGCGCACCGTTTTTCCTCTGGCTGATCCTCAGCAACCGAAGGCGCCCGGAATGAGCCTGCTGAGCGCCAGGTCACTGCGGGTGGTCCGCGGGCAACAGGCCCTGCTGGACGGGGTGAATATCGAGCTGCAGCCCGGCCGGCTGCTCGGCCTGATCGGTCCCAACGGCGCCGGCAAGAGCACTCTGCTGAGAATCCTGGCGGGCATCCGCTCCGCGGACACCGGGAGCGTGCATTTCAGGGGGGTCCCCCTGTCGGATCTGGCCACGCAAACCCGCGCCCGGCACATCGCCTATCTGCCGCAGACGGGGGACGTGGCCTGGCCGATGAGCGTGGAGCGGCTGGTTGCACTGGGACGCGCACCCCACCTGGGGCCCTGGCAGCAACCCGGTACCAAGGACAGGGAGGAGATCGAAAGGGTACTCTGGCGCACCGATCTACTGGCACTTCGGCAACGCCCGTATGACACCCTCTCCGGCGGTGAACAGGCTCGGGTCAGGCTGGCCCGGGCCTTGGTGACCGAGGCGGACATCCTGCTCGCCGATGAACCGGTGGCGGCCCTCGATCCGGCCCACCAGCTGGATGTGATGGACCTGCTGAGGGAAAACTGCAGTGCCGGGCGGGCGGTGATCGTGGTACTGCATGATCTTGCCCTGGCGGCCCACTACTGCGACCGTCTGCATCTGCTGCACGCGGGCCGCACCCTGGCCGAGGGGGACCCCGGGGAGGTACTCAGCGAGGAGAACCTGCAAACCGCCTATGCCATTGCCCTGGACCATGGGGAACCGAACAACCGTTTCAAACTGCCCTGGCGGCGACAGCCTGGATGACGATCCCGCCCGCTTCGTCAGGCAGGCCTGTCGCCCGTCAAAGCGGTTCCGGCCTGTGCAGAGCGAATCCCTGGGCGTAGTCGATACCCATCCCCTGCAGGATATCGGCAATCTCCTGCTTGTGGACGAACTCAGCAATGGTCTGAATACGATGGACCCTGGCCACCTCCATGATCGACCGCACCACGGCCTGATCCCGCTCGTCAGTGTCCAGGTTGCGCACGAACAGGGCGTCGATCTTGAGATAATCCAGTTCCAGCTTTCGCAGGTAGGCAAAGGATGAGAGTCCGGTGCCAAAATCATCCAGCGCCACCTTGATACCCAGACTCTGCAGGGTCTTGATGAATCGCTGCGCCTTGTCCAGGCGGCTGATCGCGGCGGTCTCCGTGATCTCGAAGCTGATCCGCCTGGGATCGATGCCACAGGCATCGATCTCCCGGGTGACGTACTCCGCCAGATCATCATGGGTCAGGCTCAGCCCGGACAAGTTGATCGCGAAGGCAGTCTGCGGATCATGTCCGGAGCCGGGATCCCTGAGCCTGCGAAACACATTGCGGATCACCCAGCGGTCGATCTCCGGCATCAGGTTGAAACGCTCCGCAGCCGGTATGAACCGGTCGGGCGTCAGGATCGAGCCTTTTTCATCGCGCAAACGCACCAGAATTTCGGCATGAGGCGGCAACTCGGGACGCAACGGCACAATACGCTGATAGTAGAGTACGAAACGGTCTTCCCGTAAGGCCCGGTTGATCTCTTCGACCGAGAGGAACTGGTCGCGCTGGACCCGGTAGTAGTCATCGCTGTCGCGGTACACCTCGATGCGGTTGCGACCTCGGTCTTTGGCTGCGTAGCAGGCCTGGTCCGCGGCGATGAGCAATTCGTCAATGCCCCGCTGGGCGTCCATGACATTGACCAGGCCCACCGATGCGCCAAGCTGAAAATGGTGTCCCTCGAAGATGAACTGCTTGGCATGGATGGCATCGATGAGCTTGCTCGCCCGGCGTTGCGCTGATTCCGCATCGGTTTCCAGCAGCAGGCCGAATTCGTCCCCGCCGAGGCGCGCCAGGAATCCGTCCCCAATGGTATGCTGCATGATTGCGGTGATCTCCTGCAGCAGATTGTCACCCGAGCTATGCCCGCAGGTGTCGTTGACCAGCTTGAATTGGTCCAGATCGATGTACAGGAGGGTGCGAGGCGGTCCGCCGGTGCGCAGACTGTCCAGGGCCTCCTGCAGGCGGGTCTCGAATGCGCGCCGGTTGTACAGCCCGGTTAACGCGTCATGGTTGGCCTGGTACTCCAACTCCTCCCGGGCGTAGTGCTCCAGGGAAATATCCCGGATACTCGAGCGGTAGCCCAGCGAATCCCCCTGCTTGTCGAAGATCGGCTGCCAGGACATGGCCACCCACACGGTGCGTCCATCCTTGCGGCGGATACGGAACTCCTGATCGCGCCCGGTTTTACCCGCCAGACCCAGCCTGTGACAGCGTCCCACCAGGCCGACATCCTCTTCATGAACGATCGGCAACGGGTAGTCGGGCATGGCGAAACACTCCGGTGGTGTATACCCGGTGACCCGGCGTACCGCGGGATTGACCCAGCGCAGATGCCCATCGGGGGCCAGCCAGCTTTCCCAGCCGTAGGTGTAATCGGCGATGGTGCGCGAGCGCAGGTCGCTCTCCTCCAGCGCGACGATGCGATTCTGCACCGCGTCCGCCATCAGATTGAATCGATCCGCCAGTTGCGCGATTTCATCCCGGCTGGTGAGCGACAGGCGGGTCTGGTAATCCCCGTCTGCGACACGTCCGCTCGCATCCATCAGGGCTCTCAGATGGCGGGTCAGCCAGTAGCCGATCATCGACAGCAGGATGACTGTCAGGCTTACTTCTGTGAAGGCGATCAGAAACCCCTGGGAGAACAACTCATGTTTCGCCCGGGTGATGTAATCGGTGGACAGGCCATACTGCACCCAGCCGTAGTCCTGACCGAGGTAATCGACGGTAAAACGTACATGGGTGAGATCGCCACCCGCCGGGTCGCGCCCCGCATCGGGCAATGCGGTGTTGTCGTCCCAACCGGCGGCCGTAAGGATTCTTCCCGCGTTATCGGTCACCACCAGGTAGCGGATGTCCTCGGCCTTGCGCCAGCCTTCCAGGATATCCCGCAGGGTCGCGTAGTCACGCGAGGCCAGGGGTACCGCGACCGCCGTCTTGTAGGCCAGTTCCATGGCCTGGATACGTGACTGGGTAAGCCGTTCCATGTGGGTCTGGATCAGGCGCACACTGTTTCCCACCAGCAGTCCCAGCATCACCGTCTCCACCAGGATGCTGGCCAACAACAGCTTCCCGCGCAGTGTATGTCTCCAACCGAACAACGATCCCATCGGGTCAGCCTTGAGTGATCCTCCGGCAAAGCCGCTTCAACCGTCCCCAGGACACCCGTGGCGCAATGAAAGCATCATCAACCCAGGCATCAGGAGCCCCTTGCAACGGCTCAGGGGATGATCCTGCGTGTTTCATGGCGACCCGCTGTCGAGGTGCATCAGTTCCTGCACGATCGGTACGAAGGGTTTCAGTTGGGCAATACTCGCCTCATCGATGGGCAGGTAACCCTGATAGCCGGTATCGCGGAAAAAGGCCGCACCCTCGGGGGTGGCGGGGAAGCTCAGCAAGGCTCGCCTGAGACGACCGATCCGCGCCTCACCGAGACGTTCGTGGGCGAGGGTCATCAGGTGCGGCACCTTGATCTCGGTGGGCATCACCCGGATATGCTCCTGCACGTCTTCAGGCACCTGCTTGAGGGGGGTATAGGTGGTCAATGCCGCATCCAGGTCACCCACCGCTACTGCGGCGATCGCCGCGCCGTGGGTGGTTTTTTCCAGCACCAGGAAATCCCGGTCCGCAACCAGCCCTTTCTCACGCAACCAGCGCAATCCGCCAATCGCCGATACAGAGAGCCGGTTGGGCAGGCCGATACGCTTGCCGCGAAAATCCTCCACGCTCTGGATGGACGAGTGCTTACTGAGCACGAACACCGGCTGCAGGGCGGTGTCGTAGCGCACCAGAGGCACATACCCGGCCTCCAGACACATCACGCCGAAATGGGGTCCGGTGATCAGCAGGTCGTAGTCACCCGCCAGCGAGTCCCGCTGGAACTGGTCGTAGTTCGCCGAGGTATAGATATCAATCGGCTGACCAACCCCCATTTGCAGGTGCTGACGCAGTGGTTGATGGGTTTTGATCAGGGCCAGGGTGCTGTTGAATGGCATGATCCCGAGACGCAACGGCTCCACCGGCTCGACTGCGGACAGGGGGAACCACCACAGAGACAAGATCAGGCACAGAATCAGCCGTGCACGGAATCCGTGGAACGGGCGTGATCGCGGAAATACAAGGGATGAGATTTTGAACATAGCAGCCTCATCGGCAACAGACTGATTTTATTGAGCAGTCCTTGGCTCAAAGGCAGCAATGGTGAGTCTAACATGTGAACCGGTGAAAATGTGCAGGCTGAGATTTCACCATTGTTCAAGAAAATCCTCCATTTCTCTCTTGACAGAAATTACTGAAATTTTATACTTGCAGCATGGAACTTTCCCCCGTCACACAGCGTTTTGTACTCCATTGGGGAGAGATGGGCACCCGCTGGGGAGTCAACCGCACGGTCGCTCAAATTCATGCCCTGCTGTATCTCTCGGAGCAGGCGCTCACCGCCGAGGAGATTACCGACACCCTGGGTGTCGCGCGCTCCAACGTGAGCAACAGCCTCAAGGAACTGCTCGCCTGGCGCCTGGTCAAGGTGGTGCATGTGCTGGGGGACCGAAGGGATCATTTCCAGACCTCCAAGGATGTCTGGGAGCTGTTCAAACTCATCGTTGAAGGCCGCAAGCAGCGGGAAATCGAACCCACCCGGGAGGTGCTCAATGACCTGCTGGACAGCCCGGAGCTGCAACAGGAGTCCATTGAAACCCGCCAGCGCATCGAACAGACCCAGCAGTTCATCAGCATCATGACCCACTGGTCCGACGAGATGCTGCGCCTGGAACCGGAGACCCTGATGAAGGTGATGAAACTCGGCGCCCGGATCAGCAGCCTGGTGCGCCGCGACACCAAGACCTAGGTGTTTTTTTACACATACATTTCACTGATTACTGAAATAACTGACCACAAGGGAGAAGCTCATGGACCCGACACACTACCCTCTCGAATTCCTCTACGACGGCCAATGCCCCATCTGCTGCGCCGACGTGGCCCGTCTGCGCAAGGCCGACCGCCATCAGCGTCTGGTGTTCATCGATATCAGCACAGAGGACTTCGATCCCCAGGGTTACCAACGCACACAGGAGGCGCTGCTCGCGCGGATTCACGCCCGGAGGGCGGACGGGGTGGTCGTCGAGGGGCCGGAAGTGTTCCGCCTGGCCCTGGAGGCCGTGGACATGGGCTGGCTGGCCGCACCGACCCGCTGGCCGCTGATTTCCCAGGCCACCGAAATCGGCTACGGCTGGTTCGCCCGTCACCGCGGGTCGATCTCACGCCGTCTCAGCAGGTTGTTCCCCGGGGTATATCCCGCGTGTGATACGAACTGCAGTCTCAACGCAGCGCATGAACCGCCGCCGGCCCCGGACCCATCCACCCCCGCGCACAGTGAAGCGGAGAGACGGGATGACGAGAGGAGATCCGGCAAAGGCTGAGCACCTGGAGGTGGTTATGATCCAGCACCGGCTGATCGCGGCACTCATGTTCGGCGTCGCGGCCTATTCTGTTATTCCACTGATCTTCTGGATGTCCGGTTCGCTTCCGAAACTGCAGCCCACCAGTGAAAATCTGCTGCGTATGATCGCATCGCCACTCGGTATCATCTTCCTGTCCGCCGCTGTCTGGGGGTATCTTTTCGGCCATACCATCTGTCAGCATGCACAGATCTCCAGGGGCTGGGTGAAAAGCCTGGGTATCGGCGTCGCCATTCCGGCGTTGGCCTCCGCCACGCTCAGTGTGCTGGCTACCCTCGCAGGAGTACTCAACGGTGATATCTCGGCTTATCTCCTGCTAGGCCCACTGGGCGGAACCCTACTGATTTCAGTGGTCACATTCGGTGGCATCTACCTTCTCGGCGGCCTCACGGCTCTGCTGCTCGACTTCGGCTGCAAGGCTTGCGCCCGAACACACCCCGGGACTCGATCACCTGGCACTTTCAATGATAACCTGACTTGAGCAGATTCAATGGAGCCCGTTTACGCTTAAACAAACCGCAAGGATATGCCTCATGACAAGCAAGGACTGCTTTCCTCTCGCCTGGCTGCTCGCCGCCTGCCTCGCGACCGCACCCGGACTGGCCGGCGCGCGCAACTGCAGCAAAGGAAAACCCTGCGGCAACGGCTGCATCGCTCAGAACAAGCAGTGCCGTATCGATAACCACCAGCACAGCACCGGTTCACCCACCGTGAGATGGACCCACGATCCGGGCGTGCTGCGTCGCACGCGGCTGAAACTGCCCCGGGTATACCGGGTGGTTTCCGAGTCCGCAACCGCCTGGCAGGCCCCCTCATCTTCCGTCAAAACCGCTCGCTACCGGCAGGGCCAAAGCGTTTTCGTCTACGAGACGGATGGAGACTGGGCCCGGGTCTCCAATATGTCGCCCGCGGAGTGGCTCGAACGCAAACATTTGCAATTGAAATAAACGGGGCGCCGTTGTTTACTGGCACTTTCCACGGCTAGCTTTCTCATCCATGTACGAAACACCTATCTCGCTGAATCCGGACGAACTCGAAATACTCGATCAGTTTCTCTTGAACCGACTGGACGACGAGGCGCTCGAGGAAGCTGAACCCCTCGACTCAGGCATCCTCGACCTGTCCATGCTGGACGGCTTCTTCACCGCAATCGTCAGCGGGCCGGTGGCGGTCCCGCCATCGATCTGGATCCCCGCGGTATGGGGCGATATCGAACCGGATTGGGATGACGAAGAGGACTTCGATCAGATCGTCACCCTGATGATGCGCCATATGAACGATGTGGTGGAAAACCTGCAGCAACATCCCGGGGAGTTCGAACCCATTTTTCTGGAACGTGAGATCGATGGCTTCGTCTATACCCTGGTGGACAACTGGTGTGAGGGTTATCGCTGCGGCATGGACCTGGCCGCGGAGGCATGGGAAGCCGGAGGGGACCGCATCACCTCACTGGTCGCCCCCATCATGGCCTTCACAGAGGCCACCGACTGGACCGGATATCAGTACGACGACGACGAGATCGAGGCATTCCACGAGGCGATTCTGCGCAACATCCCGCTGATCCATGCGTACTGGCCCCACGACAAAACCCCTGAGCAGATACCGGCCGCGCCGATTCAGTTCGAGGAGCCCCAGGCGGCACGCGACGACCCCTGTCCCTGCGGCAGCGGCAAGCCGTTTCGCAAGTGCTGCCTGCACTGACCTTGCGCATCAAGCCAGCGCGCGGCGCCCCGGTAATCGCCATATCATTTCGGCACCGCCTCGGGCATCCAGGATTGGACTCGCCTCAGGAGTGACGACTGAACCGCTGTGCGCCCCAAACCATGGGCAGACCCAAGCCCAGCAGGAGCCAAAGTCCCGGTTCCGGCACGGCGGCGAAACGCAGGGCATCCACTCCGACCAAGTCATCGGTGGCGCAACTCCCCTGCGCCAGACTGCAGTCGAATCCCAGGGTGAACGCACTGAAAGCCTGCAACGGATCGTAAAGCCCGATCCGGTCGAGGCGGCCTTCGTTCCGGTCTGTGCCGGGCAGATTGAACAGCACCGCTTGAAACCCGCTGTCCGTGGAAAGGGTCAGCACTGTGTCGCCCAGAGAACTCGCCACATCCAGCAGATCGAAGGCGATGGCGTTCACCGGCGCATCGAAGCGGAAGGTTACTTCACCCCAATCCAGGTATCCTCCCGGCGCCGCTGCGATGGAGGAGAGCCCTTCGCTGACGAAATCCCCCTCGTTCTTGTATTCGGTCTCAATTCTGAAGCGGGTTCCGGAAGCCGCTTCGACCGTGACCCGGTCGAAGCGCAGCAATTCGGCAGTCCGGTTGGCGGGCGGGCAGGCGTCGGGGGCAATGTCACCACAGCGGGCAGACCATTGTGCCTGGCTGAGTTCGAAACCCTCATGCTCGAACAGCCAATCCCCGGTCGCACTGTCGAAGCCCGCATCATCATTGATGCTCAGTACCGGAGTCGCCCACACCGACGAGGATAATCCGACCCATAACATCAAACCGCGAAACAACTGCATGAACATACCGGGACCTGCTTGAGAAGATGAACCGCTGCCGAAGCCAGGCCACTGCCTGCGCGCACATAACCATAATTTTGATAGGGAATATTTCAGAATAATCGGCACTCAGGTGCAGGTCCAGTCAAAGTGCGTGAATATAGCGGAATCCGGGAAGGTCCTTCCCGGCGGCCGCTGTCTCACTGGGAACCGGCGCTCAGCAGTTTCCAGGTACCGTCTTCCATGCGGCAAAGGCGAAAGGTTCCACCACCGTTGAGGTTGCCGGCAAAATTACGCACCTCCACGTCCCGACATTCCCGGCCATCGACCTCGACCCGGGAAACGGGCTTCACTGAGCCGTGACTCCCGGTCGCGTCGTTGTTCCATTCCACGGTCTCACCGTCGTCTTTCTCGTTCAGCGCCGTGGCAACCGCCGCCTTGAGGATCTCCCAATCCTCGCTGGTGAAGTTTCTTGCGGGCGAGGTTTTCATCCAACCCAGGTTAAGCGCGGCGTGGAGAGGGGTCAGGCTGAGTCCGATAACCAGGCACAGCCCGGTAAGAAAATTCTTTTTCATTGCGAGTGACTCTAAACGGGAGTGATCCGGGAATTATAACCCCGCGCCGTCCAAGTCAGGTAAAATCGGCGTTATGCGGTGCGGCTGCGCTTTGTAAGGGCGGCCGCTGAGGATCCCACACAGCCCCGGAGAGAGGGATATGAGCCGATTCACCCCCACCCTGATCGCCACCCTGCTATGCCTGAATTCGGGCTTTGTCGAGGCCGAAGAGAAAGGCCAATCGGTGATGTTCGCCCCCAAACAGCCGGAGGTCGACCTGACCCCGGCGGATACAGGTCATTCCACCGGCGACCGCTGCGAGGCTCTGTTGCAGGAGGCGGAATCGCTGAAGGGCAAACCACAGCGCAAACATACCGTCCTCGAACGCTATCGCCTGGAATGCAGCCAGAGCCATTCCCAGTAGCCGAACACCGCCCCGAGATCCAGGCCCAAAGCCTGACATGCCGGGCAAAAAGGGAGCAGGGAAAAACAGCTGCAAGGGCGTTCAACTCATCGCCTGTCTGCGCGGCAGCCGGCCGAACTGTGACATCCTTTCACAAAGCATGGGATTCCGTGACGAAGACGTGGGAATATAATGCCGCTTTACACAAACCAACAACCAGAGGATGGAACATGACCAAACTCCTTCGTTCACTCACCCTTTGCCTGCTTATCCTGCATGTCCCCTCGGCCTTTGCCAATGGACTGCTGGAGGCCCTCACCGGATCACTCGGAATCACCTCGGAGCAGGCCAGCGGCGGCGCGGGCGCCCTGTTCAACCTGGCCCAGAGCAATCTCTCGGAAGGCGAATTCGCGCAGATCGCCGACGTGGTGCCGGACATTCAGGAAATGATGTCCGCCGCGGACTCCACCAGCGGTAACGCTTCAGGCATGGCCGCACTGGGCTCCATGCTGGGTGACAAGAGCGGTGCCGGCAGCATGGCGGGCCTGGCGTCGGTATTCAGCGGTCTCGGTATGGACTCGGACATGGTGGGTCAGTTCACGCCGATCATCCTCGAGTATCTGCAATCGAACGGCGGCGAGGCCGTCATGCAGCTGATGAAGGGTGCGCTGGGAATGTGACCACCCGACTGCGGGATGTATATATTCTCACTTCAGAATCTCTGAACTCACCGCCCCCCGGGCGGTGAGTTCCAGCATCATTCCGCAGATCTGATCAGCTCCACCCGATTTCTCATCGCTGCATAGTAGACCACGGGTATGACCACCAGGGTCAGCACCGTGGAGACAAACAGTCCGAAGATCAAGGACACCGCGAGGCCACTGAAAATCGGGTCGTCGAGGATGAAAAACCCACCCGCCATGGCCGCAATCGCAGTCAATGCAATCGGTTTCGCACGCACCGCGGCGGAGTTGATCACCGCCTCTTCCAGACTGATACCCTCGCGCACCTGCTGATTGACGAAGTCCACCAGCAGGATCGAGTTGCGCACGATGATGCCTGCCAGGGCGATCATGCCGATCATCGAGGTGGCGGTGAACTGGGCCCCCAGTAGAGCATGTCCCGGCATGATGCCGATCACCGTCAGCGGGATCGGCGCCATGATGACCAGGGGCACCAGGTAGGAGCGGAACTGGGCCACCACCAGCAGGTAGATCATCAGCAGACCCACGGAATAGGCGATGCCCATGTCGCGGAAGGTCTCATAGGTGATCTGCCACTCCCCATCCCACTTCAGGCTGTAGGCATAGGGGTTTTCCGGCTGGCTGAGGAACCACTGGTCCAGGGCCCCGTCGCCCAGTTGATCTGAGATTTCGAACATCCCGTAGAGCGGGCTGTCGGTGTTGCCCGCCATGTCACCGGTGACGTAGACCACCGGCAACAGGTCCTTGTGCTGGATGGAGTACTCGCGTACCCGGGGCAGTACCTGGACGATTTCCGAGAGCGGTACCAGCTGGCCGTGCTGCGAACGCACGCGCAACGAAAGCACCTGATCCAGGTCAGACTTGTCCGCCTCCGAGTATTCGATGCGGATCGGCACCGCGTACTTGAGACGCTCACCATGCAGATAGCTGGCATCCTCCCCATCGAGTACGGTCTGCAGGGCCTCCGCGACCTGGCTCTGGGGCACCCCGAGCAGGGACGCCTTGGCCCGGTCGACCACTACCACGAACTTGGTCGAGGGATACTCCACGCTGTCATCCACGTCGACGATATCCGGGGTGTTCTCGAACACCTTGCGAATCTCCCAGGCCGCCTCGGTCTGACCCTCGTAGTTGAGCCCGTAGACCTCCGCCACCAGGGGCGACATCACCGGAGGACCCGGCGGGACCTCGACGATCTTCACATTGCCGTTGTACTCCCGGGCGATCGTCTGCAGGGGCTCACGCACCGCCAGCGCCACCTCGTGACTCTTACGCTCCCGGTGATGCTTGTCCACCAGATTGACCTGGATGTCTCCCAGGTTAGCCCCCTGACGCAGGTAGTACTGGCGCACCAGTCCGTTAAACCCGATCGGCGAGGCAGTCCCGGAATAGACCTGGTAGTCGGTCACCTCAGGCACACCGCCCAGGTAGTCGCCCAGTTCGTCCAGCACCCGGGTGGTCTGTTCCAGGCTGGTGCCTTCCGGCATGTCCAGCACCACCTGGAATTCCGACTTGTTGTCGAACGGTAGCATCTTCAGCACCACGTGCTTGGTGACCACCAGGGAGACCGAAGCCGCGATCAGCAGCATGATCGAACCCAACAGCACCCAGCGCATCCGGTTGCCCCGACTGCCCACCAGGAAGGGGGACATGACCTTGTTGAAAAAGCCGTACAGCGCGGGAGCTCCATGATCATTGCCATGGGAAGCGATATGTTCCGCCTGGCTGGCCAGGATCCGGTGGGTCAGCCAGGGGGTGAAGACGAACGCCACCACCAGGGAGATCAGCATGCCGGTACTGGCGTTGATCGGGATCGGGCTCATGTAGGGACCCATCAGACCGGTGACGAAGGCCATCGGCAGCAGTGCCGCAATGACCGTGAAGGTCGCCAGGATGGTCGGTCCACCGACCTCATCCACCGCCCGGGGGATCGCCTCACGCAGGTTTTTCGCCCCCATCTGCAGATGCCGGTGGATGTTCTCCACCACCACGATGGCGTCGTCCACCAGGATTCCGATGGAAAAGATCAGCGCGAACAGGGAGACCCGGTTGAGAGTGAACCCCCAGGCCCAGGAGGCGAACAGGGTGATCGCCAGGGTGACCACCACCGCCGCGCCGACGATGATCGCCTCGCGCCAGCCGATGGTCAGGAGCACCAGACCCACCACCGACAGGGTGGCGAACGCCAGCTTGCTGATCAGCTTGTTGGCCTTGGCCTCGGCGGTTTCGCCATAGTTGCGGGTGATGGTGACATTCACCCCCTCCGGAATGAACACGCCCTTGAGCTGTTCGAAGCGGTCGATCACCGCCTTCGAAATATCCACCGCGTTGGTACCCGGTTTCTTCGCCACTGCCACGGTGACCGCAGGGAATTTACCCCCCTGGGGCAACTGCTTCAGCTCACCCACGGGACCGGTGCCCATCCACACGTACTGCTTCGGCTGGTCCGGCTTTTGCACCACCTTTGCCACATCCCGCAAATACACCGCCTTGTCCTCATGCACACCAATGACCAGGTCTCCGATCTCCTCGGGGGTGGTGAGGAAGGTGCCGGCCTGGACCAGCAGTTCCCGGTTCTCCGCCGTAACGCTGATGTTGTCACGAATGTGGTTACCCGACTGCAGGGCGACCCGCAGATCGCTCAGATCGATGTTGTGGCCGGACAGCGCCTGGGGATCGAGTAGCACGTGCACCACCCGATCCGGATTACCGATGGTGTAGATGTCCCGGGTGCCCGGCACCCGCTTCAGTTCCGCCTCGATCGCATGGGCCACCTGGCCCAGTTCGAAGGCACCCACCTTCGGATCTTCCGACCACAGGGTAGCGGTGACGATCGGCACATCGTCGATGCCTTTGGGTTTGATGATCGGCTGGCCGACCCCCAACCCCTGGGGCAGCCAATCCTGGTTCGAGTAGACCTTGCTGAACAGGCGCACGATGGCGTCCTCCCGGTCTTCACCGACCAGAAACTGGACCGTGAGCACCGCCATGCCCGGCCGGGAGGTCGAGTAGACATGCTTGATGCCATCGATTTCAGAAAGCACCTGTTCCGCCGGGCTGGACACCAGATTCTCGATTTCGCTGGCGGTCGCGCCGGGGAAAGGGATGAATACGTTGGCGAAGGTGACGTTGATCTGCGGCTCTTCCTCCCGCGGGGTCACCAGTACGGCGAACAGGCCGAGCAGCATACCCACCAGGGCCAGCAGTGGAGTGATTTCGGTCACCAGGAACTGCTTGGCCACCCGACCGGAGATACCCAGTTTATCCATCTTGGCGCTCCGCCATCTGCTTTTTCATCAGGGTTGCGGCCGCCACCGGATCCAGGGCCACCTGCTCACCCGGGGAGAGGCCCGCAATCACGGTCTGGGTGCCATCCGCCATGGGCTGACCGGCGCGGATATGGCGGAAGTGGACCTTGCCCTGCTCATCCACCACGTAGACTGCGGTCACCTCCGAGCGGTAGACCACCGCCTGGTGCGGCACCACCATCTCCCGTTTGATACCGGTGACGAAGGCGGTTTTGACGAACATGCCGGGAAAAAGGCCCTTGACCCCTTCCGGAAGATCGACCCGCACTTTGAAGGTGCTGGTGGTCTGGTCGGCAAACGGAAACACGGTCAGTCCGACCCCCTCGATCATCTCACCGCCGGGCAGCAGCACCCGCGCCTTGCCCTCATCCCGAACCACGGAGATCAGGGTCTGGGGCAGTTCCACCACCACCCGCAACTGGTCGAGAGAGATACCGCTCATGAGTTTCTGACCCGGTGAGGCGATCTCGCCCACTTCCACGTGGCGCTGGGTGACGATGCCGCTGTAGGGCGCCTTGGCCCGGGTGTACTCAAACTGTTCCTGGGCCTGGCTCAGGCGGGCCTCGGCGGCCTCTTTGCGGGCACGGGTCGATTTGAGGCTCGCAGTGGCCTGGTCCAGGGCGGACTGCGAGGCGAGCTTGCGGCCGAACAGGTCATTGGTGCGTTTGTAGTTGTCCTCGGCCTCCTGCAGCCGGGCGACGGCCTCCTTGAGGTCCGCCCGGGCCTGGTTGAGCCCGGCACGCTGCTCGGTATCCTTCAACTGGACCACCACCTGGCCCTGTTCGACGAAGTCATCCACATCGAACAGAATCGCCTCAACCTGGCCCTGGGTCTGGGCCGACAGGGTGGTTTGATTGATCGCCTCGACCTTGCCGTCGAGCCAGAATTCACGGGCGTTCTCCCGTTCAACGGCAGCGGCCGTCTCGAGAGCCTCCGTCTCGGCCAGGACCGAGCCGGACAGTCCGCTCAGCCCAAGCAACATAACAACCAGCAAATGCCTCATGATAAGGACTCCGAATAGTATATTAGATTTCTCTTATATTATTGATTTACTCGGACATTGCAACCTGTCCGCAAAAAATCGGGATCATGAACACACATTCACACAACTATATATACAGGAAAAATACCGGTTCATGATGATCGGGATGGCGCTGTTCGCTCTCTGACAGACAACCGCCCGAACCTTCACAGAGGCACTTGGGCGCTCCCCATACATATGTCCTGAGAGCGCGGTTCCAAGCGATGTCCGAACAGCCTCAAGATTGGGCAATTGCGATCCGTTGGTGCACTCGGCGCACACAAGCAGTGCAATTTTAGTCTACTGGAGCAAATGGAAAATATATAACCAATTGATATTTATACTAATAGTATTTTGGCATCCGAATTGCAATACTGTTTTCAGACCACCAGGCGGTCACAGTAACGGCGCTGTAACCACTGGACTGAAGACCTGCGGGTTTTCACCAGGTCCCAAACAAATCCGCTGATCACGGTCAGCGAGGGTAACGAAGCCCTAAGTCGCACAAGCCAAACCGGCTTGTGCGACTTAGGGCTTTTTTTTTGAGGAATTTTCAGATGCAGAAAGAGAAACTCGTCCTCATCGGCAACGGCATGGCCGGTATCCGCACGCTGGAAGAACTGCTCAAACTTGCGCCGGAGCAGTTCGACATCACGGTATTCGGCGCTGAGCCGCATCCCAACTACAACCGCATCATGCTCTCTCCGGTACTCGCCGGGGAAAAGACGATCGACGACATCGTACTCAACCCCATGGACTGGTACACACAGAACGGCATCACCCTGAAAACCGGACAAGCCGTCACCCGTATCGATCGCACCAAGCGCTGCGTGATCACCGGGTCTGGCGAAGAAACCCCCTACGATCGACTGCTGATCGCAACCGGATCAAACCCCTTCATCATCCCGGTGCCCGGTCATGATAAGACCGGGGTGATTGGCTTTCGCGATATCGCCGATGTGGAGACCATGCTGGAAACCGCCCGTAGCGGCGGCAAGGCCGTGGTCATCGGCGGCGGACTACTCGGCCTCGAAGCAGCCAACGGCCTGCTCAAGAACGGCATGGATGTCACCGTGGTACATCTGATGGACAACCTCATGGAACGCCAGCTGGACGCGCCGGCCGCCGCGCTGCTCAAGGCCTCCCTGGAACAGCGGGGCCTGCGTTTTCTGATGCAGGCACAGACCCAGGAAATCCTCGGCGAAGACCGGGTTCAGGGTGTGCGCTTCAATGACGGCAGCGAAATCGAAGCCGACCTGGTGGTGATGGCTGTCGGCATCCGGCCGAACATGTCCCTGGCACAGCAAGCCGGTATTCACTGCGAGCGCGGCATCGTGGTGAGCGACACCATGCAGACCTTCGACCCCCGGGTCTATGCAGTCGGCGAGTGCGTCCAACACCGCAGTGTCTGCTACGGACTGGTGGCCCCCCTGTTCGAACAGGCCAAAGTGGCCGCCAATCACCTCGCCAGCATGGGTATCGCCCGTTACGAGGGGTCGGTCACCTCCACCAAGCTCAAGGTCACCGGAATCGATCTCTTCTCCGCCGGCGAGTTCATCGAAGGCGAAGGCGATGAAACCCTGGTATTGCAGGATCCCAGCGCCGGCGTCTACAAAAAACTGGTGTTGCGGGACAACCGCATCAAGGGTGCGGTCATGTACGGTGACACCCTGGACGGCACCTGGTACTTCCAGCTGATGCGCGAAGGCACCGATGTAAGCGCGTTCCGCAAAACCATACTGTTCGGTCAGCACGACTTGGGGGATGCGGGGCATGGCGACGAAACCCGCATCGCATCACTCGGTCCTGAGGCTGAAATCTGCGGCTGTAATGGGGTGTGCAAAGGCGACATCGTCGATGCCATCGTGAAAAAAGGTCTGTTCACCCTGGAGGAGGTCCGGGCTCACACCAAGGCCTCCGGTTCCTGCGGGTCCTGCACCGGCCTGGTGGAATCGATCCTGGCCAGCACGGTGGGTGAAGGTTACAGCGCCGCGCCGAGCAAAAAGCCCCTCTGCACCTGCACCGAGCATTCCCATGATGAAGTGATCGCAGGCATCCGTGATCACGAATTGAAAAGCATGAGCGCGGTACACGAGCACTTCGAGTGGAAAACACCGGATGGATGCGCCAGTTGCCGCCCTGCGCTCAATTACTACCTGCTGGCCCGTTGGCCGGGTGAATACCAGGACGATGCCCAGTCCCGGTTCATCAATGAGCGGGCCCACGGCAACATTCAGAAAGATGGGACCTACTCTGTGGTGCCGAGGATGTTCGGCGGACTCTGCACGGCCTCCGACCTGCGTGCGATTGCGGACGCCTGTGACAAATACCAGGTGCCCGAGATGAAGGTCACCGGAGGACAGCGTATCGATCTGTTCGGGGTGAAGAAGGAAGACCTGCCGGCGATGTGGAACGATCTGTCCAAGGCCGGACTGGTTTCGGGTCATGCCTATGGCAAGGCCCTGCGTACGGTCAAGACCTGCGCCGGTGAAAACTGGTGCCGATTCGGCACCCAGAACTCCACTGGCCTGGGGGTCAAACTCGAGCAGATGAGCTGGGGTTCCTGGATGCCGCACAAGTTCAAGATGGCGGTCTCCGGTTGCCCGCGCAACTGCGCCGAAGCCACGATCAAGGATTTCGGCGTGGTCTGTGTCGACTCCGGTTTCGAACTCCACGTGGGCGGGAACGGCGGTATCAAGGTGCGCATCACCGACCTGCTCTGCAAGGTTGAGACCGAGGAGGAGGTGCTCGAATACTCCGCCGCATTCATTCAGAAATACCGTGAAGAGGCCCGCTACCTGGAACGCACCGCACCCTGGGTGGAACGGGTGGGCCTGCAGTCCATCAAGGATGCCCTGTTCGACGAGCAGCAGCGCAAAACCCTTGCGGAACGTTTCGCCTATTCCCAGCAGTTCGCACAGTTCGACCCCTGGAAAGAGCGGGCGGAAGGTGCGCAAGCGCATGAATTCATCAAGATCGACGTACGTGCCGCCTGAGCGGGACCGATCCAGACAACCGGAGATATAGCTGATGAACAACTGGATAGAGATTGCCCGACTCGAAGACATCCCACGCCTGGGTTCCCGCGTGGTAAAGACCGATACGGTGGACATTGCCGTCTTCCGAACCAAGGACGACCAGGTCTTCGCCCTAAAGGACCAATGCCCACATCGCAAAGGACCTTTGTCCCAGGGCATCGTGCACGACACCACGGTCACATGCCCCCTGCACAACTGGAAGATCGACCTGCAAAGCGGTGAGGCGCGGGCCCCTGACAAGGGTTGTGCCCGCAGCTATCCGGTAAAGCTGGTGGATGGGCGCGTTTTTCTCGGTCTGGTGGCGCAGGAGGCAGCGGCCTGACCCTCAGCGTTGCTGAGTAAAAACTTTCACGGATCCTAATCAAATTTTTTCATTTTTGTTTTTTGTTAACTTACTGAGGTACTTGTCATGTCCTACTTAGAACCGAGTGAATTTGTAACCAAAATGGTGGACCAGGGTGAATCCAAGGTCTACATGTCCACCAAAGACACCTTGATCCGCGCCTTCATGGCCGGCGCCATCCTCGCCCTGGCCGCGATTTTCGCCATCACCGTGGCAGTCAAGACCGGCTCTCCGCTGGTCGGCGCCATATTGTTCCCGGTCGGCTTCATCATGCTCTACCTGATGAAGTTCGACCTGCTGACGGGTGTCTTTACCCTGGTGCCCCTGGCCCTGCTCGACCGGCGGCCCGGCGTGACTGTGAACCAGGTCCTGCGCAACTGGACCCTGGTGTTCTTCGGTAACTTCGCCGGCGCACTGACCGTGGCCTTCATGATGTCCTTCATCCTGACCTACGGATACAACATCGATGGTGGCGCCATCGCAGAGAAGGTGAGCAAGATCGGTGAATCCCGAGTACTGGGCTACAAGGAGCACGGTCTCGACGGCTGGCTGACCATCTTCATCCGCGGCATGCTGTGCAACTGGATGGTCTCCATGGGTGTTGTCGGCGCGATGATCTCCACCTCCGCGAGCGGCAAGATGGCCGCCATGTGGATGCCCATCATGCTGTTCTTCTTCATGGGCTTCGAGCACTCCATCGTCAACATGTTCCTGTTCCCCTTCTCCATGATCATGGGTGGCAACTTCACCTTCGTCGAGTACCTGCTGTGGAACGAACTGCCGACCGCTCTGGGCAACCTGGTGGGTGGTTTCGTGCTTGTGGGTCTGCCCCTCTACTTCACCCATGTGCGCACCAGTCCCGAACGCATCCTGAAAACCCGCGTACCTCAGGAAGGCTCGTTGAAGGAGCGTGCACCGCAGGGTGATGTGATGAAGGCACGCGCCTGATCTTTATCCACATTGCAACCCTTAAGACCCGGTCCCGCATGGGACCGGGTCTTATTCGTATATGACGCAATCACTGCAAATCCGCTTTGGCCAATGTTCTGAGCCGGGGGTGAAACCCGTCAATCAGGATTTTCATGCCGTGTACGTGCCCGTTGAGCCCTTGCTGGGCACCAAGGGCATCGCTGCGGCGTTGGCCGACGGGATCAGCAGCAGCCAGGTCAGCCAGGAGGCGAGCGAGACCTCGGTGAAGTCCTTCCTGGAGGATTACTACGCCACCTCCGAATCCTGGTCTGTGAAGCGTTCGGCACAGCGTGTTCTGCAGGCCACCAACTCCTGGCTCTACGCCCAGACACGCAATGGCCCCTATCGTTACGATCTGGATCGGGGTTATGTCTGCACCTTTACCGCCCTGGTGTTGAAAGCAGCCACGGCCCACATCTTCCACGTGGGTGACGCCCGGGTCTACCGGCTTACCGGTGATGGTCTGGAACAACTCACCGAAGACCACCGCCTGTGGGTCTCCCGCGAGAAGAGCTATCTCAGCCGTGCTCTCGGCATGCGTGACCGGCTGGAAATCGACTACCTGGCATTGAATATCGAACCGGGGGATGTTTTCATCCTCGCGACTGACGGGGTCTATGAATTCTCCCACCAGGATTTCATTATCGATACGATACGGAACTCCTCGGGGGATCTGGACCAGGTGGCCCAATGCATCGTTGAGCATGCACTGGAACAAGGCAGCGACGACAACCTCACCCTCCAGATTCTGCAGGTTGAACAGCTTCCGGATCAGAGCCTCACAGAGATGCAGCGCATGACCGAAGGGCTTCCCTTCCCGCCGGAACTGCGACCGCGCATGAGCTTCGACGGATACCAGATCATCCGTGAGTTGCACCACAGCCATCGCAGTCATGCCTATCTGGCCCATGATGAAAACCAACAGCAACCGGTGGTCATCAAGGTGCCCGCCATCGATCTGCGTGAGCAGCCGGAATTCCTGGAACGCTTCATGATGGAAGAGTGGGTGGCCCGCCGGGTCAACAGCACCCATCTGCTTAAACCGGCGACCGTCACGCATCGGCGCAACTACCTCTACCTGGTCACCGAATACATCGAAGGCCAGACCCTGGCGCAGTGGATCATCGACAATCCCCGTCCCGATCTCGAGACCGTGCGCACTATCGTGGAACAGATCGCACGGGGGCTCTATGCCCTGCACCGGCAGGAGATGCTGCACCAGGACCTGCGACCCAACAACATCATGATCGACCGTAACGGCACGGTGAAAATCATCGACTTCGGATCGGTCCGGGTGGCCGGACTGGTCGAAACCCAGTGCCTGACGGCTCAGGAGGCGATGCTCGGAACCCAGCAGTACGCGGCTCCGGAATACTTCATCGGCCACAGCGGAAGCATGGAATCGGATCTCTATTCACTCGGCGTGATCACCTACCAGATGCTCTCCGGCCATCTGCCTTATGGCGCACAGGTAGCCCGGGCGACAACCCGTGCCGCGCAGCACAAGCTGGTTTACCGCTCCCTGCTTGAGACGGGCCGGGAAATACCGGGCTGGGTGGATGGCGCAATCCGTAAAGCGGTCCATCCCAATCCACATCGCCGTCAGCAGGCGATCTCGGAGTTCATCTACGACCTGCGCCATCCCAATCCCGCATTTGCCCAGCGATCCCAACTGCCGATGATCGAGCGCAATCCCCTGATGTTCTGGAAAGGTGTTTCCCTGGCTCTGTTTATCCTGCTAATGCTGTTGCTTGGCACGCATCCCGCGTTGACACACTGAACGACACGCCACTATCCGGAATGGGTGCATGCAATCAGCCCCTGCCCCGAGCGAAGATCATGCTATTCAGGAGCGCGCCAATACCTGTTCCGCGATCTCGACCAGTCTCAGGTTGAGATCCATCGAGGTGGTGCGCATCTGCTTGTGGGCCTGTTCCTCGGTCAAATGCTCCCGCGCCATCAGAACGCCCTTGGCCCGCTCGATGAGTTTTCTCTCATTCAACGTCCGTTTGGCCTTCTCAAGCTCCACCTCAACCCGAGCCAAGTGCTGCGACTGGGCCTGAAGCAGATCGATGATGGTGCTGGACGGGAGTTGATCCGCACGCCCTGCAACGGCCGCATCAAGAGACTTACCATCAACCCTGTGCGGATCCGGGATGCGATCGACACCAGCGGCCCGGGCAGGTGGTTTTTCGCGCAGGGCACGCAGCAGTCCCTCGGAATCGAGCAGCGCGCATTCCGCATCGAAATTCAACTGCTCACAACGCTGTTGCATCCGTTCCACCAGTGCACACTGAATCTCCCAGATTGCCGTTAACCGTTCACTGCAGCACTCGAACCAGGCATCGCTGAGATTGGCATCCAGGGTAATCTCACCCTCGCTGGGTATCAGCTGTTTCCGCATCCGATGAAGTTGCTGGCTGAACGCCCTGCCGTCCAGTGTTTCCCACTGCTCCAGCAGCGGTTTCTCGGCAAATTCCTGGAAGATCCGGAAGCTGCGTTGCTGCGCATCGACCAGGTGAGCGATGTGCTGTTGCAACGCCTGATTGCAATGACCGGAACCGAAGGCCAGGGCGCCGAAGGCCCTTTCCTGACCCGCGAATTCCTTTCCCTCGATCAGGTTCAGTAGGGCCACCAGCAGGCGGGTGATTTCAGGATCCAGGGAGGCTTCCGCCAATTCGAAGGTCAAGCCGATCATACCTGCAATGATCCGGCTGAATGCAGCCACCGAGTCACTGCCCGTCAGTTGATGAGCACTGATGCGTGCTCGCAAATCCGGCAACGCATCCAGCCCGAGCAACACCCAGGCCATCAGCGAAAGAATCTTCGCATTCGAGTAAGAGGCATAACTCAGTTCATGCTCGATCACAGATCGCAGTGTCTTTTCAACCTTCTGGCTCTCCCCGACCAGTTGCAGACGTGTCTGCTCAAAGCGGGTTCCGGAAGATGCGAGAAAGATACTCGAAGCACCCCGCTCGCTTTGCAGGGCATGCACCATATGACCAATCACACCAACCATATGGGCGCGGGTTTTGAGTCTTTGCAGTTCCTGGATTTCCAACTGCTTGGCTACCAGGACGACATAGGGTACGGATATCGACACGGTTCACGCTACTCTGTTTAGGCCGGTTACTGATACAACCGATATGCATTGAATACTTCAACCCGGCACTTACCTGTTTCAGGACACCCCAGCGACCGAGCGGAGGGCGGATTTACGACGCGCCTTAAGGGAAGCCCCCACATTCCACAGAATTCCCCCTGCGGTTCATTGCTCATCAGTGATGCTCAGCCGAACATCATCGAGCCAGGCGGTGCCGGCATCATTCAAAACAGCGGTGACCTGCAAATGAGCCGTACCGGCTGGAACAACGCCGATGACTTCGATCCGGTGCCAGTCGTTACTGCCTGTCACGGCCTCGCTGCCTACGCTACTGATAAATTTTCGGTTGGCTTTGCGAAATACCAGATTGAGGTCGAACCCATTCGGCCCCAACGTTTCACTCTTGACCATGGCGCTCAATTTGACCGATTTTCCTATCGCATCATCAAGCTTTATCCATTGATTGAGCATACCCCAGGCCTGGACCTTCTTGCGTTCGATACGGTAGCTGTTTTTGCCATCGGCACTCTCGGTTGAGTCGATCGATACGCTGTAGGAAGGTTCTCCCGCATGCTGTGCGAACGCCCACCCTTTAACGAGTTGATCAGACGCTTCGAAGCTTGGGTTTACGAGCGGCAGCGAAATGGTTTGCGCCGGCTTGGCTTGCTGATTTTGGGCGGATGACAAGCCTTGCTCAGTCGCTTCACTATCACCAGCACAGGCGATGAGCATGAATGAGCAGCTAACTGCATAAAACGGAGAAAACATCTTTTTCATGGTTGGTTCCCGGCCCCAGATTCCAATCGCAATCTTAATTTAATCCAGCAGGCTATTGAAACTCACACAGACAAATGCGAGACAAGGCAAAAACCGCCGAAAAAGCGTAGTTTACAGGAGAAAATGAGCATTCGAGGGGGTTTTCAACCCTGGACCGACAAGATTGCCCTGCAAAACCTGTGATGAGGTTACGGATGCGTGTATATCTGTGCGCGCGTGTCAGCGACGAGCAATAAAGCATGCCTGCCTACTATGCCCGTTTTATCGCCTGCAACTCTTGCAACTGTACGCTGCCCGATCCGGCGCTCACCTGACCGGTGAGACGAAGGCCGGCGGCTTCACCGCCAGAATCGACGACCGGGTGGTCTGCAATACTGACTCGGCGGTATTGCCGATGAAGAGTCCCGGTATACCACTGCGACCTACGGTTCCCATCACGATGAGATCGGCCTGAAACTGCTCTGCGGTTTCACGGATCGCCGAGGCCGCCTCCGTCTTAAGCAGGAAAATCCCTTCCTCATAGAGCGTCATGCCATAGCCGGACAGCAGTTCAGCCAGACGTGCCCGGTGCTTTGTTTCGGTGGCCGCCAGCAACCGCTCCAGTTCATCGGGGGGCATGCGAAAACGTCCGTCACGCAACAGGGATTCACCATGAAGGTGCCAGGCATGGATCACGCCGAGCGTCGCCGACTCCCGCTGAGCCAGCGAAGTCGCCAGATCCATCACCAGGCGAGCACAGTTATCCTGGGCGGGCGCCATGGGATCCACCGCCGCCAGTATCTTCGAATAGTGGGACTCACCGCCGGGCCGATCCACCCAGACCGGGCAGGGACACTTGCGCAACAGGTGCAGGTCGGTACTGCCGAGCAGACGGTCGGAGAAGCTTCCTGCGGGTCGGGCGGACTTGATCACCAGATCGTAGCCACTCTGGCTTACCGCTTTGATCACTTCGATGAAGGGGGTTCCGGTGAGTACTTTGGTGTAGATCAGGCAATCGGCCCCCCGCAGCGATTCACCGAGCGCTTCCAACTCCTCCTGCCGCTGCTTGATGAGCATGCTTGCCAGGTCGAGGTTGAAGCGCTGCGCCAGATCGCCCGGCAGATCGATGGGTTCAATCACATCGAGCAGGGTCAACCGGGCGTGGTTGCTCTCGGCAAGACGGAATGCCCGCTGCAGTGCCGGGTCAACTTCGAGGGCACCGTCAGCAAAGTAGATGATGTTCTGGAATCGCTTCATGATCGTTCTCCTTGTCATGTCCTCAGGGCCAGAGCGCCCAGCAGGGTCAGCATCAGCAGTAACCAGCCAATTACCGGAGCAACAGTCGTCTCCAGGTTCACATGGCTGAACAGGTTCGGGTTCCTCCACTCTGGCCGGTTGGTCAGACGCGCATCCAGCACAGGGCGCTGCAAAGCGGAGGCGTACCGTCGAATCCGGCGCACTACCCCTTTCACGCCTAAGTAAGTCGGTTGATGGTCCTGATGACGCCGAGGCTTGAGCCAGCGGCGGATCGCTACGCCAGCCAGCGCAAGCCCTGATCCTGCGACCAGCGTACCGAACCCCTGCAGGGTCAGCGCCACCTCGTCAGGCTGCAGCGGACCCCACACCGCCAGCGGCAGCAGCAATACCCAGCCAGCGGCAGATCCATGCGCCACCTCATGATCCGGGCGCACGGCACACTCTCTCAGCAGCCAGAGAAAACGCACCATCAACAACGTGGTTCCGATCCCCGAGATGAGGAGCAAAACGTTCAGGCGCTCGTCGATCACTCCGTCGAGAACCGCCTTGGCCGCGCCGCCTCCGGTCAGGGGGGCCGCCGCGAGGGAGAGCGCCAGCAACACGAATCCCGCCAGGATCCAGGATCGAGCCACTCCGTGCTGCCACAAGCCCAGCCCCAGAAACAGCATCGGCTTGACCAGCAGGTGGTGCAGCGCGATCGCCAGCACAGCCGGCAGGAGCAGGGGCGCCAGGCTCGGCTGGCTCAAGGAGAAGCCGAACAAGGCACTGATCAGCCCCATTTTGGCGATGCTGGAGTAGGCCAGTACCGCGCGGGGTTGTCGCTGCATGAGTCCGCGCAGAATGCCCAGGGCCACTCCCAGGGAACCCATAATGATTAGTACCTGGCCCCAGGAGGGATCGAGGGAGAAACCCGTCGGCAGAAACCGCAGCCATCCCAGCAGACCCGCCTTCATCATGGGGCCGCTGAGCACCGCCAGACCGTAAAGCGGCGCCGCCCCATAGGCCAGCGGAAGCCACCCGTGGAGCCCGGGTAACGCCACCTTGATACCAAAACCCAGTAACAACAGGGCAACCGCCAGCGCCGGCAGGGGCTGACCTGAGAGGTCGGCAAAGCGCAGGGACCCACCATCCGAAGCAATCAGCAACAGCGCCGCGAAAAGCGCCATTTCACCGATCAGGGTGAATACCAGATAGATCCGGGCAGCATGCCTGCCCCGCTGTGATCGCCCCGCCACCAGGCCATAGGCCGAGAGACTCATGAGAGCGAATCCCAGATAGAAGGTGAGCATGTCGGCGGCCATCAAGAGCAATGCGTTGCCGCTCATTGCGAGCAGAAAGGCATGTCGTCCGCCGCCCGGTCCTGCACCCGCCTCCGCTGAACCCGGCACGAACAGGGCCGCCAGCATCCAGATCAGCGAGCCGTAGATCAGAAACAGACGACCCGTGGCGTCAAGCTGGAGCTGGGTGCCCAGTAACAGCCAGGACAGGTCGAGGGACACCCCCGCATCGACGAGCAAACCCGTGGCGCCCATAATTGCAGCAGCCATCAGCAGCCAGCCACGACTCCCCAGGCGGTGAGCCAGCACTGCGAACAACAGTGGGGTGACAATCGGCATCAGTAACAACCAGGCGTTCATGGACGATACTCCCGGGCAGCAATCAGCTGGGCCCATTCAAGCGGACTGTAGGGTGAGGCCGCGAAGAGACCGGCCAGCAATGACAGGGCTGCGGTGACCAGGGGCGGCCAGAGCAGTGCCCCCGGCAGCTCTCCAGGGGTCGCACGTGGCCGCTCGGCAGGCCAGGGGCCGACAGGGCGCTTGAACCAGGCCCGGTAGAGAATGGGCAGGAAGTAGGCCGCGTTGAGCAGGCTGCTGACCACCAGCACCGGAACCACCCAGGCGCCCACGCCGGCCTGCAGCGCGCCCAGTCCCAGGTACCACTTGCTGATAAAGCCCGCCACCGGGGGGATGCCGATCATCCCCAGGGCGCCGATGGTGAAGGCCAGGGTAGTGCGCGGCAAACGCCGGCCGACACCGTCCATCTCGCTGATGCGGTGGATGCCCAGACTTTCGGCGTAGTTGCCGGCGGCGAAGAAGAGGGTGATCTTCATGATCCCCTGATGTACCAGGTGCACCAGCCCGCCGACCGTCGCAAGGGGGCCCAGGATCGCGGTTCCCAGCACGATGTAGGAGACCTGGCTGACCGTGGAGTAGGCGAGACGTTTTTTCAGGTGATCCTGTGACAGCGCCTTGAATGAACCGTAGACAATCGTGACCGCGGCCACCACGGCGAGCAGATCCAGCATTCCGAGATCGGCTGCGAATTCGACCCCATAGACATCGTAAACCACCCGCACGATACCGAAGGCCCCTGCCTTGACCACCGCCACTGCATGCAGCAGCGCACTCACCGGCGCTGGCGCCACCATGGCCCGGGGCAGCCAGCCGTGCAATGGCACCAGGGCAGCCTTAACGCCCAGACCCAGGATCAGCAACAGGAAGATCCAGCGCAGGACGCCCTCATCGAGACCGTTCTGTCCGGCCAGCATGCCGCCCTGAACGAACCCCACGGGACCGGTCAGGGTGTGAAGCCAGACCGCGCCGATCATCAGCAGCAGGCCGCCCACCAGGGTATAACCAAGGTAGATGCGCGCACCCCGCAGGGCCTCAGGAGAGCCCTTGTGGGCGATCAGCGGGTAGGTCGCCAGGGTGAGCAGTTCGTAGAACAGGACGAAGGTGAACAGATTGCCCGCCAGGGCGAGACCCACCGTGGCGGTCACGCAAAGGCTGAAAAAGCCGAAGAAGCGGCTCCGGTGTGGCGTGTTCTCCAGGTAGCCGATGGCGTAGACCGTGGTCACCAGCCACAGCAGGGTGGAGAGGGAAACGAAGAGCACCGAAAGCGCATCCGCCTGCAGCACGAAGTCGAGACCGGGGGCCAGCGCCCAGCGGGTTTCGAAGTCCCGTTCGTGAAATACGCCCCAGATCAGCACCCCGACCAGCAACAGCTTGGTCAAGGCACCGAGCAGGTTGAGCGCCGTTCGTGTACGGTGGCGCTCCTCGGCCAGCAGGAAGATGAGCAGCCCGGGAATCATCGAACTCAGCAGGATCGCCAGCGGCAGCCAGAACGACAAGGTCATCACACACCCCTCCCCGCATAGGCGCTCAGCGGAACCAGTTCCCACAAACCCGCGGCGCCCAGACCCAGCAGCAGCGTCGCGGTCAGTGCCAGGACAAGCGCGGGAATTTCCTCACGCACCACCGCCAGTCGGGGACCCACCCCCTCGCCGGGGGCAAAAGCGTGGCCGAGCAGACGGAACAGATAGGCGGCGGCCAGCAGGGTGCCCAGACCCACCACCGGCAGCCAGATCCACTGGCCGCTGGTGATCGCAGTCGTCAGCAACTGCCACTTGGCAATAAATCCCCCACTCGGCGGCAGACCCACCAGCGCCACCCCGGCCAGCGCCAGAGTGAAGGTGGTCAATGGCAGGGCGCGGGCGGTACCGCCCAGGTCGGCGATTCGGTCATGACCCGCCTGTTGCATGACAACGCCGGCGCCCAGGAAAAAGGCGCTCTTGGCAAAGCCGTGAGAGATCGCCATCAGCACCAGGGCGGTCATGACGGTAGCGCGTGACTCCCCGGCCGGCAGAGTTGCCGCCAGCGCGATGAAGAGGAACAGATAACCCAGCTGGGCAAGTGTTGAGTAGGCCGCCAGCAGCTTCAGCCTGGCGGCGCGCAGGGCCGCCCAGGAACCCCAGATCACGGCGATGCCGGCCGGTACCCCGATCACCCAGGCAGCAGCCGGCGTCACCACCCCGTCGAAGAGCTCCAGCCAGAGCCTCACCACCAGGTAGAGGGCCGCCTTAACCACCAGGGCCGAGAGCATGGCGCTCACCGGCGCCGGGGCATTGGCGTGGGCCGCCGGCAACCAGATGTGCAGCGGAAACAGCGCCGCTTTGATCAGCAAACCCCCGGTCATCAGGGTCAGCGCGACCCAGGCGACAGGAACCGGTGTCACGACTCCGGCCAGCGCCGCCATGTCGAGGGTGCCAAAGCCGGCGTAGACCATTGCCACCCCGGCAAGGAAAGCCAGCGAACCGAGCAAACCCAGGATCAGGTAGCGCAAGGCTGCCTGCAGGGCTTCTCGGCCTCCCCCCAGGGCGGCCATCACCACCGCGGCGAGCCCCATCAGTTCGAGGGTCACATAAACATTGAAAAGATCACCCGAGAGAAACAGGGCGTGCAACGCCGTGAGCAACAGCAGCCAGAGCGTCCAGAACCCGGCCCGCTGTGCGGAACCGGCGAAGTAGACACTGGCGTAGATGGCCACCGCCAAGGAGACCAGTCCGCTCATCACCAACAGGACGGCGGACAATCCATCGGCCCGCAAAGCAATGCCCAGACCTGGGGACCAGCCGCCGAGTGCTAGTTCCAGCACCCCGTCCCGGCTCACCTCCCAGACCACCGCGAAGGTTGACAACAGGGTCAGCACAGCAGCGGCGATGCCTAACGATGCGGCACGCGACGGCCACAACAGCACCAGCAACGCCGCCACCAGAGGCGTGACAATCGGCCAGACCAGCAGCTCAGTCATCGGATCGCTCCCTGAGCTGGCGGTGCAGCGCGAGGGCCAGGGCCGTAGCGCTCACCGCAACCACCAGCCCGGTGAGGACCAGGGCCTGGGGAATGGGATCGACCGGCTGACCGGCTTCCCGATAGGCGATGGCAACGAGCATCAGAAACACCCCGGCGCCGCTGACGTTGAGGGCCACCACCCTCGCCAGCAGTTCAGTCCGCAGCAGCGTGGCGCGCAGTCCCAGCAGGAACAGGGCCGCGCCGGTCAGGGCATACAGCAGGGTCAGGCTCATGGGCGTCTCTCCTTGTGTGATGGGTCTGGATCACCGGCTTCCCAACCGGCCGGTCGTCCGCCCAGGTAGGCCAGCCCCAGGGCGGCGGCGATAGCCAGGGTGGCGGCACTCTCGATCAACAAAATCAAACCTCCCGACCAGGCGGGCGGATAGTGCAGAAAACCCTGGCCTGCCCCCATCAGACCCAGGCCAACCAGCAGAAACAGTCCGACACCGGCCGAGAGCGACGCGCGCAGGGCCAATCCAACGGGCAGTCCCGCACGGTCAGCACCTGAGAGGCGCAACATGACTGACGCAGCCGCCAGAGTGGCGCCCGCCTGGAAGGCGCCGCCCGGCGCATGGGCGCCGACCCAGAGCAGGTAACCCGCTGCGAGGATCAGCAGGGGGACCAGCCAGCGCACCAGGCTGCTCAGCACGGGACCTGCCTGGCGATAGCCCGGCCGTTCCCGCCCGAGGCTCACGACCCCCAGGACTGCCGCGAGCACCACCACCAGCTCCAGCAGGGTGTCGTAGGCCCGGTAGTTGAGCAGCACTGCGGTGACCGGGTTGCTCACGCCACTGCGATCGAGGGCCGACAGGGCCCTCTCGGCAAGGGGTGACGGGGCTGGTTCGGAAAGAACGCTCCAGAGCACCCAGGCAAGCGGCAATGCCAGGGCAACGGTGAGCAGATCGACCAGACTGCGCTGCCAGAATGGCAGATCCTTACGGATATCTCCGGCAGACGGCTCATCACGCAACGCGGCGAGCAGCAACGCACCCGAGAGACCGGCGCCGAGGGCCGCTTCCGCCAACGCCAGATCCGGTGCTCGCAGTCGTGCCCAGGCAACGGACAGCAGCAGACCGAAGGCGATAAACAGCGCCACGGCCCGCTTCAGATCGGTTGAGGAGACCGTTGCCCAGCCCAGGCCGATCAGCATGGTGACCAGCAGCAGGTCAGGCAGCCAGGTGAATACCCCGTTCATGGTTCGTCGCTCCGACGCAGGGCATGCTGGGCGATGAGATGGGCCGATGCGGCACTGCCCGCCAGCACCAGCAGCCACACCAGCAGCAGTTTGAGTGCGATGAGCAGACTGCCGTGCAGCAATGCGACGCCCAGTACCAACAGGCCCAGCCCAAGATTGTCCGCCTTGGTCAATGCATGCAGACGGGTATGCAGATCGGGAAACCGCAGCAGTCCAACCGCGCCTGCGAGATAGAAGCCCAGTCCGATGAAGATCAGCAGTAGTGCGAGTGGTTCAGCCATGATCGCTCCCCCGCCGGGTCAGCGCCGCAGCGGTCACCGCCGCCAGCAGCGCAAGCACCAGAGCCACGTCGATCAGAGCAGTCAGCTGCATACTCACCGAGAGCAGCAGCAGCAGACCCACACCGCCGCTTCCAAGCAGCAGCACGGAGAGCAGGCGGTCCTCCAGGCTCGGCCCCTTGAGCACCCGCACCAGTCCCAGCCACAGACTCAGCACCAGCAACAGGAGCGTCACTGTCAGTACGCCGTTGGTGAGTATCGAGAGATGATCGCCGCCGTTCACAACTGTTCTCCAAAAACCGCGGCCACGCGATGCTCGAGACGGCTGAGTTCCTTTCCGGTCTCACCTTGCAGATCGAGGGTGTGTATCCGCACTTCGCTATCCGCGATATCCGCCGCCAGGGTTCCTGGCAGCAGACTGATGCAGTTGAGGAACAGCAGGCGTGCTGCCGGCGTACGCAATCCTGAGCTGTAGGAGACGAACCCGGGTTGGATGGTCATGCGTGGGCGCAGCACCCGGGAGGCCACGTCGACACCGCCACGGATCGATTCCCAGATAAAGAATGGGATGAACCGCAGCAGGCCCGGTAGTGAGATTCGCGTAACGTCTCCGCCCCGCAGGCGCCATGCACTCCAAACCACTGCCGTGACCACCGGGACCCCAACCACCCAGGAAGCCGCATTGCCGCCAGTGAGCATCCACCAGATCAAACTCGCCAGCACAAGTGAGGTCAGCCCCACGACCCACCTTGGCAGCACGGCGGCCGATTCTGCCCGGGCGTCGGGTGTACTGGGATGATCATTGTGAATCAAGGGATTTCTCTCCTGTATCGGCCTTTGTTCATGCCCCGTCCTGTGGGATGGGATCCATGAGCTATTTATGAGGCCAACAGAAGGAAAAGAAAAATCGATTTATAAGATCAAATAGTTCGAATATTTCGATCTATCAGGAAATTCCGCACAGCTCGCGGAATACTTGTGGTGAATTTGGATCAGCTTAAGCACTGTAACCCGGGATTGACGGAGACTGTCGTATGACGGGCAGGCATAAACCAGAAAATCCTGGAATGATTCCGTATACCGAGTGTGGCGAGATAAACCGCTTCGAACCAACCAGCAAGGCGCACATGATTGAGCCGTTGCGTTGTGTTTCAACACAGCCGATGGCTTCAGACACAAGCTACCGTTAGACAAACCGATCCGTCTCGCCAGAGATCAGGCAAGGGGGGTGCCGCACCGATCCACCCTGGATTGTTCGCGGGCCATGGTTGGCATGAACAGAGGACACTTTCCCTGTTGAACCGCAGACCTCACAGGCGTAGCGGCTTGACCGGCTCTTCCATCCAGCTGTCATCCCGGCTCCAGTCGAACCCGGGATCATCGACGAACAGCTCCACCTCGTTGCCGTCCGGATCCCGCAGGTAGAGACTCTGGCTCACGGTGTGATCCGAAATGCCCTCGATGGGATAACCCAGCTTCGCCAACCGGTCCCGGGTTGCGCGCAGCATTTCCAGGTCATCGCCGATCTTCCAGCCCACATGGTAGAGACCCCGGCGGCGGCCCTGGAGCGGACCGGGCGCCTCGCCCACCTGTATGAGCAGCAGTTCATGATGCGAACCACCCCCGCTGAGCACTGCGGCGCGGTCATTGAAAATCCGTCCCTTGACCCGCAGTCCGACACCCTCGGAATAGAAGCGCACCGAGGAATCAAGGTCACGCACGTAGAACACCACATGTCCCAGTTCAGCCATCGCAATGTCTCCTGATGGTTCGGTTATCCGGCCTGTTCCAGTTTCTGCCGCAATAGGGCGATGATCTGCTCCGCGGTATCCTGCATCTCCGGCGGAATCACCTCGAACACGTATTCCACCTCGTCCAGGGCGGTGACGATTTCGTCCCTATCCGACAGTCTGTCGAGCCGGGCGGCAATTTTCTGCAGGGTCGCATGGGGGTCGATGCCATACATGGGTCTACCTCGGTCGATATTCATGTGATGATACGTAAGGCCAGATAGGGGGTCAGGTTGAAGACCAGGAACAGCAGCTTGAACTGTCCCAGCAAACGGTAAAGGATCTCCTCGAAGCGTTCCCGGGAGCCGGAAAACCAGCCGCGCTGGGTCCGGTACACGAGTTCCGGGGCGAGGCGCTGGATCAACACCCAGAACATCAGCAGACCCCCGTTGATCAGGCTGCAGACGAGAAAAAAGTCACTCAACACATCGAGACTCATGGTCGCTCCCCGGGGTCGCTCAATTTTCAGACTGCACGCAACCTGTCTGGTTCTGCCACTCCATCAGTCAGACAGACCCATCTGCATCGGCAGCATTCCCGCCGGCATGAAATTCCAGCCCATCACTGGACATTTTGGACAGCCCGCAGCATCCGGCCAACCCTCCGAAACCTGGGGTCACTCGCAACCGGGCTTTCCGCTATAGGTCATCGGGCCTGTGCAAAGCTCTAGTGGAGGCGATTGTGGAGTTGATCGAAGGTTTGCGCCATCTCCGCGAAACTGATGTCTTTCACCCTTGCGGCCATGAAGACATCTTCTCCGGCCAGCCACTGTTGTTCGGCCTGTGGATTCTCCAACGCCAGTTGGACCGCATGGTTGATCTCGTAGCTTGCCCAGGGATAGTCGGCATCGCGTAACGCGGATTGCAGGGCGTTCTGAATCAGGCTACGAATCTGCAGGTGGGGTGGCGAATGGGGAATTTCATCGATGCGGCCCGCCGCCGCATCCACACAGGCCTGCCGGTCATAGGAGAGGTGACTGCGGCAGGCCAGGGGACGTGCCGCATAGATCATGCATACCCCTTTATGGATGAATGGACAACGGCGTCGCAAGCGGACCCGGGCGACTTCACCCTGATCCCGGGTCACCCCATCCGCCTTGGCCAGGCGCTTTGCGAGATGGACGCCCTGCGCCCGCAATGCAGGCTCGTTCGCATGCAGATAGCGGGCGATCAAAAGCACTTCCGGCGCTGTTGCCACGACCCTGACACTGCAGCAGGTAGCGCAGCCTTTCTCGCAGGCGGGCTCCGGCAGTTCCCGGGCGTACAGTTCCGCGTTACCTTCATAGCTGGTGAATGTCAGGGTCAGCAGATCCGCGAGCATCGTCTCGCGACCCGCATGACCCTGAATCACCTCTGTGAAGCGCTGGTGCATGGTCCTGAAATAATCCAATGCACGCTCATCCACTTTGTCCACGCGATCCCTCTCCTTTGTATTTACCCGGTTCCGGCGCTGTGCCGGCAAGCCGAGTTATACCTGCTTATGCCTGACTCGGCAAAAAGGCCATCTTCGAGTATTTACCATTCCCACGCTCTGCGTGGGAATGGTTTAAAAGGCCGCATTTCCAGTAAATTGCGGGTTGTGGCATGTACGGTCTGCACCCTAATTGCACACTTCGAGTGCACAACGGCAACCCGGATCATCCGAATGAGCGCCATTTTGGGGCGCAGCATTCCGCGTCCGGTATCGCTCAAACCTTATTAACAAACCAAATTACAATCACTTAGAAATCATTTCATGACCTGGCACAGGGGTTGCTCAAATAGTAATACGAAATTATCGAATAGTAATACTAGAGGACTCCTCCATGATGAAACGTCTGAGTAAGTTTTTCTCCGCCCTGGCCGGTGTCGCGATGCTGGGCATGTCGGCCACCGCTTTGGCCGAGCCGTTGAAGATCGGCTATTCCGACTGGCCGGGCTGGGTGGCCTGGGAAGTGGCCATCGAGAAACAGTGGTTCAAAGAGGCAGGTGTCGATGTGCAGTTCGAGTGGTTCGACTATGTGGCCTCGATGGACGCCTTTGCAGCTGGCAAGCTCGACGCGGTCACCATGACCAACGGCGACGCCCTGGTCACTGGTGCCACCGGCGCCCAGAGTGTGATGATTCTGATCAACGACTACTCCAACGGCAATGACATGGTGGTCGGCAAGCCCGGCATCGACTCGATCGCCGATCTGAAGGGCAAGAAGGTCGGCGTGGAGATCGGTTTCGTCTCCCATCTGCTGTTGCTCAATGGTCTGGAGAAAGCCGGTATGAGCGAGAAGGATGTGGAACTGGTCAACGTGCCGACCAACGAAACCCCCCAGGTACTTGCCTCGGGTGACGTGGATGCCATCGTCGCCTGGCAGCCGAACTCCGGCATGGCGTTGAGTCTGGTACCCGGCTCCAAGCCGATCTACACCAGTGCCGACGAACCCGGCCTGATCTACGACGTACTGGCGGTCTCGCCCTCCAGCCTGGCCGCCCGCAAGGCCGACTGGGAGAAGGTGATCAAGGTCTGGTACCGGGTCGTCGATTACATCAAGGATCCCGCCACCACCGACGATGCGGTGAAGATCATGGCCTCCCGCGTGGGCCTGGGCCCCGAGGAGTATAAGGGCTTCATCAACGGCACCAAGATCCTCACCCTGGACGAGGCCAAATCCCACTTCGCCAAGGGAGATGGTTTCGACTCGCTCTACGGTTCGTCGAAGATCTCCGACGACTTCAACCTGGCCAACGACGTCTACAAGGAGGCGCAGGACGTCGACGCCTACATCGATCCCTCCCTCAGCGAAGCGATGTAAGCCTGTCCTCAGTGTGAGCTCGGGCCTGGCGGCCCTCCCGCCGGGTCCGTTCCTCTCACTCCCTGATTACCTGATGACTTTTTACGGGGCATGTGATGGCCAGTGGTTGGTTCGCCGTACGCAAAGAGCTGGATAGCCGCAGCCGCCTGTTTCTCGGCGTTCTGAGCTTCCTCATCCCGATCCTGTTGTGGTGCCTGGTGAGTTACTCACCCTATGTCTGGCACCCCAAGATGGAGATTACCGAGCCGGGCGGCGTGAGCTACTTCCAGCCGGGGATGCAGGTCGACAAGGCGGTCTTCGAACGCGAGTCGGAAAAGGCCCAATCCGCCGGCAAGCCCCTGCCCCAAGGGGATCCGGCCAATCCGGTCTATCTGCCCGCGCCCCATGAGGTGGCGATGGCCTTCTACACCGCCTTCACCACCGAACCCCAGCGACGCAATGAGAAGTGGCTGCATGAGAGCCTGTGGCAGAGTATCCAGGTGATCTTCTGGGGGTTCTTTCTCTCCTCGCTGGTTGGCGTGCCCCTGGGCATCCTGGCCGGCACCTATGACGCCGTTTCGCGTCTCAGCGAACCGTTTATCGAATTTTTCCGCTACCTGCCGGCACCCGCATTCGGTGCGCTGGCGGTGGCCATTCTCGGCATCCACGAGGCGCCGAAGATCGCGATCATCTTCATCGGCACCTTTTTCCAACAGGTGCTGGTGATCTCGAATACCACCCGCAAGCTCGACCCCTCCCTGCTGGAGGCGGCGATGACCCTGGGCGCCAAGCGCCTGTCATTGCTGTTCCGGGTGGTGATCCCGGGGATCATCACTGATCTCTACAAGGACATGCGCATTCTGCTTGGCTGGGCCTGGACCTACCTGATCGTGGCCGAACTGATCGGCACCAGTTCCGGCATCACCTGGTTCATTACCCAGCAGGCGCGCTACAAGAACTTTGAGAACGTCTACGCCGCCATCATCATGATCGGCATCATCGGTCTGACCACCGACCTGATTCTGGCCTGGCTGGGTCGGCGGATGTTTCCCTGGCAACGCGTGGCCAAGGCCTGAGGAGGATCGCCATGACCCATCTGGACCTGCCCAGTTATCTCGACCAGTCCCCCGAGGTCGCGGCCCGTTTCGAGCGGCTCAAACAGCGGCCGGTGATCCTCGAGGTTGACGCCCTCGGCAAGACCTTCGATTCCCCCCAGGGTCCGGTCACCGCGCTGAACAACATCAATTTCAAGACCCACCGTCGCGAGTTCGTCTGCGTGATCGGCCCCTCCGGCTGCGGTAAATCGACCCTGATCCGGATTCTTGCCGGGCTCGAGGAGCAGACCAGCGGTGAAGTCCTGCTCGACGGCAAGTCGGTGCGCGGTCCCGGGCCCGATCGAGGCATGGTATTCCAGGGATATACCCTGTTCCCCTGGCTGACGGTGAAGAAGAACGTCATGTTCGGTCTTGAGCGCAGCGGCAAGGATCGCAACACCGCCGAGGAGGAGGCGCGCAGCTGGATCGACCTGGTGGGCCTGTCGAAGTTCGAGAACAGCTACCCGCATCAACTCTCCGGCGGCATGAAGCAGCGCGTGGCGATTGCCCGGTCACTGGCCAACCAGCCACGCATCCTGCTGATGGACGAGCCCTTCGGCGCACTCGACGCCCAGACCCGGGCGCGCATGCAGAGCTACCTGCTCGACATCTGGAAGAACATCGATGTGACCATCCTGTTCATCACCCACGACCTGGATGAGGCCATCTACCTGGCCGACCGTATCCTGGTACTCAAGGCCCATCCCGGCGAGGTGCAGGAGCTGATCGAGGTGCCGGTGCCCCATCCGCGCACGGCCGAGCAGTTTCTCAGCCCCGAGTTCCTCGCCACCAAAGCGCGTCTGGAAGCGCTGATCCATCCACCGCAGGAGGAAGAGGTCGGCCTCAGCGAAGAGCATCTCAACATGGTGCGCATGGTGCCCCTGGACGATGAAGTGAGCGACGTATTCTGATGGCGAAGTTGAATGAATGGCACTGCCTGACCTGGGAAGAGGTCAGTAAACTGGTGGCCCGGGGTATTGACGGGGCCATCCTGCCGGTGGGCGCCACCGAGCAGCACGGTCCGCACCTGGGGTGCGGCATGGACGCCTCCATCGCAGAAAAGCTCTGCCGAGCGGCGGCGCAAGCCACCGGCGTACCCTTGCTGCCGACCCTGCCCTACGGCTGTTCCATCGGCCATTCCAAGCGCTGGCCCGGCACCCTGGCGTTGCAACCGAAGACCCTGATCGACGTGGTCAAGGACCTCGGGGACTGGCTCTATGCCTCGGGCATTCGGCGGCTGTTCATCGTCAACAGCCACGTCACCAACCAGGCGCCTCTGCGCTGCGCCCTGGAGATGCTGCGCGCCGAGCATGACGATCTGATGGTCGCCCTGCTGGGCAGCGCCACCCTGAGTCAGCGGGTGCGTGAGAAACATTTCGAGGATGCGGGTGACTGGCACGCAAATGCCGCTGAGACATCACTGATGCAGGCGGTGGCCCCGGAGCTGGTGCGCGAGGAGAAGATCCCCGTGGCGGACGATCCGGACCGCACCGTCGACAGCGTGTTCGCCCACCCCGTCAACCGCACCAGTCTCAACGGGGTTACCGGCACGCCCAGCGCCGCCAGCCGCGAGACGGGGGAAGAGCTGTTCGCCTGGATGGTGGAGGATCTGGCCGCCCTGATCGAGCGCGGTATGCAGGAACAGCCGCCGCTCCCCTATTCCTATCACCAATCCTTCACCGAGAAGTAATCGAGCATGAACAAGAGCAGCGATGAGATCCGTCAGATTCAGCAGACCCTCAAAGCCAAGGGGGTGAAGTACTGCATGGGGACCTATGTAGACATCCACGGTGTCCCCAAGGGCAAGGTGGTGCCGATCGATCACCTGGAGCACATGGCCCATGGCTCCGAGCTTTACACCGGTTATGCCCTGGACGGTCTGGGTCAGCGCCCCAACGACGACGAGATCGCCTCGGTGCCCGACCTGGACCATATCATCCAGATGCCCTGGCAACCCGAAATAGCCTGGATGCCGGCGGACAACACCCTCTACGGCGAACCCTACCCGCTGAATACCCGGGTGGCGTTGAAGAACGTGCTGGCCCAGGCGGCGGAGATGGGTTACGGCATGAACCTGGGTATCGAAGCCGAAGTCTACGTGCTGAAGCAGAACGATGACGGCAGCCTCGAGGTGCCCAACCCGGACGACAAGCTGACCAAACCCTGCTACGACGCCCGCGGATTCCTCGACCAGTTCAGCTGGCTCGACAGAATGGCCAGCACCATCAACGAACTCGGCTGGGACCTCTACTCCTTCGATCATGAGGACGCCAATGGCCAGTTCGAGTTCGACTTCCAGTATGCCGACGCACTGACGAGCTGCGACCGCTACACCTTCCTGCGCATGATGGCCAAGGCCTATGCCAGGGAGGAGGGGCTGATTGCCACCTTCATGCCCAAGCCCTTCGCCGACAAAACCGGCAACGGTGCTCATTTCAACATGTCGCTGTATAACCTGGAGACGGGCAACAACCTGTTCGCCTGCGATCCCAAGGACGACCCCCACGGTCTCGGCCTGAGTGAGCTGGGTTACTATTACATCGGCGGCATCATCAAACACGGCAAGGCGCTCTGCGCCGCCTTCGCGCCGACGGTCAACAGTTACAAGCGGCTGGTGCGCCAGGGTGACATGCCCTACTTTACCTGGGCGCCGGTGTTCAACTCTTTCGGTTCCAACAACCGCACCAACTCGGTCCGCGTGCCCATGGGCGGCGGCCGCTGTGAGTCGCGCAACGCCGACGGCGCGGTCAATCCCTACCTGGCGGCGGCCCTGTCGCTGGCGGCGGGTCTCGACGGCATCCGCAACAAAATCGATCCGGGCAAGCCCCAGGAGGACAACCTCTACGAATTGAGCGAGGCGGAACGCGCCGAGCGGGGCATCGAGTTCCTGCCCCGGGACCTGCAGGAGGCGGTGGACGCCTTCGAGGCCGACCCGTTTGTCACCGAGACCCTGGGTCAGGCCCTGCGCGATGAGTTCATCACCTACAAGCGCCAGGAGTGGACCGCCTATCATCAGACCGTCTCCCAATGGGAGATCGAGCGCTACAGCCACCTGTTTTAAGAGAAGGATGACAGTATGAGTCAGGGAAACATCACCCGCATCAGCATCTCCCTGCCCGACAGCCTGTCGGCGCAGCTCGACGAGATGGTCCGCGAGCGCGGCTTCGAAAGCCGTTCCCAGGCCATCGCCGAGATGGTGAGCCGGCAGGTGACCGACTACAAGAAGGAGCTGGGCAACGAGATCATGGCCGGGACCATCACCCTGATCTACGACCACTCCACGCCCCGCTTGCAGAAGGTATTGGCCGATCTGCAGCACGAACACATCAAGGAGGTGATCAGCTCCCTGCACATCCACCTGATGCACTCCCAGACCATGGAGGTGATCCTGGTGCAGGGACCGGCCGCCGAGCTGCAGCTGCTGGCCGACAAGATGATCACCAACCGGGGGGTGATCTCGGGTAATCTGCAGCTCAACACCACACTGATTCCGCAGCTGCATCTCCCAGAACGGACGGGAGAAGTTTTGAATTTTTAGTTATGAATTTTGAATTGAGGTGTGTGCTTTGCGCACGTTGTTTTTTATTCCCCTCTCCCCTCTTCTGCGAGGGGAGAGGGGAATAAAAAACTGTGAGCGTAGCGAACACCTCAACTCAAAACTAAAAACTCAACACTCAAAATTTCAACGAACAACGAGGGTATTGCGATGAGTGACACAGGCAAGACGTTATGGGAAGAGGTGCTGCCCGCCGGCGCCCACTGGTCGGGCGTGATACGCCGCGGTGTGACCCTGCGCCTGACCGACATCGAAGGCGGCGCCAATGTCTCCGCACTCTTCTACAACCAGGAGGAGAAGCTGGAACGCTACAACATGGCCGACACCCTGAAGGGGCAGCACACCGCGTTTCTCACCACCGGCAACGTCTGTCACTCCGACATGGGTCGGGTGCTCTGCTCCGTCACCGCCGACACCTGCGGCTGGCACGACACCATCTGCGGGCTCTCCAACGCATCGATCGTCGAAGCCAAGTACGGCAAAACGACCTACCAGCAGCAGCGCAACGAGCGTTACATGAACGGCCATGACAGCCTGATCAACGAGCTGGGCAAATACGGTCTGGGGCGTCGCGACCTGGTTTCCAACATCAACTTTTTCAGCAAGGTGGTGGCGGACGAAGCGGGCAACATGAGCTTTGTGGCGGGCAACTCCAAGGCCGGAGACGCCATCGATCTGCGCTTCGAGATGAACTGCCTGGTGGTGCTCGCCAGCGCGCCCCATCCCCTCGACACCGCGCCGGGCTACAGCCCGAAACCGGTCCGGCTGACCGCCATTCACACCGGACCCGCAGCCGCCGATGATGCCTGCCGCAACGCGTGCGGAGAAAACCAGCGCGCCTTCATCAACACCGAACGCTACTACCTCGAGGTCTGAGTCCCATGAGCACAACCCTGACCGAAAGCACTTTTCGTCCCGAGGCTGCCCAATTCCACCAGGTGGTGCCCGCCGGCGACCCCTTCATGAAAGTGGTGCGCAAGGGCCAGACCTTCCGCATCCTCGATCTGGAAGGCAACCAGGCGGTAGATACCCTGTTCTACAATGCGGAGGACCCGGAGGAGCGCTACAGCGCCAACGACACCATCCGCGCCCAGGGTAACATCTACCTGACCACCGGCACCCAGCTGCTTTCCAATGAAGGCCATGTGATGCTGGAGATCACCGCCGATACCTGCGGTCGCCACGACACCCTGGGCGGCGCCTGCTCCGCCGAAAGCAACACCATGCGCTACGCCCTGGACAAGCGCCACATGCACAGCTGCCGGGACAGTTTCATCTTGGCCCTGTCCGAGTGGGACCAGGGCATGAGCAAGCGGGATCTGGCGAGCAACATCAACTTCTTCATGAACGTACCGGTGACGCCGGAAGGCGGCCTGACCTTTGAGGACGGTATCTCCGCCCCGGGCCGTTACGTGGAGATGCGCGCGGAGATGGATGTGCTGGTGCTGATCTCGAACTGCCCCCAACTCAATAACCCCTGCAACGCCTACAATCCGACGCCGGTGGAGGTGTTGATCTGGGATTGAGAATGGTAATTTTGAATGGTGAATTGATGTGTTCGCTACACTCACGGGTCATCGGTTCCCCCTCTCCCTGGCCCTCTCCCGCGAGGGGAGAGGGGATTCACGGATCAGCGTGGGATGTATCCGGATGGTTTATTCCGGCGACCTGACTTGACGCTTAGGATGCAGTCGAAAAGCACCTCCCCTCTCCCCTCGCGGGAGAGGGGGCCAACAAAACTGAGCGTAGCGAACACATCACTTCAAAACTTCTCGAATTCCGCAAGCTGGAACATACCCCAGCAGCCAAACTCGATTTAAGACACCGCGCCGGGACGACCCGCCGCGGGAAAAGAACCGGGACGACCCGAAAGAGCGAGAACATGTTCAAAAAGGTTCTGATAGCCAACCGGGGCGCCATCGCCTGCCGGATCATCCGCACCCTCAAATCCCTGGGGGTCGACTCAGTCGCGGTCTATTCCGAAGCCGACCGACATTCGGCCCATGTGTCACAGGCCGACCAGGCCTTCTGCATCGGCCCGCCGCCGGCTTCGGAGAGTTATCTGGATACCGGCAAGATCCTCAAACTGGCGCAGGAGCAGGGGGTCGATGCGATCCATCCCGGCTACGGTTTCCTCAGCGAGAACGCCGCCTTCGCCGAGGCCTGCGAGGCAGCCGGTATCGCCTTCATCGGCCCGACCCCGCAACAGATGCGCGACTTCGGTCTCAAACACACCGCGCGCCAGCTTGCGCAGAAGAACCGGGTGCCGCTGCTGCCGGGCACCGGGCTGCTCGACGACCTGGAGCAGGCCCGCACCGAGGCCCTGCGCATCGGCTATCCGGTGATGCTGAAGAGCACCGCCGGTGGCGGCGGCATCGGCATGCAGCTCTGCCGCAGCGAGGTGGAACTCAACGAGGCCTTCCACACGGTGGCGCGGCTGGCGCTCAACAACTTCAGCCAGAGCGGCATCTTCCTGGAAAAATACATCGAGTACGCCCGCCACATCGAGGTGCAGATCTTCGGCGACGGCGAGGGCCGGGTGGTGGCCCTGGGGGAGCGCGACTGCTCACTGCAGCGACGTAACCAGAAGGTGGTGGAGGAGACCCCGGCGCCCGGACTCACCGAGCAGCAGCGGGAAGCCCTGCTGGCATCAGCCATGCGGCTCGGCGAGGCGGTCGGCTACCGTTCCGCCGGCACTGTGGAGTTCGTCTACGACACCCGCAGCCGCGAGTTCTATTTTCTGGAGGTGAACACCCGCCTGCAGGTGGAGCATGGCGTCACCGAGGAGGTGACCGGAGTCGATCTCGTAGCCTGGATGGTGCGGCTGGCAGCGGGTGAAAACGATTTTCTGGCGTCTTACCAACACACGTCCAAAGGCGCGGCGATCCAGGTAAGGCTCTATGCCGAGGACCCGGGCAAGGCGTTCCAGCCCAGCAGCGGCCTGCTGACCGAGGTGCGCTTTGACGACGGCATCCGCGTGGATACCTGGGTCGAGACCGGCAGTCATGTGCCGCCGTACTACGATCCGATGATCGCCAAGCTGATCGTCAAGGGGGAGAGTCGCGAGGCGGCCCGTGGCCGTCTGCTGGAGGCGTTGGATCAGAGCGCCCTCTACGGCATCGAGAACAACCTGGATTATCTGCGGCAGATTGTCGACGATGAGGTCTTTGTCAAAGGCGAGCACTACACCCGCTACCTGGACAAGGTGGACTACCAGCCCGCGACCATTGACGTGCTGGCCCCCGGCACCCAGACCACGGTGCAGGACTATCCCGGCCGTACCGGCTACTGGGACGTGGGTATCCCGCCGTCGGGACCGATGGACGCGCTCGCCTTCCGCCTGGCCAACCGGATGGTGGGCAACCCAACCCAAGCGGCTGGGCTGGAGCTGACCCTCAACGGCCCGAGCCTGAAATTCAACCGGGACTGCATCATCGCCCTGACCGGTGCGGCCATGAAGGCCAGCCTCGACGGCGAACCGGTCGCCTTCTGGCGTTCACTGCCGGTAAAGGCCGGCAGCGTGCTGAAGATCGGCGCTGTCGAGGGGGCCGGCGTGCGCGCCTACCTGGCGGTGCAGGGCGGTTTCGACCTGCCGGAATACATGGGCAGCCGCGCCACCTTCACCCTCGGCCAGTTTGGCGGTCACGCCGGTCGGGCGCTGCAGGTGGGGGATGTGCTGCGCATTGATGAAACCGCTCAGGTCACCGAGCCGGTGGCGAGCCTGCCGGCCGAACTGATTCCGGCGCATAACCGCGACTGGGAGATCCACGTCATGTACGGTCCCCACGGGGCGCCGGACTTCTTCACCGACGGGGACATCGCCACCTTCTTCGCCACCGACTGGGAGGTCCACTACAACTCCTCGCGCACCGGTGTGCGCCTGATCGGGCCCAAGCCCGAGTGGGCGCGCAGCGACGGCGGTGAGGCGGGGCTGCACCCCTCCAACATCCACGACAACGCCTACGCCATCGGCACCATCGACTTCACCGGCGACATGCCGGTGATTCTGGGTCCCGACGGTCCCAGCCTGGGCGGCTTCGTCTGCCCGGCCACGATCATCAGCGCCGATCTGTGGAAGATGGGACAGCTCTCGCCGGGGGATCGCATCCGCTTCAAGCCGGTGAGTTACAACGAGGCAGTGCGGCTGGAGCAGGCCCAGGACGAGATGATCCTGCTGCTCGCCGCCACTACGGATGAGCCGATTCGGACAATGGCGGTGGGAGCGGAGTCCACCCCGGTGGTGGCCCGGCAAGAGGCCGATGGGGAGATCCCGGCGGTCTGCTACCGCCAGTCGGGGGACAAGTACCTGCTGGTGGAGTACGGCCCACTGGTGCTCGACCTGGAGCTGCGTTTCCGGGTCCAGGCCCTGCTGAGCTGGCTGCGGGAACAGACCATCGAGGGTCTGCTCGATCTCACCCCGGGCATCCGCTCCCTGCAGGTCCACTATGACAGCCGGATCATCAGCCAGGGCGCGCTGGTCGAACGCCTGATGGCGGCGGAGGCGCAACTGCCCTCCATCGACGAGATGAGCGTGCCGAGCCGCATCGTTCATCTGCCCCTCTCCTGGGACGACCCGTCGACCCGCCTGGCCATCGACAAGTACATGCAGTCGGTGCGCGCCGACGCCCCCTGGTGTCCCAGCAATATCGAGTTCATCCGCCGCATCAACGGCCTGGAGTCGATCGAGCAGGTCCGGGAGATCCTCTTCAGCGCCCGTTATCTGGTGATGGGCCTGGGCGACGTCTACCTGGGCGCGCCGGTGGCCACGCCCCTCGATCCGCGCCACCGCCTGGTCACCACCAAGTACAACCCGGCCCGTACCTGGACCCCGGAGAACGCGGTCGGTATCGGCGGCGCCTATCTCTGCGTCTACGGCATGGAGGGGCCCGGCGGCTACCAGTTCGTCGGTCGCACGGTGCAGATGTGGAACCGCTACCGCCAGACGCCTGACTTCACCGACGGCAAGCAGTGGCTGCTGCGTTTCTTCGACCAGCTGCGTTTCTATCCGGTCTCCGAGGACGAACTGAAACAGATGCGCGAGGACTTCCCGCTGGGGCGCTTCAACCTGCGCATCGAAGATACTTCGCTCAAGCTGCGCGACTACCGGGAGTTTCTCGCCAGCAACCGATTGCAGATCGAGGAGTTCAAGACGCGGCAACAGGCCTCCTTCGAGGCCGAGCGTCAGCGCTGGGAGGCGGCGGGTCAGGCCGACTACGCCAGCGATCTGCCGGACGACGTCAGTACCGGCGATGCCGGTTTGGATATCCCCCCCGGCTGCCTGGCGGTCGCCTCCTCGGTGACCGGCAGCGTCTGGCAACTGGCAGTGAAGCCAGGCGACAAGGTGGCGGTGGGCGACCCGCTGCTGATCATGGAGGCGATGAAGATGGAGATCACCATCGCCGCCGACGAGGCGGGCACGGTACGTGAGGTATTGGCCGCCCAGGGCAGTCCGGTCTCCGCCGGACAGGCCGTGGTGATTCTGGAACTGGAGGCGTCATGAGCATCGAAACGACACAGAGTTTCGCCATCGAGGCACTGCTCGCTGGCTATCGGGAAGATCGCTTCACCCCGGCCGAGGTGGTCGACGCCGTGCTGGCCCGCATCGCGTCCGCAGGCGACAACCCGATCTGGATCAGCCGTCTCGACCGGGAAGCACTGCAGGAATATCTAAACGCCCTGGAGGGCGCCACGCCGGCGACCCATCCCCTCTACGGCATCCCCTTCGCCATCAAGGACAACATCGATCTGGCCGGCCTGCCGACCACGGCCGCCTGTCCCGACTACGCCTATGAACCGTCTGAGAGCTCCTTCGTGGTGCAGCGATTGATCGACGCCGGGGCCATCCCCATCGGCAAGACCAACCTGGACCAGTTCGCCACCGGCCTGGTGGGGGTGCGCTCCCCCTACGGCGTCTGCCGCAACAGTTTCAACCAGGACTACATCGCCGGCGGTTCCAGTTCGGGTTCCGCGGTGGCGGTGGCCCTGGGACAGGTCAGCTTTTCGCTGGGCACCGACACCGCCGGCTCCGGGCGGGTGCCAGCCGCCTTCAACAACCTGGTGGGGCTGAAACCGACCCGGGGGCTGCTCTCGACCCGGGGCGTGGTGCCGGCCTGCCGCACCCTCGACGCGGTCTCCATCTTCGCCCTCGACAGCCGCGACGCGGCGCGGGTGTTCCAGGTGGCGGCGGTCTACGACGAGGGCGACGCCTATGCGCGTGCGATGCAGCCGCCGGTGTTGGGACGTGGTCTGCCCATGGAGGGCTTTCGCTTTGGCATGCCGGCGGTTTCCCAGCTCGAATTCTTCGGCGATAGTGAAAGCGAACGGATCTTCGGGGATGCGATTGAGGGCTTGAAGGCGCTCGGTGGCGAGCCGGTCACGATCGATTTCGCCCCCTTCCTGGAAGCGGCCCGGCTGCTCTACGAGGGGCCCTGGGTGGCGGAGCGCTACCTGGCCGCCGAAGCGCTGCTCAAAGCGAAGCCGGAGGCTCTGCTGGAGGTGACCCGCACCATCATCGGAGGCGGTGCGAAAGGTACCGCCGCCGAGGCCTTCGCCGCCCAGTACCGCCTGGCCGAGCTGCGGCGGGTCACTGAACGGGTCTGGGATGAGGTGGCCTTCGTGGTAACCCCCACTGCCGGCACGATCTATACCGTTGAACAGCTGGCGGCCGATCCGATCCATCTCAACAGCAACCTGGGCACCTACACCAACTTCATGAACCTGCTCGATCTGGCGGCGGTGGCGGTGCCGGGTGGCTTTCGCGACGACGGGCTGCCCAACGGGGTCACCCTGTTCGCCCCGGCCTTCACCGACCAGGCACTGCTGGGGGCGGCCTCACGGCTGCAACCCTGTCTGATTGACACCCTGGGTGCCACCCAGTTGCCATTGGAGTCCTCCCCGGTCACCGCGCCGAGCCGAAGCGGGCACGTACCGGTCGCCGTCTGCGGCGCCCACATGGAGGGGCTGCCACTCAATCATCAGCTGCGGGAGCGGGGCGGGCGTCTGTTGAGCAAGACCACCACTTCGGCGGACTACCGGCTCTACCTGCTGCCGGGCGGTCCCCCTTATCGTCCCGGTCTGGTACGCTCGGACGATGGCGCGGCGGTCGAGTTGGAGGTGTGGGAGATGCCGCTGGTCAACCTCGGCGACTTCCTCGAGCAGATTCCCGCGCCCCTGGGCCTGGGACGGGTGGAACTGGCCGATGGCAGCTGGGTGACCGGGTTCCTTTGCGAGTCCTACATCCTGGGTGAGTCCCGGGACATCACCCGTTTCGGCGGTTGGCGCCGCTTCTGGGCGGAGGGCGGACCCGATGCGCCTGCGTGATGCCGAGCGGGGCTGGCGACATCTGCTGGCCCTGGCCTACGCCCTGGGGGCTTACGCGCTGGGTCTGGCCGTGATGCTGACCCAGCCCTTACCCCTGGCCCTGCTGGGCAGCCTGCCCCTGGCCCACGGCCTGGTGATCGGCGCCTACCTGATCCATGAGTGCACCCACAATACGATCTTCGCCGACCAGCAGCACAACCGCTGGTTGGGCGGGCTGCTGAGCTGGCTCGCCGGCGGCGGCTATGGCGACTACCGGGACATCCGGCGCAAGCACATGCGCCATCATGTGGACCGGGCCGATGTCATCGCCTACGACTACCGGGCGCTGCTGGAGCGGCATCCCCGTTTGCGGGGTGCGATTCAGGCTCTGGAGTGGTGCTACATACCCGCCGTCGATCTGCTCATGCACGCCCTGGTGCTGGCGTTGCCCTTCTCACTTGCGACTCGCCGACATCGGCGTGGCCGGGTGGTAGGACAACTGCTGATCCGGATTGCGATCTTCACCGCACTCGCGATGATCAACCCGGCCATCCTGCTGGCCTATCCCCTGGGCTATCTGCTGTTCCTGCACACCATCCGCTTCATGGACGTACACCAGCACACCTACCCGGTGGTGATGACATTGGACAGCAAGCATCCGAGACCGGGTAAATCGGCCGACCGGGCGTTCGAGCAGCGCAATACCTATTCGAATCTCTGCCTCAGCCGGCCCTGGGTCAATCTGTTGACCCTCAACTTCGGCTACCACAACGCTCACCACCTGAAGCCGAACCGACCCTGGTACGACCTGCCGCAGCTGCACCGGGAGGCCTTCCCCGAACAGGACGGCCACAGCCTGCCCCTGGGCGGACTGCTGCAAAGCTATCATCGCTATCGGGTGCAGCGGGTGCTGCATGGGGACGCCCCCGACAGCCCGGTGGGTGACGGCCGCGGATTCGTCGGGGTACTCGGCGTGTCCTTCGTCACGGCCCATTGAGATGCCCATGCAACTGAAACTCTTCCGCACCCTGTGGGGTTTCCACGGGGACCCGGCGGATGCGGTGAACGAATCCGCCGAGGCCGGTTTCGACGGCATCGAGGGCCAGGCCCCCATTGACCCGCTCCAGCGGGAGGCTCTTGGGGAGGCACTGGCGACCCGGGGTCTCGAGTACATCGCCGAGATCACCACTGCGGGCAGTTACGTACCAGACCGGCAGGCCAGTCCGGAGACTCACCTGGCCACCCTGGAGCAGGGGCTGAAACTGTGTGTAGACCTTGCCCCCCTGCGGATCAACTGTATCGGTGGCTGCGATGCCTGGTCCGAACCTCAGAGTCTGCGCTTCTTTCAGGAGGCGATGGAACTGGCTGATCGATACCGTCTGGAGGTTCTGTTCGAGACCCATCGCAGCCGCTCCCTGTTCAACCCCTGGATTACTGGACGAATCGCCGCGGACCTGCCCCAACTGAAACTGACCGCGGATTTCAGCCACTGGTGCGTGGTCTGCGAACGCCTGATGGACAGTGAGCAGGACATTCTTCAGGTCCTTGCTCCCCAGGTGCACCACATCCACGCCCGGGTGGGCTACGATCAGGGTCCCCAGGTGCCTGACCCGGCCGCTCCGGAGTATGCCGAGGCCCTGGTGGCCCACCAGCGCTGGTGGGAGATCATCTGGCAGGCCCGCATTGCCCGGGGAGCCGATGTGGTGACCATGACCCCGGAGTTCGGGCCTGACGGTTACCTGCATGAGCTGCCCTTCAGCCGGGAACCGGTAGGCGACCTGTGGCGGATCAATAACTGGATGCGCCAACGTGAGCGCGAACACTTTGCCGACTTCCTGTCGAGACACCCGGCATGAACCGCCCGGTAATCGCCCTTATGGGCTCCTCGCTGCTGTGGGGGTGTGCCTGGATGCCGCTGAAGGCCTTGGGCCAGGCGGGTCTCGACGGGCTGGTGCTGGTGCTCTGCACCTTCAGCCTGTTGACCCTGGCGACCCTGCCGATGGCCTGGAGGCGAACCGGGGGAGCCTCAGCGGCAGGCCCCCTGCTGCTGATCGCACTGCTGGGTGGAGGCGCCAACCTCGCCTTCACCCTGGCCATGGTCTATGGCGAGGTGGTGCGGGCCATGGCGCTGTTCTACCTGCTGCCCCTGTGGGGCGTTCTCGGCGGGAGGTTGATTCTGGGGGAACCCATCGATGGCCTGCGCTGGCTGGGCGTCGCCCTGGCTCTGAGCGGGGCCTGGTTGATCCTGGGAGGCGTGGACATCCTCCACACCCTCCCCTCGGGTTTCGAGCTGTTCGGCCTGCTGGCGGGTTTTCTCCTGGCCATGAACAACCTGGTGTTCCGGGGCGTTGCCCAATTGCCCCTGTCACCCAAGCTGGCGGCCATGTTCGCCGGCTGCGCCGCACTGGCAGGCCTGGGACTGATCGGCACGGATCAATCCTGGCCCACGGGGATTTCACCTTTGGCCTGGGGCGGCGTACTGCTCTACGCCTTCGTCTGGCTGTTACCCGCCAACCTGGGCGCGCAATACGGGGTCACGCACCTGGAGGCGGGACGCGCCTCGGTGATCCTGATCCTGGAACTGGTGGCGGCGGTGGTCTCCGCCACCCTGATCGGTGATGAATGGATGACACCCCTGGAATGGACCGGGGCCGGACTCATTCTCAGCGCCGCGCTGATCGAGGCGCTGCGGAGTGAAAGCCGCTCACCCGTGGCCCGCTCGGACGCACACTGATACGGACCATCAAGGCGCAAAGAACACCCCGACGCCCCAGGCGTTAGTAGTCACATCGAAACCGATCCTCTGTACCATCAAGCACCTTGGTGAATGCAAACAGGTCCGCAAAGCGACCGAAGCGGACATTGAGGTTGCTATCAGGCCTTTCCTGAAAGCGGGCATTAACAACCAAGCTGTACGGTGCAAACGAAGCGCAGCGTACTTTGCATCCGGACAAGCGTATTCTTAGCTGTTGTTTGCATAATCACAAAACACCAATAAATCTTCATAAGCTGCCAAAGCGCGATCGTCCATTGACCCACCAACAAGTACGCAATCGATATTGGCAGCGATTGCACCACCAAGATCCCTTCTTATGGAATCACCAACGACGAGACAATCTTCCTTATCTATATCTAGTTGTTCCACAACCATTTCAAATGGCCTTGGGGATGGTTTTACTATTCCATGGTCTGACGAAAATGACTGAGCCGAGAATAGCGTGTCTATTCCGTGTTTTTTGAATGTTTCCAGCCACCGTGTTTTTGGAGCCCATATATCAATGACGACTGACAATATATATCGTTCTCTTAATTGAAAAAGTGCCTTGATGTATTCTTCAGGAATATAACCATGCTCATGGTATGAGAAGGTTTGTACAATCTTGTCTACTTCCTCTGTGGAAAGTTTAAATGAAAGAGTATTATCAAGAGCCTGAGCTACTGATGGAAAATGATTTCTATATTCTTCTTTTGGGTAGAGCTTACCAAGGTATTGCAGAATATCCTGCATAATTGTATTTAGAGTCTCATCTGATAACTTGCCGCCAATCGACTTGTAGTAAACTGAGTAATCTTCATCGCTACCAAATCGGTCCTCGCCAAACATAAACGTACTATTCATATCGAGCAGAAGTGCTTTCTTCCTGGACAGAATACCGCTTATTACGGAGTCAGACATTTTATTCATATGTTTTTTCGACGCCCTGAACAAGCACTGTAGTATTAGCAATCGCCTTTTCGCGCAAAGTCACCAATCCTCTGAGTTCCTCACCATCCCTGTAGTTTTCAAAATCTAACAAGCTATCAAACTGGTCTACCCGGGTCTACGCGGAGAGAACAGCGTACATCCGCGCCATATATGGTCCGCCGAATCCTGGATCAGCTTTCCCTATCAGAACCACTACTTTTCCGCACAAAGCATTTTGCATCGATTGGGCTTCCCCAATCAGATCGCTACTGCTGCGCATCCCAACCCTGTTTGAAGGCGCTGTCGAGCTGCGAGAGCCGCTCATCCAGTTGGGTGAGTTTCCGCAACCCCTGCGATGCGGGAATCTGGTGCGTCTCGATGGCCTGCTTGAGTGCGTCACGTTGGGCCACCACCTCGGCGATCTGCTGCCTGAGCTGGTCGAGCTGAGCGGAGGGATCCGATCCGGGGTGTATCTGAGTCTGTGTCATGGCAAAAGCTTCAGTGGATGGTCAGGGTGGCCGCGTCAATCCTGCATCTGTTCGATCAGGCGTTTCTCGACCGCCGGATAGGACGCTGCGGTCAGCTTGAGCCGCTGCGTCACCGGTGCAGCGAAACGCTGCCAGTCCACATTGTCCACCTGACGGCGCTTATGGTCGACCAGATTTTCCGCCAGTTTCAACACCGCCAGGCAATTCAGGATATGCTCGTCATTCAAGTGCTCCCAGACGTCTGCGTCATGGTGCTGGAGTATGATCTCCTGAATGAATCTCGGCAGGTCCCAGGTCTCGCCAAACATGAACCCGGCCACCGCATGATTCACATCATGATAACCATCTTCGATTTCGACAATGGAACGGTGATAGTTGCCGTTGCTTTCGTCCAGGGTCTTGCGATAGGTCTCAAAACAGCTCGCCATGACCGGAATGCCGCAATCGTGAAACAGTCCCACCGCGTAGACATCCTCCAACGGCACCGGCACATTGAGTTCCCGGGCGATCAGCACCGACGCCTTGGCCACTTCCGACGCGGTGTCCCAGAATCGCTCCAGGGTGAGGCAGGATTTCTGGTTCAGGGCGCGTTTCATCTCGTGCGCTGACACCAGGTTCACGACATTGTTCACACCCAGCAACACCACCGTCTGACGGATGTCCGAGATATGGTTACGCAGACCGAAGAATGCGGAGTTGACGCTTTTCAGCACCGCCGACGACAGCCCCACATCCTGGCTGACCAGTTCGGAGATACTGAGCACATCCGGTTCCCGGACCCCGGCCAACGCCTGAACCTGAGAAAGCAGTGCAGGCTTTGAAGGAATATAACGCTCCCGGCATAACTGCAGCTGGCGGTTATCTTTAAGGGGTCTCAGCAAGGTCAGCCTCTTGTTCTTTCTGATCCCAGGCCTGCTTGATTTCCAGGATTTCATCGATGATCTGGATAAACGCATTCACCAGATCGGGATCGAAATGACTCCCGGCACTTTCGCGCAGAGTCTCCAGGGCCTTCTCAACCGGCCAGGGTTCCTTGTACGGTCGACGCATGGTCAATGCATCGAACACATCGGCGATCGCGACGATGCGCGCGCACTCCGGGATCGCGTCGCCCACCAGTCCATCCGGGTAACCGCCACCGTCCCAGCGCTCATGATGGTGAAGCGCCACGCTGGCCGCCATCTGGAACAGGGGACTGCTGCTCTTGCTGAGGATCCGGTAGCCGATCACGGAGTGGGTCTTCATGATCTTCCATTCCTCATCCGTGAGCTTGCGTGGCGCCTTGAGGATGTCGTCGGAGATACCGATCTTGCCGGTATCGTGCATCGGCGCGGCCAACTCCAGGAGCCGGGCCTCTTCGACCGGCCATTTCACGGCCCGGGCCAGCGCCGCCGAATAGGCGGCCATGCGCCAGATATGCACCCCGGTATCGGTGTCGTTGTAATGGCCTGCGTCGCCCAGCATGAAGATCGCCGCACGCTGGGATTCCTCGAGCTCCCGGGTGCGTTCGATCACCTGTCGGCGACACGCCTGCTGTTGATCCGACAGGGACAGATGGGTTTTCACCCGGGCCCGGACGACCGAGGGATGTACCGGTTTGGCCAGATAGTCCACCGCACCCGCATCAAACCCGGTCTGTTCGTCTTCCGACTCGGTTTTCGCGGTGACGAAGATTACCGGGATTTCGGTCGTCTGCGGGTTGGCTTTCAGGTGCCGGCACACTTCATAGCCATCCATTTCAGGCATCATCACGTCGAGCAGGATCAGGTCCGGCTTGCGCTTTTCCACCAGCTTCAAGGCTATGATTCCGCTGGTAGCCGCGAGTACGGTGTACTGCCCCACCAGGATACCCTTCATCACCGCGATGTTCTCCGGCGTGTCATCCACCACCAGAATCACCTGTTTCCGCAGTCCCCGGTCCGCCTGGTCGGGCGCCGGATCCCGGTCTGTCGCGTCATCATGCATAATCTTCTTCACCCTTGTGCGGATGCATCCACCTCGTCGAGCAGTCCGATCGCCTTTTCGAAGTCATACTGATCCACTGCCTTGGCGATGAGTCTCAGGGTGGTGCTGAAGGCCTTGTCCCGGGTCTGGTTTTGCAGTTGCAGCAACACGTCTTCAGCCTCGGTGTCGAAGGCCTCCAGACGCTCGCGCAATTCCCTGATCAAAGTGCCGACCTGAACATCGCTCTCGTTCTCCGCCGGGGTCTGGGATTCACCTGGCAGAATCAGCGCCTCGATCTCCTCCACCAGATCCCGCATCTCCCGCTGCAGTGAGGGATAATCGAGATCAACCTGCGGGTTGTCCTGCAGGGCCGTTTCCGCCTCGATGACCCGGCGTCCCAGCGGCTCCGCATGCAGGGTACCTGCAATCCCCTTCAGGGTGTGCAGATTACGCAATGCCCTGCCGGTATCCCCTGCAGCCTGGGCCTGGCGTGTGTCTTCAATCGTATTTCTCTGATTCTCAATGAACTTACCAAGCAGACGCTTGTAAACCTGCATATCCCCGCCCATGCCTCGCAGTCCCCGGGCCAGGTTGAAATGCCGGGTCTCTGGGATTTCCATGGCCGCAGGAATCTCCGTCGGCGGCGATGCCTCGCCTCCCGGCAGCCGCTCTTTGGGTGACAGCCACTTGACCAGCGTATCCAACATGGTCTGCACATGGATCGGCTTGGCGATATGGTCGTTCATCCCGGTTTCCAGGGCCTCGCGGATATCATCGTTCATGACGTTCGCGGTCATGGCAATCACCGGCAACCCGGCGAACCGGGGTTGCGCACGTATCGCCCGGGTTGCCTCGTAACCGTCCATGATCGGCATCTGGCAGTCCATCAGAACCCCATCGTAGTGCGAAGTCTCGAGCATCTCCAGGGCCTCCCGGCCGTGTACCGCCACATCCACACTGATACCCTGATGCTTCAACAGGCTCACCACCACTTCCTGGTTGAAGGGATTGTCCTCGACCACCAACAGGTGCTGACCCTCGAGGATAGACCGGTAATCGTATTTATCCCTGTTGAGGTGGGAAACCTGCCCTTTTCCGACTGCGTTCGCCGCCGCGTGAATCAGGTTTTCGATCAGTACCGGTTTTCCGAGCACACTGGAAACCTGCACCTCCAGCTCTGCCAGGCGCTGTTCCAGGTTGTCGATTCCATGGGCGGTGGTCATGATCACCGGTGGCACGGGGTCCCCCATGACATCGCGCAACTGCTTGACCAGTTCAACCCCGTCCGCGTCGCCGATCCGCCAGTCGATGAGCAGAAAATCGTAGCGCACGCCATTCGCGAGTTTTTCCACCGCATCCTCGACGTTGGTCACGCTCTCCACCTGTATTGCCTGTGACTCCAGAATGGTCTGGAAGATGATGCGCGCGCTGGTGCTGTCATCCACGATCAGGCAGCGGCAGCCGTGCAACGCCTCCACGTCCCAGGAGGAGACCGGCATCTCATCCTGGCTGCGCACCCCGAAGGGCAGATAGACATGAAAGGTGCTGCCCACGCCCTCCCGGCTTTCCACGCGAATCGTGCCGCCCATGAGTTCCACCAGGCGACGGCTGATAGAGAGCCCCAGACCGGTCCCCCCGTACCTGCGGGTGGTCGAAGCATCTGCCTGGCTGAAGGATTCGAAAAGTTTACGTTGATTGTCCTCGCTGATACCGATACCGGTGTCCTTCACCGAAAAATGCAGCATCACCTCGGAATCCTTGCGCTCCGCCACCTCGACCGAAACGATCACCTCCCCCTGCTCGGTGAATTTCAGCGCATTATTGCTGAGATTCAACAGCACCTGGCCAAGCCGCATCGGATCCCCGACCAGGAACGCCGGCGCGTCCCCCTGTATGTTGAACAGCAGCTCGATACCCTTTTCCTCGGCGGTGTAGCTCAGCACGTTGGCAATATCGTCGAACACCGCCTGCAGATGAAACCGGGTCGACTCGATATCCAGCTTACCGGCCTCGATCTTGGACAGGTCGAGGATATCGTTGATCAACCCCAGCAGGGACTCTGCGGAACGATTGGCCTTGGTGATGAAATTGTGCTGCTCCGGGGTCAAATCGGTCTGCAGGGCCAGATGGGTCATGCCGATGATGGCGTTCATCGGGGTACGGATCTCATGGCTCATGTTGGCGAGGAACTGGCTTTTCGCGCGGTTGGCCGCTTCGGCCTGTTCTTTCGCCTGCTGCAGCATGTACTCCTGCACCTTCCGCTCCGAAATATCCTGGAACACCGCCACATGGCCGTCGATCTCACCATCCTTGAAAATCGGCGTGGCGCTCATGGAGACTGGAAACGCCTTGCCCGATTTGGTGAAGAACAGTTCATCATCGGAATTGTATTCGTGAGTCTGCATCACGCTGATCAGAATCGGGCAGTCCTCGGCTGCCACCCAGTCACCCGCCTTGTCATGGTGGTGGATCAGGTCATGGATGTTTTCACCGAGGATTTCGAATTTGTTGAACCCGAGCAGTTGTATCGCCTTCGGGTTGACGAAGGTGCATTCGCCTTCCCTGTTGAGGGCATAGACCCCCTCGCCCATGGTGTTGGTGAGACTCTGCAGAAAGCGGTTGCTCTCGGTGATGGACTCCTCCATGCTCTTCCGCTCGGTGATGTCGGTGCGAATCGAGATGTACTGAAACGGCACACCCTCTTCATCGACCATCGGCACGATGGTCGCCGCAACCCAGTAGTAGGAACCCGTCTTGCTACGGTTCTTTATCTCACCATGCCAGACCCCGCCCGCGGAGATGGTCTCCCACATCTCCTTGTACATGGCATCGTCATGGTAACCCGACTTGATCAACCGATGGCTCTTGCCGATCAGCTCCTCTTGTGTAAAGCCACTGATTTCGCAGAACTTGTCGTTCGCATACAGGATATTGCCATCCACATCCGTGGACGAGACTATGGCATGCTGATCCACAGCAAACTTCTGTAACTCCAGATCCCGGGTCAGGGCCGCCAGACGTTCGTTGGAATGCTGTACCTGGCGCGAGATCCAGAACCCCAACACCATGCTGACCACAATCACCACCAGCGACAGTTCTATCTGCAGGGTACGGTAGGCTTCCCGCTGGTATTCAATGTCCTTCTCCAGAGTCTCCAGTCGCTTGTGGCTTTTGAACAGCAGTCGATTGGCATTCTCCATGGAACGCAGAAACAGCTGCGGCAGGGTACGCAGGTATTTTTTCACCGCTTCGGCGTGCTCCAGCAGATCTTCCGTCGAGGCCCGGTTCAACTCGGCACGCTGCAGCAGATTTCTCAGGTGCTCGCTCTCCTGCTCCATCTGCAACAGCTTGGGCGCCAGATCGATCTGTTCCAGAACGTAGCTGTCCGCCGAGGATTTGTGATAGGTGATGACCCGGCGCATCGACTCAAGGCTTTCGATGTTCAACGGGGTTACCCGGACATAGGTGCCACCCCGCTCGAGCAGATTCAGCAGGCTGCGCAACTCGTCGACGAACTCCTGTATCTTCTTCCTGATCCGGTCCTGCCCCCGTTCATTGGCGATCGTCGCCATCTGGTAGAAACCCGCCTCGACCTCCTTGAGGTCGAGCACGATCATTTCACCGATCATCAATCGGGAGCGTTCGTTGTCCACCTGCGAATTGAGATTGCCGATCAACGACTCGAACAGGATATTCAGCGAGATCAGCAGCAGGAATCCCATCAGGAAGATACCGAGCAGCAGATGGATCTTGCTCGAGGAGAGTCCCTTTGATTTGAACCAGCCGTCCTTGTTTGTCAACACAAACGACATCAGAAGCGGGTCTGATTATCCAGGAAGCCGTACTTGCGGAAGATCGCCTGACCCTCATCGGATGCCGCAAATTCCATGAAATAGCGACTCTCTTCCGGATACCCGCTGAACACCAGCTGATTGAGCAGAAGCTGTTTCGGCGCGGCCAGTTTCGGATCCAGATCGATCACCTCCATGGCCTCACGGTTTTCATCGAAGAAGGCGGTGGCACGCCAGTTGAGAATCACGTCCGCCTCATGCTCCCGCAACGCCCGATTGAGGTTGCGCGAGTCGGTGGTCAGGTAAACCGTGTTATCGAGCACCTGGTCATAGATCCCCGCCGCTTCAAGGACCCGTTTGCTCTCACGCCCGACACTGCCACTGTCCGCGTTGCCGATGACCACCGCGATATCCTTGCGCAGCAGTTCTTTCAGGTCATTTTTCAGCTTACGGGGATTACCCTTGCGCACCATCATAGCCAGCTGGTTGTAGCCGACCTCGACATACCCGCCGAGCAATCCTTCCTCGATGTGGCGTTTGCGGTAGGAGGCGGATCCAGGCAGATACAGATCCCCCTTGTGACTCAACGCAAGGCTGCGATACAGATCCTCCGACCCACCCTGGGTAATCAGGATTTTGACGTTCTTCTGCTTCTCCACGATGGCCGCGATCTCCTTGATCGGATGGGCCATGGTGATTCCACAGTAGATCAGGAGTTGGGGCGCCTGCGGCTCTTTGTCCGGTTCCATGTCACAACCGGCCAACAGTGTAAACAGCAGAATCCACACGAATTTTTTCATGCCCCGCCCCTCGACAGCGTTTTTTGATCATGCAGTGGGCAACTCGCCCACAGATAAGGCGGTGTGCCGTTGTCATTGCCGCATTACGGCAGACGTACACAGATGCCGCGCCTTACGCCGTATCAATCATGCAATCGGCAAAAAAACCGTAAACTTGATGCCCCGGGACCTGCAACGCGCAACAGCTCAAAATCTCCGCACCCGGCACACCGGCCCGGGTGGGGATCTTTGCCAGGCGATTCCGCTCAGACCCCGGCGGAGATGATCACCTCGTGCATCTCCAGTCCGCCTTCACCGTCGAACGCTTCGGCAGGCATCGGGTTGGCATGGGCACGACGAAAATCCTCGCTGCCCACCCAGCTTTCAAACGAGTCTTTGTCCTCCCAGGTGGTCAGCACCACATAGGTCAGACCCGGCTGGGCAGGCTTCAGCACCTGCATGCGGACAAACCCGGGCTGTTGCTCGATCTTTCCGGCGCGATCCCGAAAACGCGCCTCGAATGCGTCGCGATAGGACTCGGCCACCGGTACCCGGTTGGCTACGATAAACATATGACTTCTCCTCCTGGTGCCTCTGGCATAGTTTAGCGTGGAAAATCACATTGCAGTTACAACCCCCGGCTCAACGCACTCCCGCGACGCATGCCCAGGGCGTAGAAAATCGCTTTGACGCCTGGATGACAGGGAAAATCCACGCACCACCCGGGGTTTCTGCACACTGTCCGGCATTCCCAGTGGACCGCGCCCAACTTGACCCTGAGACTGCCTCTGGTAATGTCGATGTCCGGATTTCCTGACGAAGATTCCCATGAAGTACAAAGACCTGCGAGATTTCATCCGGCAACTCGAAAGCCGGGGCGAACTGCAACGCATCGCGATCGAAGTGGATCCGAATCTGCAGATTACCGAGATCTGCGACCGCACCCTCAGACGTGGCGGTCCGGCCCTGTTGTTCGAGAAGGTCAAGGGCTCCCCCTATCCACTGCTGGGAAACCTGTTCGGCACACCCGAGCGGGTCGCCATGGGCATGGGCGAGGAGAGCGTCGAGGCACTGCGCGAGGTGGGAAAACTGCTCGCCTTTTTGAAAGAACCCGATCCGCCCAAAGGGATGAAGGATGCCTGGGAAAAACTCCCGGTATTCCGCAAGGTGCTCGACATGGCGCCCAAGGAACTGCGCAACGCCCCCTGCCAGGCGGTGTCCCAGGAGGGCGACGCGGTCGACCTGACCCGGCTGCCGATCCAGACCTGCTGGCCTGAGGATGCGGCACCTCTGATCACCTGGGGCCTGGTGGTGACCCGAGGACCGGCCAAGACGCGGCAGAACCTGGGCATCTACCGCATGCAACTGCTTGGGCCGAACCGGGTCATCATGCGCTGGCTGGCACACCGGGGCGGGGCGCTCGATTTTCGCGATTGGCAGGCCGCCCACCCGGGCGAACCTTTTCCTGTGGCTGTGGCCCTGGGTGCTGATCCGGCCACCATTCTCGGCGCGGTCACCCCGGTGCCCGATACGCTCTCCGAGTACGCCTTTGCCGGACTGCTGCGTGGCAGTCGCACCGAGGTGATCAAATGCCGGGGATCCGATCTTCAGGTACCCGCCTCCGCCGAGTTCGTGCTCGAAGGCCACATCCATCCCGATGACATGGCGGCCGAAGGTCCTTACGGCGACCATACCGGCTATTACAACGAGGTGGACGACTTCCCGGTGTTCACCATCGACCGCATCACTCATCGGGAGGACCCCATCTACCACAGCACCTACACCGGACGACCGCCGGATGAGCCGGCGATCCTGGGAGTGGCGTTGAACGAGGTGTTCGTGCCGATCCTGCAGAAGCAGTTCCCGGAGATCGTCGATTTCTATCTGCCTCCCGAGGGCTGCTCATACCGGATGGCGGTGGTGAGCATGAAGAAACAGTACCCGGGACATGCCAAGCGGGTGATGATGGGGGTCTGGTCCTTCCTGCGCCAGTTCATGTACACCAAGTTCGTGATCGTGGTGGATGACGATGTCAACACCCGGGACTGGAATGACGTGATCTGGGCCATGACCACCCGCATGGACCCCGCCCGCGACACCACACTGGTGGAAAACACCCCGATCGACTATCTCGACTTTGCCTCCCCGGTCTCCGGCCTCGGTTCCAAGATCGGCTTCGACGCCACCAACAAGTGGCCGGGTGAGACCCAGCGCGAATGGGGACACCCGATCAGGATGTCGCCCGAAGTCATACAACAGGTCGACGAAATTTGGGATCAGCTGGGTATCGACTAAACTAGGGCCTGTCGACAACCCATCAAGATTCTCCGCGAACGGCACCTCGAACCGGCCGTGGAGCAATACAAAGCCGTTTTACCGACATCGGGACGCGACCCCGTGAAGCACAACGAGGACAGGAAACCAGAATGCGTACGATCATGCTGATGAATGCCAAGGGGGGCTGTGGAAAAACCACCATTGCCACCAATCTCGCCACCTATTACGCCGACGATGGCAAGCGGGTTGCGCTGGCCGACTTCGACCCGCAGAAATCGACCCTCGACTGGCTGGAAGCGCGACGCGACTACGAAGGCATCCCGGAAATCGAGGCCATCGACGCCCTTGCCGGACCGGTGAAACCGGGCAAAGGCACCCAGGTGCTGATCATGGACGCCCCGGCGGGAGTCCACGGCAAAGAGATCAATGCGATGTTGCAGAAGGTCGACACCCTGGTGCTTCCGGTGCTGCCTTCACCCATCGACATGCGCGCCTGCAGTCGTTACCTGGAGGAACTGCTGGCCAGCGGCCGGGTCTCGCGCAAACAGACCAAAATCGGCATCGTCGCCAACCGGGTGCGCGAAAACACCCGGGTTTACCATGACCTGGAAAGCTACCTGGGGCATCTCAAGGTGCCGTTCATCACTCATCTGAAAGAGAGTCAGAACTACATCCGCTCTGCGGAAAAGGGTTTGGCACTGTTCGAACTGGCGCCAACCCAGGTGTACAACGATGTGGTCCTCTGGGATCCGATGATTCGCTGGCTGGCGGTTTAGACACAGCTAGTCCCGTCAACCGGGACAGGCAATCGCCGGCATTACGCCGATCCGACCCTGATGCAGCAACACGCAATCCGGGAGGCGGCAGAATCCGAGCAGGCGGGAACGGCCTCAACCTATCCAGGCCCACTCCCTCTCCCCTTGCGGGAGAGGACCGGGGAGAGGGGTGATCAAAAGTCCGGTTTCTCCCCGTCCTTGTTTCAGCCTCGTTCCCACGCTCTGCGTGGGAATGCGGACCCCGCCAAGCAGCTCCGAGGTAGCCTGAGAGGATTGTCATAGCGTGGTAATCGCTTAACGAAGCCCTGCTGCAGTCAAGCAGAACCGCACAAGCTCTGACCGGATCCGCCTACCGGCTACCGGCTACCGGCTGAGCACCAGCCGCGCCGGCTGATCGCTGATGATATCCAGCTCGATCAGCATCTTGCCCGCATCCAGGCAGGTGACAGTCACTGATCCCTGCTGCGGATCCCCGTGCAGCAATATCTTCCCCGACTCGATCGACCATTGGCCCTGTTCCGGCGCCCGATCATCGCCCAGCGTCATGCTGCCGTCGTCTCGCAGTTCCAGTCTCACCGCCTGCATCTTCTCCAGCAGTGCGGCGGATGCCTGGGTGTTGTAGGCATGGCTCAGATCGCCTCTGGCTCTCCAGTCACCGGCAAACGACGGGGTGCAGGCAATACCCTCTGGCAGTACTGAAACTGGAGGAACGGACGGAGCCTTCTCCACAGGATCCAGGGTGTAAACCTGTACCTCGTAAAGTCCGTCATACGCCTTGATCGCACCGTAGAGGGGACGCTGGTCACCCCGGTCATCGAATCTGAAATAGAGGGTGTTCTGGTATTCTCCGAGTAACCGGGCGCCCAGCATGGGGAGGATGTTCCGATAGTTGAGCAGGATCTCCGTGCGGCTGAAATGCATGTCGCGTTTGCCCTTGCGATCGATCACGTATTCGTGGATTTCATGGCTGGCAGCGCTGATGGTCTCCACCTTTTTTATCTCCGCATAGGGCGGAGTGTGGTGAACCGTCAGTTCCCCATGCTCATAATGGCGCTGGGCATTTGTCCTGGCATTCGGCAAAGGCTTGATAAAGTCGATGCCAAGCATACTGATTTCGTCGCCTCCGCTGATGCGGTGCAACTCAACACGGCGATTTTTTGCACGCCCCTGCCTGCTCCCGTTGTCCGCAACCGGCGCAGTTTCACCGACGCCCCTGGATAACAGCCGCGACGCCTCCACACCTTCCCTCGTCAATGCCTCGGCGACGGTCGCCGCACGCCGTTTGGAGAGATCGAGATTGTATCGATCATCACCCTGGTCGTCGGTGTGTCCCTGCACTTCCAGCACCAGGTCACTGTAGTGTTTCATCAGGCTGGCCGCCGCCAGGATCGCCTTTGCGGAGGCCTTTTTCAGTGTCGCCCTGTCGGTATCGAAATAGATGCCCTCAAGAGTTACCTGGCCTCGGGCATCGAGTTGCGCCTTGAGCCTGTCCGGGCTGAGCACAAGGGTCTGGCTGAAAGTATCCTCCTCTATGACTTTGAGACTCATGGATTTTTCGTATGCGGCAAACTTTCCGACGTAGTGTACACCCTCATATTCGACCTCAAACACAAAGTCGCTGTTGCCATCCATGTGGACTGCCGCCCCCTGTTCGGCCAGCAGTGTGCGGTAGTCATGGGCGGCACGATATCGCAGGCTGTTGTGCTGATTGTAGTTTTTCAATCCATATTCGATGATCCAGTATTGCCCTTTGGAAGCCACACTGTACTTCGAAGCGCGGAACGTCTGCTCATCGTAGCGTTTGTGTTTCAATCGTTTGATTTCCACCTCATCCGAGACGGGTGCTATCGCCGCTATCGGCGCCTCCACACCCTTTTTCACCAGGCTCGCGTTGAGTGGCCAGGCTTTCATTCCCAGATCAAGAAAGGTTTGATATCCGCTACTGCGCAGCAGTTCGATATTGGCGGTTTTCGCGTAGGCCTTGAGTTGCATCAGATACTCTTCACCCGCATGCTCAAAGCGCATGTACCCATATCGCTCGAACGACAGTGAGGGATCCCCCACGGCCTGTGTGATCAGCTGTGACATCTGAGCAAAACGCTGTTTTGCATCCTGTTTTGTGGCAAATGTGTATTTCAGCTGCCAATACTCTCCATAATGGGGCTGCTTCAGGTCCTTGAGCATGGCGTAATCCTGATGTGTTTGCTGGATAGCCTGTATATCCTCAAACTTCAGGTCCAGGGGGAAGGTCGTGGCACAAGCGGAGCCGATGGCCAGATAGAAAAGCACTAGAAAACGCAACATATACAACCTCAACGAGCGCGCTACGTCATGGCGCTCAATGCCTTCTTTTTACTGCTGATCGGCTGCGTCAGTTGATGTTCTGCAAGGGCCTGCTATCCGGCGAACCGCAGCCGATGTCTTCCTGGGTATCGGCGAAGCGGGAGACGACTTGAACGCATCATTCGCGTCAGTGTCCAGTTCAATCCCCAGCCGCGGGTGAGGCCACGCAGGCGGGCAGCCCCTGCTCCAACTCGGGATAGGTCAGATTCAATTCCAGTTCCTCGAGTACCTTGCGATTACTCAGGCGGCGTGACTCTCCCAGATAGGAGAGCATGCCTGACGAGAGTTCACGCCGGGCCTGTTCCAGGCTGATGACCGGTGGACGGGGCAGGTTGAGAAAATCCGCCACCCGGTTGAAATAACGCGTCATGCTTTCCGGGTGGCCGTCACAGACATTGTAAACGCCCCCCGCCGGCCCGCGTTCCATGGCGGCCTTGGCGATTCTAACCAGGTCCAGGGCATGGATGTGATTGGTGATCGGCGCCTCGGCCTCGGAGACCATCGGCAGGCCCTTGCGCAATCGATCCACCGGCAGCTTGCCCGGGCCATAGATCCCCGCGACCCGTAGTATCACCAGCGGTCGACCGGTGTCAGTACTCCAGCTCTGCCAGCGCCGCTCCGCATCCAGTCGCCTGCGGGCCCGGTCCACCTGGGGTGCCGGTGGGCGGGTTTCATCCACCCACTCCCCCTGGCAATCCCCGTATACCCCGGTGGTGCTCAGGTAGACCACCTTTGCGGGCTGACCGGTCTCGGAAAAGGCTGCGATCAGACGCGCCACCCGGGAATCCTCAACGCCCTTGGGCGGAGGCGGGGCAAAATAAAACAGGGACTCATCCGTCAGCGCCGGGGGGGATTCCAGCGCCTGATCAAGGTCCCAGACCAGGGCTTCGATGCCCGCCTCGGCCAGTTGCCGGGCGCTGGTTTCAGAGCGCACCCAGCCGCGTACCGGCCGTGCATCGGCCTGGTAATCCACCGCCAATCGACGACCGATATCGCCACATCCCACAATCGTGACACCCATAACCCAAGGGACTCCCGGTTTTATTCGAGTTAAAAATCAGCGAGAATCGCGGCCTCGTATTTTGCTGACTGTGCTCGCAAACCCGCTTTCAAGGGTGGCGAAGTATGGCCGCAACCCCAGTTTAACCAATCAATCAGTCGCAGGGCAGCCCATGAGTCACAGAGTGCAGGTAGAGCCGAGTGGTCACCAGTTCACCGTCGAAGAGGACGAGACCATTCTCGAGGCCGCGATACGCCAGGGCGTCAATCTACCCTACGGATGTCGCAATGGATTCTGTGGAGATTGCCGGGCCACCCTGAAAAACGGCGCCGTGCACTACCCGGACGGCGTACCGCCGGTGATGGCTGAGCATGAACAGGAAGCCTGTTACACCTGTCAGGCGCACCCCGGTTCCGACATCACTCTGGGGATCGTGGAGATCACCCAGTCCCAGGACATCCAGACCCGCATCATGCCGTGCAAGATCGACCGCATCGAGCGCCTGAATGACGACGTCATACGCCTGTACCTGAAACTCCCCGAAGGCGAGCGTCTGCAGTTTCTCGCCGGACAGTATCTCAACTTCGTGCTGCAGGACGGCACCCGACGCGCATTTTCCATCGCCAACGCCCCGCATGATGACGACTTCATCGAACTGCACATCCGCCACGTCAGCGGCGGCACCTTTACCGACATGCTGTTCAACGGTATGCAGGAAAAGACCATCCTGCGCATCGAAGCGCCCCTCGGCAGCTACTACCTGCGGGAAGATTCGCACAAACCGATCATTTTCATGGGTGGCGGCACTGGCTTCGCACCGCTCAAGGGAATTATCGAACACGCCTTCCAGATCGGCGTGGATCGTCCGATGCATCTCTACTGGGGAGTGCGCTCCCGTGTCGATCTCTACCTGTCTGAGTTGCCCGAGCGCTGGGCCAGCGAGAATGCCAACTTCCGTTACATACCGGTTCTCTCGGAACCCGATCCGGACTGGCAGGGCGAAACCGGATGGGTGCATGACACTGTGCTGGCCAATCACCCTGACCTGAGCAACTACGAGGTCTACATGAGCGGTCCGCCGCCGATGATCGAGGCCGGCAAACAGGCGTTCCTGTCTCACGGCTTGTCCGGCGAGGCGCTCTTCTCCGACTCGTTCGAATACGGCGCCGCCGCGGCCAGCGCAAAATCCTGATCCGGTCCGGATCAATCAGTGATTTTTCGAGAGACCAGACGACTTCTGCGGGGCTTTCACGTCCGAAATCACTACGCAGTTGCGTCCACTGCGCTTGGCCTCATACAGGGCGTTGTCCGAACGCCTGAGGATATCCGTGACCTGTTCGTCTTGATCGTGGATGCTGCTCACGCCAATACTCACCGTGGTGGCGATACGGATGTCCTCGGACACATAGGGTCGGTCCGCGACCCACTCGCAAACCCGGACACCCAGTTGATAGGCGCCCGCCAGGTCGGTCTCGGGTAACAGCACCATGAACTCCTCTCCGCCATAGCGGGCGAGAAAGTCCTGGCTACGTATGGCTTCCTCGCAGATGTCCACCACGTGTTTCAGCACCTCGTCACCAACGCCGTGTCCGTAGGTGTCATTGATCTGCTTGAAGTGATCCAGATCGAGCATCATGAAGGAGAAATCCCGCTGGAAACGCTGGGCACGGCGGAATTCCCGTCTTGCCACCGCCTCGAATTCCCGTCGGTTGGCCAACCCGGTCAACGGATCTGTGGTGGCGAACTGTTGCAGACGCAGGTAGGCCTGTTTCTTCTGCACGGAGTTGCGCGCGAAGAACAGGCTGATGATCGCGGTGACGAAGAACAGCAACAGGTAGGCGGCCAGGGCAATCAGGAAACGCTTCGCGGTGAGTTCCTTGATGGTATCCCGGGAGATGTGGGAAAGAAAAATCCAATACAGTCCCGAGGACTCCCGCGGCATGGAGGATTCATCCGCACCCAGGTTCTCCAGAGTCCCCTGACGGGCCAGGTTGACCGGGTAGGACTTGTGGAACACGAACACCCCTTCATCAGAGATGAATGATCCCTTGTCCGCCGAGCCGATCGCAGCCCAAACCCTGGGCCAGCGTTTGGCGAAGGTATCGTCCCGCCCGTACATGAAACCCCATAGCTGCTCATCGGGTACGCCCAGCAGCCAGTAACCCTCACTGTTGAGCATTACCGAGTGCCCCTGCCGGTCCTTGAAAATCTCCTCGATCCGCGCCAGGTACTCGTCCGGGGTATAGTTGATCACCAGCACACCCTGTTTCACCCCGTAGCCATCCACGACCGGTGTGGCGAAGCGGATGGTCGGACGGATCGGTTGCTCGATCATGCCGTTTTCCACATTCAGGTCCAGGGGTGAGATGTAGATCTCCCCCTGCTCGAGCTTGAGCGATTGCTGAATATAGTAGCGTCCACTTTTATCCTGCAGGGCATTTCGTGGCACGATCTCCTGGCCTTCAGGCCGATTGTTGACCCGGATCTCCTCCATGCCTTCCAGGCTGATCAGGCGCAGTTGCTGGTACTTGGGCTTACGTCGGGCAAACAGGGAGAACTCCCGCGCGACACGAATCCAGTTGGCCAGGCTCTTGTCGTGCAGGTAGTTCTTCAGGATCTCGCCCTCGGCTAGGACAAACAGGTCGGACAACTTCTGCACGAACACCAGCGAGGTCAGCTCACTGGCGCTGCGCATCGCGGACTCCTCGCGAATCAGGGTGGTCTGCAGCTCGTATTTTTCGGTCTGATTGGAAAATGCGAAGAAGATACCGGCCAACAGCACGGAAGCCGGCAGGAACAGCCACAGGAAGCTGATGATCATCTCACGCCGGGTTGAGAAATGGTTCTCAGGCAATGGCCGTGGATCATCCAGGGCGCTGTAGTCGTAATTATCGGCGGCCATCGCCCCGATTGCTCCAGTCACCGGCGGATCGCCTGTCTTCGTCGGGCAACATACGCGAAACGTAGTCCGCCACCGACTTCAGATCTTGCTCACTGAACATTCGGATCGCATCCTCCATTTTGCGATTGGCATTCCTGCGCTTGCCGATCCTGATCCATTGCATCTGGCGCAGCAGATAGGGGTAGTGCTGTCCCTGGATGCGCGGGTAGATCAACTCCGCATCCCCTTCGCCCCGTTCGCCATGGCACTCCTGGCAGTACTCATCGTACAGGCGCTTGCCGCGCAGCAGGTCATCACCCGGCCCCTTGCTGGTCGCAAGGGTCATCTTGAGGTTTTCGATAAAGTACGCAACATCGGCAATCGACTGAATCCCCCCCAGTTCCTCCGGCAGGGTGAAGGGGTACATCGAGGGGTTGTCCCGATTGTTGGCGCGGATGTCCGCCAGCTGTTTGATCAGCACGCTGCGGTGCTGGCCCGCGATCTGGGGATAGGCCCCGTTGGGGGTACCCCAGCCCTCCGGCATGTGGCAGACCGCGCAACCCTGGTAGACCCAGCGGCCATTTTCCGGATTGGGCGCCAGTTTCATCGCCGCCTCGCTCTCCGCATCCAGCTTCTCCCAGGCATGACTGACCCCACACCAGCCGGACAACCAGAGTGTCAGCAGCAGACAGCGAAACAACAGAGAACCAAAAACACGAAACAAGGGCTACACCGGAGATTCAAAGCTATGAACGAAAACCTCCGTGTGCTGAGAAAAAACTCCTATCCCATTTTGAATATATAGCACAACATCAATGGGTCTAATCGGATTGTCGGCCGTTGCGCAATGGAATTTAACTTTATTTCATCCCGCACCGGCCAAATCACCGTTGGTCCTCAGTGGGGTGCCGGGAGCGGTTTGTCCGGTGTCGCCGGCACATCCGCCAGCCCCCTCCGCCGACCGGTGATGTCATCCATGATCACGTACAGGCTGGGGACCAGCAGCAGTGTGATGGCGGTGGCGAAAAGAATCCCGTAACCCAGAGAGATGGCCATGGGAATCATGAAGCGGGCCTGACGGGAGGTTTCGAAGATCATCGGCGCCAGACCGCCGAAGGTGGTCACCGTGGTCAGCAGGATCGGCCGGAAACGGCGCACCCCGGCGGCGACCATGGCCTCGAAGGCATCCAGTCCCTCGCGGCGCCGGCTGTTGGCGTAGTCGATCATCACCAGGGCATCGTTGACCACCACGCCGCCCAGGGCAATCATACCCATGATGCTGATCATGCTCAGGTTGTAACCCATCAACAGGTGCCCAAGAATCGCCCCCACCGCGCCGAAGGGGATCGCGCTCATGACAATCATCGGCTGAATGTAACTGCGGAAGGGTACCGCCAGCAGGGCGTAGATGACGATCAGAGCGCCGCTGACACTGACGATAAAGCTATCGACCGCATCGCGCATACTCGCCTGGCGGCCCTCGAAACTGTAACTCAGCCCGGGGTAGTCTTTCAGCAGGGCCGGCAACAGTTCGGCCTTCACTTCGGCCAGCACCCGCGCGGTCTCGCCGATCGGTTCCACATTGGCGGTCACCGTAATCGTGCGCCGGCCATTGCGCCGCTCGATCTGAGTGAACGCCCGGCCAGGTTTGAATTCCGCCACCTGGGCCAGGGGCACATAGCCTCCGGCCGGGGTTTGGATCAACAGCTGCTCGAGGTCGTATAGGCGGGTGCGTTCCCGTTCCGGCAGCCGCACCAGCACCTTCACCTCGTCATTACCCCGCTGCTGACGCAGTGCCTCGGCGCCATAGAACGCGGAACGGATCTGGGTACCGATCTCGTGGCTAGTCAGGCCCAGGCTGCGCGCCGCCTCAGTGAGGCGAAAGTCGAACTGGCGCTTGCCCGGGGTGTATCCGTCGTCGATGTCCTTGATGTTGGCGAAGGGTTCGAGCCGTTCCGCGAGATCGCTGCTGGCCCGGTCGAGCATCTCGCTGTTGCGGTGACTCAGTTCCACACTGATCGAGGCGCCGCTGCCGGGTCCGCCCCGGTCCGACTCGAACTTGCTCGATTCGGTACCCGGAATGGTGCCAACAGCCTCGCGCCACAGCTTGACCAGACGTGCTGTGCTGATCGGGCGGATGTCGGGTGGTTGCAGGTAGACCCGCACCCGCACCGTGTTGTCATCGACGATTGCGAAAGCCCCCTTGCTGAGCTGATCGCCCCCCTGCTCTGCCACCACCTTGTCCAGGGCCGTGAGCATCCGGTCCCGCACCGCCTCGACCCGCTCCATGGGCGTGCCTACCGGCAGGGTCACGGTGGTATCGGCACTGTCCGACTCCACCTTGGGCATGAGGATGAAACCCATGCGGCCGCTCATGGGAATCGCCATCACCACCGCGAGTATTGCCAGGGCGCTGGTCACTGTGAGATAGCGGTGGCGCACCGCGCGGCGCAGGAACGGCCCGTACACCTGCTCGACGAAATGCCGGAAGGCGAGACTGAAACGTTGCTGGCGCTGGTGCAGGGCCTCGCCCCAGCGGCTGCCCCGCTTGTCTTTCACGTGCGCCAGGTGCGCCGGGAGGATAAACAGCGCCTCCACCCAGGAGATGATGAACACACTGCTGACCACCAGCGGGATCACCGCCCAGATCTTGCCGAACCCGCCCGGGATGAAAAGCATCGGCAGAAACGCCACGATGTTGGTCAGGATACTGAAACTGATGGGAATCGCGATGTCCCGGGCGCCGCGGATCGAGGCCTCGAGGAACCCCATGCCCCTTTGCCGGTATTCGTAGATGTTCTCTCCGGCGATGATCGCGTCGTCCACCACGATACCCAGGGCGATGATGAAGGCGAACAGGGATACCATGTTCACCGAGACGTCCATCCCGGGCAGGAACAGCAACCCGCCCAGAAACGAGGTGGGGATGCCCACAGTCACCCAGAACGCCAGCTTGAACTCGAGAAACACGCTGAGAAACACCAGCACCAGCAGCAATCCCATTAAGCCGTTCTTCAGCAACAGGCGCAGACGCTCCAGGTAGATGTCGGAACGGTCCCGCAGGATCGTCGCCTGAATCTGTGGCGGCAGGCTGGCGACGATCGCCGGTAATGCCTTGTTGACCGCGTCTGAGACCCCCAGAGGGGTCTCCTCACCCACCCGGGAGACCTCGACCCCGATCGCCCGCTTGCCATCGAAGGTGGCGATTCGGTTACTGTCCGCGAAGCCCTCCGAGACCCGTGCGATATCCCCCAGATGCAGCAGCACGCCACCTTCGCCATGGATCACCGGCAGGGCGGCGAACTCGCGCGCCCACTGGCGCCGCTCGTTGACCCGCAACAATATCTCTCCAGCGCGGGTCTCGATACTCCCACCGGCCCGGTCCACCGCCATTGCCTTGACCGCCTGGGCCACCTCGCTGAGGCTCAGACCATGGGCGCGCAACACCGCCTCGGGAATTTCGATATGAATTTCCAGGTCCCGGGCGCCCTCCAGGTCGACCTGGGTGATCCCAGGCTGCTGCAACAATGTCTCGCGCACCCGCTGGGCGGCATGGTAAAGGGCCAGTTCGTCCGCATCCCCGTAGACCTGGATCTCCACCACCCCGTGCTTGTGCATATCCATCGAGATGCTGGGCCGTTCGGTCTCCTCGGGCAGGGTGGTGATCCGCGCCACCGCCTGTTGCACATCCTGGTAGAGCTTCTGCTCATCCGCCCCGGAGAGCAGTTCTATGGTGATATTGGCGCTGCCTTCGGAGGCCGTGGAACTGATCTCGTCGATCCCCTCCAGGCTGCGCACCGCCTCCTCGACCGCAAGCACCACCCCCTGCTCAACCTCCTCCGGAGTGGCGCCCGGATAGGCGATGCTCACGCTGATGCGGTCCATGTCGAAGGCCGGAAAGACCTCCTGCTGAATTTTCGTGGTGGTGTACAGCCCGCCGAAGATCAGCACCAGCATCAACAGGTTGGCGGTGACCGGGTTGCGGGTCATCCAGGCGATGGGACCCGTTTGCCAATTGCGGCTCACTTTCAGCTCCCCCGCCGCTCGGGACGCACTCCGGGAGCGGCTTGAGCATCCTCACGCGAGGATTGCTGCGATCCCTCCTCCGCGAGTCTCAATGGCATCCCCTCAACCGCCACGGAGAGTTCACTGGTGACGATGCGATCCCCCGGCTTCAGTCCCCCGCGGGCAAACACCTGATCGACCCCGCGGTAGATCACCTCGGGTTGTCGAATGGCCAGTTTACCCCCGGAATCCATCACCCACAGGGCATCCTCGTCACGCAACCAGGCACGCTCCAGAGACAACACATTCTGCAACTTCAAACCGCTGATCTCGGCACGCACGAAGGCGCCGATCAACAACCCGTCCTGTTCCGGGTCGCGCAGCGCCAACGGGTCCGTGACCGCCACCAGAAGACGCGCCATGCGCCCCTTCTCATCCAGGTCACCGCGCAATCGGATCACCGCGCCCTCACGGTAGCGATCCTTGCCCCAAACCCGGTCCTGGTAGAGTTTTACCGGGGAGCCGGGGCCCTCGGGGCCGGGCAGTGCAATCCAGCGCAGGCTGGCTGCCGGCAGCGCCAGCTCCACCCAGAACCGGTCGGTGCCCACCAGGGTGGCCAGGTTGCCTCCTATCGCCACCCGGGCGCCGCTGTCCGCCTGGCGTTCAAGCACCAGGGCATTGAACGGGGCCTTGATGCGGGTGCGCGCAAGATCCAGTTCAGCCGCCGCCAGAGCAGCCTGCGCCGCTGCCACCGAAGCCTGGGCGGTGGCCTGCTGGGGTTCGCGCAGCATCAGACTGCGTTGCTCCGGGGAGGGGCTCGATGCCTGTTTCAGCAGGGCGTATTCCTGTTTCGCCACCGCACCCTTGCCCGCCTCCAGGGCCAGGTCCGCCTCGGCCTTGATCAGGTCGGCCTTGCGCTGGCGAACCGCCAGCTCATAATCCGACGGTTCGATGCGCACCAGCAGCTCACCCTGGTCGACATAGGCGCCTGGTTCGAAGTTCTCGCCGATCTGCTGTACCTCACCGGCCACCTGGGCCTGCAGCTCGATCTGACGCGCAGGCTCCACCGTTCCCCAGGCCTCGAGGGTGAGCTGCGCAGGGGCGGGATTGATGCTGACCACCTCCACCAGACGCGCCTCGCGGGTGGGCTTGCCCCGCTTTGCATGGCTCGAGGTGTTCATCAGGTAGACCACTGCGACGCCTGCGGCCAGCACCACCAGCAAGGGCGGTATCACGCGCCGGGTGACCCTCATCAGACGGGAAGATTCAGGGGTATCGCTCATTGGGGTTGATTCTCCGATGGCATGGACCAGCCGCCGGCCAGGGCCGTGACCAGGGCAATTCGCTGGCTGATCAGTTCACGCCGGGCACTGACCTGCTGGCGTTCCAGTGCCTGGCGCGAACGCATCGCATCGAGCACCGACAAATAATCCGCATCACCCTGAAAATAGCGCTGACCCTCCTGGACGGCCACCGTCTCAAGAGCCTCCAGCTGGGACTCGATACTCGCCAGGTAACGGCGCTGTCCCGCCTCGGCCACCAGCGCATCCTCCACTTCGCCGAGAGCTTCAAGCAAGGTCTGCGCATAGTCGTTCAGCGACTCGCGCACCACTGCCTCGGTGCGCGCCACTTCCGCGCGCCGCTCACCACCATCGAACAGCGGGGCGCTCAACTGGGTGACAATATTGCCCAACCAGCCATCGAACACCCCTCCGGTGGCGCCGGGCGTGATCAGTGCGGCACTCAGATCCAGGCGTGGATAGCGGTTGGCCACTGCGGCCGCGGCCCGGGCATCGGAGGCGCGCAGACGCAACAGAGCGGCCTGCAGATCGGGACGTCGGTTGAGCAACTCGGAAGGCACACCGGTGGAGGGCAGCGGCAACAGCACCGGCAGATCGGCATCCATGGGCAGTGACTGGCTGCCGGGCGCCGCGCCCAACAGGATCAGCAACTGATGTTCCAGAGTCTTCAGCCGGGTTTCCGCCTGGGCCATTTCACCTTCGGTCTGGGCCAGCAACTGACGCTGGCGATAGACATCGCTGGCGGTCACCTGACCGGTGCGGAAACGCCCTTCGATCAGTTTCAACAGTTGCCGGTTGAGCTCGAGCTGACGCCCGATGAGTGCGATCTGCACGCGCTGCTCCACCAACTGGTACCAGCTATCCGCCAGGGTCGCGCTCAAGCTCAACGCAGCGGTGCGCAGATCCGCCTGGGACGCCCCGGCATCCAGCGCCGCCGCATCCGCACTGGCCTTGACCCGGCCCCACAGATCCACCTCGTAACCCGCATAGAGTCCCAGTTGCCGGCTCGTCGTGGCGCGGCTGTCGCTACCGTCGGAACGGGTCAGACTGCCATTCAGATCCACACTCGGCAGCCGTGCCGCCCCCTCACGCCGGGCCACCGCCTCGGCCTGGCGCAACCGCGCCCAGGCCGCGCGCAGTGAAAAATTGTCTGCCAGGGCCTGCTCGATGAGTCCGTCCAGGCTTGTGTCCTGAAGGTCCAGCCACCATCGCTCCGCCACGACCCGATCTCCCCCCGTCTGGCTGAATGCCTCGGGGGCCTCAATGGGCAGTTCCTCCCGGGTAGGCACGGCGCTGCAACCCGCGAATAGCAGAACCAGCAGGCTCAGCAGCAGAGATCGGGGGTAACCCGGTTGACGAGACACAGACAAGCATTCACCCTCAGACAAAGCACAAACAGGCATGTCTATTATCGCGGCAGAACCAGGCCAGGAAAACGACTATCGTGTAACGACCTGTGTCAGCCTACGAGTTTGTCACATGTTGACACAAAGCAGACTCATGCACCGAACAGAAGTTCCCTATCTTACTGATTATTAGTGAGTTGATCCCTGGTTACGGACCGCTTGCCAGCCCCCCCACCTGACAAGCCAGGGTGTGGTGTCGTAACCTACACCACGCATTTTCAAATCGTGAGACAATACTTGCCACCATCCGACATGCCGATGGGACACGACCACAGACCACGCCAACCGCGCGCGCCCGGCGCCCCGGGTAATCGACGCACCTTTGCCCCAGGGGCACGGAGAAGCCTTCTTGCACGAAATCATCTGCCCCCACTGCGGGAAAGCCTTCAAGATCGACGAAGCCGGCTATGCCGATATTCTCAAACAGGTCCGTGACCATGAGTTCGAGCAGCAGTTACACGATCGGCTCGAGCTCGCCGAGCGGGAGAAACAGAGTGCGGTCTCGCTCGTCCGAAAGGAGGTCATGAATGAGCTGCAAAGGACCTCCGCGGCAAAGGATAACGAGATTCTGCAACTCAAAGCCCGACTCTCCTCGGAACTGCAGCAGGCCGTAGCGGACAAGGAACTGAAGATCCAGGCATTGCAGGCCCAACTCGGCAACCACGAGATCACCCGAAAACTCGCCGTCAGTGAAGCAGTCAGTCGGATCGAGCAGGAGCGCAATGAGCTGAAGAACCGTCTGGAGCGGTCGGAGTTGGAAAAGCAACTCGCGGAGAAATCCCTCAGGGACAAATACGAGACCCAGATCAGGGACCGCGACGATGCGATCGAGCGCCTGCGGGACATGAAGGCCCGACTCTCGACCAAGATGGTCGGCGAAACCCTGGAGCAGCACTGCGAGACCGAATTCAACCGGATCCGCGCCACCGCCTTTCCGCGCGCCTACTTCGAGAAGGACAACGACGCCCGTAGCGGCAGCAAGGGCGACTACATTTTTCGCGACAGGGACGAGTCCGAAACCGAGATCGTCTCGATCATGTTCGAGATGAAGAACGAAAACGACACTACCGCGACGAAGAAGAAAAACGAGGACTTTCTCAAGGAACTCGACAAGGACCGCACCGAGAAAGGCTGCGAGTACGCGGTTCTGGTCTCCCTGCTGGAACCGGAAAGCGAGCTCTACAACACCGGCATCGTCGACATGTTTCACCGCTACCCGAAAATGTACGTGGTACGCCCGCAGTTCTTCATTCCAATTATCACCCTGCTGCGCAACGCCGCGATGAACGCCCTCGAGTACAAAACGGAACTGGCCCTGGTCAAGGCGCAAAATGTCGACATCACCAGCTTCGAGAACGATCTGGAAAAATTCAAGACCGCGTTTTCCAAGAACTACGATCTGGCCTCCCGGCGTTTTCAAACCGCCATCGCGGAAATCGACAAATCCATCGACCACCTGCAAAAGACCAAGGACGCATTGCTGGGCACGGACCGGAATCTGCGTCTGGCGAATGACAAGGCGCAGGACGTGACGATCAAGAAGCTGACCCGGCGCAATCCCACCATGGCCGCAAAGTTCGAAGAACTGGCGAATCAGGAAACTTCCGATCACGAAGCATCAGAATGATCCCCCGATGCCGGTACTGATCGCACACAGGACCTGTCGTCGTGCGGACACTTTCCGACCCGGCAATCGCACTGAGCGCGGGCATTGCTCTGATCGCCAGCGTGTAGCGAGACCCACTGATTCATGGTTATACCCATGCTCCGCAGACTTTGCTCAGACCTGCAAAACTGTTAGCGTCACGCTATGTTCACGACTATCTTTCTGATTATTGGCGCAGCGCTGACTTGGGCCGTCTACCTCTACAACCGCCTGGTACGCGACCGCAACCGGGTACTGGCCGCGTGGAGTGACATCGATGTGCAGCTCAAACGGCGTCACGATCTGCTTCCAAAACTGATCGAGGCCGTGAAGCAATATGCAGGTTATGAAAAGGCCACCCTGAGGGCCGTCCTTGAACTGCGCAACCAGGCACGAGCCGCCGCGCAGATTGCCGAGCGGGGCAGTATTGAAACCCGACTGGGCGGTCAGATTCAGCATCTGCTGGTTCTTGCCGAAGCCTATCCCGATCTCAAGGCCAACCAGAACTATCTCGATCTACAGCAAAACATCACCGAGGTGGAGAACCACATTCAATATGCCCGGCGCTACTACAACGGATCGGTGCGCAACCTCAACACCCGCATCGACTCTTTTCCGGACCTGTTGATCGCCAGGTTGTTCCACTACCGTCACGCGGAATACTTCGCCCTCGAGGAGTGATATGACACATCTGTTGCTGATCCTGATCCTGTTCCTCGGCGCACATGCCGCGTGGGCGGAGGAGCGTATCCTCGATTTTCACAGCGATATCACAGTTCTTCAGAGTGGCGCCATGCAGGTGATCGAAACCATCCAGGTGCGTGCGCAAGGCAACAAGATCAAGCGCGGTATCTACCGGGACTTCCCCACCGATTACCGTGACGCCAGCGGCCATCGCTACCAGGTCGACTTCGATATCTTGGAGGTGTTGCGCGATGACCGGACCGAGGATTATCACACCGAGCCCCGGGACAATGGCGTACGACTCTACATCGGGCGTTCCGACCGCTACCTGCAACCGGGTGAATATACCTATCGCATCAGCTATCGCACCAACCGGCAGCTGGGATTCTTTGCTGAGCATGATGAACTCTACTGGAACGTCACCGGCAACGGCTGGGAGTTCTCTATCGATCAGGTCAGTGCCGAGATACATTTGCCCACAGGGATTGATCCGCAACAGATCAGCGTGGAAGCCTACACCGGACCGGTCGGCGCCAGCCATCGAAACTACCGGGACGAGGTTTCATACAGCAATGCATACTTTGAAGCCACCCAACCCCTGGACAGACAGGAGGGGCTTAGCATCGTGGTTGGCTGGCCCAAGGGCTTCGTCCACGAACCGACACCACAGGAGCGTCTCGGCTGGCTGCTGCGTGACAATCGGGACATCGTGGCCGCACTCATCGGCCTGTTGATCGTATCCGGCTTCTACGGGATGGTGTGGCGACGTGTCGGCCGCGATCCGCAACCCGGCGTGATCATCCCGGAATATGATCCGCCCAAGGGTTTCTCCCCCGGCGCCGCGCGCTACATCACGCGCATGAGCCATGATCATAAAACCTTCGCCAGCGCACTGGTCAGCCTGGCGGTGAAGGGCTATCTGACACTTAGCCAGACGGGTTCCGAATACACGGCGCAGCGCCGCGGCAATACCCCGGGTCAGGACCTCGGCCCCGGCGAGAAGGCATTGCTCAAATCCCTGTTCAAGGGCTCCGGGGCATCTTCGGTAACCTTCAAAAAGGAGAATCACGCCACGATCAGAGCCGCCATCAACGCGAACCAGGAAGCCCTCAGAAACCACTATGACAAGGTCTATTTTGTCACCAACAGCCTGTGGCTGATTCCGGGTATTCTGCTCACCTTCGCGGTTCTGGCGATCAGCCTGCTCATGGCACCCGGCGCCGAAACCGCTGCTGCCGCGTTCATGATCCTGTGGCTCTCAGGCTGGTCTGTAGGGGTGCTTTTCCTGGGTCGCAGCGCAATCCTTGCCTGGCGCAATGCGGACAGTGCGCTTGGCTACGGCTCCGCGATCGCCTCGACCCTGTTCGCATTGCCCTTCTTGATCGGCGAACTGGTGGGTCTCGGGATACTTTTTTCCGTGACTTCGCTGGGCATGCTGATACTGATTGTCTCGCTGATCGCCGTCAATGTGCTGTTCTACCAATGGCTCAAGGCACCGACCCTGGCCGGCCGCGCGGTGCTCGACAGGCTTGAAGGACTGAAGCTGTATATGGAGGTCGCGGAAAAGGACCTGTTGCAGTTCAAGCATCCTCCGGAGAAGACCCCGGAACTGTTCGAACGGTTGTTCCCCTATGCCCTGGCACTGGATGTGGAACAACCCTGGGCGGACCGCTTCACCCGGGTTTTCTCTGAACTGGAACAGCAGCAACGCACCTACACTCCGGTTTGGTACCACGGCAGCCGCTTTACCGGCCAGGGACTCGGAGGCTTTGCCTCCGGACTGGGCGGTTCACTGAGCAGCGCCATTGCCGCCTCGTCCAGCGCCCCCGGCTCCAGCTCAGGCGGCAGTTTCGGCGGTGGCGGCGGCTCCTCGGGCGGCGGCGGTGGTGGTGGCGGCGGAGGCGGCTGGTAGAGACCTCGCGATCAATCCTCTTCAGGCGCCCGGACGGTGCGAGACAGAGCCCGGTCTGACACATGGATATACAAGCAATGCGCGCGGAGATGTTCAAGCGCGACAAAATACGTTTTAATGAAACATTGACGCCCATCCTGCCTGTGCATAAACAACTCAACAGGCTGTTAGTCTGTTTTTCACCCTACAGGAACACTTCATACGGACATGCCCACTGATACTTTTTCATTCACCTTCTTTTTCTACATCTATTACCTGCTGTGGTTTGTGCTCGGTGCATTCGCGGCCGTGTGGATCTACAGGGATGGCAAACAACTCCCCAGATTATTTCTTGGCTCAAAGCCCGGCTGGTGGGCCATGTCATCCATGATATTCGGACCTGTCTGGGTATTGCTGGTTTATTGGTTGATCCACCACTCCTCTGTCAGCAATCGGTTGAACAGCCTGGAATCAGAAAACAGCCACGATCTCTAAACCCCAACCGCTTAGATCGGGCTTGCCAGAAACCCGGACCATTTCAGCATGAATTACCGTCCTGGAAACAATCACTTCAAAAGCGTCAATAATCAGCTTGAAAAGGCAAGGAAAACACATGCGCATTTTTATTTTTGTTTTATCCCTAACCCTCGCCCTCACCGCTTCCGCCTATGATAGAGAAGCCAGGATCAAGCAGCTGATGGAAGCCCAGGGACTGCTGCAGACATTCAACCAACAACTCGAACTTGCAAAAATCAAAAATCATGAGGATGGGCGTCAAATTCTCGATCAGGTACTGACGCAACTGAATCCACCGGCTGAATTTCAGGCCCGATTCGAAAACGCCTACACAACTTTCATCGAGAAAATCGAAGCCCCCTGGACCGCACAGGAGATCGTTGAAGTCTGGTCCCAGCATTACGGCAGTCACTTCACGAACGGGGAAATCGACCAACTGCTCGAATATTACACTTCAGCGTTGGCGCAAAAGGAGGTCATCGCAAGCCGGCAAGCCTTGAAGGCATTCACCGAACATTTCCAAAACGCCCGCAAACCCATTCTGCAAGAGGCGCTGTCCGAATATATTGAAGAGATGAAGATGATTGCCAGGGAATGCAAATGTTCAGCCCCCCGATCTTCCCAGGAATAGGCACGCATCCACCCTATTGCGCAATCAAGCGATTACAGCCCTGGCTCCGAATGGAGCGAAAACGCAATCCGGGGGGGATAATTCACATGATCCGGATTTCGTTTCGCTCCACTCGGGCCGGCATTACCGCGATGTCCTGATCAGGACATCCCCGGCAAAACCAGGATTAGCGGTCACCCTTGCGGCCACGATCCTCATCACGCTTGTTTTCACGACCTTTACGGCTGATCGCCCAGGTGCCGTCACCATCGTCCGCGGCCGAATGCTGTACATTCACATACAGGGTGTTCGGATCCTCGGGGCTGAAGTAGATGCCGGTGCCCTCTGCACCCGGATCGGTCAACGAGGCAAACAGCGCCACGTTTTTCGAGGCCCCGAACTTATCCATCACCTGGCTGGCGAACCAGATATCCGAAGGACCGTTGTCTTCGATCATCACCAGATCACCATTCGGCGCCTCCGCCAGGTTGTCCACGCTGTCGAAGCCGGTCTGGTGGCCCTCATCCCCCGGACGCCCGATCTCAACCGGGACATTCACACCCGGTTTGACGAAATTGGTCACCATCATGGTGTTCAGGTCGACGGCGATCACCCGGCCCTCGTAGAGCTCCGAGGTGTATACCAGCTGACCGTTCGCATCGGTTTCGCTGTCACGCGGTCCTTCGGTTATCGCAACATAAAGGGTATCGCCAATCACCTCGACGTCTTCAGGACGCTGGTAGCTCTGACCCCCGGCAGCACTCCCGGACTCCCGCGCGGTCAGCGGGTCGATGGGGCCCACCCACTCGCCCTGGCCGACACCGTCCGCACCATTCACCTTGAGGGCGTAAAGGGAACCGGACGACAAGTCACCCGCCACATCGGGCACGAACTTGTAAACGCCGCCACCACAGGGCACCACGCCGTTGCATCCCTGGGTACGCCCACGATATTCATCGACCACATAGACATTGCCATCCTGGTCCAGGTCAATACCCTCGTGGGCGACACGCCCGACAGCCGGACGGTCCACGACAGCCGCAGCAGTCATCAGGTCATCCTCAAGGAAGATCTCCAGCAGCCGGCCACCGGCGGTTTCCTCGGCAAACAGGATGGTGCCCCAGGGGGTCCAGCGGATCCCGTCGAGGGCATCGTAGGTGGGATCCTGAGCCAACAGCCTGGCTTCACCGGTTTTCAGGTCGACCACGCTCACCGAACCGCCTTCAGGCTGATTCGCCGGGTAGCGCAGCTCATGGGTACGGTAGAGAAAGCGGCCCTTTAGGGGTCCCGTCTCATTCACCGTATTCATGTCGTTCCAGTCGTCGCGGCCGCCATCGTAGATGTTGAGGTCGGACTCATCGGATATCATGCGCTGCTTGAATCCCTCGGGCAGTTTCCAGGGCGCGGCCGGATCCCAGTCTGCGGTGTTGGCGGACTCGTCCAGAGGCTGGAAATTATGGCTTTTGATGCTGTCGGCGATGGCAGTCCCGGTGAATGCCAGGGAAGCGCTGATCGCCAGACTCAGAATATGATGTCGAAACATGCTGGATCATCCTCGTCAGTATGGTTTTGGTCGTTTATCCGTTCCTTGGATGTGGTGAGCTCGTCATTGAGACGCCACATACTGATTGGGATTTATTTCACAAACTCGCGTGATTAGTTTACGAACTGATGACTTCCGCCCCTTCGCTCATCATCGTTGCAGGATTGATCCTGGTCTACGGGTGAACGCCAGGAACGGACTCAACGTTCACCGACCCGGCCTTTTGTGGCAGGATAGACTGACAGGGTAAGGACAGACGTCGACCCACACTCAGGAAGAGACATATGGAAACAATGAAACCAAGCCAATTAGTCAAACGCGGATTCTGGACCGGCATCGGCTTTCTCATACCCCTGATCGGGGCCTATATTGGCGGCACCTACCTGATCTATTCCATGCCTTTCCTATGGAACACCTCGAGCATCGAGGAGGTTCAGACTTATCTTGACGAGTCCGACAAAACCGATCACATCAAAATCGTCAGCTTCCGGGAAAGCATGAATGCCGATCAGCTGCTGATACTGGGGGTGATCGAGAATACCGGCGATGCTCCGGTGGGATCGATCCGGCTCGAAGCCGAATTGCTCGATGACCGGCAGCAGATGGTCTACGAATGCTCGGAATATATCTCGAAAAAGCTCAAGTCCCACGAGAAAGAGAATTTTCAGGTGCGATGCGGCTGCGGCAGCCAGGTCACTCCGCCCTATGACACGCTCAGTCTGAGAGTGGTGGACGCCAGTATCTACTGATCCCTTCCCGGGATTCGATCACCACACCGGGACACCGCAACACAGCTCGAGCGAGGGATCAGCGGTTTGCCGCAGGGACACTCGGACAGCACTACCCGGGCGGTATGTCATCTGCGCCGGTTACAGCCCGGGTGACCTAAAACGAACATCCAGCCAGTCAGCGATCAAGCCGCCCGGCCAGCATGGCCGGGGGGACCTCAGGCGTTTTCGAAAAACAGTGCCAGGCGCGAGAACACCTCATGCTCCGGCGAGTGCCTCACAACCTGATGTACGTCATGCAGTTTCTGCAGTTGGCTGACCACCTGGTTGAGCCGCTCGTTCTCCTGCACCCGCAGCCAGATCCGGCTGTGCGCACGATCGGTCATCGGCATGCAAAGTATTCCGTCGACGTTGAAGGCCCGGCGTGAGAAGAGTCCGCAAACGTGGGACATGACTCCCGGGTGGTTGTTGACCGTCAGCTCCAGAACGGCCTGGTGATCTGGGATCCGGTTATTCGCATTCATGTTCCTCTCCTGTCAGCATCTGGTGATTGGCCCCGCCCGGCGGCACCATGGGGTAGACCCGTTCTTCGCCATTTATCGGCACGTGGATGAATTGGGGCCCCGGTTTCGCCAGGGCTTCAGCCAGGCGGTGCGGATCGCTGCCGGTTTCAGCCAGGTCCAAGGTCGACCAGCCAAAGCCCCTGGCGATGTCGCAGAACCGCACCTCCCCGTCGAACCCCGAGGCAAACCGGTTGCCCGCATAAAACAGATCCTGTTGCTGGCGCACCAGTCCCAGCGCCTGGTTGTTCAACAGCACCAGCTTGATGTTGAGCTTGCATTCTGTGGCGGTGGCCAGTTCCTGGATGTTCATCAGAATACTGCCGTCCCCCGAAAAACAGACCACCGGCCGCTGTGGCTCCGCAAGTGCCGCGCCGATGGCCGCCGGCAGACCGAAGCCCATGGTTCCCAGCCCACCGGAGGTCAGCCACTGGCGGGGTCGGCTGAAGGGGTAGACCTGTGCGGTCCACATCTGGTGCTGCCCCACATCGGTAACCACCACGGCATCGGGCCCCATCTCCTGGCCGACACGCCTGATCAGATCCTGGGGCCGCTCCAGGGACGCGCCCCAGAGCGGCTCCGGATAGCGATGACGTAAGCTGGCGATCTCCTCCCGCCAGGACTCCCGACGCTGCGGCCTGACCTGCCCGAGCAACTTTTCCAGTGTCGCACCCAGGTCTCCGCGCAGCGGTACATCCGCACGCCGCAGCTTGTGGATCTCGCTGGCATCGATGTCCAGGTGAATCACCTGAGCATCGGGACAGAATTCGCCCAGCCGCCCGGTGGCCCGGTCATCGAAGCGCGCCCCGAGGGCGATCAGCAGGTCACTCCGATGCAGCGCATGATTGGTCGCCGCCGCACCGTGCATCCCCAGCATGCCCAGGGACAGGGGGTGTCCGTCCGGCAGCACACCGAGGGCCATCAGGGTCATCACCGTCGGCAGGTCGCAACGTTCCGCAAGCTGCCGGGCCATTTCCGAGGCGCCGGCATGAATCACTCCGCCACCGAGATAGAGGATTGGACGTTGCGCGGAAGCCAGCAGGCCGTGCGCCCGCTCGAGCACATCCTGGGGGGCGGACTGCACAGGGTCCGCGGTTCCGGGTTCCGGCCAGGACGCGAATTCGAGTGTCGCCTGTTGCACATCCTTGGGGATGTCGATCAGCACCGGCCCCGGCCGCCCGGAAGCGGCAATGCGGAAGGCTTCCGGGATGACCTCGAGCAGGTCCTCGATCCGGCGCACCAGAAAATTGTGCTTGGTGACCGGCAGACTCATGCCATAGATGTCGACCTCCTGAAAGGCATCGGTGCCGATCATCGGCAGAGGCACCTGACCGGTGATACAGATCACCGGAATCGAGTCGAGGTAGGCATCAGCAAGGGCGGTCAGCACGTTGGTCGCCCCGGGACCCGAGGTGGCAAAGCAGACCGCCGGGCTACCCGTGGTCCGGGCCATGCCCTGGGCAATGAACCCGGCGCCCTGCTCATGCCGGGCCAGCACATGCCGGATGGCGCTGCGGCTCAGGGCGTCATAAAGGGGTAGATTGGCCCCACCGGGAATACCGGCAAGCTGGCTTATGCCCTGCCGCTGTAACAGCTCGATGGTGAGCTCGGCACCTGTACGTCTGATCATCGGATCGATCTCCTGAACTTCGATCGACCGGTCTATCGGCGGGGGCTGAAACGAGAAAACCCCCGCCGGTTCGCACCGGTCGGGGGTTGTTGGATGCTTGACTCCTACCCGTTACGGTGCGTACATGCGTACACCTACTACCACGACGACGGGCCGTACTGGAACCTTGGGCGGGCAGTGGGTGGACGGGTTCATGAAATCACCGTATGGGTTAGTGTGGTGTCAAAATAAACGCCCGGCGCCCGGCCTGTCAACCCGCACCCGGCATTCCCCCATGGGATCAATGGACTCTATTCCGCCTGGGATGTCACTGGCGCTGACTTTCCGTTATTCTCAAGGACCATTGGCTCAACCCGGGAGACGAGCATGGCGGACAACCAAGAGGTAACCGGCAGCTGCCTGTTCAGCGCGGTGGGCTACGCCATCAGTGGCCACCAGGGAGTGTTCCAGTACTGCCACTGCTCCCGCTGCCGTAAAACCGGAGGCGGGGCCTTTTCCGCCAATCTGATCGTGGCCCCGGAGCAATTCCGCTGGCTGCGGGGAGAGGCATCGGTGGGCCGTTACGAACTGGCTTCGGCGAAACATTTCGCCACCGGTTTCTGCAAGGTCTGCGGCTCGTCCCTGCCCTGGCTGACCCAGTCGGGCCGGGCCGTGGTGATACCCGCCGGCAGCCTGGATGAGGATCCGGGTATCCGCCCCACCCAGAATGTGTTGTTCGCATCCCGCGCGATCTGGCACACCGACCCCGCCTGCCTGCCGAGCTACGATGCACTGCCCCGGCGGGACGACCGGCGTTCCGACTGAGCCAGCCCGCAGCAGTCGCAGACATGTCACAGACTTTCGAAACCCGACAACTGGTGATGTTCGACATCGACGGCACCCTGGTCGAATCCTACGATTTCGATGCCGAGTGCTTTCAGGACGCGGTACGGGAGGTACTGGACATCGAGATCGATACCGACTGGCATCACTACCGGCATGTCAGCGATACCGGCATCCTGCGCCAGATACTGGAAGAGCAGGAGATACAGACCCCGCATGAGTTGATCATCCGGCGAATCCGTCAGCAGTTCACAGAACGCATCACAGCCCACCTGAGATCCGAGCCGATGCAGCCTGTGCCCGGCGCCCGCGAACTGTTCGAAACCTTGCGCCAGCGCGATGATGTCAGCCTGGCCCTGGCCACCGGCGGCTGGAGCGAAACGGCCCGGCTCAAGCTGGATGCGGCTGGCTTCATCACCCAGGGCATTCCCCTGGCCTCATCCTCGCATCACTACGACCGGATCGAGATCATGCGGCATGCGGAGCGCCTCAGCGGTATCCAGAAAGCTTCGCGCAAGACCTATTTCGGTGATGGCCCCTGGGACGCGCGCGCGGCACAGGCGCTGGAATACGACTTCGTCCTGGTCGGCAACCGGCTCGACCACTCCCCGGCAATCACCGATTACCGGGACCTGGAGCGGGTGCTCAGGCTGCTCGAGCTCTCCCCCAATCCCGTGTCCATCTGAAGCGTCGGGTTCAGGTACCGATCGCCAGCCAGCTCACGTCCGCCCCATACACCCGGGTATGGCACCAGGTCTCGATCACCAGCATAAAACCGTTGGCGGTGATGCGTTCCGCCCGGACCTTTAATCGGGCCGTGTCCCGGTTGTCGATGTCGAAGCCAACCAGACCCGGCTGCACCAGCGGTACATTGGAAAAGGGAGTGGCGAAATCGATCCACTGCTCGAAGATCCTGGGCTTTGGCTCAGGCGTGCCCTCGAAGCGAGCCAAGGTCCAACCTGCAGTGAACTGATCGAAAGACACCGTGGCGGAACACATTCTGAATGGCACGAGGCCGCTGTTGGAACTGTCGTTGTACATGTTTATCTCAGTGAGCGGCCGATCAGAGGCAGGGCCGGCCATCAACGCGGGTCAGTGAATGATAGGCTGATCATGTTTCAAGCCGGTTACTGAATGCAAGCATCACTTGGGACCTTACATCGGGCAGGTCGGGTTAGGGTGAAAAAAGCGTCTCCTTCCCCTTGCGGAAAAGGACCAGGGATAGGCGGGTATCGACACACCATGAGCACTGCGAATACCCCTGCTATGTATCAGGATGTGCAGCAGGTTATCCTGTTTATATGCCAACCACGCCACCCCACGCCATGGATTCCCTCGACGAACACACAATTTACTGCCCTTACTGCGGTGAAACCCTGGAGGTACTCATCGATGCCGAGGAAATTGGGCAGCGTTACATCGAGGACTGCCAGGTCTGCTGCCGACCCATTTCCTTCAGCATCAGCAGCGCTGCCGACGGGTCACTGGCGGTCGCCGTTTATCGCGAGGATGACGCCTGACCGTTAGACTTGATCCGAAAGCGGCGCCGACCGTAACCGATCACCCACCAGAGGACCCACGACATGCCCTACGTAAATATCAAGGTCACCGATGAAGGCGTCACCCAGGAACAAAAACTGCAATTGATCCAAGGTGCGACACAACTGCTCGTGGATGTGCTGGGGAAGGACCCCGCCACCACCTTCGTGGTCATCGATGAGGTCAATACCGACAACTGGGGCATCGGCTTCGAACAGGTTACGCAGATCCGCAAACGCACCCAACAGGCCTCGCGCTGACCCGATACCCCTTCCTATCAGGGTGGCTGGCCCGGCGCTCAGGCCTGGCCGGCTGCATCATTTGCCTCATTCATCCAGCCATATCCCGCACCCCAGCAACCTGCACCCCCATAAGCTGCTGATATAAAACAAATAAAATACTGGCCCCATAATTGCTATCGGTCATGCGGTACGGACATCCATCCAACTGCACAGTCCCGGAATGCAACCCGGGATGCACGGCCCGGAGTGCAATCGCTTATGAATCCAATCAAACGAACGGCCCCGTTAGCGGGTCTGTGTGGTCTGCTGCTTGCCCTTCGGGCCGTGGCATCCACCGCCCCGATCTGGCTTTCGGATCACGCACCCCAGGGCAACCGGGGGATGCGCAGCAGCCATGGCGGACCGGTGGAGATCCGCCGGGGCACCTACTACAAACATCTCTGGGTCCGCCAGGGCGATTCACCCGGACAAAGCACCTACACGCAGACCTGGGAGGGCGCAGCAAGCCTGCAACTGCTCGACGCCCAGGGGCAGTTCAGCGAGATTCCTTTACAGGCTCAACTGAACCAGGGTCTGGAGGCGGTCTTCCCCATGCCCGACGAAGGCTTCTACAACGCATACCTGAAGCAGGCACGGATCGAAGACGGCCAGCGACAGGTCAGCATCGCCAAGACGGAGGTCCTGAAACACAGTTGTCGGGAAGGCCACGATCATGTGGAGGAGAAGATGCCCGCACGTTACAACCCGGCGATGCCGTTGGAGATCGTGCGTGAACGCCAGACGAAAGAGAATTTTCACACCCGTACCGGTTACGGCGACCCGATCCGCTTTCGCATCCTGCGCGGGGGTGAGCCTCTGGGCGGCGCCAAGGTCACCCTGACCAGCGGTCAGGGCTGGAGCAAGTCGACCCTGAGTGACGACCGGGGACATGCCGAATTCACCATGATTCGCGACTATTACCCGCAGTGGACGGAGTTCAACAAGCGCCACGCGCAAGCCTACCTGGTGCAGGCCGTGTACGAGGCCACCGAGGACAGCGGCGAGTGGGAGGGGACAGCCTATCGGGGCACCCGTTACCTGGCCAGTTTCACCGGTCAGTACTATCCCTCCGAGGCGGACTATGAGTCCTACGCTCATGGTCTCTCCTACGGCCTCGGGGCGCTGTTCCTGACAGCGGGCGGGACCTTCTTTTATCGCCGCCGGCGCAGCCGTCCCTACCGGGAGATCCGTTTTGATGAGTAAGCTGCGCACCGCGATCAACAACGTCGACCTGAAACGCTTCCGCTTCTGGCTGCAGATGGGTTTTTTCGCCCTGTTCGTCTACGGCGGCTATCTGGCGATCAACCTGGGCAACAGCCTGCCCACCTTCTCCTGCGCCTTCAACCAGGACGGTCGCGGAGGGGTGTGTTTTCTGATGCCACTGCAGCACCTGATGGGGACCCGCTGGTCTGCCCTGTTCGGCTGGGCCGGGCTGGGCGTGCTCACCGCCTTTCTCAGCTTTGCCCTGTGGTTCATCGTGCTCAACAAGGCCTGGTGCGGCTACGCCTGTCCTCTGGGCACGATCCAGGACTGGATCAGCAGCCTGCGCAGCCGTCTGGGCATCCGCAGCGGTCGCTACAGCAAACCCCAGTTCCGCAGCCTCAGCACCATCAAGTACCTGCTGCTCGCCCTGACCCTGCTGATCCCCCTGGGAATCGGCGGCGGGTACCTGCCCCACAGTCTCGGCACCCCCTTCTGCGACATCTGCCCGGGGCGCATGATCCTGCCCCTGTTCACCGGGGACACCTCCCAGTTGACCATCGACTTCTCCAGCAAGACCGCCATGGTCATGACCGCGCTGGGGATGCTGATCACCGGTCTGTTCTTCACCGGCGCGTTCATCAAGAAGCGTTTTTTCTGTTTCTTCTGCCCGATGAGCGCCCTGCACTACCTGTTCTCCAAACCCGCACTGCTGAATCTGCGCAAGGACGGGGACAAGTGCACCCGCTGTGGCGACTGTTACCGGGTCTGTGACATGCAGATCCGGGAAATCGCCGACGACATCGAAAACCCACGCATCATGCAGGACGACTGCATCCTCTGCTTCAAGTGCGTCGCGGCCTGCCCGGAAGAGGGCGCGCTCAAGGTCACCTTCGCCGGACTCCCGGTCTTCGAAGCCACCGAGGCGGGATTCAACAAGCGTATGAACCAAGGTAACTCCTGTGAACAGCCCGAACACCCACACTGAACCCTGCGCCTTTCAACACACCCGGCAGGCCCGGGAGGCGGAACAGACCCTGGACCAGATCACCGACAAGTTCGATGACAACCCGAAGGCCATGGACTACTTCTATGACCTGTTCCGCCGGGTCTACTGTCGCGGTGAATCCCTGCAGCGGGAGGGCACCCTGGTCGGCACAACCTGCATTCACGCACCTGAGGAATTGATCTACGCAGTCGGCGCCAAACCCGTGAGGTTATGTAACGGCTCCTATCATTTCGACCAGGCCGGCAGCGATTTCATGCCCGCCAAGTCCTGCTCCCTGGTGAAGGCGACCCTGGGCGTACTGAGCGCGGACGATTCGATCCCCGGCGGCGGACGTCCCGAACTGGTAGTCAATCCCACCACCTGCGATCAGAAGAAAAAAGCCAGCGCGATGGTGCAGGAGATGGGTTACAACGTCTATGACCTGGAACTGCCGCCCGGTAAGGACAGTGAAGAGGCGCGGCTCTACTGGCAACGTTCGGTGAGGAATTTCGGCCTGCGCCTGAGCAAACTCACCGGTAAAAAACTCACCCGCACAGGTCTCAAGGCGGCGATGGTCAAGACCGCGCGGGCCCAGCAGGCCTTCCGTACCCTGCACAAGCTGCGTAAGAACAGCCCGGCGGTGTTTCTCGGCAAGGATGCGTTTCTCGTCACCAACGCCTATTTCTTCGATGACATCGAGCCCTGGACCGAGGCGGTGGAACGACTCAACGAGGAACTCCGGGCACGTGAATCGGAAGGCTTCCAGGCGGCTCAGCGCAAGGCGCCGCGCATTCTCTTCACCGGTTCGCCACCGATCTTTCCCAACCTGAAACTTCCCCTGTTGATCGAAGAGGCGGGGGGCGTAGTGGTGGCGGACGAAACCTGCTCTGCCAACCGCATGCTCTATGACATGAGCGTGGTGGACGAGTGGCGGCTCCATGACATGGTGGATGCACTGGCCGACCGCCACCTGAAACCCTGCACCTGTCCGATCTTCACCAACAATCTGGACCGGCGCCGGCGACTGCTGGAACTGGCCGAGAGTTTCAATGCCGACGGGGTGGTCTACCAGGCCTTCGCCGGCTGTCAGGTCTACGAGATGGAACAGCGCAGTGTTGCAAAAACACTGAGTGACGAAGGCATCCCCATGCTCTACGTGGAGACCGACTACAGCCCGGACGACATGGGCCAGCTCTCCACCCGTATCGAGGCCTTCCTGGAATCCATAAAGGCGAGAAAACGTAAACGCTCATGAGTTATTTTGCTGGTATCGATATCGGTTCCACCGCCATCAAGGTGGCCCTGGTGGATGACACAGGCACCCTTGCGGGCACCCATGTGACCGCCTCGGGCAGCCTGTTCCACAAGAACGCCAAGGAGGCCCTGGCGCGGCTGCTCGGCGATCTAAAGATCCCCGCAGAGGCAGTCCGCTACCTGATCGCCACCGGTTACGGGCGCAAGCTGTACAAGGAGGCGGACGACTCCATCAGCGAGATCACCGCCAACGCCATCGGCGCCCACCAAGCCGGCAAGCGATTCGGCGGGGTGCGCACGATCATCAACATCGGCGGTCAGGACTCCAAGGCCATCCAGATCGATCCGCAGGGGCACGTGGCCAACTTCGCGATGAACGACAAGTGCGCCGCGGGCACCGGCCGCTTCCTTGACGTGGCGGCGCGCAACCTGGAGATCGATCTGGAAGAACTCGGGGACTACCACTTCAACGCGGAATCCGCCCCGCTATCGATCAACAGCACCTGCACCGTGTTCGCGGAATCCGAAATCATCGGCCTGCTCGCCAACGGTCACGGCAAGGGGGCTATCGTGGCAGGCATCCACTACTCCATCGCAAAGCGCACCGTACGCCTGGCCAAGCGAGTCGGTATCGAGGAGCGGATCTATTTCGACGGCGGACCGGCCCTCAACCGAGGCCTGGTGTCAGCCATCGAGGACGAACTGCAGCGGGAACTGGTGGTTCCGGAACATCCCCAGACCACCACCGCATTCGGCGCGGCGATCCTCGCACGCAGTGAATACCTCGCGGAGCAGGAGGCGGACAGCTGATGGAGATCGGCAGCCTGCCACCCATCATTCCACAGCTACCGACCCTGCTGTCCCTGCCCATGGCTATGGGACTGGGTCTGGTGTTCGGCCTGGGGGCCTGCACCCTGACCTGCCTGCCCTACCTGGCACCGGTGTTTCTCTCCCGGGAAGGCGGCATGCGCCAGTCCTGGCGGACCCTGTTGCCATTTTCCCTGGGACGACTCACGGTATATGTGGGATACGCAGGGCTGGCGGGCGGACTCGGTCAGGTGCTCGAGGAGGGCTTCGCCGCGGACTGGATCCGCCCGCTCACGGGCGGCGGCGCCCTGCTGGTGGGCCTGGCCCTGCTGCTGCGCGGCACCGGAGGGGCGCAAGGATCCAGGTGCCACCCGGGTAATGCCCGGGTCACGCAACCATCCGCCTGCAGCCCTGCGCCCAGGGTGGGCATCGACCAGATCAGCGTCAGCGTCCAGACTGCACCGCTACTGCCGGGGGGACTCTACCTCATGGGTATGGCGATGGCCCTCGCACCCTGCGGTCCCCTTTCCGCGGTACTGGTGTCCGCCGCGACCTTGGGTGACATCGGTCATGGAATGCTCCTGGGGCTCGGATTCGGAGTCGCTGCGATCAGCATACCCTCACTCCTCTACGGGACCCTGTTCGCCCACCTGGGCAGTGGTTTGCGGCAACGCCTGCAGAACTGGCGCCCGGGTATCGAGAAGCTCAGCGCCCTCCTGTTGATGTTTGTCGGAGCCGGAAACCTGCTGGCCTGAACAGACTAACCGGCGCACCTGATCAGCTCATCCCGGTAGCCTGCCGGGTCAGACTCCACGCGCCAGGATTAGTCGATCTGAATCACCACGCTGCCTTTCTTGTGTCCCAGGTCTACATAGCGATGCGCCTCTGCGACCTGTTCCAGGGGGTAGACCCGATCGATCACCGGTTTCAGGGTAGCGTCCGCAATCAGTTCAGCCAGCCGCTCGAGATAATCCGTCCGCTCTTCCGCCACGCCCGCGATCAAACGTGAATCGACCAAAGCACGTATCTCGGTCAACAATCCCGTGTTGACCGCGATGAATCTTCCCTTGGGTTTCAGATGCGCGTATGCGATCTGCGGCAGAATGGTCCCGGCCAGGTCCATGATGAAGTCGTAGTCGCTGGCATCGTCGAACACGCTACCCAGCGAGTAGTCGATGACCCGGTCTGCACCCAGGGACGTCACAAGCTCCAGATTTGCGGTACTACAGACGCCGGTCACCTCGGCCTGCAGGTGTTTTGCGATCTGCACTGCGGCACTGCCGACCCCGCCGGAGGCCCCGTTGATCAATATCGACTGGCCTTGCGACAGGCGCGCCCTCGCCTCGAGGAAATGCAGTGCGGTCATTCCGCCGAACAGGCTCGCCACCGCCTCCTGGAAACCAACTCCGTCCGGTATGCGATACATCACCGCCTGCTGCGGCAGACACAGATACTGCGCATGCGCACCAAAGTGCGTACCGGCTGTACCGAACAGAGCATCACCCGGCTGAAAAGCCGACACCGAGCGGCCCACCGCCTCCACGACACCGGCGAAGTCCATCCCCGGCACGCGTTTTCTCGGACGCAGAAGCCCGAACATCAAGCGGGTCGGCAGAGCAAAACCGGGCGGTACATTCAAGCCCCTGAGCCTCGCGTCACCCGCCGTGACATCACTGGCCATCACCCGGATCAGGACCTCCTGATCACCCGGCTCGGGGCGCGGCATCTCCACGAGTTGCAGGACATCGGTTGACCCGTATCCGGTCCAGGCTATGGCTTTCATCACACTCGACTCCGGTTTGGTGCTTCAACGGGCTGGTGGCTGACCGTGTTACCGGAACTATAGAACAGGCCGGGCAGAGCAAACCCTGGCGATCGTCATGGCATTGCGGGTATAGCGCCAAAAGCGCGAAATCAATGATTGGGTTCGTGATCATCGCGTATTCTGCCGGTTTCGCCCCATCGGACAAGTTATTACCAGCCTCGTTTTCACGCTCTGCGTGGGAACGCAGACCCAGGCTTACTCATGCCTAACAGGTTGGGGCACTGCAGCGTGACATCGATAGGCATTCCCACGCAGAGCGTGGGAACGAGTGAATCCCGCAGAATGAAAAGAACCACGAATCAACTCAAACCCTAGCCAGGAACACGCCCACTCCCCTTGCGGGAGAGGGCCGGGGAGAGGAGGTATCAGCGGGAGAGATTGATGGTGTTCCTGATGGTTCAGATTCGCCCAGCCATGGTGGAAGCCGACCTCACGACCGATGAGTGGCAATATTCAGGGCTGTCCGCCTTCCAGGTCGGACACGTGATCGAAGAAGTAGGTGACATACTCGGACAGGTTGAGGTAGTTCAGTACCGCTGGGGTGAGGTCCGAGCGACGGCAGCTTTCTTCAATACTCAGATCCTCCTCTGCCAGGTCGAGGATCAGAGCCTCCTCTTTGGGAATCTCCGGTTCATACACCAGTACGTTGGGCTTCAACAGTTCCTTGGCGTTGATCGTGACCACCACCGCAATCCGCTGGTCAGAGAGCCTCACCACGGTACCCGGCGGATAGACCCCCAAATTGGCAATGAAGGTGGTGAGAATGTCCTTGTCGAATTGCTTGAGTTCCATGCTGTACATGCGCGAAACCGCCTCGTAAGGCGACATCGACAACTCCGGATTCACATGATTGCACAGCTCGTCATAGTGATCGACGATCGCCACAATGCGTGACAGCATGCCCACCTGCTGCTTCAGTCCCTTGGGATAGCCGCTGCCATCCAGCCGTTCGTGATGCTGGCCAATGATGACTATCGCCGCCTCGGGCAGGGCACCGATCTTGCGCGCCATCTCGACGCCGAGTTGCGCATGCCGCTGGTAGACCTTCACCTCGGGGGGTGTCAACGGACTCTTTTTGAACAGGATGCGACCCGGTATCTGCTGGTGGCCGAGATCGTGGAACAGAGCGCCGATACCCAGCACATGCAGCTGTTCGGGACTCAGACCCAGCTTACGACCCAGCACGAGTGACAGCGCGGTGACATTGAGTGAATGATAATAACTGCTCTCACTCTTGGTTTTGAGGTTGACCAGCTGCATTGTCACATCGGTGTCTTTGGTCAGGTTGTTGACCATATCGCCGATCACCTCGTCCGCCATGTGTACCGCCTGCTCGGGATCGGAGAACAGGACCTTCATCAGCTTGCGGGTCGACTCGACGGACTTTTCGTATTTCCCCGCCGACTGGTTCAGTTTGCTGCGACGCGCCTTGAGCACCTTGATGCGTTTGCGTTTCTCTACCCACAGGGGATCATCCGCGGGCAGTTTGGCCGGCTCCTCCACCGGCGCCACCGTGGTGGGCGGCAGCGGTTGGGTATCGCTCTTCTGCGGATCGTAACTCAGGTTGGGGAGCTTCATGCCTCGCAGGGTTTTGAGTTGCTTTTCCGAGCGGATCTTGAAGCTGCTGGTGAGGAAGGGATGATCCATCCAGGGCAGGTCCAGGTGGACGTACAGACCGATGCAGAGCTGCTGTTTTTCTATTTTCTTCTCGGCCATGTTGCTTCACGGACTCCCGAAACTCTAAAGCCAGCCGGGTGCTGTTGAACCTCTCTGTTCAGATGTTCTCGGCCAGGGACGGAGGCAGCAGGGGCTCCCGGCTCTGGGTCAATGTCGCACGTGACTGAATCGGCGGCAGAATCTTTTGCGGCTCCTCGTGATCCAGACTGAGTCCGGCGCGAAAGCACTGCATCGCCCTGTCATTCTCGCCCAGGCGCTCCAGCAGCAGTCCCAGCTGCTGATAGGATTCCGCACTGGGGCTGATGGCGATGCTCGCTTCCAGGTAACTGCGGGCCTTGCCCCAAAGTTTGTTCTGCAACGACAGGCGTGCGAGGGTGAGTAGCAGCACCGGATCCTCGGGATGCTTGGCCAGCCAGGTCTCGGCCGTTCCCAGCTGATGGGACGGATCGGCCAGCTCGATGCGACCGTAGACCGCCACCAGTTCCGAACTCCACTCCCGCTGCAGCGCCCCCACGATCAGCGGCTCCACCCGGGAACCGGCATCCAGGGCAATCAGGTATCGGGCGTAGTCGAGCAGGATCTCACGGTACTGACGTACGTTCCTGGGCATGCTTTGCCAATAGCCGACCAGTTGCTCGAGTTGCGGGGACTCCTGCTTGAGACGTTCCCGGTGCACCCGGGTTTCCAGGTTTTGCAGTTCCGCCTCGCTGATCACCTTGCGACGCTTCAGGTCCGGCAGCATCTCTTCGAGTTTCTGCCATTCCCCCAGGTTCTCGTAGAGCTTTTTCAACAGCTTCATCACATAGTCGTGCTTGGGGGACAGTGTGCGCACATGCATCAGGGTGGCCAGCGCCTGCTCGTACTGCTGGTGGGCGAGTTGCAGTTCCGCCTGGGTCAGGCCCACTGCCACATCCGCCGAGGGCATGCTTTCATGGGCCAGGTGCAGGTAGTCATCACGGCGCTCGTGTTCACCCTGCAACTGCGCCGCACGGGCCGCCGCCAGGTAGTTGAGCAACGGAGTTTCGGATTGGCCGGCATAGCGTGTCAGGTGGCGCTCGGCGACTTTCCAACGCCCCTCCGCCATCTCCAGCAGGCCCCGCGTAAGGGCCTGACGGGCCCGCTGGCCACGGCGTTTCTGACGCCAGGACTTGAGCCGTTCCGGGGTGCTCCATATGCGCGACAGCACCCGGATCATCACGTAAAGCAACAGGAACAGGGCCAGGCCGGCGAGGACGAACAGTGCGAGGCTCCCCTCCACGGTCCATTGGCCATAACCGATCAGTACATAGCCGTTGTCCTGCTTGACCCACAGGGTGATCAGCACAGCGGCCAGCAGGGCAAGGAACGCAGCGATCAGGGTTCTCACTGGGTCGCCTCCATGCTCAGCGCCTCACGCTTGGCCTGCAACGCCCGCAGGGAGGCAGAGATATCCGGCAGCGTCGGGGCCACGTCGCGACCGGCCAGTGCCTGCAACTGAGCGATGAAACCCTGCACCCGGGGATCGCCGGGTTGGAAATAGTCATTCACCCACGCTACCGCGGCGTCCAGGTTGGCCCGGTAGAGCTCCGGGTTGCGCCCCATCAGAGCCGCCTTGGCGGTTTCCAGCTTGAGCTTCAGGTTCTGCAACAGGAAATAGCGCTGTTCCGGGGGCAGCATCGCGGTGACCGGGCGGTCATGATGCCGCACCACCATCATGGATTTGAATCCCTGCCAGAAGTCGTCGAGGATCCGCGCCAGATCGGTCTGGGGGGCCTCATCGCCCGCTGGTGCGGATACCGCCTGCGTCTCCCCGGCTGCCGGCAAACGCACCACACCATCTTCCAGCAGGGGCAGTTGATCGACCTGTCCCGACAGTGCGGTCAACTCGGCGCTGATCCCGGCACTGTCCACCAGCGGAACAGCCTTGAGCTGGGTCATCTCACGCGCCAGCACCTCACGCACACTGGTCCAGGCGGGATCTGCGGTCGCGGTCAGCCGCTCATCCGCGGATTTCAGGGCCTCCCGCGCGGTCAGCGGATCACCCATCAGGTTGAGCCGGTGGTTGGCGACCCGGATCAGGTACTCCGCCTCGGCCACCCGCCACTGGCCCTCGCTGGCCCCCAGCCGGGTCTGCAGATCGGTGAGGGAACGGTACAACTGGGTGCCCTGTTGTTTCGAAGCCTCTTTCTCTTCGAGGATGCGTTCCGCCTGCTGTTTCAGTTCCTCCCGCTGGGCGGCGATCTCCTGCTGCTGACGTTCGGCATTTTCACGCGCCTGCTGCAACTTGGCGGCCAGCGCCTGTTGCTGCTGATTGGCCTGGGCCAGGGATTGGTCGAGGCGGGTCAGGTTTTGTTTCACGTCGACCCAGTAGCGATATCCCAGTACCAGCGCTCCGATCACGATGAGAATCGCCAACGAAGCCAGCACCACGGGCAACCGGCCCGGTCTGCGCCGCCGGGATCCGGACTCCAGAACCTCCACCTCGCCTTCGATCGCGTCCAGCCGCTCCTCGTCAGAGCCAAAGCCGTCCCGTTCCGCTTGCTGTTGATCGTTCATTGATTTCTCATGCCATCTCGTAGTCTTCACAACCCGCCGTCAGAGGTCACGGCTGCTGCAGCTTCCATTCACAGATCGTTCGGACCATTGAGCGGTCATCCGCCCCGTCCGCCAGTATCACCTGGGTAAAACCCTGCTCCCTGGCCACCTCGCGCATGCGCTCACTGATCACCACCAGCGGGGTTCGGGATAACAATAACCAACCTGGCTCTCCAAGCATAGCAACCAGGTTGCGCAACACCTCGAGACTGGTCACGGTAACCACTTGCACCTCCTCGGGCCAGCGTCTCAGCAGCGGTTCAGGCGGGGTCTCCGGGCGCACCCGCCGGTACACCTCGGCATAGCTGATCCGGGCGCCCCGTTCTGCCAGGGTGTCTCCCAGCAGCGCGCGCCCCCCTTCACCGCGCACAATGAGGATGCGCTGTCCCTTTGGCTGCGCCAGTTGCGCCAATGATAACAGGCCTTCGCTGTCATAACCCTGCTCCGGCAGCCAGTCCACCGGCCGACCGATCTGTTCCAGGGCGCGGGCGGTGGAGGCGCCCACCGCCGCCACTGCGCGGGTTTCCCAGTCTTCAGGACGGATTCGCCGTGTGGCGAAATCCACCGCATTGGGACTGACGAAAATCATCAGGTCCCAGGAACGACCCAGTCGCGCCTCCGCCGAGTCCGGATCCCGGGTCTCTCGAATTTCCAGGGCCGGCCACACCAGGGCCCGGCCCCGCTGCTGTTCAATCAGCCGAACGAGTCCCCCGGCCTGATGGGCCGCACGGGTCACCAGCACCCCGATATCAGTCAGATCGCAGTCTTGCACGGGGCTTCAACCCCCCTCCCGGGACAGTGGGCAGGCCTCGGAATTGCCACATATCCAGCGCCATAACGGGTATTCCAGGCTGAAAACATCGGTCGGCCCCATCCGTTAAGCACCCCGGTTCTGACTCGGCCCCGACACCCAGCCGCAGGCTCAATGTTCCTCGTAGAGCGCAGCGAGGATGCCGTCGGCACCCCACTCCAGAAGTCGCTCCGCGAGTCCCGTGCCCATCGCCTGGGCCTCTTCCGGGGTACCCTCCACTTCGCCACGGATGACCCGCGAACCATCCGGCTCTCCGACCAGGCCGCGCAGCCATAGATGGCCGGACTCGAGCATCGCATATCCGGCGATCGGCACCTGGCAGCCGCCGTTGAGGCGTGCGTTCATGGCCCGCTCGGCAATCACACAGGCCGCGGTTTCCTCGTCATGCAACGGCGCGATGAGCCGATTCACGGTCTCATCGTCGGTCCGGCATTCGATACCCACCGCCCCCTGACCGATCGCCGGCAGGCTCTGTTCCGGACCGATCAGGGCGGTGATCCGGGATTCGAAACCGAGCCGGATCAATCCCGCGGCGGCCAGTATGATGGCGTCGTAATCCCCCGCGTCGAGCTTCGCCAGGCGGGTGTTCACATTGCCGCGCAGCGACTTGATCTGCAGATCGGGACGCTGTTCCGCCAACTGGCTCTGGCGGCGCAGGCTGGAGGTGCCGACACAGGCCCCCTCGGGCAGTTCCTGGAGGGATTTAAAACGGTTCGAGACAAACGCGTCCCGGGGATCCTCGCGGGACATGATTACCGCCAGGTGCAGGCCTTCGGGCAGTTCCACCGGCACGTCCTTCATGGAGTGCACCGCGATATCGGCCTGACCGTCCAGAATCCCCTGTTCCAATTCCTTGATGAACAGCCCCTTGCCGCCGATCTTGGCCAGCGGGGTATCGAGAATCTTGTCCCCCTGGGTGCTCATGCCGTGAATCTCCACCTGCAATCCCTGATGGGCCGCCTTCAGCGCTGCAGCGACATGCTCCGCCTGCCACAGGGCGAGCGGCGATTTACGGGTGGCGATTCGGATGACTTGTGACATGAATTGGAGACCTCGGGGTTGGTAAGGCAGGTTTTTTCAGCGCGTCGAAGAGTTCGCTGACAGCCCGTCAAACCCTTAATGCTATAGCCTGTGCGGGGTACGGCGCAATTTTCAGGGCTTTCCCCGCCCGTAGTAGTGCAGCAGCGCTTCAAGTCCTTCCTGGCCCTGGTTGCGGACCAGCCTGGCAAGCGCTTCGCTCATCTCATCGTCCCCCTGGTTGATGCCCACCAGATAGTCATGCAGGGTCCAGCGCAGGTAGTCCATCCAGCGTCCGTGCAGGCGCGGCACCCCGGGTTTCGGCGTATTGACTGGATCGCCATGACACTCGAAACAGAAACGCCGATGCAGTTGCTTGCCCCGCGCCAGGAGATTCCAGTCCACATCCTGACGGATCACAGGGTAGGGCTGGCGGCTGAAATAGTCCGCCAGATGCTCAATCTGCGCGTCATCATAAGCTGTCATCAGGCGACCCATCACGGTGCTGAAACGCCCACCATAACGGTAGGCCTGCATCACCTCCAGCAGATAACGCCGAGGCAGACCGGCGAGTGAGGGTATGGCCGGGGCAATGCTCTCTCCGCCGGGGCCGTGACAGGCAAAACAGGTTTGCGCGTCCAGTGACGGGGCGACTGCATCCAGTTCCGGAACCCATTCGGCGCTGAGCGACCCGCTGATCAGCGCCAGCATGAGCAGGGCGCAGAGCGGAAGCCGTATCGGGCCATAGCGCTTCAGCTTGAGGTTTTCAAGCATCGTTGTTGTTGCCTCGGAGCATGCGACGCACCTCGGGCAGGTGCCGCCGGCTCACCTCGAGCCGCTCATCACACCCGTCGAGCACCACCCGGCAGACCCCGTCCGGGTCCCGATCGAGCCCCCGCAGGTGTCGCCGCACCACCAGCGCATTACGGTGAATTCGCAACAACCATTCCGAGTATCGCTCCTGCAGCGCCTTGAGACTTTCTTCCAGCAGTAGTTCACCATCCCGATGTCTCGCCACCACGTACTTGGAGTCGGCCCTGAGGTAGAGCACCTGATCCAGTGGGAGGGTGGTCAGCCCGCCCCGGAAACTGGCGCAGATCTGCGGCACCTCCGGGGATTCCGGCAGTGTCCCAACCTGGGTGCGAGTGAGGCGCTGGGCGCGGATCAGGGCCTCTCTCAGACGTTCGCGCCGGACCGGCTTGAGCAGGTAATCCTGGGCGGACGATTCAAACGCCTCCAGGGCATGTTCCTCATAGGCGGTGGTGAAGATCACTGCCGGTGGGTGTTCGGCCTGTGAGAGCCGGCGCGCTGCTTCCAGACCGTCCATTCCCGGCATGCGGATGTCCATCAGCACCAGGTCGGGCTCAACTTCCGCGAAGCGTTGCAGCGCCTCCTCACCCTGGGACGCCTCGCCCACCACCCGGTAGGGCTCGCCCAGTTCCGCCACCAGCGAAGTCAACCGCTGTCTCGCCAGTACCTCGTCATCCACCACCAGTATTTTCAAGCGCTCTGCCTCCTGTCAGACGACCGCGTCCGTTAAGTTATTTTCCATCATCCTGTGCATCCCAGACAGTGGATTTTCGCCGAACCGGGAACCCGCTCACCTCACCACCAGGGATGGGGGATCACCAGCCTGACCTGATGTTCACCCTCCACGATCGATTCGGTGAGGCTCGCTTCCAGGTCGAACACGCCCGCCAGACGGGCGCGGATGTTCTCCAGGGCCAGCCGGTTACCCTTGCGATGGCTGGTTTCGTGCTCCTCCGGCAGGGTGTTGCGGATGCTCAGATTGATCCGTTTGCGCCGGTAGTGACCGGCCACGGTGATACGTCCGCCACGCGCGGCGGGTTCGATGCCGTGGTAGACCGCGTTCTCCAGCAACGGCTGCAGGATCAACGGTGGAATCATCGCCTGTTGCGGCAGGTCCCCGAGATCCCAGACCACTTCCAGGCGGTCACCGAGACGGTAGTGCTCGATGCTCAGATACTGACGCGCCAGTTCCAATTCACGGCCCAGGGTCGAAGGGCGCCCGGCATCCGCCAGGGAGACCCGGAACAGATCCGCCAGGTCTTCCACCACCTCCTCCGCGAGTTTCGGGTCCGTGCGGGTCAGGCTGGCGATGGTGTTCATACTGTTGAACAGGAAATGCGGGCGGATACGGGAGTAGAGCGCCTGCAACCGGGCACTGTTCTCTGCCTCCTCCTGACGTCGCCACAGATGCTGGAGGTAGAGGTAGTGCAGCACCAGAATACCGACGATGGCGCTGACCCCGAGGGCCCGCATCAGCAACCCCTGACGGTTCTCCTCGGATAAAAATGCCAGTCCCAGCGCCTGATCCAGCCAGACCACCAGCAGGCACACCGCTAGGGTCATGCCGATGAGGATCAGAAACGCGATGAGCCCCGCTCCCCAGTTGCCGACCCGGCCCAGGGGCCGTTTCAAGGCGCATATCAGGCCGGCGCTGCCCAGTCCCACCCACTGCACCAGCATCGACACCGGGCTAAGCAGTTCCCAGAAGCCGGAGACCCGCTCCACTGCCGCGAGGGTCAGGATGATCGCCAGCAACTCACCGATGACCACCACCGCGAACACCGGACGGACGCTGCAGAAATTGGGCAAAAACAGGGGCCGGCTCCGTTCCGGCGGGTTGCGAACATTTTCCTGGTGCGGCGTTGATTTTGACATAGGCCGGATAAGCTCCTGTTTTTACAAACTATACATGATGTTTACAGAAGCCGTGTAAGCAATGCGGGCGATCCGCCCCCCTGTTATAATCGGCGCAATTTTTTTCACTCGTCAGATATCAGGACATCCCTTCATGAGCGACAGTCACGTGGCCGCAAAACCCTGGTCGGGCCGCTTCAACGAACCGACCGACGCCTTCGTCGAGGCCTTTACCGCCTCAGTGGATTTCGACCGGCGCCTGTACCGCTACGATATCCAGGGGTCGATCGCGCATGCGCGGATGCTGGCCCAGCAGGGCATCCTGAGTGATCAGGAGCGGGACGACATCATTTGTGGTCTGGAACAGATCCGCAGCCGCATCGAGAACGGCGAGTTCCAGTGGTCGGTGGCCCTGGAAGATGTACACATGAACGTCGAATCCGCACTCACCGAGGCAATCGGCTACGCGGGTAAAAAGCTGCATACCGGACGGTCCCGCAACGACCAGGTGGCGACCGACATCCGCCTGTGGCTGCGTGACGAGGTAAACGGCCTGATCGAGGCGATCCGTACCCTGCAGCTCGCACTGCTGGACAAGGCGGAACAGGAGGCCGACACCATCCTGCCCGGCTTCACCCACCTGCAGACCGCCCAGCCGATCACCTTCGGCCACCATCTGATGGCCTGGTTCGAAATGCTCGACCGGGATCGCACCCGGCTCGAGGATGGACAGCGGCGGGCCAACGTGATGCCCCTCGGGGCCGCCGCCCTGGCCGGCACCACCTATCCCATCGATCGCCACTTCACCGCACAACTCCTGGGATTCAGCGCCCCGGCGGAGAACTCCCTGGACGCGGTCTCCGACCGGGACTTCGCGATCGAATTCTGCGCCACCGCGAGCATCCTGATGATGCACCTGTCGCGGTTTTCCGAGGAGCTGATCATCTGGTCTTCCGCGCAGTTCGGTTTCGTCGAACTGTCCGACAGCTTCTGTACCGGCTCCTCGATCATGCCACAGAAGAAAAACCCGGATGTACCCGAGCTGATACGCGGCAAGACCGGACGCATCTACGGCCACCTGATTGGCCTGCTGACCCTGATGAAGGGCCAGCCCCTGGCCTACAACAAGGACAATCAGGAGGACAAGGAACCCCTCTTCGACACCGTCGACAATCTCAAGGGTTCGTTGAAGATCTTCGCCGCAATGATCCCCGCGATCACCTGCCGCAAGGCGGCGATGCGCCGCGCCGCCATGCAGGGTTTCGCCACCGCCACCGATCTGGCGGACTACCTGGTGCGTAAGGGGATCCCGTTCCGCGATGCGCATGAGATCGTTGGCAAGGCGGTGGCCTTCGGCGTGGCGGAAAACCGGGATCTTTCCGAAATGACCCTGCCGGAGCTGCAAAACTTTTCGGATCAGATCGATGCGGATGTGTTCGAAGTGCTGACCCTGGAGGGATCGGTGGCCGCGCGCAACCACATCGGCGGCACTGCACCTGAGCAGGTCAGGGCGGCCACCCGGCGAGCCCGGGAGCGGCTCGGCCGCGCATGATCCGGCTGCATCATGTCAGTCTAATCGTCGCGGACACCCGGCGCGCACTCGGCTTCTACCAGGACATCCTGGGACTGGAGATCGACTCTCAACGACCGGACCTGGGGTTTCCCGGTGCCTGGCTGAATCTGGGAGATCAACAGATCCATCTGCTGGAACTGGCCAATCCCGACGCATCCTCGGAACGCCCGGAACACGGCGGCCGGGACCGGCATACCGCCTTTCTGGTGGATGATCTGGCCGCGATTCAGGCCCGGCTCGACGCTGCGGGGATTCCGTTCACCCTCAGCCGTTCCGGGCGACGGGCCTTGTTCTGCCGTGACCCCGACCGCAACACCATCGAGCTGATCGCCGCGGCTTCCTGAGCCTGTCCAGGCGGGTGACACACCAGCCGATCCTCACTTGATCAGGATCGCGTGACGCCGCAACATAGTGGCTGGCCCGATCCACAGGACATCCCCATGCCCAAAGACAGCCTGGACAACCTCAATCAGCGTCTCAAGGCCTTTGCCCAGGCCCGCGACTGGGAACAGTTCCATACTCCGAAGAATCTCGCCATGGCGATGATCGCCGAGTGCGCCGAACTGGTGGAGCACTTTCAGTGGCTGACCCCGGAGCAGAGCATGAACCTGTCCGAGGAGAAACATGGCGAAGTCGCCCTGGAACTGGCCGACATCCTGATCTACCTGATCCGCTGTGCGGAGCGCCTGGACATCGATCTGATCGATGCGGTGGAGCGTAAGGTCGCGATCAACGAATCCCGCTATCCCGAGGACAAGGTTCGCGGGGACGCGCGGCGCGCCTCGGAGTACGATTGAGTGCATCCGCTTCGGGATCATCCCGCAATCGGCGTCCCGGTTTCCCCAAACTTTCAGGGGTGGAGTCACTCCAAGCCTCGGGCTATCTTTGAAAAAAACCTATTGGATGTAATAAGAGAACGGTTATGAAGAAGTTTCAATGTATTGTGTGCGGATTCATCTACGACGAGTCTGAGGGGCTGCCCGAAGAGGGCATTGCCGCGGGTACCCGCTGGAATGACATCCCTGACGATTGGGAGTGCCCGGAGTGTGGCGTCAGCAAGTCGGACTTCGAAATGGTGGAGATGGTTGCCTGATACCGTTTTTCTACTCCACGCACGCAAAGGACACTGCCACGCTCAATGGATGACATCCTGATTCTGGGCGCTGGTCTGGCCGGCTACACCCTGGCCCGGGAGATCCGCGGCATCGACCCCCGCGTCCCCTTGAGCCTGATCACCGCGGACGCGGGTGATTTCTATTCCAAGCCCATGCTCTCCACCGCCCTGGCGGGGCAAAAAAGCCCGGCGGAACTGGTCAACGCCACCGCGCACAGCATGCGCGAACGCCTCGACATGACCCTGCTGACCCGGCAGCGGGTTCAGCGCATCCTGGCGGATGAGCAGCGGATCATCAGCGACCAGGGTGAACACCGCTACTCCAGACTTGTGCTGGCCCTGGGCGCCCTGCCGATCGTCCCACCGATGCGCGGCGACGCCGCGGAGGACCGGCTGGTGATCAACAGCCTGGACGATTACGCCCGGTTCCGGGAACGCCTGCCCGACACCCCCGCACACGTCGCCATCATCGGCCCGGGACTGATCGGCTGCGAATTTGCCAACGACCTGTTACTAGATGGCTACCGGGTCAGCCTGGTCGGTCCCGACCCCTATCCGATCAGCACCCTGCTGCCTCAGGCCACGGCCCAGGCCCTGCAGCAGGCCATGCAGGCTGCGGGCGCAGAATGGCACCTGCGCCAGACCGCCGCGATCATGCAGCGGCAGGGCAGTGGCTACCGCCTGACTCTGACCGATGCCTCGCAACTGGACTGTGATCTGGTGATATCCGCCGTGGGTCTGAGGCCCGACACCCGTCTGGCCGAGGCAGCCGGCCTGCCGGTCAACCGGGGCATCATCACCGACCGTCTACTGCAGACCGGCGATCCCCGCATTTACGCCCTGGGCGACTGCGCCGAGGTAGATGGGCGCAATCGACCCTATGTGATGCCGATCATGCACGCCGCCCGGGCGCTGGCAAAGACCCTCACCGGACAGCCCACGCAAGTGGTGTTTCCACCGATGCCCGTGGTGATCAAGACTCCGCTTCACCCGGTGGTGGTACTGCCCCCCGAACCCGGCGTCAGCGGGGACTGGGAGGAGCAATCGGAGCCGCGAGGCAGCCTCTGCCGCTTCACTTCGGAGAAGGGTGAATTGAAGGGTTTTGCCCTCAGCGGCGAGCGGGTGGACGAGAAACAGTCTCTGTTGAAGAGCCTCTCCTGAGCGGCTCACCGGGCGCTTGAAAAATTGACGGATTGCACAAAACAAACGGCTCGAGCCAATTCGCCCAGCCCGGGCCAGAGCGCATAAACACGCCGCCTCGGGCCGAACAGCCCGGCAAGCGTGGGAACCCCGTTCTGCCCCGCCGAAATTTCGGCTACATTCTCTGAGAAAGCGGCCGATAGGGTGGGATGAAATCCATCTTTCAGTAATACGGCCCAGAACAAACCCCGAAGGAGATCATCCATGGATATCGTGCCCTACCTCAAGCTCATGGTGCAAAAGAACGGTTCCGATCTGTTTTTCAGTACCGGCGCAGCCCCCCATCTGAAGGCTGAAGGTGAGACACGTCCGATCGGTACATCGCCGCTCCAGGCCGGTCAGTGTCGCAAACTGGCTTACGGGATCATGAGCGACGACCAGATCAAGGAGTACGAATCGACCTTTGAATGCAACCTGGCGATCTCGATCAGCAACCTGGGCCGCTTCCGTGTCAACGTCTACCGTCAGCGCGGCGATGCCGCGATGGTCATTCGCTACATCAAGGGTGTGATCCCCCCGGTGGAGAAACTCAATCTGCCGGTCATCCTCAAGGATCTGATCATGGAGCCCCGCGGACTGATCCTGGTGGTGGGCGCCACCGGTTCAGGTAAGTCGACCACCCTGGCCTCGATGATCGAGCATCGTAATCAGAACCGCACCGGGCACATCCTCACCATCGAGGATCCCATCGAGTACCTCTACACGCACAAGAAGTCGGTCGTCGATCAGCGCGAGGTGGGCCTGGACACCATGTCCTATGAAAATGCCCTGAAAAACGCCATGCGCGAAGCCCCGGACGTAATCCAGATCGGTGAGATTCGCGAGATGTACACCATGCAGCACGCCATCGCCTATGCGGAAACCGGTCACCTGTGTCTCTCGACCCTGCACGCCAACAACGCCAACCAGGCCCTGGACCGGATCATCAACTTCTTCCCCGACTCGGCCCACGCGCAGCTCTACATGGACCTCTCATTGAATCTCAAAGCCGTGGTCTCGCAACGTCTGGTCAAGGGGATCAACGGCCAGCGGATTCCCGCGGTGGAGATCCTGCTGCTCACCACCTATATTTCCGAACTGATCCAGAAGGGCGATATCCATACCATCAAAGAGGTCATGGAACAGGGTAACGAGCGCGGTATGCAGACCTTCGACCAGTCCCTCTACAAGCTCTACAAAGAGAACAAGATCACCCTCGAGGAAGCCCTGGCCCACGCCGACTCGCGCAACAACCTGTCGCTCAAGATCCGCCTCTCCGATACCGACGGAGTGGCTTCACCGGACAGCTTCGGGGTGGCTGAAGACCAATTTTGAGGAGTACCCGGCAAATCCTCACTGTTTTTAGGCGGTTCGACGAAAGCCTCGAAGCCGCCTAACCGCAACATGTTAGAATCGACCCGTTTCGCTGAATGCGAACCGGGTACACGCAATCAGGTATTCGTTCCGAATCCGGAAGCATCGGAACCCGTCGATCAAATGGATAGAGAAGGGGACTCTCGAATTGATGACGCCAATCGATCAATGCACAGGATACGTGCCACCCGTTCCGGGGCCGGCACAGTCGCGACACCTCGCTGAGCCAGTCAAACCGGTCCCGCACCCGCCGCGAAACCCCAACTTTGAGCCTGGGTATCACGGGGCTGCCAGTGGTCTGGAGACCGGTCAGTGAAAACCCTGCGATTCTTCATCTCACTGATCCTGCTGGTCGGTCTTGAAGCCACCATTCTCCTGTTCAACTACTGGCGCGATATCGACAACCACCTGCAAATGCTCGAGAGCATGCAGCGAACCGCCTTCGACAGCACGCTGGAGAGCTATCGGCGCATGCTGGACGTGATTCACGAAGAACGTTTCGACCTGCCGCCAACCGCGGCACTGCTCGAAAAGGCTGCCCGTGGCGGCCAGGATAGCCGGCAACAGGTGCGCAGCAAGCTCCTGGAGCATTACCGGGTCAGCTTTACCCGACTCAAGAACCAGGGGGTACGCAGCCTGCAATTCGTGCTGCCAAACGGCCACTCGCTGTTGAGCCTCTCACAGCCCGCCCGCGCGGTTCAGGACCTGCTGCCCTATCGCCCCATGTTGAGACAGGTACTCGCGGGGTATCCGCAAGCCGGTCAATTTGAGCTGGACCCGCTCTGCCCCTGCTATTTCTTCTCTTTTCCTATCGTCTCCGGCGGACGTGTGGTCGGCGCCGTGGACTACGGCGTTCCCTTCGAGGCGCTCAGAGATGCCCTGCTGGAGACTACCCGGCAGAAGACTCACTATGAACTGCTGCTGCACCATGAGCGATTCAGCACTCCCGCAGACAACGACTCGCCACTTGCGCCGGGCATGCGCAACTCAATCATCCATCCCGATTACCGGGTGATCGGCAGCGCCGACAATGCCCTCGCAGACACCATCCTGCTGCAACTGAAGCGCCGACTGCGCGCTGACCCCCAGGTTCAGTCGTCCCTAAGGCTGGGTAACGACCTGTCCCGGGAGGTTTGTCTTCCGACCCAGGCCTGCTACGCGGTCAACCTTAGCGTGGTCCCCGACAGCCTGCTGCAAAAACGCGGTTACATCCTGACCATTGCCCCGCTCCGGGCAACTCAACACCTGAGAAACTCCTATTGGACGATTTTTCTGCTCGGCGCCTTCCTGATCATCGTTGCCCTGTACGCCTTTCACCACTGGCTGCAGACCACCCAACGCTTACGCACCATCAGCGACCACATGGCGGAAGGTATGTATGTGCTGGACACATCAGGCAGGATTCTCTACATCAATCCCGCCGCCTGCCGTGTCCTTGAATATGCCAAGTACCAGCTGACCGGGCAGACCGCGCATCAGGTATTTCACTGCCAGGCGAACGGCAAACCCCTGCCCCTGTCCGAATACCCGCTGTTGCAACACACCCTGCGAGGTGAGCAGTATCAGAGCGACGATGAACACTTCCGCCGTCAGGATGGCAGGGTGATCCGGGTCAGCGTACTCAGCTCCCCATTCTGGACCGCAAGCGGATTGTCCGGCTCGGTGGTCCTGTTTCGCGACATCACCCGGGAGTACGAGGTCAAACAGAGACAACAGCGCAGCGAGGTTGCGCTCAGCACCCTGGCCGAGGGGGTGATGGTGACCCGACCGGACGGCTGCATCGAAACGGTGAATCCCGCGTTCTGCGCAATTACCGGCTATTCCGAGGAGGAAGTGCTGGGCAGGAAACCCAACATCCTCAGATCGGGCCAGCACGACAAGGCCTTCTACAACCGCATGTGGAGACAGCTGATCCTCGAAGGCCGGTGGCAGGGAGAAATCTGGAACCGGCGAAAAAACGGCCAGATCTATCCCGAGTATCTGCGCATCGCCAGTGTCACCGACGATCAGGGCAATGTCACCGACTTCGTCGCCACCTTCACCGATATCACCGAAAAGCATCACCAGGAGCAGCAGCTCCACAGACTCGCCTACACCGACCCGCTTACCCAATTGCACAACCGCGCGGCATTTCTCGAGATGTTCGAACACACCCTGGCCCATGCTGAGCGACGCGGCAGCCGGTGCGCCCTTCTGTATCTCGATCTGGACCGGTTCAAGAAGATCAACGACACCCTGGGTCACCTGTTCGGCGACCAGCTGCTGGTGGAGATCGCGAGACGGCTGAATCAGGCGGTGCGGGCCGATGACGAGGTCGCGCGGCTGGGTGGGGACGAGTTTATCGTGCTGCTCGAGGACATCCGCATGGACAATGCCCCCGCCCGGGTCGCGCGCAAGATTGTCAGTCTCCTGGGGCAGCCCATACATCTGGATCCCCATGTGCTGCATGTCACTACCAGTATCGGCATCGCGGTCTTTCCGGAAGACGGCAAGGATGCCAATACCTTGTTGAAAAACGCGGATGCCGCCATGTACATGGCGAAACGCGAGGGACGCAACGGATTCCACTATTTCACCGAGGCGATGGCAAAACGCGAGAACAATCGCTTCAAACTCGAGATCGATCTGCACAGCGCTCTGCTCAATGAGGAGTTTCTCCTGCACTACCAGCCTAAGGTCGACCTGCAAGACGCGCGGATCATCGGTGTGGAAGCCCTGCTGTACTGGCGACATCCCCAGCGCGGCTTGCTCAATGCGAGTGAGTTTCTCAGTGTCGCCCACGATGCCGGGGTGATGCGTGACATCACCAATTGGGTGATTAATGCGTCCTGCGAACAGATGCTCGACTGGCTGGACCGGGGGCTGAATCCCGGCCGCCTGGCGATCAACATCGATACTCTCACCTTCAACAGCAGCGATGCCTACGACCAGATCTGCCGCACCATCGCCCTCACCGGGGTCAGTGCGCATCACGTCGATCTGGAAATCTCGGAGAACGGTCTGCTCGAGAAACCCCTGGACGACCCGCTTTGGCGACAACTGGTGGACCTGGGTTTCACGCTTTCGATCGATGACTTCGGCACCGGTGAATCGTCCCTGTATCGGCTCAAACACTTACCCGTGACCACTCTGAAAATCGATCAGTCGTTCGTGCGTGACATCGATTCCGACGAGGATGACCGCAGCATCATCCGCTCCGTGATCCGCATGGGTCAAAGCCTGGGGTTGAGAATTCTGGCGGAGGGGGTGGAAACCGAACGGCAGCGTCAGTTCGTCAGGGAAATGGGCTGCGATGAGGCCCAGGGCTTTCTGTTCTCCAAGCCCTGCGAGGCGCAGGCGATCACCATGATGCTGGAACGGGCCTCCAATCAAGACCCGGAACCTCTGCCGCATTGATTCCCACCGGTTTGCCCGCCAGAGTCAATTGTTCACCCATGTGGACCTCCCAGGGGCTGGTGGGCCGCTCGGTAAATTCAGTAACTCTCAGAGCCCCACTAGTGTCCCGTGCGCTAGTGCAGTAGTATCAGACCGACATCACACGCATCGATCCGAGTCACACATGAACGAAACTTTGATGGTTTTACCCAGCGCTCAACCGGAACAGATCCGCCTGGTCCGGGTTCCCCAGGATCTTGACCGCAACGAAGCCTACCGGTTCGCCACCGGCATCATCGCCCAGGCTGAGGAGAACAACCGCGATTACCGCTGGGAGGATATTTCGGAGGCCCTGGAGGCACGCGGATTCGAGATGGTCGAAGCCATGATCGGCCCATCATTGGACTAGTGACGGGTCTTTTACACCCTGGCGGGGTTTGAATGCCTGCCGGGCAGACGGGGAGTCAGTCGATATCCTCGTACTCGTCCAGATCCATCTGCAACAGGATCGCCTTGCGCAGCAGCTTTTGTTCGTTGCGCAGGGTCTTTTTCAGACTGCTGATCTCCTTTTCGAGATCCTGGATCCGGTAAACCAGTTCATCCGCGTGGGCCAGGGTCTGAGGTACTTCCTGGGCCGCAACCGCCTGGTTCGTGCCACCGGCGGCGGAATGAATCGGAGACACCGAGGCGAGTTGCGGAGCGGTGTTGTCCTCGTCCGCTGGGGGATCGAAGCTGACCTCCTGCTCCAGTTCCTGCATCACCGATAGGACTGCGTCCTTCTCCAGCTGATGCAGCTCTTCCAGGCAACCGAACAGCATCAGGCGATCGCACATGGCGTTGATCCGACGCGGCACGCCGCCCGTGAATTCATAGATCATGCGGAATACACCGTCACCGAATCCCGGGTCATCCTTCCAGCCGACCAGCTGCAGGCGGTGAATGATGTACTGTTCCGTCTCATCGGCACTCAGGGGATCGAGATGATAGGAGGCGATGATACGCTGGCGCACCTGTTCCATGCCCGGACTCTGCAGGGTACGCTTGAACTCCTCCTGTCCCAGCAGAAAGGTCTGCACCAGGGCCTTGTTGTTGACCTGGAAATTCGACAGCATGCGCAACTCCTCAACCGAGCGAGGAGGCAGGTTCTGGGCCTCGTCCACCACCAGCAGCATCTGCTTGCCTTCTGCATGGCGGGCACGGGCGATGGCCTCCAGGTTGTGCAGCAGGGTGGCCTTGTTGAGCCCTTCATGCGCCAGGCCGAAGGAGGCACAGACCATGCGCAGCATGTCGTCCGGGTCCACCTGGGTGGTCACCAGTTGGGCGGCCATGACGTTCATACTGCTCAGTTCGTCGAACAGGTTGCGCACCAGGGTGGTTTTACCGGTGCCGATACCCCCGGTAATCACTATGAAGCCTTCGCCCTGTTCCAGACCGTAGCGAAGATAGGCCATGGCCCGGTTGTGGCCCTTGCTGTTGAAGAAAAATTTGTGATCGGGGGTCAGCTGGAACGGTTTACCCGTCAGCTTGTAAAAATCGTCATACATGTCTTTTGGCCTATGTCTTCAATTCTGCATTCCTGCATGCGCCGGCTGTCATCCCTAACTAAACAGAAACGCCGCGCGAGGCGGCTGACAACTTTTTCGGCGTCTGGAATCAAGAACTCCTGGATAAGATGGTTATTATCCTACCAAACCTTGTCCTTGCCTACTATCCGGGTACTCGCTCCAGCCCGTTCGTGAATATGTCACAGTCTCCGACAGACAGAGCCAAACACCTGATTTGTCTCAAATAAAGCCAACCATCACCACCACTGACGCACTGACTCCGAGCCACTATCCCACAGGAAATCCGGGACAATGGTGCGCCACCCGGGATCCTTCGGGATCGCTGCGATGCGGGTTGCAATCCCATGGTTGACCGAACTCAGGCGAGTCATCTATCTTGCAGGGTGAAGGCTGGGCAATAACCGGAGCAGGCCAAGAAGCCGGAGTTCAGCGCAAACGACCCTCAACGATAACAATGACAGGAGTGATCATGCTCAATCCTGGCGACAAGGCGCCCCCCTTCGAACTGCCCGATTCCGATATGCACGCTGTATCATCGGAGCAGTTTGCTGGAAAGATGAACCTGGTGCTCTATTTTTACCCCAAGGACGATACAACCGGCTGTACTATCGAAGCAGTGGAGCTGTCCGACCTGGTCGATGACTTTGCCCGACAGGACACCCAGGTTCTGGGGATCAGCCGGGACAACTGTGTCAGCCATGCGGCATTTCGCGACAAGCATGGTCTCACAGTGCAGCTGCTGGCCGACACCGACGGAGAGGTCTGCCAGTCCTATGATGTGTGGCGGGAGAAGGAGAAAAACGGCGAAAAACGCATGGGTATCCTGCGATCCACCTTTATCATCGATAAAAGCGGTATCATTCGCCATGCGCTCTATGATGTGAAACCCAAGGGACATGCCGCACAGGTGCTGGAACTGATCGAGGCGTTGGACTGATTCGACCAGTACTCCAGGGCGGCTGACCCGGCCTGAGGTGGTTGCGAACCCGTGAAACTGCGGACCAAAATTCTCATACTTCTGTTTCTGTTCGGTTTCGCTCCGCTCGTCGCCCTGGTGGTCACGAATCTGCCTTACGTCCTGGAACGGCTGGAGTTCTTTTACCACAAGGCCTATCTGCAAAATCTCAGGGCGGATTTCCGCGACCTGGACGAACACCTTGCGAGTCGTCACGAGATGTTGCGGCTGCTGGCGAAACTGCCGGAACCCGGGCTGATCCTGGGCCAGCAGCAGGACGGGGATGAGGATACCGATCACACCCAGATCGATCAGGCCCGGGTCCGCTACACCAACTGGATCAACCAGATCCTGCGGGATCACCAGGACATCATCCAGATCCTGTTTCTCGACCTGACAGGCAAACCCCGCTACTGGTTGGAACTCAACCCGCGCACCCGTCAGTGGGAACCCACGACCACCCTGCCGGACATGCCCTCCGAGGATTTTTTCAAACGCAACGTGCAGCAGGAATTTGGCCGGGTGGCCGCCAGCAAGATCAGTCTCAACCCGGATGCGGGACACCAGGACCCACGCCGCTTCATGACCCTGCGCATGATCAGCCCGATCCTCGGTCCGGACAAATCCAAGCGCATCACTCCCCTCGGCGCGGTGGTGATCAACATCGATGTCGGCGGGATGGCGCGGGCCTACCGGAATACCCTGTGGGTCACCCATGACGGGGCTTACCTGGACGACCGGTTGCGCGGCGACAAGGCCGACCGGGCCTTCCAGGACTTCGACGGCCTCCAGGACCTGTTCCAGGAAGGCAAGCTCGCCCTCTGGGAAGGCAAGGGCCGGCAGATCATCTGGGTGCCCCTGTTCACCACCGAGGATTCCGGTCCCCTGTGGGTGGGCCGTCCGGTGGATCCCTCCCCGATCGAGGCCTTTCGCAACGGCCTGGTCAACCGGGTCATGAGCATCGTGGTGGTGGCCCTGGTGCTGCAGCTGCTGGTAGCCCGCTGGATCGCACTGCGCATCGAACGGGCCGGCAACCGCCTGCGCGAGGGCATCGAGCAGGTATTGAGCGAGGATGCCCCGGTGCGCTTCAATCTGCACGGATCGAGTGAGATAAAGCAGTTGGGACACCAGTTGTCGAAACTGGCGGAAACTCATGCGCAGCAGTCCCAGCAGCAACGCCAGCATGCCCGTCAGCTGGAAGAGTCCAACCAGTACAAGTCCGAATTTCTCGCCAATGTCAGCCACGAACTGCGCACCCCGCTCAACTCCATTCTGCTGCTGTCGAAGATGCTCAACGAAACCGGCGAGCAGCTGAGTCCCGAGCAGAAGAAACAGCTGCAGGTGATCCACGAGGCCGGGCGCGACCTGCGCACCCTGATCGACAACATCCTCGACCTGTCGCGTATCGAGGCGGGACGGGCCAACTTCAGCCTGCAGCAGATCTCGATTCCCGCGCTTATGGAAGACCTGGTGGACCTGGTCAAACCCCAGTTTGATGCCAAGCCCCTGCGGCTGGTCGTCGAACTCGACCAGTCCCTGCCTCTGCAGTTTCTTTCCGACCAGGATAAGGTGCGGCAGATACTGAAGAATTTCCTTGCCAACGCGCTCAAGTTCACCCGCGAGGGCCAGGTCACCCTGCGCGCGCAGCACCGCCGGGAGGACCCGGATCACCCCCTCTGCTTCGCGGTACAGGACAGCGGTATCGGCATCCCCGCGGACAAGCAGGAGATCGTGTTCGAGGCATTTCGCCAGGCGGACGGCTCCACCAGCCGGAAATTCGGCGGTAACGGCCTGGGATTGAGTATCAGCCGGGAACTGGCGCGCCTGCTGGGCGGCAAGATCACCCTGAAGAGCCAGGAGGGCGAAGGTTCGACATTCACCCTCTGCCTGCCCCTGAGTTTCGATTACAAGGCCATGCCCGACGCCCAGGTCGAGTTGCAGGACTTTGACGATCCCGGCAGCGACATTTCGCACCCGGGTGATGACCCGGACCAGAGCTCGGCGCCAGACGAGCAGCCGTTTCATGGGCAGCGGGTTCTGCTGGTGGACGACGATCTTCAAAGCCTGCTCGCCCTGACCCCGCAACTTGAAGCCTGGGGCTACCAGGTGACCGCCGCGGGGGATGGTCTCGAGGCCCTCGAGACCCTGGACGAGGAGGGCAAATTCGAGCTGATCCTGATGGACCTCATGATGCCTGAGCTTAACGGCTATGATACGATCAAACGGATACGCGGGATGACGGGATTCACGGAGCAGATCATCATCGCCATGAGCGCCCGCAATTCGGCGCAGGATCAGGCGTCGAGTCTCGATGCCGGGGCCGACGCCTTCGTCGCCAAACCCGTCGATCCGCAACAACTCATGGCACAGATCCACCGCCTGAACACGGCGCGCGCCGATCTGGCGTCACCGGATTGAGGAACCCTGACTGAGAGCATGAAAAGATACGCCGGCTTCAAGCTCCTGATTGTGGATGATCATCAGCACAATCTGTTCACGCTGCGCACGCTGGTGTCACGCTACATGGACGTGGAGATTCTCGAGGCCAATTCGGGACAGGCCGCGGTGGACATCGCGGTGAAGAATCCCGACATCGATCTGATCATCCTCGACGTTCAGATGCCGGAGATGGACGGTTTCCAAACCGCCTCGATGTTGAAGATCCGCTCCAAGACCAAGCACATCCCGATCATCTTCCTCACTGCCGCCTTCAAGACCGAGGAGTTCCAGCAGAAAGGCTATGAGGTCGGCGGAGTGGATTACCTGCTCAAACCCATAGACGACAACCAGTTGCTGAACAAGATCAGCACCTATTTCCGGTTGATCGAGAAAGAGCGGGAGATGAACCGGGTCCTCGAGCAGAAGGTTGCCGAACGCACCGCGGAACTCGCTGCCGCCAACCAGCACCTGGAGAGCATCATCACCCACATGGGCGAGGCGTTGCTGGTCCTCGACCCCGAAGGGGAGATCGAGTCGGCCAACCCGGCCGCCTGCAAGATGCTCAACTACAGCGAGACGGATCTTCGGCAGATGTCCATCGGTGACGTTTTCGAAGAGGAGGAAGAGGAACAGGCCGGGGCCTTTTTCGGCACCTGGCTCGAAGCATTGATCCGAACCGGAGCACTCAGCCGCATCGAGGCCCGTTTCATTGCCAAAGACGGCCGCCGGGTACCGATACTGTTCTCCCGCACCGCAGTCAAGAACCCCGACGGCCAGATCCGGCATATCATCTGCATAGCCAAAGATATGACCGGGTATATCCGAGAAGCGGATGTGGGCCACACCACATCCGAAGGAGTATGAAGCATGAGTGAACCCCTAGACACCCACGAACCCGAAGACGAAGACACTTCCCTGACCGCCAACGCACTCAAGGCGATGGCTCACCCGTTGCGCTGGAAGATCCTCTGCTCACTGGGCGAAAGCGAACTCTCCGTGGGGGAAATCGTGGAGCGGACCGGTACCTCGCAAAGCAACATCTCCCAGCACCTGGAGCAGTTGCGCAACAAGAACATCGTGGTCTCCCGCAAAGAGGCGAATCGCATTTACTACCGCATCCGCAACCACCAGTTGCTCGACCTGATCGGTATCATGCGCAACGTGCTCTGCCCGGCAAACCTGGATGACCGGTATCCGAAATAAGGGTCACGAAAACAAGAAATCATGATTACTCACGATTCTCAACCATAGAATCAGTAGCCAAACGCAGTTATTAGTGTTGAGTTGGGGTGTTCGCTGTGCTCACAGATCATTGCCTCCCTCTCCCGCCAGGGGAGAGGGGAAGACCTTTTCCAGCACATCGTACTCTTCCTGCCGGTTTGTGGAATAGAGCTGCGTGTTCGAGCCGACGCTTGTTCCCTGCGTCCCCTTTCTCCTGACGGGAGAGGGCGGATAGAAACCGTGAGCGCAGCGAACACTTCAACTCACAACTCATAATGCCTTTATCAACGCCTGACGGGAGCCCGGATGGAAGATCGCCTGATTGACCTGGAAAGCCGCTTCGCTTTCCAGGAAGAGACCCTGCACAGCCTCAGCCAAACCCTGGCCGACCAGCACAACCGGATCGAACGCCTGGAAGCCATGATCCACCAGTTGCACGAAAAACTCCGCAGCCTGGAGCCCTCACCGCTGCACGCTGACAACCAGGAACCGCCGCCGCCCCATTACTGACCCGGCTAACACCATGCCACCCGTACAGATCCAGCCTGCCTCAATCACCATTCGGCGGCACTTTTGTGAAATGGATGGTGTAGTTGAAGCGATTTCCAAAACGTTCTGAGACAGCGAAACCACAGCCACAAACCAGTGCGCTGAGTTCATCGACACTCATCTTGTCCGGATCCCCCGCCAGCTCCGATATGGAGAGTATGCCATCATCCTTCATCACCCTGTGGATCTCCCGCAGGTAGGCGGTCTTGTTGTCGACTTCACCAATCACCGTAACCATGAACACCCGGTCAAACCGGCCCGATTCGAGATCGAAGCCCTCCCCGTCGGTCAACACGAAGTCCACGTTGGCGAGCTCTCGCCTGGCGAGCCGCTTCCTCGCGAAACTGAGCATCTCCGCCTGGATATCCAGCAACACCAGCCGCCCGCTTGACAGTTTGCGGGCAACCGGCACGCTGAAATAACCGGGCCCAGGACCGATTTCCAGGACATGCTGGTCATCCCGGAGCGCCAGGCGACGAATCAGGGCAGCCGGCGAAAGAAACAGGTTTCGCAGCGGGATCAGCAGGGTAAAGGCGTACTTAGGGGGGAAAACACCCTTGCCTGAAAGACTGTTCTTATAGGAAGTTGGCATGCATCGATCAACCGTGTATGCGAGTCTGCCGGCGCACATCGCACCCACCGGTCTGTGTCCGTGCGGCGCCCCGCACAGAAAAACTTTAGCACCTCTTTGATTCAGTCGCTGATGTAATTCAAACCCCTGACCCGGCGCGTTCACGATCCTAAGCCAGCAGCGCCAATTCAACCGGCGACCAGGGACAGTCGGACACCGCCTTCAGCCCGGTCTCGGCCAACTTGTCGGCAGGCCCGTCTCCGATCATTGCCCCCAGCACCGCCTCGCAGTCACGGATCGTTTCCAGGATGCGCGCCATCGCAGCTTTGTCCGAGGTGTTGCCATGGCACTATTAACCCGGACCACTGGATCAGACGTCGGTCACCGGCTCCAGCCCCCGGAATACGCTGCACAGCTGGAATACGGACCTTTCCGGCTGTACCGACTTGTGGTGGCAGTACTTGGCAACCAGCTTCGCCAGTCCCTTGATATCGCGACCGCTGGCCTGGGAAAACCCCCGGGCGAGCCAATCGAGCAGGGCGTCGTCCAGGGCCAGCCCGAACTGCTCGCTCATCACCGCCCAGATGCGTCGCCGCTCATCCAGACTCGGCGCTTGATAGCGGATCATCGCGATACACCGGGAGACGATCGCCTCGTCGATGTCATCGACCCGGTTGGTGGTAAGAAACAGCAGCCCGTTGAAATATTCCAGGACCCGCAGAAACACCCCGACCACCGCGTTCGCCGCAATGTTGTCATCGCGGCGCTTGATGTACACATCGGCCTCATCGATCAGCATCACCGCGCCCCAGCGCTGGGCCCGGGTCAGCGCCTGTTTCAGCGCCACCTCCATCTCGGCCACGTTGAGCCCCAGCTGACCGGAATGAACCCGGTACAGGGGCCGGCGGATGATCTCCGCGTAGACCTCCGCGGTGAGGGTCTTACCCACACCGGGAGGCCCGGAACAGAGGACCGTGGTGCCACCCGATTTGCCCTCGACGATGTCATCCATGAGCAGGTCCATCTCAGCGGTGAGGATATCGATCAGGTCGGTGTGCCGCTCCGGAAGCACCAGCTTTTCCTTGAGATCCGGCTGGTAGTCGTAGGGACGCAGATTGTCCGCATGTACCCAGAGATGATGATGAAGATCCAGATGGTAGACCAGGATATAGCCGTGCACCGGCAACTCGGTGAACAGAATGTCTGGAATCTGCTCATGTAACTGCTCCGCGGCCTGCTCCACCTGGTCGGAATAACGGGTACTGCGACCGGCCTTGCGCAGATATTTGACCAGAATGTCGCCGTTGACGTCGACACTCAGAGGTCGCTCCTTGATCGTGTCCTCATCGTTGACCAGGCGTGCCCAGCCTCCCGAGGAGGAAAGCACCACACGGCTTTTTCGCGACCAGTCGGTGTTACGGTGCGATGCGGACGGATCCTCCGCGAAGTAGCCCGTACCCTTGCCGGAAAACTGCTTGCCATACTCGGTGCGCCAGGCAAAATAGTGCTCACTCGAGCGGTCATAGGCCTCGATCAGTCCCGGCGTCTCCTTGAGAAAGCCCTTTTCCGCGAACAGCTCGGCAATAGTGCGCTGACACAGGTCGCGTTCGCGGATGATCAGGCTCAGGGTATCGATCCGCGCCATGGTATTGGCTTTCAGATCGATCAGCACCCGGCCCGCCTCCTCCTCGCCCGGCGGGGTGAAGTCGATCCGCATGACCAGGTAGGGCATGGGCATAGCGTTGGGATTGGCTTTGAACAGCCATCCCCGGATACCGTCCCGGATCAGGAACTCAGCAATATCGGGCACCAGGCGTTCGAGTTCCCCCTCGCCATACCGATAACCCTCGTGGCTGATCGCCTGACGCAGGGTGGCGATCTGCGCGGCCTTACCCTGCATTTCCGCACCACCCGCACGATAGAGTTCATGCAGGTATCCCAGTTGCTCGGGGGAAAACGCTGTCAGCGGCATCTCTGCACGCTGGGATATCTTCAACTGCTGGCCCAGCGACGACAGATCGGGAAAGGTTTCGATCATGGCCAGGGCATAAGCACGTTCGAGTTGCAGTTTCATGTCATTCAGTTCAGCGGCTGGAAACAGATCACGCGCAATTCCTGTGCCACACACTTAAGCCCCTGATAACAGGAGAAAGGTGCGACACCCTACATGTACTCAATGTGACAACCCAGGGAGCGGCTGTCATTGTTGCGACAACAACCCGCACGCTATGGCGCGGATCTGCAGCACTCTGCTGGATTGAGCGGCCGGGTACGACTGTTGCATGGGTATCCCCCATGAAGCCTCAAGTTGATGACCCGGTAAACATCTGGGCACTGCCCAAAGTCGCGACCCTTCGATTGCTGTTGTTGACCCTCAGCAACAGCGTGGATATACGGCGTTTGATGATCGATCAGACTAATCAGGGCAATCGCCAGGCGGTGCACCTCAGCGACCGGCAGATCAAGGGGTTGAGCGCCTACCTCTACACCTATGCCCAGCCGGAGCACTGCTATGGACTGGAATTGATATATCCCGACCAGGCGAACGGAGTTCTGCCGCCCTATCGGCCACAGGAAGGCTTGAATCTGGAACAGGCGATCGAACAATTGTGCCTGCACTTCGAACTGAACTGAGCCTGAAGAGATCGCCCCATCCGGCGGTGCGGCCGCCGCACGCCAGCTGCCTCGGCTGGCGCCCCGCAGTGCGACTCATCCTGATGCTTGCAGCATGGGTTTAAGGAATCTGAGCACCTCAAGAGTGGTTGCGCTGTCGAGGGCGTTGTACCCATCGTCCGTACGAATTGCGGGATCGGCCCCGGCCGCGAGCAATCGCTTGAGCACAGCCAGTTTACCCGTGGACGCGGCATAGATGGCGCTGGTCACCCCGTTGACGTTGCGGTTGTCCAACTTGGCACCCGCCTCGATCAAACGGTCCACCAGGCTCAGATCGCCGTTGACGCAGGCGAACCAGAGGGCGTGGTGACCGTCATCATTGATCGGGTTGGGATCAGCACCCTGCTGTAACAGCCACTCCACCACGGACGATTCGCCCTGAAGCGCCGCCAGCATCAATGCGGACATACCCATATCGATGCGGCTGTTCAGGTCAGCAGGGTCAAAGCCATGTTCGAGCAGCCAGGCAGTCTGAGGACTAACATCGTCCGCCTGCTGGGCCTGCCAGTGCTCGAGGGCCTGCCAGCCGCCCTCCAGATTGTAGAGCTGGCTCAGGCCAAACTGGGAAAGGAAGGCGCACAACTCACGACTCTGGTTGCCATGGTAGCAGTAGACCAGCACCGGCGGGTTGTCGCGCCGCCGCCGGACCAGACCGGCGATCATCTCTTCACTGGGGGTTACCGAGCCTGGTAACTGGCCGCGGCTGCGCGACAACTCGTCACGTTGATCGATGATGATCAGCCCCGGTATTGCGGTGATTCGGTTGAGCAGTTCCGGGTGGATGTCGGTATAACTCATGGATGCGGTCCTGTATGCGGATTCAAACCAGTAAAGCCTACGAGTAGCAATATCCGATCCAGTTCGTTAGAAACCGTATTATGTACCTACATACAGTCAGTTGCGGCGCAATAACCATGGCGGGTTGACGACATGTATGGGTGAAAAACGACAAGATGTGATGACATCCACAGCCATCGGGACAGGTTCCCCCCACAGAAGCAGACACAGAACAGCATGCTCCCAGGCCGTGCCTGACCGCGCAAAACGGTGACTAACCTGACGGATCCTACGGATGCCTGGAAGGCAGGCTCCGCATTGCAGCCTTCCATGGCGGGCTTTTCCATTCCGGATGCTCTTCCCATTCGGCCAGCAGCGCGCGTCTCCACCTCAGATAGGCTGAAGGCGACGGGATGAAGGGGGTATGACTCAGTTCGAAATGTATCCCGGTATAGGGATCATCGAAAAACACCGCGTAGTACCCCGGCGTATACACCGCATACTCCAGGGGTGGCTCTGTGACCCGGACCGAATTCGGGATCAGGAAGGATTGGTGAAACGCATCGATCTCGCGACGACTCCTGGCCCACAATGCAATGTGATGAATACCCGGCATATGCGCGCCCGAGTCGAGCTTTTCTCCACTCACAGCGGGTTGAATACCGATGTAGCTGTGAAACAGGGGAAAACGCGCCATGTAGTAGGTGGAACGATAACCGATATCCAGGGTAGAGAAACTCTTGTACCCAAGCCAGCCGAACATCTGATCGAAGAAGGCAATGGAATCCTCGTACCGGAGTACGGAAAACTCGACATGATGTACACCTTTCCAACGCATGATGTTTTCCTCAAATTCCAACCAGGAAAAAAGTCACTGTTACGCCTACCACTCAATGTGAATTTTGGTGCCTACCGGGACCCATGCCATGAATTCATCCATCTCAGCATTCGTCAGCGCGATACACCCTTTCGTCCAGTTGAACCGCTGAGTCAGTAGCGCGAACCATCCCAACCCATTGGGCTGTCCATGCACCATGATAAAGCCTCCTGGTGAAACACCCAACTTATCAGCCAGCGCCTTGTCACGCGCATTCGGATAACTGATGTGCATGGCGCGATAAAAATCCGAGTTGTCCTTTTTATAGTCCAGCGTGTAATCCCCTTCCGGGGTTTTCTGATCACCTTCCTGTTGCTTATGCCCTTGTGGTGTCCCACCCAGGGCGACATGATACTGTTTGACCACCCGCTCGCCATCCATGAGAAACATCCTGTTCTCGGATTTGTCGACTTTCACAAGATCCACTCCCGCGCAAACAGGCATGGCAATCATCCACAACGCTAAAGCGGCAAGTATCGAAGATGCTCCCAGAGGCGAAGCAGTCAGCTTTCCAGAATTGGAGCGCCCATCAGTCAACAAATACATATTCAACTGAGCCTCGCTTCCTCGCTTGGTCTATGCCTGCAGGGTCTGCCGATGATTATCGAAACAAGATGCTTCCATGAAATCATAAGCATACATAAATCCATCTCATCAATGACTGAACTATAGACTGTGAGTCACTGGAGGTAATCCGACGGTTGAGCACAGTCAATGAATACAACACTGTGAAATTTTCATCCAACCAAGCACCTTGCTATGAATTTTTTGGCAGTCGCTCTGTTAGCGGAACAGTTTTATACAACGCGGCCACCTTTTTAAGCGAGATTTGATATTGACCGTTTTTAGGTAATTGTTTACCCGCAAATTCTTGCCAGATTAAGTCGCCCGGACCGTTGTAATACTCAACAAAAGAGCCGTTAGCATTGATCTTTATAATGATCGCATGCTCCGGACAACTCCGAAATGCCACACTTTTTGATTGCGTTGCCTTGATCTCCACTTTTGTACCTGTTTTGCTCAGGGCGTCATAACCCGAATTTGATGGCGGCATTAGATCAAGATTATAGGCATCTGCAACCAGACACTCACCAAGGCTACCCACCATGTGCCCATCCGGAGTAAATGGACGTCCCGGAAACATTCGCTCCAACTCTCGCACTGCTGTGTAAATGTTCTTTACCTGGGTTTTCAAGTGTTCGTGATTCATTTAATACGCATGGCCTTTGATCACAGAGACGCAATTGAGGCGCGCACGCCTTCGGCATGACTGAATTAGCTTACCCTTTGGCCGCATAAGCAGGTTTGGTAATTGTAAGTTTTCCTTCAAGTTGTTTTATCTTGAGCCAGTCTACTACGATATGTGTCAAGTCTGGCAAGTATGACCAGAACGTCACTTTGCCTGTATTGTATATTTTATAGCCTCCATAACTCTCATTTTTAATATCTCTTGACTCTGACTGCCTGAACATCTCTGACAACAATTCCATGCGCTCTGAGTCCAATAATTTATCTGACAATTCAAACTGAAACGGCTCTGTGTACATGACATCCCATCCTATGATTATTAGGGTCTGTTAACACCAACCCAACCCAATCACTATGTCTCTCTCTTGCCCATAAATGTGTCCCACAAGATAATGATTGCACAGACAATCAGCGCAACACCAAGATACAGAGCATAATTATTTCCAAGGCCATCGCGCCATAACCAAATGCGTCCAATCCCGATGAATGCAAACAAGACTGCGACAGTGATTTTAATTGTGTATTTCAATTTCTTCTGAACCTCATACCAGCTCCAGATTGCTGTTTAGACTTTAATACTACGAGCGAACAACGTCATGACCACGAAAACCCTGTGTTACAGTAGGCCGCATACGCCTAGTGGGCCGCACGCTATGATCGCCACCGCTCCACTTGTAGCGGAGCCATAATCTACCAAACCAACCAAAAGTAATAAGCGAAAGCAAGATCAAGGGAACCTGGAAAAGACCCACCAAATTTGGATAGAGATACGGCGCGCCAGAGCGAAGAAAGATAATGATATGGCCTACCCAATCTTTTTCTTCCTGTGAGAGCGACCATTGATTGTGTAGTTTATGCTCCACAAGATCGTCGCAGAGTAGCCAGATGCCATAGGAGTAAATAATATATAATGCAGATTCCTCGCTTTTCGGCATCAGATTTTCAAATTGATCATTTGTGATAGAACCCGACGCCAAACGCCGCACCAACAACACCACCTCCCTGGCTTTCTTGTCTACTTGTGATTCCATTGTCTTGCATACAGCAGTATGGCAAGTGGTTTCCAATCCGGCACGAATAACGAGACAATCGTAGTGGCCACAACTCCGAGGATATTCGAATCAGGTAATGTGTCCAAGTCGCAGACGAATGCTATTCCGAGCTAATTTGAACGCCATTCTTCATGAATACTCCCTCAGGCTTAACGCAAACCACACGCCAACCACCATCAACACGGAGCCCCTGGCCAACCAGGTGTATAGCAACCGGGATGTGTTACTCGAAACCAGCCATATATAGCCGCCCGCCACAAGATTGCCAACAAAAACCAGCAGCACTTTTATTTGGCCGACATCCTCTCCAGCCATTCCTTTGTTTCGAAGAATCAAACCAATGACGAATCCGATCAAAACGGTCATCACGATTATGCCAGGCGCCTCTAACCAGTAGACGGTAGCGAGCGGACGTTTCGATAACTTGGCCAACATAGACATGTCATTCAAATCTTAAACAGCTATAGTCCGCATACATGGACATCACGATAGTTGTGATAAAAACACGTGGGTACTTGATCAGCTGACCGAATCATTCCGTGACTCCACAGGCAGGTATCGTGCGGGATCAGCCAATCCGCGATCTGTCTGGCTGATCGTTGTTTCTGAATAACTAACCCAGAGCACTGGCCATCCAAGCTTATGTCAGAGCCGTTCTATTTACGAAGAGATTTTCTGGCAGTTAGTTACTGTATTCCCTTAAGCTCGCTGAACCCCGATAAAACAGCGCAATAGCCGCGCCCTAGTCTCCCGTATACAAATCCACATCCATCTTCGGCGGCATCTGCAAATGAAACCCCTGGCTCTCCAGGTTCTTCATCACTTGACTCACATCTTCCCGCGCCAGTTTTCGCCCCGGGCTCAGGGTAAGGCTCATCACGCGCTGCGGCGTACCGAAACGTTTCAGCAGAGCCTCAGGTACCGAACTGAAATCATCTTCCTGGCAGACATAGAGATACATCTCGTCCTTGCGTGGACTGCGATAGACCCAGCACTCGAGGCTCAGGGTCATGACCTTGCGCCCGGATTCATGACCCTCCCGACCTCACCGCTTGCCTAGGCCTGATCGGGAGCCACCGCAGATACCCTGTCCAGATGCCAGATGTCCTGGTTGTATTCGGTGATGGTCCGGTCGGTGGAGAATCGCCCGCTTTTGGCGCTGTTGATGATGCTCATCCTCGTCCACAGCTTTTCGTCCATGTAGGCGGAGGCCGCCCGTTCCTGGGCTTCCAGGTAGCTGGGAAAATCCGCCGCAGTCATCCAGGGATCATAGGGGCTTCTGATCGATTCGATGATCGAATCGAAGATACCCGGCTCGAACTGGTTGAAATAACCGCTTTCGAGCAGTTGCATCACCCGGTTCAGCGCATCGTGCTGTTCGATGATGCTGTTCGGCGCGTAGTGGTTGCGCATGTGTTCAACTTCTTCGCTGGTCATGCCGAAGAGGAAAAAGTTGTTCTCCCCCACCTCTTCCAGAATTTCGATGTTCGCTCCGTCCAGGGTACCGATGGTCACTGCGCCGTTCATCATGAACTTCATGTTGCCGGTGCCGGAAGCCTCCTTGCCCGCGGTGGAGACCTGTTCGGAGAGGTCGGTGCCGGGTGCAATCACCTCCATTGCGGATACCCGGTAGTTGGGCAGAAACGCCACCTTCAGGCGTTTGCCCACGTCTTCGTCGTTATTCACGATGGACGCCACATTGTTCACCAACTTGATGATGAGCTTGGCCATCTGGTAACCCGGTGCGGCCTTACCACCGATGAGCACGCAACGCGGCGTCCAGTGCTCCGCTTCATCATACTTGAGCCGGCAATAGAGATGAATCACGTGCAGAACATTGAGCAATTGCCGCTTGTACTCGTGGATGCGCTTTACCTGGACGTCGAACATCGCGTCCGGGTCGAATTCCACCTGACAGTCTTTTTTCACCAGCTTTGCAAGCCGCACCTTGTTCTCCCGCTTTACTGCGCGCCATTTCTTTTGAAATGCGGCATCCTCAGCGAGACTTTCCATTTTCTGCAGATCAGGAAGATGGGAAATCCATCCGTTACCCACCGTCTCATCGATAAGACTGCGCAATCCGGGGTTGGATGCGGCCAGCCAACGCCTCGGGGTCACACCGTTGGTTTTGTTATTGAACCGGCCCGGCCAGAATTCGTAGAAGTCGTGGAACAAGCCCTGTTTCAACAACTCGGTATGCAGCGCCGCAACCCCGTTGATCGAAAAGCTGCCGACGATGGCCAGATAGGCCATACGCACCATCGGCTCGTCACCCTCTTCTATGATCGACATGCGCCGCAGGCGGTCGGTGTCTCCGGGCCAATGCAGGGCAACCTCGCCGAGAAAACGGGCGTTGATCTCGTAGATGATCTCCAACAATCGCGGCAGCAGGCAGTGGAAGAGTTTCACCGGCCAACGTTCCAGAGCTTCCGGAAGCAGGGTGTGGTTGGTGTAGGCCATGGTTTTACGGGTGATCTCCCAGGCCTTGTTCCAGGGCATATCATGCTCGTCCATCAACTGGCGCATCAACTCGGCCACTGAAACGCTCGGGTGGGTGTCGTTGAGCTGAAAGCAGTTCTTGCTCGCGAAATCGTCGAAATTTTTGTGCGTTTCGCGCCATTCGCGAATCACGTCCTTGATACTGGCGGATGCCAGAAAGTACTGCTGGCGCAGACGCAGTTCCTTGCCGTTCTCGCTCGCATCGTTGGGGTAGAGCACCATGGTGATGTGCTCTGCATTGTTCTTCGCTTCCACCGCTTCGGTGTAGCTGCCGGCGTTGAATTCATCGAGGTTGAACTCGTCCGTCGCGGCGGCCTTCCAGAGGCGCAGGGTGTTGACCGTGTTGTTGCGGTAACCCGGCACCGGCAGATCATAGGGTACCGCCAGGACATCCTGGGTATCGACCCAGAAAACCTTGCCATCGCGATGCTCGGTATGACCGCAAAATTTGATTGCCTGGGTGTACTCTGGCCGCTCAAGCTCCCAGGGATTGCCGTTACGCAGCCAGTGATCCGGATCCTCGACCTGCTGACCCTTTTCGATGTGCTGACGGAACATGCCGTATTCGTAGCGCAGTCCGTAGCCCCTGACCGGTAGCTGCAGGGTCGCACAACTGTCGAGAAAGCAGGCTGCCAGGCGGCCCAGGCCGCCATTACCCAACCCGGCGTCCGGTTCGGATTCCTGGATGCTGTCGAGGTTGATGCCCAGGTCCATGAATGCCTTGTCCACCTCATGCCCCATATCCAGATTCAGGATGGCGTTGCTCAGGGTACGCCCCATGAGAAATTCCAGGGAGAGGTAAAAGGTGCGCTTGCAGTCGGTAGTTTCATAGGTCGAACGGGTATTCTTCCAGCGTTCGATCAGGCGGTCACGGATCGCCAGGGCCAGCGCCTTGTAAGGATAGTGGCTGGAGACGCAGTGATCGTCCCTGCCCAGGGTGTGGGCGAAGTATCGGCGGAAATCGAAGGAGATGGCTTCAGCGTCCAAGCCCAGTGGCGGTAGAGGCACCAAAGGCTGACAGACGGATTCCGACGAAGAGACGCTGGACGTCTTTTTCTTGCTGCTCATGACAACGACCCCATTGCTACCTGTAATTGAGCGGTTCACGGCACCTTTGTGAGCGCCCATGAACCTCCCTGTTATAAATTTTGTTTTAACAGGCTACTGCAAAACTGCAGAGACGCCTAGATACCCGTGATCTGCGGGAGAGTCTATTGACCCTGAAAAATACCCGGTTGTCGAGTGAAAAATCGACAGAGATTCATTCGTGTGACGGGAATTGTCTTCCAGGGTCTGTTATTAACCCGGCACCTGAAGATGCCCTGCTGTGGCTGAGGTTCAGGAGCCAAGACTCCGGATCAAGTCATGCCAGTAAGTCACGGCAAGGGGGAAACCCGGTACCCTGACAGGTACCGGGCATACGATCAGCAGAGCGGCAGATCCGTGGTACCCATCAGGTACTCGTCCACCGCACGGGCGCATTGGCGGCCTTCGCGGATCGCCCAGACCACCAGGGACTGGCCGCGACGCATGTCACCAGCGGAGTACACCCCGTCGATGGAGGTCTTGTAGGCGGAACCACCCTCGGTGGCGGCCTTGACGTTACCGCGTCCATCCAGCTCCACACCCAGCTCTTCGAGCAGACCTTCATGCACCGGGTGGACAAAACCCATGGCCAGGGTTACCAGGTCGGCCTTGAGTTCGAACTCGGAACCTGCGACCTCCTCCATCTTCCAGTTTCCGGCGGCGTCCTTCTCCCAGGCCACCTGAACACATTTCACGCCGGCCAGGTTGCCGTTACCGTCATCGACGAAGGATTTGGTTGCCACCTGCCACATACGCTCGCAGCCCTCTTCCTGGGAGCTGGAGGTGCGCATCTTGTTCGGCCAATCCGGCCAGGTCGTGCCCTTCTGCTCTTTTTCCGGAGGCTTGGGCAGGATCTCGAGCTGCGTGACCGAGGCGGCACCGTGACGGTTGGAGGTTCCGATACAGTCGGAACCGGTGTCACCGCCACCGATCACAACCACGTGCTTGCCGGCTGCCGAGATAAAGTTGTCGACCTTGTCGCCCTGCACCCGGTGGCTGTTGCTGCGCAGGAAATCCATGGCGAAGTGCACGCCGTTGAGCTCGCGCCCGGGGATCGGCAGATCCCGGGGTTTCTCGGAGCCTCCGGTCAGCACGATGGCATCGAATTCATCCATCAGTTCCTTGCCCTGCACATCGACCCCCACGTGGATGCTGGTCTTGAATTCCACACCCTCGGTGCGCATCTGTGCCATGCGCCGGTCGATGACCTTTTTATCGAGTTTGAAATCGGGGATCCCGTAACGCAACAGGCCGCCGATACGGTTCTGTTTCTCGAACAGCACCACATTGTGACCGGCCCGTGCGAGCTGCTGGGAGGCCGCCATGCCGGCGGGTCCGGAGCCCACCACGGCAACCCGCTTGCCGCTCTTGTGCGCGGCGATCTGGGGTTTCACCCAACCTTCCTGCCAGGCCTTCTCGATGATGCTGTACTCGATGGTCTTGATGGTGACCGGGGTATCGGTCAGGTTCAGGGTACAGGCCGCCTCGCAGGGCGCCGGACAGATCCGTCCGGTGAACTCCGGAAAGTTGTTGGTGCTGTGGAGCACCTCGATGGCCGCCTCCCAGTCACTCCGGTAAACCAGGTCGTTCCAGTCGGGAATGATGTTGTTGACCGGGCACCCCTGATGACAGAAGGGAATCCCGCAGTCCATGCAACGCGCCCCCTGCTGACTGACATTTTCATCACTCAGCGGGATCACGAATTCGTTGTAGTGGACGATGCGGTCGGCGACCGGGGCATAGGTCCGGTCCTGGCGATCGATCTCTTTGAAGCCTGTTGGTTTTCCCATGGTTAAACACTCCCCTGACTGGCAACCGGGTTATCGTTCTTCTGTGCCTGCATCTCCTGCAAGGCCCGGCGGTATTCCACCGGCATGACCTTGACGAACTTCTGCAGCATGGCTTCCCAGTTATCCAGGATCCGCTTCGCAACCTCGGAATTGGTGTAGTGCAAATGCTGCGCGATCAACTGCTTGAGACGCAATGCATCGTGACGTGTCATGTCGTGGCTCAGGTCCACGAGTCCCTGGGTTTCCAGGTCTCCGCCCTGGTGATCCAGAGCTTCGAGGGCTTCGTCCTCGTCAGAGATCGGCTGCAACTCGACCTGGGCCATGTTGCAGTGGTCCTCGAAGTCACCCGCCTCGTCCAGCACGTAGGCAATACCGCCGGACATGCCCGCGGCGAAATTACGCCCGGTGGGACCCAGGCACACCACGATGCCGCCGGTCATGTACTCACAACCGTGATCACCCACACCTTCGATAACCGCGGTGGCGCCGGAATTGCGCACCCCGAAACGTTCACCGGCCACACCACGGAAGAAACACTCACCGGCAATCGCCCCGTACAGCACGGTGTTACCGACGATGATGTTCTCCTCTGCCTTGCCGATCTTGGAATTTTCCGGCGGATAGACCACCAAGCGTCCGCCCGAAAGGCCCTTGCCCACATAGTCGTTGCCTTCACCGGCCAGTTCGATGGTGATGCCCCTGGCCACCCAGGCGCCGAAGGACTGGCCGGCGGTGCCGTGCACCTTGATGTAGATAGTGTCGTCGGGCAGCCCCTTGAGGCCGTACTTCTCGGCCACACGCCCGGAGAGCATCGCGCCGAAGGTGCGGTTGTAGTTGTGAATATCGATATCGATTTTCACCGCCTCACCGGACTCCAGAGCCGGCTTCGCCCGCTTGATCAATTCCAGGTCCTTGGCCTTGTCGAGGCCGTGATCCTGGGTCTCGCAGTTGTAGATGGCCACGCCCTCACCCGCCACCGGCTTGCGCAGCAGACGCGAGTAATCGAGCCCTTTGGCCTTCCAGTGGCTGATGGCCTTGCGCATGTCGAGGCGATCGCTCTGCCCGACCATCTCGTTCCAGGTGCGGAAACCCAGTTCGGACATCAGCTTGCGCGCCTCCTCGGCGACGAAGAAGAAATAGTTCACCACGTGATCGGGACTGCCGGTGAAACGCTTGCGCAGCTCCGGATCCTGAGTGGCGATCCCCACCGGGCAGGTGTTGAGATGGCACTTGCGCATCATCAGGCAACCTTCCGCGATCAGCGGCGCGGTGGCGAAACCGATCTCATCGGCGCCCAGCAGTGCCGCGATAACCACGTCCCGACCGGTACGCATGCCGCCGTCGGCCTGCACCGCGATACGCCCACGCAGCTGGTTCAGCACCAGGGTCTGGTGAGTCTCGGCCAGGCCGATCTCCCAGGGGGAGCCGGCATGCTTGATGGAGGTAAGGGGGCTGGCTCCGGTACCACCGTCATAACCGGCGATGGTCACATGGTCCGCATGCGCCTTGGAGACACCGGCCGCCACGGTACCCACACCCACCTCTGAGACCAGCTTGACCGAGATCCGGGCGTTCGGGTTGACGTTCTTCAGGTCATGGATCAGCTGCGCCAGGTCTTCGATGGAGTAGATGTCGTGATGCGGCGGCGGTGAGATCAGACCCACACCGGGGGTGGAGTGACGCACCCGGGCGATCTGCTGATTCACCTTGTGACCGGGCAGCTGACCGCCCTCCCCGGGCTTGGCCCCCTGAGCCATTTTGATCTGGATGTCGTCCGCGTTGACCAGGTATTCGGTGGTCACGCCGAAACGCCCGGAGGCCACCTGCTTGATCGCGGAGCGTTCCGGATTGCGTGTGCCGTCCGGCAGCGGATTGAAGCGTTCAGGCTCCTCGCCCCCCTCGCCGGTGTTCGACTTGCCGCCGATGCGGTTCATCGCCTTGGCCAGGGTGGAATGGGCTTCGTAGGAGATTGAGCCGAACGACATCGCACCGGTGGCGAAACGCTTGACGATTTCGCTGGCCGGCTCCACCTCGTCCAGGGGTACCGGGGTGTCGGCCATCCTGAATTCGAACAACCCGCGCAGGGTCAGCAGGATCTCATTCTGGTTATTGATCGCGTTGGCGAATTCCTGGTAGGTGTTCCAGTCGTTGCTGCGCACTGCATGTTGCAGCTTGGCGATGGTCTGCGGGGTCCAGTTATGGTCCTCGCCACGCAACCGGTAGGCATAATCGCCCCCCACATCCAGGTGGTTGCGGTAAATCTGCAGATCGCCATAGGCCTTGTCATGCCACTTGACCGCCTCGGCGGCGACCTCATCCAGGCCGGCGCCCTCGATGGTGGTGGTGGTGCCGCTGAAAAAGTCCTCGATGAATTGGCTCGACAGACCCACCGCGTCAAAAATCTGGGCACCGCAGTAGGACTGGTAGGTGGAAATGCCCATTTTCGACATCACCTTCTTCAGACCTTTACCCACAGCCTTGATGTAGCGCTTCTGCGCCTCATGGAAATCGAGGGGTTCCGAGAGGCTTGGCAGCGTCGCCTGAATGGTATCGAAGGCCAGGTAGGGATTGACCGCTTCCGCGCCATATCCTGCCAGGGTCGCGAAATGATGCACCTCGAGGGCCCCGCCGGTCTCCAGCACCAGGCCGGACTCGGTGCGCAGGCCCTTGCGGATCAGATGATGATGCACGGCGGAGGTGGCCAGCAACGCCGGGATGGCGATGTTGTCCGCGTCCACCTTGCGGTCCGAAAGGATCAGGATGTTGTAACCTTCCCGGACCTTGCTCTCGGCCAGCTCACACAGGGCATCCAGGGCCGGGCGCATGCCGGCCACGCCATCGCTGGCCGGGTAGACCATATGCAGGGTCTTGGTGCGGAAAGCCCCGCTGGTGTTGTCCTCGATATGCCGGATCCGCTCCAGGTCCTCGTTGGTCATTACCGGCTGGCTGACCTCGAGACGCATGTGCTCACCCGCATCGGCCAGGTTGAGCAGGTTGGGCCGCGGCCCGATCAGGCTCACCAGGGACATCACCAGCTCCTCGCGGATCGGATCGATCGGCGGATTGGTGACCTGGGCAAAATTCTGTTTGAAATAGGTGGACAGGTGCTTGGCGCGCAGCGAAAGCACCGAAGGCGGGTTGTCCGCGCCCATCGACCCGGTGGCCTCCTGGCCGGTCAGGACCATGGGGGTGAGCAGGAACTTGATATCCTCCTGGCTGTAGCCAAAGGCCTGCTGTGCGTTCAGCAGATCCTTGTCATTGGGCGCCATCGGCGCCACATCCTCCGGCAGGGCGTCCAGGTGGATCTGGGTCTGGTCCAGCCAGTCCTGGTAGGGCCGGGCTTTGGCCAGGTCAGCCTTGATCTCGGCATCATCGATGATCCGCCCCTGCTCCAGGTCGATGAGAAACATCTTGCCAGGCTGCAGACGCCATTTTTTGATGATCTTCTCTTCCGGAATTTCCAGCACGCCCATTTCCGAACCCATCACCACCAGATCGTCGTCGGTGATCAGGTAGCGCGCCGGCCGCAGGCCGTTTCGGTCCAGGGTGGCGCCGATCTGGCGGCCGTCGGTAAAGGCCACCGCGGCGGGGCCGTCCCAGGGTTCCATGAGCGCGGCATGGTACTCATAGAAGGCACGCCGCTGCTTGTCCATCAGCTTGTTGCCGCCCCAGGCCTCCGGGATCAGCATCATCATCGCGTGGGCCAGGCTGTATCCGCCCGCCACCAGCAGTTCCAGGGCGTTGTCGAAACAGGCCGAATCGGACTGTCCCTCGGGGATCAGCGGCCAGATCTTCTCCAGATCGTCGCCGAGCACGTCGGAGGCCATGGAGTGCTTGCGGGCGCGCATCCAGTTGACGTTGCCCCGCAGGGTGTTGATCTCACCGTTGTGCGCGATCATGCGAAACGGGTGGGCAAGATCCCAGGTGGGGAAGGTGTTGGTGGAGAAGCGTTGATGCACCAGCGCCAACGCCGAAGTCATCCGCTCGTCGCCCAGATCCCGGTAGTACTCACCCACCTGGTTGGCCAGCAACATGCCTTTGTAGACCAGGGTGCGGGAGGAGAAGGAGGCAAAATAGAAGTCATTTTTGCCTTCCAGCTCGGAATTCTCGATCTTGTTCTCGATCTGCTTGCGAATCACGAACAGCTTGCGTTCGAAGGCATCCTGGTCGACGCATCCGTCACCCCGGCCAACGAACACCTGGCGCACCACCGGCTCGGTGGGTATTACGCTGTAGCCCAGGCCGTCGTTGTCGACCGGTACGTCACGCCAACCCAGCAGACGTTGCCCCTCGGCACTGACGAACGACTCGACGGTCTCTTCAGCCACCGCGCGGCTGGCGCTGTTCTGCGGCAGAAATACCATACCGATGGCATAGTCGCCCGCCTGCGGCAGTTCACAACCCGCTTCAGCACGAAAGAATTCATCCGGAATCTGAATCAGGATACCGGCACCGTCGCCCGCCTTGGGATCGGCACCGACCGCGCCACGATGGGTCAGTCGCTCCAGGATCCCCAGCCCCTGCTGGACTGTCTTGTGTGTTTTGATCCCTTTGATATTGGCTACGAAACCAACACCGCAAGCATCGTGTTCGTGGGCGGGATCATAGAGTCCCTGTTTCGGTGGTAAAGCGCCATGGCTCATTTCACAAACCTCATTTTGCCCGCCCCAGCCGGATACCTACCCTGCCGAAGGTCATGACAATAACCTGAAATCAAGGAATTCTCGGCGACGCTTAAGGCCGCTCGAATTGCAGAACATGGTAGGATACTTGAGAATTAACTCTCAAGCCAGTCGAGCAGACAACCCTTTCGTTCCTGTTGAATATCATACGCTTGGCCACCTGACTTGCCCCCGGCCCGGGTATCACTGCAAAGAGCCGAAGCTGCGCGCCCAGACCCCCCCCTTCTGAACCGTTGGCGGAAGCTGGGTTTGCGCCTCGAGCGCCGCCTCGCGGTTCGCGAAACTCCCCCACAACAACGAATACCAGGGCACTCCTTTTCTCTGAGTCTGGTGCGTGTGAACCTTTCCCTGGAGCCCATTGATACTGATAAATCTCTGTAAAGACTCGATATTTTCAACGGCAATCAGTTGCAACGTGTAGGATTCAGGAGACTGCTCAGCGATCCAGGTACGGGCATCGTCGCGGGATGTCTGCGGCTTGGCGGGGGCTTCCGCCAGGCTGAGCGCCGCATCCGGTTCAACCTGTGCCTCGTCAGACACGGTCTCCGCAGGCTCGGCCGGTGCCACTGCTTTTTCAGGCGGGTTTTTCCGGACAGTCACCGGGGATGCCTTCGGCGTCTCCGGAACCCGCTCTGCAACATTTGACGGGGACGCCTGGATTTGTGCGACAGGCTCCTCCGGAGCCAGCGGCGCTGCCTCTCCGGGATCAGGCACGCGGACCTCGGTTTTCTCAGCCTCCTGCTCCGGGAGGGGCGTGGTTTCCACGCTCGCGGCATCGGTTTCAGCGATTCGGGTCTCCGGTACGGATTGCGGACGCTTCTGCTCGCCCACCTCTGCCTTCTCATGCGGAACGGTCTCAGTCGGTGCATCCGAACTCACTGCGGATGGCTCAGGTTGCGTCTCCGCCCGGATGAGTGGCTCGGGGGACCGCTCTGCCACAGCATCGGCGCTTCCGCTCCTCGCCACCGGCTTGGCCATCGGCAGGCTCGCAATCCGGGTATCCGGCTGTTCGGGCAACGGCAGCCTGATCGACTCAACGGGTTGCGCCTGAGGCTCGATCGACGCTACAGGGGCTTGCTTCTCCAGCTCATCCGGCTCGAACATCTGGTTGATGGCCCCCTGGAACAGCAACAGCAATACGACCACCACCAGCAAGGGTGCCCCGTACATCACAAGTTGCTGCCGATAGGTCCTGAAGATCGAGGCCTGGGCCTCTCCCTTGTGCCCCACATCATTGAGTATCTCGCTGGCCATCAGGCCCGGCACCCCTCCGGTCTCCTTGTAAACCCGGGCCAGTTTTGTGTCATCCAGGGCAAAATGCTCCGACAATCCTTCGCCCTTGAGCACGAAATGCATGAAATCCACTGCCTCACGGGGCGTCAATACCGGCATGTCGATCGCCTGGATCGCCTGCGGAGACATCACCTGAAGCTGCGGCGTTGCCAGCAGGTGATCGATCTGTTCATTGGCGAACAGCACGATACTCACCAGGCGTACACCATCCGTCTGGCGCTCGAACAGGCGCAGCAGCGTCATCAGGCTGGTTGGCGGCAGCATCTGCGCATCATCCACCAGGATTACGGGGATTCGCCCGCGCTTGCGCATCACCTCGAAGCGTGCCACCAAGCGTTGCAGCAGATCACCGGCGATATCGGGCAGGCCGTTGCAGCGGGCGATGAACGCCAGCAGCCGTTCCGGTTGTAATGTTGGTTCCGCAGAGAAGTGGCATACCACCCACTCTTCAGGAGCGCTCTGTTGCAGTTTCGACGCCATCAGGGATTTGCCGCTGCCAGACGTCCCCTTGACCAGCGGCACCAGCTCGCTGTTCTCGATCAGGTGGCGTATCAGATCCAGGTGTGCACTGATCTCAGGCGTTGTAAAGAACTCATTGGGTTCAGACACGTTCATCACCGTGTAAACTGGCTGTTATCGGCCGTATTGCGCCAAGCTCTGTTCGAGCAGATCACGCTCGAAATCATCGGTCACCACCGCCTGTCCGATCGACTTGAGTAAAACCAGCCTCAAGCGTCCGTCCAGCACCTTCTTGTCGACCGCCATGAGCTGCAGGAAACGCTCGACGCTGAGGGATTCGGGTGGTGTCGTAGGCAATTGTGCCTGCTCGATCAGGCGAATCGCACGTGCGCAGGCCTCATCGGAAAGCCAACCAAGGCGTCGCGACAGATCCGCCGCCATACACATCCCAGTGGCCACCGCTTCACCATGCAGCCACTCTCCATAGCCCATACCGGTTTCGATGGCATGACCGAAGGTGTGACCCAGGTTGAGCAGCGCCCGTTGCCCGGATTCACGCTCGTCCGCTTCCACCACATCCGCCTTGCATCGACAGGAGCGCTCGATCGCCTGGGCCAGTAACCCGGGATCGCGATCCACCAGTCCCGCCATGTTCGTTTCCAGCCAGGCGAAGAACGGTTCATCCGTGATCAGCCCGTACTTGATCACCTCGGCGAGTCCGGAGGCGAACTGGCGGTCATCCAGGGTACGCAGAGTCGCCGTATCAGCGAGTACCACGCGGGGCTGGTAAAAGGCCCCGATCATGTTCTTCCCCAACGGATGATTGACCCCGGTCTTACCCCCGACCGAAGAGTCAACCTGGGACAGCAAGGTGGTCGGTACCTGGATGAAATGCACCCCTCGCTGATAGGTTGCCGCCGCGAACCCGGTCATGTCTCCGACAACCCCGCCACCCAGGGCGACCAAAGTCGCCTGGCGGGTGAAACGCCGCTCCAGCAGAGCAGTGTAGATCCGGTTCACCATTTCGAGGGTCTTGTACTGCTCCCCGTCCGGCAGGATGCAGGTGGCCAGATCATATTCGGCCAGTGCATTCAGGGTGCTGTCCAGGTAGAGGGGCGCCACGGTTTCATTGGTCACCACCATGACCTGGCGACCCGGAATCGCCTGTTTGAAATGTGCCGTATCCGCGTGCACGCCTTCACCGATAAATATCGGATAGCTGCGATCACCCAGATCGACATCCAATCTGTTCTCAACGTTATTCAATTTCACTCAGCCTTCGGATTGAGCATCTCAATCTGTTTGCGGATCTCCTGTACCACGGTCTGTGTGTTACGCCCCTCGGTGCTGATCAGGAGATCAGCCGTCTGCCGGTACAGGGGATCCCGGACCTCGAGCAACTGCCGAAGCCGGGCCAACGGATCCTCCGTCTGCAGCAATGGCCTGTTTTTATCTCGATGGGTGCGTTCGTACTGTTGTTCCGCGGTACAGTGAAGATAGATGACCAGACCCCGGGAAGACAACAGTTTTCGGTTCTCATCCCGAATCACTGCGCCACCCCCGGTCGCCAGCACGATTCCATCCCTGGCGCTGAGGTCGTCGATCACGTCATGTTCACGCTGGCGGAACCCCTCTTCCCCCTCGAATTCGAAGATGGTGGGAATATCGACCCCGGTACGCCGCTGAATCTCCAGATCGGAATCGACAAAGTCTTTATGGTAGTACTCCGCCAAATGACGGCCTACCGTGGTCTTACCCGCGCCCATGGGACCGATCAAAAAGAGGTTGTGTACTTTCATATTCTGATTCAGCACCTAAGTTAGGTCAGGGTCAACCAACCACGGACCCTTCGATCTTGTCGGAACCACGTTTTTGGCAACCCACATTATCCAATGTACCGCCAGTTCACGAAAGCACACGATAACATTGTCAGGAAACAGGGCAATTTAAACTGCTATTGATCAGATCCGACGGATTCCGCAAAGGCTGCCAACCAAGCACATGCTCAGCCCATTCAATCCGCTACTGTGTGGATTTGCTCCGTTTGCTGGTGACTGATCGCGTCCCTGTCCTGGGTCACTGCCTGGTCAGCCGAATCACCCATTTCGCTTTCCTGTACATTATCAATGAGATGTATAAGCGCTCGAGATTAATTTAAGCGAACCGGGAGACGATTTAGTATTACAAATTCATGAATGCGCCACAAAACGAAAAGGCGCGCCGTAAGGCGCGCCTTTTCGTCCGTATTGCAGAACCGTTTTAGCGCACGGTCAACGTTTCCTTGAGGATTTTTGGAGTCACGAAAATCAACAACTCGTTGTTGTTGTCCACATTTTCATTTCTCCTGAACAGCGCACCGGCATAGGGAAGATCGCCAAAGAAAGGCACCTTTTCCTGATTGGTGGACTTGGTACGTTCAAACACGCCGCCCAGGACAACGGTCTCGCCATTGTCCACCAGCACAGTGGTCTCGATTTTGCGCGTGTCGATAGGCGGCACACCCAGGATCGAGCGGGAGAAATCCGGATTGTCCTTGTTGATCAACAGATCCATGCGAATGCGATCGTCAGGCGTGATGTGCGGAATGACATCAAGTTTGAGTAATGCTTCCTTGAACGCAATCCGGGTAGCACCACTGGAAGTTGACTCCTGATAGGGAATCTCGATGCCCTGCTTGATGGATGCCTGGGTCTGGTCAGAGGTGATCACACGGGGACTCGAGATCAGCTCGCCACGGCCTTCAGTCTGCATCGCGGTCAGTTCGAGCTGCAACAGGTAGGAACCCACCTTGCCCACCAGGAAATTCAAGCCACCGGAGGGAGCCGTAACCGGCAGATTGACCATCAACGCTTCCTGGTTATCGGCCCCATCGATATCCGGGTCATTGTTCTCGATACCGGGTGCAACACCAAAGGTGTTGTTGATATACCCCGGCATGGCACCGGCAGTAAGGGTAAAGTTATCCCCTACAGATCCATCAAAGTTGGTACCGAACCGCACCCCGAGGTCCTTGGCGAAATCATTGTTCGCGATAACGATCCGCGACTCAATCAACACCTGTCGTACCGGAACGTCCAGCTTCAGGAGTAAGCGACGGATATCCTCGAGCTTGGCAGCGGTATCCTGAATCAGCAGGGTATTGGTACGCACGTCAACTGTAACATTGCCCCGCTCGGACAGCAGACGATTTTCCTCGGACTTGAGCAAAGCCGCGAGATCCTCGGCTTTGGCATAGCTGACCTGAATGAAATCAGATTGCAGGGGTGCCAGTTCCTCGATCTTCTGCTGCGCCTCGAGTTCCAACTGCTCCCTTGCCGCAACCTCTTCGGTCGGCGCGATCATGATGACGTTGTCAATCTGGCGTTTTGTCAGCCCTTTCGATTTCAGAATGATATCCAAAGCCTGATCCCAGGGGACGTTCTTCAAACGCAGGGTGATTCGCCCGTTCACCGTATCACTGGTGACGAGATTGAGGCCCGTGAAGTCCGCAAGCAGCTGCAGAACTGCACGAATTTCGATATCCTGGAAATTCAGCGAAAGGCGCTCGCCCGTGAAGACCATACGCTCTTTCAGCAGTTTCTCTTTCTCTTGCTTGGACAGGGAACGTACTTCGACCGCAAATACCTCATTGGCCTGGTAGGCCAGGTAGTCGTACTCGCCCATCGGGCTGATCTCGACAATCACGTTTTCACCCTGAGGCCGGGTGACGATTTTGCTCACCGGGGTGGCAAAGTCCATGACATCCAGCGACTGAAACAGCGCGTCATCGATCGAGGCATTGAAGGCCTCCATGATGATTTTGCCGCCCTCTTCGCGGACATCGACAGGCACAGAAGGGTTACCCAGGGTCAGCAGAACACGGCCTTCCCCGTTCTCGCCGCGACGGAAATCCACATTGGAGATATCGTAGTCTGAAGCGACTGCCCCGGATGACGATTCATCGGCCTTGGCGGGCACCGGACGATCTTCAGCCGCCACTACGCCGGCAGCGCCAAAACCCTGGTTACCCACGTCCAGGGTAATCAGCACCTTGTCGCCCATGACTTCGGTTTTGTACCCGACCATGGAGGTCAGATTGATGACCAGCCGGGTGCGGTTCCCCGCCTCAAGTGCGGTGATGCTGTGCGCAGGCCCAACACCGATCAGTTTTGTCTTGTACCCCAGAGCGCTGCTCACATCAGCAAAATCAAGAGATATACGGGCCGGATTCTCAGTTACGAAGGTCGCCGGCTCATCGACCGGACCACTCATCCCAAGATCGATTTGCACCCGGTCTCCCGGAAGCGCTGAAAAATCGATCGACTGAAGGGAAGGCCCGGCCATGGCATGCAGCGGGATACCCAACAGGATCACAAGTAACATCAATCCAAAATATCCAGGACTCTTCTTGCTTAACAGTCCAGATTGCCCCTTCCTACCGTGTTTGAGTGCCATTGGCAAACCCCTCATCTCGAATTCCTCTTGACTATTCCGCCAACGCTAGCGAAGCCTGACGCTCAATGTAACCGCCAGAGCCGTCCTGAACGATCTCGTTCAACTCGATCCTGTCCTCGGTAATCAGCATGATCCGCCCGTGGTTCTGTCCCATGTAGTTACCGTTCTTCACCTTGTGAACTGTCCCCTCCTTGGTTTTCACCAGGCCCCAGGCGATCCCCTTCTGCTCAAGGGTTCCCACCATGCGGATAGAGTCCAAAGGATAGCTCTCTAACTCTTCTTTACGGCGATTAAGATCAGGTCTTAATCCATTACCGGCAATCCCTGCTGCATCCGTTTCCTCACCCAGCATATCGATGAACGGGTTGCGTCGGCCCACTGATGAGTAGAGGAAGGTTTCAATTTGCTTGATCTCAGGCAGCGGCTCGATTCGACCGGGTGGCCGCGCCTTGATCTCCGCCACGTCCTGCTGAAGCTGATCCAGGTGCGGATTCGCACAACCCGCCAAGGTCAGAACTGAAAGGGAAGCGGCCAGGATTCGGCATTTTGATAACACTGTTCGCATGCTCACTGGCCCTCCTCCTCATCAAGATAGCGATAGGTCTTGGCTGTCGCCTCCAGCATGAGGTCCTGCCGATCTTCTTTCTCGGGAGGCCTTTTGATCTTGATATCGTGGATGGTCACAATCCGGGGCAATGCCGCTAAGCCACTGATAAAATTACCGAATTCGTGATACTCGCCACGCACGACAATCTGTATTGGCAGCTCCGCATAAAACTCCCTGGGCACCTCGTCCAGGGGCTTGAACAACTCGAATTCGAGTCCGGCCGCCAGCCCGGTCTGGGACACATCCACCAACAGCTCAGCAACTTCTGTTTTATCAGGCAGTTGCCTAAGCATGGCGCCGAAGGATTGTTTCATCTCTTCGAGTTGTTTGCGGTAACCTTCGAGATTAGCCGCTTTCGCCTGCTTGGTCTCAAACTCCTTGCGCAGCTTGGTTTCTGTCTGCTGCACGGTATCGAGGCGTCCCAGTTGATCCTCGATCACGAGATAGTAGCCGGCGACCATCACGGCTATGGAAACCAGTATGACCACAACGGCTTTCACCGGTGTCGGCCAGACCCCGATATTACTGAAGTCGAGTTCGTTGAGTTCCTGGAGGTTCATTGTTCCACCTCCGAATTCTGCGACGCCTGCTTGACCGTCAGCTTGAAATGGCTATAGCCGGTCCCGGTCTTCTCCTTGCTTTCTATGAAGTCGAGGGTTGGTCTGTCCAGCCACTCCGAGGCATCGATATTACGCATCATCGCGGATACCCGGGCGTTGGACTGGGCCTGGCCGCTGAGGGCCACCTTGTTGCCGGTCTGGTCGATTTCGTCAAGAAATACGCCGTCCGGAAGGGTCGCGACGACCTCGTCGAACAGATGCACGATCTGCGGTCGACTGCTTTGCAGTTCCTGGATGATGTTCATGCGGGCGATCAGGTTGTCCTTGGTTTTTTCCAGATCCCTGATTTCACTGATCTGCTTTTCAACGGCCTTGATTTCCGAACTGAGATAGTTGTTACGCGCTTGCTGGGCAGAGATCTGGCTTTCGATGATCTGGTTCGCACCATAAACGAGCAGGGCGGATACCACCGCGCCCGCAGCGACCATCATACCGAACTCTTTCTGGCGCTCCTTTCGTTCCGCTTCCCGCCATGGGAGTAAGTTAATCCGCGCCATCAGTCGAAACTCCTCAATGCCAGACCGCAGGCGATCATCAGAGCCGGAGCATCCGCACTCAATGCCTGAGGTTTCACTCTGGACGAAACCGACATGTTGGCAAACGGATTTGCCACACTCGCCGGTGTCCCCAACTTCTCCTCGACCAGATCGTCAATGCCCGGTATGGAGGAACTGCCTCCGGCCAGGATGATGTGATCGACGGTGTTGTAGGCGCTCGAGGAGAAGAAAAACTGCAATGAACGACTGACCTGTTGTGCCATCGCCTCCTTGAAAGGCTCCAGCACTTCAGGCACGTAGTTGTCCGGCAGCCCGCCCTGACGCTTCGCCATCCCGGCCTCTTCGATGGACAGCCCGTATCGGCGCTGGATCTCTTCCGTCAGCTGGCGTCCGCCAAAATTCTGTTCGCGGGTATAGATGATCTTGTTGTTATGCAGCACATTCAGGGTGGTGGTGGTCGCCCCGATGTCCGCAATGGCGATGGTCTGATCCTCACCGTGCTCCGGCAACTGATCGAGCAGCTGACTGCAGGCGTTTTCCATCGCGTAGGCCTCCACATCCACGATCGACGCGGTCAGGCCGGCAAGTTCCAGTGCGCTGACCCGGTCATCCACGTTTTCGCTTCGGGATGCGGCAAGCAGCACGTCCACCAGTTCCGGATTCTTCTCGGAGGGGCCGATGACCTCGAAATCGAGATTGACCTCTTCAAGGGGGTAGGGAATGTACTGGTCGGCCTCCAACTGAATCTGGCTCTCGAGCTCCTGGTCGGAGAGGGAGGCCGGCATGGAGATGACCTTGGTGATTACCGCGGACCCGGAGACCGCGACCGCCGCATGCTTGGCTCTCGACCCTGATCGTCGTACCGCGGCGCGAATGGCCTCACCGACTGCGTCGACTTCGGCGATGTTCTTTTCCACAACCGCGTTCCCGGGTAGCGGCTCCACACCGTAGGCTTCGACTCGGTAGGTCGCGCCGCTGCGCCCTGTGGATTGCGACAACTCCAGCAACTTGACTGCCGTTGAGCTGATGTCGATGCCTATTAAAGGCGGCTTTTTTCTTCCGAATAGTGACATGCGGTTTACCCAAACGATCCTTATGCCGCAGAATTGAACTAGGATTCTCTTTAACTAGAGTAAGTAACTATATAGCAGCAAATGATTTTTTTGTGAAGACATTTTTTCACAATCAAGTTCCAAAAAGCGAACGTTTTATTTGCTAGACTATCCGACTTTGCATAGGGACCATTCTGGTACCCCTGGAACAACCATTTCTGTGAACCAGCGCATGAAGTCGTTCTACAGACTCTTAAGATACCTCGTTTACTTCTTATTCGGCCTGTCTGCGATCGGCGCCGCCGGCCTTTATGGCGCCTATCTGTATCTCGAACCCAAACTGCCATCCATCGAAACTCTCAAGGATGTGCGGCTTCAGGTTCCCCTTCGAATCTACAGCAGCGACCAACTCCTGATTGCGGAGTTTGGCGAGAAACGTCGCGAGCCTCTCAGCTACGAAGAAATCCCGCCGCGTATGATCCAGGCATTCCTGGCTGCGGAAGACGACCGGTTCTTCCAGCACCCCGGTGTGGACTACCAGGGTATCATACGCGCCGCTATTCAGCTTCTCCTCACCGGAGAGCGCCGCCAGGGCGGCAGTACCATCACCATGCAGGTGGCCCGTAACTTCTTCCTCAGCAGCAAGAAGACCTACTCCAGAAAACTCAACGAGATCTTTCTGGCTTTGAAGATCGAACGCATGCTCTCCAAAGAAGAGATCCTCGAGCTGTACCTCAACAAGATCTATCTGGGTCACCGCGCATACGGCGTCGGCGCCGCTGCCCTAGTGTATTACGGCCGACCCGTGGAAAAACTTGAGCTTTCTGAAATTGCCATGATCGCCGGCCTGCCAAAGGCCCCGTCGAGACTCAACCCGGTCACCGATCCACAACGCGCCCTGATCCGCCGTAATTATGTGCTGGGACGCATGTTCAGTCTGGACTACATCAATCAGATGGAATACGACCAGGCCCACGCAATGCCCGTCAGCGCCACGCTGCACACCGCGCCGAGCGAGGTGGAAGCCCCCTATGTGGCGGAGATGGCCCGGGCCGAAGCGGTATCCCGCTATGGCCAGGATGCCTACACCAGCGGTTTCAGAATCACCACCACCATCGAGAGCCATTTGCAGGAAGCCGCCAACCATGCCTTGCGTCACGCCATCCAGACCTATGATCGACGGCATGGCTACCGGGGCCCGGCCGGACACCAGGAGATCACCCCCGAGACTGACCCGCAGGCACTGATCGAAGGCCTCTCGGAAATGCCCGATGCCGCCGACCTGAAAAAGGCCATCGTCACTGCCGTCGAGTCTCAGGGCGTGGAAACCTTCAGCGCCCAGGGGGAGAACATCCCAATCGCCTGGGAAGGCCTCAGCTGGGCGGCCGCCTATATCAGCAACGAACGCAAGGCGGAGGCGCCCAAGCAGGCATCCGAGATTCTCATGGTCGGCGACTGGGTGTATCTCTACCAGGACAGCAACGAAGAGAATCAAGCCTACTGGCGTCTGGCACAGATACCCAAGGTCGAGGGCGCGCTGATCTCGCTTGCACCGAACGATGGCGCGGTCAAGGCGCTGGTGGGCGGATATGACTTCAACCTGAGCAAATTCAACCGGGTCACCCAGGCCAAGAGACAACCCGGGTCCGGTTTCAAACCTTTCATCTACTCGGCAGCACTCGAGGCGGGCTTCACTCCGGCCAGTATCATCAACGACGCGCCGGTGGTATTCGATGACGACGCCCTGGAAGCGACCTGGCGCCCGGAAAACTACAGTGGCAAATTTTTCGGGCCCACCCGCATGAGGTACGCACTGACCCACTCGCGCAACCTGGTGTCCATACGCCTGTTGCGCGCGATGGGCATCAACCACGCCATCAACTACGCCAGCCGCTTTGGCTTCGACCGCACCGAACTGCCCCGGGATCTCTCCCTGGCGCTCGGCAGTGGCGCCATCACCCCCCTTGCCCTGGCGACCGGATACAGCGTCCTGGCCAATGGCGGGTACTTCGTCTCCTCCTATCTGATCGATTCGATTCGCGACGACAAGGGTGAATCTCTGTACCAGGCAAATCCCATCCGAATCTGCGACGACGCCATGCTCAAGGCCGCAGAAGCCGCGGCCGAGACCGCCTCTGACCCTCAAAACAGCCAACCGCCAACCACTGAACCCGCAGCCGACGAACCCGCGCAGGCGCCTCCTCGTTGTGCTCAGCGTGCGATCACGGAACAGAACCAGTATCTCATGTATTCAATGCTGCGGGATGTCGTACAACACGGCACGGCGACCCGGGCCAAAGCACTGGGGCGCAACGATATCGCAGGCAAGACCGGTACCACCAATGACCAGAAAGATGCCTGGTTCAACGGTTTCAACCACTATCTGGTGGCCTCCGCCTGGATCGGTTTCGATGACGTAAGCCCGCTGGGGCGAGGCGAGGTGGGCGGCCGGGCGGCCCTGCCGGCATGGATCGACTACATGCGAGTGGCGCTTAATGGAATCGAGGAGAAAACACCGGACCTACCGCCCGGCATGATCACCATGCGCATCGATGCGGATACCGGCCAGCCGGCCGCGGTCGGTGACCCTAACGCGATCTTCGAAATCTTCGAGGTCGACAAGGCGCCGAAACCGCTGGAAAACAACCGCAGATCCGGAAATCGCAACAACAGCCCAGCCGGCAGCGCGACGCCGATCGAGGATCCATTCTGAAGCCCGGCGACAGCGCTTCACAGAATCCGCCGGGTTCCGCTACTATGCCATCAGGCAGGATGCCCTTCGCGAGTCGGCCCGCGTTCCGGCGATGCAGATCCGCCGGGCGGTAAAGCTACCGCTGGGTCCTGCCGGAACCCCGACCGTCGTTCATGGCGCGCACCCGGTCGCAGGAACCACCCGTCCGCCGCCAGGGTCTTATCCTTGATCAGGGGTACTGCGCATCCATGAACCATAAAAAACGCGAACTGCAGCGACGCATCGCCTACGAAGCTGCTCGAATACTGACCGAATTACGCTCAGACAACATCAGCTATGCCTGCCGCAAGGCGGCCGCCAAGTTCGGCGTTACCCGCCCACAACTCATGCCGACGCATCAGGAAGTCGATGAGGCATTGCGGGAACAGCAGTATCTGCTCAGAGGAGAGGCTCAAACCGACGCGCTGTGGGCGTTACGCCAGAGCGCCTTGGACGCGATGCGCACCCTGCAGCCGTTCCAACCCCTGCTGGCTGGACCGGTTCTGGAGGGCACTGCGGATATCAACAGCCACGTCGAACTGCACCTCTTCGCCGATACCCCGGAGGAGGTACTGTTCGCATTGAGTGACCTGCACATACCCTGGACCGAGAAACAGCGGCTGCTGAGTTTCAGCGACGGCCACAAGGAACACTATCCGAGTTTCCAGTTCAGCGCCGACAATACCCGCTTTGAACTGGTGGTCCTGCCGACCCGTCATGCCCGTAAACGCCCCTTGGGACCACTCGACAATCGCCCCCAGGAGCGCGTTAATCTCAAGCAGCTTGAAACCCTCATGGCGACCTGCTGAGGCAGCCGCCAGGATACCTCTCAGCGCTTGTCGAGAGGGACATACTCCCGGCGTGGATAACCCTGGTAGATCTGCCGGGGCCGACCGATCTTCTGCCGCGGATCGTCCATCATCTCCAACCAGTGGGCAACCCAGCCCACGGTCCGGGCAATCGCGAACATCACGGTGAACATGTTGTTGGGTATCCCAAGCGCCCGGTAGATGATGCCCGAGTAGAAATCCACATTCGGATAGAGCTTACGCTCGATGAAATACTCATCATTCAGCGCTATCTCTTCCAGCCGCTGGGCCAGTTCGAACATGGGGTTGTTGTTGTCCGCCAATGTCTCCAGCACCTGGTGGCAGACATCACGAATGATACCGGCGCGGGGGTCGTACTTCTTGTAGACCCGGTGACCGAAACCCATCAATCGGAAACCGTCATCCTTGTCTTTCGCCTTGGCAATGTACTTGTCGATCTGAGACACGTCCCCGATCTCGGACAGCATATCCAGTACCGCCTCGTTGGCCCCGCCGTGCGCAGGCCCCCACAGGGAAGCGATACCCGCTGCGATACAGGCAAACGGATTGGCCAGGGAACTGCCGGCCAGACGTACCGTGGAGGTACTCGCGTTCTGCTCATGGTCCGCATGCAGGATGAACAGCAGGTTCAGGGCCTTCTCGGCGATGGGATCGACCTGGTATTCCTCACAGGGCGTGGCGTACATCATGTGCAGCAGATTGGCGCAGTATGACAGGTCATTGCGCGGGTACATGATCGGCTCACCGATATTGTGCTTGTAGCTCGCCGCAGCAATGGTCGGCATCTTGGCGATCAGCCGGTGCGCGGCGACCTGGCGTTGCTCAGGGTCATTGATATCCAGGGAATCGTGGTAGAACGCAGACAGCGAACCCACGACGCCGACCATGATGGCCATGGGATGCGCATCATAATGAAAACCCCCGAAAAAGTGCTTCAGGGTTTCATTCAGCATGGTATGCCGGCTGATCAGCTTGTTGAAGTCGTCAAGTTGTGTCCGGTTGGGCAGTTCATTGTTGAGCAGCAGGTAGGCGGTCTCCAGGAAATCACCCCCATTCGCCAGCTCCTCGATCGGGATCCCCCGGTACTCGAGAATGCCCACTTCACCCTGAATGAAGGTAATCTTGCTCTTACAACTGGCCGTTGACATGAACCCGGGATCGTAGGTGAAGACACCGGCATCCTTGTACAGTGAAGACACATCGATGGCCGGTGGCCCCTGCACTGATTCGATCACTGGCAACTTGACCGATACCCCAGTCTCGTCGTTGGTCAAGGTGTAGGTTTTTTGATTTTCAGCCATGGTGAACTCCGCAAGTAACTGCAATCCGACCCAAGAACCGACACGATATTCCGTTTCAATTCAAAAGGCCAGCCACACAGTCCGAAGACTGTCATTGAGAATCGTTGTCATTTCCACCCATGGAAGCACGCGAATTTACAGGACATACCGTTCACGGGGATGAATATCCCTTAGCCGGCAACCCAGGCCGGAAGCAGTGCTTCGGGCGGTCCCGGGCAATGCGCCACCCGCCACATCGACGGCCGCTTCGCAGCATATCCGCCGGTTACGGGTCTGCTTCGCCGTTATATTGAATTATTTTATGGCTGCACAAATATGGCAGGGTTTGCAGACCTCATCAAGCCGGATCTATCAATGATCATTATTGACACTCCGAACAATCCGGAGCGATGGAAACGCATCCTACATACCCATGAAAAAACGGCGGGAATCTTCATCGAAAGGCTGCAACTGATCAAACCAGGTCGCCTGATCGTCGAACCGGGCGAAGAACGGGCGCTGAACGAGAGACGGATCACGGGCCTGTATGTAACGCAACACAAAGACTTTCTGGCCGTTGATCCGGGTTACGCCCTGAATCTCCACCTTTCCAGGATCGGCGCTCATGCTGGGCCCCCGGGCAGTGCGCCCAAGGCCTGATACCTGCTGAACCGCGTCGCGATAGATCTCCCAGGCTCGCACCAGAGGCACTTCGAAATAATTTCTTGCTCCGGTATCACGTTCGACAAAGAAATAGTAGGGGACGATGCCGTGCCTGACCTGCTCCTCCCAGAGACGCGCCCAGTCCTGCGCATCATCGTTGATATGCGCCAGCAGCGGCCCCTGACTGCGAATCTCCACACCTGCGGCTTTCAATCGGTGCACCGCAGCCTGGGCGATGTCAGTCCGCAACTCACGCCAGTGATTGTAATGGGCCATTATCGACACATGTTTCCCGGCATGGACCAGTTGCCGGAACAGATCAATCAACTCCTCGGAATCTTCATCGGTGATAAAGCGCTGAGGCCAGAACGTCAGGGCCTTGGTGCCAATCCTGAGTGTCTGTACGTGCGCAAAATCGGGTTGCAACAACGGCTCAAGGTAGCGCCTGAGCTGACGACTCTTCATGACCATCGGGTCCCCGCCGGTGATCAACAGGTCCGTGACCTCGTCGTGATTTCGCAGGTAATCGTAAAGCCGCCCCACTTCGGTGCTCGACATACGCAGGGACTTATCGCCCACAAACTGGGCCCAACGAAAACAGAAGCTGCAATAGCTGTGGCAGGTCTGCCCCTGACTCGGAAAGAACAGAACGGTCTCACGGTACTTGTGCTGTATCCCACTCAAGGGATTGCCTTGAGCATCACAGGGCAGGTTTTTAACCAGTTGTCCCGCAGGATGCGGATTGAGGCTGGCGCGGATATCCTGGGCAACACGATGCAGCCCCGCATCGTCCACGTTGGATCGCAGCGCCATCGCCATACGGTTGTAGTGCGCCTCGGACAGCATCCCCTTCTGCGGGAACGTGAGTTGAAACATGGGATCATCGGGGACCCGCTCCCAATCGATCAGCTCCTGAATCACGTAATCATTGACCCGGAACGGCAGCACCGACGCCACCACCTGCATCTCGAACCGGGTCGCTTCCGGCAGCTGCTGTAACTGAGGGATTTTATCCAGATCCCTGGCTGTGTGGACACGGAAGGGTTGAGGCGATTTCCTGAGCGCCACGCTGTGAAATTTCGCGCGTGAGGTGGATGTTTGAGGCGGCATGCGATGCTCCCAGATGAGAGACAACCCCAGCGCTCGCTGGCGGGAAACCCACTGGCGCATCCACGCACGGCACTCAAACCGCATGACGCGGGGATGCCGCTACAGCGCCCACAAGGTCGTCTTCGATCAGTATTTAAATGATGAGGTGTGCCAGCCGGAGCTTGCGCTCAACGATTAATGACACCCTGAAATTGAACCCGTCCGATCATCGCCAGGCAGCAGCCGGGCGGCACAACGGGGCGACAACCCTAACAAAGACTGAACCAATCAGCAAAGCCCAGCCAATCTGAAGCATTGGGATCACGATGCTTGGATCTGCTAATTTATCGATATTTACCTTCACATTTGCCCATTTATTCATGCATATCAATGATTTTATCAACACCAAGAAATCACACGAAACATTCATTCGCGCGATGATTAATTAGTGAACTAACGAATATTGCCCGGCCCAGTAGAGTCCAAGATGAATTTTTTGTGCAGAGCACTATAAATACGCCTGCAGATTGTCCATAATTTCAGCTTATGGAATCATAACCACTCACGGCTTCCAGCTCACCACCGAGGCGGAGACATGAATCTTCACGAATACCAGGCAAAATCCCTCTTCAGAAACTATGGCATCCCGGTGCCGGCCGGCCAGGCCGCCGCCAGTCCCAGCGAAGCCCGAACCGCTGCCCAGGAACTCGGAGGTGAGCTGTGGGTGGTCAAGGCCCAGGCCCACACGGGGGGACGCGGCAAGGCCGGCGGTGTGCTGCTGGCCCGAAGTCTCGACGAGGTGGAACAGGCCGCGCGTTCGATCATCGGCATGACCCTGGTAACCAAACAGACCGGCCCCCAGGGCCTGCCAGTCCACAACGTGCTGGTGGAGCAGGGGAGTGACATCACCCGCGAACTCTACCTGGGCGCACTGCTGGACCGGGCCAAGTCCCGTGTGGTCTTCATGGCCTCATCGGCCGGCGGCATGAACATCGAGGAGGTCGCGGCCGAAACCCCTGAAAAAATCCTCACCACGACGGTCAACCCCGCTACCGGCATGCTGCCCTACCAGTGTCGCAAGCTGGCATTCGGTCTGAAATTGAAAGGAGACCAGATCAAGTCCTTTTCACGCGTCATGATGGCGCTTTACCGGCTCTATACCGAGAAGGACGTGAGCCTGATCGAAATCAACCCGCTCATCGTGACCTCTCAGGGCGGTCTGGTGGCCCTGGATGCCAAGATCAACCTGGACAGCAATGCGCTGTACCGTCACCAGGACCTGATCGCCATGCGCGACCTCTCCCAGGAGGACGAAAAAGAGGCCGCCGCCGCGGAGCACGATCTCAACTACATCACCCTGGACGGCTCCATCGGCTGCATGGTCAACGGCGCCGGTCTGGCGATGGCAACCATGGACATGGTCAAACTGCAGGGCGGCGAACCGGCCAACTTTCTCGATGTGGGCGGCGGAACCACTGCGGAGCGGGTGACCGAGGCATTCAAACTGATCCTCAGCGATGCCAAGGTGCGCGCCGTACTGGTCAACATCTTTGGCGGTATCGTGCGCTGCGACCTGATTGCGGAGGGCATCATCACTGCGGCGCGCAGCATCAAGGTTTCGGTGCCAGTGGTGGTCCGACTGGAAGGTACCAACGCCCAGCAGGGCCTGGACATGCTGGAATCCAGCGGACTCGATTTCATTACCGCGCACGACTTCACCGAAGCCGCGCAGAAGGTCGTGTCCGCGGCCGAATGAAAGAGACGTCAGCAGATCGCAGCTCTCCATTCAGAATGACATTTTCAGATCAGGAACGTAGCGCATGAGCATACTCGTCGACAGCAGCACCAAGGTCATCTGCCAGGGTTTTACCGGAAAACAGGGCACCTTTCACTCAGAACAGGCGATTGCCTACGGCACCCAACTGGTAGGCGGCGTGACCCCGGGAAAGGGCGGCCTGACCCATCTGGAACGTCCGGTCTACGATACGGTGCATGATGCCGTGCGGGCCACCGGCGCCCAAGCCACCATGATCTATGTACCGCCACCCTTCGCCGCCGATGCGATCATCGAGGCTGCGGATGCAGGCATCGAAATCATTGCCTGTATCACCGAAGGCATCCCGGTACTCGATAT
>JBEVVG010000002.1:344300-547550 GCA_040507225.1 Candidatus Thiodiazotropha sp.
TCGATATGCTAAAAGTCAAAGAGGCCCTGAAGAGCTATTCCGCGCGACTGATCGGCCCGAACTGCCCCGGCATCATCACCCCCGGAGCCTGCAAGATCGGCATCATGCCCGGATCCATCCACCAGCCGGGGAAGGTCGGCGTGATGTCACGCTCTGGCACCCTCACTTATGAAGCGGTGCACCAGACCACCCAGGCGGGCCTCGGGCAAAGCACCTGCGTGGGCCTCGGCGGGGACCCCATCAACGGCACCAGCTTCATCGACTGCCTGAAACTGTTCGAGGCCGACGATCAAACCCAGGGCATTATCATGGTGGGTGAGATCGGTGGTTCCGCAGAGGAAGAGGCGGCGGAATACATCCGCGCCCATGTCAGCAAACCCGTGGTGGCCTATATCGCCGGGGTCACCGCTCCGCCGGGCAAGCGCATGGGTCATGCGGGCGCAATCATCAGCGGCGGCAAAGGCACCGCGGAGGCGAAATTTCAAGCTCTTGAGGCGGCGGGGGCGCAGGTGGTGCGTTCACCCGCGGAAATGGGCAGCCGGATGGCAGAATTGCTCGCATGACGGCTCATCCGTTACGCTGAGCCAGAGCGTCCATATCGACAAGGACCGGAGCGCATTCCGGAAGGCCCGCCAGATGATCGAAGCTATTGCATCCCCTTACCTGGTTCCATTCGCCCAGGAAAAGCTGCCGAAGGGCCTGAGCACAAGTCCGCCTGACGATGCCCCGGGCAGAAAAGGCTGTAAAAAACGCCTTGCGAAGGAGGTTGCCCGGCTGGACGAGTGGCAACGCCGGCTCTACGCGGAAGACCGCCGCTCCCTGCTGGTGGTGTTTCAGGCGATGGACGCTGCGGGCAAGGACAGCACCATCCGCGCGGTTATGAGCGGAGTCGATCCCAGCGGATGCCAGGTGTCCTCATTCAAGCAGCCATCCTCTCTCGAACTGGATCATGACTTTCTGTGGCGAACCGGCCTGCGCCTGCCCGAGCGGGGCCGCATCGGCATCTTCAACCGCAGCCACTACGAAGAGACCCTGGTGGTGCGGGTGCATCCGGAGTTTCTCGAGTCCCAGCGCCTGGCCCTGCCGGAGAATCTCGATGAGCTCTGGGCACAGCGCTACGCCTCGATCCGCCACTATGAACATCACCTGGCACGGAATGGCACCGTGATCGTCAAATTCTGGCTGAACGTAAGCAAATCGGAACAGCGCAGACGCTTTCTCTCCCGCCTGGACGAAGCTCATAAACACTGGAAGTTTTCCATCAAGGATGTCGAGGAGCGTCAACACTGGGAGCGTTACATGGCGGCCTATCAGGACATGCTGACGGCCACCTCCAAACCCTGGGCTCCCTGGTACGCGATCCCGGCCGACAACAAGCCCTACATGCGCTGGCAGGTCGCCCGTATCATCCGCAAAACCCTGCAGGCGATGCGACCGGATTATCCCCAGGTGGCCGCGGAGGATCTGAGCCGCTTCGAGGCGATGAGAGCCCAGCTGGAACAGGAACCCAAGCAGGGGTAAAGGCGTTGACTGTCAGCCCGGTGACGATTTGGCAGTCGCCAAAACCCGGTCCATACTTACCTAGTGGGCCGCTCGATAAATTCGCTAACTCTCAGCCGCGCCACAAGCGCCATTGACAATGGCCCGCGAGCGTAGGACTAGCCGTCGCTAATTTCAAGCGAATATAACACCGCCAACGGCGCTTGCGGCGCGGCTCTGAGTGTTAGCGAATTTACCGAGCGGCCCACTAAGGCCTGCTTACAATCATTCGACGAGCTCTGCTGGTGCGGGGGGTAACCAACCATGACAGCAACCGGCCTTGGTCAGGAGAAACGGCGCATGCGCAGATGGCTCATTGTCTTGCTGATATTGGGCAGTGGTGTCGCAACCTGCAGCAGCGCGGAACCCAACCCTCAGAACCGAAGCAATCGGCAGATGGCGGTTACCGAGTGTTCAGACTACCGGGAACGCAACCGTTTACCCTGTTTTGTGTCACGCAAAAAGTGCCCTTACGGCTTTGAAGTGATCGAGCGTTACACCGAGGGACGTGGCGCACCTTTTGTCGCCTGCCGGGATTCCCGCCACGAACGTCCGCCGGTGCGTGACATCGCGCGCCATCCTCCCCATCTGCGTCAGGAGAAGGTGCAGCAGTTCGAGAAATTTGTAGACCTGGTCCGCGCCCGTCAGCAGGGCCATGCCCGGAAGCTGCCGGAAAACCTGAATCGGCAACTGGGCACCTACTTCCAGCAGATCCGCCTCGACCGGGTCTCAGTGAGCATGAGCGACGCGCTATCGCGAGGCTGTTTTACCGATTGCCTGCAGATCTACTGCGCCACCGGGGAAGCACTGCCCGAGAGCGCCGGGCGCGCGGAGATCCCCTATGAATTGCTGCTGCAACTGGCCCATCTCGAGCGCTGCGAGGTACAGGGGGGACGGCAGCGATACCTGCAGAGCTGGCTCAGGGATGTCCCAGAGAAGACGCTCACTGCGCTGCAGGCCGGAGAGACGGTATCAGCCGACCAGTTGCAGTTTGCCTCTTACCTGGAGGGACTCACTAACAACCGTGCCGAGAGCATTTGCCGGCGCATCCACTGTACCAGCCATGCTGCGGAATAATCTCCCCTCAAGGCTTCTCGTAGACCCGTTGCAACGCCTCTGAGAAGATCGCCCAGGACTGCTCATCAGCCGCTTTCTGATAGGCGAGGGGCAGACCGAACTTCTCGCCCAACTCATCCGCGCCGGGATTGCTGAACGCGTGCTTGGCGCCGGGATATTCATAAAAGTGATAGGTCACTCCGGCGCGATCCATCTCCTGCTTGAAGGCGCTGATCTGCTCGGGTTTGACAAATGGATCCGCAGCGCCGTTGAACACCAGCAGTTCAGCTTTGACCGCATCTTGCGAGGCAGGCTCGGAAGGCGCAAGCGAGCCATGAAAGCTTCCTACCAGATCGAGGTCCACCCCACGACGCGCCATCTCCAGCACAATCCCCCCGCCAAAGCAGTAGCCAATCGCAGAGATCTCGTCCGCGGCAACCGTATCATGCGCCTGAAGCAGCGCCATCGCCGACTCGAAGCGTGACTGAGCCTGGGCCATGTTGCTCTTTACCTCACCGGCGAAGCGCCCAGCGTCCTTGGGATGCCCAGCCTGTCTGCCGTCCCCGTACATGTCCACGGCCAGGGCGGTATAGCCCATTTCCGCCAGTTGCCGGGCGCGACTCCTGGCGTAGTCGTTATGCCCCCACCACTCATGAACCACCAGGATCCCGGGACGTTTTCCGGATTGGGCATCATCAAAGGCCAGATAACCCTTCATCAGGGTATCGCCATCACGATAGCTGACCTCTTCACCCACCACCTCGGCATTCACGAATGTCGTGAAACAGGTAAGGAACACACCCAGAGCTAGCTTGAACATGCCATCCACCTCGATTGTTTTGTTATTGGTCTGTCTAGCTATAGCAGAATCAATGACAAATAAAACGGATGTTTTATCTGGAAAGCGTGATCCTTTTCCCGTCATAATTAAGCATTTTCTAATAAACTGATAAATTCTGAATTGACCTGATCAACGAGCACTGGACCATGAGTACCCCTCCCGCGAAGAAGAAAACCGTCAAATCCAAAGCGTCCGGCACGAAACGCGCTTCCGCGAAAAAGACATCTGCCGCCAAGACTGCCGAGCCTGGCAAGGCATCACCCCGGAGTGGGGTGGACAGCGGGGTGCTACCCGGCCTGATGCAGGGATTACAATCGGTATTTGACAAGATTCACAAGGACAACAAGAACCGGGAAGACCATCAGGAAAAGATCATCGAGGAGTTCAGCGAACGTCTCACCCAGGCCTTTCAACAAACCCATACCGAGGCGGAAGAGCGTGAAAAACTGCTGCACGATCGCCTCGAGGCGATCGAGCGCGAACAGCAGTACAAGATACAGCGAATCAAGCTGTTCTCCCTGCCGGGCACGCTCATCGCGGTGGCCGCGTTGATCTACCTGTTCTACGTGGTACATGTCATGGAGCGTTCCATGACCTACATGTCAGCCGACATGCACCGGATTCAGAACACGATTGCCTCGATCGGTCAGGATACCCACGCGATGTCCGGCGGCGTCGCACAGATGAACCAGCACATGAGTGAGATGAACGGCAGCATGGAAACCATGAACACCCAGGTTCAGGGCATGAACGGGAACATGAATCACCTCAACCGCAACGTGGGGGTAATGACCCAGGATGTCGGAAACATGTCGCACACAGTGAGTCCAGTGATGAACGGGATGCGTAATTTCCTGCCTTTTTAAGGCCAGCCGAAGCTCAGCTGGGATCGGCCCGGGGTATCACTCATCGCCGAAATTGGTGCCCACTCTTTTGCCGCTGAGCACCCAGGGATGATCCGGCGGTACCAGTTTCTTGTAACCCGCCACATCCACCAGAGGCACGGGCACGGCCTGATCCCCCCGGGAAGCCACCATGACCCCGAACCGCTCCTCGGCAATCAGGTCGGCGCAGGCCGTACCCAAGCGGGTCGCGAGCAGCCGATCCGCGGCGGACGGAGTGCCGCCCCGTTGCAGATAACCCAGAATCGTGACCCGGGACTCCAGCCCGGTGAGGGACTCCAGTTCCCGGGACAGGCTCACGGTGTGATTCGCGTATTTCGATTCGAGTTCCGCGAGTTCCGTCTTCAGCTGTTTGCGTTCCTTTTTGTCGGTGGCACGGAGCTTTTTCTCGCGTAGCGACATGACAAGCTCCGCGTCGCCTTTCGGCAGGGCACCCTCTGCCACCGCGACGATACTGAAGGGTTTTCCGCCCGCTGCACGGCCACGAATGGCTTCGGCCACATTCTCGATGTCGTAGGGGATTTCAGGCAACAGAATCACATCCGCCCCGCCCGCCAGGCCGGCTCCCAGGGCGAGCCAACCGGCCCGGTGTCCCATGATCTCCACTACGATGATGCGGTGGTGACTGTGTGCCGTGCTGTGCAGTCGGTCGATGGCATCAGTGGCGATGCCCAGGGCGGTATCGAAACCGAAGGTGGTGTCGGTATGCGCGACATCGTTGTCGATGGTCTTTGGCAGGGTGATGATGTTGAGCCCCTTTTCCATCAGGGTCAGGGCGTTCTTCTGGGTTCCGCCTCCCCCGATACACACCAATGCGTCGAGGTGGTGAGCTTGATAGTTTTCCACGATCACGTCGGTCATATCCTGACGCCTGCCGTTGAAATACATCCGGTGGGGCTTGTCCCGGCTGGTTCCCAGGATGGTGCCACCCTGGGTGAGGATCCCGGAAAGCATGGAACGATCCAGATGCATGGTGCGGTTTTCCACCAGCCCCCTGAAACCGTCACGAATGCCGACCACATGCATGTCGTAGAACCCCAGGGCAGTCTTCCCGACCCCTCGAATCGCCGCATTCAGACCCGGGCTGTCGCCTCCGGAGGTCAATATACCGACGTTTTTAGCCATGCGAACTCCTTCTGAAGCGGGTTGGGAATGACACACTGGATTGAGCGCTAGTGTAACCCGTATGTACAGCCGAATCAGTCCCAATCAATCCAGCCAGCGAATCGCACTGGGATGATGCACACTGATGCGCTGGGTGCGGTTCTGACGGGTGATCCAGCCCCGAACCTCCAGAGCGCGACCCTGCAGTTGCTGTGGGTCCTCGAAGTCAAAGTATCGCCAGGCCTGGCGGTTGATGCGCAGAGCCAGCCCACCACGCAGATTGAGCCAGATCGAGCGGCGACTCTCGCCCACCCGTACCACCCGGCCTGTCAGATGATAAAAGCCGCTCTCATCCCCATTCAGGGACTCTGAGTCCACCGCGGCACGACGCCACACGCCCAGGTGCAGATCGTGGGCCTGGTTCTCGGCGGCGAGATGGCATTCCAGTGAACCCAGGTTCGGCGGAATGGCAATGCTGTAACCCCATCCCTGGCGTAGCAGCCGGTAGACGACATCCTCGCCATCGCGGCTTCGCAGGTGCGCCAGCAGGCGCCCGTAGCGATCACGGGGTTCAGACCCCGGGCATACTCTCAAACGCCCGCCACTGGCCTGTACCAGACGATCCAGGGCATCCCGGGCAGCGACGGCGCCGGGTTGATCAGGATTGCCCCGATGACCCAGTTCCGGGGTATTGATACCGATCAGACGAATCTTTTCGCCATTCTCGAGCACCAGGGTATCCCCGTCGACGACTCTCTGAACGCCCTGCAGGGGCTCATCGCAGGGACGGCAGCCCTGCGACGCGGGCAGGGGACCACAAAGAGACAGGAGTGCGCAAAACAAAAAGGCCCCGCAACGCGAGGCCCCTGTGCGCTGAGCATGTGGAACCCGGACCACCGACCGATGGACGGTGCGCCCGGGAGACGGATCAGCGGTTGTATTTCTTGCGGAACTTGTCCACACGACCAGCGGTATCCACGATCTTCTGTTTACCGGTGTAGAAAGGATGGCAGGAGGAGCACACCTCGATGTGGACCTCTTCCTGACCCAGGGTGGAACGGGTCACGATTTCACTGCCGCAACTGCATACGAATTTGGTTTCCTCGTAACGAGGATGGATGTCCGCTTTCATGACTGACTCACTTGAGATGTTAACCATTGCCTGAGCGCCCCGTTCGCCTGCCATCAGGCAGCGATCCGCACGACATCAGGCCGGATGAGCCTCAGCGTGTAGCGCCGGAAAGGCGCGGAATGATAAGCGAAGATGCCGGACAAGGCAAGTCTGGCGTGAGATTATCCCAATGACCCCGCTGATTCAGGAGGAACTCTGGGGAAACTCGATGATGTTGGCCTCATTCTGCCGAGGCGGGCACTCCCCGGCGGAAATCAGACTGATCTGCTGCATGTAGCCCAGCAGGCCCTGGGAACCCAGCAGATTTTCCCACATCAGTCTGGAAATGCGAATGCAGGCACTCAGCGGTGTGCGGTTGCGACGCTCCTGGTCGATGCGCCACTGAAGGCGGCGCATCATCTCCTGCCGATCGTCCGGAAGAGTTGCGATATAGGTGGCGATGGTCTCTTCACGCACCACCTCGAATCGCTCAGGATCATCCTGCGCGAGCCGCAACAGCGCGTCGAAATCGGGACTTTCGTAATCAAACGGGTTCATCGAGCGTCCTCGTACCACTTCGATTCAACCTAACACATGGACTGAACAGTGTCACAGATGGAAATTCCCAAAATCGACTTTGGCGCTTTAAAACGCTTAACTAATTGTTTTAAAACAATGATATAAATACCATATCCGCTTCGCGGTCTTATCCCGGCCAGGCCATATTCGGTTCCGCCAAACGTCTAATCCATCGATGCCCCGCACAGACAGCCGCGTGTAACTCACCCAGTCAACCCGTCACTCCATTTGCGTATGAGTCGCAATTAATTCTAAACTTCCGCGCATTTACCCGGATCCTTGCAACCCGACGCAACGATCAGACCCATCATCATCTGACCCGGCTTCCGACATTCAGCCCCCCTGCGGAGTCGTCAGCCGACTACGGACCGCAATTAAATCAAGAGCTTATAGGCATGCCCAACATCAAGAAAGAGATCGAAACACTAAAGGCAAAACTGGCAAGACTGGAACAGGAACAACAGGAAGCGGAGCGTGAATCCCAGGCGCTGAGTGATGCCAGTGACCAGTTCGACAAGATTCTCGAGGAACAGGGCATCAGCCTTGAGGCCTTCATAGCCCACGATCTGAAAAAGTTCAGTCGCATCGTCAACAAGCTTGAGAAAACCGGGCGCGCGAGCCGATCAAAGACCGCCCCCAGGCAGGTGCGCAAGAAAGTGATTCGAAAAAAACGTGCGGCTCGCAAGACCACGCACAACATCAAGATCCCGGCGGGAACCTACGCCAAGCTACCCAACAACCCAGAGCAGGTCTTCAAGGTCAAAGAGAAGGGGCCGCGACCGAAAGCCCTCAAGGAGTATGCTGAGCAGGTTGGTCTGGAAAAATTCCTCGAACAGTGCCGGATTGACTAAGGCGTCCCTTTGTCCCGACTCCGGGCGCTCCTGGCCCGGGGTAAATCGGACTCAGTGAAGCAGGCCGGATGGCCGATTCCCCACACTCGATCCGACCTGGGTCAGCGGCGAAGGCCGCACCACCCCGTATCCCTGGACGTAATCGACCCCGATCTCGATCAATTGCTCCAGAATCAGGTCGTTTTCCACATATTCCGCGATGGTCTGCAAGCCCATCAGGTGACCGATCTGGTTGATCGACTCAACCATTGCCCGATCCACCGGATCGTGCAGGATGTTACGCACGAAGCTGCCATCGATCTTCAGGTAATCCACCGGCAGACGCTTAAGATAGGCAAATGACGACATGCCGGTGCCGAAATCATCCAGAGCAAAACGGAAACCTCGCCGCTTCAGCAGACTGATGAAACGGGTCGCCTGGTCCAGGCGGCTGACCACCGCCGTCTCGGTGATCTCGAAGGAGATTTTCTCCGCCGGCAAACCGAACTCCCGCAACTGCTCCAGGATGTATTCATGCAGGCTGGAGTCACTCAGTGACTGGCCTGACAGGTTGATCGCGCACAATCCCAGTTCCTCGAGCCGGGCCGGATTATGCGCCAGCCACTGGAAGGTGTTGCGGATCACCCATCGATCCAGGTTGACCATGATATTGTAGCGCTCCGCAGCCGGAATGAAGGCACCGGGCATGATCTGCTTGCCGCGTTCATCACGCATGCGCAACAACACCTCAATATGTTCATCACCGATGGCGCTGCTGCGCAGGGACATGATGGGCTGCTGCAGCAGGGAGAAACGCTGTTGATCGATGGCGCTCTCGATCTTGTTCACCAGTCGCATCTCTCCCTGCTGCCGGTTGATCTCCTCGTCATAGGGTTGATAGACATACACCCGGTTTCGGCCCATGTCCTTGGCCACGTAGCAGGCCGCATCCGCGGCGCTCAGGGCGCTGTGGGGACTCTCGGTCTTCGGCCCGATCGCGACGATCCCGATGCTCACCCCGGTTGAATAATTACGCCCCTCCCAGTTGAAGCGATACTCTCTCACCGCACTGCAGATCTGGTTGGCCAGCTTGTTGGCCCGGTTCAGATCGCAATTTTCCAGCAGCAGACCGAACTCGTCGCCGCCCAGACGCGCCAATACATCCTCGTTGCCGATTGCGAGTCGCAACCGATGTGCCAGTTGACGCAACATCATGTCACCCGCCATGTGCCCGCAGGTGTCGTTGACCAGCTTGAACTGATCCAGATCCATGTAGAGCAGTACATGCTGGGCCTTGTTCTCCTGACTCTGGTTGAAGGCCTGTCGCAGGCGCTGATCGAAGGCGTGTCGGTTGAGCAGATGGGTGAGGGAGTCATGGGTCGCCAGGAAGCGCATTTCACGCATCATCGCACGGCTCGAAGTCACATCCCGGAAGACCGTGACCGAGCCCTTGAAAACCCCCTGTTGCAGAATCGGATAGGTCGAGTATTCCACCGGAAACAGGCTCTCATTCTTGCGCATGAAGGACTCGTCCCGGACACTGATCGCACCATCCTGACTGCGCACCATCTGATTGAAGGATTCTCCGGCAGCGGAGGGCATACGCACCCGACGGTGAATCGGTTGCTCGAGCAATTCCCTGCGACTGTAACCCAGCATCTTCGCCGCCGCCTGATTGACGAAGGTGCAGGCACCCTGTTCGTCCACACCGAAGATGCCTTCACCGGTGGATTCCAGCAGCAGGGACATCTTCTGATTGACCTCGCTCAACTGGCGTGAAGAGGCCTCGAGAGATTCGATCGCGACCTGATGAGCCTGATTGCGCTCGATACTCTCGATTGCAAACGCGAGATTGCTGACCATTCCCTCGAGCAGTTCCTGAATCACCGGCGTGAAATAGCCCGGCTCGTCCGCATACACGGTCAGGGTGGCCACCGCTTCCCGTTTCACCACGATGGGGAACAGGGCCGCCGAGCGCCCGCCGCTGAGATGCGCCAGCCGATGCCAGGTGGTCTTGCCGGACGCGGCCTCGCTGGCATCAACCACCGAGGGACTCTTGCCGTAGACCGCGATGGCCAGGGGCCCCTCGGATTGCGGATCAGTCAGATCCTGGTCGAATCTACAGACCTTGAGATGAGCGGCATCGATACCGTGACTGGCGATCGGATGCACCACCCGGCCTTGTCCATCCACCGCGCCCACCCAGGCGGCGCGGAATCCCCCGTAGTTCACCGCGATTTCGCAGACCCGCTCGAACAGCAGTTGCGGGGAACTGATATGACGCATGGTGACGCCGGTTTGAGAGAGGGCGGTGAACAGAGCCATCTGGTGTTCCAGCTCTGCCTCACGCTGCAGGGTTGCATGCGCCAGTTGCGAAACTCCCTGGCGGATGAACTCCGGCGTGTTGCGCAATGGCCGCAGATCCAGTTCGAACAACTCGGTTTCCGCCACCGACAACAAGGCGTCGCGGCTGCGTTGCAGGGGTGACAGCAGGCGCCGATCCATCCAGCGGTAAACCAGCCATAGTGACAGCCCCAGCCCCAGGCTGAACAGCAGGGTTTTACGCCACAGGCCGGTGCTGCTCCAGGCTGAGAGCTGGTCCACGATACCGCCCGAGAGCGGCCGTTCGCCATGCAACGCACCCAGGCTCCCGGCCGGATTGTATTCCACCGGGAAAATCAGTGGTTGACGGATGTCGAGAAAGAGCTGAAGGGTCAGCAGGGAGAAGAAGATCAGCAGCAGGGCCACAGCGACTCGTGTTTTCAGCGGCATTGTTCATCCGCGGCGCATAGGCCGTCGGCGCTCCCCATGGATCGACAATGACTGGAATCCAATCACCGGCCCGCACCATGCAAGGGCCTGTGATTCTGCGCGAAGTCCGTTACCGGTACTTCGCCTCGCTCCCTGCCGACAGCTCGCGTATCCAGGTTAGACGAGAGGTTTGAACAACTCCTGCTTCAAACCATCCTGATGTAAGGATAGTCTCATAAATTTAATATCTTAGAGTCATTAGGTCAAATATACTTTAAGAATTGCCATTAACCTCAAAGATCATCAGTAAATCGTTAAGAAAGCGCTGCCCGAGACTGCTCGCACACAGCCGCTCCGGATCCGCTTGCAGCAGGCCCCTGTCGATCGCCTCCCTGATCGGCCGTTCCAGGCGCTGAACCGGCAACCCGGTACGCGCCTCGAACAGGTCAAGCTCGACCCCCTGTTTCAATCTCAAGGCATTCATGCAGAACTCAATGACCCGGTCCTCCTGGGTCAACTCCCGCCGCCCCTGCACCCGGGTACGATCAGCGCCTTGCAGATAGGCCTGCGGATGCCGCTGTTTCCAGATGCGTTCGATCCGTCCGTCCGTATCACTGAGCTTGCCATGCGCACCGGCACCGATGCCCAGGTAGTCACCAAAACGCCAGTAATTGAGATTGTGGCGACACTCGGCATCCGCCCGTGAAAAGGCGGAAATCTCGTACTGCGTGAATCCTGACCGAGCCAGCATTTCATGTCCCTGCTCCTGTATCTCCCAGATCAGGTCCTCGTCGGGCAAGCGGGGCGGATTGTGATGAAAAGCGGTATTCGGTTCCAGGGTCAGCTGGTAGTAGGAGATATGCTCCACATCCAGTTCCAGCGCGGTTTGCAGGTCCTCGCGGGCCAGTGCCAGGTCCTGGTTCGGCAGGCCGAACATGAGATCCAGGTTGATCCGGGTAAAACCCGCGCGGATGGCCAGATTCACCGCGTCCAGGGCTTCCCGGACATCGTGGATGCGACCCAGCGCACGCAGACTATTCCCATCGAGGCTTTGAATACCCAGGGAGAGCCGATTCACACCGGCCCGCCGGTAACCGGCCAGGTCTCCGATCTCCACGGCCCCGGGATTCGCCTCCAGGGTGACCTCGAGGCCGGGTTCACAGTTCATCTCGTCTCGCACACCCTGCAGCAGCGCGCCGATGGCTCGGGCCGAAAACAGACTGGGGGTGCCACCGCCGATGAAGACACTGGTCAGGCGACGCTCCGCTACGCCACGCAGATCCGATCTCAAATCCGCCAGCAGGGCATCGATATAGGCGGATTCGGGCAGCGTCTCAGGCCGCGCGTGGGAGTTGAAATCACAGTAGGGGCATTTGCGAACACACCAGGGCAGATGCACATAGAGGGCCAGGGGAGGGGGGATCATCTATATTGGTTTGTTTTGAGTTTTTAGTTTTGAGTGACTGAGTTGTTCATTCACACCCGAACCTGATCCATGCATCCCCTCTCCCCTTGTGGGAGAGGGGTAGTTTATATATCCGTGAGCACTGCGAACTCATCCACTCAAAACCAACAACTTAAAACTCAAAACTCCGCTTAGACCTTGTCCCGCGCCTGCAGGTAGGCCAGTTCGGAAATCGCCCCCCACTCCCGGGAGCCCTTGAGGAACGCCGTGTAGGAGTCATACACCTTCTTCGCGAAGGCATCCTTGCCGGCCAGCTCTTCAACCACTTCACGGGAGTACTTGCGGAGGATCTCCAGTACGTCGTTCGGGTAGGGACGGATATCCACTTTGTGCTTCTCAACCAGGGTCTGCAGCGCCGCCGGATTGCGCGCAGTGTACTCCGCCAGCATCTCCTGATTGGCCACCTTACAGGCATTCAGCACGATCGACTGCAGATCCTTGGGCAGCGAATCAAAAGCCTGCTCGTTGATGATCGCCTCCAGGGTGGTGCCCGGTTCGTGAAAACCCGGGTAGTAGTAATACTTGGCTGCCTTGAACAGGCCGAAGGCCAGGTCGTTGTAGGGGTTGACCCACTCGGTGGCGTCGATGGCGCCGGACTGCAGAGAGGTGAACAGCTCCCCACCTGGGAGATTGACCGGAGTCCCGCCGGCCCGCTTGAGCACCTCGCCGCCCAGCCCCGGGATGCGCATCTTCAAACCCTTCAGATCATCGACGCTGTTGATCTCCTTGTTGAACCAGCCACCCATCTGCATGCCGGTGTTGCCGCCCGGCGCGGGAATCAGGCCAAAGGGTTTGTAGAGCTCACGCCACATCTCCAAACCACCGCCATAGTAGAGCCAGCCGTTCATCTCCTGGGCCGTCATGCCGAACGGCACGGTCGAAAAGAACTGGGCCGTTTCACTCTTGCCTTTCCAGTAGTAGGCTGCCCCATGCCCCATCTCGGCGGTGCCTCGAGAGACCGCATCGAACACTTCGAACGCAGGCACCAGCTCCTTGGCACCATAGACCTTGACGTGCATCCGCCCGCCGCTCATGTCATTGATCGCCTCGGCAAGCTTGTTCGCTCCGGTACCCAGGCCGGGGAAATTTTTCGGCCAGGTGGTGACCATCTTCCACTTGATCTCGGCCTTGGCCTCAGCGGCCGAAGCCAGTGACAGTCCTACCCCTGTTGCCAGCGCACCGGCGCCGACCTTTGTAATAAAATCACGACGTTTCATGTAAATCCTCCGATATGTTTTCTCATTCTTCGTCAGGCAGGATGTGGCGGATGATGAGCGGTGTGCACGCTCAACAGGGAGACAGGTTCGCGTACGCCACTACCAGCCATTTACTGCCCACTTCCTCGAAATTGACCTGCACCCGGGCACTGTGTCCCTGGCCTTCGGCATTCAGCACCACCCCTTCGCCGAACTTCGCATGACGCACCCGTTGACCCAGGTTGAAACCACTCAGGGTGGCGGTATCGTGATAGGGGGACGCGCCATAGATCGGCTGGCTGATAGCGGGACCCGCGCGCACCTCGCGCATCAACTCCGACGGGATTTCGCGAATGAACCGGGAGGGCAGGGGATAGCTGTCACTGCCGTGCATCCGACGGCTCTCCGCATGGCAGATATACAGGGTCTGCATCGCACGGGTGATGCCCACATAACAAAGCCTGCGCTCCTCCTCGAGCCGCTGCGGATCGTCCGCCGACATGCTGTGGGGAAACAACCCCTCTTCCACGCCGACCAGAAACACCAGGGGAAATTCCAGGCCCTTGGCGGAATGCAGGGTCATCAGCTGTACGCAATCCTCGTATGGATCCGCCTGGGCTTCGCCAGCCTCCAGGGCGGCATGGGCGAGAAACGCGGAAAGCTCATCAAGCTCCTCCTGGTCCGGCGGATGCTCGAACTGACGGGTGGCGTTGACCAGTTCATCCAGATTCTCTTTGCGATCCACGCCCTTGCCGTCACGGCTCTTCTCGAAATGCGCCGGCAGTCCGCTTGCATGCAGTACCTGCGCCACGCTGTCGGCCAGATCCATTTCCCGGGTTTCGGCGCGCAGTTCCTCGATCAGTTCGACAAAGCCCCGCAACGCCCCGGCGGCCCGTTTTGCCAGGCCACCCCCCTTGAGCAGATCCCCGGACGCCTGCCACAGGGAGCAACCGAAATCCCGGGCATGGGCACGTATTCCATCCAGGGTCTTGGCGCCGATTCCCCGGGGAGGGGTGTTCACGGCGCGCTCGAAGCCGCTGTCATCATGCGGGTTGTTCAGCAGGCGCAGGTAGGCGAGGGCGTCCTTGATCTCGGCCCGCTCGAAGAATCGCAGACCACCGTAGACCCGGTAGGGTATCGCGGACTGGATCAATGCCTCTTCGAACAGCCGTGACTGGGCCGTGGTGCGGTAGAGAATGGCTGCCTCGGCCCGGACGTGCCCCTGTTCGATGAATTGTCGAATCCGCTCGATGACGAAACGCGCCTCATCGACCTCGTTGAACGCCGCGTACAGGTTGATCGGTTCCCCATCCCCATCCTCGGTCCACAACTGCTTGCCCAGGCGGGAGGGGTTATGGTTGATCAGGGCATTGGCCGCGTTCAGGATGTTGCCCGTGGAGCGGTAGTTCTGCTCCAGTCGGATCAGCCGTGTATCCCGGTGCTGGTTCTGAAAATTCTGCAGATTCTCCACCCGGGCGCCACGCCAGCCATAGATGGACTGATCATCATCACCCACCACGAACAGATGGTTGTCGGGACTGGAGAGCAGTCTCAGCCAGGCATACTGGATCGCATTGGTGTCCTGAAACTCATCCACCAACACGTTCTTGAAACGCGACTGATAGTGTTGCAGCAGGTCGGGACGATCACGCCAGAGTTCGTGGGCACGCAACAGCAGTTCAGCGAAATCCACCTGACCGCCCCGCTCGCAGCTGGCCTGGTACTCCCGGTAGATGCGGATCATCTGCTGCTGGAAGGGATCACCGCCGTCATCCATGTGCTCTGCTCTCAGCCCTTCGTCCTTGCGGCCGTTGATGAACCATTGGACCTGCCGGGGCGGCCAGCGGGCCTCATCCAGATCGAGGGATTTGAGCAACCGCTTGATCAGTCGGAACTGGTCATCCGAGTCGAGAATCTGGAAGCTCTGGGGCAGGCCGGCCTCCTTCCAGTGAGCCCGCAACAAGCGATGGGCAAGGCCATGAAAGGTACCGACCCACATCCCTCCGAGAGGCTGTCCCAGCAGGGCCTCGATGCGCTGACGCATCTCCCAGGCGGCCTTGTTGGTGAAGGTCACAGCCATCAGTGACCAAGGGGTCTGCCGCTCCACCGCGAGCAGCCAGGCAATGCGGTGAACCAGCACCCGGGTCTTGCCGCTGCCTGCGCCCGCCAGCACCAGCAGATTGCCGACCGGGGCGGTCACGGCCTCGCGCTGGGCATCATTCAGGGGGTCGAGAATCGGCGAAACATCCATCCGGCTATGATACTCACCCTGTTGCGCTAAATGCCAGAACAGGTCCGGAAGATTACCACCGGGCCGCTCGCAGGCCAGGCATCACAGCCGCGGTTTTTTCGCTAAAATGACGGACAAACGACAACCGAGTAAAAACAACATGCGAATACTGGCCGGAGACATCGGCGGAACCAACACCCGGCTTGCCTGGTTTGATACCGAAACCCATGGTTTGAAACCCCGCCTGGAGCGGACCTATCCGAGCCCGCAACACCAAAGTGTCGAATCCATTCTCGAGCGGTTTCTCACCCTGCCGGAGATACCCGACATCGAACTGACCTGCCTCGGTGTGGCCGGACCGGTCATCGACCAGGTCTGTGAAACCACCAATCTACCCTGGCGTCTCGACGCGGCAGCGATCCGGGAACGCTTCGGATTTCGCGAAACCTGGCTGTTGAATGACCTCGAGGCGAATGCCTGGGGACTTGAAACCCTGCAGGCGGGAGATCTACATACCCTGCACGCAGGCCGTGAACAGACCGGCAACCGGGCGATAATCTCCGCCGGTACCGGACTCGGCCAGGCGGGAATCTTCTGGGACGGGCAGGCCCACACCCCGTTCTCGTCCGAGGGCGGGCATGCCGACTTCAGTCCCACCAGTCCCCAGGAGTACGCGCTGTATGAGCATCTTTCAGCCCACTATGGTCATGTCAGCTGGGAGCGCCTGGTGTCCGGTCCGGGTATCGGTGACATCTACGGCTTTCTGCTTCAGCAGCCGGGATACAGCACGCCTGAGACATTGGCTCAGCGAATGCAGCAAATCGGGCGCGCACCCGCCATCTCCGAAGCCGCCCTGAACGGGACTGACCCACTGTGCGAGAGAACCATGGCTCTGTTCGTCCGACTGTATGCCCGTGAAGCGGCCAATCACGCGCTGAAGATCATGGCCCGGGGGGGTGTTTATCTCGGTGGCGGCATCGCGCCAGGCATCCTTTCGCTGTTCGAAAAACACGATTTTGTCGCCCACTTTCAGGCCAAGGGACGAATGAGTCCGCTGCTCGCATCAATGCCGCTGAAGGTTGTGCTGAACGACAAGACCGCGCTCATGGGCGCGGCCTATTACGCAGCCCACCACATCTGAGCGGTGCAGCCAGGGTGGATCTGTGAAGCGGCCGGTCCCACCCGCCTGTCGATCGGGTGGAACCGTGTTCGACCTGTCAGGCAGGCGGATCAATCAAACGGCGTGGGCGCCGGAGTTGCATCCGTGGAAGGTGGCAGAATCGGCATCAGGAATTGCGGCTGATCACCGGTCAGAGTCTTGAGAAAGGCCACGATCTGGGCATTCTCCTCTTTGCTGAACTTTTTGCCCAACTGCAGACGGCCCATCACGTCCACCGCCTCGGTCAGGGTCTCCGCCTCACCGTCATGGAAATAGGGATAGGTCATCTCCACGTTACGCAGGGTCGGCACCTTGAATTTGAAGCGGTCCGCATCCTTACCGGTGACCGCGGCCAGACCCTCGGCATTGCTCTTTGTCTGGTAGGGTTCCATCAGCCCCATTTTCTGGAACGAGTTGCCACCGACAGCCTCACCGTTGTGACAAGCGGTACAGCCACTCTCTTTGAACAGTTTGTAACCGGCCAGTTCTTTGGCAGAGAGGGCCTCGTTATCGCCCAGCAGCCACTGATCGAAGGGTGAATTGGGGGTTACCAGGGTCTTCTCGAACTCCGCGATGGCCTGAGTCACCTCCTCGATGGTCACCTTGTCGGTACCGAATACCAGTTTGAATTCCGCGACGTACTCGGGAATGGACTCGATCACGCCCACCGCCAGTTCGTGGGTGAAGCCCATCTCACCCGGGTTGGCGATCGGACCGCCGGCCTGAGCCTTGAGATCGGCGGCGCGGCCGTCCCAGAACTGGGCCAGGTTAAGGCTGGAGTTGAGGACGGTCGGGGCGTTGATCGGTCCCTGCTGCCAATGATCACCGATCGAGGTTTTCAGGTTGTCCGTACCGCCCATGCTCAGGTTGTGACAGGAGTTGCAGGAGATAAAACCGGATTTGGAGAGACGCGGATCGAAGTAGAGTTTCTTACCCAGCTCAACCTGACCCATATTGATGCTTTGTACGGGCTTGATCGGCTGAATGGGCTCATCCGCGGCCAATGCGACGCTGGAAGCGCCCAGCATCATAATCGTCAACGTGGCTAACTTGAATTTCATATCCCTTACCTTTTGATTGCTTGGGGCCGGTAGTCCCGGCCAAAAAACCGATGTTTGCGACCAGCGACCTGTTCCGGTACGCACCCCTGCTCCCGTCAAAAGTCACGGATCTTTTTTGTCGTATCTGCGATGCCTGTCCCTGCAGGTGTTCACCTGGCAGCCCTGCCTTAAGTGCGAACACCGGGTCGGCGCAACCAACTTTAGAATTGGTCTAATTCTAAAACAATGATGTAGGTCAATTCAGCGACCGCTCTATGAAATCAGGGATAAAAACGACTCAAACCATGGACCAGATTGGCCGGACAGCCAGGAGGATGTTACTGGGGAGATTTGTTCTTGACCCGGATGACCAGGTCCATGACTTCCAGAACCGTACCCTGGGGGAGGTCCTGGTCGATGAAGTGGGGCGCCACCTTTTCATTCATGTCGGTGAGTTCACCGGTATCGACATTGTAGAAATGATGGTGCTGACTGGTGTTGGAATCGTAGAAGGTCCGGGTGGCATCGATGAAGATCTCCCGCACCAGCCCTTTGCGCACAAACAGTCCGAGGGTGTTGTACACCGTGGCCTTGGAGACCCGCCCACCCGCACGGGTGACGGCGTCGAACAGCTGATCCGCGGTGATATGCTGGTTGCGGGCGAACAGCACATCGGCAATCACCCGCCGCTGGCGGGTAAGATTGACCCCACGGGAGATCAACAGGGCGTTGATGTCGCGACAGGGGGTTGCATGTTGAGTGCTGCTCAATTCCATAGCCGGAGTATAATTATTATCTGACCGAAATACTACGTCGGGTTGTAAAATACACAACTATCAGGTGGTTAAGGCCACACGCACGGAATCCGGACCTGATGTGCTTCGGCTTTTTTAAATGGATACGCCGACGTCGAAAGGCAATACCTATCAATATCATCGAAAAGACCATTGGATTCCGATAAATTTTAGAACTATTCTAAACACCACTGTGAGACACGGGTCTCACACCTTGTCCCATCCACAATAACCATCATTCGGAGAACTCCATCATGGAACTCAAAGGTAGTAAGACCGAGCAGAATCTGAAAGACGCTTTCGCCGGAGAATCCCAGGCCAATCGCCGTTACCTGTACTTCGCCTCCAAGGCCGATGTCGAAGGCTACAACGATGTGGCAGCCCTGTTCCGCTCCACCGCTGAAGGTGAAACCGGTCATGCTCATGGCCACCTGGAATACCTGGAGCAGTGCGGCGACCCCGCCACCGGTATGCCCTTTGGTGAAACCGCTGACAATCTGAAGACCGCAGTTGCCGGTGAAACCCACGAGTACACCGACATGTATCCGGGTATGGCCAAGACCGCCCGCGACGAAGGCTTTGACGAGGTTGCCGACTGGTTCGAGACCCTGGCCAAGGCCGAGCGTTCTCATGCCAATCGCTATCAGAAAGCCCTGGACGAGATGGACTGATTATTCAGTTCCGGAGCTGCGGGCCTGTCGCCAGGCCCGTTCTCCCGTTCACTCGCCGGCCGGTGACCGGTGTATACCATCCAGCCAGAAAATGTCATCGTCATTTCTCTGATTAGGATCAGTCACCGGCCCGGGTGGCTTATGGAATAATCGACCCGACCACACCCGCAAGCACGCAATTCAGGAGCAGACACCCATGGCAGCACCCACCGGTTCAAGAGAAGGCAATCTGGAGGCACCCACCCGGCATCCGATCGACTGGAAGAACCCGGATTACTACAACGAAGAGAGTCTGATGCACGAGTTGGAACGTGTTTTCGACCTCTGCCATGGATGCCGCCGCTGCGTCAGCCTGTGTCAAAGCTTCCCCACCCTGTTCGATCTGGTGGACGAATCCGAAACCCTCGAGGTGGATGGCGTGGACAAGCAGGATTTCTGGCAGGTGGTGGATCACTGCTATCTGTGCGACCTGTGCTACATGACCAAATGCCCCTATGTTCCGCCCCATGAGTGGAATATCGACTTCCCCCATCTGATGCTCAGAGCCAAGGCGGTCAAGTACAAAAAGGGTGACGTCAAACTGCGTGATCGCATGCTCACCAGCACCGACAACCTCGGTAAGCTGGCGGGTATTCCGGTGGTGTCAGGCGTCGTCAACACCTTCAACAAGGCCAAGAACTTCCGCGAGATTCTCGATCACACTCTGGGAGTGCACCCGGAAGCCAAACTTCCCGAATTCCACAGCAAGCCGCTGCGCAAGCGACTCGCTGACAAGATGCATCGCAGCGCCGAGGGCACCCCCGCGGGTCGCACCAAAGGCAAGGTAGCCCTGTTCGCCACCTGTTACGGCAACTACAACGAACCGATTGTCGGTGAGGACCTGGTTGCGGTATTCGAGCACAACGACATCCCGGTCACCATTGCCGACAAAGAGCAGTGCTGCGGGATGCCGAAACTCGAACTGGGCAACCTGGAGGCCGTCGAGGCGGCGAAGAACGCCAACATTCCGCAGCTGGCCAAGCTCGTCGACGAAGGCTGGGACATCGTTGCCCCGGTACCCTCCTGCGCGCTGATGTTCAAACAGGAACTGCCGCTGATGTTTCCGGATGAACCGGATGTGCAGAAAGTGGCCGGCGCCATCTTCGATGTCTTCGAATACCTGATGCTGCGCCACAAAGAAGGACTGCTGAAAACCGATTTCCAGCAGGGCCTGGGCAAGGTGGCCTATCACGCTGCCTGTCATCAGCGGGTCCAGAACGTGGGCGCCAAAACCAAAGAGCTGCTGTCGCTGATTCCCGACACCAAGGTGACCGCCATCGAGCGCTGCTCAGGTCATGACGGAACCTATGCGGTGAAAAGCGAATTTCACGAACATGCCATGAAAATCGGCCGCCCGGTGGTCAATCAGGTGAAGAAGGCGGAGGTCGATCACTACGGCAGTGACTGCCCGATGGCCGGTCACCACATTGAGAACGGCCTGCGCGACGGACGGTCCCCGGAGCACCCGATCACCCTGATTCGAAAAGCCTACGGCATCTGAGCTAAAGGAGAACCACTAAATGGCTAACGAAGGTTATCACGAACCTGTTGAGCAACTGAGCAACGAAACCCGCGATATGCATCGCGCCATCATTTCCCTCATGGAAGAGCTCGAAGCGGTGGACTGGTACAACCAACGGGTGGATGCCTGCACCAATCCCGAACTGCGCGCGATTCTCGCCCACAACCGGGATGAGGAAAAAGAGCACGCGGCCATGGTACTGGAGTGGATTCGCCGTCAGGACCCCAGTTTCGACAAAGAGCTGAAAGACTATCTCTTTACCGACAAACCCATTGCACATGAATGATAAGAGGAGCCACACATGACTCATCTTTCGCACAAAGATCTCTACAGTCTCGAAGAATACGCTCGCATTCGCCCTGAGTTCCGCGCCCGGGTGATGGATCACAAGAAGAACCGGCGCCTGCCGATCGGCCCGAACGCCGCGCTCTACTTCGAGGATGAACTGACCATGCAGTACCAGATCCAGGAGATGCTGCGCATCGAGCGGATCTTCGAACCGGACGGTATCCAGGACGAACTCGATGTCTATAATCCGCTGATTCCCGACGGGATGAACTGGAAGGCGACCTTCATGATGGAGTACCACGACGTGGATGAGCGCCGCACGGCACTCTCCCGGCTGGTCGGCGTCGAGAACGCCATCTGGCTGCAGGTAGACGGTTTTGAAAAAGTCCGCCCGATCGCCAATGAGGATCTCGAGCGTTCCACCGAGGACAAGACCTCTTCGGTACACTTCCTGCGTTTCGAACTCAGCCAGGAAATGATCGACGGTCTGAAGAGCGGCGCCAGCCTGTCCGCCGGCATCGATCATCCTGCCTACGACTACACCGTGGATCAGGTCGAATCCCCGATCAAGGCGTCCTTGCTGGAGGATCTGCACTGATCCCATCCCAACCGGCAACGGTTCAGGCTGAACCGTTGCCGGTATTCCGCGCCGATATTTACCCGGCACAACGTGTTTTTTCAAACACCCGCACACAACGCCGGTTGACGAAACCCGTAAAGCTTCCAATAATCGGCACATACCCGTAGCAATCATCATCAGGATCAGCCAACCCACAGAATAACCACGGGTGTGGAAGATCTCGTGCAAAGGAGTTCACATGATCCGCTCCAAGCTTCGAGATCTGCGACATTTTGTAACTTTTTTCCAATCTTATATTCGGTTAAAACACCATGAAACAATGGCATAATCGCTTCAACGGACATCCGGTCCGTATGCGTGAAGCGATGAATTCATGCCTTGTCGAACATTTCAACACTAAAGGAAGCTCGTCATGCTGATAACTAAAAATCCGTGTCGGCGAACGATACTGGCACCCGCGCTTGTCTCGATGTTGTTCGTTTCCCTGGTCGGCTGCAGTTCGACACCGAAGCCCGTCGCCGAAGTCTCGGCTGCGCAAACCGCGCTCACCGCGGCTGAAAGCGAGGAGTCCACCAAGTACGCACCGGTCTACATGGATCGTGCCCGCCAGAAAATGAAGCAGGCAAGGGCCGCCATGGACAAAGAGAACTTCGACTCCGCCCGGCGTCTGGCCGAAGAAGCACAGGCGGATGCGGAACTGGCGCAGGCCATCGCGGCACGCTCGCAGGCGGAAAAGGCGGTCTCTGAACTCGAAGCCAGCATCAAGGTGCTGCGTGAAGAGATCATGCGCGCCCGCAGCAGACGTTAATGACGACCACCGAATCACCAGGGGGAACTATCACCATGACCCGCTTAGGAAACCATCTACTGGCTGCCACTGCGCTGGCCCTGATATTCAGTGGCTGTAGCAGCATGCAGAAGAACGACGCCCTTTTGGAGGCGGAACAGGCCTATAACGAGGCAAAGCAGAATGAAGCTGTACTGCGTTATGCACCCACCGAGCTGGAAAGGGCTTCGGATGCCCTGACTCGCGCAGCCACTGCAGAAAACGATGACGACATGACCTCTCTGGCCTATGTCGGCAAGACCCGCACCGATACCGCCCTGGCCGTGGCCCAGCGTAAAGCGGCGGCGGCCCGACTCGAAGAGTTGGGTGAGGTCAAGAACAAGGAGCAACTGAAAGCCCGGGAACTGGAGATCCAGATGGAGCAACAGGCCAAGGATGCCGCCTTGAGAGACAAGGAGGCCGCCTTGATGGAACGGGAGAACGCCCTGGCCAAGGCTGAGGCGCTGCGCAAGGAACTGGAAGAGCTGCAGGCGATGAAGACCGAGCGTGGCATGGTCATCACCCTGGGAGACGTGTTGTTCTCCTTCGGCAAGACCGACCTGCTGCCCGGTGCAATGAACACCATCGACAAACTGGCCAAGTTCCTTGCGGAGTATCCCGCGAAGACCGTGCTCATCGAAGGTCATACCGACAATATCGGCTCCGAGGAGTACAACCAGAAGCTCTCCGAACGGCGCGCCCTGGCGGTCAAGGACGCGCTGATCCAGGTCGGCGTGGATGCCTCGCGCATCGACACCCTGGGACTCGGCGAGAGTTCGCCGATCACCGACAACGCCACCGAGGCCGGTCGCCTGAAGAACCGTCGCGTGGAAATCGTCATCCGCGACTGATTGTCACAACCCGTCCACCGCCCGGGGCAGTCTTACATGACTGCCCCGGCGGACACCTGCATCAGCGCAGCAAGCCATCGACCCATCCGGTGGCGAAGCTGCCATCCCCGCCCAGACCACAACCCGGCAAAACGTGGTTTCCGCTGAACCCCACAACAGACTCGGCTGCAAACGCGTAGCGAAACGGAACCCAATCCGCTCAATCGGACCTGTTTTTGGCGTGTCGGCAGTCCGCGCAGGTCCCCAATAGCTCCACCACCGGACGATGGGTGCGGAATCCCTGGGCCTGTCCCGCGGCCTGAAGACTCTCCGTGACCCGGGGGTCCTCCACCTCTGCGACCTCGCCACACTCCGCGCAGATCAGAAATTGTCCGGCATGGGGATGTTCGGGATGGGTACAGCCGACGTAGGCGTGAATGCTTTCGAGTTTGTGAATCAGCCCCTGCTCCATGAGGAAATCCAATGCCCGGTAAACGGTGGGCGGGGCGGGGTTTTTCACACTGCCGCGCAACCGCTCAAGCAGGTCATAGGCGCTCAACGGTTTCTCTGCTGCAATCAGCAGCTGCAGCACCCGGCTGCGTTGCGGGGTCAGGCGTACGCCCCTTTCACGGCACAGGGTCTCGGCCCGTGCCATCACCCGCTGAATCGCCTGTTCGTTCACCCCTGGCCTCCGCTTTCATGATGTCGCGCGAGGGAGCGCTGAGATCTACGTCGGCGCAGCAGTTGCGACCAGGCCGCCGACACCACATAAGCGGCTCCGCAGAGAAGAATGATGGTCGGTCCCGCAGGCAGATCCGGAGTATAGGAAACCGCCAGCCCGGTGACGCTCAGCAGCATTCCGAGCAGGGTGGCGATCAGCATCATACGCCCCAGAGAGTGCACATAGTGACCGGCGATCGCCGCCGGCAGGGTGAGCAATGCGAGCACCAGAATCAATCCCACCACCTGGATCAGCAAAACCACGGTAACCGCCACCAACACCAGCAGCAGCAGGTAAAACACGCCCACCGGGATACCTCGGAGCCGGGCCAGTTCCTCATCGAAAACCACCGCTAGAAACTGGCGATGGTAGGCACCGACCACGATCAGCAGCAGAATATCCAGGCCGAGCATGAAGATCAGGCTTTCATCCGGCACCAGCAGGATATTGCCAAACAGGTAACTCATCAGGTCCGCCTGATAGCCCGGCGCCTTGGCGATGAACATCACTCCCACCGCCATGCCGATGGCCCACAGGGCGCCGATCAGGGTGTCTTCCTGAACCTTCCAGTTGAGGCGCACCCAACCAATCAACAGGGCGGAGAGGATCGCAGCCAGCAAGGCCCCATGGAGTGGATCGAAACCGAAATAGACGGCCGCCCCCATGCCGCCCAGCACGGAATGGGCAATGCCCCCGGCGATGAAGGCGATGCGTTTGACCACCACGTAGGTGCCAATCACCCCGCAGCCGATACTCGCCAGCAAGGCCGCCGCCACCGCACTCTGCAGGAACCCGTGTTGCATCAGGGCGAGAAAAAAACCGTCCATCTCAGTGCCCGTGATCATGGCTGTGAGTATGCGCGATCATCCGCACATGCTCGCCATACAGATCCTGAATCACCTGACCGTCAATATCGTCGGTATGGTGACAGAACAGGGTGCGGTTGATGCAGGCGACCCGACTCACGTAGCGGGATATGAATGCCACGTCATGGGACACCACGAGGATGGTCATGCGGCTGTTGAGGCGTTTCAACAGATCGAAGATCTCGCTCTCCAGGCGCTGATCGATGTTCGCGGTCGGTTCGTCGAGAATCAGTATGCGGGGACGGCTGGCCAGCGCCCGGGCCAGCAGTACCCGTTGTAACTGACCGCCCGAGAGTGAACCGATCTGGCGGGTGGCGATATCTTCAGCCTCCACCTCGGCCAGTGCCTGACGGGCCACCTCCCGGTCACTCCCGGAAACCCGGCAGGGCCAGAAAGCCCCATACCAGGCGCTCGGCCGGTTGAGGCCAAGCAGGCCCAGTTGCACCACCTGCTCCACCGTGATGGGAAAATCCCTGGCAAAGCTCGGGTACTGGGGAACATAGCCGAGACAGCGCCGGGCGTCCGCAGGCGCCTGACCCAGCACCTCGATGCGTCCGCTAAGCGGCTCGAGAAAACCGAGGATCAGCTTGAGCAGGGTACTTTTTCCACCGGCATTCGGACCCACGATGCCAAGAAATTCCCCTTCAACCACCTGCAAATCGATATTCGACAGGATCGGCAGGTTGTCATAGGCGAAATTGACACCTTTGAGATCGATGATCGGCTTCAAGGTTGTAAGGCTCCAGCGAACTGTTCAGCCACACGGCGCAGATTATCAGGATAGTCCAGCGCCAGGGGATCCACCGCGATGACCCGTCCGTTGATCGCCCGCGCCACCTGGGCGGCCAGTCTCTGGTCGAACTGGGGCTGGACGAAGATGACCCGGATATCCTCACCCCGGGCCTGGTCGATCAGCGCCCCCAACTCCCGCGCGCCCGGCTCCTTGCCCTCGTGTTCGATCGGCACCTGGATCAGCCCGTAACGATGCGCGAAATACCCCCAGGAGGGATGGAATACCAGGAACTTGCGGCCCTTGAAGGGTTCCAGCAATGACCCAATCGCCTGGTCCAGGTGCTCCAGCGACGCGACGAAACGATCATGATTACGCCGGTACTCATCACCATGCTGCGGGTCCAGATCGATGAGATTGTCGCGAATCATCCCCGCCATGTGCTGCACCCTGAGCGGATCGGTCCAGATGTGCGGATCGAACGCGTCATGCTCCCCGTGATGCTCAGCGTCATGATCCGCCAGTGGCGCAGGAAACAGTTGGATCCCCTGGCGCAGATCGACCATCCGCATGTCGGGATTGGTCGAGCGGATGCGTGCCATCCAGGCATCCTCGAAGGGCACCCCGGTGCGTAGATAAAGCTGCGCCCGGGCCAGGCCGGCAATCTGCTGAGGCGAGGGATCGTAGTGATGCGGGCTGTGCCCGGGACGTACCAGGGTCCGGACCTCCACCCGCTCGCCACCCACCTGCTCGACGAAATACTGGATCGGCAGAACGCTGACGAAAACCCGCAAAGGTTCTGCGGCCAGCAGGCCCGGCAGGAGCAGGAGCAGGAGCAGCGCACAGATTGGTCGAATCATAACTCTCCGCAAACCCGGGAAGGGACGATGTAAGAGGTGGGGGCGATAAAAACGTAACATTATAACGTACCTCAATCATTGGATAAATCTTCCCAATCCCTGGCCTTCAGATCGGCTCCGCTTGTGCGCGATCCGGTTTTACATCCAGAATATGTTATATTATAACATTACACAAACGGCTCGTATCCATAACCCATTCAACTCATTCGAGCCTTGAATCCCACTCAATACTCAAGGAGATCCTTGCCAATGCAGATGACAAAGATCGCGCTGGCCCTGACACTCAGCCTGCCCGCCCTATCAGCCTTCGCCGACACCACCCAGACCCAGCTGGAACAACAGCAACAGCAAATCCAGGAATTGCGCAAACGCCTGCAGGCGATCGAGGAGGGGACCGTGGATGAGAAACCCCGCGAGGCCAGCGACAACCGTTTCAATCCCGCGATCAGCCTGGTGCTGCAGGGGGGCCTGGTGGACTACTCCGAGGATCCCGAGGAATTTCATCTCCAAGGCATGCCGCTTGGCGGCGAGGCCGGTCTGCATGAACAGGGTCTGGCCCTGTGGGAAACCGAACTGACCGCAGCAGCCAACGTCGACAACCTTTTCTACGCTCAGACCACCCTCGGCATGCATACCCATGACGGCGATATCGAACTGGATATCGAAGAGGCCTACCTGGACACCCTGGGACTGCCCGCCGGAGTTGGGGTGCGTTTCGGGCGTTTCTATTCAGCCATCGGCTACCTGAACGACCACCACACCCATACCTGGGATTTCGCCGATGCACCCCTGGCCTATCAGGCCTTTCTGGGTAAGCAGTACCGTGACGATGGCCTGCGCCTCAGCTGGGTCGCCCCTGTTGACAGCCTGCTGCTGGAAATCGGCGGGGAAATGCTGCGCGGCAGCCACTACCCCGGCGGTGAACATGAGAAGGCCCTGGGTGCGTCGCGTACCCTGTTTGTCAACCTGGGCGGTGACCTGGGCCAGTCTCACAGCTGGCAGCTCGGACTCTCTTACCTGGGGGTGGATTCCGTGCAACGTAGCAGCGGCGGCCACAGCCATGAGGATGAGACGGAGACACATACGCCCTTGTTCGACGGGGATTCGGATCTTGCAGTGATCGACGGGGTGTGGAAAACCGAACTGGGCGGCGAACGCGCCCTGATCGTACAGGGCGAGTACCTGTTGCGGGACGAGTCAGGGCAAATCAGTCTGGAGGAGGAGGGCGGCACCGCCCTCATCGACTACCAGGGCGATCAGAGCGGCTGGTACCTGCAGGGCATCTACCAGTTCAACCGGCAATGGCGCACCGGCCTGCGCTACGACCGCCTGAATGCAGACAACGATCTCAGCCTGCTGAGCAACGGCACCGATGAAGAGGACGATCACCTGCTGGAGGCCTCGGGATATTTCAGCGGCGCTGACGACCCCCATCGCAGCACCCTCATGGTCGATTGGTCACCCAGCGAGTTCAGTCGTCTGAGATTGCAGTACGCCCTGGACGACTCCCGTGCCGACACCGACCGGCAGCTGGCGCTGCAATACATCATGACCCTGGGCGCTCATGCCGCCCACGCCTACTGATCCGGAGCTTGGAATCCATGTGTCAGCCACTCAGATCATTGCTATTTCTGACCTTTTTCTACCTGCCTGCCACTCAAGCCATGGCCGCACTCCAGGTGTTCGCCTGCGAACCCGAATGGGCGGCCCTGACCCGGGAAATGGGCGGGGAAGGGGTCGATGTGTTCAGCGCAACCCATGCAGGACAGGATCCTCATCACATCCAGGCACGACCTTCACTGATCGCACGCATGCGTTCGGCGGATCTCGTGGTATGCAGTGGCGCGGGTCTGGAGTCCGGCTGGTTGCCGATGCTGCAGCGCCGCGCCCGCAATCCGCGGGTGATGAGCGGTGAATCCGGGCTTTTCGAAGCCAGCCGCCAGGTCACACTGCTCGACAAACCCGAGAGCCTGGACCGCTCGGAAGGGGACATCCACGGGGACGGGAATCCGCATATTCAACTCGATCCGCGACGCCTGCTGCAGGTGGCTGGGGCTTTGTCCCTGCGGCTGCAGCAACTCGACCCAGCAGACGCCGGATACTACCAGGCCCGCCTCGATCAGTTTCAACAACGCTGGACCCGCGCCATGCAGGTGTGGCAGGAGGCGGCCCAACCACTGCGTGGGGTGCGGGTGATCGTGTTTCACCGGGAGTGGGTCTATCTGCTGGACTGGCTCGGCATGACCCGGGTCGGTTCTCTGGAGCCGAAACCCGGGGTGCCGCCCGGCATCGATCATCTGGCGAGCCTGAAAAAACTCCCCGCGGACCTTGTGATCCTGTCCCCGCTGAACGATCCGAAACCCGCACAATGGCTGCAGGAACAGACCGGGATCACCCTCGTCACCCTGCCGCAAACCGTGACCGCAACCGAGGACAGCGGCGACCTGTTCAAACTGTTCGACAGCCTCGTCCAGCGGCTCACCAGCGGCCTGCAACGATGAATCACGATCTGGCCCTGATGTTTCCACCTCTGCTGGCCGGGATGCTGGTACTCGCCACCCACGTTCCTCTGGGCCGCCAGGTATTGGCCCGGGGAATCATCTTCATCGATCTGGCCCTCGCCCAACTCGCCGGTCTGGGAGTGATCCTGGCGTACCGTCTGTTCGAGCCTCAGGAACCGCTGCTGCTTCAGGGAGCCGCGTTTGCCACTGCGCTGCTCGGCGCCCTCTGCCTGAGCTGGGCGGAACGCCGTTGGGCGGAGCGTCTCGAGGCACTGATCGGAGTCGTCTATGTGCTTGCCATCAGCACCACCATCCTGCTGCTGGCCAACGACCCGCACGGTGGCGAGCGGATGAACCAGCTGCTGGCCGGTCAACTGCTTTGGGTCACCTATGGGGATCTGCTGATACCGGCTATTGCCTCCGCAGGGATCCTGCTGATCTGGTTCACCCGCCGGGAACCGTCAGCACGTCACCGCTTCTATGTCCTGTTCGCGCTCAGCGTGACCTTCTCGGTGCAACTCGCGGGGGTTTACCTGGTATTCGCCAGCCTGATTGTACCGGCGCTGGCCACACACAGGCACGGAAACCTGTGGACCGCTTACCGGATCGGCCTGTTCGGTTATCTGAGCGGACTCGGACTCTCCTATGCCACGGACCTGCCCAGCGGACCATTGCTGGTCTGGACTATCACCCTGAGCGGCTTGCTGAGCGTCGCGTTCGCCCGCTTGCGCGCCGCCAGCAGGTCCGCGAGTGGGCACCCCCCATGACAAGGCGTGCCTATTCTCCCAGGGCCTGTTGACACGGATCCGAACCCGCTGCCGGCGCTGAAGGACTGTGGCTGATTTTACTCCCAGCGGCGTTATCATTCGGGCTGCACCACACTCATTCTGCCTTGCCGGGGGCAAAATCAGCCACAGCAGGGCATACTGGATCTGTGTCATCAGGCCTTGGGGCAGATGCCCCCAATGCCCACCAGAAGAGGCCCGCGCTTGTTTCAAACCTCCGCCTATCGCTGTCATGTCCGTTCATCCCAGGGATTCTGCCTGGGGACCGCTCTGCTCACCGCCGCACTGGTGGCCCTGTTTCTGCTGCCGGATCCGCACACCCTCGCCAGCCCCCATCGGGATGGATCCGGGTTACGTATCAGTGGCTTCCTGCTGCTTTTCGGCCTGACCTACCTGATGACCCGGTTCGGTTACGGCTACCGGCTGCGCATCGACGGGGATGATCCTGATTCGGCGAACCTGTGGGTGCGTTCGCCGTCCAAAGCCTCGCCAACCACGATTCCCCTGCCGGCCATCGACCGGGTGGAGGCGGTGGCGTACCGTGACCGACCCAAAGACCTCTACGCGGTCCCCCAGTACGCGCATACCGGGGAAGGCGTCATCGTCTACTACACGCTGGGCGCCCGCTACGGAGATTCCGTTGAGGATCAACGCCGGATCTGGTTTCCGGTGTGCAACCGGGAAAGACTGATCGAACGCCTGAGTCCCGTGCTGCGGGATCACTGAGCGGGGGGTGTGGTGCCGCTGCGCCCCGGATGCCTCAATCGCTGCCCTGTAACAACACCGCGACATCCAGTGTCTCGCCGTTCCGCCAGATGTGCAGGCTGACCCGGTCACCGACATGAAAATCCTCCAACCGTGACAGCAGATCTGACACCGAGGTCACCGGCTCACCATTGATCGACTGGATCACATCACCGGGGATGATCTCCCCCTCTCGATCGATCCCCGTGCCCCGCAGTCCGGCCAGGCCCGCGGGGGTGCCCGGGTCGACCTTGAGCAACACCACCCCCTCTATCCCCATCCTGGCAGTGAGGGTCTGGTTGAGTCCCTCGTCCACCCCCACCCCCAGGCTGGGCCGGACGTAGCGGCCACGGGCGATCAGTTCCGGAACCACCCGATTGACCGTATCCACCGGCACCGCAAAACCGATTCCCGCATAGGCCCCGGAGGGACTGAATATCGCCGTATTGATACCGATCAGCCGGCCGGCGCTATCGAGCAGCGGCCCGCCGGAATTACCCGGATTGATCGCCGCATCGGTCTGGATCAGGTGCTTGATGGTCGCGCCATTGTCCTCGGTAAAGGAGCGGTCGAGAGCGGAGACCAGCCCGCTGGTGAGGGTGTAGTCGAGCCCGAAGGGATTGCCGATGGCGAACACCTTCTGCCCGACCCGCAGGTCGTGGCTGGTACCCACCGGCAGGGCGGGGGGGCGGTCGAAGGCCACATTGATGCGCAGCACCGCCAGGTCGTGAGAGGGGCTGCTGCCCACCAGCACCGCATTGTAACTGCGGCCGTCATTCAGCCGCACCGTCGCCTTCGAGGCCTCTTCGATGACATGGTTGTTGGTGACGATATGCCCGTCATCATCCCACACCAGCCCGGACCCGGTGCCCCGGGGAACCGAAAAGATGTTACGCGTCCAGTAGTCGCGCACCTGCTGGGTGGTGCTGATGAACACGACTGACGGACTGGCCTGTTCGAAGATCAGAATGGTCGCCTGTTCGTCCGCCGCCAGTTCTCCCCGTGCGGTGATCGATCGCGGTTCTGCGGTCGTGCCGATCAGGTAGTGCCGCACCCAGGGCATGAGCTGCCAGATCGCCGTGAGCAGAAGCACGATCCAGGTGAATTTGAGCAAGCCTCTGACGAAGCGGTCCTCAGCTACAGACATGGGTAAACCTCGCTGGGTCTGTCAGGTCGTCTTAAACCACTCAGGGGTGGGATCTTTCGACCCTTATGCCACTGGGAGCATGATATACCCTTGCAGATTGTCTGTGACAATGGGACCGGGGCAATCATGTGAATGACGGCTTTGAGTCGATGATTTCGCTACGCACAAGTTATTTTTCTGCCCCACTCCCTGGCTCACTCCCGCAAGGGGAGAGGGGGAACTCAAACGATTTGCGCGCAGCCAGCGCTGTCGCCCACAACATAAAACCGTCAATCGTAGAGACCCCGGGTCATTTTGCCGACCCTTACCGGTTCCACGCGGTCGAACTCAATTTCCCTGACCCGGTCCATATCCTTCCAGATCAACCCATGTCCCCGGGTGAACCGGGCGCCGCGCACACGCCTCATCCAGCGCGCCCGCTCCGCTTCGGTCGCGGGACGGGGTTCTCCCACACTGCCGTAGAGTCGCAGCCCGGGGGGATGAGCAAAGCGTCCCCGAAGCAGGGAACCGAGCCAGAACCGGAGCCCGCTGTTCACAGCCAGCACGCAGACCCTCTGTCGTTGCTCCAGGTTGTTCGGTAGCTGGCGGGTGAAGCGCTCAAAGTAGTAGCCCCGGCCCGGCTCATCCAGAATCAGTGAGCCGATCGGGGTGACATGAGGCTCACCCTGATCGTTGACACTCGCGATGGCGAAGTGGAACGAGGACTTCAATGACGCCTTGAACAGAGTACGTATTTTCTCCCAGTCTTCGAACAGATCCATGTTTCCTCCGATCCGCAAAGGTTGTTGAAAATTATTCAGCCTGGCAGCCAGTCTCAAGGTCGCTGCCATTGTTCCCGTGTGAGCCGGTAAAGGCAGTGTTCCCGCAACGGGCTGTTCCGGTGCACCAGGGGGTGAGCAAAGGTCTCTGCCTGGAGGCACATGCCAAGGCGCTCCATCACGGCACGGGAACGCCGGTTGCCGAGGGCGGTGAAGGAGACGATCTCAGGGTAGCCCAGAGACATGAAGCCGACCTGTAGCGCAGCCTGGGCGGCTTCGGTTGCCAGCCCCTGGCCCCAGTGCTCGTACGCAAGACGCCAGCCGATCTCAGTGCAGGGGGCACAGGGCAGTTGGGGTATCGGACGATGCAGTCCGACAAAACCGATGAAAGCGCCGGTCGTTTTCAGCTCTGCCGCCCACAGGCCCCATCCGCGTGCTTCGATCAGGTCCCGGCAGCGCTCGGCCATCTGGTCGCTTTGGCTGCGATTCAGCGGACGGGGAAACCAGGCCATGACCCGGCGGTCGGCATTCAACTCGGCAAACGGCGGTTGATCGCTGTCCCGCCACTGTCGTAACAGCAGGCGATCGGTTTCAATCTCCAGCAGGGGAATGGTCGGCACGTCCCCGATGGACACCCGGGGCAATTCGTCAACCGGCATGGATCGATTTTTTCATGTGTATCAGTATCACCGACTGTCCGCGCCAGTCGCTGCGTTCCTCAAGGGCATAGGGGATGAACTGCATACGAGCATACAGCAACAGCGCCGGGGTGTTCTCGCTGAACACCGAAAGCCTCACCTCGCGCACCCGGTATCGGGCAACCGCCTGTTCGGTCATGTAGTCGACCAGGGCACGCCCGGCACCCTGGCCCCGGGCCTCCCGGCCGATGATCAGATTGCCGATGAAGGCCGACTCCTGAGGCACGATCCGGTAGAGATTGGCAAAACCGACCACCTGTTGCGCCTGTTCCACCACACTCAACTGGCTGCGGCTCAGGGCGAGTTGCTGAAGCTGTTCGACGCACCAGGGATAGTGCCCCGAGGGGTGCACGTAAAAGCATTCCAGCGGATCCTGGACCAGCCGGACGACCGCCGCAAAATCCTCTGCGCGCGCCGGACGCATCTGCAGGGTCAATGCGGATTGCGCTGCCCCGGTCACGGGATGCGGGATTGCTTCCGCTGACCCTCACGGGGCGGCGGGCAGGACTCCGCATCCACCTGGCGACCGATGCGATAGGCATCGGCCATGCCCAGCAGCCAGATGGCAATCAGAGACCAGAAGGGAACGCGAACCCGGTCGCCGATGCTGGCCGCCTCGAGGCTCACCTGCTGCGACAGCAGCGCCGGATCGGCCGGCAGATCCCCGCTCAGAATACGCTCCGCAATCTGCTGGGCCACCGCCATCACCGGTGCAATCAGAAACGAAAGCGCCACCAGGCTGGCGACGATCAGCAACAACCCGGGCAGATAGCGACGCAGGTAGATATGTCCGGCTCCTGGAAACACCAGACCGGACCAGAGCAGGGCAGCGAAGGATTTCGACATGATGGATGGTGTCCCTGAAGTATCAGTGCCCGGTCAGGTTCGGGCTTAGTCCATGAGATTCAGCCTGGCGCGCAGCCGCTCCAGCTCTTCCAGCAGATCCAGGGCCAGGGCGGCACCGGCCGGGTTCACCCCCAGATCTCGCTGCAGCCGCAGCGCGCAGCGTACCCGTCGTACGCACACCCCCTGAAACACCCACTGAACCGGGTTCCGTCCCACCGGTTCGATCACCCCTTCATCGACCAGTTCCAGGATCCGCTCCGCGGGCAGGCGACAGGCCCGGGACAACTCCCCGAGGGTCAGAAGCATCTCCTCTTCCAACACATCGCCGGACAGCAGATTGCTCAAATCCGATCTCAGCATGATTCAAACTCCCAGATGCGCCCGTGGATTGAACTGGAAGGCGCTCGCAAACGCCTCGTAGGCCGCGACCGCCTGATCATTGTCCGCCTTAGGCAGCTCGATCTGCAACACCACATAGAGATCCCCCGGCTCACGGGCGGGAATCCCGCGCCCGGCCAGGCGCAGCTTGCGTCCGGCGGCCGAGTGAGCGGGTATCTTGATATCCACTGTTCCGCTCGGTGTCGGCGCCTTCACTGTGGCGCCGAGGGCGGCTTCCCAGGGGGCCAGGGGCAGATTCACATACACGTCCTTGCCCTCGACCTTATAGAAGGGGTGCGGCTGAAACTCGATTTCCAGATACAGGTCCCCGGGCTCGCCCTGCCCGAATCCGCGGTCACCCTGTTTCGCCAGGCGGATATGCTGACCCTGTCGCACACCCTTGGGAATACGCACGTTGAGGGTGCGTTGCCTGAGCTGTGGCCGCCCGTCCGCTCCGATCTCCGTGGCTTTCAGGGTGAGGCTGCGGGCCGCACCCCGGTAGGCATCCTCGAGGTCGATGCTGACCCGGGCGTAGGTGTCCTCACCCCGGGCATGGAACTCCCGACGGGAGTAGCGACCACCCAGGCCGCCCGCGCCAAACAGAGACTCGAAGAAATCACTGAACTGTTGCGAATCCCGGCCGGTAAACTCACCACCCCGGAACTCGAATCCCTGCTCCCAATCCGGCGGTGGACGGAACTCCTGACCGGATTTCCAGTTTGCGCCCAGTTGGTCGTAAGCAGCGCGCTTTTCCGGGTCCTTCAGGACCTCGTAAGCCTCACCCACTTCCTTGAAGCGGGCTTCAGCATCCGGTTCCTTACTGACGTCCGGATGATACTTGCGGGCCAGTTTGCGGTAGCAACGCTTGATCTCATCCTGAGTCGCGTCCCGCTTGACACCCATGATCTTGTAGTAGTCTTTGAATTGCATAAGGTTCGGGTCTTGTTACGCTCTGGATAATCCACAGGCCAGTGACGCATGCACACAGCCCCTACAGGAAATATTGGGGGTCCCCAGAGACTTATCAAGCCTGCCCAAGCGGCGCAAACCCAGTCGAATGTCCGGCATCCGCGACACATCCGAATGCGTGCCGCAGATGCCGGACGGCGGGTCTCTTACCAGTTCAAAGCCAGATAGCGCTGCATACCGCCCTTGCGGATCAACAACAGGATCCGTTTCTGCTTGCGGCTCTGACTGACCGCCTGCTCGAACTCGGACGCACTCGACAGGGTGCGGCGGTTCGCCTGGAGGATCACGGTTCCGGGATCGATTCCTGCGAGCGCAGCGATGGAGCCGGGGCGCACTTCGGTCACCACCACACCTTCTCCGGCACGCGCGCCAAACTGAGCCGCAAGCTCCGGGGTCAGGGTCTGCACCGAGAGACCCAGCTCGTCCGCTGCCCGAGTCCCACCCTGGGCGACCTGTTCGTCCTGGGTCAACTCGCCGATACGCACCGCAACGCTCATGGACCGGCCATCGCGCAGGATACCCAGTTCCGTATGCTCCCCGGGCGGGGTCAAGGCCACCTGGTTGCGGAAGTTACCCACCGTGGACACCGGTTTACCCTGATAGGTCAGGATCACGTCCCCCTGCTGCAACCCGGCCCGGGATGCGGGGGAATCCTCACTCACCTGGGCCACCAGGATACCCTGACCCGGCTCCATGTCGAAGGATTCCGCCAGCTGAGGCGTCAACGGCTGGATCACGATGCCCAGGAAACCCCGGGTCACGCTGCCCTGCTCGATCAGCTGACTGGCAATGCCCCGCGCCAGGTTGCTGGGGATGGCGAAACCCACACCCATGTACCCGCCGCTGCGGCTGAAGATCGCGGTGTTCATGCCGATCACCTGTCCATCAAGATTTACCAGAGGTCCGCCGGAATTACCCGGGTTGATCGCCGCATCGGTCTGGATGAAGTCTTCGTAGTCGTTGATACCCATCCCGGTGCGCCCCTTGGCGCTCACCACACCCACCGTCAGGGTGTGGCTCAGACCAAAGGGATTGCCGATGGCCACCACCCATTCACCCACCTCGAGTTCCGCCGAGTCGCCCCACTGCAAGGCGGGCACACCGCCGGTCGGAATCTCGATCACCGCGATGTCCGATTGCGGATCCCGACCGGTGACCCGAGCCTCGAACTCGCGTCCGTCCTGCAGCTTGACGCGGATTTTATCGGCGTTTTCCACCACATGATTGTTGGTCAGGATATAGGACTTGTCCGACAACAACCCATCATGACTGGCAAAGATGAAACCGGAACCCTGGCCAACGCTGCGGCGCTGCTGGCGGGGCGCCTTATGGGGATTCGAGTGAAACTGATCGCCAAAAAACCGTTTCAACATGTCGTCGCCAAACGGCCAGGGTTGATTGAACGGCATGGCCTGTCCGGTGTTGGACGGCTGCTCAGCAGTGGCTTCCACCTGAATGAAGACCACCGAAGGGGAGACGGAACGGGCCACCGAGGCAAATGCCTTACCGGTCTGGCGCAGATTCTCCAGGCCGCCTTCCTGGGCCTGGACCGTGATGCTGAAGAGTAAAAAAACTGTCAGGAAGAGATGAGTCAAAGTTCTGCTTTTCATCTGTGTCCTCTCATCGGTTACGAGTACCTCGATTCGTGTTGCATTGAGACGGGTCGTCCGGAGCTGAGCAGCGCACAGGCAGTCACTCAGGTGATCGTTCCAGAATCCACCCTGTGTCGACCTGGGCTTTGACCCGCCAAATCTCACGTGAGTTCAATTTCCGCTCGAGACAGAAAATGAGCAAACGCGGGCACTGAAGGACATTGAACTTTTGCCCGGCGATGATGCCAGCAATCTGATTAGAGCTCCGGCGATGGGGACGCAGGTGACGCGATTTGATCGATCACCTCAGTGGTGCGCAGCAGGGCGACCTGAATGTTTTGCATCTCCGCCTCCCCCTGGGGATAGAGTTGCGAAATCGCATCCACCACCAGCACCAGGCGAAAATCCCGCTCACTGGCCTGGTAAAGGGTGGCGCGTGGACAGTTGGGAAAATTGCAGCCGCACAACACCAGGGTGTCGCACCCCTGGCGCCGCAGGAAGTGTTCCAGGTCCGTCTGATAGAAAGAACCCCAGCGGGGCTTGTACATGATGAACTCCCGCTCAGCCACTGCCTGGAACTCCCCCGCCAGCAAACGCGGGGTATCGAGACGCGAGTCCACACCGGGCTTGAGCGCATCGACCAGTTGCACACCGTGCGACCCGGGGGCCAACATGATCACGCCCGACTCCACCGCTTCCCGACGGCACAAATCCACGTTGGATCCGTCCGGCTGGTAGATCCTCACCACATGGATGATCGGCCGAGCGGCGCTGCGGTAGGCGTCGAGCAGCCGCACCATGTTGGGAACCACTTCCATCGTGCCGGGTATCAGAGCGGGCGAGCCCGGCAAGCTGAAATCATTTTGCGTGTCTATGGTGACGAGCGCGGATTTTGCAAGATGGGGAAGGGTGTATTTTCCCAGGGTCATGGCCAACTCCCGGCGGAGCCTGCTGGATTATCTGTAGGTTCTGTTATCTTCTCCAAAGCGCAGGCCTTTCACAAATCCGTCCGGTGTTTTTCCATCGGGCCTGCCGCTCCACATACCGCATTGACCGGGGAAGTGCTTCAATGGTTAGCTAAGCGACGATGGCCCCACTCGCTGCAACCCTGCCCAGACCGTGACAAAAACCGCCGACCGACACCCCGGTTTCGTACTGCTGCTCGCGATGATCACGGCACTCGCCCCGCTGGCGATCGATACCTACCTGCCTGCGTTTCCCGCGATGAGCGAACACCTGGGGGTCTCCAGCCACGCCCTCTCCCTGACCATCTCGGTATATATCTTCGTACTCTCCTTTTCCCAACTGATCGGCGGGCCGCTGTCTGACCGCATCGGCCGCAGCCCGGTGGTGCTCAGCGGTCTGGTGATCTTTTCCCTGGCCAGCTTCGCCATCGCCGTATCCGACAATCTGCAAACACTCATCCTGCTGCGCGGCGTACAGGCCTTCGGCGGGGGCTGGGCGATGGTCTGTGTCGCGGCCCTGGTGCGCGATCACGTGAGCGGGCGCGAAGCGGCGAAGATCTTCAGCATGATCGGTCTGATCATGGTCGCGGCGCCGGCCTTTGCCCCGAGCATCGGCAGCCTGCTGCTCGGTCTCTCCGGCTGGAACCTGATCTTCCTGTTCCTTGGCGCATACGGCCTGTTCATGATGCTGGCCCTGAAGCAGACCCTTTTCAAGGGCCCCAACCGGATCCCCCTGCCGGCACGCACCTCACCGCTGGCCGGCTACCGGGCGGTGTTTGCCACCCGGCCCGCGTTGCGTTTCATCCTCATGCAGGCGCTGGCGTTTTCGGTGATGCTGCTGTTCATCACCCACTCGTCCTTCATCTACCAGGAGCATTTCCAGGTCGGACCCAGCCTGTTCGCGCTGCTGTTCGGTGCGAACATTCTGGTCATGACCGCCATGAACCTGACCAACCGGCAGCTGCTCAATCACTTTACCCCGCGCCAGATACTGCGGTTTGCGATTACCCTGCAGGCGCTTGGCATCCTGGCGCTGCTGCTGATCCTGATACTCGCGCCGCGGCTGGAATTCGTGGTGCCCGCATTCATGTTGAGCATCGGCGCCATGGGTGCGATCAGTCCCAACAACCAGGCCAGCTGCATGGAGTACTTTCCCACCCACAGCGGCAGCGCAGCGGCGCTGATGGGCGCCACCCAGTTCTCTGTCGCCGGTGTGGTCTCCGCCCTGTCTTCGCTGCTGCCTGAACAGATCAGCGCGATCGTGCTGGCCATGGCGGGGTGTTCGGCGGTTTGCCTGATCCTGGTCTGGTCGCCGTTTCGGGACTGAACCGCGCACGGCAGGACGGACATGCAGATGCCATGGACTTGCAAGATGATCCTGGGATAATTTCCATCAATCTCCCGATTCCCGGGTGGATCGCGACAGACTGGAGTCCGTTATGGCAGACCGTGCCAAGATCGTCGTCGTCGGTGGCGGTGCCGCCGGCCTGGAGCTCGCCACCCGACTGGGCCGCAAGCTTGGGCGTAAGGGCAGGGCGGAGATCACCCTGATCGACGCCACCCGCACCCACCTGTGGAAACCCCTGCTGCATCAGGTGGCTGCCGGCAGTTTCGATCCCGCGCAGCATGCCCTCGAATACTTGGCCCACGCCCGCTGGAACCATTACCGTTTTCGCCTCGGCGCGATGTCCGGGATCGACCGGGTCGCCCGCGAGGTGATCCTCGCACCGCTGCTCGACGAGGCCGGTGAGGTGTTGATTCCGAGCCGACGTTTCGGCTACGACTATCTGGTCTTCGCGGTAGGCAGTCTGAGTAACGACTTCGGCATTCCCGGGGTACAGGAGCACTGCCTGATGCTGGACACCAAATCCCAGGCAATGGCGTTTCAGCGGCAGCTCCTGGAGGCGTTGATTCGCGCCAATACCCAGCAAGAACCCCTGCGGGAAGGCCAGCTCGATGTCGCCATCGTGGGGGCAGGAGCCACCGGGGTCGAACTGGCGGCGCAGCTGCACCAGGTAACCCGGCAAATCCCCCAGTACGGGTTCGAGACCATCGAACCCGATCGCCATATCCGCCTGCACATCCTCGATGCCGGACCGCAGATCCTGCCTGCCCTGCCTGCGGCCCTGTCACAACAGGTTCGCGGCGAGTTGCAACGCCTGGGCATCCAGGTACATGTGTCGCAGAAGGTGACCCGAATCACCGGGGACGCGGTGCATACCGAGTCCGGACTGGTGATACCGGCCCGCATCAAGGTCTGGGCCGCGGGCATCAAGGGACCGGACTTCCTCGCCTCGCTGGGTTTCAGCACCAATCGCATCAACCAGCTCAGGGTCACCCCCGGGCTGATGCTCGAGGACGACGAGCGGATCTTCGCCATCGGCGACTGCGCCGCCTGTCCGATGAACGATCAGGGTGATCTGGTGCCGCCCCGCGCCCAGGCGGCGCACCAGCAGGCGGCCTACCTGGCGACGGCGTTGGGCGCCCGTCTGAAGGGTAAGCACTTTGACAAACCCTATCGCTACCGGGACTACGGATCCCTGGTCACCCTGGGCCGCTACAGCACCGTCGGCAGCCTGATGGGCGCGGTCACCGGCAGTGTCCGGGTCAGTGGCTGGATCGCCCGCTGGGTGTATCTCTCCCTGTACAAGATGCACCAGCTCACCCTGTTCGGCTGGTGGCGCACCGGATTGACCACCCTGGCGCGCATGTTACGCCGCAGCATCGATCCGGTGATCAAGCTGCATTGAATGAAGCCTGAGCGGGGCCGATGCATCGGCCCGCTGTAGGGACGCTGGAGAGATTCAGATATCGGCTTATTCCGGCAGGATGGCTTGCAGCAACGGCTTGCCCGGGGCGCTGAACAGCCACCCCAGTAACGCCCCGTTGAGCACCACGGTGGTCAAGAACAGTGCGCGGAAGGGTTGTTTGCGCGTCTTGTGGCGAAACCGGACTTGCGCCAACAGCGCACCGGGCCAACCACCCGCCAGGGACAACAGATGCAGGGTGCTTTCCCGGGTACGCCAGTGTCCCGCCCGGGCCGCCGACTTGTCGAAGTAATAGGCGAGATAGGTGACGGCGCCAACCAGCAGGTAGTAGAACAGGACCGGCGCCGGCAGATGCCCGGAGAATACACCCAGTATCAGCAGCATCAGGACCAGCGCCGTGACAGCATACGCGGACACAGGTCCGCGCGAGCGGGTCTGTCCCTGCTTACGCATGCCCGCGATCGAAACCGCCCGGGCCGTCAGCCTGCCGCGCGTATCCGTAACCCGGGTATAGGTCAGCACGTCACCCGTCAGGGGTCTGCGATGGCGGTATTCGAACGCGCTGATGTGGAGGAAAACCCGTTTCCCACCCGAGAAGGGCGTGATGAATCCGTAGCCCCTGTCATCATGCCAACGTGTCAGCTTGCCTTTCTGCCGTGTCGAACCGGCTGCCGGCCCATGTTTCGAGGATGCCTTCATGCTCCCTCTTCCAAGGCTTGTCCTGTTGCTGCGAAGCCCGCTAGCGTTCAACCGGTTACGTCAGGCCTCATGCGGCATCACGAGCGACGCTCAGTTTCGCCAGTTGGCCGGGTTGTTGCACTTGGGGTTCGATTTTCGGTACTGGAGCAATCCGCTCTCGAAGCGGGTTCCGGCACAGGTGCCGATCTTCTGTCCCCACACCCGGCCGTCATCGGGTTGTTTGAGTGTCGCGGGAATCTGATCCAGGCTCTCCTGCAGGCAATCCCCGGTGACTGAGCCAGCGATCTGAAAACACTTTTCCTCGCTGATATCGAAGCACTGGCGAAAATAGCCGGCGGGGTCCTGGCAGAACAGGTTGGGCAACAGTTTTTTCATACCGCCGACCCATTGTTCCTGAGTCACTTCAGTCGCCTGGACGTTGACCGAACCCAGCAGCGTCAAGGCGAGGCAAAGCAGAGATTTTTTCATCATCGCACCCCATTTCGTTGGACAGGACAGCCCGAGGTCGTGAACGGTTCCCACTGCTCAGCGAACACAACCCATGAGCCGTTGCATAGAGACTGGCAAAAGCAGCCAAGCCTTTGCCGGGCTTGCTCGCAATCAGCCTGGCCATACGATTCCATCAACGGCTCCCAGCATCAAGACCCCAGCAGGAGGATTTGGCCGAATGCACCATATCAGGGCAGATCGGACCGCACAACGGCTCGAATGCAAGGAAACTGTGCACGATCCAGCCCGATTCAGGGCGAAAACCGTGGCCCGATCATTGCACGCTTCTAGCGATTACGACGACTGAACATCACGAGGCCCGACATGCCCGCAGCCCTCCGTAACACCGATCTGCACATCAAACACGTCCTCAACCACGACATCATGAACTGTACCGCGGATGGGGTGGTCGGCAATCATCTCTACTCGGGCCGGGCACTGGGCATCACCGATCCCCGCGACATCATCCAGCTGCACCCTGACCTGCACCCGCTGTGGTATGACATCGAGGCGCATTACAACCGGGTCGGCCTGCCCCACACCCGCAACATCATCTGGGATCTCGACCGCGGTCAGCTGGCGCGTCACGTGGGCTTTCGGCCCTCGGTGTTCTTCTACGGACCACACGAATCCCGCGCCTGGGGCGACAACAGCTGGTTCGAGACGGTGCAGTTCATCAATTCGAAAAACAATTTCATGGCCCTGGCGGAGGAGCTCAAGGTCGATGTGCCGGTCACGCAGTGCTTCGACAGCGTCACCTCGATCACCCCCATAGCGCAGCAGAAGATCATCTACCCCTGTTACCTCAAGGCGGCGATCTCCGTCTCCGGGGTTGGCATCTACCGTTGCGCGGATGCGCAGGAATTCTCCGAGGCGCTGAAAAAGTTCGATTCCAACGTGCCGGTGCAGGTGCAGGAAGAGGTGATTGCCGAGAGCTTTCTCAACCTGCAGTACCAGATCGAGAACGGCCACCTCAGGCGCCTGGCAGCCACTGAGCAGATACTCGATGGATTCGTCCACCAGGGCAACCGGCACCCGGCCTCCCATCAACCCTGGGACGTGGTTGAACCCATGGCGGTGTGGATGGCGCGTCGTGGCATGCAGGGTATCTTCGCCTTCGATGTGGCGGTATGCCAGACCGAACGGGGACTGCGTTTCCCCGCCATCGAGTGCAATCCGCGTTACAACGGCGCCTCGTATCCGACCCTGATTGCCGATAAGATGGGCATCAACGAATGGTATGCCGTGTCGTTGTCGACCCGCTTCGCGCGTCTCTCGCAAATCGACCTGTCGAACCTGGAGTTCGACCAGGAAACCGGACAGGGAGTGATCATCGTCAACTGGGGCACCATTCTGGCCGGTAAACTGATGGTACTCATCGCGGGTGACAAGGAGTACCAGAAGGCGACCCTTCCGAAATTGTCCGAACGACTCGATCCACCCGACCCAGCTTGAACCCCCGGGCCTGACCCCGGCGCACACCAGGAACCAGAATCTATGGACCCCATGGCCCACTACTCCCTCATGATTCACGGAGGCGCCGGCGCGTTAGACAACGTCAGTGACGAGAAGACCGCGGTGCGTTATCTCGAGAGCATCCGGCGGATCCTTGAGCACGGCCGGGAAGTGCTGGAGTTGGGGGGGTCCGCCCTGCAGGCTGTGGAGACCTGCGCTTCGTTACTCGAGGACGATCCGGTGTTCAACGCCGGCTGCGGTTCGGTGCTCAACGAATACGGCAAGGTGGAGATGGATGCCGCGATCATGGATGGCCGCGACCTTTCCGCAGGTGCCGTGGCCGCGGTGCAGAACATCGCCAATCCCATCCAGCTGGCGCGCTATGTGATGACCGAGAGCGAGCATGTCATGCTGATCTCGGAGGGCGCCATGCGCTTTGCCGATCACTGCGGCATCGAACGGGAACCCGACAACTATTTCTACACCGCGGACCGGGTGGAGCAACTCAAGCAGGCCCGCCTGCAACACAAGATCATGCTCGATCACGACGACACGGACAGCGAGGATCAGAAGTACGGCACCATCGGCGCGGTGGCCCGCGACCCGATGGGTAACCTGGCGGCCGCCACTTCCACCGGGGGCATCGTCAACAAACGCATGGGACGCGTCGGGGATTCACCGATCGTCGGCGCCGGAGTCTGGGCGGACAACGAAACCTGTGCCGTATCCGCCACCGGCTACGGGGAGGACTTCATGCGCACGCTGATCGGCAAAACCCTGTCCGACTACATGATGATGCAGGATATGGACGGCCCTTCAGCCACCCGCGCCAGCCTGGAGTACCTGACACGCAAGGTGCAGGGACGCGGCGGGATCATCGTAATTGACCGGGAGGGCAACTGCAGCAGCGGCATGACCACCAAGAAAATGATTCACGGCTGGATCGAAAAGAGCGGCGAGACCATCGCTCGCTTCTGATTCAACCATCCACCCGCAGCCCGGGTAGGGCGATGCGTAACCCGGCACAGCCCAGCGCAGGCGGCGGGTACCGAAGATTCCCACCGCGATGTGAATATTACCTGGTCATACCGATCCACACGGGTAGATTATTCGACCAGAGGTTGTAGAAAAAAATCAGTCATGGGCATGCAGTCCTGATCGTCTCCGCGTATCCCGGCCCGCGACAACCCCCCAGACCCCGATCATTCCAGGAGGACGCGCATGAAAATAGAATCACTCTATCTGTTTCTGACCCATTCGGGCGTTGCAACCGATCTCGCGCACCGAACCGTTGCCCGGATCGCCAACAGCCGACTGATGCGCCGTCCCCAGTCCTCTCCAGCGCGACAATTGATCGCACTCGCAATCACCCACCGGGTTCGTCTGCCCGAAGGATTCGAGGGGTGGGTCTCCGGAGGCGGTAAACGCCTCGGCATCCCCGGCACCGATCTGATGGATATCGAGGAAGAGGAGATCCAGATGATGCCCTGGGATCAGCAGGCGATTGTCAAACCCGTTCCCGGCGGACGTATCGGCCCCGGTGAACTGAGACCCGCGCAGCGCCCCCGGAACCCGGGCGCCGTGATGGGTACACGCACCCGGCCGCTAAACCCGGATGAAGTGATGCTGCAGAGTTTCTCCCAGACCCTGACCCGGCTGGCCACCCAGGTGGCGGCCTATGGCTGATCGGTAGCCGCCGGTCTGGTGCCTGAATGTGTTTCCGGCAGGGCTTCGGCATGGGCCTTCAGGGCCCGGTTCATCATCGCGTAACCCTCGTCGATCGCTTCCAGGGAAGCGAAGGGAATGGCGATTCCGCGAAACCGCTCTTTGTGCACCAGTCGCGTGGCTGTACCGTTCAGGTCAGTGAGTTGAAAAACATGTTCGCCATGAAAGATCCCCTTGATACCACCCCCCCAGGTCAACTCCTCGAACGGCACCAGGCGTAACACCCGGGGGGCGATTTCAACCCGCTCTCCATTGGGTTTGTGAATCTCCACATCCAGCCGCGATCCCAGGGTCATCGCCCCTTCGACTGTGACATGGTAGGGATTCCACTGCGGGTAGGCCCCGTTGTCGATGAGGATCTCCCACACCCGCTCCCGGGGCGCCTCGATGACAATTGCGGTATGCACGGTTTTTTCCGGCAGCGCGGCGCAACCCGCGGATAGCAGGCTGATCAAAAAACCAGCCCAGGTGTATGATTTTCGCATGGATTTTGTCCACATGATGCCCCGCTCCCACGGTTGTTTGTTTGAGGCCATCAGGCGTGACTCACGATGTATCGCGCGAACGCCGGTGAAAGCCGGTTCAATAGGTAGAGCAGCCGGGTTTTGCCGATCAGGATCTCCTGCCGGTCCCTGCCCAGCGCCACCAGTACCTGTTTCACCAACTGCTCGGGACTGATCATCGACGCAACCCGATCACGGGTCATTTCGGTCTCTACCAGGGAAGGCACGACCTCATAAACCGACACCGGGGAACCTCTGAGCTGATCGCGGAGGGCTTGGCTGAAACTCCGCAATGCGGCCTTGGTGGCGCTGTAGACTGCGGCGCTTTTTTTCGGCGCGAAGGCCAACGCTGAGGTAATATTGATAATCGCTGCCTGTTCCTGCTGCATCAGGTGGGGCAGCAGGCGCCCGCTCAATGTGATCGGTGCGAGCAGATTGGTATCGATCTCGACACGCACCCGGGAAGGATCGACCGGGTTGCCATCGAAGGCCTGGTTATCCTGTACCCCCGCATTGTTGATCAGAACATTCAGATCGGGATGCGCGATCACCACCTGATCGACGAAGCGTCCAAGTGATGCCTCGTCCGACAGGTCACACGGGTAGGTCTGGACATTCGGCAAATCAGCCTGCAAAGCCGCCAGTCTTGCCCGGTTTCTGCCGCACACGATCACCCGGTTGGGGAGCGCCGACAAGTGCCTTGTCAATGCGAGCCCGATGCCGGATGCGCCGCCCGTAATCAAAATCGTATTGCCGGTCAGTTTCATCAGCCTTCCTCCGCAAATCAGTTGGGAACAGGCCTTCAGACTAAGCCGGGGTGCGAGGGATTTCCTTAACCCGGGTTCAGACCAGTCTCAGCCGATGCGTTTACGGATTCTCGAGAGGGCCACATCGGTAATGCCGAGGAACGATGCAATGTGGTAAAGGGGCAGGCGCCGGGCGAGTACCGGTTCCTGTTCCAGGAATAACCGATAGCGTCGTTCCGCGCTGTCGAGCAGGAAGGCTGCCTCCCGACGGGTTTTCCTCACCGCGAGGGACTCCATGTAGAGGCGTCCCAGATTCGCCCAGGCCAGGGATGTCTGGTAAAGACCGTACAAACCCTGCAGCGGAATCAATAGGGCATCGGTCGGCTCCAGAGCCTGAATGGAGAATCGGCCGGGTTGCGGCGAGACACTGTCCTGTATCGCACCGGCAAACTGCTGTTCCCTGGAAAACGATTTGTTGTATTCCCGTCCGTCCTCCGTGACGTAATAAAAACGCACCAGGCCTGAGCATAGGAAAAAGCTATGTTCGGCAAGCTGCCCGGCGCTGAGCAGAGTCTCGCCTTTGTCGAAGTGGCGCGGCACACACAGTGGTCGGATTTTCGCCCGCTCGAGCGGATCGGTCAGACCTAAACCGTTTAAAACTGCTTCGAGACTGTGCAGGCAGGTCAGGTCAGCGGTATCTGAATCACGCATGCATCGCCGCTCCGCAATCCGCAGGGTAAAAATCCGGCCCTTGATGGGCTGCCAGGCTCACACACACATGCCGCTCAACACATGCATTGGCTACGCAGAGGCGCTATGCCTGTCAGCCAGTGGCACAAACTGCTCGGTGTCGAAGTCGTACACCCAAACATCGCCGGTCGAGATCGAATAGACCCAACCGTGCAAAGACACTTTGCCTTTGCGAAGTTGCAGGGCGACGGAGGGGTGGGTACGCAGATTATCGAGTTGCGCACGAACATTTTCCTGGGTCGCGACCAGTAACCGGTCGTCCGGATCCTCATGATCGTGATGGTCCTGCATCATGCGCCGGGTGGTTTCCCCCTGGGCCACCCAGGCGCGCACAGCGGGCAGATCCTGCACCGACTCCGGATTCAGCAACGCCTTCATCACCGCACAATCGGTATGCCCGCAAACGATGATATTCGGCACTTCCAGGACAGCCATGGCATATTCGATGGTCGCGGTACTGCTGCCCAACATGGATCCGTAAGGTGGCACGATGTTTCCCGCGTTTCTGAGGATGAACAGTTCCCCCGGGTCGGTCTGGGTCAGCAGAGTCGGATCGACCCGCGAATCGGAGCAGGTGATGAATAGGGCGCGGGGCGACTGCTGGCTGGAAAGCTTGGAAAACAGCGCCTTCTTCGCCTCGAACACCTCACTGCGGAATTTCAGGAAACCTTTAACGAGTTTTTCCATGATGGGCTCTCACATGACTCTGGAATCGTGAATATCAGCCGGCCTGGTTCAATCGACATTCTGCGGATTTCCAGTCTAGCCGGTACCACGAAATGATACCCTGTTAAGGGGCAGCTATGACACCCATACCCATTCGCCTCGAATGTGAGCAGGCAGAAACGTCTGCTTGCCCATAAGGCTGAGGAGCGCGAATATAAACCACGTTGGTCTGCTGGCCATTTCCACCGTAACTGCGGAGCAGGGGCTATTGTTCTGTGCTTACCGAGTCACAAATAGGTGATCTCATTCATACTGCCGGCCATCAGGTTGATCTCCGTGTGGACACTATCGAATGCATCCGCCATCTCTTCGAAGGTGATCGACTCTTCACCCTGATCACCAATCAAGACCACTTCATCACCCCATTTGGGAATCTGTGGCAGTTCCGTCACATCGATTGCAGTGACATTGAGTGATACCCGTCCGACCACCGGGCAGCGTTGCCCCCCGATCAGGACGATACCCTTGTTGAACAGGGCCCTTGGGTAGCCTTCACCGAATCCGACCGGTATGGTGGCAATACGCGAGGGACGTTGGGTGACAAACAGGCTGCCATATCCGATCTTCGTCCCGGTCGGAATATCGCGGACCTGAGCGATGCGGCTCTTAATGGACATCACGGGTTTCAGGCCAGGCAGGTTTTCGAAATTGCGCGAGGTTTTGACACCATAACAGGCCGCCCCGACACGCACCATGTCACGCCGCAGGTTTGGCAGCCGTGTCGTAGCCGCCGAGTTGTGGGTGTGAAAAGTAACATCCTTGGGCAATTCAGGCGCCAGGCTTTCGGCGAAATAATCGAAGGCCTGAATCTGTCCCAGGCTGTAATCCAGGGTCTTGTCATCCGCATTGGCCAAATGGGTCATTACGCCGACGATGCGCAACCCGGGCAATGCCAGTACCTTACGCATGGTATCGAGTTCGCCAAAATCGAATCCGCCGCGACCCATTCCGGTGTCCAGCTTGAGATGGACACGCACCGGCTCGCCACGACGCACCCCGGCGCGGCTGATGTATTCCGCAGCCTCCCAGGTCCCAACCTGTTCCTCGATGTCCAAATCCGCCAATGACTCGTCCAGTTCTTCAGGCAGCGCCATGCGCAGGCGGATCAACGGAAACACTTTCGAGACCGCACGGACCGCGTGCGCCTCCGGATTGGTACAGATCCCGATGGAATCCGCACCGGCAGTGATCGCTGTTTCCACCAATCCGGCAAGGCCATGACCGTATGCATCCGCTTTCATGACCACGGACAGTTTCGCTGGTTGGACAAACTCTTTGAGTATCCGAATGTTGTTCGCAAATCGGGGCTTTGAAACGGTAACCGTTATATGATGCTGTTTCATGGTGCCTCTGAGCAAAGGGCTCCTGGATATGACCGATATCTGACGAGATTATATCAAACACCAAATCTGTAACACGGCCTATTCTTATCAGCACATATCCGTGGCAATCAAATACAATCCATTGCGATTGTGTGGAAACATGATCCGTTTTGTCGATGTGGCTCGGTTACCTGGTATCTGCAGCAATATGCGGAGGCGGTTGCCCTCGAAGGGTGCATTCATGGAGTCATACCGGAATGGTTTGAATTACAGATTGCTTGTCGAACCACAGGCATGAGACTTCAATAAGGTTTTTTCCGTACCCTTTCTAAACCCCTCTGATCCTGAATATTCAATCAAACAATCAGCGTAGTCTGCATGGAAGTCCAGCGTAACGCTGAATCTGCTCTTCGATCTGGAAAAAATAAACGGATTCATCGTTCCTACCGCGTCGTCTCCGGTTTCCCCGCTCACTCCGCAACGATACCTGCACACTCATCTTGAATAGCTGGCATCAGTCTTGTGTATCTCAATATTCATTAAAATCTCCCGACACAACCATTGATCTGGATTACGTGAGACAGAATCGACCCAAGTATAAGCTTGAGACTTCTTGGCCTAACAGGTGCAACAAACAGAAATGGTTGACGCAACATGCGATTGACCGGTCACTTTCCCTATTCACCTTCCGGTAAACTTCAAACCGATGCAACTTCATTGCACAGGTTCATGCGCGAAATTCATAAAGTAGAGAACTTTCATACCAATCATCGATAATCGGCGAATCGTTCGTAATCACATAGTCAGGATTCTGTATTTCGGTAGATAAGATCCATGCCAGATTCCAAAAGACAACAACGAATGCACTCCGGTAAAGGGCGATCACTGCTGCGCTTGCGCTCACACAGGGAAAGAGGAATTTACAACCTCGTTGTTCGGTAATGATACAAACAAGCACGGTAACACTGATTAGCCGTTACGACTTGGCCACTGGGGGCATCATTACGATGCAAGTTCGCACCGTTTAGACATTGTCAATACGGGTTCTTGACTAGCACAAAGGCCCAAAACTCGTGCTTGGCCGTTGAAAAATCAAACGGATCATTGGAGTCTGCCGGATTCAGCGGATTGTAGTCCAGAATCTGAGTGGCGGGAATATGATGCTCGAAGTAAGGGTCGCCATACCCATTCATCGGCAGGTTGAAGAACAATCCATCGTAGATCCCTTGCATGACGGGCGTGTCCGGATTGGTTGAATTATACACAAGGATCGTGTCACCACTCTGAGCATAATCACCCAGATTGATTGAAATGACCGGGTCGCGGTCGGGGTTCACCACTATCATGTGCGCCTTTGTCGGATCGTACTTATTGGGTCGAATATCCACGCGCGCAGAAGATGGTACGTTTTCGACAAGATTCCCTGAGTCGTCGCAGGCGCTGCAACTGGTGGTGCGCGAATAGAAAATTTTATTGTTCCGAAAAATCATGTTGATCGGATCATCGTCTGGGGTAAATACATTCAGGCCATGAATGTAGTTTTCGCGAAAGTCGTTCAACACCGGATCGACACTCAAGGAGCCAAAGTAGACTCCGGTTTTCGCATCTTCTCCGGAAACCAGTCGCAATCGCCCTCCCCACATAACATTTCCTGTGCCGGTAAAATTACTCAGCCCCGCTTCACCCGTTGCGGAATAAATCTGAAGAAAATTACCATAGCAACCCATCATCAGGTTTTCACTGTAATCCCTGGGCGTACCGGACTCATTCTGAGCGTAAAAGCCGACACCGGATGAATTATCCCCCGCGAACTCATGTCCAACGTCAAACACCACATTGCCGTAAATTTCAGCGTTTTCTGCACGCTTCCATGAGGAGACACCCCCGCCTGCATGATGAATCACCGTATTGATCACCTTGTTTCCAGTCCCGCCATCAATGGTAGCGCCGTAGCGGATATATCTGCCGTGATCAACATAGTATTGACGAACAGCGACCGAGGCTTCTGCGGTACCATCCCATACGACGGGTATATAATTGTTTTCAAAACGATAATCTTCGGGCAAGGCAGTCATCTCTACATCCCAGAACCAGACGTAGTTTGCGCCGTCCGGCCACCAGAATCTCGGCCCACCATCCATTCGCACGATTGCACCCAGTTCAGGGCGAACATGAATGGGATTTCCTTCCGAACCTTGAATCCTGACTGGCCAGATCGTTGGCGGATCAACGGCATCCGTGACAGGTGCAATAGGCGAAATATAATCACCGGACTTCATCCATATGATCGAATTACCTGGAATGGACTCCCTTTTCAACAAGGCGTCATAAAGATTCCATGGATCAATTTCCGATCCGCTGCCTTGACCTGTTGCTACATCCGCCGCGACCCAGAACTCATCGTACCCGCTACGTAGTTGAACTACGGATGACCACCGCCTGCGCTCTTCCGCATCGGCGATAATGCCGCTGGAGATCGGTTGCGCCTCGGCATGGGTCACCTGGGCCGTATAGATGACCGTTGCCGCGGATTCGCCATTGCCCAGGGTACCGCCCGCGTCATCATTGGTGATCGTCCCGATTGCTGTCGCCGTCTCCAAAACCGCATTCGCAGAAACGTTGGAGAGGGTCAGCATGAAGGTCTCAGCCGGTTCGTAGTCGTTGTCACCGTTCACGCTGACAACGATCTCACCCGAGGTCTCGGTCGCCGGAATGATCAGGATGCCGCTACTGGCGGTGTAGTCGCTGCCGGCGCTCGCCGTCTCGTCCTGGGTGGCATAGTCGACACTCACATCCCCATCCGCCGCTTCGCTGAGCCTGACCACGAAGCTCAGCTCCGCGGGGCCGCTGTCGCCTTCGGTCACTGAGCTATCGTCCACACTGAGGCCGGGCAGACGCTCCTCCTGGAAAGACGCGCTTACAGTGCAGTCGGCACTGATCGGGCCGGTGGTGTAGAGATTGCCGTTGAGGCTGCCGTTACAGCCCGCGACTTGTTCGATACGGTAGCCACTGTCAGCGCTGACGGTAAACTGGGCCGTCCCCCCCGGGGCCACCGATTGGCTGGTTGGACTGAGACTCCCGCCGCTGTCCGCATGGGTCGTTACGCTGTAGCTGACGCCATCGCTACCTTCATCATTGTTGATGGTGCCGACCGCTGTCGCGGTCGCCAGGACCGCATTGGCCGAGACGTTGGAGAGGGTGAGCGTGAACGTCTCGGCCGGTTCGTAGTCGCTGTCGCCCATCACGCTGACAGCGATCTCGCCCGAGGTCTCGGTCGCCGGAATGAGCAGGGTTCCATGGGCGGCGGTATAGTCGCTGCCGGCGTTGGCTGTACCGTCAAGGGTGGAGAAATCGACGCTTACATCCCCATCCGCCGCTTCGCTGAGACTCACCACGAAACTCAGCACCGCCGTGCCGCTGTCGCCTTCGCTGACGGAGGCATCGCCCACACTGAGGCTGGGGAGATTATCCTCCTGGAAACTCGCGCTTACGATGCAGTCGGCGCTGATCGGGCCGGTGGTGTAGCGCTCGCCGTTGAGACTGCCGTTGCAGCCCTCGACTCGCTCGATACGGTAACCGCTCTCGGTGATGACGGTGAAAAGGGCGGTCTCGCCCGGGGTTACCGACTGGCTGTTCGGGCTGAGGCTGCCCCCGCTGCCGGCTTGGGTGGTTACCGTGTAAGTGGGCGGATCACCACCGCCACTTTCCGAATCATCGGGTGTATCGCTGCTACTCTCGTCACATCCTGACGCCAACAGCGCCAGCATTAGAAATGACGCCCAGAACCAATCCCTGTACCTTCTGTTCAACACCGTACTTCCCCGAAAAACTGCATATCGGAAATCGAAAGACGTTTCCAGTGAATGTTGAAAAGATCGAAATTCGGACCATTCGAACAGAACAAGTTCTTGTAATTTCAAACCAGTTCACAAAAATCACTGGATTCAATACGTACGCAATTGTATTCCCCACTCGTTAACAACACATAAAACGGACAATACACAAACGATCGGTGATCTATACCCTGAAACACCCGATCAAACATCATAACTTTGGCACAACCACCATGAAAATCCAGTATTCTCGGATATCATTCGCGCACCATGTCCTAAACAACTTCTGTAACAGCTGTACTGTCCTGTCGACAATACATCAGAGGCCCTGCTTATTCTTGCAGCTCGACTGCCTTGATTCATGAAATCTGAACTCTAGACCTTTATTGACGTTCCCACCATGGCCTTTAATAAGGCACATGCCTGTTATTACCATCATTCATGAAGACATGGTGCTGCGTTTGCAGAATGAATCTTTGATCCAGCATGTCTAACTGGCTTTAGATATGGCTACGGAGACGATGATATTTGGACGTCCGGCTCGCCGTAGACTCTCATTACCGACCTGGCCGATTTCATTCCGAGTTAACAACAACGCTTGGATATTATCAACGTCAACTACGCCGTTTGCCGGGCCAGTACTGACATACCTGATCATACCCATTAACAATTCAGTATTCACAGATTATTACTGACTGAAATGTCTAACACCGTACGATTACCGGATCTATGTTAAGAAACACCTGCTCGTGGACATCCATCAATGCTGGCAGCCATCCTGCAGCTGAGCAGATTTCCACAACTACGATTTTTTCTGCTGAAGAGTGTCTTAAGCTAGCTCAGGTCAATACCACAATCGGCATCTCAGTCTAGTCAAGCAGCAGTTGTTCCACCTGTTCCGGAGGCATTGGCCGGGCGAACAGGTAACCCTGTATCGCATCGCATCCCATGGATCGAAGTTCGGCAAGCTGCCCGTCGGTCTCAACACCCTCGGCCACGACTTGCAGGTGAAGTTCGTGCGCAAGTGCGATTGTGGCGCCGACGATAACCTTATCGCTATGCTCCTCAAGCATGCCGCGAATGAATGATGCATCAACCTTGAGAATTCTGAACGGCAGGTTTTTCAATCGGGTCAACGACGAGTGACCCGTGCCAAAGTCATCAATGGACAGGGTGATTCCCATTTCATCCAGGCGGGATAATTCATTCACCACACGAACAGTCTGATCAGCAATCGCATTTTCAGTAATCTCGATACCAAACCGGTTCGGATCAACATCAAATTCGTTCAACGCGCCAGTTACCCGCTCCACGAAATCGTGACGCCCAATGCTGTCACCGTCAACATTGATGCAGATTCCGATATCAATATTCCTGTCGCACCATTCGGCCAATTGTGACACAGCCATTCGTAGTACCTGGATACCGATTTCATGCATCATTCTTCCATTCTCCGCGATCATCAGGAAGTCACCCGGGGTAAGCATACCCCGGGTGGGATGATTCCATCGAACCAGGGCCTCTACCGAGTTGAACTGCTGTGTATGAAGATTCAGCTTGGGTTGATAGTAGAGGCATAACTCGCCATTCTCCAGCGCGTGGCGAAGTTCTGTTTCCAGTCGAATGCGCTCGACCGGATCTGCCTCCATCACGGCGTTGTGACGGCGCCAGGTATTACCTCCCGCATGCTTGGCATGGTACATCGCAGTATCAGAATTACGTAAAAGCGTCTCGCAATCTTCCCCATCATCCGGATACACCGATACACCGATGGAAAGACCAACGAAAACCTCATGCCCGCCCAGTTCGAACGGGTTGCTTATGGTTTGCAGCAACTTGTCGACGACAACGTGACTGTAGTTAATATCGTCCCAGTCTTCCAGCAATACCACGAACTCATCCCCGCCAATACGCGCCAGGGTGTCGTCCACTCGCAGATTGTTGCGAAACCGCTTAACCGCTTCGCACAGCATCTCATCACCAATATCGTGTCCGAGACTGTCATTTACCTTCTTGAAACGGTCCAGGTCCATAAACAGAACACCTAGCTGAACGCCTTGCCGGCGACAGCGCTCCATGGCATGCAACAGTCGGTCCTTTAGCAGGTTTCTGTTCGGTAATCCAGTGAGGGCATCGTGTTGCGCTAGATAGGCCAGGCGATTCTCTTTTTCCTTGATGTCCGAGATATCCCGGAATACCGCAACATAGCTGGCCACATTCCCTCTAGCGTTACGCACTACGGAGATGGAGAGCCATTCCGGATAGATCTCTCCATTCTTACGCTTGTTAAAGATCTCACCCTGCCAGACACCGTTCGACTCGAGATCGTTGTAGATCTTCTGATAAAAGCTTGCTGGATGTTTCCCGGATGCGAGTACAGCAGGCGTTTTCCCCAAGACATCGTACTGCGTATAGCCGGTCACCTCGGTAAAAGCACGGTTGATCTGGGTAATCCTGTGCTTCTCATCTGTGATCATTAGGCCTTCGGCTGTCTGGTCGAACGCAGCACTCGATTCCGACATTCGCGCTTCGGCTGCCAGTCGTTCCCGGATATCATCGAATACCGTCACCACCGAGCTGACCTCACCATATTCGATAATCGGCGACGCAGTCACCTCGACCGGTATCCTGGTCCCTTCCTTGCTCAGGAACACTTCATTGTTACTGCGATATACCTGCCCGATCTCAGTGACCTTGCGGATCGGGCAATCAGCACTGGGCAGGTTCTGTACATTCTCGGATTCCGCGTGGAACAGCTCATGCGCATGTTGCTGGAGCAGCTCTTCCGGCCTATAGCCAAGGATCCTGCTGGCTGCCGGGTTGATATAGGTAATGACACCGGACGGGTTGATCACATAGATACCCTTGCCTACATGCTCGCCTATCATCTGCATATGCCTGCGAGTGCGTTTAACCTGTACCAGCAGCAAGGCAAGTAAAGTAATGGCTGCGATTCCCGCAACCAGCAGAAGAAACTGTCGCCATGCCCGTTCGGCAAAGTGCGGTACCGGTGCGTAGCTGAGTATGTATGCAACCGTTTCCCCGGCGCGGGTCTTAACCGGTAACAAGCCCACCTGGAAGCAATCCAGCCAGTCTGTACAGATGAGATGCGCGCCGCCACCGTCATCCCGCATTTGCCGTTGAACCTCTATATTTTGGCCGATCCGCAGTTCCACCGCTTGTGCATAACCAGGAAGAACATGTTCCGGCGTACCAAACAAAGGGTTCGCAAGATTTTCAGTTACGAAATATCGGTTACCCAGTGCCGGCATGTAGAGGGAATCGAGCAGTGCCGAGACACTTGATTCGTCGGGACTCCGGGTCGTGCGCAGAAGATCTGCGCGAGACAGCAGGAAACGCACCACAGTGCCAGTCTCCGCATCATTTTCCAATTGTCGGCGGATGGCCGCGAATGACAGGCCAATTTCCAGCACGCCCAATAACCGTCCTCGGTCTTTAATCGGGTAGACAAAGCGGAACCCACTGAAGATCGCCCCGTTCTCAAACCCCGATGCGGGTTTCCCTGTCACAATCACTGATTTGATAAGGGGACGGCTTGACCGCAGGTTGTCACCGGACCTGTGGGGCGCATGCATGCGCAGCTGCGATATCCCTGCGGCATCCATGAAATGCAGCTGGCGGACGTGCTTCAGGCGCAAAGATCTGTAGAATGGCGTCCAGGTGCGATACAGCAGACCCCGGGCAACATTGTCACCGTCCAGGATACGTTGCATCAGCACGAGGGTTTGCTCATCGGATAGCAGCCACTGGCTGGTTACGTCCGCGAATTCCCGATAACCGGCCAGCAGGCTGTGATACGATGCCGCCAAACGTGCCTGGGTGAGGGTGCTCTCACGCTCAAATTCCAGAAACAGTAGACGTGCGAACAACCCGGCCAGGAGCAGACTGGCCGTCAGGGCGAATACAGTGATGCTGCGACTCGATAGGTTCACTTCAAGGTACTGATGATATGTTTCACCTGGTGCCAATCTGCTCTCAGTTGCTCATACTCATCATCCGAGGCCGAGATCATTCCCCGGCTGAGCCAGCTTTCCGTATTGCTGTCCTGAGTGAACTCCAGAAGGGTCTCGCGCAGTTTTTGGATTTCTCCCGCATCCAGCGTACGGGTATCGGCAATAAAGGCGAAACCGGGATAGGGCCCGGCGGTTTCGATCACCCGCAGGCCCAGCGAGGCATAGCGTTTCGCGATCGCCGCCTTGAGACCAGCAGCGTCGGCATCGCCGGCGAGTACAGCCAGCGCCGCCTTGTCATGACCTCCGGTAAAATCATGGCGGTTGCCGTGTGTGTTGAGCGCCAACCCGACCCGGCTCAACATCACGCTCACTGCGAAACTGCCACAGGTTGAGAGGGGTTGAGTCAGTGCGAAACGGGTGTGCTGGAGCATTTGCAGCGGCACCTCTTCCGCACCGAAGTGGGTGAGAGCGCATTCGTAAGCCGCGGTTCCGTCTTTTTCCCTCACGCGGGCCAGTGGTGTGAAGAAATCATGCTGCTCGGTCAATTCAATATAGGGCAGAGGTCCAAGGTAGGCGAGGTTGACATCTCCACGCACCAGGGCATCGATAACCTCCTCATACGTCGGATAATAATGCCAGGTTACCGGCGTTCCTTGTGTGTACGAGATATGTTCCAGCAATGGGCTGAACTGCCCTCTCAAGGCCCTTTCCTCGAGCATGGGCAAGGGTGCGAAGTGCAAATCCGCGGTCATCGCAACGACTGGCCAGAACACTATTGCGAGGATGATTTTGCGCCAAGAGAAATGGTTCATGATACCGGGTGCCCGTTAATCTTCTGCTTGTTACCCTGTTTATCGGCATTTTTTACATGGACTTTAATTCCCAAAATGTCTGCCGTAGTTTTAAAAGCATGCCGTCAGGACATCCTCCCGGATAGGCACTGTTACTAGTTGCGCAATTCTGCGCTTCTGACTATGGATCACCAATAACTAGACCCGGGAATGGCTTCAGATGTTCGCACACGAAGAACGGTACATGAGATGTACATAACCATAGAGAATCTAAAAAATCAGCCGGAATGGCATTGTAACTTTTCAACTTGGCGACTCAACAAGCCTCTATAACTGAGCAAGTTTTTGGATTAGATGCCTGTACAGCAAGTTGTCCGAGTTCTCGATATACGCAAGCAGTATCATACGCTGCTTCTGACTCAATATTTGTCTTTCTGATCCATTGGATCGTACTGCTAGAGGCAAGTCATGGCTTGGTTAGACATCTCCCGCATATTTTTATATTAATAGAATCTTCACAAATGACTGCGTCACCGAGAATATATAAATGGCCTCAGAACAACTCTCATCGACATTGAAAGACATCATGCAGATGCAAAATTTGATTAAGTATCTCGTTATATTATTACTCACTGTCGCTTTGTTGACTATCAGTGGTTGCTCAATACTGAATATCAAACAGCAGTCAGATGCCATCAACAATACAGGTACGATATCAGGTAGCTTGAAGGTCGAGACCGACAATGATGCGCTCGCCTATATTCTTCTGTTCAAGGTGCAGGAGATAGGCACAGAACTCGTGTCCAAGTACGCGCTGCAAGGCGATGGTGAATTCCGCTTTTATGCAGGGTCCGGTACCTACGCAATCGCCGCCTTCCAGGATACGAACAGAGACAAGCTCTATCAGCACTCGGAACCCGCTACGATATACGGAGGCGCCAAGGTATCTGATGCGATCGTCATACAACTTGACTCGAATCGGGCCATCACACTTGAACAGATGGTGATTCATTCACCACTCGAGGAAAAGACCGAGCAGGACAATATTTCATTTGAAATACAGCGATTGAAAAGCGGTGAACTTGCGTCACTCGACGACCCAAAGTTCTCGCGTGAAATTGGTACGCTTGGGCTCTGGGAACCCATGTCGTTCCTCGAGCAGGTTGGCGGTGGCCTGTATACTCTGTCGCCTCCAGACAAGCACAGGATCCCGGTGATTTTTATCCATGGGGCAGGTGGTACACCGTTGGAGTTTGAGCACATGATTGAATCACTTGATTCATCACGCTTTCAAGCCTGGGTTCTGCATTATCCCAGCGGACTGCGCCTCGACATAGTCAGCGACTTCCTGGTCAAAAGCATCAATCAAATGGATAGTCAGCTCACCATGAAAGAATTCTACCTGGTCGCACATAGCATGGGTGGACTGGTGATGCGCTCTACTGTAATGAAATATACGTCGAGCACACATCGGGCAAAAATCGGTCTGGCAATGACAATCAATAGCCCCATGAATGGAATGGCAAGCGCAGAATTCGGAACAAAAACTTCACCAATCGTACTCCCATCATGGCGCGATGTTGCCAAAAACAGTGATTTCATAAAACAGATCAGTGAATGGTCCTGGCCACATACCATTCCCTATCACCTGGTATTTTCCTATGAATCCGGAAGCGGTGATGACGGTGTTGTGGCGCTTGAAAGCCAATTGCCGATGTGGCTTCAATCAGATGCCACACGTCTGTATGGTTTCAATGCAGGCCACGCAACAATCCTTGTAGATCGAATTTTTGTTGATCGATTCAAACATATTATTAACGCAAGCCAGTGACACAATTGAGGCACAGCTTTTGTGTTTGATTTAGCTATATACAGCCCGGGAAACCTGGGTTGACCTCCATTCAAAAGAACGCAATCAGCCACACGCCCAGGATGTTAGTGTTTCCCGACTGATACAGGCCATCGTTTCTTTCTTCGACGAACAATCGAAACAGTAATCACCGGTACCAACCACAAGCAGATAAAGATGAGCCAATTACGCCATTGCCGGGCTGATTCGGGCCACTCGGAAATAAGCAAATTGTTTATTGAGAACAGTGGTTCATCGGCTGGCCATTCACCGAACCAAAAGAATAGCGCGACGGAAATCAACAGAGACAAACCGGTTGGCAACAAAAATCCGATGTAACCCACCGCCCCTCCCGACGGGATGGTGAAAATCAGGATAAACAAATCTTCCGCGATAGGAATGCCCTTATAGCTTCGACCGAGGTAGAGCAGTCTAAACAACCCGTGAGCAACCAGTATTCCTATCAAGTTCAGAAAGATAAGAACAATAACAATCAGAAAGAAGCTATCCAGATAGTTCATTATTCTAATTTGCAAAAATCTCAAATCACTGGCACAAATGTTCATTGCGGTAGACGCCAAGGACAAAACCGCATTAATTCCCGTAACCTGCTTTACTCCGGCAAGGACTTAACCCGTTTGTCAATAATCCAGATACCCTCTTCGCTCTCCTGAACCTTTATGCGTGTTAGTTTTTCACCTTCGCATATAGTACTCAGCGACTCACCGGTAACCGGATCATATATGATGCCATGCATCGAACAACGCAGTTTTCGTCCCGTGTCATCAAAAATCATATCCTTTTCACAATCGAGCCTGCGAGGCATATGGACACATAGATTTCGATAACATAAGCACGTCCCTTCGAAACGAAAAACCACGAAAGATGATGGCTCTTTGCCAAACAGAGCCTCAACCCGAATGTAGTCACCCTCCTTGACTTGATCTTTAGGACACACCCATATTCGTGTTTTAGGCTTCATGAACAGCTTACTGTAACAAGATGTGAATGTTATTCGAGCATTTAGGCCCTAATTTTGAATTGATCTGAGGTTGTGCGTTTCAAAAATTCTCATAGTACGGATTATTATTATATTTGATTATTTTATTCACGGCTGTATGTGTAATAACGCATCCCGTATTTGCATGTAGGCGATTAAAAACTCGAACAACATCCTCCAAAACAGTTCCATAAACAAAAATGCAAAACCGAACAAAGCCACAAAAGTGATTTTCTGTTTGCGTTTCAATGAATTCCAAATAACCTCTTTGGTACTCTCGAATGCTGTATTTACTATTTCATATTTTCGGATAATCCAGGCAAACAACAACCATATACCAAAAGGCAATATAATCGCCCCAAGATAATAAAATACTATCAATACCTCTGTGCTGATGAAGCTTTCAAAGCTTAGGAATTCCATTCTTCATAAATACCGATACTTGTGAGTAGAACACGAGAGCCCAACACCAGCCGACATGCAGTGACGCGCGTCCCATGCAAGAAATTCAGCGCAGCATTGCAGGTCAACCGGCTTTTTTTGTTAAGTTTTATCAGCTCGCTTTTCCTGCTGCCGTAGCCTCAGGTACTTCCACTAATTTCCCCGTTTTGCAATCGTAGATATAACCATAAATCGGAATATCCGTTGGCACCATGGAATTGCTCCTGATTCGTTTGACATCTTCAACGACGCTTTTTGCATTATTACTTATGGTAAGCCAGTTAATGTATTTACCATCGGTTGTACCACCGCCTGCATTGCAGTCATGCCAGCCTGTCTCATCAACTGTTGCTGTCTTAAGACTGCCGGACAAAAGATCGCCCATGATCTCTGTCGTAAATGTTTCCATTCCACAATCGGTATGATGGATCACAAACCATTCTTTGGTTCCAAGTAATTTATAGGAAATAACCAGGGAACGAATCGCATCATCACTGGCTCTACCCCCAGCGTTACGTATTACATGGGCATCTCCTTCTGCAAGCCCGGCATATTTCGCGGGATCCAGACGTGCATCCATACAGGTCAAAATGGCAAACTGCCTGCCGGGGGGCATGGGCAAGTTACCCTTATCGCCAAAGTCAGATACATAATCAGCATTCGCAGACAACACCTCATCAACTAATTTGCTCATTTCATTCTCCTCTGGTACACACATTTTTTTCGTCATGTGAGATTTCCCATGCGGCGTCTATAGGAAACCTGTCGTGGCCTCCAGCGGAGGCAGGCATGCTAACGACTGCATCCGCTGATACGAACTCTCTGATTCAACTACGACCGAATAAAAATGCAAGAATGACCCAATACAACCCTTCATTCAGCAAATATATGTCTACCCCAGTAACAATAGTTCTGCTTTCTGCTTCAGGCAGAAACTCTTTTATTTCATCCTCATCAAAGAATAGTCCGATACACTCTGGACAAAGCTCCAGTTCAACAACTTGAACAATAATTTTAGCAAGTTGCTGATCGTGACATTCAGGACAATGGCGATTTTCTTTTCCCGCCTTTACTGTATGAAACGATCTTTCAATACCTGTTCGCAATGAACCGTTTTGTTCATTTTCAAGAATCTGTTGTAGAGCGCTGCTGTCAATCCATGTGCCATTGCACTAAAAGCATGTATGTGAGCCCACACCTTTGGTAAGTGTTTGCTCCATACTTTCTTTGCAACGAGGACAATCCATATCCATTCAGGTCTTACAACGTGAAATACAGTCTCCAGCACGGAGCGATTGATCGGACATCAATGACCTTGCCATGCGAGAGTAAGCGCAGAGGACTTCGCATTCGAGGGTTATACCGAAAGACTTGACTACTGCGGTGGCTCTGTCACTGCCAGATCCCGGAACAGCCACCAAATACTGCGGATACAACCAATAGGTGCATAAGTGCGGCTTCAGTCGAGCCAGAGACGATAAGACATTCAGCCCCTTCTCTTATCTTCTTCAATGAACCCGGCAGAATAGTGCCTCTTATAAAATGCACCACTCCATACACGGCGGGTTTAAATCTGTTGCTAAGAAAAGCACCCAACATTGTCACCACCTGAACTTCGATCAGGATGAGAAATAATTCCAGACCAATTGCATCGATAAATACCGCGAGTTCAATCGTTTCCGGATTGACCAGAATCAGAATGACAACAGCAACTGTTGCATACCGCCATGCCCTGTTTCTCAGGTTCATTTCGCGTTCCTTTTCTGAGATCACTCGTGTTAGTGTTGCTGACTCTCGTTATCGAGTGATACCGCCGGCACCAATCAACGCCTTCTTTAGCTAGTCTAGCTTCTGATGTCGAAAAGTCTCATTTATTCGAAAAGAACCGTACAAATCTTATGTGACGAGACACCAATGCAATATCAAGTTCAAACCTGCGGAACATCCATATCACTGAAATGCCTTAAGTAATACAGAATCGAGGCTTTCTGACTTAATCACGCCAACAAACCTGGCAGAGCGAGCAAACCCACCCATCGTCGGGTTAAATGCTGGAAAACTATTCCACCGTAACGGATTTTGCCAGATTTCGAGGCTGGTCCACATCGGTTCCCTTGAGTACCGCCACATGATAGGCCAGCAGTTGCAGGGGCACGCTATAGACAATTGGTGCGGTTGAGGGGTAGATATCGGAGAGGGTCAGGTTGTGGAAATGATCCAGGCCGATCTTGACCTTCTGGTCGCTGAACAGGAACAGTTCACCGCCCCGGGCGCGGACTTCCTGCAGGTTGGAGATAACCTTCTCCAGTAGCGGGTCGTCGGGCAGAGCGCAGATCACCGGCATTTCCGCATCGACCAGGGCCAGGGGACCGTGTTTAAGTTCACCGGCGGGGTAGGCTTCGGCGTGGATGTAGGAGATCTCCTTGAGTTTCAAGGCGCCTTCCATGGCCACCGGGTAGAAGCAGCCACGTCCCAGGAACAGGGCGTGATGTCGGTCGGCGAAGGCGTTGGCCAGTTCTGCGATGGCGTCGTTGAGTTTGAGGATGACCTCAACCTGGCGGGGCAGGGCGTGCAGCTCTTCCACCAGTTCCCGCTCCCGCTCCACGGACATGCCACGGCGTTTTGCCAGGGCCAGGGTGAGCAGGCGCAGGGCCACCAATTGGGTGGTGAAAGCCTTGGTGGAGGCGACTCCGATCTCCGGACCGGCACGAGTCATCAGGGCCACGTCCGACTCCCGCACCAAGGAGCTTTCCGGCACGTTGCAGATCACCAGGCTGCCCAGATAGCCCTTGCTCTTCGAACCTCTCAGGGCGGCGAGGGTGTCGGCGGTCTCCCCGGACTGGGTGATGGTGACAAACAGAGTGTCGTCGGGTACAACCACCTGGCGGTAGCGGAACTCGCTGGCCACCTCGACACTGCAATGAATCCCGATCTCCTCCAGCCAATAGCGGGCTACCAGGCCGGCATGGTAGCTGGTGCCACAGGCGACGATATGCACATTGCGGGTCTTGTCGAGCAGTGCCTTTGCTTCGTGTCCGAACGAGGCATCCAGCAGCCGACCCTTGTGGATCCGGCCTTCGAGGGTTTCGGCAATGACCGCCGGCTGCTCGAATATCTCTTTCAACATATAGTGGCGATAGGGGCCTTTTTCGGCCTTCACCGCTGACACCTGGGAGGTGCGCACCTCGCGCTCCACCGGTTCGGCATCGGCATTGAAGATGCTGACCTTATGCGTGGAGATATGCGCCAGGTCCCCCTCTTCGAGGAAGATGAAACGCTGGGTGACCGGGAGCAGGGCAAATACGTCGGAGGCGATGAAGTTCTCGTCTTTACCGAGACCGATCACCAGGGGACTGCCGGCGCGGATCACCACCAGCTGGTCGGGATCGTCCGGACTGACCACTGCCAGGGCGTAGGCGCCGACCAGTTTCTCCGCCGCCTTGCGCACCGCTTTGATGAAGTCAGACTCCATTTTAACGGTGTCTGCCAGTAAGTGAGCGATTACTTCGGTATCGGTTTCCGAGGTGAAGACAAACCCCTTTTCGGTCAGTTCCTCACGCAGCTCGGCATAGTTTTCGATGATCCCGTTATGCACGATGGCGACCCGCTCACCGCTCATGTGGGGGTGCGCGTTGCGCTCGGACGGCATACCGTGGGTCGCCCAGCGAGTATGCGCGATGCCCAGCCCGCCGGAGAGGTGCGAGCCCTCGATCAGTTCATTCAGTGCGGCGACCTTGCCGACGGAGCGGATACGCTGCAGGTGCTGACGCTCATCGAGAATCGCCACCCCGGCGGAGTCGTAACCACGATATTCCAGGCGCTTCAGGCCGTCCATCAGGACCGGCACTACATTGCGTTGAGAGATGCCCCCGACAATGCCACACATGGTTGTTTCTCCCCGTTTATACCTTTGGTTTTTTTACCGGTCTGTTCCAGCCTTCGAGACTGATCTGCTTGGAACGGCTGAGGGTCAGTTGATCGTCCGGGGCATCCTTGGTGATGGTGGAGCCCGCACCAATGGTTGCACCGGCGCCCACGCTGACCGGCGCCACCAGCTGAGTATCGGATCCGATGAAGGCGTTGTCACCGATAATGGTTTTGTGTTTGTTGGCGCCGTCGTAATTGCAGGTGATGGTGCCCGCGCCGATGTTCACCCGCGCGCCGATCTCGGAGTCGCCGATGTAACTGAGGTGGTTGATCTTGCTGCCATCCGCCACCAGGCTCTTTTTGATCTCGACGAAGTTACCCACATGCACATGATCCGCGAGCCGGGTCTCCGGGCGGATCCGGGCAAACGGGCCGAGCCGACAGTCCGCACCGATGCGTGCATCCTCGATCACACTGTTGGCGAAAATCTGAGTCTGGTCGCCCACACTGCAGTTCTTCAGCGTGACATTCGGACCCACACTCACCCCGTCGCCCAGGCTGACCTCACCCTCGATGAGAACGTTGCAGTCGATGAACACGTCCTGCCCGGCTTTCAGATGACCACGGATATCGAGCCGGCCGGGATCCGCCAGGGTGACGCCGCTGCGCATCAAGTCGTCGGCCTGCTTGCGCTGGTAGTATCGTTCCAGACAGGCGAGCTGTTTACGGTCGTTGATCCCCATGACCTCTTCTTCGCAACTCGGGTGGACTGCCTGAATGTTGACTCCATCGGCCACCGCCAGGGCGATGATGTCGGTCAGGTAGTACTCATTCTGGGCATTGTTGTTGTCGATGCGGGACAGCCAGGATTCCAGCTTGGCACGGTTCACCGCCATGATGCCGGTGTTGATCTCGGTGATCTCGAGTTCCCGTTCCGAGGCGTCCTTCTGTTCGACGATGCGCACCACCCGGTCATCCCGGTCGCGAACGATGCGCCCGTATCCGGTGGGATCCGGCAGGTCTACGGTGAGCAGCGCGAGGTCGCTGGTGTGCAGACAGCTTAACAGGCTCACCAGGGTGGCGGCGCTGATCAGCGGGACATCCCCGTAGAGCACCAGCACCTGATCGACGCGCTTGAGGTAGGGCAGGGCCTGGATCACCGCGTGGCCGGTGCCGAGGCGTTCCTTCTGTTCGACCCAGTCCAAGTCGGTGGCGGCCAGGCGGGAGGGCACTTCATCGCCGCCGTGTCCGTAGATGATTGAGATCTCGTCGGGATGAATGGTGCGCACGGTTTCGATCACATGAGACAGGAGGGGCTTGCCGGCCAGGGCGTGCAGCACCTTTGGCAGTTTCGATCGCATCCGCGTGCCTTCCCCGGCAGCCAGTATCAACGCTCCCAAATGCATCCCGATTCTCCCCCTGTCTCAGAAAACCCCATCGCATCGCCCCTGTGCAGGGACCCGCAACCAACCGTCTTACACCTTATCAGTGGCCGGACACGCCGGGTCACCATTCTTCAATGCCAACCCTGGACCGCCCGAATACGCATGGGCGCCCAGGCCAAGCCTAACGGTTCACATGATAACTCAAAAGGTAAAATTTCCCCTCACTCTGTATCTCCGGAATCACATTCCGAAAGTACGGGGAAAGCGTCAGTTCAGGGTAGGACTCTGACCCGGGATACCGACATTCATCGCGTCCTCCCGTGTGGCATCGCGCACTTCGAGTATGTTGACCCGAACAACCAGGGACTTGCCGGCCAGGGGATGGTTGCCATCCACGGTGAGACGGCCGTTCTCGATTCGAGTCACGTAGAAGCTGCGCACATCACCCGCCTCGTTCTGCATCTGCACCTCGGCACCCAGCTGGCGGAACTCGGGGGGGACATTCTCGATATCATCGGTGAAGGTGAGATCGGGGTCATGCTCGCCGAAGCCCTGATCCGGGGTCAGGGTGATCTCCACCTCTTCGCCCACGCTCTTGCCTTCCACGGCACGGTCCATCCCGCCGATCAGTTCCGTGTCCCCGCCGTGAATATAGCTGACAGGAAGATCGCTCTGCTCGAGGATATTGCCTTCGGGATCGGCAATCGAATAGGTGAGAGAGACAAACTTACCGGTAGTGATGATTTCTTTTGACATGATCTGGAAACAGGCGGGCCCGGCTGACCGGGCCCTGGAATCTTTACAGAAGGGATTAAGAGCGTTTGCCCTTGCGGATCTTTTCGATGACGCGCAACTGAGCGACCGCTTCGGCCAGTTCAGCCTGGGCCTTGGCGTATTCGAACTCGGCGCTGCGGTCGGACATCGCCTCTTCGGCGCGTCGCTTGGCTTCCTCGGCTGCAGCCTCGTCCAGGTCGGCGGCGCGAATCGCGGTATCCGCCAGCACGGTCACCACATGAGGCTGAACCTCGAGGATACCGCCGGACACGTAGAAGTGCTGCATGGCCTTGCCGCCACCGCCGTCGACCCGCACCTCGCCCGGTTTCAGCTGGGTGACCAGCGGGGTGTGGCGGGGCGCGATGCCCACTTCACCCATGATGGCCGGTGCATAGACCATCTCCGCCAGTCCGCTGAAGATTTCACCCTCGGCACTGACGATGTCCACATGTATTGTCATGGCCATCTTCTATACTCCCGGGCGATCAGCCCTTGCCGCCGCGCTCGACTGCCTCTTCGATCCCGCCGACCATGTAGAAAGCCTGCTCAGGCAGGTGATCGTACTCGCCTGCGACGATCGCCTTGAAACTGGCGATGGTGTCTTTCAGGGAGACGTACTTGCCAGGGGTTCCGGTGAACACCTCGGCGACGAAGAAGGGCTGAGAAAGGAAGCGCTGGATTTTACGAGCGCGCTGTACCACCAGTTTGTCCTCTTCGGAGAGTTCGTCCATACCCAGGATCGCGATGATGTCCTTCAGCTCTTTGTAGCGCTGCAGGGTACCCTGCACACTCCGCGCGACGCTGTAGTGCTCGCTGCCGACCACGTTTGGATCGAGGATACGCGAGGTGGAATCCAGCGGATCCACCGCCGGGTAGATACCCAGCTCGGCAATCTGCCGGGACAGCACCAGGGTTGCGTCCAGATGTGCGAAGGTCGTGGCCGGGGAGGGATCGGTCAGATCGTCCGCCGGTACGTAGACCGCCTGGAAAGAAGTGATGGAACCGGTCTTGGTGGAGGTGATGCGCTCCTGCAGGGCGCCCATCTCCTCGGCCAGGGTCGGCTGGTAGCCCACTGCGGAAGGCATACGACCCAGCAGCGCGGACACCTCGGTACCAGCCAGGGTGTAACGATAGATGTTATCCACGAACATCAGTACGTCACGGCCTTCGTCACGGAAGTTCTCGGCGATGGTCAGGCCGGTCAGGGCCACACGCAGACGGTTGCCCGGGGGCTCGTTCATCTGACCGTATACCAGGGCCACCTTGTCGAGTACCCCGCCTTCCTGCATTTCGTGATAGAAGTCGTTACCCTCACGAGTACGCTCACCCACACCGGCGAATACGGAGAAGCCCGAGTGCTCCACCGCGATGTTACGGATCAGCTCCATCAGGGTAACCGTCTTGCCCACGCCGGCGCCGCCGAACAGTCCGATCTTACCGCCCTTGGCGATGGGCATGATCAGATCAATGACCTTGATACCGGTTTCGAGGATCTCGGTGGTCGAGGCCTGGTCTTCCAGTTTCGGGGGTTCGCGATGGATCGGCATCAGCTTGTCAGCCTTCACATCGCCCTGCTCGTCTACCGGGTTGCCCAGTACATCCATGATGCGGCCCAGGGTGCCCTGGCCCACCGGGATACTGATGGGTGCGCCGGTGGCGATCGCATCGAGACCACGCTTCAGACCGTCGGTGGAACCCATGGCGATGGTTCTCGCCACCCCGTCGCCCAGCTGCTGCTGCACTTCCAGGGTGAGATTCGCCTCCTCGATCTTGAGTGCTTCGTAGACCTTAGGCATCTCGCCACGGGGAAACTGCACGTCCACCACGGCGCCGATGATTTCAACCACTTTGCCCGAACTCATTTCTGGTTCCTCTTGCCGCTCCAGGCGACTCTCAAAAAGATAAAAAAAGTAATTCTTTCAATGCGCACACCGATCAGACGGCGGCGGCACCACCCACGATCTCCGAGATCTCCTGGGTGATCGCGGCCTGACGCGCCTTGTTGTAGATCAGCTGCAACTCGTCGATCAGGTTGCCGGCGTTGTCGGATGCCGACTTCATTGCCACCATCCGCGCCGATTGCTCGCAGGCGCCGTTTTCAACCACCGCCTGGTAGACCAGGGACTCGATGTAGCGACCCAGCAGGTTATCCAGGACCTCTTTCGAGTCGGGCTCGTAGATGTAGTCCCAGTGATGCTTCAGGTCATCCTCCATGGTCGGCGGAATCGGCACCAGCTGCTCGATGGTCGGACTCTGGGTCATGGTGTTGACGAAATCGTTATAGGCGATGTAAATGCTGTCTATAGTGCCATCCGCGTAGGCATCCAGCATGACCTTGACCGTACCGATCAGATCCTCGATGTGAGGCGCATCACCCAGATGGGTCGCCTGACTCACGATATTTCCGCCGAAACGACCGAAAAAGCCGAGCGCCTTGTTGCCGATGATGCAGAAATCAACCTCCACACCGGCATCGCGATGCCCTTTCAGCTCCTTCACGAGGCGGCGGAACAGGTTGCTGTTCAAGCCGCCGCACAAGCCGCGGTCGGAAGACACGATGATGTACCCGACCCGCTTCACCTCACGTTCGATCATGAAGGTGTGCTTGTACTCCGGATGAGCGTGGAACAGATGACCAATCACATTGCGCATCTTCTGCGCATAGGGGCGCGTGGCCTCCATACGGTTCTGCGCCTTGCGCATCTTCGAGGCCGCCACCATCTCCATAGCCTTGGTGATCTTGCTCGTGTTCTTGATACTGGCGATCTGTGTCCGGATCTCTTTTGCACCCGCCATAACTCTTGACCCTATTTCGTGTTAACCGACCTGTTACCAGGTGTGGTTGGCTTTGAAGTCTTTCAGTGCGTCGTGCAGCGCCTGCTCGATTTCGGCATTGTAATCACCGTTTTCGTTGATCTTGTCCATCAGATCTTTCTGGCTGCTCTTCATGTAACCCTGCAAGGCGTCTTCAAAGTCAACCACCTTGGTGGTGTCCACGTCATCCAGGTAGCCTTCGTTGGCGGCAAACAGGGAGACGGCCATACCGGAGATCGACAGTGGCGAGTACTGCGCCTGCTTCATCAACTCGGTGACTCGGGCACCGCGCTCAAGCTGTTTGCGGGTGGCTTCGTCGAGATCCGAAGCAAACTGGGAGAAGGCCGCCAGCTCACGATACTGGGCCAGGGCGAGACGTACGCCGCCACCCAGCTTCTTGATGATCTTGGTCTGAGCCGCACCACCCACACGGGATACCGACAGACCGGCGTTGATCGCCGGGCGGATACCGGCGTTGAACAGATCCGCCTCGAGGAAGATCTGACCGTCGGTGATGGAGATCACGTTGGTGGGTACGAAGGCCGACACGTCACCCGCCTGGGTTTCGATGATCGGCAGGGCGGTCAGAGAACCGGTCTGGCCCTTGACCTTGCCACCGGTGGCCTTTTCGACGAAGTCGGCATTCACCCGGGCAGCACGTTCCAGCAAACGGGAGTGCAGGTAGAACACGTCACCGGGATAGGCTTCACGACCCGGCGGACGACGCAGCAGCAGGGACACCTGGCGATAGGCCCAGGCCTGCTTGGTCAGGTCGTCGTAGATGATCAGTGCGTCTTCACCCTTGTCACGGAAGTATTCACCCATGGTGCATCCGGAGTAGGGGGCGATGAACTGCATGGCGGCGGAATCGGCGGCGGGGGCCGCGACGATGATGGTGTGCTCCAGCGCACCGTGCTCTTCCAGCTTACGCGCCACCTGGGCGATGGTGGAGTTCTTCTGGCCCACCGCGACATAGATACATTTAACGCCGGTGCCCTTCTGGTTGATGATGGCGTCGATGGCCACCGCGGACTTACCGGTCTGGCGATCGCCAATGATCAATTCGCGCTGACCGCGCCCGACCGGCACCATGGCGTCGATGGCCTTCACACCGGTCTGCACCGGCTGGTCCACCGATTTTCGATCGATAACGCCAGGAGCAACCTTTTCGATGGGGGAGGTGGCATCCGCTTTGATGTCACCCTTGCCGTCGAGGGGGTTACCCAGGGAGTCGACGATACGGCCCAGCAGACCTTCACCCACCGGCACTTCGAGTACCCGGCCGGTGCACTTCACGGCGTCGCCTTCCGTCAGGTGCTTGTAGTCACCCAGTACCACAGCGCCGACGGAGTCGCGCTCCAGGTTGAGTGCCAGCCCGTAAGTGTTGCCCGGAAATTCCAGCATCTCGTAGGACATGACGTCCTCGAGACCGTGGATGCGGGCGATACCATCAGTCAGACTGATGATCGTACCCTCGTTGCGGGCTTCGGTCTTGAGATCGAATTTCTCGATCTTGCTTTTGATCAGGTCGCTGATCTCGGATGGATTGAGTTGCATGATGGCTTCTCGCTTAGATTCCCAATTCGTTCGCCAATTGCTGGAGCTGACCACGGACGGAGCCGTCAATGACCATATCACCGGCACGGATATGAACGCCGCCAATCAGGTCGGCATCCTTTTCACTGGTGATGGTGATATCCCGGCCCAGCTTGGCCTTTAAGGCCTCGGCTATAAGTTTTTCCTGCGCGGGCTTGAGGGCGTAGGCTGAGGTGACATGGACGGTCTGCACCTTTTCCTTATCCGCCTTGAGTGCCTCAAACAACACCTTGATCTCGGGCAACACGGAGAGGCGACGGTTCTGGACCAGCAGACGGACCAGATTGGTGCCTTCCTCGTTGAGTCGACCGCCACCGATCTCCAGCAGCAGATTCGTAAGGGCGTCGAGCTCAATCAGAGGGTTGCTGACGGTCTGTTCGAGGGCTTCGTCCTGCACAACAGAGGCCAGAAACTCGAGCATTTCCTGCCAGAGATCCAACTTGCCTGCGCCGTAAGCATGGGCAAATACCGCTTCTGCATAAGGACGGGCGATTGTGGTAGATTCACCGGCCATAGTACCGCCTTAGATCTCTTTCGCCAGGGCGGCGACGATGTCCTGGTGGGCGTCGGCACTGATCTCTTTACGGAGAATTTTCTCAGCACCCGCCACGGCCAGTTGGCCGACCTTTTCGCGCAATTGCTCGCGGGCCCGGTTGGTTTCCTGTTCGATCTCCGCCTGCGCGGCGTTCAGGATACGCTCACCTTCGACACGAGCTGTGTTTTTGGATTCATCGACTATTTCAGCTGCACGCTTTTGCGCATGGGCCACGATCTCCGCAGCCTGAGACTTCGCTTCATGCAGGACGTCCTTGGCGCGCTCCTTGGCCAGTTCCTGCTCGTGCTGGCCCCGTTCAGCGGCCGCCAGACCGTCTGCAATCTCTTTCTTGCGGGCTTCCAGAGCACCCATGATGGGCGTCCAGACGAACTTCATGGTGAACCACACGAAGACCGCAAATGAGAGCAGCTGACCGATGAGAGTCAGATTGATGTTCATCCCGGAATTACCTCTCGTCTAACGAGATGTGTAAAACGTTCGCGACGGGTCCGAATTAACCGGCAACCGCGAACAGTACGTACATGGCCAGACCCACTGCGATCATGGGCACGGCGTCAACCAGACCCATGACGATGAAGAACTGGGTACGCAGCATGGGGATGAGTTCAGGCTGGCGAGCAGCGCCCTCGAGAAAGCGGCCACCCAAAACGCCGATGCCGACCGCAGCGCCCAGGGCACCCAGGCCCATCATGATCGCGCCGGCAATATACAGCAGTGCTTGTTCCATTATTGGTCTCCCGTTTAATGAACTAGATAGTTTAAGAAAATGAAATCAGTGTTCGTGATGCGCCATATCCAGGTACACGATGGTCAGGGTCATGAAGATGAACGCCTGAAGCGTGATGATCAGGATATGGAATATGGCCCAGCCAAGCTGGAGTACGCCGCCGAACAACCCGAGGACCAACCCGGCGTTGTACATGATGGCGATGAGGATGAAGATCATCTCGCCGGCGTACATGTTACCGAACAGTCGCAGGGCCAGTGAGATCGGCTTGGCGATCAGACTCACGAATTCCAGCACGAAGTTGACCGGAATGAACAATAGGTTGACCACAGGGTTGCTGGAGGAGAAGGGCTGCAGAGTCAGCTCGCCCGCGAAACCTCCGATACCTTTGATCTTGATGCTGTAGAAGAGAACCAGAATGAACACCCCGATGGCCATGCCGAAGGTGGCGTTCGGATCGGTGGAGGGCACCACCTTCATGAAATGTATACCCAGCAGACCACTGATATAGGGGATGACATCCACCGGCACCAGGTCCATCAGGTTTTGCAGGAAAATCCACACGAAAATGGTCATCGCGAGGGGCGCGACCAGGGCATTACGGGCCGAGAACGAACCCCGCACGCTGGTGTCGATGAACTCGACGATCCATTCGACGAAATTCTGCAGCCCGCTGGGGATACCGTTGGTGGCGTTCTTTGCCGCTTTAGAGAAGTAGAACAGGAACAACGCACCCAACAGCAGGGACCAGAACATGGTGTCCAAATGGATGGCCCAGAAGCCCATCTCCTTAGCCTCTTCAGCGCTGTGCGCGAGACCCCAATGCCCATCGGGATGCTGTCCGAAGGTGAGGTTGGTCAGATGGTGTTTGATGTATTCACCGGAGGTGAGCGCGTCGCCAGCCATAATCCAGATTACCTATGTACTCTGTCTATCTCGAAAAACCAATACAATCAAAGGGATCACTACCTGAACGATCAGGTAAGCCCCCAATAGTACACCGATACTCACGGACTCGATGGTGACAATTGTCAACCAGAACAGAAACCCCGTCAGAACCAGCTTCTGGATTTCGGCACCGAACATCCGACCAACGATTCTGCCCGGCTCCTGCGCGCGATAGCGGCGGAACGAACGATAGGCAAAAAAGCCGTTGGCCAATGCGGCAATCAGGCCACCCGTCAACCCAGACAATGCAAGGGATTTACCGAAAACCCATAACGCCAAACCAATCATTATCGATGCCCCAAATTGGAGCACTACAATGGTGCGTATCTGATTGTTTCCGGTAAGCTGCATGCCGGTTTCCCGGTACCCCAAATGAGCCTCACCAGTAAGGAGGGAGGAGTATAAGGGGTCTTGAATATAAGGTCAAAGGATAGCGACATAAAATTTATGCTTATCGCCAGGATCCTTGTCTCATTGGTCTCTGGCATACACAGATCTCGATCTGAAGTACTGCCTCAGAATTGACGGACAATGCCGCACCATGCTTTGCGCTTTGCAAATTCAGCTGGGTAAAGCGATCCGGTGAATTCTATGGGCGCTACCACCCTGTCTCAGGGAAAATCGTTTCAGGCACTCCCGTCCTGAACGATTGCAGCCGATTGAAATAACAGTGCAAAGGCACGCGCCACAGCGCGACACGAACAATCAAGCTGTTTCTATCGGCCCGGGCGACTCAGGATACGACGCAGTAACTGGGTGCGCCTATGCCTGCGGCTCCGCACGACAGCGGCTTCTAGTCGTTCCATGATGTAGCTTTTCCAAGGGGAAGCAATGGCTTGATGATTCATGAGTCGTATTCGTTGCAATGGGTAGAGGGGTTCTGGACAGGAACCTACAGACGCTGTCCTTGGTGTCGCCGCGCCTTGCCTGATCCCATGGGGATGCCGTCGTGCTTACGGGCAGTGGCTAGATCTTAGTAAGAATGCGAATGATTAGCAATTGCAGGTTGGCCATGTAATTAATAAGGAATAGTCAATTGTCTGGCTGCGTTCAGATATCCATATATATAGTAAACACTCACTTACTCATATCGGTGGCAACGAGCACCAACTACCAGCCCTCCAACCGCAGGTTGGTCGCAATATCATCACGCATAGCGGCCGGCACCCCGACTTCATCAGCATAGTCATTCCATCGCGCAACCGGCTCCAGGACCTCACGTAGCAGTTGCTCTGCCCGGCCCCGCTTAAGGGACAGCGTCCGGCCACAGGTCTTGAAATCCTCAAGAGTGAAATCCTCGCGCTTTCCATTCAGGGTCATCTGGTGGCGCGATGTCCAGGCACCTCTGGGGTTGTAGCTGTAGGTCAGGTCATACGCAGGTGCAAGCCACCACTCTCCCTGCTTGTTCATGAGGAAAGCGATATTCTTTACATGATCGTCCTGGTTGCGCGCCACGATGTTGAAAGCCATGCGACGAAACTGCTGCTCAACCACGGCCGTCGTCAGACCCAGCTTGCGGATCACCTGCATGGACTGTTCATAGCTGTAGGCGCCTGGCAGGTTGAAATCGTAGTGGGCCAGCCCGCCCAGGGATTGCAGGTGCAGTTTTCCTCCGCCATCGAGCCGGTCAAAACGGCGGGTCATGAAGTGTCTTCGCCCGTTTTCCTCGAGCAGGCGGCTCTCGCTGATCTCGATACCGGCGTCCCGGGCCATACGGTAGTAAGCGTATTCCACAGCGCCATATCCCCTGGGATCCTCCAGCTCCTTGTCCCGGTTTCCGGAGACACCATCGAATTTCAGCAACCAGTATTCGAACCCCTCTGTGGCGGCAATCTGGCCGGAACGCACCTCCTGGGTTACGGGATTCCAGGCAATCACCGCCTTGGCCCGGGCACCACCGGCAGAGGTGCCCACCTGCAGGATATCCACCAGGCCCTGTTCTGCGTGCTCCCCTGAAAAAGAGGTCTGCAGCTGGTTGCGATGACTCAGCACCTCAGAGGCGAGGGCAACCAGGTGGTCGATCTCCAGAGGCCGTGAATGATGTTCCCGGGGACCTTGCAGAGGATGGAACTCCAATGCGCCCATGCCCCGTTCACCGGTATAACAGAGCCTTTCGATCACGTTAAAGGAGTCAGGCGCCCGACCCTGGGTGGCGAGCCAGGCATCGATCAGGGTGTGGCCGAACTTGTCCGGCAAGGCATCGGCCAGCAGCCCCGGCAATCCGAAAAAACTTTCCCGGGAAAGCTCCGCAAACCGGTAGACCCTGCGTGACAGAGGCATGACCAGGGGTGAGACCTCGATATCGCTGCCCGCAAAGGCGGGATCGTATTCGAAGGATGCAACGCTGTCCCCTTCACCCAGGGATACCGCGCCGATGGTCCGCCCCCACAACCTGACCTCCGCCAGACTGACCATCAGTCATCCCCCCAGGTCCAGGGCTCATTTGCTTTATCCCTGGCGGTACGGCGCGGGGCACGCTGACGGGGTTTTCCCTGGCGACGCAACAGCTCCATGGGGCCAGCGCCGGCCACAGGCAGGAGCTGTTCCAGTCCGTGCAGATCGTCCAGCACCCGCAGCAGGCGGATCAGGCTTGTGAGCTGTACCGACGCACCCGACTCGATACGTTCCAGGGTACGCTTGGAGATACCCGCCTGATCCGCCGCCTCGGCCTGGGTCAGTTGCAGGTCCAGCCTCTGCCGCGCCACGCGTCTTCCCAGCTCAGCCAGTACGCTCTCATCGGTGAGTGCTTTGGATATCTTCATAGTCGTCAATAATGTCGAATAAATCAATTATAGCAAAGTATATCGTCAGTAATTGCGAATTATAATACCTCAATATATCGTCAGTATTGCTGAATTATCCCTTAAAAGCACAATTAACTCTCACTTTATGACGATTTATTTAGCATAGCTTCAATCAGGGTCTCACCCTCTGCGGAACCCAAACCCCGAAGCCCCTCCACAACCCCGTTCCGATCCTCCTGGGAACGATTCTGGCTCAGTTTCCATTTGCCAGTGAGGCTGCGGATCTCCAGTTCGATCCCCACCACACCTTTTACCAATCCGTTGATGAAGTCCCGTGGGGCATCCGCCAGGGACCAGGGTTGTAACGATTGGGCTTCCATCTGATCCGTCATGCGTTGCAGATGCGTATGCAGCCAAGTCTCATCATCGATCAGGCGAATGTTTCCCCTGGCATGTACCACGCGATAGTTCCAGGTTGGTACAACCCGCCCGGTGCGATGTTTCGAGGCATACCAGGAAGGCGATACATAGGCGTGACCACCCTGGAATATGGCCAAAGCCTCCTGCCCGGTGGAGCACTCATGCCAAAGGGGGTTGGCGCGGGCAACGTGACCTGCCAGTTTGCCAAACCCTGTGTCGGCATCGAGCAACTCCAACGGCAGATGAACAGCGTTCAGGCCCTGGGTAATCAGAACCGCAAATGGATGCCTGCGAATCAGGCCCTGCAGGGCCTTGGGATCCACTTGAGAAAAGTGTTGCGGAATATGCATCGGAGTCGTCCTCTTCGGGCTATGAAGTGAATGTCTGCCCTTAGCTCAGTCAACCTGCCGGAGGGTGTCAGCCGGGTCCTTTCGATCCATTGATCAGCCCGCCTGTTGCGCACGGGACAGCCGAGGTCATCTGCTATACTGCCCATGGGGAAAGACGGAGAGAATGAAGAGAACCCTGATTGCCAGGTGCATTCAGCGGCAGGTCATGGGCGCGTAAAAAATAAGAACATTCGAATATAAATCAGCTCTTTAGGTTCGCAAGCCCTGATTCAAGGATATCATCTCACCGTCGCTAATCGGTAATACATGCCAGTGAATTTCACAAGGAGCATACATGAAAAACCCGATCGCGCCGACGAACAGGGAAGTGACCGTCAATGCCGAGGATTTCATCGTTTCCAAGACGGACCTGAAAGGCCGCATCACCTATGCGAACCGATTGTTCATGGAGATCAGTGGATACCGTGAAATCGAATTGCTGGGTGAGCAGCACAACATCGTTCGCCACCCGGATATGCCGCGTGGGATTTTTCATCTACTCTGGCAGACTGTAATGCAGGGCAACGAATGTTTCGCCTATGTGAAAAACCTGTGTAAGTACGGGGATCATTACTGGGTGCTGGCGAACATCACTCCGGACTACGACGCCAGGGATCAGATCATCGGCTATTATTCCGTGCGCCGTTGCGCAACCCGGGATGCAGTGGAGTATTTCACCGCGCTCTACCGGGAGATGCGAACCGCCGAGCAACGTGCCGGAACACGCGAGGCTATTGCCGCCTCCTCAGAAATTCTTGAGACAGCGATAAAAGAACAAGGGTTCGAGAACTATGAATCGTTTATATTTGGCCACCAGGCTTAAGATCTATGTCGCGTTTTTCGTCCTGTTTACCCTGCTGAGCGTTTCATCATCCTGGTTGAGCGGCGGCTATCAGCACTGGCACTGGATCTTCCCGCTACTGTCACTGGGTATGGCGATACTCATCGGTGTGCGCATGAAAATGCCTTTCTTCGTCATGAAGCGCACCGAAGAGGTTCTCGAGGAGATGCTCGAAGGGCAATACACCTCTCGCATCACCAACGTGCCCTGGATGGGTGAGGCGGGACACATTGCCTGGGACCTGAACGAATCCCTGGACCAGTTGGAGACCTTTTTTCGAGAGGTGAAAACCAGCTTTCAACTGGTCTCGGAAGGGCGTTACTATCGCCGCACCCTGCCACACGGACTGCACGGCGAACTTGCCAAAACCCTGGAGAAGATCAACAGCTCCCTGGACGCCATGGCGGACAACGCGGCCTACATCACGCATAACGAGATGGCGGCGAAACTGCAGTCACTCAATACCAGCCAGACCATGAACAACCTGCAGCTGAGTCAAAACGACCTGACCCGCATCACCAGCGAAATGCAGAAGGTCTCGCAGATTGCCACCGACAACATGCAGAAGGCCCAGGAGAGCCAGGGCGCGGTCACCCAGGTCGTCGACGCCCAGACCCGCACCCTGGGGATGATAGAGCAGAGTCACCAGACCATGGGCAAGCTCAATAATATGAGTAGTGAAATCACCGGCATCCTGGGAATGATCAGTGAGATCGCGGACAAAACCAACCTGCTGGCGCTCAACGCATCCATCGAGGCGGCGCGGGCAGGGGAACATGGCCGGGGTTTCGCAGTAGTGGCCGATGAGGTCAAGAAGCTGGCCGAGTCGACGCTGAAAGCCACCAATGACATTCGCGCAGTGGTCGATACCTTCCAGAAGGAAACCGAGACCATGCAGCGTAATTCGACAGAAATGCTGGACATGGCCAACGGGGTCCAGCAGCAGGTCGAAAACATGAAGAGCAGCTTCAACGTGTTCGCCGGTCAGGCGCAGAACACCTTCACCTCGGTGACCTTCGCACATGACATCTGCTATGCCTCACTGGTGAAGGTCGATCACATGATCTACAAGCAGAAGGCGTACAAATCCTTCCATGCTGGAACCGACAATGAGGATGCCCGGGCGGTCACCGTCAATCACCACAACTGCCGGCTCGGCAAATGGTATTACGAAGGGGTGGGCCGGGATAGTTTCAGCCACCTGGTTTCGTACAAACAACTCGAGGAACCGCACAGCCAGGTACACGACGCCGGGCATGCCGCCCTGGAGCTTCTGGCTCAGGACTGGGAAAAAGACACAGAACTGTTGGAACAGATTCTCGTAAAGTATCAGCACATGGAGGAGGCCAGTGACCTGGTCATGGATCGTATCGATGCCATGATCACAGAAAAACACGGTTAGGAGATTCCATGAAACCCAATGTCGTACCGACAAATCACGAAATTCTCATGGAAGACCACGACTTCATCGTCTCGAAAACCGACCTGAAAGGGCGCATCACCTACGCCAACCGGGTCTTCATGCGTATGGCAGGGTATGCCGAACGCGAGCTGCTCAACGTACAGCACAATATCATCCGCCACCCGGATATGCCCCGTGGGGTATTCCGCCTGCTCTGGAACGTTATCGAATCCGGGGATGAAGTATTCGCCTATGTGAAGAACATGGCCAAGAATGGTGACTTCTACTGGGTGTTTGCCAATGTCACGGTGGACTATGATCTCGCAGGCAAGCCCATCGGCTATTTTTCGGTGCGCCGCAAACCCAGTCGCCAGGGCATCGAAACGGTCTCCTCGGTGTACCAGGAAATGCTTCGCATCGAAAAGCAGGTCGGACCGCGCGACGCACCCGACGCCTCCCTGAACTGGCTGGTCGATCTGTTGCAGAAACAGGGCACCACTTACGAAGAGTTCATTCACACCCTTGGCCATTAGCCTCAGAGCGGCATTATCGGCCATCCTTTCTGTCGGGTTAAACTACGCCCGCAAACGGCGTTATGATCAGCGAATCATGCATAACCCAGAGAGATGCCGAGCATGCGATATCTGATCATCTTCGCCACCCTGTGGCTGGCTGGCTGCAGCCAATCGGAAGACAACCCGGCACAACCACCGGAGATGCCCCGCTTCGCGGATGAGAATCTGGCCAAGGGACGCGGGATCTGGATGGGTACCTGTCGTAACTGCCATCTGCTGGGAGTTTCCGGAGCGCCCGCGGTTACCGACTACGCAGCCTGGAAACCCCGAATCGGCAAAGGCAAATCCGCGTTGTACCAAAGTGCGCTCAGCGGAGTAAAAGGTCCGGACGGACAGTTTCGCATGCCGCCCCGGGGTGGCAACAAGCAGTTGAAAGACGCCCAGGTGCGCCAGGCCGTTGACTACATGGTCGCATCGGTCGAACAGCTCAACGGTGGATGATTCGTCAACTTGACCTGTGCGTGAGAATGGTTCAGTTTGTTTGCTCAATCACGCCTCCAGGATACCCATGACCGATTCCACTGAAGACCTGCCCTCAGAAAGCGAAACAAGCCCTCAGCGAGCGGTAGCGCGCTTCTGTGACGGCTACAACTGTTCCCAGTCTGTGCTCACCCTGTTCGCTGATCGCTACGGCATGGACGAAAGTCTGGCGATGCGCATCTCCAGCGGTCTCGGCGGCGGTGTCGGCCGCATGGGTCAGGTATGTGGCACGCTCACCGGCGCGGCGCTGGTGCTGGGTCTGGAGCAGGGACCGCGTACCCGGACGGGCAAGGCCGCCAAGGAAGCCACCTACAACAGTACCCGCTGGCTACAGGAACGCTTCATCGAACGTCATGGCAGCAACCTTTGCCGGGATTTGCTGGAGAAGGACCTGAGCCTTCCCGATGAGTATCAAGAGGCCCGCGCCGCAGGTCTCTTCAAGTCCCGCTGTCCCCATTTCGTTGAGACCGTGGTGACCCTGCTGAATGAATTTTTCGAACAAAAAACCGTGCGAATGAAACACCAAATACTCTCTATGCTGGAACTCCAGGATGCCATGAACAGCCGGGTCAACACAGACTGGCGGACTGCCGCTTACCCCTGGTATCGGGCGATCTGGACGGAATGTGCGGAAATGCTCGACCACTATGGCTGGAAATGGTGGAAACATCAGAAGCCTGACATGGCCCAGGTCCACCTGGAACTGGTGGATATCTGGCACTTTGCCCTGAGCGACCTGATTCTGCACAACGACAGCCTGGAACAGGCCGCGGACCAGGCTCTGGAAGGGCTAAAGCTGTCCGCCGGATCGGTGGATTTCAGAGCCGCCATCGAACAGTTGGCGATGACGGCAATCCAGACAAAGTCCGCCGATGTGGCCCTGTTCGCGCAGGTCATGCAGGCCGCGGATCTGGACTTCGACAGCCTGTTCAAAACCTACGTGGGTAAGAACGTGCTGAATTTTTTCCGCCAGGACCATGGATACAAGGAGGGCACCTACATCAAAACCTGGGCCGGGCGGGAGGACAACGAGTATCTCGCCGAAATACTCGATCAGCTGGATGCGGACAGGACGGATTTCAGCGACCAGGTCTACCGCTCACTCGAACAAGCATATCCCGCTTGAGCGACTGCTGACCGCTGCACGGGGGCGCGCGTGGTCGCGGCGCGCTCAGGAGGGGGGCATCCTGAGCCCCGGCGGGGGCGGGGTAGGCGCATTCTGGTGCATCAGCAGATACCAGTTTCCGGCCTGTTTGCGATAGATGTTGCTGGCATAGACCCGATGCGGCTCCGGCTGCTCGGGCATCCTGACCCGCTCTTCCACCAGGTGGATCGCCAGCTCAGCGGTTTCGATCCAGCTCATATGAATCACTTCGATCTCCAGGCCTTGAGCGTTGTGAAACATCTTTGACCAGACTTCACGCACCGATGACCGGCCCTGTACCGCCGGTAGCATCGGCAACAGGCAAATCACCTCGTCACTGGCCTCCCAGACGGACATCAGGGTTTCGAGATCCTGCGCCTCGATGGCGTCGTAGTAGGCATCTTCCGCATCTTGCGGTGTGGGGTAGGCTTGTGGCATGTCGATTCCTGTAATGATCTGGGACCTGTCAACATTCTGTTTAATGCTGGATTCTAAAGGAAACAGCCTGCGTGCCGAAATGAAAATCACTGCTAGACTCATTTTTTGGGGCTGACAAGCCTATCTCATCAAAAAGTTTTCCCCGATGGGCTGAGGTTAGCCGGGAATGAGTCTGAATTTTCTACAACCGCCTGATGTACGGACGGAATTCTGCAACTATCACACCGAGGGATGATCATGAGGCGTGTCAATGTAGGCGTCAAAATAGGCGCCGGATTCCTGACCCTGGTATTCGTGTTACTGGTAACCGGAGGCACCAGCTACTGGATTATCCACAATCTGACCCAGTCCCTGTCCAACATCACTGGCCCGGTGTGGGAATCCATGGCCACCACGGAATCCGGGATCCGCGCGGTTCAGAAAGAGCTGATCGCAGTGGACAACATTCTGCTCGGCGGAAGCGATGACAGCAGCGCCATTCTAAAGGCCGAGGAGGAGGCCAAGACGGCATTCGAGCGTCTGGTTGCAAGTGGCAAGGTGGACCGCCAGGTACTGGATGACCTGCAGCAGCGTATGGCTGCCTTCTCCACCAACCGCTCCGGCCTGACCCAGCAGCATCGCGACTACCTCAAACAGGAACAGGCCCTGAATCAGAACAGTGCCCGGTTTCTCGACCTGCTGGTGGATGTGGAGCGCCTCTCCAGCGAGGAGATGCTACGCCAGGACATGAACACGGAAGAGAATTTTGAGGTGTCTGACGAGGAGGAACGGGATCGTTGGATTTCCATCAACGCTGCGGGAGAAGCCAAGCTGGCGATCCTCACCCGGCTGGAACTCTACCGCCGGTATAAAGAGGAAGCCGATGCCGAAGATACCCTCTCCCGCATCGACCTGCTGTTCGATGACCTGGCCTACGCCATCGACACCATTGCGGAAGATCCGCTGTTCAGCCAACCCCTGAGCAGTGGCGAGTATTCGGGTCAATCCATGGAGGCGATTCTGCACAGCCTCACCGAGCAGCATCTTGCACTGCTCAAGACGGTCATCGAGGACCACCGTAAGGTCAAACAGGCGCGTCTCGATTATGCGGTTGCGGCGGATGCCCTGATGGCCATCGGTGATCAGCTCAACCTGGAGATTCGGAACACGGTCGCTGAGGAAAAGTCGAGCCTTGGTGAGTTGGTGGATGCCGGCTACCGGATCCTTTGGATCGCCATTGCCCTGGGGGTTCTCGTGGCGGTCCCCGTATATGCCATCACGGTGCGCGCGATCGCCGGTCCCCTGCGGGAGATCCGCAATGAACTGGAAGCGATCTCACAAGGCGATGGCGACCTGACCGTACAGCTCAAGATCAAGAGCCAGGACGAGATCGGCGATCTGGCAGGCGCCTTCAACCGCTTCGTCGTGAAACTACGCAACATGGTCTCCGGTATGCAGCAATCCGCGCACCGGCTGGTTGAAACCTCGGCGCAGATGGCCGACGTTGCACAACGCACCGGCCAGGAGGTGGAGACCCAGAGACAGGAGGTGGAATCCGTGGCCACCGCGATCAATGAACTCTCCGCCAGTTTCCGGGAGGTGGCGGACAACACCACCCGGGCCGCAGATAGTGCCGGCGAGGCCGACCAGGAGAGCAAGAACGGCAGGCGGGTAGTCATCGACATGGTCGAGAAGATCCGCCAGGTGGCCGGTGAGGTCGATCGGGCCACATCGGTAATCACCGGGCTGGGTGAACGCAGCCAGGCCATCGAAAGTGTGCTCGATGTGATCCGCGGGATCTCTGAGCAGACCAATCTGCTGGCCCTGAATGCAGCGATCGAGGCGGCCCGCGCGGGTGAACAGGGACGTGGATTCGCGGTGGTGGCCGATGAGGTACGCAACCTGGCGGCCCGCACCTACGATTCGATCAGTGAGATTCAGCAAATGATCGAGCAGCTGCAGAATGGCACATCGGATGCGATTCGGGTGATCCAGGATGCCCATCAACATGCGAACGCCAGCGTGGAACCGGCACAGCAGGCCAGCGACAGCCTCAGCCAGATCACCGATACTATGGCTTCCATCTCGCAACTCAACCGGGAGATCTCCACCGCGACGGACGTACAGCACCAGACCGTGATGGGTGTCGACCAGAGCATCGTGAACATCAACCAGGTCGCCATGCAAACTTCGCACAGTACCGAGGATCTGCTCAAATCAACCCAGGCGTTGCAATCCCTGGCCACAGACCTGGAATCCCATGTAGGCCGGTTCAAGGTCTGAGCGGGATCTTTCTCCTGGCGGGCCGCTATCGGCTAACCTGCCAGGGCCCGCCCAGAAACCCTGGCCCCCAATCCGCAATGCCATTCCCAGGGGATGAATTTCCCGTAAACCATCCCCATCGTTGTTGATAGCGGAACGGCCAGGACATCCTGCGGATGTAGCGGTCTAAGAGGATATGCTGATGTCACGGGCAACAGCATGATACCTGCCCGCATCAGGAGACCGATCAGCGGAATGCCTCATGAACACCCATCGTAACTACGATCCCGTGTTGTGGATGCAACATGCCTGGCGCAACCGTCTGCAATCCCTGCTGCTGCTGTCTCTCATGGCCGGCTACCTGGGACTCCTGGGCTGGCTGTTGTGGGGTCCCCAGGGACTGATGATTCTGCTCGGTGTCGGGCTGTTCGGCATGCTGTTTCACCCGACGCTCTCCCCCTGGCTGATCATGCGCATGTACGGCGCGCGGCCCATCCAGCCGGACGAGGCCCCGGTGGTCCATCAGTTGGTCGGCGACCTGGCGGCGCGGGCGGGACTGGAGACCCGTCCCACGCTCTATTATGTACCCAGCCGGATGCTCAACGCCTTCACCGTAGGCTCGTCAGATCAATCAGCGATTGCCATCACCGATGGCCTGTTGCGGCACCTTGATACCCGCGAGATCGTAGGGGTTCTGGCCCATGAAATCAGCCACATCCGCAACAACGATCTGTGGGTGATGGGACTCGCGGACCTGTTCAGCCGGGCCACCAGCCTGTTGTCCACCCTGGGCCAGTTGCTGTTGCTGTTCAGTCTGCCGTTGATGCTGTTCTCCCATGTGCGCCTCAACTGGTTGGCCATGTTACTGCTGATCTTCGCCCCCACCCTCAGCGCTCTGACCCAGATGGCGCTTTCGAGGACTCGCGAGACGGTAGCCGATCTGCAAGCGGTGCAGCTCACGGGAGACCCGGAAGGTCTGGCGTTGGCCCTGGCGAAAATCGAAAACATCCAAGGGGGCTGGCTGGAACGGGTGTTCATGCCGGGGCGGCGTCAACCTCAACCCTCTGTGTTGCGCAGTCACCCCCAGACCGATGACCGGATACGCCAATTAATGAATCTGAAACCCGGGGATCCTGGCTGGATCGACGCACGTGGCGGCCACCAGGACAGCCTGCATCCAGGGCTGCAGAGTCCCGTGCAGCGGCATCCCCGCTGGCATATCAACGGCCTATGGTACTGAAGCCCGTCTACCGGTCGCGCATCCCCACGACGATGACTGGATAAAACCTAAAGTCACACACAGAATGCCGATAACTTCTATAATCGGGAGGGTGTATCCCAAGCTCGAGGCAGCGGCACGGATTCTCGAATCGGCGCCCTGTCTGGACGCCTCTGAGACACTTCCGATCGATACGGGGATCATTCAGCGGAGACAACTCCGTTTCGATGCCGAACCGGGAGACCGCCCTGGCTGTCACCCGGGTTCCATCACTTGCCCCGATGGGAAGATCGTCCCGCAATGATTTTCAGCCGTTAACCGTCAGGAGTTCATCGTGCCTTTTGCCCCGGGTATTCTCGAAAACAGGGCCTATCTCGTCGTGGATGATTTCGGCGACATGCGCAGCATGATCAAAAACATGCTGATGGCCTGTGGTGCAGGGGACATCACTCTGGCAAACAATGGCGCGGATGCCATCGATCAGCTCAACGATAAACGCTTCGATGTCATTCTGTGTGACTATAATCTTGGGCCGGGCAAGGACGGTCAGCAGGTCCTGGAAGAGGCCAAACACCGCCAGTTGATCGGTCTGGGTTGCGTGTTTCTCATCGTCACCGCGGAGAATGCCCGGGAAATGGTGATGGGCGCGGTGGAGTATGAACCCGACTCGTATCTCACCAAACCGTTTAACAAGGATCTGCTCAAGACCCGCCTGGAAAAGCTGATCGCAAAAAAGCAGAACCTGTTGCCGGTGGAACAGGCGCTTGCAAAGCAGAACCGGCCACTGGCGATCCGTCTGCTGGATGAAAAAATTGCCCACAAGCCCCCCAACAGCAACGAACTGCGCAAGATCAAGGCAGAGATCCTGCTCGATGCCGGGCAGATCGGCGCAGCCCGCGAAGTTTATGAAGAGGTGCTCAGTCTCAGGGATCTTCCCTGGGCCCGCCTGGGACTGGGAAAAACCCTGTTTTTGAACAAGGCCTACGTAGAGGCCCAGTCACAGTTCAAAACCATCACCGAACACAATCCGAATTACACCGCCGCCTATGACTGGCTGGCCAAGTGCTATAAAAGTCTCAACCAGTTGAACGAAGCCCAGAAGACCCTGGAGGTTGCGGCAAAAATCTCTCCGAAAGCCGTGTTGCGGCAGAAAATGCTTGGGGAGATCGCACTGCTGAACAAAGATGACCAGGTTGCGGAAAATGCTTTCACCAAGGCGGTGAAACACGGCCGCCACTCGGTCTACAAACATCCCTCGGACTACGCAAACCTGGCCAGAGTCAGCGCCCGCACACAACAGGGGGATGCGGGGTTGAAAGTGCTCAAGGAGATGAAACGGGAATTTCACAAAGATCCCAAGGCGGATCTCTACCGGGCAACTGCGGAAAGCGTGGTCCATGAAACCATGGGCAACAGCGAGGCCGCTCAAGTCTGCCTGGACCAGGCATCCCAGATCTTCGAAACCCTGGATGGCAACACCGATACGGACTGTTCCCTGGAGTTGGCGAAAACCTTTCAGCATTTCAACAAGACCGACGAAAGTGTGGAACTGCTGAAAAGCACCATCCTCAACAATCACGCGGATGATGATTTGATGGATGAGGTTCGCCTGACCCTGACTTCCGCCGGGATCGCTGAGGATACCCTGGGTTCCATCGATGCCCTGCGCGAAGAGGTCGCCTCATTGAATCGCCAGGGGGTGGAACTCGCGCGCAAGGGGCAATATGAAGAGGCGATCAAGTTGCTGAAAGAGACCTCCGAACGCATGCCCGCGAATAAGGTCGTCAACCTCAATGCCGCGCTGGTGATGCTCATGGACATGGAGCGCAGCGAATTCAATCAGTCACGCATCGACGAGATTCAGATCTACCTCGACCGCGTGAACCGAGCCGAACCCGACAACCCGATCCTGGTCAAGTTGCAGAATCGCCTGAATACCGTGCTGAGCAGCAACGCTCAAGAAGGTTGATATGAACTTCTCAGACATACTCGCCTCCATCATCCATGACATGAAAAACTCCCTCGGCATGGTGATCAACACCTTGGACGAAATGGCCGGTGAAAACGGCTATCGGGAGAACCCAAAATTCGCCTCACTGCAACATGAATCCAAGCGCCTGAGCAATAACCTGATTGCCCTGCTGTCGCTGTACAAAATCGATCATGGTCAACTCACGCCGAATATCGAAGAGATCCAGGTGGCGGATTTCCTCGACGAGATCGTCATCGACAATCAGAGTGTCGCGCAGTCCAAATCGATCAGTCTCTCATCCGAGTGTGATATGGAACTGAGCGGTTATTTCGATGAATGGCTGATTCGTGGGGTGATCAACAACCTGATCGGCAACGCCCTGAGGTATACCCAGAGTCAGATCACCCTGTGCGCGGAGATGATCGACGATTTCCTGGTGATCCGCATTGAAGACGATGGTATGGGGTTTCCACAAAACATGATTGAGGCGCAGGCCGCATTCAACCGCAGCAACACATTGTCGGAAGGGCATACCCAACTGGGGATCTATTTCGCCTCCATGGTCGCCCAGGCGCATCGGAACGGCGATCGGAGTGGATCGGTCCATCTGGAGAACAACCACAAACTCAAGGGTGGCTGTTCCTCGATCTGGTTGCCATAGCCCTTCAAGTATGCCTCACCGAAGGAGTGGAGACGGGAAGCAGCACAGTCCCACAGCTTGCGCACGATCGGCGGTTTTCCCTGGCGGGTTCCCGGAATGTTCAGCCATGCAGCGGTGCAAGGGCATGATCACTTAATGTGATCGAGAATGCCTTCAAGTTCGTCCAGACTGTTATAGCCAATCACCAGTTTGCCCTTGCCTTTCGCGCTCTGCTGCAGATCCACCCTGGCGCCGAGCTTTTCCGAAAGGTCATTGACCAGACGGCGGATGTCCGGGTCCATGGGCTGTTCGGCGCGACGTGGCTGGGGATGCTCCTCCTCGTTTTGCAGGCGACGCACCAGGCGTTCGGTCTCACGCACCGAAAGGCCTTGGGCGACCACCTGTTTTGCGGCCTTGCTCTGGGCATCTCCCTTGAGACCGAGCAGGGTGCGGGCATGGCCCATTTCGAGGCGGCCGCTCTCCACCAGGCTCTTCACATCATCGTTGAGTTCCAGCAGGCGCAACAGATTGGTGACCGTGGTGCGCGACTTACCCACCGCTTTGGCCACTTCCTGGTGGGTGAGACCGAATTCGATCAGCAGGCGGTTCAGGGCGTGCGCCTCTTCCAGGGGATTGAGGTCTTCGCGCTGAATGTTCTCGATCAGACCCATGGCCATGGCGGCCTCTTCGGTGACCTCCTTGATCACCACCGGGATTTCATCGAGACCCGCCTGCTGCGCGGCACGCCATCGCCGTTCACCGGCGATCAGTTCATAGCGGTCGTTCTCCACCGGTCGCACCACCACCGGTTGGATAACCCCCTGGGCGGCGATCGAATCGGCAAGTTCCCGCAGGCTGTCGGCATCGAACTCGCGCCGGGGCTGGTAGCGTCCCCGCTGAATCAGGTCCACCGCCAGGCGTCTGAGATTGTCTCCCTGGGAAGGAGATGTGGTCGAAGCTTTTGCTGCTTCACTCTGGTCGACGCTGGAATTCATACCGCCCAGCAGGGCATCCAGTCCCCGACCCAGTCCTCTTTTCTTAGCCGCCATAATCGTTATCCGTTAAACCTGTTTATCCTGTTCCTCGCGCAGCCGGTGGCGGCGCAGCAGTTCACTGGCCAGGGCCAGGTAGGAGGTGGCGCCGCGTGAGGCCTTGTCATAAAACAACACCGGCTTGCCGTGACTCGGCGCCTCGGCGACGCGGACGTTACGGGGAATGATCGTGTTGAAAACCGCATCCCTGAAATGGGCCAGCAACTGGCCCGAGACATCGATGGCCAGGTTGTTGCGCGGATCGTGCATGGTGCGCAAGAACCCTTCGATGCGCAGATCCTGGTTGAGGTGGGAGCGAATCTGTTCAATGGTGTTCATCAGCGCCGTAAGCCCTTCCAGGGCATAGTACTCCGTCTGAATCGGGATCAATACACCGTGCGCCGCCACCAGGGCATTGAGCGTCAGCATGTTCAATGAAGGCGGGCAATCGATGAGGATGAAGTCGTATTCCGCGCGCGCCGGGGCGAGCGCCAGATCGAGACGCTTCTCACGCATCGAGCTGTTCATCAGTCCCACTTCCGCAGCGGTGAGATCGGAATTGGACGGCAGCACATCGAAGCCCCCGTCCGGGGAGCGTTGCAAAGCATCACGCAGGTTCGCATCACCGAGCAGCACTTCACAACAGGTGTTGTCCAGATTGTACTTGTCGATGCCACTGCCCATGCTGGCGTTGCCCTGAGGATCCAGATCCACCAGCAGGACCCGCTTTTTCATGGCGGCCAGGGATGCCGCCAGATTGACCGTGGTGGTGGTCTTACCGACCCCGCCTTTCTGGTTGGCGATGGAGATGATGTAACCCATGGTGTCCCGTTGCTTCATTGGTGACAGGAATCGCCTATCATAACGGCACTCGCCTGCAAGGTGTTAACCTTTCTCCCTAAACCGTGTCACCCGCCACGGCGGTTCCGGCGTTGGAGCGGGAAATCCGCACCAGGCAGCGTTCCGCATCGCAAAACGGTACCCGCAAAACCTGGATGCGACAGTCGTAGCCCGGGGGCAGGGCGGCGATTTCCGACTCCGCCGCACGTCCCTTCATCGCCAGCAACACCGTTTCAGGATTCATCAGATGTGCGGCCAGCTGCAACATGTTGGGCAGATCGGTGAAAGCCCGGGAGATCAGGATGGCGAAGGGCTGTTCCGCCTCCAGGGACTCCAGCCGGGCGTGCACCGGGGTGCAATGCTTCAGCCCCAGTTCCAGGATCACCTGTCGCAGGAAGCGGACCTTTTTACTGTTGCTGTCGAGCAGCACAAAGCGGGTCTGCGGACACAGGATCGCCAACGGGATGCCGGGCAGGCCGGCACCGCTGCCCATGTCGAGACAGGAAAGGGTGTCGAAATAAGGGGCTACGGCGAGACTGTCCAGCAGGTGGCGCGAGACCATCTCCAGGGGTTCCCGTACCGCGGTCAGATTGTAGGCTTGGTTCCATTTATGCAGCAGCGCCAGGTAGGCTATCAGCTGGTCGGTCTGGGTCCCGCTGAGGCTTAATCCGAGTTGACCGCAACCCGCCAGCAATCGCTCCCGACAGGCCTCTTCGTCATAACCGGTCCCCGCCATCAGGCAGATCGCTTCTTCAGATGGATCATCAGCAGGGAGATCGCGGCGGGAGTGACACCGGGAATCCGCCCCGCCTGGCCCAGGGTCTCGGGGCGATGACGCTGGAATTTCTCCCGCACCTCGGAGGAGAGTCCCCGCACATCCCCATAGTCCAGGTTGTCGGGCAGCGAGACGGCCTCGTTGGCCCGCTGTCGGGCGATTTCATCCTTCTGCCGATCGATATAGCCGGCATACTTGGCTTGCACCTCCAGCTGCTCGATCACATGGGGATCCTCGACCCCCGGCCCCAGTCGCGGCAGGCTCATGAGAGCCCGGTAACTCACATTCGGACGGGCCAGCAGATTCGATGCATTCGCCTCTTTCGAGAGCGCTCCGCCCAGCAGTGCCTGTGCAGACTCTTCCTGCAGATCGGAAGGTCGCAGCCAGATCCCGTCCAGGCGCTGCTGCTCCTGTTCGATGGCATCCCGTTTACGGCAGAAATGCCCCCAGCGTTGATCGTCCACCAGCCCCAGGCGACGACCGGTTTCGGTGAGTCTCAGGTCCGCGTTGTCCTCCCGCAGCAGCAGCCGGTACTCGGCGCGGCTGGTGAACATGCGGTAGGGCTCCTGGGTTCCCTGGGTGATCAGGTCGTCCACCAGCACACCCAGGTAGGCCTCATCCCTGCGCGGGCTCCATGGATCTTCGTCCCGGGCCTGACGTACCGCGTTCAGGCCCGCCAGCAGTCCCTGCGCGGCGGCTTCCTCGTAGCCGGTGGTACCGTTGATCTGGCCGGCAAAGAACAGCCCGCCAATATGTTTCGTCTCCAGCGAAGACTTGAGATCCCGGGGGTCGAAGAAGTCGTACTCGATGGCATAGCCCGGGCGCAGGATCTGCGCCTCGGAAAAACCTTTCATGGAGCGCACCAGCTGGTACTGGATGTCGAACGGCAGGCTGGTGGAGATGCCGTTGGGATAGACCTCATGGGTATCCAGTCCCTCGGGCTCGATGAAGATCTGGTGGGACGACTTGTCCGCAAAGCGCACGATCTTGTCCTCGATGGAGGGACAGTAACGGGGCCCGACCCCTTCGATCACCCCGGTATACATAGGCGAACGGGACAGGCCGCCGCGAATGATCTCATGGGTCTGTTCGTTAGTATGGGTGATGTGGCAGCAGATCTGGCGGGGATGTTCTTCCACCGAACCGAGAAAGGAGAACACCGGTGTCGGGGTGTCCCCGGGCTGAGCCTGCAACTGGCTGTAGTCGATACTGCGTCCGTCGATCCGCGGCGGCGTGCCCGTCTTCAACCGCTCCACCCGGAAGGGCAGATCGCGCAGACGCCGGGACAGTGCATTGGAAGGTGGGTCACCGGCCCGTCCCCCCTCGTAATTGGCCAGACCGATATGAATCCGCCCACCCAGAAAGGTGCCCACGGTAAGCACCACTGCGGCGGCATGAAACTTCAAACCCATCTGGGTTAACACACCGACTACTTGGTCCTGCTCCACGATCAGGTCATCCACTGCCTGCTGAAACAGTTGCAGGTTCGGCTGGTTTTCCAGAGCGTATCGCACTGCGGCCTTGTAGCGGACACGGTCCGCCTGAGCGCGGGTGGCACGCACCGCGGCCCCTTTGCGCGAGTTGAGTATGCGGAACTGGATACCGCCCCGGTCCGCGGCGTGGGCCATGACCCCCCCCAGGGCGTCGACCTCCTTTACCAGGTGACCCTTGCCGATACCGCCAATGGCCGGGTTGCAGCTCATCTGTCCCAGGGTTTCGATGTTGTGACTCAGCAGCAGGGTGCGTGCGCCCATACGGGCCGCCGCCAGGGCCGCCTCGGTACCGGCATGGCCACCGCCCACCACGATCACATCGAATTTGTCGGTATAGAACATTGTCGGAAATCAATCCTGTGTGAAGTCTGACCCGTGTGGCTGTCTGACCGAACGGCCTTTGACAACCTGATTGAGGACCGGCCTATTCAGGGGAGAAAACCCTGGTTACGCAGGTCTGAGCACTCACGGATCGTATGACCGGTTATTTTAAACGGCGATGCCACGGGTGACACAACAATTCTCTCAATTTCTGTGGCGTCATGGGCCAATCAGAATCCTCCGCAGAGGATTGTCGTTCCGAATCTGCCTTTCTCCACTTGAGAGGCTAATCGACACCCGATTTAATAGAGAAAGGTGCTAGGGCCTGTTAACAGGCCCTAAGTCCTGCATCAGATGGTCGCGCAGATCCATGTAACCGGGTCGTTGCTGGACACCCATCGGCGCCGTTACACCGACAAGCGGTGCCATCCTGTCTGAAAGTCTTCGCTAAGATTTCATCAGGTAGCCCGATTCGGCAAACCCAACACAGAGTGACATGAACCCATGAATTCCGATCTGGCCAAGGTAATCGAAGCAGCAGGCCGCATCCTGGTAGGCAAACAGGAGGTGATCCGGCTCTCCCTGACCTGTCTTCTGGCCCGCGGCCACCTGCTGATCGAGGATGTACCCGGGGTGGGCAAGACCACTCTGGCGCATACTCTGGCGCATCTGCTGGGGCTCCACTACCAACGCATACAGTTCACCAGCGATCTGCTGCCCTCTGACATCATCGGGGTGTCCATCTACGACAGCCATGAACAGCGTTTCCGCTTTCATCAGGGCCCGGTGTTCGCACAACTGGTCCTCGCCGACGAGATCAACCGGGCAACCCCCAAGGCGCAGAGTGCCCTGCTCGAGGCCATGGAGGAGCGCCAGGTCACCCTGGATGGCGAAACCCACAGCCTGCCGCAACCGTTTTTTGTCATCGCCACTCAGAACCCGAGTCACCAGGTCGGCACCTTCGCCCTGCCGGAATCCCAGCTGGACCGATTTCTGATGCGTCTGCAGATCGGCTACCCGGAGCGGGCTGCGGAGCGCGAACTGCTGGCCGGGGGCGACCGGCGTGCGCAACTCGGCGAGCAAGCGGTGGTTATGACACCGACGCAATTAGCCGATTTTCAGCAGCAGGTGAGCCGGGTGCACGTGGCGGATGCACTGATCGCGTACTGCCAGGACATTCTCACCCACACCCGGCAGATACCCGACTACCGACTGGGGCTCTCACCCCGGGCCGGCCTGGCGATCCTGCAGGCGGCCCGGGCCTGGGCGTTTATCGCGGGCCGCGATCTGGTGCTACCTGAGGATCTGCAGGCAGTCCTGCCCGCCACGGTGGGCCACCGGCTGCTCAGCAGCGGTGAATCCCTGGGCGTACCCAGCGAAGGACTGGTCAAGGATCTCATCGAGGCCGTGCCGATCCCCTGAACATGTCACTGTCACTGAGTCAAAGACTGCGGCCGTTTCTCCGTCATGCCAAAGCGGATCCCCAAGGTGGTGTCACGGTCAGACCCCGCAGTATCTATATCCTGCCCACCCGCCAGGGGCTGTTGCTGGCACTGGTGATCCTGTTGATGCTGATCGGATCGATCAACTACGGCAGCAACCTGGGTCATCTGGCGACTTTCTTCCTCGCCGGTCTGTGGCTCACCAGTATCATCCACACCTGGCGCAACCTGCTCGGTCTGAGAATCCAGCCGTTCCGCGTGGCCTCCGTATTTGCCGGTGAAACCGCGGAGTTTCTCTTGTCCCTTGAGAATCCCTCGCAACTGCCGCGCTATGCCCTGGAGGTCCGTCATCGCAAGCAAGTGGGTGACCGGTTGGATATACCGGGCAGTGATCAGCTACTGTTCCATCTGCCCCTGTCGACCCGTCGACGCGGTCCTTTTCCGCTGCCCAGGGTGACTCTTCAAAGCAGTTATCCATTGGGACTGTTTCGCGCCTGGACCTACGCCGATCTGCCCCTCGAGTGCCTGGTCTACCCCAAGCCCGCGGAGCGGGGTCAACCTCCGATAACCACCGCTTACCAGCGCAGCGATCAGGGAGACCGGGGCGTGGGTACGGACGACTTTATCGGCCTGAGGCCCTTCCGCAGCGGCGATTCCACCAAACATATCGACTGGAAGGCTTATGCGCGTCAGCAAGGTCTGCTGTGTAAACAGTTCGGCGGTGACCGTCATCTCGAAGTCCGCCTGGACTGGGACCTGATTCCGGAACAGGAACCGGAACGACGCCTCAGCCTGCTGTGCCGCTATGTGCTGCAACAGGAGGAACTCGGTCAGGCCTATAGTTTGAGGCTGCCCGGTGTGACACTGTCGAGCGGCACCGGACAGGCGCATATGCAGCGCTGTCTATCCGCCCTGGCGCGTTTCGGAGCAGATCATGAAACCGCCTGAGCTGAGTTTGAGTTCCGACCAGCATCGGGCCCTGAGCCTGATTGCAGTACTTACAATACTGCCCCACGGACTGCATTTTTCCCCCCTGATAAACCTCTACCTGATGTTGTTGATGGTCTGGCAGCTGGCGGGACTGCGCTGGAGCGGCTTCCGTCCTGGTCGCTGGCCGCTGGTCATCGCCACTCTGGGGGGAGTGGTCATCGTCTATATCGAGTACCACTCCCTGGTCGGTCATCGGGCAGGGGTGGCGTTGCTGACGGTGATGTTCCTGCTCAAGGTCCTGGAAGTCCGGCGACGTCGGGATCTCACCGTGACGATATATATCGCCTACTTCGTGGTGGTGACCCATTTCCTCTACGGCCAGTCCATCCCCCTGGCGATCTATCTGTTCGCGGTGATGATCGCCGCCACGGCACTGCTTATGGAGAGCCAGCGGGTCAAGGCCAGCAGATCACCCGCCGATCCTTTGTATCGCACCTTGGTGCTGAGCCTACAGGCCCTTCCCCTGGCATTGATCCTGTTCGTCGTATTTCCCCGCATCTCCCATCCGCTGTGGCACATCGGTCTCAATTCATCCGGGGTCACCGGTATGAGCGACCGGGTCACACCCGGGATGATCAGTCAGCTGGTGGCCTCGCAGGAGGTAGCTTTCCGGGTGCGTTTCGATGCCACGCCACCGCCAGCGGAAAAACGCTATTGGCGTGGCCTGGTCATCTGGGACACTGACGGGATCAGCTGGCACAATCAGTCCGGCAGTCCGTTCTGGAAACAGAACAATGACCCGGGCGCATCGCCGATTCACTACGAAATCTTTCTCGAAGCGCATCAGCAACCCTGGCTCTACAGTCTCGATATTCCGCTCAACAGCCCGCCCCAGGCCCTGTTGACCGGGGACCGTCAACTGCTGACCCGCAGACCGGTCAACCATCCACTCAACTACCGCCTCGTGTCATCCACGGAACAGCACGACCGACGTCTCAGCACAGGTCTGCGTCAACGTGCGCTCGCGTTGCCGGGGAATGTCACACAACGTCAGATCGCGCTGGTGGAGCAATGGAAACAGTCCGCGGACAGTCAACCTGAACTGTTGCAGCAGGCACTCGAGCATTTCCATGACCAGCCCTTTGTCTATACCCTGACACCTCCGCTCTACACGGATAACCCCATCGATGAATTTTTGTTCGATGGCCGGGAGGGTTTCTGTGAACACTACGCCACCGCCTTCACCCAGTTGATGCGGCTGGCCGGAATACCCTCACGCCTGGTACTGGGTTATCAGGGCGCGGAGTACAACGAACTGGGGGACTATTTCATCATTCGCCAGAGCGACGCCCATGCCTGGTCGGAGGTATGGCTCGAAACCCAGGGCTGGATACGTATCGATCCCACTGCCGCGGTTGCACCTGAACGCATCCGCTACCCGATTCTGACAGACGATACGATGCCCGGATCGCCGGTCAGTTTTCAGATCGACCGCTCAGGTTTGCTGGGTCAGGGCCTTCTGAGGCTGACCCATCTGCTGGACAACGCCAATGTGCAATGGCGTCGCTGGGTGGTCGGTTACAGCCGGGAACATCAGTTCAGCCTGATGCGACAGTTCGGATTCCAGCGTCTGAATCATCTCGAGTGGGGATTGATGGTGGCGGGACTGATGGGTGGGGTTCTGCTCACCCTGTCCGTGAATCTGATGCGCCAGGGCAGGCACAGACCAACCCCGGTGGTACAGGCCTACGAACGCTTCTGCCGAAAACTCGCCCGGGCGGGTATCCCTCGCCCCCTCCATGAAGGTCCGATGGACTTCGCACGCCGCGCCAGCCGGAGCCGTCCGGATCTCTCCGCAGCGATCAGCCGGGTCACCGCCCACTACATACAGTTGCGATATGGAGCAGATGCCAACCCCGGATTGGTGGAAAATCTGCAGCAGGAGGTCCGGGCGTTTCGTCCCGGACGTTCACGCTAGTCCGGTGTCCTGAACGCGGTTACTGCCGTTGCATCTCAGTCGTGGAGAAAGGTGTAAAGCCGGTCTTTGAGCAGCAGGCGCCGCTTCTTCATCTCTTCCATGTGGAAATCGGAAATCGGGTTACTCAACTCTTCGAGGCTGCGAATCTGGGCATCCAGCCAGTCGTATTCATCCATCAGGTTATGAAACACTTCATTGCTCTTGCGCAGCTCGGCAATCTTGGTTTCGTATTCCGGAAATTCATGCAGCAGGTCATGCGATTCACCCAGCATCTTGGTTACCTCCAGGTTGGAATAGCTGGTTACTGACTAGGTCATCAATACCACGGCACTCAGCCGACGCGTGCTTACTCAAGGCAGGAATTCCGCCCTTGCCTGAAAACCCCACTTGAAACCTGAGTGGCGTGATACTGCTAACCTGTTGGGTATATTCCACCACAGTTCGATGCAGGATTGCCAAGGTTATCCACCACGAGCAAGCCCGTGCATCACTTACCGATACAAAAACTTGAAAAAATCCGTCCCAGCAGGTCATCCGAGGTGAATTCACCGGTAATTTCCGAAAGCGCCTGCTGTGCCTGACGCAAATCTTCAGCCAACAGTTCACCGGCCTGAATCCCTATCAGACTCTCACTTCCGTGCGACAGATGTTGACGAGCCTGCTCCAGGGCCACCAGATGGCGTCGACGCGCGAGAAATTCGCCATGTTCCTGACCCTGGTAACCCACGCACTGTTTGAGGTGTGTTTTCAACAACTCGATACCGCTGCCGGTTTTCGCCGACAAGGCCACTTCGGGGACCGTGCCGCTCTCATCCATCCCCGGTGATTTTCCACTGCGGTCGATCTTATTCCGTATCAGAGTCACCGGCACCCTATCTGGCAGGGTCGAGCGATCGAAAGCTAGGTGTTGAGGATCACTCTGATCATCGAATACCCATAACACCCGGTCCGCCTGTTGCATCTGCTGGCGGGCACGCCGGATCCCTTCCTCCTCAACCGGATCCGCACTCTCGCGCAATCCCGCAGTATCGATGATGTGCAGGGGAATACCGTCGATATTGATGCGCTCCCGCAACAGGTCACGGGTGGTACCGGGAATCTCGGTCACGATCGCCGCCTCGGTACCCGCGAGGGCATTCAGCAGACTCGACTTACCTGCGTTCGGCCTTCCCGCGATCACCAGGGTCAATCCATCCCGCAGCAGACACCCGGTGTGGGCCGACTTCAGGGTCTCTTCAACCTGATCGATGATATCTGACAACTGCCGGCTGACATGTCCGTCGTTGAGAAAGTCGATTTCCTCCTCGGGAAAATCGATAGCCGCCTCGACGTACAGGCGCAGCTGGATCAACTGTTCCACCAGATCCCCGACACGCCGGGAGAACATCCCCTGCAGGGTGCGACTGGCGAGCCTTGCTGCAGCCTGGCTCTCGGCATCGATCAAATCCGCGATTGCCTCCGCCTGCAACAAATCCAGCTTGTCATTCAAAAAGGCCCGTTCACTGAATTCACCGGAACGGGCCAGGCGCGCCCCGAGTCTGACCACCGCCTGAAGTAACAGATCCATGACCACCGGTCCGCCGTGGCCCTGCAGTTCCAGGACGTCTTCACCGGTAAAGGAGTGAGGGGATGGGAAGAACAGGGCGATACCCTCATCGAGGATTTCCGCTGTGACCGGATCCCGAAAAACCGCGTACCGGGCTACCCTGGGAGGCGGCAGTTCACCAATCAGTTTTTCTGCGACCTGTCGGCACTGGGCACCACTGACTCTTACGATACCCACGCCACCCCGGCCGGGCGGGGTGGCAATGGCTGCGATGGTATCCTGCGACGCCATGGACGCCGTACCGATCAGGCGTCGGCGCCCTGTTCAATCTTGCGCGTGATGTACCACTGCTGAGTGATGGAGATCAGATTGTTGACCACCCAGTAGAGCACCAGTCCAGCCGGGAAGAAGGCAAAGAAGATAGTGAACACGAAGGGCAGGCTCATCATGATTTTAGCCTGCATCGGATCCGGTGGAGCCGGGTTGAGTTTCTGCTGCACGAACATCGAGACACCCATGATCAGTGGCAGAATGAAGTAGGGATCTTTGTCTGAGAGGCTGTTGATCCACAGAATCCAGGGCGCCTGGCGCATCTCAACCGTTTCGAGCAACACCCAGTAGAGCGCGATAAACACCGGTATCTGCACCAGGATGGGCAGACACCCGCCCAGCGGGTTGATCTTCTCTTTTTTGTACAGATCCATCATCGCAGCCTGAACCCGCTGCTTGTCGTCGCCGTAACGATCCTTGATCGCCTGCATCCGCGGCGTAACCTTGCGCATGTTGGCCATGGAGCGATAGCTGGTTTCGGACAGCTTGAAAAACGCCGCCTTCAGCAGGATGGTCAGGATAATGATCGACCAACCCCAGTTACCGACCAGTTCATGAATGGTTTTCAACAACCAGAATATCGGCTTGGCGATGATGGTCAGCCAGCCGTAATCGACCGTCAGATCAAGTCCCGGGGCAATCTTTTCCAATTCATCCTGCAACTTTGGCCCTACATACAGCTGCCGCCCGAAACTCAGTGTCTCGCCACTGTTCACGGTCACAGTGGGTGAGTAACTGCCGATCAGATATCGGCCACCGCTCAGGGCATTGGTGTAGTAGTGCTCCACCTGCTGGGCCGGCGGAATCCAGGCAGTGAGAAAATAGTGCTGGATCATCGCCAGCCAACCCTGATCGGAATCGACGCTCAGTGCCTGCTTGGCCATTTCATCGAAATCGACTTTCTCATATTTATCGGTGGGGGTGTAGTAGACACCACCGGTATAGGTATAGGTGGTGAACCCACTGTGGTCGTCGTTGGGTTTGACCCGCTGCAACTGGCCGTAGTCCCGGGCGACCCAGCTCTCAGCGGACTGGTTCTCGATGTGGTAACGCACATCGACCAGGTAACTGCCACGCCGGAATACCAGCTCTTTGGTCACCTTGATACCGGCGCCGCTCTGCCAGGTCAGCGGCACGATCAGTTCGTCGGCACCCTCAGGGAGGGCATAGACATACTGTTCCGCCTGAAAGACGGATTCATGATTGGGAGCACTCTCCTTTTCAGCCCCGATCAGACCGGACTGGGCAATGTAGAGTTGATCGGGATTCGGATTCAGCAGTTCGACCTTGACCTCCGGATTTTCGAGATCCCGGGGATAATCCCGCAACAGGGCCATCTGAACCGTTCCACCCTGGGTGGAAACCTGCAGATTGAGTAAATCGGTGGTCACTCTCACAACACCGGCCTTGAGCGGTTTGTCAGTGGACTGGGGGGCGTCAACGGCAACCGCGGCGGAGGGTACATCAGCCTGGGTGTTCACCGATGGCACCGCTTCGCTCTGCCCGGTGTCGTTGGGTGACAGATCCTCCCCGACAGACTGCTGATCAGTTTGTGCCTGTGCCTGCGCGGAGGGACCGTAATCCTGTTGCCAGGCTTGATAGATCAACAGGCCGAGGAAGGCCAGCGTGAAAAAAAGAATCAGACGTAGATTATCCATTGAACTGCTTTTTTTGAGGTTCCGGTACCGGGTCCACCCCACCTTCATGCCAGGGGTGACAACGGGATACGCGTTTCACAGAAAGCCACAGGCCACGTAGCGCACCGTGCTTTTCAATTGCTTCCAGAGAGTAGGCTGAGCAACTGGGATAGAAACGGCAGTGTTGGCCGACGAAGGGGCTCAGTATAATTTGGTAGAGCCGGATCAGGAAGATCATTATTTGGCGCATCGCTCGAGAATCCTCCGCCAGTGGTGTTGCAATGCGCTCTGACAACGTTGATTGTCGGATGTTGCAGCACCGGGTCTTGCCACGACAACCACATCAAGACCACCAAGACTCAACTGGTGGTGTCTGAAGCTCTCGCGAATCATACGCTTGACACGATTCCTGTCTACCGCGCGACGACAGTTTTTTTTTGAAACGGCCAATCCCAGACGAGGGAAGTCGGTCTGATTTGTAATCCCCAGAACGAGAAAAAGGGCATCCCCGGAACGCCGACCACGATCAAAAACCCGACGGTATTCGTCGGGTTTCAACAGTCTACGGCTTCTGGGAAATGCCTCAGCGGATACGGGCAAGGACCATGCGCTCAGGGAGCAAGTCTGGCGCGACCCTTGGCGCGGCGCGCCTTCAGTACCTTGCGGCCGTTACGGGTAGCCATGCGCGCACGGAAACCGTGGGTGCGGGCTTTTTTCAGATTACTGGGTTGAAAGGTTCTTTTCATAGCTGTGTACCGGTGGATCCGTCAGACTCATGGACGAAAAAAGACGCGTAGACTAGTCGCAAACACCTTGACTTGTCAATAGATAAGCAATCGATTCCCAAGCTGGAAAAATATCGCTTTTCACTGTGGATAACTCACATCTGCGAGAGTAGACTTGGCAGTTCGAATTGCCCGGAGAGGCAATAAACGACACAAAAACCCGGCCTCATCCCGGGTCCCCTCCCTGGCGCGTCCAGGGTTGGATTAAGCAATTCCATGATGCTATGCGGGCAGTTGACACTCAGCGGCCAGGGATCTCTTTCCCTGTAAGTTTGCTAACAGAAATACGCTTAGGATCAATGAGTTGAAGACGAACATTGTAACTGCAGCCATCGGGAACGAGTCCCTGACCTCGGTCCCCGGAGAGAGAAATTGGACCTTTGGCAACGCTGTACAGAGCACCTGGAACAAGTACTCTCGCCCCAGCAGTACAACACCTGGATCAGACCCCTGCAGGTGGTTGAGGAACATCAAAGCATTCGTCTGCTCGCGCCCAACCGTTTCGTCCTCGACTGGGTCAAAAACAACTATCTGGAAACGATCCAGGACCACCTGGATCGGATTTGCGAGCAGCAGGCGCCCAACCTGTCGCTGGAAATTGGCAGCAAGAAACGTCCAGTGGCCCAAAGAGCGTCCACGACGCCACCTCAACCGGTCACGGTGAAGCCTGATACCGAACACAAAGCCCCCATCGACAGTAATCTCAATCCGAGTTTCATTTTCGACACCTTCGTTGAGGGTAAATCGAATCAGATTGCCCGGGCCGCATCCATGCAGATCGGTGAAAACCCGGGACGCGCCTATAATCCGCTGTTTATCTATGGCGGAGTCGGACTGGGTAAAACTCACCTGATGCATGCGGTCGGCAACATGATGCTGAAAAAAAATCCACATGCACGGGTCGTCTATCTGCATTCCGAGCGTTTCGTCGCTGAAATGGTCAAGGCACTGCAGCACAACACGATTGAGCAGTTCAAGAAGAAGTATCGCTCAGTCAACGCACTGCTGATCGATGACATCCAGTTCTTCGCTGGCAAGGAGCGTTCACAGGAGGAGTTCTTTCACACCTTCAACGCACTGTTCGAATCGCAGCAGCAGATCATTCTCTCCAGTGACCGATTTCCCAAGGAGGTGACAGGACTGGAGGAGAGACTGAAGTCCCGATTCGGATGGGGCCTGACCGTTGCAATCGAACCGCCTGACCTTGAAACACGGGTAGCGATCCTACAAACCAAAGCCATCCAGCTTAATGCGGAGCTGCCCAGCGAAGTCGCCTTCTTCATGGGCAAGCGGATACGTTCGAATATCCGTGAACTCGAGGGCGCGCTTCGCCGGGTGATTGCCAATGCAACCTTCACGGGAAAAGAGATCAACCTGGACTTCGCCAAGAACGCTCTGCGCGATATGCTGGCCGCACATGACAAGCAAATCACTATCGAGAATATCCAGAAGACTGTAGCTGAGTATTTTCAGATTCGTACTTCGGATCTTGTCTCCTCCAAGCGAAGCCGCTCGATCGCCCGGCCACGTCAGATCGCCATGACCCTGGCCAAGGAACTCACCAATCACAGCCTTCCGGAAATAGGCAACGCCTTCGGCGGACGAGATCACACCACCGTGATCCATGCCAACCGTAAAGTGAAAGAATTGCGTGAGAGTGATCCGAGGATATCCGAGGACTATTCAAACTTGTTGAGGACCCTGAGCAGTTAATGTGGATAAAATGTTGAAAAATTCGGTTAAAATTTCGAATGGTTTTTATCCACAATCCGTCAACATGAATTGTGCAGGAAACACGATGTTCAAATCAGTCCAAAAATTCGATAAAAATCACTTAAAATCAATTAGATATAAAAATCTATGCGACTTATAAACCAAGCTAATAACAACAGTTAAACTAAATATCTTAAAACAATTTATAAGATACCGAGTGGATAACATGAAAATAGTCACCGATCGGGAAAGCCTTCTTGAACCGCTTCAGAAGATTTCAGGTGTTGTGGAGAGACGACAGACACTGCCGATTCTCGCCAACATACTCGTCAATGCGAGTAACGGTCGTTTGAACCTGACAGCCACTGATCTGGAAGTCGAACTGAAAACGAGTACCCAAGCAGAGTGCAAGGGTGATGCTGACTTCACTCTACCTGCGAGAAAACTTCTCGATATCTGTAAGGCACTGCCGGAATCCGCACAGGTCAGCCTCGATGTCAGTGATGATAAGGTCAAGATCCAGTCAGGAAAGAGCCGCTTCACACTCAGTGTTCTGCCGGCCACTGATTACCCAATCATAGAACCGACACCCAGCAGTACAGTGTTGACCCTCAAGGAATCGATCCTTTGCAGCCTTATAGAAAACACCCAGTTCGCAATGGCTCAACAGGATGTCCGTTACTATCTGAACGGTATGTTGCTCGAACTTGATAAAATGGACATCAGAACCGTGGCCACCGATGGACATAGATTGGCGATGAGTCAACAGAAACAGGCCCTGGATGAAGAGGCCAATCTACAGGTGATACTCCCACGTAAGGCGGTCATGGAACTGGGTAGACTATTGACCAACCAGGACAAAGAGATCAAGGTCGAGTTGAGTAACAGCTATATCAAAGTGCTACTCGAACACTCGGTATTCACCTCAAAACTCATAGACGGTCGTTTTCCGGAATATCAACGCGTCATGCCGAGTAATTCCGACAAAGAAGTGGAAGCTGAGCGACTCTCCATCAAACAATCACTGACTCGTGCTTCGATCCTCTCAAATGAAAAATACCGGGGTATTCGCTTCCATCTCAAACCAAACCTTCTAGAACTGCAGGCTCATAATCCTGAGCAGGAGGAATCGGAAGAGGAGTTGGAAGTATCATACGAAGGCGACGAGCTTAAAATTGGCTTCAATGTCGGTTATCTCCTTGACGCTATTTCTGCTATCAAAGAAGAAACCGTGATCATAGAACTCAAGGATACCAATAGCAGTGCATTGATCTATGGCAAAGATAACCAAGACACCAAGTACGTCGTTATGCCTATGCGTATTTAGAACCACTGTTAACTATGAAGTCTATACGGTGTGAGAATTCAGAAACTCTCCATCCAAAACCTGCGTAACGTACAAACCGCGTCATTGTTCCCAGGGAAGGGGATCAACATCATTCAGGGAAACAATGGTGCAGGCAAAACTACCGTCCTGGAATCCATCTATCTTTTAGCCCGGGCAAGGGCAATCAAATCCACTCAACATCGAAATCTTATTCGACATAAGGAAGACTGTCTCACGGTCTTTTCGGAAATTGTCGATGAGCAAACCTCCATTCGACTCGGCATCCGTAAAGACAAAAAGACAACCCTGGTAAAAAAAGACGGGCAAGTCATAACAAGACTTATTAATCTCGCCAGGATCTTACCCATCGCTACGATTACACCCAACATACAAAGAATTCTTGAAGAAGGTCCTGTACACCGCCGGAAACTTCTCAATTGGGGTTTGTTCCACGTGGAACATCAGTTTGCAGAAACGATCACTCGATATAATCTTATACTCAAGCAGAGAAACGCACTTCTTGTAAAAGGCAGTAAAGATCTATCAGTTTGGACTCAACAGCTCTCCGATATGGGAGAAAGGGTCAATCAATTCCATAGTACATATCTTGAACGACTCAAGCATGAGATGGATCTTCTTTTAAAGCCCCTGGATAACTTAAAGGGACTTAGCTTCGAACTGTATAAAGGCTGGCGAAGCGATATGACATTAGTTGATTCATTAATTCAAAACCAGAGAAGTGACCAAGTCAGACATTTCACCAGTGCTGGGCCCCACCGTGCTGACATCAAAATTACATTTGAAGGTCATGAAATTCGTAACCAATTCTCGAGAGGTCAAAAGAAGATAATTACGAGTCTAATGATTCTTGCTCAGGCTCGTCTCCTTGATATTTCTATTCAAAAGAAACCCATCCTTCTCATAGATGACATGAGATCGGAATTGGACAACTCCAGTTTCGAACTCTTATTCGGATTAATAAAAGATTATGGCTACCAGACTTTCCTCACTACTCTAGACCCACTCAGATCACTCATGAATCACAATGCTGGGGACAAAATGTTCCACGTGGAACAAGGTCGAGTGACAGAGCAGCAGTGATCTGATTTAGATGAATCGTTCGCAAGGACATGGTGTCTGGAGTTATAATGAGCTGTTTATAAATTATTAGAACTCAGGTTACGGATTGTTATATGAGCTACGATTCCTCGAATATCAAGGTGCTGAAAGGACTGGATGCCGTTCGCAAACGTCCAGGCATGTACATCGGTGACACCGATGACGGTACGGGTTTGCATCATATGGTATTTGAGGTTGTGGATAATTCGATCGACGAAGCGCTGGCTGGTTACTGTAACGAGATCAAGGTGACCATCCATTCCGATCAGAGGGTGACAGTTTCTGATAATGGTCGAGGTATTCCGGTCGACGAGCACCCGGAAGAGAAAAAATCGGCTGCTGAGGTCATCATGACCGTGTTACATGCGGGCGGTAAGTTTGATGACAATTCATATAAGGTATCCGGCGGGTTACACGGTGTGGGTGTCTCCGTGGTGAACGCACTGTCTGAAAAACTCAAGCTCAAAATTCGACGTCAGGGTAAAGTGTGGGAACAGGAATATACCCATGGCGTGCCGGACAGCGATTTGAAAGCGGTCGGTGACACAGACAAGACTGGGACCAGTATTACCTTTCTGCCCAGTCGCGGTACCTTCAGCAATATCGAATTCCATTACGATATTCTGGCAAAACGTCTACGTGAACTGTCGTTTCTCAATTCAGGTATCCGTATTGTTCTGAAGGAGGAGGCTACGGGAAGAGAGGATGCCTTCGAATATGTCGGCGGCATCATTGCCTTTGTCGAGCATCTCAACCGCAACAAGTCACCTTTGCATGAAAAGGTCTTCAGTTTTTCTGATGAGCGTAACGACATCATGGTCGAGATCGCCATGCAGTGGAATGAGTCGTACCAGGAAAGCATTTTTTGCTATACCAACAACATTCCTCAGAGGGATGGCGGTACACACCTGGCCGGTTTTCGTGCTGCTTTGACCCGCACCTTAAATCAGTATATTGAACAGTCCGGGCTCTCCAAGAAACAGAAAGTGAATACCACCGGTGACGATGCCCGCGAAGGTCTGACTGCTGTTCTCTCTGTAAAAGTGCCTGATCCGAAGTTTTCATCACAAACCAAAGACAAGCTGGTCTCCTCGGAAGTCAAAGGTGTCGTTGAAAACCTGCTTTCTGAGAAGTTGAATGACTATCTTTTGGAAAATCCCGGTGATGCGAAGAACATCGCGGGGAAGATGGTCGAGGCCGCCCGAGCCCGTGAAGCTGCGAGAAAGGCGCGTGAGATGACCCGTCGGAAAGGGGCTCTGGATATCGCCGGACTACCCGGGAAACTGGCGGATTGTCAGGAGAAGGATCCTGCGCTTTCCGAACTCTACCTGGTGGAGGGTGATTCGGCGGGGGGTTCTGCCAAGCAGGGTCGTGATCGGCGCTTCCAGGCGATCCTGCCTCTGAAGGGTAAGATCCTGAATGTCGAAAAGGCCCGCTTCGATAAAATGCTCTCTTCAGCGGAAGTCGGTACCCTGATTACCGCATTGGGTTGTGGTATCGGGCGTGAGGAGTTTGACGCAGATAAGTTGCGTTACCATCGGATTATCATTATGACTGACGCGGATGTTGATGGCGCTCACATCCGCACCCTGTTGTTGACCTTCTTTTACCGCCAGATGCCGGAATTGATCGATCGCGGTCATGTCTATATTGCACAGCCACCTCTGTATAAGGTGAAGAAGGGAAAGCAGGAGCAGTACCTGAAAGACGATCAGGATTTGAATAACTACTTTCTCCAGTCTGCGCTGGATAACGCATCTTTGTTAGTGACCGAGGGAGCCCCTGCATTGGCCGGGGAGAGCCTGGAACAACTGGCCCGAAGCTTTCTCACGGTGATGGCTAGTATCAATAGGCTTTCTCTAAGGTATGACGCAGTTTTATTGGAAAAGTTGATCACTATGCCAAAGATCGACGAAGCGCTGATCGGCAACGAAGCGGAATTGACGAAATGGATCAAGGAATTAGAGGATCGTCTCAACACCGACTTGCGCATTTCCGAATCCTGCACGCTAGCCAGGGTGGAAGAGGGAGAGGCCGGAGATGCTGGAATTCTACTGACACGTAAGGTGCATGGTATCGGAAACGAGCGACTGATCCCCTACGATTTCTTCAACAGTGTTGAGTATCGGAAGATCGTGGAACTCGGTGAGCAACTCACGGATCTGCTGAGTGAAGATGCCTATGTGAAACGGGGCGAGAAGACTCAGCCTGTCAACAGTTTCAGGCAGGCGCTGGATTGGCTGATGGAAGATGCGAAGAAAGGTCAGCACGTACAGCGCTATAAGGGTCTGGGCGAGATGAATCCTGATCAGTTGTGGGAGACGACGATGAATGCGGATTCCCGTCGCCTGTTACAGGTGAGTATCGAGGATGCGGTAGCGGCGGACCAGATCTTTGCTACTTTGATGGGTGATCAGGTGGAACCTCGCCGGGATTTCATCGAGACCCATGCTTTAACCGTGGAAAACCTCGACGTTTAGTGAAGCCTGGTAAGGTTTCAATAGGAGGTAAAAACAGGTATTCCATAGGAAGTGAGTACCTACTTACATCTTAACGTTCCATAGGCAGTTCGCTGACCTTTGACTCAATCCAGTGTTCAACCTCCTGATTGATATCGCTGGCGCTGCGGCCTTGGGTCTGAATGAGCGGTCCTATGCATACGTCGACCACACCAGGATATTTGCGAATATCCCTGCGTCGCCAGAACACACCGGCATTGTGGGCGACCGGTAGTACCGGATAACCGGATTTCTCTGCCAGCAGTGCACCACCGATGCCATAGCGTTTGCGTTCACCCGGTGCGACCCGGGTCCCTTCGGGAAAAATAAAAACCTTGTTGCCTCGTTTCAGCCGGTCAATGCCCTGTTCAATGATCTGGTCGATGGCTTTGCGCCCGGATTTACGATCAATCGCGATTGGATTGAAGGCCTTCATAATCCAACCGAGGAAGGGCACATACAGCAGTTCCCGTTTCAGCACCCAGGATTTGGGGCCGGGAATCAGGCTGATCAGAGCCAGGGTTTCCCAGGCTGATTGATGTTTAGCCAGCACCAGACAACTTTCTTGTGGGATGTTTTCTGAACCTTGTACGCGTACTCTGAGTCCGCAGATCACCCGCAGTCCCCAGAGATTGATCCGGCTCCACCCATGATCGATGATGTGCCTGCTGTTTCCGGGCAGGGCCCACACGACCAGGGTTCCGAGTGTGGCGATTAATATGGTATTGATCACCAGGAATGTGAAATAGACGATGGAACGCAGCAGGATCATGTAGTTTCGTTCTCTTTTAAAAGCAGTTCAGCCATCTGTTGCAGATCATCACAGATCGTGATTTCCGGGTGTTCCTTTTTCAGCCCAAGCAAAGTCTCTTCACCCTTGCCGGTACGAACCAGGAAGGGGGTTGCCTTGACCTTGATCGCGGCCTGGAGATCCCTTAGCGAATCACCCACCACCGGTACGTTTTCCAGATTGGTATGACAGCGAGCGCCAATCGCCTCATAGAGACCGGTTTTGGGCTTCCGGCAGTTGCAATGATCGTCCGGCCCGTGGGGACAAAAGAGGATGGCATCGATCTGGCCACCCACGGCCTTAACCGCTTCAAACATCTTCCGATGTATCGCGTTGAGGGTTTCAATGTCGAAGAAACCCCGAGCCAGGCCCGACTGGTTGGTGGCGACATAGACGTGGTAACCGGCCCGGTTCAGGCGGGCGATTGCCTGGAGACTGCCGTCGATGGGCTGCCATTCATCAGGATGTTTGATGTAGGCATCCGAGTCATGATTGATGACCCCATCCCGGTCAAGAATGATGAGTTTCATGTAAGTAAGTGCTTACTTTAATCAACATCCCGGAATTCCGAAACCCGTATGCGGCCATTCACCATGCGCGATTGGCGTTGCTCGAGTTTCGCCATTTTGTCCCAGAAGGCCTGGTTGAGATCGAAATCCTGGGCAATCGCTGTGCCCATAATCAGGATCAGCAGGTCGGCGACTTCTTCAGCCAGCGCTTCCCGTGATTTACCCTTGGTGACACAGGCGGAGATTTCACCCAGTTCCTCGGCCATCAGGGCAATACGGTAGGTCATTTCCTCACCGCCGGTCTCGCGAAACCGGTGCTTGTCGTGAAACGCCTGGACTGCCTCGAGCATATCCTGATAAGAATCCCGTTTCACGATTAACTTTCCGGGTTCTGCAGACAGGAGAGATCCGCAACACTGAGGAAGAGCTTTTCCATCTGGTTGAGCAGCGCCAGCCGGTTATCCCGCAGAGTGACATCGTCGGTCATCACCATAACCTGGTCGAAGAAGGTGTCGACGGGTTGCCGCAGGGCTGAGAGTATCTGCAATCCCTGGCTGTAGTCTCCACTGTCGAACAGGGGTTGGGCCTTGGGCTCGAGTTCGTTGAGTTTATCTGCCAGATTCTTTTCCGCTTGATCCTGAAATAACGCGGGATCCGGGCGGTTGGCCAGTTCCCCGTCGTGTTTCTTGAGAATATTGCGGATACGTTTGTTCGCCGCCGAGAGACTGTCCGCTTCGGGCAGGGTGCGAAACTCCTGAATCGCCCAGATGCGTTGATCGAAGTCCGCCAGGTTGTGAGGATCCACTTCGGATACGGCCTGGAACAGATCGATGCTCACACCCAGGTCAAGGTAGATTCCCTTGAGGCGATCGAGCATGAACTGATAAACCTCGTCCGCCGCCTCCGTCTGGGTGAGGCGGTTGCTCATGCCATCGGCGACTGCTGACAGGAGACCGGGCAGGTAGAGGGTAAGGCCATGTTCCCGAATGATCCGCAATGCACCCAGGGCGGCGCGGCGTAATGCGAATGGATCCTTGTCCCCGGTTGGCTTCTGACCGATGCCGAAGATTCCCACCAGGGTGTCGAGTTTTTCCGCCAGGGAGAGTGCGATACCGGTACGGGTTTGCGGTAACTCATCACCGGAAAAGCGGGGCATGTAGAATTCATCCAGTGCCTGTGCAAGTTCCGGATCCTCGCCGTCGCGTCCGGCCTGATAGCGGGCCATGATGCCCTGCATCTCGGGGAACTCGAAAACCATGTCGGTCATCAGATCGCAGCGACTCAACAGCCCTGCGCGATGTGCCAGGTCCGGGTCCCCGTCGATCTCGATGGCAATGAGTTCCGCGAGTTTGGCCACCCGCTCGGATTTGTCGTACATGGATCCCAGTTGTTTCTGGAATACCACCTGTTTGAGTGAATCGAGCCGATCCTCCAGGGTCTTCTTTCCATCCTGCTGCCAAAAGAACATCGCATCGGCGAGTCTGGGTCGAATGACCCGTTCATTGCCTTCGCGGATCAGTTCCGGTCTGGGAGAATCGATATTGGCGATGGTGATGAAATGATTCATCAGTTTTCCCTCACTGTTGAACAGGGGGAAATACTTCTGGTTACCTTTCATGGTGGCGACCAGCGCCTCCTGGGGAACCTCGAGGAAACGGGATTCGAAACTGGCGGAAATCGGCACCGGCCATTCATTCAGGGCAGTGACCTCGTCCAGCAGCTGCGGATCGAGATCCGCCTCTCCGCCAAGCGCCGCGGCACTCTCTTTGACCCGCTCCTCGATCTGCGTACGTCGTTGTTCAAAACTCGGTATCACCTTGCCCAGGTCGTGCAGTACCGAAGCATAATCCTCGGGACTGTAGAGTGTGATTGCGCTGGGATGGTGGAAGCGATGGCCGTAGGTTTGACGATCCGCATGGGCATCAAGCAGGGTGCAGGGCACCACATCATTGCCCAGTAGAAAAACCAGCCAGTGTACCGGGCGGACGAACTGGGCCTCGGAATCACCCCAGCGCATGCGCTTGGGAATCGGCAGCCTGGTGAGCGCCTGATTGGCGATATCTGGCAACAACCGGGTCGCCGGCTGACCGGTCTCCTGAGTGCGGAAGACCAGCCATTCACCCTTGTCGGTTTTCAAGGTTTCTAACTGCTCAACCGTGGACTGGCAGGAGCGGGCAAATCCCTCTGCGGCCTTGGTGGGATTGCCTGAAGCATCGTAGGCGGCCTGGATGGCCGGACCGCGGCGTTCGATCTCCCGGTCGGGCTGTTGCAGGGCACAGTCGCGGATCAGCAGCGCCAGGCGCCGCGGTGTGGCAAAGGTTTCCACCGGGCCATGGGACAGGCTGGCCTGGTCGAGTCCAGAAATGAAAGATTCGGTCAGGGCGGCGGCAAGACGTTTCAGTGCCTTGGGTGGCAGTTCCTCGGTACCGAGTTCGAACAGCAGATCGGCTTGATCAGACATCGGTGGCCTCCGTCTCCGATTTACACATGGGAAAACCGAGACGTTCCCGGGCATCGTAGTAGGCCTGTGCGACATCACGGGCCAGGGTGCGGACACGCAGGATGTAGCGCTGGCGTTCGGTAACCGAAATCGCATGTCGCGCGTCCAGCAGGTTGAAGCTGTGCGAGGCCTGAAGCACCTGCTCGTAGGCCGGCAGGGGAAGCCCGAGTTCGATCAGTTTGCGCGATTCCTTTTCACACTGATCGAAATGGCCGAACAGGTATTCCACATCCGCGTGTTCGAAATTGTAGGCGGACTGTTCCACCTCGTTCTGATGGTAGACATCACCGTAGGTGACCACACCTTGGGGACCTTCGGTCCAGACCAGGTCGAAGATGCTCTCGACGCCCTGAAGATACATGGCGATGCGCTCGATGCCGTAGGTGATCTCACCGGTCACGGGACGGCAGTCGAGTCCGCCGACCTGCTGGAAATAGGTGAACTGAGTCACTTCCATGCCATTCAGCCAGACTTCCCAGCCCAGCCCCCAGGCGCCCAGGGTCGGGGACTCCCAGTTGTCCTCGACAAAGCGGATGTCGTGAACCTTGAGATCGATGCCGAGCATTTCCAGGGAACCCAGGTAGAGTTGTTGGATATCCTTCGGCGAGGGCTTCAATACCACTTGAAACTGGTAGTAGTGCTGCAGACGGTTCGGATTCTCACCGTAGCGGCCATCGGTGGGACGCCTAGAGGGCTGCACATAGGCGGCATTCCAGGGCTCGGGTCCAATGGAACGCAGAAAGGTGGCGGTATGGAAGGTACCGGCGCCCATCTCCATATCATAAGGTTGCAGAATCACGCATCCCTGACGGGCCCAGTACTCCTGAAGCGCGAGGATCAGGCCCTGGAAAGTCTGGACATTATGCTGATTCGAGGCTGATGCTGAGGTCACATCGAGACTCCGTAGTTCTGGATGAAAATGCGACAGTATAGCGATGCGTTATGTGGTTGGCTAATCCGGACCGGGGGGCCTGACCCTGCTGCTGCCCGGGGCCGGAAAAAGCGGCGTGATCATCAGGGTTGGCGGTTTGTAGCGCAGGTTTCGAGTTATAATCGATGTTTTGCGGATGAATCATTCCCATGAGTGAGCAGAAAAAGGCGGTTGCCTTGATATCCGGTGGACTCGATTCCCTTCTGGCTGCCCGGGTCATTCAGGACCAGGGGGTACATGTCGAGGGCATCAATTTCTATACCGGTTTCTGTGTTGAGGGGCATACCCACGCGATACGTAAACGGGATCAGGGCAAGAACAAGCGCAACAACGCCTTGTGGGTGGCCGAGCAGCTGGGCATGAAGCTGCACATCGTGGATATCGTGGAGGAATACAAGGATATCCTGATTCATCCGAAACACGGCTATGGTGCCAACATGAATCCCTGTCTCGACTGCAAGGTGTTCATGGTGCGCAAGGCGCATGAGTGGATTGCCAGTCATGGGTTCGATTTCATCATTACCGGGGAGGTGGTGGGTCAACGTCCCATGTCGCAACGCAAGGAGACCATGCCGGTGGTCTCCGAGGAGTCCGGTGCCCAGGATCTGCTGCTGCGTCCCCTGTGCGCGAAGAATCTCCCTGAAACCCGGCCGGAACGGGAAGGCTGGGTGGATCGCGATCAGCTGTTCGACTTTTCGGGGCGCTCCCGGAAACCGCAGATGGCCCTGGCGGCGCGCCTGGGTTTTGAGGACTATGCCCAGCCGGCTGGGGGGTGCTGCTTCCTCACCGATGAACAGTACAGCATCAAGCTGCGGGACCTTTGGCAGGCCCGCGGTCGCAGGGATTACGATATGGACGACATCATGCTGCTCAAGGTGGGTCGGCATTTGCGTCCATCGCCCCGTTACAAGGTCATCATCGCCCGGGAGGAGGGGGAAGCCAACTTTCTCCAGGGTTACCGGAACAGTTTCCCGCACATTAAAACGGTGAGTCACGGCGGTCCCCTGGCACTCATCGATGGGGAGTTCGATGAGGCGGATATCGAGTTGATCGCGCGGCTGGTATCCCGCTACAGTCAGGGGCGCGACGCTGACGAGGTGGAATTGGCCTACACGCCGCTGGGAGGCGAATCCCAGTCGATCCGGGTGGCGCCGCTGAAACCCCACGAGATACCGAAACAATGGCTGATCTGATGGTTCACAGAATCGATTGCCGGCGGCTGCTCTGTCCCATGCCGGTGATCCGGGTGCAGAATGCGATCGAGCAACTACCGCCCGGCAGTCGGGTCGAGGCGGTGTGTACAGATCCAGGCGCATTGAACGATATACCGGCATGGTCCCGGATCAACGGTCATCGGGTGGTCGAGACAAATACTGTAGCAGGTGAGTACATCGTGGTCGTAGAAGTAGCAGGTGATTCCCCGTCATGAATCGTGAGCTTCGTTATGAAATGAGCCGCCGAGCAGCTCTGGTCGGTGCCGTTACCAATTCTCTGCTGGCGGTATTGAAAGTGGTTTTCGGCTGGTTGGGTCATTCCCAGTCGCTGGTGGCCGATGGTATTCACTCCCTTTCGGATCTGTTGACCGATGCCCTGGTGTTGTTTGCCGCGCGCCATGCCAATGAGGCGCCGGATGCGGAACATCCCTACGGACACGGACGCTTTGAAACCATTGGAACCCTAGTGCTCGGCGCGATTCTCGTGGCGGTGGGTATAGGTATCATCTTCGATGCCGGGGAACGGTTGTTTTCCCCGGATGAGTTGATGGTTCCCGAGGTGATCACCCTGTATGTGGCAGGTTTCTCGATCCTGGCCAACGAGGCGCTGTTCTTTTATACCCGCCACCTGGGCAACCTGATTAACTCGGACCTGTTGCGCGCCAATGCCTGGCATCATCGCAGCGACTCGGTTTCCTCGATCGTGGTGCTGCTGGGTATCGGTGGCACCATGGTGGGACTGCCCTATCTCGATGCCATCGCCGCGGTGCTGGTGGGCTTGATGGTGGTGAAGATCGGCTGGAGTCTGGGTTGGAACGCGACCCACGAACTGGCGGATGCGGGTCTGGAAGAGGAGTCCCTGAATGAGATCCGTAAGGTCATCGGCAGTGTTTCAGGGGTGAAGAGCGTACACATGTTGAGAACCCGCAAGCTGGGGGGGCATGCACTGGCGGATGTGCATGTGCAGGTCGATCCCTGGTTGAGTGTTTCCGAGGGACATCGCATCGCGGAAGTCGTACAGTATGGGCTTATTGACAAAGTAGACGTGTTGGAAGATGTTACGGTACACATCGACCCGGAGGACGATGAGGAGGGACCCTCCTGCGCGGATCTGCCGTTGAGAGGGGAAGCGGAGCGATTACTCGAAACCCATTGGTCTGATCTGGAGTGTTACGTGCAACGCAAGCGCGTGGTGCTTCACTACCTGTCCGGGGGTATCGATATCGACCTCTACCTGCCGATCAGCTGTTATGTTTCGGAATCCCATGCCGGTGAGTTGACCCAGTCCTACCAGAAAGGTATCGCGGATTCGAATAACTTTCGCTCGGTGCGGATCTGGTTTGGTTAGCACTGTTTTGGTGCAATACAGGTGATTCCTGAACCTTTGTGGTTCATCCGCGAGCGTCTGATATATTTTCAATCGGTAAACCACCCAATTGGCTGAATACTCAGCGAACAGTCACCCAACTTTTTGGAGAATAAGATGGCGTTGAAAGCCCTGAAGATGATCAAAGACAATGATGTTAAATTCGTCGATCTGCGTTTCACTGATACCCGAGGCAAGGAGCAGCACGTCTCCCTTCCCGCCAGTCAGGTCGACGAAGAGATGTTCACGGATGGCAAGATGTTCGACGGTTCATCCATCGCCGGCTGGAAAGGCATCAACGAATCCGACATGATTCTGATGCCGGAAGATGCCACGGCCATCATGGACCCCTTCGCCGATGAGAACACCATGATCGTGCGCTGTGACATCCTCGAGCCCTCGACCATGCAGGGTTATGAGCGCGACCCCCGATCGGTGGCGAAACGCGCCGAAGCCTACCTGGCCTCCACCGGCATTGCCGATGCCGCGTTTTTTGGTCCCGAGCCGGAATTCTTCGTCCTCGATGATGTGCGCTGGAGTATCGACATGAGCGGCTCCATGGTCAAGGTCGACTCGGAAGAGGCTGAGTGGAACTCCGAGCGGGTCTACGAAGACGGCAATATCGGACATCGTCCCGGGGTCAAGGGCGGCTACTTCCCGGTTCCCCCGGTGGATTCCCTGCACGATCTGCGCAGTGCCATGTGCCTGGCCATGGAAGAGATGGGTGTGCCCGTCGAAGTGCATCACCACGAGGTGGCGACCGCCGGCCAGTGTGAGATCGGCACCAAGTTCAGCACCCTGGTCGAACGCGCCGACTGGGTACAGATTCAAAAATACTGCACCTGGAACGTGGCGCATGCCTACGGCAAGACCGCGACCTTCATGCCCAAGCCGATCGTGGGTGACAACGGTTCCGGGATGCACGTACATCAGTCCCTGGCCAAGGGCGGCGATAACATTTTTGCCGGTGACCAGTACGGCGGCCTGTCCGAGACCGCGCTCTATTATATAGGTGGAATCATCAAGCATGCGCGTGCACTGAATGCCTTCACCAACGCCTCCACCAACTCCTACAAGCGTCTGGTACCCGGTTTCGAGGCCCCGGTGATGCTGGCCTACTCCGCCCGCAACCGTTCCGCGTCCATTCGTATCCCCTGGGTCTCCAGCCCCAAGGGTCGTCGCATCGAGGTGCGTTTCCCCGATCCGACCGCCAACCCGTACCTGGCCTTCACTGCGATGATGATGGCCGGTCTGGATGGTATCCAGAACAAGATCCATCCGGGCGAAGCGATGGACAAGGACCTCTACGATCTGCCGGCAGAAGAGGCGGCCAGCATACCTACGGTCTGCCACAGTCTGGACATGGCACTGGAAGCCCTGGACGCTGATCGCAGCTTTCTTACCGCAGGGGGAGTGTTCACCGATGACCTGATCGATGGATACATCGCCCTGAAGATGGAAGAGGTAACCACCATGCGCATGACCACCCATCCGGTGGAATTCGACATGTACTTCAGTCTCTGAGCGGACGCACTGTCCAGGAGATGTAATGCGGCGACGCCTCCCCGACCGGGGAGGCGTTTTTTTGAGAACTGTATCGCTTGTCTGCTGTTGCAACCCTGACTATGCTAGGGCTATGCGTCTGATAGTCTTATTGTCGATCTTTCTGCTCGCGCAACCTCTGTTTGCCCGGGACGTCTATAAATGGGTCACCGAAGACGGCGAGGTGATCTATTCGGAAAACTATCGGCCCGGGGCGGAAAGCATTCGGGTGCACGACGATAAACGCAAAGCCCGCGTGAATACCGACCAACTCAACGAAAACCCGGATGCCGCAACAGCCGGGGACTACACCGATTTCGCGATCGTGCAGCCGGCGAACAACGAAACCCTGCGCAGCGCCGATGCCTCCGTTTCCGTGGGAATCTCCCTGTCACCCCCGCTGGCGGAAGGCCATGAAATCTACCTGTACGTGGACGGCTCGCAGTTGAAAACCCCGATCAAAACCACCCAACTGGTTTTGCAGAATCTGCTGAGAGGGAGTCATACCCTCAAGGCTGAGATTCGTGATGAGACCGGCGAGGTGCTGGGACAGACCGCTGGGGTCAACTTCAATCTTCGTCAGGAAGCCCTCGAGTAATTTCTTGCGGGCGGTGATGACACCGTCTTCCCTCAATCCCCCCTGATCCGTACTCCGCATCTGCCGTAGGACGGGGCCCTCTTTCACCGCGCGGATACATTCCAGCTCGCACCGGTCGTGTATCGGTTGAAAACTTCGTCCCCGATGATCGCGCACTATAATAGTGCATGATGATGTCCCTCTGTCCCCGTACCCGGGTTCATCCACAGCGACTTTTCGGCCGTTAGGCCCAGGGTTTGCCCGTGTTAACGGGATCTCCCGCAGGTATGACCCGCAAAGGCGACCTGTTGGAGCCGGTACGGAATTATTTGGTGCGTTTATTGCTAAGAAAGATGCCATGAATCCCTTTCCATCAAAAAACAACATGGAGCGGCGGGTCCTCGAGAATCTGAGCACGGCCATTTTGCTCTTCGATCGTGAATTCAAATTGCTGTATATCAACTCATCTGCGGAGATGCTGTTCGGTGTCAGCGCACGCAAGATGATCGGTACCCCGGCGAGTGAATTGATTCACTGCGCTGGCGATATCGTCCAGACCAACCTCTCCCGCTCTCTGGAGACGGGTCAGCCGTTCACAGAACGGGAGCATCAGCTGCATCTGCATGAGAACCAGGAGATCACGGTGGACTGTACCGTGGTGCCGGTGCGTTCCGGGCAGTACATCAATGAGTTCCTGGTCGAGATACAGCAGGTCGACCGCCAGCTGCGGATTACCCGGGAAGAGCAGATCCTTGCCCGCAATCAGGCCAGCCGGGCCCTGGTCAGAGGACTGGCCCATGAGATCAAGAATCCCCTGGGTGGCCTGCGTGGCGCCGCGCAACTGCTCGAACGGGAGTTACCCGACGAATCCCTGATGGAGTACACCCAGATCATCATCGAAGAGGCGGATCGGCTGCAGAATCTGGTCAATACCATGCTCGGACCGAACCGGATCCCCGAAATGAAACCGGTGAACGTACATCAGGTGCTGGAACGGGTGTGCAGCCTGGCCAAGGCGGAAGCCGGTGCCGAGCTGGAGATCACGAAAAACTATGATCCGAGTATTCCGAATCTGACCGGTGATATGGATCAGCTGATCCAGGCGTTTCTCAACATCATCCGCAACGGTGCACGTGCGGCCGGACCCCACGGGGTGTTGGGGATCAATAGCCGGATTCTGCGCCAGTTCACCATCGGAAACATCCGTCACCGACTCGTGGTCTCCATTGAGATCACCGATAACGGTCCGGGTATACCCCCGGAATTGCAGGAGCGGGTGTTCTTTCCCCTGGTCTCTGGCAGTGATGGCATGGGCCTGGGGTTGTCGATTTCACAAACACTGATCAATCGCCATCAGGGGTTGATCGAATTTACCAGTAAACCCGGTGAAACCGTGTTTAGAGTTTTACTTCCATTGGAGCAGGTAGATGGATAGAGCGTGCCGAGTTTGGGTGATCGATGATGATCGCTCGATTCGTTGGGTGCTGGAAAAGACCCTAGAGAAAGCGGAAATGGAGGTCACCAGTTTCGAGAGTGCTGACAAGGTACTGAGCTCACTCGACAAGGGTCAGCCCGATGTGATTGTCTCTGATATCCGGATGCCGGGTATGGATGGGCTGGAGTTGCTCGAACTCCTGCATGCCCGCTATCCAACCCTGCCGGTGATCATCATGACGGCACACTCCGACCTGGAAAGTGCGGTTTCCGCCTATCATGGCGGTGCCTTCGAGTACCTGCCGAAGCCATTCGACGTGGATGACGCCGTGCAGCAGATCCGGCGTGCCTGCCGACAGCAAAAGACGGTTGAGGACAGGACGGATCTGGTGGACAAGGAACAGACCAAGGAAATCATCGGCGAGGCCCCTGCGATGCAGGAGGTGTTTCGCGCCATCGGCCGATTGGCGCGCTCCAACATCACGGTATTGATCAATGGCGAGTCGGGTACCGGTAAAGAGCTGGTGGCGCAGGCCCTGCACCGTCACAGCAGTCGCGCCAGTGGACCGTTCATCGCGCTGAACATGGCGGCGATCCCAAAAGATCTGATGGAATCGGAGCTTTTTGGTCACGAACGGGGTGCCTTTACCGGCGCTCAGACCCGTCGGGTGGGGCGCTTCGAGCAGGCGGATACCGGTACCCTGTTTCTCGACGAGATCGGTGATATGCCGGCGGAGCTGCAGACCCGGCTGCTGCGGGTCCTCGCCGATGGTGAGTTCTACCGTGTGGGTGGGCATGAGCCGATCAAGGTGGATGTGCGCATCATCGCAGCGACTCATCAACATCTCGAAGGTCTGGTGAAACAGGGTTCTTTTCGCGAGGATCTGTTCCACCGGTTGAATGTGATCCGGATTCACCTTCCGGCGCTCAGACAGCGTCGCGAGGATATTCCCCTGCTGCTCAAGTATTTCCTCAAGAGCGCCGCTGAGGAGCTGGCGGTGGAAAGTAAACTCCTGCTTCCGGAAACCGAGCGCTACCTGAGCCAGTTGGATTGGCCGGGCAATGTGCGGCAACTGGAGAATATCGCCCGATGGCTGACCGTGATGGCTTCGGGACAGGAGATCCATATCGAGGATCTGCCGACGGAATTGAAGGAGACCGATGCCGGGGATTCCCATCCGGATGATTGGCGGCAGTTACTCCGACGCTGGGTCAAGACCCGTTTGCAGGAGGGCAACGAAGGGATTCTCAATGAGGCGGAACCCGAATTCGAGAGCATCATGATCGAGACCGCTCTGGAGCACACTGCGGGCAAGCGCCAAGACGCGGCGCGACTGTTGGGTTGGGGACGAAATACCCTGACGCGCAAGATCAAGGAGCTCGGCCTGGAGGATGTCTGAAGCGGCATTGCGTGATTGAGTCTGCTTCATCATCCGTGGGGCGGTGGGCCATGAAGCGTCATGATCTGTGTGGTATCTGCACTTTTGCCAACCCTCCCGCGAGGGTAAGATGCGGGCTCGTGGCAGGTCAGTGACGGGCGCCTTGGATCGGACCCGATCCCTGTATGGCCTGCGGCTTCAATGGCTAATTCAAGTTGTAGGTACGCATTATGGACTCCAGCACAATCGATCTGCCAGGCAGTGAAATCGAAGCGGTTGAATTCGACAATGGCACGCTGACGATCCGTTTTTCCCGAGTCATCATCATCAAGACCATGAGCGGCTCAGAAGAGCAGACCCGCTGGTGGCAGGCCGGTGCGCTGATCTTCGAAAATGCGGAACCGGAAGCGGATCTGCCTGAATGTCCGTGTGTCTGCGAGGGTGGGGATGTGGGAGAAAACGTCTACACCTACCGTGACATGGTGCCGATTCCTCTGCACAGCCATGGGCGTGCGCGATGCGATCTGAAGATCCGTGATCAGGAACCGCTCAAGGCCTGGGCGGAAGGTGTACGCCTGGAGATGGAGGACCGACCGCGTTACATCGAGCACATCCGCAACGCCTGAACGCCATAGCCATGTATCCCGAACACCGGGATTAATAACGATCCAACGCGGGCCTTTCACAGACTCCGGGTCACCGCGGCCTTGTCCACCGAGGCCAATCGATGAGCTGCGCGGGTGGTTTCCGGAAGCCGGAAGCGTCCAGTGCACGAGAGGACGATTTCAATGGCCGTCTCCAGGCTGACCCGGTGTCCCACCGAAACGTAGACCGGTTGAACTCCCGTTCGGGTGCGCAGGACCGCACCGATACGTTCATCCCCATCCCATAGGGGCACCCAGCAGCCTTTTTCCGGCGCCAGCGGTTCATGGCGTCCGATGAGTCGTGATTTGGCCACTCCGATACTGGCAATACCCGTCAACAGACCCAGGTGACAGGCGATACCGAAGCGTCGCGGATGAGCCAACCCCTGTCCGTCGCACAACAGCAGATCGGGAGTGTGTTGCAGCTGCGACAGGGCCTCGAGAAGTGCGGGAGTCTCGCGAAACGACAGCAGTCCGGGGATATAGGGGAAGCGGGTGGGAGATTGCGCGATAGCCTGTTCCTGTAGCGTCAAACCGGGGTAATCGAGCACCGCGACCGCTGCGCGGGTGATCTGCCCCGCTTGTTCGAATCCCACATCGGTACCCGCGATTCGCTGCAGGCGGGGGAAATCATCCTGCGTGACCACCCGGGTTCTGAGCTGCTCCTGGAGTAGGCGGGCATCCCCGGGCGAGAGATCCCAGGTATGGGTGAAGTTCGGTGTTATGCGTGGATCGACGGGCATATGCGGTCACCGGCCGGGATGCTGGCAGGGTCTTTGTGGAACCGCCATCCGGCAGGAATTTAAATCATAATAAATATTATTTCACTGAGGTAATTTGTAATATACTGCTGTTTGGTAAAGATTCTGCGATTCAGGTCGCTAACTGCCGGTAACCCCAGTCAAGGACGAGTTCAATCATTACCAGTCCGTTCATTCAATCATCAAGTCGTACTTAATTATGTCAGTTGAGTTATTCAATAACGGTAGCCACATCTGCGTGGCGTTCAGGGACCTGGTTTCCGGCGAAGCGGTGCAAGCCAATCAGTTTCTAATCTACGATCATCAGCATGCCGCACTGATCGATCCCGGTGGTGAATTGACCTATTCCCGCCTGTTCATGGCGATCAGCGACTACATGAATGTGAAGAAGCTGGACTACGTGGTCGCCTCCCATCAGGATCCGGATATCGTGGCCTCGGTCAACAAGTGGCTGGTGGGTACCGACTGCAAGGTGGTGGTACCGGCACTGTGGGAACGTTTCATTCCCCACTTCACCCGCCCGGGCCGCCTGGTCGACCGGGTCGTTCCGATTCCGGATGAGGGTACCAACCTGCAGCTGGGCAATATCCGATTGAAGGCGCTACCGGCTCACTTTCTGCACGCGGAAGGTAATTTTCAGTTCTATGATCCGCTCAGCCGGATTCTCTTCTCCGGGGACCTGGGCGCCAATCTGCCACCGGGTGATCTGAATGCGCCGGTGCGCAAGCTGTCGGAGATTCTCCCCTACATGGAGGGCTTTCACCGTCGCTACATGAATTCCAACAAGGTCTGCCGCCTGTGGGCCAACATGGTACGCCAGCTCGACATCGATATGATCGTACCGCAACATGGGCGTGCCTTCGTCGGCAAAAAAGCGGTCAAGGAGTTCATCGACTGGATTGAAAACCTGGAGTGCGGTGTGGATCTGGTCACCCAGGCCAACTACCAACTGCCCTGAGTCGGCCGATGCGAGGGAGCGGGGTTGGATGATCCCGCAACCCGCCGCACAGCCCCGCGCATCCGACGCGATCGGCGTATGCGGCCCATCAGGCAGACATCATCCCGACCTTTCACCACCGGTTCAGCCAAACCAGAAGTTAAGGCTCTTATCCAGGAATTCCTCGACCGGCATGTAGTGCGAACCGTCGCATGAGAAGGTCAATCCCAGCATTCCGTTCATAATGTTGATCGATGCACTGCGCAGATAGATGGTTTCATCGGCGAAGCGCAGCGCCTTGAACTGGTCAAGGATTGCGTGCAACTGCTCCCGGGTGACCTTGGCGCGTTGCGGATAGGGATGCAGAGGATAGGCGAGAACAATATCCGGATCGATGATCTCTTCGACCCCGTGGATGTGATAGGTATAAGGATCCTCCATCTGCCAGAACGAACAACGTCCGCTGGAGTAGTGGATCTTGCAGTGAAACACGCCATGCTCGGTGATCAGATCGTAGACGGTGTTATTGACCGAGTTGATATGTTCATCGAGACGGCTCTGAATCCTCACCTGCATGAACAGTTGTCCCCGCACAGCGGGATCCCCTTTGAACTGTTGCCATTTTGGCAATTCATTCACACCGTCAGCATTGTCAGCCAGCTTGTCCAGGGAGAAGTCGGCCGCAATGAATCCCATGAGTTGAGCATCATGACGTACCGCCTGCAGGGCGGTGACACATTCCCGTTCTGAAAACTGGCTGTGATAAACCGATGACAGCATGATGCCCTTGAAGGGCAGGTTGTTCTTCAGGTAGGGGCGGCTCGACAGGTCACGCCCCCGCCATTCGGGATCCCGGCCATCCGGGCGGATGAGGGAAGAGATCTCCCGGCCCTCCAGGTCCCATGCATAAAGGAATTCGCAGTGTGTGATGTCAGCGATGTGCTGTTGCAGGACCTCATCCAGGGCTTCGGCCTGGTGCCATACGGGTACGCACAGGTTGGCCAGTTTCGACAGGGGTTCCCCGATGGCGCTGGCCAGGGCATCTTTTTTCGAGAGAATGATCTGCTTGATCTGGTTCATGATGGGAACCGTAAATAGTAGCGAAGGTGGTTGTTCATAAGCGTTATGGTTTTGTTATCTGGCTGCGTATTCCACAGGCATACCCGGGGCGTGATTGGCTGGGCCGCCGGGTGTAAAGATGCGGGTCGCGTTTGGGTGTACAATCAGCTGTTCTTTATACCAAAAAATGCTGCTAAAGGATCTTTTCCGTGACCCCATTGAAGAATGACCGCTTTTTACGCGCCTTGTTGCGTGAACCCGTCGACATGACCCCGGTCTGGATGATGCGACAGGCCGGACGATATCTGCCGGAATATCGGGCAACGCGGGCCAGGGCGGGCAGCTTCATGGATCTGTGCCGCAACCCGGAACTGGCCTGTGAGGTGACCCTGCAACCCCTGGAGCGTTATCCCCTGGATGCGGCGATTCTGTTCTCGGATATTCTCACGGTGCCCGACGCCATGGGCCTGGGGCTCTATTTCACTGAAGGGGAGGGGCCGCATTTCGAACGCCCGGTCACCGATGAAGCGACGGTGGATGCTCTTGGCATCCCGGATATGGCCACTGACCTGGGTTATGTCATGGATGCAGTACGCACCATTCGCCGTGAACTGGACGGACGGGTGCCGTTGATCGGCTTCAGCGGCAGTCCCTGGACCCTGGCAACCTACATGGTGGAAGGGGGCGGCACGAAGAACTTCTCCAAGGTGAAGCGGATGATGTTCGATCGGCCGGATCTGATGCATCGTCTGCTCAGCAAGGTTGCAGCGGCGGTCACGGATTACCTCAACGCACAGATCGAGGCGGGCGCCCAGGCGGTCATGATCTTCGATACCTGGGGTGGCGTCCTCACTCCGCAACACTATCAGCACTTCTCCCTGGATTACATGAAGCAGATCCTTCAGGGTCTGAAGCAGGAGGCGGACGGTCGCCGGATTCCGACTATTCTGTTTACCAAGGGGGGCAGTCTGTGGCTGGAAAGTATGGCGGACAGCGGTTGTGATGCGCTGGGTATCGATTGGACCCTGAGTCTGGCGGACGCGCGCCGTCGGGTGGGTGACCGGGTTGCGCTGCAGGGAAATCTGGACCCCTGCACCCTGTATGCCTCGGCGGAGCGGATTCGCGAGGAGGTGGGCCTGGTTCTGGCCAGTTACGGCCGGGGTTCGGGTCATGTGTTCAACCTGGGTCACGGCATTCATCCGGAAATCGATCCGGAACGCGCGGGGGTGTTCGTCGAGGCGGTACATGAAATGAGTCAACCCTACCACACGCCGGAATGAGGTCGATCCGATGAGAGTTTTGATTCTGGGATTGGGTCTGATGGGTCTGCCGATCGCCCAGCGGCTGATTCACAAAGGTCATGAGGTGACGGCCTGGAACCGGGGGGCCTCCCGGCTCGAGGCGGCCAGGACCGCAGGGGTGCCGGTGGAGGAGGACCTCGGTCGTGCCCTGTCCGACAACGAACTGCTGCTGCTGACCCTGAGCGACGCCGATGCGATCGATGCGGTGCTCTTCAGCGCGGCTCTGGAAGGACGATTGCAGGACAAAACGGTGATTCAGATGGGTACCATCTCTCCGGAGGAGAGCCGCTTGCTCGCACAGCGGGTGCAGACCGCCGGTGGCGCGTATCTCGAGGCCCCGGTGCTGGGCAGTATCCCGGAAGCCCAGACCGGAGAACTGATCGTCATGGCGGCGGGACCCGAACCGGTCTATCACCATTGTCTGTTGTTGCTCAGGGGCTTGGGCAAGGATGTGGATCTTGTGGGCGGTGTGGGTCAGGCCGCGGCGATGAAACTGGCCATGAACCAGCTGATCGCGGCCTTGACGGTTGGATTTTCGCAAAGTCTCGGGCTGGTCAAGGCCGAAGGCGTTGATGTCGAGCTGTTCATGAAACTGCTGAGGGAGAGTGCGCTCTACGCTCCGACATTCGACAAGAAGCTGCAAAAATACCTTGAGCACGACTATGCAAGGGCGAATTTTCCCCTTAAGCACCTGATCAAGGATGTACGCTTGTTCAAGCAGGTGGCGGAATCCTCAGGGATGAACGCGGAAGTGGCCAATGCCACTCTCGAGGTTCTGATCAAGGGTCAGGAGGCCGGATACGGAGAGGATGACTATTCCGCCCTGTACGAAGCGATCAACCCGGGTTTTGATGCGGAAACGGATATCGGGTGTTAAAAATCGCTGGTCACCTGGATTGTTTGTACTATACAATTATAGAAAATACAGGGATCTGTTCGGTTCACCAGAAATATGTAGTACACAGCATCGCTATTGGCGGATCTCGTTAAGCACGATTTTCTGAGTAGACCGGTTGATCCGAGTTTCCAAAAAGCCCTGAAGCGGGAGATCGACATGAAAATCGCCTTGACCGGTGCCAGTGGTTTTGTCGGTAGCCATCTTTCAACCGCCCTGAAGCGTCAGGGACACCAGGTCGTGGCCCTGAGCCGATTCGACCTGAATCAGATGGTTTCCCACCTGACCCGCCAGCTGAAGGGATGCGATGCGGTGATCAATCTGGCCGGTGAGCCGGTCAGCCGGCGCTGGACGGAGTCATATAAACGGGCCATGGTTTCCAGCCGGGTGGAAACCACCCGCCTGCTGGTGCGGGCCATGGAGGCGCTCGAGTTCCGCCCCAAAACCTTCATCTCCACTTCCGCGATCGGCGCCTTCGATGACCAGGGGCGTTACGATGAGGACGATCCACCCAACGCGGATGATTTTCTCGGCCGGCTGGCGAAGGACTGGGAACAGGCTGCCCGGGAGGCTGAATCCCTGGGTATCCGTACCCTGATCTTCCGTCTGGCGCTGGTGCTGGGTCCGGACGGTGGTCTGATGAAGCAGTTGTTGGTTCCCTTCCGCATGGGCCTGGGCGGACCGATCGGTGATGGCATGCAGGCCTTCTCCTGGGTGCATATCGACGATCTGGTCGATGCCTACCTGTTCGCCCTCAAGGAACCCCAGCTGAGCGGGGTGTTCCACCTCAGCGCGCCCAAGCCGGTGACCAATGGCATCTTCACCCGACTGCTGGGGCGGGTTCTGCACCGGCCGACCGTGTTCCGCATCCCACACACCATGCTCAAGCTGATGTTTGGCGAAGCGGCCCAGGTGATGGTCAGCGGGCAGTGGGTGATTTCCAAGCGCTTGCCGGATTGCGGTTTCCAGTTTCGATTTCCGGAGCTTGAGATGGCCCTGGAAGACCTGGTTCGGCGAGCATGACCGGGGAGCGTGACCGGATGCGACCGGATCGTTCCTTACCCCGCTCGCGGATCAGCCGGCTGGGCAAACTCGGACAACTGGCCGGTGGTATGGCCCTGGGTGCGGTCAACCAGGGGGCTCGGCAACTGCTCAGGGGAGAGCGCCCGAGCGCCCGTGATCTGCTGCTCACTCCGGCAAATGCGAGACGCCTCAGCGAGCGCCTTTCCGAGTTGAGGGGTGCCGCCATGAAGGTGGGCCAGTTGATCTCCATGGACAGTGGTCAGCTGTTACCGGAATCCCTCGGTGAACTGCTGTCCGGATTGCGGGACAACGCCCACCCGATGCCCCTGGGTGAAATCAATCAGGTATTGAGTGCTGCCTGGGGTACGGACTGGAGCGGGGCGTTTCGCCGCTTCAATTTCACGCCCATGGCGTCGGCCTCAATCGGCCAGGTGCATGAGGCGGAGCTGAAGAGCGGTGAGCGCCTGGCGATCAAAATTCAATACCCGGGGGTCCGGCAGAGTATCGACAGTGACGTGGACAATGTGGCGCAGCTGCTGAGACTGTTCAAACAGATCCCCCAGCATCTCGATTTCAAGCCCGTCCTTTCCGAGGCGAAACTTCAGCTGCATCAGGAGGCCGACTACCTGCTTGAAGCCCGTTGGCTCGAGCAATATGCGCACAAACTGGGCCAAGATGAAGATTTCAGTATCCCCGAGGTGAATCGCGAATGGACCCGGGAGTCGGTGCTCTGCATGAGTTACATGGAGGGTGAACCGATTGAGGATCAGCTGAAATTGCCAGCCGAGGCGCGTAACAGAATCGCAACCCGGCTGTTGCAACTGGCACTCAGGGAGGTGTTTCACTGGGGCCTAGTACAGACCGATCCCAACTTTTCAAATTTCCGCTATGAGCCGCACACTGGGAAGATCCAGCTTCTGGATTTTGGCGCCACCCGGGAGTACCCCGAGGCTCGCCGTGACACCCTGAAGCAGTTGCTGCAGGCCTGCCTGGGTGGTGAGGAGTTTGCGATCGCGGAGGCCGCGAGAGAAGTGGGGTACCTGGGCGCTGACGACCCGGACTCCTATCGTCGCCAGGTGGTGACCCTGTTGATGATGGTGAGTGAACCCCTGCGTCAGACCCGCTACGATTTTGCAACCACGGATCTGGTCTCACGCATGAGCGAGGTACTCATCGAGATGCGTCTGCAGGGCAGCCACGGCAGCCTGCCACCTACCGATGTGTTGTTCCTGCATCGCAAGCTCGGGGGTCTGTACCTGCTGCTGTCCCGCCTGAAGGCTGAGTTAAACGTCCGGGAGTTGGTTATCCGGATGCTCTGACACACATCATCAGAGGACATGACCTGACTCCGGCTTCTGAACATCAACCGCGTTCGGAGCCACCGGGCCATGCGTGACATGGCCCGGCCGTGTTCAGTCCTTGAGCATCACGAATCCCCAAAACTCGTGTTTCACCGTGGAGAAGTCCCCATTGGCTTCATCTTTGGGATTGATCGTCTGATAGTAGGGAATGCCGATCTGGTCCACCCACAGGGGATCTTCCGCACCCGGCATGGGTAGATTGATATAGGAGCCGTTGTAGACTTCATCCACCAGCGGAGACGCATCCACGCCGAATCCGACAGAGTTATAGATGCGTATGTGCTCACCGGGTTGCGCGTAGTTGCCCAGGTTGACTGAGATAACCGGGTCACGTTCGGCGTTGATGACGATCAGATGTGCCCGCCTGGGGTCGTACTCGTTGGGTCGGATCACGATTTCCGTGTGTGCGACATGGAATTCGTCCAGATTGCCCGGATGACTGCATGCAAGGCAACTATCGGTACGCGAATAGAGCGCAACATTGTCTTCAAACACCATGTTAGCAGCATCATAGGCCTGGGTCTGCAGGTTGTGCCCGTACACGTAGTTTTCCGTGAAATGCTGGTCCGTGCCGCCGCTCTTGCCGAATTGAACCTGGGTTCGGGAACGGAAATTACGGGTACCGTCACCCAGCCTGCGCGCGCCGAACACCACATTGCCCTTGCCATGCATCGAGCTCAGTACGCTACTGCCGCTGGAGCGGGAATAGAGCTGGAACGGATTGGAAAAGTTGCCGGCGACGATGTTTTCGTAGAGATAGCGGGGAGTGCCCGATTCGTTCTGCGCATACACCCCGGGTCCGTGGGGCCGGACATCGGAAACCATGCCATTGTCGTAAACGATGTTGCCATAAAGGACATTGTTCTGGGCGCGACGCCAGGTACCGATCCCCATCGACAGGTCGTGTATGACATTGTTGACCAGACGGATATTGTTGCCTCCGTCGATGCGCATGTAGGCCCGTTGCACCTCGCCTGCATCGATAATGGATTGCGCGATTTCCCGATATACCTCACTGGTCACGTCACCGCCGTATTCGCCGCCGGGGATGTAGTAGTCGGGATTGAAGCGACGCCAGCTGTCAGTCGGCAGGGCAGTCATCTCCAGGTCCCAGACGTAGACGTGGTCTGAGGTGTTGGGCCAGCTGAAATAGAGTCCGCTGTCGATGCGCACCCTGGCGTCCAGTTCCGGGCGGATATGAATCGCCCGTCCGGGTGTACCCTGCAATCTGACCGGCCAGAAGCGCGTCTCATCACCGACATCGAAACTGCCGAACAGGGGCGAGATGTAATCCCCCTCCTTCAGCCAGATGATGGAGTTATCTGGAATTGTTGTCGTCATTTGCAGCGCATCAAACAGGTTCCAGGGATCACTGTCCGTACCCTGCCCCTCACCCTGGGCGACGTCTGCGGATACCCAATACTGATGATAATCGGGTTGTAGTTCCACCTGGGATGACCAGCGTTCACGTTCCGCCGGGTCACTGATCACCGAAGAGGAGATGGTTGCGACGATCGGGTGTGACAGGGTGGCCGGATAGATCTGCGTGAGATTGTCCGCTCCGGGCGGGGCTTCCTCCACTGGGGGTTGTCCCGGTTGACGAAGGATCAGGAAGGCTCCGAACTCCTGTTGTACGCCGCTGAAATCGTCCTCCGAGTCGGCAGGGTTGAGCGGCTGATCGCCGGTGACGGGACGGTCCCGCCAGTAGGGGTCTGAAGGCCCGGTCATGGGAAGATCGATGAACTGCCCGTTGTAGGTGCCGGCCAGCAACGGCTCTGAATGGGCGTGATAGTCCAGGGCATTGTAGATCTGCAGGTAGTCACCGTTTTCTGCATAGCGGCCCAGGTCAACGGAAACCAATGCCTCCCTTTGCGGATTGACCACCACCAGGTGAGCCTTGCGGGGATCGTAGGCATTCGGACGGATCGCCGCCCGCGGTTGGCTGGGGATGTGCTCGATGATGTTGCGGTTGCCGGAACAGGCGCCACAGGGGCGGGTATCCGAGTAGTAGACCTGGTTGTCGGCAAAGTCCATGTTCGTGGAATCGAACCCGGGGGTCTCGAGCTGGTGACCGTAGATCGTATTCCCGCTGAAACTTTGCAGGGTGCCGCTGCTGCTGCCCAGACGGACATCTGCCCGTGGTGCGTAGTTGCCCTGCCCATCCCCCAACAGGCGGGCGCCGTATACGATATTACCGGCACCCGAAATCGCACTCGAACCAGCAGAACCGCTCGCATTGGCGATGAGGGGATCGGAGAAATTTCCCGCGATGATGTTCTCTTCGAGCTTGCGCGGCGTGTTGGAACGGTTCTGGCTGGAGATCCCGACGCCGTGGGTGCGACGGTCGCTTACATAACCGTTGGAGGCCACAATGTTGCCGTACAACACGGTGTTTTTGGCCCGGTGGAAGGTGAAGATGCCATTGGGCAGTGCATGCACGATATTATTGATGAGACGGATGTTGTCGCCTCCGTCGATGCGCATGGGTGCACGCAGATACTCACCGGCATCAGAGATGGAAGCGGCGATTTCAGTGCTGTTCGTGCCCGGTATGTAGAAGTCAGGATTGAAGCGGCGCCAGGCATCGCCCGGCAATGCGGTCATCTCCAGGTCCCACACCGAAACATGATCTCCGGTGTTGGGCCAACTGAAATAGAGCCCGCCGTCGATGCGCACCTCGGCGTCCCGTTCGGGCCGGATATGGATGGCGCGTCCCGGGCTGCCCTGCAGGGTCACTGGCCAGGCGCGAATTTCATCGCCGTTGGCGAAGCGCTCGGCAATCGGTGATACATAGTCGCCGGATTGCAGCCAGATGATACTGTTGTCCTGGATGGCGCCGCGTTTTTTCAATGCGTCGTAGAGATTCCAGGGATCGGACCGGGTGCCGCTACCGGTTCCGGGTACGGTATCCGGGGATACCCAGTACTCTTGATAATCGGGCGCCAGTTCGACCTGGTCAGACCAGCGCAGGCGTTCTGCGTCATCACTGATGATATCGGAAGAGATCGGTGTGGCGGGTGGCTGGGTTAGGGTTGCGATGATCGGCAGGGTAGCGCTGGTTGACCCTTGCGTGAGCGGGTCACTGTGGGATCCGGTCGACAGTCCCAGCGCAATAAGCAAGCCGAAGATTCTTGCGATCTGTTTCATGAGGTCCTCCATTACTGCTTCCCTGACTACAGATGAAACGGTTTCAGTGTATGGGAGTCGCCTGATCGATAGTCAGTCCTGGTTCACAGTTTCATTGATGTACCGGGGTTATCGATGATGGCTTGACAGGGGGTCGTGCGCTGGAGTCCGCTTGATACAGTGCGTACTGTCCCTTGATGACCGTCAATGGCAGTCTTGCATCGTTGCAGTAAGATGCCCCGCCTTGGGTCATAACAGGCCCCGAATCATGGTTAGTGGAGAAGCCCGTGCGTGAATACAAATTACCGGTTGTGGATCCCGACAAGATGCCGCTGGTCGAACTGGAACTGATGAACGAGGTGCACCGCGAGGAGGTCGCGTTGGTCAATGCCTTCGGGGCGCAGTTGCATTCCGCAATGGAGGGCCGGGGGGATGAGGCGGCGATCAGCCAGGCCCTGAGTGCCTGGATCGCGCATACCCGGGAACATTTCGAAGGTGAAAACCGCCTCATGAAGGCGCAAAAATTTCCGCCTTTCCCGGTGCACAAGGGCGAACATGACCAGGCTCTGGTGCAACTGAATCGGGTTGAACAGGCGTGGCGGGACGACCGGGATCTGTCGGCCCTGGTGAATTATCTCTATGAGGTGTGGCTGCCCTGGTTCGACACCCATGTGAAGACCATGGACACCGTCACCGCAGGATTTCTCAAGCGGACCATGGCGTCCTGAGCGAACGCCGCGTGAAGAGGCAGTCTACGGATCAGGGCGGGTTGACCCCGCCCTGATCGGTTCAGCCGATCATCACAGAGATCACGATACCCAGGATGAGAATGGCGAGAGCGCCCAAAATGGCTTTGTCACTACCTAACATGGCGAAGTCCTCCGAATTTTGACTTGGACAAACATAAGCGTCTCAATCGATGAGACCGCAACAGTGACGGTAAGTCATACGACCCAGTATTACAGGGCAGACCACAGCGTAATCGTTCACTGGCCCGCATGAACTGACCTAAGTCAAAGAAATGTATGGTCATTTTGAAATCTTTCAAGGGTTATGAGCTGTACCTGTCCGGAATAGACAGGTCCGATGCGAGCGTCGGACCGCCCCTGAGTCGAGAGACTGGATCTGCACTATGACAGCCGTAGGGTCGCAAACATGACGATTTGCCGCATGAGCCCGGGCTGTGTTCCTGGCAAAACCGTCTGTAGAAGCCTTTTTCGTGGTACAAATAGGGGATGAGTCAGGCCAGAGACGAGGATCAGAGGATAAGATGAATCTGCTGTTCAGCCAGATGCCGGGTCGGCACGAGCGTCATGCGATGCGCAAATACAATAACCCGCTGTTTGCGGAACAGGATCGGCAACTGACCCAGAGTGCCTTGACGGAAGCCCAGCGCCTCGATCATGAAGAGCTGGTCGCCTACATCGTGGATTTGCGCAAATTGGTCGGCGAGGCCGTGTCACTGGGACCGCACGAACAAAGCGAGGTGATCCTGGAGCTGAAGGAAAGGCTCGACAAGTACTATGAACAGGCCTGTCGACTCGCCGATGATCAGACCCCCAACAAGCAGGCGATCCGTAAACTGGTCGAGGTGATCATGCGTTCGGTTTGGAAGGGGGCCGGCAACGATACGGTCGCTCATCAGGAGTTGCAGAACGAGGAAGTGGCCAGGTCGGCTCATTACGAACTGCTGGAAACCCCTTTGGTGGCGGATCTTCTGGACCCGGACTCCCTGATTCGGAACGATGAACTGCTACCGGTTCTGTTGAGTGCCTCCGAGGAGGATTTCCAGGCCGCGATCAACCTGTTCGACCACCAGCAATTGAGCCTGCTGTGTGATCAGGGGGAAAGCCTGCTGGAAAAGGCCAATGATGACGAGGTCTGGAAGTTGGCGCGCACACGATTCGCGGCGCTGCAGCATCTGCGGGATTCCCTGCTGAACGGATAGCGTTCCGTTGAACGGGCCAACCAGCCTTTTGCGCCGCACCGTTTTTGCAACACGGGTTTAAAACTGGATGGACAGTTTCGCGTTGAGCGCGTTGACCCGCTCGATTGCGGCTTCGAAATCCTCGTCCTCGGGATCCTGCGGCATGGTTTTGTAACGACCGTGCAGAAATTCGAGCATGAAGATGATCTGATGGTTTACGTACCAGGTCGTCGCCATGCCATACCGTACCTCCGGCTCATCCTCCAGCTCCTGACTCTTCTCCAGGCGGATTGCGTACTCGAAATCCGTGCCGGGAAGAAAGTAGGCGAACTCCAGGTTCCATGCGCGCGGATGATTGAATTCGGGATCCAGTTCTTGAAAGTCGCGCAGCGCCCCCAGTATTTCGAATGAGCAGCCAAACGCATCCGAATAGGCAGAAATGAAGCCGCTGAAACCGGGTACCCGGTTCACATAGCGATCATCCTCCAGGAGTCGTTCATCTGAATCAGCCAGATCTGTCTGGTAGCTGAGTCCCCATAACAGGCCCTCGAGGGGGGCGTGTTCGAATCCGATCGCCCAGTCCCAGGAATCATGCCTTCCCTGCTGGTTAGCCCATCCCTTGTAAGCAGCGATCGACAGATCGAAACTATCGTCCGATCCATAATTCGCCAGCGCCACATGCCTGGCGCTGGTCTCGCCGAACTCGAGCATGGGGCCGGTTATGAAATTACTGTAGTAGAGACCAAAGGGCGTGTACTGCTTGCCCAAACTCAGCTCAAACGGTTCGAAATCCAGAGTGATGAAGGCCTCTTCCACAACGATCTCATCGGGATCCGAGTCGTATTCGAAAACCACTTCCGCTTCGGCCCATTCGTACAGGTCGGCGATGAAGCCGAGCTGAAGGGTCGCGGCTTGTTCCCGTACCGTCTTGTCGAGAGCCGGAGTGTTGTATTGCTGCCGGTATGACAGGGCCTCTCCTTCGAGAAGTCCTGAAAAGCGCAGCCATTCGCTGAATTCCCGCTGTAAACCGGCTTCCCGTTGTTCCCGCGGGGTGCGGTAGATTCCGGCGCGTTCCGAGTCCTCATTGATGGCGTCATCATCTGTCGCGGGAAGTTGTTCGGCCATCAGCCCCGTAGAGAGACAGGACAGCATGAACAGGGCGGCAACCGAGGATTCGCAAAACCTGGCGCTTGAGATTGAAGTACAAGGCATAGTTGGTCGGCTTGGATGAAGATGTTCAAAAACCGCGTGCTTTACAAAATTCACCCTGCACGGAATTGGCTTTGACTGCAACCGGAAAAGCGGCACAGAAACACCTTATAGGACGTTTGTTCTATGTGTTTCGCTGGCTCGTTCAGGCGGTCTGGCAGAAGGGTTTCGATCCCGAAAAGCATCCAGGACAGAACCCGTAATTTGCCGCCTGATAGATATTAATTATTAATAAAACAATAGGTTATGATATGAGACAAAAGTACTTTGGACAATGATTCTATAGTCTGGCGGGTGAGTGGTGTGTATTCATTATGTGACTTCACATGAATGGCTGAGGCGATGTTTGAGTCATGAATCAGTCCGGTCCCTGAAGGGGGGTCTTTGTGAAGCGTGCATGCTAATGAACAACACCAAGAGGAACGAAACCATGAATTTTCAGCGTACCATTTTACCGGCCGCGGCGTGTGCGATGACCGCGCTTCTGATGCCCTATGAACTGTTGGCAGGTGGTTGCGAACAGACGGCTCATCTCATGCATCAGGCGTGTTACGCGGATGCGCGGGATGACTACAAGACGGCACTGGCGAACTGCGAGAATCTGGACGACCGGTCAGACCGGAGAACCTGTGGACAGGAAGCGAAACAGGCGTTGCGAGAAGATGATTCGTATTGCAGGGAGCAGTTCGCTGCCAGGAGAGATGCCTGTGACCTGCTTGATGAGGACCGCTATGCCGTGGATCCTTTGACCGACCCGTCCATTACATTCATACACCCGGATGAGGTCGATGCCTCGACCGCCAATCCCTACGTATCCCTGATTGCCGGGCACACCTATGTGCTGCGCGCCGGGGATGAGGGTGAAGAGACCGATGTGATTCATGTGACCGATGAGACCCGTGAGATTCAAGGTGTGGAATGCCGGGTGGTGGTGGACGTGGTGTTGATCGCCGAAGAGGATGATCAGACGGGGGAAATTTCATACGAGCCGGTGGAGGTTACTGATGACTGGGTCGCGCAGGACAGCGACGGAAACGTATACTACTGCGGTGAATTGTCGCGAAACTACGAAGAGGGTGTGCTGGTCGACCTGGATGGATCATTCGAGTCCGGCCGGGATGAGGCCAAGGCGGGTGTCCTGATGATGGCCATGCCGGAGATCGGGGTTGCACATCGACAGGAATTCTCGCTGGGCGAAGCGGAAGACATCATTGAGTATGTGGATCATGCGGCACTACCCAATAGCGATAATGAGGCCTTCTCATGTGCGGATGCGGGGGGCTGTCTGATGACCCATGATTTCACTCCGCTGGAACCTGAAGTCGAAGAGTTCAAATACTATATCCCCGGGGTAGGCTTCGTGCTCGCGGAGAGCGTGGAGGATGGTGAGTTGACGGAAGCCGTCGATCAACTGCTTTGCGTGGGTGATTCGCTGGATATTCTGCAGAGCCCAGCATGCGAAATCGACGACCCTGAGGTGCTCAACGAGACCTTGTGCGAGTTGATCCCGGGGGTCTTCTGTGAATAAGCGGTTGCTTGCCTGCCGGCATATGTGATGGTTTGGCATCGAGCTGATGCTGAGGGGTAACGGGGGTGGGTGAAGCCGTATACGGCTTCACCCACCGGATACGTTCAAGACAAAGAGATGGGCATCATGAGTAACCTTATTCGGAAGTTCAGCAGTCTGACCAACATTCTGCTGGTGATACTTGGCAGCGTGTTTCTCATGGCACTGGAAATCCTCGAGGATCCGGAGTTGACCCCGGGGGAGATATTTCTGGAGATGATTCAGCCAACCCTGATCGTGATCATCGCGGTGGGCATGGTCCGCTTGACCGAGCAGTTCCGTACCCATCGTGAGACCCAGATGCTGCTGATCCGGGACCTGGAAACCGCCCGGGTGGAAGGGATGCAGTGGCGCAACGGCATGAGCGGTTTGATCAAAGGGCTCAGTCAAGGCATCGCCGAACAGTTTGCATTGTGGGAACTGACCGATGCGGAACGAGAAGTAGGCATGCTGATCCTCAAGGGATTGAGCTACAAGGAGATCGCGGTGATGCGGGATGTGAGTGAGAAGACCATCCGCCAGCAGGCCCATGCGATCTACCGCAAAGCCAAACTGAGTGGGCGCGCCTCCCTGTCCGCCTACTTTCTCGAGGACCTGCTGCTACCGCCCGCGGAAACCTGAGTCTGAGGCTCAGCCCTCCAGGTTGACCCGGTTTGCGCCCGCTTGAACGGAAGATCCCGGGTTACTGGTGATCCGCCAGGTCCTGGGTCCAATAGATCCGGTACTGGGCGCTGGGATTTTCCGCCACGCCGGTGCCGATTTCGGTCACGCTGGGACTCATCAGGTTGGCGCAATGTCCGTCGCTTGCCAACCAGGCGTCCATGGCCTGTTCCTGCGTGGTGTATCCGGCGGCGATGTTCTCATTGTAGGCCCGCCAGATGTAACCCGCGGCAGTGATACGATCCCCGGCACTCGACCCGTCCAGTCCGGTATGGCTGAAGAAATCGTTCAGTGCCATGGAGTCGGAGTGACTCTGGGCTGCGGTTTCAAGGGCGCAATTCCAGGCCAGGGGCGGTACCGCCGGATAGCTTGTCGCCCCGCAAAGCCGCGCCACCGCCCGTGCATTGTTCACCAGGGTGAGCATCTCCTTGTCCATAACCGACATGCACTGATCCATGGTCTGCTGACTGGTGGCGCCCAGGTTGTAGGCGCTGCCGGTAGTGAATTGCCAGTTGTCCGGACTGACCCGGTTGCCCGCCAGGTCCCGGGGTTCATCACTCAGCGCGACGCTGTAGAGGGTGCCCGGGTCGAGCGCGGCCAGAGGGGTGAAAATCAGGGTGCGGGTGTCGGCATCGTAGTCGAGATTGCCATCGAGCGGAATTCCTGACTGCAGAAGTTGCAGGCTCGAGGTCGGGAGCTGACCCGCATCCAGGGCTTCATCAAAACTCACCCGGACCTGGGTGGTTGTGGAAACATCCACGGCCCCGGGTTGAGGAGACTGGGTCGCGACCGCGGGTGGTGTGGTGTCGGCCGGCGGGACCACGGTGAACTGGAATTCGCTGCTGTCCGTGTCCGCGCCGTCGCTGACACTGAGCTGAATCCCGAACAGGGTCGACTCGGTGACCTCCGGGGCGATCAGGGTCAGGGTTGGGGCGCTGGTATCGAGCAGGCTCAGCGGGTCACCCTGGGTTTGGGTCCATTGATAACTGAGGGTATCGCCGTCAGGGTCGCTCGAGGCGCTGCCGTCAAGTACCAGAGTGGCGCCGGAAATGACCTCAGCGTCACCCTGGATGTCTGCCACGGGGGGATTGTTCACCGGTGTCTCGGGCTCCGGCTCAGGCTCCGGTTCGGGTGCCGGCTCCGGCGCCGGAGCGGGTGTCTCGTCAGCGGGTGGTGTCGTCGTGTCGTCATCCGCCGCCGGCGGGGTCTGTTCGACAGGATCCTGGGACTCGTCACCGCCGGGTTGGGTTTCGTCCACCGGATCCTGGGGATTGTCCGTCGCGGGCTGCCCATCATCCTGGGAGGTGTCTCCGGTGCTGTTGTCAGCGGTTGTATCCGAGTCCCCCGATCCACCGCCACCACAGGCGCTGAGGACAAAACAGAGTGCAAGGGCGTACAGCAGGGAGGGGCTTTTCTTGATCAACATACCGTGGTTACCAGGATTCGGGTTGATGACCCGATTGATCGGCTGACGGCAGGAAAAATCGAGGTACTGGCGCACAGTTTGGTCAACCCGGAAACGCTCGGGTTGACCGGTGAAGCCCCGGGAAGGGGGTCAGCCATCCGCAACGGGGGGCCGGATGGCTGACAGGCGTGGCAGGAGACTAGCCGGTATTGCGCAGTCCCGCTGAAATGGCGTTGATCGAGCGCAGCAGGGGGGTGAGCCAAAGATCCCGCTCTTCATCGCTGAGTTTCGGATTCCGATAGCGCTTGAGTGTTTCCAGTTGGATATGGTTCAAGGGGCCGAGGTAGGCATTGCGCCGCTTGATCGACTGCTGCAGCACCGGATCTTCGTCGAGCAGTTCATCGATCTGGGCGATCTCCAGCACCTGGCGGTTGGTGCGCTCGAACTCCTCGCGGATATCGTTGTAGATCGTTTCCCGACTGGTTTTGTCTTGGCACAGGCAGGCGTATTCCCAGGCGATGTTCATGTCGGATTTGCACAGCGCCATCTGGGTGTTGCTGAGCAGCACATGAAAGAAGGGCCACTCCTGGTACATGCGGCGCAGATGCTTGAGCCGGCCCGGCTTGTTCTTGCGCCAGCGCTCCAGGGCGCTGCCAATGCCATACCATCCGGGGATGCCCTGGCGCGCCTGACCCCATCCGAAGACCCAGGCGATGGCCCGCACCGAGGATTTTGAGCGGTTGCCCTTGGCACGGTGCGAGGGGCGGGAACCGATGTTCAGCTGGGCGATCTCGCTGACCGGGGTGGCCTCGTAGAAATAGTCGAGAAAACCCGGGGTCTGCTCCGTGAGACGGCGAAACTGCTGTTCGCTGAGTTCTGCGACTTCGCTGAGGATCTGCAGGAACTGGTCATTCACCGGGGCCACCTGGCGGACTACGCCCTGACTGGCCTTGAACAGCCCGGTGATACCCATGGTGAGTTCGAAGATGGCGGTTTCCCGGTTGCCGTAACGGTAGGAGAGCACTTCACCCTGCTCGGTGAACTTGATTTCGCCCTTCACGGTACCCGGGGGCTGGGCAAGGATCGACTGGTGGGTGGGGCCGCCACCGCGTCCCACGGTACCACCACGGCCATGGAACAGGCGGCAGCGCAGGCTGTACTGCTCGGCCAGGGCGATGATGCGCTGTTGAGTCTGATACAGGTTCCACGCCGAGGCCAGGATACCCCCGTCCTTGGCCGAGTCGGAATAACCGAGCATAACCTCCTGGCGCTGTTCGTTGGCGGCCAGCAGTTGCCGGTAGCAGGGATTTTCGAAGAGCTCCTTGAGGATCGTCTCGCTGCGCTTCAGGTCATCGATGGTCTCGAACAGGGGGGAGATCTCCAGGTGACTGTACCAGTTGCCCTGATCAATGCCGAGCAGGCCCGCGAGGCTGCCCAGGTAGGCGACTTCCATGATGTCACTCGACTGGTGGGTCATGGAGATCACGTACTGGCCGATGGCCCGGGGGCCGATCTCCCGGCGACTCTCGGCGATCAGTTCGAATACCTCCAGGGTCTGGCGGGTCTCCTCACTCAGCGCGGAACGCTCGAATACCGCCGGGGGCTGTTCCCGGCTGATCAGTGAGGCGAGCCGTTCGAGGCGTCCGGCGGTGTCCAGGTTGTGGTAGTCCGGCGCTTCTCCGGTCAGCGCCAGGATCTCCGCCACCGCCTGGGTATGACGGGTCGATTCCTGGCGAATGTCGAGACTGACCAGGTGAAAGCAGAAGGTCTCGGAGAGATGGATCAAATCCTTCAGGCGCCCTCCAGCGGAATGACCGTCGCCATGACTGAGCAGGGATTGGGAGATCAGTTTCAGGTCGCGTTGGAATACCTGGGCATTCGGGTAGGCGCCGGTCACCTCGGTTCTCGGCTGGGGGGAATCCGGATCGACCGCCGCGAGGGTTTGGCGCAGGCGCTCGCGGATGATGTAGAGCTTGCGCCGATAGGGCTCATCGATGAAGCGCCGTGGATCCTCCTGGAAAAACAGGCTGAACTGCTCGTTGTCGGATTTCAGGCTTTCGCTGAACGACCAGTTGGGGGTACAGAAGCGGATCGAAAAGGTGAGTTCCGAGATCAGTTCGTCGACCCGTCTGATGTACTCCCGGAGGATGTTCTGCTGCTGTAGCGCCAGGGCGTGCCGGGTGACCTGGGGGGTGACGAATGGGTTGCCGTCCCGGTCTCCACCGATCCAGGAGCCGAAGCGGATAAACGGAGGCAGCTGCACCCCGTGGTAGCCTTCGTGATCCCGGTAGATGCGTTCTATGCCTGCCTGCAGGCGGCGAAAAACCAGGGGCACGGCGTCGAACAGGCTGCGATTGAAATAGTGCAGGCCGAGGCGGATCTCGTTGTGCACTTCGGGACGCACCGCGCGCACCTCCTCGGTTTTCCACAGAGTCTGGATCTGGGTCTTCAGGGATCGAATGGTATCCGGGCGCTGATCCAGGGTCCTGCGGGGTGCGTCAAGGACTTCACTCGTGACGAAGATGCGTCGCAGCAGGTTCATGATGACCAGCCGCTTGGCCTCCGTGGGGTGGGCGGTGAAGACTGGAATATAGGCCGAGTCATCGATGATGTTCTGCAACCCCTGTGGGGTGATGTTGTGGGCGCGAAATTCGCGCAGTGTATGGTCGAAGGAACCTTCCCAGAGTTCCCCGCCTTTGCCGGCGATGCGTCGTCTCTGGGTGTGCATGAAGGCCTCTTCGGCGATATTGACCAGCACGAAATAGATACTGAAGGCGCGCACCACCGCACTGAGGGTCTCCGGTTCCAGGCTCTGGATCAGACGCGTGAGGCGTTCCTTGAGTTCCGGGTCCTGCTTCTTCTGCAACTTCAGGTAACCCTTGCGCAAGCGCTCGACCACGGTGAAGGTGTCTTTCCCGACCTGCTCGTAGAGCACCTCCCCGAGGAGTGTGGTGAGCAGCCGCACCCGGTTTCGCAGGGACTTGTCCTGCTTCACGCAGGCCTTGGTAAAACGGTCTTTCATGTTGGCATGTTCCTCGTGAGATGCCGCAACCCTTCCGGGTAGTCGCCAGGGGATCGCCCCGTACCACCAACCCGGCGGTTTGACACTGCATGGGTAGAAAGCGGAAATTCTAAAGCTCGCGCCGTGCGCCGGTTGGGAATGGGCGTTACGGATTGCATTCGATTATCCCTCAAGCACCCAGGCACGCAAAATCGGGTGGCCCTGGATAACCTGGGGATTTATGCGCTGAGTCAGGCTGACGGTTGACCGGGTAACTGACGAGACGAAGGTCTACACCAGCACCCGCTCGATGCCGTCCTTGAGCAACTGATCCACGAATTGCTGCTGCCAGTGTTCCCCGTGGCGTTGGCGTACCAGCTCCAGCACCAGGTACTCCGGTTTGAGGCCGGTCTGGTCCGTATAGCGGCTCAGGCCCTGCTGACAGGCCGGACAGCTGGTGAGCAGTTTGATCGGTATCTGCGGATCCTCCTGGCGGGCCTGAAGGGCATCGATCCCCTTATTCAGCTCTTCGGATTTGCGGTAGCGCAGCTGGTTGGCGATATCCGGGCGGCTGGTGCCGAGGGTGCCGGCCTCACCGCAGCAACGATCACTGAGCAGCACCGGTTTGCCGGTCAGCGAGGAGGCCACCTGGATCGGGCTGTAGTGCTTGATCGGGGTATGGCAGGGATCGTGGTAGAGGTATTCGGTCTGTTGCCGGCCATCCAGATGCACGCCCTTCTCCAGCAGGTACTCGTGGATGTCGAGCAACCGGCAGCCGGGAAAGATCTTTTCGAACTCGTACTGCAGCAGCTGATCCATGCAGGTGCCACAGGAGACCAGCACGGTCTTGATGTCCATGTAATTGAGGGTGTTGGCGATGCGGTGAAACAGCACCCGGTTTTCCGTGCTGATCTGGCGTCCCCGCGCATGCAGGCCCGCCGCGGACTGGGGATAGCCGCAGCACAGGTAGGTGGGGGGCAGTACGGTCTCGGCGCCCAGTTCGTGGAGCATCGCCAGGGTTGCCAGACCGATCTCGCTATAGAGCCGTTCCGAACCGCAACCGGGGAAATAGAAGATTGCATCGCTGTCGTCACTGATCCTGGCCGGATTACGCAGGATCGGCACCGAAGCGGGGTCGTCCAGGCCGATCGCGTCGCGCAGGGTCTGGCGTGGCGGCTGGACCCGGATCGAGGTCTGCAGCATCTCCACCATCAGGGTCTGTGGCTTGGGTTGGCCGGTGGTTGCGTGGGGCGGTTTTTCCCGGCTGTTGAGGAGACCCAGGCGTCCTGCCAGGGCGTGGCCGAGATTGAGCCCCTTGAAACCCCATTCCGCCATACCCCTTCGCAGCCAGCGTATGGCGGTGGGATGGGTGACGTTGAGAAAGGTCATCGCCGCCCGGGCTCCGAGACTTGAGCGCTTCTTGCCCCGGTCGACGAGAATCTTGCGCATCCGCGTGGTCACCTCGCCGAAGTCGATGTTCACCGGGCAGGGATTCTCGCACTTGTGGCATACCGTGCAGTGGTCGGCCACGTCGTTCATCTCATTGAAATGCTGCAGGGAAATACCCCGGCGGGTCTGCTCCTCGTAGAGAAACGCCTCGATGATCAGGCCGGTAGCGAGGATCTTGTTGCGCGGCGAGTAGAGCAGATTGGCCCTGGGAATGTGGGTCATGCAGACCGGTTTACATTTGCCGCAGCGCAGACAGTGCTTGATTTCGTCGTTGAGGATGCCGAGTTCGCTCTCCTCGAGGATGATGGCCTCTTGTTCCAGGAGTCTCAGCGAAGGGGTGTAGGCCAGTTCCAGGTCCGCCCCGGCGATCAGTTTGCCGCGGTTGAAACGCCCCTGGGGGTCGATCTCCTGTTTGTAACGCGCGAAGGATTCGAGTTTCTCCTCCGACAGGTATTGCAGTTTGGTCAGACCGATGCCGTGCTCGCCGGAAATCGCCCCATCGAGGCTCAGGGCCAGCTTCATGATCCGATCGACGATCCGATCCGCCTGTTGCAGCATGGCGTAGTTGTCGGAGTGCACCGGTATGTTGGTGTGCACATTGCCGTCCCCGGCATGCATGTGCAACGCGACAAACAGACGCGCGTCCCTCAGCCGGGTATGGATCTCGCGCAGGGCGTGGCGAAGCCGGCGCACATCCTGACCGGGAAAAGCCTCGTCCAGGCGGCGCGCCACATCCTGTCGATAGGAGACCACCAGGTCACGCCGCAAAAGCAGGTCGAGTACCCGGTCATCCACCTGAATCCGCTCCGCGGCCACCTCCTGGAGCAGGCTCAGATGCTGGGACGCGGGTTCGTCCAGATGGTCGAGCAGCGCCCGCCAACGGCTGCGTGCCTGTTCGACCGCGCGTTGCGCCAGGGTCAGCTTGGCCTGCAGGATAGTGCGGTTCTCGTCGCTCGCCTCGGCGTCGTCATCAGGTTTCAGAAGTGAGTGGTCACTTTCAAGATATGCTGCGACTTCATCCGCAATGGCGATCTTGTTACGAATCGATTCCTCGATATTGATACGCTCGATACCGCGGCTGTACTCGGCCAGGCGGTCGAGGGGGATCACCACATCCTCATTGATCTTGAAGGCATTGGTGTGGGCGGAGATCGCCGCGGTACGGGCCCGGTCGAGCCAGAAGTTGCGGCGTGCCTCGGGACTGCTGGCGATGAAGGCCTCACCTTCCCGGGCCTGGGTCATGCGCACCACCTCGGCGGCGGCGGTCTCGAGGCGGGTCTCATCATCGCTCGCCAGGTCTGCCAGTAACACCATCTTTGGACGTTCACGGCGGGCGGCCTTGGTCGAATATTTGACCGCCTTGAGGTAACGCTCGTCCAGGTGTTCGAGGCCGGCGAGCAGCACCTGCTCGTGGCCATCCAGGTAGTCCTTGAGCTCGACGATGGCAGGCACCGCCCGACCGATGTCGGTGCCGAAAAACTCCAGGCACAGGGTGCGCACTTGACTGGGCATGCGATGAAGCACGAAGCGGGCCGAGGTGATCAGGCCGTCGCAGCCCTCTTTCTGCACCCCGGGCAGGCCGGAGAGAAACTTGTCGGTCACGTCCTTGCCCAACCCCGCCTTGCGGAAGGCCTTGCCGGGCATGCTCAGCAACCGGGGTTTTCCGAGTGGGGTCTTGCCGTTGCTGGCATACCGGGTGAGACGGAATTGCACCTCGGCTTGATCGTGGATCTTGCCCAGGTTGTGGTTGAGCCGCTCGATCTCCAGCCATTCACCCTGCGGGGTGACCATGCGCCAGCTGGCGAGATTGTCCAGGGTGGTGCCCCAAAGCACCGCCTTCTTGCCCCCGGCGTTCATCGCGATGTTTCCGCCAATGGTCGAGGCGTCCTGGGAGGTGGGGTCCACGGCAAACGCCAGTCCGAGGGCATCCGCCGCCTCGGAGACCCGCCGGGTCACCACTCCGGCGCCACTGCGAATGGTGGCTACCGGCTCGCTAACCCCGGGCAGTTGCAGGGTCTCGACCGGTCCCAGGCTGTCCAGCTTTTCGGTGTTGATTACCGCGGTATGCGGATCCAGGGGGACTGCACTGCCGGTATAGCCGGTGCCGCCGCCGCGGGGGATCAGGGTCAGGCCGGAATCGATGCAGGCGCGCACAATCGGCGCCACCTCCTCCTCCTTGTCCGGGGTGATCACCACGAAGGGGATCTCGACCCGCCAGTCGGTGGCATCGGTGGCATGGGAGACCCGGGCGAATCCGCTGAAGTCGATGTTGTCCGCCCGGGTCAGGCCGATCAGGTTCTGCCGGGTACGCCGGCGCAGTGTCAGCAGGTCTTCGAACTGCCGGGCAAAACGATCGACGGCCTCGCGGGTGCTGGCGAGCAGTTGTTCCGCCTTCTGGTTGTTGTTGGTGCGTGCGCCGAACTGGTCCAGCCGATGGTTGAGGGCATTGATCAGAGCCTGGCGACGCTGGTCGTTGTCCAGCAGGTCGTCCTGCAGGTAGGGATTGCGGTTGATGACCCACATGTCGCCGAGGATCTCGAACAGCATGCGTGCCGAGCGTCCGGTCCGACGGCTGCCGCGTAACTCCTCGATCAGTGCCCACATCGGCTTGCCGAGGAACCGGATCACGATCTCCCGGTCTGAGAACGAGGTATAGTTGTAGGGGATTTCACGAATCCGCGCAGTAGGCTGCATGCTCATCGATCGATTTGGTGTTTACCGGACAGGATTGGATCAGGCAGGCTATTGTACCCCAAAAAAAGCTTTGGTCTTCATTTTGAAAGCATAGAATTCATCAATATCAAGAAATACACAAGGACATCACCATGAAGAAAATACCGTTCCGCTTTAAATCCACCGTACTGACCACCACGGCCCTGTTGCTGTGTGGGGCTGGCATCACCAGTCATGCGGGGGAGCTGGAGAAGGCCGTGGAATACCGTCAGGGTGTGATGGGCGTATACAGTTGGAACATGAAAGGCATGAGCGAGATGATGAAGGGGGCTAAGCCCTACGATGCGGATCGTCTCGCGGTTATGGCGGGGGATCTGCAGGCAGCCACTCAACTGGATCTGCTGAGTGGATTCCCCACCGACTCCGAATCGGATGAGAGCGATGCGTTACCGGATATCTGGCTCGATTTCGACGATTTCAAGAGCAAGTATCAGGATCTGCGCGAGGCGGCGAAGGCGCTCAACAGTGCGGTGGCGGGGGGTGACAAGGACGCCATTGGTGCTGCATTGAAGAAGACCGGCGGAACCTGCAAGGCCTGCCACAAAAAATACAAGAACTGAACCGCAAGCACCGGGTGCGGCGCGCCGCACCCGGTCGCTCGCCGGGGGGATGAGATCAGAGGAAGTCCGGGCCGACCTCGTGGTCCGGCAGGATCTTCACGATGCGGCAGGCGATTTGGAAACCTTCCGCCTCCACGGGGTCGCTGCGCAACACATCGACCTCCGCGGCCAACGGTGGGGTGATCGTCTGGCTGGGAGTGATCAGCACCGCCATGCGGGTGTCCGCGGGAATCTCCTGCTCGCAGGTGAAGAGCAGTCCGTTACCGCTCAGATTGACCACGCGTCCGGTAGAGATCTCCTGATTGCCGTTGAGGCGGAATCGGACCGGTCCGTTCACGGCCATGCGGTGGAAGCTGCGTTTTTCGGCGAAATCGTTCATGCAAGAATCTCCTCAGGGGCGCGATTGTCTGATGTTACTAAATCTAACAGCCAAAGGTGGGTTTATTGGATGGATGGATGTTAAATTCAGGCATTTTTTTCTGGTTTTCATGTCGTGGGAGAAACCGCTTCCGATTCTCCGCCAAGGATGATGCCGTCCCGGGTGTATGAGAGAATGGTGAACCGGGTTGTCCAACCAGATACAGCCTGTTGAAATTCCCGTTCCACCCGATGACTGAGAGCAGGGGAAGGTAATGTTAAAGCTACGCGAAACGCTAAGCATCGCTCTTATATTGATTCCGCTCGTTGTGAGCGCAGGTGAGGTCTATCGAACCGTCGATGACGAGGGCAATGTGACCTATACGGACGCCCCCCCGGGAGGTGGTGTCGAGACTCAGCGGGTAGAGATCCACGAGGGGCCGTCGCAAGAGTCGCTGCGTCACACCCAGGAACGCAATCAGGCGATCCGCAAGGCGATGGAAGAGGCCCGGGACAAACGTCTGGAGAAGGAGGCAACCCGCCAGGAGAAACTCGATGTGGCACAGCAGGCGGTTGACCAGGCCGAGAAGAACCTGGAGCGGGTCCAGGAGATGGGTGAAGATGATCGTGAGACCGTGGTGGGCGGCAGAAGCCGGATACGCCCGGAATATTTCGAGCGGGTAAAGAAGGCTGAGGATGAATTGAAGGCGGCCAGGGAGCGCCTCAAGGATGTGCGTGGGTATTGAGTTTCGTGACACACCGGAGCACCGGCAACCTTTGACAGGGCTGGTTGAAAGCCCGCACTGATGCAGGTCTACCAAGTGGGTGGAGCGGTCAGGGACCGGTTGCTGAACCGCCCGGTGAGGGAACGCGATTACGTGGTGGTCGGGGCGACGCCGGAGCAGATGCTGGCGCTGGGGTATCGACAGGTCGGACGGGACTTTCCGGTATTCCTCCACCCGCAGAGTGGTGAGGAGTATGCATTGGCGCGAACCCTGCGCCGCTCCGCTTCGTTGCCCGGGACGGTGATCGCGGATCCCGATGTGACCCTGGAGGAGGATCTGAGCCGGCGTGATTTCACCATCAACGCCATGGCGGAAGATGATCAGGGTGGCCTGATCGACCCCTATGGCGGGCGCAGGGATCTGCAGGAGAGACGTCTGCGACACGTATCGGATGCGTTCCGTGAGGACCCGCTGCGGGTGCTGCGCGCGGCGCGCTTCCTGGCCCGCTATGCTGAGCTCGGTTTTCACCTGGCCCCTGAAACCGAATCGCTCATCCGTGTCATGGTCTCGGAAGGTGAACTGGATAAGCTGGTCCCCGAGCGGGTCTGGCAGGAGCTGCTGAAAGTCCTGAAGGAGCCCCATCCGGGGCCTTTTTTCGAGGCGTTGAGACACTGGGGTGCATTGGCCCGGGTGCTGCCGGAAATCGATGCCTTGTGGGGGGTGCCTCAACCGGCCCGCTGGCACCCGGAGGTGGATTGCGGGGTGCACACCCTGATGACCCTGGAGGCGGCGTGTCGTCTGAGCGAGCTGACACTGGTCCGGTTTGCGGCATTGACCCATGACCTGGGTAAGGCCACCACCCCGCAACGGATCCTTCCCAGCCATCACGGACATGAAAAACGCGGCGCCGAGATCGTCACCCGTATGTGCCACAGGCTCAAGGCGCCGGCAGCGTATGAAAGGGTGGCCAGGCAGTGCGCCCGGTATCACATCCTGATGCACCGCTTCTACGAACTGCGACCGAAAACCCTGCTGGAGCTGATGCAGGGCCTGGACGCGTTCCGCAAGCCCGATCACATGCAGTGGTTCGTCTGGGTCTGCCAGGCCGATCACCAGGGCCGCCTGGGGATGGCGGACAGTCCGTATCCTCAGGGGGATGATCTGCTGCGGCTATTCACCCAGGTGCGGGCGGTTGGCAACCGGCAGGTCAGCCCGTCGCTGAGTGGACGTCTGCTGGGTGACGCGATTCAGCGGGCGCGTAAGAGGCGGATTGCGGAGATCCTGGAAGTGTTGCAGGCGGAGCGTACAGGCTAGCTTCGGCTGAAGTCGACAAATTTGGTGACCGGGTCAATCGTGCTGACAGGCCCTAGTTCACCAGCCGGTCGAAGATACGGAACCCCGCAATATAGGTGCCGGCGGCCGATCCGAGGGTACTGAAGAGAAACACCAGCAGGGTGCGGGAGACCCGGTTTTTCCACCAGCCGAGCAGTGTGGTGGTGTCGTTGCGCAGCTGACCGAAGTCGGCCACGGTGGGTTTGCGCAGGAACACTTCGGCCAGGCCCGTGGCCATGCCGGCCCCCACCGCGGGATTCAGGGAGGTCAGGGGCGCTGCGATGAACGCGGTGACAACCGTCAACGGATGCGCCGCCGCGAGCAGGGCCCCCAGGGCGGACAACCCGCCGTTGATCAGCACCCAGTCGGCAATCATCTGCCAACCCAGGTCCGGGCTGCGGGAGAATCCCACCGCGAAGCCGCTCAACACCAGCACCACGATGATCCAGGGAATCAGTTTGGGCCAGCGACTCGGTGGCGGGGATTGATCGAGTTGAGCTATGGTTTCACCGGGCGGGCTGCTCAGCGGTTGTTGCAGATAGCGGGCGATACCATGCATGTGGCCGGCGCCGATCACCACCAGGAGGTTCTCGTGGTCGTTTTTGTCGATCTCCTGCAACAACCGGTTGGCCATGTATCGATCCCGCTCATCGATCAGGGGAAGGTAAAGATCCTGGCGGTCTTCGGCGAACTCCGCGAAGGTGGTTTCCAGAATGTCGCCCTCTTTGAGGTGCTCGATCTCCTCTTCAGTGACCTGTTCCCTCGACACGATGCTGGCGATCAGCCCGGCGAACAGGGTCATGCGTTTCCACAGGGAGAGGTTGCCGGCTACACGGCGCAGGGTGGTGCTGATCTCACGATCGATCAGCAGCAACGGTTTGTGGGATTCCTGGGCGATGCGAATCGCCTCCTTCTGTTCCGCGCCAGGGGTAATGCCGAACTGGTCGGCCAGCCGCTGCTGGTAAGCGCCCAACGCCAGATTGGCCATCACCATCATCACCCGGCCTTCGCGAAACACCTTGAACAGGTCCATCTTGTCCAGCGCGTCCGGATTGATCAGCGCGTTGAAGCGGCTTGGGCAAAGTTCCACTGCAACGGCATCGTAGCGGCCGCTGTCGAGCAGGGATTTGACCTTGTCTACGCTGCTGCGGGAGACGTGTGCGGTGCCCAGCAGCGTGATGCGGCTATCCCCCAGATGGACTTCAATGAGAGGTTCCCGGTCGGTGTGTGGCATGTTTTGATTGGCGGCGGTTGCAAAAGCCCGCCATTGTATCAGTGTTGACCCGGAGGGGCAGAGACTTATTCCGGCTTGGTGGAATATTTCATTGCCCATGCCCCTTGGGTTGTTGCGGGTTTCTCTGCTAACTTAGGGCCTGTCTGACCCGTTTTTACAGGCCCTGTGTCGAGATGGGCGTCGCGGGTGAAGACGAAATCCGCTTTGTGGCGATACCGGCCGCAGGGCGTCAACCCAGTAGCCTGAGTGTCTTCAAGCATGGATCAGAATATCGTCTGGCACGAAGCCACGGTAAGCCGTGAGCGTCGTGAAAAAATGAACAAGCACCGGGCCAAGCTGCTCTGGTTCACCGGGCTGTCCGGTTCCGGTAAATCGACCCTCGCGCACGCGGTCGAGGAGGAACTCTACCTGCGCGGGTGTCGCACCTATGTATTCGATGGGGACAATGTGCGGCATGGGTTGTGCCGGGATCTCGGATTCAGTGTCGAGGACCGTACCGAGAATATCCGGCGTATTGCGGAAATGGCCAAGCTGTTCGTGGATGCCGGGGTGATTGCACTGACTGCCTTCATTTCGCCGATTCGTGAGGATCGTGAGCGGGCACGCGGGCTGCTGCCCCACGGGGATTTCATCGAGGTATTCGTGGACTGTCCCCTGGATGTATGTGAATCCAGGGACGTCAAGGGCCTGTACAAGAAGGCCCGCGCCGGGGTGATACCCAACTTCACCGGGATCTCTTCGCCCTATGAAGCCCCGGGCAATCCGGAAATCACCATCAAGACCGACAACCGGGAGGTCGATGACTGTGTGGCGGAGATCATCCAGGCGCTGGAACAGCGCGGGGTGATTCCCAACCGGGTGGTTTAGGGCCGGTATCGCGGCGGGAGGCTTGGTCCCTCCGGCACTCCGGTACCCATGCCGGATGAAACCCGTTAGTATCGGCTCAAACGTCGCGATGGGCCGATGCGCCCCCGTAACCATCAAGGAGTTCGTAGTGATCAGACACATCCTATCCCTGATCCCCCTGCTGATTTTCATCACCGCCTGCCAGACCCTGGGAGAGCACAAGCGGGCGGATACCCTGCAAGACACCCTGAAGCGTTACGAGGGCTCGATACGCTGGTCCTCGGGCAGTCAGTTGCACAATTTCCTCACCCCGGACGAGTCACGGGAGGATCCTGTGATCAATCCGAATTCGAGAAACGTCAAGGTGACCAATTATGAAGTGGTTCAGGGACCGAGCATGCTGGGAGATGACCGGGCGATCCAGACCGCGATCATTCAATACGTCCTGCAGGACAGCCAGGTGGTCCGCGAAATCACCGATCAGCAGGACTGGCATTTCGACGAGGAGGCGGAAACCTGGTACCTGTCCAGTCCGATACCGGTTTTCAAATAGCGGGAACGTCGCATGTCGGAACCGGCGAACGCCCTGACCCCCACGGCCCGTTTCCTCATCTCCAGCGCCGCCTTCGTAGTGATCGTGGCGGGGATGAAGGCCGCGGATACCCTGCTGATCCCGTTTCTGCTGTCCCTGTTCATCGCGGTGATCGCGGCGCCGCCGCTGTTTTATCTGAAGCACAAAGGGGTTCCGGGGGGGTTGGCTATGGTCGTGGTGATCGGCATGATCGTGGTGATCGGCATGCTGATCGCCTGGCTGGTGGGCGGGTCGCTCAACGACTTCACCAGCAACCTGCCCAAGTACCAGGAAAATCTGAAGCTGAAAAGCGCTGACCTGGTGAACTGGCTCGCCGCTCAGGGGATCGATCTCGATCTGCAGGCGCTGACCACCTATTTCGATCCGTCCAAGATCATGGCCATGGCCGGCCGTCTGATGAGCGGGTTGGGCAACGTTTTGACCCAGGCGTTTCTGATTCTGATCACCGTGGTGTTCATGCTGGTCGAGGCGAATGCATTCCAGAGCAAGCTGAAAGCCAACGCGGAGAGCCCCGAGCGCTCCCTGGCACGGGTCGATGCGATCACTTCCAGTATCAAGCGGTACATGGTGATCAAGACCTCAACCAGTCTGTTGACCGGGGTTCTGGTTTCCGCTTCCCTGGCCTTGCTGGGGGTGGACTATCCGATCCTCTGGGGGATGCTCGCGTTTCTCTTCAACTATGTGCCCAACATCGGTTCGATCATAGCCGCGCTACCGGCTGTCCTGCTCGCGCTGATACAACTCGGCCCCCCCATGGCCGCCTGGACTGCGGTGGCCTACCTGCTGATCAACAGTGTGGTCGGTAATGTCATCGAACCCCGTTTCATGGGCAAGGGACTGGGGCTGTCACCCTTGATCGTGTTCATTTCCCTGGTGTTCTGGGGTTGGATTCTCGGGCCTGTGGGGATGTTTCTTTCGGTGCCGCTGACCATCGCCATGAAGATCGTGCTCGATAGCAACCCGGACACCCGGGGTTACGGCGCGATGCTCGGCTGATAAAGGGTTATCCAAGATGAAGCAATCGACGATCGGAGTGATCCTGGCGCTGTTGGCGGTCGCCGGTGGATATCAATTCAACAACCACGCAACAGCTCCTGTGGGAGCAGATGCCACTCTCTCCCGGCCGAGCAGCGAATCCACGTTGCTGGCAGCGATCCGCAAGCGTCAGAGTGATGTTCAGGTGCAGGGTGAAGGGGTGGTCTACAAGCTGTTGGCGGATGATCGGGATGGACGACGTCATCAGCGATTTCTGCTGCGTCTGGATACCGGGCACTCCCTTCTGGTGGCGCATAATATCGATTTGGCCGAGCGGCTGCGGGGCCTCAAGGTGGGCGATCGGGTGAGCTTTTACGGTGAGTACGAATGGAACGACAAGGGCGGGGTCATTCACTGGACCCATCACGATCCGCGCGGGCGGCATGAGAACGGTTGGCTGCAACATGCGGGGAAGACCTATCAGTAACGGATGAGGGGTGTCGGGCTGATTTACACGATCGAATAATATTCCCAGGAATTTAACGATTAATCGTTTTAATTAAGTGGGTTGCTGATTTTGGCACGGGAGGTGCATGGGTTCGTTTAGTGAAATAAAAATTTTTCGAGACGAGGTTACCCAATGAAAAAGATCTTTCGCGCAGCTCTGGCAACGGCAGCCCTGGCATTCAGCGTGACGCTTCAGGCCATTCCCATTTACAGCGGTGAGACGGCTGCGGATTTCGGTACCGTGCCCGGTGCGGCTGGCAGCAATGCTGCGGGATACTACATCTGGAGCAATGACACCTACGATCTCTGGTCCGTGCGCTGGACCGGTAACGATTTTGGTACCGTCTTCCAGGGTGACTGGGGTGGTCAGGTTGCATTGACCGACCTGGCCGACGGCAGTGTCGTGGATGTGCGCTTCGAGGCCAGCCAGATCGACGCGACTTACGTCTTCATGGATCACCGCGGTATCGAAGACATCATCAACTTCGATGGCCATGCCGGATCCGGCTACGACGGTTTCGATTTCAGTCTGAACAGCCAGTACTATGCGGTACTGAACTTCAGCATCTGGAGCACCACCTTCAGTAATCTCGCTCCGAGTACCTCGCCGGTCGAGGCGACCGGTATCTACATCGGTCAGGACTTCGTCGCCCCGCTGGTCGACGTGGTCGAACATGGCGACAAAATCGTCCAGAATTTCCAGGTCAACGTTCCTGAGCCCAGCAGTCTGATGTTGCTGGGTCTGGGGCTGGCCGGAATCGGCGCCACGCGGCTTGCCCGCAAAAAGGCCTGACACTCAGCACGTTCTCCAAGATAGCTCTCCTCTTTTCGAACGCCACTTCCAGCCGCCTGTTTCAGGCGGCTGTTTTTTATTCCGGTGTTCGCTGATTGCCTCCAGGACCGGTGGTCAGTCTCAGTCGGCGCGGGTGCGGGCGTGCAACTGGCCTTCGAATGAGGCCCCGGGACCGTTGCGTCCCGGGAACTCGGCACTTGCTTCAAGGCGCGCCTTACCCCGGCTGGACAGCTGTTCCAGAAACTGACCGAACACCCCGGATTCGATATGGCACTCGGCGATCAACTCCCCCAGAATCGGCTGAAGATAGCGAATATTACCTTCCGCCATCACCAGATCGGCACCATCCGGCAGGCGCGAACGCACCAGCCCCCATGCGGCCAGCGTGGCTATGGCGTAGAGCGAGCCGGCGAATGCGGTGCCGTGCACGTTGAGGTTTTCCGCCGCGCCTCCCCGCACCCGGATACTGTTTTCGGTCAGGGACAGCACCCGGAAATCCATGTGTGCCGCCAGTGGTATTCCCTGACGGATGCGCTGCTCGAGTTGCGCCGGGGTCATGCGGGCTTGAAACTGTCTTTGTAGGTCTCGCGCAACTGGGCCTTTTGCACCTTGCCCATGGTGTTGCGCGGTAGTTCCTCGACGAACACCACCCGCTTGGGTTGTTTGAAGCGGGCCAGCCGGCCCTGCAGGGGTTCCACGATGTCTTCCGGGGTCAGTGAACGGCTGCCATCGCTGACCACTACGGCCGCCACACCTTCCCCGAAATCCGGATGCGGCACGCCAACCACGGCGGACTCAAGCACCCCGGGTATGGCGTCGATTTCGCTTTCGATCTCCTTTGGGTAGATGTTGTAGCCTCCGGAGATGATCAGATCCTTGGCTCGTCCGACGATACTCACCCGTCCGGTTTCGTCCATCACCGCATTGTCTCCGGAAATGAACCAGCCATCCTCGCGGAACTCCGCCGCGGTCTTCTCCGGCATGCGCCAGTAGCCTTTGAAGACATTCGGGCCCCGCAGTTCGAGTACTCCGGTTTCACCCCGTGGCAGTTCTTGTCCCTGACCGTCGGCAATCCGCACTGAGACTCCGGGGAGGGGGAAGCCCACAGTGCCGGCAAGCCGCTCCCCGTCATAGGGATTGGAGGTGATCATGCCGGCCTCGGTCATGCCGTAGCGTTCGAGAATGCGAAACCCGGTCCGAGCCTCGAACTCCCGGTGGGTTTCCGCCAGCAGGGGGGCGGAACCGGAAATGAACAGGCGCATGTTGCGGCATCGCTCGCGGGTGAATTTTTGGTCTCCAAGCAGCCGGGTGTAGAAGGTCGGAACCCCCATCATGACCGTGGACTTGGGCAGCAGCTCGACGACCTTGTGGGGCTCGAACCTGTTCAGGAAGTGTACCGGAGAGCCCCCCAGCAGGGCGCAGTGCAGTGCCACGAACAGGCCATGTACATGGAATACCGGCAGCGCGTGCAGAAGCACATCATTGGCATCGTCCCATTGCCAGTATTCATGCAGCACCTCGGCGTTGGACTGCAGGTTGGCGTGGCTCAGCATAGCCCCTTTCGAACGCCCGGTGGTGCCGGAGGTGTAGAGGATGGCGGCGATGTCGTCAGCGGTGCGTGCCACAACCCGGTCCGTGGGCTCGAGCGCAGCCAGACCTTCCAGCAGGTCCCCGTCTCCCTGGCTGCCGAGGGTGCGCAGATGGGGCACGCCGATTTTTTCGGCCACCCCGGCGAGGCTATCCCGGCTGGCGGGTTGACAGACGAACAGCTGCGGTTCCGCGTCGCCTATGAAGTAGTCGATCTCCGCCGCAGTGTAGGCCGTGTTGAGTGGAATATAGATCGCGCCGACCCGCAGACAGGCCAGGTAGAGCAATACGGATTGTGCGGATTTGTCTACTTGCACCATGACCCGGTCACCGGGTTTGACCGCAAGTTGCAACAGGCGTGCAGCCAGGCGTCCGGTTTCCCGGTCGAGGTCCGAATAATGCAATGTTGGCAAGCCGGGCATCATCAGGAAGGGACGGTCACTGGACTCCGGGAAGCGGTTTCCAACCAGGCGCAGATAGAGGTTTTGATTGTTCATGGTGTCCTGAAGATCAATGCTTATGTCTTGACGGCGGGTTATGCCGGACTATAGATTAGGGGTATTGCCCCAGGCTGTTGAATTAAAAAAACTAAGAAGCCGTATTTACCCATAAGGCTTCGACACGAGGCTTTACAGGCGGTTGAAATTCTACTCAGAACGTACGACCGGTTTTGGAATACGCCGAAACATGCGCGTTTTTTAGAATTTCAAAAGCCTGTAAACCGGTCAACCCATATCGGCTCAGCTTGCAAATCACACGACCGGGTAACCCGCCATCCCTACAACTCACAGGAAGTTTCGAGCGTTCGATGACGAACCACTCACGGCAGAGTTTCACAGGAAAAAGTCAATAATCACAACTCAAAAAAACAGCAAGGAGTATACCGCATGCAACTACCAAAGCTAATGACCGGCGCAATGCTCGCCGCAGGATTTCTGTGCGCAGCGACTGGCGCCAGCGCCATTGAACTGAAAGCATCCCATCAGTGGCCGGGGGGCAAGGGTGACATCCGCGATGAGATGGTGCAGATGATCGCCCGTCATATGGAAGCCAACGAAACCGGGGTGGAGATCAAGGTCTATCCCGGCAAGAGCCTGTTCAAGCCGAAAGAGCAGTGGGCGGCAATGACCAAAGGCAAGCTCGACATCACAGCGTTTCCCTTGTCCTATGCGGGTGGCCGTCATCCGGAATTCAACCTGACCCTGATGCCGGGGCTGGTGAAGAATCACGATCACGCCATGCGTTTGAACAGTTCGCCTTACATGCGCAAGATCAAGCAGGTGATGGATGAGGCCGGGGTGATGGTGCTCGCCGACACCTGGCTGGCGGGCGGTTTCGTCTCCAAGGACAAGTGTGTGCTGGAACCCGGGGATGTCAAAGGCATGAAGTTCCGGGCTGCGGGCAAGGCTTTCAATCAGATGCTCCAGGCGGCGGGCGCGACCATCACCTCGATGCCCTCCTCGGAGATCTATTCCGGTTTGCAGACCGGGGTACTCGATGGCGCCAACACCTCCTCATCGTCCCTGGTTTCCTACCGGATCTACGAGCAGGTGAAATGTCTGACCGCACCGGGAGAGAATGCCCTGTGGTTCATGTATGAACCGATCCTGATGTCCAAGGAGAGCTTCAACAAGTTGACTCCTGCGCAGCAACTGGAGTTGATGAAAGCGGCTGGTAAAGCAGAGCAGTATGCTTCCGATGCCGCCAAGGGCGCGGATCAGTTGTTGGTCGATACCTTCAAGAAGGCTGGTGTCGAAGTGGTCGAAATGACCGCTGAGCAGGCTGCGAAGTGGCGCGAGATTGCCGACGTCTCGAGCTACAAGGATTTCGCGGACAACGTGGAAGGCGGCCGCGCGCTGCTGGATATGGCGTTGTCAGTGGAATAGACCGCTGCTCCCGCCCTGTTCCCCGACGGGAATGGGGCGGCGGTGAAACGTTTGCATACACGTCCATCGATCCGTTCTTTGGACCCGCGTCCGGGCGGAGTCCCGGTGCGGTGATCGATGCGACAACATCAGGGTGATAACCGCGATGAGGATGTTTCTCAAGATCGTCGAAGGGTTGTCCAGGCTGCTCGGTTATATTTCCGCCATGTTGCTGGTGATCGCCGTGCTGGTGGTTTGCCACATGGTGTTCAACCGCTTTGTTCTGAATCTTCCCACCTCCTGGCAGACCGAATTCGTGACCTACGCCCTGTTGGCGTCGACTTTCCTGGGCGCACCCTGGGTGTTGTTGACCCGGGGACACGTCAACGTTGAGTTGATCCCGTTGATGTTGGGTCCCCGCGGGCGCTTCGCGCTCGCCCTGTTTGCCTATTCCGCCTCCGCTATCCTGTGCCTTCTGTTGACCTGGTACAGTTTTATTTTCTGGTATGAAGCCTGGGAGTCCGGCTGGTCATCGGACAGCATTTGGGGACCCAAGTTATGGAAGGTGTACCTGCCGATGCCGGTGGGTTTTCTGGCGATCAGCCTGCAGTATCTGGCCGATCTGGTGTGCCTGTTCAATGGCCGCGAACACCCCTTCGGTATCGAACCTTCATCTCCACCCGAGGCGTCGTAATGGATCCGTTGTTGCTTGGGGCTTTGGCCTCGCTGTGTCTGGTGCTGTTGCTTTTGAGTGGTATGCCGGTGGCCTTCGCCCTGGGGTTCACTGCGGTACTTTTTCTGTTTCTTCACGACGGGGCGGGCGCCTTCGAAGTGGTGGCCGACACCCTGTTTGCCTCCCTGGATGAGTTTGCCCTGCTATCGATTCCGATGTTCCTGCTGATGGGAGCGGCGATCGCTGCATCGCGGGCCGGATCGGATCTCTACGAGGCCCTCGACCGCTGGCTCTACAAGGTGCCGGGCGGCCTGCTGGTTTCCAATATCGGTGCCTGCGGTCTGTTCGCGGCGCTCACCGGATCCTCCCCGGCGACCTGCGCGGCGATTGGCAAGATGGGTATCCCGGAGATGCGTAAACGGGGCTACCCGGCGAGCCTCGCCACCGGCTCCATCGCTGCCGGCGGCACCCTGGGTATTCTGATTCCGCCTTCGATCACCATGATTGTCTACGGGATCTCCACCGAGACCTCCATCGGACGGCTGTTCGCCGCCGGACTTCTGCCCGGTTTGATGCTCATGGGGCTGTTTATCCTCTGGTCCCTGATCTACACCCGCATGAAGGGCTACCGCTTCACTGAGGAGGACAAGCACTTCAGTCTGCGGGAGAAGATCGTCATCCTGCCCAAGGTGCTGCCTTTCATGGCGATCATCGTACTGGTGCTATGGGCCCTGTACGGCGGGGTGGCTACGCCCTCCGAGGCATCCGGAGTCGGGGCCCTGGTGTGTATCCTGCTGGTGATGCTGATCTACCGGGTCTGGCGGCCCTCCAATTTGTGGGAGATGGTGAGTTCCGCTACCCGCGAGTCGGTGATGCTGATGATGATCATCGGTATGGCCGGGCTGTTCAGTTTCATGATGTCGAATCTCTACATTGCCCAGGGAATCACAGAGTTCATCGCTGAACAGGATCTGAATCCCTGGCTGCTGATGCTCTACATCAATGTGTTTCTTCTGGTTGCGGGGTTTTTCCTGCCTCCGGTGGCGGTGATTCTGATGACCACTCCGACCCTGGTGCCGATCGTGATCGAGGCCGGTTTCGATCCGATCTGGTTCGGTGTGATGCTGACCCTGAACATGGAGGTGGGCCTGATCACTCCGCCGGTGGGACTCAACCTGTATGTGATCAACGGCATCGTGCCTGATGTGGATCTCAAAACCGTACTCCTCGGCGCCTTGCCCTTCATGCTGTGTATCCTGATAGGTATTGGTTTGCTGATGCTGTTCCCGCAAATCGCCCTGTGGCTGCCCGAGGTGCTTATGGGGGCCGATCTGTGAGCGCCCTGGGCTGGTTCGAGCGAATGTTGAACAGCGTTGCCGACCATGGCATGGAGCTGATCGGGCTGAAGCAGCCGGAAGGGGAAGAACCCTCGGACTCCGAATTGTGTCATCGGCTGTTGGAGGGACAGGGCGAGGCCTCCAATATCGCCCTGGCGAGGGAGATTCTGCAACGCTGGCAGGAGATGGATGGGCCCCAGCAAGGCGCATTTCTGCACATGATTGCAGTGGAGTTGGATCCCGATCCGCATGAGATTCAGCAGGCCGCGCAGGCCTACCGCAGCCATGACCCGGAAAGTCTTAAGCGCCTGCTGGAGGTCAGTGAACCCCCTCGACAGGAGTTTTTCCGGCGCCTCAATATGGCTCCGGGGGCCACGGAGGTGCTGGTCTCCATGCGCGCCACATTGATCGGTCTGCTGGCTGAACACCCGGAGCTCAAGGGGGTGGACTATGACATGCGGCATCTCCTGGTTTCCTGGTTCAACCGGGGATTTCTGCGGCTCGAACGCATCGATTGGGACAGCTCGGCATCGATCCTGGAGAAGCTGATACGCTACGAAGTCGTGCATCCGATGCAGGGTTGGGACGATCTGCGCCGGCGTCTGGCCTCGGACCGGCGCTGCTTCGCGTTTTTCCACCCGGCTTTGCCTCAGGATCCGCTGATTTTCGTCGAGGTGGCGCTGACCCATGAAGTGAGCGATTCCGTCACCGGGCTGATCGATCCCGAGGCGCCTGTGACCGATACCGGGGCCGTGGATACCGCGGTGTTCTACTCGATCAACAACGCCCTGAAAGGTCTGCGAGGGATCAGTTTCGGTAATTTCCTGATCAAGCAGGTGGTCAGTGAACTGTCCCTGGAGTTTCCCGGGGTCAAGCGTTTCGTGACCCTCTCGCCGGTGCCTCAGCTCAGGACCGTGCTGCAGAAATTGCTGCACGAACCGGTCGACGGCCAAACCCCTGAAAGCCTGCGCCTGGCGCTCGGCGAGCGGGCCTCTGAACTGGTCCGTGAGACCGCCAGTGATGACCCGTTGCAGGCTATCGACCGGCTCCTCGAAGGCGAACCTGAAGCGTCGATCAGGGAAGTTCTGGAGGAGGTTTTGAAGGATCTGGTGCTGTTTTACCTGACGCAGCTGAAGCGGGACGTACACGCGTTTGAGCCGGTGGCCCATTTTCATCTCTCCAACGGGGCCAGTCTGGATCGCATCAACCTGTTCGCCAATCCGACTCCGAGAGGCAACCGCGACTCCTGGGGCTGCATGGTCAATTTTCGCTACCAGGCTTCGCAACTGGTGGTCAACCACGAGGCTTACCTGTGCGATGGGCGCATCGCCCTGTCCGCGGAACTGGAACAGCGCCAGGCGTCGCTGTTGACCCGCTTGAGACAGGACTGAGCCGATGGATCTGCCCACACTGCTCGCGGCCGGGGCCCTTGCGGGCACCGCAGCGGGATTATTGGGGATCGGTGGCGGGGTGATCATCGTACCGGTACTGTCCCTGGTATTCGAGGCCCAGGGGGTCACGCCGGAGATCATCATCAAGGTAGCGGTCGGCACTTCACTGGCGACCATCTCGCTGACCGCGGTCTCATCGATCTGGGCGCACCACCGGCGCGGCGCTGTGCGCTGGCCCCTGGTCAGGACCATGACCCCGGGCGTGGTCGTGGGCTCCCTGTTGGGGGCCTGGCTGGCAGACCTGATCCCCGGTTACTGGCTGACCCTGGGTTTCGTGGCTTTCCTGATACTGGTGTCGATGCAGATGGCCTGGGGACCGGTATCTGCAGGACGCGGTCTGCCCGGCGCCGGAATGTTGCGATCGGTCTCCGCGCTGGTGGGTTGTATTTCAGCGCTGATGGGGATCGGCGGCGGGGCACTGCATGTGCCCTACCTGAGCTGGTGCGGGGTTCCGGTGAAACAGTCGATTGCCACCGCGGCCGCGATTGGCCTGCCCCTGGCACTGGCCTCGACACTGGGCTTCGTGATGACTGGCCAGGATGAAGCAAACCTGCCGGAGTACAGCCTGGGATATGTCAATCTTCCGGCGTTTGCCGGCGTGGTGGCGGCGAGCATCCTGTTTGCGCCGCTCGGTGCGCGCCTCGCGCACCAACTACCCGAGCGAGTGATCAAGCGCCTGTTCGCGGTGTTTTTGTTCGTCCTGGCACTGCGCATGGGGTACAAAATGCTCTAGCGAAATTAGTGCCGACCTTTGGCGGCGGCTATCGGTGCATGACCCCTGCCCAAAACCCGGATCGGGTATGGTTCATTCGATGATCAGGCGTGCGTTGAGCGGTTGTAGCGGGCGGTTGTTGTCATGATGCATGGTATGTGCAAAGTGCTCGATCTGCTCCTCAGAAGCGCTGTCGATCTGTTTGATCACATACCAGGCAACCCCTTCGGAACAGGGAGGGGTGGTCAGGGAGCCGTTGAAGCGGTAGTAATCGTGATTTTCGGGCAGCAACACGCCCGGGTCGACCGGCGCTGAAAGCCGGGCTTTGTCTCCGGCCTGGGCAGGCATCTGCGACCAGGCCTTGGCCAGTTCCGCATTCGCGGCGCCGTTGCGATACATGACCGCGATCACGGCCAGGTTACCCGCTTCATCCGCGTGAACGAAATGCGCTTCGAGCGGGAAGGATTCCCCTTCGATAGTATTCTCACTGGGGGAGTGAAAATGGAACTGCTTCAATGCGTAGCGGTGACCGCCCACGGTGAGGGAATCGCCCGGTTGTACGTTGACCTGGATGCTGTGTCCATTGTTGACAATCTCGTCGGCGGTCTTGGGGTAATCGATCTGAAGTTCCGCCAGGTCGGCGTCGAGCATGCCGGTCAGGTTGATCGGTGACTGGTTGCGACCGCTGGCGCACACCGAATAGTCGGGTGACAGACTGCCCCAGTGTTGGGGGGCGCCCTCTCCCGCATAACTCCAATGAGGTTTTTCCGAGGCCTGGGCGACAAAGGCCATCATCAGTCCGCTGAGCAGAGTTGTGAGTGTTCTACGATCCATAGTGAGCGGTCTCCATGTGGCTGGGAGGGTATGAGTCTATCGCGGTCCGCCGGGGTGGTGCGAGGCTAATCCGATGATATAAATAAACATTGTTCGATTACGTGCGCGGCGTACTTGCCATCGAGATTGATTGACATAGGACCACTTTGAATAGTGAAATGTTTCCCCATTGACACGATTTGCCAGGGTTCAGGCAGGGGTGGGATTCCCGCCCGGGATTAAAATGGAGCCTCCCAGACCCCGGTCAGGAAAACCGCTCGAACGCACTTTATGGATCGTCGCGCGTAGGGACACCGCGAAACAGTGAGGAGTGATAGTAGGGACGCTATCCAACGCAGTGAGCCAACCAACTTATTTCAGTCTCGCATGCATTCGAAGGGGATGCCGGATTATGCATGCGGCGAACTCAGGGCACGGTGTCCGGCGCTCTCCTTGGATTGAATGCTCTTCTGCGCCGGTGCCTTTTATCTCTTCCCAGGGCTACGATCCCGCAGGTTTTCGATTGCCGCTCATCGCGCTGAGGCAGGAGTCACTGTCCGGTGGATGATCTTGAATGGCAATTAAGCGTCCCATAACAGTCACGCACGTGCGTTTTGAATATGGGGTGCGTCGCTCGCTCAAAATAACAAACCGAATACTTCAAGGCAGGAGTAGCAGTAATGGCTGAGAACCGTCGGATACATTTTGGAATTTTTTTCAAACTCGCATTGGTGATGACACTGGTGGCGGCGCTGCCACTGGGCGTGGTCTGGTATATCAGTCAAGCCGCCAGCGAAGCGGCGATCAGCCAGGATGTGGACAACCGGTTGTCGTCCACCGCGGATCAGCTGCGCAGCTACGTCGAAAGCTGGATCGACATGAATGCCCGGGTTATGCAGCAGAATGCCGAATTGCCCAATATGATCAGCATGGACGGGATGCGGCAGAGAAAGGCCCTCGAATCGATCGTGCATACCTACGAGTGGATCTATCTGGCCTTCAGCGTGGATATTAACGGCCAGAACATCTCCCGCAGCGATACCAAGGAGCTCAAGGACTACAGTGATCGGCGTTATGTGCGTCAGGTGCTGGGCGGCCAGCCACTGGGTCAGCAGGTCCTGATCAGTAAAACCACCGGGAAACCGGCTCTGGTCATCTCCAGCCCGATCAAGGACGAACATCAGCGCACCAAGGGGGTACTCGCGATCGGCATGTCCCTGGCGGACATCTCTGAGAAGATCGCCACCACCCGCTTCGGAGAGACCGGCTACGCGATCCTGCTGGACCAGGATGGCCGGGTGATCTCCCATATCAACGACAAATACACCAGCGAGCGCACCAAATTGCTGGATCATCCCGGGTATAACGCCTTGATGGTGGATAATGCCGAATCCGTGGTCTACACCAACGAGGCCGGTAAACGGGTGTTCTGTCAGATGCGCAAGACCCGTCACGGCTGGATTCTGTTGGTGCAGCAGGACTATGACGAAGCCTTTGCCGCGTTGAAAACCTACAACCAGCAGACCCGTTTGCTGATGCTCGTCAGTCTGATTCTGGTCATCCTCGTGGCGTTTTTGGTGGCGCGCCAGCTGACCCGTCCGATTCGCCAGTTGACGGCCGCCGCGGATGCGATCAGCCGCGGTAATTTCGACTTTCAGATCAGTGACACGGAGCGGGGTGATGAACTGGGCGACCTGGCCCGGGCGGTGGAGCGGCTGGGCAGCAGTGTGCGCCTGGCCATGGAGCGATTCAACCGCTAGGTTGCGGCGCAATTCAGGAGGGCGCTTAGTCGCTTCACTGGGAGAACGATATGGTCGACGGGGGTTTGCTGGACCATCGCGGATTCATCCGCGCGCTGGTTACACTCTGCAGGGATAAGTCCAGCGGGACGGTGTTCTATAATCTGGAGAGTGGCGCGTCCGCGCGGATGGTGCTTAACCAGGGTGAAATCTGCTGGCTGGCATTTGCGGAACTCAGGGGTGTCGAGGCCCTTCGGGCGATTCGCGAAATCGAGCGTGGAAGGATGAGCTTCAATCCATTGCTGAAACTCGCGATCGGCAAGCAGGTGCTGCCGACCACCCCGGAAATCCTCAGGGCGATCAACACCCGGGAGGCACATAGCTTCGCGGCTGAACCTCCGGTCATTGCCACGCTGGAAAACACGAATTCGCCCGCGGAGCCCGCCACCGGCAGGAGCTTCGACAAGCAGGCCGTGTGTGAACTGTTTTCCCGGGAGGCGATGGAATTTCTCGGTCCGATCGCCAGGCTGCTGTGTGAGGATTATATGAAATCGATGCCCCAGCGAATCAGCAGTAATGAGGTGAAGAAGCTGCTCAATGCCGTCGCACAGGACATTGGCGATGAGCAGAAGGTGCGACGATTCAAGGAGGGGATCAAAAAAGGCTTATCCGGAAAATAGACCCGGCGGGAGAATCTCGGCCGAGAAAACCATGAGAATCATTAAATTTTCCCCTGATCGCCCCCCCGAACGGGCGAGCGAATGTGCCTCGGCCGGTCCCGACCGTTGCTTCTACTGGGTCGATGCCATGAGTGACGACCCGGACTGGAGCGAGAAGCTGCAGCGCTGCCTGGGTTTTCGCATCGATGAACGGCACCTCAACGATACCCGCAATCAGACCCATCCCCCCTATTTCGACGCCACCGACGACTACGATCTGCTGATCGTTCGGGCGATCTGCAACGATAGCCGTGTGGAGTTTCCACGCACCTGTCCGATTGTCTTTATGATCACTGAAAACGTGGTAGTAACGGTACGATCGCAGCAGCATCTCGGATTCGCTGGGCTGGATGAGCACTTTCTCGAGAGCCCGCGCAAGCTGCCCAGCAGTAATGCGATGCTGCTGTATCTGTTGCTGAACCGGATCATCGATGGTCTGCTGGAGCATCGAGATGATACCTCAGAGGTATTGATCGACTGGCAGGAGCAGTTGCTCAGGCAGGGCGGGGCAAAAGTGGACTGGCACACCATGATCCGCCTGCAGGGGCAGTTGCGTCGCCTGGAGGTTGTCATCGATACCCAGATGGATGCTCTGAGGGCCTGGCGGGATCAGACGGCCCTGAGCATGGATGTAAGCCTGGGGGTGCGCTTCAATGATCTGCAGGAACATCTGCGCAGGGTCTACCATCACGCGGTCATGTTACAGCACGATATCGATGCGCTGTTGCAGATCTACTTTTCCATCACCACTCAGCGCACCAACGACATTCTCCAGTTCCTCACCATCATCTCGGCAATTTTTCTGCCACTGAACCTGTTGGCAGGCTTGTTCGGGATGAATTTTTTGCACATGCCTTTTCTCGGCGCCTGGTTTGGACCCTGGCTGATGGGGCTGGTGATGCTGGCGGTCGCATTCGGCATGATTGCCTGGTTCCGGCGTAAAAACTGGGTCTGATTGGGTGAAACCCGAACCCCGCATCGCGCAAATCGAATGCCTGGCAAGCGCCTGGTTCCGGTCGCACGGGAAGCCGGTGCAAGCCGGGTGCCTGGTATTGTCGCTGGTGCTTGTAAGCCCCGCGATCGGGGCCATCGAGACCGGCGAGGACAACCTCGTCAGCGGCGATTGCCAGGCGCTGTACGAGCGGATCGGGGAATACGGGGTGTGGGATGCCGCGGGTTATCACCCCGGGCAACCGGGCAACACCCATGTGCAGGTCCAGACCCGGGACATCGGCTATCGCTTGAATTACCGGAATGACGAGACAGGCCGGGTCTGTGCCTTCACCCGGGTGCGTATCCGACTCAGCGTGGAAAACCTCAGCAGCCGTATCGACTGGCAGCCGGATGGTGGGATGGCTCCCGACTGTTCGTCCCAGCGCCGCGATTGGCATGAAGCGATTACCCGGCATGAGGAGGCGCACGTTGCGGCGAACCTTGGTCTGGAGGCCGCGTATAACCGGGATGCGCCGATGCAGCGCTATGAGATGTGTGAAGACACTGCGGAGGATGCGCGACTGGCGCTGAGTGAGCGCGTCAGCCAGGCTGCCGGAGATGCCGTCAGGGATATGCTGAAACGTATTCAGGCAGAGGTGGATCGCTATCATCAGCGTCATGGTTCGCATATCCCGCTGCCGCAATGTTGTCGGGGTCGGGTGGGAGACGGCTGATTGAGTCTGGTCCTATGGCGATGTGGCAATTGACCCATAGCTCACGGCATATACCCTAATTTTTATAAGGAATTAGTTTCGAAACAACATTTAAACAATCGGTTAGGTTGTGGCATGAGTTGTGCCTCTTGAATCCGTTCGATTTGGACAGTTTCAAAAAGGGGAAATCATATGCCAAAACGCGTTGTATCAGATTTGGCGTGCTTGCCATGTGTCATGGCGCTGACCATCGCAGGGGTTGCGCAGCCGATCTTAGCTGAGGAAGACGTCAACGTGATCCGGGTCGAGTCGACGACGATCGATGACAAATTCGACAATAAGCGGGATGAAGCATCGAACATCGCAGTGATCAGCGGTGAAAGGGTCGATAATGCGCATGCCGAGAATATTCAGCAGATGCTGCAGAGCATTCCAGGCATCACGACCGAACTTCAGGCCGGTGATTCTCTCAAGATTCACATTCGCGGTATCGAAAACCAGGTATACATGGGGGAGAAACCGGGCGTTGCGGTGGTGATCGATGGCGTGCCCGTGTTTGAGCGCACCGGCCGGGTGAACATTGATCTGGACAATATTGAATCGATCAAGGTGATCAAAGGGGGCGCCTCCTATCTGTTCGGCGATGACGCCCTGTCCGGTGCGGTGATCATCACCACCAAGCGCGGTGCCGGATACGATGGCTACACCTTTGCCGCCGAGGGGGGCAGTTTCGGTTACGAAAAGGCCCTGGCGCGGGCGGGATTCTCCAGTGAGTCCGCCAACGGTCATGTGCAGGTGTCAAGGCGACACACGGACGGTTACTGGGACGATTCCGCCTCCACCGCCGAATACCTCAACGGGAAGTTGATGTATTATCTGGATGACACCAGCGACATCTCTGTCGGGTTGGAGATGTCGGACCGTGAGAAGAACAGCCATGGCGCGGTGAAAGGGGTCGAGGCAGCGAAGAACGATCCCAAGAGTGAGGATATCTACAGCTACAACGACTACTCCAATCACTATGATGTGGAACTGGCGAAATACTTTCTCACCTACTCCAGGGACTTTGACGACAATACCAATCTGCTGGTCAATATCTACAGCTATGGCGACGAGACCGAGTTCTATTCCAAGCCTAACAGTGTCGATCCCAGGGAATATGAAAACCTCAATCTCTACGACCAGGTGCAACGGGGATTGAAGTCGGAATACCGGGCCGGCGGCACTGACTTTGCCTGGCTGCTGGCTGCGGATTTACGCGCCAACCGCTATGAGAACAATGTCGAGGCGGCCAAGGACCAGTTCGATAGACGCGGTAATCTCACCGCCAATGAGGGTGATCCGCTCTCGGATGACACCACGGATGAAGATGTCCGCGCGGTTTACGGTGAAGCCAAGTTTCGCCTCACACAACCCTGGGTGGTTACCTTGAACGGGCGCTATGATCACATCGAATACGACTATCACTCCAATATCAGCGACCTGGACCTGAACAAGACCTTCAAGGTGGCCTCCTGGCGGCTGGGATCCAACTATGCCCTGGCACAGAACAAGGATCTGTACGCGAATGTTTCCACGGGATTTCGTGCTCCGTCGGTGCGTCAGCTGTTTGCCGGAGACATCAGCCCCACGGGCGACACCGCGAGCAATCCGGACCTGGAACCGGAGCATGCGATCAACATGGAACTCGGTTATCGGACCAAGGCCAACCTGCTCGGCATGCAGGCGGACCTGGATCTGGCGATCTTCCAGATCGACCGAAAGGACTACATTATGAGTACCTCTGGACAGTATTCGGAGTCTGACGGAACCACTGAGTATTATGACAACATCGGGGGGGTGCAGAACCGGGGCTTGGAGGTCGCACTGAGCAGTGCTTACTCACCCCAGTTAAGTTGGAATCTGGCCTATACCTACCTGGACGCCAGATACACCCAATATGACAACTTCAACCTGCTGCTTGGCAACCGCTACGGGCGTAACGGCCTGGTGGACTGCTCTGAGCTCGACCCGGACAACTCCTACTGTGTCGAGCACTACGACAATGAAGGCAACCGGGTGCCGAGGACGCCGAAACACCACCTGAATCTTGGCCTGACCTACAAACTCGCTTCGCACTGGACCTTGACGGGTGAGATGGACGCCACCTCATCCTACTACGCGGATGAGCTCAACCGGGTCGATATTGACGGTCATGAAACATACAACCTGTTGGTCAGCTATGACCGGGCATTCGGCGAGTCCGACTGGAGCTTTTTCGTACGCGTGGACAACCTGTTCGATGAGGACTACTACAACACCGCCCGGGGCGGCACCGGGGATGCCAAGACGGTCGACAGCGACGGGGATGGCGTCTATGACAGCTACGATGGGGTGTATGATGAGAACGATATCTCAATCGTGGTCAATCAGGGGCGTACTTTCACCGCCGGTCTACGAGCCACCTTCTGAGCGGATTCCCGTTGGCAGCCTAACCGTCCGCCTGCCCGGTCATCCGCAGGGTGACCGGGTCGAGTCGGTATTTCGGTTGCGTAAAATACAACCTGTATTCCCCATCTGTCGGATTTATCTAATGTTTTTCAAATGTAAGCCGATAAACAGTATTCGGCGTTAAACTTGAAGAACCCCCGTCAGTCAGACTTCCGTAAAGCAGAGTCCCGTCTTGATAATTCACCCAGCCGCTATCGAAAAACCGTCTCATAGATGTCGGGTTTCGGCATGATTGCGCATTTGTATTCCCACAATCAATGTGCTGTGATTGAGAGTGCAGGGAGGCTAATGGGCCTGCGGATGTGGAGTGATTCAGCGAAACCGTTGCTGGAATCTCCGTGGCCCGGCAACAGGTTCTGGGTATCGCTGTGACACGTACAAGGATGGGTTTTCCTCCCGTTGGAGCATTTCTGATGATCTGTCTGCTGTTCATGCAGACGGCCGCCGCGGGACTTATGCCCAAAACCTCCAAACTGGCCGTTCTGGCGTTTCGTCCCAAGCAGGAGGTGTATCAAACCTGGTACCCGCTGATTGACTATCTCAACCGTTACCTGGGGGGAACGTCGATCTCCCTCGAGGTCATGAATTACGCGGAACTGGAGGAGGCGATCGCCAACGACCGGATCGATTTTGTCATGACCAATCCGGCCCATTACGTACAGATGACCTTCCGAAATGGGCTATCCTCCCCCCTGGCCACCCTGATTCCCATGGAACACGGCCATCCGATCAGTGGTTTCGGCGGGGTGATCTTCAGCCTGGCCGGGCGTGATGAGATCCAGTCCCTGGCGGACCTGAAAAACCTTACGGTGGCGGCCGTGTTCACAGGCTCACTGGGTGGATTCCAGGCCCAGGCCATGGAATTGAAACGACTGGGACTGTCCCTGCCTGGGGATGTCAGGCTGCTGGAAACCGGCATGCCTCACGATACGACCGTACACAGGGTGCTCAGTGGTGAGGCCGATGCGGGATTCGTGCGCACCGGTGTGCTCGAAGCGATGGTGGCCGAAGGGGTTCTGGATATCACCCAGTTGAAAATCCTCAATTTGCAGACGGCCCGGGATTTTCCGTTTCTGCTCTCCACCCAGCTCTACCCGGAATGGCCCTTTGCGGCCATGCCGCATGCGGATGCAGATCTCGCCCGCAGGGTGGCGGCGGCACTGTTGGCGCTTCCCCATGACGGTGATGTCGCCGAACAGATCGGGATTCACGGCTATACCATTCCCCAGGATTACGAGCCGGTGCGGGTTTTGCTGCAGACCTTGAGGCTGCCGCCCTACGATGGTACCCCGCAATTCACGGTCTCCGATGTGATGTCGAAATATGGCGTGCTGCTCAGTGCGGCAGGTTCCATGGGCGGGGTGATCCTGTTGCTGACACTCTGGTTATGGTTACTCAACCATCGCTTGAAGCAGGAGCGCTTGCGGGTACTGAACCAATCCGAGGAGCAGATGCGTCTGCTGGCGGCACTCGGCGACGGCGTGTTTGAGTTGGATGAGGCGCGTTGCTGTATCTTCATCAATCCGGCAGCACTCACGATGCTTGGCTATACGGAAGAAGAGGTGCTGGGTAAGGATCTGCACCTGTTGTTTCATCACAGCCGCGAGGATGGTACCCCGATCAGCGCAGAAGAGTGCCCGATCATACAAACCTTCTCTGACGGCAGGATTCGACATCTGGACGACCGCTTCATCTGCAAGGACGGGTCGGGTATCCCGGTCCATCTGACGATTACCCCGGTAGGTGGTGCGAAGCCGCGCGAGGGGGTGGTGGTGATCTTCCGCGATAATTCCGATCGATTGCGGCTGGAGCAGGAACTGCGTACCCAGGCGACCACGGATGCCCTGACGGGATTGCCGAACCGGCGTCAGTTTCTCAAGGAACTGGAGCTGGAACACAATCGCATCCGGCGTATACCAGGGCGCAGTGCGGCGGTGCTGATGCTGGACCTGGATGATTTCAAGAGCATCAACGATCAGTACGGACACTCTGTGGGTGACGCGGTGCTGAAACACTTCGCCCAGGCCCTGACGGAGATTACCCGCTCCAGCGATCGCTTCGGGCGTCTCGGCGGGGAAGAGTTCGGCCTGTTGCTGCCGGACACCGCGATTGCCCATGCCTGCCGGATTGCCGAACGTCTGTGCGGCCTCATCTCGAATGGCCAGGTACGGATGAATGACCTGGAAGTGAGTTATACCGTCAGTATCGGTGTGGCGCGACTGCAGGGGACCGATCGGAGCATGGATGCGGCGCTGGTTCGCGCGGATGCCGCTTTGTATCGAGCAAAGCATGCCGGCAAGAATTGCACGAAATGCGATACCGGAGAAAACCCGGGTGAAGTGGCCGGGTTTCAAAAACTCGGCGCCTGAGTCAGGCTCTCAACATCGCCTCGGCATGGGCGATCTTCTCCTCCGCCTTGTCCAGGATCTTCAGGCTGAGTTTGGGTGAGAGTTCACCCAGATTGAGCTTTTGCAGAGCCGGGACCTGGTCAAGGGTCGGCAGACTGCCCATGCGTGGGGTGCCGATGTAGGCATGGAGTTGCGCGACGATCACCAGGTCGGCATAGTCCGCGTCCCCTTCGTGATCGCGGAACCAGTTTTCTGCCTCCTGGGTCACCAGGATCAGGTCCTCGATAAAGCCCCAGTCCCGGAGGATCACGCTACCGATGCGTCCGCGCATGTCGTCCATGACCTGCTGCAGTTTCTCATCGTCGTTGGTGACCTCGGGGAAACGTTCCGCGTAGCTGAGAATGGCGACGTTTCCGATGTCGTGCAGGAGGCCGGCAAGCAGGGCGTGTTCCGGATTGAATTTCTGCGACACCTTGGCCATCACGTAGCAAAGGGCGCTGACTTTGACGCTGTGTTGCAAGAGTTGCTGCATCAATTGTTTGAGCACCTGAGAGCGGGTATTGAACAGTTCACGCAGGGCAAAGGTGAGCACCAGCTTATGGGTGGTGTCGGCGCCCAGCCGGACAATCGCGGCCGGGCAGGAGTCCACCGGAGTGACCCCGGCATACAGCGGGCTGTTGGCGGCGCGGATCAGTTTCGTGGTGATGGCCGGGTCGGTTTGCACGATATTCGCCAGGGTGCGGGCGTTGGTGGTTTCATCACGCATCGCCCGACCGACCCGTACGGCCACGTCTGGAAGACTGGGCAGCACCAGGCAGTCGTTGTTCAGGTCTGTGATCAGGGCCTCGGTGAGTCGGTTCTCCGCCACGTCCTTGTCGAATCCCTCGGTTTCGGGCGCCTCCTCCAGCTCGGTGGCCTGAATCCCCTCCTCCCTGGCGAGCAGACCCTTCAACAGTCTGTTATCGATCATCAGGTATTCCGTGGGGGTCAGGCATTCCACGTTGTAGCGCCTGGGAATCAGGTTGGCGATGGCATTCCGTGCCTGGGGTGAAGTCTCGGACAATTCCGTGACCCGGCCATCGCTGGAATGCAGCCGCAGACGTCCGCTGAGCAGGAACAGACTGAATTCGGTGGTATCACCCTGTTTCAGGATAGTCAGCCCGCGGCCTGCGCTGTAGACCTTGAGTGAGCGGGCCAGCAGTTCGAGCTGAATATCGCTGAGCGGTTGCAGGGGTTCGAATTGTTTGAGCAGTTCGGGTGTTGGATGTGTCATGTTTGCCACGCAATAGTTCCCTTATTCTGAGATCAGCAGCCGCACTTGGTGGGGCGTTGCTGGTGCAGTTCGAGAGTGCCGGTCAACTGATCGATCCGGGTCAGTCGATGCCGCTCGAGATAGTCGAGAATCCCTTCATTGATGGATTTGCAGATCAGGGGATTGTAGAACAGCGCGGTTCCCACGCCTACGGCGCTGGCGCCGGCGATGATGAATTCCAGAGCATCCTCCGCAGAGGCGATGCCTCCTTGACCGATGATCGGTATCTGGTGATGCCGGCACACCTGATAGACCTGGTGAACCTTGAGCAGGGCCACCGGCTTGATGGCCGGTCCCGAGAGTCCGCCCTGGTTATTGCCGATGATCGGCTGGCGGCTCTCGATGTCGACGGCCATGCCCATCAGGGTATTGATCACGGAAAAGGCGTCACTACCTGCCTCGATACATCCCCGGGCGTTGCCGGCGATATCTGTCTGGTTGGGCGAAAGCTTGGTGATCAGCGGCTTGCGGGTCGCCTTGCGGCACACCTCGACCACCCGTGCCGACATGGCGGGATCATTACCGAAGGCGACTCCGCCCTCCTTGACATTGGGACAGGAGATGTTGATCTCGATCGCGTCGATGGGGGAATCGTCGAAACGCCGGGTGACCTCCTCGTACTCCTCGATACTCGAGCCCGAGACATTCGCGATGAAACGGGTTTCGCTGAAATCCAGGCCTGGCAGGATTGAATCGATCACGTGATCCACGCCCGGGTTCTGCAGGCCGATGGCGTTGAGCATGCCCTGAGGGGTTTCATAGATTCGGTGGGGCGGATTGCCGAGTCGGGGTTCCAGGGTGGTGCCCTTGAGGCAGACGCCGCCCACATCCCGATTGCTAAAGCCGTTGACCCTTGTGTACTCTTCTCCGAAGCCAACGCAGCCTGACAGCAGCACAATGGGAGTATTGAAAGACATGCCGCAGAAATCGGTTTTCAGGGTCGCGGGGCTGTTACTGCTCATGAATCTTGTTTCACGCTCTGTTCAGGTTTGATGGGATGTTTCATGTTGTGCTTTTCGAACCGGAGATCCCGCCGAATACAGGCAATATCATACGCCTGTGTGCCAATAGTGGCAGCAAATTACACTTGATTCACCCCCTGGGTTTTGAACTGGACGACAAACGGCTCAGGCGGGCCGGGCTGGACTATCGGGAATGGGCCGATGTGGGTGAGTACGAGTCGCTCGAAGGGTTTCTTAGCGAGATCGCTCCGCAGCGCCTGTTTGCCTGCACCACCAAAGCCCGTCGAGGCTATCACCAGGTGGACTACGAACCCGGAGACGCGCTGATGTTCGGTCCGGAAAGCCGGGGCCTGCCTGCGGATATCCTGCAGGCGGTGAAACCCGATTTGCGGATTCGCATTCCCATGCGGGCGCAAAGCCGCAGCCTCAACCTGTCAAATTCCGTAGCGGTGATTCTCTACGAGGCCTGGCGTCAGCAGGATTTCGCGGGGGGTGGGTAATGCCCCGGGTTGCTCCGATATCGGGGGTTCAGTCGAACTCCCAGGGCGGCTCGACCGGCTGATCCTCGAGCAGGTTGAATACCACGTTCCCCTCATCGATGAGATAGAAAATATCCAGCAGGCCCTGGTTCCAGCGGCTGTAACTGACCAGATCCTCGTCATACACCCCCCGCAGGGAATCCGCATCACCGGAGTAGTCCTGATTCAGGTTGGCTGTGCGCCTGTAAATGTAGATTGAGGAAATGTCATAGGGTTCTGGCAGCTCCGCATGGGCCGCGGTCACCCGGTTCTTGAGCGTTTCACGGAACCGGGGATCCGAGATATCGTCACTGTCGATGAAGAAGTAATCGATTCGGTTGCTTCCGGTTTCGCTGTTGAACAGGTGGTGAAAAGGACTGAGAGGATGAAGCTGCATGTTTTCCGCACTCCATGGTGGGCTGGTTTTCGAGTCGCAGGCGGCTGACAGCAGCACCATCGTCAGGGCGACCAGCCTCAGGCCGAAGGGAAAGCGAGGCGCCGCAGCACCGGCTTCCGTTGCAGGGTGAGGCTGTCTCATGCGGGATCAGCGATGCCCGCCGATGAAGACCTTGCGTGTCATCTGGGTGATAAAGGGTCTAGCGGTGCGATAGTGTTGCAGAATGTACCAGGCTTTGAAATAGTCCCCGGTATGGTACTGAGGCAGGATACGATCTCCGTTCTTGACGATATCCTCCCAGTCCAATCCGAAGTGATCGTAAAAGGTGTAGAGCAGTTCCCCGCTCCAAAACCCGCTGCAACCGTCGAGGTGAAAATTGAGCAGCTCCGCTTTGACGCTCCACACCTGATGTACGGTGATGCCCAGGCCGGAGACCTTGTCCCAAAAGGAGGAAAAATCCAACAGCCCCATGCTGATCCTGGTTATCTTGCGTGGATCCATTCCGGCATGGCTGAGGTTGCGCTTGAGTTGCGCGAGGAATTTGTTGTGGTACTTCACAAGGGCGCTGTTGTTGGCAATTTCCTTGTTCAGGGCATCGCTGGTGTAGACGCCTCCCTTGCCACTGGAAAACCGCTTCTGCATTTCCAGGGCAACGGTCTCCATGGCACCGATGGAGAGGGACTCCATCAAGCTGATCATGCCGTCATTGAGCTGCTTGTCGGTTTGGGCAAACACAGGATCGGAGCGGATTGCGGCTGATTTGGCGGGTGCGTCGGCGAATTGCATATCCTCGGCCGGTGTGCCGTCGAAGTTGAAGCCGGGATCGCGTTTGGCCTTCCCCACCAGTATCGGACCCCTGAGTACCAGAGAGCGGGCCGCGGACATACCGACGGGACCTGGGCAGGGCGAAGCGTGGCGACAGGTTGTACCGTCATCGATCCAGTGGTTGGTTCGGGTTGTTATAGGTGTGTGTCCTGAAGCCATAAATATCCTTTTTTTATCTCGCAGTACCTGACCCAACTTAGCAGATTTCAGCGGGCTAGAGAATCCGCCGGGGTGCTTCAGTGGGTGAAAATCCCTTCCGCCTTCTGGCTGCGCTCCAGCAGGTTGCGTACGGCGGTTTCAGGCTCCAGGCCCGTATACAGCACTTCATAGACCTGCTCCGAGATGGGCATTTCCACCCCCTGGCGTTTCGCCAGTGCATGTATCTCCTGTGCGGCGTGCACCCCTTCGACCTCCTGACCGATGCGTGCCAGGCCAGCCTCCAGACTGAGTCCCTCGGCAAGCGCGAGACCCATGCGGCGGTTGCGCGACTGGTCGTCGGTGCAGGTGAGCAGCAGATCCCCCAGGCCGGCAAGTCCCATGAAGGTCTCGGGTTTGCCGCCGAGCTGCAGTCCCAGGCGCATGATTTCAGCCAGACCGCGGGTGATCAGGGCGGCCCGGGTATTGGCGCCGAAACCCAGCCCATCGGCGATGCCGGCGGCGATGGCGAGCACGTTCTTGCTGGCGCCGCCCACCTGCACACCGATCATGTCATCACTGGTATATGCGCGGAACCATGGGGCATGCAGTAATCCGGCGATGCGCTCGGCGTGTTCGGGGGTGGTGGCGGCCACGGTGATGGCGGTGGGCAGGCCCTGGGCCACTTCGCGGGCGAAGGTGGGTCCGGACAGGACCGCCAGTTCGTGGCCCGGCAACTGCTCCGCAGCCACCTCGCTCAGCAGCCGCTGACTGCCGGGCTCCAGGCCCTTGGTGGCCCAGGCGATGCCGGGGGCGTCCTGGAGCATGGGGCGGATCGAGCGGGTGACCGCATGAAAAGCGTGGCTGGGCACCGCGATGAGGATTTCGCTTGCACCCTGCAGCGCCCGGGCCAGATCCGCCTCAGCGGTCAATGAATCGGGAAACCCGATACCCGGCAGGTAATGCCGGTTTTCCCGCGCTTCGCCTAGCGCCTCCACCTCCTCCCTGAGATGGCCCCAAAGCCGCACCCTGTGGCCGTTGCTGCTGAGCAGTATGGCCAACGCCGTGCCCCAGGAGCCGGCGCCGAGTACCGCAATGGTTTTGTCCGCTGCGGATGTCACTAGTGCTGAGGTTCGTCTTGCTGGGCCTGCTGGACGCGCTGCTGGTGATGTTGGGCATACAGCAGGTCGAAATTGACCGGCTGCAGCACCATTTGCGGGAAGCTGCCTTTCATGACCAGGTCCGCAATGGTTTCACGCACGTAGGGAAACAGCTGATTGGGGCAGTAGGCGCCCAGCAGGGGGCCCATCTCCTGATCACTGAAGCCCTTGGCGCTGAAGATGCCGGCCTGTTTGACCTCTGCCAGATAGGCGGTCTGCTCGCCTATTTTGGTGGTGACGGTGACCGTCAGGGTGACCTCGAAGACCTCATCGGAGAGCTTGCTGACTTCGGTATTCAGGTTCACGCCGGTCTCCGGTTTCCATTCCTGCTGGAAGACCGCCGGCGAGTTGGGGGTTTCGAAGGAGATGTCCTTGGTGTAGATGCGCTGCAGGGCGAATTCGCGATTCTGCCCGTCTTGATTGGCTTCGGCTTCGGTCATGATATTTCCTGGTGCGATGAGACTACTTTTTCTTACGGGTGATGGGGAGATTGGCGCTTTGCCAGGCCAGTATACCGCCTTTCAGGTTGTATACCTGCTCGTAGCCCGCCTTTTTCAATTGCTGGCAGGCGCTGGAGGATTGCGCGCCGGATCGGCAGCTGACAATGATGGGTTTGTCCTTATGTTTGTTGAGAATACCCATCTGGTTGGCGAAGCCATTGCCGGGGATGTTGATGGCGTTGATGATATGGCCTTTGTGGAAATCCGCCGCGGGCCGCACATCCACCACGACCGCTTCCTGATGATTGATCAGGTCGGTGGCGGCCACGGGCTCCACGGAACCTTTGTCCCCCAGGGAGAGGTTATATACCAATACACCCGCCACAATCACGAAGGACAGGATCAGTATCCAGTGATTCATCGCGAATTCGATGAGCTGTTCCATGAAGCGCCTCTTGAGCTGCTGATAGGTTGTCGGGGCCGGAGTTTAACTCAGCGCGGCGCAATGGTTAACCCGAATGTTTCACCGTCGGCGCCCGTGACCCGGCAAAAACCGCGCGCTGAGTGGGACAGGAAAACCCATCAACGGTGCAAACCATTGATGATTGGTGACTATTAACCGGGCCACCCAAGATGCCGTCTTCAGCCCGGTCCAGGTCGTAGTGGACGGCTTGATTAGCGGCTGGGAGGCTTTGATGCGATGGGGGCGGTAGGGCCCCGGGCCGCCGTTCAAGGTGGCGGCCCGATGCGGCTTCAGGGCAGTGCGTGAGTGCAGAAGACTTCCCGCATCATGCCGATCAGCTTGAGGGTGCGAAAATCGCTGACCCGGTAATAGACCCGGTTGGCATCCTTGCGGGAGGCGAGAATCCCCTTATCGCGCAGTATCGCCAGGTGCTGGGAGATATTGCTCTGCGAGGTTCCCACCTGCTCGACGATCTCCTGAACACTCACCTCCTGCTCCCCCAGGGTGCAGAGGATCTTCAGGCGCAACGGATGCGACATAGCCTTGAGTGAGCGTGAGGCGCGATCGATGTCATTGTCCGTAGCCAACAGGGATTCCATATCCTCGGATTCATCCAGTTCCAGGGGATGAGCGCTCTTGTCGTATTTGTATTCCATAAGACAACCAGCCTAGTAATAGTGAAGAGCCTGTCAGATCAGTTTTAACAGGCCCTAATACAATAATAATCTGTTTTTCTATAAAATGAGAACCCCTTAATTTTTGCTGGGTTAAGCTTTTGCCACCTATCGCACACCATGTGATCTGAAACAGGGATGGGAAAGCGGCGTGGGTTTCTGGTCTGGCTCGGACTTTGGTGATTTAATTGAAGCCTGATTTGGAATAAGTCCAAAACCGCCGGCTCTGCCCGCAGCCCGTCCATCACAAAGCAGCATGAGAAGCACCATGACAGACAGACCCAAACCGGTTGTCCTGACCATACTGGATGGCTGGGGCTACAGCGAAGACGACGACGCGAATGCCATCACGCAGGCCCGTACTCCGGTCTGGGACCGTCTCTGGCGCGAGCATCCCCACAATCTCATAACCACCTCGGGGGCCGCGGTCGGATTACCCGGCGGACAGATGGGCAACTCCGAGGTTGGACATCTGAACCTCGGCGCAGGGCGGGTGGTCTATCAGGAATACACCCGGGTTTCCCGTTCCATTCGCACCGGCTCTTTCTTCAGTAACGAAACCCTGACTGCCGCAGTGGACCTGGCGGTGCAGAACGACGCCGCGATCCACCTGCTGGGGTTGCTCTCGCCAGGGGGCGTTCACAGCCATGAGGAGCAGATTCACGCGATGGCGAAACTGGCGGTGGACCGGGGTGCGAAACGGGTCTATCTGCATGCATTCCTGGATGGCCGCGATACGCCGCCGAAGAGCGCGGAGGCCTCCCTCGAAGGAATGTGCAAGGTGTTTGAGCAGTTGGGTATCGGGCGTATCGCCAGCCTCATCGGGCGCTATTACGCGATGGACCGGGACCGCCGCTGGGACCGTATCGAGCAGGCCTACGAGCTGCTGGTGGACGGGGTGGCCGAGTATCAGGTCGAGGATGCGGTGCAGGGGCTGCACGATGCGTATGAGCGTGGCGAGACCGACGAATTCGTCAAAGCCACCCTGGTCACACCAAAGGGCGAATCCCCGGCACGGGTGGAAGACGGGGATGTGGTGCTGTTCGTCAACTACCGGGCCGATCGCGCACGCCAGTTGACCAGCAGCTTCGTGGAGGAGGATTTCGACGGTTTCGAGCGTAAACGGGTGGTTAAACTGGGCAGCTTCGTCAGCCTCACCCGCTACCACAAGCGCTTCGACATACCGGTGGCATTTCCGCCGGAGCAGCTGCGTAACGTGTTTGGTGAGTACATTTCCAAGCAGGGCCTGCTGCAACTGCGACTCGCGGAAACAGAGAAGTATGCGCATGTCACCTTCTTCTTCAACGGGGGGCGAGAGCAGCCGTTTGACGGCGAGGATCGGATCCTCGTCCCTTCGCCCAAGGTGGCTACCTACGACCTGAAACCGGAGATGAGTGCGGAAGAGGTGACCGATCATCTGGTAGAGGCCATTGAAGGTGGGCGCTATGACGTCATCATCTGTAACTACGCCAACAGTGACATGGTGGGACATACCGGCAAGATCGATGCGGCGATCCGCGCCATCGAAACCCTCGATCACTGCCTGGGCCGGGTGCTCAAGGCACTGCATCTGGCCGGGGGTGAGATGCTGTTGACCGCCGACCATGGCAATTCAGAGCAGATGGAGGATCATGTCAATCATCAGCCCCACACCGCGCATACCACCAATCCGGTGCCATTGATCTACATTGGCCGGGGCCAAGCCCGCCTGATGAGCGGCGGGGCGTTGTGCGACATTGCCCCCACCTTGCTGAGGATCATGGGGCTGCAGCAGCCGGACGAGATGCAGGGTCATCCCCTGATCGAGTTCGACGAGGCTTGAGCGGGGTGCTGCGGCTGCGCGGCATGGTGCTGTTGTGCGGTCTGTATGCGGGATGGGGCATGTTTCATCCACTCTGGGCGGACAGCTCCGAAGCGGACACCCAGAAAAAGCTTGAGCAGGTCAAAAGCCGTATTCAGTCAGTCCAGGACCGACTGCGTTCCACAGAAGGAGAGCGGGAATCCCAGAGCCGGGCGCTCAGGGAGACAGAGACTCAGATTGGCATACTCGCGCGGCGTATCCGAGCGACCGAACAGAGCCTGATGCGGCAAAAGCGCCGACTGAGCGAACTGGAGGGTGAGCGGGCCGATGCACGGCTGAGTCTGGATCAGCATCGTTCGTCACTTGAGCGCCAGATCCGCGCCGGCTATGCCATGGGGCGCCAGGAAAAAATGAAAATCCTGCTCAATCAAGAGGATCCTGCGGTAGTCAGCCGGGTCATGGTGTATTACGATTATTTCAATTCCGCCCGAGTGGATCAGATGGAGCAGATTCGCAAGAATCTTCAGCAGTTGAACGCGATCGAACGGACCATTGCCCAGGAAGAGCAGAGGCTGCAGCAGCTCCAGGCGAAAAACCAAGCCCAGGTCAGCCAGTTGCAAGCCGCCCAGCAGGGTCGTCGGGAGATCATCGCCAGTCTCAACCGCCGACTGCAGAGCGAGGGGCAGGAGCTGGAGAGTCTCAAGACCGACGAAAAGCAGCTGCAGACGCTGTTGACCGATATTCAGCAGGCGCTGGTGGATATCCCCCTGGCCAGCGAAGCCCATGTTCCCTTCAGCACCCGAAAGGGCAAGCTGCCCTGGCCCTCCCGCGGGCGGCTGGTGGCCTCGTTCGGCGCCTACCGGGAAGTCGGAAAACTGAAGTGGGACGGGGTCATGATCGCCGCACCGGAGGGGCAGGAGGTGCGCGCCATCCATCATGGGCGGGTCGCGTTCGCCGATTGGCTGCGGGGTTTCGGGTTGCTGCTGATCATCGATCACGGTGATGGCTTCATGAGTCTGTATGGTCATAATCAGAGTCTTTTCAAAGAGACCGGGGAGTGGGTGGAACCCGGTGAAGTGGTGGCCCAGGTAGGCAGCAGTGGCGGGCGCACCCATTCCGGCATCTATTTTGGAATTCGTCACAATGGACAGCCGGTCAATCCCAAATCCTGGTGTCAAAGGGTACGCGGACGGGTGATCGCGACCGCCGGGAATTCACCGGCGGGGCGGCTGTGAAGCGCCTTCCGGAAAACATCATCAGGCGCCGGCAGAGTCCCGGGAGCCTGGAACCTAGTGAGTAGGACAAATCGATGAAACACAATCTCGAGCAGAAATTTCGTCTCACGCTGAGCCTGATTTTTTCAGCGGGACTGCTGTTGAGCAGCGCCGTCCATGCGGAAGAGGCGCAGCAGGAGAATGCCCTGCCTCTGGAGGAACTGCGCGTGTTCGCGGACATCTTCGGTCGGATCAAGGCCAACTATGTCGAGCCGGTGGATGATCAGCAACTCCTGGAAAATGCTATTCGTGGCATGGTCTCGGGTCTCGATCCGCATTCCAACTATCTCGATGAGGAGGAGTACAGTGACCTGCAGGTCGGCACCCGGGGGGAGTTTGGCGGACTGGGTATCGAAGTGGGGATGGAAGATGGTTTCGTGAAGGTGATTTCACCCATCGACGACACGCCGGCGGCTCGCGCCGGGGTACGCAGCGGTGATCTGATCGTGCGACTTGATGACACCCCGGTGAAAGGCATGAATCTCAGCGAGGCAGTCGCCGTGATGCGGGGCAAGCCCGGTACACCCCTGGAACTGACGATCATCCGCAAGGGTGTGGAGAAACCGCTCAAGATCACCGTGGTGCGGGACATCATCCGGGTGGCCAGCGTCAAGAGCCGACTGCTGGATGAGCGCTATGCCTATGTGCGCATTTCCCAGTTTCAGACCAAAACCGCCCGGGACATGCTCAAGGCCCTGGGGCGTCTGAAGGATGAGGCCGATGGGGAACTGCATGGCCTGATCCTCGACCTGCGTAACAACCCGGGTGGCGTGCTCAATGCCGCAGTGTCGGTCAGTGACGCATTTCTGGAATCCGGCCTGATCGTCTACACCGAGGGGCGTGAACACGATTCGCAGCTGCGCTTTGAGGCCGCCCCGGATGATGTCCTCAACGGGGCCCCAATGGTGGTGCTGGTGAACGAGGGTTCGGCTTCGGCATCCGAGATTGTCGCGGGGGCGCTGCAGGATCATCGTCGGGCGGTGATCATGGGCAGTCGTACCTTCGGCAAGGGTTCGGTGCAAACCATCATTCCGATCACCGATACCGCGGCGGTGAAGCTGACCACGGCGCGTTACTACACCCCGTCAGGCCGCTCCATCCAGGCGGAAGGCATCATTCCGGATATCAAACTCCAGAATGCCACCCTTTCCATGGTCGAAAAGGATCAGACTCCGATCAAGGAGTCGAATCTCTCGGGGCACCTTGAAAACGGCAATGGCGACAAATCCAGCGGGAATACGGACTCCGAAACCGATCAAGAGCAGGAATCACCGGCCGATAGTGATTATCAACTGGGTGAAGCGTTGAATCTTCTCAAGGGGCTCGCCATCCTCGGTAGCCGGGACGCCGTGGATTGAGTTTTCAGCGCAGCCCGGGAACCTTTACGGAGATCGGATACCGCGCGACATGTTGAGAAGCTTGCTGACGATTACCTGTTGGATGCTGTTGGCCGGAGCCGTGCTGGCCACCGAACTGGAGACCGGACGGGAGATTCGAATCGGCCTGATCATCGACGACCTGGGCAATCAGAAGGCACGGGGTGAACAGCTGGTTGCACTGCCGGGGCCTCTGACCCTGGCATTCCTGCCGCAGACCCCGTTTGCCTGGCACCTGGCGAGTCTGGCCTACGAGCAGGGCAAGGAGATCATGCTGCATCTGCCGATGGAGTCAGACAACGGACTCGCACTGGGGCGTGGGGCATTGACTCTGGAAATGTCACGGGAACGGTTTCTGCGCACCCTGCGACGCAACCTCTCCTCCGTGCCCTACCTGTCCGGGGTCAATAATCACATGGGGAGTCTGCTGACCCGGGATCCCACCTCCATGCGCTGGTTGATGACCGAATTGCGTCGCGAGGGACTCTACTTCATCGACAGCCGCACCACGGAAATGACTCTTGCGGAACGGGTTGCCGATACACAGCAGATACCCAACAGCCGGCGGGACATATTTCTCGACAACATCCCGAATGAGGACGCGATCCGGGAGCAGTTGCTAAAGCTGGTGGCCTTGGCCCGAAAGCGGGGCAGCGCCATCGGTATCGGTCATCCTTACACTGCTACAATCAAAGTGCTGCGGGAAGAGCTGCCGGCTCTGCAGCGGCAGGGCATCGAACTGGTGCCGGTGTCGGAAATCGTATTCAGCGGGAGAACAACATGGCAAGCGTCCTCGTCCCCCTCGCCCAAGGCTGCGAAGAGCTTGAAGCTGTCACCATCACAGATCTTCTGACCCGGGCCGGGATCAAGGTGATCACCGCCGGGTTGGATGAACAGCCGGTGAAGGCCTCGCGGGGCATCACCCTGGTGCCTGACACCACCCTGGATCAGGTGATGGACGAAGACTTCGACATGATTGTGTTGCCGGGCGGACTGCCGGGCGCCGACCATCTTCAGGCGGATCCGAGAATCCATAGTCTGCTCAAGCGCCTTAATCAGCAGGGCAAGTACACCGCGGCGATCTGCGCCGCACCCAGGGTGCTGGCGGCCGCAGGGCTTCTGGATGGACGTCAGGCAACGGGATATCCCGGGCTGCTGGAGCAGCTCGATCTGCCCGAGGTGGAACTGCTGGATGTACCGGTGATCCGGGACGGTCGGGTGATCACCTCCCAGGGTCCGGGCACCGCCATGGACTTCGCCCTGGAACTGATCGAGCAGCTTGCGGATGCAGAGACCCGGGCGCAGGTGGAAAAGGCGCTGTGTCGACCGCGGAGCGCGGGATAGGCGGCCGCGAATCAATAACCAGGATACCCACAACGCGGCAAACAGGGGTTCACAGGTCCCCTCAAAACCTCAGTGACCGAAGGGTTCATACCCGCTAGAATGCCCGTTTTGCGTTTCCGACAGCCGCATCAGGCCGGATGGTTTGATCCGGGTAATGAGCGGATACGGGTCCCTGAAGGCCCCTTATAACCAGACCGCGAGATCGATGTTGAGCAGGCACTATTTCCTTACTCTGATATTGGCCCTGATGACGGGCTGCGCCAGTGTGGACGAGTCGAAACAGGATGCTGCGGGTGTGGCGCGTGCCACCCTACCGCCTGGGCATATCAATCCAGGTCGGGGCATCGAGACCAGCGTCGATACCGGGCCGGCCCATACCGCGGGTCCCCCTCCCGATGCGACTGCCGGGGATAGCCAGCCGAGTCTCTACTATGGTTCGGGTGATTTCGTCCGCGCCCAGGGGCGTCCGGCAGCGGCATCGGCAGTGCCGTCCGCAGCGGGCGATGTGACCCTGAATTTCGAGCAGGCGGATCTGCGCGATGTGGTTCAGACCGTGCTCGGAGAGCTGCTCAAGGCGAGCTATATCCTCGATCCCGCGGTGAACGGCAAGGTCACACTGCAGACCGGCAGCCCAATCCGGCGTGAGGATCTTCTGCCCACCCTGGAGACGCTCCTGGCGATGAATGGTGCGGCTCTGGTCCAGGATGGGGATGTGTTCCGGATTCTGCCGCTGAGCAAGGCGATTCAGGGTCGCCAGGTGGCGCAGCTGGCAGACGCCAAGAGTCCCCTGCCTTCCGGATATTCCCTTCAGGTGGTACCGCTGAACTACATCGGCGCCCACGAGATGGCCGATATTCTGCAACCGCTGACCCCCAAGGGCGGAATCGTGCGGGTCGACGGGGCGCGCAATCTGCTGGTACTCGCCGGTACCGGTGGGGAGATGGCCGGGCTGCTGGAGACCATCCGCCTGTTCGATGTGGACTGGATCAAAGGGCTTTCAGTCGGGTTCTTTCCCCTCAAGCACGCCAAGACCTCGGTGGTAATCAAAGAGCTGCAGGCGATCGTCGGCAGCGTGGACAACAATCCCCTGCAGGGAATGTTTCGCATCGTCCCGGTGGAGGAGGCCAACGGTATTCTGGTGGTCACCCCGCAAAAGCAGTATCTGCGTACCGCGGCCGAGTGGATACCCCGGCTCGACCGGGTCGAGTCCCAGGAGGCGGGCACCAGCCGGCGGCTGTATGTCTACCGGGTGCAGAACGGGGATGCCCAGGACCTGGCGGATCTGCTGCAGCAGCTCTATTCCTCCTCCGGCACCACCACCCAGACTCAGATGTCCAAGGTGGCCCCGGGTAAAACCGTCGAGACCCTCAGCAGCAGCTCCCAGAGCGATGGGGTCACCACCACCGCCACGGGAACCCGGGCCGCCAACCTGAACCTCTCCGGCTCGACCAGCGAGTACTCCCAGGGGGAGGTACGGGTGGTGGCGGATATCAAGCACAACTCCCTGGTGATCACCGCGACCCCGGATGAGTACGCCACCATCAGCAATGCCCTGGAGCGGCTGGATGTACGCCAGTTGCAGGTCATGGTGGAGGCAACGATCATAGAAGTGGCCCTCGAGGATGGCCTGGAATACGGGTTGCAATGGGCCTTCAACAGCAGCATCAACGGCGGGCGTTACGACGGTCAGGGCGTGCTCTCCTCGACCAGCGCCGCTGACATCGCCAATATCCTCCCCGGCTTCAATTTTTCCGTGCTGCGTTCGGCCAGTGACGTACGTGTGGTGTTGAATGCCCTGGCCAGCGATTCCCTGGTCCGGGTGCTGTCCTCCCCCTCAGTGATGGTGCTGGACAACGAAACCGCCTCGATTCAGGTGGGTGATCAGGTGCCGATCGTGACCCGCCAATCCCAGTCCACCACGAGTTCCGATTCCCAGCTGATCAATAACATCAGCTATCGGGATACCGGCGTGCTGCTGGAAGTGACCCCGAGGGTCAACCCCAGTGGTCTGGTGACCCTGGATGTCTCCCAGGAGGTCAGCGATGTCTCGTCGAGCAGTACCTCCGGCGTGGATTCCCCGACCATATCGACCCGCAAGATCACCAGCACCGTGGCGGTGCAGAATGGTGAGGCGCTGATCCTTGGCGGCCTGATAAAGGATCAGGATCAGAGCGGCAGTTCCGGGCTGCCGTTTCTCAGCAACATCCCCTTCATCGGCTGGCTGTTCGGCCAGGAGTCGAAGTTCAATCGGCGTACCGAACTGGTGGTGGTGCTGGTCCCCAGCGTGGTCTCGAGCGCTTCCGACAACCGTCAGGTCGTGGAATCCTTTCGCAGCAAGCTGGAGGGGCTGAGGGGTACGTTCTGAGCGATCGGCTGTAACCCAGGCTCATACGGTGCCATGGGGATTGCGGTCCAGGCGGCGATAACCGATGGCCTCACTGACATGCCGGGGATCGACCGTTTCGCGGCCTTCCAGGTCGGCAATCGTGCGCGCGACCTTGATAATCCGGTGATAGGCGCGTAGCGACAGGCCCAGCTGATCGATGGCCCGTTGCAACAGACTGCTGGCATGCCCGTCCAGGGGAATGAAGCGTTCGATCTCATCACCCGCCAGCGCCTGATTGGTCTTGCCCTGCCGGTGTAACTGCCGCTCCCGGGCGGCCACCACCCGATGACGAACCCGTTGACTGTCCTCCTCTGGGGCGGCCTGCTTGGGTGCACTCAGGCGGATCGGTTGGCGGGGCACCTCGACATGCAGATCGATCCGGTCCAGCAGCGGTCCGGAAATGCGGCTGCGGTAGCGCCGGACCTGTTCCAGGGTGCACTGGCAGCGGTCACTGCCGTCGCCCAGATGACCGCAGGGACAGGGATTCATCGCGGCAATCAACTGAAAACGCGCAGGATAGTCCGCCTGCTGGGTGGCCCGGGAGATGGTGATGTGACCGTTTTCCAGGGGCTCGCGCAACACTTCCAGTACCCGTCGATCGAATTCCGGCAGTTCGTCCAGGAACAGTACGCCCTGGTGCGCCAGGGAGACCTCTCCCGGCTTCGGATGGCTGCCTCCTCCGACCAGTGATACTGCGGAAGCCGTGTGATGAGGTGCGCGGAAGGGGCGTTGACGCCAGTGGTTCAGGGTCCGGGTCGTGGTATTCGCAACCGAACGGATCGCAGCGCTCTCCAGCGCCTCCTGTTCCGTCATCGGCGGCAGGATTCCGGGCAGGCGTGCGGCGAGCATCGATTTACCGGTGCCGGGTGGTCCAATGTAGAGCAGCGAATGACTGCCCGCGGCGCACACCTCCAGGGCCCGGCGGGCCTGGGGCTGGCCCAGCACATCCTTGAGATCTGGATGCTCGGGTGCAGGCAGGGTTTCGTGGGTCGCGGCCGCTCGGCTCAGCGGGGTGGTGCCGTTGAGGTGGGCGCAGACCCCCAGGAGATGATTCGTGGCGTAGCATTCCAGATCGCTGACCAGCAGGGCCTCTTCGAGATTCGCCTCCGGTAGCAGCAGGACACGCGCGGCCTGCTTGCAGGCGAGGGCTGCCGGCAGGACCCCTTTGAGCGGGCGTAATTCACCGGACAGGGCCAATTCGCCGAGGAATTCGTGGTTGTGAACCGCCTCCTGAGGCAGTTGCCCCGAGGCGGCCAGAATGCCCAGCGCGATCGGCAGGTCAAAACGTCCCCCCTCTTTCGGCAGGTCCGCGGGCGCAAGATTGATGGTGATACGACGTGCCGGGAATTCGAACTTACTGTTGAGCAGGGCGCCCCTGACCCGGTCCTTGCTTTCACGCACCGCCAGTTCCGGCAACCCTACGATGGACAGGGACGGCAGGCCGTTGGCCAGGTGGACTTCAACGGTGACCAGGGGGGCGTCGATGCCGGTCTGGGCCCGGGAGTAGAGGATGGCGAGTGACATGGGTTCCTTCCCTGGTCGGTTGAGGTCGAGGATTGACGGCCTGTCCCTGTCATCATTGTGTCAGGCGATGGTGCAGTGGTGAGTCCGGGTATCGACCGAAACCCGGGCAAAGCGCCAGAAAAGTTCGCTCAGGATTGTTGCGATTCCAGTTCCCTGAGACGTTGTTCGAGCCGGTTCAGCTTCTCTCTTGTGCGGGATAACACAGCCGCCTGCACTTCGAACTCCTCACGGGTGACCAGATCCAGCTTCGAAAGACCGGCCTCCAGGCTCGCCCTGAGAGTTTTGCGGGCATCGCCTTGCAACGCCTGAATGCCGCTGGGCAGTGAGTTGGAGAGGCGTTCCGTCAGTTCATCGATCAATTTGGTGTCAATCATGCGCAGACAATAGCCAGAGTCGGGCGGCTTGTCCAGAGATCTCCAAGTGACTGGAAGTGTCGCATAAATACAACAAATAGCCTGGGTGTCGTGTCTTTCACAACGACCTGTGAACCAGTCGTTGTTTTCGGGTAACTGCACCAATATAGCGCACGATACTGGTGCAAAGGTGCAAAACGTGTCTCCAAATAAGGCAAAGAAAAAATAACCAGTCTGTTTCAATCCACCACTATTTCCGATAATCGCTAGTATTTCAGTATGTTACAAGTGTTGGCATGAAGTCTGATTAGTCATTTGGACATTCGGCTCCAAATTTTGAAGAGCTGAAACAATAAATTCATTTTCGACTGACTGATATTTTTTAGAGGAAACATAACCATGAAGATGAACAAACTCGCTCTGGCCTGTGGTGTTGCAATGCTGGGGCTGTCATCCGTAGCCGCCGCTGAAATCAGCGCTAACATCGGTGTCACCAGCAACTACGTATGGCGTGGTCTGACCCAATCCGCCAACAGCACCTCTTTCTCGGGCGGTATCGATTACTCTCACGGTTCCGGCCTCTATGCGGGTACCTGGATGGCAGAGGCATGGGATGACTACGAGCTGGATTTCTACGGCGGTTACGGCGGTGAAATCGCTGACTTCGGTTACGACGTCGGCCTGATCTACTACTCCTACTCCAGCGATGCGGATTCCGATTTCTCGGAACTCTACGTGAATGCCAGCTGGAAGTTCCTGTCCGCCGGTTTTTCCTACGCCCTGAGTGCGGAAGATGCAGTGGAAGTGGTCGAAGAGGACCGTTACTACTATGTGGGCGCCAGCTTTGATCTGCCTGAAGATTTCTCCATTGGTCTGACCGTGGGTTACGTGGATCCCGATGGCAACGGTGATGACGATTTCGACAGCTACACCCACTACCAGATCGACCTGGGTAAATCCGCAGGCGAATTTGGCGACGTGACCTTCAGTCTGTCGGATACCGATCTGGATGATACCGATGCCCCGGGTGAAGATTCCGACATGCGCTTCTTCGTCTCCTATTCGAAAGAATTCTAAGGGTTTAGACGTACTGACCCATGAGAAAGTCCGCCTTCGGGCGGACCCTACAACTGAGGAGTTACAGGATGAAAATGATTTCTGCAATCATCAAGCCCTTCAAGCTTGATGATGTCCGAGAAGCACTGTCGGATGTCGGAGTGGCCGGTATCACGGTGACTGAAGTCAAAGGCTTCGGTCGTCAGAAAGGTCACACCGAACTCTATCGCGGTGCTGAGTATGTGGTCGATTTTCTGCCCAAGATCAAGGTTGAGATCGCGGTGGATGACGGCATTGTAGATCAAGTGGTCGAAGCAATTTCCAATTCAGCCAAGACCGGCAAGATTGGCGATGGCAAGATCTTTGTCACCCCGCTTGAGCAGGTCGTCCGTGTGCGTACCGGCGAAACCGGTTCTGAAGCTTTGTAACCGTCTGGTAATTCAATCTGGAGAGTATCGTGGAAGCGATTACACAACTTAGTTACGCACTAGACACCTTCTATTTTCTGGTGTCGGGTGCACTCGTAATGTGGATGGCGGCTGGTTTCGCCATGCTCGAGGCTGGCTTGGTTCGCGCCAAGAACACAGCTGAAATTCTCACCAAAAACGTCGCGTTGTTCGCCATTGCCTGTATCATGTACATGCTCATGGGCTACAACATCATGTACCCCGGTGACGGCAACGGATACATTCCTGCGCTGGATCTGAGCTTCATGTTCGGTGGCGACAACAGTGTCGAAGACGTCCTGGCCAGCAATGGCGACATCTACTACTCCGGCATGTCCGACTTCTTCTTCCAGGTGGTGTTCGTGGCCACCGCCATGTCCATCGTTTCCGGTGCCGTGGCAGAGCGTATGAAGCTCTGGGCTTTCCTGGTATTCGCCGTGGTCATGACTGGCGTCATCTACCCGCTCCAGGGTTACTGGAAGTGGGGCGGTGGTTTCCTGGATGCGGCCGGCTTCAACGATTTCGCCGGTTCCGGTGTGGTGCATCTGTGTGGTGCCTCCGCCGCACTTGCCGGTGTCATCCTGCTTGGTGCACGTAAAGGCAAATACACTGCGGACGGTCGTGTCAACGCCATCCCCGGCGCCAACATGCCGCTGGCCACCCTGGGTACCTTCATTCTGTGGCTGGGCTGGTTCGGCTTCAACGGCGGTTCCGAGCTGGTGGTTTCCAACATCGATGAAGCCAACGCGGTTGCGGCAGTATTCGTCAACACCAATGCGGCGGCTGCCGGCGGTGTCGTGGCGGCCCTGCTGACGGCCCGTGCCCTGTTTGGTAAGGCGGATCTGACCATGGCCCTCAATGGTGCTCTGGCCGGTCTGGTTGCCATTACTGCCGAGCCTCTGGCTCCCACCCCCTTGTGGGCAACCATCGTCGGTGCGATCGGCGGTATCCTGGTTGTGTTCGCGATCATCACCATGGACAAGATCAAAATCGACGATCCCGTCGGTGCGATCTCGGTACATGGCGTGGTCGGCATGTGGGGTCTGATCGCTGTGCCTTTTTCCAACACGGACGCGAGCTTCGGTGCGCAGTTCCTGGGACTGGGCGTGATCTTCGCATGGACCTTCATCTCCAGCTTCATCGTGTGGATGATCATCAAGGTGATCATGGGTGTCCGCGTCAGTGAAGAAGAGGAGTACGAAGGCGTCGATCTTGGCGAATGCGGCATGGAGGCATATCCGGAGTTCACCGGTAATCGGGGTTCCGGAATGTAATCTCACGTTTGATGGGATGACTACACTTAAGGGCGCTTCGGCGCCCTTTTTTATTGTCCCCCGTTTCACTATCGCGATTCGGTACGCAGAAATCGCTTTCAGGTATAGTTTCCAGACGCAGATTGGAAACCGGGACATCAAGCATGGAACTTGGCGATTTCATACCCAGCAGAATCAGAGCCTGGCCGCTTGTGCTGCTGATTGGAGTATCACTGTGTGCGGCCGAACCGCTTGGGGCCGGCGTATACCGCTGGACCGACGCCCAGGGACAGGTTCACTACAGCGACCGTCCGGTTGGCGAATCGGCCCGGGAAGTGCCGATAAGGAAATCCCCAAAGGAAAGCCTGCCGAAAGGTGACGATGCGCAGCGTCAGGAGCGAACACGGCGCATGCTCGAGGTCTACCAGGAGGACAGGGAAAAGAAGCAGGAAGCGCTGCAAAAGCAGATCCAAGAGCGGGAAAAGCGTCAGCGTAACTGTATCGTGGCCAGGGACCGCTACCAGTCACACAGCCAGGCGAGCGGCATCTACAGTTTCAAGAAGGACGGTGATCGCCAGTACCTGGATGATGCGGCCCGTCAGAAATACATGCAGAAACTCAAAGCGGAGATCGATAAGTGGTGCCGCTGAATGCAACGCCTGATAAGTAATCACTGGAAGGGACCGTCTATGATTCCGGGCGGAACGCGGCTGCACCCCGTCCCGCCCGTATCGTCTCGACTTGGATCAGTGAACGCTGCCGAATGAGAGATCCAGGGAATAGGGCGGCAGGGGAATGCCAGCGATTTTGCAGGCCTGCACCACCGGGCCTCGAGGGAACAGGGAGTAGAGATATTTCTTGCCGCCCCGTTCCTTGACCTGGTTGGTCATGGCCTTGAGCACCAACCGGGCACTGCAGGTGGCCCCGTTTTGTTCACAATGGTGGCGCAGGAAATGGATCATCTCCCAATGGGCGTCGGTCAGATCGATCTGCTCTTCCTTGGCCAGTTCGACGGCCTGTTCTTCCGTCCAGTCGTTGAAATCTTCCGGAACGTTGCTGTTCTCTACAGCCATAGGATTCATTTCGGGCATTGTCTTTCTCCAGTGGTGATGGTTGCGTATTTTTTTATAGTTCATCCCATGCTGACAGCCGGGTCCCGTGACAACATCAACATGGCCGGATCCCGGAGGATGGTTGGCACCTGTCCGGTTGGGGACGTCGCTGAGCGTGGTGGATTCATGGGTACAAACCGACTCCCATGTTTCAAATGTAGATCAGTTTCTGGAAAAGACCAAGAAAAAAGGTTGGGTATTATTTCGGGACTGTATCATCCCGGCCGGTGATCAGGTTCGCCTGGGGGATGCCCGGGTCGGTTGGGGCCGCGTCTGCCCGGGTGCACAGGACAGGGGCAGGGCGCTACAGTACACTATGCGGGTTCACTGCGCGGGCCTTGCGTATCAAAGCTCAGGGTCCGGGCAATCACGCCCGACATCCCGTTAAGCATCTGAGTTCTGCAGCCCTATGACCGAACAATCACCTTTCATCCTGGTCGATGGATCCTCCTACCTGTTCCGGGCCTACCATGCGCTGCCTGATCTGAGCAATTCCCAGGGACAACCCACCGGTGCGATCGTTGGTGTGATCAATATGCTGCGGCGATTGATCCAGGATTATCAACCGACCCATATGGCGGTGGTGTTTGATGCTCCGGGGGGCAGCTTTCGAAACCAGCTCTACCCGGCCTACAAGGCGAACCGGCCACCTATGCCGGAGGATCTGCGTGCCCAGATCGAACCCCTGCATGAAATCGTCCAGGCCATGGGACTGCCGCTGGTGATGGTGCCCGGGGTCGAGGCGGACGACGTGATCGGCACCCTGGCGGTTCAGGCGTCGCAGCAGAGGTTGCAAACGGTAATATCCACCGGCGACAAGGATATGGCGCAACTGGTAAACCCCCACGTGACTCTGGTGAACACCATGTCGGAGACCCACATGGATGAGCAGGGTGTGATGGAAAAGTTCGCCGTCAGGCCGGATCAGATCATCGATTATCTGGCCTTGGTCGGGGACAGTTCCGACAACATCCCGGGGGTACCCAAGTGTGGGCCCAAAACCGCGGCGAAATGGCTGGATGCCTACGGCTCCCTGGACAATCTGCTCGAGCATGCGGATGAGATCGGGGGCAAAATCGGTGAAAATCTGCGCAACAGCCTGGATCAGCTGCCCCTGTCCCGGCAGCTGGCGACAATCAAGCTCGACGTCGAACTGGACCGAGGTCCGGACGATTATCAGATCAGCGACCCGGATACATCCCGTCTGCGTGAGCATTATCAACGCATGGAGTCCAGCCGACTGCTGGCGAGTCTGGAGAATGGCGATCCGCAAGCTCCTCCTGAAAGCACCTCTGAAACGGCCCGCGAAACGGATTACCAGACGGTGTTGAGCGAGGCGGAGTTCGATATCTGGCTGACGCGTTTGCAGGCGTCCGATCTGTTCGCCCTGGATACCGAAACCACCAGCCTGGATTACATGATCGCGGAACTGGTCGGCGTCTCATTTGCCGTGCAGGTGGGGCAGGCCGCCTACGTACCGCTGGGTCATGATTATCCCGGCGCGCCACAACAGCTTTCCCGGGAGTGGGTGCTGGAGCGCTTGAAGCCCCTGCTGGAAGATCCCAATAAGGCCAAACTGGGGCAGAACCTGAAATATGACATGAGTGTCCTGGCCCGCTATGGCATCGATCTCCAGGGGATCGCCTTCGACACCATGCTCGAATCCTACGTACTGGATTCCACGGCAACCCGGCATGACATGGATTCTCTGGCGGAGAAATATCTGGGTCTCACCACGATTCATTTCGAGGACATCGCCGGGAAGGGGAAAAAACAGCTGACCTTCAACCAGATCGGCCTCGAAGAGGCTGCGCCCTATGCCGCAGAGGATGCGGATATTACCCTGCAATTGCATGAGAAAATCTGGCCACAACTTGAGAGTGAGCGCTTACTTGCTAAATTGCTCACCGAAACGGAAGTGGCGCTGATTCCGGTTTTGTCCCGTATAGAGCGCAATGGGGTCAGTATCGATTGCGACATGCTGCGCCGCCAGAGCGGGGCCTTTGCCAAACAGTTACATGAGCTCGAACAGAAGGCCTACGCCCTGGCCGGGCACAACTTCAACCTGGGGTCACCGAAGCAGATTGGTGAGATCTTTTTCAACGAACTAAATCTGCCGGTGGTGAGTAAAACACCCAAGGGCGCCCCCTCCACCGCGGAGGCGGTGTTGGTGGAACTGGCGGAACAGGGACACGAGCTGCCAGCGGTGATCCTGGAGCACCGGGGGCTGGCAAAGCTCAAATCCACCTATACCGACAAGCTGCCTGAAATGGTGAATCGGGACACCGGGCGGGTGCATACCTCCTATCATCAGGCGGTGGCGGCCACCGGGCGACTCTCATCCACCGATCCCAATCTGCAGAACATCCCGGTGCGCAGCGTGGAAGGGCGGCGGATTCGTCAGGCCTTCGTTCCGCAGAAAGGCTGGAAAATGCTGGCGGCTGACTATTCCCAGATCGAACTGCGCATCATGGCGCATCTGTCCGGGGACCAGGGATTGCTGAAGGCCTTCGCCGAAGGTCGCGATATTCACAGTGCCACCGCCTCCGAGGTGTTCGGCGTGGCACTCGACCAGGTCAGCAGTGACCAGCGGCGCTCCGCCAAGGCGATCAATTTCGGTCTGATCTACGGCATGTCCGCATTCGGCCTGGGCCGTCAGCTGGGTATCGAACGCAAGGCGGCGCAGGAGTATGTGGACCGTTACTTCGAGCGCTATCCCGGAGTTGCGGAGTTCATGGAGCGCATCCGCGCTCAGGCCCACGAGCAGGGTTATGTAGAGACCCTGTTTGGACGTCGGCTCTATCTTCCAGAGATCAATGCGCGTAACCATCAGCGGCGCAGTGCCGCGGAGCGTACCGCCATCAACGCGCCCATGCAGGGCACAGCGGCCGACATCATCAAGCGGGCGATGATCGCGGTGGACCACTGGATCGGCTCAGAAAAACCGCCCGCGCGTTTACTGATGCAGGTGCATGACGAACTGGTGCTGGAGGTCGATGAATCTTATGTGAAGACCGCAACTGAACAGTTGCACCGGCTCATGGAGGGTGCGGCAACTCTCGAGGTACCGCTGATAGTGGATGTTGGAATCGGTAACAACTGGGATGAGGCTCATTGAATCGATTTTTTATCCTGAGGGTTGCCTCTTTACATGGATCAGAAATGCCTCTTCTGTCCTGCGCCCATGCTAATTGATAGGGGGAAGTATTATTTTTGGTTACTCAAAACTGGAATCTCGCGCTGTAACAACTGGCGATACATACTGGACACTACCACGTGAAATACACCCTCATTGATCACCCGTGGCGTGGTAGAAGAAAGAAACAGGAATAACAAAGTAAAATCAATAGGTTGGTGTTTCTGCGAAAATAAATGATCGCGCTTTGAGGATTCCCAGGAACTTTTATTCGCACAGCCAGTCTATGAATCTGTAAGTCGTACGGCACGGGTCGCTTTTCCTCCCTTTGCGACCCTACCTTCCCGGTTACCCCATCCGGGAAGATCCGGCCCTGTCAGTCTCTCCCCTTAGGCTGACAGGGCCTTCTTTTTATGGGCCGGATTTGCATTTGACCCCATACATCGGGGCGACCTGAAACTCAGCCCTGCGGGTCCAGCTGAAACCAGATATCCAGCACCTGATGGCATTCGTCGATGCCGGTTCTTTTCAGAGACGAGAAGCACTGGGCGCTGATCTCCGGATGGTCACTCAAGCTTCGCTTGACCTTGAGCAGCGTGTTCTTCGCCGCTCCGCTCTTGAGTTTATCCGCCTTGGTGAGCAGGATGTGGGTCGGCAGTCCCTGTTGGGTATTCCACTGCAGCATCTGCAGGTCGTAGTCGGTCAGGGGGTGGCGTATGTCCATCAGCAGGATCAGGCCCCGCAGACAGCCGCGATGCGCAATGTAATCCGCAAGACTCTCCTGCCACTGCTTTTTCACCGCTTCCGCGACCTTCGCGTAACCGTAGCCGGGGAGATCGACCAGGCGCCGTTCATCGTCCAGGGAGAAGAAATTCAGCAGTTGGGTCCGGCCTGGGGTCTTACTCGTGCGGGCAAGGCTCTTCTGATTGCACAGGACATTGAGCGCGCTGGATTTTCCTGCATTCGAGCGACCCGCGAAGGCAACTTCGTAGCCCTCGTCCTGCGGGGATTGCGACAGTTTCGCAGCGCTCTTGAGGAACTGTGCGCGGTGATAAAAGGGGTTCATGGTATTCCTGTTGGGGCGCAAAGTTTTTCACACCTGAGCCGTGATTGACACGCTATCAGGTGAAACAGATCCTGAGGGATGGGTGATCGAGATGCCCGGGCAGTATGGCAGGCAAAGCGTCGATCAGCGGGGTGTCAACTTCCCCAGAGGCGCTGGATCCAGCCCTTCTTGCCCAACTTCGGCTGTGCCCCGGCCTTGAGGAAGAAACCGCTGTACTGCATGTCCTCCTCCATGATGTGCTTGGTCAGCCAGGTTTTCAGAAAGTGCATCAGTTCGAAGCCAATCGAGGTTTTACCGGTTTCGACTTTTTCCTGCAGTTCGGTCACCGACTCCAGCAGCTCTTCGTGGATCTCCTTGTGATCCTCGTAGCCGGGGTAGTTGAGGATGCGCATCAGGCTCTCCTCAACGGCAAAATGGATGCGGGTATATTCGGCCAGGTCTTTGAGAATACTCTTGACCACCTCACTGCCGTGGCGCTGATGGATGGCTTCGTGCATCTTGTTCACGAGCTCAACCAGCACCTTGTGCTGTTCGTCAATTTCTTCGATGCCAACGCTCAGCGCGTCGGTCCATTCTACAAATTTACCCATAAATGCATCCTTACTGCGTGAAATATTTACAGTTTGTCAATGCGGCCACGCGATATTGTGACAGGGTTCACGTACCTGCACAATACTAAACGGCAGCGGTGGGTTTTTCTTTAATGGTTTGATTCCCATTCACCGGAGCGGCCGCCACTCTTCTTGCGCAGGCCGATATCGGTAAAGGTCATGCCGCGATCCACGGCTTTGCACATGTCGTAGATGGTCAGCAAGGTAATCTGTACCGCGCACAGGGCCTCCATCTCCACCCCGGTGGGCCCCCGGGTTTCCACCTGACTGACACACAGAATGCTGGACTGCTCCGGGTCCGTGGTCAGATCGATACTCACCCGGGTCAGTGCGAGGGGGTGGCAAAGCGGTACCAGGTCTGCGGTCTTCTTGGCGGCCATGATCCCGGCAATCCGCGCAACTCCCAGAACATCCCCCTTCTTGTGCCGGCCCTGAACGATCATCTCCAAGGTTTCAGGCTGCAGGCGAATGCGCCCCTCGGCAATCGCCAGGCGTTTGCTCGGCGGCTTGTCGCCCACGTCCACCATGTGTGCTTCACCCGAGGCGTTGAAATGGGTGAAATCGGCCATCAGTAACCGGCCTCGTGCTCGATCCGCTTGGAGACTTCCCGGGCCTCGAAGGTCATGCTCTGCAGGTCCGCGAGCACATAGGTGGCATGTGCCTTGCCGACGCCGCCGATGGTGCCCGGATTGACCAGGTGGGTCATGCCGCCGCGTATGTTGGGCAATTGCTCGAAGCCGAGTTTGTGGCTGTGTCCGCAGCAAACCAGGTCCCAGTCGCCGGTGGCGGCCATCGCCCGGGCGTAGTGGGGATAGTGCACCAGGAAGATTTTACGTCCGCACAGTTCGATGCCCGCATCCATGCCGTGGTAGTGGATGTGGTTGTCCGCGTTACCGGCCAGGCGGGCCAGGGTGTAGAGATCACCGGAGTTGTTGCCATGGATCACATGCACCGGCAGGGCGTATTGCTCCAGGCAGTGCAGGGTGCTCGGGGCGACCACGTCACCGCAGTGCAAAACCGCCTCGGCACCCTCGTCCCGGGCCCCGGCGACTGCGGCATCGAGCAGTGAAATGTGGTCGTGGCTGTCTGAAACAATGCAAACTTTCATGACTGAGCGCAAAACGCCGGGTCGGCCATCTTCTGCTGATCAGAAGTTGGGCTTTTCCGGAGCCTCCTGGTACATCTTCACGGAGTTGCTGATTTCACGCTTTGCGGCATCGACGCCATCCCAGCCCTGAACACGCACCCACTTGCCTTCGTCGAGGTCTTTGTAGTGCTCGAAGAAGTGCGCGATCCGCTCCATCAGTTCGGCGGGCATGTCTTCAAGCGTCTTCACATGAGACCAGCGGTTGGTGATCTTATCCACCGGAACGGCCACAACCTTGGCGTCGTCACCCGATTCGTCGGTCATTTTCAGAACCGCTACAGGACGGCAGCGGATGACCGAACCGGGAATCAGGGGAAAAGCGGTGGGCACCATCACGTCGCAGGGGTCGCCGTCGTCGGACAGGGTGTGAGGGATGTAGCCGTAGTTGGCCGGGTAGTGCATCGCTGTGCGCAGGATACGGTCGACGAACATCGCGCCGGTCTCCTTGTCGACTTCGTACTTGACCGGATCGGCGTTGGCCGGGATTTCGATAATGACATTGATTTCATCGGGTATTGTCTGACCCGAGGAGACACGGTCTAGGTTCATTGATTTGCCTTGAGAAGATCTTCGTGAGCGCCCGTCGACGGGCGGAATCGGTGAAGAGAAGAAGGGTACGGATAACCGTCTCGGGTGTCCAGCACGGCATGCATAACCTTACACAGCGTAAGGAATTCGCGGGTCGCCAGCGCACAAAAAAGGGGGGCCGCAGCCCCCCTTGCAGATCTACCCGGACCGGAGGTCAGAGCAGCGGCACGATCAGCAGCGCCACGATGTTGATGATTTTGATCAACGGATTCACCGCAGGGCCCGCGGTGTCCTTGTAGGGGTCGCCTACGGTATCACCGGTGACCGCGGCCTTATGGGCGTCGGAGCCCTTGCCGCCGTGGTTGCCGTCCTCGATATACTTCTTGGCATTATCCCAGGCGCCACCACCGGTGGTCATGGAGATTGCCACGAACAGGCCGGTCACGATGGTGCCGATGAGCAGGCCACCCAGCGCCTTGGCGCCGGCATCGCCACCCATCAGGGCGCCGATACCCAGGGCTACCACGATCGGCATCAGCACCGGAAGCAGGGAGGGGATGATCATCTCCTTGATCGCCGCCTTGGTCAGCATGTCCACCGCACGGCCGTAATCGGGCTTCTCGCTGTGGTCCATGATGCCGGGCTTCTCGCGGAACTGGCGACGTACCTCGTTGACGATGCCGCCGGCGGCGCGGCCAACGGCCTCCATGGCCATGGAACCGAACAGGTAGGGTACCAGGCCACCGATGAACAGACCGATCAACACGGCCGGATCGGAGAGCTCGAAAACGATGGTCTTGCCGGCATGTTCCAGGGTGCTGGTGAAGTCGGCGAACAGCACCAGGGCGGCCAGGCCGGCGGAACCGATGGCGTAGCCCTTGGTGACCGCCTTGGTGGTGTTGCCCACGGCATCCAGCGGATCGGTGATGTTGCGGATCTTCTCGTCGAGTTCCGCCATTTCGGCGATACCACCGGCGTTGTCGGTGATCGGGCCATAGGCGTCCAGGGCCACGATGATACCGGTCATGGAGAGCATCGACGTCGCGGCGATGGCAATGCCGTACAGGCCGGCCAGGTCGTAGGCACCCCAGATGGCGGCACATACGGCAAGCACCGGGGCCGCGGTGGCCTTCATGGAGATGCCCAGTCCGGCGATCACGTTGGTGCCGTCACCGGTGGTGGAGGCTTCCGCGATATGGCGTACCGGGGAGTACTCGGTGGAGGTGTAGTACTCGGTGATCACTACCATCGCGGCGGTCAGCACCAGGCCGATCATGGCAGAGCCGAACAGCTGCATGGTGTTGAACCCTTCCATGCCCACGACCATGTAGTCGGTGACAAAGTAGAACGCCACGGCAGCAAGCACGCCGGCGACGATCAGACCCTTGTAGAGAGCCGGCATCACGTTGGTGTCGGTGTCCTTGGCCTTGACGAAATAGGTGCCGATGACCGAGGCGATGATGGAAACGCCGCCCAGGACCAGAGGATAGAGCACGGCAGTGGTGTTGCCGGCCATGAGCAGGCCGCCCAGCAGCATGGTTGCGACCACGGTAACCGCGTAGGTCTCGAACAGGTCGGCGGCCATGCCGGCGCAGTCGCCGACGTTGTCACCCACGTTATCGGCGATAACCGCCGGGTTGCGGGGGTCATCTTCCGGGATGCCGGCTTCCACCTTGCCCACGATATCCGCGCCGACGTCCGCACCCTTGGTGAAGATGCCGCCGCCGAGTCGCGCGAAGATAGAGATCAGGGAGCCGCCGAAGGCCAGACCGACCAGGGGATGCAGCGGATCCTCGACACCCATGTAGACGAGGATGGCGTAGTAACCCGCTACCCCGAGGAGACCGAGTCCGACGACCAGGAGGCCGGTAATCGCGCCGCCGCGGAAGGCGATTTGCAGAGCCGCGTTGATCCCTTTGTTGGCAGCCTCCGCGGTGCGCAGGTTGGAGCGTACCGAGATGTTCATGCCGATGTAGCCGGCCGCCCCGGAAAACACCGCGCCGATGGCAAAGCCGATGGCGGTGGCAGGCGACTCGAGGAAGTACCAGAGAGCGGCGAAAAGAATCACGCCGACGATGCCGATGGTGGTGTATTGACGATTCAGATACGCCTTCGCGCCCTCCTGGACGGCGCCGGCGATCTCGCGCATTTTTTCGTTTCCTTCCGGTTGTGCAAGTATCCATTTGACAGATACGAACCCGTAGGCGAGTGCTGCTACTGAGCACGCCAGGGCAAAGATCAGTTCATTATCCACTGAGATTTCCTCCGCTGAGATGATATAAAAAATAAACTTTTTGGGTTCTCAGCCTGGATCAGCCCCCTCCCAAGTCTGTTGCCAGACCATCGTGATCCCCGCTGAAAACATAAAAAAGGGGCTGAAAGCAGCCCCTGTTTGTCGTTGTTAAAGTTCGAAAGCGTCCAGTTTTTTAGCCACCGAGACCCCTTTCAGAGTGACGTAATCCGGCAAACCGTTGTCATTGTATGGTGGGTACGCCTCACCCTTGATCAGGGGATAGAGGTACTCCTTGCACTTGTCGGTGATTCCGTATCCGTCTTCGGTAATGAAGTCGAGGGGCATCATCTTCTCCACGTTGGCGACCTCGCTCAGGGGGGCTTCGCCGATGCTCCACTTGTAGGGACTGGAGGATTCACGCACAACCGTAGGCATGATTGAGTTTTTGCCTTCCAGGGCTTTCTCCACCGCAGCCTTGCCCAGGGCATAGGCCTGCTCCACGTCAGACTCCGAGGCCAGATGGCGTGCCGCGCGCTGCAGGTAGTCAGCCACCGCCCAGTGGAACTTGTAGCCCAGGGCGTCCTTGATCATATTCGCCACTACCGGTGCGGCGCCACCCAGCTGGGCATGCCCGAAAGAGTCGCGGGTGCCCTGTTCGGCGAGGAATTTTCCATCCGGCCAGTGGCAGCCCTCGGAGACCACGATGGTGCAGTAGCCGTATTCCTTGACTTTGGCGTCGACCGCCGCGAGGAACTTCTCCTGGTCGAACTCCACCTCGGGAAACAGGGTGACGACCGGGATGCCCTCGTCTTCGACCAGTGCGCCGGCGGCGGCAATCCAGCCGGCATGGCGGCCCATCACCTCGATGACGAAGATCTTGGTGGAGGTGGCGGCCATGGAACGCACATCGAAAGAGGCCTCGAGAGTGGAGACGGCGATGTATTTGGCCACAGAGCCGAAGCCCGGGCAGTTGTCGGTGATCGGCAGATCGTTGTCCACCGTCTTGGGGACATGGATGGCCTGTACCGGAAAGCCCATCTTCTCGGAAAGCTGTGACACCTTGTAACAGGTATCCGCAGAGTCTCCGCCGCCGTTGTAGAAGAAGTAGCCGATGTTGTGCGCCTTGAAGACCTCGATCAGGCGCTCGTATTCACGCTTGTTGTCTTCCAGGCTCTTGAGTTTGAAACGGCAGGAGCCGAATCCGCCGGACGGGGTGTTTTTCAGCGCGGCGATGTCTTCCGCGGATTCCTGGCTGGTGTCGATCAGGTCCTCGGTAAGGGCGCCGATGATGCCGTTACGGCCGGCGTAGATGTTGGCGATTTTGTCCGGGTGCTGGCGGGCGGTTTCAATGACTCCGCACGCGGAGGAGTTGATAACCGCGGTGACGCCACCCGATTGAGCGTAAAACGCATTTTTCGCTGTCATGTTAGATGATCCCCTGTATGTTATTGATCATATTATGGTTTTATGCGTAAAGTCGTGATACTTGTCAGAGATCTCCCCGCTCCTTGGCCGAGTAGTCCGCCTGCGCCTGGAGCAGCGAGACGATACATTCGGTGAGATCGTCGTATTCGTGTACACCGGTTCCGTACTGTTGATAGCCCCGGTAGAAGAACTGGCAGCGGTATTTGCGGCTGCCGGTCTTGAAAATGATGAAGTGGCAACCCTCCTGGTCTTCCCAGACGATGACCGGGCAACTGGTCAATTCCCGGTCCGATGGCATGAGCCGGATGTCTGCGTCCGCCATCTGGGTCTCAACCGGGTGGCCGTAGCGTTCGGACAGTGTGGTCTCGATGATCCAGTGCTCGGAATCGGTGATGTCTGGAATTTCAGGCATGAGTTTTTAATGCATTCACTCGCTATGAGAGGCAGAGAAGAATAATCCAATCGACCCGCTAAGTAAAAAACCAGGTCTGCCGGGCCGCGCGCATGTCTGTGACTCCCCGGATGGTCTGTCGACATAGGGGAGCCGGGGCTGGAGTCAGTACTCCGTCCCGGCGTGTGCTGCGGTCTTGGGGTTCCGCCGGCTGTCCCTGTCGGGCTGTGGGCGGGGTAAAGTCCCGTTGACTTTGCTGGATTTGTTGGATTAGCTTAAAGCAAGCGTGTGAGTTTCGGCTAATCCAAAACTTGGATACAGCCATGGAATTTCCTAATTAAGAATTAGAATTCAAGTGATCAGTCCTCACATCCCACCCCGGGGAGTGTAGAGTCTCAAGACTAATGTGCAATCATTGAGGCCCACTCGGGGCCCAGGGCATGGCGCACACAGAAGTGCTCTCTCACGGGTCTGAGGGATTTAAACCAGGCGCGTCGGACAAGCCGGGCCCTGATTTGCGTGACATGTTTAAGGTGCTGGATTAAAAGGCGTTTCTGGGTATTTTCTGTCAAGGTGAGGATCAATTTCGTATGCGTATCGTGATACTCGGGGCGCCGGGAGCGGGGAAGCGAACCCAGACGGCGCGATTGGCCGAGCGCCTTGACTTGGCGCCTGTGGCAACAGGTGAGTTGCTCAAACACGCTATTGCCGATCAGCACCCGTTGGGACTGGAGGCCCAGGCGCAGCAGGACGCGGGCCGGACTGTGACAGAGGACCTCATTCTCGGCCTGCTGCGTGAGCACCTGCTCACCACGCCCGCAAAGCAAGGCTTCATTCTCGAAGGTTTCCCCCGCAACCTGCTTCAGGCCCTGACCCTGGATGAACTGCTGGTTGAGATCGATCAACCATTGGACCTGGTATTGCTGATCGACATCGAGATCGACAATCTGATGGAACGCCTGGTGGGTCGGCGCACCTGCCGTTCATGCGGTCTGATGTATAACGCCTACCGCAATCCCCCGATCGTTGAAGATGTCTGCGATGTTTGTGGCGGCAGGCTGCATCAGCGTGCGGATGACAACGAAGAGACCGTGAGCAACCGGGTCCACGTGTTCGATCATCTGATCACACCCCTGATCGGCCATTACACGAAAACCGGCCGTCTGGTACGGGTGAACGGCAACGGCGATGAGGAGCAGGTGTTCGAGCAGATTCTGCATTCCATCGAAGCCCAGATGCGTTTCAGAGGGGCGACTGAAGCGGGACAGGCGGAACCTGCTGCGGAAGCCTCGACACACTCAGCAAAGCCGGAGCCTGAAATGGCAGCCGAGAAAGCCGTTCCGGCCAAGAAGGTGCCCTCCAAGAAGGCTCCAGCCAAGA
>JBEVVG010000002.1:547650-1103454 GCA_040507225.1 Candidatus Thiodiazotropha sp.
AGGTTCCGGCCAAGAAGGTTCCGGCCAAGAAGGTTCCGGCCAAGAAGGTTCCGGCCAAGAAGGTTCCGGCCAAGAAGGTTCCGGCCAAGAAGGTTCCGGCCAAGAAAGTTACGGCCAAGAAAGTTACGGCCAAGAAAGTTACGGCCAAGAAAGTTACGGCCAAGAAAGTTACGGCCAAGAAAGTTACGGCCAAGAAGGTCCCGGCCAAGAAAGTTACGGCCAAGAAGGTCCCGGCCAAGAAGGTCCCGGCCAAGAAGGTCCCGGCCAAGAAGGTCCCGGCCAAGAAGGTCCCGGCCAAGAAAGTTACGGCCAAGAAGGTCCCGGCCAGGAAGGCTTCGGCGAAAAAAAATCCGCTTAAAAAGACCAGGAAACGCTAGCAGCGAGGCTGTGCGCGGATCGCGGATTAGCGCAATCTGCGGCTCACAATCCGCCCCAGGTCCCCCGACTCAGCCGGGCCGTCCCATCATGCCCTTGATCGCAGACGGAAGATCCGCTGGGAAGATGATACTCTTTCCGTTACTGGATTTAGCGACATTTTCCAGCGACTTGACGTATTTTTCACCCAGCAGGTAGACCACGGGAAGTTCCTGTCCGCCGATCGCCTCGGTGACCAGTTCGATGGCCTTCTTGCTGGCGTCCGCCAGTACCACCTGGGCTTCCGCGTCTCGCCGTGAAGCCTCCAGGCGTCCCTCCGCTTCCAGGATCGCCGCCTGCTTGTCACCGTCGGCCCGGGTCACAGTCGCACGTCTGGCCCGTTCCGCAGCAGCCTGTTCCTCCATCGCCTTCTGCATGGTGCCGGAGGGGTTGATGTCCTGAATCTCCACGGTCTTCAGGGTGATGCCCCAGTCCGAGATGTCGTCCGAGATGGAGTTTTTCAGGTGCGCCTTGATCTTGTCCCGGGATGAGAGGGCGTCGTCCAAGTCCATTTCGCCGATGATCGAGCGCAGGGTGGTCTGTACCAGGGTCTGGATGGCGATTTCGTAGTCCTCCACACCGTAGACTGCCTTTTCCGGCGAGATGATATTGATGTAGGCCACTGCGTTCGCCAGGATCACCGCGTTGTCCCGGGTGATGACTTCCTGGGTGGGGATGTCGAGCACGATATCCTTGGTGGTGACACGATAGGATACGGAGTCGATGTAGGGGATGATGATGTTCAGTCCGGGCCCCAGGGTGCTGTGGTATTTGCCCAGTCGCTGCACCACCCATTTATAGCCCTGCGGCACCAGTCGTACACCCTTGGCCAGGGTGACCAGGACCAGGACGAAAAGCGCGATCACGACATACAATCCGGCGTTCATATCCCTCACTCCCTACGTATTGTGTTGTTGAGTCATGCAGCGGTTGGGCTGCGTGCAGAGGTCAGAGTTTCTCGACGATCAGGGCGTTGCCCGAAACGTCAGTCACCTTGACCCGGTCTCCCTCTGTCAATGGTTGAGAGGAGATGATCAGCCATTCGTCCGCACCGAGAATCGGGGCGGGAAACCTCAGCCGGCCGCGTCGCTCCTCCTTGGGGGCGCTGATCACCTGACCGACTTCGCCGATGATGGCTTCCCGGGACAAGCCGGCCTTGGTCCGGTCGATCGACAGTGGTTTCAGATACTTGAACCAGATCACCGCGAGCGCTGAGGAAAGGACGGTCCAGATGAAGATCTGCCAGCTCAGGCTCAGGTCCGGTGCGGTGAACAGGATCCCGCCGAGAATGATCGCGGCAACCCCGAACCAGATGATGAAAAAGGAGGTGAGCGCGATCTCGCTGAGGATAAGAGCCACCCCGAACACCACCCAGTGCCAATACTCGATACCTGCGTTCATGGCATCAATCGGCGCGGCGGCGGAATTCGGTACTTTGGCAGCCCGGGCAGGGCGGAATATGCCCGGTCTTCTTGAAGTGCATCTCCTTGCCGCATTGGCTGCACACCAGGGTGCCGGGTCCGGTGATCTCGCCGGTATGATAGAGCGAGGCCTGGTTGGCCCGTTCCGCCAGCTTGGCCAGTTCGAGCTTGGTCTGATCGGCTACACTGGTGAACATTTCGAACATGCGCTTTTCCACCTGCTGGACATCGAAATGCCACCAGGCGGAGAGCTCCTCGCCGGTGTCCAGCAGATATTTCGCGGCGTCTTTCATGTCCCGTTCGACATAGCCGGCGACCTTATCGGCCTCCTCGCGGCTCAGTTCGCCGAGTTCGACCATTTTTTCCCGCGCGTCATCCAGGTACTGTTTCAATCCAGGAATCGCGTGTTCGCGGGCGGAGTCGAAGGCTTCGTGGACTTCGTTGAGCATCTGATCATAGGCGGCCGAAAGACGGTCGAAGGGATCCTGGGTGGGTTTATCGCTCATTCTTCTCTCCCTGGGGAGGACAAACTATCGGTTGTGCGGCGCATCAAACGGGTCGCCGGGTGTGTGCCTGTCGGGATCCCGGGGTGGCCTATGATGCCCTGTTAAACGCCCTCTCAACTCAATGATGGATCAATTCGCAGCCCTAGCCAAGTGTCGCGGCCAGGGGAAGTCCCTCAAGCGCCTCAGGCGGAGTTGAACCAACTCTTGAGCAGCAGTAAACCGCCCCCGGCGCCCAGGCCGATGCCCAGGCCGCTGGCCACCGCGATCGGCAGCAGTCCGCCGGCGCCGAACACCAGCAGCAGTGAACCGCTGAGCAGCAGGGCGCTGCCGGTGAGCGCGGAGAGGGTGTTCTGGTGATTGCGTTTCATCTGCCGGCGCAGTTGATCCAGTTCCTCGGATTGCCATTGGATCAGCAGTTGGCCGTTGGCGGCGTCCTCGATGATCTTGTTCAGGCGAATCGGCAGGTCGGGAATGTTCTCCGCGATCAGGGGCAGGTTCTTTTTCAGTTTGCCGAGAAAGGCACGGCGCCCGATCTGTTCGCTCATCCAGCGTTCGAGAAACGGTTTGGCGGTGGTCCACAGGTCGAGTTCCGGATAGAGTTGACGACCCAGACCCTCGATATTGAGCAGGGTCTTCTGCAGCAGCACCAGTTGTGGCTGGACCTCCATGTCGAAGCGCCGCGCGGTCTGGAACAGGCGCAGCAGGAAATGACCGAAGGATATCTCACTCAGGGGTTTTTCGAAGATCGGCTCGCTGACCGTGCGGATGGCGGATTCGAACTCCTCGATGCGGGTGCCTTTGGGCACCCAGCCAGAAGCCACGTGCAACTGAGCAACCCGCTTGTAATCCCGGTTGAAGAATGCCAGCAGGTTCTCCGCCAGATAGCGCTTGTCGGCCTCGGTCAGGGTGCCCATGATGCCGAAATCCACCGCCACATAGCGGCCGTCGGGTTCGACGAAGATATTTCCCGGGTGCATATCGGCATGGAAGAAGTTGTATTTGAACACCTGGGTGAAGAAGATCTCCACACCGCGTTCACCCAGCAGTTTCATGCTGATGCCCTGGGCCTTGAGGGCGTCGATATCCCCAACCGGGGTACCGCCGATGCGCTCCATGACGAACACGTTCTGGCGGGTCAGGTCCCAGTGGACCTCAGGGACGTAGAGAGCATCGCTGTTGAGGAAGTTGCGCCGCAGCTGAGAGGCATTGGCCGCTTCGCGCATCAGGTCCAGTTCATCGAAGATGGTCTTCTCGTACTCCTGGATCACCTCCACCGGTCTGAGCCTACGCCCCTCCTTCCAGTAACGTTCCGCCAGATGGGCGATGGTGTAGAGCAGATCCACATCCCGGCGGATGGTCTTCTCGATGTTCGGCCGCAATACCTTGACCACCACCCGGCGGCCATCCTTGAGACGCGCCGTATGCACCTGGGCAATCGATGCCGAGGCCAGCGGGGTTTCGTCAAACTCCTCGAGGACCTCATGGATGGGCCGCTTGTAGGCCTTTTCGATGATCGCCCGGGCCTGGCTGCCGGGAAAGGGGGGGACCCGGTCCTGTAGTTTGGCCAGTTCCTTGGCCAGATCGTCGGGCAGCAGGTCGCGGCGGGTCGAAAGGATCTGGCCAAACTTGACGAAGATCGGGCCCAGGTCCTCCAGGCTGCGGCGGATGCGCACCGGGTAGCTGGAGCGCTCCTTGCGGAACCAGTACCAGGGGGAGAGGTAGATGAGGAAACGGATCGGTCGGAACAGGTGGGTGGCGAGGATCACCTCGTCCAGCCCATGGCGCAGTAAAACCAGGTTGATATGGATGAGTCTGAGGGCCTGGGAGGGGTGAATCACGAATCGATGTCTCCCGGGTTTCGGGCAGATTCGAGACGCTGGATACGCGCCTCCAGGCGTTCCACATCGTCGCGCAGCCGGTCTACCTCCTGGAGGAAAGGCTGCATTTCGTAAACGGTCGGCAGCATACGCAGCTCTTCCTGCAGGTACTCCTTGAGGTTCTGTTCGGCAGTGGCTCGGGTCTTGGCGCCCCAATTCAACACGCCCCTGAAAAGACCGCCGATTTCATGTGCGGCAACATCCCCGGTGAGCCGTGACAGCTGTTCCTCCCAGTCGATATCGAGGGTGGCGATGAAATCACCGAAGCGCTGCGCCAGAGCGGTATCCCCCTCGATCGTCACTTCGCCGCTGAACAGTTGCTCGGTGCTGCTGCGCTCATTGCTCAGGTTGGCCAGGCCCCAGGGGGTGCCGCGCAGCACACAGTCGGCTTCCCCTTCGATCTGACCGAGACACTGGATTCCCTGGGGGTCGGGAATCAGATACAGAGACAGGCCGAGTCCAAGCACCTGGATTTGAATCACCTTGCCATGCAGGGGCGCCAGGCGTTGCGGGCTTTCTGGGTCGAGTTTCAGGGTTGCATTGAGCAGCTGTTCAAAGGTGGCAAGGGCCGCGGCGCTGATGGTCATGGGGACTCCCTGGCGATACGGCCGGATCAGAACTTGTAACCGCGATGGATGGCCACGATGCCGCCGGTGAGGTTGTAGTAGTCACAGCGTTCGAACCCGGCGTGCTCCAGCATGCCCTTGAGGGTGTCCTGGTCCGGGTGCATGCGGATCGATTCCGCCAGGTAGCGGTAACTGGCCTCATCCTGGGTGACCCACTTGCCGATCTTTGGCAACAGGCTGAAGGAGTAGAGGTCGTAAAGCTTTTGCAGAGGCTTGTGCACCGGCTTGGAAAACTCCAGAACCAGCAGGCGTCCTCCGGGCCTGACGACCCGGTAGATGGCGTCCAGCGCCTTCTGCTTGTCGGTCACGTTGCGTAACCCGAAGCCGATGGTCACACAGTCGAAATAGTCGTCCACAAAAGGCAGTTGCTGTGCATCGGCCTGGACGTAGCGGAGGTTGGCCACCCGCCCCTGGTTGACCATGCGTTCCCGGCCCCGGTTGAGCATCGCGGCGTTAATGTCGGAGAACACCACCAGTCCATCGCCACCCACCAGGCCGCTGAAACGGGCGGAGAGGTCTCCGGTGCCGGCGGCCAGATCGAGCACCCGCTGACTCTGGCGCACTCCGGACATTTCGATGGTCATGCGCTTCCACAGCCGGTGAATGCCGAGTGACATCAGGTCGTTCATCAGGTCGTACTTGCCTGCGACCGAATCGAAGACTTCACGCACACGGCCCGCCTTTTCGTCGACGGGTACATCCTCGAAACCGAAATGTGTGGTCTTGTCATCCTTCATGGGGTTTACCTGGGGTTATTCCTGTACACGCTGCGGCTCGAGCGACTCACCTCATGCGGAAGGCTGTTTGCGCTGATAACCGGCCTCTTCAAGGCGTCTGAGATACTCCTGCCAGTTGCGCTCATAGTGGCTTCCGAGCTGATACAGAGTATCCCAGGAGTAGATGCCGGTGTTGTGTTCATCGTCGAAATGCAGGCAGATGGCGTAGTTGCCGACCGGATCGATATGCGCGATGTTCACGTCTTCCTTGCCCACCTGCAGCACCTCCTGCCCGGGACCATGACCCTGCACCTCCGCCGAGGGGGAGAACACCCGCAGGTATTCCGCCGGATAACTGAATTTGCTGCCGTCGTCGAAACTGATTTCCAGGACACGGGATTGCTTGTGCAGGTGGATCTCGGTGGGATTGGGATGTGACATGATCGTTTCTCGTTGCTGATTGTGTGCGGTTTCGGATGCGCGGGTCAGAGGATATATTGACTCAGGTCTTCGTCTGCCGCCAGTTGCGACAGCTGACTGTCCACGTAGGCCTCGTCGATGACGATGTTCTGTCCGAGCCGTTCCGATGCCTCGAATGAGATGCTTTCCAGCAGCCGTTCCATGACCGTGTGAAGGCGGCGTGCGCCGATGTTCTCGGTGGTCTCGTTGACCTGCCAGGCGGTTTCGGCAATCCGCCGGATGCCGCCCTCGGTGAACTCCAATCCTACCTGTTCGGTGGCCATCAGGGCCTGGTACTGCTCGGTCAGGGAGGCGTCGGGTTCGGTCAGAATGCGGGTAAAATCCTCGGTGCTCAGGGCGGTCAGTTCGACCCGGATCGGCAACCGTCCCTGCAGCTCGGGAATCAGGTCTGAGGGTTTGGCGAGATGGAAGGCGCCGGAGGCGATGAAGAGGATATGATCGGTCTTCACCATGCCGTGCTTGGTGGAGATGGTGCAGCCTTCGACCAGGGGCAGCAGGTCGCGCTGGACCCCCTCACGGGAGACATCCGCACCGCTGGTCTCGGCCCGGCTGGTGACCTTGTCCAGCTCGTCGATGAACACGATGCCGTGCTGCTCGACCATTTCCAGGGCGCGCAGTTTCAGGTCCTCTTCGTTGATCCGCTTGGCCGCTTCCTCGTCGCTGAGCACCTTGTACGCGTCCTTGATACGCAGCTTGCGCCGCCGGGTGCGCCCGGTACCGAGATTCTGGAACATCCCCTGCAGCTGGCTGGTCATCTCCTCCATGCCTGGGGGAGCCATGATTTCGACACCCACCGGCGCGGCGCTGACCTCGATATCAATCTCCTTGTCGTCCAGATCTCCCGCGCGGAGTTTCCCGCGGAATTTATCCCGGGTCGCGCTTGAGACCCCGCCGGATGATTCGGTGTCCTCCCAGCCGCTGGGTTTGGGGGCGGGCAGCAGGGCGTCGAGGATGCGTTCCTCGGCGGCCCCGGATGCGGCTTCGCCGACCTTTTCCATCTCCTCCTCGCGTACCATTTTTACCGCGGAGTCCGCCAGTTCGCGGATGATCGAGTCGACCTCGCGGCCCACGTAGCCCACCTCGGTGAACTTGGTGGCCTCGACCTTGAGGAACGGGGCGTTGGCGAGCTTTGCCAGGCGCCGGGCGATCTCGGTCTTGCCTACCCCGGTGGGGCCGATCATGAGAATGTTCTTGGGTGTGATCTCGTTGCGCAGGGTCTCGTCGACCTGGGCGCGGCGCCAGCGGTTGCGCAGCGCGATCGCTACGGCCCGTTTCGCATCGTGCTGGCCGATGATGTGCTTGTCGAGCTCGGCGACGATCTGTTGTGGAGTGATTTGCGACATGGTGTTAGTGCCTGTTGTACTGCGCCCTGCGAATCATCAGGATTCGCAGTCCAACTCTTCGAGTACGAGATTGTGATTGGTGTAGATGCAGATGTCGGCGGCGATACCGAGACCTTTCTCCACGATCTCACGGGCCCCTAGATCCGTGTTATCCAGGAGCGCCCTGGCCGCGGCCTGGGCAAAGCTGCCACCGGAGCCGATGGCCATCAGGTTGTTTTCCGGCTCGATGACGTCACCGGTGCCTGAGATGATCAGCGAGGCGCTGGAGTCCGCCACGCAGAGCAGCGCCTCGAGGCGGCGCAGGGCGCGGTCGGTGCGCCAGTCCTTGGCCATCTCCACCGCGGCGCGGGTCAGATTGCCCTGGTGTTTTTCCAGTTTGCCTTCGAACCGCTCGAACAGGGTGAAGGCATCGGCGGTGGCGCCTGCAAACCCGGCAATGACCCGGCCCTTGTAGAGCTGGCGGACCTTGCGCGCGTTTCCCTTCATGACGGTGTTTCCCAGGGTGACCTGGCCATCTCCGCCGATCACGACCTTGCCGCCCCGGCGTACGGAGAGAATGGTAGTTCCTCTGAAATTTTCCACGTTTGTCCTGCTGGTTGTTGCGGGCCGAACCACCTACATGGGGCTGAAGTCCGGCGGATTCAAGCGCCTGGGGCGATGCGCCGCTGGTATCGTTCAACAAAACCGAAACACTTCACTCCGGGCGGAAGTCGACCGGATCGCTTCTATCATACCGGCCCGGCGCGAGCGGATGTCCCGGAATTGTCCAGGGAATGCGTAAAAGGACTGAAGCGCCCCAAACCGGCGATTGTACCCGAGGCCGGGGCTGCTGAGAAATGCCAGCGTCTCGAGGAGGAAACTTTTCGCCTCGCCACGTATCCTTCTATCCATCCGGCGCAGCCACGTGTTGATCATGCCTCCGGGCGGGTGCTGTGCTGGATTTGCATCCGGAGGCACTCAAAGGAGCTGTGAGATGAACCCTATGAAACAATGGCTGGCGACAATGGCGGTGATTTTCCTGTTGGCGGCCGCAGCGGCCGCTGCGGCCGGGGCGGAGGATCAGCCGGTCAGCGGAGAGACGATCAAACAGCAGACCTACGAGCTGCTGGGGAGCCTGAAAGACTACACACTGCAGCAGAAGGACGATTTGATGGAGGCCCTGGAACAGGGCATGGATGACCTGGATGAGCGCATCGATCTGCTGCAGGAACGTATCGACGGGCATTGGGAAAGCATGTCCGAGTCGGCCCGAGATCAGGCGGACGCCACCCTGTCGGCGCTGCGCAGACAGCGGATCAGACTGCAGGAAGCCTATCAGCGTTTGCTGGACGGTTCCGGCCCCGCCTGGGAGCAGCTGAAGGAAGGCTTCGGTCAGGCGTATGAGGATGTTAACCATTCCTGGGAAAAGGCGATGCAGGAGTATGCTGATTGAGCGTTGTCGGATGTCCCCCGGAGCATGGGGCCGCAGGTCGGGTTAGCGCAGCGTAACCCGACGCCATGCATCGAAACACACCTCCAGTGTCGGGTTAGGCTGCGCTAACCTGACCGACCGACTGCAGGGTACGGCGGATTGATAGTGGGCCTCAGGGTGTCATCGGCATCCGGTGCCGCTGCTGTGCAGCGGCGAACTCCTCCGGGTTCAGGGCGCCGTCCCCGTTCGTGTCGATCTCACTGAATGGCTGGGCATTTTTCAGGTTACGCATCGGGTAACCCGCCATCAGCCGCGCCTCGATGCGTTTTGCCCGGGCCTGGCTGAACTCCTCCTCGTGAATCACCCCGTCTGCGTTGAGATCGAAGTCAGCGAACGTGGGCATCTGCCGCCTCATACCGGACCCCATACCGGGTCCCATCCCCGGGTTGACGGGCGGGTCTGCATATCCGGGTGAACGTTGCTGCATGCGCTGACGCTGGCCTTGTATGAACTCATCGTAGGTCAGGTTGCCATCCGCGTCCCGGTCGAAGTCGCTGAAGCTGGGTGCTTGCAGGCGTGGCTGACCCGGAATGCTGGCGGATACCGCGCGCTGTTTATGCAGGGTTTCGAACTCCTCCCGACTGATGTCACCACTGCGATCGGTGTCGAAGGCGCTGAACGGCAGTGGGCCAAGTTGCGGGGGCGGGTTGTCGGCATTGACGGGGTGAGCGAGCAGCAGGAGAAGTCCAGCTGCCAGGGTTCGGTTACGCGATCTCATAAGCGGGATCCTCCTTGGAGATGCGTGACACGGGTTCTGCGGTCAGCGAGGGCGGGAAGTCTTTGCTGCCAGCGCTCCCCCCTGACACGCAAAGTATAGCCCGCTCTGCCGGGCATGGGGTCGACACCGGACGCTGAACGGTAACGACTTCGGAGCATGGCGGCAAAACCGGGGGATTGATGTTCGGCCTGTCCGCCCCGGGAGCGCTCTTATGTTAGGGATTTCACTCCCTTGTGTGCTTTCCTCATCCATGGCAGAGTCACTGACATGTTGCGGAGTATCCTTTTTTCACTGCTGTTATTGCTTGTTGCCCCGGGTTTTGCTTCGGAGCGGGGCGCCGAATCATCCGCGCCCATGAGTGCGGAGCAGCTGGCTCGCGAGGTCTACACCGCGGCGCATGGGGGGCTGGTGCGTAACGCAATCAGCAAACGCCGCGGTCAGGATGTGGCGGTGGTGGTCAATCGCGCGCCCACCGAGATGCGCACCGGGCAGCGCACACCGACGGTTCAGACTTTCGATACCTATGTGAACAATCAACCCGAGGATCCGGCGATCGAATCCCTGCAAATGGCGATTCTCACCTCCGGGAAGACCAAGGGCACCGGGGTACTGTTCACCCGCTACCGGGATGCCGAGCGCGGCTCATCCATCGCCATCTGGTTACCGGCGCTGCGTAAGATCCGGCGTATCAATGAGCCTTCCCATGAAGATGTCTGGTTTGGCACCAATCTCACCTATGGGGAGCTGGTGCTGCGCACCCCGGATGATGAGGTGCACGAACTGTTGGGGGAGGGACGGCTCGAGAAGTGCCTGGACACGATGCTGCTGGAACCCTGGGAGAAGAACCGTTACACCCTGCATCTGCCAGGTCCCCAGTGTGCCCACATCGGCAAGCCCATCTATCGGCTCAAGAGCAGCACCCGGTTCAAGAACTGGTGGTACGACTATCACATCAGCGAGATCGATCAGCGCACCTACGCCCTCTACCGGACGGTCTACTACAAGAACGGGATGAAGGTTAAGAGCGTCTCCATCGACTGGCAGTCCCTGGATCAGCCCGACCCGCGAATCGCCTATCCCCGCTACATCTATGCTCTGTCCCACGAAGACGGCAAGGATAGCATGGTGTATGTCCCGCGCGGCACCATTTCCCTGAATGTGGATCTGGGCGATGAGTTCTGGTCGGAACAGACCCTGGAGCACTATGAGCCCTGAGAGCCGGCCCTGTACGACCGCGGATCCCGGCGGGTCCTGCCCTCTGGTCCAGGAGTAAAGCATGCAAAGGAGTGTGACACCGGTCCGCGCCCGGTGCGGGAATGACGGGGTAGCTCTCCGGTGAGTACTTCGCGGCGGGACTATGCCTCGGATTATGCCCGATTCATGTTGCGCCACCGGCGGGTGATGATCCTGCTGCTGTTCGTTGCCACCCTGCTGGCCTCCCTGTTCCTCAATCAGATCAATTTGCGCAACGACCCCGATTCTCTGCTGCCGCTGAGCAATCCCTATATCGCTACCAATCTCTACAGCGACCACACCTATGGCATGGGCAACCTGATGGTCTGGGGCTTGACCGTGAAGCAGGGGGATATCTACCAGCCCTGGTTCATTCGCATGGTGAATGAATTTTACCGTGATGTGAGTGCCTTGCCCTTCGCCAATGCGGACAAGTTCGTAGGCCTGCCCTCACCCCGGTTGCGCAATCTCGGGATCTCGGTGGATGGCAGTCTGGATTTCCGCCGCCTGATGCCGGCCAGCGGCCTCTCGGACAATCCCCTGGAGGCGAAGGCCCAGCTGCATTTCCTGCGCGAGGGTCTGGAGAAGCACATCGTGCTGGAACCCCTGATGCTCTACTACCAGGATGCGCAGGGCAACAAGTGCGACATGACCAATGACCAGGGTCTGATCGACAACCGCACCGTACACCATGTGCATCGGGAGTGTCGGGCGACCGGTACCTTCATCATTGGGGATTTCTCCAACGATCTGAAGGATCATCACCTGGATTGGATTGCCAGTTTGCGGACACTGATGCAGTCCTATGAGAACCGCTACGGGGACCGGGTGACCTTCTACCAGTCGGGTGAGCCCTACTTCCTCGCCTCGATGGTGGAGGAACTGTGGGACAAGGCCTGGCTGTTCGGCATCTCCCTGCTGATCATCCTGGTGATCCTCTGGTACGAGTTCCGCCACTGGAGTTGCGCAGTGTTCCCCCTGCTGGGAGTCGGCATGACCATCGTGCTGACCCTGGGGTTGATGGGTTACACCCAGTTCAAGCTCACCACCATGATGGCGCTCACCCCGATGCTGCTGCTGGCGATCGGTATCGGCCATGCGATGCAGATCACCCGGCGTTTCATGCAGGAGTTGAGTGCCCAGGGTGATCCTGAGCAGGCGGGCTTCGCCGCCATCCGCCATACGGTGGTACCGGCGGCGCTCTCCATCGGCACCGACCTGCATGGTTTTTTCGCCATCTCTTTCATCGACATCTCGTTTTACAAGGCGTATGCCTATTTCGGCATCTTTGGCATGTCCACCCTGATTCTCACCACCACCACTCTGATCCCTCTGCTGATGGTGAGTTTCCCGCCGAAACTGCGTGAGCGTGAGACTGAGCGGGGCTGGGAACGGCGCATGGCGAACGGCATCACCCGGCTGTTGACCGGTCCCGGCAAGTGGCTACCGGTCACCGCGGTGATCGTGATCTGGCTCGGCTCCGCCTACCTGGCGGAGTTGGACAAGGGTTTTTTCGCCCTGATGGCGGGGCAGGAGGGGCGTAAGGATCCGGAGGTCGCGCGAATCCAGGACGAATTCGACATCATGCCAGGGGTGGAAAAGGGCATCCACTACCCCCGTGCGGCCTACAAGGACCACTACCTGCTGGGAGTGCTGACGGGCGAAGGTGGCGAGGTCGAGGCGATCCGTCAGCTGGATGCCCTGTCCCGTATGATGCCCGGGGTGATCACCGCAAATATCGTGATTCGCTCCAGGCAGGGCACCCTGCCGCCTTGCGGGATCGATGCCTGGGATCCCATGGGCCGGCGGGTCATTGGGCCGCAGCAGTGCTATGACGAGATGACCGATCCCCCGCAGGGGGTGTTCAACCGGGTCGAGGTGCTCAAGGCGCTGTCGGATTTCGAGGACTGGTTGCGCGGCCATCCGCACATCGGATTCACCTCCTCCTACGTGCAGTTCGTCAAGACCCTGAACATGATGTTCAATGCCCCCAGCGGCGAGCGTCCCACCGAACATATGAATCTCTACGCCATCCCCGACCGGGAACATATGCTGAAGAACCGCTATGCCTACCGCATGGACCGTTTCGGCAACCTGCCGAATCCTCAGGAAACCGTGCCCTTCTATAACGGCATGCTGGTGACCGGAGCCGCCCCCGGTGAACTCGACGGGTTCGTCAACACCCGCACCTGGGACGAGGGTATCATCGTCGGTTTCGTCAATACCATGGATCCCAGGGAGACCCATCAGACCATCCGTGACATCCAGGACTACCTGGCCGAGCATGCCAATGATGCGGGCATGTCGTTATTGCGTTTCGGGGTCCAGGCCGGTGAACAGGTGACCGTGCCGGGGACCCGAAACAGCGCTGCCTCCACGGTGGAGGTGGCGGACTCTCTGCATGGGCGGGCCCCCGTGGGGGGCTTCCTGGGGGTCACCGAGGCGACCCGTGATGTGGCTTTCAAGGAGTGGCTGAACGCTCCGGTGGCGACCTCCCTGACGGTCTTCATCATGACCTTGATCATGTTCCGATCCTGGATGGTGGCGCTGATCCTGATCAGTCTCTGCTTCATCACCCTGATGACCCAGTACGGCCTGGGTGCCTACATGACGACGGTGAAGGAGTGGTCAGCGAATCTGGCGTTCCATGTTCAGGTTGCCTTGAGCATCGCCATGGGTCTGGGTGTCGATTACGGGGTCTACATGGTCTCCCGGCTGCGCGAGGAGATGCGCGCCTCCGGCGAGAACTGGATCCAGGCCCTGCACACCACCCTGCATAATACCGGCTCGGCGATCATCCTCTCCATGGCGGTACTGCTCGGCAGTTTCATCCCCCTGATGAATACCGAGCTGGCCAATCTCTGGTCGGTCAGCCTGTATATCTCGGAAGCCCTGATCATGGACGTGTTCATCGCCCTGCTGGTGCTGCCTCTGATGGTCTACTGGTTAAAGCCGGCGTTTGTCTTCGACCGGTTGCGCTGAGCAACGCCCGACGGCAACGACTTACTTCTTGCGCCTGGCCCGGGGATGGGCCTTGTCATACACCTCGGCGAGGTGCTGAAAGTCGAGGTGGGTGTAGATCTGGGTGGTGCTGATGTTGGCGTGTCCCAGCAGTTCCTGAACCGCCCGCAGGTCACCGGAGGATTCCAGCAGGTGGGTGGCGAAAGAGTGGCGCAACAGGTGCGGGTGGACGTTGCGGGGTGTGCCCTGGCGCACCGACCAGTCGTGTAACTGTTTCTGAATGGTGGAGCGACTGATGCGTCTGCCGCGCACGCCGACGAACAGGGCGGGTTCATCCGCGGCCGCCAGTTCCCGCCGCACCGCCAGCCAGTGTTGGATCGCTTCCCGGGCCTGGGTGCCCACAGGCACCAGACGGGTCTTGTTACCCTTGCCGGTCACCTCCACCATCTGTTCCCGCAGGTCGATCTGACCGATATCCAGACTGATCAGTTCCGCCAGCCGCAGACCGGATGAATAGAACAGTTCCATGATCGCCCGGTCGCGTAGCGAGAGGGTGTCGGTGGCCTCGATGTCGAGGAGTTGCCCGATCTGGTCCGCGTCCAGGGTGACCGGCAGTTTGCGGCGTATCTTGGGAGCGCGGACTCCCAGGGCCGGGTTGGCCTGGGCGAGATTTTCGCGGATCAGGTAGTGGTACAGCGCGCGCAGGCTGGAGAGTTCCCGATGCAGGCTTTTCGGTGACATGCCCTGGCGATGCCGTTGCGCAATGTAGTGACGTATCTGGTCCTGGCTCAGCGCCGTCCAGTCGTCGATGGCGTGCTGGTTGAGCCACTCAAGGGCTGCCTGCAGATCCCGGGCATAGCTTTCCCGGGTGTGGGGAGAGAGTCGCCGCTCATGGGTCAGGTATTCAAGAAAGCGGTCGAGTCGGGCTTGAAGTTTGTCAGGCTGTATCGAATGGCTGTGCATAGCGGCGGGCTGCCCTTTATCGACAGGATCCGCGTTTCAGATACCCGGCAGCGAGACCGCCTGCAGGGTGCGGCTTATGATCTGCCCCAGGCGGGTCAGAAATTCGGTGCCATGGTCCGGTGCGAAGCGCTGAGGATCGCGGCTGCCGATCGCCAGCAGACCGAGTACCCCTTCACTCTTGAGTGGGATCAGTGCGGTTGAGGCGATGTGGTAACCCTCGGCGCCGAACACGTAATCCAGCTGATGCTGATCCATCGGTCCGCAGATCGGGCTGTTCTGGTTGAAAAAGGCCTCGAAGCGGGCCGTTTGCTCGTCCAGGCCATTGCGTTCGGGTTCATCGAACAGGCTGGGGGAGAAGAGTCTCAGTTCCACCGCGTCAGCCTTGAAATCGTCGTGCAGTTCGTCTTCGAGGGCATTGATCACCTCTTCGAAGGTGGCGGCATCGATCAGTTCCAGGGTCAGGCGATGCATGCGTTGCTGCAGGGTGTCGTTGTTGCGCGCCACCTCGACGAGTTCGCCCAGTTGTTGCTGGCTGTCGCGCAGCTGGCTGCGCAGGGCGTCCACCTGGCGTTCGATGAGGGATACCGCGGCGCCGCTCTGGTGAGGGATCTCGAGCAGGGCGAGCAGGTTGGGATGACGTGTCAGGAAGTCCGGATGGTCGGTGAGATATTCCGCGACCACGCGTTCGATCTCACGGTCTTCGAGGGTGCCGTTGGGGGCTTTCTGGGTCATAGCTCAATGGTTCCTTGAAACACGGTTTGCGCGGGACCGCTCATGAGTACGGAATGGCCCTCTCCAGGCCACTTTATCACAAGATCTCCACCGCGTAGATGGGCGGTCACCGTCTCATCGAGCAGTCCAAGCTGGCGTCCCGCAACCACTGCGGCACAGGCGCCGCTACCGCAGGCGAGAGTCTCTCCGGTACCCCTCTCAAACACCCGCAGACGGATCTCCCCCGGGTTGATAATCTGCATGAAACCGACGTTTACCCGGTCGGGAAAGCGCGGATGATTTTCGATCTGTGGACCCAGTTCCTGCACCGCAGCCCGGTCCACATCGTCCACCACCAGCACCGCGTGGGGATTGCCCATGGAAAGGCTGCTGACGGTCAACTGTTCAGCGTTGACCTCCAGAGGGTAGGTGGCGGCGCGTTGCGGCGCATCGAACGGGATCTGCCCGGGTTCGAAACGGGGTGCTCCCATGTCCACCTCGATTTCCCCGGAAGTCAGGGCGCGCAACTCGATCAGTCCTCCCGGGGTGGTGACCCGCAGTACCGGTTTGTCGCTCAGACCCTGCTCATGCACGAAGCGCACGAAACAGCGTGCGCCGTTGCCGCAGGCGCCCGCATCGGAACCATCGGCATTGATGATGCGGTAGTGAAAGTCGGTGCCGCTCTGGTGCGGGGGCTCCACCAGCAGGATCTGGTCACAACCCACGCCGAAGCGGCGGTCGGCGAGAAGCCGGCAACGCTCCGGGTCGAGCCGAACCGACTGGCGGACCCCGTCGATGACCACGAAATCGTTACCCGCGCCGTGCATTTTTGTGAATGCCAATTTCATCGCGGGGCAGCCTGCGCAACGCTGGGGGACAACGCCTGAGGGTGTTTCAGAGGTCCCTTCTGGCCGCAGCCGGTGAGGACCAGGCTGAGCAGGATGATCGGCAGCAGCTGTTTGAAGTTTCTCATGCGAAAGATGATGACCCTGGATCAGGAGGCGTCCCGCCAACGATATGCCAGGTACAGGGTAACCAGCAAGCTGAGCAGGCTCAAGGCCCCGAGCCCGTAGAGCCAGTAGGGTTCGTAACGATAGGTCACCCGGTCGCCCGGCTTGACGGACACCGCGGGCAGCATCCCCATGAAGCCGCTCAATCCGGCCGGTTTACCATTGATGTAGGCATGCCATTGGGGATACAGACGGATCGGCAGAACCACCCAGGCATGCTGCCGGCCGGTATACTCGACCTGTACCTCGGTGGGGCTGTGGTTGAGCAGGCGCACGGCTGTGTAGTCCGGGCGCAGTTGAGGGTCCAGCGCGGACAGCGCGTATCCACTGCCGGTAACCCGCAGGTTTTCGATCAGTGCGAGATTGTCCTCGAGGTGATGTTCGACGAAATACCCCGGGAAGGTGATTCGGTGGTACAGCTTCACCGCCACCTGGGCATAGTAGGGATCGCCCTCCCGTTCGATGCGCACTCCACCGGGCTTGATCGGGTAGACCCAGACACTGAGCTTGCCATCCTGATCCGAGGGAAGCGCATGAACCTCGAGGCGGTTGTTGCCGCTGCCGAGTTCTACCGGCTGGGGAAACGGGAATGCCACCCATTGGTTGTCCTGGATCTCCGCGGCATCCACGCTCGCGCTTCCAACCAGCTGGTCATCGTGAAACAGCTCCACTCTCACATCGGTGTAGGCCTGGGGCCTGGAATAGGTCGCCATGAGCAGTTTCAATCCGTCGATCTGCATCGCGTGAGGCAGGGGAAAATGCTGAACCAGGGGATGTTCCGGGGTGATCAGCGGGGAGGGCACATGCCGTTCGCCGGTCGTCGCCAGCAGGGTATTCACACGTCCGGTATCGGAACGGGCGGCAGCGCACAGCAGGTAGCGGATGCCGAGCAGTTCCATGGTGTTGGCGTCGGTGCGTACGTTGGCGCAATCGAGCATTGCAGCGGTTTTCGTCACATGCCCGCCGGGCACCAGTTCGGCATCCAGCACTGCCTTCTCCGCACGGGTCTTGAAACCGTGAGCAAACCACTCCGGCAGGCCGTAGTTGGTGAGCGTGCCTGATATCAGGTAGACCCGGTCGGCGAGGATGCTTTGCAGGGGCTCCAGGTGTTTCTTCACATATCCGATGGTAGGGGTTGTCGGCAGGAAGGTGGCGGACGGAACCGGGCCGTTGAAGGCCTGGAACAGGTTTCGCATGTCGACGAACTGGACCGCGATCAGCAGGCTCACCAGCAGGGTGGGCGCCATTCTGAGGTCGCGCCAGGCGGGAATTCGAACCCAGCGGCTGATGATTTCGGCGGAAATCACCGCGAAGCCCAGGGCCAGGAGGATGGTCATGCGGCTCCAACTGTTGCTGTCGAAGGTGGGGATCGCCCAGACGATCTTCCTGGGCAGCAGGCCGAAGGCGATTGAGACGGTCATGGCGAGCACCAGCAGGGCGAACACCAGGTTCCGGCTGGCGCGACCTCGAAACAGCTGGATTGCCCCTGCAAGCAGAAACAGCAGCGGCAGGATGCCGACATAGAAGGTCTGTTCGACGCTTGGCATGCGCGCCTGAATGGGAAACACGAAGCGGATGAAGTCCAGAAGTTCCAGCGGCGTATCACCCCGTTGGGCTCGCAGTTCCATGGCCTTGGTCGCCTGCAGCATCTCGTAGAGGGAATGGATGGAGAAGGCGCTGATGAGGAACGCCAGGATGCCGAACAGAGACAGTACCAAGGCACACTTCAGCACCGTTCGCAGTCCCTCGGACCAGGGGGCGTAAACCAGGGAGAAAATGACCAGCGCCATGAGGGCGTAGACCGTGACCGTGGGAAAACCACCCAGCACCATGAATGCGGTGACAAGGGTCAGCCCGGGGAGGTAGATCCGCCTGCGGGTGGTCAGATAGCCGTGCACGCAGAGGAACACCCAGGGGATCCAGATGCTGCTGGTGATGTGGGCCCAGAAGAACCAGGCGGCGTGAAATCCGTTGAAGGCGAACACCAGTGCGCCGAAGGTGGCGGCCAGGCGGTTGCGGGTCAGGGCAAACAGCAGCAGATAGGCGCCGAATCCGGCGATCAGCAGGTTGCTCAGCAGGGCAAAATAGTAGCCGGTGGCATCATCCCCGATCGCGGCGAACACCCCGAACGCAGGGGTCAAGATCGCCGCCGGCAGCCACTGCAGGCCGGGTATGCCGTTGACCGGGTAGGGATTCCAGATCGGCAGCTCGCCATTGCGTAGAGCACGTTTGGCCTGAATCCAGCGCGGCAGGCGGGCGTCGAGCATGTCCGAGCGATTGGGATGACGGGTCTGCAGATCGAAGTTCAGATTCTGCCAGCCTGGGTAGTTGACCAGGATATCCGTGGGGGCCACGGTTTCACCCTTGAACGGGTTGGCGCCCATGATCAGCACCGAACAGACCAGGATCACCAGATAGGGCAGACCGCGCAGGGTGAGGGATCTCATGGATGCACATTCTCCTCTCGGCGCTTATGCGGTCTCAAGCCGATGAAAGCGACCAGCAGAATCTCCGCAAGGATATAGCCTAGCCGGTTGAGGGTGGCCAGCACCACCGCCGAGCCGGTGTCGACAAATGGCAGCAGTCCGGTCACCAGCACCGCCTCTCGGATGCCGATTCCCGCCGGGGCGAAGGGCACCACGAAGCCAACCGCGTAGCTCAGCGCATACAGGCCGGCGATGTAAAGAAAACCGGGTGGCGCCTCCAGGATCGGCAGCAGGGTGATCCAGAAGGAAAACCCGAGGCACAGCCACAGCAGAACCACGACGAAGAGGATTTCCCGGTCGTAGCGATATGCCCGGGCGTAGTCGCGCAGGGGTTCGTGCCAGAGGATCAACAGCGACAGCAGGATCAGTCCTGTACCACCCAGGGTGGCGGGGTGGGTGAGGTAGTCCGGCAGCTGACCGGCCAGCTCGCCGATCAGCGCCCGCTGGGTGATCAGCACCAGTAGCAGGCCAATGAGAAAGGCGCTGAACACCACCCAGAAGGTTTCCAGCAACAGGGTGTCCTTGATGGTTTTGTTGCTCAGGCCCCTCTCCCGGTATACCGCGATACGTCCGAGGAACTGCCACACCGAGCCCGGGATGTACTTGCCCAGCTGGGTGAGGTTGTAGATCCTGAAACAGTCCGTGTAACTGAAACGGACGCCAAAGCGCGCCAGGGCGCGGTGCATCACCTCGGCAAGCAGGAGTTTCGCCACCAGGATAGCGCCGAAAGCGAGTGCCAGGTTCGCCAGCGGCAGGCGGCTCAAAACTGAGGCGGCGGTGCCGAGGTTGCGGTAGAGAAACAGGCTGATGAACACCAGCACCAGCACCCACCAGAGGGATTTCAGCAGGGTCTTGGTTCCTGCGCTCATACGCATTCCACCCGGTTGTGGCGGGGCTTCGATACGCGCCTGAGGTCAGCGGCTGAAGCCATCAACCCCGGGGTCCCAGGTTGTCGAACAGGAACTCGAACTGCTGTCGGGAGGAGTCCAGTACTGCCGGGTGGTGACGGGCCAGCTGTTGCTTCACGGCATCGGGATCCCCGGCCATGCTGCGGATCGCATCCAGGATGGCGGACAGTTCCGCCTGTTTGAAGTCGAACACCCGGTCACCGAGTTCGAAACGCTCCATGACTTCCCGGTATTTGTGGCTCCAGCCAAGCACGATCACCGGTTGACAGGCCGAGAGGGCGGCGATCATGGCATGGAAGCGGGACACCATCACCACCCGGCAGAAAGCCATCAACTGCTTGATACCATTGGTATTGATGTCGCAGTCCACCGAATGGAGGGCCGTTGAGTCATCCCGGTTTTGACGGATCATCCGGGCAATCCGCTGGATCACCGGCAGATCGTTGTTTCTCAGGCGTTCCCCGCTGGCGGCCCGGGTGGCGTTGGGAAAAAGCAGTACCGCGTAACCCTGGTCGAGCAGCTGTTCGCACAGCGCCGCGAGACTCTCGATATAGCCCTGGTCGTGTTTCAGACTCTTGGCGGCCAGCACGCTGCTCGGGCAGAGGCCGATCAGGGGTCTCGATTCCGTTTCGAGTTGCTGCGAAAGCTGCTCCAGGACCTCGGGGTTCTCATCGGTGAGGCTGTATTCCGGGCGGTGCAGGAAGGCCACGTCGGCCACCGGAGCGGGAAACAGACACTTCAGCTGCAGTTCACGCATATGTTCGAAGGTGCCTTCCCCGCGGGCGAAAACCTGGCGGCAGAAGCGCAGGGTGGCGCGTGCCGCGAGGCGGTTGAGCCGATGCCTGAAGGGTCCAAGGGCCTGGGAGAGCTTCACCACCGGGGTGTTGAGGATTATAGCCGGTGCCAGGGTGAGGATATTGAAAGGCAGAAATTTTTCCCGCCCGTCGATGAACGAGACCCCGGCCAGGTCGATCAGCACATCGGAGGCGTCCAGGGCGCCCACGCAAGCGGGGAGCAAGCGTTTCAACCCACCGAGCAGGGGCAGTTTGGCCAGGGCGTAGAGCAACGCGCCGGGAAACAGCCGCGTGACCAGGGCCAGGGGGGTGGCGCTGAACACCTGAATCCGGGGGTCACTGATCAGTTGCCGGTCCTGCTCCGGATAGTAGGAGTAGACCTGGAACCGGCACTCCGGATAGCGTGAGCGGATCTGTCCGATGGTGGTGGTCAGCATCGCTTCCGCGCCCCGATTGCCACTGATCGTGGCGGCAATGATGGAAACGCTTTTCATTACAGGGATTCGAGGCCTTTGCGAAAATAGAGATAGAGTTTCAGTAACGGTCGCGGCAGTTTGAAGATCCAATCGCGCCAGCGTGGGCTCTCGCTCCAGCGCATGTTGCTCATCGCCATCCAGGCGGTGAGCCACTCATGCCAGCTGACCCGGCAACCGAGTGTGTCCGGCAGCTTGTATCCGAGCAGCGGGGCGACCCGACTGCGGGCGCTGACATTGTAGTGGTAGGGGGCGGCCCGGGCCTGGCCGTCGAGTATGTCATGCACTGAAAGCGGACTGGCCTCGATCAGCGCCTGTCCCTGTGCCGCATCCCATAGCCGCTGTCCGGCCTCGGAGCGAATGATCACCCCGGTCTTCTTGATCGGATCGTCCTTGAAGCGATAGGCCCACACGTCTCCCAGGGAGATGTCCGCGTGGTAGCCGAAATGGTCGTGACAGGCGAGGCACTTCTTTTCCGAGAAAAAGAACAGGTTCTGGTAGAGGCTGAAATAGGAGAAGGACTTGCTGATGCGGCTGCCGTTTGCAAAACCGGCCTCGAGTTGCCCACGCCAGTGTCCCCTGCGAAAGCGGTAGGCGGTGAGGGGACTGCCGGCCTGTTGCTCCAGCTTGTGAGTGATGCGGTCGATCAGCTGGGTGCGCGAGTTGTGGCCGCACACCAGGGCGATCTTCAGCCGCACCTTGTCCGCGAGTTGTGCGTCCTTGGCCATCCAGCGGCTCAGGTTGCCGATGTCGCACGGCAGACCGAACACCGCGACCCGGCCGGAAAACTCACGGATTAGCGGCAGAGCCTCCTTCATGAAGGCGGTTTCCACGTACTTGCTGCCCTGGGCCGCGAGGATCTCCTCGGCACGGGTGGCAATCGTGAAACGGGCGCGCACCCTGTGCTCCTCGACCCGCGCGGTGCATACCAGCACCCCGTCGATCTCGCCGGCTTGCAACAGCCCGATGGTGAGGGCGGAGCCCACTCCTCCGGAGGCGGCATTGGTCCGGGTGTCGGGATCCTTAGCGTAGGCATGATGGAGTGCGCGGTAGTCGCCGAGCAGTTGCCCGATCCGGCTATCCGACCACGTCTTTTTCAACAGTTTGTCGGTGATCCGGTTGAGCATGGTAACGGAGGCAATGGACGGCCAGGGTTGGAAACCGGCAATACTATCACATCCGGCCGGATTGCTGACCAGGGCAGCCGGCTTGAAGCGATACCCGATAGGGTCTAAGGTGCCGGTTGATTCTCTCTGGTGGAGGTTGCCAAAGTCCCGTGTTCCGGTTTGCGCTCGTTTTCACTGTGGTGCTGGTGACTCTGTTCACCCTGGAATTGCTGCCGGCCGGTCAACAGTGGGTGGTGATGCCCTTCACCCGGTTCGTCGCCCTGATCAGCGCCTGGGTCATCCAATGGTTCGACCCCGGAGTCGTGGTTTACGACAATGTGCTGCTGGACCCGGGCAGTGGTTTCGCGGTTTCCATCGAGGCAGGTTGTAACGGGGTCGAAGCCAGCCTGGTGCTGATAGCCGCGATGCTGGCATTTCCTGCGGGCTGGGGCGCCCGCCTGGCCGGTATCGGCATCGGCTTCCTGGCGATCCAGGCGATGAACCTGTTGCGTATCATCAGCCTGTTCTACCTGGGGCAATGGAGCCAGCTGTTGTTCGAGTGGGCACATCTCTACCTTTGGCAGTCGCTGATCATTCTCGATGTGCTGGTGGTGTTCCTGATCTGGCTGCGGTATCTGCCGCGTCACACACCCCAGACGCCCAATCCGGTGCAGCCGTGAGCGGCATGCGGCCAGCGCTGATCCAGCAGGCCAGGGTCGCCGCTTAGCGCCATGCCCAGCCTCTCTCCGGTTTTACGCTTCATCCTGATGGTGCTGTTCTGGCTCAGCCTGTGCCTGTTCGTCTGGTATGCCCTGGCCCCTGCCGTGACCTGGCCGCTGGCGGTGCTGGTGGATCTGCTGCTGGGGGCGTTGTTTCCGGACCAGATCGCCGCGGTGGAACTCCTGGGCAACCAGTTGGATGTGGTGACCCGAATTCCCCTGCCCGCGGAAGTCCTTTCCCAGTATCCGGGAGGGATGGCCGGAGACCTGGTCTTCACGGTCAATCCCCTGATCTACAGTTACGGTTTGCCTCTGTTTTCCGCACTGGTGCTGGCGACTCCTGGCCGCGAATCGATGAAGTGGCAACAGTGGCTGACCGGTTTGCCTCTGCTCTACCTTGGGCAGGTCTGGGGGGTTTCGATGGACATCCTCAAGTCTCTGCTGATCTCCCTGGGTCCGCAGACCACGGCCTACTTCAGCGCCAGTGAGCTGTTGCGCGAGGCGGTCGCCCTGGGATATCAACTCGGCGCCCTGATTCTACCCCCGGTGCTGCCCCTGGCAATCTGGATCGTCTTGAACCGGGATTTCCTCATTAACCTTGTCGGACAGGAACCGCGAACGAGCGGCACCGAGGGACCTGATGAGTGACGCGGTGCGCGGGGCATCAGAGATCGCGATTCTCCACGCTACTCAGCCACGCAGGCTGTCGATTAACGCATACCCATACCACGCAGTAGCACTTCAGCCTGTCTGATCAGGGTGGGCCAACCGCTCAGGCGCCGGGGTGTCCGCCAGGGAGTGTTCGAGTTCGGTCGGTTCGGCTTCGACAGGGGTCTGTCGGGCACGGGCCTCTTCGTGTTCCGGCACCAGTCGGTTGAGCAGCCGCTTTAGGGTCTCGGTATCCAGGCTGTTACAGGCCGCGGCCATCTCACCCAGGATACCGGTCAGTGTGGCCCAGTCGACCTGGCGATGGTGGGCCAGCAGGACCTTTTCATGTTGGGTCCGGTCGAGTTGTTCCTTTTCGTGAAACAACTCCTCGTAGAGCTTCTCGCCCGGCCTCAGGCCGATGTACTGGATTGCGATATCACTCCCGGGGGTGCGTCCGGACAACTGGATCATCTGTTCAGCCAGGTAACTGATCTTCACCGGTTCACCCATGTCGAGGACGAAGATTTCCCCTCCCTGGCCCATCACCACGGTCTGCATGATCAGCTGACAGGCCTCCGGGATAGTCATGAAGTAACGCTCCATACGGGGGTCGGTGACGGTGACCGGGCCGCCGGCCTCGATCTGCTTGCGAAACAGCGGGATGACACTCCCGGCAGAGCCGAGCACATTGCCGAAACGCACGGTGATGAAGCGGGTTTCGGATTGGGCATTGAGATTCTGACAGTAGATCTCCGCCACCCGCTTGCTCGCGCCCATTACGTTGGCGGGATTGACCGCCTTGTCGGTGGAGACCAGCACGAACACCCCACAACCGTTGCGATGCGCCCGGTCCGCCACGATGCGGGTGCCGAGTACGTTGTTGCGGATGGCCTGGCGGATGCGTGCCTCGAGCATCGGCACGTGCTTGTAGGCTGCAGCATGAAATACCACCTCCGGGCGGCTGCTGCTGAACAGTTCGTCGACGAACGGCTCATCGGTCACATCCCCCAGATGACACTCCAGGGCGAGTTGCGGGAAATCCTTCTGCAGTTCCATCTCGATGGTGTAGAGATTGAACTCGCTGTTCTCCAGCAACAGCAGCCGCTGCGGTCTGAGCCGGGCAAGCTGACGGCAGAGTTCCGAACCGATGGAGCCCCCGGCACCGGTTACCAGGATGGTCTTGCCGGAGAGGGCCAGATCGATCGCCTCCCAGTCCAGGGAGACCGGGTTGCGTCCCAGCAGGTCCTCGATTGAGACCTCCCGCAGGTGGTTGATCCGGACATTGCCAGAAACCAGATCGTTGAGTTGCGGTACCGAGCGAAACGGCCGTCCGGCAGACTCGCAATACTCCACCACCCGGCGCATCTGCGCCGAATCGGCGGAGGGAATGGCCAGCATGATCAGGTCGATGTCCAGTTCCTCGCACAAGTCGGGGATCGCCTCGCTGGTGCCCGCCACAGGAATGCCGTGGATATCCCGTCCCTTGCGTCGCTGCTTGTCATCGACGAAGGCCACCGGGCGGTAGTTGCCCTGGCGGTTGCGCAGCAGGTCACGGGCGAGCATCTCTCCGGCCTGTCCCGAACCCACAATGAGCACCCGCTGTCCCGGGCTGAGGTCGAGATGCTGGTCCTTGAGCAGGCGGTAGATCAGGCGTGGGCCGCTGAGCAACATCACCAGCAGGATGCTGTAGATCACCGGCACCGAGCGAGGCACCCCGCCGGCGCGGGTGAATACGAACAGCAGCGCCACGCTGACCACGGTGCCGACCAGCACCGCCTTGAGAATCCGCAGTATGTCCGGCAGTGAGGCGAAACGCCAGATGCCCTTGTAGAGCCCGAAGATGATGAACATCCCCAGTTGGATCGGCAGCACGAACATCAGGGCCTGCAGGGCGTCCCGGTAGTAAGCCACCGGCAGCACCTCCAGGTTGTAGCGGAACCAGAATGCGAGGAACCAGGCCACCGGCACCATCAGCACATCGTGGATCAGGGCGACTCCCTGAGAACGTAGGTGGCGCGGTAGGATCTGTCTGCTCATGATCGGGGCATTCTACCCCGATTCGGCCGTCGTGAAGCAACGAATCTCTCGGCCAGTCCCTGTGATATGCGTTTTACATCACGGTGTTAGCTGCCCTTGTGGTCATGCAGCGGTCGGTCCTCGCTTAAGCAAAGCTGGTCGGAGTGATATATACTCCCGGCTTTGTCTCTCCACCCGGCGAAGGAGTTCCGAGCCAGATCCATGTCCGCCAGCGTCTCACCCCAAAGCGTCCCGTCCACTGGGGTCATCGCGTATCTGCAGGAGCAGGGGCGCCTTTCGCCGCAGGACCGCAACCGGGCCGAGGGTCTCGCCCGGCAGACCGGTGACAGCGAGGCGGTCACCCTGGCGCACATGGGGCTGATCTCGGAAGCCGATCTGGTTGATGCCCTGAGCGCCCTGTACCAGGTCCCGGCGGTCAGGGAGGCCGCGGAATATCCGGATGAACCGGTGCATGATCAACCCATCACTTTCCGCTATCTCAGGGAAATGAGGGCGATCCCCCTGGCGCAGCGCGACGCAAGCCTGGAGGTCGCGGTTGCGGATCCCGGCGAGTCCAGCATCGCCCAGGCCTTGCATCTGGCCACCGGACTGGTGGTGCAGATCAAGGTGGGACGCCTATCCGAGATCGAGTCGGCCCTGGAGCGGGTCTACGGCAGCGGCCGCAGCGCCCTGGGCGAGATCGTCGAGGACCTGGATGACGATCAGCGGCTTGCCGAGGACATCGAACACCTCAAGGATCTCGCCAGCGAGGCGCCGATCGTGCGTCTGGTCAACCATATCCTGCAGAAGGCGGTGGAACTGGAGGCCTCGGACATCCACATCGAACCCTTCGAGGAGCGGTTGATGGTCCGCTACCGTATCGACGGCATCCTCAGCGAGGCGGAATCGCCGCCGGCCCATTCCACCGCCGCGATCATCTCGCGTATCAAGATCATGGCCAGGCTGAATATCGCCGAGCAGCGGGTGCCCCAGGACGGCCGCATCTCACTGAAGATTCAGGGTAACGAACTGGAACTGCGGGTCTCCACCGTGCCCACCCTGCACGGCGAGAGCCTGGTGATCCGCCTGCTCAACAAGAAGAGCATAAGTTTCGAATTCGACAAACTGGGTTTCGGCGATACCTCCCTGAGCCGCCTGCAGCAAGCCCTGCTGCAACCCAACGGCATCATCCTGGTGACCGGCCCCACCGGCAGCGGTAAGAGCACCACCCTGTATACCGCCCTGAGTCAGCTCAACAAGCCCGGGGTGAAGATCATCACCGTGGAGGATCCGGTCGAGTACAAGCTCGAGGGGATCAACCAGATCCAGGTCAAATCCCAGGTCGGCCTGGATTTCGCCAATGCCCTGCGGGCCATCGTGCGCCAGGACCCGGACATCATCATGGTGGGCGAGATGCGCGATGCGGAAACCGTGCGGATCGCGGTCCAGGCGGCCCTGACCGGCCACATGGTGCTCTCGACACTGCATACCAACGACGCGGCGGGCAGCGTCAGCCGTCTGCTCGATATGGGTGTCGAACCCTACCTGCTGGCTTCCACGGTCACCGCCATCGTGGCACAGCGTCTGGCCCGACGCCTGTGTAACGAATGCAAACAGCCTTACAGCGCCGATGCGCCCCTGATGCAGCGCTTCCACCAGGCGGGCCTGGTGGAGCGCAGCCAGCCTCCGCTCACCCTGTACCGCCCGGGTGGCTGCGAGGCCTGCTCGCAGACCGGATACCGGGGACGCATGAACATTGCCGAGGTGCTGTTGATCAGCGAGGGGGTGCGTCAGCAGATCACGCAACGCTCCACCGCCTCGCAGATTCAGCAGGTCGCGGTCGGCGAGGGTATGGACACCATGTACCGGGACGGTCTGGCCAAGGTACTCAAGGGACTGACCTCGATCGAAGAGCTGTTGCGGGTCAGTGACGAGGATCTGTGATGGGCCTGTTCAGCTACCGGGCCAGCCGGGCCAACGGCGAGATCCTTGAGGGCGAGATGGAGGCGGAGGACAGTCGCCAGGTGATCATCGAATTGCAACGTGACCATCTGATTCCCCTGCAGATCAAAAAGGTGACCGGACTGCGCGGCCTGCTGCGCTCCGGGCGCGCACGCAAGCGGGGTATCTCGCGTAAGCAGGTGCTCGGCTTCGCCAAGGAACTGGCCACTCTGCTCAAGGCGGGGATGCCTCTGGAACGCTCCCTCTCGCTGATGGCGAGACTCAGTAGCGACGAGACCATGGGCGAGGTGATCGAGAATCTCAACGATGCGATCAAGGGCGGCGCAACCTTTTCCCAGGCGTTGGAAAAACATCGCGAAACCTTCCCCCGGCTGTTCGTCAGCATGGTCCGGGCGGGTGAGGCCGGGGGCATGCTCGAAGGCGCCCTGGTGCGCATCGCCGACTATATGGAGCGATCCCAGGCCCTGCGCGAGAGCGTCCGGTCCGCCCTCATCTACCCGACCATCCTGCTGGTGGTGGCCCTGGTTTCGGTGATGGTGCTGCTGGTGTTCGTGGTACCCCAGTTCAGCCAGATGTTTCAGGACATGGGGCGGGAACTCCCCTTGCCCACCCAGGTCGTACTCGCTGCGGGTGAGTTCATGAAGTCCTGGTGGTGGCTGCTGCTGGCGGGCGTGTTTCTGGCGCTGGCATTGTTCCGCATGTGGTTGGACAAGCCGGACAACCGTTATCGCTGGGACCGATGGATACTCTCCCTGCCCCTGTTCGGAGAGTTGATACTCAAGGTCGAGACCGCCCGGCTGTCCCGCACCCTGGCGTCACTGCTGCACAATGGTCTGACCCTGTTGAATGCGGTAACCCTCGCCCAGGATGTGCTGAATAACCGTTTCGTGGCCCGGGGGCTGGAACAGGCTGCGCTCAAGCTCAAGCAGGGCAAAGGCCTGTCGGCTCCGCTGATCGAGGAAAAGGTGCTGCCGGAACTGGCCATGCGCATGCTTCAGGTCGGCGAGGAGTCGGGGGAGATCGACAGCATGCTCAACGAGGTGGCCGATGTTTACGATCAGGAGGTCCGCGACACCGTACAGCGTCTTCTGACCCTGGTGGAGCCGATCCTGATCGTCGGTCTCGGTCTGGTGATTGCTGGTATAATCATCTCCATTTTACTGGCCATGCTGAGTGTCAACGATCTGGCTTTCTGAAGCGCCCTGGCCCAAGCATCAATCTACGCAGTACCCGCAGCGCGCGTAACTGCCCGACAAAAGCAATGAGTGATCTATGAACAAGACAGCTTTCCGACCCCTCGCGATGCGCGGTTTCACCCTCATCGAACTCCTGGTGGTGATGGCGATCCTGGCCATGCTGGCCGGCCTGGTGGGCCCCCGGGTGATGAACGCCCTCGGCGAGTCCAAGGGTAAAACCGCCAAGGTACAGCTCGAGGAGCTGTCTGCCGCGCTGGACATCTATCGCCTGGACACCGGGAATTACCCCACCAGTGACCAGGGGCTGGTGGCCCTGGTGGAGCGGGTCGACGGGGTCGACAACTGGAACGGCCCGTACCTGAAGAAGCCACGTATTCCCAAGGATCCCTGGGGTGCGGAGTATGTCTACCGGTTTCCCGGCGATCAGAATGAATACGACCTGTACTCCCTGGGATCCGATCGCACCGAAGGGGGCGAAGGTGAGGCCAGGGACCTGCATGTCTGGGATTGAATCCCGCCCGTTCTCCCCTGATCGGGGCTTCACCCTGCTGGAACTGATGGTGACCCTGGTCATCGCCGGCGCCCTGGTGGCTCTGGTGCCCCCCATGTTGCAAAGGGCGCTGCCCTCGGTCCAGCTCCGGGGCGCCAGCCAGGAACTGGCCTCGGCGCTGCGCTACGTGCGCAGTTGGTCGATCGCCCAGGGTCGTGAAGGACGTCTGATCCTGGATCTGCAGAAGCGGCAATACAGCATCACTCCGCGTGACAAGACCTACACTCTGCCCGAGGACGCGGAGGTCAGCCTGCAGGCTGCCTCCGATGAGCGTCTGGACGGCCACACCAGCGCCATACGCTTCTATCCGGACGGCAGCTCCAGCGGTGGGCGGGTGACCCTCAAAGCCGCCGACAATGAACGTCGTGTTGATGTGGACTGGCTCACCGGGCGGGTCTCCCTTGCGCCCTGACGGATCCCCGCCTGTGAGGTTTGCGGGCAGGTGTGGCGCAGCCCCAATCCCCGGATGCCTGCGTCAGCGGGGGTTCTCCCTGCTCGAAGTGCTGGTGGCGTTCACGCTTCTGGCGACCACCTTCGGCGTGGTCATGCAGGCGCTCTCCAGCAACAGCCGTGGTCTGGCGTTGGCCGGTGAGCACTCCCGGGCAGCGTTGATCGCGGAGTCCAAACTGGCGCAGGTGGGCACCCTATACCCCCTGGAGGCCGGCTACCAGGAAGGTGATCTGGAAACGGGTTATCACTGGCGCCTAAGCATGAGCGAATTTGGCGCAGAACAGGGCTACCTGAAGCAATCCGCTTTCCGGGTGCGTGTCGAGGTGAGCTGGGGACCTGCAGCGCGCGAACGACGCTATCTCCTGACCAGCCTGCGCTATCGCTGAGCCTCGATGATGACCGCTTCGATCTGTCTGAAACACCTGTCTGAGACGACCCCTCGAGTCATCGGGACTGCACGCATGAAGCGCTTCACTCCGGGTCGCAGGGCAGGCCGACACTGCGTCGGCTTCACGCTGCTGGAATTGATCATCGCCCTGGTGCTGATGAGTCTCATCGTGCTGTTGCTGTTCTCCGGGCTGGATCTGGGCCGGCGTGCCTGGGAGAAGACTGTTGAGAGCGGGGAACGACAGACCCAGGAACGTCTCGCGCTCGACTACCTGCGGCGTACCCTGGGCGCGTTGATGCCGGAGGTGATCGACACCCCGGACGGTTCCTTGCCCCTGTTTCGCGGTGAGACCGATGCGCTTCGCTGGGTTGGGCCCAGCGCCTCCCAGGCGGGACTGGGTGGCGCAGCCCTGTTTCAACTCGAATTGCGTGCCCGGGAGACGCAGCAGGACCAGGTGCTGTTGCTCAAGCGCTGGCTGTATCATCCGGAGGTGCTGGCGGAAAGTCCCGAGGCGGGCCTGGATTGGCGGAGTTTCGAAACCGGCGCCTGGCAACCCCGGGATCTGCAAGTGGCGCAGATCCGCTACAGCGAGCACCTGCTGGTGGAGGGCTTGAGCGGACTCGAGCTGACTTACTACGGTTCAAATCAGCCCGGTCTGCCGCCGGAGTGGCATCGGCAATGGCGGGATACCCAACGTGTGCCTCGCCTGATCCGCGTGCATCTCGTCGATCCCCGGGGTGAGACACCGCCGGTGACCTTCGCGGTAGGTGCGGCCCGATGAGGCGGCGACAGGAGGGAATCGTCCTGGTCCTGGTCCTTTGGGCCCTGGTGTTGCTCACGGTGATCGTTTCCGCGGTCTCCTCGTCGGTGCATACCGAGACGACCCTGGCTCACTACCAACTCGACCAGACCCGGTTGAGGGCCCAGGCCGATGCCGCCTTTCTCTACGCCGCGGCGCGGGCCTTTGACCCGGACCCGGATCAGGCATGGAGCGTGGACGGCCGCAGCTACCGTTGGAGTTTCGATGGCCGGGATATGCTGATCCATCTGCAGGCGGAACGCGATCGGCTGGATCTCAATCAGGTCAGCGAGGCTCAGCTGCAGACCCTGCTGGGAGCCCTTGGCGTCGAACCCGAACAGCAAAGGGCGCTGGCCGCGGCGATGCTTGATTGGCGGGACCGGGACAATCTGCATCGTCTGAACGGCGCCGAGGACGATGACTACCGGGCGGCAGGTCGGCCCTACGGGGCCAAGGACGCGCCCTATGCACGGGTCGACGAGATTGGCCTGGTGCTCGGTATGACCCCGCAGCTGAAGGCCCGCCTGTTTCCCTACCTGGCGGTATCCACAACCGGTGACGGTGGGTCGAGCAGTCGTCTGCCGGGAGGATTCGGCGGCGCAAATGCCGGCTTTTCGGTGCGTAACGGCGTTTGGGTCTGGGTGGAGATCGTTTCCGGCACCGATCGCTTCCGGGCGCTTGGCCTGGTCTCTCGGGCGAGGGACAGGCTGCACCTGGATGAGCTAAACTACGGCGTTTCCCGGGCCGCATGGCCAGAGTTTGAAGAGGAGTGAATGTGTTGCAGGATTGGGCGGGACACGCCTTGGGCCAGCGTCTGCAAGAGCAGTTGATCGAGCCCGTGCGCCAGTGCCTGGCGATGCGCTTTGCCCGAGGCAGCCAGCGGGAGTGCCGCATCAGCCTCGGTCCGCACGGTGCGGTGTGCGAGCAGCCCGATACCCGGCAACGCATCGAACTCACTGATGCAGATACCGATGCAGAGCGTTTCACGGCCTGGCTGTCCGAGGTTTTTCCCGGGCATAAGCCCGGTGCCCGGGTCAGTCTGTCTGAGGAACTGGTGCTGACCCGCAAGGTGCGTCTGCCACAGGCCGCACGCAAGAACCTCTCCCAGGTGCTGGGTTACGAGATGGACCGGCTCTCACCCTTCGAAAGCGATCAGGTCTATTTTCACTTCACTCCGGAAAGTGCACCGGACGGTCCCGCGGATTGGCTGGTGGGACGCCTGATCCTGGCCCGAAAGCAGCATCTCGATCCCTGGTATCGGTTGATCCATAGGGCGGGAATATCCATCGAACGGGTGACCCTGACGGGATCCAGCGAGTCGCTCAATCTCAAACCCCAGGCCCGGGCGGGAGGCCACACCGGTCGTCGCCTGGATCTGCTGCTCGGGCTGTCGGTGTTGCTGATGATTACAGTCTACCTGGGTGGCAGTCTCTGGCAGGAACGCCAGATCGCCCGGGACCTGGAACAGGTCATGCAGCAGGCGCGCAAGGATGCCGGGCGCTCACGGCAGTTGCAGGATCGGGTCAAGCAGAGGCGCGATGCGGTGGCGATGGTGACACGCCAACGAGCCGAATACCGGCCCCTGTCCGATATCATGCTGGAACTCACCCGGCTGATTCCGGATGACAGCTGGTTCCGCCAGGTGAATCTGAATGCCGATCAGGTGTCGGTGTCCGGAGAATCGGACCAGGCCTCCGAACTGATCGGACTTCTGGAACGTTCACCCCTGTTCGAATCGGTGCGTTTCAAGGCACCTGTGGTGCGCAACCGGAAATCGGGCAAGGAAAATTTCGACATCATACTGATCCTGACCCAGGAGACGAGCGGATGAGCGGGCTGGGGGGATCTCGAAAAGCCTGTGATCGCCTGCTGCTGGGATTGCTGCTGATCCTGCTGCTGAGCGCGGCATCGATCTATTGGCTGTGGAGCGGAATGCTCAATGGCTACCGCGAGGCAGCGGAGGATGCCCGCTACCGCAGCGCCCAGTTTCTGCGTATTGCCCAGCGTCAGGACGAATTGCAGGCTGAGCTGGATGCCCCGCAGCTGAAAGCACGGATCCGTCAGAATTACCTCACGGGTGAAGCGCCGGGTGTCGCCTATGCCGGTCTGCAGCAGCAGATCAAAGAGCTGATCGCCGCAATGGGGGGCGTGGTGTTGAGCACCCAGCTCGTGCAGCAACCGCGGGATGAGGAGTCGGTCACCGAGAAGATCATGGTCCGGGTACGCATGCAGGGCGACAGCCTGGTGCTGCAGAAGGTGCTGCAGGCCCTGGAGGAGCGCCGACCGCTGATGTTCTTCGAACAGCTCAGTATCCAGGCCCCGGCCCGGGTCAAAGAGGATGAGGCGGAGCGGCTGGATATCCGCTTCGATATTTACGGTTACTTCTGGAGTGGTCCAGCATGAGGCGTTTACTCCTCATTCTCTGCACGGGTCTGCTGGCGCTGATCGTTTATCAATGGCTGGAATGGCCGCAAACCCGGCACCAGGCCATCGCGGTCACCGCCGCATCCGCCGGCGAGTCCGAACGGAATGCATCTGCGGACGACCCTCCACTGCTGGGTGCGCCGGTCACCGCCTATGCCGAGATATTCGACCGCTCACTGTTCCGCGCCGACCGCACCGGTTTCCATGCCGAGGCGGAACCGGACAGCCGCGCCAGGGCGCCTAGGAATCCGCCCCGGTTCCGTCTGCTCGGAGTGATTTTGAGCGGCTCGGAACCCTCGGCGGCGATGATTCTCGAGCCCCAGCAGAAAAAAAGCCGCCTCATCCACGTGGGCGACGAGGTGGGAGAATGGCGGCTCGAATCGATCGCGGAGGATCATGTGGTCATGGGTTGGCGCGAAGAGCGGGAAACGGTGCCGTTGAGGCCTTTCTGAGAGATGCTGCGGTTCGAGAACCTGGCCCTGAGACGGGGCAACAAACTGCTTTTCCAGGATACGGATTTCATCCTCCACAATGGTTGGAAGGTGGGTATTACCGGCGGGAACGGATCGGGTAAATCGAGCCTGTTTCAGCTGATTCTGAATGAGTTGCAGGCCGACCAGGGACAGCTGAGCCATCCCCCCGGGATCGAGATCGCGCATGTCGCCCAGGAGACTCCGGCACTGCCCCGGCCCGCCCTGGAGTATGTCATCGATGGCGACCGCAATCTGCGCGACATCGAGGCGCGCCTGGCCGCGGCCGAGGCGGCCGCGGACGGCGTCGCCCAGGCGCGCTGCCACGATCTGCTGCATCATGCCGACGGCTATCGGGCCCAGGCTCGTGCCGGAGAACTGCTTTACGGCCTGGGATTCAGCCGCGATGACCAGACCCGCCCGGTGAGTCATTTTTCCGGTGGTTGGAGGATCCGCCTGAATCTGGCCCAGGCACTGATGTGCCGCTCCGATCTGCTGTTGCTCGATGAGCCGACCAACCACCTGGACCTGGATGCCGTGATCTGGCTGGAGGGTTGGCTGCGAAACTACGCCGGCACTCTGCTGATGATCTCCCACGACCGGGATTTTCTCGATCAGGTCACCGACCATATCGTACATATCGAGCAGCAGCAGGCGCAGCTCTACACCGGTAACTACAGCGGCTTTGAACAGATCCGGGCCGCGCGTCTCGCCAACCAGCAGCAGGCCTACGAAAAACAGCAGCGCGAGATCGCGCATATCCGCAGTTACGTAGAGCGGTTTCGCGCCAAGGCCACCAAGGCAAAGCAGGCCCAGAGCCGGATCAAGGCCCTGCAGCGGATGGAGCAGATCGCCCCGGCCCATGTCGATTCTGAATTCCACTTTCGTTTCTTCGAGCCACTGAAGAATCCCCATCCCCTGCTGAAGCTCGAGGAGATTGAAGTCGGTTATGCGGAACCGTCGATCCTCAATGGCGTCAATCTTATTGTGGAACCCGGCGATCGTATCGGGCTGCTGGGACCCAATGGCGCCGGCAAATCGACCCTGATCAAGCTGCTGGCCGGGGAGTTGACGCCCCGCCAGGGTACCCGGGAACCGGCCCAGGATCTGAAAATCGGCTATTTTGCCCAACACCAGCTGGAACAGCTGGATGCTCAGGCAAGCCCGCTGATGCATCTGCAGCGCCTCGATCCGAAGGCGAGTGAACAGCTGTTGCGCGATCACCTCGGGGGTTTCGGATTTCGTGGGGATCAGGCCCTGGATCGGGTCGCTCCTTTTTCCGGAGGGGAGAAGGCGCGCCTGGTGTTGGCCATGTTGGTTTACCAAAGGCCCAACCTGCTGTTGCTGGATGAACCGACCAACCACCTGGACCTGGAGATGCGTCATGCCGTGGGACAGGCGCTGCAGGATTTTCAGGGAGCGATGGTCATCGTCTCACATGATCGTCATCTGCTGCGCGTCACGACAGATGAACTGTTGCTGGTACACGCGGGCTGCCTGGAGAACTTCGATGGGGAGCTGGATGACTATCCGGCCTGGCTCGCCGGGCGACGCCGGGAGGTGGCCCCCGTACCGACCGAGGCGACCCAGGCTGAGCATACCTCGGCTGCGCGACGTGAACGCAAACGCCTGCAGGCGGAGCAACGCAAGCGCCTGCAGCCGCTCAAACGAAGCCTGGCTCAGTGCGAGGCGGAAATTGAACAATTGCAACAAAAACAGAAAGCTATTGAAGCAGTATTGAGCGATAGTAGCCTCTACGAGGTGTCTCGCAAGGATGAGCTGAAAGCACTGCTTGGTGACAAAACCGAGCTTGACCGGTGCCTGAGTCAAGCCGAAGAGCAGTGGTTGCAGTTGACCGAGCAATTGGAGCAGCTGCAGGTCGATGACGGCGATCCATCATGATTTCTTTCAGGCCGCTCATTCGCCTTCTTCGTGCGGGCCTGGCGCGTGGCAGGTGTGGACGGTCGATGTCGTGGAAGAGAGGATTCCGTGACGGTTGATTTTTTTTGCATGGCTTTGGGAACGGGATTCTGTTTTTGGGGCCGGGTCAGTGACTGACCGATCGTCCCGCTCAGCTGGTGCATGGGTGAGCGGAACGTTGTTTGTGGAACCATGCACATCTAGTTGAGAGTCGATGATGAATATCTATGTAGGAAATCTGCCCTGGAATGTTAAGGATAACGAACTGCGCGCACTGTTTGCGGAATTTGGGGATGTATCTGCGGCCAGTGTCATCATGGATAAGTTTTCGGGTCGTTCCCGAGGTTTTGGTTTTGTGGAAATGCCCAATACGGATCATGCCGAAGTGGCGATCAAATCGCTGAATGATAAAGAGGTTGGGGGGCGCAGCCTGAGAGTCAACGAGGCCAGGCCCCGGGATGAGCGTCCGCCGAGAAATCATCAGAGACACTGAATAACCGCCTTTCTGGAGCGCCCCGGATTGGCCGGCCTCATGTCCCCCCACGGGTAGAGACAGGCCCGGGGAGAACGGTTCGCAACATCCAGTTGCGAGTGGATAGGGTGCGATGCCCCGATTGACCGGTGCGCACCGGGCTCAGCGGCGGCATGATTGCCTGCCGGCACCTGGTCGGCTGATTTGTTGCGCCCTGCGTAAATATCTGCCCGGATTGCCTCTGTGCGCGTTCTGCCACTGACGTCCCGCTTGAATTCGGTATAATTGCTGGCGGATTTCACTGGAGTGATACGCGCCATGGTTGCCGGATCACGGGTTGTTATGAAAAGTTTTATTGCTCTCCTGGTACTCATCGCACTGGCTTTTCTGGCCTGGCCCTATACCGCCATCTATCGCCTCGATCAGGCGTTGCAGCAAAATGATCAGGCCACCCTGGAGGCGATGATCGATGTGCAATCGGTGCGGGATCAGATCAAGCGCAAGCTCAACAAGAACGTCCAGAGCAATATCGGATCGGTATCCAGCGGATTTGTCGATTGGCTTCAGGATGGCATTCGGCGTCTCGGTTCAGATGCAATCGACGAGATGGTCGACACCGCCTGGGTCGTCAATGAACTGCGCGCCCACAACCCGGATCCCCGCCAGGGCGGAATCATGGGGCAGCTCAGCTATGCCTTCTTCGACGGTCCGGACCGTTTACTGCTGCGAATCGGTGAATGGGAGGACAATCCGGTGCATGCCCACCTCACCCTGGAAGGCACACGCTGGCGCGTCACTGCGGTCTACAATTGATCCGTCGGGTCTGTAAGAAAATCTTAAGCAACTGTATATAAAGGCATTATTAACCAGAATGCCATTCCCGAAGCAAAATCGGATTAAAGAAACTGTGAAATTGGCCGAAGTTATACCCGTGAATATGGCTTAGCCGTATCCGTAGACTGTGGACGATAAAAAAAGGCCCTCCATCCCGGATGGGAGGCCAGTAGTGATTCTGGGAAATCGAAACATGGCCAATATCAGTTTCAACGAAACCCTATACGAAGTCTGTCCCACTGGAATGTTGGCGATCGATGACGAGGTTTGCATCCGCTGGATCAACCCGGCCCTTGAGGAGATGCTCAATCTGCCCGGTGACGAGTTGATCGGCAAGGACAAGAACACCCTGCCTGAAAGCCTGCATGCCCTGTTTGATGAAACCGACATGCTGCATCTGTCTCTTAATGGGAGTGGTGAGCGTTGGTTGAGGCGGGACGTGCGCAAGGTGGAAGAGGGCAGCAATGCAGGGTTACGGCTGCATTTCTACCAGGATATCAGTCAGCAGGTCATGGCGCAGCGTGAGAGCGAGGTCTTGCGGCAGCAGGTCGAGGACCTCACCGTCACCGATGAACTGACCCGGATGGCGAACCGTCGAGCGACCCTCAGGGCGCTGGATGCCCAGGTCACCCGCAGCCGCCGTTATGGAAATCTACTCACCCTCAGTGCGATACGACTCGTGCATCCCGAGGATCCGGACATCCCGTTACCGGATCAGTCGGTTCTGGTGTTTGCCCAGTACCTGCGTGAACGTCTAAGGTGGGCGGATGTGATTGGTCGCTATGAGGACCAGCTGTTTCTTCTGGTGATGCCGGAAACCGATGAGGAAGACGCGCGCAAACTGCTCCAGCAGATCGTCCAGGAGTGCCGGGATGGCGCCTTGAATGACCTGGGGGATCATCCCCTGCCAGACTTCGCCATCGGTGTTACGGCCTGGGGCAAGGGCGACGATCCTCAGCGTTTGATCAAGCGTACCCTCGAAATGATGTAGTGCCCGTCTCAAAGCGCATCAGCTTCGAAGAGGGTATCAGCCGCAAAGAACTGAATGCGGTGCAACAGCGTTTCATGCGCCTGCACCGAGCCCGCCTGCGGCGCATTCTGGACGAGATGCGGCCCAGTCAGCAGGAGTTTCTCGAACTGCTGCCACTGCTGTTCCACATCAACCACCCGATGCTGCCGGGGTTCGTCGGCAGCGATGCGGTGCAGGGTGTCCCGGACTACAGTCCCTCGCGCCAGGCGCTGGAGGCCGCCGCGCGCCTCAGCCGGAGTTTCAAGTACAAAAAACGGGCTCAGCGCATCTATCGCATCCAGGGTCTCTATCTGATGGGCAGCAGCGGGACCATCGGCCAATCCTCCGGCAGTGATTTTGATCTCTGGTTGTGTCACGACCCCGAATTGGATCAGGAGCAGCGGGAACAGTTGCAGAGGAAGGTCCAGCTGATCGAGAAAAGCGCCCTGGAACTGGGCCTGGAACTGCATATCTTTCTCATCGATCCGGAGCGTTTTCGCCTGGGGGAAAAGTCCCGGCTCTCCCAGGAGAGTTCCGGCACCACCCAGCATAGCCTGTTGCTGGAGGAGTTCTATCGCAGTGCGGTGCTGCTTGCCGGGCGTTATCCCATGTGGTGGCTGGTACCGCCAGAGCATGAGCATGACTATCAGGACTATGTCCGATATCTGCTGTCGCACCGCTTTCTGAAATCCACTGAGGTGATCGACCTGGGCGGTTTGAACCGTGTCCAGGCTGGGGAGTTCTTCGGTGCGGCTCTGTGGCAGCTCTACAAGGGCATAGATTCACCCTACAAATCGATCCTCAAGATCTTCCTGATGGAGGCCTACAGCCGCCACTACCCGCACCCTCAATGGCTGGCCCAGGAGGCCAAAGAGGCGATCTATGCCGGAGAAGCCGATATCGATCGGCTGGATGCCTATATCCTGCTCTACAAGCGGGTCGAGGAGTACCTGACGCACAACCAGGATCATGACCGGCTGGATCTGGCGAGGCGCTGTTTCTACTTCAAGGTCGGTGAGCATTTGAGTCAGACCGGCGGTCATCCCAACTGGCGCAGCCGCATCATGATGCAACTGACCCGGCAATGGGGTTGGGGGCAGACCCAGTTGCAGATGCTCGACACCCGCTACGATTGGAAGATCGACAAGGTCATCAGCGAGCGCAATGCGCTGGTCGCGGTGTTGACCCGCAGTTATCGGCTGTTGACAGAATTTGCCCGTCGTTACGCCAAAGAGAGCCACATCGACCCGCATGAACTCAACCTGTTGGGTCGCAAGCTCTACACCGCGCTGGATCACCGCCCGGGTAAGATCGACCATATCAATCCGGGCATCTCGAAAAATCTCTCCGAGGAATCGCTCTCCCTGTACCATCGTGAAACCCGGGACGGGACACCGGCCTGGATGCTCTACCGTGGCAGGATCGATGCGCCCGATCTGCCGGAGCATCGTCCGATCAAAATCTCCAGCAACCTGATCGAAATCCTGGTGTGGAGCCATATCAACCGGGTCTGGGAAAGCCACTCCCGGGTCTCCCTGTCTTCCGGCGAGACGGAATTGAGCCTCAAGGAGTTGCAGTCCCTGTACCGCGCGGTGACCAAGCTGTTTCCCGTCTATATGCCGGCTTCGGCGGACATGAAAACCCTGGCGAAACCGGCCTGGGCCGTACTGGTGGGGTTGTTTGTCAACATCGGCGTGGACCCGATGGAGCACCTCACCCGGGAAGGTATGCAACTGACCAGCGAACGTCACGATCCCCTGAGCTTCGCCTCCGGCCGCACCAACCTGGCACTGACGCTGGAGAAGCTGGTACTCACCAGCTGGGGTGAACTGCAGATCACCCGGCATGAAGGTCCGGACGGTCTGATGGACGTGTTGTGCCATACCCTGGATCTGCAATCCCCGGAGCAGGAGCAGGATACGCGGATCCAGGGTTTCAGTTTCTCCAGTGTGAGGGGCAGCCAGATCGCACTTCGGGTCACCGAACTGTTCGAACACGTGATCCGGCGTTTTCGCAGTGGCGACTTGAAGAACGGTCGCTATGTGTTTCGCATGGGCAAGGAGTTTTTCATCGTCCAGCATCAGGACAAGGGCTATGTGTGGCGCAGCCTGGACGGTTTCCAGAGTCTGCAGGAGGAGTTGATGCAGCCGCAACAGGTGTTTCGTGCACTCGAGTTCGATCCGGAGATCCTCGCCTCCAGCCCTTATCCGGCGCTGTTTTCCTGCAATAGACCCGATGTCATCCAGGTGTTCTACCAGGTTCATGGTCAGCAGGCGGAGATCTACATCCTGGACGAGCAGGGTGCGCTGTTCGAGCAGACTCTGAGAACCGACAGTCCACGCTTTCTGATGCTGCAACAACGCAGATTTCTCAATAGTCTGCAGCAGCTGAGAAACCTGGTCTCCGATCAGCAAGGGGATTTGCTCGCAGAACCCGAATTTCATGAACTCAGCCGTGAAGTCAACGGGGAATGGAAATCCCTGTCCCGGCAGATACCGCTGGCGGAGCGCGAGGACTATCTCGATGTGACCCTGGTGACAGACAGCGCCGAAGCGGATGCCCGGGTGCTGTCATTGATCTGCGGGGAGCGCGAGTTTTCCCAGCTGGAATACAGCGAAGAACTCTATACCGTAACCGCCATGTATATCCATGGATTGCGCAAAGGCTCCACCCGTTATCCGATCTACCTCACCTCGGTGCGCCTGGGCGGTTTGCACCTGCCCTACGGCCTGTCGACAGTGAATCTACTGAATCTGAAGAAACGGGTTGAAAACCGCCTCAACGGATTTCCGCTTCAGCGCTACTCATGAAAGGCGGATGTCGTAGCCGAACAGCTGCAACTGCTGTTCGAACATCTCAGTATAGCGATCCTGTAACTGGGGGGTGAGTTCGGAGCGCCATCTTTGCACCGACTGGGCAATGGATTTGCTGGTGATGTGCTGTTTGTGTTCCTGCGCCACGGCATGTTTGTCACGAATGATGTGGTCCATGGTTTGCGCGTCACATGCGACACCCAGAGACTGGAAGACCCGTTTCAGGATCGCCTGGGTGTCGAGCATTAGATCCTCGTAGCGTACCAGCAAGGTGTTGCTGCGATTCTGCTGGTAGTAGGCGCTGAACTCACTGACCTCTTTAACCACGTTCAGGTAGGCGGTCGATTTTTCCTTTTCCAGGTCTGACGGGGACTTGTCCTGGGCGCCGAAATGCAGCGCTGAAAGGATCATATCGCGGAAATCCCTCACCAGAACGATCTCCAGGGCATCCGGGTAGAGCTCCCGTACCGCGGCGCCCAGCTGGCGCCAGGTCATATTGCCCTCACCGGAAAAATAGGGGATTTTCTCTGCAAAAAACTGAGTCGAAGCGGCACCCTGGGCCTGGGCCACGGAGAGATAGTAATTTTCGATGGACTGCTGACAGAATCTCAATGCCTGGCGATGGTATTCCTGGTCGAACCACAGCTTACGCTCGGGCAGAGCCACGAAGTCCCGCTGAAAGCGTTTCTGATCGACCGGAGAGAGCAGGTTTTCCGGCGAGACCAGTTGCTGAGTAACCAGGTGCAACCAGAATTCCAGGGCAAAGGTTTCATAGGGATGCTGATCCGCGACCACCACGGACGGATGTTTGGACAACAGTTGCATGAACCAGGTGGAACCGGTTCGACCCAGGGTGGTGACAATGACCGGTCGCAACCTGGGGCTGAAATCCGAAACCAGTACCTTGCGTTCGAGATTCAGTCGCAGGAAGGGTATTCCCTCACCCGATTCGGTGATCGCATGCAGGCTCAGTTCAGCCCTTTGGGGAAGACCGAGCAGCATGAGTTGGGAGGAAAAGCCGCATCGGGGTGTCAGGGAATGATCCTGGTAGTGGTTGACCACATCCGGTCGCTCTACGGCGATCGGGCAGCGCTGGATACAGTAGGAGGTACCCCGGTCATGTTCCCGGATTTCCACGTGTGTGAAGGCTTCGCTGGCGGACAGTATCCACCCGGCGATAGTAATTTTGTTGGCGCTATCAGACTGTCCCGGAAGGGGCGTGTCCAGATGAAACCCCTTGATGCGACGATCACTGATACCCTGTGAATCTATGATTTGATAAGGCAAGACAGTGTGTTCATCCCAAGAACCGGATCCGGCAGGGGCTCTTTTTTAAAGTGTGATGGATCTCACATTATATCAAGCTTTGGTCCAGAAAGACCACGCACTGCCTGGAAAATAATTCGCAGGTGATCAGTTGCGGGTCAGGGGGGGTGCGGGAGAGCCAGGCGGGACGCAACGCCCGCCTGGTGGTTGCGGATTATTTCTGGGCAGCGGGAGCCTGGACCAGTCCCAGGTACTCGATTTCGAAGACCAGGGTTTCGTTGGGGCCGATTTTCTTGCCCGCGCCTTTCGCCCCATAGGCCAGTTCAGGCGGCATCACCACGCGCCATTTTCCACCCGGTTTCATATGTTCCAGCGCCTCGCGAAAACCCGGTACCACCCCGCTGAGATTGAACTGCAGCGGCGCTCCACGGGCATAGGAACTGTCGAATTCGGTGCCATCGATCAGGCTGCCTTTGTAGTGCACCTCAACCCGATCTTCGGCCTTGGGGGATTCCCCCTCGCCCGGTTTCAGGACTTCATACTGCAGGCCACTCTCAAGCACTTTCACTGCTTCGTTCTTGGCGTTTTCCGCGCGGTATTTATCACCTTTTTCCGCATTCGCTTTGGCCTGCGCCTCTTTGGCGACCTGCAAATCCTGGTAATGCTGCTTCAAGGCGGATTTCATCTGTTCCTGTGAGAGTTGCGGATCTTTGTGCTTGAGAAAGTCATCGACACCCTCTGAAAAGGCGCTCATGTCCAGATCGCCAACCTCCTGGGCAATCAGCATCTGTGCGATCTGCCGTCCGACTGTATAGCTGTATTTCTGGTGGTCCGTCGCGAGTTCGGCGGCAAGGCTGCTGTGAGCCAGGCAGATCATCAGGCCTGGCAGAAGTATCTTTCGCAGATTCATGGGTTGAGTCTTCCTCTGATTGTTTTGCGGAGCTTAACAGGCGGTAACCACTGTTAGGTTGATTCCAGCCTGTTGGGTGCCATGCTCCCGTCCGGCGACCCGTCGGCCTGGTCGGCCGGTCCGGGTCGAGGATGGGTGTCTGGCACGGTTCGGTGCTTCATTGGAAACCGTGGAGTATACGATATTCCGAAGGCCGTTTGGTTCACTCGTGTGGTGTGACCGGTCAGGCTTTGTGATCGGGTTTACGCTCTGCGGTCCCGCTGGATTCGGCAATCACATAGGCCGGACGTTTTTTGACCTCGTGATAGATCTCAGCGATGTATTCACCGATCAGGCCGAGTCCGAGCAGGATCATGCTGCCCATGCCGAGAATCAGCAGAATGACCGTGGGAAATCCTTCTTCCGCCAAACCCTGCCACTTGTACCAAAGGGTTTGCAGGGTGAGCGCGAAGCTGAACAGAATTCCCAGAGCGCCGATCCAGGTCACCAGTCTCAGCGGTAGCGAGGAGAAGCTGATGATGGTGGTGCGGGCCAGTTTCAGGAGCTTGCCAAGATTCCAACTGCTGTTGCCCCGCGTCCTGGGCGGCGGGGTGAATTCAATCGCCACACTCGGATAGCCGAGCCAGCGGGTCAGGCCGCGGAAAAAGCGGCTGACCTCGGGAAGCTGGGCGTACTCCTCGATCACGCGCCGGTCAAGGAGTTTGAAATCCGTAGAGCCGGCCATCTGCATACCACTCGACAGTGCAAAGGCGCGGTAGTACAGCCGCACCCCGAGTCGGCGTATCCAGGATTCCTGCTGGCGTGCCTGCTTGACGGCCTCGACCACGGCTACCTGGCCCTTGTTCCACGCTGCGATCAATTCAGGGATCAGCTCCGGCGGATGTTGCAGATCGGCATCGATCACCACGGCGGCATCCCCGCTTGTGGCTCTCAGGCCCGCCAGAATGGCGGCCTCCTTGCCGAAGTTACGACTCAGGCGGATGCCTTTCACCGGGATGTCGGACGGTTGCAGCATCAGGCCCTTGATGATCTGCCAGGTCTGGTCCGTTGAGCCGTCGTCGACCAGGATTGCCTCGAAATCCTGCGGGCATTGGGTAAGGGTTTCGCGCAGCGATTCCCAGAATCGCTCAAGCCCGGATTGTTCGTTATGAATTGGAACAACCACAGAGATCAACATGTCGCGCTCCTGATCAGCCGGCGAAAATATAGCGCCTCATCGTAGCAAAGTTGAACCCGAGTATGACAGTTTCGGTGAGCAACTTGGCGATCACCGGGTGGAGTCCAGCGCTATCGATGAACAGGTAGAGGAGTACCAGGCTGGCCAGATAGGAGAACAGCCACAGCAGCGCATACTGAAGTGCCTGGTTGCGCACGCTCGCGGCCTGCGCGGATCGATCCCTGAACACCACCAGCTTGTGCCCGGCAAAGCCAACCAGGGCGCCGGCAATACGTGCCAGGGTCTGGGCAAGGACGATACCCAGGCTTGTGTAGGCCAGGGTGAACAGGCTGAAATCGACCAGCCAGGCGATCCCGCCCACCAGCAGATAGCGCATCAGCTGATGGCTGACCGACTGAGATGAGAATGTTTTCCTGAGTGGGTCTTTCATGGTTCCTGGTTAAGCAAACCCTGGCATTGAGTGGGTGCGCCGTCGAGCAGCAGTCTCAAGGGGGTCATTGCTGATCTGATCAGTAAACAGGCTTGAGCGGCGGCGAGACGGGCCTGGAGCGGATCATCATAATCCAGCTTGAGGGAGAATTTTGTGATCCGTTGTAGCGGATTTTCATCGGAGTCAGGAAAGATGCGCAGCCGATAGCGCTGGGGCTTGCTCGGCACGATCAGAATCAGCTGATACTCCGCGTCATGACGCGGGCCTTGCCACTGGCCCTCGATGCTCACGGAGGACTCTGTAAAGGCACTGAAACGCATCTCGCCCGATAACCTGGAAAACAGGGGCGGGTAGGGCGGTGACAGGGAGAGCGTCAGTAGCGAGGCTGAAGCCTTTTCAGGGTCCGGTGTATCCGCTGTGGCGGGATTTGCCAGGCGGGTGACGCAATGGCAGTCAGCGTCATACGACCAGACTGAGTAACGGGTTGGGTCGATCAGTCCGAGGCTGCGCGCCTGTACCAACAGTCCGCGGCGTTTCAGTTCGCGATCACTCAGCCGCGACTCGGCATAGCGCGCCCCATTGAGCACTGTGTCGAGATAGTAGGCATCCTTGATATCCCGGGAATAGTAGAGCCGGTCCAGGGGTGCGTAGAGGAAAAACCGGTAGACCGCGTCGAAGCGCTCCAGTCTGGGTTGCAGACTCGCCTGAACATGCCAGGCCTGTGACAGGGACAGGGCGGTGATGCCAATAAGCATCAAGGATTTCAGGGCGGTGCCGGGTCTGGGCATCTGGCCGATGGCCACGCTGAGAAAGGCGCTGATCAACCACCAGGGCAGCAACAGATAGCGATTGGCTTGACTCAGGCCAGGAAAATGGGTCAGCGGCAGCAGCGGCAGCAGGACCGCCAGGCTTGCCACGATGATGAGTTTCAGATTCAGCCTGCGATGCAACGCCAGATAACCGGCCAGGGCCAGCAGCAGGATCACCACTCCAATACTGATAAGCGGGCGGCCCAGCAGCAGTTCCGGGATCCCGAGGTAGGCATCCAGCGCCTTTTGAACGGAAAATTCGCGCGGGCCGTTGTCGTAGCCGCCGACCAGGGAACCCAGGGTGATGGTGCGCCACAGCAGATAACCGAATGACCACAGGAACATCGGCAAGGCGTGTGTAAATCTGACCCGCCAGCTTCCCTGGTTTAGAAACACGAGGACGAATGGCAGCGGGAAATAGACTTCCTTGCAGGCCGTTGCGAGCATGTAAAAAACCACGCTAACCAGTAACAGGTAACCGCGCTCGGGCCGATTCAGGCTCAAGGCGTAGGCCAGCGTGGCGATGACTGCAAACAGCAGTCCGGCGATGTAGTGTCCCACCATCAGCTGCTGTGCTACGAACAGGCTCGGTGCGCCTGCAAGGAAACACAAAGAACCGAGAAACGCGACCAGTGAAGGCGCCCATATTTTCAGCAGAAAATAGCTGGCGATGCCACAGCCGGCCAGGGTCAGCAGGTGCTGCAGGTAGAAACCCCGGGGTGAAAAGCCGAACAGTCCGAGATTCAGGTCATAGATCAGGGGATTGAACGGGGTGAGGTTGTTCAGTGAGTAGCCCCGGGTGATCGCTGGATTGAAAAAATAGTCCCAGGGTGAAAAGCGGCTGGCGTAGTCCAGCAGGTAACCGTCATCGAAGCGCCAGCTGCCGCTCATTGCGCTGGCGTTCAATGCGAAGGTCGCGGCGAGGATGCCTGTGACAAACATCAGGTTGATCAGTTTCGGATCTGGTTTCACGACATCGACCTTGGGTTTGCGGGTTTGCCGTCCCGGGCCCACTCAGGTGTCGGGGGGATTCGTGGCGGGCTATCGGCAAGGGGCTGCTTCTGGGGTATCATAGCGGCCTTGGTTTACTCTTGGGAAATTGACGCTCGCTTGTTCAGGCTCTACCGCGATCTCTACCGACAGCGCCAAAGCATTCTATTGATGGTTCGGCGCGATACCCTGCTCAGAATCAAAGGCACTTTGCTGGGGCCGCTGTGGTTGTTGGCTCAGCCGTTGTTCCTGCTGCTGGTGTACAGTTTTGTCTTTTCCGGGATCCTCAAGATCAGTTTTCGTCCCGACGGTGGAAGCGGTGATTTCGCCCTCTACCTGTTTGCCGCTTTGATGCCGTTCAGCGCCATGCAGGACGCATTGCAACGCGCCAGTGGCAGCCTCGGGGAAAATCGTGACCTGCTGTTGAAAACCCAGATGCCGGGTATCGTGTTTCCCGCGGTTGCGACCCTGGGTACCCTGGTACAGGAGGTCATCGGGTTGCTGGTGCTGATCATCGCAGCCTGGGTCATGGGTTATCCGCCAGGGGCCACCTTGCTGCTGTTGCCCCTGCTGGTGCTGTTGCGTCTGCTGATCACTTTTTCCCTGGCGCCCCTGGTTGCGATTTTGTCGGTATTCATCAAGGATGTGGGACAACTGGTGCCGATGCTTATGATGGCCCTGTTCTTCACCACTCCGATCATCTACCCGCTGGAGATGATTCCCGAGGCCTACCGGCCGATTATCGAAAGCAATCCCATCACCTGGCTGGTACAGGCGTACCGGTCAGTGATTCTCGAACATCAGTGGCCGCTTGATCATCTTGTGACTGTAGCGATTGCCAGCCTGCTGTTATTGACCCTGACCGGAGCCTTGTTCGCACGCCTGCAGCATCGCGCCAAGGATTTCCTGTGATAGCGATTCAAGCGCAACAGTTGTCGAAACATTACCGGCAATACGCGAAGCCTCTGGATCTGTTCAAGGAGTGGATGTTCAAACGGCCTTATCACACTCAGGTCAATGCCTTGGCGCCGTTGGATCTGAGTATTGAAAAGGGCACCACCTTCGGAGTGGTGGGAGACAACGGCGCCGGTAAATCCACGCTTCTCAAGTTGCTGGCGGGAACCCTATCTCCGTCGACCGGTACACTGCATATCGAAGGCAGGAAGTCGGCGATCCTGGAATTGGGTTCCGGTTTTCATCCGGAATTTTCCGGTCTCGAAAATATCAATCTCGCTTGCTCCATGTTGGGTTTGTCGGCTGCGGAAATTCGTGAACTGACGCCTGATATCATCGCCTTTTCGGAACTGGGTGATGCGATACAAAGGCCGGTGAAATCCTACTCGTCGGGGATGTTCGTCAGGCTGGCATTTTCCGTCATCACCTCGATCGAGCCTGAGGTGTTGATTGTCGATGAGGCGTTGTCGGTCGGTGATGCGCTGTTTCAGAAAAAAAGCATGGATCGCATGATGCGTTTTCGCGAAGAGCACAAAACCCTGGTGTTCTGTTCACACAACCTTTATCAGGTAAAAGAGTTGTGTGATCAGGCGATCTGGCTTGAAAATGGCGTTGTACGGGGGGTTGGGGATTCTGCAAGTATCGTTGATGATTATCAGGATTCCGTCAGGCATCGGCAAAGCGTACATAAAGAGAACTCTCGCGCGGCCCCTGAACTGGATGCGGTCAGTGATGTTTATCTGCAAGAGGTCGAGTTGGAAGGCGGTATCGATACCCCTGAAAAGATACCGGTGTTTCGACAGGGGGACCGGTTATCGATAAGGGTTCGCGCAAACAAAGGATCGCATCCTGTCGATGATGTTCACATCGGGCTGGTGTTGATCAGAAACGATGGCTTGCAGGTGTATGGCGTTTCGACCCTGATCGACCAGATCAAGATGTTTTCAATCGATCAGCAGAATCTGGGTATCCGATTGCTGTTCGATCCTCTGATGTTGATGTCGGGGGATTACGCACTCGAGGCCTGGCTGATCGATGGCAGCGGGCTGCATGTGTATGACTCACGGCCATTCTGTTGCCAGTTTCGTGTGCGCCATGACAGCAGCGAGGTCGGGCTGGTCAAGTTGTCGCATGACTGGAATCCGATCGACTGACCGGATGGTTGATCGAACGATGTTATATTTCCCGGATTACCGAAAGTCTTGCGTATCGATAGCCGCAGGCCATAGCCAATGAACGAGCAGAAAGCGCGTTGGGATCTTCGCTTGAAGTATGGTGTGATGTTTCCTGCTCTGGCGAAACTGCCGCGCTATGCGTCCTATCGTCTGGCGAGCCTTTGGGGGCGCAGCGAAATGCGTCGCGACCCGGCGTTGGCGACCCAGATCGCGCATCAGATGCAGCGCGCCATACCGGGTTATGAAGCGTCTGTGTATCGTTCATGGACCAGCTATTTTTACGCCCTCCAGCAACGCGAGATGCTCGATACCTGGTATTACCCCCGCCTGAGGACAGCCGCACAGGTGGGCCCTGTGATTCAGGTCGAGAACTTTGAACCGGTGCTTGCTGCGCGGCGGGAAAACCGCCCCATGATTTTCGTCGGCGCGCATCTGGGCCGGTTCTGGATGCTGGGAGTTACCACGGCGGCCTATGGCATGCCCACCAGTGCCCTGGCCCGGGATGATGAGAACAATAACACCTGGGGTTTGCCTGAAGCGGAGTTTCAGTATCGCCGATTGAAACTGTCCCGGCTGCGCGCCTGTTACCAGGGGGATTTTCTCAACCCCGGGGCCGCCAACATGAGACCGTTGTTGCAGTCCCTGAGGGAAAAGCCGATGGCGATCCTCCTCGATGTGCCATATCCCAAGGGGAGTCCCGGATTGATCGGCGTACCTTTTTTCGGCCACGAGGCGTTTTTCCCGGAGGGAGCGATCAAGATCGCGAAAAAAGCGGGTGCAGTGATTCAGCCTTTCTGCGTGGAAGAGGACCGGCATGGATTGAGTCTGAAATTTCTCCCGCAGCATGAGGTCGAAGGTAAACCCGGGGACCTGCTGTTGGCCGAGCTGATCTCGGATATCGAGGGGCGTATTCGGCGAAACCCGGGGCGCTGGTGGCAGTGGCAAGCACTCCCCATGTTCTGGGGCGAGGTCTGAAAAGCCGCTGAAACCGGTCACGGTCAAGGATTGATGCCCGACAGGGCGATCCGTAAGATTGTGCAATTTTTACTTTTCTGCTTATCCGATTGGGGAGAGGATTGTGTTATCCAAGAAAATTCTCGTGACTTTCCTGATGGTTGTGGTGCTGAGTGCCTGCGCAACCGATCCGGCCGTTCAGGCAAAGCGGGATGAGGCTGCTGTGGCCCAGCGGGCCGCTGAGCGCTGGGCGTTACTGATCGAGGGGCGGTTGGAGTCTGCCTACGAGTACCTGACGCCGGGGTACCGCGCGAGCACTCCCTATCCGCACTATCAGAAGTCGGTCAAGGGGCAGGGTCTGTGGCAGGCGGCCACGGTTGAGAATGTCCAGTGCGAGCAGGAGTCCTGCGACGTCAAAGTGAAGCTGAATCTGAAGATTCAGTACCCCAGGATGAGGAAACCCATTCACACGGATACCGAGGTATTTGAGCGCTGGATTCGGGGGCCTGATGGTGTTTGGGGATTTCTTCCCAAGCAGTAAGGTTGTAATTGCAGAATGTTGTATTTTTGATACAGCATATATTATTGTCTGCAATAACAGTCTGTTAGAGACGGTTATTCCCGGTTAATCTACCAAATCGCATTAAATTGAGCCTGAAAAAGGAAATTCAGGAGGCGATATTGCGGTGAATGTGCTTTCCAGGGCCCCAGATGTCTCTATTTTGGAAAACTATTTGTTGTATTTTTTCAATGAGTTAGCGTTTCGATTTGTAAATATGCAACATTTTTTCATATTTTTACTACAATTACGCTTGTTAGCCAGAAGATTTATGGTAGACTTCTGGCGTGAGAATCGACTTATGGGACGTATGTGGCCTGAGACTTTCCTCACAAAGGAATGATCATTCCCTTGCATGGTCATGGGTTTGGGTCGATAATCCTCGAGAAGTGCCTGGACTCATGGCTTTTTAGCTGGCCGCATAACAGGCTCAGTTACTTTTTTAGTGTTAACACGCAAGAAAATAGGAGACACAACTGTGTTGAGAAAATCTAAGATCGCTGCAGCCATGCTGATGGCTACCGCAACTGCCGGAGTCAATGCGGCTTACGTCAATACCGATGGGACAGGCCAAGTTGCACTGCTGCCGTACTACAACGTCAACAACAACATCATCACCAACATCAACATCACCAACACCACCAACCTGTACAAGGCGGTGAAGGTTCGTTTCCGCGAGTCCCGCATCTCTGCTGACGTGCTCGACTTTAACATCTACATGTCTCCTTTTGACGTGTGGAACGGCACCATCCGCATGAACAACGCCACCGGCGTTGCCAACATCATCACCGAAGACGAGAGCTGCACCTTCCCTGACAAGTCGCTGCTTCAGGCTGGCGTTGACTTCCGTAATATCTACACCGCTACCACCAACGAAGATCTGACCGAAGGTTATGTCGAGATCATCGAAATGGGTGTCATCGCTGACGGTACCGGTCCTGCTGACGACCTGGGTCTGGAAGCTGAAATCGATGCCACCGGTATCGCCAACGGTGTGGTTGCCGCTGTCGCGGGTGACCGTTCCATTCCTGCCGGCCTGCTGCATGACGCCAACGGCATGCCCGCTGACTGCTCCGTGGTCAGTGACGCATGGAACGCCGGTCTGGCTTCCGCAGTTAACGTCAACGGTTTCGAGCCTGGCGTGCTGACCACTGAAGGTGTGGCCAGTGACGGCGCTGATGCCGTCAATGACCCTTATGCCAGTACTCTGAACGCCGGTCTGGTCTATGCTGCAGCTGACCGTGGCGGCATCAACGCCTACGCCATCATGATCAATGTCGGCAGCGGCGCGGCCTTCGTTGAAGAAGGTACTCACGTTGATGATTATGCGACCGTTCCTCAGCACTATCGTTCGAACGACGCTTCCAACTACCTGCTGCCTTCCCTGGCTTCGGGTGACGTTCAGGTTGCTACCATGCTGGACGCAACCGGCGCGGCCGTTAAGACCACGGGTGTCATGAGCCTGACCGAGTACGATACCGGTGCTGTGAACGACATCTCTCCCAACCCTTCCATCCCGATGGGCTCCAACCCCTTCCCGATGGCCGTGGTTCTGAGTGCTGACGCGATCTCCGCTCCGTACTTCGTCGAAGCCGGCATCGCTGGTGAGACCGACATCGTTGCCACCTTCCCGCTGCGTAAGCACGGCGTGTACAACGGTGCCAGCCTGACCAACCAGGTCGATCCTCTGGTTGCCGCTTGTGCCGGTACCCTGAATGACGGTATCGACGATGGCGGTCCTGTGACCCTGCCGAACCTGGGTACCACCGCATTCGATTATCCGAATGATGTGGGCGCCGCTGGTGGTAACATCTGCACCAACGCAGGTTTCGTGGCCAGCACTCCTGACGTACAGGTCAGCCTGACCTACTACGACTACGAAGAGCAGACTGCTTCCGTAGCTCCGGGTAGCGACGACTTCTCTCCTGTGCCGATCGACGCTCCGACCGTCATCGCCCTGGAGCGCGAAGTGAACGTGGTCTCCGTGAACCGTGCTGACGGTGGTAACCTGTCCGTACTGGGTACCCCGGCTGCCAACGTGTTCGATTGGACCCTGCAGACCGGTTTCAACGCTGGTTGGGTGACCATCGGCATGCCTGGTTACGACTACAACACCGATGCTGACATCGCCCTGCTGACTGAGCAGATCGGCGGTATCAACGCTGACGGTGCTGGCGTCTGGACCGGTGTTCCGGTGATCGGTTTCTCCGCCATGGCAGCTGACGTTGGTCCTGCTCAGATCGGTGAAACTGTGGACCTGATCCGCACTGTGAACCGCAACTAATACAAATCGCGCAAGCGATCTTGTAGAAGAGGCAGGCCGAAAGGCCTGCCTTTTTTTTTGGCTTTTACGCCGCTAAGTAACTCGTAGAAAGAGTAAAGATATCTCTAACCAGAGAGCATTCCTCAGAGAAGTACTGTTAGGCAGTTGTCTGCATCGTTGCAGAAACTGACCGATACACGGTGGGTGGTTTCAAGCTGATGGGACGTCGCTTTTTGGAACAGAACAATATGGATTTGTCCTGAAAACCATATATGGGAAATTTTTTTTCAGAAACAGGGTCAACATACTGCCTGACTGTATTTGGTTCTGCCGGGTGTAGTTAACAGTCCCAAGTAAGGGCTGCATGAACAGCTGTTACCACAGTTAATTGTGTTTCAGTATAATTCAGCGTTCGCATCGAACGCTCATGGAATAAACATTGAGGTATAGATATGAGGTTTACACTGATCGGTCTGATTTTCCTGTTCCTGTCTTCTCTGACCCATGCCGAAAGTCCGGTCATGATGTTCGGTGGTGATATCACGGTCAAGGAGATCGATCTGGATTCATTGCTCATGGAAGGACCGGAAAAAGCCCGTCAGCAGGTGTTGGAAGACAAGACCAAAGTATTGCAGTTGCTGCGCCAGACCTACCTGATCCGCGCACTGGCTGATCAGGCCAAACAGGAAGGACTGGATCAGGACCCGATGTTTCAGGCGAAACTCAGACGCACGACTGAACGGATGCTCTACCTGCAGAAATTGAAGCAGATCGATGAGCAGCCGATGCCGGATTTTGAACAGGCCGCAAAAGAGCAGTATCTGGGAAATCCGGATAAGTTTTCCGTGCCTGAGAAGGTCGAGGCGAAACATATTTTGATCGCCACAACCGACCGTTTGCCGGTCTACCATGATCGGGATGAGGCGTTAAAGATCGCCCAGCAGGTGAAGGCGGAGGCAGACGCCGGTGCAGTCTTCGAGGATCTGGTGAAACTGTATTCGGAAGATACCTTATCGAACAAGAACAAGGGTACATTGGGGGTTTTTTCACAAGGTTCGATGGTGAAACCGGTGGACGATGCGGTATTCGCCATGAAGCAGCCAGGTGAAATCAGCGATATTGTTGAAAGCCAGTTCGGTTACCACATCATCAAGTTGGAAAAACGTTTTCCACCTCGAAAGCTCGCTTTCGAAGATGTTAAATCCAAAATCATCGAGGGTATGAAGAAGGAGTTTATTCAAAAGCGTCGCGAAACCTATTTCGACGAACTGCTGAAAAAGAACAAGGCGAGTATCTACGAGGATCTTGTAGAGGATTACATGGCGAAAGGACTCAAGCCGGTCGCTGAGTAGGCGCATTGAGTATCCCTTCAACTACCTGGATCAGAAGCGAGATTTCCGCGTGGCAGAATATGATTTTAAGCTCGATTTAGAGGTCGAGAACAATTCACACACCCAGTTGATCCGCCGTATACCGGTGGGCAGCCGGGTTCTGGAATTGGGCTGCGCGACCGGTTACATGGCGGACTACCTGCAACGGGAACGCCAATGCACGGTAGTCGGTGTCGAGATGGACCGCGTGATGGCAAACAAGGCGAAGCAGGTTTGTGACCGCGTGATCGTGGGTGATGTGCAGAAGGATCAGTGGCTGAAGACCCTCGGAGATGAGCGCTTCGATATCATTACTTGCGCGGATATTCTGGAACATCTGCGTGATCCCTTTGCTTTGATGAAGAAGTTACCCGGTCTGTTGTCTGAAAAAGGACGGCTGCTGGCATCCCTGCCGAATGGCGCGCATGCGGCCCTGCGACTTGAATTGTTGGAGGGGCGTTTCACCTACGAGGATACCGGGCTGCTGGATCGGACCCATCTGCATTTGTTCAACTATCATTCGCTGCGGGAACTCTTCACCCGGGCCGGGTTCCGGGTGGAAGAACTCTCCTACACCTTCCATGACATGGCGGACGAGGAGATCGAGCGCCGTCTGCAGAACCTGGGCATGGCTGTGAGTGAGCGTGGGCTGGCTAATTTCCACACCCCGGAGGCCGCGGCCTTTCAATTCATCGTCAGTGCGGTTCCGGACAGTAGTGTGAAGGTTGAGGATTTTCCGGCGTTGACGGACAAGCCGATGGAGTCCTCGGTGGAGGTGTATCGTAATCTGCTCGATCGGTTGCATGATGCGGGTGAGACCGCTGCGACCCGTTTGAAAATGGTGGAAGAGCGGGATCGGATCCTCGAGGATCAGCAGCAACATCTGAAGGGGCTGCATGAGTTACGTGATGCATTGACCGCCCAGCGTGATGAACTCACCCAGGCATTGCAGGAAACCCACGAAAAACTCGCCAAGGCCCTGCAGTCCCATGAAGAAGAGAAGGCCCGGCGATCCAGTCTCGAGGACGAGGCCAGGATCAACGAACGGACCATCCGTTCCCTGGGACATGAGCGGGCGCTGTTCGAGGCGCAACTGGCGGACCACAAAAAGAGCCTGAGAGATATCCAGAACAGTCGTGGCTGGCGTGGTTACATGACATTGATGATGCCGCTGCGGCTGTTTCGGAAACTGAAACCGGTGGCGGGACAGGTGGTTCGGCAACCGGCCCTGGTGAAAAAATGGGGACAGGAAGCGGTCGATCTCTACAAGGCTGGCGGATTGGCTGCGATTAAAAACCGCCTGGTACACCAGACTTCTCCGACCTATACCTACTCGATTTGGATTCGTGACGTTGAGCCGGTGGGATTACCCAAGCTGGATGCCATCGAGGCGCTCAGCGAGCGTGATGACGCGCCGCTGATTTCCATCGTCATGCCGGTCTACAACGTGGATGAGGGCTGGTTGCGTCAAGCCATCGATTCGGTGCTTGCGCAAACCTACGATCATTGGGAACTCTGCATTGCGGATGATGCCTCGACCCGTCCTCACGTAAAACGGGTGATCGATGAGTACGTCAATCGCTTCAAACGCATAAAGGTCTGTTACCGCGAAAAGAACGGGCATATCTCAGCGGCGACCAATTCCGCATTGGAAATGGCGACAGGGGACTTTGTCGGCTTCATGGATCATGATGACGTATTGGCGCCGTATGCCCTGTTTTTCGTCGCGCAGGAGATCGTTCTGCATCCCCAAGCCTCCCTGATCTACTCGGACGAGGACAAACTCAACGATGAGGGGGTACGCTACGACCACTATTTCAAGCCCGATTTCAATCCTGACCTGATGCGTTCGCATAACATGATCTGTCATTTCGGTGTCTATCGTCGTTCACTGCTCGAGGATATCGGTGGCGTCAGAGAGGGTTATGAAGGGGCGCAGGACTATGACATGGCACTGCGTTGTCTTAGACGCCTGGATACCCGCAAGGAGGTTCGGCACATCCCCTGGATTCTCTACCACTGGCGGGCCATTCCCGAGAGCACCGCGTCGGGAGTCGAGGCCAAGTCCTATGCGATGAAGGCTGCGATAGAAGCCGTCGAGGATGATTTCAGGGAGCGGGGTGTCGAAGCGAAGGTCAGCGAGTCGGATCTGATTGGCGGAATGATCCGGGTGCAGTATCCGGTTCCGAAGGATCCGCCGTCCGTCACTATCATCATTCCGACCCGCAACGGCAAGGCGTTGCTCAAGCAATGTATCGACAGTATCCATGAGCATACCGAATATCCTAACTACCAGATTGCGGTGGTCGATAACCAGAGCGACGATCCGGATACACTGAGTTACCTGTCTGAAATCGAGCAGCAGGATGGTATACAGGTATTGCGCTACGATCATCCTTTCAACTTCTCCGCGATCAATAATTTCGCCGTGGCACAGACCCAGGGGGATATGGTCTGTTTCATGAATGACGACATTGAGATCATTACCCCCGGCTGGCTCGACGAGATGGTGTCGCAGGCGGCGCGTCCGGAGATCGGTGCCGTGGGGGCGCGGCTCTGGTATCCAGACGGACGCCTGCAGCATGGCGGTGTGGTGCTGGGTCTTGGGGGCGTGGCCGGTCACGCCATGAAATACACCTATCGTGAGAACCGCGGCTATATGGGGCGGTCGGTTCTGGTGCAGAACTACACGGCGGTGACCGCCGCCAGCCTGCTGGTGCGGCGTGACGTGTTCGAGCAGGTTCACGGTTTTGATGAAGAAAATCTGGCGGTGGCCTTCAATGATGTGGATATCTGTATCCGCATCTACCAGCAGGGTTACGACAACCTGTGGACGCCCTACGCGGAAATGTTCCATCATGAATCCGCATCCCGGGGCGCGGAGGACACCCCGGAGAAACAGCTGCGCTTCAGCCGCGAAGCGCAATACATGCTCGATAAATACGGTCCGCTGTTGGAGCGTGACCCGGCCTATAACCCGAACCTGACCCGTTGCGGCGAGGATTTTTCGCTGAATTGGAAAGGGGTCGCCGAGGAGAACGAATCATGACAGAAGCCAACGACCTCAAGGAGTTCACGGAACTCTCTCAGCGCTTCATCCAACTCGCCAACGAAATGAAGAATGAGGGTAAGCCCCTGCCGATGATCAATGCGGCGCTGTTGTCCGCCTCCGCGACCTATGGCACCTATATCTTTGCCGGCAACGCCGGTTACCTGAAACCCACCGGCGTCGACAAACTGGTGGCGACGTTCCGGCTTCAGGTGGAGAGCATTCAGAAGATCAAGCAGCAGGCTGTTGACGCGGGCTCCAGTTCCGCCGACGGCAAGTAAGGTAACGCTCCGGCCATGTCATTGTTGCTTACAGGCAACGGGGTGTTGATCCCATGAAGCTGGTGATCTCGATTGTCTATTACGACAGCGGTCTCGACGTACTGCGGGATACCCTGCGCAGTATCGTCAGGTCATTGGATCATGCCCTGTCGTTGCGTGAGAGCCTGGAAGCCACCGTGGTGGTGGTCGATAACGGTGGCATACTCAACAAGGTCAAGCGCCTGGTGAGTCAGGTCGTCGGTGAAGGTACCTATCAGTGGATGGTTCTGGGTACCGGCGGCAACATCGGCTATGGAGCGGCGCATAATCTGGTGATCCTGAATCAGTTCAGTGACTATCATCTGGTGATCAATCCTGATGTGGAAGTGGTGGAGGATGCCTTTTTCAAGGCGATCGAATACATGGAGAAGCATCCGGAGGTTGGCATGCTGTCGCCCTATTCGGAGGACCCGGAAGGGCACAAGCAGTACCTGTGCAAGCGTTATCCCGCGGTGCTCGATCTGTTCCTGCGAGGCTTTGCGCCCCGTTTCGTGAAGCGTTTATTCAGCGAACGTCTGCAGGAATACGAAATGCGCTGCGAGATGACCACCCAGGCCTTGAGCAAAGAGGTGATGGCAAGCGGCTGTTTCATGTTCGTACGACATAGTGTTCTGGATGAGGTGCGGGGATTTTCCCCGGAGTTCTTCGTCTACTTCGAGGATTTTGATCTGTCGATCCGGATCGCCCGACACACCACCATCGCCTATGTGCCGGAGGTGCGCATCGTGCATGGGGGCGGTAACGCCTCAAAGAAGGGATTGCGGCATATCATCATGTTTGCCAAGTCCGCGTTCGTCTTCTATCACCTGCACGGTTGGCGCTGGGCCTGAATGGAACCGCTCGCCCGGCATCCGGCCGCACCTGGTGTGGCGCTTGAGACATGCCCTTGCCCGATGGGATGTGAGACGGATGATGAACCGGTGCTGCAAGGGTATGACCGTATCAATGGCCTGCCCGGTGACTATCAGGTCGTGCGCTGCCGGAGTTGCGGTCTGCTGAGAACCGATCCACGGCCGACCGCGGATACCATCGGTTTCTATTATCCCGATGACTACCCCCCCTACCTGGCGACCCGGATCAGCCCGGCGTCCAGGCGTTCCGGTTTGAAGGAAGGTCTGCGCAAACTGCTGGATACCCGGGCTCAGGCGATCCCGGCACTGACGCCGGGCCGGATGCTGGAGATCGGCTGTGCCTCCGGGTCCTACCTGCATCGCATGTCGAGTCAGGGCTGGGATGTTACAGGTATCGAATTCTCCCCCCAGGCCGCGGAGATGGCACGGCGCAATGGCTATAACGTGTACACCGGTGCACTCGAGTCCGTGGATCTGCAGCAGGCCGGTTTCGATCTGCTGGTGGGCTGGATGGTGCTGGAACACCTGCATGATCCGGTAGCCAGCCTGCGCAAGCTGTATGAGTGGGCCAAACCCGGTGCCTGGCTGGTTGTATCGGTGCCGAACATCGACTCTCTGGAGTTCCGCCTGTTCAAGCAGCGCTGGCATGCCCTGCAACTGCCCAGCCATTTGTATCACTATACCCCGCGGACCATTGGGCCGATGCTGGAAAAAACCGGCTGGCATTTGCACACGATTCACCATCAGCGGGTACTCAGCAGCCTGTTTGCCAGTCTGGGACACCTGTTGGACGAAAAGGGATACCCGGGACTGCGCCGCTGGGTAGTGGGAGAACCCGGTGACCGGATCCGCATGCACCAGTTGTTCTATCCACTTGCCTTACTGGTGGCGGCTGCCGGCCAGTCCGGGCGGATGACGGTTTGGGCGCGCAAACAGTAGCTGTTTTAGTTTTGAGTTATTAGTGTTGAGTTTTTAGTTGAGGCGTTCGCTGCGCTCTCGACAGGAGTTGACACTGTTTGATGTATTTAAGGTCTCATTAAATAGAATCGGTGGGTTTGCTGATTCGGGTTAAGATAGCGCCATGAGTCAGCAAACCCGGCAGAAAGATCTAACCCGCGGTGGTCGCCTTGCCAGAAATGTGGTTTGGAACCTGGTCAGCGTCGGGGTGCCGTTTCTGGTCGCACTGGTCACCATCCCGATCCTGATTCAGGAGATCGGCACCGAGCGCTTTGGCCTGCTGGCGATCAGTTGGATGTTCGTCGGCTATTTCAGTCTCTTTGATTTCGGCTTGGGGCGGGCGCTGACCGTGTTGGTCGCAAAATTTCTCGGTGAGGAGCGTGAGGCGGATATACCGGCCTTGATCTGGACCGCACTGAGCCTGATGCTGGTCCTTGGGGTGGTAGGTTTCGGTGTGATTTCGCTGCTTTCCCCCTGGCTCGTGGGTGACGTGTTGAATGTCCCCGACGAATTGCAGGAGGAGTCGCTGAAGGCGTTTTACCTGCTCTCCCTGTCGATTCCCCTGGTGATTATCACGGTGGGCCTGCGCGGTGTCATCGCCGCATACCAACGCTTCGATCTGCTGACTGCAATCCGCATCCCGATGGGCATACTCACCTTTCTCGGGCCGGTAGCGGTGCTGCCTTTTTCCAACAGTCTATATCCCATCGTAGGCGTTCTGGTGGGAGGGCGCTTCCTCGCCACACTGGCGCATCTGTGGCTGATGTTTCACGTTACTCCGGAGGTGCGTCATCACTATCGGATCGAAAGCGAGCAGATCAGACCCCTGCTGGGATTCGGCGGCTGGATGACGGTCAGCAATATGGTGGTGCCGTTGATGGTTTCGATGGACCGCTTTGTGATCGGCGCGGTGCTTACGGTCACGGCGGTGGCCTATTACACCACCCCCTACGAGATCGTGTCACGGCTGTTGATCATCCCCAGTGCATTCGTCGCGGTGCTGCTGCCGGCCCAGTCCACCACCCTGGCCCGGGGCGGATCGAAAGACCGGGAGCATTCGGCCCGACTGTTCGTCAAGGGCCTGGACTACATCGCCATGGCGCTGTTCCCCCTGGTGCTGATCATGGTCGCTTTTGCCTATGACGGCCTGAACCTGTGGGTGGGGGGTGAGTTTGCGGAAAACGGTTTTCGCGTGATGCAGTGGCTGGGGGTTGGGGTGTTTTTCTATGGCCTCTCCCTGGTGCCGTTTTCCCTGGTGCAGTCGGCGGGGCACCCGGACTGGTCGGCGAAACTGCACCTGCTGGAGTTGCCGGTTTATCTCGCGGCCCTTTGGTGGGCGCTGCATGAGTACGGCATCCTTGGTGCTGCGGTGGTCTGGACCCTGAGAACCTTTGTCGACGCCCTGGCGCTGTATCTCATGGTCTGGGTGTTGCTCCCGGAGTGCCGTACCTCCGCGGGTCGATTTGCCTGGGCCCTGGGGGCGGCGGTGGGCGTATTCCTGGTGACCGCCCAGGTCGATGGTTTGATGCTCAAGTTTGTCTACTGCGCGGTGGTTCTGGGGGGCTTCGCCGGGGTGGCCTGGCGATACGGTCTGCACCAGCGGGAACGTGACTGGGTGTTGCGCGGACTGCGCCTGGGGAGGGGGGCTTGACGCTCAAGGTTCTCCTGTTATGCCGCTATCCCAGGCTGGGAGCCAGCAGTCGTCTGCGCTCCTACCAATACCTGCCGCTGCTTGCTGAGGCGGGTATCGATGTCACGGTTTCAGCGTTGTTCGACGAGGCCTACCTGCAGGGATTCTATGCCACTGGCGCGAAGCGTCCCGTGGATCTGGCACGCGCCTACCTGGCCCGCCTGAGGCGACTGTTTGGCGTGAAACGCTATGACCTGGTGTGGCTGGAGAAGGAGTTGTTTCCCTGGATCCCTGCCTGGTTCGAATCCGTGCTGCGACTCATGAGGGTGCCCTATCTGGTCGATTACGACGATGCGATCTTTCATCGCTACGATCAGTCCTCATCCGTATGGGTGCGCAGACTGCTGGGGCGCAAGATCGACCGGGTCATGGCCTGCTCTACCCTGGTCACAGCCGGCAACGCCTATCTGGCCGCGCGGGCGGAACGGGCGGGCGCCCGGGATGTGCGGGTGCTGCCCACGGTAGTGGATGTCTCCCGCTACCCGCTCAAGCAGCATCATGAGCACGAGGATCTCAGCATCGGCTGGATCGGCTCACCCAGCACCGCAGGGTATCTGGAGCTGATACGCGAGCCCCTGGCCCGGTTGGGCGAAGAACATCGTCTGCGGCTCTTGATCATTGGTGCGGATACGCTGACCATACCGGGGGTCGAAGTCGAGGCCCGGCCCTGGTCCGAGGCGCGGGAAGCGGAACTGATTCGGCAATGCGATGTGGGTGTCATGCCCTTGAAAGACGACCTGTGGGAGCGGGGTAAATGCGGTTACAAACTGATTCAGTACCTGGCCAGCGGGTTGCCCGTGGTCGCCTCGCCGGTGGGGGTCAACCGGGAGATCGTGGAGCCGGGGGTGAACGGTTATCTGGCGGACACGGCTGCGGACTGGGAAGCGGCATTCGTCCGCTTGATCGGGCAGCCCCAATTACGTCGGGACCTGGGTCTCAGGGGGCGTGAAAAGGTGCAACAGCAGTACGCCCTGGATGTCATGGCTCCGGTGTTGATCGAGGCTCTGCTACAGGCCGCGGGTGAGCATGAGTAACGCAGTGATGTCGGATCCTGACCGTTTGATTCTGTTCGTCGTCAACGACGCGGGTTTCTTTCTCTCCCACCGCTTGCCGCTGGCGTTGGCGGCGCGGGATTTCGGCTTCCGCGTCTGCGTGGCGACGCCCCCCGGTGACGGAGTGGAACAGATCGAGGCCGAGGGTCTGCTGCACTACGCCCTGCCGCTGTCCCGCAGTGGCGCCAATCCGTTCGCCGAACTGATGACCATCCGGGAACTCTACAAGCTCTACCGTAATCTGCGTCCCAGCCTGGTCCACCATGTCACGATCAAACCCGTGCTCTACGGCACCCTGGCGGCGCGCCTTGCGAAGGTGCCTGCGGTGGTCAACGCGATTTCGGGTCTCGGCTTCGTGTTCCTGGCTCAGGGATGGTTCAGCGCCCTGGCCCGAGCTGCGGTACTCAACAGCTATCGCTGGCTGTTTTCCCGGGCCGGGCTTTGGGTCATCGTGCAGAACCGGGATGACTACCGTTACCTGCTTGACGAGGAGTGCCTGAGCCAGGAACAGCTGGAGCTGATCCGTGGATCCGGGGTGGACCTGCGAAACTTCACCCTGCGACCCGAGCCTGAGCAGGTGCCACTTGTGGTGTTGCCCGCGCGGATGCTCTGGGACAAGGGGGTCAGTGAATTTGTCGCCGCGGCCCATACCCTGAAACAGCAGGGAGTGCAGGCGCGTTTTGCCCTGGTCGGCGGCATCGATCCGAACAATCCCGAGTCGGTCCCGGCCCGCCAGCTGGCGGACTGGGCGCGGGACAGTGATATCGAATGGTGGGGCAACCGGCAGGACATGGCGGAGGTGTTCAGCCAGGCCAATATCATCTGCCTGCCCTCCTACCGGGAGGGGTTGCCCAAGGTGCTGCTGGAAGCCGCCGCGAGTGGTCGCGCCATCGTCACCACGGATGTCCCGGGATGCCGGGAGGTAGTCAGCGAGGGGGAGAACGGCTTGCTGGTGCCGGCGCGCGAAAGTGAACCCCTGGCGAAGGCCCTGAAACAGCTGATCCAGGATCCCGGGCTGCGCCAGGCCATGGGACAGAAGAGCCGGGTGCTGGCGGAGGCGGAATTCTCCATTGACCGGGTGGTGGCTCAGCACATGTCGATCTACCGGCGGGCCCTGGAGTTATGAGTCGACTGCTGGTCACCGGGGCCAACGGTTTCGTCGGTCGTCACTTGTGTCCTGAGCTGATCTCGCGGGGCCATGAGGTGCGCGCGGCCCTGCGCCGGGCTCACCCGGATGGGCCCGTATCGGAACAGACGCAACCAGTGACTGCACAGCTGTCCGGGCAGGTGGTGGTGGGCGATATCGATGGCAGCACCGACTGGGGGCCGGCCCTAGAGGGCATCGACTCAGTGATCCATCTGGCGGGACGCGCCCATGTCATGCAGGAGCATTCAGTGGATCCCCTGATCCTGTATCGCCAGGTGAACGTGGCGGGGAGCCGGCGTCTGGCGCAACAGGCGGCCGCAGCCGGGGTCCGGCGTTTGATCTACCTGAGCAGCATCAAGGTGAACGGCGAACGTACCGGGGATCAGCCGTTTCGCGAGACAGATGCGCCGGCCCCTGAAGATGCCTACGGTGTGTCGAAGTGGGAGGCGGAACAGGCACTGCGCCAGGTCGCCGAGGAAACCGGCCTGGAGCTGGTGATCGTGCGTCCGGTACTGATCTATGGACCCGGGGTCAAAGGTAACCTGCTGCGCCTCAGCAGACTGATCCGTAGAGGCATTCCGCTGCCCTTCAAGTCGCTGGACAACCGGCGCAGCCTGTTGGGCATCGGCAACCTGCTCGATTTTCTGCATCTCTGCCTGAGCCATCCGGCGGCGGCCGGGGAGGTGTTCCTGGTATGCGACGGAACGGACCTGTCGACACCCCAACTGATCCGCGAGATGGCTGCGGCCATGGGACTCACGGCGAAACTCTGGCCCTTCCCAACCCCTTGGTTGATCTCGCTTGCCCGGCTGTTCGGCCGTTCCGCGGAGGTTGAACGGTTATGCGGTAACCTGCAGGTGGATATCGGCAAGAGTGCCCGCCTGTTGGGCTGGCATCCGACAGTTCCTGCGGTTGAAGGGTTGCGGGCGATGTTGCAGGCTCAGGGGCCTGACTGATGGGTCCGCTGCTGCTCTGGCTTGGGGTTGCTGCAGGGGTCTTCCTGCTGTCGATGCTGCTCACCGGTTGGCTGAGGCGCTATGCACTCCACCAGGGTTTGCTGGATAAGCCGAATGCGCGCAGCTCGCATATACAGGTGACCCCCCGCGGCGGGGGACTGGGTTTCGTACTGGTCTACATGGGGTTGATGTTGCTGGTGCTGTTTCATCCGCTGCCCGGGCTGGCGCCGCACTACCCACTGTTTCTCGCACTGCTGCCGGGTGCGGGGCTGGTGGCGTTGATCGGGTTCATCGACGACCACCGGGATCTCTCGGCGAAGCTGCGTATCCTGGTACATCTGCTGGCCGCGATCTGGGTCGTGTGGGTACTGGGTGCGCCGCCCTTGCAGATACTTGGCTGGGTGATGAACCAGGGCTGGTGGCTGGCCCTGCTGGCGGTGTTTGCCCTGGTCTGGTTGTTGAATCTGTATAACTTCATGGATGGCATCGACGGCATAGCCAGTCTCGAGGCGATCAGCGTGTTGCTGGGTGCGTCCCTGATCCTGCTGTTCAACCAAGGCGCCACCGGAGCCCTGGTGTGGCTGCTGTTCCTGGCGGCTGCGGTGACCGGGTTCCTGGTGTGGAACTGGCCGCCTGCGAGAATCTTCATGGGGGATGCCGCGAGTGGTTTTCTCGGTTTCAGTCTCGGGGTGTTCGCCTTCTACACGGCCCGGAGCGAGGCGATCACGATCTGGAGTTGGATCATTCTGCTTGGGCTGTTCGTCGTGGATGCCAGCTGGACCCTGTTGACCCGGATGCGCCGGGGCGAGACCTGGTATGAGCCCCACGCCCAGCATGCCTATCAGATACAGGCCCGACGCGCCCAGGCGGCGTATCGGTCTGAGGGGCGGGATGCCGTTCAGGCGCGAGCCCTGGCGCATAAACAGGTGGTGATCCGGGGCGTCCTGATCAATCTGCTCTGGCTGCTGCCCATGGCAGGATGTGCGAGCTACTGGCCGGGGATGGGTTTTTTGTTCACGATTCTGGGGCTGGCGCCACTGGTAGGGTGGGTATGGCGCAGTGGGGCGGGCAAGCGGGAGTCTGATTGAAGCCGCAGGTGCCGGGGCTCATCCGCGCAGTCTGAACGAAGTGCGGTGAAATCCGGTACAGACGGCAGCATGAAAACCGATTGCCTGGCTTTGTGTTGATTGTGCTCGCTGCGGAAGCGTTGCCCGAAGACGTATCAGCGGATACTCAAGGAATGTCCCGGGTTAATTCCGCGGTTCCGACTCCAGTTTGCGCAAGCGGTACTGGATCTCCTCGAGCAGCTTACGATTGACGCTCAGCAGGTCCGCGATGAAGGCGACCAGAAATGTCTGGAAGCCGATGCCCATCATCACCCCGGCGAGGACCACCGATTGTATGTGACCCTGACCGTCACCCCCCAGGTAGTAGTAGAGAAAGCGTAGCCCCAGCACCAGTCCGACACTGAAGATGGCCAGACCCATGGCGAGAAAAAACCGGAACGGTTTGTAGACCACGAAGATGCGCAGGATGGTGATGATCGATTTCTTGATATAGCTGCTGATGCTTTTCACCAGCCGGGAGGGACGCAGGTCCTTGTTCACCTCCACCGGTACCGAGGTGACCGCCATCTGTTTCATGCCCGCCTGGATGATCGTCTCCAGGGTATAGGTGTACTCGTTGAACACATTCAGCTTCATCGCCGCTTCGCGGCTGAAGGCGCGGAATCCGCTCGGCGCGTCCGGAATGTTGGTGTGGCTGACCTTGCGCACCACGCTGCTGCCCAGTTGCTGCAACATCTTCTTGGTGAAGGAGAAGTGTTCGATCATCTGGATCGGCCGGGCGCCAATCACCATGTCCGCTTTGCCTTCGATGATCGGCCGGGTCAGATCAGGGATATAGCGGGCATCGTACTGGTTGTCCGCATCCGTGTTCACGATCACGTCCGCGCCCTGTTTGACACAGGCGTCCAGACCCAGCATGAAGCCACGCGCCAATCCCTGGTTGCGGGTGTACCCAACGATGTGATCGACCCCGTTTTCCCGCGCCACCCGGCGTGTTTCATCGGTGCTGCCGTCGTCGATGATCAACCACTCCACGACATCGAAACCGGGGACCTCCCGGGGCAGTTCCGCCAGCGCCAGCGCCAGGGTTTTCTCCTCGTTGTAGCAGGGTATCTGAATGATGAGCTTCATGGTGTTCCTTGCGCCGGCTGTCGAGGTAAAAAATGTTTACAATCCGTTACATGGTACCATTCAGGATTTGATACACATAGCCGATATATCGTTTGAGCCGCCCGCCCGGGCCGGGCGCTGGCTGTGTGCATCCATCCCGTCTCAGCAATGTCTGACTGAGTCCTGGGTGGATTATGACTGAGACTCGAGCGATGAACAGACCTTTCTATGTGGTGACCTTCCAACAAAGCCTGGAGCGCGTGCTGCGCAAACAGGGTTTTCTGGACGATTTCTATGACCATTTCATCCGTCAATCACCAGAGGTCGCAGGGTTCTTCAAGCACAAGGACATGGAGGCCCTGAAGCATAAACTCGACACCACGCTGCACACCCTGATCGAGGTGGCGGAGGGTCGGCCGGGTACCCAGCTCTATACCGAGATGCTGGGGCGGATTCATCGGCGCCTGGGGGTCGGGGAGCACCACCTGGATCAGTGGATGGATGCGCTCCTGGAGACCGTCGCCCGTTACGATGATGCCTATGACAGCCAGGTGGCCGAGGCCTGGTCACGGGTGATCGAGATGATCATATCCCGGATGTACCCTCAGCGGCAGTCGTCCGCGAAAGTGGTGGGTTGAGCATTCAGCGGTCTTGAACCGGTAATTTCTCGATCCCCCGGGGCCTGGTGGTTTACTCCGCCCCGGTCCTGCCAGCGGTATCCCTCCCGGGTCTGCACCCGGCCAAGCCTTTCTGTCCCGCTCCGGCTGCGGTATCCTTCCGCGATTGAAGTCCAACAGCAATTTCGAGCCGAATTATGCAGAGTCACTACGATCCGGCCGCCGTCGAGGCCGAGGTCCAATCGCACTGGGAAAACAGCGGAACCTTTGAGGTCACCGAAGATCCCGGACGGGAAAAATTCTACTGTCTTTCCATGTTCCCCTACCCCAGCGGCAAGTTGCACATGGGGCACGTGCGCAATTACACCATCGGGGATGTGATTGCCCGCTACCAGCGCATGCTGGGTAAGAATGTGTTGCAACCCATGGGTTGGGATGCCTTCGGGTTGCCGGCGGAGAATGCGGCGCGTAAGAACCGTGCGGCCCCCGCGGCCTGGACCTACGAAAACATCCAGTACATGAAGTCGCAGCTCAAGAGCCTGGGTTTCGGCTATGACTGGCGGCGCGAACTGGCGACCTGTACACCCGATTACTACAAATGGGAGCAGTGGTTGTTCACCGAACTCTACCGCAAGGGTCTGGTCTATCGAAGGAATGCGGTGGTCAACTGGGACCCGGTGGATCAGACCGTGCTGGCCAATGAGCAGGTGATCGACGGGCGCGGCTGGCGTTCCGGTGTGCCGGTGGAGCGGCGCGAGATCCCCCAGTGGTTCATCAAGATTACTGATTACGCGGACGAACTGCTTGACGAGATCGATACCCTCGAGGAGTGGCCGGAGCAGGTGCGCACCATGCAGCGCAACTGGATCGGGCGTTCCTACGGGGTGGAGATGAATTTTGTGATCGATGGCGGGGATGAAGTCCTGACCATCTACACCACCCGCCCGGACACCCTGATGGGGGTCACCTATGTGGCGGTGGCCGCGGAACACCCTTTGGCCCTGGCCGCAGCGGAGTCCAATCCGCAACTGGCCGGTTTCATCGACGAGTGCCGTCGCGGCGGCACCACCGAAGCCGAGTTGGAGACTGCGGAAAAGAGAGGCATGCCCCTGGGCATCCACGCGGTGCATCCGGTGAGCGGCGACAAGGTGCCGGTGTATGCCGCCAACTTCGTGCTCATGGGTTACGGTACCGGCGCGGTGATGGCGGTACCCGGACATGATGAGCGGGATCACGCCTTTGCCCTCAAGTACGGCATCCCGATCAAAAAGGTCATCCACCCGAAGGATGGTTCCGAGTGGGATATCCAGGCCGCAGCCTATGTGGAGAAGGGGGTGCTGCGGGATTCCGGACCGTTTGACGGGCTGACCTCCGAACAGGCCTTCGACGCCATTGCCGGGTGGCTGGAAGAACGGGGGCTGGGTGAAAAGCGCAAGAATTACCGATTGCGCGACTGGGGCGTGTCCCGGCAGCGCTACTGGGGTGCGCCGATCCCGATGATCCACTGCGCAAGCTGCGGTATCGTGCCGGTGCCCCTTGAGGACCTGCCGGTGCGCCTGCCGGAGGATATCGTCTACGACGAGGACACCATCAACCCGCTGAAGAGCGATCCGGCGTTCGCCATGTGCCACTGTCCCGAATGCGGGGGCGAGGCCCAGCGCGAAACCGATACCTTCGACACCTTCATGGAGTCGAGCTGGTATTACGCCCGCTATACCTGCCCGGATGCGGGGGCGATGCTCGATTCGCGCGCCGACTACTGGTTGCCGGTGGATCACTATATCGGCGGTATCGAGCACGCGGTGCTGCACCTGCTGTATGCCCGCTTCTATCACAAGCTGCTGCGCGACGCGGGACTGGTCCGCAGCAATGAACCCTTCACCCGGTTGCTGACCCAGGGCATGGTGGTGGCGGAGACCTTCTACCGGGAGGAGGCGGATGGCAGCCGCAGCTGGTTCAATCCCGCGGATGTCACGGTGAACAGCGATGACAAGGGCCGTCCGTACAGCGCGGTGCTGGCCGGTGACGGCCAGGCGGTGCAGATCGGCGGTGTCGAAAAGATGTCCAAGTCGAAGAACAACGGTGTGGATCCGCAAACCCTGATCGACCGCTACGGGGCCGACACGGTGCGGCTCTATACCATGTTCACCTCGCCTCCGGATCAATCCCTGGAGTGGAGCGACGAAGGCGTGGAGGGCGCGTCGCGCTTCCTGCGCAGACTTTGGTCCCTGGCGGAAACCCATCAGCAATGGCTTGCCGCAGGAGAGGCGCAGGCGTCGATGACGCTGAACGAGATCCAGCAGGCCGCGCGACGGGAATTGCACGAACTGTTGAAGAAGGCCCTCTACGACTACCAGCGCAACCGCTTTAACAATGTGGTCTCCGCCTGCATGGGCATGACCAATATCCTCTACAAGCTGGAGGACAGTGCGGCGGACCGCAGCCTGTTGCGTGAGGGACTGTCGCTGATCCTGCGCCTGCTCGGGCCGATTGCCCCCCATGTGACCCATCATCTCTGGCACGAGTTGGGATACGGCGAGGATATTCTTCAGGGCGGCTGGCCGGAGCCGGACGAGGAGGCGCTCAAGCAGGAACGGATTCCCTACGTGGTGCAGGTCAACGGCAAGGTCCGGGCGAGCATCGAGGTGCCCGCCGATGCGGACAATGCGCTGATCCAGTCCATCGCCCTGGACAATGACAATGTGCAGCGGTTCATCGGGGAAGGCACCATTCGCAAGGTCATCGTGGTGCCCAGCAAGCTGGTCAATATCGTTGCTAAGTAAGCCTTGCGCGATTGGGTTTCTACAACGGGGGCTGCTGGCTCTCGTGCTGCTGTTGCTGGCCGGTTGCGGTTTCCATCTCAAGGGATTCGCCCAGCCCTCCCAGGCGCTCAACGGGATCTTCATCCCAGGCGGGGATGTCCGCGATACCCTGGCGGGGGTGCTGCAGGAGGACCTGCTCAGCGGGGGGGTGATATTTGCCCCGGATGTGAAATCCGCCCGCTACCGTCTACAGGTCACCCGGGAGAAGTTCTCCAGCCGGGTGCTCTCCGTGGACGCCAACGGCAAGGCCCTGGATCAGGAGATCCGTTTGCAGGCGGAATTCCTGTTGAGCATTCCCTCAGCTTCCGGAGAAAGCCGAGAGCGGCAGCCCCTGGAAATGGTGCGCCAGCTCAGCTACAGCGGCAACGACGAACTCGGACAACGCAATGAGGCGGAACTGTTGATGACCGACATGCGCCACGATATGGCTGCCCAGGCGATCCGTATGCTCGAGGCGCGCATGAAACAGATTCCCGGGACCCCGGGCGAGCCATGAAACTGCGCAACGATCAACTCGGCGGCCACCTGAAATCCGCTCTGGCGCCGGTGTATCTGCTGAGTGGGGATGAACCCCTGCAGATGATGGAAGCAGCGGACGAGATCCGCCGCGCCGCCCGGGAGCAGGGATACCTGGAACGCGAAGTGCTCGATGCGGGGAGCGGTTTCGATTGGTCGGCCCTGGCCCAGGCGGCGGAAAGTCTCTCCCTGTTCGGTGACCGGCGGGTTCTGGAGCTGCGCCTGAACTCCCCCAAGGTCGGGGCGGACGGCAGCAAGGCCCTGGTGGGGTATTGTGAACGCCCGGCGGAGGATACCGTACTGCTGGTGATCCTGCCGAAACTGGAACGCGCTCAGACTTCGAGTAAATGGCTGCAGGCGATCGACCGGGCCGGGGTGTTTCTGCAGATCTGGCCGATTGAAGGCGGTCGACTCGCCCCCTGGATCGAACAGCGACTGCGCAAGGCGGGTCTGGTGCCTGAACCGGGGGTGGTGGAAATGCTGTCCGACCGGGTGGAAGGCAACCTGCTGGCGGCCAGTCAGGAGATCGAGAAACTGTTGTTGCTGCAGGGTCCGGGGGTAATCACCCAGGCCCAACTCGCCCAGTCGGTGGCGGACAGCGCCCGCTTTGACGTGTTCGGTCTGCTGGATACCCTGCTGACCGGGAATGCGGCGAAAGGGCTGCGCATGTTGAGTGCGCTCAAGGCCGAAGGGGTCGCCGCCCCGGTGGTGCTGTGGGGCTTGAGCCGGGAAATCCGTGCCCTCGCGGAGATGGCCCGCGAGGTGGAGCAGGGACAGAGCCCGGCCCAGGTGATGAATCGTTTTCGGGTTTGGGAAAAACGCAAGCCATTGATTCAAAAGGCCCTAAAATCCGCAACCAGTCAGCGTTGGCAGCGGTTGCTGATCCGCTGCGCCGATACCGATCTGGCCATCAAAGGACTTTCATCCGCGGATCCCTGGCTGGGCCTGCGTAACATTGCCCAGGGGGTCTCCGGCCGCGTTGTCTTGTGAACCCGCGCACAACCCGCCACGGGAAATAATCTCCCGGGAACACTGTTCCTTTTTGTTTGTGACTTGAGTCACCCCTTTTTTCGTCCCTCCGCTGTCATATGCCCTACAGAGTCCAAACACGGACTTTGGATCCAAACCATCATGAACAAGGAGTATTACGATGAAAAAAATGACCTTCAAACAGACCCTTTTGAGCCTGGCCGCGGCCGGTTTTGTCACTGCGGCGGTTGCGGGTGACGAGTCCGCCTTCTCCAAACTGGATACCAATGCGGATGGTTACATCTCGGCTGAGGAGTCCACCAGCGACGCGATCCTCTATAAAGGCTGGTCGGAGATCGACAGCAACGCCGACGGTCAGGTCGATGCGGCGGAATTCAGCGCTTTCGAAGCGACCCAGCGGCCGGCGGAATAAGCGCGCCGTTGAGGTGATTTTTGGGTAGATGGCCGGCGACCAGTCTGTCTGGCCGCCGGTTTTTTTTACCCGCCAATCACCTGCCGTTGGGTGTAAGTCCTTGATCAATTAAACACTTTACGGATGGGAATTAAATGATGGAAATGTGATTCCTGTCACCGCAAATGTTTTCTGCAGGGTGTTTCATTGACCCACCAGCGGCACATGCAGGACGAAGTCTCTGGCATCTTAAATATCTGTTAAGGAGAACCTGATGAAAAAGAAATCCCTGAAACAAGCCGCATTGGCCTTGGCAGCAGCAGGCTTTCTGACCGGCGCGATGGCTGAAGACATCTTCAGCACCCTCGATGCCAATGGTGATGGCAGCATCTCTTCTGAAGAGGCAACCGCCAACGAGATGCTCTACAACGGTTGGGAGACCGCCGACGCCAATCAGGACGGCACCGTGGATGCCGCCGAATTCAGCGCTTTCGAAGCGAAATCCATGACAGAAGAAAAATAGCCCGAACGGATTTCAGGCCCCTTCAATTGGGGCTGGTCATTCCGACGGCCAGTTGTGTTTGCTGGTCGTCGGAGGCCATTTTTGTCAGATGACAGTTGCTCAGCTGAAGTTGAGGCGGTTCTGTCGAAAAGATGAACGGGGCGGTTTTCAATAATGCGCTCAAACCCAGGATCTGCCGGGTGGTTCCCGGAAATACCGCGACTTCAACCTCTTCCAGAAGACACTCGTCTCCAATCAGCACATCGCGTACGGCGTAAACCGGCACCCGCATCTCGCTGCCGTTGGCCAAGACCCCTTTCAGATCCCGGATGTAGCGGGGCTTGGAAACACTGCGCAGCTCAGCGAGGGTGGTTTCATTGATGGTCATGTAGCTGGATCCCGTGTCCACCATGAACTCTGAGGCCGGCATGCTGCCGATCTTGCCAGAGATGTAATAGGTGTTCGCGCCTTTCGAATGCATCGGAACGTCGAATACGAACTGTTCGGCGCGAAGCAGCCCCGTCGAAGCGAAAACCAACAGGGCGCTGAGGATGAATTTGAGCATGATTCCCTGGACCGTATATCTCATTTGCCTGATTATGTTTTCGGTCAGGGCGGGGTGAACTTTAACCGGTGGACGGGTTCCCGCCTCCCGAAATCACTGGCCACGCGCTGCAGAAAGGAGAAGCCGTGCGCATGGAACGAAAATATCTGTTGTTCAATAACCCCCTGTCCTGGCTCGGTGTGCTGGCGGGCATCGGCGCCTTGTATCTGTTCATGGAGTATTTCGCTCATGCGTTACGCGACTATGAATTTGCGGTGGGTTTCATTCTGGCGGTCATCTCTGTGGTAATGGTCAACCTGTGCTATTGGCTCGAGCGGCGTCACCTGGAAAAATCCGCCCCGGCAATCCGGCAGGAGGAATCGGACTGAAGCCTGGGCTGGCATGAGATTGCGATACGCTGACCCGGCCTGCGGCCAGGGGATTGTGGTGGGAGTCATCCCAGCGATGGTTTCCGGGGTGCCGGACAACCTGTGCCACGGAACCCGGCGGCGCCAGCGGGATCTATCCGCCGGTGACTCGTGGCAGGACTGAACCCCATCATTCAGCGCGGATTTTTGTTACAGTATCCGGCCCGGATCCGCCATCCGGCCGGGGCGGGCGCTAGACTGACCGCTCATCGAATACCGAGACCCATGAGACCGTTTCACCATGATTCATAACCAGATCACCGACATCACCGACTACATGAGACGACTGGGCAGGCGTGCACGGGAGGCGTCCCGGGTGCTGGCAAGCAGCCCTACGGTGCTGAAGAACCGGGCACTCGAAGCGATTGCCGGGGCCCTGGATCATTCCCGGGATACGCTGATGGAGAAAAACAGTCTCGATCTGCAGGCGGGTCGTGAAAAGGGGCTGGATCCGGCCCTCCTGGATCGCCTGGAACTGACCCCCGCGCGGATTGACAGCATGATCGAGGGCGTGCGGCAGATTGCCGCCCTGTCCGACCCGATCGGTGAGGTCTTCGACATGAAATACCAGCCCAGTGGGATTCAGGTCGGGCGCATGCGGGTTCCCCTCGGAGTGGTCGGCATCATCTATGAGTCCCGGCCCAACGTCACGGCCGATGCCGCGGCTCTGTGCCTCAAATCGGGGAATGCGACGATTCTGCGGGGTGGTTCCGAGGCCTACCATTCGAACCAGGCCATCGCTACCTGTATCCAGGCCGGGCTTTCGAAGGCCGGGCTACCGGAATTCGCGGTTCAGGTGGTGGCCACCACGGACCGGGCCGCGGTGGGTGAACTGATTGCCATGCCGGCCTTCGTCGATGTGATCATTCCGCGTGGCGGCAAGGGTCTGATCGAACGCATCAGCCAGGATGCCCGGGTGCCGGTGATCAAGCATCTGGACGGTATCTGCCATGTGTACATCGACGATCAGGCCGAAGTGGGCAAGGCCTTCGATATCGCGATGAACGCCAAAACTCAGAGGTATGGCACCTGCAACACCATGGAGACGCTGCTGGTGGCCCGTGAAATTTCCGAGGAGATGCTGCTGATGCTCGCCGCGCCGCTGTTCGAAAAGGGTGTGGAGATCCGCGGTTGCGCCGAAACCTGCCAGATCATCGATGGCTGTGAGGCGGCCAGCGACGAGGACTGGGATACCGAGTATCTTGCGCCGATCCTGTCGATCCGGGTGGTCAACGGGCTGGACCAGGCCATCGACCACATCAACACCCACAGTTCCCAGCACACCGACGCAATCGTCACGGAGAATTACACCCGTGCACGACGTTTCCTCACCGAAGTCGATTCGAGTTCCGTGATGGTCAACGCCTCGACCCGGTTCGCGGACGGATTCGAATATGGACTGGGGGCCGAGATCGGCATCTCCACGGACAAGTTTCATGCCCGGGGACCGGTCGGGCTCGAGGGGCTGACCTCGGTCAAATATATCGTGCTGGGAGACGGACACATCCGTAGTTGAGACGATGATCGGTGTCTTTGGCGGTACCTTCGATCCGATCCATTTCGGCCACCTGCGCTCCGCCCTGGAGGTGCTGCAGGGCTTGAACCTGGATCAGGTTCGCTTCATTCCGCTGCACGGGGCGGTGCACCGCAACCCGCCCGAGGTGACGCCCGGGTTGCGGCTGCGCATGGTCGAGACGGCGATCGCCGGTCAGCCCGGGTTCGTGGCCGATGACCGGGAACTGAGACGGGCCGGCGCCTCCTACACGGTGGACACCCTGCGGGATATCCGCCGGGAACAGCCGGATCAGATGTTGTGCCTGATGATGGGGCTGGATGCGTTCAACGGCTTTGAGCGCTGGCATCTGCCGGAAGAGATCCTGCAACTGGCACATCTGATCGTCATGCAACGGCCGGGTGAAACCCGGTTGACTCCGGCTGCCCGGCAACTTCTGGAGAGCCGCGGTTGCCAGGGGGTCGCTGAGTTGCGGGAATTGCGCAGCGGCGGGATCCTGTTGCGAAGCTTCACCCAGTTGCAGATTTCCGCAACCCAGATCCGTGACATCCTCAAAGCGGGCCGATCACCCCGATACCTGTTGCCCGACGGGGTTATCGAACTGATCACCGAGCACAACCTGTACGCCTCGAAATGAGCCAACGGGCGGGCGTCCGAGGGGGGGAGGCCGGCCCGCTACCCCGGATTCATCCGGTTTTACGCGGAATGGGTTATGCTTTTACCCAGGAGCGGGTAGAATCGCCCCTTTTCCCGGGAGACCGACGCAACTGACGCGATATCAGGCATCGCTCTGGCGGAGCTCCCTAACGACAACCTCAGGCACAGCAGATCGGGACTCGATGGAGATAGAAGCACTCAAGAACGTCGTCGTCAAAGCACTTGAAGACATGAAGGCGAAGGACATCGTGGTACTGGATGTACGCGGTAAAACCAGCATTACCGACATCATGGTCGTCGCCAGCGGCACCTCGGACCGGCATGTGAAGTCGATTGCCCAGACCGTGGCGTTTCAGGCAAAACAGGCCGGAGAGGCGCCATTGGGTACTGAGGGTATGGATGACGGCGAGTGGGCCCTGGTCGATCTCAACGGTGTGGTGGTGCATGTGATGTTGCCGAAAGTCCGGGATTTCTACCATCTGGAGCGGCTCTGGTCGCTGGATGAACCCCGTGATGGCAAATCCTCCCGTGAGATGAAATCCTGATTCGCCGTTGAACCGGCGGATTGAGCATGGATCGTTTCGATCGAATCTTCGAACTCAATCGGATCCTTCAGGCGGCACGCTACCCGGTTTCCCGCAAGCGCCTGGAGCAGGAACTGGAATGCTCCCGCGCCACGGTCAAACGACTCATCGAGGAGATGCGTCTCTACCTCAATGCCCCGATTGTCTACGACCGAAAACACAACGGATACCGCTACGATGCCACGGAAGGGGAGATGTACCAGTTGCCGGGGCTCTGGTTCAACGCCTCGGAATTACAGGCCCTGCTGATGGTTCAGCAGTTGCTCGAGGGGATCCAGCCCGGTCTCCTGGAGAGCCATCTGCAGCCCCTCAAGCGAAGAATCGATGACCTGCTGAGCCAGCATCCCGGTAAAACCGGTCCCCTGTCGCGCCAGATACGCCTGCTGCAGGTTGCGGCGCGCCCGGCCGGCCCCTTCTTCACCATGTTGGCGGCGGCTTTGGCCGCAGGTCAGCGGGTGTCGCTGGAGTACCATGCGCGCGGCGAGGATCGGGTTACCCGGCGGGTGGTTTCCCCCCAGCGAATGACCCGCTATCGGGATAACTGGTATCTGGATGCCTGGTGTCATCTCCGCGATGGCCTGCGTACCTTTGCGCTGGATGCGATCAGCGAGGTTGAGGCGCTCGATGAGCCAGCCCTTGAGGTGGATCCGGAGGTCCTCGAGTCCCACTACTCCGGTGCCTATGGGATCTTCTCCGGGGCAGCGAAGCAGCGCGCAGTGCTGCGTTTCAGCGCCGCGCGCGCGCGATGGGTATCGAGGGAGCAATGGCATCCCAGGCAGGAGGGGCGCTGGCTGGAGGATGGGCGCTATGAACTCACCCTGCCGTACGCCCATGCTCCGGAATTGATCATGGACCTGATGCGCCAGGGACCGGATGTGGAGGTTGTGGCGCCGTTGGAATTGCGCGCCGCCCTGATCAGTCAACTGGAGCGAACCCGCGCGCTCTATCGCTGAACAGCCATACCCGTGTTTCTCCGGGTAAAATACCTGCCTGCGGTCAGCCCTTGCACTGCTTTTTCAGTGCTTTGAATTGCTGCAGGGCCTTTTTACGCTGGGTATGCAGAATCTTGATCTCCAACGTCAGGCGTTTGTATTTGGTCCGGTCCTTGATCTTTGCGAGTTTCTCCTTGGCCGCCTTTTCGCGTTTTTTCAGTTTCTTCAGCAGCTCGGAGATGCGATCACACTTGATCTTTTCATCGTCGCCGGGATCCAGCAAATTGACCAGTTTTTGTAGAAGTTTCTCAGGAGGCATGCCATTCCCCGGTGGTTGTTTGCCCGCTCCGACCGGTCGCTTGAGATTCAGCCTGCTAGACTCACTGATATACTAAAGCAACCTTTGATTCATCCACGCCCTGGATCGATGACGAATCGCTCGGTCGTGGAATGCATCGGAGGTGTGTTGAAAATTTTAGCAGCCTGTGGGATTTCGTGGGGATGGATCAGTTGAACATGCTCGTGGAGTCTCTCGGATTGGGGGCGGTGAATTGGGAGCTTTGGCTGCGGGTCTTTCTGCAGGTGGTGCTTCTGGGGTCTTCGGCGATCTTCTCCGGTTCGGAGACGGCGCTGTTTTCCCTGAGCCGGATCGATCTGCAGAAACTCCGCCAGAGCCGCGACAAGCATTCTGAAAACATTCATGCGATGCTGGATGAACCGCGTCGCCTGATCATTTCCATTCTGTGCGGTAACGAACTGGTGAATATCGCCTCGGCCGCGAACATGGCGGCGATCCTGCTGCTGCTGTTCGGCGAGGCGGAGGTCGGCTGGTTCAACATCCTGATCATGGTGCCTTTGCTGCTGCTGATCGGCGAAGTCACGCCCAAGACCATCGCGGTCAGCTTTCCGATGAAATTCGCCACCCGGCTGACCGCCCGGTTCCTGCCCCGCTGGATTGTGATCATCACGCCCCTGCGCGAAGCCGTGCGGCTGGTTGCTGACCGGATCACCACCCAGGTGGTCGGCGAAGCGGTGGGACGGGAGAACATCCTGCACGTGGACGAACTGCGCACCCTGCTCGAGGAGGGCGAGGAGAGCGGGGAGATCGAGGCCACCGAGCGGGTGCTGATCGACAATATCCTGGAGGCCTCGGAGACCGACATCTCGCGCATCATGACCCCGGGGCCGAGTATCCGGTTTCTGGATGCGGAGCTCTCGGTGCCGGTGTTGATCGAGCAGTTCCGCCGCTTGCGCCATCCCCGGGTACCGGTCTACCAGGGACACTGGGACAATGTGGTGGGTTTCCTGCACTCCGAGGACATCCTGCGGCTGGTGCGGGGCGGCGGGGAATTGGATCAGGTGACCCTGGAGCGGATTCTCAAACCGGCCCACTTCGTGCCGCCCACCAAGAAGGTCGATGAGATGTTCGACTATTTCCAGGCCTACAATACCCGTGCCGCGATCGTCCTCGGAGAGTATGGCGAGGTGCTGGGCATCGTCACCATGAAAGACGTGTTGACCTTCATCTTCGGTGAGATCAGCGGCGCCATGGTCGGCCAGGAGCTGTATCACGAGGAGGACGAGAACAGTTACCTGGTACCCGGGGACATGCGTTTGAGCGATTTCTACAACCTCACCAATTTCGACATCGAGGATCCGGTCATGGTGACCATCGGCGGGGTGGCGTTTCGCCTCTTCGACCGGTTGCCGAAGCCTGGGGACCGGGTACGTCACGAGGGTTACGAATTCGTTGCCCGGGAGGTGACGGGGTTGCGCATCAGCCAGATTCAGGTGAGCAAGATCGTCACCGAAGAGCCGGGGGAATCCCTGGATCGGGATTCGGAGCCGTTGGACTCGAACGATGACCCGGACGATGACCGGCAAGTGGATTCGGAGCGGGAGGCCTGATATGGACTGGACTCTGGAACTGCTCATCATTCTCGTGTTTCTGCTGCTCAAGGGGTTTTTCTCCGGCTCCGAGATCGCCATGGTCAATTCGGACAAGCTGAAACTGCGGCATCAGGCAAAGTTGGGGAATCGGGGCGCGGCCCTGGTGCTGAAACTGTTCCGTACCCCGGATGTGATCCTCGGCACCACCCTGGTCGGTACCAACCTGGCTACGGTGATCATCTCCACTCTGGGCACCCTGGTATGTATCGACCTGTTCGGTCCGGTTGGTGACCTGGTCTCGGTGCTGATACTCACCCCGGTGCTGTTGATCTTCGGCGAGGTGGTGCCGAAGAGCGTGTTTCAGCAGGAGGCGGACAACCTGGTCGGCCGCTTGATCTACGTGCTGCGCTTCTTCTCCTATGTGTTCTACCCGGTGATTTTCATCTTCACCCGGGTGGCCCGGCTGGTGACCCGGATCGTCGGCGGGGGCAACATACCTCAGAACATGTTCATCACCCGCGAAGAGCTGCGGGTATTGCTGGATTCCTCGGAATCCACTTCCGGGCCGCACGGCATCGACCGTAAGAAGATTCGACGCATCATGCGCTTCGCCGAGATCACCGTGGGCGAGGCGATGATCCCCCTGTCCGATGTGGTGGGCTTCAACGAGATGCGTAACATGAAGGAAGCCATGCGTCTGGTGATGAAGCACGGTTTCAATCGGCTGCCGGTGTACCGGGGCAATCTCACCAATGTGAAAGGCATCCTGACCCTGGATACCTGGGATTTGATGAACCAGGATCTGGATAAACAGTCGGTCATGGACTACATCTGTCCGGCGCTCTACCTCTCCCCCCGGCAAACCATTGACCAGGCGCTGCCGATGCTGCAGGCCCGTGAAGACCATATGGCGATCGTGGTGGATGAGTTCGGTTCCGCGGTGGGTATCCTGACCATGGAGGATGTGTTCGAAGAGGTGGTGGGTGAAATCGATGTCGGGTACGACTTCGACGAGTACCACCCCAAGCGGCGCCTCTACATCGAACATGAGAGTGAAAATTCTCACCTGGTCAGCGGCCGGGTGGCGATCTCGGAACTCAACGATATCCTGCACGTGCAGTTCCCGGTCCACGAGGCCCTCACCATTGGTGGCCTGGTGGTAAGCCGCCTGGGACATATACCCGGCGAGGGGGACTGGATCGAGGAGCAGGGTTATCGGATTGGAGTGATCGAAGCGGATGAGCGTTCGGTCCTCAAGGTGCGCATCGAAAGGATTCCCTGATTAGCGGTATTCCGGTTGCACAGGGGGATCGCGTCAGGGACGTTGCGTGAGGCGTGGCGGCGTCTGTTACGCTCAGGTTTCATCCCCCCGCGTCCCGGCCCCTTCCCATGGGGCATACGGGGGATGTCGGTGTCCACTCTATGCGGTGTGCGCCGATTTGTCCGGCCCGTGGGCTGATCAACACCCCTGATCCGTGTGGTCAGCGGCGCGAAAGGGGACAATATGTTACAGACAGGCTACCATTTTGTTAAATTAGCTGATAAATGTGACGATTCGACTGCCTGTCACCTCATCAGAGCACCCATGCTGCGCAACGCCCATGGGCCTCGCGAGTGTTTCAGGAAAGCCAGGTTTTCCGCAGGGGCAGGTGCTTGACTCCTGTATTCGGCCGAGTATGCAGGACAGGGCACAGGAATGTGCCGTTTACCAATAATCAATGAATAATCCAGAAAATTTCGTGAGTAAACGGTATGGCATTTGATTTTACTTCCCGCTTCACCAGCCGCTTGATCCAGGGTCTCCTGTTGCTGTTGGCGCTGCTCTCCGCGATCCTGGCGGTGCCTGCGTTTGCCGCGGATGAAGCGGAGCAGACAATCGAATGGGGCGTCATGGGGATGCAATTGTTCGGCGGTCTGGCGCTGTTCCTGTTCGGCATGGAACAGATGGCCGATGCCCTCAAGGCGGTGGCCGGTGAGCGGATGAAGGGTATCCTGGCGAAGTTGACCAGCAACCGCTTCATGGGCGCCACCACCGGGGCCTTCGTCACCGCAGTCATCCAGTCCTCGTCGGTCACCACGGTGCTGGTGGTGGGATTCATCACCGCGGGCCTGATGACCCTGTCCCAGTCGATCGGGGTGATCATGGGCGCCAATATCGGTACCACCATCACCGCGCAGATCGTCGCCTTCAAGGTGACCAAGGCGGCGCTGCTGATGATCGGTCTCGGTTTCAGCATGCTGTTCATTTCCAAGCAGGAACGGGTCAAGCAGTATGGCGGCATGCTTATGGGGCTCGGGCTGGTGTTTTTCGGCATGAGCGTGATGAGCGACGCGATGCAGCCGCTGCGGACCTACCAGCCCTTTCTCGACCTGATGGTGCGCATGGAAAGCCCCCTGATCGGCATTCTCGTGGCCGCCGCTTTCACCGGTCTGATACAGTCCTCATCGGCGACCACGGGCATCGTGATCGTCATGGCCAGTCAGGGTTTCATCAGTCTGCAGGCGGGTATTGCACTGGCCTTCGGCGCCAATGTCGGTACCTGCGTCACCGCTCTACTGGCCTCCATCGGCAAACCCCGGGAGGCGGTGCGGGCCGCTCTGGTGCACGTGCTTTTCAATGTGGCGGGGGTGCTGCTGTGGGTGGCCTTCATTCCCTATCTGGCCGACTTCGTCACCTTGTTTTCACCCAGCCATCCGGAACTCTCCGGACTCGAGCGGCTGGGTGCCGAAACCCCGCGCCAGATCGCCAACGCGCACACCGTGTTCAACCTGGCGAACACCCTGATCTTCATCGGTTTCACCACCCAGTTGGCGAAGCTTGTGGAGTGGCTGGTGCCGGATCGGTTGATCGAGAGCGAGGAGTTGCAGGTCAGCGCCAAGTATCTGGATGAGGAACTGCTGAGTACCCCGTCGCTGGCCCTGGACCGGGTTCGCCTGGAGGTGCTGCACATGGGCGAACGGGTTCAGGAGATGCTGGAGCGGATCATGCCGGCCATTCTCACCGGTAACCGGGATTCCCTGCGCGCGGTCGCGCAGATGGACGACGTGGTGGACATCCTGTACGAACAGATCCTCGACTATCTGGGTAAGATCAGCAAGCAGTCCCTGACCGACCATCAGACCGAGGAGTTCCTTGGCCTGATGGAGGCGGTGGGTGACCTGGAGAATATCGGCGATACCATCGAGACCAATCTGGTGGCGTTGGGATACGAACGGCTACAGCAAGGCTTTTCCATCAGCATACCGACCCGGGAGGTGTTGACCGGATTCCATCAGGTGATCAAAAAATCGGTGGTGGGGGCGGTGCAGGCGGTTTCGCAGATCAACGAAGAGGTGGCCCGATCGGTGATCGCCATGAAGGATGAGATCAACGACATGGCCAACTCTGCGGCCCTGCATCAGGCGCGCAGACTGGTGGCCGAGGAACCGAACCGGATCGCTGCCTACACCACTGAAGTCGATATCATCGAGAAACAGAAGCGCATCTACTATTTCGCCAAACGCATGGCCAAGACCGTACTCCTCACCGATGAGGAGGAACCGGCTCAGTCCGAGACCTGATTCAGATAGTCCTGCAGGGGCTCGGCCGGGTAGATGAGGGGCGCCATCCGTCCGTCGATGCGGGTCATCACCCCGATCCATTCTGAGTGCCCCCCATAGACCACATAGTGGTTCTCGATCTGCCCCACGTCCTGCCACAGGGTGTCGTCCACCGAGAGTGGGGTATGTCCGACGATGACCGGGGTGTCGGCATCGGTTGAGAGCAGTTTTCGCAGGCGTTTCACATCCCCCCGGGTGTAACCGCCGGGCCGGGCCGGTGTCTGTAGCCGGTTGCGGGTCAATTCGCCGATCAGATTGGGATGGTTGCGGATATCGACCAGTGAGGCCAGTTCGGTGCGCGAAGTGGGGGGCGCCGCGTGGCAGCAGATCATCTGACTGGAGCAGGCGAGCAGGGGCAGGTTCTCATAGAATCGTTCCATCTCCTTGCGATATGCCTTGCCGCGCGCCTTGTTGAGGGCCTTTTTCCACAGCAGTCCCTGGGCCACGCCACCCTTTGCGATGTCATCCGAAAAACCGTCATGGTTGCCTCTCAGATAGAACACCCGGTCAGGGAAGCGGTCCTTGAGTTGCAGAATCAGGTCCATCATCAGGATCGAGCTTTGCATCTCATGGTAGCGTCCCTCCGACTCGCTGTGGACCGCATCGCCGAGGATCAACAGACACGCCTCACCGCTTTCCAGCCCCTCCATGAAACCGTTGTGACTGAGCAGGGTAAGCAGGTTGTCCACCCGGCCATGCAGGTCTCCGACGATGATGGGTATCAAGTTGTCCGGGAGACGCAACAGGCCTCCCGGTCGGCCTTCGGAGTCTGCTGCCCGGCCGATCTCATGCGCCATGCGCTGATTCACCCGGGTAAGCAGGTCGAGGGCCTGGGGGGACGGCAGAGGGGCGATTTTACCGCCGAAGAACTGCCTCAGGTGTTTGAGTTTGCTGCGCCGCCAGTGGCTGATACGGGTGTGCGACTTTTCTTCCAGCAGGGGTGAGAGGCAGCTGCCCTGCTGTGGCGTGAGATCACGGAAAATCAGATCGCCCCGGTCGTTGCGGATGGTCATCAGGGGTTGGGCATCACCCTGGGGCGTGGCGCCCAGGCATTCCTTCAGGGGATGGGCGTCATGAATCATGATTTTGTCCCCGTCCTCGAGGCGGCAGAAGCCACTGATCTCTCGAAAATAGCGGTCGCCGTCAAACAACACGTAGGCCCGGCTATGGCAGCTGGAATCGACCACCTGGGAGAGGCATTCCGGGTACAGCTGGAGCGCCTTTCCGGAGCCGGGCAGGTTGAGCTGCAGGGGGTAACCGGGGAGTGACACCCGGACCTTCTGATCAGCCAGGTGATAGGCCTGCTGCAGATCCACCGAGTCACACTGCTCCAGCCCTGAGAAGAGTTTGCGTAACCGCTTCAGCAGACTTTTCCTGGTTTTCAGTCCGGATTGCGCCATGCCGATTCACCTTTGACCGATCATGCACAGGGGTGGCTGATCCAGCCCGCGGCGCACATAGACCTGAAGTCCCTTGCCCCACAGATAACGGGCAACCGTTTCGAACAGTTCGACTTGCCGTTCGACCTGGGGGCGGGTCAGTGTGCGGTCTACCGGGTGGGTGCCCCGACGGGCGCGTTCCACACGTTGGGTAAACAACTGTTCGGCGGGGGGCAGGAGGAACTCGAAGACGTACTTACTGCGCCAGTCCACCATCAGGGGGAAGCTGCTGTGCGGTGGGATCTGAATCCGCTGGAGCTCCAGTTGCAGTGGCTCCGGGGCCTCCAGCCAGGGGCCGTCGAACACGGACAGCGCATACTTCACGTCGACAAAAGGGAAGCCGAGATGGATCTCCCTGGGACGTAGGCTGAGCATCTGGGAGCGCCACCAGGCATCCTGGGAAAGATCGATGAAACCCTCCTGCGACCAGCCTCCGAGCCGGCGGATCAGGGTGCTCTTGCCAGCACCCGGGGGCCCGGTGACAAGGAGCTGGCGAAACGAGAGATAACCCGGAAACGCCACCCCCTTGATCAGTTTTGTTTTCTCGCAGGGCGCCAGTTCCGGGGTTTCCACCACTACACTCACCGGTGTTTCCTTCGCCGGGTCGGGTGACCCGGGTCCTCAGCTGAACAGAGCCTTGAGGATGAAGAAAAACACCGCAGCGAGAATACCCCCCGCCGGCAGGGTCACCGCCCATGAGACGACGATGCCGCCGACCACCCGCAGATCGATGGCGCCGAGGCCCCGGGCCAGTCCCACGCCCATCACGCAACCCACTGCGATCTGGGTGGTCGAGACGGGCAATCCGGTTTTCGAGGCGATCACCACGGTAGTGGCCGCTGCCAGGGTGGCGCAGTAGCCCCGGGTCGGGGTGAGTTCCGTGATGCGGGTGCCGATGGTCTGCATCACCCGGTAACCCATGGTGGCGAGACCCACCACGATACCCGCGCCGCCGACCAGCAGGATCCACACGGGAAGGCTGGATTTCTGGGCAATGTCGCCGCCGCTGTTGACCAGCGACAGCACCGCTGCCATGGGACCGATGCCGTTGGCCACATCATTGGATCCGTGGGCGAAGGCCATGGCGCAGGCGGTGAACACCATCAGGGGCGTGAACACCTTCTCGACGCTGGCAAAGTGAAAATCCCGGTCTGCCTCGTCGTCGACACGCACCTTGTTGATCATGAGTTTGCCGATACCGGCCACCGCCAGGCCGAACAGGGTCGACACGATCAGGCTCTCGATCATGGAGAGTTCCAGCTTGAGGTGTTTGAGGCCCTTGAACAGGGTGACCAGGGAGACGATCCAGCCCACCAGAAAGACATAGAAGGGGGCCCAGCGCTGGGCATTGCGGAACGGGCTCTCGGTGTTCAGGATGAGGCGTCGGATGCTCAGCATAAGCAGCAGCGAGATCAGTCCTCCGACCAGGGGGGAGACGATCCAGCTGGCGACGATGCTGCCGATCTTACCCCAGTTCACAGCATCCATACCGATGCCCGCAACCGCGAATCCGACGATTGCGCCAACGATGGAATGGGTGGTTGAGACCGGCCAACCCCGGTGGGAAGCGATCATCAGCCAGATCGCGGCGGCCAGCAGCGAGGCCAGCATCCCGTAGATCAGCAGTTCGGGGGTCCCGGCTATGCTGCTTGGGTCGATGATTCCCTTACGGATGGTCTTGGTCACGGAACCGCCGGCGAGGAAGGCCCCGGCAAACTCGAAAATGGCCGCGATGATGATCGCCTGTTTCACCGTGATCGCGCCGGAGCCTACCGAAGTGCCCATGGCGTTGGCGACGTCATTGGCGCCGATTCCCCAACTCATGTAGAGGCCGAAAATCACGGCCAGGACGATAAAGACGGTTCCCCATTCACTGATGATCGTCACGAGAGCACCCCTTGATTTATTTATGTATGGAAAGAAGTCGTGGCAATGCCCGGAATCAGCGTGCGATCAGCAGCCGCATCCGGTCTCCCACCTTTTCTGCGTAATCCGCGAGATCTCCAATCCACTGGATCATCTGGTACCAGAACATCACCGAAACCGGATTCATGGTCTCTTCCTGGGCGAACAGACTGCGTGCCAGGGTCATGCCCATTTCATCGGTCTCGTCCTCGACGATGGAGAGGGCTTCCACCATCTCCTCGACCCGGCTGGCCCGATTACCCCGAAAGCCAGTTTCCAGCAGTTCATCGAGTTCCTCGATGATGGTCGAGGCCTGATTGCAGGTGTCGACACAGCGATTGACGAAGGCCATCAGGGGGTCGGCCATGCCCTCGGGCACTGACATGTCCCGCTCCATCATCAGTCCGGCGATGTCCTGGGCGGTGTCGGCGATGCTGTCCTGCATTTCCAGCAGTTCCAGAAGATCGCGCCGGTCGACGGGCATGAACAGGCTCTTGGGCAGGTGCGCGCGGATGTTGTTTTCGATTTCGTCAGCCTGATGTTCCAGATCGAAAATCTTTTCCTTGGCGGCTTTGAGACCATCCTGGTCACCGGCAATGAGTGCCTCGAACAGTCCCGGGATCTCCGCGATACAGGCCGTGATCAGCCCCATGTGCTCCTGTAGCGGTTTGAAGGGAGAGAGTCCTAGCAGGCTGGCGATTGGATTTTTTGGAAGCATTAAGGAGTCCTCGTGGTTCGACGGTTGCGAAAACGGACTGTCAAATAAATGTAATTATAGTGTCATATTTACAAGACGATGTGAGTTTGATACTGCGAGGGATGATGAAATCCAGGAATATTTTTCCTGAGACCTGAAATTTTTCGGCAGAGCCGGGAAGTGACTCAGAACAGCCGTTTGGCCATCTTCCCCATGATCGGAGACAATTCGCAGGCAGACCGGCATTTTGCACCGGCAGGCAATACCGAGTGCCCTGTGATCAATGACTGAACCCAGCCGAAAACCCGATACCATCACCGCCATGCGCCAGATGATCGAAACGATCCGCGCGGCCCTGCCGTTCGATATGAGCGAGGAGGAGCGCTGCGGGGATTCCTGCGAGGGTTGTTCGAATAAACTGCTGATCTACTTGGAGACTGAGTTGGACGAGTGGCTGATGAAACTGGATCAGGGTGTGGTGCCCGACTTCGCGGACCTCTCCCGGCTGGCGGGAAAGAGCCGCAAAATCGCGCATGTGCTGAAACGCAACGGATTGAGAGTCACAGAAGAAAATTCATCGCGCGGGGAGTGATGAAATTTCCTTGAACGGGTGATTTTCAGATCTGTCCCAGGAGCATCTCGCGCAATGTCGTATTTCCCATCAGGGATTGGTCCAGCAGGGGTCTGAAGTCCTCTCTGACCGATTCGATCAGCGTCTGCCGATCGTGAATGGTCTCGAACCAGGGCAGTGCGTGTTCCCGGATTCGCAGCGAGACTTGATCCAGCCAATGCTCATCGAAGGGTATCGAACATCTGTGGGTCAGGTAGGGATAGAAATCTATACCGGACTGGCATAGTACACCTCCGTTGATGTTGATCAAATCCTCGGGTAACGCTTCGATCTGATGAGCCAGGATAAATTCAGGTACCCAAGTGAACAGATCGAAGATGATTCGGGCGCCATAGGCGATTAGCCTGGGAAGGATGACATCATAAAGATTAGCGTCGGCACGGTATCGATAGAAGCGGGTGCCGTTTGTGATGTCGGCGCTGAACCCGGCGGACTCCATAAACTGCGCCAACAACCGGCCGGGACCCTGGGCGTAGGATGACGAAGAATAGCATCGAAAGTGAACGTTTCCCCTCAACTCGTGCATCGCGAGTCTTTGTGCGAATTCCAGGTGTGGTTGGGATGGCGATGGATCTATTGTGAGCTGCCCGGAGGTTTCATGCTCTTTGAGTATCTGTGCCAGGCCTTCGCGGTCTTTCAGAGCATGGAACCATGGCAGTGCGACCTCGTGGATGAGTTCGATCAATTGCGCGGAAGCGGTGTTGGATTCGATGAATTCTGATTTCGTCCAGTAGGTTTGGCCGGCGTCCGAGCCGACCGAATTCAGACTGACCCTGTCGCTTACGGGTAGTGAATGAAGAGCGATGGGGGGTGATTCCGCGTCCCTGTCGCGCAGCCCGGGTGTCCATGCGGCGGCGAATAATTCGAGACTGTTTCCCAGAGCGCCATCCAGCATCAGCAGGGCGTAGATGTCGTTCAGCCGGGCCGCATAAGTGTGATTGCCGATGCCCAGGAAGCCAAGATCTTCGAGGATCGATGCGACCTCAGCGGGCCATGTTTGCATGGGTTGTCTTCCTTGAAATATCCGTGAGTACTGAGTTGAGGAGTATGACCAGTCGATCAACGGCAGTCCAATCGAGCGCTGCGGTGGCCGGGTTTACAATACTATTCCGATAGGCCTTGGTGCCGATCCATTCAGCGTTCGTTCAGCCATCCCTCCTTAAGCTGTTTCACAGGATCAACCAAAAGGAGGTTCACTATGAAACCGCTGATGAAAACCCTGTTACTGGGCTCCCTGCTTTCCACTTCCCTGGTCATGGCCGCCCCAGCCGAGGCCCATGAGCCGCCCCACCGTGTGCTCAACAACCTGTTGCTGGATCTGCACTATGGCCATTACCCTCATTACGACCGATATCATCATCACGATCGTTACCGTTGCAGGGATCATCGCCGCTGCGACGATCGGCATCATCATCGCGACAAACGCCATCATCGGGACCGGGATCACCGGCACGACCGGGGACATGATCGGGGCAGAGACCGTCGCGACCGCGATCGTCGCTACCGTTGAGCGGGCGGGGTCTGCCGGGCGTTAGGGATCCGGCAGACCCGTGCGGATGTTCAGAACACCAGATTCATCATCGCGATCATGACCACCAGGAACAGGATCGTCATGATGCCGCCGGCTTTCATGAAGTCTGCCACCCGGTAACCCGCCGGGCCCATGATCAGGGCATTCACCTGGTGGGTGGGAATCAGGAAGGAGTTGGAGGTGGCGATGGCCACGGTGAGCGCGAACAGGGCCGGGTTGCCGCCTGCGCCGATGGCGATGTTCACCGCCAGCGGCACCAGCAGCACGGTGGCGCCCACGTTTGACATCACCAGGGTGAAGAAGGTGGCGAGCGCCGCTACCGAGGTCTGTATCACCCACAACGGCATATCACCCACCACGGACAGTACCTGCTCGGCGATCCACTTGGCGGTGCCGGTGGTCTCCACCGCAAGGCCGAGCGGAATCAGCGAGGCCAGCAGAAAAACCGTCTTCCAACTGACCGCCTCATAGGCTTCCTCGATACTCAGGACCCCGGAAAGTATCATTCCCATGGCCCCGGTGAGGAGTGCCACCGAGAGCCGGATATCGGTAAACAGCACCATGAACAGGGCCAGGCCGAAAAACACCGCGGCAGGCAGGATCTTGTGCGGGCGCATCTCCTCCTCGCGGGGGTACTCGGTGGTGACCACCACGAAGTTGCGATCCTTCTCGATACGCTCCAGGGCGTTCCATGGGGTGTGCACCACCAGGGTGTCACCGGCGTGGAAGGGAATGTTACGGATGTCATCACCTTCCCGCATGGTGGTGCCATCGCGATGCAGGCCGATCATCGCCAGGCCGTAGGTTTTGCGCATCCAGACATCCCGGGCGCTCTTGCCAAGCAGGTTGGAGCCGGGGGGGATGACCACCTCGGCGATACCGGATGCCGCGGAAGAGAGGGATTCGGTGAAGGTGCGCAGCTGGCGGCGTTTCTTCAACTGGTACTTTTCCACGAAATGGTCCAGGTCCCGGGGCTCGGCAACCACCCCGAGCACCATGCCGGGCATGAACTCGGTGTCCCGGGCTATGGTGCCGGGACCGATGCGGGTCTCCTCGCCGGAACGCTTGGAGGCGATGATGCGGATCCGGTAGGCGGTCTCCACGTCGTCGAGCTTCATGCCCACCAGTTCGCTGCCGTCCTTTACCACCACCTCGTTGATGGTGTAATCCACCCCGTAGACATCGTGAAAATATTTCATCGGATCGGTGCCGATGGTGCTGCTCTCACTCTGGGTGACGGGCAGTACATAGCGCCCGGCGATGACGAAGTAGGCGATGCCGGTGATCACCAGGGCAATGCCCACCGGGGTGACGGAAAACAGCCCCCAGGTGTCCATCTGCTGATCCGCGGGTAGGGCCTTGTTGGAGGTGAGGATCAGATCGTTGAGCAGGATCAGCGGGCTGGAGCCCACCATGGTCATGGTGCCGCCGAGAATGGCGGTAAAACCCATCGGCATCAGCAGGCGCGACATGGGCAGACCGGAACGTGCCGAGATCCGTGACACCACCGGGAGGAACAGGGCGGCCGCCCCGACGTTCTGCATGAACGAAGAGATGAATCCCACGGTGGCGGAGATGATGGGAATGATACGGGATTCGGTGGTGCCGCCCACCTTGAGAATGAACGCGGCGACCTTGCTCATGATGCCGGTCCGGTCGAGTCCGGCGCCGATGATCATCACGGCGATGATGGAAATGACCGCATTGGAGGCAAAGCCGTCGAACAGGTGATTGTTGTCCACCAGGCCCTGCTCCAGTCCCATCAAGGGCGCCAGCAGGGAAGTCAGTCCAAGCAGTACCATCACCGTCGCCGCGGCCACATCGACCCCGACGATCTCAAATGCGAACAGGTAGATGGTCAGCACCAGCAGGGCACTGACCCAGGCGATCTCGAGGGTGGGTACCACGCTGGCGAGAAACAGGGCGAGTACGGCAAATATCGCGGCGGCAATGATCTGCTTTTTACTCAACAGGCCGGGTTTGGCGACGGTTTTTTCTTCATCGGCGAGTGTGTTCACAACATTCCTCTGATTGGCTGGGTCTTACGGCATCCGCTCCCGTGCCTGCCTGCCGGATCGGTGCTCTGGTAGATGAGGGCGTGCCCTCGGCTTGCGGAGTCGAACGCGAAGATGCGGCGGGCTCCGCCCGCCGACGATCAATCGCGTCGCACGGTTTCCGGGCCGGCCGGTGTTACGCTTTCTTCATACATTCGAAGAAGATGGGGTGCTGACAACCGGCGCAAACCGATTTATCAAGCTTCTGGTAAATGCCGTGGATGGCGGCGCTTTTCGACTGAAAGACGTTGCGCCCGCCGGTGGCATCGAGACAACCGTACTGCTCCAGGGATGTCCACAAACCCTGCTTGACGTTGATCAGGTAGAGGCTGCCGCCCCCCTGTTTACGGGTGTGAGCCTCCTCCGCCAAGGCTTCACCCCCCTGAAGGTCCACGAAATTGATACCCTGGGCCAGTATGGCCAGGTGTTTCTGTGCGGGATTTTCGGCGCGAATGCGGTCGAACACTTCCTGAACATGGCTCACGGATCCAAAGAACAGGGAACCATCGACACGCACAAATTTCAACTGGGGACATTCCGGAAGGTCACTGTCGCAGGAAAAGGCCCGTTTGTGAAGTCGCGGATCCGGTGTGCGGGTGGTGATCATCGGCTTGGAAACCCGTTCCAGGTAGAGGATCAGGGACAACAGAACGCCGGCGAAGATGGCGAACTCCAGCTCCAGGAACAGGGCGCTGAAGAAGGTCACCAGCAGCACACCGCTCTCCCGCTTGGAGGTGTGCAGGATGTGTTTCATCTCCTTGAAGTCGATCAGGCCCCAGGCCACCAGGAACAGGATGCCGGCCATCGCGGCTTTGGGCAGGTAGGCGGCCAGCGGTGCGACCAGCAGCACGATCACCATCAGGAATAGCCCGGCGAACATCGCGGCGAGAGGGGTTTTCGCGCCGGCCTGGTAGTTCAGACCACTGCGGTTGAACGAACCGGTGGCCACGTAGCCGGAGAAGAAGGATCCCGCGATGTTCGACAGTCCCTGACCGATGAACTCCTGGTTGCCGTTGATCCGGTAGCCCCCGCGTGCCGCCAGGGAGCGGCCGATGGAGACTGCTTCGGTCAGGGCGAACAGGGTCACCGCCAGGGCGGACGGGGCCAGGTGCTTGATGTTCTCCAGAGTCAGACTGGGGGCTGACAGGGGGGGCAGGCTGTCCGGCAGCGCGCCAACGGTGACGATTCCGGTGACCGATTCGCCCAGGGATTCGTTGAGCAGGTAGGAGAGCAGACTGCCGGAGACCATAGCCACGATCATGTAGGGTATGCGTGGTATCCAGCGTTTCACGGCCATTCCGCTGAGCAGGGTGAACAGGGCCACCGCGGTGACATAGAGGTTGATGTGGCTGATCTCCGCCAGGAACTGGGCAACGATGTTATGCAGATGACCGCTGCCCTCCATATTGATGCCGAAGAAGTGCTTGAGCTGTTTCGCGGCGATCAGGATCGCGGCCCCCGCGGTGAACCCCACCACCACCGAGTGGGAGATGAAGTTGACCAGCGCGCCCATGCGCGCCAGGCCCAGGGCGAGTTCGAAGATACCCACCATGAAGGTCATGGTCAGGGCCAGCGCGACATAGTCGATGGTGCCGGGCTGGGCGTGCATGGAGAGCGCGGAAAACAGCACGATGGAGGCGGCGGTGGTGGGCCCGGAAACCAGGTGCCGGGAAGAGCCGAACAGGGCCGCGATGATGGCGGGTATCATGCCGGCATAGAGGCCGTACTCCGGGGGCATGCCGGCAATTGCGGCAAACGCGACACCCTGGGGCAGCACCACGATGGCGCCGGTGATACCGGCCGCGAGGTCCGAGCGAACGTCGCGCTGGGTCACCGATGGCATCCATTTCATGAATGGCAGAAACAGGTTCCACCAGACGGGGGCTTGTGTGGTTGGTCGATTCATCGTGGTACTTCTGTCAATTGCGCTGTGTTACGTCTGATTCAGTGTCGAAACACAAGAGGGACGGGGTGCCGGGCTCCCGGTTCTGGAGAAGTCTCGCGAGCGGGGGCCGGTGTGCGGTAGCGTCGGTCAGTGTGACCCGGAAAATCAGTACCCCTAATTGTAGTGGGTGTTGGCGAGCGGCTCAATCATCAGCGGGGTGGCGGGTTCCGCGAGTTGGGGGAATAGGCCCGCTGGTTTGTGATACTGTAGGCGGCCTGATCGCCTGAGACCTGCCTGAACGGAGTCGTATGATGTTGCGTCCCCTGCTGTTGATCGCCGTGCTGCTGCAACTGTTGCTGTCAGGCTGTTCTTCCCTGGGTGAGATCGGTCAGGTGCTGGAGGGACAGAAACCCACGGCCAGGGTCGAGGGCTTGAGTCTTACCGGACTCGACATGAACGGGGTCGATATCCGCTTCGATGTACAGGTGGACAACCCCAACCCGGTGGTGATCGCCCTCAAGGGTCTTGATTATGACCTGAAATTGTTCGGCAGCTCCTTCCTCCAGGGCGACCAGCCGATGGCGATGAATCTTGCGGCCAAAGGACGTACCCGGGTGCAATTGCCGGTGCGGCTTGGATTCAAGCAACTGCTGAGCAGTTACGAGCAGCTCAGGAATGCCCGGGAGGTGAGCTACGCCCTGGATCTGGGAATGGGTTTCGAAGTGCCGCTGCTCGGTCGGGTGCGGGTGCCGGTGACCTATCGGGGGCGTTACCCGATTCCCGAAATGCCGGAGTTGAGCCTGCGTTCCCTGGATGTGCAGCGGATCACCCTGAGCGGTGCCCGGCTGCTGCTGCAGCTGGAAGTGGATAACCCGAACGATTTCTCCCTGTTGCTCGATCAGCTCGACTACCGACTGAAACTCAATGGTTATAACGCGGGGGGCGGGCTGACGGATCAGGTCATCCGGGTGGATAAATCGGGCAAAGGCACGCTGACACTGCCGCTCGACCTCGACTTTGCCCAGGCAGGTCAAGGTCTTTACTCAGCCCTGTTGAGCCAGCGCATTCGGTACGATCTCAGCGGATCCATGCAGGCGTCCGGTGACAACCCGGTCCTCAAATCCTTCCGCATTCCCCTGAACAACCAGGGACGGGTGAATCTGAAATAAGCCATTCATCCCCGGTCTCCGGTCCGGATCTGTTGAGAACTCCCATGCAGCCCGTCAAGCGACAGCACAAAAACCTTCAAGCGATCCTGGCCCACATCAACGAACTGATGGACAAGCAGGCATTGATTTCGTCACTGGTGACGAAACAGCAGATGCGGCGCCATGACCTGGTGCAGGGTCTGGTGGCCAAGCAACAGGCGAATGAGTTGCGTCGGCAGATCAATCAGCTGCATCCCGCCGACATCGCCTATGTGCTGGAGCGGCAGCCTCTGGAGCGCAGGGGAACCCTGTGGGAACTGGTCGATCCGGCCCTGGACGGGGCGGTATTGCTGGAGGTTTCGGACGCCGTGCGTGACAGCCTGCTGGCGGATATGGATCGGGGCGAGATCCTCAAGGCGGCGGTTCACCTGGACAGTGATGACATCGCCGAACTGGTGCCCGACCTACCCCAGCAGATGGTGCCGGAACTGCTCGCCAGTCTCGAACATCAGGACCGGGAGCGGGTGCAGTCCGCGCTGGGTTTTCCCGAGGACACGGTCGGCGCGATCATGGATTTCGATTTTCTCGCGGTGCGCGAGGACAACAGCCTGGATGTGGTGCTGCGATTTCTGCGCCGGCGCGAGCGCCTGCCCGCGGCCTCCGCGCCGTTGCTGGTGGTGGATCGGGAGAACACCCTGCAGGGCACCCTGGCGCTGGAGGCGATTCTCACCCACCCCGGAGAGACCCGGGTCGCCGAGGTGATGCGCCGCCAGCCGGTGGTGTTCCATACGTCCGATCCGGCCGCGGATGCGGCCAGTGCGTTCGAACGCTACGACCTGATCGCCGCACCGGTGGTCAATGCGCACAATCAGCCGGTGGGATACCTGCTGGTGGACGCAGTGCTCGACTATGTGCATGAGATCTCTCAGCGGGATCTGCTGGCCCAGGCGGGGCTGCGCGAGGGCGAGGACCTGTTCGCGCCGATCTGGCATTCCGCGCGTAACCGCTGGCCCTGGCTCGGCCTGAACCTGCTGATCGCCTTCGTCGCCTCACGCATCATCGGCCAGTTCGAGCACACCATTGCGCAGGTGGTGGCGCTGGCCGCGCTGCTGCCAATCGCCGCGAGTGTCGGTGGCAATACCGGTAACCAGACCCTGGCACTGGTGATTCGGGGACTCAGCATGGGGCAGGTGGAGAAGAGCAACTTTCGCCGCTTGCTGGGCAAAGAACTCGGCATCGGGTTGATGAACGGGCTGCTTTGGGGGAGTGTGATCGGCCTCCTGGTGTGGACGATCTACGGGCAACCGATGCTCGGATGGGTGATGCTCGGTGCCATGGTGATGAACCTGCTGCTGGCTTCCCTGGCCGGAGTGCTGATCCCGGTGGGATTGAAGCGGGCGGGCCAGGATCCCGCCCTGGGCAGCAGCATACTGTTGACCGGTATCACCGACACCCTGGGCTTTTGGATCTTTCTCGGATTGGCCGCCGGGTTGTTATCCCACACCTGAGGAGCTCTGTTACCAGTTGGCGAAATCCCTGCAAGTCGTTTCCCTGCGGTTGGGATCAGGCGTGCGGGCGTGAAGCGATCCGAGTGGGTTTCTCGCGGTGGATCTGCAATCGTAACGACTCCGTTTGATTCATGGGTGTGACCAGTGTTCGACCGCTCGCATGACCTCGCTGATCGAATTCGGGCGGTTGGCCGGATCCTTCTCAAGGCAGTTCATGCACAATTCCTCGAGAACCTTGGGTACCGGGTATTCGCTGATCGATGAGGGTTTGGCTGGCACCTTGTGCTCCAGCATATCCAGAAGCTCATAGGTCTTGTCGCTTTCAAACGGAGTCTGACCGGTGAGCAACTCGTAGAGTACCGAACCCAAACTGTAGATGTCGGTGCTGATTGTAATATCCGGATCTCTGTGGAGTTGTTCCGGAGACATATAGCACAAGGTGCCCTGTACTTTACCGTGTCCGGTCATTGATCTGTCCGATTCAGCAACCAGATCGAGTCCGAGGGGCTCTTCGAGTATGCCTCCGTTTTTACCCCACACTTTTGCAAGTCCCCAATCCATCAACAGGACTTCACCATAGCAACCAACCAGAATGTTCTCCGGTTTGATGTCCCGGTGGGCGACGTGTAAGTCATGGGCCCGGGCCAGCCCATGCGACACCTGCTCGAACACTTCCATTAACTGTGACAGATCATAGTGCTCGCGATACCCGAGTATTTTGCGCAACGTGTATCCACGTACCAGTTTCATTGTGAAATAGTAATGACCATGGTTGTCACGTCCGGCCTCGTAGATGGGTATGGTGTTCGGATGCTGAAACATGGCGGACACCCGTGCTTCACGCAGCAGCCGGATGTTTTCGACTTCGTCGTCGACAAACTCGGGACGCAGTGATTTGTAGGCGACCACCCGGTTCAGATGGCGATCTTTACAGGCATTTATCACCGACTTTCCCCCGCTGCCAATGTTATGCAGGAAAAGGTAACGGGTGTTTTGATTGATCACCTCAGGCAGGGGGCGATCAGTTTCCTCGAGAAACGCATCACTGTGGTTGTCAGGCATGGGTGACAGATTTCCGCCTTCATGGTCGTCTGATACGTTTTTGATCAGACCGCCAAAGTTGGCCTCCATGTCGGGCAGATTTTCGACGATCTCTTGGACGCTCATTATTTCGAACCCTCAGAACAATCTGCCTGTCGGAACCAATCGGATGAGGTATACATGATGCAATGTCAGGACGACGGATAAACCCGCTGAAGTCGGTTTTTCAGATAACAAGCGCTCATTATTGTGTGTTTATCCTGTGGTAGCGGCCCACTAGAGCCTGTTAACAGGCCCTAGAAAATATAGTGGCTGCGAATGTCTGCGGGCAATTGATGTGGATCAACATTATCGGAATCAGTGGAACATTGAGAGAAATAAATTCAGATGTCTTCAGGTGCATTGGCAGTGCCTGTGGATCAGAGTTGATATAGGAAAACATTTCTTGTCTGGCAGCCAGATGCTGATTGATTTTACTCGATGTGGCTGAGAGCGGGGCAACTGACTGAAGAGGCGATGCTTGAGCGCATGGTCCGTATAACAGGATTGGATCAAGTCTGTGTCTGCTTCATTTGTCACCGTTAAGCCGTCGTTCAGCCATGTCTCCCTATGCTGTGAATGACACTCGGCAAAGGAGACAAATCATGAAATCCAAAAACCTGCTTGTGACCACCTTTCTGGTCGCTTCACTTGTCATTGGCGGCAGTGCTCAGGCCCACGATGAATTTGGCTATCCGGTCGGACTGATCAGTGGCGTGTTCCTGGGGCTCAGCCTGGGACATGCCGATCACTACCATGGTCACCATGATCGTCCTGACCCCCATTACCGGCATCGTGAATATCGCCGTCATGAGAGCCATGGCTACCAGTCAAGGGAACGGGGTGGACACGGTCACGGGCACAGGGATTCGGATCGGCGTGGATCCGGGCGTCGGTGGGATTAAAGGAGCGGTGCGATGTGGATCTCTGTCAGGAAAATAAGCTGGCTGGGTATGCTGGCGCTGCTGTGCGTGCTGGGCCAGGCTCAGGGCGCAGAGGTTGAAGAGCCGTTGCCAGGCTATTCCCAATCGGTGGGGGGGTTGGCAGTCAATGCCCCAGCGGAATATGCCGGGCAACTCGATCTGGCCCCCGTCGATGAGACCGCGCCTATGTTGGGTGTGGAACGTGGCAGCGAAATGGCAATGATGCAGCCGACCATGATCCATCCCTATGGCTGGCAGTTCAGCATCTACGATGCGTCCACGGTGTTGAGCCGGGATGAGGATGACGATGGTTTCTATCACAGGATCCGGGTCAGTTTCGATGCGGATGTTTCGAGTGGTGAGGCCTGGGTGTATGCAAAAATCTACCTCAGTCTGGAGGGCGGTCGCTGGAAGCACATCTACACCACAGACGTTTTTCCAATTGACGGAGAGGCTGTGGATGACCGCTATGAGGTGGTGACCCGTCTGCTGGATGGATATCCCACCGGATACTACGATGTGCTGATCGAACTGTATGACGCAGACCACGACCTGTTGATGGTCAACTACGGGCCGTATGAAGACCGGGATCTGGCGGTGCTGCCCCTGGAAGACAGTTATCGCGACAGCGATGAGGAGTATGGGGGTGGCGGTGCTGTGGACCTGGGGCTCATGGTGTTGTTGCTGTTAGCAGGTCTCGCTGCGAAACGATCTGCTGCTGTTTAGAGTTTTTTATTGCGGCGAGTTTGAGTTCGCTTCGCTCAGCGGTTCATATCCCCCTCTCCCTGGCCCTATCCCGCGAGGGGAGAGGAGGAAATAAACCACTCAAGCCTATCCATCCAATCAGAACTGATCTGGAATGACTTATTCGGGTTCGTTCGGTCTCCTGTTCGTGGAATGCTTTGTAGCTGTCCTGCATCAGGACAGATCCACAATCCCTCGCGAAATGAGCGACCCGGGCATCCCGTGAGACGGGTGTACCTCGCAGGCTGATCGGGTCGAATGCTATGCCTTGATTCAGGCGTCCGGCTCGTAGGCCAGATTCGGCGCCAGCCAGCGTTCAACCTCGCTCAGCGGCATGCCCTTGCGTTCGGCATAGTCGGCGACCTGATCCCTGTTCAGCTTACCCACCGCGAAGTAGCGGCTTTGGGGGTGGCTGAAATACAGACCGCTGACCGAGGCAGTCGGCACCATGGCCTTGCTCTCGGTGAGCCAGATGCCGGTCTGCTCTTTTATAGACAACAGCTCCCATAACAAATCCTTTTCGGTATGGTCCGGGCTGGCCGGGTAGCCCATGGCTGGGCGGATGCCGGTATATTGCTCTGCGATCAGCGCCTCGTTGCTCAGGGACTCGTCTGCGGCATAGCCCCAGTAGTCACGGCGTACCCGTTCATGCAGCCACTCGGTGAGGGCCTCCGCCAGGCGGTCGGCCAGGGCCTTGAGCATGATGGCGTGGTAGTCGTCGTGGTCCTGTTCAAACTCGGCCAGTTTCTCATCGATACCGATGCCGGCGGTGCAGGCGAAGGCGCCCAGGTAGTCGGCTCTGCCGCTGTCCACGGGGGCGATGTAGTCGGCCAGACACTCGTTGTATTTGCCATCGGGCTGACGTCCCTGCTTGCGCAGGTTGTGGAAGCGTGTGAGTACTCGCTCACGCCGATCATCAGCGTAGACAAGGATGTCATCAGTATCCGCATTGGCGGGAAACAGGCCGATGACGGCGGATGCACGCAGCCACTTCTGATCCGTGAGCTGCGCCAGCATGGCCTGGGCATCGGCGAAGAGCTTCTTCGCCTCTTCGCCCTTTTCCGCATCCTCGAGAATCTGTGGGTAGCGTCCCTTGAGCTGCCAGGCATGGAAGAAGAAGGTCCAGTCGATGTAGTCGCTGAGGGGGCTCAACGGGATGTCATCGAACACCAGGGCACTGGCGGCGGGGTTCCCCTCCGCGAGACGCACCACACGGCCACCTTCGGGGGTGGGGAAGTCGGCCTGACAGAGTTTGGGTGCGACCGGTTCGAGGGCGTCCCAGTCGATCGGCGTGGGATTGGCCCGGGCCTCCCCGATGGGGATCAGGTTGCGCGCCTCATTGACTCCGGCACGGCGCTCGCGCACTGCGGCGTACTCCTCACGCAGCTTCGCCACATAGCCGTTGCGCAGTTCGTTGGAGAGCAGGTTCGAGGCCACGCCAACGGCACGGGAGGCGTCGGGCACGTAGACCACCGGATACTCGTAATTGGGCTCGATCTTCACTGCGGTATGGGCAATGGAGGTGGTGGCGCCGCCGATCATCAGAGGCTGTTTCATCCCGAGTCTCTGCATCTCCTTGGCGACGTGCACCATCTCGTCCAGCGACGGGGTGATCAGTCCGGAGAGGCCGATGATATCCGCGTTCCGGGCCTGGGCTTCCTGCAGGATGCGGTCAGCCGGCACCATCACGCCGAGGTCGATCACCTCGTAGTTGTTGCACTGCAGGACCACGCCGACGATGTTCTTGCCGATGTCGTGAACGTCGCCCTTCACCGTGGCCATGAGGATCCTGCCCTGGGCCTGGACGCCGCATTCAGCCTTCTCTGCCTCCAGGAAGGGTTCTAGATAGGCCACTGACTTTTTCATCACCCGGGCCGATTTGACTACCTGAGGCAGGAACATCTTGCCGGCGCCGAACAGATCGCCGACCACGTTCATGCCGTCCATCAGGGGGCCTTCGATCACCTCCAGGGTGCGTTCGACCTGCTGGCGGGCCTCTTCCGTGTCCTCCTCGATGAACTCGGTGATACCTTTCACCAGGGCATGTTCCAGGCGTTTGTTGACCGGCCAGGAGCGCCATTCGGCATCCTCTTTGGCGACTGTTGCCTTGCCGTCACCCATGAATTTCGGCGCCAGTTCCACCAGCCGCTCGCCGGCCTGGGGGTCTTTGTTGAGCACCACATCTTCCACCGCATCGCGCAGCTCGGCGGGCAGGTCGTCGTAGACCGCCAGCTGGGCGGCGTTGACGATGCCCATGTCCATGCCGGCCTGGATCGCATGGTAGAGGAACACCGCGTGGATCGCCTCGCGCACCGGATTGTTACCGCGAAACGAGAAGGAGACGTTGGAGACGCCACCAGAGACCAGCGCGCGGGGCAGGGTCCGTTTGATCTCCCGGGTCGCCTCGATGAAGTCGACACCGTAGTTGTCGTGCTCCTCGATGCCGGTGGCGATGGCAAAGATATTGGGGTCGAAGATGATGTCCTCCGCCGGGAAGCCCACCTGCTCGGTCAGCAGCTTGTAGGCCCGGGTGCAGATCTCCACCTTGCGCGCACGGGTGTCGGCCTGGCCCTGTTCGTCGAAGGCCATGACGATCACCGCCGCACCGTAGCGGCGGCAGAGTTCGGCCTGCTGGAGGAATTTTTTCTCGCCTTCCTTCATGGAGATGGAGTTGACGATCGGCTTGCCCTGCACGCACTGCAGCCCGGCTTCGATGATCTCCCACTTGGAGGAGTCGATCATGAAGGGCACCTTGGCGATCTCCGGTTCGCCGGCGCAGAGGTTGAGGAAGCGGCGCATGGCGGCCACGCCGTCGAGCATCGCCTCGTCCATGTTGACGTCGACCACCTGGGCGCCGTTCTCCACCTGCTCCCGGCAGACGTCCAGGGCCTCGTCGTAGGCTTCGTTGAGGATCAGCCGCTTGAACTTGGCCGAGCCGGTCACGTTGGCCCGCTCGCCGACGTTGACGAACAGGCTCTCGTCGCCGATGTTGAGCGGTTCCAGGCCGGAGAGGCGGCACTCGTGAGGGATTGCTGGCAGGGCGCGCGGGGGCTTGCCCTGCATAGCCTCGGCGATGGCGGCGATGTGCTGGGGCGTAGTGCCGCAGCAGCCGCCGACGATGTTCAGGAAACCGCTGTCGGCCCACTCACTGATGTAGCCGGCCATGTGGGCGGCGTCCAGGTCGTACTCGCCGAACTCGTTGGGCAGGCCGGCGTTGGGGTGGGCGGAGACCCGGCATTCGGCGATCCGCGACATCTCTTCCACGTACTGGCGCAGCAGATCGGGACCCAGGGCGCAGTTGAGGCCGATGGAGATGGGCCGGGCATGGCGCAGGCTGTTGTAGAAAGCCTCGGTGGTCTGGCCCGAGAGGGTGCGACCCGACTGGTCGGTGATGGTGCCGGAGATCATCACCGGCAGACGTATGTTGTCCTCCTCGAACACCTGCTCGCAGGCGTAGACCGCCGCCTTGGCGTTGAGGGTGTCGAAGATGGTCTCGATCAGCAGCAGGTCGCTGCCGCCGGCTATCAGCCCCCGGGCTGCTTCCGCATAGGCCTCCACCAGGGTGTGGAAATCGATGTTGCGCGCCCCCGGGTCGTTGACGTCCGGCGAGATGGAGGCGGTGCGGTTGGTGGGGCCGAGCACTCCGGCCACGTAGCGCGCCTTGTCGGGGGTGGAGAAGCTGGCCGCTGCTTCCCGGGCGAGCCGCGCGCCCGCTTCGTTCATCTCGAAGGCCAGGGCCTGCATGTTATAGTCGGCCAGGGAGATGCGGTTGGCGCCGAAGGTGTTGGTCTCGAGGATGTCCGCACCCGCCTGCAGATAGGCCTCGTGGATGCCGCGGATGATCTCGGGCTGGGTGAGTACCAGCAGGTCGTTGTTGCCTTTCAGGTCGCTCGCCCAGTCGGCATAGCGTTCACCCCGGTAGTCGGCCTCCTCCAGTTTGTGCCGCTGGATCATGGTGCCCATGGCGCCGTCGAGAATCAGGATACGCTGTTGCAGGTCGGTTTCGATGGGGTGACGGTCGGATTTCAGGGTCTCGGCGGGCATCAAGCGTCTCAGGTTTCAGGTCAAACGGTCGCCAATTATAAGACCCTGTCGCGGTACTGGCGAATTCTTGGCCCGGACGCCGTGGCAGAGGGGATTTCCTGCCGATCGGGAGGGTTTACAGCTTTGGGCCTGCCGCCCGGGCTGACGTATGATTGAACGGGTGGACTCCCGGGCAGGGCCATGTCCCTTCTGCGATCTGGCACAGTGACAGCGGATAACAACAGGATTCGATCTGACGAACCATAGCGCGATGCCCAGGGTCCGGCTCCGATGATCGAGCGTCGGGTCGGACGTTCATCCCGGCTTTGGTACTGACAACACAATAAGGATGAATAGGCGTGTCTAAACAAGCATTTCTGGTTGATGATTCAAAATCAGCACGTATCGTGCTCAGTCGGATGCTCAAACAGAGCGGTTTCGACAGTGTCGAGATGGCGGAATCCGGGGAACAGGCCCTGGAGCTTTTGAAAGAACTCTCACCGGATGCCATCTTTGTCGATTTTCTGATGGATGGTATCGACGGTCTCGAGACTATTAAGCAGATCCGCCTGGATCCGAGGTTCCAGGCAACGCCGATCGTCATGTGCACCGCCAACGAGGGTGATGAATACGTCAAGGCCGCGGTGGATCACGGGGCCTTGGGTATCCTGGTCAAACCCCCCACTGAGCAGAGTCTGGGGGAAATCATCCAGATCATGGATCGTCATCGTCAGGAACAGATGGAAGCGGCAGCCCCGGTTGCGGAGCCCGCCCCGGTCGAGGCCGAGACCGAGCTCAGTCAACCGACCGTGGAGTCGGCCCCGGTCGTATCCGCCGCTTTGAGCGAGCAGGCGGTGCGGGAGATCGCACAGCAGGCGGTTGACCAGGGTGCGGCGGAAGCAGCCCGCCAGGCGGTGGCGCAAGCCGTCGATGAGGCGCTGGAGAAATCCTTCGAGACCCGCCTCGAGGGCGCGTTGGACCGCTACTTCGCCGAGCGACTGGAACCCCGGGTGCAGGAACTGGTGCAACGGGAGTTGACACAACTGGCTCCTGCGGAGGTCGATACCGATGCGATCGAGGAGCGGGTGGTGACCCGGGTCAATCAGGACCTGGAAGATTCCATCCGCCAGATCAACCGCCGGGAACTCGAGGAACTGATTCATGCGGACGTGTTCGCCCAGATCAGCAAAGTGGAGGAAGACCTCACCGAGCAGATGAAGGATCAGGAGGCCCGGATCCTCACCCAGGTGCCGGAAAAGAACGACATGATCGAACATATCCGGGTGGTCACCGAGGGTTCACTCGAAGCCCATGTGCACGAGACCGCCACCCAGGTGGCCCAGGAAGTGTCGAACTCGGTGGCTACGGAAACGGTGGAGCATATGCTCGAGCAGCATCTTGCCCGGCAGAGTCTGGAGGAACCCAAGGAGTCGGGGAACAAGGTCATCTGGATGCTGCTCCTGGTGCTGATACTGGCTTCGGCAGGCGGCGCCTACTACCTCCTGTAAGGAACCTCCGGGCTGTTTACCTGTCGATTCGATCAGCTTGGACTGTTTTCCGGGACCACGACTCCTGAATCGTGGCGGTTGCTGTTCCCTGTCCTGAGCGACTGAATAGAGACGGGCAGATGCCTCAAACCGGGCCCTCAGACGGGGCTTTCACACGGAGACTATCCACTCATGTTCGGACTTGGCCGCAAGACCCAGATGCCAGCACAGGAGGATGCATTACCCGGGCGGGAGACACCCATACTCACTCAAGCCACGCACTTCGTGAACCAACGGAGTCTGTTTCCCCCCTTTCCCGAAGGATGCCGCAAGGCGGTTTTCGGCATGGGGTGTTTCTGGGGAGCCGAACGGCGTTTCTGGGAACTTGCGCAGGTACATGTCACCGCGGTCGGCTATGCCGCCGGATTCACGCCCAACCCCTCCTATGAAGAGGTGTGCACCGGCATGACCGGCCACAACGAGGTGGTCCTGGTGGTCTACGATCCACAACAGATCGCCTACAAGACCCTGCTCAAATGTTTCTGGGAGTCTCACAACCCCACCGAGGGGATGCGCCAGGGCAACGATGTGGGAACCCAGTACCGCTCAGGCATCTACACCTTTGATGAGGAGCAGATGGCCGAGGCCATGACCTCGAGAGACCATTACCAGCACGCCCTGGCACAGATCACATCGGCGCCGGTTACCACGGAGATTCTGCCGGCGAGCCGTTTCTATTATGCCGAGGCCTATCATCAGCAGTACTTGGCGAAGAATCCGGCCGGATATTGCGGCCTGGGAGGCACCGGGGTGCGATTTCCGGATTGACTGGGCGGTGCGGGATAATCCGGCCACCGGCGCAGCCGGTGGCCGAGCGGTGAATCAATCCACCGGGGTCAGGGTCAGTTCCCCGTACTGGGCGGTGTCACCCATGTAGGCGTAGCGGCGCTGGATTTCAGTCGTCCAGGGCAGTTTCTGGAAATTGCGCCAGCCATCCTTGTCCGGATTCGCGTCTGAGCGTTCCTGGTAGACATCGGCGGTGTCGCTGTCCATGTCACCGTTGTTGTTCAGGTCCAGGGCGAAGGGTTCGCCATTGGTGTCCAGCATCACGGTGCCGCCATCGTAGGCGTACTTGTACTGGCCCACGAAACCTTCCCAGATGTTGCGTACCTGAGTGAAGGCCGGTCCGTCGATGCCGTATTCCGCGGGGTTGGCCAAGATGTTCCCCGCTGAGACACTTCTCGAGCCGGTGCGGCACAGGGTGAAGATTTCACGTTCCGTATTCCCGCGTACGGTCTCGTATACCTCCCAGTAGAAGACCTCGGGGGTCTGGGCGTCACAACCCGAACAGACCCTGGGATAGGGGATGTTGTAGCTGCTGTCGGGATGACCCGCCGAGTATTCCTCCATGGAGCGTACATCGACGAGTACCGGCTTCACGCCGCGGTGATGACCATGGGGTACACCGGGTCCTCCGCGGTGCTGCATGCGTAGAAAGGCTTCCGCCGCACTGATCTCCGAGTGATAAAAACGCTCGATGTTGTAACGGTTTCCATCGGCGATCGCGGAACCGCAAGCGAGGGTCAGCAGAAGTGCGCTGACCTGGGTGAGGGATGATTTGAGATTCACCTCAGTCTCCTTTGTTGTTGTGACAGGACTTTTCACCGAACTCACGGCCCGCTCGCCGGTGAATGCCAGGTTTATTGATGTTATTGCAGACCCGATGGGGCTGGGCGACTTCACCGCTGCAGTCTTTCCGGACGGTTTACGCTTCCCTGAGCCTGGACAGCGGATCTCCCGAGTCTTAAGGATCGAAGTTCCCAAGTCAACGGTTATCCCTGGATGATGTGCAGTGGTCCTCATTCAACCTGAGCGTGCAAAGGGTGTAGATTGGTGTTTCGGGGCTAACCTCACAGGAGGTACGAAAGTCGTCAGCAAGGCTGCAAAATCCCGTGCATGTGCTATCCATAGAGGGTAATGGTGGCTTTCATGCCTAAACCGTGTTGAGTTGTCGGGGTACAGTCATGAGTCCACCGGGCATTCACATACCGCAGCGCAGGCAATGCGTATGAGTGATAGGGTTTCAGCCGATAAAATTCTTCTGCCTGTATTGAGACAGGGGCTTGTGTTTGCCCTGCCGCTGCTGCTGGTGGCGAACCTGATTCTCTGGTTTGGCTATCAGGTGTCGATCTCGACTCTGAGGGCCCATTGGCAGACCCTTTCCAATCTTTCGGTGGACGCCACCCTGATGGCGCTGGAGCAGCGGCGTAACGACATCCGAGCAGACCTGAACATGCTCGCGGCGGATCCAGGGGTGGGGCAGGTGGTGGAACATCCCGAAGAGGAGGTGGTAAGACGCATCACCTCGGACTGGGAACTGTTCGTGGCGGAGAAACAGCTCTACGACCAGATTCGGCTCATCGATCTGCAGGGACAGGAACTTATCCGGGTCAATCTGAACCCCTACGGGGCTTCCCGAACCCCCGAGAGCCTGTTGCAGAACAAAGCGGACCGTTACTATTTCCAGGAGGCGCTGACCCTCTACCCCGGGCAGATTTACGCCTCACCCATCGATCTCAATGTCGAACGCGGCGAGATCGAGGAACCCTACAAGCCCATGCTGCGCCTGGCGACCCTGGTGATGGATCAAAATGGAAAGCGTACCGGGTTGCTGGTGATCAACGTCCTGGCCAGCTACATTTTCGACAGCCTGGCCCGGCATGCGCAGTTGGTGCAGGGGCGGATGCTGATGCTGGATCATACCGGTTTCTACCTGCGTGGATTTACCGCAAACCAGGAATGGGGGTTCATGTTTCCCGCGACTTCAGAACGGCATCAAACTTTCAAGGACCTGTATCCACAGGTGTGGAATCTGATGCAGCGTCAGGAAACCGGACAGATCGACGGACCCAAAGGGCTTTTCACCTTTCGTACCGTCAACTACGGGGCCATTGGTCAGGAACGCAGTTACCGCCTGGTGGTGGTTATCCTGGTGGAGCGTCAGGAGGAGGCGCTGATGCCGCAGAAGGCGCTCTGGGGGGAGGTGTCACTGAGCCTGTCGGTCCTTCTACTGGTGTTTTCCCTATGGGTGGCTCACGGTCGAATCCGCGTCCGGGCCCGCCCGGAGCATGCCGCCCGGGCGCGCATGCCCGGGATTCCACAACGACCCGGTTCCTAGGGCCCTAAGCCGGCCAGCCAGGATTCAGGGTGTCATACTGGCTGTTGATCCGGTTGCGACCGCAGGTCTTCGCCGCTCACTCCGCTGTGTGCAGTATCTCGCCGGCCGGGTTGACCACCTCGACACCCACCTTGATACCTTCCCGGATACTCGCGGTCACCACGCAGAAATCCTCGAAAAGGTTCAGGCACCGGTCCAGCTTTTTCGAGGTGAGGAGTTCGTCACCGGCGGTGATGCGCACATCCAGACGTCCGACCCGCAGACGTTTTTTCTCGTTACGCACCATGGTGCAGGTGACTTCCGTGGAGACATTGCGCGCCGGTACATCCTCTTTGGCCAGGCAGAACATGAGACTGGCGCTGAGACAGTTCGCCGCCGCCGCGGCAAGCATGCGAGAGGCGTTGGGTCCGTTTCTTTCACCCAGGGGTGGGGGTTCGTCCATGATGACATCCGGGGCCTTGTTGAGATCGAACTTCACCCGGAACGCGTAGTCCTCCTCCTGCTCCAGGTGGAGTGTGAACTTGCCGACTTCTTCTACCATGGTTGCCTCCTGAGTTGTGGGACCTGAACTGCGGGCCACTCTATCACGACCGGATCAGTAGGGGCGTCTTTTTCAGCGGCTGATAGAAATGCTCTGAACCCTGTTCACTGTGGCTGCTCCAGGCGCTCTGCGAGGTCGGATGTGGTAGCCGGTTCTGCGCGCCGTGCGGATCCGGGTTACTATTGGGATGGCGGCAGAGTCATTACCTGAACCATGAGCCATCGGAGGCGGTTGATGAAAGCAATCCTGTTACGAACATTGGGGGAACCGGACGTCCTTAAGCTGGAGCAGATCGCGGAGCCCGAAATCACCCGTCCCAACGAGATCAAAGTGAAGATCATGGCCGCCGGGGTCAACCCGATCGACACCAAACTGCGCCAGCGGGGTGTGTTCACCCCGGAGGGTCTGCCGGCAATCCTGGGTTGCGACGGTGCCGGAGAGGTGGTCGAGGTCGGTGATGAGGTGACCCTGTTTCGCCCTGGTGACGAAGTCTGGTACTGCCACGGTGGCCTGGGAGGATTGCAGGGCAATTACGCCGAGTACGCGGTGCTCGACGAAGCGGTGTGTTGCCGCAAACCGGTGAACGCCGATTTCATCCATGCCGCCGCCGCGCCGCTGGTGCTGATCACCGCCTGGGAGGCGCTGTTCGGACGCGCCCGCATCACCGAGGAGCGAACCCTGCTGGTACACGCCGGAGCGGGTGGTGTCGGACATGTTGCGATTCAATTGGCCAAACAGGCGGGGATCCGCGTCTTGACCTCGGTGAGCACGCAGGAGAAGGCGGATTTCGTTAAATCCCTGGGTGCGGATGAGGTGATTCTCTATCCAGAGGGCAAGCTGGTTTCCCAGGTGCTGGAACTCACCGACGGAAAGGGTGCGGATGTGGTTTTGGACACGGTGGGCCCGGAGGTGTTCAAACAATCCATCGAGCTCACGGCCCCCTATGGGGATCTGGTGACGCTGCTCGATCCCGGTCCCGGAATGGATTGGAAAGAGGCGCGCAACCGCAATCTGCGCATCGGTTTCACTCTGATGCTGACCCCTATGCTGCGGGACCTGCCACAGGCAAGAGCCAATCAGGTGGCGATCCTTCAGGACTGTGCCGAAATGATGGACAGCGGCTGCCTCAAGATTCACGTGGAGCAGCAATTGCCGTTGGCCGAGGCGGCTCAGGCCCACCGCCTGATCGAGCAGGGAGGGATGCAGGGTAAGCTGGTGCTTACAGCCGAAGACAGTTGAATCAGCGGATTGCTGCGTATATGGCCGTCTCATACGCTGGCGGGACGGTAGAGAATTTTTTACCTGATCGGTTTGTCGTGGATGGAACTCAGGTGTCCGGTGATTGCCCAAACCACGAGAATTGTGGGGTTAATGGTAATCGCTGGGGAACGTTTTGTCGGAATATCTGCCGATTGGTGATCCTGGGGCTTCATGTCAGAATGAGGCCATGCCTGAAGTAGTCAAACCCCCCAAATCCCTGTTGCGCAAAGTGGGTCGGGCGATTGCCGATTACCGCATGATCCGCGATGGAGACCGCATCCTGCTGGGGGTTTCGGGCGGTAAAGACTCGCTTACCCTGTTGCAGATACTGAGCCATCTGCAAACCTATGCGCCGGTGCGTTTCGAACTGGGGGTGATCACCGTGGATCCCGAAGTGGAGGGTTTCGATCCGGAACCCCTCAAGGCCTACTACGAGCAGTTGGGCGTGCCCTGGTTTTATCGTGAGCAGCCAATCATGGAGGAGGCCCGGGAGAACATGTCCGGGGATTCCTTCTGTGCCTACTGCGCCCGCATGAAACGGGGCATCATGTACACCACCTGCCGGCATGAAGGCTATAACGTGCTCGCCCTGGCGCAACATCTGGATGATCTGGCTGAGAGTCTGATGATGTCCCTGTTTCACGGCGGCCAGCTGCGCACCATGAAGGCGCACTACCTGAACGATGCCGGGGACATCCGGATCATCCGTCCCCTGGTCTACTGCCGGGAGAGCCAGACCTCATCGTTTGCCGTGTCGGCCGGGCTGCCGATAATCCCAGACAGCTGTCCGGCCTGTTTCACCAAGCCGACCCAGCGTGCCTATATGAAGCAGATGCTGGCGCGGGAAGAAGGTGGCAACCGTCACCTGTTTGCCAATATGCTGCATGCAATGAAACCCTTGATGGATGAAACACCCCCATGAATATCATTAACGTTTCGATTCCCACCCGGGTGGCAAGGCCCGGCATGTCTGTCGGTGAGGCGATGCAGGAATGTGTCGACAAGGATGTGCCCGGAATTCCCTACGTCGATGCCAGCGGCGCCTTGAACGGACGCTTTTCACTGCGTCACCTGTTCCTGCTGTGTTGCATCCCGGACGACATTCTTCGCGGCGCTCACCTGCTGGGGGACGACATCGAGCATATCGACTTTCCCCGCATCAAGGCCGATGAGCTGTTGGACAGGTCCGTCGAAGACTTCATTTTTCCCGATGCGATCCGTCTGTCACCCCATTTTCCCTCTATCAAGGCCCTGGCCATCATGGAACAGTTCGGTACCGAATACCTGTTCGTCACCGACGGGGATGAGTATCGGGGGGTGGTGACACGCATGAGCATTGCCCAGGCGTTGGTGGATAAGAAATGTTGTATCGATTGAAACGACCGATACACTGAACGGATGAGCCGGACCAAGCCGGAGCGCAGATTCCGGGGGTCGGAGAGGAGGTAGGTTCTCATGCATGATCAGATTACACAGGAAATGTGGATCTCCGCCGCGGTGCTCGCGGTCTCGTATGTGCTGATTTTTACTGAAGTACTGCATCGGACCATTGCGGCCTTGCTGGGCGCGGTGGCGATGATCGGCGTGGGCATGTGGTTTGGCTTCTACAGCCAGGAGGCGGCGATTCTCTCGGTGGATGCCAACACCATCCTGTTGCTCGCGGCAATGATGATGCTGGTGGCGCTGCTCAGGCCCACCGGGGCGTTCGACTTCGCCGCGGTGCATATCACCCACTGGGCCCGGGGCAATCCGAAACTGCTGCTCATCTACCTGAGCCTGGCGGTGAGCCTGATCAGCATGATCCTGGACAACGTCACCACGGTGATCGTGTTCGCGCCACTCACGGTGCTGATCTGTCGTCTGTTGAAAATCAATCCCATGCCCTATCTGATGTCAGAGGCGATGCTCTCCAATATCGGCGGCGCCGCGACCCTGGTGGGTGATCCGCCCAACCTGATGATCGGTAGTGCCGGGGGCATAAGCTTCAACTCCTTTCTGCTGCACATGGGACTGCCCGTGCTGGTGGTCTGGGTGGGTACCGTGGCAATGATCCTGTACCTGTTCCGGGAGCCCCTGTCCCAGTCTGTCGAGGATACGCGCAGCCTGGTGGATACTCATGCGATCAAGGACATGCCGGGCCTGAAACGCATCCTGTTCGCCCTCGGTGTGGTGATCGTCCTGTTCTTCATCCACCACAATCTGCATATCCTGCCGGCATACGCCTCGTTCATCGGCCTGACCATAGCCCTGCTGTTGATGCGGCCGAACATGGAGTCTCTGTTCAGTAGCGTCAACTGGTCGGTACTGTTCTTCTTCGCCGCCCTGTTCATGATTGTCGGCGGGGTCGAATCCTCCGGCCTGCTGGAACTGCTGGGCGAGGAACTGGGGATGCTCGCGGAGGATCCGAATAAGCTGCTGATCACCGGGTTGATGCTGATGTGGGTCGCTGCCCTGTTGAGCGCGGTGGTGGATAACATCCCCTTCACTGTCACCATGATCCCGATCATCCTTGGCCTGGAGGTCAGCGGGGTGAACATCGCCCCCCTGTGGTGGGCCCTGGCACTGGGTGTCGGGCTCGGCGGCAACGGTACCCATCTGGGCGCCACCGCGAATATCATCGCGGTGTCCGAGTCGGAAAAGAGCGGCATGCCCGAGGCGAGAATCACGCCCCTGGCCTGGCTGCGCACGGGTATCCCGGTGATGCTTTTCGGGCTGGTTCTTGCGAGTCTGGTCTACTGGCTGTTCTTTGACCTGTTCCTGACGGTTTGAGCAGCCGGCCGATCCGCGTTTGCCCGCTGGGGCGCTGTTTTAAATAGCCTCAGGTCCCTGATTTTCAATCATTATTTGCTGTAGCTTCCAGCCAACTCCCCCATTTTTACTGTTGGATTTATATCTCCGATTTTCTTGACTGATTTGGTGGGTATTTCTATAGCTATTAGGTGACGCAACGCAAAAACAGCAAAGGAGAGGAAGTCATGAACATCAGAACCACCACCGATCCGATTACCCTGCGTGAAGTCTCCAATCCCGAGGGTCACCCCTGCCTCTACGAAGGCGATGGGGACAATGGCGTCGAGATCTATTTCGAAAGCGAAGAAACCAAGCGCATCTACCTGGAGATGGAAATGGAGGATCACAAGGTGATCCGGGGCAACGACACGGAAGACTACGTGGCCGAGGGGTGAGCGTCATGTTCCTCAGTCGCATCTACCTGCTGGTGCCCGCCCGGGATCAGGCTGAAGCGGTGGTCAGCGATCTGCTGCATGATCAGGTCAAGCACACGCACATTCACACGATTGCCAAGCCCGGAGTCGAGATCCGCGGTCTGCCGCCTGCCACCCCCGGGCAACGCTCAGGCATCACCCGCCAGGTTGAAGATATCTTCTGGATCGTCAACCTGTTGCTGTTCTTCCTGGCCCTGATGGTGCTGCCCTTTGCGCTTCTCACCGGTGACTGGCCCTGGGTCGCGGGGAGCAGTGCAGTGATGGTTCTGACCCTGACGCTGGGTTACCGTTTCGCCACCCGGGTGGTGCCTCAGGTACACCTGGAAGACTGCAGCGTGCCGTTGCGCCACGGTGAGATTCTGCTCCTGGTCGATGTGCCCCGCTGGCGGCTCAACGGGATCGAACGCAATATAAGAAGCAGGCATCCGGAAGTCGAATTAGGTGGTGTTGGTTGGGGTTATGATGCGCTCGGCATCTGACTTGCCAACACGGGGTGACGTTAAACGTCACCCGTTTTTTTTCACTCGATCCCAGGGCCTGTCGGGTTAGTGTTTCCAGGCCCCGGGATACTCACTGAGAAGTCCTGACTAGCCGTTAATACCGCTGTGACGCAGTAATGGCTCGATCTGCGGCTCACGGCCGCGGAACGCCACGAACAGCTCCATGGCGTCCCGGGATCCCCCCTGTTCGAGGATCTCATGAAGAAAGTCCTCCCCCGCCCGAGGGCTGAAGATACCTTCCTCCTCGAACCGGGAAAAAGCATCGGCGGAGAGCACCTCGGCCCACTTGTAGCTGTAGTAGCCTGCCGCATAGCCGCCGGCGAAGATATGCGAGAAGCCGTGGGGAAAGCGGTTCCAGGCCGGTGGGCGCACCACCGCCACCTGATCGCGCACCTCGCCGAGGATTTCGTAGACCCGTCCACCCCGCGCCGGGTCATATTCCTGATGGATACGAAAGTCGAACAGGGAAAATTCCAGCTGGCGCACCATCTGCATCGCGGACTGAAAATTCTTTGCCGCATACATGCGCTCATACAGCGCGTCAGGAATCGGGTGTCCATCATCCACATGCCCGGCTATCAGTTGCAGGGCCTCTTTCTCCCAACACCAGTTCTCCATGAACTGGCTCGGCAGTTCCACCGCGTCCCAGGCCACACCGTTGATACCGGCGACTCCGGGGTAGTCGATCAGGGTGAGCATGTGATGCAGGCCGTGGCCGAACTCGTGAAACAGGGTCTGTACCTCCTCATGGGTGAACAGCGCGGGTTTGCCGTCCACCGGCGGTGAGAAGTTACAGGTCAGGTAGGCGACCGGTATCTGGTCCATGCGTTCGCTGAAGAAGCGGGTGGCGCAGTCGTCCATCCAGGCGCCGCCGCGTTTTTTCGGTCGTGCATAGAGGTCCAGGTAGAACTGCCCTCGCAGCTGGCCCTTGCGATCGCGGATCTCGTAGAAACGCACGTCCGGGTGCCAGACATCGACCCCTTCCACCGGGCGGATCTCGATGCCGTAGAGCCGCTCCACCACGGCGAACATGCCGGGCACCACCCGAGTCTCCGGGAAGTAGGGCTTGAGCTCCTCCTGGCTGATTTCGTAACGGAACTGGCGCAGTTTCTCCGAGTAGTAGCCGATGTCCCAGGCCTCGAGTTCGGTTACCCCGTACTCGCTGCGGGCGAAATCCCGCAGTTCCTGCAGTTCCTGTTCCGCCTGGGGGCGGGAACGCCGCGCCAGGTCGTTGAGAAATGCCAGCACCTCGTCCGTGGAGCGGGCCATCTTGCGGGCCAGGGAGCGTTCCGCGTAGTTTGCGAAGCCGAGCAGCTGGGCCTGTTCATGGCGCAGCTTGAGGATCTGCTCCATCACCTCGGTGTTGTCCCACTGCCCCCCCTGGGGACCGCACTCCGAGGCGCGGGTGGAGTAGGCTTCATAGAGTTCTTGGCGCAGCGCCCGGTCATCGGCATACATCATCACCGGGTAGTAGGAGGGGAATTCCAGGGTCAACAGCCAGCCATCCTGGTCCCTCTGGGTGGCGGTCTGTTTGGCCAGGGCCAGGGCGGATTCCGGCAGTCCCGCGAGGGCCTGGGGGTCGATAATCAGCTTGCTCCAGGCATGGGTGGCATCGAGCAGGTTTTCCTCGAAGCGGGTGGTGAGCCGCGACAGCTCCTGGCTGATCGCCTTGTAACGCTGTTTTTTCTCCTCGGGCAGGTCCACGCCGGAGAGGTGAAAGTCGAGCAGCGCATTGTCGAGGAGTTTTTTCTGCGCCGCGTCCAGCGTCTCCGATTGACTCGCGACCTGTTTATAGGCGTCGCAGAGTCGGCTGTTCTGGCCCATCTCGGTGCCGTATTCGCTGAGTTTGGGCAGGCAGGCGTTGTAGACTTCCCGCAGGGCATCGTTGTTGACCACCGAGTTCATGTGGCTGACCGGTGACCAGGCCCGGCTGAGCCGGTCATCCGCCACTTCCAGGGGTTCGATGAAATTCTCCCAGGTCGGGGCATCGCTCTGATTCAGCAATTGCTCGGTGAGCGCGCGGTTCTCTTTCAAGAGCTGGTCGATGGCCGGCTCCACCTGCTCCGGTGTTATTTTGGAGAAGGCGGGCAGTCCGGGCATGTCTAGCAAGGGGTTGTTCATTGCACTAAATCCCATTCGGTCGGTTTTGTTCCTGTGGATGTTCCGATTAAATCGCATCTGGGGGTGGCGGGGGAAGCCCGGGAAACAGGGTGGATCACAGGGTTGAGATCGGGGCGTCCGTCCCCATAATCAGCCTTTGGTTGGAGCCTGCATGCAGGTTCTCATGGTCCGGATCGCGTGATGTATGGCCCGGCCTGAGGTCGAACGATCACAACTCAGTCCGGGAATCTTCCCCCGACAGTCCCGTTACACTCTCGCTTGTTCCTCGTTCCCGCGCTCTGCGTGGGAACGCAGACCTGAGCCAGACGATCATCTTCGGTCTTTGTGTGTACCTGGCCGTGGTATGCATTCCCACGCGGAGCGTGGGAACGGGAAATGTCGGTCATTGGTTTCTGCCGAGATCTAAAACAGATCCGGTCACTCACTCACCTGCCGATGAGCGCGCATGGCGTTGATCACGTCATCCGGATCATTCGGGGTGCCGTTCTGCAGATTACACAGCATGTCGTCGTAGAGTGCGGCCCGGTAGTCGGTGGACTCGTCCTTGTGGATATGTTGCCAGTCGTTGCCCGGGGAGGGGTAGAGCTTGTTACCGTCCCCATAGGCATAGACCTTGTGAAGCCGCTCACCGCAGCGGATCCCTTCATAGGAGCTGTTTTCGACCCCGGAACGGGAACGTATCACGAGCAGGTAGCGGGTCACCCCGTCCGCGCCCGTGTGCAGGCTGCTCGAGTCGATCAGATATTCGAAGCGCTGCTCTCCGGCGCCGACCTCGAAGGCCTGCAGCGCATCCCGATTGATCTGTTCAGGAAGTTTGACCTCGGCCTCGCGCCATTCCTCCTCAGGACTGGGATTGTAGGTTGCGTCGGTCGGGTCATCGAGCAGGATATTCCCGGCCGAGACGGTGATACTGGACAGGCTCAGGGCGATCAGGATGGAGATGTGGCGAGTCAACTTGGGTTCCTGGTTGTAGTGTGGCGTCGAAAGGCCGCCGCAGGTCGAGTCCGGGGCGGGGTTCTTTTTTTAACGGGCTTGGAACAAATTCTCAAGTGCTTCGGGTTGGAACCTGTTTACGGGGGCGGGTTCCCGGGAATCCCCGATCAAGCACCACACACCCTAAAGCAACCGAACCGTGATCATCCAGGCCGCTCCGGCTCCCAGGGCGAGGAAACCCAACAGGCTGAAAAAGGAGATCAGCCGATAACGCCGTACCAGGGCAAACTCCTCCTTGGTGGAGATCAGCAAGGGTCGCCGGGTCGAACCGGTGCCGCTCAGGGTGTGCAGCGGTTGCTGGTCCTCCTGCATCTGCTCCCGGGTGATCTCCCGCTCCGCCATTCGGCGGGCCGATTCCCACTCGTCACTGTCGATCCGCCCATCGCGGTTGCGGTCGAAACGGGCCAGCAGTTGCGCGTGATCCGCTTTCCACTGTCGCAGGCGATCGCGGATGCGCTCATCGCGCATCGCCTTGCGGTCCATTTCCCCCAGGGAGCTGAACAGGCCGATGGCATACAACGGGTCTCCGGGCAGGATCATCTCCTCGGTGTAGCGGTAGTCCCCTTCGAAGGTGGTGTTGACGGAGACCTCCATGCCGAACAGCCTGAAGCGGCTGTGGCTGGTGCCCCGGCCGCGGTCCGGTCCCGCGAAGGGGGTGGGGTTGGGTCCGTGCCAGACCTGCCGTTCGCTGGCGTTCACCGAGGCCCCCTCCGGGTCGATGATGCACTCCCCGGTGCCGTCACGCAGCAGGAACAGGCTGTCACTGACCCCGGTGCGCTGGGTGCGCCAGCCATTGTCGTGCTTTTTTTCGACCCGGTACTTCCACCAGCAGCAGGGGGTGTTGCTGAGCGGTGCGATCACCGGTTCGCCGCGCATCATGTCCGCCTCGCCGATCAGTTCCACGTAGCCCTGCGGGGCGGAGCGGATCTTTGCCGTGGGGGTGTCTTCGATCAGGCGGGCCCGGTGGAAGGTTACGAAGGTGGAGATCAGTCCGGCCAGGGCGCCCAGGGACAGCAGGCTGCTCCAGAACAGGAATTCTCCGGAGCTGAGATGAACGACCGCCTGCATCAGTGAAACAGGGTGCCGATATTCACATCCGTCAGTTCAGAGGCGTCGAACTCCAGCAGTTCAGCCGGCTGGAAGGCAAACATGCGGGCCAGGATCACGTCCGGGAACTGCTCGATGCGGACATTGTTCATATTCACACTGTCGTTATAGAACTCGCGCCGGTCGGCGATGCTGTTCTCCAGGCCGGTGATACGGCTCTGCAGGTGCAGAAAGGTCTCGTTGGCCTTCAGGTCGGGATAGTTCTCCGCCACCGCGAACAGGTTGCCGAGCCCCAGCCGCAACTGGCCTTCCGCCGAGCCCAGGGCGCCCACATCCCCTGAGGCGGCGGCGCTGTGCACCGCGGAGCGGGCGTTCATCACCTTCTCCAGGGTGTCCTGTTCGTATTGCATATACTGCTTGCAGGTCTCCACCAGCTTGGGCAGTTCATCATGGCGCTGTTTCAGCAGCACGTCGATGTTCGCCCAGGCTTTGCTCACGTCGTGCTTGAGGCGCACCAGGTTGTTGTAAATCATCACGCCGTAGATCAGGATTGCTACAATCGTCCCGATCACTACAAAGCTGAATATCTCCATCGCTACAGGAACCCCCTTCAGTCACATGTCCAACATACGTCCCTTCGAAACCCACGTCCCGCGCATCGAGGACGATGCCTGGGTGGATGAAACCGCCGTGGTCATCGGCGATGTCCATATTGCATCACAGGCCTCGGTTTGGCCAATGTGCGTGATCCGCGGCGATGTGCACCGGATCCGCATCGGCGCGCGCACTAATATCCAGGACGGTTCGGTGCTGCATGTCTCCCACGACAGCTACTACCTGCCCGGGGGACGCCCGTTGACCATCGGCGAGGGCGTCACCGTGGGTCACCGGGTGATGCTGCACGGCTGCGAGATTGCCGACGGCTGCTTTATCGGCATGGACTCCACAATTCTTGATGGCGCGGTGCTGGAGTCCGGGGCGATGCTCGGGGCAGGATCCCTGGTGCCCCAGGGGCGGCGCCTGGAAGGAGGCTACCTGTGGCTGGGGCGCCCGGCGCGGCGGGTGCGTGAGCTGAGCGAACAGGAGAAGGAGATCATCGACTACACGGCCGGGCACTATATTCGTCTGGCACAGAGGCATGCGGCATCTTGAAGGAGTGAGTGGCACAGTGACCTTGCAGCATGCTTGGTTAGGAGTCAGATGGTATTGATTTACCGGTTATTTTTAAGCGTCGTTCAGTCGTTGGATTACGCATGATCGATCTTGATCGGATAACGATATCGGGATACCCTGCCCACTGATTCCACGGATAGAACCATCGGTAACACTCGAAATGATGGTCAGGATACTCAGGTATGGATACCGCACTGCAGACGCTCGTCGCGCTCGCCCGTTTTCATCAGTTGCCGGCAGAACCGGAGCAACTCGCCCATCAGTTCGGTCAGCCTGGCAAGTCCTTTGGCGACACTGAACTCCTACAAGCCGCCAAGGCCCTCACCCTGAAGGCAAAGCCTGTCACCTGCGGACTGGCTGAGATCCAGAATACGGTACTCCCCGGTATCGCCAGGTTGAAGGATGGCAGTTATGTGGTACTGGCGAAAATCGTTGCCACGACAGAGTCCGGCGGGCAGGTTACCAGTGTCCTGATTCATGATCTGAGAGAGACGCGACCCAAAACACTTTCCCGGGACGAGTTCGAGGCGCTGTGGAGCGGTGAACTCATCCTCATGACCCGTCGCCAGGGCCTGGCCGAGAGCCTGCAGCAGAAATTCGATCTGTCCTGGTTCATCCCGTCCCTGGTCAAATACCGCAAGCTGTTTGGCGAAGTATTGCTCGCCTCCTTTTTCCTGCAGCTGTTTGCCCTGATTACCCCGCTGTTCTTTCAGGTGGTCATGGACAAGGTGCTGGTGCACCGGGGTTTCACCACCCTGGATGTGCTGGCGGTGGGCTTTTTCGTCCTGGTGGTGTTCGAGGCTCTGATCGGCGGCATCCGCAACTATCTCTTCAGCCATACCACCAACCGGGTGGATGTCACCCTGGGCTCCCGGCTCTACCATCACCTGATGGCCCTGCCCCTGGCCTATTTCGAGACCCGTCAGGTGGGCCAGAATGTGGCCCGGGTGCGCGAACTCGACAGCCTGCGCAATTTCATCACCGGCACCGCCCTGACCCTGGTGATCGACCTCTCGTTCGTGTTCGTGTTCCTCGGCGTGATGTGGTACTACAGTCCCGCCCTGACCGGCATCGTGCTCGCCACGATTCCTCTGTATATCCTGCTCTCCCTGTTCATCACCCCGATCCTGCGTCACCGGCTGAACGACAAATTCAAACACGGCGCAGCCAACACCGCCTTTCTCACTGAATCGATCACCGGTATCGGCACGGTCAAATCCCTGGCGGTGGAACCGCAGATGCAGCGCAAGCTCGAAGACCATCTGTCGAGCTATGTCCACGCCTCATTCCGCAGCCAGAACCTGAACAACGTGGCAAACCAGATCGCAGGGTTGATCAACAAATTCATGACCCTTGGCATCATCTGGTGGGGCGCCCACCTGGTGATTGCCAACGAACTCACAGTGGGTCAACTGGTTGCCTTCAACATGCTCGCGGGGCGGGTCAGTAGCCCGATCCTCAAACTGGTGCAACTCTGGCAGGACTTCCAGCAGGCAGGCATCTCCCTGGAGCGCCTCGGCGACATCCTCAATACCCCAAGAGAACCCGGTTTTAATCCCAATCGCTCCCGGCTTCCCGCCCTCAAGGGCGAGGTCAGTATGGAGCACATCCGTTTCCGCTACCGACCCGACGGCCCGTTGATCCTCGACGACATCAGCCTCAAATGCCGCCCCGGCGAGGTTATCGGTTTGGTCGGGCGCTCCGGCTCCGGAAAGAGCACGATCACCAAACTCATTCAAAGGCTCTACATCCCCGAAGCGGGCCGGGTGCTCATCGACGGGGTGGATCTCTCCCTGGTCGACACCACCTGGCTGCGTCAGCAGATCGGCGTGGTGCTGCAGGAGAACTTCCTGTTCAATCGCACCATCCGGGAAAATATCGTCCTGTCCAACCCGGCCCTGCCCATGGAGCAGGTGATCGAAGCCGCACAACAGGCCGGTGCCCACGAGTTCATCGTCGACCTGCCCGAAGGCTACGACACCCTGGTGGGTGAGCAGGGCAGCAACCTCTCCGGCGGCCAGCGCCAACGTCTGGCCATCGCAAGAGCCCTGATCGGTAATCCCAAACTGCTGATCTTCGACGAAGCCACCAGTGCCCTCGACTACGAATCGGAACGCCTGATTCAGGACAACATGGCCCGCATCTGCCAGGGCCGCACCGTATTCATCATCGCCCATCGGCTCAGCACCGTGCGCCAATGCGACCGCATCCTGGTCATGGACAAGGGCCGTATCATCGAACAGGGCAACCACGACAGTCTGATCAAAGCCAATGGGTACTATGCCAAGCTGCACAGTTACCAGAATCACACCCCGGTATTGCGTCAGGTGCCCACGCGGCCGATCAGGCCCCTACAACCAAACCACTCAGGTGGGCTTCGAAAACAAAAACACAACGACAGCCGGATGGAAGTCGAAGCTGTGGATGAAAGCTGGGCGCTGCAACTTCTGGAAGAGCTGGAAAGAGAAGATCAAGAAGAAAACCCAAGTCAAGCAATCCAGGGAAAACCCGATGCATAACCGCAGATCTCGTAGCCCGGATGCAGCGAAGCGGAATCCGGGAATGCCGTCAACCCATCCGGTTGCAATACAGCAAAAACCAAAAACCAACCACCCGCGACCATCAACAGTAACCACGGAAGCGAATATCAGATGTCAATTGTGGCAGACGAACCCAGCAATGGTGATCTTCCCAAACACGTCAACAATGCTCGTTCCCACGCTCCGCGTGGGAATGCAGATCCATGGCCAGGTAAACACCTACAGCCGAGAGAATGTAACAAGGTATAGGTATGCATTCCCACGCTCCGCGTGGGAGCGAGCCACAAAGAATCCGAGAATGCCAGGACTTGTCTTGGTTTCGTCGTACCATACACAAGATGATCAAAGCACATCAAACACCCGTGAGTGCAGCGAACACCGCAACTCAAAACTAAAAACTCAACACTCAAAACTATCCATGCCAAGTGCTCACATCGGCCACAGCATGATTGACACCAAAAGACATCAGGAGTTGTCATGAGCAGAACACTAGATGCTTTCATCGACGCCTGGAAAAACCGCAAAAGCCTGGGCGACGACAACAAAAAACGACAGCTCAGCGCCTTTTTGCCGGCAGCCCTTGAAATCCAGGAGACACCCCCCAGCCCGCTGGCCCGGTGGCTGAGTCGAACGATCATCATCCTGCTGGTTATAGGTATCGCCTGGGCATTGCTGGGTAAGGTCAACATAGTCGCAAGCGCCCAAGGTAAAATCCTTCCGAGCAGCCGCACCAAGATAATCCAGCCACTGCAAAAAGGTGTCGTCAAAAGCATACTGGTCAAGGAAGGTGAAAGGGTCGTCCAAGGTCAACCCCTGATCGAACTCGACAGCACACTGACCGCAGCGGACGTGAACCGGTTGAGTCAGGAAAAAGAAAACACGCGGATGAAACTGGGTGTTAATCAGGCGCTGCTGGAAAGGCTTCAGAGTGAACAAACCCGGGAAGAGGGCGGTAATAAAGCACAGGATGAAGCGTCCAACGCGAAGAGCGATAAAGACTCCCTGACTGATCCAGACTATGAAAGACTCCTGCAAGCCCAGTGGCGCCAATACCTCGCCCGAAAACAGACCCTGATCAGCGCAGTCGAAGCCGCCGAAGCCGAAATCGCCGGGACAAAGATCGAAGTGCAGAAACTGCAAAAGACCCTGCCTATCGTCACCCAGCGGGTCAAGATCACCAAAGGGCTCTACGAAAAAAAATACGCCTCCGAGACCGAATACCTGCAACTCTAACAGGAACGCATCCAACTGGCCCATCAATTGCAGGAAGAGCAACAGCGGCTAAAGCAACTCAGCGCAACCCGGAAACAGGCTCAACAACAACTCCTTGCCTTGCAGGAAGAGACGCGCAGCCAGATTCTCTCCGAGATCACAGAGCAGCGCCGCGCGATCGCGGCCCTGAATGAAGAACTGATCAAGGCCAGTGACGCAAACCAGCGCCAGACCCTCTACGCCCCAGTGTCGGGTCAGGTACAGGAACTGACCGTGACCACCTTGGGTGGCGTGGTCACCGAAGCGCAACCCCTGATGAAGATCGTCCCCGAAGAATCCTCGTTGATCGTAGAGGCCAGGATCGAAAACAAGGATATCGGCTTTATCGAAACCCACATGCCGGCGGAGATCAAGATCAACGCCTTTCCGTTCACCAAATACGGCATCATCGAAGCCGAGATTGCCAGTATCTCCGACGATGCAATTATCGATGAACAGCGGGGCTTGATCTTCAGCGCCGTGCTGGCCATGAAGCAAAGCGTTATTAACGTCGAAGGCAAAGCGGTGAAACTGATGCCCGGTATGGAAGTGACGGCGGAGATCAAAACGGGTGAGCGAAGATTGGTTGAGTATTTTCTCGCACCCCTGTTAAAGCATAAACAGGAAAGCATGCGGGAAAGATAGTTATTAATAAAATATTAGCGAGAAGAATATGGAAAACAAAGTTCTAATGGGGCTGACAATCTTTTTTTGGCTTGGGGTACTGGCAGTCTATATTCGATATACAAATAAGCAGAAGATTTTTCTAAAATTGGCCATTTTTGTCTTAATTGCTGTTGCATTCTTCGATTTGCCGGTAGGGTATGTGTACTATCGGTATTCATGTAACGTTGATGCTGGACAACATATGTATCAACAGGTGTCTGGCAAAGGATATCTTGCGGAAGATAACGTTGTATTTGGTTGTGGTGGAGGGCCCTGTGGTGGAAAGTTGTCGCAACTGTACAAAGAGGGGAAAAATCTATTTATTGAGGGTAAGGTGATCTCTCAGTCTGAAACGGGAATGGCGCCCGAAAAAGGACTGTATCGTTTTTACCTGGCAAGTATGGATTCCAGTGAATGTGATAACTTTAAAACAGAATTTCTTGAGAAACGACCGCAAGTGACGCCAAGGTATTTGCCGGATAATATGTGCATTGCTGGACTGGCAATCGATAAATATACGACGCCATATCAATATGAGCGAAAGCAAGAGTTTTTCTTTTTCGACAATATATCGAGAGACAGAAGCAGTTTGTTAAACAGAGAAAACGGAGAGCTTCTTGCGGAAGCATCTATTTATCGTTTCTTTCCTGGATGGTTATATAGGAAATTGGCTGAGTTGAAGCTTGTAAAAAGAAGACATTTCAAATGCAGTGGTTCAGATAAGCCTAAAGGGCGAGACTTTTTCTCAGGTATTATTGATGAGTCATTTTTGGTCAATATGAAGTATGAATAAATAGATTTAATCATTGCCTGTGGTGTTGGTTTATTAGTGCGTAGGTTGGGGTGAGGTACGAACTCCAACATGAATCGTGTATTCGATGCGTCTGTGTGTTGGGATTCGTACCTCACCCCAACCTACGGACCGCTCAGTCAATGAGGATCGGATTATCGAGTTCCAGAATGTAGATACAGACCAGCTGATCATGACCCAAAATGCGGGTGATCCTGTCACCCAGTGGACAAAGGGACCGCAAAGATTGACAGATCGCAATCGTGCTTTTCGGTAAAGACTGCTAACATCTCACAATCCGCTCATGGAAGATCTACGGTGAAGGACTGCTACACGCTTCAATCTTCAGCCTATTGCTTAAATACGACTCCGTTTCATTTTATGAAACACTCGGGCGTTTGTGCGTTTCTATCGTTGTTCATTTGTTTAGTATTGCGTACATATGCCGTTTCTCTTTGTGATACATGAATTTTGGATTTTCAATAATATGATTAACTTCATTAGCATGAAAAGAGTGTTGTCATTATGGATGATCCTGGCGCTCAGTATCTGTGCGCCTGTCAAAAGCGAAGCGGGTCGTACTAAAAACGAACATTTCACCGAAGAGGGCGACTACGAAAAATTTCATATGGGCGATAAGGACTTTCGTGTCTACAAGGGCTACTTTAAGGGAGGAGCGCAAAGCTATTACGGGCATTTGCAATATGCGATGTTCTGGGCGCTTTTGCCGAATTTCGAGAGCTACGATAAAGAGAAAAACTATGATTTGTTTGTTAAGCAGCTGGGGTATGGGCGACGAATCTGGTTTAAGATTCACCCAAGTTCGGTTCATAGGAATTCATTATATAAATTGTTTGAGCATGGAAAGATCAGTGGTTTTCGTAACTACTCAAACAGAATCGGTCAATATGATGAGATGAAGTACGGTTTAGAGGTCTATTATTCTCATAAATTTGATAATGATGATTATTTGTACCGGCCTAGTGGAGATCAGCTTGAAGTATATCTGCGTTGTAGCTCTGAAGAGATGAAACTCCCATCACCCGGTTGTGAAATGCTTTGGGATTACACCGATAAAGTGTTTGTCGAAGCGGACTTCAGTATAGCCTATCTGCCTCAATGGCGGGACATCCTCAAACATATTGAATTGATTCTCGAAGGACATAAATTTACCACACAAGGAGAAGAGCATGGCGTTAACGATTACTGAAAGTATTCTCAACGAGGCAAAAGCGCTCAATGCGGCCGGGGATGTGGCCGGCGCCTATCGGGTGCTGGCCTCTGTGGGGGACAACTATTCGCAAAATGCCCTGGTGGTGATCGAAGAGATTGATGAGCCCGACTCTATTTTTGCGCGCATCGTGCAGGCGCACTGGGACCGCGTCGCGCCTGGCGCCCGCCAAACCCATTTTATGGAGGTTGGAGCGCTTCACCAGTTGCAATATCTTCAGTTAATTGAAGACGAGATAAGAGATCCGAATGAGCAGGGCGAAAGTACCTATCTCCTACCGAACTCGATAGCGATCGAAGATAGCTACCGCAGAGCGTTGGTATTGTCGGGACTTCCCCCTTTAACCACAGTCGACGCCATGTTCAGCCTGATCGACTGGAACCTTGAGCGAAGCGACGATGGCATTTATGTATCGGCCAGTGAATCCGGCATAGAGGATATCACCTGGGCCTGGTTTCTGGATCCAGAGTTGGAATCGGGGCGCATAGCCTTCGACTCCTATGTCTTTCTTGAGGATGGCATCAACGCACCGATCACAGAGGTTTTCAAAACGGTGTGGTTTCTGCTTTGGGATAAAAAGGATATTGGCGCGGCTTGCGGTCTTGCTTCTTTCTTTTTCGAAACGCTGGGTGAGTTGGCCCCGCAGTTCTTTGGTTTTGAAGATCCTCAGGCGGTGGCGTTATCGTCGAGTCTGTTGTTGGCAGTTGACAACGGCATGACCGATAACAAGCTGATACGATTGCTGGACGCACTTTCAATCGCAGACGCGACAACCGAGCCTCATGAAATACGGGATCTGCAATGGCTGGTGCGTAATCTCAGCCAGGCGATCTTGGGCAACGATCCTGGGTCTTTTGATGATAAGGAGGTGTTGTTCAGTGCGGCATCGGCGCTACTGAATACCTTTTCCGCTGACGATGCGTTGAACTATGAACTGATTGATTTGACTGAATTCTCAGTAAATCAACTGGAATCGCTCGCCGCCCAGGAGGACGATCTGGGACGCGCCTATCGCTACGCCCTGGTCAACCTGCAACCCTTCGCGTTGCTGCAACAATCCGGTCAGACGCCCGCGCCTGATGCACTGGGCGAAGACTACGACCTGGACCAGTTCTCGGAACAGTACCTGCATGACAGATCCCTGTTTCTCTATACCCTCAATCGGTTCTATCTCACGGATCTCTCGGTCAATGCCGATCGGATTATCGAGTTCGAGGATGTAGATACGGACCAGCTGATCATGACCCAAAATGCGGGCGACCACGTCTCTCAGCGTTACTACTTCGGAGATGAACAGGCCAACAATTACGCCGGTGGAGCGGATCACGACCACCTGTACGGAGGCGACGGCGACGACACCCTATCCGGCCAGGTCGGAAACGACTACCTGGAAGGCAACGCGGGTTCGGATACGCTGAACGGCGGTGAGGGCAATGATACCCTGCGCGGAGGTGCGGGCAACGATCGTGACAACGGCCATGGACTCTTTGGCGGCGCCGGAGAAGACGCGCTCTATGGCGAGGCGGGCGACGACTACCTTGATGGCGGCGCGGACCGGGACCTGCTGGTCGGCGGGTTGGGCCGGGACGAACTCCATGGTGGCGACGGCATCGACATCCTCTATGGCGATAACCGCTTTCTCGATGAAACGACCGGCCTCTACGATCTGGTCGACGACGGAGAATCGGATCGCCTGGAAGGCGGTTTGGGTGATGACCTCTATTTTGCAGGCAACGGAGATGTGATCAACGACGCGGACGGATCGGGTACGGTCTGCATGAACGTGACAGCCGGGAATGGCGAACAGGTCTATGTGATGCTGGGTCTCCATTATCTTGAGCGAACCGACAATCCTAATGTATACGAGGAATACAACGATTACTACGATATTACCTTGCGCTACACATTGAATGATTCGACGATGACGGTTACGGATAGCCGTAGCAACAATACGATTACACTTCAGAACTTCAGCGATAATCGACTCGGCATCAACATCGGTGCGGAACTCAACCTCCCAAACTGGAGGGATCCCCGGCATATCAGTTATTGGTACGACTGGTATTGGCAGACTGAGTACAGCGCTGACGACTTATACAATGTCTGGTGGCCATCGGCGCAAAATCTCTTCGAGGAGGCAATCCACATGCTGCCGAGGTTTATTCCCATCTCGTGGGAGATTGTGATTGGTGACGGGGCGAACATTATCGAGGGCAATGATTCGGATGAAGAGTTGTCGGGTAGCCAGGACGATGACCGGATAGCTGGCGGTCGCGGAGAGGATCTTGTCTTCGCTGGGTCAGGCGACGATTATCTGTTCGGCGATCAAGACAATGATCGTCTCAGAGGCGATGAAGGTGACGACAGGCTTCAAGGTGGGGACGGGAACGATAACCTGGACGGTGGTGAAGGTAACGATGTTCTGTTCGGTGAATCGGGCAATGACTATCTTGATGGAGGGGTAGGGGCAGATTATCTGGATGGCGGAGAGGGTAATGACACCTTGATAGGCCATGATGGAGACACCCTGATTGGTGGAGATGGCGATGATATCTACATGTATGAACAAGGTGATGGGAATGTACTCATCAATAATAATGACGCTACACAAACGAGCCATGATGTGCTGCGGATTCAGGGAGGTATTGCTCCAGGTGATATTATTGTAAGCCGATTGACAGATGATCTGCTGCTGACAGTGTCAGCAACCGGTGAAACCATCAGTATCTACAATTATTTCCTTGATGGAGGCGACAGTGTGTATTCGCTCGATATCATTGAGTTCGTGGATGGCACGCGATGGGATATCGATCAAGTCAAAGCTCAGGTTGGTCAAGGTACTGACGGAGACGACAGCCTGAATGGATATGCGACGGCGGATAACCTGGATGGTGGGGCTGGTGACGATACCCTGTTTGGTGCAGAAGGCGATGATGTCTTGGTGGGAGGCCTGGGCAACGATGTGCTTTATGGCGGTGATGATAACGATCAACTCACGGGTGATGCAGGCGACGATACCCTGAATGGCAATGCGGGTGATGATGTCCTGAATGGCGGAGAGGGTGTGGATTCGCTGTTCGGTGGCGATGGTGATGATCAATTGCGTGGGAATCAGGGGGATGGTGACCGTCTCAATGGAGGGGGCGGAAGTGACGTCTATCACTATGGTATCGGGGATGGCGATACGATAATCGATAATTATGACACGGACGAGAGCAGTCTGAATACTCTGCGTTTCATGGAGGGGGTAGATCCTGACAGTGTCTCGATAGGGCGCAATAACTATGATCTTTTACTGACCCTGAACGATGGAGCGACCATCACCGTAACCGGCTATTTTCTCGGTGCAGGAACGGGCGAGTACGCATTGGATGCCATAGAGTTCTTCGGAGGGGAACGATGGGATCTCTCCTATGTCTTGCAGCACGCACTACAGGGTACTGAGGGTGATGATACCCTGTTTGGCTATGAAATCGCCGATACCATTGACGGACTTGGCGGCAACGACACTTTGATGGGTATGGCGGGAGACGACACACTTCGAGGAGGCTCGGGTAACGATCTGCTCTATGGCGGTGAGGGCGATGATCATCTCGAAGGCCAGGATGGGGATGATCAGATCAGTGGAGAGTTAGGTAACGATCATCTGATCGGCGGCGCTGGGCGAAATACCTTATTTGGTGGTGAGGGTGACGATATCCTGGAATGTGGCCGGGGTAGTTGTAGTGGTGGAGCCGGCAATGACACTTATCGCCATGTGGCCGGAAGCGGTAATCTGTCGATTCACAATGATGATCCCGATGGTGCCGGATTCGATCAGTTGATTCTTGAGGGTGTAACACCTGATGCGATCATTCAGGTTATTCGTGGTCGTACCAATGAGCTTGAACTGAGATATCGCATCGATGGCCGTACCGAGTCTGTGATAGTCGCGAATTATTTCTCCCAGGACGGTACAACAGGTCAGGCTGTCGATGTCATCGTATTCGTAGATGCCGATGTGACCTGGGATATTGACTACGTCATGGGTCTCATGCAGCAAGGTACCGAAGAGTCAGACAGTCTTTACGCCACGGTAGAGGGCAGTACATTACACGGGCTTGGAAGCAACGACAATCTGTATGGATCGGAAGGTGATGATGCCCTGTATGGTGATGCGGGTAACGATACACTCTACGGCGAACGCGGAGATGATCTGCTCAGTGGCGGCCAAGGCAATGACAGATTGTGGGGAGGATCAGGCTCAGATCGTTATGAATTTGGTCTGGGTGATGGCAATGATCGTATCTACGCAGACACGGACGCGTCAGGGCTAGGAGATGACAATCGTCTGGTGTTTGATGAAGGTATCACACGTGACGACCTATGGTTTGTATGGCAGGCCGATAACAGTTTGTTGATCGAGGTGGCGGGTGATATGGATTCGGTCCAACTCGATGGCTTTTTTCTCTCGGGTGGGCAGCAGTCTGTCATTCAGCTGGAACTCTCTGATGGCACATTAATCTCTCGGGAAGAGATCGTAACCGCACTGAGTACTCCCACGGAACGGGACGACAGCTATCGAGGTACAGCCGATAATGAAAGTGTTCATCTGCTTGAAGGTGATGATTTGGGTTATGGCGGAGCGGGTGACGATGTCCTGTACGGGGATCAGGGGGATGATAACCTTCATGGTGAAACTGGAAATGACCATCTGCTGGGAGGCGAGGGAACAGATGTGCTCTACGGGGATGAGGGTGATGACAGTCTAGATGGAGGTTCGGGTGTAGACATTCTCTTTGGTGGTGCCGGCAATGATCAACTGTCTGGAGGAGCCGGTGATGGTGACTACCTTGAGGGGGGAACTGGAAGTGACCTTTATCTCTATACCCTCGGTGACGGTAATACTGTGATCAACAATCAGGACGCCAGCAATGATCGCAACGACGTATTACGGTTCTCAGGTGATATAGAGCCTGATCAGGTCAGAATCGCCTGTTTCGAGAATGACCTCATTCTACATTTGCCTGATGATTCGAGCATCGTTGTACAGGATTATTTCAGGGGTGATCACTACCAGTTGAATGCAATTGAGTTTTCGGATGGAACTGTTTGGACGGCGGAAGATATCAGTGCATTTCCCGTACGTGGGACAGAGGGTGACGATCAGCTTCATGCTTTTCCGGATGGTGGCGTGGTTGAGGGATTGGGTGGTCACGATAGCCTGTTTGGGGGTGATGGTGATGACCGGTTGTTTGCAGGCGACGGAAATGATCGGGTTGAAAGTGCTGGAGGAAACGACCAACTCCATGGTGGTGATGGCAATGACGTCCTTTCAGCCGGTGGCGGAAATGACACCCTGATGGGTGAGGCGGGCAACGATACGCTTTGGGGTGGAGAAGGTGATGACTATCTTGTTGGGGGTAGTGGATCTAATACCCTGGAAGGTCATGGAGGGAGTGATACCTATTTCATAGATGCATCGATGAGTGAGAACTACATCCGCAACGGGGGCAACCATAATAGTGCCGAGGATTATGATCGTGTTCTGTTTGCTGAAGGCATTTCCCGGGAAGATGTCATATTCAGTCGTTCAAATTACGATCTTGTCATCACGGTCGGTGACTCGATCACTACCTTAGAGTCATTTTTTCAAATAGATGAGAATAGCCGGGAAAACAATGTCGATGCGTTTGAGTTTCAAGGTGGCCTGATTCTGACTGATGAGGATGTCCGCCGTGAGTTGGAGACCGGTAATGACAGCGACCAGGTGATTATCGGTTATGACAACTACGATGATCAGCTTTCCGGCGCCGGGGGTGACGATACCCTGTATGGTTTGAGTGGTAACGATCGATTGGATGGGGGAGTTGGAAACGACCGGCTGGAAGGTGGTTCCGGTAACGATGTCTACCAATTCCATCAGGGGGATGGTCAGGACCTTATCGTCGATACCCAGGGACAGAATATCGTTGAATTCACGGATTTGAGTTCAACCCAGGTTGAGGCCAGGCAATCCGGTAACGATCTTGTGTTGACGGCGCTTGTTGGTGGTGGTCAGGTCACTGTGGTCGGGCAATTCACAGACACAAATGCATCCACCGCTGCGCCAACAATCCAGGAAATCCGCTTCTCCGATGGTGTGGTGTGGGATCAAGAGGACATCTATCGCCAGATTGCGAGTGGTACGGTTGGGGATGACCTTCTGGAGGGAACGGACGGAGACGACATAATCAACGCGCGGGCCGGTGATGACGATGTTTATGCCAACCAAGGCAATGATCTCGTGTTCTGTGGTGTGGGTAACGACGGCGCTATGGGCAGTACGGGGGATGATGTCCTGATCGGCGGTTCCGGTTCTGATCTGTTGTATGGTCAGGAGGGTAATGACTATCTGGAAGGTGGTGCTGGTGACGATATCTTGCTTGGACACCAAAATCCATCAGGTGCGGATCCACTGCAAACCGCGCGAGAAGCCTTAAGTGCTGTGGAATATGATTGGACCCAGATTTCAGGTGTACGGGATTTGCACGTAAGTTTGTCCATATCCACTGCTGAGTATGATGTATTGCATGGTGGCGAAGGCGAGGATTGGCTGGCGGGCCAGGGCGAACTGGATGGAGGTAGCGGGAATGACCGGATCTCCGGGCTTGGTTCGCTCCACGGAGGGGCGGGCGATGATGTGCTGGGCGCAGCAATGGCGTCGCATTGGACCTATGACAACTCTGCGGGAGCCCCTGCTCCATACGCTAGTTACTACACGAATGTTGTCGATCGCACTCTGCTTCAGGGAGGACGAGGTGACGATACCTTGTCAGGCAATGAGTGGACGACTTATGTATTCGAAGAAGGTGATGGCCAGGATCTTATCAGTGTTTACTATAGTCTGGAAGGTGGTGAGCGGGTTGTTGAGTTTCGAGGTGACTTAACACCCTCGGACGTGCGTTTTGAGCGACAAGGCAGTGATGTCTGCATCTACTACGGTGATGGCGATGATTCGATATTGATCGAAGAATGGTTTACTCCGGATGAGTTTTATGGGGTGGTTATTTATCCAAGAAAGATTGACCGCTTTGAGTTCTCAGATGGTTCGGTCATTACACGGGAAGAAGCGGAGCAGGGATTGAGAAGAGCCAGTGACGGCGATGAATTCACACCGGAATATCCTCCTGAGGAGGATCAGGTCCTGAATGGTACTTCCGGGTTTGATGCGCTTACAGGTGGTATGGGGAATGATATTCTGAATGGTCAGGGCGGAATTAATCACCTCAATGGGAGTGGCGGCGACGATACACTATACGCAGGCACAGGTATCAGTGATCTCCATGGTGGAGAAGGTAACGACACTTATATCTACAATGCGGGTGATGGCGATGTCTGGATCGAGAATCATGACTTGCAAGGCGGAAGGGATGTGTTGCGCTTTGGGGAAGGCATCGCTCACGAGGATCTGCTACTGAGACGCGATCGAACCAATCTGATCATCGAAATTAATCAGCGCACCCTCACGGTGGTGGACTATTTTCAGAATCAAGGGGTCAGTGACGATACGCTGAACGCCATCGAGTTCGCCGATCTCACGAGTTGGACATACGATGATGTCATGGCCCATCTGACCTTGGGCACAGCGCAATTCGACGCATTGTATGGTGATGCGGTCGATGACCACTTCGAAGGTCTGGCGGGCGACGATACACTGTTCGGCGCAGATGGAGCCGATGAACTCCTGGGAGGGGATGGTGATGATCGGATCTATGGAGAGTCAGGTAATGACCATTTATCGGGTGGGGCTGGTGCGGATTGGCTATATGCCGGATTGGGCGCCGACATCCTGAACGGGGATGATGGCGACGATACCCTGATGGGCGGTGCGGGGAACGACCAGTTGGCGGGTGGCGCTGGAGACGATCGGTACCACTATAGATTGGGGGATGGTCAGGATGTTGTCGACAACACCGGGGGCGGCACCGATCGCCTGTGTTTTACGGATCTGGGTGGGGATCGTCTCGATTTCCATCAGGATGGAAACGACCTGGTCATCTGGGTAGATCACGACCCTGGACAGTCAGTCCGTATCACGGATCAGTTTATGACCGGAAATGCCGGAATTGCTCTTATTGAGTTAGTCGATGGTGAAGTCATGACCCCGGAACAGATTCTGGCATTGGTGACGCCACTGCCGGCAACTGAAGCGAGTGGCGCCGAGAATTCAGGAGAATTGGCGGGCATGGGTGAGGAAGCGCTGGACATGGACTCGGAGCGGACACCGGTTGATGAGAATGGGATTCCAGAAGTTGCAGCCCCAGAGTCCGACCAAGGAGGTGTCGTCGATGCAATCGCGGTGCAACCGGGTGGTGATGACGTGTTGCTCGGTACGGAAGCGGATGAGGTGTTAATCGCTGGCGCCGGTGACGATCGTGTGTCAGGCGGTCTGGGTGATGACCGGTTGCTCGGTGGTGAGGGTAATGACGTCTATGTCTATTCAGGGGGTGTCGATGTGCTGGAGGAGACTTCGGGGGTTGATGTACTGCGCTTTGAGAATGGCATTAGCTTCAATCAAGTGGCTTCGGGTCTGCTCAAGTCTGGAAACGATCTGATCTTGAGTGTGGATGGCGGACCGGACCAGATAACATTGAGCAACTTTTTCCAGGGAGGTGATTCTCTGGTGGAAAGCATCGAGTTTGCCACTGGCGGGTCCGTCTCGGCTGAAGAAATTTACAGCGTGTTCGGCTTGACGCTCCTTGAGACTTCCTCGAATGGGTTCGAATCTACAGTGAACGGGACGTCAGGTGATGACTCATTGATTGGTGAGGCTGGTAACGATCTGCTTGAAGGCGGGGGCGGCTCCGATACGCTGTACGGCGGTGCTGGAGACGACCGTCTTGTGGGGGGACTAGGTGACGATACCTATCGATTCGTTTCGGGTGACGGCCGGGACGTGATCGACAACTCGGGAGGCGGTTTCGACACCCTGGCTTTCGAAGGTATAGGCTTCAATGAAGTGGCCACCGGTCTGACGCGTTCCGGTGATCACCTGGTCCTTCAGGTGAGCGGGACGACTGACCAGGTAACCCTGCTGAACTTTTTCCAGGGAGGGGATTTCGCCATCGATCGGCTGGTCTTTGAAGGTGGAAGCGAGATCAGCGCCGAGCAGATATTCAGCGCGTTTTCTGAAGTCAACCCCGATTCTCAGGGCTCCCTGGACATGCCAAATCTGCCGGACGAACGGCAATATTCGACTCAGACTCTTGGAGACAGTAACGCGTACGTTTATCTGGGGTCTTCGGGGAGCGACTTCATCGATGCGGGCGGAGGCGACGATCGGATTCAGGCCAATGCAGGTGATGATTACATGATCGGAGGTCGTGGCAGTGACCTCTATCTGATAGGCGCTGAAGCCGGCCATGATCGCATCAATAACTATGATGGCGGCGACACGGGTGTGGATACGTTGCGATTCGATGACGCTGATTACGAGGCGCTGTGGTTGCGTCGAGATGGCTCTGACCTGTGTGTCATGAATACCGCATCGGGGGATACCGTAACCCTGGAGCATTGGTATGACAGCGCGGATTTTGAGGTGGAGCGTATCGAGGTCGGCGAGGCCGTATTGCTCAACCAGCAGGTCGATCAGTTGGTCGCGGCCATGGCCGCGTATGATGCACCTTCCGGAGCAGGTGATGTAATCCCACAGGAGATTCGTGATGAGCTGGCGCCTGTTCTGGCGGAGAGTTGGCAGATGACAGCTTGATCCTGTTGCAGCTCGCTACGCAGATAGGCGCTGATGAGAATGCCGACCGCAATCAGTAACGGGGTCGCCAGGGTGATTGCCACGTTCTTATCCAGGTTGGGGATGAGTTGTGGCAGGTCACTGTTGGATTCGCGTACCCCGACTCGTCGTGGTGACGCTGTCGCTGAAGTCGCCTGATCAGCAAACTGGATGTAAACCGGAGCCCTTGAGCCGCCCTAATCAGGCTTGCGGGCTCCGGTTGGAGGGACAGGTTTCGATACTGTTCAGAGCGGGTTTCCAGCTTCAATTTTGTGCATCTTTACCAGTTCTTTTCCGTTCATGGCATTGATCAGCGAATAGGATCCATCCTCGTTTATTTCCGTGGAATGGCACAGATCCTTCTCCATGTGATCCCATCGCAGACATCGTGTTTCGGATTTGTCGTCGATCAACGATTTACCCGAACGAGTCTTACAGCGATCCGATTTGCTGACGACTGAACCGTCCTCGGAATAGTACACACGCCCGGGGCCGTGTTTGAAATGAACCCCGATGACGGTTTTGCCGCTGTAAAGCTCTTTCAGTTCCGCTGCTGATACGGGATGTAATGGCAAATGCTCTGAGTGTTACCGAATTTACCGAGCGGCCCACCAGCTTTTTCCAAACCATGATGAGCGGTCTGTACTCATCTCATTGGACAATGCGTCGTCTGCTACAAATAGGCGCTGAGGAAAATACCGACCGCAACCAGCAACGGGGTCGCGAGGGTGATCGCCACGTTCTTCCCCAAGTTGGGGATCAGTTGTGGCAGGTCTCCGTTGGATTCGCGCACCCCGACGAACACCTGGTAGGTCAGGGGCAGGGTCAGCAGGCCGAGCAGGGCCAGACCGGGGAGCAGGCCACCGAGAACGCCGAGGAGGATGCTGGCGTAGGCCAGCACGGCGAAGCCGAGGAACAGCCGGGCGGTGCCGACGGTGCCCCAGGCGATGGCGAAGTTGTCCCGTCCGACACTCTGGTCGGCCTCACGGTCGGGGATCTGGTTGAGCAGCAGCAGGTTGTTGACCAGGAAGAAGGGGATCAGGGAGAGCAGCCAGGCGATGCCATGGTAGGTGCCGGTCAGGGCGTAGTGGGTGCCCAGGACCATGAGAGGGCCGAAACCGAGTCCCGGGGTGATCAGCACCAGGTAGCGGTTGCGATTCACCCAGCCGGTGTAGAACACGATGATCGCCACCCCCGCGAGGCCGATCGGGGTCAGGCCCCAGTCGGTCAGCTGCACCAGGTAGAGGCCGCTTAGAATGGTGATCAGCAGGGAGAAGATGCCGAGCAACAGGGCCTGGATGGCCAGTCGCGGTTGCATCACCAGGGTACCGCTGCCACCGCTGAACGGGGTCTTGTCGGTCTTGAAGTCGAGTCCGGACTGGAAGTCGGCGTATTCGTTGAGGGCATTGACGCTGACATGGGCCATCAGTCCGCCCACCAGGATCACCGCAAAATGGGTCCAGTCAATAGGGATTCCGGTCAGCAGGGCGCTGGCCAGGCCGAGGGAAACACAGATTGGGGTCAGGACCAGGAAATTCGGTCGGGCCACGCCGACCACGGGGAATACACTCATCAGCCTCTCTTTGGGTTCCGGGCAGTCCGCCAATGCGGAGGTGGGCCGGGTGCCCGTTTTTTTATTGATTAGCTCTACTATGGCATCCGCTGAGGGGTTTTGAAAGCCGGTTACGCCCAGTGATGCGGGGGTTATTGGATCGACAGGCTTGATCCGCCCACGGCGGGTGGTCAGATCCGGACCGGCGTCTGCTGCGGCCGGCCCGGTTGTGAATGCGCGGTGTGTCAGCCGCTGACCTTGAACTGCTTGACCAGCGCCTTGAGCTGATCGCCAAGGCGGGCCAGCATCTCGCTCGAAGCCATGGTCTGCTCCGCGCCGCTGGCGGTGCTCTGTGCGACCTCATGGATGGTGGTCACGTTTCGGCTGATCTCCTCGGTGACCGAGGCCTGCTCTTCGGTGGCGCTGGCGATATGGGTACTCATGTCGAGCAGTTCCTGAACCGATTGCTCTATTTCGCCAAACGCCCGCTCGGTCTGTTCCGTGAGGTCAACCGTGGTGCCCAGATCCTCGTTGTTCTCGTTGAGCATCCGGGTGGTCTGGGCGCTGCGTGACTGCAGGGTTTCGATGGTCTCGCGAATCTCCTCGGTGGACTGCTGGGTACGCTGTGCGAGGATCCGCACCTCGTCGGCAACCACCGCGAAGCCGCGGCCCTGTTCGCCGGCACGGGCGGCCTCGATGGCGGCATTCAGGGCCAGCAGATTGGTCTGCTCGGCAATCCCCTGAATTACGTCCAGCACCGAGCCGACCTTGGTGCTGTCCGAATGCAGGGCGTGCACGATCTCCTTGGACTCATTCATGCGCTGGGACAGCAGCTGGATCGCAGAGGTGTTGCGTTCCAGGACCTCGCGTCCGGCATGCACCTGGCTGCCGGCATGGCGGGCGGCCTCCGCAGTGGCGTTGGTGTTCTGCGCCACGTCCTTCACCGTGGCGGACATCTCCTCGATGGCCGTAGCCACATGCTGGATCTCGCCCTGTTGCTGCTCCACACCCTGTCGGGTGTCCCGGGTGATGGTGGAGAGTTCTTCCGAAGCGACCGCCATCTCGTCAGTGGAGTGGCTGACTTCGAGCATAATCCCCTCGAGCTTGGTGACGAAGGTGTTGAACGCACCGCCCAACTGACCCAGTTCGTCGTTGCTCTTGTCATCCAGACGCACAGTCAGGTCACCGGAACCCGATGAGATATCGCGCATGGAGGCGAGAATACGCTCCAGGGGACGGCTCAGACCCAGGCTGAAGATCCAGCCCAGGGCACCGCTGACCAGCAGCAGCACCACGGCGATGCCGATCATCAGGTAGATCATGTCGTGGCGCAGTTCTGTCGCGGCTGCGTAGGCCTCCTCCTGGTCGATCTCCGCGAGAATCGCCCACTTCAGGCCGCCAATCTCGACCGGTTTGTAGGCGGAGAGCACCGGGATATTGCGGTAGTCGTTGAAAATGTCGAACCCGGTCGTGCCGCCAATGGCCCGCTGGGCCCCGGGCGAGTTCACCGACTGCAGACCAATGACGGTCTCCTTGGCGCGTATCGCGTCCAGGGTTGTGCCGGGCACGCCGGCCGCGCCAACGGCCTGGAAGAACCCCTCCGGGTCTTCGAGGAAGAACCGGCTCTGGCTGCGCATCTTCATATCGGAGCCGACGAGGTAGGTTTCGCCGCTTTCGCCGAGTCCCGATTCGCGCCACTGGCCGTTACCGGTCATGACCTGGTTGATGCGGTCAATGGGCAGTTGGAAGGCGATCACACCCAGCTGCTCACCCTGTTCGAAAACCGGTATCGCAATGAATGCGGCCGGATCGTTGTAGGACGGCAGGTAGGGTTCGAAATCGGTCATGAACACCGAGCCGTCATCCGCCAGGCCCATCGCGCCACGGTAGGCCTTGGCCAGTCCCGAATCGGCAAACGGGCCGGCTTTCAGGGAGGTGGCGTAATCGAGCTCCTTGAACACGGTGTACATCACATCGCCGGTGTCGGCGTCGATGAGGAAGATGTCGTAGTAACCGAAACGTTGCTGCAGTTCCCGGAAACCGGGGTGGAACAGGGCATGGTCCCGGGCGTAGCTGCTGCCGTCCTGGGGGTCGATCAGTTTGTCTTTACTGCCCAGGGGGTTCGGATTGGAGCCGATATAGCGCTCCTGGAACAGGATGGCGTGGTCCGCCAGTTTCCCCAGCAGGGCATCGATCGAGGTGGTCTCGCCGTTGTTACGTTGGCTGAACTGGGTGAGGAAGTCGGATTTATAGTAACCCTGCATGGTGGTGCGGGCTTGTGCCTCATTCACCGGGACTTCGTCTTTCAGGCTGTGGAAACTGCTGTGAAAACGGCGCAGTGCATCGATGGTCATGCGGTCCTTGGCGTAGGCCTGGGCCTGGGATCGCATGGCCTCGAAATAGTTGCTGATCTGCATGGCGCGGTCTTCCCGCAATGCGACCAGACGCGCCTTGGCCTGATCCTCGAGGGCGGCCTTCGCATGGTCGTCGGCATACCAGCCGATGAGTCCGCCAACCAGCAGGGCAGGAATCAGGGCGAGCAGGATACTGCCGGCCCGGAGTTTTGTTTTTATCAGCATCTGGGAACGCCTCGTTTTATTAGGGTGTTCCCTCAACCAATTCACTCATCCGTATGCACTTTATCGGCGAACTGCGTCACAAGTTGAATGAATCCGATTCCTATTGGTTGGTTTTGTCGGCGTCTTGCTGCAGTTTCAGGCGCAACTACTCGATGACCGGAGGGAATTCAGGCAGGATGCCGCAGCCTGCTCCAACAGCATGCCGAGGCTGTCCAGGGAACGGGCTGCCTGGTGTTCACTGCCCCAATGCTCCGCTAAAACCCGACATTGGGAGATGCATGTAACCCTGTGAGGCTGAAGATCAATCAGTGTCATTCATTTCCATACAGTCGCCTGTACCGGTTAACAGCCTTCTTCCAGTACCACGTGGTTCTCATTTTCCGGCCGAGGCCAGACCATATTCCGGCCGTGCCGCTTGGACTCGTAGAGACACAGGTCAGCCTGACGCATCCAATCCTCCATGGTTTCGTCGAGACGGTATTCGGCCACTCCCATACTTAATGTGACACCGCCCCTCACTCCCGAAAAGGAAGACTCCACCTCGCTGCGCAACTGCTCGGCGAAAAACAGTGCCGATGCCATCGAGGTATTTCGAGCGAGTAAGGTGAACTCGTCCCCCCCTGAGCGGAAAACAAAATCCAGCTGCCTTTTGCGGCTATTTATCACTTCGACCACGTCTACAAGGGTTTGGTCGCCCTCAGCGTGCCCATGGGAGTCATTTAGCGATTTGAAGTGATCCAGGTCCAACGCGATCTAGCACACTGGCCCGAAACCTCGACGGGACTCCTCGATCGCATGAGCGAGAACGGTCACCATGTGGCGTCGGTTATAGGCGCCGGTCAGGGGGTCGGTGATCGCCATACCTGCGAGGTTGCGTTGCATACTGTAAAGCAGGCCAAGAACGAGATCACCCAACAGGCAGGTCATGAAATAGGTCACCAGGAAGCGAATCGCCATATTAGTCGGGATGAACGCAATAGCCGCGCCTCCCCAGGCAAGCAAGGTGATGCCTATCAGGATCCTTGCCTCTCGGCGATCAGCGACGAACAAAATTGCGAAGGCGGCCGGGTAACACCAGTACCCCATTTTCGGGCCCATCTCGGCAAATCCCAGAATTATGCCCAACACGATGAAGCCAAAGTAATAGCGAAACCTCACAACCAGCCCGCGGCCTCGCCGGATCATGATTGCATTCGCGAAAGCGATGATGGCGATTGCGAACGCGCACAGCGCGATGACAAGGTGATCAGAGTAAACCCCGTAGCCTACGAACGGGAGCAAGAAGGGTGCAAAGACAAACCCTTGCGTCATGTAAACACGGTCACGGAATTGCTGAAGAACATCAGCATGGAATGCGGTAACCAGGGATCGCGAATTGTGTGAAGCCTTGGCAGTCATGACGCCGCTTTTGTATCCCCGCTGGCCTGCCTGCTTGAGTTCACACCATTCGTCTGTCCAATATGCCAGGCTGACCATGCGGGCAAGAGCATTGACTCAAGCCCCTCTGCCAGGTAAGGACAGGACAAAACGTGACTTTCTTTGGGACGAGCGACCCGGTCGGATCGCGCTGGCATCGTCGGCAATCCAACCGAGGAACCTAGCAGAAATGTTTTGATCGGTAATCGCCCACTAGGTTGACGCCATTGGGCCTTGGCCAGTCCCGAATCGGCAAACGTGCTGGTTTTCAGGGAGGTGGTGTAATCGAACTCCTTCAACACGCTGTACATCAGTTCGCCGGTGTCGGCGTCGATGAGGATGCTGTCGTAGTCACCAATACGATGTAGCAGTTCCCTAAAACCGGGGTGGAACACGATGGCGTGGTCTGCCAGTTTCCCCAGCAGGGCATCAATGGTCATGAGGTCGTTGGCGTAGGCCGGGGCCTGATCCTCCAGGGCGGTCTTTGCATGGTCGAAGGCATACCAGCCGATGGGTCCGCCAACCAGCAGGGCAGGAATCAGGGCGAGCAGGATACTGCCGGCCCGGAGTTTGGATTTGATGAGCATTTTGGGAACGCCTCTTGATACCTGGTGTTCCCTCGACCATTTTTCGCTTCGGTCCCTACATAGATCTATCGGCGAACGGGTTTACAAATTCAGTGAAACTAATTCTTATTTCTCTGTCTTGTCACTGCCCTGTAACAGTGCCAGCCGTAGCTGTTCGATCACCGGCGGGGTTTCCGGCAGGATGCCGCGCCACAGGCGAAAGGATTCCGCGGCCTGCTCCACCAGCATGCCGAGGCCGTCCAGGGATCGGGCTGCCTGGTGTTCACGCCCCCAGTGCTGAAAGGGGGTGGGGTCGGCGCTGTAGAGCATGTCGTAGCACCAGCCGCCTTTGGCGAGAATGGTTTCGGGCAGGGGAGGGGTTTCGCCCTGCAGACCTGCGGCGGTGCCATTGATGATCAGGTCAAACTGCATACCTTCCAGTTCATCGAGGCCGCACCCCGCCACCTGGCCATAGGCGGCCAGCCCGCTGGCCAGGGAGAAGGCTTTGCTGGCCGTGCGGTTGGCGATGATGATGCGTTTGGGGTGCTCGTCCAGCAGGGGCCGCATCACCCCGCGAACCGCGCCGCCGGCGCCGAGGATCAGCAGCCGCTTGTCGCGCAGCCGGAAACCCTGGTTGACGCTCAGGTCGCGCACCAGGCCGATGCCATCGGTGTTGTCGCCGCGTAAGCGCCCGTTGTCGAGGCGGATCAGGGTATTCACCGCCCCGGCGCTGTGAGCGCGGTCGCTGAGTTCATCGGCGAGTCTCCAGGCCTCTTCCTTGAAGGGCACGGTTACGTTGAGGCCCTGGCCTCCCTCGGCGAAGAACTGCCGCACATCCCGGGCGAAATGTTCCAGATCGCCGAGTATCCGCTGGTAGTCCACCGCCTCACCGGTCTGACGGGCGAAAGCGCTGTGGATCTCCGGGGATTTGCTGTGGGCGATGGGGTTGCCGATGACTGCGTAGTTGTCCATTGAATTTTGAATTATTAATGTTGAATCTTTAATTCGGAATACTACTTTAGTTGTTTACAACTATTTAGTAGCAGCCAGCCTTTGCTGATTGTTACAGGGTATCGCGCTCGAGCCATTTTCTTGCCCTATTGAATGCAGATCTACTGTCACGATAACGGGGCTCTTCCGCGATAGACTCTACCTCTGCATTTTCGCCATGCCAGAGTTCAAGGACATAATCGGACAGGAGTTTACGTACCTGCAAGGTATGTGTGTTCTTTAGCCCAAGAGCAAAAATATACGGGCCGTTTTCATCTTCTCTCACACTTATATGAGTACAGAGATGATTGACTTCATCTACAAATTTATTGAACTCTTCTTCTACGCTTTTCATATTTGCCAATGGCGTGAATAGATAGTGCGGTTGCTAGTCTGCAAGCATCCAGTGATCCCTATGGTTTCGCCTCGTTCCCACGCTCTGCGTGGGAATGCAGACCTAGGCTAATGCAAACACATCGAACCGGGCAATACCTCGGCTTACCGGTATGCGTACGATGCGCCGGGCCGCTTAAGCGTTTCGTCTTTGTGTTCCTTCGTGCTCTTTGTGTCCTTCGCGGTGTCATAGATCGGCGTGCGAACAGGGGTTTGAATATGCTGCACAGTAATGAAAATCATAGCTTTTTCGCTATGCTCATCGGCATTGGATCATCCTCTCCCTACCCGGGAACGCTGGTTCAGAAAGTCGCTCGTTTGGGTACAGCCCCCAGGTCGTGGATGGGAGGATCAAAGGGAGCAACGGATCTGATTGCTCTCAATCACTGTTCTCCTCATACCGGATATCGCCGGTTTCGCCCTCCTGGGCGAGTCACTTTTCTTTTTCGCCAAAAGAAAAGTAACCAAAAGAAAGGGCGCCCGACTGTCCCGCCCCTTCGGGGACCGCTGCGATGCTCACAAAAACCGGCGGGGCTGGAACTCGCTGTGCTCAAACAGCCAGCCCCGCTGATCGGTTTTTGCTGCGCTTCTCGCTCGGGACAAACGGGAATCTCAAGAGGCGTAAGCCTCACCCGTGTAGCCCGGTTGTAGCGAAGCGGAAGCCGGGACCCGCAACGGATGTCGATTTTGCCAGTCTGCAAGCATCCAAAGATCCCTATGGTTCGTTTCGTTCCCACGCGGAACTGGGAACGAGGCGTCGGGCCGCTCAAGCGTTTCGTTTCTATGATCCTTCGTGTCCTTCGTGGTGAGATAGACCCGCGTGCAAACAGGGGTTTGTAATACGCTGAACAGGGAATCAAATCATAGCTTTTCGAGCAAATGTGATGATCATGAAATCCACAAATCGCGCGTCATGCGGGCTCCTTGATCCAGAATTCACGGTTGATTTGACAACCGATTGTTGAAATTTCCCCGCGTAACCTCGATGTTGTTCAATCGTTCAGCCACTGCGCCGCCTGCCTGGCGAAGTAGGTGAGGATGCCGTCGCAGCCTGCGCGCTTGATGCACAGCAGTGATTCCAGCACCACTGCCTTTTCATCCAGCCAGCCGTTCTGTGCGGCGGCCTTGAGCATGGCGTATTCGCCGCTGACCTGGTAGGCGAAGGTGGGGACCTGGAAGGTTTCTTTCACCCGGCGCACGATGTCCAGGTAGGGCATGCCCGGCTTGACCATCACCATGTCGGCGCCCTCCTGCAGGTCCAGGCCGACTTCGTGCAACGCCTCGTTGCTGTTGGCGGGGTCCATCTGGTAGCTGTATTTGTTGCCTCCGCCCAGATTGGCGGCGGAGCCCACCGCGTCACGAAACGGTCCGTAGAAGCTGGAGGCGTACTTGGCTGCGTAGGCGAGGATCAGGGTATGGATATGTCCCTCCTGCTCGAGTGCCTCGCGGATTGCGCCGATTCGTCCGTCCATCATGTCCGAGGGGGCCACCACATCCGCTCCGGCCGCCGCGTGGGACAGGGCCTGGCGCACCAGCACCTCCTTGGTTTCATCGTTCAGCACATAGCCAGAGGCGTCGATCAGGCCGTCCTGGCCATGGGTGGTGAAGGGGTCGAGGGCTACATCGGTGATCACTCCCAACTCCGGAACCGCGTCCTTGAGCGCGCGTACCGCCCGCTGTGCCAAGCCGTCCGGGTTGTAGGCCTCACAGGCGTCTTCGCTTTTCGCCGACAGGGGGGTCACGGGGAACAGGGCCATGGCGGGAATTCCAAGGCTGTGAGCCAGGCGGGCTTCCTCAACCAACAGATCGATGCTGAGGCGTTCCACTCCCGGCATGGACGGGACGGCCTCCCGCTGTCCCTGACCCTCGAGGACGAACACCGGGTAGATGAAATCCGCCGGGGTGACGAGGGTTTCCCTGACCAGGCGCCGGGAGAATTCATGACGCCGCAGGCGTCTCATGCGGGTGGCGGGAAATTCGGCGCGACGGTAGTGGCTGGACATGGGTTCCTCGACTGGACTGAAGTGTGGCTGATGCGCAATCCACTTGCCACGAATGACAAACGAATCAAGCCACGGATGTTAGGGCCTGTAATATGATATCAAAAGTCAGGGGCTGCACGCGCAGCCCCTGAGTTGTTGATACCGGTGGCCTGGTCAGTATCATACCCGCTCGGTTCCATTCATGTTCAGCCCGGTCGAAGTCGTTCCGGACAGAGGTGTCCTTCATGAAAAGCACGTCCAAGCCGAATCCGGCGATCTATTCCGTTGAGGAAGCGACCTTCCAGGAGCGGGTTATCCAGGCTTCACATGATCAGCCGGTGATGGTGGATTTCTGGGCCGAGTGGTGTGCTCCCTGTCTGTCCCTGGCCCCGGCCTTGGAACGGGTGATCGGTGAACTGGGGGGGCAGGTGGTATTGGCCAAGGTGGAGGTGGACGACAACATGCGCCTGGCCGGGCACTACCGTCTGCGGGGTTTCCCGACCGTGATTCTGTTCCGTGAGGGCGAGGAGATCGGACGTTTCCATGGCTCCCGCCAGAGTCATTGGTTGCGCGAGTGGATTAACGAACATCTGGGGCATCACGGTGTTTCGATCGATTCAGGGGACAAAGCGGCGAATTAAAATCGCAGCCGGTCTCTGCCTGGTGGCCTTGTGGACCTCATTTGTAGATCAATAATTCATAATATTCATGTAGTTACAGATATTGATGCGGTCCTGTGCCGATGTATGCCGCTAAGACTAAAGTTTTTTTTCGAGTCGCCGTAACAAGAGGTAAGAGTAATTGATGGTTTCGATCCTCCTCCGGCGCTGAAAAACAAGCGCTTTAAGCCCACCCTCCCCGGGTGGGTTTTTTTTCGTGCCCTGTGCACCCTGCCTCGTTTCCCCGATGTGTCGCCATGTTCAGGCCCGGATCAGTGCGCCGCTGATCGCGTCACGGATTACCGTGGGACGGGACTGATCGCCGGTGCTTCCGTGTATCACCAGATCGACACCGGTCCCGCAGCGCATGCGCACTTCCAGGGGAGTACGGGCGGGGGGGCGTCCGCTCAAATTGGCGCTGGTCGATACCAGAGGGGTGCCCGCGGCCCGGCACAGCGCGGACGCCAGGGGATGGGCTGTGACCCGCACGGCCAGGGTCGGGTGGCGGCCGGTGAGCCAGTCCGGGGTGGCGGCAGCAGCCGGCACCAGCCAGGTGGCCGGTCCGGGCCAACTGGCCATGAGCGCCTCGGTGCGCTCCGCAGGCAGGGGTTGCAGGAAGGGTTGCAGCCGCTCGAAACAGTCGGATATGAGGATCAGGCCCTTCTCAACCGGGCGCTTCTTCAGCGCCAGGAGCCGGTAGACCGCCTCCCGGTCCAGCGGATGACAACCCAGTCCGAAAACCGCCTCTGTGGGGTAGGCGACCAGGCCACCGGTCCGAATCACCTGTCGGGCCAGGCGCAGATGCCAGGGTGGGTTCTGCTGCATACTGTTCAATGTGTGGATCCGCTGTCGGTCGCGATACTGATTTCAGGTCCGGGTGGATGACTGCGTCCGGTGATGCGGGGTTCGCCGAACATCGGGCATTGAATTTCCGCCGATATTATCCGCTTGCCACGGGAGAATGTGAATTTACCCGACTCCCTGGTGTTCCGGAATGGCCACCGGTCTGCCACAGGATGTCCCGGGGGTGTTCTCTCAAACTGTTGTTATATATGCTAATTATCAGGTAACAGCCGGGCTGTTTGCGGATCTGTGCAGGCTTGCGATCGGCGCTCAGCCCTCGGGCGGAGCGCGCAGCGGTTGGGCCGGGACCGGTCTCTCAGGGAGACTGACCGTGTACGCGGTTCACTTGGCATGCCGCGCGGATCATGGAATAGTCGGGTAACTAGCGGCCTGCGGTCTTTTATTCCGCTGACAGCAGGCTGCGGATAGCGACAAGCGGGGCGGTAAATGCGTCCCGGAGGGAGAGTCAAGGATGTACATGCGAAGGCTGTGGCTGTGCCTGCTGGGGGCGATCCTGGCCGGTTCGGCATCTGCCCAGGTGTCTCGATTCAATCTGGCTGAAAAGGCCTGGCTGGACCAACACCAGAAGCTGAAAGTCGGGGTGGTCTCGATGACCGCGCCGGTGTTGTTTTTTGAAAGTGGCCAACCGATGGGCCTGGCTTCGGATTACCTGCGGGTCCTGGCGACCAAACTCGGTCTGTACCTGGACCTGTTGGCGTATCCGGACGACCAGCAGTTGGCGGATGCTCTCAGGTCCGGTGAAGTCGATGTGGTGGGCGCCGCCGTCCACACCACCCGAAGCCCCTCGGACTGGCAGTTCTCACGCCCCTACCTGAGCCTGCCTGCGGCACTCTATTCCGAAGGTTCGCTCAAGGGGCAGGGGCTGTCCGCGGTCGACGGTCTTACGGTTGCGCTGATCGCCGGAAGCATCTGGGAGGACCTGCTGCCCCATTACCTGCCAGGTATCCGAACCCTGCCGGGAAGAGACCTGGAGCAGGCCCTGGATTCGGTCATGCGGGGACAGGCTCAGGCTTATCTCGGTGATGCCGCCAGCGTGGACTACCTGCTGGATTCGGGCCGCTACGACGGGCTCAGGAAGGTTCGGCGTCTCGATCTGACCCTGGATATCGCACTGGCCACCGCACGCGACGATACACCCCTGCATACCCTGTTGCAGAAATCACTCGACCGCTTCAACGAGGACGAACTCAACGATGTGTGGAGCAACTGGCCCGGGGTCGAGAACACCCAGCCCCGAGAATCCGGCTTTCTGAGTTTTTTGTTGTGGACCCTGCTGTGGGTCATCTGGAGCCTGCTGCTGGTATGGATCGTATCGCGCCGGTTCAGGCGCAGACTGGATCATCATCGGGAGAAAACCCGCCGTTCGATCAAGCGGCTGCGACGCCGGGAAGAGTTGCTGAAGCAGAAACTGCTGCATCTCAAGCACAAGACCAAGCGTTACCGGCAGAGAACCAAGGCGCTCTCGAAACAGGCGGATTTCGTGAATGCCCTGATGCCCAGCGCGAGTTGGCGCTGGAATCCCGCGAATGGTGAATGCGAGTGGGACGAGGAGATGTTTGGTCTGCTGAAACTCGAGCCGGTGAGCTTCAAGCCCACCCGGGAGGCGATTCTGGAGCTGCTCTCGGGAGACGACCGGGGTGCCTTGGAGGCGTTGTTCGACGACAGCCGGCGAAAGCCCAGCCGCCTGAGTCTGGATTTCAGTCTGCCGGACGGAACCGTTGTCACCCTGCTGCAGTTCAGTCACTACCTGAGCGGCAGTGACGGGGATGAGGGACAGCGTGTGGCAATCTGCTGGGATGTGACCGGGTACGGGGATGTGGCCCCGGAAAACGCCGAAGAGCCCAGTGGAGACGCCGCCCCCCTGTCACAGGAGGTTACGCAAGAGTAGGATAACGCGTTGCGGTCGGGGATACCCCGCTGCCGCACCTTTGACGTCAGTCGTTGTCTGAAAATCCGTAACCACTAAAGGGATCAAGGAATCATGTCCAGGTCTGTAGTTTCACTCATCTTTGTCTGTCTGCTGACATTCACCCTGCCGGCTTCGGCCAATGTCTCTCCATCGGATCGCGTCAAGGAAACCGTCGATCGAATTCTGTTGATCCTTCAGGACCCCGATTTGAGCAAGACCGAGCGGCGGGATCAGGTCAAATCCGTGGTCCGTCAACGCTTTGATTACGAATCCATGTCCCAGGTCATTCTCGCCACCAACTGGCGAACCGCCACCCAGGCGCAACGGGAACAATTCATTGTGCTGTTCCGTGAACTCCTGGAACAGACCTATTTTTCCGCGGTAGACAGCTATGACAACCAGACCATCCGCATGGGGCGGGAGCGCCTCAAAGGGAACCTGGCGGATGTTCAGACTTTCATCGTCTCCGCGAACAAGGAACTCCCGGTCAGCTATAAGCTAAGATACCGTAATGATGACTGGTTCGCTTACGATGTCACGGTGGATGGGGTGAGCCTGGTGAGCAACTACCGCACCTCCTTCCGTAATCTGGTCAAGAGCCAGGGCATGGACGGCTTGCTCACCGAACTGGCGGGGAAGGTCGCCAAGCTGAAGGAGGACAACATGCAGCAGGATTCCGGGTCGGCGTCGGGGGAAGCGGCAACCTCGCAACCTACCGCGGCTAAGGCCAACTGACCGGTTTCGGTGGCAGCGCTTCGCACCCGCTGCGGGCGATTTCCACCCAAACCGGGCGTTTACAGCAGGCAGGGATGTTCTATCCTCCCAATTGAGCAGTCATATCGCCATCCCCCGCCCGGGTGGTCGCCCGAAACCAGGGCAGCGCCGGGAGAGAGGCCTGGCACCTGCGGTTGAAGTCGATAGACCGGCTGGTCAGGTAAAATAACAAACCAGGGACAGGGCATCCGGGACGATGCCCCCCCGGCGCGCGGTTTCCTGCGGGACCCGGCCGGGCAATTCGGGATCGCACGTCAAAATTAATAAAACAATACAATTCTGAAACACTGAAGGAGAATTGAGCATGCACAAGAAAAAAATGTTGGCCCTGGCGGTCGCGGCGTTGTTGCCGTTCAGCGCGGCCCTGTTGGCTGAAGAGCCCGTCGCGGAGGGAGCCAGCGCCAGCGAGCCGGTTGCGGAGGAAACGCTCGCGAGTGAGTCGTCAACCGCAGAGGCATCAACCCCCATGAGTGAGCCGGCGGCGGAAGAGACCATTGCGAGTGTAGCGCCTGCTGCGCAGGAGAGTCCCGGGAGTGAGGCGCCAGCCGCAGAGGAGAGCAGTGCGAGCGAGCCGGCTTCCACTGAAGACGTGGCTGAAGAGAACGTCGCCGCGACGCAACCGGCAGAATCCACGGATCCCCGCTCGCAACGCCTCAAAGAGCTCGATGCCCGATATGAGGCGCTGCGCAAGCGTGCCGAGGAGAGCGGTGTGATGTTGCCGGAACGCTCGCCCTGGGCGGATGCGCGCATGCGCAGCATGCACCCCGGCATGGAGGAGCGGATGGCGCATCGTAACAAGATGATGTCCATGACTCCGGAGGAGCGCGATGCGTATCGCGCGGAACGTTATGCCGAGATGCGCAAGCGGGCCGAGGAGATGGGTGTCGAGATGCCGGAAACTCCGCCCTGGGCGGCCTCTCCCATGAACAGCATGCGTCCCAGCATGGAGGAACGCATGGCGCATCAGCAGGAGATGATGTCCATGACTCCGGATGAACGCGACGCGTATCGCGCGGAACGTCATGCCGAGATGCGCAAGCGGGCCGAGGAGATGGGCGTCGAGATGCCGGAAACTCCGCCCTGGGCGGCTGCTCCCATGAACAGCATGCGTCCCAGCATGGAGGAACGCATGGCGCATCGGCAGGAGATGATGTCGATGACTCCGGAAGAGCGGGATGCCTATCGCCAGGAGCGCTATGCCGAGATGCGTCAGAGGGCCGAAGAGATGGGCGTCGAAATGCCGGAAACTCCGCCGTGGATGGCGCGCAGACAGGCGATGGAGGATCAGTGGGCGGAGCATCACAAGGTGATCGAGGGCATGACCGACGAACAGCGGGCGGCCTGTCACGCCATGGTGCAGCGGCATCGGGGCATGGGCATGGGTCCCGGGCATGGCATGGGGCCTGGTCGCGGTATGGGCTGTGCTGGACAGGGCGGATGCATGGGACCCCAGGGAGGATGGAAACAACCCGGTACGATGCCTTACGCGCAGCCCGGTTACGGCTACGGGCCCGGACCCTATGGTCAGGGTAACTTCTGGAATCCGGAGCAGTAAAACCACGATTCGGCTATCCATTTCCAGGATGCCATCTGTTCCCTCTCCCGTCGGGAGGGGGAGCGTCCGCCAGGACAGATGTGAGCATCGAATTTCGTCGTTTCGCAGGTTGGGTTGGCGCAGCCTGACCCGACGAATTTAGAGATTCGCTCTACCATGTCGGTTTACGCTGCGCTAACCCGACCTACCCCCAGTCTGGGGGTTTCACCCTGGTTGCGTTATTCCGCGCCGAGTGATTTGTCCGGCTGCGACAGGGCCTCGGCTTCAGTGCTTGAAAGCACCCGGCCTGGCAGGGGGATCAGCCCGGGAACCCGCTTTTGGTAGGTCCGGTAACATTCCCCGTGATAGACGATCAGCTTTCGCTCCTCCAGCCAGGATCCCAGTAGCAGATAGAGACTGATCAGCACTGCGGAAAGCAGGCGGGCCGGATCCATGTCCTGAGTCCACACCAGTACCAGACCCAGGCTGTACCAGGGATGGCGGACATAGCGATGCAGGGGAGAGATATGCAGACGTTCCAGATCCCGGGTGTCCTGCTGGCGGCGCTTCCATTGGCTCAGGCCGAGAAATTCCCCACTGTCGTACCAGCGCAGGGACCAGGCAAACCCGGCACAGGCCAGCAGCATCAGCAGGACCGCCAGAACACCCAGGGGACCTTCCCATGTCCACAGCGGGGGCGAATTGAGCCGCCACATCAGCAGCAGGGGGGGCAGCAGCAGTATTCCGGCCAGCAGGTTGTAGCCCAGGCGGTAGGCGGGAAATCCGCGGGGCGCGTGTTTCGCCAGCCAGGATTTGACCCGCAGGGAGGCGAGCCAGGAGTGGATCAGGAAATATCCGATCCAGCTCAAAGCTAGGGCAACCAGGTCCGACGCTTCAGGCATGGCGAACCCCGGGGTGGATGGGGTCAGCTGACGAACTTGCCCTGTTGCAGCCGTTGGGCTTCCATCAGTTCCAGTTCCCGGGAGCCTGAAATCACCACATCCGGATCGGGCACGAAATCCAACTCCTCATTGAGCCGCTGGTAGGGCACTGAGTTAAGGATCACCCTCATGGCGTTCAAACGCGCCAGATGCTTGTTATCCGAACGGATGATGGTCCAAGGTGCATGGGTGGTATGGGTACGCTTGAGCATGGCGTACTTCTGATTGGTGAACTCGTCCCAGCGGTCCTGGGCCTGAACGTCGATCTCGGACAGCTTCCACTGCCGCAGCGGGTCGGTCTTGCGGCGTTCGAAACGCCTCGCCTGCTCGTCCTTGGTGACCGAGAAATAGAGTTTCACCAGGATGGTGCCCTGGCGGACCAGGTCTTTCTCGAAGCCGGGGCAGCCGATCATGAAATTGTCGTACTCCTGCTCGGTGCAGAAACCGAAGATCGGCTCCACGATGGCCCGGTTGTACCAGCTGCGGTCGAACAGCACGACCTCGCCGCCGGTGGGACACTGGGTGGCGTATTTCTGGAAGAACCACTGGGACTTCTGCTCGTCGGTGGGTTTGCCCAGCGCGACCACCCGGTAGTGCTTCTCATTCATGTAACGGGTGACGCGTCGGATGGTGCCGCCCTTGCCGGCCGCGTCCCGGCCCTCGAAGAGGATGATCATGCGCCGGTTGGTGTCTTCCAGATACTGCTGCATGCGGATCAGCTCTGCCTGGTAGGGCTTGAGTTCCTCTTCCCGCTGATAGCGGCGCACCGCCTTCTTTTCGGTGACCTGGCTCTGCTCCATTTCCGACTTCAGGTGTTGGTAATCCGACAGCAGTTCATTGAGTCGAATGGGTTGCTCATCGATGTAAATGATCTCTGGATTGCCGTTGTCGTCACTCATGGGCTGCCTCGTGATGTTTTATCAGGTTATCCGTATAAGAATAGCGCAACCGGCAGGGCTCTTGCGAACTTTTGGGGGGAATCTGTCCGCTGATACGCCGGCTTCAGAAACGGTAGGCGGATTCGATCAGGTCCCGGGTCAAAACCCCCTGGATGCGCCAGTAGTGACCCGAGTCGAACCATTCGATGTACAGGGCATCGATATGCTTGCGGTCGAGCTGCTCCAGGGCCTCCTGCAGGGTGGCCTGCATGCGGATCGGGGCCAGTTCGTAGCGGGTCGCCGGGATGGCCAGAAGGTCCAGTTGTTCCTCGTCTGGGCGTTGTTCCAGGGTGCGCAGCAGCTCCACGCTGGGCATCAGCACCTTTTTGTCTTCCGGGGCGTTGATGATCAGCCATTCCGGTTCCTGATCGAGGGCGCGCCGGGCAGTGTCACGGTCCACCCGTGCATCGATCTGGGAAAAGCTGCGGTTCATGAATCGGGCCGCACCAATGCGGCGCAGGGACTGCATCACCGGATCGGTGTGGTAGTGGCGGCCGCTGGTCTCCAGCAGAGTGTGGAACATCGAGGCCTTGCCAAACAATTCCCGGCTGCTCAGGCTCGCCACCACGATGGCCAGCATCAGCGGCATGATGATGTCCGGATTGTGGGTCAGCTCGATGGCCGTGGTCAGGGCCGCAAGCGGGGCCTGCAGGGCGGCGGCGGTGACCGCACCCATGCCGATCAGCGCATACACGCCGGGATCCGATACCGGGCCGTCGAACAACAGCCCGGGAAGCGGGGCGATCACCCCGCCCAGGGCGGCGCCGATGAACAGGGCCGGACCGATGGTGCCTCCGGGTATGCCGAGTCCGATGCTGCAGGCGGTGGCCAGCAGCTTTGCCACCACCAGCAGGGCCAGCAGGCCGAAGCCGACCTCCCCGAGCAGGATCTGGTTGACCGTGTCGTAACCGATGCCCATGACCTGCGGCACCGCGATACCGAAAAGCCCCCCCAGCAGACCCGCGAGTGCGTAGCGCAGTCGGGTGGATACGAACCGGGTACGGTTACCGATGATCTGGATCAGGTGAACATAGGCGGCGGAGGCCGCGCCGGCGGCCAGTCCAAGCAGCAGGATGATCGCCAGTTCGTGCAGGGATCCCAGTTGAAACACCCCGATGTCGAACACCCGTTCACCGTCGAAGACGATTAATGACAGACTGTTGGCGCTGACCGCCGCGAGCATGATCGGGATGAAGCTGATCAGGGTGTATTCCATCATCACTACTTCGAGGGCGAAGATGACGCCCGCCAGGGGGGTGTCGAAGGAGGCTGAGATGCCTGCCGCGGTGCCACAGCCTACCAGGGTGCGAATGCTGTTGTTGGGCAGGCTGAGGTATTGGCCGAGCAACGAGCCGCTGGCCGCGCCAAGAAACACGTGGGGGCCTTCACGGCCTACCGAATGGCCGCTGATGATGGCGATGGCCGCGCCAAAAAACTGCAGGATCAGGCCCCGCAGGGAGAGGTGACCCTGGTGATAGATCAGGCGCTCCAGAACCCGGGGTACGCCCAGCACCCGCAACTCCTCGGCAAACCGGTGGAACATGAGTCCCAGCAGCAGACCGCCGAGCAGTGGCAGCAGACCGCGGATCATCCAGGAGAGGGCTTCGTAGTTCTCGGGAAGTCCGCCCGGCAGGATCAGGGACTGCACCGATTCCACCAGCAGACGGAACAGCACGATCACCAGGCCGGCGGCAAAGCCGCTCAGCAGACCCAGCAAGGAGAGGATCAGCAACGCGTCCTGCCGGGAGAGCTGCAGGCGCAGGTTGTCGAACCAGTTGACCAGGGTCTTGGGGATCACTTCAGGAATACCTATGGGATGGCATGCTGGGGAAAATCATACCAAATCATTCGCCTGTGCATGCGTAGAAATCGTCAGGCCCCGGGTTGACCCGCGGAAATGTGCTGCTATTCTCTTACACTTTATGCGGTAAATAGAGCTTGATATGAAACTCCTTGATGTAGTCCGGTCCGCAGTGACAGGCCGGCAAAGGATCATTTCACAAGGACGTTCGATTCCCTCCCTTCCCCGACAATTTCAGAATGCCTCTCAACGACTGTTGTGGGGCGTGGTGCTCTTTCTTGTCAGCAGTGCTTCACTGGCAGCGCCTTTTGCCTATATCACCAACTATGTGGGTGGTGGGGGCAGCAATACAGTCACGGTGATCGATGTGGCAACCAATGCCATCGTCAGCACCATAGCGGTCGGCAGCAGTCCCTACGGCGTTGCGGCTGATCCGAGCGGTCAGTTTGTCTATGTCACCAACCAGGCAGGCAACTCGGTATCGGTCATCGACAATGCGAGCTTTACGGTGGTTGATACGATTGCAGTCGGACTGTCGCCAATCGGTGTGGCGGTGAATGCCACCGCGACCCGGGTCTATGTGGCGAATCTGGGAGATAACAATGTATCGGTTATCGATACCGCGACGAATACCGTCGTGGCCACGGTACCGGTCGGTATGACGCCGAGTGGGGTGGCCGTCAATGCGGCGGGTACCCGGGTCTACGTGACTAATCGGGGCGCAGATACAATCTCAGTCATCGACACCGCCACGAACACCGTTTCGGCTACCATCACGGTGGGATTTTTTCCTGTAGGGGTTGCCGTCAATCCAGCGGGCACGCGGGCGTACGTGACCAATAGCGGCGTCAATACCGTCTCGGTTATCGATACCGCCCTCAACGCAGTGATCGCCACCCTGCCGGTGGCGAATGTGCCCTGGAATGTGACGCTGAATCCCGCCGGTACCTTTGTCTACGTCAGTCTTCCGGGAAATGACGAAGTCCTGGTGATAGATGCCGCTACCAATGCCGTTGTCGATACGATCATCGCCGGGGATGGTCCTTATGGTGTTGATGTGACCCCGGATGGGACCACTCTGTATGTTGCGCATTCCATCTCCGGTAACGTACTGGCCGTCGATACGACAACCAATCTGGTAACGGCGACGATACCCGGGGTACCCAATGGGGCCGCCTTTGGTGAGTTCATCGCTCCTGCTGCACCCGCCGCGGTGGCTGCGGTGCCTGTCCCGAGTCTGAATCTGTGGGGCTTGATCCTGCTTTCAGGACTGATGGCGTTGGCGGTCCTGTATACCCAGCGACGGTCAGACTCAGGTCGAACCTGATCCGCTCAGGGCGGCTGCGTATTCATGTATCCCTGCCGGAGCTGGGGGCCGGTGGCGCCTGCTCCGGATACACCGTCCGGGTGAACTATCGGACCGGTTGACGATTCGGATAGAATTCTTCTGCAAGGATGTCCCATCCGGGTGTGTCCCTTGGTCCGCCCGGCCGGTCTGTTCTCTTGCTTTCCCCATGAAGTGGCTAACCCCAGGAGTCTGTGATGTCATCTCAACCGATGGTGCTCGATAATCCCCAGGCCTATGAAACCGGGGAGGAACTCGATGTCATGACACGGGTTCTTTCATTCGACCGGGTGCGGGCCCTGGAACTCGGTTGCGGCTCCGCCTGGATGATCCGGCTGCTGGCGCAGCGATTCCCGGAATCCCGTTTCGTCGCCACCGAGGTGGATGAGATCCAGCATCGCAAGAATATCGATGGGGAAGCGCTGGCAAACCTGGAATTCCGTCTGGAAGGGGCCCAGTCCATATCCGAACCAGATAGCAGCGTGGATATCGTTTTCATGCTCAAGTCGCTGCACCATGTACCCGCGGAACTGATGGAGCCTGCCATGCACGAGATCGAACGGGTGCTCAAGCCGGGTGGCCTGGCGTATTTTTCCGAACCGGTCTACCAGGGCGAATTCAATGCCCTGATGAGTATGATCCATGATGAAAAGCGGGTCAGAGAGCGGGCCTTCGAGGCGATCCGGACCCTGGCAAGGCGAGAGGGTATGAGCCTGCAGGGGCAGGTATTCCTCAATGTGCCCGGCCGATATGAATCCTGGGAGCATTTCGAATCCAGGTTTCTCAAGGTGACCCACACCCGCCTGGATATCGATGCCGCGCGTTACGAGCACATCAAATCCGCGTTCCTGAGTCACCTGGGGGAGGATGGCGCGCATTTCCTCAAGCCCCATCGCATCGATGTGCTGCGCAAGAGGCTGTCAGTAAATTAGAGTTTTGGCATATACTCCCGTCAGGGCATTGCATCCTGGCGAATGCCGTGCTTTAATGAGAATCATTAACATTTAGAGACGACCACCCGCAGTAACGGAAGCGCAATTTTGGATTCCACGGTCACAAACGAACTGCTTAGCCTGTCCCGACTTCCGGTCGGTTCCCGTGCCTGCATCAGTCGCGTCATGGGCGGGCGAAATTTGACGCATAGGTTGCTCAGCCTGGGATTACGCGTGGGTTCCGAAATCGAACTTTTGCAACGGCGCGGCGGTGGGGTGGTGGTCGCCAGTGAAGGAACCCGGGTGGCCCTGGGTGCGGGGGTTGCGGAGAAGCTGCTCATGTCACCGATCGTTCCTTCCCAGGAAGCCGATAAGGTCTCCTGACATGGCCTGTCACGAAACTTCCAGCGCCCCGGCAACCGAGGCGCGCCGCGGACTGACCGTCGCACTCGCGGGCAATCCCAACTGCGGCAAAACCGCCCTGTTCAACACCCTCACCGGAATTCGACAGCGCACCGGCAACTGGCCGGGGGTTACCGTGGATCGCAAGGAAGGCCAGTTCATGATCGACCGGGAAGAGGTCAATGTGGTCGATCTGCCGGGCATCTACTCCCTGGATGCGTCTTCCCTGGATGAAAAGGTCACCCGGGACTATTTGCTGTCCGGTGAGGCGGATCTGATCGTTAATATCGTGGATGCCTCCAACCTGGAGCGCAATCTCTACTTCACGGTGCAGATGCTGGAGATGGGCGTGCCCCTGCTGGTGGCGCTCAACATGATGGACGTGGCGCGCAAGCAGGGTGTGGAGATTGATATCCAACGCCTCAGCGAGGACCTGGGTTGTCCGGTGGTGCCGGTGGTGGCGGTGACCGGGGAGGGTGTCACCAAGCTCAAGGGCGCGATACAGGATCTGGCCGCGGGGCGGGTCAACGGCGGTTTTCCCTTGGCCCAGGAAGACCTGGTCGAACAGGCGATCAACGAAATGGAGCCGGGTCTGAAGCTTCCGGACAGTCATTACCAGGCGCAACGCCGCTGGTTATTGCTGAAAATGCTGGAGTGGGACAGTTTCGCCCTGACCTACGCCGATGAGACGCTGCGCGAACAGGTGAGCCACTGGCGACAGGTCATCGAGGACCGGGTCGACGAAGAGGTGGACATCCACATCGCCGACAGCCGCTTCAGTCATGCCCACAGCATTGCACAGAACGTCACCCGTAAACGCGGACGCTTTGAAAAAACCGTCAGCGACCGGATCGACAAGGTGGTGCTCAGCCGCCTGTTCGGCATACCGGTGTTTCTCGGTGTGATGTACCTGATGTTCATGTTCGCGATCAACATCGGCGGCGCCTTCATCGATTTCTTCGATGGGGTGGCGGGCGCGATCTTCGTCGACGGGTTCGGAGTGCTGCTGGAGAAGATCGGTCTGCCCCAGGGCCTGGTGGTGCTGCTTGCCGATGGGGCCGGCGGGGGTGTCCAGGTGGTGGCTACCTTCATTCCCATCATCACCGCGTTGTATCTGTTCCTCTCGGTGGTCGAGGATTCCGGATACATGGCCCGCGCGGCGTTTGTCATGGACCGTTTCATGCGTTCCATCGGTCTCCCCGGCAAGGCCTTCGTGCCGATGATCGTGGGGTTCGGCTGTAACGTTCCGGCGGTAATGGCCACCCGAACCCTGGAAAACGACCGGGAGCGCAAACTCACCATCCTCATGAATCCGTTCATGTCCTGCGGGGCGCGCTTGCCGGTCTACGTGCTGTTTGCCGCAGCGTTTTTTCCGGAGACCGGGCAGAACCTGGTGTTCGGTCTCTACCTGATCGGCATTCTGGTGGCGATCATGACCGGTATGGTGATGAAGAAGACCCTGCTCTCCGGGGAGAGCGCCGGTTTCATGATGGAGCTGCCCCATTACCATATGCCCACCCTGCGCGGGATTCTGCTGCGCACCTGGGACCGGGTGAAGCTGTTCATCAAGGAAGCGGGGCAGGTGATCGTGATCATGGTGCTGGTGATCAATACCCTTAACTCCATCGGTACCGACGGCAGTTTCGGCAACGAAGACACCGAACACTCGGTGCTCAGCGCAGTGAGCAAGGCGGTGACACCGGTGCTCTCGCCCCTGGGTATCGGGGAGGACAACTGGCCGGCAACGGTTGGGGTGTTTACCGGGATTCTCGCCAAGGAGACCGTGGTGGGTACCCTGGACGCGCTGTATACCAATCTGGCCAACCGTGAAGCGGGAGTCAGCCTGGTGGAGGCGCCCTTCGATTTTTGGCAATCCATACGTGAAGCGGCGGCCACGGTTCCCGAGAACCTGCTCGGGGTTAAGGATCTGCTCACCGATCCGCTGGCAATGGACGTGGGAGACCTCTCTACCGCGCAGAGTGCTGCCGAGGCCCAGGCGGTCAATGCGGACGTGTTCGGCGCCATGGCGGCGCGCTTCGACGGCCAGGCCGGTGCCTTCGCCTACCTGCTGTTCATCCTGCTCTATTCCCCCTGCGTGGCCACCATCGGCGCCATTCGCCGGGAAGCCGGAGCGCGTTGGGCCGCTTTCGTGGTGGCCTGGTCCACCGGCATCGCCTTCATCAGCGCCAGTCTGTTCTACCAGGTTGCCACCTATGAGGATCATCCCCAGAGCGGACTCTTCTGGGTGGTCTTGCTGGTCAGCCTGCTGGTGGCGGTGGTGGGTGGATTGCGTTACTGGTCCCTGAAACAGCAGCAGGGTACCGGGGCGGAGGCGATCTGATGCTGGCCTTGATCCGGGACTATCTGCGGGAGCGGGGTGAAGCCTCTCTGGCGGATATTGCGCTGCATATGGATGCCGACCCGGGCGCGGTGCGCGGGATGCTCGAGCAGTGGGTGCGCAAGGGACGGGTGGAAGTGGTCAAGGCCAAAGCCGCCTGCGGTACCACCTGTACACAATGCGATCCCGCCAGCATGGAGCGATACATCTGGCGCGGCTGAGCCGGTCAGCAGCATTTTCACTGCCTCAAGCTGGCCGGGGTGTAGCAGAGTGTCATACGGGAAGGGGGGGTATTGAAGGTCCCGCTTTGTGCCCGTCGCTGTGTGTCTGATTGGCTGCAATCGCCGGTTTCGCACCCCTGGACGAGTCACAACCAGCCTCGTTCCCACGCTCCGCGTGGGAGTGCATACTCATACCACTCAGCATTGTCTTAGCCTGAAAGGATCCTCTATGCCTGGGTCTGCGTAACCACGCGGAGCACGGGTAGGAGATGAATTCGATGCATGGGCTTACAAGTCCACGGGCAGGTAGAAAAACACGAAGCGTCCATCCTCGATGTCCACCATCAGGGTGGCGCCATGGTAGATCCCGTAGTCCACATACCCCGGGATGGCGCTGTCCTGATGACATTCGCTGGCATGCTGGGGGGATTCGAAATCCCGGTCCCGATCGTACCAGGAGAGCAGCATGTGCTCACCCAGGCGCTGATCCGCTTCCGCGTTGGCCCGTTGCATGGCTGCCAGGTAGTCTTGCAGCACGGGTTCGGGATGCAGTTTTACGACCGCGACCCCGGACAGGTCCGGTTCAGTGAGCACGGGGCAAGCCGTTTCATCAGTAGTGGTGTTGTCTTTCATACTCATTGCCCATGAGATCAGTGTTAACAGCCCCTGGATGGGTTCAGCGGGGAATCCAGTTGAACAGCACCCGGTGTCGGACCATCAGCCAGATCAGCAGGATTGCCGTCCCGTGTACCAGGGTTCCCCAGTACAGGTTGCCGATTATCGGTATCGGCAGATTGCTGGCCAGCAGAATGATGTAGATGTGTACCGTGAACACGTACAGCGAGGACTGTCCCAGAGGAATCAGCAGCCAGCCGAGGGATCGCTCGAACAGCCGCCAGTACCGGCTCAGCAGAATGTACATGGTGACGAACAAGGTGACATTGTTCAATACGCGACCCGGTCCGAGCAGGGTCTTGTCGAACCAGAAGCCGCGCAACTCCAGGTATTGCTCCGCTGGGATGAAGGACCAGGTGGGCCAGGGCCAGAACAGGGGATTAGGCGCGTTGTAGGCGAGCAGAATGAAACCGATGCAGAGCGCCGCGGCCAGGTGACCGAACCAGCGATTGGGTTCCGCCACCAGCCATCCCAGAACCTGTTCCCGGTAAAATCCGACCACCAGGCCATTGAAAAAGAGCATTTGCCAACTCAACAGGGGAAAGCCCAGTTCAAAGCGGGCCGGGGTGACATGCCAGCCGAGAAACAGGTTGGCGATATACAGCGACCAGGAAAACAGCAGTATCCAGGCCAGGTGTCCCCGCATCAGTGCCCGGATTGCCAGAGGCGCAAGACTCAGGAGGATCACGTAGAGGCCGATGATCTGAAACTGATGAGGACCGATTTGCAGGCTCAGGGTCTTCCACAACCAGATCCACCAGGGCGTGGCCTCGGCCGGGTAGAGGGCGAAGGCATGGTCGCGTTGATCGGGTACCCACCAGTGGGTCACCTCGAAGCTGTTGAGGAATGGCAGCAGGCTGAACAGGGCGATGCTGAGGATGACGAACAGGTTGACCCGGTAGAGTTTGAAGGCCCGCTGCCAGAGTTTGGCCGCAGCGGCGCGCAAACCTTCGGTCCGGGCCCGGTTACCGTAGACCAGCCCCACCACCAGCCCGGAGAGCATGACGAAGCCCTCGGCGCTGGAGACCAGTCCCAGGCGCTCCCAGGCCAGCATGGAAAACAGGGAGTAGTACTCGAGATGTACCACCACCACGTAGATCATGATCAGGCCGCGCATGAAGTCGAGCCGCAGATCCCTTTTCTCGAGAGCCGGGTAGGCCCAGTGTTTTATTTTATCCATCGGGGTTTCGAAGTGACGGGACAACCCAGGGTCTGACCCTGATGCCCGCAAGAGGTTCGAGGGGTCGTTGGGAGATTGTAGCACCGGGATCCTGCGCCCTTGGAGCGGGATGATGAGGTGTGCATCCGCCAGACCGGCGCCGGACTGGGAATCCAGCGCCTGAAATTCTCGCAAGTTTCTGCTGGATTGAGATAATGAGGGGTGGCGAATCTTCAATAGTATCGTTCGAAGCGTGATGGAGTTACGGTTTTCCAGGAATGGGTTCCGGAAGAATGATCAGGCTCTAACAAGGGTGAACTGCGTATGGCGAAACGGGTTGATCTGGTGGATGTGGCAAAAGGCATGAGTATTCTGCTCGTGGCTTTTCACCATAGTCAGGTCGCGCATATCTACACTGACGTGACCCACGCCATGGGTCTGTTCCGTATGCCACTGTTCTTCTTCCTTTCGGGGGTGTTTTTCAGTGCGGTTGCAGCGCCCAGGGATTTTATTGCGCATAAGACAGAAGCATTACTCAAACCCTACTTTGTCACCCTGGGAATACTCCTGCTGACCACGATCCTGTTGGGTCGAGAAGGAGCGTTGAAAGAGGCGCTGGGTATCCTCTACGGTACCGGCTACACCATTCGCTGGATACCCATGTGGTTCCTGACCCATCTCTGGGCACTGTTCATGGTGTCTTACCTGCTGGTGCGTATGCTGCGTCTCGACTCCCGTTACGGGTGGTTTCAACTGATCTTCTGCGCGGGATTGATTCTCCTGGGCGTGCTCAGTCTGGATCTGATCCGGGACCGCTCGGTTACTCTGTTCGGCCATGCCTATCCTCTGCCGGGCCTGCCGTTCAGTGTCGATTTCATCTGTCTCAGCATGGCCTTCTTTCTTGCCGGTCACTTTCTCAGCCAGCGGGTCAAGGCATTTGTCCCCAGCCCATGGGTGATGGCCGTCATGGGGGCCGCGTTTTTCTCGGTGGTGTTGTTCACCCAGGCCTATACAGATCTGAACACCCGAAGCTACCGTGAACCGCTGATGGCCACCCTGGCGGCTTTCGCCGGCATCTACCTGATGTTGTCCTGCGCCTACTATTTCTCCCGGGTTTCCCGGATCAGGGCCTTTTTCAAGGCGTTTGGCTCCGCGAGCCTGTTTATCCTGATTTTTCACTATGCCCTTGGCGCCAAGATGCAGGGCCTGCTGGATCGACTGTTCTCGTCCGAGTGGCTGTTGATCACCGGGACCGCCTCCTACCTGTTCAGTGTCACGATGCCTTTGCTGATCAAGCGGCTCATCGAGCGAAACCGCTATCTGAGACGGCTCTATTTCCCCGTCAGGCGTACCAGGGCGGAAGCCGTTTCCCAGACACGGGTGGTGGGTGGTTGAGACGGTGAAACCAGACAACACGAGCGCTCCGGGGAATCCGCCCATGTCTGAGCACAACCTGCTTGACGGACTGCCTGAAGGTCTCGCGGTGGAACGGTTTGACGAACTGCTGCGCCACGAATCGGTGCGTATCGAGCGTATTCTCTCCCAGGGCCAGGCATCCCCGGAACAGGGCTGGTACGATCAGGACGAGCATGAATGGGTGCTGGTGCTGCAGGGGCATGCCCGGCTGGAGTTCGAAAACGGTCCCGATGTTGAACTGAAGACGGGGGATTATCTCGAGATACCGGCGCATCGCGGACACCGGGTGGCCTGGACCGACCCGCAGGTCGTTACGGTATGGCTGGCGGTGTTCTTCAGGTCGGATGACTGCCCGGCCGACTGACTCCCTCAGCAGCATCGGGGGCGAGGGGCAAAAAAAAGTGGCCGGATGGCCACTTCAAGAACGAATCATTCCCTTGTTTGTGTTATGCAACCGAGTTCCCTATCAGTAACTGTGCCTCCCTGGCACCCTTCTCTGTACAGTGTTTCCGCATCTACCAATGCTAGGTCTGCTGTATGTCAGTTATCTCATCGAGGGGTGAATCTTTTGTGACACAGGCCGAGGCTGGCGGGTATGACGTCCGCTCCCGTGTCAGGATTTCTTGACGAACTCGGATTTGAGTTTCATTGCCCCGATACCCTCGATCCGGCAATCGATATTGTGGTCGCCCTCGACCAGGCGGATGTTTTTGACCTTGGTGCCTACCTTGACCACGGATGAACTGCCTTTGACTTTCAGGTCCTTGATGACGCTGATGCTGTCTCCGTCGCTGAGCGGGTTGCCGTATGCATCGAGGACTCTGAGGCTGTCCCCGTGTGAGTCCGCAGGTTCCTCTGCATTCCATTCATGTGCGCATTCCGGGCAGATCAGCAGAGTGCCATCCGGGTAGGTGTATTCGGAGCCGCATTGCGGGCAGGGTGGAAGGGTTGTCATGTGCGTGTGTGTCTCCGTTATCGAGTGATCACCGGCGGTCACGGCCGATTCACCTTGGGCCTGAGTGTTCGCCTCGGGGCGACACAAAGGACTCGATGGTATGGCGTTTCCGATCGCAGGTATCTGGGCGGTCACAGGCTGAATCGGCGCCGTAAGCGAACTTCGACCGGCCTGCAGGCGCATTCTACATGCTCAGGGGGTGGTGGTGGGGATTAGAGGGTGTGCCGTCGTGACGCAACGCGCAGAGGATGTGCCACCCGGCATTCCGGTGCCGGGTGACCGGGTTTGGCTTTATAACAGGTCCACGACCAAGCGGTGGTTGACCGGCTGGGCGGGACGGTTGTTTCCTTCCATGATCGCCGTGAAGGCGTCGATCTGGGCCTTGGAGGCCTGGATCGGCTGATTCATGACAAACCAGTTGACGCCTTCCGAGCAGGGCGGTGTGGTCAATGATCCCATGTAGCGGTAGTACCCCACATCCTTGGGAATCATATCGTAGGCGTTGATCACCTCCTTGCTGACCTTCTGCTTGTTACTGGTGTGTTTTGGCAAGTGATCCCAGATCTCGCTCAGCGCGAGATTTTCTCCGCCTTCGTCGACGAACACGCCGATCACCGCGAGGGTACCGTCATCCGCCTGGTGCACGAAGTGAATCTCCATCGGATGGAAATTACCGCCTTCGGTATGTTCGCTGGGTGAATGAAAATGGAACTGCAGCAATTTGTAGCGCTGGCCTGAAAAACTCAGGTAGCTGCCTTCCGGGTAGGAGACCTTGACCGTATGTCCGTTGTTTTCGATTTCCAGTTGTGCCGCCTGGTAGTTCAGATCCAGGTTGATGCGCTGTGCATCAAAGGCGTGGTTGAAATCGATGGGTGACTGCATGAGTCCATCCTTGCAGAGACGGTACTCCTTGCTCAACTCCCCCCAGTGGGCAGGCCCCATGGAACCCTGGTAACCCCATGAAGAACCATGTCCGCCTTTGCTGTGACTGTCGCTCGTGGAATAGGTTTTCTCAACCGAAGTCGAGTAGTCCATTTTTTCATGCTCGTTCTCGGATGCCATGAGGGGAGAAACCGCCAGCAATGCAGCACTGCTCGCTGCGGCAAGGAATGTTGATGTTTTGCTCATTGTTAGACATACCCCGTTATTTTTTTTCGGAATGTGAATCCACACTCAACCCGCCGGCTGGGTGCGCATCGCCCGTGATGAATGGCTTGCTCGGATTGCGCCAGAGAAAACGATATCCGGTAAAATCCATGGAGGTCCCGGGTGTCCCTTCCCGAGTTTTATCCTGAAAGGTTGAATTCAATCGCGCCAATCGTAAGAGACATAAGGACCTGCCAAGACGAATCGGCTGGACGCTGACACAGCCGCAGCAGACCCATCGGATTCGTCTTGGCAGGCCTTACCAACTCTAGTTCATGAGAGTTATGTTTCAATGCGCCGTGGGCCGATATCTCTCATCCCGGCTCAGTACAGGCACGCGCTTCCTGACGGCCTGCTGTAGTCGACGCGCTGCACGGACAGGATGTGGTGGTCAGTTCTTGAGTTTGATCACCAAGCTGGTGATGCCGTTCTCCCGGGCCAGCTTACGTGCTGAATTCAGTTGCGCCTGACTGGTGTAGGGACCGCTGCGTACCCGGTGATAGGTGTCACGGTTATTGATGCTGACCTTCTGGATCTCTGCCTCGATGCCGATCAGCGCCAGGCGTGCCTTGAGACGATCCGCGTCCTGATATTTTCGGAATGAGCCCATCTGCAGGATGTAGGCCCCGTGATCAGAGACCGATGCGGTGTTGGTTTCACTGGGTTTCGGCTTGTGCGTTGCCGGTGGCTCTTCCGGGGTGACGATTTCCTCGTCGGGTATCAGCACCTCCATCTCGGGCAGGATGGTATAGAACTCGAAGGTGGGCTTCGGCGCCGGGGGTGGGGACTCCTGTGCGGTCTTGGGCTGTGGCCGCGATTTGATCCCGGGGACCTCGCCGTCGGCCAGCTCCGGACCGAGCTGCAGCCAGGCCAGGCCCATCAGGAAGGCCCCGGCCACCAGTCCGGCGAACAGATGAAAGCCGCAACTGCAGCTTTGTCTGGCGCGGGCCTTACCGCCCCCTGCGCGATGCTTGTAATCTGCCATGTCACATCTTTTCCGGGGCGCTGACCCCGAGTAGACCCAGGCCGTTGCGCAACACCTGGCGGGTCGCCAGTATCAGTTGCAGTCGGGCATTGCGCAGCCCTTCATCCTCGATGAGAAATTTGTGGGCGTTGTAGTAGGTATGAAAATCCGTAGCCAGATCCCGCAGATAATGGGTCATCTGGTGAGGTTCCTCGTTGAGCGCGGAAAGCTCCAGAATCTCCGGGTATTTCGCCAGGCGGGTCATCAGGGCCTGTTCGTGGGGTTCGCAGAGTGGGCCGTAGTCCACTGCCTGGGGGTCGCTCTCGATGACGATTTGCTGTTCGGCCGCCTGCTGCAGCACGCTGCAAATGCGTGCATGGGCATACTGGACGTAATAGACCGGGTTGTCGTTGGACTGGGACTTGGCCAGGTCGAGGTCGAAATCCATGTGCTGTTCACACTTGCGCATGACGTAGAAAAATCGCGCTGCGTCCGCGCCGACTTCCTTGCGTAGTTCCCGCAGGGTGACGAATTCACCGGAACGGGTCGACATCTGCACCTTGGCGCCGTTGCGATAGAGGATCGCGAACTGCACCAGCAGCACGTCGAGTTTGTCTGCCTGGTTGCCAAGGGCGCTCAGGGCGGCCTTGACCCGGGGTACGTAGCCGTGATGATCCGCGCCCCAGATATCGATGACCCGGTCGAAACCGCGCTCCAGCTTGTCCAGGTGGTAGGCGATGTCCGAGGCGAAATAGGTGGTCTGGCCATTTTCCCGGACCACCACGCGGTCCAGGTCGTCAGCGAAATCGGTGGAGCGGAACCACAGTGCGCCTTCTTTTTCATACAGATAACCGGCGGAGCGCAACCGCTCGATGACCCGGTTCACCGCACCGGATTCGGTCAGGCTGCGCTCCGAATACCACTCGTCATAACGCACCCCGAACAGGGACAGGTCGTCGCGGATATCATCGAGAATGGCGTTCAGACCCAGTTCGAAAACGAACCGGTAGCGGTTGTCGCCGAGCAGCCGCTTTGCCTGATCGATGAGTCCGTCGATGTGCGCTTCCTTGTCGCCGCCGGCGGGCTCGTCCGTGGGAACCCCCGTGAACACCTCAGTGGCCGGATGTCGGTAGTCCTCGCCGTGGTCCCGGTGCAGGGTGGCGGCGATGTCCCATACATAGTCACCCTTGTAGCCGTTCGCGGGAAAGGTCAGGGTTTCATCGCAGAGTTCCAGGTAGCGTAGCCACACGGAGGTGGCAAGGATGTCCATCTGCCGGCCGGCGTCGTTGACATAGTATTCCCGGTGCACCTGGTAGCCCACCGCCTCCAGCAGGTCCGCCACCACTGAGCCATACGCGGCGCCCCGGCCGTGACCCACGTGCAGCGGGCCGGTGGGGTTGGCGGAGACGTACTCGACCTGGACCCGTTTGCCGGCCCCCAGGTCACTGCGGCCGAATTTATGACCCTGAGTGAGAATCTGCGGGATCAGCGCATGATAGGCGTCCGCCTCGAGGGTGAAGTTGATGAACCCCGGGCCGGCGATCTCGCACTTGGCCACCAGGCTGGAGTGAGGCAGGGCCTCGACCAGGGCCTGAGCCAGTTCGCGGGGATTACGGCCGGCGGATTTCGCCAGCACCAGGGCGGTATTGGTGGCGAAATCACCGTGACTGCTGTCTTTGGTGCGGTCGATCTTGGGCCGTGCCAGGCCCGCTTCGGGAATCACCCCCTGGTCGGCGAGTTGCTGCAGTGCCGAAAAGACCAGGTCCTCGATTTGTTTCTTCATGATAGCTGTGGCCAATACCTGTTTTGGGGTGGGCAAGGATACCAGGAATTGCCCGAAACGTGGGAGGCTTGAGGCATTTCGCGGGTGCACGGGATCAGCGGGGCGCAGACTTGCGGGCTTACCGGGCCTCGGTTCAAAAACCATTCACTGCAACGTCATACCCCGGTCATCTGCCCCTTCTAGACTGCGAGCGTACCCAATTAGACGGAAACAGAGTCATGTCAGTCGAAAAACGCTACTGCAAACGCCATCCCATGGACGGCGATGTCTATATCCGCTACCGCAAGCAGCGGCTGATGCCTGCCAAGGCATTGAACTGCTCCGTGCAGGGGATCTTCCTCAGCACCGAGAGTCTGACCATGCTGACCGGAGCGCTGGTGGAGCTTGAGTTGTTCCGTGGCGGCCGTCAATGGTCGATCATGGGGGTTGTGACCCACGTGCAACCCGAGGGCATCGGGGTGATGTTCTGGAAACCCCAGCCGGAGCTCTACGACTGGGTGGTGAGTCAATCCGGGTTACGCGGCCGGCCAGGCTCTCTGCTCAATACGCCCCCCCTGGATACCGCTCTGGATTGCAGCTGAAGTCCCGGGTTTGCGGGGGACATTCGCACCCTGAGGCATTCTGTCATCCGTCATTCCATCCGCTGTACCCGCTGGAACCGGCGAGGATGACAACTCCCGCCCATTGTCATTTGGATGTAACAAATCTGCTGTTTAATACCGGGCAGATCAATCAGATGACTTAGGAAACGGAGATGGCGATACCAAGAATTCTGGCCGTGGACGATGAACCGGCCGTGGGTGAAATGCTGCGCTTCATACTGGAGCAGGACGGCTTCCAGGCGGATGTCGTCGAGGATGCCACCCAGGCGATCGGCTTCATCAAGAAATCACGGCCCGATCTGATCCTGCTCGACTGGATGCTGCCCGGGATGAGCGGTATCGAACTGGCGGGCCGTCTCAAGCAGGACAGCGACACCGAATCCATTCCCATCATCATGCTCACCGCCAAGGGTGAGGAAAGTGAAAAGGTCCGGGGACTCGAGATTGGCGCGGAAGACTATGTCACCAAGCCGTTTTCCGCCCGGGAACTGCTGGCGCGCATCCGCTCGATCCTGCGTCGGGTCTCCCCCCTGCTGGCCGGTGAGGTGCTCAACTGCCAGGGACTGCAACTCGACCCGGTGAGTCACCGGGTGACCTCGGAAGAGCTTGTGGTGGACCTGGGACCCACGGAATTCCGTCTGCTGCACTACTTCATGACCCATCGGGAGCGGGTGTTTTCCCGCAGTCAACTGCTCGACCGGGTCTGGGGCACCAACGTCTACATCGAGGAACGCACGGTGGATGTGCATATCCGGCGCCTGCGCAAGGCCCTGGAAGATACCGGCAAGGACAAGTTGTTGCAGACGGTACGGGGAGCCGGCTACCGGTTTTCCGAGCGGATGTAACAAAACTGTAACATTACGCTCATCCAGTGTTCATCTTGGACGCCTATGCTCTGCACCACTGAAATACAGTACGCCGTTCATATGGACGGCAGACACACTCTCTGAGGGAGAAATTATATTATGAAGAAGCTGATTTCCGCAGCCGTTGCGGTTTCCCTGACCGGTTTCGCCGGCATGGCCGCTGCGCGTGACTACATCAGTATCGTGGGATCCTCCACAGTCTATCCTTTCGCCACCGTGGTTGCCGAGCAGTTCGGTAAGACGACCCAGTTCAAGACCCCCAAGATCGAGTCGACCGGCTCCGGCGGCGGTCTGAAGCTGTTCTGCGCCGGTGTCGGTGTCGAGCATCCTGATATCACCAACGCCTCGCGTCGGATCAAGAAATCCGAGGTCGAGACCTGCGACAAGAATGGCGTGAAGGACATCGTGGAAGTGAAGGTCGGCTATGACGGTATCGCCCTGGCCAACTCCAAAGCTGCCCCTCAGTTCTCAGTGACCCGTCGTGATATCTTCCTGGCCCTGGCCAAACAGGTGCCGGATCCGAAGAATCCCGATAGCGGTAAGCTGGTGGACAATCCCTACACCACCTGGAAGCAGGTGAACAAGGATCTGCCCGATATCGGTATCGAGGTGCTGGGACCCCCCCCCACTTCCGGTACCCGTGACGCTTTCGCTGAACTGGCCATGGAAGGGGGTTGTAAGACCTTCGACTGGATCAAGGCGATGAAGAAGAAGGACAAGAAGGCCTACAAGAGCGTCTGCCACACCGTGCGTGAAGATGGCAAGTACATCGAAGCCGGTGAGAACGACAACCTGATCGTGCAGAAACTGGAAGCCAACAAGAACGCCCTGGGCGTGTTCGGCTACAGCTTCCTGGATCAGAACTCCGACAAGGTGCAGGGTTCTCTGATCGACGGTGTCGCACCCACCTTCGAACTGATCGCCGATGGCAGCTACCCGGTCTCTCGTCCGCTGTTCTTCTACGTGAAGAAAGCGCACGTCGGCACCATCCCCGGTATCGAGGAATATCTGGCCGAGTTCAGCAGCGACAAGGCCTGGGGTGAAGAAGGTTATCTGGCTGACAAGGGTCTGATCCCGATGCCGGCCGCCGAGCGAAAGGCATTCAAGGAAGATGTCGAGGCTCTGAAAACCTTGAAACTCTAATCAGGCTGGTCCTGGCGGCTGCCTTCCGGATACGGTAGGCAGCCGTTTTTGTCGGTAAGCGATTATGCATACGTCTACGCTCATCATCCTGTTGTTGGGGTTGATGTCCCTGGCCTACTGGTTCGGCCGCAAAAGGTCTCTGAGCCTGGTCAATGGCCGGGTCAGGGATCTCCACTCACTGCCCTCCTACTACGGACTGCACACCGCATTGTGGTGCGGCATTCCGGCCCTGTTGCTGCTGGTTCTGTGGATCGTGTTCGAGGAGAGCGTGGTCATGGGGTTGGTGGTGGATGGGCTGCCCCAGGAGATTCAGAACCTGCCTGAGTCCCGTTTCGAGCTGGTTCTCAACGACGTACGCAATCTTGCCAGCGGCAATATCGTGTCATCCGGGGTGGACGCGACCATGCAGCAGGCCGCAGACCGCTACACCCAACTCATGAGAATCAGTCACGCGGCACTCTTCGTGGTCGCGCTGAGTATCGCAATCGCCGGGGCGGTGTGGGCCAGAAGCCGAATCTCCCCCGAGCAGCGCGCCCGGAACCGGGTCGAGAAGGCGATCAACTTCTTCCTGCTTTCCAGCTCCACTCTGGCGATCTTCACCACCATCGGCATCGTCCTGTCGGTGTTGTTCGAATCGATTCGGTTTTTTCAACAGATTCCGTTCACCGAGTTCCTGTTCGGACTCGAGTGGTCTCCGCAGACCGCGATCCGCGCCGACCAAGTCGGCTCCTCGGGGGTCTTCGGTTCGATCCCGCTGTTTGCCGGCACCATGCTTATCACCCTGATCGCCATGCTGGTGGCGGTACCCGTCGGGTTGATGTCCGCCATCTACATGGCGGAGTACGCGAGCAAGCATTTCCGTACTCTGGCGAAGCCGGTGCTGGAGGTGCTGGCCGGCATACCCACCGTGGTCTACGGCTTCTTTGCGGCGTTGACCGTAGCGCCGTTTTTCCGTGACGCCGGTGAGGCGATCGGCCTGTCGGTCTCTTCCGAGTCGGCTCTGGCCGCGGGCGTGGTGATGGGTATCATGATCATCCCCTTTGTCTCCTCGCTCTCCGACGACGTGATCAACGCCGTTCCCCAGGCGATGCGTGACGGTTCCTACGGGCTGGGCGCGACCCGCTCCGAGACCATCCGCCAGGTGATCATTCCCGCGGCCCTGCCCGGTATCGTGGGCGGTGTGCTGCTGGCGGTCTCCCGGGCGATCGGCGAGACCATGATCGTGGTGATGGCCGCGGGCCTGTCCGCCAATCTGACCGCCAATCCCCTGGAGGCGGTCACCACGGTCACCGTGCAGATCGTGACCCTGCTGGTGGGTGACCAGGAGTTTGACAGCGCCAAGACCCTGGCGGCCTTCGCACTGGCCCTGGTGCTGTTCGTCATCACCCTGGCGCTCAACATGGTGGCGCTGCATATCGTGCGCAAGTATCGGGAACAGTATGAATAATCAAGACCAGAACCACCTGTCGACCATGCATCGGGTCTCGGCGGGACTCGACAAGCGGTATCGTCGTGAGAAACACTTTCGTTGGATGGGGCTGGGCGCGATCGTCACCGGCCTGGTGTTTGTCTCGTTCCTGTTCATCACGATCTTTTCCAACGGTTACACCGCGTTTCAGCAGACCTTCATCAAACTGGACGTAACCTACGATGCCGAGCGTATCGCCCCGCTCGGGGAGACCGATCCCCAGGTGCTCGCGCAGGGAAATTACGGGGCCGTGGTCAAGGCCGCGATGCGGGAGATGTTCCCCGATGTAAGCAATCGGCGTGACAAGAAACGCCTCTACGGCCTGGTCAGTTCCGGTGCCGACCACCGCTTGCGCGAGCGGGTGATGAACGATCCCACCCTGATCGGCACCCAGGAGACGGTGTGGGTCGAGGCGGATGACGATGTGGACATGCTGATCAAGGGCCACATCGATCTGCGGTTGCCCGAGTCGGACCGGCGGGTGAAGGACGATCAACTGCGCTGGATTCACGCCCTGCAGGAAGAGGGACGGATCGAGAAACGCTTTAACACCACCTTCTTCACCGCGGGGGATTCCCGTGAGCCGGAACTGGCGGGTATCCGCGGGGCTGCGGTGGGTTCCTTTTTCACCCTCCTGATCTGTCTGGCCATCGCCTTCCCGGTGGGTGTGGCCGCGGCGGTCTACCTGGAGGAGTTCGCGCCGAAGAACAAGTGGACCGACATCATCGAGGTGAACATCAACAATCTGGCCGCGGTGCCTTCCATCGTTTTTGGCCTGCTGGGCCTGGCGGTGTTCATCAACTTATTCGGCCTGCCCCGTTCCGTGCCCCTGGTGGGCGGCCTGGTGCTGGCCCTGATGACCCTGCCAACGATCATCATCGCCAGTCGCGCGGCCCTGAAATCGGTACCGCCCTCGATCCGTGAGGCGGCGCTTGGGGTCGGCGCCTCGCCGATGCAGACCATCACCCATCACGTGCTGCCCCTGGCTCTGCCGGGCATGCTCACCGGTACCATCATCGGCATGGCCCAGGCACTGGGTGAGACCGCGCCGCTGCTGATGATCGGCATGGTGGCGTTCATCGTCGATATTCCGGGCAGCATCATGGATCCCTCCGCGGTGCTGCCGGTGCAGATTTATCTCTGGGCCGACAGCCCGGAACGCGCCTTCGTGGAGCGCACCTCTGCAGCCATCATGGTATTGCTGATGTTCCTCATCAGTATGAACCTGCTGGCTGTCTGGCTGAGAAAGAAATTTGAACGGCGTTGGTAGTCAAGACGCTTACGATATTTTATGGTGGATCCAAACATGAACGAAACGACAGCCGTCAACACAGAAGGTTTTGTCCCGACAACAGCTGACGATGCAGAGGCAAAGGTGACTGAGAATAAACTTGGTGAAGGCACTGTGGGTGAAATCCATGTGGATGATCCCCGCATGACCTGCCGTAACGTGAATGTCTTCTATGGCGAAAAGCAGGCGATTTTCGATGTCTCTCTGGATATTGGGAAAAACCAGGTCATCTCCATGATAGGACCCTCGGGTTGCGGCAAGTCGACCTTCCTGCGCTGCCTGAATCGCATGAACGACACCATCGATTCGTGTCGCGTGACCGGACAGATCAAGATGGACGGGCTGGATATCTACGACGGTGGTCTTGACGTGGTCCCGCTGCGCGCCAGCGTGGGGATGGTGTTTCAGAAGCCCAACCCGTTTCCCAAGTCGATCTACGACAATATCGCCTACGGTCCGCGTATTCACGGATTGAGTGACAACAAGTCGCATCTCGACGAGATCGTCGAGACCTCGCTGATCAAGGCGGGACTGTGGAACGAGGTCAAGGACCGCCTGGATCAACCCGGTACCGGACTCTCCGGCGGACAGCAGCAACGTCTGTGTATCGCCCGGGCGATCGCCGTCAGTCCCGAAGTGATCCTGATGGACGAACCCTGTTCGGCCCTCGATCCCATAGCGACTGCGAAAATCGAGGAGTTGATCGACGAATTGCGTGAGAACTACACTATCGCCATCGTTACCCACTCGATGCAACAGGCTGCCAGGGTCAGTCAGAGAACCGCCTACTTCCACCTCGGCAAGCTGATCGAAGTGGGGGAGACGGACCAGATTTTTACCGCACCCCGGCATAAATTGACGGAAGACTACATTACCGGCCGTTTCGGTTAGAGAACAACTATGAACGAAATGATTACTGGGCATACCGTGAAGGCGTTCAATAAGGAGCTCGATCACCTGAATGAACTGGTGCTGGAGCTGGGCAACCTGGGGCTGGATCAGCTGCGCCGAGCGGTGCAGACCCTCAAGGATGAAAATCCCAAGGCTGCCGGCCAGGTCATCGACCGGGACCGCAAACTCAATGAGATCGACATCCAGGTGGATGAGGAGATCATCAAACTGATCGCCCGGCGTCAGCCCATGGCCAAGGATCTGCGGGACATCCTGACCGTGCAGAAGACCGTTGCGGACCTGGAGCGGGTGGGTGACGAGGCACGCAAGATCGCCAACCTGACGATCCACTTTTACGACAATGACAAGAATCCTCCGCGCAGCGAGATTCTGCATGACATCTACAGCATGGCGGAATCCGTCGACGAGATGCTGACCCAGAGTCTGCAGGCGTTTATCGACCTGAACATTGACATGGCTATCGAGGTGATTCGCCAGGACGAGGACCTCTACGAGGAGTTTCGCGCCAGCCTGCGACGTCTCACCACCTTCGTCATGGAAGATCACCGCAATGTGGGACTGGTGGTCGACATCGTGCTGGCATTACGCGCCCTGGAGCGGATCGGCGGTCATGCCAAGAACATCGGCGGCTATGTGATCTTCCTGGTCACCGGCAAGGATGTGCGGCACGAGGATCTGTCGGTCATTGCGGCGGAACTCGCGAAAGACTGAGTCAGTACCGCTTGTGATCGGCTGAGAGTTACCGAAAATACCGAGCGGCCCACTAGAACATCTCCTGCGGGTCCACATCAAGCGACCAGCGAACCCGACGACTCAGGGGCAGCTGGTCGATGTGCCCGAGCAATGCCTTGAGCCACTGGTGCAACTCTGAGCGTTGCTGGGACTGAACCAGCAGATGCGCCCGGGTTTTGCCCGCGCGGCGTTCCATCGGCGCCGGAACCGGTCCCCAGAACTCGATCCCGGTTTGTGCGTTTGGGGTCGGGCTGCTCTCCAGCACCTGATTCAAGAAACCCTCCGGGTGGCGTGGGTCATTCGCCTCGGCGCGGATCAGCACCTGGTGCGTGAAGGGTGGTAACTGGGCCAGGCGTCGTTCAGCCAGCGCCTCCTCGGCGAAGGCATCGTATCCCCTGCGGATCAATACCTGCATCAGCGGGTGATCCGGATGCCGGGTCTGGATCAGCACCTTGCCGGGGCGCTCCGCCCGTCCGGCCCGTCCGGCCACCTGCAGGATTAGTTGCGCCATGCGTTCCCCGGCGCGGAAGTCCGCGCCGAACAGTCCCTGGTCCACGTCCAGTATCGCCACCAGGGTGACGCGTGGAAAATGGTGACCCTTGGCCAGCATCTGGGTGCCGAGCAGCAGCGGGTAGCGACCGCTGCGTATGTCAGTCAGCATCTGTTCGAGGCTGCCCTTGCGGCGGGTGGTGTCCCGATCGATTCTTGCCAGGGGCGTGTCGGGAAACAGTTCATTGAGCCGTTCCTCCAGCCGCTCTGTGCCCTGACCCATGGGGCGCAACTCGGGGCTGCCGCATTCGGGGCATTGATCCGGTACCTGTTGCTGATGACCGCAATGGTGGCACCAGAGAAGATGCTTCTGACGGTGATGGGTCATGCGGGCATCGCAGCGTGGGCAGTCGGTGAGCCAGCCACAGGCATGACAGGTCAGCATCGGTGCATAGCCCCGTCGATTGAGGAACACCATCGCCTGTTCACCATTCGCCAGGGTTTGTTGCAGTTCTCTGATCATCACCGGTGAGAGTCCGTGACTCAGTCTCAGATTGCGGATATCCAGCAGTTGCAGTTTGGGCAGTGTCGACTGGGCGGCGCGGTGTGCGAGGCGCAGTAACCGGTAACGTCCCTCCTGCGCGTTGCGCAGGGATTCGAGTGAAGGGGTTGCGGAACCGAGCACCACCGGGCAGTCATCCTGCCGGGCGCGCACCAGGGACAGATCCCGGGCGGAATAGCGGAAACCCTCCTGCTGCTTGAATGACAGGTCGTGCTCTTCATCGACAATGATCAGCCCCAGCCTGGGGAGCGGGCAGAAGATCGCGGATCGGGTGCCGATGAGTACCGGTTGCCGGGCCATGCGCAGAGTCTGCCAGACCCGTTCCCGCTCTCCATCCGCGAGTCCGGAGTGCAAGGCCAGGACCCGATCGCCCAGGCGAAGGCGGAAGCGCTGCAGCAACTGGGGGGTGAGACCGATTTCCGGCACCAGCACCAGCACCTGGCGACCGGCCTGCAAGGCCGCTTCGACCAGGTGGAGGTAGACCTCGGTTTTTCCGCTCCCGGTCACGCCGTTGAGCAGAAACGGCTGGAACTGACCGAGGTGTTCAGCCACCTCGTCAACGGCCTGTTGCTGTTGTGGATTCAATGCGTGAGGTAACGCCTGTGGTAGGTGACTGGGAGCCGCAACGGTGCCTGTCGGGCAGGCTTCAATCCAGCCTTTTTCCACCAGACTGCGCAGCACACCGGGGGAGGCGGATGTCTCCTCAAGCAGTTGTCGGGTGCCAACTCCTTGATGATGTCCTTCGAGACATTGCAGGACGGCCCGCTGCCTGGGCGCCCGCAGCAGCGTCTTGGGGTCGGTGGCCTGGCCCGTTACTGTGATCCGGTAGCCATCGTTGCGCGATGTCTGTTGATCCCGCTCCTTCCTCAGGTTGACGGGCAGGGCATGAAAGATGACGTCACCGAGCGGGTGCTGGTAGTAGTCCGCGGCCCAACGCAGCAAATGCAGGTCCTTCGGTGCAAGCAGGGGGGTCGGATCGAGTTGCCTGAGCGCCCGCTTGAGGTCCTTGTACGGCAGGCTGGAATCCGGGCTGACCGCGATCAGCAGGCCGATGCGACTGCCGCGTCCGAACGGGACCTTGAAGCGGCAGCCGGGGACTGGTTTGAGGTCGCTCCGTGCGGGTGGCAGGTAATCGAAGGCGGTCCGCAGGGGGCCGGCGAGTACGATTTGCAGGATAGACTCCGATTCCATGTGGGCACTCTATCACGGGGGAATGGCGTGCCGATAATCCATGCTTGATGGTTGTACGAGCGGGTCGCAAGGGCGTTTCTATGTTGTCGGTTAGGGCTTGTAGAGCGAGTGATGTGGCGTATTATCCAGCGGACCTTAGCTTCAAACAGAGATCAGGGATTGAACGCGCACAAACAATCGGAACTCAGAGAGCCGCCTGTCAGAGGCGCTTACCACTGGGTATTCGTCATCGCCAACAGTCTGGGTGTGTTGATCACCCTGCCCATCGTGCTGGCCACACTGATGAGTTTTGATGCTCCCGGTTCCGGTGGGCACTGGGCACACAAACTGTTCGTCCTGGGAAACCTTATGCTGGGACCCTTGTGCCTGGTCGGTCTGGTCTCCCGGTCCAGACGACACTGGGGTTTGTATGGCTATGTGATGATGGCAATCGGCTGGCTGGCCCTGTTGCTGGTTTGTGGCGGCGAGTTTGGCTGCACGACCTAGTGATCCCGCTGCTGCCGGATAGTAGCAAGGCTGAGGCATCACCCGATGCGGGATTCCGCTTCACAGTTGTTTGCTTGACTATAGGCGAAATGATCCCATACCCTTGCGAATGTTATTGAATTTACGTTGGTAAATGGTGAGCCGTTTCGTTCCGTGTTTCCTGGCTGCAATTGGATTGGCAAGCTTTGGTTCGGAGGCGAACAGCATCGGGGATGCTGCGCCCGGGCCGGAGTCGATCGCTATTGTGCAAACCCCCTCGCCGGAGGCTGAGGTCGACGCTTACTGGGCCTGGCTGAGGCAGAGTGCAGACCGGCTCGAGCGGATCATGAGCGCCGATCCGCACGAGGAAGTATCCCGGGAACTGCTCACGACCGCCTGTGACCAATCCCAGCCGGTCAATTACCGCGAGCAGGCCTATCTCGCCGAGGCGGATGTAAGTCGCAAGGACCTGGGCCTCTTTTTCGATGCGGGTATTCGTGATAACTGGGACTCCGACTCCGATACCCTGGATGAGAATCAGCGTGCCTACGTGGGACTTTCCTGGCAGGTGCTGGATAACGGCTATCGCGAAAAACGCCACCTCGCCCGACTCGCGGAAGCCCGCGCGGAGCGCGAGGCGTTGCGCTCGAAAACCAGTCTCAGTGAAACCCTTGAACGCTGCCGTTATGATGCGACACGGGACAGTTTCGCCCCGCGTTGGATACCCCTGCTGAATCTCAAGGAGGCATTTCTCACGCGGATTTCTTCCCTCCAGCGGCAAAGCTACTGGATGGGGACGCTGTACCTCGATGACCTGCTCGACAGCCAGCGGGAACTCCAGGCGACGCGGGAACACTTTCGCCGTCTGCAACGGGACTCCGGGCAACCGCCGCAGAGCGGCGTAGCCGGGATGCCGCTGCTGCCGGATATCGATATGGTTTCGGTGCGTGCGCGTATTCTGGAGGATCCGGACCGGGATCGTCTGTTGAACCTGGAGCAGACCATCCTCGATGCGCAACGGGAAGCGAGTGACGATACCCGCCTGCGCTTATACCTGCGCTACGAGGTCCAGGAGGACAGCCGGGATAACGGTCCCGCACTCGGGGCGACCTTCTCCATGCCGCTGTTGTCCAGCGAACGCGCCCAGGTGGCGCATGAATACCTGAGCAAGGATGCCCTGCAATCCCATGAACTGGGTCTCCAGCAGCGTCTGCAGCGGGCCGAACTGGCCTACGCGGAACTGTTGGAACAGCGCGAACGGGTGGTGCGTCAGAGCTATCGCTACCTCGCCGCTCATGAACAGCTGCGCAGGAGTCTTGGGCGGTATGTGTGGCGGCCCGAATCCGCCGACTTCAAGGCGGCCGTCAGCCGCATGGCCAGTTTACTGGATGGTTCGGTGGAACTGTTACGCGCCCTGGAGGAGATGTATCGCCGGGTACACACGGTGTTTGCACGGGCCGGAATAGGCTACCGTCCGGAACTTGTGAGCCTGAGCGCGCTGCAGGGCAGCGACTACCGGGCGCGGGACGGAGCCCGTGCGCTGTACATCTGGTCGGCGGGTTTCAACAGCATGCGCAACCCGCTGATCCTGGAATTTCTCCGGGCCAAGGGCGTCAGTCGGGTGATCGTCAGCGGCAGTGAACGGGTCGTGGCGGAGAAATTAGAGCGTTTCATAGAGCGCTGCCGTGAGCGCGGAGTGTCGGTGGAAATCCTCACCGGTGACAATGGTTGGCTGGATCCCGCCCGTCAGCCTGAAGTGCTGCAGCGCCTGGAACGCCTGGCGGGGCTGACCGGTAGCCTCAATATCGATGTAGAACCCCATACCCTGGCGGATTACAAAACCCGGCGCCGTGAGTACCTGGAGCGCTATCTTGGGCTGCTGCGGGCAATCCGGGAAAAACTCGGTGCCGGGGTGTCCCTGTCCGTTTCGGTTCCGTTGCACTGGGATGCGCAGGACTACGCGCAAATCGGCCGGCTTGCTGACCATGTCTACCTGATGGCTTATGAAATCGCCGATCCGGCCGCTCTGAAACGTAGACTTGGCAAGGTGTTGCCATCACTCGATCCGCGCAAGGTGGTGATTGCCCTGCGCCCCCAGGACTTTCAGGACGAACCCCGACTTGAGAGGGTGATCGGTCAGCTGGTCTCCGAACTGGGGGTGCAGCGTTACGCCCTGCATGACCTGGCCACCTATGTGAACCTCGCAGATAGCCCATAAATGAGAATCAGGAACAAGAAAAGTTTTGTCGTGGTGGGCCCGGAAGGCAAGGCGCCCAAGTCGCTCGGCTCGCGGATCACCCATCTGCTGTATCTTGCGTTTCTTGCCCTGCTGGCGATCTATCTGATCATTTTTACCTTCAATTACATCACCACCTTTCAGATCGCGGGACAGGTCGTGGTCGAACGCATCAAGGTGGCGGGGCTGGATGGAGGACGTATCCTATCGATAGAGGTCGCTGAGGGTGAGCCGGTGAAAGCCGGCGAGCTGTTGCTGACAATCGATACCGGCGCAACCTGCGAACCGTTGCAGGACAGGAACCTGGATAAGCTGAAACGCCAACTGGCCCTCGACCGCGTGCAGTTCGATGCCCTGCGGCAACGTGAAGCCCGTCTTCAGGCGCGTCAGCGTCAGCAGCTGGATGAGCGCCGTATGGGCCGGGTGCTGGAGTTGGAGCGCGAGGATCGCGGCGGTGAGCGGGCACTGCAACGGGACCTGGACGAGGTGGCGCTGGACCGGGCCCTGCTCGAGGAGCAGATCCGCCTGCAGGAACAGCAGATCCAGGTGTATGCCAGGGAGCAGGCGCCGCAGCAGGACTGCGGCCGGGAGCGGGTGGTCGCGCCGGTCGATGGTCGGGTGCTGGCGGTCAACCGGCATGTTCATGAAGTGGTGGCCCGCAAGGAGACCCTGCTGGTCCTGATGCCGACTCAGCCCCTGGTTCAGGTCGAGGCGTTCGGCAAAATCGACGAGGAACTGCCAGTCAGCATCGGGCAGCAGGTAGAGGTGATCCTTCCTGACGGTGCATCGACCCTGGGGGAGGTCAGCGAATTCGAGGCCTCCGCCTACCGTTTCCCCGATCGTGAATTTCATGTCTACCAGCCGGAGGCCACCTCGATGCGGGTTGTGATCCGTCCGCTGGATGCGCAAGTTGCCCAGGCGTGGATTGGTTTCGATCGCCGGGATGTGTCCGTGAAGGGGGTGAAATGAATCAGGCGTTGCTGATTACTGGCGCGGACAACCCGCTGCGGCTGCCATTCGATACCCGGGACAGCGAAAACGATTGGCGTGGATTGGATACGGGGGCGGATGCGGACTGCTTTCTCATCGATACCCTGGATCCAATCCGGGCCCGCCTGGCGGTGCAACAGCTGCGCAACAAACTGCTGCCCTCGGTCTACCTCAAACCCCTGGTGCTGATCAGCCACCAGGAAGAGCTGTCCGCCGATCTGACCCGTCAGGCGGATTTGCAGATCAGTGCCCGGCAGTTGCAGGCGCAATGGCCGTCGGAAATCCTCGATGAGATCGAGGCCGTCAACCGCCGCATCAACCGCCTGCAGGAACAGCGTCTGAAAGCGGATACCAATCCGGCGCTGCGGGTGGTGCGATACCTCTACAGCCGCAACCGGGAGATCGAGCCGCGTCCCTCGATACGCAGCCGGGGCGGTTATGCCTACCCGGGTCTTGAGAGTTTCTTCGGCGAATCCGATCAGAGTCTCTGGCAGACCCTGGAATTCCTCCGCGAACAGCATCTGGTGCAGACCCGCTTCATTACCCGCACCCACCAGTGCACCAGTTGCGGTTGTGCATTTCTCAACTTCAAGGAGACCTGTCCCCATTGCCAGTCCGAGGCCCTGCACGTGGACGATCTGGTGCACCATTTCCGCTGTGGCTATACCGCGGAACTGGAGGATTTCAAACAGGCGGACCGCCTGGTCTGTCCCAAATGCGATCACACCCTGCGCCAGATCGGGGTGGATTATGACAAACCCTCGGTGATGTATCATTGCCTGAGCTGTGACCACCGGTTCCAGGAGCCGGAGATTGCCACCACCTGCTACGACTGTCAGAGAACCGCGCCCCCGGAATACCAGATACACCGGGACATCGAGGCCTACAAGCTGAGCATGCTGGGGGAGAGCGCGGCGCTGTTCGGTCTCGATTCCCTGTTCGCCTCGATTCTTGAGCGGCGCCTGCAACTGCTGCCCCTGGACCTGTTCGAACGCTTCGTGGCGGTGGAAAAGGCACGTATCACCCGCTACAAGAAATCGATCTCCAGCCTGCTGCTGTTCGACGTGAAGGGACTGGAGGCGATCTACCTCACCCTGGGTGAGCGCACCAGCGAGGTCTATGAAGAGCTGGCGAACCTGTTCTTCGCCATGTTGCGCACCTCGGATCTGGTCAGCAGCCGCAATGAGTCCCTGTTCCTGATGCTGCTCACGGAAACCTCTCAGGAGGATGCGCGCATCGTCGAACAGCGCCTGCACCAGGGGGTTGCCGAACTGCTCGAGGCCAGTCTCGGCACCCGTCCCGAGATCGTCTCGCGTATCCATGCGGTGGAACCCACGCTGGAACTGACTCCGCTACTCGAAGGCTTTCTCAACGAACACCATGCTGACTGAAACCTACCGGTTCGTCGAAGGCCTTACCACCGCCCAGTTGATCAGTTACTTCTGGCCGTTTTTCCTGTTCGATCTGACCCGCTACGTGCTGTTCGATATCCTGATCCTGGCGCTCTACCTGCCCAGACGTAAACGCAACCGGGCGCGTCGGGTCAAGGCTCGCAGCCTGCTATACCATGAAAAACCCCTGGTCTCGGTGATCGTTCCCGGCAAGAACGAAGGCAAACATATCCCACGCCTGGCGGAATCTCTCACCCGACAGACCTACAAGCACCTGGAGATCGTGATCGTCGACGACGGTTCGGATGACGACACCGAGATGATCTGCCGGAAACTGTTGAGAGAAGGCCATATCGATCAGTTTGTGCGCAACGAGGTGCGTGGCGGCAAGGCCTCGGCGGCCAACACCGCGCTCTACTATTCGAAAGGCAAGTTCATCATTCATCTGGACGCGGATTCCGAACTGCGTCACGACTCCATCGAGACCATACTGCTGCCGTTCTACCTGGATGCCCAGGTGGCTGCGGTGGGCGGGGACATCCGGGTCGCCAACCTGGATGCGAGCATGGCGACCCGAACCCAGGCGATCGAGTACTTCAAGGGCATCTCAACCGGCCGCACGGTCTCCTCGATGCTCGGCATCCTGCGTATCATCGCCGGTGCCTACGGGGCCTTTCGAAGAGATACCCTGGACCGCCTTGGCGGCTGGGACGTGGGTCCGGGTCTGGATGGGGATATCACCATGAAGATCCGCAAGCTGGGGCTTAAGGTGGTGCACGAACCCCATGCGGTGTGTTACACCAATGTGCCGGTGAAATTCCGGGTGCTGGCGCGGCAGCGTTTTCGCTGGGATCGTTCCATGATTCGCTTCCGTGCACGCAAGCATCTCGACGTGCTGCTGCCCACCGCGAACTTCCGTCTCTCGAATTTCGCCTCATCGGTGGAAAACCTGTTCTTCAACCTGGTGCTGAACATCAAGTGGTGGTTCTACGTGGCGCAGGTGATCTTTTTCTACGGAGCCTTGCTGCAGAACATCATCGTCGTCAACTACCTGCTCTACACCTTCGCCAATCTGGCGGAGTTCCTGGTCGCCGTAGTCCTGCTCAACAAGAGTATGCGGCGCAAGGATCTGCTGTTGATTCTCTATCTCCCCCTGATGCCCCTGTACACCGGTCTGTTTCTCAGGATAGTGAGAACCTACGCCTATCTCATGGAGTTCATCCACAAGGCCTCTTACGCGGACCGGTGGAATCCCTGGAAGGTCTCCCGGGTGGCGAAGAAGGAGCGATTGTAATGCACCTGGTGCGGATGTCTGGGGGGTAGTCATCGGTGTGTAAATCACCTAATGTGGTTCCCAGTTACCTGAACGGATTCATCAACCTCGGATGACGGATGAGCGCCCATGGCTTCAACCCCTCTGGCAAACAGCATCGTTCACATCTACCAACTCGATGGCCGGGGGAGTGCCGAGTCCCTGAAGGCCCTGCCGGAGACCCCGGGGGCGATCCTCTGGGTGCATATGCAGAGCGACGACCCGGATTGCGCCACGGTGATGGGCGATCTTGGACTGAGTGCATCGGTGATCGATGTGATGACCAGCCCAGAGACCCGGCCGCGTGCTACCGCAATGGGTGAAGGCGTCCTGATGGTGCTGCGGGGGGTCAATCTCAACCAGGACGCGGATCCGGAGGATATGGTCTCCCTGCGGATGTGGCTGATCGACGGGCTGATCGTCACGGCGCGCAAATCTCAGCGGCGCCTGATGTCGATTCAGGATGTGCGGCAGGCCCTGGATGAGGGATGCGGTCCGGCGACCACCGGAGAATTCCTGCTCGAGGTGGTGCAGCGGCTGGTGATCCGCATCGGCCAGGTGGTGGATGAAACCGAAGATGCCCTGGAGACCATTGAAGAGGCGCTGGATAACCTCAATTCCACCGAGGTGCGGCGTCGGCTCACCGAGTTGCGGCGTCGTACGGCCCAGTTGAAGCGCTATCTTGCCCCGCAGCGGGATGCCCTCGATGCCATGTACCGTCTGCGCTCCGACCTGCTCGACGAGCGCCAGGCCTTCGAACTCCGGGAATGGTCGGATCGCACCACCCGTAACGTGGAGGATCTGGATCTTGCCCGTGAACGCGCGATCCTGCTACAGGAGGAGCTGCGCAACCGCATCGCCGAGCAGCAGAACCAGCGTATGTACGTGCTTTCCCTGGTCACCGCGATATTCCTGCCCCTGTCTTTTCTCACCGGTGTGTTCGGCATGAATGTGATGGGGCTGCCCGGGGTGGACAATCCCTGGGGGTTTCTCCTGGTCGTGGCAGGCATGCTGCTGCTGGCCGCGGGGGTGGGGGTATGGATGCGATTTCGCGATTGGCTGTGAGGGGGATGCGTGCACCACAAGGGGGCGAAAACAGGTCGCTAACGGGGTTTTTGGGGATCAAAGTTTGTCCACAGCTATTGTGGATAACTTTGTGGAAACAAATCTGACAAATGCCCTTAGTCCTTGTGTCCGTTGAAATGTTTTTAGATTGGCCAGTTTTTTGCCGTTTTTGTGAAATTATAGACAATACAATTACTTACAGTTTATTAAAGAGTTCTAATAGTAATAAAAGTTGTATTTACGGGATTGTTGTGGTGCAGCATTAGAAACATGTGAATAAGGTTGACTCAGGTCAATTGTTTTGCGTACCCCAGAGTGGTTTGGATCGGTACGCCTTGGTGAGATTGGGGTGTGACTATGGCCGATTGGCAGATTATCGCGCAGCATATTGCTCAGACCACCGGGGAGGCATTCAATCCCCAGGAACCGCGCAGCATGGGCGGCGGTTGCATCAATACCGGGGTGCGCCTGGGTGACGGCCGGCGCAACTTCTTCGTCAAGCTGAACCGGGCGGCCCTGCTGGATATGTTTGAGGCCGAGGCGGATGGTCTGCGGGCATTGGCGCAGACCCGCACCCTGCGGATTCCCGAGCCGCTGTGCAGTGGCCTGAGCAACGGTGAATCCTACCTGGTGATGGAGTTCGTGGAGATGGGACACGGAGCCCGTGACGGCGCCGCGCTCGCCGGTGAACGTCTGGCTGCGATGCATCGCCACACCCAGTCCGGCTTCGGCTGGATACGCGACAACACCATTGGCTCCACCCATCAGCCCAATAGTTTGATGGCGGACTGGGTGACCTTCTGGCGGGAAAACCGGCTCGGGTTCCAACTCGAACTTGCGGCACGCAACGGCTACAGCGGGGCTCTGCAGCGGAAAGGGGAGCGCCTGCTGGAGCATTTTCCGGTGTTACTGGAGCACGCCCCCGAAGCTTCCCTACTGCACGGCGATCTGTGGGGTGGTAATCTGGCCTATGACAGCTCGGGTCTGCCGGTGATCTTCGATCCGGCGGTCTACTACGGAGACCGGGAGGCGGACCTGGCGATGACCGAACTTTTCGGCGGATTCGGCCGCCGTTTCTATGATGCCTACCAGGCGGCCTGGCCGTTATCACCGGGTTATTCGACCCGCAAGACCCTCTACAATCTCTACCATATCCTCAACCACCTCAACCTGTTCGGTGGCGGTTACCTGGGCCAGGCGGAGTCCATGATCGAGCGACTCCTGGCTGAGGTGTAGCGAACCTCAGTGTTGAAATCCCGGTCAGAGGGATTCTCTCACCGCCTGGATCTGGCGAAGATCAGACGCCTCGTTCCCACGCTCTGCGTGGGAACGCATATCCGAACCCGCTGGTATTGCCTCGTTTGGATGTGTTTGTATTCGCGTGGGAATTAGGCTACTGATGAAAATCCTGACATTAGGCGGGCATGATTAGCAGATTGTTGCTCGATGCGACATAGACTATTTTGGTGGAGCACATCGATAAAATGTTTTTGTGCCAGTCCATCCCATATCTTTATCGGGATTGGCGATGGAGACCTCATCTTGAGTGATCCATTTAATTTTTTCGTCCTTATAGACATTTTCAATGTCGTGAAGACCGGGAAAAGGAATGGCCTTAATGGCGTTGCCGATATAGATAGGGTGTCGTCGATCCGGACGCTCGTCCATGATGAACCAATAATTTTTCGAGAAGTTATCGCAATCTTCCGACCAGAAAGGCGACTTGGTTTTATCGAAAGAGTAAGGCGCCTGAATGGCGGGCTCATTTGGGAAATTCGGTTCCGGTTCAGCGCAGCCGGGATTGGGTATCCGGGTGCTGATTGTGCGGTAAACATTGGAGTCAGACTCGGAGGCGCTGGGGGCCTGACTGTGTTTGCGTGAGTCGCTGTAGAATGTGAGGTGTAATTTGTCATCCTCATATAGATAAGTGTAGAAACCTGTCCTGCCGGATTGGAGGTCGACGGTGCGCAGGGTGCCGGGTTGGCCGGAATCTTCAATGTTCTCCCGTATCTTGAATAAAACCCGGCAACTCTCTTTATTCAGTGCATACATCTTGCCGTATCGCCTGAATGCATAATATTGCACCTCCTGCGCTATGCCATCTCCGTCTTTTATCAGAATGGATCGCCACCAGCCATTCAGAACTCCGGGTTCGATAATGGGGTCGGCACGGGCAGTAACAGCCATGGCCATGCTGAGGATACAGTTAAATCGCGATAACTGTTTTGTATATTTTTTCATTAGGGCCTGTTAACACTAATCCGTTATCGAATACGCTCTGCGGGTTGCGTTTGAAAAACCGCATCTCCGTGTTGCTCGTCGTTCTGTTGGAATGACCAAATCTTTGCTCTGCGCGCCTTGATTGGTGATTTACAGGCACAACAGGGTGTATTCGATTCGTGTTAACAGGTTTTAAGACGTCGGCGTTTCAGTCACGGCCTGGATCAGGCGTCGGTTTTCCTCCGGCGTACCTATGGTGATGCGCAGGTAGGACTCGATCCTCGGTTGGCGGAAGTGACGCACGATCACTCCCTGCTCCCTCAGGCGGGCGGCCAGGCCTGCGGCATCCCGGTTGGGCGGTGTGGCGAAGACGAAGTTGGCCGAGGAGGGCAGGACCTCGAAATCGAGGGCACGCAGTTCTTGGGTCACCCAGTCCCGGGCCAGCATGATCTGGCTGCGGATCTCCAGGAAATACGCCTCATCCTCGTACGAGGCAATGGCTGCGCGGGAGGCCAGCCGGTCGAGGGGATAGGAGTTGAAACTGTCCTTGACCCGCACCAGGGCCTCGATCAGCTCTTCATGGCCGAATGCCAGGCCGACCCGCATGCCGGCCAGGGAACGGGACTTGGAGAGGGTCTGGGTGACCAGCAGGTTGGGGAACCGGTTGATCAGCTTGATCGCGCTCTCTCCGCCGAAGTCCACATAGGCCTCGTCGATCACTACCGCCGAATCCAGGTTTACTTCCAGCAGGCCCTCGATCGCCTCGAGTCCGAGCAACAGGCCGGTGGGGGCATTCGGATTGGGAAAGATGATGCCCCCGTTTTCGACCTGGTAGGCGTTCAGGTCGATGCGGAAGTCCGCTTCCAGGGGAATGGTCTGATAATGGATGCCGTACAGTTCGCAATACACCGGGTAGAAGCTGTAACTGATATCCGGGAACAGGATCGGACGGGATTGCTGGAACAGGGCGAAGAAGGTGTGCGCCAACACCTCGTCCGAGCCGTTGCCGACAAACACCTGGGCCGGGTCTAGGTCATGGTAGCGGGCCACCGCCTGACGCAGTCGGTAGGAGTCCGGTTCCGGGTAGAGCCTCAACCCGTCGCCCGCCTCGCGGCGGATCGCCTCGATCACCCGGGGTGAAGGCCCGTAAGGATTCTCGTTGGTATTCAGCTTCACCAGGTTGTCCCGCATCGGCTGTTCTCCCGGTACGTAGGGGGACAGGTCGGCGACCTTGGGACTCCAATAGGGGTTCATCGGGTCAGTCCTTTAGGCGGTACTCGGCGGAGCGGGCGTGTGCGGTCAGTCCCTCGCCCCGGGCCATCACCGAGGAAGTGGCTGCCAGGGTGTCGGCGCCCTCAGGGGATGCCATGATCAGGCTGGAACGCTTCTGAAAATCGTACACTCCGAGAGGCGATGAGAAACGCGCGGTCCGCGAGGTGGGCAGCACGTGGTTGGGCCCGGCGCAGTAGTCACCCATCGCCTCGGCGGTATAGCGGCCCATGAAGATCGCACCCGCGTGACGGATGCGCGAGGCCACTGCTTCGGGATCGGCCAGGGAGAGTTCCAGATGTTCGGGGGCGATGTGGTTCGCCACCTCGATGGCCTGGTCCAGGTCCTGCACGTGAATCAGCGCGCCGCGGGCGCGCAGGGCGGTGGCGATGATCTCCTGGCGCTCCATCGTGGGCAGGAGTTTGTCGATGCTCGCCTCCACCCGGGCCAGGTAGTCCGCGTCGGGACACACCAGGATGGATTGGGCATCTTCGTCATGCTCCGCCTGGGAGAACAGGTCCATGGCGATCCAGTCGGGATCGGTCTCGCCATCACACAGGATCAGGATCTCCGAGGGGCCAGCCACCATATCGATGCCGACCTGACCAAACACCGCCCGCTTGGCGGTGGCCACGTAGATGTTGCCGGGACCGACGATCTTGTCCACCGGAGGCACGCTCTCGGTGCCGTAGGCGAGGGCCGCCACGGCCTGGGCGCCACCCACGGCGAAGACCCGGTCCACCCCTGAGATGTGGGCTGCTGCGAGCACCAGTTCGTTGAGTTCGCCCCCCGGGGTCGGTACCACCATGATCAGTTCCGCCACCCCGGCCACCTTGGCCGGCAGGGCGTTCATCAGCACCGACGATGGGTAGGCCGCCTTGCCGCCGGGGACATACAGGCCGACCCGGTCCAGCGGGGTCACCTGTTGCCCCAGCAGGGTGCCGTCCGCCTCGGTATAGCTCCAGGACTGCATCACCTGGTGTTCCGCATAGGCGCGGATACGCTGGGCCGAGACCTCCAGGGCGGAGCGCTGTTCCGCGGGGATGCTGTCCCAGGCCTGCTTCAGGCGGCTCAGGGGGATCTCCAGGTCTGCGGCGCTGGCGGCTTCCCAGCGATCGAAGCGCCGGGTGAAGTCGATCAGGGCGGCATCGCCCTGGCTGCGGATATCCTGAATGATCCCGTTCACCGTATCGTTGACGGCGGTATCCGACACCGATTCCCAGGCAAGCAGCCGGTCCAGCTGTTGCTGAAAGTCGCTGTCACGGGTTGAAAGTTGGCGTATGTCGCTCATGGCGGAAGCCCTTCGGATGTGGGGATATTAATCTGTGGACTCGCTGACCGCTTCGCGAAAAGCGTCCAGCAGTTGCATGATCAGACCGTGCTTCATCTTCCAGGAGGCCTTGTTGACCACCAGGCGCGAGCTGATGTCGGCGATGTGCTCGAGGGGTACCAGACCGTTGGCCTTGAGGGTGTTACCGCTCTCCACCAGGTCGACAATGATGTCCGCCAGGCCGACGATGGGCGCCAGTTCCATGGAGCCGTAGAGCTTGATGATCTCGACCTGTTCGCCTTTCGCGGCGAAATAGCGCTGGGCGCTTTTTACGTACTTGGTGGCGACCCGCAGGCGGCCACGGTTTTGCACTGTGCCGGGGAATCCGGCGGTCATCATACGGCAGCGGGCGATGTTCAGGTCCAGGGGTTCGTAGAGTCCCTCGCCGCCGTGCTCAAGCAGTACGTCCTTACCTGCGATGCCTAGGTCGGCGGCGCCGTATTGTACGTAGGTGGGTACGTCGGTGGCGCGGATGATCACCAGTTTCACCGCTTCGTGATTGGTGTCGAGAATCAGTTTGCGGCTGGTTTCCGGGTCGTCGGCCGGTTCGATGCCGGCGTGCGCCAGCAGCGGCAGACTCTGGTTGAAGATGCGGCCCTTTGACAGGGCGATGGTGATCGGGGCGTCGAATTTCATCTGGGTGTTGTTTCGGGTACGGCGGAATCCCTTAGGATATCAAATGATGCGATCGGTGTACTGAGTAGATTTCATGACAGGCATCCGGACCCTCCGGTGATTCCCGGCGGAGGCTCTGCAAGTCTACTCATGAGTCCGGACTCAGCTGGGTAGTCGGCGGATCTCGCTGCCCAGCCCGGCCAGTTTCTCCTCGATGTTCTGGTAGCCGCGGTCGATGTGGTAGATACGGTCCACCAGGGTTTCGCCTTCCGCGACCAGCCCAGCCAGCACCAGGCTCGCCGAGGCGCGCAGGTCGGTGGCCATCACCGGGGCGCCGGTCAGCTTGGTGCTGCCGGTGCAGATGGCGGTGTTGCCCTCGAGCTTGATTTTCGCCCCCATGCGCTGCAGTTCCTGGACGTGCATGAAGCGGTTTTCGAAGATCGTCTCGGTGACGATGCCCACCCCCTCGGCAACCGCGTTGAGCGCGGTGAACTGGGCCTGCATGTCCGTGGGGAAGGCGGGATAGGGGGCGGTGTAGACATCCACCGCGGTGGGTCGTCTGCCCTGCATGTCGAGGCTGATCCAGTCATCGCCGGTTTCGATCACCGCGCCCGCTTCGCGCAGCTTCTGCAGTACCGAATCAACCAGTTCCGGGCGGGTGTCGCGGACCTTTATGCTGCCCCGGGTGATCGCCGCGGCGACCAGGAAAGTGCCGGTTTCAATGCGGTCCGGGAGTACGTTGTACTCCGTGCCATGCAGGCTGTCGACGCCTTCGATGGTAATCGTCGGGGACCCGGCGCCGCTGATCTTGGCGCCCATCAGATTGAGGCATTCCGCCAGATCCACCACTTCCGGTTCGCGGGCGGCATTCTCGATCTGGCTGGTGCCCTTGGCCAGTACCGCCGCCATCATCAGGTTCTCGGTGCCGGTCACGGTCACCATGTCCATGACGATGCGCGCGCCCTTGAGGCGTTTGCAGCGGGAGCGGATATATCCATTCTCCACGTCGATGTCGGCGCCCATGGCGCGCAGCCCGTCGATATGCAGGTTAACCGGGCGCGAACCGATGGCACAGCCGCCGGGCAGGGAGACGTCGGCCTGTCCGAAACGGGCCAGCATCGGTCCCAGCACCAGGATCGAGGCGCGCATGGTCTTGACCAGTTCGTAGGGGGCGCTGAACTCGCGGATGGTATTGGAATCCACCTCGATACCCATCTTCTCATCCACCATCAGGCTGACGCCCATGCCGCCCAGCAGTTCCATGGTGGTGGTGATGTCGTGCAGATGCGGCACATTGCCGACCCGCATGGTGGATTCAGATAGCAGGGTGGCGGCGAGGATCGGCAATGCGGCGTTCTTGGCGCCGGCAATTCGAACCTCGCCTGACAGGGGGTTGCCCCCGCGAATGATCAGTTTGTCCATCGTTTTTCCGGATATCCACCCGCTCGCGGGTCAGGTTGGATCGATTCACGGTTCCGGTCTTTTCGTGACCATTGACCGGTAAATCGGTTGAAAAAGAGGCAAATAATAACAAAATCCGCGGGAAACGGGAGCCTGTTCGGAGATTTTATTGCGCTGCGGTAGTCGAGAGGTGAGCGCGCCTTGCCCGTCGGCCGGTATGCGCCCGTCCGGGGCGTGCCGATCAGCCACACCGCTTGAAGTTTGTCAGCGTCGGCTCACGGCCTGGTCGATGTACTTTTTGATGGCTGACTGGCCGAGGTCGTCGATACCGGTGAATTCCATTCGACTCAGCCACCCGTCGGGCGTTCTCCGGTTATGCAGGATGCGGGCATAGATATGACTGCTCTGTGTGCTCATCAGCGAGGTCTGCAGGGTGATCCGGATATCCGACAGGGTTTCCAGTTCGATCGGCAGGTAGGCCTGCAAGCCGTTGTAGCTGAGGTCGATGGCGCGACCCGGTATCCGCTCCCGGGAGACGGTTTTATCTTCAATGGGCTGGAACACGATGGGGAAGTCGACACTCACTCTCGGACTGCGGCGTGCCTCGACTCTCGGTACCTCCAGGGTTCGCGGACGATGGGTTGCGAGCAGTTCGTAGAGGCTGACCGGCTCTTCCTTGCCCTTGACCATGACCTGATTCGGTTCAGCGCATTCGACGAAATTCCGCGCCAGGGTGTGTGACCGTTCGCTGAGCAGGATCTGGCCGCGCAGGCTGTAGGCCTCGATGCGTGAGGCCAGGTTGACCTCGTCACCGATCACCGTGTACTCGTGATGCAACTGGGAACCGAGATGACCCGCCACCACCTCGCCGGTGTTGATGCCGATGCCCATGAAAAGTCGGGGATGCCCGCGTTTGATGTTCTCGGCATTGATCTCCTGCATGCTGCGCTGCATCTCCACCGCGCAGGCGATGGCGCGCTCCAGGTCATCGTTCCTGGGTTCGGTGAGACCGAACAGGGCCATGATCGCATCACCCATGAACTTGTCGACGCTGCCGCCGTAGCGGTAGATGATTTCGCACATTCGGGCGAAATAGAAATTGAGAATCTCGATGATCACGTCCGGAGGATAATGTTCGGACAGGGCAGTGAATCCGCGCAGGTCGGAGAGCAGAATGGTGACCTGCTTGGTCTGGGGTTTGAGGCCCTGACTGGAGGTCTCGTCAAGGGTGCGGATCAGCGCCTGATGCAGACGGCTGCGCAAATCCGGGGTGATAGTCTGGCCCAGGGATTTGCCGACAGCATCGATGATGCGTTCGATCTCTTCGGCATGTCTCATGGTCCGGCTCCCAGGCAAAGGGTCTTCTTGGATGTCCGGAGCGACTGACTTCGATGCCGGACTGTCTTGAGTATAGCTATTCGTAACTCCGGGAAAACCGGAAGGGTTTCAAGGGTCCGTTTTGACAGATGGCATTGCTGCCGGAGAGAGCGCTAAGTCTCTACTTGTCGAATTTAGGCCGTTCACCGGAGATCGCGTACAGGGTGAACCGGTCACTGCCGCGCCAGCCGCCAATCTCGATGCGGCTGCCGGGGGGTTGCCCGGCGATACGCTGCATCAGGTCCTGGGAGTTACTCACCTCGGTGGTGTCGACCTTGGTGATGACATCGCCCGGACGCAATCCGGCCTTGTTGGCAGGGCCGTCCTCCATGACGCCGGTGACCAGGATGCCGGTATCGATCTGCAGGCCAAATGCCTCGGCAAGTTTGTCCGTCATGTCCTGACCCTGGATGCCGATCCAGCCACGCACCACCCGCCCGGTGTCGATCAGTTGGCTCATGATGCCCTCGGCCAGATCGAAAGGGATGGCGAAACCGATGCCGTGGGATCCCCCGGTCTTGGAGAAGATCGCGGTGTTGATGCCGATGAGTTCACCCCGGGCATTCACCAGGGCGCCGCCGGAGTTCCCCGGGTTGATCGCCGCATCGGTCTGTATAAAGTTCTCGAAGGTGCTGATTCCCAGGTGGGAGCGGCCGGTGGCGCTGATGATGCCCATGGTCACGGTCTGCCCGACGCCGAAGGGGTTGCCGATGGCCAGCACCACGTCGCCCACCTGCTGGGTTCCGGAGTGGCCGATCGGGATCGCAGACAAGGGGGTGCTGCTGTCGATCTTCAACACCGCGACATCGGATTCCGCATCGCTTCCGACCACACTGACATCCACACTCTGACCGTTGGCCAGTACCACTTTGATCTCGTCCGCACCCTCGATCACATGGTGATTGGTGAGCACGTAACCCTTGTCCGAGATGATTACCCCGGATCCCAGGCTGGTGTCGAGCCGCTGACGGGTCTTCTCCGGAAGCATGCCGCCGAACAGGTGCTGGAGCAGAGGGTCGGTAAAACGCAGGGCCCGGGATTCGGTGGTGATCTTGGTGGAAAAGATGTTGACCACCGAGGAGGCGGCCTTGTCCACCGCATCCGCGTAGGAAAATGGGCCTGACGCACGGGGGGGCGGGGATACTTCGGTCTGGGTCTGCTGCGGGGCCTGGCTGAGCTTGGGGGGGTCGGTCATAACCCGCTCCGGCATCATGTACAGGGTCACAAAGGCCCCGGCGAGCCCGGCCGTGAGCGCGGTCAACAGCAATGAAAAGAATCTACGCATGAACGACTAATCCGGAAAATGACAGCCCAGGTGGGTTTGCCGGGTGAGAATTGCGTCCAGGCCCGTTACAATTCGAGTCATGGTCGAACTCCTGACACTCGAAGCCTACTGCAACAACCTGCTGTCCGTCGAGGCATTTGATGACTATTGCCCCAACGGTGTGCAGGTGGAAGCCTCTGTCCAGGTGCGGAAACTGATGGGCGGCGTAACCGCTTCCCAGGCCCTCGTCGATGAGGCGGCGGCCTGGGGGGCGGATGCCCTGCTGGTCCACCATGGCTATTTCTGGAAGGGCGAGGCGGCAGCCCTGCGGGGCGTCAAAGGCCAGCGGGTGGCGAGTCTGTTCCGCCAGGGGGTCAGTCTGTTGGCCTACCACCTCCCTCTGGATGCGCATCCGGTGTATGGCAACAACCGCCAGCTCGCAGATCGGCTCGGCTTCTCAGGGGCTGAACCGACTGCGGCCGCCGGGGGCCTGATTTGGCAGGCCGATACGCAACCCCCGCTCGATTCGCAGCAACTGGCGACGAGGCTCGAACAGGCCCTGGCGCGCGCACCTCTGCACATCCCCGCCCGACGCGAACCCCTGCGGCGCATCGGTTGGTGCACCGGTGCTGCCCAGGGCTACATCGAACAAGCTGCCGCACTGGGTCTTGACGCCTTCATCTCCGGCGAGATTTCCGAACCCACGGTGCACCTCGCGCGAGAACTGGACATCCACTATTTCGCGGCAGGCCACCACGCCACGGAACGATATGGGGTGGCCTCTCTGGGGCAGCATCTGGCGGAGCATTTCGGCCTGGAATGGTGCTTCCGCGATCTGCACAACCCGGTTTGATCGGAGCCCCGGTCCAGTACCGCCGTGATGAAGCCCGGTCGCACAGGATTCGACCGCTTGCTTTGCGGTGTTCCCGAGGCTGAGCGATAGAACAAAGCGCATCCGCATCGCGGGTGAACGGAATTTCAAGAACTCAGTCGAGGAACTGTGTTTGAGGGTTTATTGCTTTGTAAGTAACCGTATTTAAAGGGATTCGGGCTGATTGGCGGGCAAAAAAAACACACCATGCGGATAGGGTTAATTGCGAAAATGACGTCAATCCTCCTTGACCAGTAAGCCGACATTATGGAGAATGCGCCGTTAATTTTCTCAATTTATGTAAGTATATTCTAATGTCCTGAAAATATGGGCGGGACAGGAACTGTTTTGTTTTCAAACGCCCATGACAGTAGCCGGGGATAAATGATATGAGCGCAGATGGCGTTGATTTGAAAAAGCGGCGTACCCTTACGCTTGCGACCAGTGCAGTCGGGGCGGTAGGTGCCGGATTCGTGATCTACCCGTTTCTGGCGGCTTGGGCTCCTAGTGAGAAGGCCAAGGCGGCCGGTGCGCCGGTTGAAGCCGATATCGGCAAGCTCGAACCCGGGCAGCTGATGCGGGTGAAATGGCGTGGCAAGCCGGTGTGGATCGTCTACCGCACCGAGCAGAATATTGCCGATTTGCCGAAGCTGGATGACCGATTGCTGGACCCGGCTTCCGACGACACCGGACAACAACCGGATTACTGCAAGAACGAAACCCGCTCTATTAAAGAGAAGTACCTGGTGGCGGTGGGTATCTGCACCCATCTGGGTTGTTCCCCCACCTACCGTCCGGATGTGGCTCCTGAAGACCTGGGTTCGGACTGGCTCGGCGGCTTCTACTGTCCCTGTCACGGTTCCCGTTTCGATCTGGCCGGTCGGGTCTTTTCCGGCGTTCCCGCGCCGAAGAACCTGGAAATTCCCCCTTACCAGTATCTCTCCGACACCAAAATCCTGGTCGGTGCCGATGGAGGAGCAGCCTGATGAGCGCTATGAAAAATTTTGTCGGCTGGATCGACGATCGTTTCCCGATGACCAAGGTCTGGAACGAGCATCTGGCCCAGTACTATGCCCCGAAGAACTTCAATTTCTGGTACTTCTTCGGTTCCCTGGCGATGCTGGTGCTGGTCAACCAGATACTCACCGGTGTCTGGCTGGCGATGAGTTACAAGCCCGATGCGGAACTCGCGTTCGGTTCGGTCGAATACATCATGCGCGATGTGGACTGGGGCTGGCTGATCCGCTACATGCACTCCACCGGCGCCTCGGCCTTCTTCATCGTGATCTACCTGCACATGTTCCGTGGACTGATGTATGGTTCCTACCGCAAGCCCCGCGAACTGCTGTGGATCATCGGCGTGATCATCTACCTGGCAATGATGGCCACCGCGTTCTTCGGCTATCTGCTGCCCTGGGGCCAGATGTCATACTGGGGCGCGCAGGTTATCGTCAACCTGTTCTCCGCGGTTCCGGTGATCGGTCCCGACCTGGGTGTCTGGGTGCGGGGTGACTACGTCATCTCCGACGCCACCCTGAACCGGTTCTTTGCCCTGCACTTCCTGTTGCCATTCCTGCTGGCGGCCCTGGTGTTCGTCCACATCGTGGCCCTGCACAAGGTGGGTTCCAACAACCCGGATGGCATCGAGATCAAAAAGAACAAGGACGAAAACGGCATCCCCAAAGACGGTATCCCGTTCCACCCCTACTATTCGGTCAAGGATATCGCCGGAGTTGCCGGGTTCCTGTTTCTGTTCGCCGCAGTGATCTTCTATGCACCGGAGATGGGCGGCTACTTCCTGGAGCATCCCAACTTTGAGCCGGCCAACCCGCTGAAGACCCCACCGCACATCGCGCCGGTCTGGTACTTCACCCCGTTCTACGCCATCCTGCGCGCCGTGCCTTCAATCGCCGGATCCGCGTTCCCGGGCGTACTGGCCATGTTCGCCTCCATCCTGATCATGTTCTTCCTGCCCTGGCTGGATCGCAGCCCGGTCAAGTCGATCCGTTACAAAGGCATGATCACCAAAGTCATGCTGGGTCTGTTCGTGGTCGACTTCATCATGCTTGGCTATCTGGGGACTCAGGCAACCACTGCGCTCTACACCATCCTTGCGCAGGTGGGTACCGCCTTCTATTTTGCCTTCTTCCTGTTGATGCCCATCTACAGCAAGCTCGACAAGACCCAACCCGTGCCTGAGAGGGTGACCGAATGAAAAAGCTGATTGTTGCATTCTTATTAGCCGCGGCCCCCATGCTCGGACTGGCTTCGGGCGCAGGACCGCATCTCGAAGACGCCAACATCGATCTTGGCGATCAGGCCTCGCTGCAGCGCGGCGCCAAGTACTTCGTCAACTACTGCCTGAGCTGCCATTCGGCCAAGTATCAGCGCTACAACCGTATGGCGAGAGATCTGGGCCTGACCGAGGAAGAGGTGATCAACAACCTGATGTTCACCACTGACAAGATCGGCGACACCATGAAGGTGGCAATGACCGAAGATCAGGGCAATGCCTGGTTCGGAAATGCGCCACCCGATCTGAGCGTGCTGATCCGTGCCCGGGGTGTGGATTACATTTACACCTATCTGAAGAGCTTCTACCTGGACGAGAAACGTCCGTTCGGTGTGAACAATACCGTGTTCCCGGATGTGGCCATGCCCCATGTCTTGTGGAAGCTGCAGGGTACCCAGAAAGCTGTCTTCAAGACCGAGGCGGATAGCCAGGGCAACGAACACGTGAGCTTCGAAGGCTTCGAAACCGTGACTCCGGGAACCCTGAGTGCGGAGGAATACGACGAGGTGGCCCGTGACCTGACCGCTTTCCTGAGCTATGTCGGCGAGCCGATCCAGATGGAGAGAAAACGACTCGGCGTCTGGGTGCTGCTGTTCATTGCGGTGTTCTTCGTGTTGGCCTACCTGCTCAAGAAAGAGTACTGGAAGGACATCCACTGAGACCTGTGTAGCGCCTCATCGGGTGCGCTACGTTTAACCCGCTGACAAAAAGGCGCACAGTTGCGGTATACTGTGCGCCTTTTTTCGTGTGGTAATTTTCTTGTCGGCCCTGCCTAAGGATTCATCGGTGGGTGCGGGCAATTTCGGGAGAGGCAGATAATGGCAGCAGTCGCGAACAAACGCTCAGTGATGACCCTCTATTCGGATCCGACAGACCCCTACTGTCACCGGGTCAGACTGGTGTTGGCGGAAAAGAATATCACCTATGAAGTGGAAGATATCGATCCGTTGAACGTTCCGGAAGAGGTGATGGAACTCAATCCCTACGGGACGCTTCCCACCCTGGTCGACCGTGACCTGAAACTTTATGAATCGCGCATCATCATGGAATATCTGGATGAGCGCTTTCCACACCCACCGCTGCTGCCGGTCGATCCGGTATCCCGTTCCACCTCCCGGCTGCTCATGTACCGGGTGGATAATGACTGGTACACCCTGATGGATGTGATTCTGAGCGGCAAGAAGGAGGCGGCAAAGGCGCGTAAGGAACTGCGAGAAAGCCTGATTTCCACCTCCCCGGTGTTCAGCGCCAAACCCTTTTTCATGAGTGACGAGTTCACCCTGGTGGACTGTGCGATCGCACCGCTGCTGTGGCGCCTGCCGGAACTGGGTGTGGAACTTCCGGCCAGTGCCAAGGGTATTCACGAGTACAGCAAGCGTCTGTTCGAAAAGGATTCCTTCATCAAGAGTCTCTCCGAAGCGGAACAGGAAATGCGCGGCTGACAGCCATGTCTGAGATGACATCCAATCGCCCCTACCTGTTGCGGGCACTGTATGACTGGCTGGTCGACAACGCTAAAACCCCCTACCTGATGGTCAATGCGGATTGTCAGGGCACCGTGGTGCCCCGGCGGTTCGTGGAGAATGGCCGTATCATCCTCAACGTGGATCCGTCCGCAGTGTCCGGTCTGGTACTGGGTAACGACTGGATCAGTTTCAGTGCGCGTTTCAGCGGGGTGTCAGAGGAGATCCTGATACCGCCCCGGGCGGTGCTCGGGATCTACGCCCGGGAGAACGGCCAGGGTATGCTGTTCCCGGATGATGACGCGGAGGTGGAGGATATCCCGGATGATGATCCCGATCCCACACCGCCCAGCGGCCGCAGACCGGCGCTCAAGGTGGTCAAGTAGCCCCTCGCGATTGCAGGCAAAATCATCCGGTCCGATCGTCGAAGCGGATTCCGGGGCCCCGGTGAATCTGACAGCGCCTGTCCCGTTACTTAACTTGAACGAACACCAATCTCTCCAGGCAGACTCCCTCTCCCCTTTGCGGGAAAGGCCGGGGAGAGGGGGCGAGATGGCGGTTCGGGGTCACTCGGAATCCGAAGCCGATTGGCACAACACCCGCCTCATCGGGTTGAGGTTCAGATCTCATCAGGACCACCATCCGCAACCTGTGGCGGGGCCTCCGGCAGGTCCAGGTGCAGACTGGTGTTGGTGTTGCCGACCATCACCAGGTATCCGGTGCGTCGTCCTGATCCCTCCAGGCTGTAATCGAAGGCGTAAACCCGGCGTATCCGCGGCCCGGCCGGTGTCCAGCGCAGTCCGAGCCGTTGCAGTGCCACAGTCTGATCCAGCAGTTGTACCCCGTGGCTGAGGCAGGCACGACGTCCGATCTGCAGGGCGATCTCACGCGCACGCAAACTGCTCCGCCAGAAGCCGACGATCAGCATCAGCAGGATTAACAGGTTCAGGGTGGTGTAGTTCATGGCAGGAGAGAGCGGGCGCCTGGGGTTATAATTGTGCTGTTGAGAACGTTCAGTCGCCAGACGGGGTGCAGGTGATGAAGCATGCGGCTGGCGCGAACCCTGTGCAAGGATACCGGATAACCAGACATCATGGGCAGGATACATCTCGTTAAAGCGGATATCACCAGGCTGGAAGTGGACGTGATCGTCAATGCGGCCAACAGTTCGCTACTGGGCGGTGGCGGTGTGGATGGGGCGATCAATCGCGCCGCCGGCCCTGAACTGCTCGCGATCTGCCGCACCCTGGGCGGATGCCCGGTGGGGCAGGCAAAGATCACTCCGGGGTTTCAACTGCCGGCCACCTGGGTGATCCATACCGTGGGTCCGGTATGGCAGGGTGGGAACCGTGGAGAAGCGGCTCTGCTGCGATCCTGTTATGAGAACAGCCTCTCCCTGGCCAGTGAGCATGGGGCGAAAAGCATCGCCTTTCCGGCCATCAGCACCGGAATCTATGGCTACCCGAAACGGCCCGCGGCAGAGCTGGCGCTTTTGGTTATGCAGCAATGGACGGGGCGTTTCGAACGGATCATCGCCTGCTGTTTTGCAGGGGAGGACCTGGCGCTCTACCAGTCCCTGTGTGACAGCTGCGAGATTGGACTCTGATTATTATTCCGGCCGCCCGATATATCGTCATCAGGGCTTTAAGCCCCTGACATTATTTTCTTTTTAGACAGGCTGTAGTGTGTCCGGCCCGCAGACTGGGTTATCAAAACTTGCTGTAGGAGTGCTACTGCGGCGTTTTGATGGCTTGCTGCAGGAGGGCGCGCTTCGGCTGAAGACGACATATTGGGTGGCCGGGTTAACAGGTATCCCTCAACCGGGGGTCTTCAAGCGGTCGAGACGCAGCCGTTCGCGCTCATCGAAGAGTCGCCGGGAGCCGATCCAAACCGCCGCGGTGGCCCCGAAACCGGTGCCGGCGGAGATCAGCAGCATGATCAGGATCTGGTACTTGCTCGCCTCCAGAGGTGGCGTGCCGCCGAGTATCTGGCCGGTCATCATGCCCGGCAGGCTGACCACCCCGGCCGCCGCCATGGCATTGATGATGGGGATCAGGCCGCTGCGCAGTGCGCTGCGCCGGATCTCGCGGATCGACTCGTCCCAGGTGTGACCGAGGATCAGCCGGGCCTCGATGCTTCGGCGCTGCTGCCAGGCGTTCTGGGTCAGGTTGTCCAGGGCGATGGCGATTCCGGACATGGTGTTGCCCAGCATCATGCCGAGCAGCGGAATGAGATACTGCACCGAGTACCAGGGTTGTGCCTGAATGATCACCGTCAGGGCAATCAGGGTCACGCTGAAGGACGAGATGAACATCGACAGGGTGCCGACCCCGTAACCCCAGGCGCCCATGAAGCGCCGTTGCTGTCGCGCCATCACCTCGTAGCCTGCGACCAGCAGCATGAACAGCGCCAGGGTCGCGATGAGCAGTGGGTGAGACTGGACGAACAGGAACTTCAACACCAGGCCCAGCAGCGTGAGTTGCACGATGGTGCGCAAGGCCGCGATCAGCAGGCGTTTCTCGATGCCGAGACTCAGGCGCAGGGAGAGCAGGGCAAGCAGTATCACCAGGCCGGCGGCGAGGCCGAGATCCAGAGGCGTAAGCAGGATCAGGGTCATGTTTCGGGCCTCAACTCACCCGCACTGATGAGCCAGGATTGGCTCGCGATCCGGGTCCGCTGCTGTGCATCGTGGCTGACCCAGAGCACCGCGGCCTGATGGGCAAGCCGCCACTCCCCGATCAATGCCTCCACCCGCTCGGTGTTGCGCTGATCCAGGTTGGCGGTGGGTTCATCCAGCAGCAACACCTGCGGCTGCTGGGCGAGCAGGCGGATCAGCGACAGACGCTGGCGTTCGCCGCTGGAGAGGTGACTGACCTCCCAGTCGAGGCATTTCAACGCCAGGTCGAGCTGCTGAAACAGGGATTCGTCCAGCCGCTCGAAATGGTCTCCGACCCGCTCACTCCACCAGCCGCTCTCGGCGGTCAGCAGGCCGACCTTGCGACGCCATTCCGGACCGCTGAATTGTGCGCGCTCCCGGCCGTCGAGGCGGATCTCGCCCTGCGCCGGATCCAGGTCGGCGAGGGCCCTCAGCAGGCGCGATTTGCCGCTCCCGGACGGACCGCTGATTGCCAGGCAGTCAGCGGCTGCCAGATGCAGGTCGATGGGCGCCAACAGGGGCGACTGAAACTGTTTCAGGGTAAGACTGCCCATAGGGTGACTGATCAGGGTTTGCGTTCGAACAGCAGATCCCAGACGCCATGGCCGAGCCGGGCGCCACGCTGCTCGAACTTGGTCAGGGGGCGAGTGACAGGGCGCTGCGAAAACTTGCCCGCTCCGGCCTGATTGACAAAGCCGGGGTGGGCAGAGAGCACTTTCATCATCTGCTGTGCATAGTCCTCCCAGTCAGTGGCCATGTGCAAGACACCGCCGGGGATCAGGGTCCGATGCACAAGGTCTGCGAACTCCTGTTGCACGATGCGTCGCTTATGATGTTTGCGCTTGTGCCAGGGATCGGGGAAATAGAGCAGTACCCGCGCCAGGCTGCCCGGCTCCAGGTGGTGACGCAGCAACTCCATGGCATCTGTCTGCAGGATGCGTACATTCACGCTCTCCTGCTCGGCCAGCCTGATCATCAGGTGACCCACCCCGGGACTGTGCACCTCGACGCCGAGATAGTTGTGGTCGGGTTGAGCATGGGCCATCTGGCTCAGCGCCTCGCCGTTGCCGAATCCAATCTCCAGTATCACCGGTTGCGGGTTGCCGAACAGTTGCGACGGATGGACGAGGCGCTCAGGCGGTTCGATGCCATAACGCGGCCAGAGCTCATCGAAGGCTCTCTGCTGGCCTTCGGTCATCCGCCCCTGGCGCAGAACGAAACTGCGAATCGGGCGATGGGATTTTGTTTCGCTCTCAGACATCCGTGGCGCTGTCGTGGACACTAGTTACAGTGTGGATGCGGGTGCCGGGCGGTCAGAAGAACAGGCCGTCCAATGGCGAAGAAGCGGAGGCGAAGCGTTTTGCCGGCATGCGCCCGGCCAGATAGGCCTCGCGGCCGGCCTGGATGGCCTTTTTCATGGCCGAGGCCATCAGCACAGGATTCTGCGCGGCGGCGATGGCGGTGTTCATGAGTACCCCGTCGCAACCCAGTTCCATGGCCACCGCGGCATCCGACGCGGTACCCACGCCGGCATCCACCAGCACTGGCACCTGGGCATTCTCGACAATGGTGCGGATATTGAGGCGGTTGCGGATACCCAGTCCCGAGCCGATGGGGGCTGCCAGCGGCATCACTGCGACGCAGCCCATCTCCTCGAGGCGCTTGGCGACGATCGGGTCGTCGTTGGTGTAGACCATCACGTCAAAGCCGTCCTTGATCAGCACTTCAGCCGCTTCAAGGGTCTGGATCACGTCGGGGAACAGGGTCTTCTCGTCTCCCAGCACCTCCAGCTTGACCAGGTTGTGACCGTCCAGCAGTTCCCGGGCCAGCCGGCAGGTGCGGATCGCAGTCTGGGCGTCGAAACAGCCGGCGGTGTTTGGCAGGTAGGTGAATTCGCTGGGCGGCAGCACCTCGAGGATGTTCGGTTGGTCCTGATTCTGTCCGATATTGGTTCGACGCACCGCAATGGTTACGATCTCGGCGCCGCTGGTCAGGATGGCTTCGCGGGTCTGTTCCATGTCCTTGTATTTCCCGGTTCCAACCAGGAGCCGGGAGGTGAATTCGCGTCCGGCGACGCTGAAACGGTCTGACTGCATTTCGTTTGACATTGAATATTATCTTTGGAGGTTGGCCTGATCTGGGATTCAGTGTGTGATTTTGCGGGGACTCATCCGCCGCCGACGGCGTGAATGATCTCAACCCGGTCCTGGTCTTGCAACCGGTGTCCCGGAAATGTGCTGCGGGGCACCAGCTCTTCATTGACTTCCACGGCAATGCGTTGACCCTGCAGGTCGAGCAGCTCGATCAGGCCGGACATGTCGAGTTCGTCCGGGATTTGCTTTTCCGTGCCGTTTAAGTAAATCTGCATGTCGAATCAGTCTCATAGGGACGTCGTACCGGTCATGTTGCCTGCTTCGGCAGGGCGGTACGGTAGATAAAAAACCGCGGCCTGGCAGGACCGAGTCAGCCGGGTTCCTGCGGAGCGTTGGATCAGAAAGGATTCTACCTCAACTTAGACTAACAAAAACCATGGGGCAGCGGAGGAGCGAGTGGATTGGAGTGAAGACCTCATATCGGTGGATCAGGCCGGGACTCTGGACGGGTTGTTTTATCAGAGGGTTCAGCGCACCCCCGATAACCTGGCCTATCGCTACCATGATCGCAACAACAAGCAGTGGTGTGAGCTGACCTGGGCGGACATGGCCCGCCAGGTGGCCTGCTGGCGGCACGCCCTGTCGGGGGAGGATCTGGAGCCCGGCGACCGGGTGGCGGTGCTGCTGCGCAATTGTCCGGAATGGGTGATGTTCGATCAGGCCGCGCTGTCCCTGGGACTGGTGGTGGTACCCCTGTATACCGACGACCGGGCGGACGCCGCTGCGTACATCCTCAAGGATGCCGCGGTGAAACTGTTGTTGATTCAGGATGCCGGACGCTGGAACCGTCTCGCGGAACTGGTGGAGGCGCTGCCTTACCTGAAGCGGGTGGTGGTGCTGGAGAACCACAAGCAGACCCTGGCGGGCCCCCAGGAACTGGTCTGCGACGCGCATGACTGGCTCCCATCCCGGGGCAATCCCCTCGGCAAGCGCAAGGCGGATCCCGGGAGTCTCGCCTCCATCGTCTACACCTCGGGCACCACCGGCCGGCCAAAAGGGGTGATGCTGTCCCACTACAACATGCTCTCCATCGCCCACGCCTCGCTCACCGTGGTGGATTGCTATCAGCAAGACAGTTTCCTCTCTTTTCTGCCCCTGTCTCACACCCTGGAGCGTACCGGCGGCTACTATCTGCCGATGATGGCCGGGGCGTCGGTGAGCTATGCGCGTTCGATTCCGCAACTGGCTGAGGACCTGCAAACCATCCGGCCCACCGCGATTATCGCGGTGCCGCGCATCTTCGAACGGGTCTACGCACGGGTACAGGATCAGCTGAGGAGCAAGCCCCGGGTTGCGCGCATGCTGTTCCAGATGGCGCTGAAGGTGGGGTTTCAGGAGTTTGAACACCGCATGGGGCGACGCGGCTGGTCGCCGGGGCTGCTGCTGCATCCCCTGTTGCGCAAGCTGGTCTCCGGAAAAATCCTCGACAAACTGGGCGGGCGCCTGAGGGTCGCGGTGAGTGGCGGGGCCGCGATCTCCCCGGAGATCGCGCGGGTGTTCCTCGGCCTGGGTTTGCCGATGCTGCAGGGTTACGGGCTTACCGAGACCAGCCCGGTGATCAGCGTCAATCCCATGCACAACATCAAGCCGGAAAGCGTCGGGGTGCCGCTGCGGGGTATCTCGGTGAAGGTTGGCGAGGACGATGAACTGCTGGTCAAGTCGCCCGGAATGATGCTGGGATACTGGAATAACCATGCGGCTACGGCGGAGATGATCGATCCCCAGGGTTGGCTGCATACCGGCGACCAGGCGCGTATCGACGCAGACGGGCACATCCACATCACCGGTCGGATCAAGGATATCCTGGTGCTCTCCAACGGCGAAAAGATCCCCCCGTCGGACATGGAGATGGCCATCGCCCTGGACCCGCTGGTGGAGCAGGTGATGGTGGTCGGCGAAGGCAAGCCCTACCTGGGGGCCCTGGTGGTGCTCAACCCGGACCTGTGGGGCGGCGTGGCCGAGGAGTACGATCTGGATCCCTCGCTGGAGACCAGCCTGCAGGACGAGCAGGTGCACAACATGGTGCTGAAGCGCATCCGGGTGGTGCTGCGGGACTTTCCGGGCTATGCCAAGATTCGTCGGGTGGCGCTGTTGCTGGAGCCCTGGAGTGTTGAGAACGGGCTGTTGACCCCCACCATGAAGGTGAAAAGACAGAAGGTGATCGAACAGTATCAGAACGCCATCGACGGTCTCTATCACGATGGTCTGATATGAACGGAACGCGAGAGGCTTGCGCCTCAATATGAGGCTGGTGTAGTGTTGCGCGCACGCGGGTGTAGTTCAATGGTAGAACTGTAGCTTCCCAAGCTACTAACGTGGGTTCGATTCCCATCACCCGCTCCACTCTCAACCCTCTCTCGACGCTTCACCACGTCCCCCTGGGGCTTTCCAGCGTTGCCAAGCCCGTTGCGGGATGCCTAAATTAAGTTTGAACAATCTGCGCCGCCCGGGATCTGAGTAACCCGGTCGAGTGGTATGCAATCCATCTGGCCGGCCCGGTCCGGCTGGCCTGACACTGTCATTTGCAGGGGTTTTCCAGTCGATTTTCGGGTATCCTGATTGCACCGTCTGTGCCGTTCCGGGCGGGATTCTGGACGGAAAGCAGGTGGAGAATAAAAAGCACGGTCCTGATCGTGAAGAATAAGGAGTAGAGGATGGGTAAGACCCTCAAGGTGCTTGCGTGGCTGGTCGGTATGCTGCTGGTGGTGATCGTCGCGGCGATCATACTGGTGCCGATGTTTGTCGACCCCAATGATCACAAGGCGAGAATCATCGCCGAAGTTAAGAAGGCAACCGGCCGGGATCTCGGCATCACGGGCGATATCGGGCTGTCCGTTTTCCCTCGCCTGGCGCTGGAACTCAACGGCCTGACCCTGAGCAACGCCCCGGGATTCAAACAGACCGACTTTGCCACCATTCAGCACGCCCAGGTGCGGGTCAATCTGCTGCCGCTGCTGTTCAAACAACTCCTGGAAGTGGACACGGTGCAGATCGAAGGCGTTCGCCTCAATCTGGCCAAGGCGAAGGACGGTACCACCAACTGGGATGACCTGGCCGGTCAATCCAAAGCCGAAAAGAAACCGGAGACGCCCAAGGTCGAGTCCTCCGGGGATGGGGACATGGGGCTCCTGGCATTTACCATCGGTGGTCTCAACGTGCAAGACGCGAATCTGGTGTGGGATGACCAGAGTACCGGCAACCACTATGAAATCAGCAACATTCAGCTGGAGACCGGTGAGGTGGCGCCGAAGCAGCCGGTGGACCTGACCTTCGGCCTGTCGTTCAAGAGCACCCAGCCGCGGATGGCCAGCGATCTCTCCATTGCCACCAAGCTGATGGTCGACCCGGATGCCGAGTCGCTGAATCTCACCGGCCTGGTTCTGCAGGTCGACGTCCAGGGCGATGGGCTGCCGGAAAAAGGGGTCAAGGCCGAACTGTTCTCCGACGTGAAAATGAGTCTCAAGGAGAACAGTCTCGATGTGCAGAACCTGGAACTCAAATCCGGCAAGCTGCTGCTGACGGGTAATATGGAGGCGGTGGATATCCAGACCAGGCCCAGCTACAAAGGCAACCTGCGACTGGCGGAGTTCAACCCCCGGGACTGGATGAACCAGTTCGGTATCACACCGCCCGAAACCGCCGACGAGACGGTACTGGAGAGCCTGCACGTTACCACCTCGTTCAGCGGCAAGGACGATCAGGTCAAACTGCGTGACCTGCTGGTGAAAATCGATCAGTCGACCCTCAAGGGGGAGTTCGAGGTCATCGATTTTGTCAATCCGAGCTATCTCTTCAACCTCGACCTGGACCAGATCGATCTCGACCGTTATCTGCCGCCGCCCCAGGAAGGCAGTGCTGCGGCGCCGGGCAGACCGGCCAAAGGCGGAGCCGCCGAGGAATCGCCGTTGCTGCCGGTGGAGACCCTGCGCCAGCTGCGTTTCGACGGTACCGTGCGGGTTGAAGACCTGACGATCAACAAGCTGCATGCCAAGGCCATCCTGCTCAAGCTGCGCGGCCGTGACGGCAAGCTCAACCTGGACCATGAAATCGGGCGTTTCTACGACGGCCTGCTGAAGGGCGATGTACAGGTGGATGTGAAAGGCGAGCAGCCCAAGCTGAAGATTACCGAGAACGCTTCACGCATTCTTTCCGGTCCCCTGTTGATGGACCTGACCGGCAAGGACACCCTGCTGGGCAGCGGCAACCTGGACATGAGCCTGACCACCCAGGGCAACACCGTCACCCAGTTCAAACGCTTCCTCAACGGCAATCTGAAATTCGATTTCCGTGACGGCGCGGTGAAAGGATTCAACCTGGCGAAGATGATCCGCGACACCAAGGCCAAACTGAAGGGTGAGAATGTGATCACCCTTGACGAACCGGAACAGACCGATTTTTCCGAACTTACCGGCAACGCGGTGATCGAGAACGGGGTGGTGAACAATCAGAGCCTGCTGGCCAAGTCGCCCTACATCCGGGTCGAGGGCAGCGGCAAGGCCTACCTTATGGAAGAGCGTTTAAAGTACGAGATTCGCCCGGTGATCGTCAACACCTCGACCGGTCAGGGCGGCGAGGCCCTGGAGGATCTCAAGGGCATCCCGATCCCGGTGAAGATCAAAGGCAACTGGAACGATCCCGAGTTCTCCATTCAATTGTCGAAGATTCTCGAGGAACAGCAGAAGGCGAAACTGCGCAACAAGTACGAGGAGAAGGTCGACGAAAAGGTCTCCGAACAGCTTGAGGAGAAGTTGCCGGAGGAACTCCAGGATGAGCTCAAGGACAAGCTGAAAAAACTCTTCTGAACTGTGTCGAAACCGCCCTTGAGTGGCTGCCGGGGGGCTTCCCGGGAGACGCTTTGCCTGTCAACGTCCGAGGATGATTTTTCCGACCGGGTTCTGGCCTGGTTCGATCGCCACGGCCGCAAGCATCTTCCCTGGCAGCAGCCTCGTACCCCCTACCGGGTGTGGGTCTCCGAAATCATGCTGCAACAGACCCAGGTCGGCACGGTCATCGATTACTTCGAACGCTTCATGGCGGCTTTCCCGGACCTGGCTTCATTGGCGCAGGCACCTCAGGACCGGGTGTTGCACCTCTGGTCGGGGCTCGGTTACTACGCCCGTGCGCGCAATCTGCACCGTTGTGCCCGGCAGCTGATGGACGAGCACCAGGGTGTCCTGCCGGAAGATCTGCAGACCCTGCAGTCCCTGCCGGGGATCGGTCGTTCCACCGCTGGTGCGATTTGCTCCCTTGGGTTTGGGCGGTTCGCGCCGATTCTCGACGGCAACGTGAAACGGGTGCTGGCTCGCCACTTCGCGGTGCAAGGCTGGCCGGGACAGAGTGCGGTCCAGCGCCGGCTCTGGGAGTACAGCGAGGTCCTGACCCCGGAACAACGCACAGCGGACTATAACCAGGCGATGATGGATCTGGGCGCACTGGTTTGTACCCGGACGCAACCCGGCTGTGAAGACTGCCCGTTGAAAACCGGTTGTCGCGCCCATGCCCTGGGACAAACCGAACACTATCCCATGCCCAAGCCCCGACGGACCCGACCGGTTCGCAGTACCCATTTCCTGGTGCTTATGGACAGCCAGGGGCGGGTCCTGCTGGAACAGCGTCCGCCGGTCGGGGTCTGGGGTGGACTGTGGAGCTTCCCGGAGTGCGCCGAGGCGCAGCAGGCGACCGACTGGTGCGAAACGGCATTGGGGTGTCGTGCGGATCTCGCCCACCGGCTGCAGACCCGGCGCCACAGCTTCAGTCATTTCCATCTGGAGATCACCCCACTGGTGTTGCGGGTGAAAAACCCTGCGGATCGCCTCATGGATGCGGGAGTGCGGGTTTGGTATAACCTGAAATGCCCCGATGATCGCGGTCTGGCCGCACCGGTCTCGCAGATCCTGCGGGAAATCGAGGTCGGGGAAACCTGAGAAAACATGACCAGAGGAGAGGCGAAATGAGCCGTACCGTGCAGTGTGTCCGTCTGAAACGCGAAGCCGAGGGGCTGGAGCGAGTGCCCTATCCCGGTGAACTGGGAAAGCGCATTTTCGAGAACGTCTCCAAGGAGGCCTGGCAGGAGTGGCTCAAGCACCAGACTATGCTGATCAACGAGAACCGCCTCAGCCCGGTCAATCCCCAGGCGCGAAAATTCCTTGAAGAGCAGATGGAACAGTTCTTCTTCGGTGAAGGCGCCGAATTGCCCCCCGATTACCGTCCCCCCGCCTGACAGGTTTGGGTAGTGCAGCGTGACATCGATAGGCATTCCCACGCAGAGCGTGGGAACGAGTGATGCCAATGAAAGGGCGTCCAATGGTCCCACGCCTTCGGGGTTCGCATCGCTCGGGACCCACGGAAGTCTGAAGAGGAGCCAGCATCAACCTCCGTATCCCGACCCTCACAAAGTGCAATACGGCAGTCTGCACAAAGCAAAGAACTCCTAATTATCACCAAACTCTCCAGGCAGACCTCCTCTTCCCTTGCGGGAGAGGGACAACATAAACAATCCATGAACGCCAATCCGCCTGTTACTAGAGACTGAGTCAGAATTAATACATAGACTTAAATCTATATAAAAAATCTCAATATCTAACGAAGTCTATATATCTGCTATCATTTAAACACCTCAATAGGTAATAGGCCTTCAGTGCGGGCCATTTCCGCGCACCCGTCTGGGGAATGACATCGCGGCTGGGTAGGGGCGTATCCCAACCCCGACTCCTCGCTCAATGCGTAATTCCTGCATTCCACACCGACGGGTTTCCAACCGGGTGTGTCTGTGGGCCGTAATCGCTTCTCGGCACGGGTTGAGCGACATTTGGCTCGCCTGAACCCCAGTGCGCGCTCAACTCGGATACTGACTGACCATGCCATGCAACTGATTAACGGCCTTCATTTCAGAAACCTGCGGGGTGATATCTATGGCGGTCTGACCGCCGCGGTGGTGGCGCTGCCCCTGGCACTGGCGATGGGGGTCTCGTCCCATGCCGGGCCGATCGCCGGGATCTACGGAGCGATCTTCGTCGGCTTCTTTGCTGCCCTGTTCGGCGGCACGCCGGCCCAGGTCTCCGGGCCCACCGGTCCCATGACCGTGGTGATGGCTGCCATCTTTACCCACTACACCGGTATGTTCCCGGACGACCCGGCGCAGGGAGCGGCACTCGCATTTACCGTGGTGATGATGGGTGGGCTGTTCCAGGTTCTCGGCGGTCTGTTGAAGATCGGCAAATTCATCGAGCTGGTGCCCCACCCGGTGGTATCCGGATTCATGAGCGGGATCGGAGTGATCATCATCCTCCTGCAACTGCCACCCCTGCTTGGGTTCGAGGCCCAGGAAGGCCCTATGGCCGCCGCCCGGGCGGTACCGGAGGCGCTTCATGATCTGGTGCCTGAGGCCCTGTTGCTGGGGGTTCTGGCGTTAGTGATCGTTTACTTCATGCCCAAGTCCCTGGGTAAGATCATCCCTTCGCCGCTGGTCGCACTGATCCTCGGAACCCTGACCTACCTGCTGTTCCTGGGCGACAGCGGGGCGCCGGTACTGGGCGAGATCCCCAGCGGCCTGCCGGATCCCCATCTGCCTACCGTCACCCTGGCCCTGTTGCCGGAAATGCTCAAGTCGGCCCTCACCCTGGCGGCTTTGGGATCGATCGACTCCCTGCTGACCTCGCTGGTGTCCGATAATATCACCCGCACCTATCACAAATCGGACCGGGAACTGATCGGCCAGGGTATCGGCAACACTATCGCCGGACTGTTCGGCGGTCTGCCCGGCGCGGGGGCCACCATGCGCACCGTGGTCAACGTCAAGGCGGGGGGCAAGACCCCCATCTCCGGAGCGCTGCACGCGCTGGTGCTGCTGGCCGTGGTGCTGGGCGCCGGCGGCCTGGCGAGCCATATCCCCAACGCGGTGCTGGCGGGAATTCTGATCAAGGTCGGCACTGACATCATCGACTGGGACTACCTCAAGCGTATCCACACGGCCCCGGCGGCGGGGATTGTCATCATGACCGTGGTGCTTGGCATCACTGTTTTCGTCGACCTGATCATCGCGGTCGCGGTGGGCATGGCAATGGCGGGTATGGTGTTCATGAAGCGTATGGTCGACCTGCAGCTGGAGAGCATCGATGCCGTGCGTGACGTGGATGAAGCTTCCCCGTTCGATCCCGAGGAGAAGGCGATCTTCAAACAGGCCGAGGGACGCATCCTGCTGTTCCACATTGGTGGGCCCATGAGCTTCGGCGCGGCCAAGGGCATGGCCCGGCAGATGGCCCAGTTCGACCACTACGACGTGATGGTGGTGGATCTCAGCGACATGCCGCAGATCGACTTCACCGCTACCCGCGCACTCGAGGATATCGTCGTCGATGCCCAGGAAAGAGGGCGTGGGGTGGTGATCACCGGGTGTCGTTCAAAGGTCCGGAAAACCCTGGAGCGACAAGGTATGATCGGCAAAATCAGCGCCCAGCACCTATATGAGAAGCGTATCGATGCGCTGCGCGACGCCCTGGCCCAGGTCCAGGCAATACAGGCGTGACCGTTGGTGGGGCCCCGCCATTTCCCGGGCAAGGCTTGACTCCGGCAGGCTTCCCCGGTTTAATACGGCCTCTTCACCGAAGGCCAGGTAGCTCAGTCGGTAGAGCAGGGGACTGAAAATCCCCGTGTCGGCAGTTCGATTCTGTCCCTGGCCACCATCCATACTCAAGCGCTGGAAGCAGTGCCGAATTCCGTAGCGCAAATCAAGTCAGTTTTTGGTGCGCTGATCATTCTGATCAGACAAAGGCAGTGGCAATTTTCCCACTCTGACTGTTATTCACATCCCCGAACATCCGTCAAGATTCAGTTGATGAGGGTACATCAACAGCGGTGAGGCTGAACGAATTCGGGCAGATTCGCTGCTGGTAATTCTGACGTGTTTTCCAAGCCAGCCGTGGGCAAGGTATTTTTGCAGAATATCCTGGCTTCAGCGGCAATTTTCCGTATTCCTGGTTATTGACTCGACGCCGACCTGTCGGGCCGTGATTCAGGCCAATTAGGCATCTATTCCGACCGTTCACCCTAAGCCTTCCTGATCAGTCCATGTGAATTCACCAATATCCTCGTTTGTGCGGGATCTGCTTGTGTATATCGGCACGGTTTTTCCAGGTTTGAGCTAGTATTGATCGCATGTCAGATCGCAGGGAAAGCTGCGATGACTCTACCCCATTGAGAGGTGAGATTCGATTATGAAGGGTGATACAGATAAACCACGCGTATCTCAGCGAATCTACGATTTTTTTCCAACGCTAGAGCGGAAAGCACGTCTGGAGCTTGTCGAGCGCATATCAATAGGCGCCGATGGCGGCGTGGATTTCATCGTGATGATAGTTCTTGCTGCAACGCTGGCATCCCTGGGTCTGCTTCAGGGATCAACCGCGGTGGTGATTGGTGCAATGTTGGTAGCCCCGTTGATGGGGCCGCTGGTTGCAGCGGGCTTGGCGCTTACCCAGGGGAACCTGCGATTGTTCCGTAAAGCGTTTTTGGTGTGTGGTGTCGGCATACTGATCGGACTGGGCGCATCATTGGTCTTCGGTATCCTGAATCCCGGATTTGAGGCGTCTCAGGAAATCGAGGCGCGTGGCAGACCGGATATGTTTGATCTTGTCATTGCACTCGTTTCCGGCATGGTGGCTGCCTATGCGATGGGTCGTCCAAACGTGTCGGGTACACTTGCTGGTGTTGCGATCGCGGCCGCCTTACTACCACCGTTGGCGGTAGTCGGTATCGGCGCGACAAATAGCGAGTGGCTGATTGCGGGTAACGCGGCAATTCTGTTTGTCACGAACCTGGTTGCGATTATCCTGGGTGCGGCATTGATATTCCGGCTCTTGGGTATGCATGTTACTGCCTCGGAATCGGGCGGGGTGGCGTGGGTACGCAGAGCGACCATGTCACTGTCACTGGTCGCTATTATCCTGTCGGCGCCACTGCTTCTCAATGCCTTGGAGAAAAAACGTGAAGGCCAGGTGCGACCGACGGTCTATCCGGTTTCCGCAGATGTGCGCAATGCAGTGAATCTTTATATGAAAAGTCATCCCGAATTCAGTGTGATTATGCTGGGTCGTAACAGTGTCGAACCGGATACGGGTATCACGCTTATTGCAACAACCGTGGGTCCATTGGCGGCGAGTGTGAAAGGTCAGCTCAGACAGATCATCAGGACTGCGCGAAAAGATCAGGATGCCGTTGTAAGAGTATTTATACTCCAGCAAGCACCAGAAATAGATGAATAGCCTCGTGTGAGGCTGAAATATTGGATCCGTGTGACCTTGTTCAGCCAGGTCACGCAGCGCTATGGAATGGGGTCAAAGGCTGAATATGGGGAACCGCCGTGGCCGTGTATTTGTAATGGTTGGCAACCGCAGCGAGATGAGGGGGCGGACTTGTGGTAACTTTCAGAAAGTATGACAAGTATAGGATCGAGCATTTTTGTGGAGGTCTCAGGGTAATAGGATGCAGTCAACTCACATCGCTTCAAGTATCTGATCAGTGGTTCGGGTAGAAAGGAAAGTCCGGATCCTGCCCATCATGGTGCATATCACCGCCTGTTTGCTGTTGGCTGTTCCCTCAATCGTAGATGCAGAAGACCTGGATGATCTGAAAGATAAGGCAAATGCCGTGCTTTCATTGATGGGTTATTCGGTCTTTCCGGACGTCACCACCAGTACGCTTTCCATCAACAACGCCAATACGGGTAATCCTGGTTTCCGTCTGAGTCAGTTTTATGGTGGGTTTACCTACAGCGAAGACATTCCGTTGTACCTGGATGGCGGAATCGCTTACAGCCAGTTCGACCCTACGATTGTGTTGGAAAACGAGGGGGAGCAGGCCACCTTCGAGTTTGACTGGAGCAGTTTATCCCTTTCCGGCGCCATTGGATGGGATTTTCAAATAGCAGACAAACTGATAGTGCGGCCCACGTTCAATGTCATGTTGGGCACTCTGAGAAGTGAGCTTTATATCACGGGTCCCATTATTCCCTGGGCACTGGACGAGGAGTGGGGTTTGTTCGATGACGGTAAGATGGATGTGTATGGCGTGGGTGAAGCCTTGATGCTGGACTATGAAGATTACACTGAGGCGCGGGAAATCGATTTCGAAGCGCGGATAGGCCATATGTACATGGAGGGTTACCATGCATCAAACAATGACACGGTCGGATCAGCGAGTGTGGCGACCGCCAGTTTGTGGACGCGCTACCGGTCGCCTACCGGGATCGAACTCATGAAGATTCCGTTGCGCTATGTGCTTGAAGCGTCACACACCGAATTTATTGGCGATCAGCGGGGGATTTTAGGCTTTGACTCGCTGAGTAGCCTGGGCGCGGGGTTTGAGATTGATAGCAGCCATTATCCAGTGTATGTGACGCGCACACGTATTTTGCTACGCCATGTGTTCGGAAAGCATGTATCTGGAACATCGCTCGGGATTGCGCTTAGCTTTTGATGTCCAAGGTACGTATCGCGCTTCAGGAATGACACTCATGAAATACTGTGCCGTCGTTTTTGCCAACAGGACCAGGTTGTCGTAACGAAAGACTCATAGAGAGCGAATTATTTGTTTAAACCACCGTTTGCCTTTAAAACTTATCCCATAAAGAAGAAATCTCTTTGATTCCAGGTCGTTCACTTATGGAATAAAATATTCATGATTTTCGTGAGTTTGTTGATATATCTATGATGTTTGAGTCAAATGAATTAGTGATGAATTCAAGAAAAATTCTAATCTCCTCGATTTCACTTGTCATGGTGATGCTTGCGGTGGATTTGCAAGCCTCCGAATCCTTGGGCACTCCCGACTTAGTATGTCAATGGTTGAGAGAGGAAGGATTTGTTCGGGTGAGTGAATACAGAGAGCGTGGCAGCCATTACAGTTGTGCCACCAGTCGCAAGCCGATCAACCGGGGTGAGCCGGTAAACAGTGAGGTCCGCTACCGGGCAATTGGAACCAAGGGTGAAATACAAGAAGTCCGTCTGGAAATGCAAATGCGTTCATCCAGGCAACCCCAGCAGGTGCTGAAGCGCTTTGCCGATTATGCTGAGGTGCTCAGCATCAAGGCAACGGGCAAGGACTTACCGGAGGAAGTCGGTCGTTCCATCATGTCTGGGATTGCTGGTGAATGGCAGGTAAATGGTAGAACCTTTCACCTAAGAAGGGTGCAGGATCACGGCAGTCGATACGATCTGCATTTCATCATTCGATAAAAGCTGGGAATGGCAGGGGTCCTGCTCCAATAGAAATATAACGACAAGCAACCCCGAGTTTTGCGATTCTGGTTATGGCGCTATCCACTGGACTATGACACGTGGGATGCCTGGTTAAATCAATAATTTATAAAAACTGGTGCCGTTTTATATGTTGCGGCATCGATGTTTCGCCATACTGAGTCAATACCATATGACAGAAATGCAGTAGTTGGTAAGTTCGTCTTATCCGGACATCAGACCAACCATAACGACTAGCATATAAAAGTACTGGGGTTCGGATTGTGGTGGTCTTGATTGTATCTCCGTGGGTTTCCTGTTAAGCCGGAGCTTTCAGTTTGGTGTGGTTCGTCAGCCTATATCAACCGGCACGGGTTCCACCTTCCAGATCTGCTTGCAATAATCACGAATGGAGCGATCGGAAGAGAAGTTACCCATCCGCGCCACGTTCAGGATCGACATGCGGGTCCAGCGCGCGGTTTCCCGAAAAGCATGACTCACCAGCTGTTGAGTGTCGACATAAGATCGATAGTCGGCGAGCAGCATGAACGGATCGTGATGCAGCAGATTGTCGACCAGCGGTTTGAAAAGTTCGGGGTCACCGTGTGAAAAAAGACCCGACTGCAGCAGGTCGATGGCCTGGTGCAACTCCGGGTCTTCGTGATATATCTCCCGGGGGCGGTATCCTTCTGCGGCAAGCCGGGTGACTTCTTCCTCTCTGAGGCCGAATGCGAAGAAGTTCTCCGCGCCCACCTGTTCTCGAATCTCCACATTGGCGCCGTCGAGCGTACCGATGGTCAGAGCGCCGTTGAACGAAAACTTCATGTTGCCGGTTCCCGAGGCTTCCTTGCCTGCGGTGGAGATCTGCTCTGATAGATCCGCTGCGGGATAGATCGGTTCGGCATTCTTGACATTGAAGTCAGGCATAAACACGACTCGGATGCGTCCATCGATTTGCGGGTCGTTATTCACTATGTCACCGACCGAAGTGATCAGCTTGATGATGCGCTTGGCCATGAAATATCCGGGCGCCGCCTTGCCGCCGAAAATGAATGTGCGTGGGGGCATGTCGAAACCGGGATCGTTCTTGAGACGGTGGTAGAGGGTTATGATGTGTAATACGTTAAGATGCTGACGTTTGTACTCGTGTATCCGTTTCACCTGGATATCGAACAGGGAGGCGGGGTCGACGACGATGCCGGTTTGTTTACGAATGCGTTCGGCCAGGCGGCGCTTGGCGTCCAGCTTTGCCTGAGCCCACTTTTGCTGAAAGCCCGCATCCTCCGCGAGTGGTTCCAATTTTTTCAGACAGTCCATGTCCTTGGACCAGGACTTGCCGGCGAGCTCAATCATGATCTCATTCAGACCCGGGTTGCTGAGTTGGACAAACCGCCTCGGTGTGATTCCGTTGGTGATATTCAGGAACTTCTCAGGCCAGAGTTCATGGAAATCCCTGAGCACGGTGCTCTTCACCAGTTCCGAGTGCATGGCGGCCACTCCGTTGACGGCAAAACTGCCAACCGTGGCCAGGTTGGCCATGCGAACCGTACGCACAGGGCCTTCGCCGATCAGTGACATGCGCGCGACACGCGCCTCGTCGGTCAGAAAACGGGTGCGCACCTCGTCGAGGAAACGACTGTTGATCTCGTAGATGATCTCCAGATGGCGGGGTAACACACGTCCGAAAAGCTCGATCGGCCAGGTCTCCAACGCCTCGGGTAGCAGTGTGTGGTTGGTATAGGCAAAGGTGTTACGTGTGATCTCCCAGGCCGGATCCCATTCGAGGTCGTGCTCATCGATCAGCAGACGCATCAACTCGGGTACCGCTATCGCCGGGTGGGTGTCATTGAGCTGGGCGGCGAACTTCTGGTGGAAACCGCCCAGGTTGTCCGAATGCTTCAGGTGAATTCTCAGCATGTCCTGCAATGAACAGGAGACGAAAAAATATTGTTGCTTGAGTCGCAACTCTTTGCCTGCCGCGGGTTCGTCGTTCGGATAGAGCACCTTGGTCAGATTCTCGGCCGCCATCTTTGCTTCAACGGCCCCGTAGTAGTCACCCTGGTTGAAGCTCTTAAAATCGAACGACTCGGCTGCCTGGGAACGCCATAGGCGCAGCAGGTTGACATTCCCGACCGCGAAACCAAGGATCGGCGTATCGTAGGCGACCCCATCGAGCACGAGTTCGGGGATCCAACGCACCTTTAATATGCCATGTTGGTCGGCATACTGTTCGGTGTGCCCCCCGAGTTTCACCGGAAAGCGCAAGGTGGGCCGAGGCAGCTCCCAGGGGTTGCCGTTTCGCAGCCAGAGATCGGAAATCTCCACCTGCCAGCCGTCACGAATATCCTGGTCGAAAATGCCGAATTCGTAACGGATACCGTAACCGATGGCCGGAACCTGAAGCGTGGCGAGTGAATCCAGGTAACAGGCTGCCAATCTGCCGAGGCCGCCGTTGCCAAGACCGGGTTCCTCCTCCTGTTCGAGAATCGCCTCAAAATCCATCCCCATCTCCATGGCCGCCTGCCGGGCTAAATCGAGAATGCCCAGGTTATTCATGTTATTGCCCAGATGTGGGCCGAGCAGAAACTCGGCGGACAGATAACAGACCGTACGTGCATTGCTGTCCTTGTACTGGCTGGCGGTCTTCACCCATCGCTCGAGTACACGGTCACGTACCGTCAACGCTGCCGCCGTGTAGCGATCATGGTCGGATGCGGCATGTTTGGGGCGACCGAGGCAATAAAAGAGGTTCTCCTCAAATGCCCTTTTCAAGGACTCCAGACTCAATCCTGTGCGTACACTTTCATCGGCGTCGGAAGCCGGGGTGGCGGTCTGGTTGCTCATGGGTACGACTCCTCTGGGCCTGAGAATGATGGGGGGATAATCGTAGCGTTATATTACTCCTAAAGTGGCCAGTTCCAATCTGCCACCTCAGGTGCCGAGATGTCATGTTCCAGGGTGTACGGGTGGCATTCAATGTGCATCTTCCGTAGCTTCTCTCACGAGAGCGGCTGACACCTGCAGCCACGTTGCCTACATCATAACTTCGATAGCGAATCTGAACTATCGATTTTAGTGTTCATGGCCAGATCTAAAGGCTTGGTGATTGCCATTTGCCTTATAGCCGCACACTTCTATCTGAAATCGACTGGACAATCACAGTGTGCTGGAAGACAGGCACGTTTATTGATAATAAACCATAAATATCTCCTGCCTGCATGGCGGCGGGAAAAGGAGAGTCAGGAAGACAGTACTTGTATGTCATCCCTTGGTGTTCGTTAGTTACCCAGTCGCGAATATATACATGGACAGACGTCCTGAAATAAATCGAATAGTAATCCTTTACCATTAAGAAGCAGGGAGTCCATGCGAAGTGTTGAATGTTAATTTTACGGATTGTGAAAGACATTACATTAAATAAGGATATCTGATTTAAACGAACACTCAGAGAATCAGGTCCTGGATGCTGCGCTTGTCTGTGCTCCAGACGATCTGATGCGGTTGGTATGACCTATTCATAACATAACCTTCATTAATCCGTTACATTCGATGGTGTACATTCCCACGCAATGTGTCGCTGGCATCTTCTGCATCACAAGAAATTGTCGTGCCTCCAGCCTCTACCTTTTTTTACCAATCTTTGTATACCCTTGGGTCTTTCCAGAACGAAATTGTATTAATCACGTCGGGTGATATGTCGTGTTTGGATCAGACTCTCAAACAAACGATCAGATAACCTGAAAAACCAATGAGAATCGAGATGAAAATCAACCTTCGTGCCATTTCACTATCGGCGATTGCCTGTGCATCGTTGATCGCGGTTCCTGTTGCCGCCAATCAAGACAATCATGATCGCAGGGATCATCATGATCAAAGGGACCATCGGGACAACGCCAGAGGACAGCTGGTTGACCTGCAATTGCTTGGGTTCAATGACTACCATGGCCATGTCCTTTCAGAGGCAGCAGGCTCAGTGGATGGGATTGAAGCCGGTGGTGGTGAGTACCTGTCCGCCATGCTGAAAACATTGCGAGAGGGCAGGAAATACAGCTTGACGGTTGCTGCTGGTGACCTGATTGGTGGATCCCCCGCGTTTTCCGGATTGTTTCATGATGAACCCTCCGTTGAGTCCCTGAATGCCATGGGTCTCGATGTGTCCAGTGTCGGCAACCATGAGTTTGACGAAGGTGTGTCGGAACTGTTACGCATGCAGAATGGTGGCTGTCACCCTGTCGACGGTTGCATCTATCCGTTCGAGGGCGCGGACTTTCAGTGGCTTGCGGCCAACGTGGTCAACGAGTACACGGGTGAAACGCCGTTACCACCTTTCTGGATCAAGAAATTTGAAAGCATCAAGGTTGGCTTCATCGGTATGACCCTGGAAGCAACCAACACCCTGGTTGCCGCTGCCGGTATCGAAGGCTGGCAGTTCCTTGACGAGGCGGAAACGGCTAACGCACTGGTCCCCATCCTGAAGGACAAGTACGGTGTGGAGGCGATCGTGGTTCTCCTTCACGAAGGTGGATCACAGACACCGCCTCCCGGGGACTTCAATGCTTGTGACGGTATATCCGGTCCTATCGTTGCCATAAATGATGCGCTGGATCCCGAGATCGACGTTATTATCACCGGCCACACGCACCTGCCTTACAATTGTCAGCTTGATGATCCGGCCGGCCAACCGCGTATTGTCACCAGTGCCTACTCCTACGGACGAATTGTTACTGAAGTCAACCTGGTTCTGGACAAGAGAACCCATGACGTTCGTCGTGACCTGTCAACGTCCATCAACCACCTCGTGGCACGGGCAGATCTTACGCCTGACCCGAAGGTGACTGAGGTCATCGAAAAATGGCAGCCCTTCTTCGATGCGGCAGGTAACACGCCGGTAGGATCCATAACCGATACCATTCTTCGCGGCGGTGACCCGTCAGGGTCCGATCGCGGCGTCGAGTCGGCAGCGGGTAACCTGGTTGCGGATGCCCAATTGTGGGCAACCTCCGCAAACGGTGCACAGATTGCTTTCATGAATCCCGGTGGCGTACGCTCCGATCTGGAGTATCCCCAGTCACCGGCGGGTGAAGGCGATGGCGTGGTAACCTTTGGTGAAGCGTTTACCTTCCAGCCGTTCGGCAACACACTGTTGACCTTCCCTATGACAGGAGAACAGATTTTGACAGTTCTGGAGGAGCAGTGTCAGCCGGCAGGTTCAAGTCGTCCGTTTCTGCATCTGGGCGTATCAGAGGGATTTACCTATGATCTCTCAACAACCATCGTCGATGGTGTCTGTACTGAAGTCATGATCGACAATGTCATGTTGAATGGTGTTGCACTCGAACCGGCTGCTACCTACAGCGTTACGGCTAACAACTTCCTGGCGGATGGTGGTGATAATTTCGTTACTTTCGGTACCGTTACCGCACCGAGAATCGATGGTGGCAATGACCTGGAGGCATTGGTCAACTATCTCGGTACATTCAGTCCGGTTGCTCCTCCCAGTACCGATCGGGTGAACGAGTTGTGATACAAAGAGAGGCACTGTATTGAGGTCCTTCAGGGCTGGTGCACTCGCAATCGCAAGAAGACAAAAAACTGCAGGGCTGTTACAGGTCCTGCAGTTATTTTATGTCTACTCAAGACAACTGTTACGTGTTCCTTATCGGTAAGCGGAATGAGGTTTCTTTCGAATCGAGACCTGGTACATACCAAACATTTATTAGATATAAATTCAATTTGTTCTTCATTAATGTTTAACAAATGCTCGTTAGAATTCGGTCCTCTATAACGAGGATCAGCACATGATTAAACCGTTTTTTCGACCACTTTCACGCGCATTGTTACCCGTTGTTATCCTTGCGCACGCTCAATCGGCTGGTGCTGATGCATCCTCACTGTTCATATCGGAATACATTGAAGGCAGCGGCTTCAACAAAGCGATTGAGATATACAATGGCACCGGTGGCAGTATCGATCTCGCTGCGGACGATTATACGTTGGAACTCTACAGCAACGGATCCGCGTCACCCACCCAATCCATGGCGCTTACCGGTAGCATTGCCGATGGCGATGTTTTCGTCATCGCACATGCCAGTGCCGATCCGGCGATTCAGGCTGTAGCTGACGAACTCAACAGCTCGGTCATTAATTTCAACGGTGATGATGCCATCGTGCTGCGCAGGGGTGGTGTTCTGATCGATGCATTTGGTCAGGTCGGTGTCGATCCTGGCTCTCAATGGATCGGCGGAGGTCAGGATGACACACTGCGCCGCAAGGCGGATATCTGCGCAGGCGATAGCATTCCTGATGATGCGTTTGACGCTTCCATTGAATGGGATGTGTTTGCCCAGAATACCTTCGACGGCCTTGGCTATCATCAAGCCAACTGCCTGGGGATGGCCGCAGAGCCTAAGATCAACGAATTCTCAGCCAGCACCACAGGTACCGATGTTGAATATGTCGAGATCTACGGGGCGCCCAATACGGATTACTCTACTTACACAGTGCTTGAAATTGAAGGTGATAGCACGGCTGCAGGTATTGTGGATGAGGTGATCCTGCTCGGAACAACCGACGCGAATGGTATCTATCTTGCCAGTCTTCCGGCCAACGCATTGGAAAACGGCACCCTGTCCCTGCTGCTTGTCAACAACTTCAGCGGTTCTTTGGGTGAGGATCTGGACACGGACAATGACGGCAACCTGGATATAACGCCCTGGGACTCCGTCGCTGATGCCGTATCTGTCAACGATGGCGGTGCGACCGATGCCACTTACGGGGTGCCCGTACTGGGTCCGAATTATGACGGGGTCAGCAGTTACGCTCCAGGCGGCGCGTCGCGCATCCCTGATGGACAGGACAGCAATACCGCAACGGATTGGGTGCGCAACGACTTCGACCTTGAAGGTATACCCGGTTACACCGGATCGATCGGTGTGGGTGAAGCCTATAACACGCCGGGCGAACCCAATCAGGTGTTTGTCCAGCCTCCTGAAGCCTGTGGTGACGCCTACACTGCGATCTTTAACGTCCAGGGTAGTGGTATGACGAGTCCGCTGGCAGGTAGTGTGGTTTCCATCGAGGGTATAGTAACCGGCGATTTCCAGAACAACGCATCGATCGACAATGGGGACCTGAATGGTTTCCATGTTCAGGATGCGCTGGGAGACGGTGATCCGGCCACCTCAGACGGAATCTTCGTCTACGCACCCGGCGGTATGGATGTGTCGGTGGGCGATGCGGTGCGCATACGGGGTACCATTTCTGAATACAACGGCATGACCGAGATCACCGCGTCGGAGATCTGGGTTTGTTCGACGGGTAACAGCCTTGCCCCGACAGCAATCAGTCTTCCGGTGTCCAGTGTGGATGATTTCGAAGCCTTCGAAGGCATGCTTATCACCCTTCCGCAGCCACTGACGATCTCCGAATACTATAACTTCGACCGTTATGGCGAGATCGTCCTCAGCACTAACCGTCAGTACACGCCCACCGCAGTCGTGGATCCGGGTTCGGCGGCCATTGCACTGGCCGAAGAGTACAGGCTCAACCGGATAACCCTTGATGATGGGCGCAGCTCGCAGAACCCCGACCCGGCCATTCACCCGAATGGCCATGTCTTCGATCTGGATAATCTGTTTCGAGGTGGCGATAGTGTCACGAATGTGACAGGCGTGCTGGATTACTCATTTGGCCTGTATCGTATCCAACCCACCCTGGGCGCGAATCACATCAGTGCAAATCCACGTACGGATGCACCGGATGACGTCGGTGGCGATATCAGGATCGCGAGCTTCAATGTTCTGAACTACTTCACAACCATCGATGAGGGTCAGGATGATTGCGGACCCAGCATGGACATGGAATGCCGGGGTGCCGATACCGTCGATGAATTCACCCGTCAACGGGACAAGATCATCAGTGCCATCAGCGTCATCGATGCGGATGTGGTCGGACTGATCGAGATCGAGAACAACGGTGGCGTCGCAGTCGCAGACCTGGTGTCCGGTCTCAACGATCGCATGGGTGCGGATACCTATGCCGGGATTGACACGGGCTTTATTGGTACTGACGCCATTGCGGTGGGATTTATCTATAAAACGTCTGCCGTGAGTCCGCTCAGTGATTTTGCGATACTCGACGCTTCTGTCGATCCGCGTTTCGTCGACACCAAGAATCGTCCGGCGCTTGCGCAAACCTTCATGGACAATGCTACAGGCGGTGTGTTCACTGCGGTAGTGAATCACCTGAAATCGAAAGGTTCCGACTGTAACGATCTGGGTGACCCGGATCTGGGTGATGGCGCCGGCAACTGTAATCTCACCCGTACACTGGCTGCCGAGGCGCTTGTGGATTGGCTGGAAACCGATCCCACAGGCAGCGGCGATGACGACTTCCTGATCATGGGCGACCTGAACTCCTATGACAAAGAGGATCCAATCCGAACCTTGGAGGATGGCGGCTTTACTGACCTGCTGGACTATTTTCAGGGTGAAACCGCTTACAGCTATGTCTTCGACGGCCAGTTGGGCTATCTGGACTATGCCCTGTCGAATGAATCATTGACTCCCCAGGTCAATCAGGTTTTTGCCTGGCATATCAATGCGGATGAGCCGGATCTGATCGATTACGATATGAGCTTCAAGGCCGCTGCGCAGGATCTGCTCTACGCACCCGACGCCTACCGCGCCTCGGACCACGATCCCGTTGTGATCGGTCTGAATGTCTGTGATTCAATTGCCCCTACGCTGGATGTTTCCGTGACACCAGAGATTCTGTGGCCGGCGAATCATAAGTATGTGGATGTCGTCGCAACCGTCACTGCGGTTGACAACTTCGATGAGAACCCAACGATTAGCCTGGTCTCGGTTGAATCCAACGAGCCGGATAACGGCAAGGGTGATGGAAACACGGTCAACGACATCGTTATCCTGGATGATTTCCACTTCCGGTTGCGCGCCGAACGCTCTGGCTCGGGCAAAGGCCGAATCTACACGATTACCTACCGGGTTACTGATGCCTGTGGAAACTCCACGACCCGCACAGCATCGGTGAAGGTGCCACACAGTCATAGACGCAGATAGCATATCGCTCTTTCAGGCTGAGTAGCGGCCTGCCATTTTCAGAAGATAAACTGCCAATCAGATATACACCCCGACATCAACGGTGTCGGGGTGTAGGCAGTAAGGCAGCATCTATAGCTTTCCTCTTCGACAACCTCTATCCGCAAGGTTTCTGCTCATAACAACATCTGCACCACCTGAGTGATTGTCTTAAAGATAGACAAATGACAGGGAAATCCACGGTATATCGGGTTGGGGTGCTGAGGGAGCCAATCCGGCTATATTTCATCATTCTTACAAAAACGGGCATAATCCGGACTATCTGTCCGGATCAGAAACCGATATGCCCCGAACACAATGATGATTCCTGCAACTTCAAACCGCCTGCGTTGCCTTCTGCTTTTTTGCTGCCTGTTTCTGTTTGTTGGTGCAGCATCGGCGGCATTTGCCCCAGCAGTCATCAGTGAGCCGTTTACTGGTGACCTCGATAAGTTGAAGGAGCGGGGTTTGATCCGCGCGCTGGTTGCCTACAATCGATCCGATTTTTTCTTCGACCACGAGAATATCCGGGGATTTCAGGCGGAGGTTTTGCGTGAATACGAAGCCTTTCTCAACAAGGGGGTGAAGCAATCCTCGAAGAAAACCAATATCGTGTTTGTGCCTGTTGAGTTCGATCAGCTTATCCCGGCCCTGGTGGAGGGCAGGGGGGATATTGCAGCAGCATTTCTGACCGTTACACCCGAGAGGGAAAAGCGGGTCGCGTTTGTAACCGGTGGTGAGATGGCGGTTGCTGAACTGCTGGTCAGCCATAAATCCGTTGCCGCGCCTAAATCCATCAGTGCGCTGAGTGGGAAAAAAATTCATGTCCTTGCTGGCAGCAGTTATGCCGAGCATTTGCGCGGTATCAACAAATTGCTGGAAAAAGGTGGGCTCTCAGCGATAAAAATTGAGGAGGCAGACCCGCGACTGAGCAGTGGCGATATCCTCGAACTGGTGAATGCCGGGGCGGTGAAAATGACCGTTGTCGACGACTACCGGGCCCGGTTATGGGCCCAGGTGCTGCCGAATATCCGGGTGCACGAAGAGATACGCATCACCGAGAACAACCAGATTGGCTGGGCCGTACGGCCGCAGAACAAGTTATTGATCGAGAGTCTGAGGGCATTTACCGGCAAGGTGAAGCAGGGCAGTTTGCTGGGTAACATGCTCATGAATCGCTATTTCAAGGATACGCGCTGGGTGCAGAATCCGGCGACGGCCGAGGGTCGAAAGCGACTTGAGAAACTCATACCGATTTTCAGTCGTTACGCGGAAAAATATGAGTTCGATCGTATTGCCTTGCTGGCCCAGGCCTACCAGGAGTCGGGTTTGGATCATAATAAGAAGAGTCATCGCGGTGCGGTCGGTATTATGCAGATGTTGCCCAGTACCGCGGCGGACAGCAATGTGAATATCGCGAACATATCCAAGCTGGAAAACAACATCCATGCAGGCACCAAGTACCTGGCCTTTCTGCGTGAGCGTTATTTCAAAGACTCCGGTTTAACGCCGGAGAACCAACTGGCTTTTTCTCTGGCGGCTTACAATGCCGGTCCGGCCAAGGTCAGGAAAATGCGCGCACTGACTGAGGAAATGGGGCTTGATCCGGATCAGTGGATGAATAATGTGGAGGTCGCGGCCGGTAAGATCACGGGCAAGGAGACCGTCAATTACGTGGCGAATATTCTCAAGTATTATGTCGCTTTCAAACTGAGCTCAGAGTTGAGAGGGGGAGAGTTGATCGACTGATCGTCATGAGATCAGTGTAGGTTTTGAGCAGCGGCTGCAGTCATGGTTTTCTCCCCACTGGATGCGGTACGCCGGGTAATAACTGAGATCAGCGCGAACCCTGCGCAGGTTCTTAAACTTTGACTCGTTCAAACTGGAGTGAGCACCCTATGAAACAGTACATCAGCCTTTGCGGAATTCTGCTCTGGACAAGCATCCTGCTATCCGGTTTCGCGACGGCCGCAAGTGCGAGCGAACCGCTGAAGCTTCACAAGATCAGCGATGACATCTATGCGGTGGTCGGTCCCTACGGCAATCGCACACCTGAGAATCTCGGCAACAATGCCACTTTCGGGGTTGTGGTGACCGATGAGGGTGTGGTGCTGATTGATCCAGGCGGCAGTTACCAGGGCGCCGAAGCAATCGATTCACTGATTCGCCAGGTAACCGATAAGCCGGTGAAAATCGTGATCAACAGTGGCGGGCAGGATCACCGCTGGCTGGGTAACGGCTATTTCAAACAGCGGGGTGCAAAGATCATCGCCAGTGCCGCCGCGGATGATGACCATCGGGCGCGCCTGCAGGATCAGATGTTCGTGTTGGGCAACCTGGTGGGTGCCGAGGGCATGAAAGGCACCGATCCGGTTTATGCCGACGAGACCTTCGAGGATCGCATGACGCTCAACTTTGGCGGGAAGACCTTCGAACTGCTCAAGGTGGGTCCCGCACATACCCCGGGTGACAGCCTGGTGTGGTTACCGCAGGCGGGGGTCGTGTTCAGCGGTGACGTAGTCTATGTGGGACGCATGCTCGGGGTGCTGGCCTATTCCAAGAGCAGTCACTGGATCGAGGCGTTCGAAACCATGGCGGCATTGGAGCCGAAGACCGTGGTGCCCGGACATGGTGCGCCAACCGATCTCGCACAGGCCCGCCAGGATACCCTCGATTATCTGGTATTTCTGCGTGAGTCCGTGGGGGCCTTCATGGAGGAGGGGGGTGACATCACCCGCATCGGCAGTATCGATCAGGAGCAGTTTTCATATCTTGAGGACTACACCACCTTGAAGGGTCGCAATGCCCAGCAGGTGTTTCAGGAGATGGAGTGGGAGTGAGGCGGTGGTTCGCTAGACCTACTCGTAGCCCGGGTGCAGCGCAGCGCAACCCGGGAAACCTCACCGGGGTGTCCCGGCAATTCGATTTTGCGGGCTTGCTGCGGGTTCGTGCCACTTCCCCCGGGTTACGCGCTGCTTCACCCGGGCTACGGGGTGGTTCAATTCATATCCAGTCTTTGCATCCGCCGCCATAGGGTGCTGCGGTCGACGCCGAGAATCTGCGCCGCCAGGGTCTTGTTGTTGTTGGCCTTGAGCAGGGCGGTTTCGATGCGGTCACGTTCGGTGGCGCTGAGATCGACGTCGTGGTTGGGCGCCTGCATGCGCGCCTGACAGTAGTCGCGCAGGGTGTCCGGCAGACTTTCCGGTAGCACCTCGCCGTCCACCGCGCAGATGACGCTATGCTCGACCACGTTGGCGAGTTCCCGAACATTTCCCGGCCAGGGGTAGTTCATGATCGAACGCATGGCATCCCGGGAAAAGCTGATCTCCGGCGGGTAGCCGCGCAGCGTCAGGCGTTGCAGGAAAACATTGATCAGCAGGGGGATGTCTCCCGGGCGTTCCCGCAGCGGCGGGGCGACCAGAGGCACCACCGCGATGCGGTAGTAGAGGTCGGCGCGAAATCCCCCGTTGTCCACCAGATCCCGTAGATCCTGGTTGGAGGCCGAGACGACCCGCACGTCCACCTTGGTCGTGCGGTCCGAACCCACCGGTTCGTATTCCCCGTCCTGCAGGACGCGCAGCAGTTTCGGCTGCAGTTCCCGGGGCAGTTCGCTGATCTCGTCAAGGAACAGGGTACCGCCGTTGGCAGCGGCGAAACGGCCGGGACGGTCCTTGACCGCGCCGGTAAAGGCGCCCCTGACATGACCGAACAGTTCGGATTCGATCAGCGTCGCTGGAATAGCACCGCAGTTGACCTCGACGAAGGGTTTGTCGGCTCTCTGGCTGCTTTGATGCAGCATCCGGGCAAATTCGGTTTTGCCGGTGCCGGATTCTCCCTGAATCAGCACCGAGGCGTCGCTGCCCGCGACGATCCTCAACCGCTCGATCAGGCGCAGCATGTCCGGGTCTTCAGTGGCCACGCCACAGGCCTCCTTGTTGCCCATGACCGCCAGCAGACGTTTCTCCGCAGTGACATCGCGCATCACGATCATTCGCAGATGCCCCAGCTCCTCCGACAGTTCCAGCAGACTGCTGTTGACGCGCACCCACAGGGTCTGATCATCGAGGACGATCTGTTCATCGAACTCCAGGGTCAGTTCGCAATGGTGGCGGCTGTCGTCGGCCTGATCCAGCCCGGCGCGGATCAGCGAACTGCGCATATTGTGTCCCGCCAGGTTGCTTAGCGAGAGAGGGCGCTGATCCGTTGCAATGCCGAACAGACGATACAGGGACTCGTTGGCATACAGCACACTGCCGGCCCGGTCAGTGACGATGACACCTTCCTGGATCGGCTGAAGCAGGGGTTTGAGCAGATTGAGGATATCCATCTGTTGCATGCGGGCGCGAGGACTCCGGGTTGGGTGTTGTATCGGCTGCAACACTGCAACGGCGCGATTCAAGCAGTCAGGTGATTTACTGATTGTAGACGCTTCCTGGGCTCAGCGGGCATTAAACCAGGCTAACCAGGGGGTATGGAAAGCCGCGTATGTTGCAGGGTGTTGCGTGGCTGCATCAGTCGATCATCCGGGTAGAATGCCTAACCTATTGTTTGTCCGTTAATTAGATCAATGGCATGTGTCATGCTTACTCTCTCTGAATGCCCGCAGGCTACGTAGTACAAAAACAGGCCGGTCTCAACGACCGGCGGATAATTCCCGCGGGCCCGTTCGACAGCCAACCCTACGCTATCAGCAGTATCTCAGGCACGTGGTCTCTCCTGAATGACAGGCGTTCAGCTTTGGCCGTTATGGACCCTTGAGGAGGATGATATGTGTAAGCCATTGCAGCGATTGCTGTGGATTCTTTCCTGTGCCCTGCCGATTGCCGTCATGCTGAACCCGGCTCAGGCCTCTGAACCGATGATTCAGACAGACGGGCCGGGAACGTTCTCGTTCAGCGAGCTGGTCTCGTCGGTCATCGAGGATAATGACGCGCCGAAACCGCCTGGTACCGCCGAGCATGACGACCGGCGATTTCCGCCGTCCTATGTGAGCACCGAGGATCACAAGGACGTTTCTCCGGAGCAGTGGACCGACCCGCGCATCTGTGGTCAGTGTCATACCCGCCAGTACCAGGGTTGGAACGGCTCGATGCACTCCATCGCCTTCAAGGACCCGGTGTTTCAGGCGCTCTGGGCGTTGGCCGAGAAGGCCGACCCGGACATGCACAACCACTGCGGCACCTGCCACACGCCGATCGGCATCACCACCCAGTCGGTGGAGTTTCATCCGGACGAGGGGTTGCACGGCAAGTTTACCGCGCCGGGTGTGGCCGAGATGGGTGTCTCCTGCGATGTCTGCCACACCATCTCCGGCACCAACCTGGAAAAGACCGCGGTGCTGGAACACGGCAACGCCTCCTTCATCGTCTCCCCGGGTAATGTGAAACGGGCCACCCTGGATGATGCCAAGTCGCCGTACCACGAGACGGCCTATTCCGAGCACCACTCCAAGTCCGACTTCTGCGGCAACTGTCATAACATCTTTCACCCCGGCAACAATTTCCCTATCGAGCGGACCTACGACGAGTGGAAGTATTCCATCTATGCGCAGAACGATATCCAGTGCCAGGACTGCCACATGGTGCCGGTGGAAATTGCGGTGAAGGTCGCGGACCAGTTGAAGCGGCCGGAGGAACTCGACGAACCCTCTCTGGAGGGCTTTGCCGGGCTGGGCGGCAAGTGGCGCAAGGTGATCCACAAGCATGGTTTCGTCGGCGGTAACGCGGTGATCACTGCGGCGATCAACGCCGGCAAGGAAGGGGAACTCAAGCATGAGGACCTGGGCAAGGGCAGCAACTACGAGGAAGCCATCAAGCGTCTGCAGAGCGTGGCCTCACTGAAATTCTACCTGGAAAAGCGAGGTGGGCATCTGCACCGTCTGAAGGTCAAGGTCACCAACGAGCGGGCCGGCCATCATCTGCCGACCAGTCTGACCGAGGTGCGCCAGGTTTGGCTGGAAGTGGTGGTCAGCGACGACCAGGGGCACGAACTGCTGCGCTCCGGCAGCCTCAACAGCGATAACTCGCTGCCCAAGGATACCGTGATCTTCAACGCCCATGCGGTGGACGAGAATGGTCAGGACACCATCTTCCCCTGGGAGATCGTGCGCTTTGTCGATGTCAACACCATCCCCCCCAAGGGTTACAAGTACGGCAAGTACTATTTCAACCTGGATGACGACGCGAAGTCGTTCACCGTAACGGCCCGGTTGCATTACCGGTCTTTCGCCCAGAGCACAGCGGACCTGTTGCTGGGCAAGGGGGCGGTGAAGGTTCCCTCGGTTGAAATGGTCAAGCTGGAACAGACCTTCAAGGTTGGCGAGTTGGAAGTCGCCGATGCCGCGCAACACTGATACGACCCGGGAGAAACGATCATGAACAGACTCGCTATCTACTGCCTGGGTTGTCTGCTTGCCACAGGCTCCGTCTTGGCCGATGAACCCGTGTTCCGCTGGGACCGGGCGACCCTCAAGCTGGTCGCCTCCGGTGACGCAACCCGGGGTCAGGCGATCGCCAAGGAACACAAGTGCAAAAAATGCCATGGCAAGACCGGGGTCAGTGAAGAGGACGACACCCCCAGCATCGCCGGGCAGGTCCCGACCTATCAGTTCAAGCAGCTGATGGACTACAAGTCCGGTGTGCGCGATGAAAAGACCATGACCAAGCGGGCACGTAAGCTGACCCGCGAGGACATGGCGGATCTGGCGGCCTTCTATGCAACCCAGACCCCCGAGGACGGGGTTATGAAAACAGTCCCGAAACTGGTGGAAGAGGGCGACATGAGCCGCTTGCTGTTGCCCTGCAGTGTCTGTCACGGTAAAAAAGGGGAAGGCCTGGGATTCGAAGTGCCGGCGTTGGCCGGGCAGAAGATCGAACACTTCATCGAAACCATGGAGGCCTTCCAGGAAGGCGATCGGGAAAACGACGAGTACGGCAGGATGCGATTCATCGCCCAGCAGTTGTCGGAGGATGAGATCGCCGAGCTGGCCGCATTCTACTCGGCACCTCCCGCCCCTGAAGAAGACTGACCCATTGGTGAAGGTTGCCTGAGTCGTATGGGTCGCGTGAGGATCGGTTCGATCGCAGGTCGGGTTAGCACGGCGTAACCCGACCTACCGCGGCCAGATCTCGCGGAGAGGCATTGTACTGAGCGGGCCGGGTCTGCTGAACTGATCTGCCCGCTTCAGCGGGTTTCGCGCGTGCAACGGCTCTGCGCGGCTCAAAAAATAACGATCCCAGCACCGCCGGGAAGCATTTAAATCATTTAAAAAAACCGGAAAAACAAGTCACCGACACAAGCCCCATGCTGAAACAGATTCAATTAACGTCCCTGATCAGGTCATGCTCGAACCCGGTTCTACCACTGCTGTGCCTGTACCTGATCAGTGGTCCGGCAATCGCGGCCGATACCAGCGAGGATCTGTTCGACCTGGAACAGCTGCGGGTGAAAATTTCCCCGGATCTGGGGCATCTCAAGGTCGATCACAATGGCCGTGAGGTGATTATCCTGCGTCACCAGGATCCGGAGCACCGGATCGAGCCGCCTTTCGATCAAACGGCTCGCAGTTGCCCGCCTTTCTGTGCCCTGCCGATGACCCTGGCGGCCGGGGTGGAGACCATCGGTGAGCTGGAGATGCTGGACTATCTGCGCCGGGTCAGCGAGGGTGATGCGAGTCTCCTGGTCATCGATTCCCGAACCCGGGACTACGTCCGCCAGGGCACCATCCCCGGTTCCATCAATATTCCCTACACCCAGCTGGATCCCGCGCATACCCCGGAAGCGCGGATCGCCGAAACCCTGCAGTTGGAGTTTCAGGCGGAGAAGGGGGAACAGCTGTGGAATTTTCAAAATGCCAAGAGCCTGGTGTTGTTCTGTAACGGGCCCTGGTGCGGTCAGTCTCCGTCGAATATCCGGATGTTGTTACGTCTGGGCTATCCAGCCGCTAAACTGAAATGGTATCGCGGTGGCATGCAGGCCTGGGAACAATTTGGCCTGACGACGGTGAAGGACTGACGGTATGCCTATCTCTCATCAATCAGCTAGGAATCAATCACGCATGTTAAGACGGCTGTCGTCCCTCTCCCTGTTTTGTATCACTACCCTTGTTGCACCGATGGCTGCGCACTCCCAGCAGGATTTCCAGCTGTTCACGGTGGAGAAGCGTCAGGTGGGCGCTCACCTCTCGATTGCAGGTACGGTCTCGGCGCGCAAGTCGGTGCAGCTGACCGCGCAGATACCGGGGCGCATCTCGTTCGTGGCCGGGCTTGAAGGTGACCGCTTCCAGGAAGGCGCGCTGCTGGTGCAGATCGACGACACCGCGCTGAAGGCGAAACTGGATGCGGCAGTGGCCAACCGGGACGCGGCGCTGGCGTCGATCCGCAATGCCAACATGCAGCTCAACCGGGAATTGTACTCACCCCAGTCCCGGGCCAGCAGCCAGGCCCCCGGCGGTATGGGCATGCCTTCGATGATGGACCAGATGTTCACCAACCCGATGCAGGATGCCATGGGTATGCGCAACCGGGGCACCGAACGGGGCGCCGACCTGGTGGCCCGTGAAACCCAGTTGAGCCAGGCGACCTCCCAGCAGCGCCAGGCGGAAGCGCAGATCAAGGAGATCCAGGCCGCGTTGCGGGATGCGCGCAGTGTCGCACCCTTCGACGGGGTGGTGGAGAGTGTGCATATCGAGGTGGGGGACACGGTTCAGCCGGGTCAGCCGATACTCAACTACAGCGAAACCAGCGGCTTCCAGGTCGAGGCGGACGTACCCGTGCGTCTGCGCCATGGGCTGCAGCTGGGGCATCACCTGAATGTCCGACTGGACGGCCTCGGGGCACCGGTGAAGGCCGAGATCACACGCATCTTCCCGGTGGCCGATCCGCGTCAGCACACGGTGCGGGTGGAGATGGACCTGCCAGCCGGGAGCCTCGCCACCGTCGGTCAGTATGCGGAGGTGAGCGTGCCGGATCTCTCCGGCCAGGAGTCCCGCGCGCAGCTGCTGATACCCGGCAGCGCGGTGATCAGGAAAGGTGGCCTGCCGCTGGTCTACGCGGTGGGAGACGATGGACTCACCCGCCTGCGCGTGGTCAGGCTGGGGGAGATCGTCGGTGACAATCTGGCGGTGGTGCTGTCAGGGCTCGAGGCGGGCGACCGGGTGGTGAATCACCCCCCGCCAGGATTGCGGGCGGGCGTGTCGGTGACGCATGGGAAAAACGCGCAGGCGACCCACCAAGATCAACAATAAGGGGCGGCCATGACTGACCAAGAACGACCGGCCGAAGCCGTCAACCTGGGCCTGGCGGGAAAAACCGCGCGGGCCTTCGTCCACTCCCCCCTCTCCCCGTTGCTGTTTCTCGCCATGCTGGGCATGGGCATACTCGGCCTGCTGGCCACGCCCCGTCAGGAGGACCCGCAGATCTCGGTGCCGCTGATCGACATCTTCATTCCGTATCCCGGCGCCTCCGCACAGCAGGTGGCGGACATGGCGGTGGAGCCCCTGGAGCGGATCATGAGCGAGATCCCCGGGGTGAAGCATATCTATTCCGCCACCTCACGGGGTATGGGTGTGGTGACAGTGCGTTTCAAGGTCGGTGAGCAGACCGGTCCTTCCCTGGTGAAGGTGCATGACAAGCTCGCCTCCAACCTGGACAAGATGCCCGCCGGGGTGCAGATGCCGCCCCTGGTCAAGGCCAAGGGAATCGATGACGTGCCGGTGGTGACCCTGACCCTGTGGTCCAGCGAGCTGGACGGCGGCAACCTGCGCCGTCTGGGGCTGAACCTGTTGCAGCAGCTGAACCAGATCCCCAATACCGGGCAGAGCTTCGTGGTCGGCGGCCAGAGTGAAGAGATCCGGGTGGAGATCCTGCCCAACAAGCTGTCCGGTTCCGGGGTTACCACCAGTCAGGTGGCAAACGTGATCCGCGGCGCCAACGCGGAGAATGTGGCCGGACGGGCTGAGGCCGACAACCGTTCGCTACGGGTGTATGCGGGCAGTTTTCTGCGCAACGCCCGGGACGTGGGCAACCTGGTGGTAGGGGTCAACGACGGTCGCCCGGTGTATGTGCGGGACGTGGCGCGGGTTTCCCGGGTGGTGGAGGATGCGAACAACTATGTCAACTTTTACACCGGCGCAGCGTACGCGGAGAACCAGGGGGCTGAGCCCGGCCTGAGCGCCGATGGTGAACAGGCGGTGACCGTGGCGATCGCCAAGAAGAAGGGCAGCAACGGGGTCACGGTGGCGAACGACATCCTGGCCATGGTGGAGTCCCTCGAGGGCCGCCTGATCCCGGAACAGGTGCGGGTCGAAGTAACCCGCAATTACGGCGATACCGCCCAGGACAAGGTCAATGAACTGCTGTTCAAGCTGGTCGTGGCCACCGGCATCGTCACCCTGCTGGTATGGTGGGCGCTGGGGATCAAGCCGGCGGTGGTGGTCACGGTGGTAATCCCGGTAGTAATCCTGATGACCGTGTTCGCCGCCTTCGTCATGGGATTCTCCATCGACCGGGTCTCCCTGTTCGCGCTGATTTTCTCCATAGGCATCCTCGTGGACGATGCCATCGTGGTGGTCGAGAACATCTACCGCCGCTGGCTGCTGGCCGGCAACAGCGGCACCGAGGTGGCGGTGGACGCGGTGCGGGAGGTGGGCAATCCCACCATCCTGGCGACCTTCACGGTGGTAGCCGCCTTGCTGCCGATGGCCTTCGTGAGCGGCCTGATGGGGCCCTACATGGCGCCGATCCCGGTGTTGGGCTCGGTGGCGATGCTGATCTCCCTGTTTGCCGCGTTTGCCTTCACCACGTATCTGGCGATGCGCATCAAGCCGTCCATGGAGGCTCTGGAAAAGGCGGAAAAGAAGGAGCACGCGGCGAACGAAAAACTCGACCGCATCTTCCGCAAGGTGTTGCCGAAGCTGCTCGACAGCCGGGTCGCGGGATTCGGTTTCCTGGGCGGCCTGGTGGTAGCCTTCTTCGCGGTCATCGCCCTGTTCTACACCACTGCGGTCACGGTAAAGATGCTGCCCTACGACAACAAGGCGGAGTTTGCGGTGGTGATCGACATGCCGGAAGGCACTGCCCTGCCGCAGACCTCCAACCTGGCACGGGAGTTGGCGGAGGCCCTGCGGGACATCCCCGAAGTGGTGGCGCTGCAGACCTATGCGGGTACCGCCCGTCCCTACGACTTCAACGGCATGGTACGGCACTACTACCTGCGTGAGGAGCCCTGGCAGGGAGAGATCCAGGTTCAGCTGACGCATAAGAAACAGCGCTCGCGCACCAGCCATGCGATCGCCGAGGAGGCCCGGGCGATTCTCACCCCCCTGGCCCATGCGGCCGGCGCACGGATCACCGTGGCCGAGGTGCCGCCCGGTCCCCCGGTGATGCAATCGGTGGTGGCGGAGGTCTACGGGCCGGACGAGGACACCCGGCGTAGCGTGGCCCTCAAGCTGACGGATATCTTCGAGTCGGTGGAGGGTCTGGCCGATGTGGACAACTACCTGACCGAGCCCTACGAAGCCTGGCGTTTCGAGATCAACACCCAGAAGGCCTCGGTGCAAGGGATCTCCACCAGCACCATCATCGACACCCTGTCCGCCGCCATGGGCGGTTACCAGATCACCGATGTGCGGGAGGGTACGGCCCTGGAGCCGACCTGGATCGTGATGCAGGCGCCGCTGTCCCTGCGCGCCAACCCCCAGGCCCTGGCGGATCTGCCGATACCCGGTCCCCAGGGGTACAACGTACCGCTGGCGGAACTGGGCCAATTCCGCAAGATGACCGAAGAGGCGATCATCTACCACAAGGATCTGAGGCCCCTGGAGTACGTGGTGGGAGATGCGGTGGGACGCCTCGGCGCGCCCATCTACCCAATGCTCAAGGTGGATGAACGGCTGGAGAACTACACCACCCCGGACGGAGTGGTGATGTCCGGCACTCTGACCGGGCCCCCGGAAGACAATGGCGAATCATCCTTCGAATGGTCCGGGGAGTGGACCGTCACCTACGAGACTTTCCGCGACATGGGCGCGGCCTTCGCGGTCGCGCTGGTGCTGATCTATATGCTGGTGGTGGGGATGTTCGGCAACTTCCTGGTGCCGGCGATCATCATGGCGCCAATCCCGCTGACCCTGCTCGGTATCGTTCCCGGTCATCTGATCTTCAATGCCCAGTTCACCGCCACCTCGATGATCGGCTTCATCGCCCTGGCGGGCATCATCGTGCGCAACTCCATCCTGCTGGTGGATTTCGCGGTGGAGGAGGTGCGCCGGGGGATCGACGTGCGTGAAGCCGTGTTGCTCTCCTGCAAGGCCCGCACCCGGCCGATCATGATCACCGCCTTCGCCCTGATGGGCGGCGCCTCGGTGATTCTCTCCGATCCGATTTTCCAGGGCATGGCGGTGTCCCTGCTGTTCGGCGTGTTCGTCTCCACGGTGTTGACCCTGGTGGTGATTCCGCTGGGCTGTGTCAGCGCGGCCAACAGCCTCAAGCGCATCGCGGAGGCGCGGGGGCCGCTGAACGGCTCCGCTGCCGGTTGAGCGCCTGGGGCCGGGGCGTAAGCCCCGGTCCTGCCTCAGCAGTCGCGTTCCGCGGACTTGACCCGTTCCCAGGCTGCGTCGAGCTGCTCCAGAGACAGGCTGCTCAACTGGGTGATCTGTTGATCCCGTAAAATATTCTCCATCGCGCGAAAACGCCGTTCGAACTTGCGGTTCGCCCGGCTCAGGGTCTGTTCCGCATCCAGGCCGCTCAATCTCAATACGTTGACCATGGCGAACATCAGGTCGCCGAGTTCGTCCTGCAGCGCGTCCGGGTCGGCCTGCTGCAAGGCTTCCCCGACCTCGTCGAACTCCTCCCGCACCTTCTCCAGCGCCCCCCGTACATCCGCCCAGTCGAAGCCCACCCGGGCCGCCCGCCGCTGCAGCTTCTCCGCGCGAATCAGCGCCGGCAGGGCCTGCGCCACCCCATCCATCTGGCTGCTGCGCGCGTCGGGATTGCGCTGCGCGCGTTCGTGCTCCTTTTGTCCCTCCCAGGCATGCCGCAACGCCTCCTCGGAGTGGTAGCGGGCGTCAGCGAATACATGGGGATGACGGCGGATCATCTTGTCGCAGATACCCCGGGCCACGTCGTTGAAATCGAAGTGTCCCTCCTCCCGGGCGATCTCGCTGTAGAACACCACCTGGAACAGCAGGTCGCCGAGTTCGTCCCGCAGTTCCGCCATATCTCCGCGCTCGATTGCGTCCGCGACCTCGTAGGCTTCCTCCAGGGTGAAGGGGAGGATGCTGCGGTAGGTCTGGCGCAGGTCCCAGGGGCAGCCGCTTTGCGGATCACGGAGTTGTTGCATGATTTCGAGTAATTGCTGCATGGGTTCCATCAGGGGGGCTCCTGTGCGGGATCGGAATACCGGGATCCCCGGGTTGCGGGTGTTTCACCGGCATGGGCGCCGGGTGTCATTCGCCATTCTAAGGGTATGGATGCGGATTTCACCCTCAGGGCAAGTCACCTATCCTCGTTCCCAGGCTCCGCGTGGGAATGCAGACCCGGGCTGCACTGCGCTCATTCTGCCTTGTTGGGCGTAAATACAGCTCCAGCAGGGACTGTCGGATTAGTGTTAACAGGTCCAAGTACAGAGATCCACGCTGCATGGCGATGCTGACATCGCTCGAGTAATTGGGGTCCATAAAATCAATCATCTGGAAGTGGTTCCTGGGTAGCTCAGGGCGAGGGGGCGATGCCAATGCGCGCAACGAACACCCCAACCCATGACTCTCAACCTGGTAGCGGATTCCATGGCTCAGAATCATGGGTGATCAGGTTGTGTTTTGGCATTCAATTCTTCCCCGGCTTGCGGCAGAATTCCCGATCCACATCACGGGTTGAATTCATTATGGCCAGCAACACTCCGGGTCGCCTCGACCGTCTCTACGATTTCATCACCGGCGATGAGGATGCCCGGGTGTGCAAGGACATACCGGATGCCGCCTGCCACCATCAGCCGCGCAATTACTTTGCCTACCTGATCGCCAACCTGCTCAACAAGGTGGCCGATGAACTGAGCTCCGCCAAGCTGGTGTTGCCCTGGTTGCTGGGGACCCTGGGGGCGCCGGTGGTGTTGACCGGTTTCCTGGTGCCGATCCGCGAGTCCGGGGTGTTGCTGCCCCAGCTGGTGGTGGCGGCGATGGTGCGCCAGCGACCCCATCGCAAGGGCGTCTGGTTGCTGGGGGCTCTGCTCAGCGCGCTGGCGCTGCTGGGCATGGCGTTGGTGGCCCTGGGCACCGAGGGGGGGCTCGCGGGCGGGCTGATCATCGGCTTGCTGGTGATCTACAGCCTGGCGCGGGGACTCTGCTCGGTCTCCGCCAAGGATGTGCTGGGCAAGACGGTGTCGAAGAGCCGGCGCGGCAACCTGATGGGCTGGAGTGCGGGTATCGGTGGCCTGGTGGTGGTGGCGATCGGTCTCGGCATGAGCCTCGGGGGTCTCGCTGACGCGGATGCCAGCCTGTTCGGCGGGCTGTTTCTTGGCTGCGCCCTGCTGTGGTTCGCCGCGCTGCTGGTGTTTGCCGCGATTCACGAGGAGCCTGGTGCTACCGAGGGAGGCGGTAATGCCCTGACTGTGGCGCTGGGCTATTTCGGCCTGCTGCGTAGCGATGCGCGCTTCCGTCACTTCGTGATCGCCCGGCTGTTGCTGCTATCGGTGGCCCTGGCGGCACCCTATTACGTGCTTCTGGCGCAGGCCCATACCGGTAACGGGCTCGCGGGTCTGGGTTGGCTGATTATCGCCACCGGAATCGGCGCCAGTGTCAGTTCACCCTTCTGGGGACGCATGGGAGATCGTTCCAGCCGCTCCGTCATGGCTCTGGCCTCCGCCAGCCAGGGGGTGCTGGGAATCCTGGTTTTCCTGTGTCTGGCAGGGGAGCTGTCGTTTGTCGACGAGGTCTATTTCTGGGCGGCGGTCATGGTTGCCCTGACCGTGTTTCACGCCGGGGTGCGACTGGGTCGAAAGATCTACCTGGTTGATATGGCCGGGGGCGGCAACCGGGCGGCCTATGTGGCGCTCTCCAACACGCTGATCGGGATCGCCATGCTGGGGGCCGGTTTCGTCGGCCTGATCGGTGACTGGTTGGGGGTTGCCTGGCTGGTGCTGATGCTGGCGCTGGCGGCGTTGCTGGCAGCCTGGTACGCCTGGCGCCTGGAAGAGGTTTCGGAAGGCTGAAAAACCGCAAAACCCATCCGCATGGCGCTATCCGGCCAGGCATGCATTGCGCTCATGCGAAACCCTGCGTATCACATCGCCGGTGGGCGCTGAGTTGCGCAAGGGATCTGCCCGCCTGCTCAGTAGGTCAATGAGCGGCATCCCGCGGGGGCCGAGAGCTGGCGGGGTAGCAGCACCCGCACCTGCAATCCGCCCTCCGCACGATTACACAGCAACAACTCGCCACCGTGGGCCAGGGTGACGCTCTTGGCCACGGACAATCCCAGGCCGGTACCTCCGGTCTCACGGCTGCGGGAACTCTCCACCCGGTAGAAAGGAGTGGTCACCGCTTCCAGCTGATCCTCGGGAATCCCCGGGCCGTTGTCCTCGATCACGATCTCCACCCGGGTCGGGGTGCGGGTCAGGCTGGCGACCACCGAGGCGCCGTACTTGAGGCCATTGTCGATCAGGTTGTTGAGGGCCCGCTTGAGGGCCACCGGACGGCAGGTGAGGGTGAGTCGTTCCGGGCCCGCGTAGGTCACATCCCCGCCGAGGTCCGCGTGATCGTCGACCAGGCTCTGCAACAGCGCAGCGAGGTCGGTGTTGCGCGACTCTTCGTCCGCCGCCTCGTCCCGGGCGAAACTCAGAGTGGCGGAGAGGATCGCCTCCATCTCCTCGAGGGTCGCCAGGGTCTTCTCCCGCATCTCCTGATCTTCGATGTACTCAGCGCGCAGTCGCAGGGTGGTGATCGGGGTGCGCAGGTCATGGGAGACCGCGGCCAGCATCTGCGAACGGTCGGTGATGTGCTTGTGCAGCCGGGCCTGCATGCGGTTGAAGGCGTGAATCGTATGGCGTACCTCCCGCGGACCGGTCTCGGCCAGCGGCGGCAGGGTGTGGCCCAGTCCGAAGCGCTCGGCGGCATCCGCCAGCTGGGCCATGGGGCGGGCCATGCGTCGGGCGATAAAAAGTCCGCTGACGATCAGCAGTACCAGCCACAGCAGCAGCAGATAGAGGGTTTTACTGGCCCAGGGTGGGGTTTTTTCAAAATCCTGGGCATGCAGGTTGAGCCATCTGTCATCACCCAGGCGTACCGAAATGGCAATCCCCTTGAGTTCGTGGATGCGCGCCTCCCGGGGGGCACGCTCATCCGGGGGCGGTGGCGGGTGATCCATATCGACGTGTACCCGCACATCCGAGCGTTCCTGCAACTCCAGGGCCCTTCTGAGACGGTGGCTGATCATCTTTTCCAGGGGGTGACGCGGCCAGCTGTTGACCGCTGGCTGCGGGGTAACGGTGATCCGGTCGCCAGGTTCCGCGGCGCGCTGGACGATGCGCTGTCGTTCATTCTCGTCTGCGTCGCTCATCAGCCTGAACAGGGTGGTGACCCGTTCCAGCAGGCGGAATACATTGCGCTCATCGAAACGTTCGATGCGCTCGTCATGCAGCAGGATTCCACTGCCGATGATCAGCAGCAGGGTCATGCCTAGCAGCAACGCCAGGGTGCGTCCGGCAAGTGAGTCAGGCCACAGGCGCATGATTGGATTCCACCTTGGGAGCAAACAGATAGCCGCCGCCGCGAACGGTCTTGATGATTTGAGGGTGCTTCGGCTGGTCGCGAAGCTTGCGCCTCAGGCGGCTCACCAGGGTGTCGATGGCCCGGTCGAAGGCGCGGGATTCCCGGCCCCGCGCCAGGTCGAGCAGCTGGTCCCGGGTCAGGACTCGTCCCGGGCGGGTGACGAAGGCCATCAGCAGGGTGAACTCCGCGGTGCTCAGGGGGACCAGGGTCTGTTCCGGATCGGTCAGTTCACGGGCCGACGGCAGCAGGGTCCAGCCCAGAAAGCTCAGCCTTTCGGGTATGTCCTGGGGTAACTGCTCCGGGAGGCTGCTCATGCGGCGTAATACGGCCTTGATGCGGGCCAGCAGTTCCCGGGGATTGAAGGGTTTGGCCAGGTAGTCGTCAGCGCCCATTTCCAGGCCGATGATGCGGTCGGTCTCCTCGCCCATGGCGGTAAGCATGATCACCGGAATGTTCGAGTCGGCGCGCAGGTTGCGGCACAGGGTCAGGCCGTCCTCGCCGGGCATCATCAGGTCGAGCACGATCAGATCGATGGCCGCATCCTGCAGGATGCGTTTCATCTCGGCGCCCCCGGGGGCGGTGCTCACGCGGTAGCCGTGATCACTGAGAAAGCGCTGCAGCAGTGTGCGGATCTCCTGGTGATCGTCGACGACAAGGATGTGGGGCTGGGTATCCATGCTGTGCAGTGTAAGGGATCGCAAAATCGCCGGAAAGAATCTTTGTGACACATTGTGTCTGCCCCCGATGTCTGACACGGGACGTCACAAATCCCACGGATTCTGTCATGGGGCAGACACAGGGCGCGCGTTCAATGGTAACTGTCGATAAGACATCAAGACCAACAAAGGAGTCTGATATGAACAAGCGTTTGAAAATCACCCTTATCTCCACCGCCGTGGCCGCATCCAGCCTGTTTGCCGTGGTCTCCGCCGCCGATGCGGGCTGGGGCGCAAGGCAGGGTTATTGTGACCGCGCCGCGATGAGCGACTACGCCGGACCCGGTATGCAGGGCGGAATGGGAAAAAAGGGTCAGCCGATGAACCGTGAGCTGAATCTGAGCGCCGATGAAGCCAAGACCCTGGTAGCCGCCCGCCTGATCATGCGCGGCAACGATCGTCTGAAGGTGGGACAGGTGACCGAGCAGGATGAGAACACCTATCTGGTGGATATCGTCACGGTGGACGATTCCCTGGTGCGCCAGGTGGTGGTTGATCGCAACAACGGACTCCCCCATGGCCGCCGGATGATGCAACGTTAACCGGTTCGACCGAGTCCCCGGCCCGGACAGATTGTCCGGGCCGATTATTTTCAAGGAGTTAAAAAGTTATGAATGCATTGCGTACCCGGCCCTGGTCCACCCCGGTCATCATTGGCGCCGGCCTGTTCGTCGCGGTCTCCGGGGTGATGATGTTTTTGGGGGTTCACGACCCGGTGGAACAGGCTCACGAATGGATCGGTGTTTTGTTTGCCGGTGTGATCCTGCTGCATATCCTCAACCACTGGCAGGGTTTCACGCGCTACTTCTCGCAACGTCTGGCCCTCGGCATGATGGGGCTGGTGTTGCTGACAGTGGTCGGCTTCATCGGCGTTTCGGCGACCCAGGAGGGGGGCAATCCGATGATGAGCGTGATCCACAGCATCGAATCATCCCCGTTGAGCGAAGTGGCACCACTGGTGGATCGCGACGCGGGGGATCTGGTGTCCGGATTGCAGGCCGCCGGCTATTTGGTGAGTGGCCCGGATGCCACACTCGGGCAGATCGCCCGGGACAATGGCACGCAACCCCGCGCCCTGTTTGGGCTGGTGTTCGCCGCTCGGTGAGGCATTCGAAGCAACGGGTTGCAGAGGGGCGCTGATCCCGGATTCCCTTTGCTTCCTCCGGTTTTCCTCTTTCCACGCCGAGCATGGTAATGGAATGCTGGCGGATCAGTGGAGTCCCCCCTCTCCCCGGCTTTATCCCGCAAGGGGAGAGGGAGATTGCCGGGGGAGATCCGCTGCAGTGTTCCCGCCTGGCAGGACTTTTTCATGGTTTGTATACAGCGGGTGATCGGCGGGGAAATATTCCAGCATGGCGGCGGCATACCGGTCGAATGGGTTTGTGATCCGGGCGATGGCCCGGCGCCGTTCCTGACTCAGGTCGTAGCTGTTGTATCGGATGCTGAAGGGTACCGGATAATCGGTGCCGAAGAGGATCTTCTTTGCAACCTGTTGTTGTTGCGAGAGGTGGCGTAACGCCCGCGCCCGCAGTGGGGCGAGGATGGCGGATACATCTGCATAGAGATTGTCGTGTGAGGCCAGCATCTCCAGCATCCGGTGGTAGTCCGCGTCGAAGTGGCGGGGATTGCGTGACAGGTTGCGCCAGGGACGCATGCGGTGGGCGTACCTTCCGAGTCCCATGTGTGCGGCAATCACCGTGACGCCGGTCTGCAGGGGCAGCTCGAGCATCGCGATGCGTTCAAAGGGTCGATGGGACTCGATGCTGTACTCACTGCCGACATGGATGATCAATGGCAGACGGTGGCGCTTGAGTTTTTCATAGTAGGGTATCCAGCGGGGATCGTTGAGATCCACGCCCCAGTAGTTCTGCAGGAATTTGGCCCCGCGAAAACCCTGCTCGACCAGTTCATCGATCCGCTCCAGGGCGTCCGGGCGGCGCGGGTTGACCGAGAGGAAGGGGATGAACTGATCGGGAAAGCGCTCGGCTACCCCGCGTACGTCCCGGTTGCGCGCACACACCGTGTCGTTTCTCGCCACCTCATGACCCTGCGGGTCATAACGCGCGTCAACACCGAACAGGCAGACCTTTTCGATATGCTGGGATTCACCCACGGCCGCGGCCATGGACGACACATAGGCCTCGTAGGGTCGGGCGCGTAACTGGCTGGGGTCCGCACCCAGACCCCGGGCGAAGAAGCGCAGGGCGATCCGGTCATACAAACGTTCGAAGCGTACTGCCGGGTTGAGCAGGTGGGTATGGATATCGAGGGTTTTCATGGACAGGCCGCCTCCAGGGCCATTTGCCGTGCCAGGCCGTAGTCATTCTTGCCACTGCCCAGTTTCGGGATCTCGTCGACCGGGATGAGCAGCGCCGGGCGCATCAGCGGGTTGAGCGTGGAACCTTCAATCAACTGCCGCAGTTGCTCGGGGAGCAGTCTTCCGCGGAACAGCAGGGCCACCTGCTCTCCTTTTCTGTCATCCGGCAGGGCCGTGGCCAGAACCTCCGAATCCTCCGGCAGCAGGGCGGCGATCGAGCCTTCGACCGCGCCGAGACTGATCATCTCGCCAGCAATCTTGGCGAACCGGGAGTAGCGATCGACGATGGTCAGAAAACCGTCCTCGTCCAGATGTCCCTTGTCTCCGGTCAAGTACCAGCGTCGACCCCGCTCAGTGACGATTGCCTCTGCGGTCTTGCCGGGTTCGTTCAGATAGCCGAGCATCACCTGAGGGCCGCCGAACAGGATCAGACCGTCCTCTCCCAGCGGCAGGGGTTGCAGGGTTTTCGGATCGACGATGCGAAAGCTGCCGCCCGGCAGGGGCAGCCCCACACTACCCGGTTTGCTGCCCTGCTGCACCCGCCAGCTGCCCCTGGCCAGCCGGTCAGGCAGGTTGACACTGGCCACCGGGGTGGTTTCCGTGGCCCCGTAGCCTTCGTAGATATCCTTGTTGAATTTCAGCTTGAAGGCGTCGCGCACCTCGGGGTTGAGCTTCTCCGCGCCGGCCACCACGATGCGCAGGGAGTCCAGCATCAGGGGGTGGATCTTGCTGTTGCGGGTGTAAAGGCGCAGGAAGGTGGAGGTACCACAGAAGATGCTGGCCTTGTACTGGGCGACTGCCCTGGCGATGGTCATGGCGTCGGTGGGATCCGGATGGCAAATTGCGGGTATCCCCTCCACCAGAGGCAGCAGCCCGGTCACGGTCAGGCCGAAGGCGTGGAACAGGGGCAGGGAGGCCATGATCACGTCCTCGTGACGGGTGTCCAGCACATCGGAGACCTGCTGAATATTGGCCAAGATGTTGCGATGACTGAGCATGACCCCTTTGGGCTGACCCTCGCTGCCGCTGGAAAACAGGATCGCGGCGGGCTGGTCGGGATCGGTTTTGCGACCGAACAGAAGATGCAGCAGGCGCGCGGGCAGGGTCACCGCAGCGGCCATCAGCAGCAGCCGGGTAATCCGGCCGATCTGTTCCTTCATGTCTTCCAGATAGTGCACCTCGAGGCGCGCCAGCAGGCTCTGCAGGTCGATGCCGCGCTTGGCCAGCCTGTCGATGAAGCGCCGGGAGGTGTAGAGATGCCTGAGGTCTGCCTGATCCACTGCCGCATGCAGCGCCTTCAGGTTTGCGCTGTAGTTGAGGTTCACCAGGGTTTTGCCACTCAACAGGGTTGCCATGTTGGTGAGTATCCCGGCGCTGCTGGTGGGCAGCAGCAGACCGATATTGCGTGCCGGGCTCTGTTTGCGGATCAGGCGCGACAGGGCGATCACGCTGACCAGGGTCCGGTAACCGGAAAGCGGCGGGCCGCCGCGGGCGTCCGCCAGGCTCAGGCCTCGGCCCCGTCTGCGCGCCGCGCGCATCCACGCCAGGGGCAGGGGGTCGAGTCGCCGGCTGTGCTCATCCCAGGCGCTCATGGAGAGCTCCATAACCTTCTGTTTCACCGCATGGGCCCGGGTGTGCAGGGGCAGCGGTTTGCCGAAGGCGACGCTCACCGCAGTGCGCAGACGGGAGCGATTTTCCCGTAACTTGGTGCTGGAGCGGGACATGCGGCTACCCCACAGGCCATGCAGGTAGAAGGGCAGAATCACCCCGTCGACGCCTTCCACGGCGCGTTCGAAACCCTTGTGAAATCTGCCCAGTTGACCATTGCGGCTGATTGCCCCCTCAGGAAACAGGCAGACTACCTCTCCCTCCCGGAGGCGCTGGTTGACTGCTGCAAGGGCCTCTCTGCTTGCGCCTGAGGTGATGGGGATGACCCCGAACAGGTCGAGGAACCAGCGCAGGTACCAGCGATCGTAGTAGTCCCGGTGCATGACAAAGCGGACCGGCCTCGGGCAGGCGATCTGGATCATCGCCCAGTCGAGCCAGCTGATGTGGTTGCCGAGCATCAGCACCCCGCCCTGGGCGGGCAGGTTGTCGAAACCCAGCACCCGCACCCGGTGGGTGCCGGAGAAGGCCCGGGCGATGATCAGGCGCACCAGGGACTGGGGCAGCTGCCACACCGTATACAGGGCGCCGAACAGGGCGCTCAGGGTGAGCAGGTGAAACAGACCGAAGCTGCTCATGCCCTGCAGGGCGAACAGCACTGTCAGGCCGAGGAAGCCCAGCATCACCAGGTTCTGCACCAGGTTGTTGCCGGCCAGCACGGTGCCGAGTTCTGCGTCGCGGGCATGGAACTGGATCAGTGCATTGAGGGGCACGATGAACAGGCCGCCTGAGATCCCGAGCAGCAGGAAGTCGAGGGCCATGGGCCGGGCGGACTCGAGCTGCGGCAGCAGGGTCAGACTCAGCAGGATGCCTAGGGCGCCGAGGGGCACCAGCCCGGTTTCGATGTGCTGCCGGGAGGCGCGTCCGGCGATCAGCGAGCCGATGATGATGCCGAGTCCGGAGCAGGCCATCACGCCCTGGATGATCAGGGTGTTGTCCAGTTCCAGGGTCTGTTTGGCGAAGGCGGGGAAGGCCGCCAGCACCACCTGGGAGATGCCCCAGAACACCGACAGGCCGACGATGGAGAGCCAGATGGTGCGGCTGCCGGTGAGTTTGCGGAAGTTCTCCCGCAGGTAGCGGCCCCGGGCGTATCGCGGCCAGTCGAAGGCCTGTTCATTGGCGGGCGCCGCGCCTGCGGGCAGCTTCAGGGTCAGCCACAGCTCCACACCGGCACACAACACCAGAATCCAGCCGATGGGGGCGATCAGGGTCAGGATGTCGGTCTCGCTCAGGTAGGCCTGGCCGCTCAGGCGGGTTTCGAACAACAGGGAGAACACCACGATACCGGAGAGGATGGCGACGATGGTGACCGCCTGAACCAGCGCATTGGCACGCGCCAACTGTGCCTGTCCTGCCAACTCTTTGATGAAGCCATACTTGGCGGGTGAGTAGAAAGCACTCTGTACCGCCAGCAGAAAGGTCATGCCGAAGGCGGCGTTGAACCAGCCCTGGTAGTAGCAGAGGGTGACCAGCAGGGTCAGGCCCAGGGCCAGGGCGGCGCTGATCTGCATCACCCGGGGTTTACGGTAACGGTCCGAAAGGAACCCGCTGGGGGTGAACAGAAGAATGAACGGCAGCAGAATCAGGCCGTTGATCAACGCAGAGAGAATAATCTGAGTCGGGCCCTCATGGATCTTGAAGACCGTGTTCTGGATGACGATCTTATGCCCCAGGTCGACAAAGGCATTGAGAAAGGCGATGCACAGAAAGGGCAGCAAGCCCGGCGTTTTGAAGATTCTGTCCATGAGGGAATGGCCCGGTTGATGAGTCTTTTGCCATGTTAGAGCAGCGTATCCCTGGCTGCTACGTGAATACGAATAGTTGTAATTATTACACCATTAGGTATCAATAAATGATACTTTTTGTGGTGATGGGTGATTCACACACAAGTAATAAAGATACGGGATTTTCCGCATGCCTCAAACTCAACAACTGATCACTGCTTTGAAACAGGCCCTGAAAGGCCATGGTCTGACCTACGCGGATGTGGCGGAACGCCTGGGACTCTCCGAGGCGAGTGTCAAACGGCTGTTCGCCCAGCAGCGATTCACCCTGCAGCGACTCGAGCAGGTGTGTCAGCTGATGGGCCTGGAGATCTCCGATCTGGTGCGTATGATCCATAATCAGGCCGGAACGCCCATCTCCGCATTGAGCTGGAACCAGGAGCGGGAGATCGTCGCCGATCTGGAACTGCTGCTGTTGGCGGTGTGCGTGCTCAATCATTGGCGACTGGATGAAATCCGGGATTATTTCGATCTCTCCGAAGTGGCGTGTATCCGTCATCTGACCCATCTCGATCGTCTGAAGATGATCGAACTGCTGCCCAACAACCGTTGGAAACTGCTGGTCTCGCCACGTTTCAAATGGCTGGAGAACGGACCCATCCAGCAGTTCTTCCTGAATAAACTGCAGTCGGAATTTTTCAACTCCCGCTTCGATCAGGATCGCGAAGAACTGATCGTGCTGAACGGCATGCTGGCATCGAGTTCCTTCAGCGTGTTTCAGCGTCGCATGGCGCGGCTCGCCCGGGAATTCGATGAACTCTCCAGTGATGATGCACCCTTACCTCTGGAGGAGCGGGAGGGCACCACGGTTGTTTTGGCGATGCGCCCCTGGCGGTACGGTCTGTTCAACCCCTATCGCAAACTCCGCTAGCCTGGGTTGCGTCGTGCGGTATCCGGGCCAGGGGATGTGGGGGGTGAAGTCAGCTGATTACGTCGCCAGGTGTGTGACACGCTTGGGATTTTCGATCCCGGGAGGGTAAAGACACCATTGGCACGGCCGATATCTGAGTTACTGCCCGCAACTGGCAGATCGGCCAGTGTGGGAAATTTCGCGAGGCATGGCAGTAAACGGGCCTCAGGCTACCACTTATCAATACCCGGTAAGATATGCACACATACGTTGTGGGTTGTATGAGGCAAGGTTTGTCCGAGTTTCCCTGGGTTGTTGCCCGGGATGGGACAGGTGAGCATCCGCTGGGAGGTGGCGGGGCCGAATAGATGCTTTCATTCCCGAATCGTTCCATGCGCTGTACCGGGTGCTTCGTCCTGGTCTTGATGTTGCTCTGTTGCGCGGGAAACCTGCGGGCGGAAAACTGGCAGAGCAGCCAAACCCCCGATTCCGTGGTACTGCAGCTGAAATGGAAACATCAGTTCCAGTTCGCCGGTTATTACGCCGCACTCGAGCAGGGTTACTATCGCGATGAAGGGCTGCAGGTCGAGATTCGCGAACACACCGGTGAGCAGTCTCCCATCGAACACCTGATGACCGGTGAAGTGAACTTCGCGGTTTCCAGCGCCAATGTGGCCCTGCAGCGGGCCAAGGGCTACCCGGTGGTGGCTCTCGCGGCGATCTTTCAGCACAGCCCCTATGCCCTGTTGGTCCGGGCCGATTCAGGCATTCGTCACGCCTCTGACCTGGCCGGTCGGCACATCATGCTGGGCACCGGAACACTGGACAGCGCGTTGCAGGCGATGCTCAAGCGGGGGGGGTTGAAGGATGGAGACTACACCCGGTTACCGAGCAGTTTTGACGCCATGTCTCTGCTGCAGGGTGAAACCGACGCCTTCAATGCCTACCTGACTGACCAGGGTTTTCTGCTCCAGGAGATGGGTGTCAAACCCTATTTCATCAAACCCCGTGATTACGGTATCGATTTCTACGGTGACGTGCTGGTGACCAGGGAACAGGAGATCCAGCAGCATCCGCAACGGGTCGAGCGGTTTTTGCGCGCCAGTCTCAAAGGCTGGACCTATGCCCTGGATCATGCACAGGAGATGGTCGACCTGATCCTGCAAAAGTACGATACCCAGGGTATGTCACGGGCGCATCTTCTGTATGAGGCGAAGGCCTCCCGGGAACTGATCGAACCCTTGCTGGTGGAGATCGGTTACATGAACCCGGACCGCTGGGCGCATATCAAGTCGGTGTTCGTGGAACTGGGACTGCTGGGGCCCAACAGCGACATCGAGGGGATGATCTACGAGGGACAGGATCCGGTGCCTGCCTGGGTGGTCTGGTCCCTTGAGCATACCATTGTACTGCTGGTGGCGATGCTTGCGATGGGTTTGCTGATGCTGGCCTGGATGAACCTGCACATGCGGCGTCAGGTGCGCTTGCGCACCGCAGAGCTGGAACATCAGGAACAGAGTTACCGGACCATTTTCAACGCCGCTCCGGAAGGCGTCTGGCTGATCGATACCAACCGACGCACCGTGGATGTGAACAAGCGTCTGCAGGAACTGCTCGGGTTTGAGCGCGAAGAGATGCTCGGCAAGACACCGATGGATTTCGTGGACGATGAGAATCGCAAGATCTTTCAGGAGCAGACCGCCAAGATCAGCGTGACGGAACGACGTAAGTACGACATTGCCCTGCGTCACAAAGATGGTCACAACATCCCCACCCATTTCAGCGCGGTGACCCTGAGGCGCCAGGACCGCAGTGTGGTGGCGTCGATCGCGTTTGTCGAGGACATCACCGAGCGCAAGCGCCTGGAGGCGGAACTGCGCACCGGCGAGCAGAACCTGCGTCGCCTGATCAACGCCCAGCCTGCCTGTGTGAGCACCTTTAACAGCTGCGGAAACCTGCTCAGCATCAACCCCAAGGGGCTGGAGATTTTTCAGGCCGATTCGCTGGAGGAGATCGGTGACATTTTCATGAGCCATCTGATCGATCCTCCTTATCGCGACGAGTTCGCTCAGTTGAACCGCTCGGTGTTTCAGGGGCACAGCGGACACATGACCTTCAGCGCCACCCGCTGCCTGGGAGGCCAGGTCTGGCTTGAGATGCACTCGGTGCCGATCATGGATGCCCAGGGTGAGGTGATCGAACATCTCGGGCTGACCCATGATGTCACCGACCGGTTACGCATGGAGATGCAGATCCTGGAAGAGCGCGAATTCCTTCAGGCGGTGATCGACAACATCAGCGATTCGGTGATGGTGATCGATCCGGATATGCGGATCCAGTTGATGAACAAGCGGGTAAAATCGGTGCTGCAGAATTTCGACACCGAGGTCGCCCAGGTGAAACACTTTTTCGACCTGCCCTACGTGAGAAAACCCGGCAGCGGGCAGGAACTCCCGCTGTGCCCGGTGCTCGAGGTGCTGGAGACCGGCCGCCAGGCGACAGCAATCATAACGAATCCCGTCTCATCCGGATCCAACATGCACAACCGGGTCGAAGTGATCGCTTCACCCCTGCTCAACCAGGATGGGAGTATCCGCGGGGTCATCGAGGTGGCCCGCGATATCACCGAACACCTGGAACTGCTCGACGAGGTGAAGCAGCAGAAGGATGATCTGCAGCATCTGGCGCATCACGATTCGCTGACCAACCTGCCGAACCGGGTGCTGTTCCTGCTGCGTCTGAAACAGGCCATCAGCAAGGCCAAGCGCACCGACCGGCAGATGGCGGTGCTGTTCGTCGACCTGGACCGGTTCAAGGAGATCAATGACACCCTGGGACATGCGGTGGGCGACCAGGTGCTCAAAGAGGTGGCGCAGCGCTTTCGCAACTGTGTGCGTGAGGAGGATCTTATCGCGCGCCTGGGTGGTGACGAATTCGTGTTCCTCACCGAGGGGCTGGAGCGGCCCCAGCATGCCGCGGTGATGGCCCAGCAGATCATCCAGTCCCTATCCCTGCCGTTCAGCATGGTGAATCAGCAGTTCTTTCTCACCGCGAGTATCGGCATCAGCATCTATCCGCAGGACGGCAAGACCGCAGAAATGCTGTTGCGCAATGCGGATGCAGCCATGTACAAGGCCAAGGAGGAGGGTAAGAACACCTTCCAGTACTACACCGAGGACATGACCGAACAGGCCTTCGAGCGGATCTTCCTTGAGACCAGCCTGCGGCGCGCCCTGGAGGCCCGTCAACTGGTCGTCTATTACCAGCCCCAGGTGGAGATGACCCGGGACCGGGTGATCGGGGTCGAGGCGCTGGTGCGCTGGGTCAACCCGGAGATGGGGCTGGTGGCGCCCTCCCGGTTCATTCCCCTGGCGGAGGATACCGGGCTGATCGTACCCCTGGGCGAACAGGTGATCCGCATGGCCTGCGAGCGGATGGTCAAATGGGATGCGCAGGGCATCCGTCCCCGCCACATGTCGATCAACCTGTCGGTGAAACAGGTGGAGCACCGCGGTCTGATCCCGGTTTTGAAGGGTATCCTGGAGGAGACCGGCTGCCGCCCGGAATGGGTGGAGTTCGAGGTAACCGAGGGCTCCCTGGTGAAAGACCCGGACAAGTCCGGCTCGGTACTCCAGCAGTTGCGGGATCTGGGCTTCGAACTGGCGATCGACGATTTCGGTACCGGCTATTCCTCTCTCACCTACCTGAAACGTTTCCCCCTCACCCGGCTGAAGATCGATCAGTCGTTCATCCGTGATGTTCCGGATGATGCCGATGATATGGCCATCACCCGGGCCATCATCGCCTTGGCGAAAAGTCTCAACCTGCGTGTCCTGGCCGAGGGCGTTGAGCAGGAGGAGCAGAAACACTTCCTGGTCCAAGAGGGGTGTCTCGAGGCTCAGGGCTACTATTTCGGTCATCCCTACACCGAAATCGAGATGACCCGTCTGTTGCAGGACTCGGCGCGCGAGCAAAACAGCGCCCGGGGCGAGTTGCCCAGCCTGAAAATGTGATAGTTTACGGCTTCGGGCCGATTTCCCCACAACCCCAGCCGCAGGAGGTTCGATACCTGTGGTCATGATGGGTCTGTCGACCCCGGGCAGCGGAAGCCTCCTGCCGGGCAAACCAAACCGGCCTGTGGCTGTCCTACCCATACGACTGAAGCAGACCAACCCGTCACCCAATACAGACCAATTCATGCCGCAGTTCCTACTCATACTGATATTGCTGTTCGGTGCGCGAGGGGCTTGGGCGCTGAACGTCAGGGTGGAGGTCAACGGCCTGGAGTCGAGACTCAGGGAGAATGTCCTGACCTTTCTTTCAGTGGAACAGGAGAGGTCCCGTGATACGCTGACTGAGGCGAGGCTGCGGCTGCTGCATGACCGCGCGGAAGAGGAAATCCGTGAGGCCCTGCAGCCTTTTGGATACTTCAAACCGGAAATTCAGCGCAGCCTGAGCCAGGATGACGAGGGCGTCTTCCTGTTGCGCTATAGCGTGCAGCCGGGACCGCCGGTCGAGTTGCACGAGGTGGACTTTCAGGTCATGGGGGAAGGCGCCGGCAACCCGGCGATCGGCGCGGATTTTCCCCTCAAACAGGGCGATGTGCTTGACCAGGGAGTCTACGAATCAGCCAAGCAGCGGGTGCTGTCCAGCACCATCGAACGGGGTTATCTGGACGCTCGATACGTGCAACATCAGGTCAGGGTGGATCTGAAAAGCTATCGGGCATCCATCGTCCTGCACCTGGATACCGGAATGCGTTTCCGTTTCGGTGAAGTGCATTTCAAGCAGGACGCGATGGATCCGGACTTTCTCGCCCGGTACGTGACCTTCAAACCGGGAGACCCCTTCAGTCAGGAATCATTGCTCAACCTGCAGGCACAGTTGATTGACAGTGAATACTTCAAACGCGTCGAGGTGTTCAGCCGTCGCGAAGGCATCGAGAACGACCAGGTGCCCATCGACATCAAACTCGAGCCAAACAAGCGTAATCGTTACCGCATCGGGTTGGGTTACTCCACCGATACCGGGCCGCGGGTGAGACTCGACTGGAAAGACCGGCGGATTGGCCGGGAAGGGCATCGCATGCGTACCGAGTTTCTGGTCTCCGAACCGGAAAGTACCCTCACCAGTGAGTACATCATTCCCCTCGATCGGCCGACCGTGGACACGGTGCGTTTCGGTGCCTCGCTGGAGCATTTCAATACCGATACCCAACAGGGCACCAAGGCGTTGCTCAATGCCACCCATTCGATCAGCCTGGAACGGGGGTGGCGGCGCAGCCTGGGGGTGGAGTATCTCTATGAAGACTACAAGCTGAGCGATCAGGAGGACAAGGCGCGCCTGCTCTACCCGTTCATCGATTTACTGCGCATCAAGAGTGACAGGAAGCCGCGTATCCGAAAGGGCAAACGACTGAATTTTCGTCTTGAAGGCGCCAGTTCCTCGATCATTTCCACCACCAGTTATGCGACGGTCTATGCCAGCGGTCGTTTCATCGAAAGTCTGGGTGAAAGCGATTGGCGTCTGCTGAGCCGTCTGGAACTGGGTGCCACCTGGACCAAGGATCTGCTCGAGTTGCCACCCAGCAAACGCTTTTTTACCGGTGGCGACAACACCGTGCGCGGCTTCAAGTATGAATCCCTGGGGCCGAAGAACGCTTCGGAGGAGGTGATCGGCGGCCGTTATCTGGCGGTGGGAGGACTGGAAGTGGATCATCCGCTGCAGGGTAAATGGAGCGGTGCGGCATTCGTTGATGCGGGTAATGCTTTCGATTCAAAGTACGATTCCACCCCGGCCTATGGCCTGGGTCTGGGACTTCGCTGGACCTCTCCCGTGGGACCGATCCGCATCGACCTTGCGCGGGGCCTTATGGAGGATGAACGCCACTGGCGTCTGCACGTGATGGTGGGGCCGGAGCTATGACGCGGTTGAAACGCCTGGCCTGGATCTCCTCCGGAGTGTTGCTCGGTCTGCTGCTGAGCCTGGTGTTGCTGCTCGTCTACCTGGGCGCCACCCAGGACGGCACCCGACGCCTGTTCGGCTGGGCCCAGGCGTGGCTGCCCGGGGAACTGACCCTGAACACCCTCGAGGGAAGCCTGGTGGGGCCATTGCGCATCCAGGGTCTGAACTATCACCAGGCGGATGGCCTGCAGGTCGAGAACGGGCTGTTCCAGTTCGACTGGCTGCCGGGGGCGTTGTGGCATGGGGAGTTGAAGATCCTCGAGCTGACCCTGCAGGACACGGCGGTAACTCTGCCGGAATCCGCCCCTTCGGAGACGGATTCGACGCCCTTCCAGGGGGTGTCACTGCCACTCGTCGTCAATATCGAAAAGCTGGATATCGGCAACCTGAAGATCCTCACTGATGTCCAGGCCGATCCACTGGTGATCGATCAGCTGACTCTCAGTGCCGCGACACAGCACCAGCATGTCTCGCTTCACACCCTGCATCTGAGGGCCTTTTCGGCTCAGGTGGACGTCGATGGAATGCTCGATCTGAGTGAAAACCTGCCCGCCGATCTCAAACTGGAGTGGCGTTATCAGATGCCGGATGGGCCAGAATTGGCGGGCAGGGGGCGTCTGCAGGGCGACCTGCAACGCTACCAGCTCAGCCAGCAGACCGACCGGCCGATCGCCGCCCAGCTGGATGCGGAGTTGCGCGAGGTGCTCTCCCAGCCGGCCTGGCGGGCCCGACTGGACTGGAGTTCTCTGGAACTGGAGGCCTTTGCCTCCGGTTTCCCTGCGGTGGTTCAGGGGCAGATGAGCGCGCAGGGCGATTTCGAACGTTTTCAGCTCGACAGTTCCCTCGATCTGGACGAGCCGGCCCTGGGGCGTCTGCACAGTGAACTGAGCGCCCAGTTGGATCCCCAGGTCATCAGGGTCGAAGCCCTCAAACTGACGAATCCCGGATCCCTCGAGATATTGGCGAAGGGAGACTACCAGGTCTCTGCAGGGAGGTTCTCCGCGACGCTCGATTGGCAGAATCTGGGTTGGCCCCTGGAGGGTGTTCAGGACATCACGAGTCCCCAGGGCAGTCTCAACCTGAAGGGAACCCCGGATGCATACACTTATGTGGTCGACATGGGGCTGTCACGCGCGGAAATCTCCGGGGTTGCGCTCAGCGCCAATGGCCAGGGTAGCCTGGAGGGCCTGAGTCTCGACAAACTGCAACTGCAACAGGGGGAGAACAGGCTGCGAGGCAAGGGACGCATGAACTGGTCGCCTGAACTGGCCTGGTCGCTGAATCTCGAGGGTGAGGGCCTGGATCCGGTGCTGCTGAGTCCGGACTTTCCCGGCAGCATCGACCTCAAGCTGAAGACCCAGGGAGCACTGGTCGGAGAGGTGCCGCGAGGGGAACTAGAGCTGGAATCCCTGAACGGGAAACTGCGCGGCTACCCGGTCACGGCCCAGGGCAGGCTGAGTTTTACCGATCGAGTGGTCGAACTGTCCCGCCTGGCGCTGAAATCCGGCAGCAGTCAAATCGAGGCAGGGGGTCGGCTGGGTGAGCAACTGGCCCTGGACTGGAAGGTGAATGCCCCCGAGCTGGAGGCGCTATGGCCGGGGCTGCGTGGTCGCCTGGAAGGCGAGGGTGAGTTGAACGGGACCCCGGACGCACCGGCCGTGAGCATGACCCTGAATGCCCTCGGGGTCGGCTATGCCGGAATCGAGCTGGCCCAACTGGAGGCGCTGCTGGATCTGGACATGTCCGAGGCACAGAAGATCGATCTCAGGGTCACAGGGCAGGGCCTGGCTGTCGACGGTCGCGACTGGCAGAGTCTCCAGCTCACGACCCAGGGGAGCCTGCCACGACACCAGCTGGAGCTGTCTTTGCTGGGTGAATGGGTTCCTCAGCTGAATCTGCAGGCGGATGGGGGACTCGATGCGGATGATCGCTGGCAGGGTGTGTTGCAGACCTTGAACCTGGAACTGCCCAGGCATGGCGACTGGGCCCTGGAAAAGCCGGTTGATTTCAGCCTCGGCGCACAGGCCCAGACACTGCAGAACCTGTGCCTGGTCCAGCAACAGAGCCGGGTCTGCGCCGATTTCGATGCCAGTGCCGAGAGCGGCTGGCAGTCCGATGTCCAGGTGAGTGATTTCGACCTTGAAACCCTGCAACCCCTGTTGACCCGGGTAACCCGGCTCTCTGGGCGTCTGAATATGGAGGCCAGGGTGAAGGGTGAGGCGTCGGGGCGGATCGCTGCGAATCTCAACGCATCACTTCCCGAGGGCAGTCTGAGTTTTGATGCCCAGGGTGGGGAGCAGCAGATCGATTTTTCCCGTACCGAAGTGACGGCCAGACTCGACGAGCAGGGCGCTCACGCCCAGGCTACGCTGCCACTGAAGGACCTCGGCGGGTTCGAAACGGATCTGTCCCTGCCCGGTTTCCATCTGCCTGACGCACCCTGGGAAAGCCAGCTGCTAGAGGGAAAGATCAAGGGCAGGATCGACAATCTCTCACTGGTTAGCCTGATGTTGCCCAAGCTACAGAACAGCCGCGGGGTTTTGCAGGCTGACTTCGGCCTGGCGGGCACTCTGGGCAATCCACGCATCCAGGGGGGCGCCCGGTTGGAAGATGGTTCGGCGGATATCCCGGAACTGGGTGTTGCTCTGAGAGAAGTCGCGCTGAAGATCGAAGCCCCGGAACTGGACCGCCTTCAGGTGACCGGTCAGCTGAACTCGGGCAAGGGGCAATTGCGCCTCAAGGGATCCACCCGCCTGGATGCGGCTCAAGGATTTCCTTCGCAGTATGAGATAGAGGGCGAAGACTTCCAGGTGGTGGATATCCCCGAGGCAGAGGTTCAGATTTCGCCGAAATTGACCTTCAAGCAAACTGCAACCGGGAGCCAGCTGGATGGAAACCTGAATGTTCCATACGCTCGTTTGCGTCCCCGCAGCCTGCCCAAGTCCGCAGTCTCCAACAGTTCCGACATGGTGATCAGTGGTGATGATTCGGTCGAGGGATCCTCAAAGGATACCCCGCTGTATGCCCGGGTGCGGATCAGTCTGGGAAAGCGCGTGAGCTTCGACGGCTTTGGCCTGCGCGGTAACCTGACCGGCAGTCTGCTGGTGATCGATGAACCGGGTCGTCCGGTGATTGGACGGGGGCGTCTGGGTATCGAAAACGGGGTCTATCAGGCCTATGGCCAGGACCTGACCATCGAACGGGGTTTTGCCCTGTTCGCCGACAATCCGGTGGATAATCCCGGGCTCGATGTGCGTGCGGTGCGCGAGGTGAACGACGTCACCGCGGGGATGCGGGTGACCGGCACCTTGAAAAATCCGAAACTCAAACTGTTTTCCACGCCGCCGATGATCGAGAGTGAAATCCTCGCCTACATCATTACCGGCCGTCCACCGGGTGAGTCCTCCCAGAGTGTGGGAGTGGCCGCCGCCCTCAAGGCGAGCGGCGCCGGCAGCCTGGCGGAGGAACTGGGTCGCCAGTTCGGTCTCGAGGAGTTGCGGGTGGATACCGGCAGCAGTCTGGATGAGGCTGCCCTGGTGGCGGGCACCTACCTGTCGCCCCGCCTGTACGTGCAATACATCAGTGAACTTTCGACCGGGGAATCCAAGCTGCGCATGCGCTACGATCTCACCGATCGCTGGCAGGTCGAAGCGGAAACGGGCAACACCCAGGCGGGGGATTTCTTCTATACCTTCGAGCGCTGAGTTGCGCTCACCCGCAGTGCCTCTGCAGCATAGGTTCCGACATGAAAATCGGGTACTCTGGCAGCCTGGACAGGAGCAGGCCGTCGGAGCGCCTGTTTCGCGATGCATCGCCACGCCAAGGAGCCAACCATGCTGATGAAGTTCATTACCATCGCCGGTCTGATATTGATCAGTCTGTCGATTCTCGGGTTTATCTACAATTCGGTGCGCAAGCAGCGGGCGCAGGGTCCATTCCTCGGAGCTTCAGCGCTGTTGGGTCTGCTGCTGGTCGGCCTGGTGCTGGGGGGTGCACAGGGGGTGATCTTCTATGCCAGCCCGGGCATGAGCTATCTGGTGCAGTATCCCTGGGGCACCCAGCGGGCGGAACTGGAACCCGGTTTCCATCCGCGTTTCTTTGGCGAGGCGATTCCCTTCAAGAAGTACATGACGGTCTCCTTTGGCGGCGTGTCGAGTGATTTTTCCGGGGTGGCTCCGGTGCAGGAGATCCGCTTCCACGACTCGGTCACCGCCAACATGCGCATGACCGCGCGCTTCCAGATGCCGGAGACCGAGGAGCAGTTCCTGCCCATGGCGCTCGCCTACCGCTCCCAGGACAACCTGATCAACTCCTCGCTGATTCCGATCATGCAGGAGGCGATGCGCAATTCCGGACGCATGTATTCGGCCCAGGAGTACATCGGTGGCAAGGGCGGCGACTTCGAGAATGCGGTGCTGGATCAAATCCGCAACGGCATCTACCTGTTGAACATCGAGGAATCCCGGGCCGTGCACGGCGCGCAGGCGATCACCGAACGCGACAGCCGCACCATCCAGCAGGACCAGACGGTTCAGGTGCGGGTGCGGATCCGCCGCGACAGTGGCGGCCAGGAGATGCGCAAGGACTCCCAGGATCATCCGCTGAAGAAGTTCGGTATCGTCCTGGTACAGGCCAACGTGCAGGATGTGGATCCCGACCCGGCCTTCAAGGACAAACTCAAGGAGCAGCGTGAGGCGGCGGCCCAGGTGGCCATCGAACGGCAGAACGCGCGCAAGGAGGAGGAGCGCAAGAAACGCATCATCGCCCAGGGCGAGGCGGAAAAGGCGGAGAAGAAGATCGAGCTGGAGAAGCAGCAGATCGAGCGGGTGATCGCCGGTGAGACCAAGGCCAAGGAGGCGGAGCAGGACCAGGTGAAAAAGGTCACCGAGGCCACCACCCGCAAACGGGAGGCGGAGATCGAGTTCGAACGCAAGCAGGTGGAACTGGAGACCGCCAAACTCGAGGCCCAGCGGATCCAGACCCTGGCCCAGGCGGAAGCCGACAAGCGGCGCCTGTTGATGCAGGCGGACAACGCTCTGGAGAAACGTCTGGAGGCTTATGTGCAGGTTTCAGAAGCCTTTGCCGCGGCAATCCGCGACAAGCGCCTGGTGCCGGAAGTGGTGGTCAGCGGTACGGGTGGCGAGGGTCAGTCCAACGCCACCGACCTGATCGCCCTGCTGATGGCCAAAACCGCCCGGGACCTGGGGGTCGCGGTCAGCGAACCGGATCGCATGGCGGCGGGTTCATCCAAGGCGGGTCAGAAGTAGGGCGGTTTGACCCCGGCAGCGCAGCGTCTGTGTCGGGGTGGATCGGGTTACGCTGCGCGAACCTGACCTGCGCTGATGGGTTGCGGGCGATGGCCTGGATCGGATCGTGCGGTTTTCAAACTTCTGCACGCGGCATTGAAACTGTTTGGCCGGTTACCTGGGAGACCGCCGCTCCAAGAGAGATCATCGACTTCATGCTGAAGCGTATGTTTGATAGCCCCTGTACCCAATGTGGGCGGCCGTTACAGCTAACCATCAGCACCCATCAGCGCGATGGGGGCAGACCAAGCCTGCACTTGATCGATGCGAATGAACGGGTTCCCGACAAACTCGGGAACCCTGGTCAAAACTCGACCCTGATACCGGCGTTGAGCATATGCAGGGTGACATCGTCCTGTCCGACCCGGGTTTCATAGAAGAAATAGCCCGATTTGCCCTGGGCAAACACGGCGGAGAGGCCGACACCCAGGTTGAAGTAGTTTTTGTCGGCCTCGTCGGTTTCGATGTCGAACACCGACCGGGTCGGATCGTTGACGAAGCGGGCACTGATGAAGCGGGAATCGTCCTTGAACTCATGTTCCCATTCGAACCGCAGTTGCGGTATGAAAACCGCACTCGCGGTGTTTATGCTGTAGGAGAGGTTGGCGCCCAGGGACACCAGCATCGATTCAAGATCCTGATCATCGATGTGGAGCATCGAACCGAAGCCGGCAACGGCGGGGTCGGATGCCTCCTCGGTGTAGGCATCTATCTCGGCCCTGGTATAGGAGAAACGTCCATAGGGGGCGAGGGTCATGGCATCGCGGCGATACTCATAACCGGCGCTCAGATTGAACGCGTACTCCATCCCTTCGGTATCCCCCCGGCCGAATTGATCGGCAGCGTCGTCGGCGTTGACGCGCCTGCGCGTATCATAGCTGTTGGAGCCGAGTTGCAGCAGGCCGTCGACGTAGATGTTGTTGTCCCTGAAGTAGGTGCCATAGGCTGCCAGGCTCCAGCCATCCATCTCAAGGTCGCCGGCGGACTGGTTATAGTCGGAGTTGTATCGGGAGATACCCAGGGCGCCACCGGCGATGAACTGATCGCTGAAGCGGTAGTCGAGGCCAAGGGTGATGCCGCTGGTATCGAAATCGAAACCTGTCTCCCGGGAGGTGTCGTCCTTTTCACCGAAGTTGACGTTGCCATTGACGAATGCGCCCCAGCGTCCCTGCAGCTCGGTATCGCCCGCGCCGGCACCCAGTGATTCCTTGTCCTCAGGGATCAGGCCGTCGAAGAGCCTTCTGTTGAAGGCGATACCCGCATAGTTGAGGGTCAGTCCGCTGAAGTTGAAACCGGTATCGCCGGCACGCAAGGCCACCAGCCGGGTGTTCACATTGGTGAGCTGGGTCGATGCGGCCTCCAGAGAGGCCGTGCCCTGGGCAGCCACCTCCTCGGGGGCCAGGCGTGAAAGGGCCGTGGCGGTACCTGTCTCGGTGACGAGACTGTCGCAAGTCATCAACAGGTCCTGCTCACCCGCGCTCAGAGTGCCGGTCGCCTGCTTTTCAGCCAGGGATGGACAGAGGTTGTCCATGGAGGCGCCGACGGCCTGCTGATTCTGCGTCAGACCCGGTGTCTCGGCGATACTGTTGATGACGAACTCAACACTGGTGTCGTGGGTGGCGACGAGTTTGATCACCCCGGTGCGCGCAATCGTCATGGTGGTGGACGCCTGACCCTCGCTGTCGGTAGTGGACTCGTTTTCGCTGAGGGTTGCCGCGTTCTCCGGTACCACATGCCAGAGGATCGGGCTGTCGGCGATCGGCGTGCCACTGCTATCGACCAGCTGTACGGTGAAGGGTCCCAGCGTGTCGCCGGAGCTGCCGCTCAGTCCGTTGCCTGCAACGGCTTGCAGCAGATTCTCTTCAGCGCGAATGGTGACGATCACCTGATCATCCTGGGTCAACCCGGCATCGTCGGTGACTCTCAGGGTAAGGGTGTGCACCCCGATGCCGAGCACGACGGTGGCGGTGGCGCCGGTGGCGATTTCAACGCCGCCCTCGTACCACTGGTAGGAGACGAGAGAACCATCGGAGTCGGTTGAGGCCGAACCATCGAGGGTGACCGATGCGCTGCCATCCGCGTCGCTATCCAGCAGCGTCTGGTCAGCGCCTGCATCCGCTGTGGGAGTGCCCGTGGTGGTGGAGGCGACGATGGTGATGTTCAGTTGGTCTTCCCCGGTCTGGCCGTCATTGTCGGTCACCCGCAGGGTCAATGCGTGTACCCCCACCGGGAGACTGACCGATGCGGTCGCCCCGGTGGCGATCTGCGTGCCACTCGCCAGCCACTGGTAGGAGACGATGCTGCCGTCGCTATCGGATGAGCCGGTGCCGTCCAACTGGATATCTTCCGAGCCGTTGCCATCGGTATCGGTCACCTGCTGATCGGGACCAGCGTCTGCGACCGGTGCACTGGGGCCTGCCGCCACGGTTATGATGACCTGATCCTCATTGAAGAGCGCACTGTTGTCGGTTACCCGCAGGGTCAGGTTGTGCTCTCCCACTGAAAGTTCGACTGAGGGCGTCGCCCCCGTGGCAATCTCCACGCCCTGATCGAACCATTGATAGCTTACGATGGATCCGTCTGGATCCATTGACGCCGTGCCGTCCAGCTGGACCGTCTCAGAACCGCTGCTATCGGTATCGGTCAGTTGCTGGTCCGGGCCGGCATTGGCGGAGGGTGCATTGGGACCCGCAACGACGGTGATGATGACCAGATCTTCATTGATGGTGCCGTCGTTGTCGGTAACGCGAAGGGTGATGTCGTGCGTCCCGACCGGCAGGGCCAGGGTTGGCGATGCCACTGAGTCGAGCAGAGTGCCTGTTTCGAACCATTCATAGCTGACGATACTCCCCCCGGCATCGCTTGATCCGGAGCCATCCAGGGTAACGTTTTCCGCGCCATTGTTATCCGTGTCGGTGACACTCTGGTCGGGTCCGGCGTTGGCCGTTGGATCGGAGAGTATGGTGTAGCTGACCGTGTCTTCGTCAGTGAGTCCGTGGTTGTCCGTGACCCGCAATGTGATCGTGTGGCTACCGGCGCCGAGGTTGACGGTCGGGGTTGATCCGGTGGCGATCCCGGTGCCTCCCTCCAGCCATTGATAAGTGGTGATGGTGCCGTCGCTGTCCGAGGAACCGGCGCCATTGAAATTGACATCCAGGGTGTCACTGGCACCGGCATTCAATGTAATCAGCGGTCCTGAAAGGCTGGCAACCGCGGTTGGATAGGCACCTATCGTGGAGGCGGTTGAGATGGAGGTGCCAAAAGAGGTGCAGTAGGCGGTGGGAGTCTGCACCGGTATCCACTGACAGGCTGCGGTGAAGGTGACGATGTGGCTGCCGGGTGTGGGGTTGTTCCAGGTGAAAGAGGGGGTTTGACTTCCCCCCTCAGTGAGATTGTTGCAAGCGAAATAGGAGGGAAAACTGGCATCGACGACGCAACCCACCGCGTCGATCTCACCGGAATCTGCTCTGACGACGGTACCGTCAACGGACATTCTGAGACTGATACCTATCGTGCTTGGCGGATTGATCCCGTCATCCACATTGTTCGTCGTCAAGGTATAGGTGGCGGGGGTCCCGACCGCGACCGGACTTGCCGGATTCTGGGACAGGCCGGATAGCATGATGTCATTGGCCTGAAGGCTGCCTGGAAAGCCATTGATAATCAACAGGATGAACAGGCTTGAGAGGGTTTGGTTGAAGGATGAGTATGGGGTGACGCGCCGGGTTGTGTGTTTACGCGGCCATAGAGAGGCGCAAGCCCCGGTACCCAGCGAGCAGATGTTTGCACGCATGATCCTCTGTCCTCTTGGCTTTTTTTATTGTTTTTGTTTGTTTTTTTCGGCCAGTTGCGAATCTATCGTCACGCAATCAGAAACCGCGATCTTTTCTCCAATTATTGACCAAACGCTTTGTGTAATTACTGATTGAGATCAATCGTTTTTGCGTATGATGACTTTTCGTGGATCCAAGGCAGACCATGACACCACTTATTCCATGCGCCGATCATGGTTTTATGTGCGGAATGAAAAGTCAAAATCCAAGTGACCAATTTCCATGGGTCAGTAGATCCACAGCAGTGGAAGTGGACGGATTAAGCCGTAATTCCCGCGGCTGAATCAGTGACAAAACGGATAAACGAATTTTGCATGCGGATCTAACCAACCTCCGGCTCGTGCCTTTAAATACCCGGGTGTTGCGGCTATTCTCCTAATGCTTCAGGTGAGTGTTTGGAGAGGGGTAAATCAATATGCACAGCATCCTTGGCGAAGCTGCATGTGTTCGGCGGCGTCCTCAGTCATTGGCATGCATGATGCGACACCCACTGGGCCTTGGAACTCATACATCGCCAAGACGCAACAGAGCAGGGCTGATCTCCGGTCGCAGCGCTGGGGTTGATACTGGATTTCCAGGGGCAGTGCGTGGTACCCCGATTCTACCCACCCGCGCGAGCAGGGTGCGGTCGGAGTCCCGGGGGATTGGGTTATCGATGACGGTTATTGCATTGGTCCTTGGGTTGATGACCTGCTGCTTTCCGGTCGTGACGGCTGAAGCAGGAAACAAGGATCCGAATCTCGCATCCTCAACCTACAAAGGCCCCCCTGTCGAAACACTCGTCGAGGGTTATGCGGAATACACGGCTGGCCGTATCGACAGGGCAATCCAAAAGTATACTCAAGCCATCGACTCCGGGGTGCTGGTAACGCCCCGGGACCATGCGGAAGCATATATGCTGAGGGGCGATGCATTTCGGGTGAAGCATGAATACCCGCCTGCGCTGAAGGACTTCAGCGAAGCCATCGGCTTGCAGCCGGGGCGTCCGCGCGGGTATCTCAAACGGGGTCTGGCATATCGGGATGCGGGGCAGTTCGCGTCGGCGATCAGTGACTTTAGCGAAGCCATCCGGCTCAAACCTGACAAGGGGAAAAGTTGGGGGTTGCGGGCGAATACATACTTCATCATGGATGATCTGAGTGCGGCACTGGAGGACGCGAACCAGGCGGTAAAATTAGCACCGACAAATCCCAAGGCACTGACGACACGTGGCCGAATCTATCGGGCAACTGGCCGCAACAAGCGCGCCATCAAGGATTTTTCAACCGCGATAGAGCATGACTCGAAAGCGGATTACGCTTATGGAAATCGTGGCCTCAGTTTTTTCAAGTCCAAGAGGTACCAGGACGCTGTTGCCGATTTCAATCGTGCCATAGTCCTGAATCCTTACCGTGCGGACTATTACGCCAGGCGGGCGCTGACCTATGCGAGAATCGGCAATCAGGCGAAGGCGATCAGCGATGCCGAGGATGCGATCAAGCGGGAACCCATGGATCCCTATCTGCATTTTCTCCACGGACGTGTACTGGAAGAAGTGGGAGAACCTGTCAAGGCCGAGGCTGAGTACAGCCGTGCGGTGTCGCTTTCTCAGCAATACGCGAAGGCGTATTGCGGCAGAGCCTCAGCTTTGTACGCGGCGGGCAAACCGGACCTGGCGCTGAAGGAGGTGGAGCGCGGTATCGCAATTTCGCCGAATGACCGCTTTTGCACGCAGGTGCGTGAGAGATTGGTGACCGGGTCGGGCGCTGCTCAGGAACTGCCCCTCGAGGATTCAGTCCGAGGACCGGGCGCAATCATGTCATCGGAGTAGTCTGCCAGATCAGAAAGCTTCTCCTGGCATGCTGCCATGGATGGTTCTGTACAGCCTGGTCGGTCGGGTTGGCGCAGCTTAACCCGACATTTGCTGAACACCCTGTTAACAGGCCCTAGCGCAATATTTCTGCTCGAATGGCATTGCGGTCGTGACGATTCGCTCCCAGGGCAACTGCTTATCCACTGAAGGACGATCGCTGACTGGCACGGTGACGTGGATACCGGACGACTCCTGCGAATGGATTGTTCGAGTGCTTCGTCGTCATAGTAAATGCGATGCGGGAGTTGTATTCTATCGACGAGAACTCAATCGCAACCCCACAGGCGCCCAGAGATGTTTTTTTCAAAGTCGGAATCCTCACCGCTTTATGTCTCTCGCACTGACCCAACGATCATCCTCTCCAGCTATTCGAAACACGCCTTTGATCTCGACGATGAAACCTGGCTCTCTGTGGAACACTACTACCAGGGAATGAAATTCAAACCCGGTGAATTGCGCAACGCGGTACGTGATACCGACCATCCCGCCAAGGCCGCCAAGCTCGCATCGAAAAACAAGAAGCAGGTCAGGCATGACTGGGACGCAGTCAGGGAAGTCTTTATGACGCGGGGCATCTATATCAAATGCCGCACTCACCCGGAAGTCGCCGAGGCCTTGCTCGCAACAGGAGACAGGAAAATAATCGAGAACAGTCAGTACGACTATTTCTGGGGCTGCGGTCGCGACGGGCGTGGTCACAACACCTTCGGTAAGGTGTTGATGGCAGTGCGGGACAGGCTGAGGAAGGAGAATGAATAGTCGCTTGTGCCGGCCGGTAGGCTTCGGCTTAAGACGACATATTGGGTGACCGGGTTAATAAGCGGCTGTCTGGTACGTTCGAGGCGTCTCCCGGGTGGCGGCTGCTCCAATCGGGGGAATCAAAGCCTCAAGGTAGCCTCAATCGTCTGGGAATGACCATCGGGAATCGCGGTAAATTACCTATAGTATCGTTTCGATTCTCGGCAAAGCCTGTGACAGGGCCTGCTATCCCACCCTGGCTTTTTGCGAGGTGAGGGCTGCTTCGGGCGACAGACCCTGCCAGGTACAGTCGATCAGTTCTTCGTAGTAGCGGGTCAGGGGTTTTTTGATCACACCATCGAGGCGCAGGTGAATCATGCGAATCGCACCGCCAAAGACGCTGGCGGCGAGCACCCAGGGTTCACCCATGCGGATTTCTCCGGCATCCATTCCCTCCTGCACAATGTTGCGCATCGCCTTGAAAGGGGTGGAACTGCAGACAGGGGGTTCATCCGGGAGGAACTCCCGGTGCTTGGCATGCAACATGTACGCAACGATATTACGCCGGGTTTCGGTGTATTCGAACAGTTGCCAGATGATCTTGTTGCAACGCTCCCGGGCACTCAGCTTTTCTGCCATCACGTCCCCGATCATCTCCTCGAACTCCTTCATCAGGTGGTAATAGAGCGCCTTGGCGACCCCCTCCTTACCGCCAAAATGGTTGTAGATGGAGCCGATGCTGACATTGGCCTGCTTCTGCACATCGTGGATCGAAACATTGTGAAATCCCCGCTCCACGAACAGGTCCAGGGCGGCGGTCAGAATACGACAGTCGACGGGTTCGTTGGCGGGTGTGCTTTTCTTCAGATAAGGCATTGGTTTACCTGTTAGGCAGGATAGGGAACAAGATACAGACACTACACTACAATAGCTCAAAATTGACAAGAATGAACATTCGTTCTATTTTTTATTTGCGGATATGCTGACGGAACCATGAAATCAGCCACCCATGAGGTGGATTGTCGAGAGCGTCGTTACGCGGGTGGTATTGCGGCAACAGCGGGCGCATCAGGATGGAACCGGCACAAAAATCCGAACAGGCAAGCTGGCCGGAGGGACACGGTATTTCACCTCACTGGATGGGGGGCTGAAGAAAACCCAATAACACCAACGGAGGAATAGGCCATGAGGCTATTCACGAAAAAGACCGCAAAATCAATCGCCCTGGCATCCGCCCTGGCGCTCGGTACCACGCTCTACGGTACGCTCCTGCCCCTGCAGGCGGATGAGACCTGCCAGTCTCCCTACATGGCCAAGATCGTGGGTCAGGAGGATTTCGTCTACGTCTGGACCCTGGGTGTCGAGGGGCTGGGTGACGGCCAGGACAAACTGGTCACCATCGACGTTAATCCCAAGTCGGCCAATTACGGCAAGGTGGTCGACTCGCTCTCCGTGGGCGGCCGTAACGAGGCCCATCACTCCGGCTTCACCGACGATCGCAACTACCTCTGGGCCGGCGGCCTGGACACCAACAAGCTGTTCATCTTCGATGTGCATACCGATCCGGCCAAACCGAAGCTGCACAAGGTGGTCACCGACTTCGTGGAGAAGAGCGGCGGCGTGGTCGGCCCGCATACCACCTACGCGTTGCCGGGACGCATCATGATCACCGGGCTCTCCAACAACAAGGACCATGGCGGCCGCACCGCCCTGGTGGAGTACAGCAACGAGGGTGAGTACGTGGCCACCCACTGGATGCCCACCGATGAGAACCTGAACGGCGCGGAGAAAACCGGCAACTACGCCGACGGCTACAACTACGACGTGCGCGTGCTGCCACGGCGCAACATCATGCTCACCTCCTCGTTCACCGGCTGGTCCAACTACATGATGGACTTCGGCAAGATGCTGCAGGACCCGGAGGCGATGAAGCGTTTTGGCAATACGGTGGTGTTGTGGGACCTGCACAGCAAGCAGCCGAAGAAGGTGTTCGACGTCCCCGGCGCGCCGCTGGAGATCCGCTGCGCCTGGCAGCCCGACCACAACTGGTGCCTGACCACCACCGCGCTGACCTCCAAGATCTGGCTCATCTATGAGGACGCCCAGGGTGAATGGCAGGCCGAGGCGGTGGCCGATATCGGCGATCCCTCGAAGGTGCCGCTGCCGGTGGACATCTCCATCAGTTCCGATGACAGCCGGCTCTGGGTCAACACCTTCATGGACGGCAAGACCCGCCTGTTCGACATGAGCGATCCGCACGCACCCAAGCAGGTCTACGAAAAGGTCATCGGCCGCCAGGTCAACATGGCCTCCTCGAGCTGGGACAGTCAGCGTATTTACTACACCTCCTCCCTGCTGGCCAACTGGGACAAGAAAGGCGAGGACAACGAGCAGTTCTTCAAGAGCTATGTCTGGGACGGCGAGAAGCTGGTGGAGCAGTTCGCCATCGACTTCAACAAGGAGAAATTGGGACGCGCCCATCAGATGCGCTTCGGCGCCTACTCCCTCTACGGCATGACGCGACCCGAGCAGGACGACGTCAAGCTGGCGGATCTGGAACCGGCCTACAAGCCCTGATCCCCGTCATTGCCGCATGATGCTCCCGGCCGGGTTCGCTAGGTTCTTCTCGTTCCCACGCTCCGCGTGGGAATGTCTACCTGGGCCGGGAGATACTGACCCGTCTGAAATCGTTCACCTGACCTCAGGTCTGCATTCCCACGCAGAGCGTGGCAACGAGTTGTCGGGAGTGCCGCTTCATGGGAGCTAATATGCTCAGGCTGATTCGATTTCTGCTGCCGGCGCTGCTGCCGGCATCGCTGGCGTTGGCCGACACCGCCGTCAGCCCGCTGGCGCCAGGTTACGGTGAGCTCGGCTACACGCCGCCCCCGGTGGGCAGCTACCAACTGCCGCCCCTCGGAGAGGCCGCCGACGGCCAGGTGCTCGACAGCGACGCTCAGCCGCGCCGGCTGCACCAGCTGTTCGGCAACCGCTACACCCTGCTGGCCTTCATCTACAGCCGCTGCAGCGACGTCGACGGCTGTCCGCTCACCTCCCACGTTTTCTACAAGATCAAGTCGGCCATGAAACAGGATACGGCCCTGGCCGAGGGGTTGAATCTGATCAGTCTCAGCTTCGATCCGGAGGTCGACACGCCTCAGGTCATGGCCCTCTACGGCAACAACTTCCGTTACGCGGGCAATGCCGGGGAGTGGCGCTTCCTTACTACCGCCTCCCAGGCCGAACTGCAGCCGATTCTCGCTGCCTACAATCAGAATGTGCTGCCGGATCCGCCTGCCGACGGGCAGACACAGGGCTTCTCGCATGTGTTGCGGGTCTTCCTCATAGACCCGCAGAAGCGCATCCGCAACATCTACAGCGTCGACTTTCTGCACCAGGATCTGATCATCAACGATGTGAAGACCCTGATGGCGCAGGCGACCGCCGAACCTGCATCGCATCAAGCTTCACTGACGCCATCTGCCGGTCAGCGCCTGTCACAGCCGGGCGATGACAAGCGGGGCTACGAGAACGACAGTTACCGCACCCGCTCCCGCGCACTGCAACGGCGCGAAGGTGCGCCGGCCGATCTGCTCGCCATCGCCGAACAGCCGCCGCTGGGCCTGCCCGCGCTGCCGGTGCCCGACGACAACCCCCTGACCCGGGAGAAGATCGAACTGGGGCGGCAGCTCTTCTACGACCGCCGTCTTTCGCTCAACGACACCTTCTCCTGCGCCATGTGCCATATCCCGGAGCAGGGCTTCACCAGCAACGAACTGGCGATGGCGGTGGGCATCGAGGGGCGCACCGTGCGGCGCAACACGCCCACCCTCTACAACGCCGCCTACGCCGCTCTGCTGTTCCACGACGGTCGCGAAGAGAGCCTGGAGCAGCAGGTCTGGGGGCCTCTGCTGGCGAAGAACGAGATGGGCAATACCTCGGTCGGCCAGGTGCTGGAGAAGATTCGCCGTATCGACGACTACCGGGGGCGCTTCGAGGCCGCCTTCGACGGCCGGGGCGTCGGCATGGAGACCCTGGGCATGGCCCTGGCGAGCTATCAGCGCACCCTGCTGTCGGCCGACTCCCCGTTCGACCGCTGGTATTACGGCGCTGATGAACAGGCCCTGTCCGCTGAAGCGAAACGGGGATACGAACTCTTCACCGGCAAGGCGGGCTGCGTGGCCTGCCATCACATCGGTGAGACTGCCGCACTGTTCAGCGACGACCGGTTGCACAACACCGGTCTCGGCTACCGGGAGTCGATGGGCATCCGACCCGAGAAACAGCCGGTGCTGGTGGCGCCGGGAGTCACCCTGGAAATCGATCGCGCGATCATCGACCAGGTGGGGGAGCCCCCGCCTGCCGACGTGGGCCGCTACGAGGTAACCCAGGATCCCCGCGACCGCTGGAAGTACAAGACGCCCAGCCTGCGCAACGTGGCGCTGACTGCCCCCTACATGCATAACGGCGCTTTCACTACCCTGCGCCAGGTGATCGACTACTATGCGGCCGGTGGCGTGCCCAACGAACTGCTCGATCCCCTGATCCACCCACTCCCGCTCAGCGAGACGGAAAAGAACGATCTGTTCGCCTTTCTGGAGTCGCTCACCGGCAGCAATGTGGACACCCTGGTGGCCGACGCCTTTGCCGCGCCGGTAGGGGATGTGGGTAAGGGGGACCCGAGCTGGGTGCACGGGACGGATGTGGAGGTACATTGAATGATTCATGGTCGGAAAAATCGGCTGATGGCGATGGTGCTGGCGCTGTTCTGTCTGAGCGCGGTAGAGGCAAAACCGGAACAGCTGGGTGGCGATTTCACCCTCACAGACCAGTTCGGCAAGCCCTTCGAGCTCACCCAGCTGCGCGGCAAGCTGGTGCTGCTCTTCTTCGGTTACACCTACTGTCCCGACATCTGTCCCACGGAGCTCTCCAACCTGGCGGCGGTGCTCGACGGGCTCGGCGACCGCGCGGCGCAGGTGCAGGGGGTGTTCGTCTCCCTCGATCCCGAGCGGGATACGCCCCAGGTGCTGCAGGATTACACCCGTTACTTCAACCCAAACCTGCTGGGTCTGACCGGTTCGCCCGAGCAGGTGAAGCACGTGGCGCAACAGTACCGGGTCCAGTACCAGCGGCATGAAAAGCCGGATGGCCGCTACAGCCTGGACCACTCCGCCGATCTCTACGTGATCGATCCTGAGGGGAAACTGACGGCGGTGGTCCCCTACGGTCTGCCACCCGAACATGTACTGGCGTTGGTGCGCGACCTGTTGAGCCGGGAAGGCTGAGGCGGCGTGCAGGCGATGCAGTCACTGTGCGCATCACCCCCTGCCAGGGATGGATTGACAAAAATGAACATTCATTCTATGTTGTGCCGCATATGTTTGCTGGGTTGTCTGACAGCGCTCCTGCTGCTGTCCGGGATCGGGATTGCGGCGGCGGAAGAGCGGCTCAGCCCCGAACCCTGGCCCTCACCGGCCCCCCCTTTTCATCTGCAGGATCTGCAGGGGCGCTACCAGCATCTGCAGGACTACCGGGGTCGGGTGGTGATCGTCAACTTCTGGGCCAGCTGGTGCGGACCCTGCCGGGAGGAGCTGCCCTCCTTGAACCGGGCCTGGGCGTCGCTGGAACCCCGTGGGGTCGCCATGCTGGCGATCAACCTGGGGGAGGAGGCGGAGGCGGTGAACGCCTTCCTCGCCGACTTCCCCATCGCGTTTCCAGTGCTGCTGGATCGCCGGGGGACCTTCGCCCAGCGCTGGCGGGTACAGGGTTTGCCCACCACCTTCGTGCTGAACCCGCGGGGCGAGATCGTCTACCGGGTGGTCGGCGAGCGGGCGTGGGATGACGAGACCCTGCTGCGGCAGGTGCAGGCCCTACTGCCACCGGCTACGGTGGAGACAGCGCGGGACGCCGGTCGGCCCGGCGAACGCATGGATTTGAACTGACAGAAACTGTGTAACGGTGAATCACATGCTGATGATCGACTATCGGGAAATGAGCTGGTGGTACTGGCTGGTGACCGCGCTGCTGCTCAGCGCCGGTTTCTTTGTGACCCCGGACGCCTTCCTTGGCGCCATCGGTGTGACCGTCTGGCAGCTCATCCACTACCGTCTGCGTGAAGGGAGTAACAACGCCTTTCCGGTGCAGGTGCGGTTCTGGTATCTGATACTGCTGCTGGTGGCCCTGCCCGGGCCGATGCAGTGGCTCTACTGGGTGCCGACCATCGGTACCTGGGCCCAGCTCATTTTCGGTTACTGCACCATGGCCCGGTTGGTGTCGCTGTTCCCCTGGAACCGCAGCGAACCCTTCACCTGGTCGCTGGTGCGGCGCACCTTTTTCTCCGCGCCGGTGCGCGGAAACATTCTGCAGGGGCTGCCGCCCGTCGGCCAGTCCTGAGCATCCATCGCACAACAATCCAAGAAAGACATTGAGGAGAACGACATGAAGGCAAGAGCCGCCGTAGCCTGGGCGCCGAAGCAACCCCTGGCCATCGAGACCATCGACGTGGAAGGGCCGAAGGAAGGGGAGGTGCTGTTGAAGGTGGTTGCTTCCGGGGTCTGTCACACCGACGCCTTCACCCTCTCCGGCGAGGATCCGGAAGGGGCCTTTCCCTGCGTGCTCGGCCACGAAGGGGGCTGCGAGGTGGTCGAGTGCGGTCCCGGGGTTAAGAACCTTCAACCCGGCGATCACGTGATTCCGCTCTACATCCCCGAGTGCGGCGAGTGCGAATACTGCCACTCCACCAAGACCAACCTGTGCCAGTCGATCGCCGGCACCGTCTGGACCGGCTACATGCCGGACAAGACCCGCCGCTTCTCCATGAACGGCAAACCGATCTACCACTACATGGGCTGCTCCACCTTCTCCGAGTACACCGTGGTGCCGGAGATCGCCCTGGCCAAGATCAACAAGGCCGCGCCGCTGGACAAGGTCTGCCTGCTCGGCTGCGGCGTCACCACCGGCATCGGCGCGGTGCTCAACACCGCCAAGGTGGAGCCGGGCTCCACCGTCGCCGTGTTCGGCCTTGGCGGCATCGGCCTCTCCTGTATCCAGGGTGCGGTGATGGCCCAGGCCGGCCGCATCATCGCGGTCGACATAAACCCGGGCAAGTGGGAGATGGCCAAGGCCCTGGGGGCCACCGATTTCGTCAATCCCAAGGAACTGCCGGGCTCGGTCACCGAGGCCATCGTCGAGATGACCAACGGCGGCGTCGACTACTCCTTCGAGTGCATCGGCAACGTCCACGTGATGCGCGAGGCGCTGGAGTGCTGCCACATGGGCTGGGGCGTCTCCACCATCATCGGCGTGGCCGGCGCGGGTCAGGAGATCAGCACCCGGCCGTTCCAGCTGGTCACCGGGCGCACCTGGAAGGGCACCGCCTTCGGCGGGGTCAAGGGCCGCACCGAACTGCCGGGCTATGTGGACCGTTACATGAACGGCGAGATCGAGCTCGACTCCATGGTCACCCACACCATGCCCCTGGAGGACATCAACCGGGCCTTCGACCTGATGCACAGCGGCGAGTCGATCCGCTCCGTGATCATCTTCTGAGGTCGGCCATGGAACAGATCGAAAGCATCAAGGAGTTCGGCGGTTGGCTCAACCGCTACCGCCACGCCTCCAGCAGTTGTCAGTGTGAAATGACCTTCTCGGTCTATCTGCCGCCGCAGGCGGCGCAGGGCAAGGTCCCGGCGGTCTACTGGCTCTCCGGTCTCACCTGCACCGACGACAACGTGCGCACCAAGGCGGGGGCGCAACGCTACGCGGCGGAGCTGGGCATCGCCCTGGTGATGCCCGACACCAGTCCCCGGGGCGAAGGTGTGCCGGACGAGCCGGAGTGCTACGACCTGGGACAGGGGGCGGGTTTCTACGTCAACGCCACCCAGACGCCCTGGAGCACCCACTATCACATGTACGACTACGTGACCCGGGAGCTGCCGGCGTTGGTGGAGGCGGAGCTGCCGCTGATCCCGGGGTTGAAGTCGGTGACCGGCCACTCCATGGGCGGGCATGGGGCGCTGATCTGCGCCCTGAAGGAGCCCGGCGCCTACCGTTCCGTCTCTGCCTTCGCACCCATCTGTCATCCCGTGGTCGCACCCTGGGGACGCACCTGTTTCTACACCTATCTGGGTGAGGAACGGGAGGCCTGGAAGGCCTACGACGCCACCGAGTTGATCCGCGCGGGGGCACAGAAGATCCCCCTGCTGATCGACCAGGGAACGGATGATGAATTTCTCCGGGAACAGCTGTTTCCCCTGGATCTGGAAGCGGCCTGTGCCGAAACCTCATTCCCCCTGACCTTCAGAAGGCAGGAGGGTTACGACCACAGTTATCATTTCATCGCGACGTTTATCGGTGAGCATCTGGCCTATCACGCCAAAGCCCTGTCTGACTGAGTTCGCTCCCTGATCGCCCCTGCATACGGTTGTCCTCCAGCCGCAGGGGCATTTTTTTGTTTCCCACGCTGGGATTCACAACCAAACCGAGGCTGTTTTACCGATGCGCCATCGCTACCCGTCCATCACCACCCTACTGTCCGTCTTTCTGCTTCTGCTTACGGCGAGCCTCGAAGCGGAACCCCTCATCGATGACTCGGCTGCGCTGAAGGGTGTCGAATCGACCCGTAGCGTTTTTCTCATCGATTTCACCAACCCCCGCAAGACCGCCTTCTATCTGGATATCATCGAAGGAACCCATGATGGGCTGGTGCGGCAGGGCGTGACACCGCACATGGTGCTGGTGTTCATCGGAGAAACCGTACGTTATCTCTCCACGGCGCCGGACGATCTGCTGGAAATGGAGTACGCCGACGAGCTGGCCTCCATCGCCGAGTCGGTGAAGGCCCTCGACGCGCGTGGCGTGCGCATGGAGGTGTGCGCCGTGGCCACCCGGGTGTTCGGGGTGGACAACGCCAGTATATTGCCGGAGATGAGCGTGGTCGGGGATGGGTTCATCTCGCTGATCGGCTGGCAGAATCAGGGCCACAAGCTGGTGCCGATCTTCTGACCGGCGGCAACGCAACAGCCGATTTTCTCAATCCCGGCAACAGGCGCACTGCAGGGTGCGGCTGCGGTCGCAGTGCGCCACCTGCATCGCGTCCTCCCTTTGCGTGAGGAAGACGCCCCGACTCTCCCGTTCCATTCGGGCCTGCTGGCGCAGCGACTGCCGGCTCAACGCCGCGTAGTACTCCTCGCGGGCGGGGGTGAGCGTACGCGACAGATGGTCTGCTTGATGCTGTTGGGAGAGTTCCAGCACGGTCTCGGTGTAACTGCTGGCCGTCTCTTCCATCCTGGCCAGCAGGCGGGCGGAGGGGGTGAGTGCCGGTTGTTCGACCCGTCGCCGCTGGGCGGCGAGGGCGCTGCGGTATTCGTCGCCTTGCTGCGCCCCGTCGAGCAGCTCAGCCACCGGCTGCATGTCGTCGAACAGGGTCAAGGCCCAGTCATGCAGGCGTACCTGGGCGCCGTCGCGATCAAGGGTCAGTCCGGTGTCGCGGCCTGCGTAGGCGGTGCGGTTGAGGTTGTCCCGGTAACATCGGGCCCGTTGTGGATCATGGGTCGGGCTCTCGCTCAACAGACAGTAGTGGATGAAGACCTCGAGAAAGCGCAGCTGCTCCAGGCTGACACCGCTGGGGGCGAAGGGATTGAGGTCGAGGGAGCGCAGCTCCAGATAGCGGATGCCGCGTTGCGTCAGTGCCGTCAGCGGCGATTCGCCCTCGTGCAGCACCTGCTTGGGCCGCACGCTGGTGTAGTACTCGTTCTCGATCTGCAGCAGATGGGTGTTGAGCTGGCGATGCTCGCCGCCGACCCGGACTCCGATCGCCTCGTAGGGGGCATGCGGGGTCTGCACAGCCCGACCCAGCGAAGCGGCATAGGCCGACAGGGAGTTGCTGTCGATAAAGACCGCCCGCCCGGCGGGCATGCGATTGGTGTAACCCATGTCGCTCATGCGCATGGAGGTGGCGGCGGGGGCGAAAGCGGTCTCCCGATCGAGCCGGGAGAGCTTGTGGCGTGCGCCGCTGAAGTCGATGTGGGACGCGGGGGAGGCGCCGAAGAGATAGAGCAGCAGCCAGTCGTAGCGCTGCACATTGCGCAGGGTCGACATATATCGTTCGTCGACGAATGTTCTCAGGTCCCCCGCCTCTCCCTTCGCCGCCTGCAGGGCCGGCCACAGGGACTCGGCGAAGGAGACGTTGAAATGGACGCCGGCGATGGCCTGCATCATGCGGCCGTAGCGGTGGGAGAGGCCACGCCGGTAGATATGCTTGCGCATGCCGGCGTCGGAACGACCGTAACAGGCGATGGGGATTTCCGCGTCGGTCCCCAGTCGGCACGGCATGCTGGCGGACCAGATCAGTTCATCGCCCAGCTGCCGGTGGACGAAGGATTCGGTCTCCGCCAGGGCGGCCAGTGCCTCGGGCGCGCCGTCGCTGGGTGGGGTGATCAGTTCCAGCAATGCCTCGGAGAAATCGGTGGTGATGGAGGGGTGAGTCAGGGCGGCGCCCAGCGCCAGGGGGTGACGCAGCTGGGAGATCGACCCGTCCCGGGTCACCCGCAAGCCCTCCTTCTCGAGTCCGAGTTTGGCGCCACGCAGGGTTTCCGGCGCCAGCTGTCTCAGGGTGTCAGCTGTGTCACTCATGTCAGTTCCTTGTTTTTGTTCATGATCGGGCCGGGAGATCGGGAACCTGCAGCGGCGCATGGGGAGGGCCGTGGTCCAGGGAGGCGAAGGTTTTGCCTTGTCCCGGGGTCGTGGATCTTGATAATAGAATGAATGTTCATTATATTCAAGTTGACTCTGTTCTCAGAGTCCAGCTCAGTGCTTCGGAGCAGCGGCGAACCTGAGTCTGCCGGTTACCGCATTCAGACAACGAATGCCGAGGGATGATAAATTCGATTTCGGAGATCGAGAGGCATTATCTTTGGTTGCTCAACGTGGTGAAAACTGACAGTCCGCCCGCAGGGGGTGAAGCGTCGGACAATAAGAACAGACCGGTTCCGATCAAAGCGGTTGATGATCCAAGGTCAAAACAACAGGGCCGGAGATGCTCCGGTCGAGAATATTCCGAGGAGGAGTGAAGGCCATGTCCGTCAATCTGAGACACCTGAGCCGCCGCTATGGCATCGAGATTCCTCTGTTTCGCGAGATCGCCCAGGGAACGACCCACAGCAAAACGAGCCAGAGCGGGATGAACCAGAACGGCTCGATCGAAGCACTCGCGCAACGCACCGGCCTCTCATCAGCAGTGGTCAAGGGCACCGCCAGTTTCTACGACTTTCTCGATCAACCCGCCGCACAGCGCCAGACCCTGGTCTGCCACGGCACCGCCTGCCGGGTTACCGGCTCGAGCAGCGCCACCGCAGCGGCCCACCCGGAGGCGGGGCGGGCCATGTGCTGCGGACTCTGCTACCGGGGCGGCGCGCTGCTGAAGACGGACGAAGCCGGTCGACTCGACGGCTATCACCAGGCCGGGGAGGGTCTGGAGCAACCGGAGATGCCGGTTTTCAACCTCAGCGGTATCCCTATTCTGACCAGCTCTGTCGCATCGGTGGAGGCGCTCTACGCCATCGCTGTCGATCGACGCGAGCGGATTCTCGATCAGTTGGAGGCCTCCGGCCTGCGCGGACGCGGCGGGGCCGGTTTCGGCTTCGCCTTCAAGTGCCGGGCAACCGCGCAGGCGCCGGGAGAGGAGAAGTTCGTGGTCTGCAACGGTGACGAGGGAGATCCGGGCGCCTTCTCCGACCGCTACCTGCTGGAGAGCCAGCCGCACAAGGTGATGGCCGGCATGTTCGCCGCCGGGCTGGCGGCGGGCGCGAAGCGCGGACTGCTCTACATCCGCTACGAATATCCCGAGGCGATCCGCCGGGTGGAAGCGGCCATCGCCGAGTTCGAGGCCCTGCCGGAGGCCCTGCGGGGCGAGTTCCACTTCCAGGTGGTGCCGGGGGCCGGCTCCTATGTCTGCGGCGAGGAGACGGCGCTGCTCAGCTCCATCGAAGGGTTGCGCCCGGAGGTGCGGGTGCGCCCGCCCTATCCGGCGCAGTCGGGACTTTGGGGGAAACCGACTCTGCTCTCCAATGTGGAGACCTTCGCCAACATCCCCTGGATTGTCGAGCACGGGGGCCAGGCCTTTGCCGCTATTGGTAGCGAGGGCAGCAAGGGCACCAAGCTGATCTCGCTCGACAGCCAGTTCACCCGGCCCGGTCTCTACGAGGTTGATTTCGGCCACCCCTTCGCCGAACTGGTGCATGATGCGGCCGGCGGTTTCACCACCGGGGTCAAGGCGCTGCAGGTGGGCGGTCCCCTCGGTGCCATCGTTCCCCTGTCGTCAGTCGAGTCCCTCAGCCTCGACTTTGAGAGCTTTCAGCAGGCCGGCTTCGCTCTCGGTCACGCCGGCATCATCGCCATTCCGGAGCGTTTCCCCATGATCGAGCTGATGCGTCATCTGTTCGACTACATGGCCGAGGAGTCCTGTGGCAAGTGCACCCCCTGCCGGCTCGGCACCGCCAAGGGTAGCCGGATGCTGGCCGTGGCCGAACCCGGCCATCCTGTAGATCGTCAGTTATTCGATGATTTGCTGGAACTGCTCGCGCACGGTTCGCTGTGCGCCCTGGGCGGCGGGTTACCGCTGCCGATGCGCAACGTGCTGGATCACTTCGGGAGCGAACTCGCGCCCTATTTCAGCGCATGGGAGCAGAACTGATGACAACGATCCATATCAACGGTGAATCCCATTCCATCGCGGCGGACGAGACCCTCTACGAGTGTGTCAGCCGCCATCTCGGGCGGGAGGAGATCCCAGTCCTCTGTCACGACCCGGCCCTGGAGCCCTTCGGCGCCTGCCGCCTCTGCCTGGTGGAGGTGGCGCGGGAGGCGGGCGGTCCGAGCCGGTTGATGGCGGCCTGTCACACCCCGGCCACGGCCGGCTTGCATGTGACGACCCGCAGCGATCGTCTGTGGCGCCTCCGACGGGGTGTGCTGGAGCTGCTGGCGGGGAATTTCCCGCCAGAGCGGCTGGTCCCCGCCGAGGGTGAGCTGGCCACGCCCTTCCAGCGACTGCTGGCCGGCTACGGCGTCACCGGCAGCCCCTATCCCCGTCACCAGGAGCCGGGGAAACCGGCCAACCCCCACCCCTATCTGCGCTTCGATCCGAACGAGTGCATCCACTGCTACCGCTGCGTGCGCGCCTGCGACGAGGTGCAGGGACAGTTCGTGCTGCAGATGGCCAACCGGGGTATCCACAGCCACATCATCCAGGGACTGGCGGGGGATTTCGGCAAGGCGGGCTGCGTCTCCTGCGGCCGCTGCGTGCAGACCTGTCCCACCAACGCCCTCAGCGACAGGTACCGCGCCAAGACCCTGAGGGCCGACAACACGGTGCGTACCGTCTGCACCTACTGCGGTGTCGGCTGCAACCTGGAAGTGAAGGTCAAGCAGGGCCGGGTGGCCGCCATCAGCGGCGTCGAGGGCGCTGCCGTCAACAATGGCCATACCTGTCTCAAGGGACGCTACGCCTTCGAGTACGCCCACCATCCCGAGCGTCTCACGACCCCCCTGATCCGCCGCAACGGCGAACTGGTGCCGGTGAGCTGGGACGCGGCCCTCGACTTCATCGCCGAGCGCCTCGACGCCATCAAGCGGGAGCACGGTCCCGACGCCATCGCCGGCATCTCCTCGGCCCGCTGTACCAACGAGGAGAACTACCTGATGCAGAAGTTCATGCGGGTGGTGATCGGCAACAACAACATCGACGGCTGTGCCCGGGTCTGCCACTCCCCCACCGCCTACGGCATGCGCCAGGTCTACGGCACCGGGGCGGCCACCAACTCCATCGACGAGATCCCCCTGGCCGACTGCCTGCTGCTGTTCGGCGCCAACCCCACCGAGGCGCACCCGGTCACCGGCGCCCGCCTCAAGCAGGCAGCGATGAAAGGGGCCGATCTGATCATCGTCGACCCACGGCGCTCCGAGCTGTCGCAGTACGCCGCCTGCCATCTGCAGCCGCGACCTGGCAGCAACGTGGCGCTGCTCAACATGCTCTGCCGCTACCTCATCGAGCTGGGTTACGTGGACGACGACTTCGTGCAGACCCGCACCGAGGGGTTCGAGGAATTCAAGCAGCAGGTGCTGGCCCAGGACCTGGACCACCTGGAGCGCATCACCGGCGTGCCCCGCGCCGAGGTGGAACAGGCCGCGCATATTTACGGCCGCGCCGAACGGGCCATGGCGTTCCACGGCCTGGGCATCACCGAGCACTACCAGGGCAGCCGCGCCATCATGCAACTGGCCTGCCTCATCATGATGACCGGCAACATCGGCCGACCCGGCACCGGCATGAATCCCCTGCGTGGGCAGAACAACGTGCAGGGAGCGGTCGACATGGGGGTGCAGCCCGATCTCGGAGCCGGTTATCTCGACTATCGACAGCCCGAGATTCAGGCCCACTTCGAGGCCATCTACGGCGCGCCCGTGCCCACCGGGCCGGGGCTGAAGATTCCGCAGATGTTCGGCGCCGCCCGCGAGGGGAAATTGAAGGCGCTGTGGATCATGGGTGAGGATATCCTGCAGACCGATCCCAACTCCTGCGAGGTGAAGTACTCCCTGAGCCTGCTCGATCTGCTGATCGTGCAGGAACTGTTCCTCACCGAGACCTGCAGCATGGCCGATGTGGTGCTGCCCGCCGCCTCCTTCCTGGAGAAGAGCGGCACCTTCACCAACGGCGAGCGGCGCATCCAGCGGGTCAACGCCGCCATCGAGCCTCTGCCGGGCACCCGTCCCGACGGCGAGATCGTCTGCAACATCATGCAGCGCATGGGCTACGACCAGGGCCACTACGATCCGGCTGCGCTGATGCCGGAGATCGCCCGCGCCGTGCCCTTCTTTGCCGGGGTGACCTGGGACAACCTGGACGGTCAGGGCAAGCAGTGGCCGGTGGCGTCGGACGGCAGCGACACGCAGATACTCCATCGTCAGGCCTTCAAGCTGCCCAAGGGGCAGTTCCGTTTCTACGATTTCCAGGAGACTCCGGAACTGCTCGACCATGCCGCAGACTACCCCTACATCCTCACCACCAGCCGGCGGCTGGAGCACTACAACTGCGGCAGCATGACCCGGCGTACACCGAACCTGGAACTGGTGGATCATGATGTACTGCTGATCAATCCGGTGGATGCGCAAAGGGAAGGGGTCAACGACGGCGGCCGGGTGGAGATTGCCTCGCCCAACGGCACCACCCATCTGCAGGTGCGCCTGAGTGATGAGGTCAAGCCGGGGGTGCTCTTCACCACCTTCCATTTTCCCGAAATCGCGATCAATCATCTCACCAGCGGCATCTTCGATCAGGAGAGCATGACACCGGAGTACAAGGTGGTGGCGGTAAGGTTGGCGCCGGTGGCTGAATCCGGATGAGAGTCTCTATGCGAATACGTTCTATGGCCTTTGGGTGTGGCGCCAGCATGAGCGGCGCTACGCGCTGACAGACGCCCGTGATAAGGTGCGAGGTTCATGCTTCTGCACAAGTCGTTTTTCGTTGATCGCCCGGATAGCCATGATGACAGCCAGCCCCTACGCCCCGATTGCCTGCGGTTTACACGAGAACTATCAGTTTGCGGTGATGAAACAGGCGCTGCTAGATCTGCGTTGGCGTGAAGCGGATGAGCGCATCCGGGAGGCCCGGGTGATGCCCCGGGACGTGTTCACCCTTGAAGGTGCGGAGTACCTGCAGGCAGAAGACTCGGATGGAACGAGTTACACGATCCGGCTGGACCGGATAGATGAGGCCCGCTGGGCCCGGGACGGGGTTTCCCTGGATCCGGCCGACTGAGTCATCGGTTCGTCAGTGGCGGAACACCCGGATCCACTGCCAGAAATTCAGCAGACCCGCCAGGGACGCCGCCAGGTAGGTCAGCGCCGCGGCCCGCAGGATACGTTTCGCCCCCACCTGCTGCTGATCGGTCAGATACCCTGATTTGAGCAATGGCAGCGCCTTTTTGAAACTCGCATCGAACTCCACCGGCAGGGTGACGGCCTGCACCAGGATGTTGGAGCCGAGCACCAGGAACGCGGCCAGGCCGCTGATTATTCCCGCGTATGGCGTGCGGGTCACCACCGTCAGGACCGGCGCGGTGAAGAGCAGGAACGACCCCACCTCCTGGGCCATGATGGCAAACCCGGCCAGGCGGTTACGGGTGCGGAACAAGCGTTCATCCGCGGCGTCCTGCAGGGCGTGTCCCACTTCGTGTGCGGCGGTGGTGATTGCGGTAAGGGTGCGGCCGGAGAGTTTGTCCTGGGTCAGGCGCACAGATTTGCTTTGCGGATCGTAGTGATCGCCCTGATCGGTGGCTTCCACGGAGACCTCGCTGAGCGAGAATCGATCGAGTAAATGGCGGGCAAGTTCACCGCCGTTACCGGGAAAATTTTCCTCGTCGACCCGGTTGTAGCGGGCGAATACATGGCGGACCCAGAGCTGCGGGCCGAGTAACAGCAGCAGGAGCACTGCCACAACGATCAGGTACAGCATGAGCGGTCGCTGAAGGCGGGATTACAACCCGCAAACGCCTCCGGAACAACAGCCTCCCGAGGCGCAGCTGGGCTCCGGGTTGGAGAGGCTGCTGCTGTTGACCACTGCAGCGGCTGTGATCAGTTTACGCACCGGGGCATCCTCCGGGGTATCCCCGGGTTCGCTGCCCGCGAGGCGGCACAGTTCACCCCAGGTCTCCACGATTTTATCCATTTTGTGCATCACCTCGAGGCGCACGCCGTTGCTCTCGCAGAGGTAGTCGTAAGTGGGCATGGATCAGGCTCCTGTCTGATTTGCGGTCGCCCATTGTAACAAAACCTCAATACACGGCTAACGATCAATATCAATCCCGGCTCAGAAGATCATCTGATCGTAGCTGGATTGGGCGATCGGCAGCAGCCGGTCCCTGCTTATCTCACCGGCGATGGCGTAGACCACCTCATTGTCCACCCAGTAGTAGACCGAGACCCCCTGTTGCTGGGCGTAGTGAAAGGCGCTGCTCTTCTCATCGCTGAGACAGGCATAGATCACCACCCGTTGTCCCTGGGGATTTTCATACATCAGCAGGGCGCCGGGACCGTCATCCGAGGCCAGCAGGCGACCACCCAGCAGCTTCATGTCCAGGCCGTCAAGGCTCGGGGCGACAATGTTGCGTCCCATCCTTTTGCTCAACCAGTTCACCAGGTGTGCACGCTGATCACCGCTGACTTCCACCGGGTGGTTCACCTCCGGCGTGTAGACGGAGTAGGCCATGACCACTTCGCCCACCACGTGCTCCGCATCCTCTGCGGCGAGCTGCGGCGTGAGATCGGAGTGAATGCCGAGATAGAACCCGCCGAACAGGCCGACGGCGAGCAACAGGGCCGCCGCGGCCATCTGGGTGATAAAGCTCCAACCCGCGGGGCGTGAGCGATTGACCAGCAGGGTGGGTGGAACAGGTTCATCGAGGACAGGATCGAAATAGTGGCGGAGCAGTTCGTTCATCTCCTGATAACGATCAACCTGCTCACGGGCCTCCGGGTCCTGGGCCAGTTCGGTTTCCAGCGCAAGGCTGTTTTCCGGGTCGAGTTGTCCGTCCGCGTAGGCGTGCAGCCGGGCCTGTTCGGGGGTGATCGTGTGCTTCATTTGATTCGCCTCAATTTCATCGGCTCTCCGCCTTCCAGGGTACGACGCAGGGCGTCGCGGGCCCTGTGCAGGCGGGACATCACGGTGCCCTGGGGTATTCCGAGGATCTCCGCCACCGCCTCATATCGCAGTCCCTCTACGCATACCAGCATCAGGATCTCGCGCTGATCATCGCTGAGTTTGCTCAGTGCGAGTTCCAGATCGCGCATCTGGATCATGGATTCCTGCCCGGTCTGTCTGGGATCGGGGGTATGGTGCGGATCATAGTCGTCCCATCCGCCCTGGCGTTTACTGCGCCGCACCCCGTTGACGTACAGGTTGTGCATGATGGTGAACAGCCAGGTGCGCAGGTTGGTGTCATCCCGCCATTGGGACATGCGGCTCCAGGCGCGGTCCAGGCAGTCCTGGACCAGATCGTCGCTCTGTTGCACGTCGCGGGTCAGCGATCGGGCATAGCGGCGAAGATGCGGTATGTTTTCGATCAGTCCTGCCGAAAACGTCGATTGTCGGGTTGTCATATCCGGTCCGGTCAGCTGGGGTCAGGTGTTTGTTGTGTATCTCTGGTTACACTCATCCGGGTTGACGCTGAGTTTCGTGCCATTGAGTCCACTGTAGCAGTCATTGGTAAAGCGCCCGGCCTGATTCATTGGGGTCAATACGATATACACCTGGCCGGCGAAAATATTCCACAGCCCTCAACGTATCTGTTTGAAGCCTTCCCGAACGCACTGATAACCGGGTACCCATCCCGGCGAACCAGCAACCCATGTAGCCCGGGTGCAGCGAAGCGGAACCCGGGAGAGCCAGAGCACCGGGGGCGTTCCCGGGTTCCGCTTCGCTGCACCCGGGCGACGTTGCTGGAGAGTGCCTTTTTCAATCCGCCCCTCCACCCAAACGGGAGAGGGGCGGTGATCAGGGGATTCACGAAAATCCGGTCTCAGTTTTCGAACTCCACCTCATTCGCGGTGCCGTCACCGGGTTCCGAATCCTTCATCTTGACCAGGCTGCCGACACTCAGGCCGCTGTAAAAGGCATCGGCGCTGATCGGGTTGTCATTGATATCCTCGTATCGGGTCGAAGGGGAGACGAACAGGGTCACGCCGAGAATGGTGATACTGTTGTGGGCCTCGAAGCCCTCCACCGGACCCTGCAGGATGACATCGTCCGGGTCGTCGCGACGCAACTCGGTGAGCAGGACCCGGTCGCTTCCGTCGATCAGTCCGCGGACCTCAAGGAAATCCCCGCTGGACAGATCGTTCAGGGAGAGGCTGTCAACGGCGTCGGTCTTGTCTTCCATGCGGGTGCGGCTGTCGGTATGCACTGTGACCTGTCCGTTCAGCAGATTCAATGTCAGGCTGTTGCCTGCCGCGGTGACGCTCTGCACCCGCGCAGAGATCTCCACCCCGTCACCGCCCCGGGCGCCCAGGGTGATGGCCTGCAGCACGCCGTTGACCATCGGACCCTCGGCTTCCACCTTGATGCCGTTGCCCAGGGTCAGGGTGGCGGGGGTGAAGACCGCGTTCGAGGCGTCGATCAGGGTGCCTGAGATGCGGAAATTGCTGTCATCCACATAGTCCGTGATGATCCCCTCCAGGCTCACCTTGGACTGATTGTCATCAAACGAACTGCTGTCTTCCCGGGAGATGCGTACGGCCTGTAGATTGCCGCTGCTGTCGAGGGTGCCTTTGACTTCGACAAACATCCCGTCGGAAAGACCATTCGGCAGATCCAGCAGCAGGGTGCCCGCCCCGCTTGGGTCGTACATGACGGGGATACCGTTGAGCTGGAACTCGCCATTGCCGTGTTGGCTGACACTGCCTTTGAGTTCCACCTCGCTGGCGCCCGGGGTGAAGCTGCTCTTGCGCTCCAGGTAAGTGGCGTTGAGTACCAGGGAACCGTCGTAGAAACCGCTGGCTTCCACCAGATCGCCTTCCGCCAGGGTATCGAAACTGATGTCATGGAAACTGGTCTCCACCCGGTCCACCTGCACGGTAATCCCCAGCACGGTGAAGGTAAGGGTCTGGCCGTCCGGATTGGTGATCAGATTAGTGACAGGCCCCTGCAATTCATTATCGAAGACGATGCTGCTGGCGTTGCCGGTCCCGTCATCGTTGAGCGTGCCGGTGACCGTGACGACCATGCCCAGGCGCAGATCGCTTTCCAGCCCGGGGTTGTCGTCGATGGTGAAATCCGAGGAGCCGGTATGGTAACGGACCCCATTCACATAGACGCTGCCGAATCCGGTGATGACCCCCTGGGTGGTTATGGTGCTCCCGGTGGTGCCCGAGTCGGTGCTGGTGCTGTCGCCGCCGCCCCCTCCGCAGGCCGTCAACAAAAGACTCACGGTGGCCAGGCTGAGCAGGATCCTTGAACTGAAACGCAAAGTCATGGTGCGATCTCCTCTGTTTATCTATTAGTTGTTCATCGCTGTGGAAACAGGATCTTAGGTGGGTGAACAGGTCCCCCTTTTCGAAATAAACGCTCGACGAGGTAAAATATTCCCAAATAATTCAACCGCCGCATGGGTCACCGGCCAGCTCCAGTCAGCCGCGCCAATGAAATGTCTACCGAGGCAGAGGCCGGACAGGCATGGAGTTTTTTACATCAACCGCTCACCGCCGAATACGAACGTGTCACGTGATCCGCAGTGCGTGTAGAATCCCAAAACATCGCCAACGTTCTATTCCAGGGTTAGTTCCGCAGCACTTGTGCCTGTCCGCCAGGGGGATACTTGACTGGTAGCACCATTCTCGAACTTTCCGGTATCAGCAAACGTTTCGATACCCAGGAAATCCTCACCGACTTCAACCTGAGCGTAGGTGATGGGGAGTTTTTCACCCTGCTGGGTCCCTCGGGCTGCGGCAAGACCACGCTGCTTCGATTGATCGCCGGTTTCGACCGGCCCGATGCGGGACAGGTGTTGCTCAACGGAGTCGATATCACGGCCCTCCCTGCGGAACGGCGCCCGGTGAACACGGTGTTCCAGAGCTACGCCCTGTTTCCTCACATGACGGTGTACGAGAACGTGTCGTTCGGTCTGCGCATGGCCGGCATGGACAGGGCGGAGATCCGTGAGCGGGTTGGCGAGGCCCTGGAGATCGTGCGTCTCGGGGATCTTTCGGCACGCAGACCCCATCAGCTCTCCGGTGGCCAGAAACAACGCGTGGCCATTGCCCGGGCGGTGGTCAACCGACCCAAACTGCTGCTGCTTGACGAAAGCCTCAGTGCCCTGGATCTGAAACTGCGACAGCAGATGCGCATCGAGCTGAAACAGTTGCAACGTCGACTGGGTATCACCTTCATCTATGTCACCCACGATCAGGAAGAGGCGCTCTCCCTGTCCGACCGGCTGCTGGTGTTGAACAATGGAAATCCGCAGCAGATCGGCACACCCCGGGAGGTCTACGAGTCACCTCGAAACCTTTTCGTCGCCCGATTTATCGGCGAGATCAACGTGTTGGATGCACGGATCGACGAGGACCTGGGGGATCTGAACTACCGGGCCGCCATCCAAGGGGTGAGCAAGCAGATCCACGCGGATGTCCGCTTCGAGGTCGGCGACCGGGTGCATGTGCTGTTGCGCCCGGAGGATCTGCGCATCGAGTACATCGAGGATGCGCCGAGCGACCGCAATGGCTTCATCGGCCGGGTGCTGGAACGCAACTACACCGGGCAGACCCTGGACTCCCTGATCGCCCTGGACAATGGTCTGCAGCTGACTGCCCACGAATATTTCAACGAGGACGATCCTGACTTCGACTACACCATCGGGCAACGGGTATGGGTCGACTGGGTGCCGGGTTGGGAGCACGTGATACCGGCCGAGACATGAACTTCAAACGCCTTGTCATTCTGCTTACCCTGGGCTGGCTCGGGCTGTTTGTGCTGCTGCCGCACCTGCTGGTGGTACTGACCAGCCTGCTCACCGCAGACACCAGTCATCTGGCGGTGTATCCCTTCACCCTGGAAAGCTACCGGCGGTTATGGGCGCCGATCTATGCCGGAGTCTTCTGGCACAGTCTGTGGCTCTCCGGGGTGACCACTCTGATCTGCCTGCTGCTGGGTTATCCCTTTGCCTACCTGGTGGCACGGATGACGCCGGGTTGGCGCAATTTCATGCTCTTCATGATGGTGGTGCCTTTCTGGACCAACAGCCTGATCCGCACCTATGCGATCAAGCTGATACTCGGCAACAAGGGCCTGGTGAACAGCCTGCTGCTGGCTACCGGCCTGGTGGAGCGCCCGGTGCAACTGCTGTACACCGAGTTCGCGGTGATCTTCGGCCTGGTCTACATCCTGCTACCGTTCCTGGTACTGCCGCTGATCGCCAGTTTCGACAAGCTCGACAGGAATCTGCTGGAGGCAGCCCACGACCTGGGGGCGAACCGCTGGCAGCGTTTTGTCCATGTGGTATTGCCGCTGACCATGCCGGGTGTGGTGGCAGGTTGCCTGATCGTGTTTCTCCCGGCCATGGGCATGTTTTATGTGAGTGACCTGCTGGGGGGGGCAAAGAACCTGCTGATCGGTAATGTCATCAAGAACCAGTTCCTGCTCACCCGGGACTGGCCGTTCGGCTCCGCGATCAGTGTCGGACTGATCCTGATCATGGCATTGCTGTTGTATCTCTACTACCTGGCGAACCGGCGTATCCAGCGCAAGGGAGGGCTTCATGATGAGGCTCTTTAAATGGGCCATTCTCGGACTGGTGTTCGCCTATCTCTACCTGCCGATCCTGGTGCTGGTGAGCAATTCGTTCAATGCCTCCAAGTACGGTCACCAGTGGATGGGTTTCTCCCTCAAGTGGTATGCGAAGCTGCTGCAAAATGACGCCCTCATGCAGGCCTTCGTCCACTCCCTGACCATCGCCCTGCTGGCCGCCACGGTGGCGACCCTGATCGGCACCCTGATGGCGCTGGCCCTGTACCGCTACCGTTTTGTCCTCAAGGGGACGGCCAGCGGCTTGCTGTTCGTGGTGATGATGTCGCCGGACATCGTCCTGGCGATCACCTTTCTGGTGATTTTCATTGCCCTGGGAGTCCAGCTGGGATTCTGGTCGTTGCTGATCGCCCACATCACCTTCTGCCTGCCTTTCGTGGTGATCACCGTGTTCGCCCAGTTTCGCGACTTCGATCCCAACCTGTTGGAGGCTGCCCAGGACCTGGGCGCCGGGGAGTGGCGCACCTTCCGCTGGGTGATACTGCCGTTGCTAACACCCGCGGTGATCTCCGGCTGGCTGTTGAGTTTCACCCTGTCTCTGGACGATGTGATTATCAGCTCCTTCGTCACCGGCCCGGACTATGAAATCCTTCCGGTGCGGGTCTTCTCCATGGTCAAGGTGGGGATCTCTCCGGAGGTCAATGTGCTGGCCACCCTGCTGCTGGCACTTTCCCTGGTCTTGGTTACAATCATCAGCGTGCTAACCCATAAAAGGAATCCGCAGTCATGAAACGTCATCTGATGCTGTTACTCGCTCTTGCTGCTTTCAGCGGAGCCCTACAGGCCTCGGGCAAGGTCGTGGTCTACAACTGGGCGGAGTACATCCCGGAAGGCGTGGTCGATGCCTTTACCGAGGAGACCGGCATCGAGGTGCAGTACGCCACCTTCGAAAACAATGAAACCATGTACGCCAAGCTGCAGTTGCAGAAGGGCAAGGGTTATGACGTGGTGGTGCCGTCCACCTACCTGGTGTCGAAAATGCGTGACGAGGGACTGCTGCAGCCCATCGACAAGACCAAACTGAGCCACTACAAACAGCTGGATCCGGACATGCTCGACAAGCCCTACGATCCGGGCAATCAGTACAGTATCCCCTATCTGTGGGGCAGCACCGGCATCGGCATCAATGCCGCAACCATTGACGCCGCGACGATCACCCGCTGGAGCGACCTGTGGGATCCCAAATGGCAAGCACAGCTGCTGCTCACGGATGACGTGCGCGAAGTCTTTCACATGGCGCTCAAGGTGCTTGGCTATTCTACCAATACCCAGAACCCGGAGGAGATTGAAAAGGCGTATGAAAAGCTGACTGAACTGATGCCGAACGTATTGCTGTTCAATGCCGATGCACCGCGTGAACCCTTTCTCGCCGGGGATGTGAACCTGGGCATGATCTGGAGCGGTGAAGTCTCCATGGCCCAGGAGGAGATGGCGGACATGGTCTATGTCTACCCGGAAGAGGGTGCGGCATTCTGGATCGACAGCTTTGTGATTCCCTCGGGGGCGGAGAATGTGGACAACGCCCACAAGTTCATCGACTACATGCTGCGTCCTGAGATTGCCAAGCTGACCGTGGAGGAGATCGGTTACGCGACGCCCAATCTGACCGCCCGGGGCATGCTCGACGAATCGATCGCCAATGATCCCGTGATCTTCCCGTCCGCTGAGATCATTCGCGCGGGAGAGTTTCAGAAGGATATCGGTGAAAAGGCCACCACTCTGATGAACGGCTACTGGGAAAAGCTCAAATCGGGGATGTGAACCTCCGGGCGTCTCATCTGTAGATATGCTGTGATGGGTGCTAATCCGACCTGCAGTTACTTACACTCGTGCCCACGCTTCGCGTGGGCACGAGTGTAAAACCGGCAGAGCCGCCAGACCGGTTGATCGATTTTTCTGCGCTTCTCGCCCGGGATACACGGGAACCTGAAGAGAAGCATTGCTTAACCCACGCAAGCCGAAAAAGTAAAGTGCAATCCGGAAGCACGCAGTAGGCGAAGAGCCATCACTCAACACAAACCCTACCCAAGCAAACTCCCTATCCCCTTGCAGCGGGAGAGGCCCGGGGAGAGGGGGGTCTGAACATGTCGACGCTCCGGATCCACACCCCTCCGGTGACGAACAGGGTAAAACTCCTTGCCTCGCGATCAGCCGGCGAACCCGGGTTTCACGACAGCAATGCCACGCTCTTCACCTGGGCGTACAGCGCCATGCCCTCATGGATCCCCATGCCCATGGCTGAGCGGCGGGTGATCCGCGACAGCAGTGTCTGACCGTCCTCGAGTTCCAGACGTACCAGCATCTGGGTCTGATTGATGTCGTGGGTATCGATCACCCGGCAGGGCAGGATGTTGAGGATGCTGGTATCGGCGTGTGCATGCATCGACAGGCTAACGTCACGGGCCTGGATCTGTACCCGGGCGTGTCGGCCCACCGGTAGATCCTCGCGGGATACCGCAACCCGGTTGCCCTGCAGGGAGACCCAGGTGAGATGGTAGGTATGGTCATGAGAGGCGATGCTGCCTTCCAGCAGGGCGGAGGCATCGTCATATCCGGACAGGGGTAGATCGAGTCGGGTCAGCAGAGGTCCGGCCTCGCCTGAGGCGATTACCCGCCCCTGTTCCAGCACCACCATCTGATCCGCCAGTCGGGCCACCTCGTTGGGGTCATGGGAGACGTACAGGGAGGGAATGCCAAACTCGTCGTGAAGACTCTCCAGGTAAGGCAGGATGGTCTGCTTGGCGCCGTGATCGAGTGCTGAAAGGGGTTCGTCCATCAACAGCAGACGCGGGCTGGTGAGCAGTGCCCGGGCGATGGCCACCCGTTGTCTTTCGCCGCCTGAAAGCCGGTGGGTGGCGCGCTTCAGCAGGGCCGCGATACCGAGCAGATCCACAACGTCATGGAAGGGTATCCTCTGCTGTTCTTTGGGTACCCTGCGCATGCCATATTCCAGGTTGCGTTTCACTGACAGGTGGGGAAACAGACTGGCTTCCTGGAACACATAACCCAGGGGGCGCCGGTGGGTGGGGACAAAGCGTTTGTCATCCTGCCAGATTTCGTCGTTGATCCTTACCAGGGCCCGGGGCGCCCGCACCAGTCCGGCTACGGCGCGTAGCACGCTGGTCTTGCCCGAACCTGAGCGTCCGAACAGCGCTGTCACGCCCTGGGCGGGGGCGTTGAATGACACATCCAGGTCGAAATGGCCGAGCCGGCTCTGGATCGAGACCTCGATACCGCTCATGGTTGATGCCTCCGGTTGAGCCGGCCATTGACCAGATAGAGACTGACCAGTACCAGGAAGGAGAACACCAGCATGCCGGCAGCCAACCAGTGCGCCTGCTCGTATTCCAGGGTTTCCACGTAGTCGTAGATCGCCACCGACAGCACCTTGGTCTCGCCGGGAATGTTCCCGCCAATCATCAACACCACACCGAACTCACCCACGGTGTGGGCAAAGGAGAGTACCGCGGCGGTGAGAAAGCCGGGGCGGGCGAGGGGGATCACCACTGTCAGGAACCGGTCCCAGGGGGAGGCGCGCAGGGTCGCGGCCACCTCCACCGGGCGGGTGCCCAGGGCTTCGAAGGCGTTCTGCAGCGGTTGCACCACGAAGGGCAGACTGTAGAGCACAGAGGCGAATACCAGCCCGCCAAAGGTGAAGGGCAGGGTGCCGAGCCCAAGCGACTGGGTCAGGCGGCCGATGGCGCCATCCGGGGCCATCAGGATCAGCAGGTAAAAACCCAGTACCGTGGGCGGCAGTACCAGCGGCAGGGCGACCACCGCGGAGAGCGCCTGTTTGTACCAAGCCTCGGTCCGCGCCAGCCACCAGGCGAGCGGGGTGCCGACCAGCATCAGCAGCAGGGTGGTGGTGCCCGCCAGTTTGAGGGTCAGCCATACGGGTTGCCAGTCGAATGTCATGTTTGTTTCCATCAGTTGTGCGGGTTATCTCTTCACCAGGGGGGCGTGGAATTTTGAGTTTTGAATTATTAATTTTGAATGGCATGAGTTCGCTGCGCTCACGGGTTTATGGATACCCCTCTCCCCGGCCCACTCCCGCAAGGGAGTGGGGAAATCAAAACCTGAGCGCAGCTCACTCAACAATTCAAGATTCGAAACTCAAAATTAATAATTCAATCCCCCACGCCATATCCAAACCGCTCGATCACCTCCCGTGCCTCCTCACTCTTGAGAAAATCCAGATAGGCCTGCGCCGCAGGGTTGTGTTCACCTTTTTTCAACAGGACCGCAGCCTGCTCGATGGGGGCATAGAAGTCCGCCGGGATTACCCACAGGCTGCCTGGGTTGCCTTTCCAGGCATTGACCTGTGACAGGGCGACGAAACCGGCATCCGCATTGCCGGTAGCCGCAAACTGAAAGGTCTGGGCGATGGAGTCTCCCTGGACCCGCTTCGCTCGCAGGGCTTCCAGGAGACCCAGGTGCGACATGACCTGATCCGCGGCCAACCCGTAGGGCGCGGTCTTGGGATTGGCCAGGGCGACATGGCTGAAGTCCCCGGAGGCGAGGAAAGACTCGCCCGATGTGAAGCGGTTCGGGTCGGCACTCCAGAGCGCCAGTTTTCCCTGGGCGTAGACAAAACGGGTCCCGTTTATGGCCAGTCCTTGCTGTTCCGCCTTTTCCGGTCGCTGGATATCCGCGGCGAGAAAAACCTCGAAGGGTGCGCCATGTTCGATCTGCGCATAGAGCTTGCCGGTCGAGCCGTAACTGATTTTCGTGGTGTGGCCGGTAGCCGCTTCGAATAACGGAGCGATGGCCTTGGTGGCGTCCGTGAAATTTGCCGCCACCGCGATGCGTACCTCCCCGGCTGATGCGAGGGAACTGCAGAGGGTCAGGCCGAACAGCAGGTTTCTAAGATTCATGACGATACTCCTGGTCATTGGATTGAATATGCGGGAACGATCCTGTTCGTCTGGGCACTGTACCGATTTAGCGGTCTGATATATGCCAAGCCTCGAAACAACACCCTGCCCATTGAAGGATCAGTTGACCCCGAGGATGACGTGGGATGCCTTGATCAGGGCGCACACCCGGCTGCCCGGGTCGAGCCCCATGGCCCGCGCGCTCTCCTCGGTGATGACCGCTGTGAGGGTTTTGCCGCCATCCAGTTCGATGACCGCCTCACTGTTGACGGCGCCGTGGCGCAGTTCCCTCAACGAACCGCACAGGCGGTTGCGGGCGCTGCTGATCAGGTTTGCGTCTTCCGGTGCGAGGATGATGAACGAGGATTTGATCAGGGCATAGGCCTCGCGCCCCAGGCTGAGGCCGAGCTGCTCCACGGATTCACTGGTGATGATGGCGGTGATCCGGTCGATGTCATTGATGGCCAGCGATACTTCGGTGTTGACCGGTCCGCTACTGATCAGGATGACCTTGCCCTGAAACTGGTTTCTTGCGCTGGTACGCATGCTGAGTCTCCTGATGTGTTGCTGCATTCGTTGCATGTCGCCCAGGTCCCGGGCCAACGCCTGGGTGAATTGCCGGTACTCCCGTTGCATGATGCGAAAGCTTTCGATGAGTCGGCGGCCTTCGGCGGTCAGTTGCGTGCCGCCACCCTGGGCTCCACCGGGACTTTTCGCCACCAATGGCGAATCCCAAAGGTTGTTCATCTCGTCCACGGCGTCCCAGGCGGAGCGGTAGCTGATGCCGCTCTGTTTCGCGGCTGCAGAGATCGATCCTAGGGTGTCGATCTGCTCCAGCAGGTGGATGCGTTTACTGGTGATGTCGCCACCCTGCTCGCCACTCAGGTGGAGGTCGGATGTGATGAAGTTTGAACGCTGGGGCATGCTCGGCAGTCCTGGTTGATACGCTGAGGCCCTGGATATGCAATTTGTTTGCATAACGCCAGGCCAAATAATTCCTGATTACGATATGCAATCAGGATGCCAGACGGAATAATTATCAGTAATTCAATATGTTATGTATTTTCGGGCAATGCGGGATTGGTGAGGTTCGTGACATTTGTCGGGTATGCCACGGGGGCGGGTCGGCATGCAACCGCTTGTGGCCTGCCCGGCCGAAGGGGGCTTGAGGATCCTGTCAGCGGGGCAGGGCATTGCAGAGGTCGTGTCTGATATCGGCGCGGCCCGGCCACAGCCGGTCACGGATGGCTCTGTGACCTAGGCCGGCCGTTGCGCTCCGGGAGCTGACCGATGGTACAGCAGGTCTCGTAGACTCAGTTACTGCTTCTGACTGCGTCGAAATCGTCGGCGATCATCATGTTGCTGAGAAAGAACGCCTTGGTGTGTGCGCCTTTGTTGCGTTGCATCTTCTCTTTGTGGATCGGGCACTCATGGGGCTGCCAGTCGCAGGCGGTTCCGCTGACCACTAGGTGAGGGCAATCTTTGCAGCTGGAAATCTTGTAGGAGGAAGTCATGTCCGTTCTCTCGGTATTCGGTGGTTACATTTAAAAAATTAGCACATTAACAATGCATTACAAGCTAATATTGATACAGTTTCGACTATTGGTTCCGTCACTTGTCCCTTTCGGTTTCGACAGACCGCAGCCTGTGGTGAATCGTCAGGGTATCCTGGAGGAGCAGTTGGTGTCAGAGATGTGGCAGCTAACTGGGTGACTCAATAGTTTTGTCGGCCGTATCGGGTCAATATTTAAGACTGAGACCGCGATTAATCGCCGTAATCCGCACCCTCAGGCGAAAATAATTCAAAACTGTTCAAGCGGTTCCCGTAATTGTGCGCTGCTTGGCATTTTCAGGCCTGGCGTTCCCTTCCTGCGGATCTTCAGCAGGCGGAAAAAACGGACCCGGTGTGATCCGGGCGTTATTGTCGGATTGTGTATACTGGACGAAACGACCGGGATGCCCCCGTCCCGTATGAATGACCCGGCGGACTGGCCATGTTTCATGACTTTTTCGGAATTGCCGAGGATCCGTTTTCCATCACGCCGGATCCGAAGTATCTGTACCTCAGCGAGCGGCATCGTAACGGCTTTGCCCACTTGCTGTTTGGCGTGACCAAGGGTGGGGGGTTCGTACAGCTGACCGGAGAGGTCGGTACCGGTAAGACCCTGCTGTGCCGGAAACTGCTGGATCAGCTGCCCCGGGCGGTGGACGTGGCCTACATCTACAACCCCCGCATGAGCCCTCTGGAACTGGTCGCCGCAATCTGTGACGAATTGAAGGTGCTGTATCCTCTCGGCTGTAACAGCATCAAGGAGATCGTCGACTTCCTCAATGCCTACCTGCTGGAGTCCCATGCCCAGGGACGCCACACGGTGGTGATCATCGACGAGGCGCAAAATCTCAGTATCGAGGCCCTGGAGCAGATTCGTTTGCTGACCAACCTGGAGACCCCCAGACAAAAGCTGTTGCAGATCATCCTGGTCGGCCAGCCGGAACTCAAAGTGCTGCTCAACCGGCCCGAGCTCAGGCAGTTGGCGCAACGCATCACCGCGCGATACCACCTGACTCCGCTTACCCGGGATGAAACCCGCGCCTACATCCGTCACCGCTTGCAGATCGCCGGATTGGATCAACCGGTGTTCACAGCATCGGCGATTCGGCAGATTCACAAGCTCAGTGGCGGCATCCCTCGCCTGGTCAATATTCTCTGCAGCCGCAGCATGCTCGCCGCCTTCGCACGCCAGGTGCGTGAAGTTGACCGGGGCACGGTGAACCGGGTCTCACGGGAACTGTCCGGTGAAGTGCCGGTGAACTCCACGACCTTCCCCTGGCGATGGATTCTCGCGGGAGCGGCGGTGACCGGGTTGTTGATGGTGTTCTCTCCCCGGTTCGGAATAGGGCCTGCGGATTCGGGAGGGATTGCAGAGCTGAATGCCCAGGCCTCCGCGCCTGCCAGTCCTGTGCCATTTACGGTTCCGCCTGGTCCTGCCCGGGTCGAATCCGATCCCCCGCCGGAGGCAATGGATACGCCGCAAGCCGCCGCCACGGATCGACCCCCGCAGCCGGACACAACGGCTGCCGCAGAGAGCGTGGAGCTATCTGCTCCGGCAACGGCTGTCGCAGCGGATGTCGACGTGCAGCCTGCCGAGGCAGACGACCTGCAACCGCTGATCGGTGATCACCAGGACGCCTTCAGCACTCTGTTCGGTTACTGGCAGGAGGTCTACACCCAGGAAGCCGGGGACGGGACTCCCTGTGACCATGCGCAAGCAGTGGGCCTGGACTGCATCTACGGCCGGGGCGGCTGGAAGACCCTTGCCTACTACAACCGGCCCGCGATCCTGGAGCTGCTCATGGGTGACGGCAAGCGCTACCAGGTCGTGGTGTCGGGACTCCAGGATGACCGGGTGACGCTGGATCTGAACGGGCGTCGCTTCGACTTTACCCACGAGGAAATCGAGGAGCTTTGGACCGGAAGCTATCTCCTGTTATGGCGTCCGCCGAAACTTCGCCACGAGAGTCTGCAGATGGGGCAGCGCGGCGCGGATGTCGCCTGGCTGGTTTCAATGCTCGACCGGGTGGAGGGCGTGAAGACCAACGTCGATCCCCGGCAGGCGGTATTCGATCAGCCGCTGCATCAGCGGGTAGTTCGATTTCAACGGGAACATACCCTGCTGGCCGACGGTATCGTCGGCAAACAGACCCTGATTCAGTTGAACCAGTCGGTCATGGATTCCACTCGTCCGGTGCTGATGGTGAAACCTGATGCGTAGGGGCATACCGGGATGCCGGGCAGGGTCCGCCGGACCTATGGGATCTGGGCCAAATTCGTTGCGCCAGGTTTGTCGTGCAGACTATCCGGGAGGGCGAAATGTCATCGATTCTTGATGCCCTCGAGAGGGCTTCCCGGGAACGCTCCGATCTGCTCCCTCCCCAGGCACCGGGAAATCCAGAGGTTGCGCCGCTGCTTGAGAGGCACCGGGGGCTGTGGTTTTTGCTCGGAGTGCTGCTGGTGCTGGCGGCCCTGTTGGTCTACGGGCTGATGAGCGAGCCCGCCAGACAGGACCCGGTTACGCAGCCTGAAGCGCCCCTTGCCGATTCGCCGGCCGAGTCTCCATCCGAGCCTGACGCGGTTGCGGTTCCGTCACCGGTCCCCGTGTCGGTGCCGGACCTGCAATCCCGCCTGCGGGATGCCGGGGCGCCGAGTGAGCAGTCGCTGCTAGCCAATGCACAGACCCGCGCAGCGCCGCCACCGCAGCAGCCTTCCGCCTTGCCAGTTGAGGTTGAGACGGTCCCCCGGACCCGCGTCGATACTGCGCCCGAGTCCGTCCCCGCTGCGCCCCCGCGGCCGGCTGAACAAGCGCCGCTGGCGCATTTGTCGCCGTCGCCTTCCCCGCCGGCTGCCGCTTCGCCGCTCGGAGTGAAGCAACCGGCTGAGGCGGTGGCGCTTCCGCCTGCCAGGGTTTCCCCGCAACCCCGCACGGCGGAAGCGGCGGAGACCGCGATTCCGCTGGTGTGGGAACTGCCTCAATCCCAGCGCGAGGCTTTGTTGGAGCTGTCGATCAGTATTCATGTCTACCATGAGAAGCCGGAGCGCCGGTTTGTGATCATCAACATGCGCCGGTACGTGGAGGGAGACAGACTGAAGGAGAAAGGGTATCGTCTCGAACGAATCGATCAGGACGGTATCGTGCTGGATTATGGGGCGGGTCTGGTGCGTATTCCCCGTTCCTGAGTGCCCGGTTGCAAGACAAGCGCCGTTATCACGGCCCTGGAGCAGGACTCATGCTGGATTCAGGATACGACTATGTATGGTGATGATCGCCTGGTGATCATGGACGCAGATGGCACGACCATCGATGCCTTCGATGCGATCCAACAGACCTTTTCCCGCCACGACATGTCCATCGGGGATATCGAGCGGTTTCAGAATCGGCGTAACATCTTCAAGTATCTCGGCGGTCTCAAGGAGCTGCCGAAGAATCTGCGCAAACAGCTGAAAGGCAAAAAACGTCATGCGGTGATCGAGACGCTGACCGAGGTCTACCGCGAATCGGCGCAGCTTTATGAAGGCATGGCGGGACTGCTCAATGAACTGATTGCCCAGCCGCATATCCGGGTGGGGGTGGTGACCCGCAACATCACCCTGGAGCCCGAGCAGACTTTACAGCAGCTCTATCAGCGCAACGGCGTCCAGGTTGCGGGCCTCGATTTCATCGTGCATCTGCCGCAGAAGGCTCATAAGACCGACGCCTTCCGTGCGGTGCGCGATGGATTCAAGGTCAATCCGGCCCGTGCCTGCGCCTGTGGGGACGAGAAGCGCGACTATGTCGCAGCAGTGGCCACGGGCATGCATCCCTTCATGGTTTCTTACGGCTTCGAGAGTCACCGGCGGCTGGTGGAAAAGATCGGTGTCCCGGAAGAGTTGATCGCGCGCCAACCCCTGGAGTTGAGGCGGCGCATGCTGCATGCCTTCGATCTGCCAGGTTCCACCGATGAGCTGAATCAACCCAATCAAGTGGAATGATATGACAGGATCTGAATCAAGGAAGCCCAAGGTCGGTCTGGCACTGGGCAGCGGCGCTGCCCGGGGCTGGTCGCATATTGGAATCATCAAGGGGCTCGCCGAAATGGGCATAGTCCCGGAAATCGTCTGCGGCAGTTCGATCGGCGCACTGGTGGGCGCTGCCTATGCCGCTGATCGGATGGAGGCCTTCGAGTCCTGGGTTCGCTCACTCACCTGGCGGGAAATCATCCGCTTCCTCGATCCGAGTCTCAGCGGAGGAGGATTGATCCAGGGCGAGAAACTGACCGAGTTTCTGAACGATTTCGAGCAGCAGGATCTCGAGTTCGGGCAACTCAGACATCAGCTTGGGATCGTTGCCACCGAGTTGGAGAGAGGACGCGAGATCTGGTTTCGCAGCGGGCCCGTGATGGAGGCGGTAAGGGCCTCCATCAGTCTGCCCGGTCTGTTCACCCCGATCCGTCACCAGGGACGCTGGCTGGTGGATGGCGGTCTGGCCAATCCGGTCCCCGTGTCCCTGTGTCGTGCGATGGGCGCGGAGATCGTCATCGCGGTCAATCTCAACGGGGATATCCTGGGTCGCCATTTCCGCCAGAGCAACGCCAGGCAAACCAACGACCCTGAGACTGAAGTGGCTGAGGATGCGGATCTGCTGAGTCGTATCGCGGCACAGCTGAAAAGTACCCTGGGCGCGCGGAAAAACGATCTGATGACCCGCTTGTTCGGCGAAACCCAGGAGGTTCCCGGGCTCTACGAGGTTGTCGCGAGTTCCATCAATATCATGCAGGATCGCATTACCCGCAGTCGCATGGCCGGTGATCCGCCTGACATGCTGCTCTCACCGCGCATGGGTAAGCTCGGGTTGATGGAGTTCGACAAGGCGGACTATGGGATCTCCGAGGGAATCAGGGAGATCGAGCGGATGCGCCCGGCATTGGAACAGCTGTTTCTGAGCGAGTGAGGCCCGTGGAGTCGCCACTGAGTCATGCATCCGTAACCTGGTCGATGCCACCGATGCACCCACAAAGCGAATTGTTTCTTCTTTTCGAAAGTACCTATACTCGGGCGAGGTTCGTCGGTTTAAGGATGATCCGGCAGGTTGCGTGGCGGTGTGAAGAACAGGATCTGATTCCGGTACGCGAATATCGCTAACGTCTCAGGTTAAGCGCGCGATGAGGTGCGCTGACGAGAAACCTGCATAAGGCTGATGATCAAAAACCCAACCGGCATAGACATCTTTCCATGGAATGACAACTTCGATACCGGCCTCGAAGAGGTGGACCGGCAACACAGAAAACTGGTCCAGATCCTCAACCGGCTGGCCAGTCAGGTGGCCTTCGGGGTGGACGATTTTCAACTCTCAGGCGTGTTCGATGAGTTGATCGACTATACCCACTATCATTTCGATACCGAAGAGGCGATCTGGAACCATTATCTCCCGGATTCGGATGACGAAGCCGCCCATAAGAAGAGCCATGCTCACTTCGTGGAGACGCTCCGTGGCCTGCAGGACGATGAGCAGGTCCGGCACAACGGGAAGAAAACCGAGGATGTCCTCGACTTTCTGGTGCGCTGGCTTGCCACGCATATCCTGGAGTCGGACCGTGAAATGGCCCTGGTGGTGCAGTACCTGAGACAGGGCAGTGACCTGGCGCAGGCCAGAATTCAGGCCCGCCACAGTATGTCCGGCTCCACCCGCGCGATGATCGATATCATTCTGTCGATTTACGCAACCCTTTCACGCAACACCCTGCAGCTGATGCGGGAGTTGATACAGAGAAAGCGCATGGATGTGCAACTGCAACAGAGTGAAGCCGGCTATCGTTCCCTGTTCGACAGTATGCTGGAGGCGGTGTATGTCATCGACCGGGAACAACGTATGCTATCCGCCAATGCCGGTGCGGTGCGTCTCTTCGGATATCCCGCAGAGTGGTTCAAAGGCCAACTGGTCGCGGACATCATGCAGCCTAAGCATGACAGACAGGGCTCGATCGATGAAGCCTGTCAGCGGGCTTTTAATGGCGAGAGTCAAAGCTTCGAGTCAGCCGCGCTGCGTTCTGACGGATCCTCATTTCCCTGTGAGGTGCATCTCACCCGGGGTGTCTGGTTTGGTCGGTCCGTGGTCATCATGGTTGCCCGGGATATCACCGAGCGTAAGATCGCCCAACAGGCGGTACTGGAGGCAAGTCAGCGTTACGCGGCGGTTCTGGACAGCAGCAATGACGGGTTCTGGCTCATCGACACCCGGGGTCGACTGGTCGAGGTAAACGATGTCTATTGCAGACTTTCCGGCTATTCACGGGAGGAAGTCATCGGCATGACGATCCCTGATCTGGATGTGATCGAGACCCCGGACAGTGTCGCGCAACGTCTTAGCGAGATCCGCCTGAGCGGTAACGAAATCTTTGAATCCCAGCATCAGCGGAAAGACGCTAGCGTCTGGCCGGTCGAAGTTTCGATCAGTTACTCGCCGGTTCAGGGTGGACGCTTCTTTACCTTCCTCAGGGATATCCGGGATCGCAAAGTGGAGGAACAGTTGGGGAGGCTCAGGCATGCACTGGCGGAACTGGTCTATTCGGACAATCAGCAGCAACTGTTGCAGACCGCGCTCGATCTGGCCGAGGAGATGACGCAAAGCCGCATTGGCTACTTTCATTTCGTTGACATGGAACACGGCCGTGAGGCTGAACCGCACTGGTCCGCTGAAACCTACAGCCAGGTCAGTTCCACCGGGGGCGCGAGCCTGCAGTATGCCTTGAGTCAGGCGGGGTCCTGGGTTGAATGCATCAACCAGCGCCAGCCGCTGGTGCGCAATGACTGCCAGGCGCTGCTGCAAGAGAAGGATTTTGCGGATGGTCATGCCTCCCTGCATCGCGAAATGACCGTGCCGGTGTTGCGCGACGGACATATCGTTGCCGTGTTGGGGGTTGGCAACAAGTCATACGACTATGACGACCAGGATATCTATGTCGCCAGCCGGGTTGCTGATATCACGTACGATTATGTGGAACGCAACCAGGCGGAACGGCAGATCCAGTTCATGGCCTACAATGACCTGCTCACCGGTCTACCCAACCGGCAATTGTTCGCCGACCGGCTTCAGCAGGCGATCTCGCATATTCATCGGTCAGACAAACTGCTGGCGATCTGTTACCTGGATCTGGACGGTTTCAAGCCGATCAATGACCGCTTCGGCCACCAGACCGGCGACCGGTTGTTGATCAGTCTCGCCGCCCGGTTGAAGAAACACCTGCGTGAAGGTGACACCGTGGCGCGGGTCGGCGGCGATGAGTTTGTCATCCTGCTCAACGATCTGGGCAACATCCATCAGGGCGAAGAGATCATCCAGCGGATCCTTGAAAGTGTGACGGAGCCTTTCGTCGTGGATCGGCACCGCATCTATGTCTCGGCGAGTATTGGCGGAACCCTGTATCCCCTGGATGATGCGGATCCGGACACGTTGCTGCGTCACGCCGATCAGGCCATGTACGGGGCCAAACAGGATGGCCGCAACACCTATCGGCTCTACGACCCGATCAAGGATCAGAAGGTACATGCCCACCATCGCTTCGTCGAGGAGTTTGAGCAGGGACTGGAACGATCCGAACTGCTGTTGCACTTCCAGCCCCGGATCGACCTGTGTACCGGTGAAATGGTCAGTGTCGAGGCGTTGGTGCGTTGGCAGCATCCCGACAAGGGCTTGTTGATGCCGGGGGATTTTCTTCCGATGATCGCCGATCGGCCCCTGGAGATCGCCCTGGATGAATGGGTGATCAAGGCGGCGCTCGATCAGCACATGCGCTGGCGCGTGCAGGGTCTGCACCTGCCGGTGAGTGTCAATCTCAGCACCCTGCATATCCAGCAAACCAATTTTCCGGAATTCCTCAAGGCGGTGCTGCAAAACTATCCGCAGGATATCGCCCGGTACCTGGAACTGGAAGTGCTCGAAACCCGGGCGATCGCGGACACCTACCGGGTGGCGGAGATCATGAATGCCTGTGCCGAACTTGGAGTACATTTTTCACTCGATGATTTCGGCACCGGCTACTCTTCACTGACCTATTTCCATCGTTTGCCCATCAGTATCGTCAAAGTGGACCAGCATTTTGTTCAGGACATGCTGAATGATCCCCTCGACCAGGATATCGTCGAAGGCGTGATTCGTATGGCCGAGGCCCTGAAACGTCCGGTAGTGGCCGAGGGGGTGGAGAGTATTGAAGTCGGGTTGATGCTCTCCCAGCTCGGGTGTCAGTTTGCCCAGGGTTACGGTATCGCCGAGCCGATGCCGGCCGATCGCCTGTTGGACTGGATGACCCTCTGGAAGAGTGATCGGCATTGGCGCAACCTGAAAACCGTGGTCGGTCCGACCGGGTACTATGATCTCAATGTGGCGATTTTCACGCATCGTCGCTGGATGGATCAGGTCCTGGCCTGTCTGAAGTCGGGAAGCCTCACCGAGCTGCCGGATATGGCATTTGAAACCTGCCAGCTGAGCCATTGGTACGAAGGTATCGGCGCCACCCGTTTCGGAACACGCCCAGGCTATGCCTTCATACAGTCCAAACACCGGGCCATCCATCAGCTGGCCATGGAACTGGCGCTGCAGGCGGAAAACCCGCAGGCTGTGGGCGAGGTGATGCTGCGGTTGAGCGACCTGGAGGCGGCGAGTAACGAATTTCTCGAGATGCTGATCGGGTTGTCTGAATAATCAAGCGGTTGATTCATGGCGACTGTGCGCGCCCCTGAAGCCTGATGGGGGCGGCCCCATTGCCCCCGTTACTCGTTGACGAAGGGATAGAAGGGCTCGTGGACGGGTTGCGCAGAGGGAGGATCCTGCATCAGGCGCGCTTTGACACGGGTCGCGGTCAGACCGGATGCGTCATAGACCCGGGGAAACAGCCGGTAGACCCGGCTGGTCTCCCGGGGACGGCGCCAGGCGGCGGTTTCCAGGCGTCGACGCTGCTCGGTCGACAGGGGTAACTGCAACAGCCAGGGAGACTGCCAGTCGATAAAGTCCCGGATCAGCTTCTGATTTTCCGCTTCAGGCCAGCGCTCCCGCAGCAGCAGGGGCGGGAAGCTCTGGGGCGGGTAGTAGGTGCCGGCAGTGTCGGTGCCCCCATCCTGGTGGTCCCGTTCGATCCACACCGCGCAGGGGCGTTTTCCAGCCATCCGGCGGATCAGTGTGGTAACCCCTTCGGCGTCGCCGTGAGGTGAGACGAACTGACGGTTCGCCCGGCTGTCCGGATACCAGGCCGGTTGATGGTTTTCGATGCGAGGGTCTTCCGCAAGGGCGCTCTCGAGCAGCGCCAGGGGTTGACCGGACTGATCAAGAAGCCAGGACTCGAACCGGTCCCTGGGTGTGAAGGGGATGGCTTTGGCCTGTCGGCCAAGGGTGGCGACCAGTCGTTCACCCAGGGTCTCGATGAGCCGTGATGGCAGGGATCCGCGGATGCGTGAGCGGCTCAGGCCGTGTTGTGTGTCCCAGCTCCCATAGAATACCTCGCAAAGACCGGTGTGGCTGACGATCGCCTCGTCGGCCACGTAGAGTTTCCACTGCCATCCGTCCATGGTCTCCGCGATGCCGCCGGCAATCGCGACGATCTGTTGCACACCCTGGAACGGGGCAAGCAGGCGACGGCTGTAGGTTAGAGTCTCCATGTGCAGATTCTGGCAGGTCGTGACGATTCAACAAGTTGTGGTAGTCTTGGGCGAATGCCAGTGTGTCGAACCTCTCGGAAATGTGATTCACAACTGTCGAATTATTTGACACTTGAAGGTTCGGTCGATAAGGCTGTCGACTTAAGTGCCTGTTGTATAGGGTGGATTTTTATTGGCAAGTTATTTGCTTCTGCTCAAAACCAGAAGATAACAATGTCACAGGGAGTATGATCGTGAATTCCAAATTTCTCCGCATCGCCACACTGGGCAGTCTTGGACTGCTGATGAGCGCATCCGCGCAGGCCGCACTTTTCGATCGTGGCGGTGGCCTGATTTATGACAATGTGCTGGACGTGACCTGGCTGCAGGACGCCTCGTACCTGCATACCAGCAATGGCGTGGATTCCGCTGTGACCTGGACCACGGCCACACAGTGGGCCTCCAGCCTGAACTATTATGACAGTGTGCGCGCGACCACTCTCTCGGATTGGCGTCTGCCGCACATGACCCTGAGCTACGATCTCGGCACCGATGTGCACTACAACGACGCAAGTGTCGACCCGGGCAACGAACTGGCTTACATGTATTACGTGAACCTGGGTTTTCCGGCCAATCCGGTCATCGATCCGAATCAGCCGGAGACCACCCCGCTGCCGGTCAGCAGCAATCCGGATAACCTGGATCTGTTTCAGAACATCAACTACCTGGGCACCTGGACTGACCAGGTGGAACCGATCGAGGGTCGTGTGAATACCGCCTGGTACTTCCATCTTCACTTTGGCAGCACCCAGCTGGATACCAGTGGCAGCGATTGGGGATTCGCCTGGGCGGTCATGGACGGGGATGTTTCGACATCTCCGGTTCCGGTGCCCCCCGCTCTGCTGCTCATGGGCAGCGGCATGGCCCTGCTCGGTTTCATGGGCAAAAAACGTAAGGCCTGACACTTTCCCGGGTGCCCGTTACACACGGGTAGCGATTCGAAAAAGCCGCTCACGCTACGCCGGAGCGGCTTTTTTTGTGTCCCGGCAAAGTCCCGCGATGTCCGCGCTGAATGCCGTAAGGACGAGTTCGAAGCCGCCGATTTGCAGAATCTGACACGTTTGTCCGAAGTTTTTTTGGTTAAATTCTATAAAGATTGGGGATTTTCGCCGATACAGTCATACATATTTGGAAAACCATTATAAAAAGGGACAGGACAGATGGTGCTGCCATGGAGACAACAGGGTGTATTCAAGTTGCTGGTGTGGAGTGCTCTGTTGGTGAGCGGATCCTTCCAGGCCCATGCCCAGTCACGGTGTTTGTACATCTCTTCCTATCACAAGGGTTATGACTGGTCCGATGGGGTCGAACGAGGCCTGCGCGCAGGGCTCGAGGGTGTCTGTGAACTCAAGCAGTTCGATATGGACAGCAAACGCCGAAAGCAGGCTGCTGAAATTGAGCAAGCGGCTCAGCAGGCGCGTGAAATCATCGAATCCTGGAATCCGGATGTGGTGATCACAGCGGATGACAACGCCATGAAGTACATCGTGCAACCTCACTACAAGGATCACCGGATCCCGTTTGTCTTTTGTGGTATCAACTGGACCGTTGAAGGCTATGACCTGCCATACCGGAATGCCACCGGGATGGTGGAGGTGGCGCCGGTCGGAATCATGTTTAATCATGCGAAGAGCATATTGAACAGTGTCCATAATGCGATGTACATCGGTGCGGATACCCTGACGGAGAAGAAAAACCTTTCCCGGTTCGAAAAGGCGGCGGCAATCGAGGAGGTGGCCCTGGAGCATCGCCTGGTGTCGGGAACGGAGCAGTGGCTGGAGGCTTATGAAGAGGCCCAGGACTATGATTTCGTCATCATGGGCAGCCATTCCGGAATCAATGATTGGGCGGGTGAGCAGGTCTCACGCAAGGTTCGCACGATGACCCGTACACTCAGTCTCACCAATCATGAATGGATGATGCCCTACACCATCCTGGGTTTGACTAAGATACCCGAGGAACAGGGGGAATGGGCCGCTCAGGTGGTCAGGACCATCCTGGATGGTGTGGCGCCTTCTGATATCCCCGTGGTGTCAAACCGAAAATGGGAAATCTGGATCAATGACGCCCTGCTGAAGCAGAGTGGTATCCACTTGCCTGAGCCATTGATCCGTAAAGCCAAAAAATTACACCAATAATGGAATTCAGTATCAGGAAATCGGTGTTCACGGGGTGCCGCAGGCTGTTTATCGGACTGTCGGTATTGATCGTGTCAGCACTTTCCTGTGCCTATTCCGTGAGCCGGGAAATCGGCGTGCTCGAACATGATTTCCTCGCTAAGGCGATGGAGGTCCAGCGGGATGTAATTCAGCGCGTGGCCAACCTGGATACCGTGCTCACCGCCCTGGTGGGGCAGTACCACTCCAGTGATTTTCTCAGCAGCGCCGAGCAGACCCTGTTCTCCCAGGAGATGCTCAAGGCCTATCCCTTCATCCAATCGATACTCTACCTGGAGCGGGTCACGGATGCGGAGTTACCGGCGTTCGAGCGGCGTATGCATGAATCCGGCTTCATCAGCTATCACCTGGACCATCAGCATCTCTCCGAGGATCGGTTGTCCCAACGCGGCCTGGGTTTTCATCTTCTGGTGAGCTTTATCGAGCCGATGCAACCCCGTTCAGCGAATCTGCTGGGGTTCGACCTTGCCAGCCTGTCGCCGGGTGCCGAGGTAATCGAGAAGGCGATACGCTCCGGTAGCACCGTCGCCCTGGGCGATGTGCAGGTTCCGCATTTCGACAAGCCCATGTGTTTTATTCTGAAACCGGTCTACCTGGGACGCTATCCCCCCAGTCTGCCCCACGAACGTTGGAAAATGTTGAGCGGCTTCGAAGCCTTGCGCATCGACTTTGAGCAGTTTTTCGAGGGCCTCGAGTTTCCATCGGATCAACTGACGCTCGCACTCTACCGGGGCGCTCCGGAGGCTGAGACCCATGGTGAAAGCATTCTGGTGAATAAGGGCACCGCACCGGTGAGCGATTCTTTCAGGCTCAAGACCCTGGATTTCGTGCAACCTCTGGAGATTCACGGCCTGAGCTTTGCCCTGGCCATACAGCGGCAGATTGATTTGGGTCTGATTGACATCTGGCGGGTGGGTATCGAATGGCTGATTTCGATGATGGTGCTGATGCTGATCATCGCGGTTTACCGTAACCGGCGTTTTGCGAAACTTCAGGCACTGGCGGCTCAGGCAGCGATCGCGGAAGATGACGCGCGACTCTCCAACGTCATCGACGCGGCCTTCGATGCGGTGATCACGGCGGATCAGCAGGGACATATCCTGAGTTGGAACCAGCAGGCGAGTGAGTTGTTCGGTTACGATGAGTCGGTGGTGCTGGATCGACCCCTTTTTCCATTGATCCTGGCCACGGAATCACTCAACGAAATCTTTTCCCAACTCGAACCTCTGTTCAACCTCGAGAATGGCGCCCGTTACCGAAAACGCCTGGAGGCGACCGGGCAGCACAAGAACGGCCAGCGGTTTTCCCTGGAACTGGCACTCTCCGGTACCCAGGTGGGCGATACCAACATGTTGAGTGTTTTCGCCCGGGACATTACCGAGCGGAAGCGTTGGGACGAGCGGATCAACTACCTGGCCTATTGCGATTCGTTGACCGACCTGCCGAATCGACAGGCCTTTAAAGAACAGGTATCAAAGGCGATACAGTCAGCGATCCGCCACGCGCGGATCGGCGCGGTTCTGTACCTTGACCTGGATGAGTTCAAACGCATCAACGATACCCTGGGTCATGATATCGGTGACATGCTCCTGAAACATATCACCCAGCGCCTGGAGAAGCAGGTGCGGGGGACCGATACGGTAGCGCTCTACCGCACGGACAAGGACAACAAACGCAACATCGCCCGGCTGGGCGGTGACGAATTCACCGTTTTGCTGGATGAAATCGACAATCCCGAAGCGGCGGCGACGGTGGCCGCCCGGGTGCAGAATGCGATCGCCCGCTCCTACAACCTAAACGGACATGAAGTCTATGTCACTCCGAGTATCGGAATCGCAGTATTCCCAAGGGATGGACAGGATGTCGAGGAGTTGCTGAAAAACGCGGATACCGCGATGTATCATGCCAAGGCCATGGGCAAGAACAACTTCCAGTTCTATACCGAACAGATGAATGCCTATGCGGCGAACCGTCTCAAGCTGGAAGGTAAATTACGCAAGGCCCTCGCAGGCCATGAGATGGAACTCTATTATCAACCGCAGATCGACCTGGAAACCGGGGAACTGGTGGCGGCCGAGGCGCTGCTGCGCTGGCATCAACCGGAGTTGGGCATGATCCCCCCGGGTGAATTCATACCTCTGGCCGAAGAGACCGGCATGATCATCGAACTGGGTGAGTGGGTTTTGAAGGAGGCCTGTCGGCAGAACAAGGCCTGGCAGGCGGCCGGCTATGCGCCCATACGCATTGCCATCAACCTGAGCAGCATGCAGTTCATTCAGCGTGATTTGAGCACACGGGTGGCCCGCTGTCTCAGCGAGAGCGGTCTGCAGGCGGAGTACCTGGAGTTTGAAATCACCGAAAGCATCATCATGCGCAATGTGAATGAAACCATCGCGACCCTGGATGAATTCAAAAGCATGGGGATCTCGATTTCCGTGGATGATTTTGGAACCGGTTATTCATCGCTGAGCTATCTCAAACGATTTCCTCTCGATGTGCTCAAGGTGGATCGATCCTTTGTCAAGGATATCCCGGATGATCAGGATGACGTCACCATCACCTCGGCGATCATCGCAATGGCCCATCAACTCAACCTGGGGGTGGTGGCCGAAGGCGTTGAGACCGAAGAGCAGTTGGCATTTCTTCGCCAGCAGGGGTGTGAGTTGGCGCAGGGCTATCATTTCAGCAAGCCTCTGCCCGCCTACGAATTCGAATTGCTCCTCTCGCGTCTGGAGGAATCACCGCAATGGGCGGGTCGGCAGGGTTGATGCAAGCCGGCGTAAGTGGGCTGTCACTTGCAGTAATTTTCAGTCTGCAGCCGGGATGATAGCAGCCCGTTCCGGGGTGCCCGGAGAGGTCTTAAGTTTACCCCCCATCCGGCTTGAATCCCTGCGGGTTGATAATGTGAATGTCCCGCTGCGGAAAGGGTATCGGGATGCCGTTTTCGGAGAATTTCCGGTACACCCCCTCGTGCAGAGCAGTGATCGTTGCGATCCGGTTGTCCATGCTGCCCAGGTAGGCGCGTAGCAGCAGAGTCAGTGCGCTGTCGCCGAAGGCCTCGAATGATGCGGTGGGCTTTGGATCCTCAAGCACATTGTCGGTCTCTTCCGCAACCTGAATGAGCAGTTCCATGGCACGTTTCACGTCTGTGCCGTAGGCCACTCCGACGGTGATGATGATCCGGTTGATCTTGTCGGTGAGGGTCCAGTTGATCACCCGTCCGGTGATGAACTCCTTGTTCGGAATCAGCATTTCCTGCTTGTCGTAATTGATGATGGTGGTGGCGCGGATGCGGATGCGCGATACCACTCCGGTAGTGTTGTCGAGGGTCACCACGTCACCCACGCGGATCGGCCGCTCGAACAACAGAATGATGCCGCTGATGAAATTCGCCACGATCTCCTGCAGGCCGAAACCCAGACCCACGCCAAGCGCGGCGACCAGCCACTGGATACTCGACCATTGAAAGCCGATGGCGCTGAACGCCATGATCACACCGATGCCGACGATCAGATACTGCAACATCGTGGTGAGTGCATAACGGGCGCCGGTTTCCAGCGGCAGGCGCTGCAACAGGGTGATTTCGAGAATGCCGGGCAGATTCTTTGCAGCGAGCACGGTGACCACCACGATCATCAGTCCGATCGCCAGATCGCTCAGGGTCAGGTTACCCTCGGTGACGATGCCGTCCACAATATGGCTGGTGGTGAAGGGGAGTTGTATGGTGCTGAAAAAATCCAGTGCAGGCAGTAATTCCGCCCAGATCAGCCAGGTGCCGAAGACCGAACCGAACAGGTAACCGAAGCGCACCAGGCGCTTGGCCTGTTCACTCAATGCATCGAAATCCAGTTCAGGGATCTCAACCGCGATGGCGGAGCCTTCATCGTCACTCGGCTGCACCGCCTCATGTTCCCGTTGCGCCCGAAGTTCGTCACGGCGTTGCAGCGCGTTCTCATAGCGCAGGCGGCGCTCGGCAATAAACAGGTAGCGCAACAGAAGTTCTTTGAGTGTGAACAGGCCGAGAAAGAACCAGAAGGTCAGTTCGAAGCGTTCCAGCAGGCGCAGTGAGAGAGTCAGGTAGCCCATCACCCCGGCGATCAGCAGCGCGAGGCCGATCAACAGCAGGACCGGGAACCACAGGAAGTGGGTTTGTGTCAGCAGCCCCTGGGAACGGCTCTTGACCCAGCTTTGGAAGAACGGGCTGTGTCGATTGAGAACCCGGTAGACAAATACCAGGGTTATGATCAGCAGTCCGATCACACTCAATCGGTCGATGAGTTGTGACTGGGGGCCGAGACTCTCGCCTGAGGTCAATATTGCCATCACGCGAAGTGGCACCACGACCGGGATCAGCCAGCGCAGTTCCCGCGCCAGCGAGGTGCAGATCGTGCTGTTCCATCTCAGATGGCGGATGCCAATGCCTTCCGGCAGGCACACCTGGTAGAGCATTAAAGCGCCGAGGAAGGTGGTGCCCACGGTGATCAGTGCGGTGGACAGATAGGCGCTGATCGGGCTCAGGGTGGGCAATGTCTGCAGCAGGTATCCCAGGCCGATCATCAGGCCAGGCAGCAGACCCACCTTGGCCAGGGTCAGCAACAGCGCATAGAAGGTCAGGCGAATCGAATCGGTGTGAATCTTACGGGTGGCCTTGGTGAGCTGGGGAATCTGCGCCTTGATGGCCGGTCGCTTCCACAGCAGCACAATCGTGACCAGCAGAATCACCAGGGTGATGTCGGGTCGATTCTGCATTGCCTGCACCAGATCCACAGCCGTATCGTCCCAGGTGTAGGGGGAGATCAGCCAGATCAGGCTTGCGCTGAGCTGATGCAGGTCGAGCAGGTCGAAGGGTTCGCCGCTGGGTATCCAGATCAGCTGGTCATTGATGAATCCGACATAGGACTGAGAGACCTCGAGTAACTGGCGTTCCGCCTGATCCAGAGTGGTGAGCTGAGAGATATAGCGTCCGTAGACCTGCTGCAGCTCATTCAGTGCATCGCGTTGCGCCGCCAGGAGATCATAGGTGGTCTGCTTGAGGTGTTCGGTCTTCTCCGCGGACAGGCCGGCACTGAGTTGTGGAATCTGCTGCTCCAGGCTCTCGGTCATGTTGTTCCAGTCGAGCAGGTTTTCCTCGATATCGATCTGCCGGTCGGTGGCCCGGTTGATCTCTTTTCTGCGCTCGGCCGAGGAGCGGCTGTAGCTTTGCAAAGAGGGCAGTGCCTGGCGTCGGCGGATGAGCATCTTGCCGATGGCCTTACTGGTGCCGACGAACTCCACGCGTTTCTTGATGTGTTCGAAGTCCCCGCGGATCTGCTCCAGTTGATTCTGGGTCTCGGAGAGTTTGTCAGTGACCCGCTTCTCTCCGACAACCAGGTTTTCCAGTTCGGTGCGGGTCTGGGCGTTTTTCTGTGCGACTTCCTGAATCGGTCTGGGGAGGCTCTGGGTCTGCTGTTCGAGTCTCTCCGCCTCCTGGCGGGCCTGTTTGGCCTGAGCCTCTCGCAGTCTGCTGGCTTCCTCGTTGAGCTTGCTGAGGGTTTGCTGCAGGTCATCGATCCGCTCAGCGCTGGCATCTCGCTGGGATTGTGCGAGATTGGTCAGCAGTCCCTGGTTGGCGAGACGCAGCTTGAGCAGTTCGATTTTTGATTCGTAAAGCTGCCTCTTGCTCTTCATTAACAGCTTCTGTGCCCGTTTCAGGAGTTCCGGATCATTGCCGTCCACTGCGCCACTCTCGCTGGCGAGTTTGTCGAGGTTGCGGGAGTTGTCAGCGATATCGGTGTTGATCTGCTGGCTGCCGGCGAGCAGGCGGGCAAGATTCTCGAGCTGCTGTTTCTGCTCGGATCGAGCCTGGGACAGGTTGAGGTTTTCCTGTGCGATGCGTCGTTCCAGCTCCTCCAGGGAGGATTCTTTGAGAAATCGCGCGAGCGCTTCGTCCGGCGTCTCGCGGGGTTTTGCCTCGGCGGTGAGTTTCTTGATTTCGCTCGGAGCGTTGTGGATCGTGCTGCGAAGATCCTCGAGTTCGGATTGGGAAGTCAGCCGCTGACTGACCCATTGTCCAGCCTGGTCGATCAGGTCGAGGCCTTTTGCCTTCTGGTTTTCATCCAGGCTCTGGTTACTCTCAATTTCGGTCTTGACGGCATCGAGCTGCTTTTGACTGACCAGGTTGTCCTTGCCATTGAGCGGAGTGTCGGCGGCAGTTGCCGGACCGATCGCCAATAGTGAACCAAGGCATATCGTCAGGCAGAGCCACAGCAACATCTGTTGCTTGAAAGCGGGGCGGGTTTTCGGGAGCAGCATATGGGGTGAGACGCTTGTCAGTCGTTTTCCTGCAGATGGTAGTGGATGATATGACGGTTTTCCTGCGTGACCGGTTCACCCAGACCGATCAGACCCTGACCCATCAGCGGGATGGTCTCTCGCTTTATGTAGAGTGACTGTTGATTCTGTGTGGTGATATAGGTTCCATTGGTGCTGATGTCTTTCAGCATGTATTTGCCACGATGGTACTCCAGGATCGCATGGGTACGGGATGCTGAGGTGCCGCCGACAACCAGTTCATTACCTGCTTCCCGTCCGATGTGTATGCTTCCCGGAACCGGTGCCAGGCGGTAGGTTTTGCCCGCATAGTCCAGGATCAGGACTCTCTGAGTCATGCTTTGAGTGATCGGGGCGGTATGCATGAAGGTCACATCCTCCCGGCGCCACAGCAGATCGTAGATGATCAGGGTCTCCAGCTTTCCTTTCACCTGAACCTTGTCGAAACGGCGGGCCATGTGTCGCTGTTCCACAGGCAGGGCCTGTACCACCTGTTCGGTGGTGATGATCTGCCGGGCCTTGGCGATGGCTGCGACCCGGGCCGCGATATTGATGGTGTCTCCGTACATGCGTCCCTGTTCCAGGATGGCGGGTCCGAAGTGCAGGCCGATCCGGGTCGCCATGGGCATGCCGGACTGTTCAGCATAGAGCTCCGCCCGTTCCTGAATGCGGCAGGCGGCCTGGACCGCGGTGCCGGGATCGTCGAAACGGCTCATCACTTCATCGCCAATGATCTCGACCACGTGGCCGCCGCTCTCCTCGACCACCTGGGACATGGCGGTCTCCATCTCTGTGATGAGTTTCTTGGCCAGGGTGTCGCCGAGGCTTTCATACATGCGCGTGCTGTCGACGATGTCGGCAAACATCACGGCATGGTTGGGGTTGCGCTGCGACGACATGATGGTGTGAGTCCTGTCCTGCGGGTCAGTCGGGGGTGATCTGGGCTGTCCGGTTACCGGGATCTGCTGACTGCGGGCGCCACGGCGTCATCTCTGCCAGGTCGTTGATTGGTTGCAACGCCAGGCTTTTCCTCCTCTGGAACGGCCGGTTCGCTGGGCAGTCTGTCAATTCCGATTTGCTTGCGGATTTCCGTTGTTAGGGTCAATTGTGACAAATCATACCGTTTTTTCCGTTGTTTCTTTATAGAACGATACGCACGGGTCTTCAAGAAACCATCGGACAAGTGTGAACAGGCCCTGCGCGAATAACAAAGGGGTGCGGTTCTTCCGGACAGTGAAATTGCGAACCATTGCGATCCGTCATTGCCATGATCTGATATGATCGGGATATTATTCAATCTCCAATCATAGCTGAAATCAATAACCACAATGAACTTGCGGGATTTGAAATATCTCATCGCAGTAGCCGAAACCGAACATTTCGGCCACGCCGCCGCCCAGTGTTTCGTGAGTCAACCGACCCTCAGTGGACAGATCAAGAAACTCGAGGAGGAGCTGGGCGTGACCATCTTCGAACGGACCAACCGTTCGGTTTCGATCACCCCGATCGGCACGGAAATCGTCAAACACGCCAAATTGATTCTGGAACAGGCTGATGTGATCCGTCAGCTGGCCCAGGCGCAACGGGATCCCCTGGCTGGCGCCCTGCGGGTGGGTGCGATTCCCACGGTCAGCCCCTACCTGATCCCGCTGATCCTGATGCCGCTCAAGGCGCAGTATCCGCAGATGCGGCTGGTGCTTTCCGAGGAAGTCACCGACATGCTCACCCGGCGCCTGCTGGATCACCAGGTGGATGTGGCGATCCTCGCCACTGCGGTGAAGGAGCCTGAGTTGGAGGTCATGCCGCTGTTTGAGGAGCCATTCTGGCTGGCCCATCCCCGGGATCACGAACTGTACAACAAAGACGAGATCAGCCGTCGGGACCTTAACCGGCTCGATCTGCTGCTGCTGGCCGACGGCCATTGTCTGACCGACCAGGTGATGGATGTCTGCCGCATCAAGGAGGGCATGCTGGACAATGAGATGGCGGACCTGCGCGCCGCCAGTCTCGAGACCCTGCTACAACTGGTCGGGGCCGGATTCGGCTGCACCCTGGTGCCTGCCCTGGCGGTGCGCGGCGCCTGGACCACTGATTCCGGCATCATTGCACGCAAGCTCACGATGAAGGATGCTTACCGCCGGGTTCAGTTCGTCTATCGCAAGACCTTTCCGCGCAAGCAGGCCATCGAGGCGCTGGCGGATGTGATACGCGAACAATTGCCGAACACGGTTCGCGCACTGACCTGATACTGGGCGTCAATACCCACAACTCTTCGCTGCACAGGCCCTAACCTGGAGAGGTACCATGTCCGAGGTTATGCATCACGAATCGCCACAACGCTTTACCGACCTGCTCGAGGTCGGCGCCGATCGACAGGCGACCCTGCTGCCGGGGGTACACCCCCTGCCCAATCTGCTGTCCCTGGATGCTGAGGAGGTGCTGGAAGCGTTTCGCGAGAGCCAGATCCGGGATTTCAGCAAGACGATCGGGGAACTGGAGCAGCCAGGCAGTCCGCTGCACCGGGCATTCGCAGATCTGCGCACCATCGCGGCCAAGGACCCGGACAATCCGCTCAACCGGCTGAAGATCTTTCAGCCCGGCGCCCTGCAATCCCTGTTTCTCGATCTCCACGAGCATGTCATGTCCCACCCGGTGTGGCATCACCCCTGCTTTGTGCGGATCTTCGAAGGGCGCTTTGATCAGGATCAGCTGACGCGTTTCGCCCTCAACTATTTCAACCAGGTGAAGAACACCCGGCAGTGCGTGGCACTGGCCCAGGGTCGGTTTTCCGGCTTCATCGATCTGCCCTATGGCTGTCTCAATGAGCGTGTCTCCGAACTGGTGCAGATCATCCTCGCGCAATTGCTGGCGGACGAGTACGGTGTCGGGACCCACAGCATCGACAGCTATCCCGACCTGGCAAGTCTGCTCGGCTCCACCACCCATATCGTGATGTACCGGCAGATTTTTGAAGGGCTGGGGATCCCCTTCGAGGCGCAGGATGTGCCGATGCTCCATGAAGTGGCCGACAATGCCCTGGTGCAGCGCCTGCTTGCCGGACACCCGGAGTTCACCCTGCTCGAGTCCCTGGCCTCGGTCGGGTTGGGGATGGAGTGGGGTGTTCCGGAATTTTTCAGCCTGCTGCTCGGCGGCATGATCCGTTGGGCCTGGCAACATCAGGTGCCTCTCACCCAGCATCATCTGATCGTCTTCATCGCGCATGTCCAGTACGATGTGCTGCATGCCATATCGGTGATGCTGGCCACCAGCCTGCTCGGCCACCAGCCTGAATCCGTCGACCAGATCAAGCAGGCAACCAACATGCTCATGTCGAGCCGCTACAACATGATGTCCGGTCTCTATCGGCACCTGTTCGGGGAGTCCTGTGACGACATCCATGAGATCGGCCTGGATACCCGCTACCGAATTCATGACCGGCGCATTGAGTCGGCCCTGATTGCCGCGCGTCAGCAGGTTGCGGATCACACGGTGGTGGATGCGCAGAGCTACCGGGCGGAAACCCAGGTTCCTTTCGTCTTCAGCGAATCGGTATGATGGTGTACCCAGAGCGGTAACAGAGATCTTCGAGGAGTCCCAAATCATGCATCATCCCAGCAGTCCGGCGGGTGAGATTTTTCAGAAACGCCTGATCGCCACCGCCAAGGGCCGCCACGGCGCCAAGGATATGAGTCGCGAGGAGGCCCGTGAGGCTCTGGATTTTCTCATCAGCGCGGAGGCGCACCCCGCCCAGGTAGGCGCTTTTCTCACCGCCATGCGCTTCAAAGGCGCCAAGGTGGAGGAGATGAAGGGGTTTCTGGATGCCATGGAAGGCAGCGCCACCCTGATCTCCCCGAAGGTGGAGGGTCTGCTCAACTGCAACGGACCCTATGACGGGCGCAAGAACGCCCTCCACCTGGGGCTCGCCGCTGCTCTGGTGACCAGTTCCGCCGGGGTGCCGGTGATCATGCACTGTAACACTGGTCTGCCGCCCAAGTACGGGGTCACGACCGCCTGTGTTCTGGAGGCCCTGGGCATCCCGGCCTACCGCCAGCCCAATCAGGTCGCCCGGGATATCGAGGAGATGGGCTTTGGCCATCTGCATGCAAGCCGTTACCTGCATGGTGTGGAGCGGCTCAAGCCAATCCGCCAAACCCTCTTCTACCGCTCATTTCTGCATGCCTGCGAGGTGATGCTGAATCCCGCCGGCGCCGCGTTTTCCCTGATCGGCGCCGCGCATGTGGGTTTCCTGGAGCGTTTCGCCACGGCTGCGGGTGAACGGGGATGCCAGCGGGTCATGGCGGTTCAGGGGGTGGATGGCTGCGACGAATTGCCCCTGCAGCCGATCTCCGTGGTCGAGTACCGGGACGGCGAGCTGTCCCAGTACACCCTGGATCCCGAGAGTTACGGAATTGCCTGCCGGGAGACTCGTCCCTGTGTTACCGCGGAGGCCACCGCGGAGGTGATCCGCGCGGCCTTGCTAGAAGGGGATGAAACCCATCAGGATGCCATCGTTTACAACGTTGCGGTCAGGCTCTACCTCAGCGGCCGGGTCGATGAGATTGCGCAGGGGATCGAGCAGGCCCGGGAGCTCATCCGCAGCGATGTTGCGGGGCAGAAACTGCGCCAGCTGCAACAAGGCTGAGGCCCGGTTGTCATGTCATTCGCTGATATTCAAGGACCGATCGACATGTTGCGTTGCAGACTTTTGTGCATTTCGTTGTGGCTGGTCCTGCTGGCTCTGGCCGGCTGTGGACAGGGGCCTGCCGATCACCGCCAGACTCTGCTGGTGTTCGGCACCCTGCTGGACATCCAGGCCTACACGGATCAGCCCAAGACCTTCAACCGCGCCGTGCAGAGCCTGGATCAGACCTTTCAGGGTATGCACCGGGACTGGCACGCCTGGAAGGGCGACGGTGATCTGGTGCAACTCAACCGGGCCCTGTCCCGGGGGGAATCCCGGGAAGTATCGCCACAACTCGCGGAACTCCTGAAGCGGGCCCAGGGCTATGCGTCCAACAGTGACAACTTGTTCAACCCCGCGATCGGCGCGTTGATTGGCCTGTGGGGATTCCATCGCGACGAGCCGCCGGGCGGGCCTCCACCGGAGCCACAGCGGATTGCGGAATTGATCCGGTTGAATCCGAAGATGAGTGACCTGAGCATCGAGGCTTCGCAAATAAGCTCATCCAACCCGGCGGTGTCGCTGGATCTGGGCGCCTTCGCCAAGGGGTACGCCCTGAATCTGGCGATCGATGAACTGCACGGGTTCGGTATCGATAATGCCATCGTCAACGCGGGGGGAGATCTGTGTGTCTCCGGCCAGCACGGGGATCGGCCCTGGAAGATCGGTATCCGGCATCCCCTGGGAGAGGGGGTTATCGCATCCGTCGGGGTCTCGGATGGTGAGTGTGTGCTTACTTCCGGTAACTATGAACGCTATCGTGAATACGAAGGCATACGCTATGCCCACATCATCGATCCGCGCAGCGGCTACCCGGTGAAGCATGTGGCGTCCGCCACGGTGATCAGTCATGACGGCGGGTTGGCGGATGCCGCGGCCACCGCACTGAGTGTGGCGGGCCCCGACGAGTGGCTTGAGATCGCCCGTAAAATGGGATTGTCCGAGGTGATGCTGGTGGACGAGACCGGGCGGGTCTACCTCACCCCCGGGATGCAGAAGCGGATCAAATTCCAGCAGGATGTGGATCAGGTGGTGGTATCGCTGGACACCCCGTAGGACAGCGCCCGAGGCGTGTCATGTCGGGTTTCCCGGAAGCCGTTGAGGATATCCGGGGGATTCCACAGAAAGGCGATTGTCAGGAAATCGGTTCACCGCTTGGCAGCCTCAATCGATCGGACAGGACTCCACCACCTTGACCACCGCTTCGGTCAAGGTCTTCAAATCCGCTTCGTCGATGATGTAGGGCGGCATGAGATAAACCAGGCGGTCAAAGGGTCTGACCCAGACACCGGCTTCGACGAAACAGTTCTGGATATGTTTCATGTTGACCGGTTTTTTCATCTCCACCACACCGATCGCCCCGAGGGTTCGGACCTCCTCCACCTGGGGCATCTCGCGGCAGGGCGCGAGGCCGTCGGATAGCTGGGCTTCAATGGCCTTGATGCGTTCTTCCCAGGGGGATTCGAGCAGCAGTTCGATACTCGCCAGAGCCACCCGGCAGGCCAGAGGATTGGCCATGAAGGTCGGTCCGTGCATGAATACCCCGGGATCTCCTCGGCTGATGGTCTGGCTGACTTCCTCGGTGGTGAGGGTCGCGGCAAGACTCAGGTAACCGCCGGTCAGGGACTTGCCGATGCACAGGATGTCAGGAATCACCTCCGCATGCTCGCAGGCGAACAGTTTGCCGGTGCGTCCAAAGCCGGTGGCAATCTCATCCAGGATCAGCAGTACGCCGAACTGGTCGCACAGGCGGCGCACCTCCTGCAGATATTCCACGGAATAGAAGCGCATGCCGCCCGCACCCTGCACGATGGGTTCGAGAATCACCGCCGCGATTTCCTGGTGGTGTTCCCGCAGCTTGTCGGACAGATCCCTGGCATTCTCATTCTTGCACGGGTGACCGAAAAAACACTTCGGCGCCTCGGTGAAAATCTGCTCGGGCAAAATCCCCTTGAACAGGCTGTGCATCCCGGTGTCCGGGTCGCAGACGGACATGGCGCCGAACGTATCCCCGTGATAACCCCGGCGAATGGTGAGGAAGCGTTGCCGCTCCGGCATTCCCTTGTCCTGCCAGTACTGGATTGCCATTTTCAACGCCACTTCCACAGACACCGAGCCGGAGTCGCAGAAAAACACCGATTGCAGGGGCGATGGGGTGATCTCGACGAGTTTGCGGGCGAGTTGCGCGGCGGGTCTGTGGGTCAGGCCGCCGAACATGACATGCGCCATATCCTTGAGCTGTGATTCGATGGCCTGGTTCAGGCGGGGATGATTGTAACCATGGATCGCGCACCACCAGGATGACATGCCATCGATGAGTTCCCGTCCGTCCTCCAGACGTATGCGGACCCCTTCAGCAGAGACCGCGGGATACACCGGCAGGTCGGCTCCGATGGCACTGTAAGGGTGCCAGACATGCTGGTTGTCGAAATCGATCCAGTTTTCTTTATCGGTCATGAAGGGGGGAGGTCCGTTGATACAGGAGAGAGAGGGTAGCAGATATTTTCGCGTGAATTGTTGTAATCTAATGAAACGGCGCAGGGTCGGGCCGCAACGCCCGGGATGGTCGAACTGCTGCATTGCAGACAACCCGCACCTCGGGAATTGTAGCAAAAACGCCGGCTGCGTTCGTTAAGTCATAATAATATCATTAATATCAGTCGGTTAGTAGTGACTGGCCGAGCTTGCAAAACATACTTGCGTGGAGGTGTGCATGGATAAACCGGTTATCGCGGCGAAACAGCCGATCAATGTCGATCTCGTGACGGGCAAAGAGTACTGGTGGTGTGCCTGCGGGCGTTCCGCCAATCAGCCGTTCTGTGACGGTTCTCATCAGGGCACGGGTATCGAGCCGTTGGGTTTCAAACCGGAAAAGAGTGGCGAGCACTGGCTGTGCCGTTGCAAACAAACCAAAAATCCGCCCTATTGCGACGGTACCCATAAAACATTGAAGGACTGAGCCGGAAGCCGAATGGGTGGACCTCCGCAGGCTGCTGGAGGTTTGCGCATCCCGGTCATGCCGGGCGGGCGGAAGGAAACGCCGGGGTGGTGGTGTAGAGCCTTTTTTTGGCGCTGCGCAGAGGCTTTCTGTCTGTCCTGACGGGTTTGACATCCGAGACTGCCTGGCCCGCAGATGGGTCTTGCTGCGCCAAAACCGACTCTATTGCGGCTTTTTGATCCGCTGGTCCTTGTCCTGCTGAGAAGGTTTCTCCCCCCCGACCTCGTATTCAATCCGGTTGCGGCCATTCGCCTTGGCAAGATACAAGGCCTGGTCAGCGCTGGCCAGCAGGTGTGCCCCCACCTCCTGATGATGCGACTTGCCCAGCATGGGCAGGGCCTCACTCACGCCGATCGAGACGCTGATGCTCAGGCTGGTGCCATCGTCCAGGGGTATGGGATGGGATACGATCTCGAGGCGAATCCGTTCCGCCAGCAGCAGCGCCTCGGACAGCGATGTCTGAGGCAACAGCAAGGCAAATTCCTCGCCTCCGTAACGGGTGGCCACATCACTGGCGCGCAGCTGGGAGCGGATGCGTTTGGCCAGTTCGGTGAGTACCCGGTCACCGGCCGGGTGACCGTATTGATCGTTGATCCGCTTGAAATGGTCCGCATCGATGAACAGGCAGCTGAGGGGCTGGCGGTAACGGCTGGCCCGGGCCAGTTCCTCCTCGAGTCGGCGATCCAGGTATCGGCGATTGTGCAACTGGGTAAGGGGGTCGGTCAGGCCGCTGATCAGCAACCTTTCCCGGTTGGTGACATTTTCAAGACATACTCCGCAGATGGTCGCCAGGCGCGCCAGGAAATCGCACGCGTGCTGGCGGGTGAAACGTTGCGGGTCGCTGCTTCCCAGGTTGATGCTGCCTACCAGCTGGTTGCCGCAGAACAGGGGCAGAATCGCCATGCTGTGCAGGTTGTCGGGATGGTTGAACAGGTTGTCGTATTCCGGGGAGAGAAACGGGCCCAGCCAGGGGCTCTTGATGTACTGATAGCGGTGGTTGACCGGGATCAGTTCATCGACGAAACGCGTATAGGGAAAGGCCTCCTCGCTGATACCGCTGTTCCCCAGCAAATGCCGCAGTTCGTGGTCCGGGTCATGCAGGATCAGCAAAATATTGCTGACTTCAAAGGAGGTGAGCAGGCCTTCGGACATCCCGCTGAGCAGCTCGGGCAGGGATTCGGCGCTGAGAAGTTCGAGTTCCCGGGCGTGGAACCGTTCCAGGGTTTCCTGGTTGCGTTGCGCCTTGCGGGTCAATTCCGTCAAGTGAAGCCGCAGGATTCGGTTTTCTTCTCTTAAATCCATGTTTCCACACCCCTAACCGTCAGCGTATCGGCGGGAGACGTCGCATCTTGAATTTCCATCGCCGGAAATGGCCGGTGGGTCAGGCCTCTGTGGCCCCGCATTGGGCGGCAGTCAGCGATCCGTGCCACCTGACGGGGGTCGCTACAGACCGGCCTCGGCGCGCCAGTGCTGATAGTCCGGGTAGTGGCGGTAGCCCCGGTCGGTGATGTAGGTGATCACATTGCGCAGGCGATAGAAACGCACGACCGAATCGACCCGGATGATTTCCTTGCCCTGTTCATCGAAGAAGATCAGTGACGGGGTGTAAAAGAGCCCCAGTTCCTCGGCCCAGCGTTTAGCCGTGGTGCGGCGTCCGTCGGGGGTGATGACCGGGGTGTCGGCGTGGATATCGAGTTGCACGTTGTCGAAATCCCGTATCAGCCGGTTGATCGCCGGGTCGCGCAGGGGCTCACCATGCAACACGTCGCAGGCGTGGCAGTTTCCCTGTTCGAAATATACGACCAACGGACGCTGGCCGGGAAACCGGCTGCGGTCCAGATTGTGCGGGGGTGGTATGAAGAACTCCTCCTCGTTCAGGTCACCGGGTTCGAAGGCGGTGCCGGAGTCACCCCGGGACAGGTAGCGGGGAAAGGGTTCCTTCAGGTAGTGCTGGTCCGCGACGTATTCCAGCGCGGCTCGAAACTGATAGGGCGGGTAATAGCCCCGCAGACGAAACACCTGTTTACCCTGGGCGTCGTAAAAGATCAGCGAGGGCGTGAAATTGGTGTCTTCCCGCAAGGCGTATTCCCGCTCGGTGAGGAGATCGCCCTCGGGGGTAGTGACTTCCTCCGGACTCCAGATGTCGATGGGCACGATATCGAAATGCTGGCGCGTGTAATCCGTGATATCGGACAGCCCGAAGTTGACCTCCAAAAGCATCCGGCAATAGGGGCAGCGCTTCTGTCCGAAGTAGACGATCAACCCCTGCTTGCCGCTGCCGATTGCTTCCTTGAGGTCGCTGGGGAGGTCGAGAAAACTCTTTTTGAACCACTCCGGATAGACCAGCAGCTCTTTCATCGGCAGGTCGTCGAAAGAGTAGGCATCTTCGTCCGGGCCGGTGGCGGCAGGCAACGGACGAGTGAGGATGAAAAGCATCAATGTGCAGAGTGCCGCTGGAAGCGTGACGCGTGGCATTATCATGGTTCGGTCGTTGGTTCTCAGCCTTTGTTGTTGCTTTGAGTGTCTGGAGAGGGAACCGGTTCCTGTTCATCACCAGCCATCGATACTGCCTGGTGGGCATAGTACACAAGCATAGCCGATGGGACAAAATAGCGTATGGGGTTTGGCCGCAGGGTGTTTTCTTCTATGATTCGGGTGAGAAACCAGATCTGTGATCTGCCAATCCAAATTCAGAGGGAGAATCGAAATGAGAGAGTACACTCGAGGCCTGACGGCCATTGCACTTCTGGCCCTGTCCATGAACGTGGCGGCGGAAGGGGATCCGGCGGCCTATTGTAACCAGGCCGCCAAACTGTATCAGGAGGACGATATTGCGGGCGCCGTGGAAGAGGCCAAGTGGTGCCTCGAGTCCCTCGAGCAGTTGCAGCAATCCCGCAAGAGCGAACGCTTTCCCAAGGATGTGGCGGGATGGAATCGCGGAGAAATCGAGCAGAACAAGATGATGGGGTTCTCCAATATCAGCACCGAATACAACAAGGGTGACAAGATGATCGAAGCCAGTTACACCAGTGGCGGCGGTGGCATGGGCGCCATGTTCAGCCAGATGGGTCTGGCCGGCGGGGGCAAGAAGATCCGGCTCGGCCGCTACACCGGTATGGTCATGGAAGAGGGCAGTCGCAACGAGATCATGATCAGCCTCAAGATGACGCCGGGAATGCTGAATCTGTCCAGCAGCAGTGCGTCTCTGGAAGAACTGAGCAAATTCGCCAAGGCTTTTCCTGTCAGCGACATCGATCAGTAGAGGCCGGGTGACCGAAAGGTAAGGATACCTTTCGGGTTAATATGGGTCAGCTTGATGCATCCAGGTAAGCGGACCAATCCCTCTGCTCATCACCAAACACCAGGAAGTAAGGATTGAGCAACGAATCCTTGGTGTTGTAACTGAGCGTCTGCAGGTCCAGGGTGGTCACCCGGCCACCCGCGGCCTCCACCACCGCCTGGGCTGCGGCGGTGTCCCACTCGGAGGTCGGTCCCAGTCTCGGGTAGACATCCGCCTTGCCTTCCGCCACCAGACAGAGTTTCAGAGAACTGCCCATGCTGACCATCTCGTGCTCGCCCAGGCGTTCCAGGTAGGCCCGTAGTGAATCCCCGGCGTGGGAGCGGCTGCCCACCACCCGGGCCGGGTGTGCACAGGGGGTGGTGACCCGGATCGCCTGTTGTCTCTCCGCCCCGGTCTGTTTGAAAGCGCCTGTCCCGGCGATACCGTAGTACAGGGTGTCGAGCACTGGTGCGTAGACCGCGCCGAACACTGCCCGATGGTTATCGATCAGTGCGATGTTGACAGTGAATTCACCGTTGCGTTTGACGAATTCCCGGGTGCCGTCCAAGGGGTCGATCAGCCAGTAACGCGGCCAGTCACGACGGATTTCGAAGGGAATCTTCGAGGACTCCTCGGAGAGTACCGGAATCTCCGGGGTGAGTTCTTCCAGGGTGCTGACGATCAGCCGGTGCGCGGCCAGATCGGCGGCGGTCAGCGGTGAGTTGTCCTGCTTGGTCTCGACTTCGAAGTCGGTATTGTAGATATCGAGAATGGCCTCGCCGGCCTGGCGGGTCAGATGCAGCAGCGCATCCAGCGATGTAGGTAGGCTCACGTCAACAGTTTCCTTGCCATGCAGAGCGCCGCAATCGAGCGGGCCTCGGTGAAATCGGGTTGTTCGATCAGGCGGTCCCAATCAGAGAGTTTCCAGGGAACGACCTCGATCGGTTCCGGTTCGTCGCCGGTCAACCGGTCGGGGTGGAGATCCTGGGCGAGAATAGCATAGGTGTGGTGCTGGATGTAGGCGGGCGCCAGGGTGAATGTTTTCAACAGACTCAGTTTGCGTGCCGCGTAACCGACCTCCTCGCGCAACTCACGGTTGGCTGCCTGCAGCGGATCCTCCCCCTCCTCCATGCGCCCCTTGGGCAGGGCCAGTTGGTAGTCCTGACTGCCGGCGGAGTACTCCCGGATCAACAGCACCGTCTCATCGTCCAGCATCGGCAGCACCATCACCGATCCCCGGGGACCTCCCGCGATGCGTTCATAGACCCGTTTCTGGCCATTGCTGAATTCGAGTTCCATCTGTTCCACGCGGAAGATGCGGGTTTCGGCGATGAGGGTCTGTGAAAGGATTTTTGGTTTGCTCATGATGACGGGGTGTGATCCAGGTCAGCGGGGTTTTCGAGGGGTTCGTGCCACTTTTTTGCCCGGGATGCGGTTCAATCAGGACTCAAGCTCGCAGGGATATTCGCGTATACTCTGCCATTTGTAATCATCGATGCAAGGCCATGATTGACTGGAACGCGATAGACACCGTGATGCTGGATATGGACGGCACCCTGCTGGACCTCCATTTCGATAACCACTTCTGGCTGGAATATGTGCCGCAGCGCTATGCCGAGGCTCAGGGCATCCCCGTGGAGGAGGCGACCGGAATTCTGCTGCAGCGTTACAAGAGTGTCGAAGGCACCCTGGACTGGTACTGCGTTGATCACTGGAGCCGTGAGTTGGGTCTGGATATTGCCCTGCTCAAGGAAGAGGTGGACCATTTGATCGCGGTGCATCCCCATGTCGTGGATTTCCTCGATCAGCTTATGTGCGCCGGCAAGGACCGGGTGCTGGTGACCAATGCGCACCAGAAAACCCTGGCCCTGAAGATGGAGAAGACCCGCCTGGCCGGTTTTTTCAACCAGGTGATCAGCTCACATCAGCTGGGACTTCCCAAGGAGCACCCCGAGTTCTGGTGCCGGTTGAAGAACCTTCATCCCTTTGATCCCGAGCGCACCCTGTTCGTGGACGACAGCCCGCATGTCCTGAAAACGGCCGAAGCCTACGGCATCCGCTGGATTCTGGCAGTGCTCAAGCCCGATTCCCAACAGCCCGCCCGGGAGGACTGTCAGTTTCCCTCGATCCGGGATTTCTCGGAGATCACCACGGGTCTGCGCTGTCAGGTGTAATCAGTTCCCTCAACGCTCCGGCTGACTGGGCGTACTCGATTCCGGTGATGCGCCCGTCCTGCACCGTCAGGCGGGTGACCGAATCCTCCTCGCGGGGCAGCCAGGCGGTTTCCTCCGCTTCATAACCGAGCATGATCCGGTAGCTGTAATCACGCATCGTGGGCAGGGCGAAGAGGCGGGTGACCAGCCCGGGCATGCGGCTGATGTCACTGATCACGATGATTCCCTGTGCCGCCAACTCCTGCTGGGGCCGCTCCCCAAGCACCTCGTGAATGGTTTCTCCGGCGGCCTTGCCCGGGGCGAACAAAATCAGTTGGGCCCCGTGCAGATTCATTGCCTTGCCATGCTGGTCCGGCAAGGTGGTTTCAGGCAGGGAATCCCCGGTCACGAGGGGGTCGGCCTGTGTCGCTGCGGCAGCGATGAACAGGATTAGAAATATCGTCGTTACTAAATGGGTGCGCAGTGACATGATGCTCAATCGCTCTCCAGTGGCTGATCCGTGACATGAGTAGACCTGCAACCGGGCGCCATGTTCCGGAGCCTGACAGGACGGATTCTGGGGTTATATCTGCCATTCTCCCGGTGTTTCAGCGGCAGGCACGCAAGGCATGTAACGGAACCCGGGTGTCATGGAGTTCCGATGATAAGCCCGACTCATGCTGGGTTCCAGGCAAGCCGCTGCTGCGCGGTGTGCGGGGTACGCACTCCCGCCTCATCTGAGAGATGAGGCGGGAGTGCGTCCGTTCGGCTCAGATGGCCTTCTTGCAGAAGTACCAGTCAGTACACTCGTACTCGCCGCTTTCGCTGCGGGCCTGGGCCTCTTCCGCACTGGCCGGAGGCGGTACGATCACCTTCTCACCCGGCTGCCAGTTCTCCGGGGTGGCGACCTTGTGCTCGTCGGAGGTCTGCAGGGCCTTGACCAGACGCAGGATCTCATCGATGGAACGGCCGTTGGTCATCGGGTAGTAGATCATGGCCCGCAGCACCCCATTCGGATCGATGATGAACGTGGCACGCACCGCTGAGGTGTCGCTGGCGCCCGGCTGGATCATGCCGTAGGCGCGAGCCACCTGCATCGACAGGTCGGCGATGATCGGAAAGCCGATATCCACGCCGAATTTCTCCTTGATGTTGCGCTCCCAGGCGATATGCGAGTAGGTGCTGTCGATCGACAGACCGATCAGTTCGCATCCGACCGCCTGGAACTCGGCATGACGCTGGGCGAAGGCGATGAACTCGGTGGTGCAGACTGGAGTGAAGTCCGCCGGGTGGGAGAACAGCACCAGCCATTGGCCGCGGTAGTCATCCAGGTTTTTGACCCCGTGGGTGGTGGGGGCCTGGAAGGCCGGGGCGGCTTCGTTCAAACGGGGCATGCTGTGGATCTGGGTGACGTTTTCCATTGTGTTTACCTCTCGATAATTCAGTTCAGTGGGATACTTTAAGTGTTGGCGTTGCCGCCTGACTTGAACGTTATGTTAGGGAGGCAGGGGAAGTTTTAGAAATCGTTTGTCTCGCTGACAGTGATAGGTTTAATAAATTGAGAATTATCAATTGATAGATAATTCCCAATTATTTCCATGTCGGCGTCAGCACCCTTCCAGGCGCGGTTATCAGGTTTGCTCCGGGCGATCCGCCTGCGCACCTTCCCATGCCAGCATGGCCAGTTTGCGGGTGCTGCCCCAGTGATAGCTGCCGGGCTCACCACTGGAGCGGATGACCCGGTGACAGGGGATCAGGTAGCCGATCCGGTTCGCAGCCAGGGCAGAGCCGACGCTGCGATGGGCTTTGGGTTGACCGGTCAGGCGGGCCAGGGTGCTGTAGGTGGCGATCTGTGCTGAACCTATACCCAGCAGGGCCTCCCACACCTTGATTTGGAAATTGGTGCCTTTGAGCAGCAGATGCAGCTGACGGACACCCGGCTGAGTGGGAAAGATGTCGGAGATGAGTCGCTCGGCCCCGGCAGCGTCATGATGGAATTGCGCATGGGGCCAGGATTGCGAGAGCAGGGCCAGGGCGGGAATCTTCCCCTGATCGTGAAATGAGAGGTGGCTGATGCCCCGTCCGCTCCAGGCCAGCAGGGCCGCTCCGAAGGGGGAGTCCGCTCGCCCGTAATGCAGATCAATGTCGGCCCCGCCGCGTTTGATCTCGCCCGGGGTCAAGGCCTCACAGGAGACCATCAGATCATGCAGACGGCCAGGGCCCGACAACCCGAGGTCCAGACTGAGGTTGAGCAGATCGGAGGATTCCCGCAACCGGGACAGGGCGTACTCCTTGGTAAGAAACTGCAGGAAGCGCTTGGGTGAGATGCCGGCCCAGGCGTGAAAGGTGCGCTGCAGGTGGTATTGACTCAGGCCGACCGCGTGTGCGACCTCGGCCAGCGAGGGGTGCTGCAACGCATGCTGACGGATGAATTCGATTGCCTGGGTAATGGTGGCGTAGCTGTCTGGCATGGAGTACGGGTCTGTAGGCTCGGCTGGGCGATGCAATGCTGGTTGCATCTTATGGCTAGTTAACACTAATCCGATAGTCCCTGCTGGAGCTGTCTTTATGCCCAGCAAGGCAGAATGAGCATAGTCTAGCCCGGCTGCATGAGCGAATGATCACGCCGCTGAGTGAAAAGACAGCCCCAGCCCTTCGGGGCGCAACAGGGGCTATCGGATTAGTGTTAGCAGACCCTACTGGGCCGGCGATGAGCGCACCACCCGTTTCTTGCGCTTCAGTCTGCAGCCGGATCCCGTAATTCGGACCGCTGGCGAGTTGATGGTTCATCGATGAGCTGAGCGGACCTGGGCGGCACCCGGCCATGCGGATGTGGCAATTACCCCGGGCAATGCAGGTCATCCGGGGGAACCGCAGGGTGTGTCGATCACTATACTGGAGTTTGTACATTCACCAGATCAAAAGTTTTTGATCGCTCAGTATCTGCTTTGAGGTGACACACATGAATCCCCTTGAAGTGCCGCTGTTTCTGGCGACGTTTCTCTGCTCGCTGGTGGCAGGTTTTCTGTTCGCATTCGCGGTCGTGGTGATGGCGGGTCTCAGGAGCCTCGATGACCGGGCCTTTGTGCGGGCGTTTCAGGTCATGGATCGGGTCATCCAGAATAATCAGCCGATCTTCGTTGCGGTTTGGGCCGGTTCCGTGATCGCCCTGATCGCTGCGGCGCTTTTCGGCTTCCGGCAGTTACAGGGGGGCGAGTGGTGGCTTCTGTTCGGTACCGTGCTGACATATCTCCTGGGTGTGCAGTTGACCACGTTCACCATCAATGTTCCGCTCAACAACCGTCTCCAGTCACTCGATGTCGACGCCTTGGATGATGCCCGGTTGCAACAGGAACGGACCGGGTTCGAAGGGCGGTGGGTTCGCTGGAATCTGAGTCGCACGGTCTGGTCGAGTCTGGTTTCATTGTCCTTGATACTGCTCTCTCTCAGGGTTTGAGAGGCTGTTCGCAGGTCTCGCGTTGTTGGGTCGCTGAAGCTCACTTGATCCGCATACCCGGCGTAACAGAGATCTCCAGCGGAGTTGTCCGGTAAACTATGGTTTCAGAGGTGAGGCATGGCCTGTGTATTGTTTGTGAGAATCAAATCGGAGCTGGATCCGGATGAACTGGATCGCCGTATCGAAGAGCGCCGGCCCCGGTTTCTCGAGGTGCCCGGACTGTTGCAGAAAATCTATGCCCGGGATGAAGAAAGTGGAGACACCTGCGGTATCTACTTTTTCGACAGCCGGCAGGCCCTGCTGGCTTTCAGAGATACGCAACTGGCCCAGTCCATACCGGAAGCGTATGCGGCGACCGAGGTCAGGCGTGAGGTGTATGAGGTGCTTTTTCCATTGAAACCGGAGCAGGGCCCGGTGTGACCCGGGAGTTTGATATCCTGTTCCGTATCATGGTAAAGCCTGTCAATCCAAATCAATCATCAACCGGGGCAACAAGATCATATGAAACATCTGCTATCCGTCATGCTGCTGGCGTGGCTGCTTCATGCCTGCGCCGCGCCCGAGGGGAACAAGGCCGAAAACAGCAGTCGTCTGGTCATCTATGACTGCACAAATGCTGATTCGCTGTCAGTGCGGTTTTATTCCGATCGTCAATCCGCCGATCTTCTGCATCGGGGGGTGAGTATCGAACTGCAACAGAGGACCACGGGTTCGGGATTTCTATACAGCAATGGACCCAATACCATTCGCGGCAATGGTGATGACCTGGTCGTGGAAATCGGGCGCATGGCTCCGTTGAGGTGTCATGCCCGGTGAGTGACTGAAAAGGTGGATGAGAGTATGCAATGCACAATGGATCACATTGTCCTGAACGTGACGGATGTCATGGGTATGGTCGGGTTTTACACCGAAGTGATGGGATTCGAAGCCGAACGTTTGGATGCTTTCCAGGAGGGGCGGGTACCCTTTCCTTCGGTGCGGTTGAATCCGCAGACGATCATTGATCTGTTTCCACGCCACCCGTCATTGGATCCCGATCTTACTGATTCTTTTCCGCCGTTCAATCTGAATCATTTCTGTATCGCGCTGGAGATGGAGGAGTGGAATGATCTTCAGGTGCGGCTGCAGCGGCACGGGATTGAAATCGTCGAGGGTCCGGTGCAGCGCTGGGGCGCTCGGGGCAATGCCCTGTCGATGTACTTCAAGGATCCGCAAGGCAACACCCTGGAGGCCAGGTGTTACGAGGTGCTCCTGGAATGAGTGCGTTTGATTATTGTCCCGGTTGCGGGCGCATGGGCTTGACCTGGAGCGAAGGCAAGCGGTGGAAGTGCGGTGAATGCGGGTTCATCTACTACCACAACATGGCCGCAGCGGTGGCTGCAGTGCTGCTGTGCGACGATCGTATCCTGCTCAGCGTGAGAAAACACGACCCTGCCAGGGGGTTGCTGGATCTGCCCGGCGGTTTTGTCGATCCCAACGAAACCCTGGAGCAGGCCCTGACCCGGGAGATTCAAGAGGAGTTGGGTGTCGATGTGGCGATGAAAGACTGGCGCTACCTGTTCTCTTTTCCCAATCGTTACGAATTTGCGGGTATCAGCTACGCCACATCTGATGCATTCTTCCTCAAACGGTTCGCTGTCGAACCGCAGCTCAGGGTTGCCGATGATGTGGAGGATGGGGTCTGGACCCGCCTGTCACAGTTGGATCCGGGCGAGATGGGGCTGACTTCCGTACGTCGCGCAATGCAGGAGTTGCAGCGACGCCAGCGTCTGGGCGAACTGAACGGCCCAGTGCTTGAATAGTCCTACTCTTTGGCGCGATCCAGCGTGAGTTTCTCCAGCATGGACTCGATCCGGGTCAGGCGTTGCTCCATGGCTTCGGTTCTCAGATCGATGCGGTGTACCTCACCGGCTTCTCCTTCACCGCTTTCACGGGAAAACTCTTCATGCTCCTGTTGCAGGGTCTCCAGGACGATGCCGATCATCATGTTGAGGAATACAAAGGCAACGATAAAGATGAAGGAGAGGTAGAAACTCCAGCTGAGCGGGAACACTGTCATGGTTTCATACATCACATCCGTCCAGTCCTCGAAAGTGGCGACCCGGAACAGGGTCAGCATGGAGATCGTGATGTTGCCCCAGAGTTCGGGGTTGATGGCACTGAAGAACATGCTGCCCATCGCGGCATAGATGTAGAAGATGATGAACATCAGAAGGGAAACATAGCCCATCCGCGGAATGGCGGTGACAAAGGCATTCAGGAGTATTCGCAGTTCCGGAATGATGGAGACCAGTCGCAACACCCGGAATACCCGTAACAGCCTGCCCAGCAGGGCGGCTTCACTGTCGTCCACCGGAACCAGGCTGGCAACCACAATGATGAAATCGAAGATGTTCCAGGCTTTGCTGAAGAAACGTTTGAGACTCGCCTCGGCGAGAATCCGGATGATGATCTCAGCGAGGAAGAACAAGGTGATGCCGACATCCATGAAGCGCAGTATATGGGCCGCGGCTTCGGGGATCGGGTAGGTCTTGGCGCCGATCATCAGGGCCGAAATGACGATCACCAGGATGACGAAGGTCTCGAACAGACGGTTTTCACGCAGCTGTATGAAGCGGGTTTGCAGTTGGCTAAAGCTCAGGCTCATGGTGTGATCCGGGGTGGATGAAAAATTCGCGGGTTATATTAACCCCGTCACCCAATATGTCATCTTCAGCTGAAGCCTGCCTGCCAGCGGCAAGGCATTAAACGTCCCTATAGCCTTCTGAAGTCAGTTTTGATCACCCGGTTTGCAGGCGGGCCCACTAGCGGGCCCAGGTCTTGAAACGGCGCTTGCAGTAGGCCAGCAATTCCGCGTAGTTGCGGAAATAGAGCTGGAAGCTGTCCTCGGCGGGGGCGTCGAACTCGCACCATTCGTTATCATAGTCCCGGCAGATCTGGGGACGCGTCTCATAGATGCCGCAGCCGCCGTTGGGTAGCAGGTGCTCGCAGTTTCCCTTCACCAGGAGAAACCAGCCGTCATCGTCCTTGTAAATCTCCACGCCTTCGTGGGAGACCTGCCACAGCAGGTGCTCGAAGTCGCTTTTCGATCGGGGCGCATCACCGATTGCCTCGGTCATGTAAGTGCAGCATTTCGAGTTTGTGCAGCGCTGGCACTTGCTGTCCATGGCTACTCGCTCTGGGGCTGGGGAGGTTTGGGGCCACGCCTGCGCCGGCGGTGTTTGTTGGCGTCGCCTTCCCCTCTGGGTTTATGACCCTTGTGGTGGTGCCCCTTGCCGTGGCTTTTCTGCCCGTCCTTGCGGTGGTGCGGCTGACGGCTGCCTTTCTCCGGGTAGATACGGCTCTTCGGGTCGATCTCGGCAAGCAGTTCCGAGGCTACGGTCTGCGCCGGGATGGCATGTCCCACATAGGTCTCGATGTCGGGCATCGAAAAGGCGTAGGTTTCACAGGCGAAGCTGATGGCCTCGCCGCTGGCGCCCGCACGTGCGGTACGGCCGATCCGGTGTACATAGTCTTCGGCGTCCTCCGGCAGGTCGTAGTTGATGACATGCGTCACGTCCGGGATATGCAGGCCCCGGGCGGCCACGTCGGTCGCGACCAGGACCGGAAGCTCTCCGTCCTGAAAGCGTTTCAACAGGCTGAGGCGTTTCTTCTGCGGAACGTCCCCGGATAGAACCGCAGTGCTGATGCCGTTCCCCTCGAGGAAGCCCCAGACCCGGTCGGCAGTGCGTTTGGTGTTGACGAAGACGATGCTGCGCGCGTTCTGCAGGCCTTTGAGGAGTCCTACCAGCAGTGGAATCTTCTCGTCATTGGCGGTCAGGTAGCAGGTTTCGGTGATCTTCTCCGCAGTGACCTTCTCGGGTTCCACCTCGATACTCTGCGGGTTGTTCATGTGCTCGTAGGCCAGTTCCTTGACCCGGTAGGAGAGGGTGGCGGAAAACAACATGCCCAGGCGCTGGTGCGGGGGCGGACAGCGGCGCAGCATGAAGCGGATGTCCTTGATGAAACCCAGGTCGAACATCCGGTCGGCTTCGTCGAGCACCACGACCTGGATCTTCTTCAGGTCGTAGACATGCTGTTTGAAGTAGTCGATCAGGCGTCCCGGCGTGCCGATCAGAATATCCACGCCCTCCTCGATCTGTTTGCGTTGTTTGTCATAGCCGGTGCCGCCAAACACCACGGCAGTCTTCAGCCCGGTATGTTGCACCAGTGTCTGGGCATCCCGCTCAATCTGAACGGCCAGTTCCCGGGTGGGGGCGAGGATCAGGCTGAGGGGTTGGTTAGGACGGCGCTGTTCATCCGCTGGCAGTTTCAACAGGTGGTGCAGCACTGCGATGAGGAAAGCCGCGGTCTTGCCGGTTCCGGTCTGAGCCTGTCCCGCAAGGTCCTTTCCGGAGAGTGCGATGGGCAGGGTTTCCGCCTGGATGGGGGTGCAGTATTCAAACCCGGCCTCCTGGACTCCGAGGAGGATTTTTGGGTCCAGATCGAAGTCGCTGAAGCGGGTGTCAGTCAGGTGTTTGTCAGTCATGACGCGCAAGCATACCCGATAAATGGCCGGACTACGATGTTGTGATGAGACGGGGCGATTCGGCGGATGGTGAAAAAAGTCCCCCAACCGAAGGCCACATTCCCGTACAATCCCAGTCATGAATATCTACCTGATTTCGGTTGGTAACCGGATGCCTCGCTGGGTGGTCGAGGGATACGAGGAGTATGCCCGGCGACTGGTGGGCGAGTGCCGCCTCAAACTGATCGAGATTGCTCCGGGTCAGCGGGGTCGCAAGGCGGATCTGAAACGGGTGACCCTGGATGAAGGGGAGCGCATGTTGAAGGCCATTCCGAAGGGCTGCCGGGTGGTGGCGCTGGATGTCCCGGGACGCGCCTGGGATACACAGCAGCTGGCGAATCAACTCAAGGGGTGGCTGGCCGGCGGGCAGGATCTCGCGCTGCTGATCGGCGGACCTGAGGGGTTGTCCGCGGAGTGTCTGCAGCGGGCGGATCTGAGCTGGTCGCTGTCGCCGTTGACAATGCCGCATCCGCTGGTGCGGGTGGTGGTGGCCGAGCAGTTGTACCGGGCCTGGAGCCTGCTGCGAAACCATCCCTATCACCGGGCGGATTGAGCATGATCTACCTGGCTTCCCGCTCGCCGCGCCGTCAGGAGTTGCTGAGCCAGATCGGGGTCGGTTTTGAACGCCTCGATGTGCTCGTGGACGAGTCCATGCTTGCCGATGAGTGTCCGGAGCGCTATGCCCAGCGAGTGGCGCTGGACAAGGCCCGGGCGGGTGCCCGGATGCTGTCTGCCGGGGACGATCGGCCGGTACTCGCCGCCGACACCTGCGTGGTGATCAAAGGGCGGATCCTGGGCAAGCCCGAGGATCGTGACCAGGGGTTGTGGATGCTCAACCAGTTGTCAGGCGCCACCCATGAGGTCTACACGGCGGTGTCCCTGGGCCGAGAGCACTTCGAATCCCGTCTGAGCATCAGCCGGGTGACCTTTTGCCCCCTGAGCGAACCCCAGATGATGGCCTACTGGGCCTCTGGCGAGCCGCAGGACAAGGCCGGCGGCTATGCCATCCAGGGCCTGGGTGGTCAGTTCGTGCGTTGGCTGGAGGGCAGTTATTCCGGGGTCATGGGGCTTCCCCTGTTCGAAACCGTGGAATTACTTCAGCGGGCGGGGATCGAAACCCTGTAAAGGCATTGCCGGGATCGGCTATCCGGGATGTGCTCGCCTGATCGCCATAGCGGCGGGATTTGCGCATTCCCAGTTCATCCCCGGGCATGCATAATTCAGGGCGGCGAAAACGCACGGTGCCCGCAGGCTCCGGACCGCGAACGGCGGAGCAGGTAGGCCATAACAAGGAGTTCAGACGTGCGGCCGTCATTAACGGAAAGCAACCAAAAACCAGATATTGAAGCGATGAGTGAAGAGATTCTGATCAATGTCACCCCGCCGGAGACCCGCGTGGCTGTGATTGAAAACGGGGTGGTGCAGGAGATCATTATCGAGCGCTCCGGCAAACGCGGCCTGGTGGGTAACATCTACAAGGGCAAGGTCTGCCGGGTGCTCCCCGGGATGCAGGCCGCGTTCGTCGACATCGGACTGCAGCGGGCCGCGTTTCTGCATGTCTCGGACATCGGAGATACCTCCGACAAGCCCCGCACCGACAATATCTACGAACTCCTCAGAGAAGGGCAGTATGTGATCGTTCAGGTGCTCAAGGACCCCATCGGCACCAAGGGCGCCCGCCTCACCACCAACATCTCGATCCCCTCCCGTCACCTGGTGTTCATGCCGTCCCTCGGCAATATGGGGATCTCCCAGCGCATCGAGGCGGAAGACGAGCGCCAACGCCTGCGGGAACTGCTCAGCCAGGTGGCGGAAACCGGTGAGATCAGTGGAGGCTACATCGCCCGTACCGCCGCTGAAGGTGTCGACGAGTCTTCCCTCAAATCGGACATGCGCTTCCTCGCCCGCTTATGGGCGTCCATACAGGATCGCAGCAAGATCGCCAAGGGGATCGAACTGATCCACGAGGATCTTTCCCTGCCGCTGCGCTCCCTGCGGGATCTGGTTGGACCGGATGTCGAGAAAGTGCGCATCGACTCCAAGGAGACCCACCAGAAGTCGATCAGTTTCGCGCAGAAGTTCATCCCCGACGTGAAACACCGTATCGAGTATTACCCGGGGGAGCGTCCCCTGTTCGACCTCTATGGCGTCGAGGACGAGATTCAAAAGGCCCTGGAACGCAAGGTGCAGCTCAAGTCCGGGGGACACCTGGTGATCGACCAGACCGAGGCCATGACCACCATCGACGTGAATACCGGAGCCTTCGTCGGTCACCGTAACCTGGAAGAGACCATCTTCAAGACCAACCTGGAGGCCGCCCAGGCGATCTGTCGCCAGCTGCGACTGCGCAACCTGGGCGGCATCATCATCATCGATTTCATCGACATGCTCGATCCGGAACATCGCCGTCAGGTGCTGCGCGCCCTGGAGAAATGCCTGGCCCATGACCACGCCCGCACCCAGATCACCGAGGTCTCCTCCCTCGGTCTGGTGGAGATGACCCGCAAGCGCATCCGCGAATCCCTGGAGCATGTACTCTGCGAACCCTGCCCCTGCTGCGCCGGGCGGGGCTCGGTGAAGACTGCTGAAACCACCTGCTACGAGATCTTTCGCGAGATCCTGCGTGAGTCCCGTCAATTCGATGTGGAATCCCTGCTGGTGCTGGCTTCCCAGGAAGTGGTGGACCGGCTGCTGGATGAGGAGTCCACCCATCTGGCTGAGCTGGAACAGTTCATCGGTCATCCCATCAAGCTTCAATCGGAACAGCTCTACAGCCAGGAACAGTACGATGTCGTATTGATCTGAGCCGGCCTGCCATAGCGCGCTGACCATGCTGCACACCGCAAAATATCTGCACCTCAAGTTCTGGCAACTCATGGCCTGGCTGGTGATCCTGCTCGCGGTGCTGCTCGGCGTGCTGCGCTATGCGCTGCCGCACATCGATCTCTCCTCCTATGCGGCCGGAATCGAACAGGTGGTTGAGGAGAAGGCGGGCGTGCCGCTACGCATCGGCGCCATCGGCGCCGAGATCAAAGGCGCGAAACTGCTCCTCAAGCTGACCGACGTCAGCGCTCTGGATCCGCAGACCGGCCTGCCGCGATTGACCACGCCGAAGGTCTATGTTTCGGTGCGCCTGCTGGCGTCCCTGTTCAGTGGACGCCTGCAACTCGGTGACGGACGTCTCGTGGGCACCCGGCTCAAGGCCACCCATCATCCGGATGGAACCATCACCCTGCATGGGTTCGGCGCCTCCCGCGGAACCGGCTCCGGGGCGGTCACCGAACTGTTGCTCGGGCAGAATCACCTCAGACTGCAGGATACGGAAATACTCTTGAGTGGTTCGCGGCCCGGTCGTCCGCCCCTGCATCTGACCGGTGTGGTGGTGGACCTGATCAATGACGGTCTGCGTCACCAGCTCTCAGTGAGCAGCGCGATCGGCGATCGGCAGGGGCAGCGGATTCGCCTGGTGGCTGATCTCCGTCAACCCGATCCGGGCTCCTGGGCAATGGATGGGAAATTCTATTTCAAGGCAGAGAATCTGCAGTTGGGCGGTCGTCTTGCGGACTGGCTGCCCCCCGGATACCGGGTTCAACAGGCGGATGCCAGTCTCGAGGTTTGGGGTGAACTGGCAGGAGGGCGGTTGCAGCAGCTGGAGGGTACGGGCCGGCTCGGGCAGCTGCGGGTGTACGGTCCGCGCAGCGGGGATGGGTTCGTGCTCTCCGAACTGAGCACGGGATTGAGGCTGGAAAACCGACCCGCAGGCTGGTGGCTCGGGCTGGACCGGCTCACCCTGCAGCGACCCTCCGAGCGCTGGCCCTCGGGACGCCTGGAACTCGCCTGGTGGTCGCCCTCCCCGGAGGATCGGGGGTTTCATCTGAAGGCCGACTATCTGGGACTGCAGGGGATTTACGATTTTCTCGAGATTCTGCACCTGCCGGATGCGGAATGGCACAACACCCTGTTGGCGCTGGAACCCAGTGGTGATGTGCGCGCGCTGGATTTCATCTGGCGGGATATCCGGGACTCGGGCTCCGACTGGCAGCTGCGTGCGGAGGTGGAGGACTATGCCTCAAAGGCCTGGCACAGCATCCCGGGCATCCAGGGAGTGCAACTGGTCATCGATGGCAGTCAGTCCGGTGGTTGGATGAAGCTCTCGAGTGAGCAGATGGTGCTCGACTACGCACAGCTGTTCCGTCAGCCGATTCATGCGGACTCGGTCGCGGGAGACTTTTTGTGGCATTTCGACCCCGCCGGGGGACTGCGCCTGCAGACGGACCGGCTGGCCATGAACAACCCGGATCTGCATACCCTGTCCCGGGTGGACGTCACCATTCCCCTCTCGGGCCAGGATCTGTTCACGGATATCCAGACCGATTTCTGGGACGGCCGCGGGGCGAGTAAAAGCGATTACCTGCCGGTTTCTGTGATGCCTCATGATCTGGTGGAGTGGATCGACAACTCAGTGGTTGACGGACATGTCACCACCGGCAGTTTCCTCCTCTACGGGCCGGCCAACCGGTTTCCCTTCAAGCAGCAGGAAGGCCGCTTCGAGGTCTGGTTCGGGGTCGAAGACCTGCTGCTTGACTATATGCCTGGCTGGCCGGAGCTGAACGATGCGGTGGCCGAGGTACATTTCATCAACAATGGTCTGCAGATGCGGCTCAGCGAGGGGCGCATGCTGTCGAGTCGGTTGAATGATGTGAATCTGCGCATCGATCAACTGCGCAACCCGACGCCATTGCAGATCAAAGGCGAGGCGGCGGGGCCCTTCCGGGATCTGATGTCGATCCTGGGGGATACGCCGCTGCGCAAGGATTTTCATGGCTTCGTCGATGCGGTCAGCGTGGCCGGTGATATCCGCACCCAACTTGATCTGACCATCCCCTTGGAGACAGGCAGGGGATCGCTCAGGGTGGATGGCAAACTGACCCTTGAACAGGCGGATATAACGCTGCGCGAGATCGACCTGCCGGTCCGTGCGCTGGAAGGGACCCTGGCGTTCGACCTGAGCGGCATCGAGGGCAAGGACCTCCGCGCGAACCTGATGCAGCGGCCGGTGCGTTTTGACGTCATTCCGGTACATCGGCAAGGGCGCAGCTGGACCCGGATCGTCTCCCGGGTGGCCCTCGACATGAAGCGTCTGGTGCGCCAGTTCCCGGACTGGGAACTGCACAATTTCGAGGGTCTCGGTGAGGCGGATCTGGCCTTCAGTATCGCGCATCAGGAGAGCGCCGTACCGGTGCGCATGGACCTGGAGTCGGACCTGGTCGGGGTGGCGGTGAATCTGCCGGAGCCTCTGGGTAAATCGGCCGCTGAACCGCGTCGACTTGACCTGGGGGTGGATTTCCTCAGCGATCGCAGCACCGAGCTTCGTATACGCTACGGCCAGGATACCCATGCGCTGTGGCGCTTCTATGCCGACCATCAGACCCCCTGGGTGGCTGCCTTTGGTTTTTCCCAGGAGCCGTTGAGCCTGGATGGTGTCGAGGGTTTTCATCTCAGCGGCGCGGTGCACAGGCTCGATGCGGACGAATGGGTCGCCTGGGTGAGCCGGCAGTCCGGAGATGCGGGCCGGACGCTCCCACGTATTGCCATGGATCTGCGGGTGGACGAACTGGTCGCCCTTGGCACCGTCTGTCCAAATGCGCGTTTCACCTATAACAACTACGCCGACGGTTACCGGGTCAACCTGACCTCCGATACGGTGCAGGGCACCATGCAGATTCCGGGTGATCTCGCACAGCGGCCGATCCTGGGACGGTTCGATTACCTCAAGCTGAATCTGCAGGAACTCGCAACTACCGTCGCCGGTGAACGAGCCTCTGAAGCGAAGGCGCCGGAGACCCTGGATCCCCGTCAGGTACCAGCGGTCAACTTCTCGGTCGAGCGGTTGTATCTCAACGAGGATCCCATCGGCAAGGGAAACATCATCTGGAGCAAAGAGCAGGATGGCATCACCATCAACAGCCTGACCCTGGTGGGAACGAACATTGATCTGACGGGGCAGGGATACTGGCGGATGACCCCGCAGGGTCACAGCACGGCCCTGAATCTGCAACTGCAGACCCCCAGCCTGGGCGACCTTCAGGAGGAACTGGGCCTCACCACCGGGATCGAACAGGCCCCCACCGAGGTCAAGGCGGAACTCTACTGGCCCACCTCGCCCCTGCAGATGGGGGCTGACAAGCTGTATGGCAGCCTGTGGCTCAAGGTGGGCAAGGGACAGGTCAACAACGTGGATCCCGGGATGGGTCGCCTGATTGGCCTGTTCAGTCTGAATGCTCTGGGCAAGCGCCTGGCGCTGGATTTTTCCGACCTGTTCTCGAAGGGCATGGCGTTCGACAGCATCGAGGGCAATTTCAACCTCAATGACGGGGATGCCTATACCACCGACCTGGCGCTGCGCAGCACCCTGGCGTCTGTGGATATCCGCGGGCGTACCGGTTTGAGCAGTCGCAACTACGATCAACGGGTGGTGGTGATTCCCAATGTCAGCGCAACCCTGCCGCTGGTCGGCGCCCTGGCGATCAATCCATCGGTCGGTGTGGCGCTCGCGTTGACCCAGCAGCTGTTTGGCAAACAGTTCGATCGCATCGCCATGCGCACCTACGAGGTGACCGGCAGTTGGGATAATCCCCAGTTCCGGCAACTCGAAGAGACGCCGGATCCGGATCGTAAGAATGTGCATACGCCGGAAATGCCGGGGCAGGAATGATGTCACGGGTGGGTTCGAAAGTAGGGCTCGACGCTTGATAAAACCCACGGATCATCAGGATATCAATTCGCCGCTCCAGTGGGCTGCCGGGTGAATAACTGGCGGTCTGACAGCCCATAATGCTATGCTGCGATAAGCCCGGTGAGGGCCCTTTTCGACACTCGGTTGATGATTCATACAGATCAAGATGCAAGATGAGCGATAAGAACAATCAAGTCGCAGCCATCCAGATGGCTTCCAGTCCCAATGTCAGCGCCAACCTGCTCGAGGCCGAACGGCTGATCAGTGAAGCCACGGACCGCGGTGCAGGCCTGGTGGTGCTGCCAGAGAACTTCGCCTTCAAGGGTGAAAAGGACAAGGAGATGCTGACCCTGTGCGAGGAACCTCATGATGGTCCGCTGCAGGGATTCCTCAGCCAGATGGCGAAACGTCATGGTGTCTGGATCGTGGGGGGCACCATCCCCCTGCGGGCCCGTAAGGGCGGCAAAGTCAGAGCCAGTTGCCTGGTGATGAATGATCAGGGACAGCAGGTGGCGCGCTACGACAAGATCCATCTGTTCGACGTGCACCTGGTGGCGACCGATGAGCACTACGAGGAGTCGAGCACCATTGAACCCGGGGATGAACCGGTGGTGGTGGACACGCCGTTCGGTCGCCTGGGTGTGGCGGTCTGTTACGACCTGCGCTTCCCCGAACTGTTCCGCAAGCTGCTCGACATGGGGGCCGAAATCTTTGTCGTGCCCTCCTCGTTCACCGCCATCACCGGCAAGGCTCACTGGGACACTCTGGTGCGCGCCCGGGCGATTGAGAATCTGGCCTTCGTCATCGCGGCGGCGCAGGGCGGTTACCACGTCAACGGCCGCGAAACCTACGGACACAGCATGATCGTGGATCCCTGGGGCACGGTGCTGAGCCAGTCCCCCCGGGGGACCGGTCTGGTCATCGCGGAACTCGATCGCGAGTACCAGAAAACCATACGCAGAACCTTCCCCACCATCGATCATCGGCAACTCTAGTCCATTCCGTCGGCTCACCGCCGGCGGACCACATCCCCATTACGATCACTGCCTGGAACACACATGTCTGATCTGATTCAAATCGCACAACAAAACATCCTCACCTCGGTGGGTCTGATGGAGCGGGACCTGGATCGCATGCTGGGGGAGTTGACCGGTCAGGGGGTGGATGCCGCGGATATCTATTTTCAGACCAGCCGACTCGAATCCTGGGTGCTGGAGGATGGCATCATCAAAGAGGGTTCCCATAACATCGAGCAGGGGGCCGGAATCCGGGTGATCAGCGGTGAAAAGACCGGTTTCGCCTATTCCGACGAACTGCAACTGCCGGTGCTCACGGAAGCGGCCCGTGCGGCCCGGGCGATTGCCCGCGGGGGCGCCGAGCAGAAGGTCAAGGTGAGCGGCAGCCCGGCGCCTCGGCAACTCTACGAACCCATCAATCCACTCCCCAGTCTGAGCGAAGTGGACAAGATCGATCTGCTGCAGCGGGTGGACGCCGAGGCACGCCGCCAGGATCCCCGGGTCAAGCAGGTCATCGTCAGTCTGGTCGGGGTGCAGGACATCGTCCTGGTGGCCGATATCGATGGCCGTCTGAGTGCCGACGTACGGCCCCTGGTGCGCATGAACGTGCATGTGATCGCCGAACAGGGCGGGCGTCGTGAGCAGGGAACCAGCGGGGGGGGAGCGCGGGAGGATTTCAACTACTTCAGCCGTGAAGAACGGGGACTGGGTTATGCCCGGGAGGCGGTGCGCCAGGCCCTGGTGAACCTGGATGCGGTGGAGGCCCCCGCCGGAACCATGCCGGTGGTGCTCGGACCGGGATGGCCCGGGGTGCTTTTGCACGAGGCGGTGGGGCATGGTCTGGAAGGGGATTTCAACCGCAAAGGGACCTCGGCCTTCAGTGGCCGGATGGGAGAAAAAGTGGCGGCGGAATGTGTCACCGTGGTGGATGACGGAACCCTGCCGGGACGTCGCGGGTCACTCAACATCGATGACGAGGGCACGCCTTCCCAGTACACGGTGCTGATCGAGAACGGGGTGCTCAAAAGATACATGCAGGATCGCCTCAACGCGCGCCTGATGAAGGTGGACTCCACCGGCAACGGTCGCCGGGAGTCCTATGCCCATCTGCCGATGCCGCGTATGACCAACACCTACATGCTTGCGGGGCAGCACAAACCGGAAGAGATTATCGCCTCCGTGGATCGTGGTCTGTACGCGGTCAATTTCGGTGGCGGACAGGTGGATATCACCTCCGGGCGATTCGTCTTCTCCGCCAGCGAAGCCTACCTGATCGAAAAGGGAAAGATCACTCGTCCGGTTAAGGGGGCGACCCTGATCGGTAACGGTCCGGAAGCGATGAACCGCATCAGCATGGTCGGGGACGATCTAAAGCTGGATGCGGGGGTGGGTGTGTGTGGCAAGGAGGGTCAGAGCGTACCGGTCGGAGTGGGTCAACCGACCCTGAAGCTCGATGGTATGACGGTTGGAGGAACCGAGCAGTGATCGATATCGCAGTACGACAGCAGGAGTTGCAGCAACTGGTCGAAGATCTTTTGCAGGAGGCGAGGCGCCAGGGCGCCTCCGATGCGGAAGCCGCCGTCAGCCGTGATGCGGGACTCTCCGTATCGGTGCGACTCGGGGAGATCGAAACCATCGAGCATACCCGGGACAACGGCCTGGGCGTGACCGTATACTTCGGCCAGCGCAAGGGCTCCGCGAGCACCTCGGACCTGTCGCCCCAGGCGATCAAGGAGACCGTCAAGGCGGCCTGTAACTTTGCCCGCTACACCTCGGAGGATCCCTGTTCCGGATTGGCGGATGAAGGCCTCATGGCCCGTGACCTGCCCGATCTGGATCTCTACCACCCCTGGGGAGTGAGTGTCGAGGAGGCCATCGAACAGGCGATCCGCTGTGAAACCGCCGCCCGCGACAGAGATCCGCGGATCATCAATTCCGAAGGCGCATCCCTGAGCACCCACGACGGTCTTCAGGTCTACGGTAACACTCACGGTTTCATCGGGGGTTACCCCTCTTCCCGTCACAGCCTGAGTTGTTCCGTGGTGGCCCGGGAGGATGACAGCATGCAACGGGACTACTGGTATACCCTGTCCCGACGAGGCGAACAGCTTCAGAGCGCCGAAGCTGTGGGGCGGGAGGCGGCGCAACGCACCCTGGCCCGGCTCAAGGCCCGGCGCCTTTCGACCCGTCAGGCACCGGTGTTGTTCCAGGCGGATGTGGCGGTGGGACTGCTGCGCAGTTTCATCGGTGCAATTCGTGGATCGGCGCTATACCGCAAGGCCAGTTTCCTGCTCGATCATCAGGGCAAACCGGTGTTTCCCGAATTCGTCGAGATCCATGAGGAACCTCTGCTGCGTGGCGGACTCGCCAGTGCGGCATACGACAGCGAAGGGGTGGCGACACGACGCCAGTGCTTTATTCAGGACGGGATTCTGCAGGGTTATGTACTCGACAGCTATGCGGCGCGTAAACTCGGCCTGCAGACCACGGGCAACGCGGGAGGGGTGCGTAATCTGCGCATCAACAGCGGGAAACTGGATCATGCCGGGCTACTGAAAACCCTCGACAGCGGTTTGCTGGTAACCGAATTGATGGGGCAGGGGGTCAACATGGTGACCGGTGACTACTCTCGCGGCGCCGCCGGTTTCTGGGTTGAGAACGGTGAAATCCAGTACCCGGTGGAGGAGATCACCATTGCCGGCAATCTGCGCGACATGTTTCTCGGCCTGCGTGAGATCGGCACCGATGTGGAATCCCGTACCAGTGTGCAGACCGGTTCCTGGCTGATTGAGCGGATGATGATCGCCGGGGAATGAACCGGGTTCATTGACAGGTTCCAGGATTCTCTGCAACAGCGTTCCTGCCGGTAGCGGCCCACTAGCAGCCGTTGCAAATTCAGCGATGCATGGCTGATGAACGATGCAAAAGCCCGAAGCAACCATTCACTCCCGAGCGGGTTGCGTCACTCCTCGCGAGACCTCATCGACATCAGGAATTGTGTGAGCGCGTCCGCAGTGATCGGCTTGGCGAAGTGATATCCCTGGAAACAGTCACAGCCGAGACGCTCCAGTAATCGCTTCTGTTCTTCCGAATTTACCCCCTCCGCAACCACGGTGATATCAAAAGCCTTGCCCAGGGACAGTACTGCATTGACCAGCGCGAGATGACGTTCCTCGGTCTCGGGCGTCGAGGCTTCTGCATGGCGGGTCAGCCGGTGCACAAAATCGCGATCGATCTTCAATTGGCTGATCGGCGCATTCTGCAAGGTTCCCAGTGCGGAGTAACCGGTGCCAAAATCGTCTATGGAAAAGCTCACCCCGTAATCGCTGAGACGCTCCAGGGTGTCTGTCACGTTCGGATTGTTGGGCAGCAGAAGCGATTCGGTAATCTCGAAGACCAGGCGATAGGGATCCAGGTCGTACTCCTCGATCAGGCACAGGACTCTTTGGCAGAAGCTGGGTGACTCGAGTTGCCTGGGACTGATGTTGATCGCGAACTGTATGTCGGAATCGATGGGTATGTTTTGCCAGTGGGCGATCTGTTGAGCGGCAAGTTCCAGTACCCGGTCACCGATAGCCGTGATCATTCCGGTATCTTCCGCTACCCCGATGAACTTGTCCGGCATGACCAGGCCGCGGTAGGGATGGCGCCATCTGATCAGTGCCTCGATACCGAACAGACGGCCGTCCGCGGTGAATTGCGGCTGGTAGTGCAACTCGAACTGTTGTTCGCTGAGGGCGAGTCTCAATTCGGCCTCCAGAATCATCCGCTGCTTGGCCGATTCCTGCATGGAGGCGTGAAAGAAGTGGATTTGACCGGGGCCACCTGCTTTGGCTTGGCACATTGCGGTATCGGCTTGACGAATCACATCGTGAATGGTGTTTTCCTTGTCGAAAGGGAAGACCGTGATACCGATGCTCAAGGTCAACTGAAACAGTTGGTCCCGAATGTACAGGGGTTCAGCAAGTGATTCGACGAGATGTTCGGCAAAGCGCTGTGCGACAACCGCCATGACCTGCTTTTTCTGATGTTGTTCGGCAAGCAGCACGACAAATTCATCGCCGCCGATACGCGTGAGAATATCCTCACGGCGGATCTGTGCGCGTAATCGCTGTGTCAGTTCAATCAGCAGTTTGTCGCCGGTATGGTGTCCCAGTGAATCATTGATCGGTTTGAACCGGTCCAGATCCAGAAACAGTAGCGCGCCATAGGTGGAATGCCGACTGGCGAGGGAAAGCGCATTTTCCAGTTGTTCGTGCAGCCCTGCCCGGTTGGGCAGACCGGTCAGTGGGTCATGAAAGGCCTGATGGCGGATTTTGTCCTCGGACTTCTTGAGTTCGGTGACATCGCTGATCACCAGAAGCAGGGTTTCATTCCAGCCGGTGAATGCCTGCGCGTCTTCGAAGGCATCGAGCCTGCGTCCCTGGATGCGGCCGACAAAGTAACGCTCGTTGTCGTTGCCAAAGCGAAACCGAATGTCCAAATGTGTATCTTCGGGATGGTCGATGAAGTTCTTCAGCCGGGCTTGCGCCGCCTGCTGATCTGCGGATGCCACGAAATCCATCAGGGGTCGGTCTTTCAGTTGATACAGCTCGAGTCCGAACATGCTGGCCAGTTTCTGGTTGGCGCGGATAATCGACCCTTCGTCGTCGAGGCTGATATAACCCACGGGCGCCTCGTTGTAGAGGTCGAGGTATTGCTGGTAGGTGTATTCGAGCCGGAAGTGCGCCTGGCGCAATTCCTCGTTTTGTAATTCCAGTTCAATTTGATGAACATGCAGTTCCTCGAGCAGTTTGTCACGATCCGCGATTTTTCGCTCATACTCCATGCGTTGTTTGCGTTGCGCCAATTGTTCCGAGGTTTTGAGCATGAATCCGTGACGGGGGCGTTTGTCGAATTTTCGGGAATCATCCATAAACGCACCTCAGAGGTTCGCTTCGGTCCCGCCAGCACCAGGCCCCGTGTGGCAGACCTGCGCTGTTGCCACGTTTGTCAGGGGCATGCCCGGCCTGGTGTCTGTTAGCGGGCTGCGGGCGCAAAGTGGTATCGTTCATCGAGTCGTCTTACCTGGACCGTTGGGATTGAAATTCTGACCTGTTTTTCTAAGAAAAATAGACGGTCTCGCACCGGCTCACCATGTTCCAGGCAGATCAAAACCCTTGAGCTTTTGTGGAAACCCGCGCGATTGCGTCGGGTCGAACGGGGATCAGCGTGCGGATGCCGCCATGTTTTCAGCCACCGTTACCGCATAGACCAGGCTGCCCAGCTCGATCTGGCCAGTGCCGGCCAGGGGCAGAGCGGTACCATGATCCACGGATGTGCGAATAATCGGCAATCCCAGGGTGACATTCACCGCACGGCCAAATCCGAGATGTTTCAATACCGGCAGGCCCTGGTCGTGATACATGGCCAGTACCGCGTCAGCCTGCTGCAGGTGCACGGGGGTGAACAGTGTGTCCGCGGGCAAGGGGCCGATCAGCTGCATACCCTGGCTGTTGAGGTCCGCCAGAACGGGCTCGATGATTTCAATCTCTTCCCGACCCAGATGACCCTGCTCGCCGGCATGGGGATTCAGGCCACAGACGAGAATTCGCGGCTGCTTCAGTGCGAAACGCCGTTGCAGATCCTGGTGCAGAATCGTCGCCACCTGACGCAGACGTTCGGCGGTGATCGCATGGCTGACTTCCCGCAGTGGCAGGTGGGTGGTGACCAGGGCAACCCGCAGATCCGGAGTGGCCAGCATCATCACCGGGTGGGCGTTGCCGCAGAGTTCCGAGAGGAACTCCGTGTGACCGGTGAATGGCAGCCCGGCCTCATTGATGATGCCCTTGTGTACCGGGCCGGTCACCAGCCCTTCGAACTGACCTGACAGGCAACCTTCGGTCGCCAGGCGCAGAGTATCCAGAACATAGGCGGCATTTGCGGGATCGAGTGTTCCACATTGGATTTCTGCGCGGCGTTGAACGGGCAGTACACGCAGTTCCCCGGGCGACAGGGCGGAGGGAGGGCTTGATGGCTCGAAGGGGTGGATCTTGAGGTCCAGACCAAGCCGCGCAGCACGCTGCAGCAAAAGCTCGGGATCGGCTATCGCGATGATATCGGTAGTCGGGTGAGTTCTCTGTGCGAGCATCACGCACAGATCCGGCCCGATACCGGCCGGTTCTCCCGGGGTGAGTGCGAGTCGACTGATCAAGGCGTGTCTGATTCCTCGAGCAGTACTTCCACGTAGGCTTCATCCCGCAGCTGGCGCAGCCACAGTTCGATGGCCTCGTCGGACTTCTGCTTCTGAATCTCCTGGCGCGCCTTGTTCTTCAATACCGCCTCGGTGTTATCGTGCTGGCGTCGCTCCAGGGGCTGCACCAGATGCCAGCCGAACTGGGTCTTGAAGGGGTGGCTGATCTCATTCAGCGCCAGGGCATTCATCTGTTCCTCGAAAGCCGGCACCAGGTCGCCGGGGCTGGTCCATCCCAGGTCACCGCCCTTGATCGCGGAGGCCTTGTCGTCGGAATGGGAACGCGCCAGGGTTTCGAAGGATTCCCCGTTAACGATGCGCTCCCTGAGGGTCTCCAGGCGTTGACGCGCCTCGTTGTCGGAAACGATTTCGTTGGTGTTGATCAGAATGTGCCGGGCATGGGTCTGATTGATGATCAGCTTGTTGCCGCCTTCGACCTCGGTCAGCTTGACGATGTGATAGCCCGAAGCGTTGCGAATCGGGTCGCTGATGTCGCCGGGCTCCATCTCATCGACCACGCTGGTAAACAGGCTGGGGATGCGGGAGGTCTCGATCCAACCCAGGTCACCGCCTTCGAGGGCCTGGCGTCCGTCCGAGTAGCGGATCGCGAGTTCTGCAAAGTCGGCCCCCTCCTGAAGTTGCTGATGAATCTCTTCAGCCTGTTTCCTGGCGGCCTGCACATCCTGGGGGGATGCGCCCTCCGGTGTGGCGATCAGGATATGCGTCAGGTGTACCGCGGAGCGTTGCCGGCTGGTGCCCAGTTCCCGGGCAAGAAAGTTTTTGATGTCCTGCTCGGTTACGACGATCCGGTTGATCACCTCTTTCTGCTTCAGCCGGTTGATCAGGATGTCTTCGCGCAGCTGTTCGCGAAACAGCGGAAAGCTGATGCCGTCCGCCTCCAGGGTTTCACGCAGCTGCAGCAGGGTGATGTTGTTGGTTTCCGCGATGTTGGAGATGGCCTTGGTCACGGTGGCATCATCCACGGAAATCCCGAGTCGCTGGGCGGCCTGGAGTTGCAGCCGGGTGGAGATCATGCGCTCCAGGATCTGCTCGCGAATGATTTCCATCGGCGGCAGGTTGGTCTGCTTCTGTGTGAGCTGGGCCAGCATCTCCCGGGTCTTGGTGTCGAGTTCGGTCTTGGTGATGACATCGTCGTTGACGATGGCGACGATATTGTCCAGCTCCTGGACCGCCGCCTGCGGCGGCGACACGCCCGGCAACAGGATCAGCAACAGCAGAATCAGCTGCCGTGGGTAAGACAGGGTTGTGAATTCAGACATCAGTCACGCTCGTTTGTGTAGCCATAGATGGCTTCCTGCAGTTCGTCGTCGGCAGCCTGTCCGAGGGCGCCAAGCCCCCGCAGTTCCAGCTGTACCATGAAACGGGTATCCTCCGGTTCGTCCTTGTCCTCGTCGGCTACGTACCGCTGGTAGAAGCTGCGCAGTTTCCAGCAGCAGCGCCCACCGTATTCGAAACCGATTATTCTATTCATATTCCTTTCATAAAGGTACGAATGTTTCCATTTGCCGAACAGACTGACCTGTTGGCCGAGGGATTTGAAGAACGAGATGTCCAGGTCCTTGATCGTGTCACGGTCGAAATTGTAATCAACATTGAACAGGTCGTGCTGCGTGGAATGGTAACGCAGGGTGAATCGGCCCTTGTCGACCTTGCCCTCTTCCCGGTGGGGGTTATGGCGCAGGTTCAGGCTGCTGCGCCATGATTGTCCGAGGCGGGCGGATACTTCCGCCACCACCGCCGAGGAGGGGTCGTCTTCGGTCGAGCCGGTCAACTGGACCTCCCGGTCGTCGGCGTAGTAGATCTGACCGATACTCGCGCGTAATCGTTCCATGCCGTTGTTCGCCTGCAACCAGCGGGTGGTCAGACCAAAGGCGAGTTGATTCGCATCACCGAAACGGTCACTGCCGGTGAAACGGTTCTCGCGGAACAGATTGGCGAACTTGAAGTCAAGGTCTGCGGTATCGAAATCAGGTATTGCGGATTGGTCGTCATAATCCGCGTACAGGTAGTAGAGACGCGGTTCCAGGGTCTGATAGGCGCTTGTTCCAAACCAGTCCGTTTCGCGTTCGAAGACCAGTCCGCTGTCGAGGCTGAAGGCGGGCACGAAATAGTCCGGGGCAGTCTGCTCCTCGCGATCCAGGCGATAGCCGGCATAGTTGAGGCTGAGTCGGGGTACCAGGTGACCCCAGCTGCGGCGCATCGGCAGTTCCGCACTGGGACGCAGGATCAGACGTTCGCCGTTGGTCAGGGTGTCGTGCCTGAAATCGGTATATTCGCCGATGAAATCAAACGCGAGCCCAAAGGGTCGGGAACGGCTGGTTCCCCGGGTATAGAGTTGCGGGATGCGCCGGTAGGGCCATTTACCCGGGCTGAGGGTCTCGTCCACGGTCTGGAAGCTTTGCACCCGGCCCAGCATCAACCAGCCTCCCTGACGGTAGCGGACCTCGCCGACCCGTTCCAGGTTGCGGGTGCTGGTCATGGCGATGTTGGTGCCGAAGTCGTCCAGGTAGTCGTTGTCACTGACCGAATCGGTTTCGATGCGGGTGGTCAAGCCGGGGGTGGGGCGGCTGACATGGTAGAAATGCAATGCACGCCGATCGCTGCCCCGGGCGGGATCCTCGACCCGGTCATTCTGCAGGATCTCACCGCTGATCTCAGCCCGTTGCCAGTCTCCCAGGTAGCGTAATTCGCCCCCCATCATCAATCCCCGTTTGCTCATCCAGCGGGGCGTCAGGGTGGCATCGTAGTTCGGCGCCAGGTTCAGATAGTAGGGTGTGCGGATATCCGTGCCGAGTCGGTTGGAGGAGCCGGCGGAGGGTATCAGGAATCCGGTTTTACGCCGATCATCCACAGGGAAGGTGAAATAGGGCAGGTAAAGGACCGGCACCCCGCCGAGATGCAGGCGGGCATGGGTGGCGCTTCCCCAACCCTCTTCCCGGTCGATTTCCAGTTCCGAGGCGAGCAGCCGCCAGTCGTTCTTTCCGGGTGCGCAGGTGGTGAAACTGGCATCCTGGTAGGTGCTGCGGTAGCGGTCATCCAGGTCGATGCGCTGTGCCTCGCCCCGGGCCAGGCGGTCGGTCAGGCGAAATTCGGTGTCGAGCAGCCAGCCCTGGCCGCTGTCCAGCTCCAGGTAGCCCTGGCTGGCGCCAATCCGCAGCCCAGGCTGCTGGATGAACAGGTCGCCAAACAACTGCGCAGCGCGGGTATCGGCCCGGTAGCTGACCCGGTCGGCCTCGGCGTAGCCGTCATAGTGCCAGAGCTGGACGGATCCCACGAGATCGGTTTGCGATTCGAGTTGGTCGTAGTCCATATGGTCGGCGGACATCTGCACCGGTTCGTCAGGGTTCGGCGCCGGGGGTGGCTCGGGTACGGATTGCGAGGCGTCGGGCTGGCAGGCGTTCCACACCAGGCCCTGGTCCACCCGGGAGGGTTCATCCGCAAGCAGGATCATCGGAATCAACAGCAGCGGTGACAGTAATCGCAGCAAGGGCATCAAGGGTGTCGTGGTTGATCAGGGCTGTGCAGAATATTCATCAGTGAGCGATCCATGTGGCCGGCGCATCAGCCCGGGTCGTTCATCCTGGTGACACGGGCGCGCAGGGAATCAGCCGGTCTCACCGAGTGTGGTGAGCGCCTACCCCCAACGGTGCTTGAGTTACCCGCGGGCACTTTTTTGTGCCGCCAGAGTCCCTGGGTAAGGCAGTACAGCGGCGGGCTGCGGATAGCCGCCGGTTGACAGTTCTTCGCGCAGGCGGGGGTAAATTCGCATAGAATCACCCCAACTTCAAATTCTAAGGTTATTCGGAAAACGGTCTTGAGTAGTGTGATGCGACGATTCTGGCTGAGTCTGGCGATTGCGCTGGGCAGTCTGCTGCTGGTGGTCTTGCTGGTGGTTACCCGCCCGGAAGCCAACACCGAGGTTAAACCGCCGCCGATTCCCCGGGTGGAGGTTACCCGGGTGAGCGTGCGCGATATTTTGCCTGAAGTGGAGGTCACCGGTGTCCTGCGTCCCTGGCAAAGCGCGCGCCTGCGCTTCGAGGTCGCCGGAGAGGTCCGGGCGCGCCATGTCGAGCCAGGTCAGCAGGTGAGCGCCGGTGAGATTCTCCTGGAGCTCGATGAGGCGGACTATGCGGATGCCTTGATCGAAACGAAATCCCAGTTCGATGAGACCCGGGCGACCCTGAAGCGGGATCGTGCGCTGCTCGATCTGGCACGGGAGAACCGGCGCCTGGCGGAGCGTGAGTACCAGCGCCTGGAAAAGTTGGGAGAGGGTTCGCTGGCCTCCCAGTCGACCCGGGAAGGGGCGCGTCAGAAGCTGCTTGCGCTGCAAAGCGAGGAAGCCAGTCTCGAATTCAGCCTGGAGAGTAATCAGGCCCGGGTAGACCGTCAGCAGGCGGCGCTCAACCGGGCCGAGCGGAATCTGCGGCGAACCCGGCTGATTGCGCCATTCGCCGGTCTTATCAACCAGGTACTGGTCGAAGTGGGTGATTACGTACCGCCGAATACCCAGGTCGTGGAACTGATTGACAGCCAGAGCCTGGAACTTCAGGTGTCGGTCAGCGGGGACGTGGCCGCGGCCCTGTCCCTGGGTCAGGCACTGGATGTGCGGGTGGATGAGCGTCCGGTGTCCGGGCGCCTGGTAGCGCTGCAGATCGATCCGGATCCCCAGACCCACACCCACCCCATGCGGGTTCGTATCGAGGGCGAGGGGTTGCTGCCCGGGCAGTTGGGGCGGGTGGGCGTGCCGTTGCGACCCCGCAGCGGAGCCCGGGTGGTGCCGGCCACCGCACTGTTGCAGGAGGACGGTTACCATTATGTATTCATCGTCGATCAGAACCGTCTGCAACGCCGCAGGGTGACACCCGGTATTCGCCAGGGAGACTGGCAGGTGATCCGCAAAGGGGTGAACGAGGGGGAAACCCTGGTGGCCCGGGATGTGGACGTACTCAGCCCGGACCTGCAGGTCCAGATCGAAGGGGCGGTCCAGGCCGGTGATTGATTTTTCGATACGCAACCCCCTGCTGGTCAATCTTCTGCTGGTCATCGTGCTGATCGCCGGTGTGCTCTCCTGGTATGCGATGCCTCAGGAGATGTTCCCGGTGGTGGAGCAGGACAAGGTCAGTATCAAGACCCTGTTCGAAGGCGCTTCACCGGAGGAGATCGAGCGCCAGATCACCTTGCCGATCGAGCAGGAGATGGATGGCCTGTCGGATATCGATGTCATCAGTTCCACCAGCAATGAGGGACTCTCGAATATTCTCATCGAACTGAAAAGCGGTGCGAACGTGGACGATTTCATGCGCAAGGTGCGCACTGCCCTGGACCAGGTTGATGATCTACCGGAAGAGGCGGAGGAGCCGGAGCTGTCCCGCCTGGAAACCCGCTTTCCGGTCATCTCGGTGAGTCTCTATGGTGAGATTGCCCGGGGTGAGCTCTACGAACTCGCCGAGCAGGTCAAGGATGAACTGATCACCCTGCCGGGCACCGCATCGGTGGGTATGGCCGGTGAACGGGAGTGGGAGATCTGGGTGGTGGTGGATCCCCAGGTGCTCTCTGCCAGAGGGGTTTCCCTGAATCAGATCATCAGCGCTCTGCGCAACAATCTCAGTGATCTGCCCGGTGGAACACTGAAATCATCCAATGGCGATATCCGCCTCAGGGGCATGGGTGTGCCGCCGGACCCGGTGCGCATGGCGGGGATCGTGTTGCGGCGTGATGAGCAGGGCGGTCAATTACGTCTGGGAGAGCTGGCGGATGTGCAGCTGCGCTTCGAAGAGACGCAAACCCTGGGGCGCTTCAACGGTCAGCCTTCGGTGAACCTGACCCTCAACAAGACCAGTCAGGCCAGCACCATCGAAGTCGCACGTCTGGTCAGGGAATATGTGGAGCAACGCCAGCAGAGTCTTCCCGCGGGAGTCAGGATGGGTCTGTTCAGCGATCTCTCGGTGTACGTGAAAAACCGTCTCGAAACGGTCAAGTCGTCCGGAATCGTTGGCCTGGTTCTGGTCCTGCTGTCGCTCTATTTTCTGCTCAACTTCCGTATCGCGCTGATCACCGCGATGGGTATTCCAGTCTCCTTCCTGGTTGCGATCGTGGTGCTGCACCTGCTGGGTTACAGCATCAATATGGTTTCCCTGTTCGCCTTTCTCATCGCCTTGGGACTGATCGTGGATGATGCGATCATCGTCAACGAAAACATCTACCGGCATCTGGAACTGGGCGAAAGCCCTGGCGATGCCGCGATTCTGGGCACCCGGGAGGTCTACTGGCCGGTGGTCGCGTCCACCGCCACCACCGTGGCCGCGTTCATGCCGATGTTCGCCATTGGCGGCACCATGGGCGCCTTCATTTCCGTGATCCCGGTGGTGGTCAGTGCCTCATTGCTGGGTTCCCTGCTGGAGGCGTTTGGGGTGTTGCCGTCACATGCCAAGGAACTGTTGCGTCCCGCCCAGGCGCGCAAACCAGGCCGCATCGATTGGTCGGCGTTGAATCGGGGCTATACCCGTTTTCTGCGCTTCTGTCTCGACTTTCGATACCCGGTTGCGCTTTTCAGCATCGGCATGCTTGCGGTCAGCATCGCCTTCGCCGCTACGCGAATTCCATTTCTGCTGTTCGGACATGTGGACGTGGGACAGTTTTTCGTCAATATCGAAGCGCCCAGCACCTACAGTATCGAAGACGCATCGCGACTGGCCGACAAGCTCGAAGATACCCTGATGCAGAAACTGGGCGAGGACGAACTGGATACCCTGTTGACCAATGTGGGGGTGATGTTCATCGATTTTCATCGCATGAAGATGGGCAGCCGTTACATCCAGCTGATCGTCGATCTGAAGAAACAGAAACCCGAAGGATTCATCGAGCGCTGGGTTTCCCCCCTGGTGAGTCTGCAATTCTCCTGGGATGGCAGCCGGGAACGCTCCTCCAAGGTGATCATCGATCAGGTGCGTGAAGAGTTGCAGCGCATTCCCGGGATTCAGCGTCTGTCGATCCTGCGCGCCCAGGGTGGTCCCGCGGGTGCGGACGTGGAGATCGGAATCGCCGGTGACAACATGGCTGAGATCAGTAACACGGCTGAGGAGATGCGACAGTTCATTCAGCAGATGCCCGGGGTTTCTGACGCGCGGCAGGACATGGATCCGGGCAAGCTGGAATACCGCTACGAACTGAATGATCAGGGCCGGCGTCTGGGTTTGAATCAGGCGCAACTGGCCGATGCGGTACGTACCGGGTTCCTGGGTCTGAAGCTTGCGTATGTGAGTTGGAAAGACAAGCGCATTCCGGTTCGCCTGATCTACGACGACGCGTTGCGTCATGATGCGACCGCGCTGGCCAGGCTTCCTCTAACCCTGGACGACGGGCGCACCGTCTATCTCGGAGAGGTGGCCGATATCCATGAGGCCCGCGGCTACAATACCATCAGCCGGCGCAACCTGCATCGGCTGGCCACGGTGACTGCGGAGGTGGATGCCAATGTCACCACGCCGAATCAGGTGCTCGAGCAGGTCAAGCAGAAGTTCTCCACACTGCCGGATGGGCAAAAGATGTTGTTCCTCGGGGAAAAGAAGAAGGCCCAGGAATCCATGGTCGGGATGCAGCGGGCTGCAATCATTGCTCTCGCGATCATCTTCTTCATCCTTGCCGCGTTGTTCAAATCCCTGTTGGACCCGCTGGTGGTGATGTTCGCCATTCCCTTTGGCGCAATCGGTGTGATCGTCGGCCACTGGCTGTTTGGTTACCATTTACAGTTCCTTTCGCTGATCGGGTTCCTGGCATTGACCGGAATCGTGGTGAATGACTCGTTGATCCTGATCGATTTTGCCAAGCGTCTGCGTTCCGAGGGCTGGCAGCGCAAGGATGCGCTGGTGGAAGCCGGCCGGGTGCGTATCCGACCGATCCTTTTGACCAGCGCCACCACTTTTCTCGGTATCTCGCCGCTGATCTTTTTCGCTACGGGTCAGACCGCGTTTCTCTCGCCCATGGCTGTAAGCCTGGGTTTTGGGTTACTCTTCGCCACGCTCCTGATTCTGCTGGCGCTGCCCAGTTTCTATCTGATCGCGGATGATCTGCGTCACTGGGTTCTGACCCGTCGCAGCGGTCGCCCCGTTGAAGCCTGACAACAGGCCCAGGAAAGTAACCTAATGCCACAACGTATCGAACAGCTGAAGCACTGGCTGGACAGTCTGCCGGGCCTGCAAGGCTATCAATTCGAGCCGGCATCCGGTGATGCCAGTTTCCGCCGCTACTTTCGGATCAGCGTGTCCGATGGCAGCTACATCGCCATGGACGCGCCACCGGAAAGGGAAAAGGTATTGCCCTTCGTAAATGTGGCGCAAGCCTTCGAGGCCATCGGTCTGAATGTGCCGCATATCCATGCCGGGGACTATGAGCAGGGTTTTCTGCTGCTTGACGACCTGGGTGAGCCGCTCTACCTCGACCGGCTCAACACAGAGACTGTCGAGCGTCTCTATGGCGACGCGCTCGGCGCTCTGGTGACCCTGCAGGCCTGTGGTCCCCGAGAAGGACTCCCGGACTATGATCGTGAACTGCTGCAACAGGAGATGGGGCTGTTCCGGGATTGGCTGCTGGTCTCGCAACTGCAACTCGCACTGAGTGATGCAGAGGAGGCGCTGCTGGAAAAGGTGTTCGGGCAATTGACGGAATGCGCACTGGAGCAGCCCAGGGTCTGTGTACACCGGGACTATCACTCGCGGAATCTGATTGTCAGCAGTCGCCAGAACCCGGGGATACTGGACTTTCAGGATGCAGTAATCGGTCCGGTGACCTACGATCTGGTGTCCCTGTTGCGCGATTGTTATATCGCCTGGCCTCAGTCTCAGGTGGAGGCCTGGGCGATGGGCTATTTTGAACTCGCCTGCCAGTCCGGTGTTTTGCGCGCTGAGGATGAGTCCCGGTTCATGCCCTGGTTCGATCTGATGGGTATTCAGCGACACCTCAAAGCCAGTGGTATTTTCGCCCGTCTCAACCTGCGGGACGGCAAACCGGGATATCTGAAAGACATTCCCCGCACCCTCGAATATGTCCTCCAGGCCGCAACCCGGCATACGGATCTGGATGGATTTGTAAATTTTTTACAGTCACGGGTCATGCCGCTGCTGGATGAAAAGTTTTTCGCCTAGATACCCCACTTTATCAGGTAATTCATGCTCATTCTTCAAGCATTCTTTAGAAATATATATATAACTAACTGATAATTAAATAGATATTAATCACAATTTTGGGTCGTGTTGTGATGTCAATTTAACGAAAAATCGTGCAACAATAACCTAGTGCATAAGTTGGTTATTATCCAAAGAAATTCCTGTGGCACAACTGCTGTTTAATATAAGTAACTGTATTAGCTTAATAATTCCGGTTGTTGATGTAGGGTGTATCAATTGTGCAACACATGCCATCGTTGTGTCTTTTTTGCAAAAAACCGCTTGCAATTTGCATGAGCGTTGTCTAGTATTTGCAGCGTAGTCAATTTTCTACCCATCAATTCTTCGGAGTTAACTCAAATGAAAAAAGTACTCTCTCTTGCTATCGCCGCGGCTCTGGTCTCTCCCGTAGCTGCCATGGCTGATGCCACTATCTACGGTAAAGTCCGTCAGGCTCTGGAAGTTGTCAGCGACGAGCGCAACGCTGCAGCTGAAGTGGACAACATTCAGATCAACGATTACACCTCCCGCGTGGGCATCAAGGGCTCCGAGGATCTGGGTAACGGCCTGACCGCTGTGTACAAAATCGAATACGGCGTGAAAATCTCCACCAACCCCGGTGGCAATGAATTCTCCGGCGACGGCAGCCTGAGTGCTCGTAACGCTTTCGTCGGCCTGGCCGGTGGTTTCGGTACCTTCGTAATCGGTCGTCACGACACCCCCCTGAAGCTGACCACCCAGAAGCTGGACTACTTCGCTGATACCGTTGTGGATAACAACAAGAACTACACCGAGCAGGTTATCGATCGTCGCGCTGACGGTACCGTTGCCTATATCACCCCCAGCCTGGGTGGCCTGACCCTGGCCGCTGCCCTGGTCCCCGGCGAGAACAGCGAAGCTGACGGCATCGCCGACGCTTACTCTGTTGCTGGTATGTACTCCAACGGCGGTATCTACGCTGCCCTGGGTTACGAAGCTGCTGACGGCAACATCGACGCGATCGGTGCTGACGGCGCTGACCTGACCCAGATCCGTGGTGGCGCTGGCTACGACGGCGGTATGTTCAAAGTGGGTTTCACCTACGAAACCGTCCAGGTTGACAATCCTGCCGGTGGTGATGACCTTCAGGATTCCACCAGCATCATGGTCAACGGTGGTGTGAAAGCCGGTCCTGGTATGGTCGCTGCTAAATACTTCGACTACTCCGACGACAGCAACGATGCCAACGATCACGATGGTTTCGGTCTGGGCTACCACTACAACCTGAGCAAGCGTACCTCTCTGATGGCTAACTACGTCTCCAGTGCCTTCGATAACCTCGACGGCGACGTGAGCACCTTCAGCTTCCAGGTGAACCACAACTTCTAAGATAGCTTCCAGCTATATCTGAAGTGAAAGGCGGGGCTCGATGAGCCCCGCTTTTTTTTGCCTGATGGTTTCCCATGCCTGTGTCGGGCGGTTTATCGGTCTAAGGCAGGCTTGCCGGTTGAGGATGTTCGTGGAGGGTCGCTGCAGACTGGAGCGGATGAGCGATTGTCTGGCAGGACTTGAGTGTGGAAAGACTGTCAGACATGAGATCGCGCGCAATCCGCGTTGCAGAACACCGTCCCTGGTGACCTGCAAGCGGTTAGAGAAGTCGGTTGACGCTAAGGCTCGTCGTGATCTGCGTCTACTTGGGGTGAACGGTTTGGGGACCCTCTTCAGTGCCGAGAATCAGCACATCGGCGCCACGCAGAGCGAAAATCCCGGTCGTTACCACGCCAGCGACGGCGTTGATGGACTGCTCCATCTCTCGGGGTTTCATGATTTCCAGGTTGTGTACATCCAGGATCGCGTTGCCGTTGTCGGTGATGAAGCCTTCACGCCAAACCGGTGTCCCGCCCAGTTTGACGATTTGGCGGGCGACATGGCTGCGGGCCATGGGAATGACCTCGACGGGCAGGGGGAAGCGCCCGAGGACGTCCACCAGTTTGCTTTTGTCGGCGATACACACGAAGGTCTTGCTCGCTCCTGCAATGATCTTTTCCCGGGTAAGCGCGCCCCCACCCCCTTTGATCAAATTGAGATAGTGGTCGGATTCGTCCGCGCCATCGATATAGACCTCCAGCTCGCCGGTGGCATTCAGATCGAGTACCGGTATCCCGTAGGACTTAAGACGTTCAGTGGAGGCCTCCGAGCTCGAGACGGCGCCGTCGATCCTGCCTTTGATATCGGCAAGGCAGTCGATGAAGTGATTGACGGTTGAGCCGGTACCGACGCCGATGACGCCACCTTTGACATATTCGAGTGCTGCCTGGGCGGCCTGTTTTTTTAAATCGTCCGCATTCATTATGATCCCTCCTCGTTCGGGTCGGGGTTATATTATAGTGTTAACGGGCCCTGCTAGATGGTCACTGGGGTGGGGTGATTTGGGAACGCGCCTGTGCCGTTTACCGGTCGACCAGGGTGTGTTGTGTTCCTGCTCTGTCCCAACCTGTGCTGCGGCCGGTTGGTTTGTTATTCAGGGGTCTTCACAGGCGCGATGTCTGATTTTTTCAGTCAATCAGCGGTATGATGTGAAGATCCAGGATTAACAATCATACCCCAGCCTCATCCGATTGGAATAGCCCATGCCTCAACGTTACATAGAAAAAATTCTTCGTGCCAGGGTCTACGATGTGGCCAGGGAAACCCCCCTCGAGCGGGTGAATCTGCTGTCGTCACGTCTGGATAACCATGTGTTCCTCAAGCGCGAGGATCTTCAGCCCGTTTTCTCATTCAAGCTCAGAGGGGCTTATAACAAGATCGTCAGTCTGCCCAAGGAGAGTCGTGATCGAGGGGTTATCGCGGCGTCGGCGGGAAATCATGCCCAGGGTGTGGCATTGGCGGCGAGAAACCTGAAGATTCAGGCATTGATTGTCATGCCCAAGACTACGCCGCAGATCAAGGTCCAGTCTGTACGCAACCTGGGTGCCAAGGCTGTGCTGGTGGGTGATTCCTACGACGAGGCCTATACCCGTGCCATTGAATTGGCTGATCAGCAGGGGCTCTCGTTTATCCATCCTTTCGATGATCCGGAGGTGATTGCCGGGCAGGGCACCATTGGAATGGAGTTGCTGAGACAGCATCCCAGCCCTCCCTCCGCGATTTTTATCCCGGTGGGTGGCGGTGGTCTGATCGCGGGTATCGGAGCCTATATCAAGTATGTCTATCCGCAGGTGAAGATTATCGGGGTGGAGCCTGAGGATGCGCCTTCGCTTCATTCGGCGCTGCGCGCCAAGCGTCGTATTCGTTTAAAGCAGGTAGGCATCTTCGCGGATGGCGTTGCTGTAAGGCAGGTTGGAAAGGAGACCTTCAGGCTTGCGCGAAAGGTGGTCGATGAAGTGGTGTTGGTCTCCACTGATGAGATATGCGCCGCGATCAAGGATATCTATGACGATACCCGCACCATGGCAGAGCCCGCTGGTGCACTCTCTGTCGCCGGTTTGAAACGATATGTGAAGCGTGAGGAGTGTCGGGGGCATCACTTGATTGCCATCAATAGCGGGGCCAACATCAATTTTGACCGTTTGCGTCACGTGGCTGAGCGAGCGGAGTTTGGTGAACGCCGCGAGGCTTTGTTTGCGGTGCAGATACCGGAACGCCCTGGGAGCTTCCTGGGGTTCTGTCGTCTCATAGGCAAGCGCAGTATTACCGAATTCAACTATCGATACAGCGATGCGGTGCGTGCACAAATCTTTGTCGGTATCGAGTTGAGCGGTGGAGATGATGAGCGGCTTTCCCTATATGAGCGCTTTGTTGAGAAAGGGTATTCTGTCGTGGATATGACGGACAATGAAACCGCGAAACTGCATATCCGTTACATGGTCGGCGGACATGCCCAGGGATTGGCCAATGAAAGTCTGATACGGTTTGAGTTTCCTGAACGGCCCGGAGCATTGTTGTATTTTCTCAGTCATCTGGGCAAGGAGTGGAATATCAGCCTCTTCCACTACCGCAATCATGGTGCTGCCTATGGCCGGGTGTTGATGGGGATTCAGGTTGAGTCAGGAGAAAAATCTAAGTTTATCAATAAATTGAATAATCTTGGATATCCGTATTGGGATGAGACGGAGAATCCTGCATACCGTCTTTTCGCAGGTGTCAGCTAACCGTGTTCAATAGTCTTTAATGCCCTTTGGATGAGCAGAAATCATCGCCTAAAACAAACCCCGCAGCAGCGGGGTTTGTTTTGGGTGACGGGCTAGGATCTAACGACCCGCTTTTTCCTTGGTGTCACTTTTCTGGGGCGGGCGGGGCTTTTCTTTTTACTCGCCACCTTCTTCTTGCTGGTGACCTTCTTTTTGGCCGCTACCTTTTTCTTGGTTGCTGTCTTCTTTCTGGTCGTGGTCTTCTTCTTTGCGGTCGCTTTCTTTTTGCTCGCGACTTTCTTCTTTGTGGCTACCTTCTTCTTACTGGCAACTTTCTTCTTGCTGGTGACCTTCTTTTTCGCAGCGGCTTTCTTTTTCGTAGATGCCTTCTTCTTGACTGTCTTCTTTGCAACCGCTTTCTTCTTGCTGGTTACTTTCTTGGCGACCTTCTTCCTGGTTGCCGCTTTCTTCTTCACCGCGACCTTCTTGGTGGTGGTTGAACGCTTCACTGTTGCCTTCTTCTTGGCGGCTTTTTTAATCGCCATGTCAGGTTTCCTCCCGAAGAACTACCGAATAGATGTTCAGAGTATAATTCAGGTTAAAAAAAAATCCAGAACAACTGTCGTTCTTTTACTAATTAATTCAGTTCGTTGTTGGAATCGACAGTTCGCTAAGTGATATTCATAACCCGGCGGCTGAATGTGCCATGTTCAGGGCTACAAGCATACCCTTGATCAAGGCGTGACTTTCGGGCAGGCACGCTTCGGTTGAACTTGGGATATTCAGGCGTCGGGTTAATAGCTTGTGACTGGCAGGTATCTTGAGAGTCATGCAGATGGTGTATTCGTTTTTGACCTTGCATCATGGATGGAGGGTCACTGCTGAATCGATGCTGACAAGTACCAAGCTAATGGATTGATCGTTCACATCAGTCAGTGTGTGGTTGGTTGAATTCATGGATGGCTGACTCGGTAATCACAGCATCCAAGGGAACATCCCAGGGATGGTGCTCAAGATCATCCATCCTCTGAAACTCATGCGCGAGACCGATGAGTCTTGGACCTCTCAGGTGCTTGCGTTGGTGTTTGAATGCGAAAGTGCGATCGTAATACCCGCCTCCCATGCCGACGCGATGACCGGCGGGATCAAACGCCACCAGAGGTACGAAGACCAGGTCTAGAGACCAGGGCATTACGAGGTGACGATGATGAAAGACCGGCTCCGGGATGGCAAAGCGGTTGTTTTGCATCGAGGCATCCCGTTTCATCGGAGCGAACCAGAGGCTGTTGGCGGGACGTTGGCGAAGGACCGGGAGAAACACCTGTTTTCCCGCCTCGAAGGCGTCTCCCAGGAGAGGGCCGGGGTCCATTTCACCTGAAACAGCATGGTAAAAGGCAATGCGTCGGCTGTGGCGGAAGGCGCGGTGGTTACGTGCCAGGCGGCACATCCGGGCGCTGTGTTGACGCAGGGTTTCGGGGCTCAGGCTACGTCGTAGGGCCTTGATCTCGCGGCGCAGTTGCTGTGTATGCATGGGTAGCTTGAGGTGACATCTCCCACCTGTGCCGTCGCGTGCCTTTGTTCTTGAACCAGTGGGTTCAAGTGGGATCAACAGGCTGACCTAAGGCTTTCCGTATGGGTAACGGACATGCACACGGGTGAAGCCATCATGACCCCAGGGTAGATATTAGGCTCAAGAAAATACCCGGGCTGCTAACGAACACCGCAGGGGATGTCACAAGGTTAGGCTAACTCTAATTGACTCAAAGTTCCAGTTGATTGGTGGTGTTGAGCGCGATCTCGATCTTTTCCTGAAGATTCTTGATCCGGCGGGTGATGTTCTCAGTGCCGGCATCTTTGTCTTTTTGATCGAGCAGCAGATCGTTGGCGATGTTCAATGCGGTCATCACTGCAATGCGTTCGGTGCCGATGATGCGTCCGGCCTGTCTGATCTCCCGCATCTGGCCATCCACGTAAGCGGCGGCCTGTAGCAGGGATTCGCGCTCCTCGGGAAGGCAGGATATGCGGTATTCCTTGTCGAGTATTGAAACCGTCACCGGCAGGCGGTTGCTGTTCACTGGGGTGTTTCCATGGATTTGAGTCGGGTGATCATGGCTTCGACCCGGGCACGCGCCAACTCGGTCTTCTCGATCAGCGCGGCGCGTTCCGCCACGAGGTTGTCCTGGCGCTGTTTCAAGGATTTATTTTCGTCCTTGAGATAAGAGCACGCGCGAATAAGCTCTTCCACCCGTACTTCAAGAGCCTGCAGGTCCAGTTCCGTTCGCTGGGGGGTCTCATTTTCACTCATGAGCATCAATATAGTGGGCGGAATGTGGCGGGTCAATCTCTACATCGGCATGTTATGATTCGTCTCAAATTGAGTGTCATGGGATCAAACAGGTTGGCGTATGACCGATAACTTTACAGGCCCCGATTTCGCCCGCCTCGAACAGGTTCTGAGCGCGGTTGATTTCGACTATGGACCCAGTGAACTGCACGGCGTGATCACCGGGTTGATCTGTGGCGGCAGCGACGATGTGCGGGCGCTCTGGATGGGGGATCTTCTGGGGCACCTGCCCGATGATGATCTCCTGGCCCAGGAGGCGAGACAGATGGTGGGACAGTTGTATCGCGCAACCCTGGAGGGCATCGCTCACGCTGAGATGCTGTTCATGCCCCTCCTGCCGGATGAGTCGAATGTCATCTCCGAACGCGCAAAAAGCCTGAGCGAATGGTGCGAAGGTTATCTCTATGGTCTGGGTGTGGCCGGTGTCACGGAGCGGCAGCTGGTCGGGGATGCGCGTGAAGCGCTGCAGGACCTGACTCACTTCACACGTATCGACTACGAGGATCTGGAATCCGGAGAAGCGACCGAAATGGCTTATGTCGAGTTGCAGGAGTTTCTCAAGGTGGTGACGATGTTGCTGTGGGAGGAGTTGGTCGATAACCGGGGGGGTGAGGATGCTGAAGAGTGAATTCAAGCGCCGGCGGCGCGAACTGATGCGCATGATGGGGCCGGGAAGTATCGCGATCCTGCCCACGGCACCTCAACTGATACGTAACCGGGACGTGCACTTCCCCTATCGGCCGGATAGTGATTTTTACTACCTGACCGGATTTTCCGAGCCAGAGGCGGTTCTGGTGCTGATACCAGGGCGCAAACAGGCGGAATACATACTTTTCAACCGCGAGTCGGATCCGGTCAAAGAGCAATGGGATGGTGCGCGGGCTGGACAGGAGGGCGCCTGTCAGGACTACGGCGCAGACGATTCCTTTCCGATTGGTGACCTGGATGACATTCTGCCGAGAATGCTTGAGCAGTGTGAGCGGGTCTTCTACGTGATGGGATGTAATCCCCAATTCGATCAGAAACTCTCGGAATGGATCACCAATATCCGCTGCAATTCCCGCACGGGTCTGCAGGGACCGGTGGAGATCATTGCGCTCGATCACTATTTACATGAGATGCGTCTCTACAAAAGCCGCTCGGAGCTGAAGGTGATGCGTCAGGCCGCGCGTATCTCCGCCAAGGCGCATACCCGGGTGATGCAGGCCTGCAAGCCCGGCCTGTGGGAATATCAGCTGGAGGCGGAATTCATTCGCGAATGCACGCATCAGGGTGCCCGCGAACAGGCCTATCCGCCGATTGTCGGCGCGGGCGCCAATGCCTGTACCCTGCACTACGTGGATAACAACGCCCGGGTTCAGGGTGACCAGTTGTTGCTGATCGACGCGGGTTGCGAAAGCGAATACTACGCCTCGGATATTACGCGAACCTTTCCGGTCAGCGGCCGCTTCAGTGAGCCTCAGAGGCTGCTTTACGAGTTGGTGCTGGCCTCCCAGGAGGCGGCCATTGCGAAAGTAAAGCCGGGTAATCACTGGAATGATCCCCACAATGCTGCAGTAAAGGTGATCACCCGTGGTTTGATCAAGCTGGGTATTCTCAAAGGCACGCCGGCGAAGTTGATACGTGAGGAAAAATACAAGCCTTTCTTCCCGCATCGCACCGGCCATTGGATCGGTATGGATGTGCATGATGTGGGGGATTACAAGGTGGACGGCGCCTGGCGATTGCTGGAACCCGGCATGGTGATGACCATCGAACCGGGACTCTATATCCCCGCCGGGATGAAAGGTGTGGCAAAGAAATGGTGGGACATCGGAATCCGTATCGAGGATGACGTGCTGGTGACCCGGGATGGTTGCGAGGTCTTGACCCGGGATGTGCCCAAGACTGTGGATGAGATCGAGACGGTCATGGCAGGGTGAGCGGGAAAATGCAGGATTTCGACATATTGATCGTCGGCGGTGGCATGGTCGGCGCAAGTCTCGCGCATGCGCTGAGCGGGCATGGCTTTCGCATCGGTGTGATCGAGGCCTGGCCCCTGGATTCCGCGATACAACCCAGCTACGACGACCGGGTGATTGCCCTGTCCTGGGGAAGCCGTCTGATCCTGCAGGGCCTGGGCGCCTGGCCGGGGATCGAGGCAGAGGCTGAACCGATACGACATATCCATATCTCCGATCGCGGGCATTTTGGCTTCACCCGACTCAACCATGAAGAGGAGGGCGTTGCGGCGCTGGGTTATGTGGTGACTGCCCGGGCCCTGGGTGCATCCCTGCTGAATAAACTGGGAAGCCTGCCGGATGTCGAGGTGATCTGTCCGGCAAGCCTGCAGAGTTTCTCGGTAAATGACACCTGCATCGAGGTTAAACTATCGCAGGATGACGCCCAGCGTAAACTCTCCGCAAAACTTCTGGTGGCGGCGGATGGTGGTGATTCCCGGGTCAGGAAACTGCTTTCCATCGAGATGAAGGAACGCGGTTACGGGCAGACGGCGATCATTGCCAACCTGACCAGTGACCGGGCTCATGATGGCATCGCCTATGAGCGGTTCACCGATAGCGGGCCGCTGGCCATGTTGCCGATGACGGAACGGCGTATCTCCATGGTATGGACCGCGCAGGATGATCAGGTGGCCGAACTGATGGGGCTCTCCAATGAGGCCTTTCTGCAACGCCTGCAGGATCGCTTCGGATATCGCCTGGGACGTCTGCAACGTCTGGGCAAGCGGGTGGCTTATCCATTGAGGCTGAGGCAGGCAATGGATCCGGTGCGAAGCCGGGTGGCCCTGGTCGGTAATGCCGCACATGTGATCCACCCGGTCACCGGGCAGGGTTTCAATCTGGGACTGCGGGATGTGTCGGTGATTGCCGATATCCTGATCGATGCCAGGCAGAGGGGCCGGGATCCGGGGGATGTGGAATTGCTCAATGCCTATCAGGCATGGCGCGATTCGGATCAGAACCGGGTCGCGTCGATCACCGACGGTCTTGCGCGTCTGTTCGCGAATCCTTTTGCGCCACTGCGTCTGGTTCGCAACATGGGGTTGCTGGGTCTGGACCTGATGCCGGGACTCAAGCATCTGGTGGCCCGTCAGTTCATGGGCATTCATGGCTATCAGCCCCGCCTGGAGAGGAGTATGACCGAGTGACGGAAGCAACACGCAAACCCTACGATCTGCTGATTGTGGGAGGTGGCATGGTCGGCAGCGCGCTGGGATGCGCGATGGCGGATGCGGGGCTGGATGTGTGTGTCCTGGAGGCTCACGAACCGAGCCGTGACTGGCCGGCCGAAGAGGTGGATATCCGGGTCTCCGCGCTCACCCGGGCCACTCAGCAGATTCTGCAGAATCTCGGAGTCTGGTCACGCATGACACACATGCGGGTGAGTCCCTACCAGCGAATGACGGTTTGGGATCAGGGCGGGAATGGCCGGATACATTTCAGCGCGGCTGAGATCGGAGAGCCGGACCTCGGGCACATCGTCGAGAACCGGGTCATGCAGCTGGCACTCTGGGAGCGCCTTGAGAGTCGGCCCAATGTGACCCTGATTCACCCGGCCAGGGTCTCCGACATGCAACTGGGGGAACTGCCTCAGGTGATGCTCGAATCCTCCGCGCAACGGATCAGCGCACGACTCATCGTTGCGGCAGACGGGCGGGACTCCCAGATCCGTCAGATGGCAGGCATCGGGACGCATGGCTGGGAATATGACCAGCATGCCATCGTGGCGACCATCCGTCCCGAACGGTTCCATCACGAGACTGCGTTTCAACGCTTCATGAAGACCGGTCCGCTGGCACTGTTGCCGATTGATGACGGGCGTTGCTCGATCGTCTGGTCCACCTCACCGGAGCATGCCTCAGAGCTGATGGCCCTGGATGATGCAGAGTTTTGCCGGCAGCTGACCCAGGCTAGTGAATCGATCCTGGGCGAGATCCGCGGCATCGGTCCCAGGGGCGTGTTTCCGCTGCGACTGGCGAATGCTCAAACCTACATCCAGCCGGGTCTGGCGCTGATCGGAGATGCCGCCCATGCAATGCATCCGTTGGCCGGACAGGGGGTGAACCTCGGATTGATGGACGCCATGACCCTGGCGGATGTTTTAAGCGATGCACAGCGTGCCGGGCGTGGATTGGGCGGCATGGCCACATTGCGCCGCTACGAGCGGGCCCGCAAAGGGGCCAACCTGGCCATGCTCGGTGCAATGGACGGATTCAAACGATTGTTCAGCAACGATGTACTGCCACTGAAGCTGGCGCGCAACCTCGGTTTGTCGCTGGTGGATCGCTCGGGTTTACTGAAACAGCAGATGATGCGCCGCGCCATGGGTCTGCTGGGCGAGCGTCCGCGGCTGGCACGGTATTCCGATGAATCGCTGCGTCGCTGAGATCATTGAGCCCGTCGCGGCGCGGTATCCGCGGCGTAGGATCCGGCGCGACTCACCCCTGCCCCCGGCGGGGTTATTGGCATTGGCAAGCTCAGGGTGGAAGGGTATAGTCTGACTTCGATTCACCCCCGTGGGAGAGATCGGCACAGGCCGACGCCGAAGGCGCAAACCCGCCCGGAATCGCTCAGGCAAAAGGACCGTGGGGGATCGTCTGACATGATCAGGCAGATCGACTCTGGAGAGTGGTGTACCAACACCCACCGACGGGGCAGGCGCCCGCTCGCTGTTCTGGAACCGCCGCGGCGTGTTTCACGGGGCAGCTTCGATACGGCGCCAAACTCTCAGGTTCAGGACAGAGGGGCGGCGTGGATGCCTTGCATCCACGCCGCCCTTTTTTATGCATCGAACCCGGGGGATCCCATGAATCAACAGACTGTTCTCTATACCTTGCACCAGGAGATGGGAGCCAGGTTGGTGCCATTCGGTGGCTGGGATATGCCATTGCACTACGGCTCGCAACTGGAGGAACATCACCAGGTGCGGCGTGATGCGGGTATGTTCGATGTCTCCCACATGACCGTGGTCGATTTTCAGGGCGCAGGGGTGAAGTCCTTTCTGCGCCAGCTTCTGGCCAATGATGTCGAGCGTCTGAAAACTCCGGGTAAGGCGCTCTATTCCTGTATGCTCAACGAACAGGGCGGTGTGGTGGACGACCTGATCGTCTACTACCTGAATGATGCCTGGTATCGGATGGTGGTGAATGCAGGTACCACGGAGAAGGATCTGGCCTGGATCCGCGGGAAGGCCGATGGACTTGAACTGACCATCAGTCCCCGGCGCGACCTGGCGATGATTGCGATTCAGGGCCCCAACGCCCGTGCCAAGACGCTTCCTCTGCTCTCAGAGACCTTGCAGGCCAGCGCTGCGGATCTGAAACCCTTCAATGCGGTTGCTGAGGGCGAGTGGTTCGTGGCGCGCACCGGCTACACCGGTGAAGACGGTTTTGAGATCATGCTGCCCGGGGATCAGGCGGCCGGGTTCTGGAACAACCTGCACCAGGCCGGGGTTGCGCCCTGCGGGCTGGGCGCCCGGGATACCTTGCGTCTCGAGGCGGGCATGAATCTGTACGGCTCGGATATGGATGAAACCACCTCACCCCTGGAGTCGGGTCTGGGTTGGACCATCGCCTGGGAACCGGAGGACCGGCAATTTATCGGACGCCCGGCACTGGAAGCCCAGCGAAGCGATGCCGGTAAAAAACAGTTTGTCGGCTTGGTCTTGACCGGTCGTGGGGTGCTGCGCAACCATTTGACCGTGCATCAGGGTGAAGAGCAGATTGGGGAGATCACCTCCGGCGGGTTTGCCCCGACACTCGAACGCTCCATCGCGTTCGCCCGGGTATCACCCGGTATCGGGGATCGCTGCGAGGTGGAGATCCGCGGCAAGCGCGTCGAGGCCCAGGTGGTCAAGCCGCCGTTTGTTCGCCAGGGAAAGGCGGTCGTCTCCCTCTGAGACCCTGAACGAACCGGTAACCGCTTCCCTTTGACGGTTCCACCGGATTGACTGAACAGCAAATTACTTTCAGAAGGAAAGCAACATGAGCACTACACCGACCGATCGTCGTTATGCGAAATCTCACGAATGGATCAAAGACGAGGGGGATGGCAGTTTTACGGTGGGGATCACCGATCATGCCCAGGAACTGCTGGGCGATCTGGTGTTTGTCGATCTTCCCGAAGTCGGGGCAACACTCGATGCGGGTGGCGATTGCGCGGTGGTGGAGTCGGTCAAGGCGGCCTCCGATGTTTACAGTCCCCTGAGCGGCGAGGTGATAGCAGTCAACGAGGCGCTCGATGGTGCGCCGGAAACGATCAATGAGGACGCCTTCGGTAACGGCTGGATGTTCAAGCTGAAACCCAGCAACCCGGCGGAGGCGGAGAATCTGCTGGATGCCGCAGCCTACGATCAATTGGTTTCTGAAGAGGATTGACACTCCCCTCCACCGTCAACAGAGTCTGTCATGCCGTTCATTCCACATACCGAACAAGATGTCGAAGAGATGCTGGGCGCCATTGGGGTCGCCAGTATCGATGACCTATTCGACGAAATTCCACCCGCCCTGAGATGCGGCAAACTCGAGGCGATTCCGCCCGGACTGCCCGAGATGGAAGTCGCCCGGCTGATGCAGTCCCGGGCCAAGGCGGATGGGCAGCCGATGTGTTTCATCGGCGCGGGGGCCTATGATCACCACATTCCCGCAGCGGTCTGGGAACTGACGACCCGGGGTGAGTTCTACACCGCCTACACGCCCTATCAGGCTGAAGCGAGTCAGGGCACCCTGCAACTGCTGTATGAGTTTCAGTCGATGATGACCGCCCTGACCGGGATGGACGTGTCGAATGCTTCTCTCTACGACGGGGCTTCTGCGCTGGCTGAGGCGGTGCTCATGGCGGTGCGCGCGAATCGCAAATCCAAGTCCAAGCGGGTCCTGATACCGCGCACCCTGCATCCGGCCTACCGCAAGGTGGTGAAAAGCATTGTGCGCAACCAGCAGATCGAAGTGGTGGAGATCGGTTACGATGCGGAGAGCGGACAACTGGACCAGCAGGAGTTGGAAACCCATGCGGGTGAGGATTTCGCCGCGCTGGTGATTCCGCAACCCAACTTCTTCGGCGTCCTGGAACAGGTAGACGCCTTGACCGACTGGGCTCACGGTCACGGCATGCTGGCGATCGCGGTGGTGAATCCCCTGGTAATTTCAGTGCTCAAGCCGGCCGGCGCCTGGGGTGAAACAGGCGCGGACATCTGTTGTGGCGAGGGGCAGCCCCTGGGCGCGCCGCTGGCATCCGGTGGACCCTACTTCGGCTTTCTCTGCTGTACCGATGCGCTGGTTCGGCAGATGCCCGGCCGGATCATCGGCAAGACCGTGGACCTGGATGGCAAGACCGGATATGCCTTGACCCTGCAGGCCCGTGAACAGCATATCCGGCGTTCCAAGGCGACTTCGAACATCTGCACCAATCAGGGATTGATGGTCACCGCGGCCACCATTCACATGAGTCTGATGGGCGGTGTGGGGCTGCAGCGGATCGCCGCGGCCTGCCACGCCAATACCGCCAGGCTGATCGAGGCGCTCGGCAGCGTGCCGGGAGTGGCGCCGCGTTTCAAAGGGGCTGTATTCCATGAATCGGTGCTGACCCTGCCGATCGAGACCAAGCGGGCGTTGCGGGCCCTGGCTGCGCACAATGTCCTGGGCGGATTCGATCTGTGTGATGACTATCCCGAGTTGGGTAATGTGGTGCTGGTGTGCGCCACGGAGCAGCGCAGTGATGAGGAGATCGAAGCCTATCGCAGCAAGTTGCAACGGGTGATCGAGTCCCAGGTCGAAACCCCCTGTCAGTTGAAACCGGATTGGTGAGCGCAACATGATCTACGAACACTCTCGCGCCGGGCGGCGCGCCACCGCGCAGGCCCCCCTTGAAATGGTGGAACTCAGTGGCATTCCGGAGGCACTGCGACGCCAGGAACCTCCGGCCCTGCCCGAGGTTTCTGAAATGCAGGCGGTACGTCATTACACCCGGCTGTCGCAGAAGAACTTTGCCATCGACACCCATTTCTACCCGCTCGGTTCCTGTACTATGAAGTACAACCCCCGGGCCTGTAACACGCTGGCCAGCCTGCCTGGTTTTCTCGCCCGCCATCCGTTGGCGCCGGACACCCACAGCCAGGGTTTTCTCGCCTGTCTGTACGAGTTACAGGAGATTCTCAAGACAGTCACCGGAATGCACGAAGTCTCCCTGTCGCCCGCCGCGGGCGCGCAGGGGGAGTTCGCCGGTGTCGCCATGATTCGCGCCTATCACGACGCCCGGGGCGACAGCGCGCGAAGTGAGATCCTGGTGCCCGATGCCGCCCACGGCACCAATCCCGCCTCGGCGGTGATGTGCGGATACAAGACCCGGGAGATTCCCACCGGAGCGGACGGGGACATCGACGTGGAGGCCCTGCGCGCCGCATTGGGTCCCCAGACCGCGGGCATCATGCTCACCAACCCTTCCACGGTGGGCGTGTTCGAGCGGCGCATCAAGGAGATCGCCGGACTGGTGCACGAGGCCGGGGGGCTGCTCTATTACGACGGGGCCAACCTGAATGCGATACTGGGTAAGGTCCGGCCCGGCGACATGGGGTTCGATGTGATTCACATGAACCTGCATAAAACCTTTTCCACCCCGCACGGCGGCGGCGGCCCGGGGGCCGGGCCGGTGGGTGTCAGCAAGCGTCTGGAGCCGTTCCTGCCAGTGCCACGGGTCGGTTTCGATGGCACCGATTACCATTGGCTCACAGAGAAGGATTGCCCGGAGAGCATCGGCCGGCTCTCCGCGTTTGCGGGTAACGCGGGGGTTCTGATTCGTGCGTATATCTATGCGCGAATCCTCGGACGTGAAGGCATGCACCGGGTGGCGGAGTACTCCACCCTCAACGCCAACTACCTGTTGAAGCGCCTGATGGAGGCGGGCTTCACCGCCGCCTATCCGCAACGCCGCGCCAGTCATGAGTTTATACTGACGTTGAAAAAACAGGCCAAGGAACTGGGGGTCAACACCATGGACTTCGCCAAGCGGATGCTGGATTACGGGGTGCATGCCCCCACCACCTACTTCCCTCTGTTGGTGCCGGAATGTCTGCTTGTGGAGCCCACGGAAACCGAGGCCAAGGAAGACCTGGACCGTTTCGTGGAGATCATGAAGACCATCCTCGAGGAGGCGCAAACCCAGCCCGAGGTGGTCCGCCAGGCCCCGCACAGCATGCCGGTGAGACGCCTGGATGACGTGCGTGCGGCCCGGGAACTCGATCTGGCCTGGAAGGAGCCGTCTCTATCCGGGTAAAGTTCCCGCGCAGGGTGATCACCCGCATCCTCCAACGCCGCCATCCTGGCGGCCAGGATCCCCTGCGGAAGTCGCATCCCGTTACCTGGTGTCAATTGCGCCAACGAGTATACCGATTCCTGCAGCAGTGAGTCTGTCAGCGACACGGCGTGCTGACGCCGCTATCAAGAACCCTGCCGCGAGTTTTGAAAACCCTCAGTCCTGACAGATTCTCATCAGCCAGATCGTTCTGATCCTGTTGAATGGCAGTTCAAGCATGGCCTCGTCCCGTCATGCGGATATTCACGGGGGAACGCTCATTGCCAGCGAGCCGGGCCTTGATCTGAACCCCGGCAGCAGGATGTTTGGAGGCCGGGTCGATCGCAGGATAGGCTGTGTCAGTGCATCAACGCGGTTGTGGGTACTGTGGGATCACGGTTTCTGAAGTAGAATCCCCCTGGTTGGGAATTTCTTCCTCCTTGCAACGAGAGGTAATCATGTCGGCTTTGATTTGTGGTTCTTTCGCCTTCGACACCATCATGGTATTTCACGACCACTTTAAACATCACATCCTTCCGGAACAGGTGCACATACTCAATGTCTCTTTCCTGGTTCCGGACATGCGACGCGAGTTTGGCGGTTGCGCCGGGAATATCGCCTATAACCTGAAGATGCTGGAGGGTGACGGCAAACCGGTCGGTACGGTGGGCGACGACTTCGAACCCTATGCACGCTGGATGGATGCCTGCGGGGTCAGCCGGGAGTATGTCAAGGTGATATCCGGAAGTTACACAGCCCAGGCCTATATCACCACCGACAAAGACGACAATCAGATCACCGCCTTTCATCCCGGTGCCATGAACCAGGCCCATGAGGTCGACATCAGCGCGATCGAGGGTTGCAGTCTGGGGGTGGTCTCTCCGGACGGGCGCCAGGGAATGCTGGATCATGCCGCGCAGTTTGCAGAGCGGGGTACGCCTTTCCTGTTCGACCCGGGACAGGGCATGCCTCTGTTCGATGGGCAAGAGTTGCTGACCTTTGCCGAGCAGGCAACCTGGATGGCCTTCAACGACTATGAAGTGAAACTGATGCAGGAACGTACGGGTAAAAGTCTCAAGGGTTTGACCGAAATGGTCGAGGCCCTGGTCGTTACCCGGGGCGCCAAAGGTTCCGAGATCCATACCCGCAGCGGAGTCATTGAAATTCCGGCGGCGCCGGTGAAGGCGGTGACGGATCCCACCGGTTGCGGTGATGCTTACCGCGCCGGTCTGATCTATGGTTTGATGAATGACATGGATTGGGAAACTTCCGGGAGAATTGCCTCGCTGATGGGGGCGGTCAAGGTGGAGCAGGCCGGAACGCAAAATCACTTTGTCTCCCTTGACGTATTGAAGCATCGTTTTCAGAAATCCTTCGACTATCGTTTCTAGCGCCTGTCGGATCAGTGTTAACAGGCCCTAGGCAACCAGCCCTGACACAAGGCGGACGGCATGAATCAGACAGACGCGGGTTGTGATCGCAACCAGAGTCCCATGAAAGCGGTTGAGGAGGCGCTGAGCTTCCTGTTGCAGCAGGCCCGGCCCATGCGGGATCGCGAGACGCTTCCTCTGCAGCAGGGTCTGGGGCGCATCCTGGCGGATCCGGTGCAGAGCCAGGTGGACGTGCCACCCTGGGATAACAGCGCCATGGATGGTTATGCCTTGCGTTACCAGGATCTGAGTGAAACCCGGGGGCTGCGGGTAACCCAGCGGATCCCTGCCGGGACGACGGGAACGGCCCTGGAACCCGGTACCGCAGCGCGTATTTTCACCGGTGCGCCGATCCCCCCGGGAGCCGATACCGTAGTGATCCAGGAGGTCTGCGAGATGCGGGACGATGAGTTGTGGGTGCAGGAACGACCGGTTGCCGCGGGCGCCAACATCCGGCGTGCGGGAGAGGATATTCTGCAGGGCGAGGAGATCCTCAAGCCAGGCTTGAGACTGGAACCACAACACCTGGGGTTGGCGGCATCCGTCGGGGCCGCGCAACTAAGTGTCTACCGCCCCCTCAGAGTGGCGATCCTGGCCAGTGGCGATGAGCTGGTGATGCCCGGTGAGCCGTTGGGCGACGGTCAGATCTACAACTCCAATCAGTTCACGCTGGGGGGATTGGTGCAGAAGCTGGGTTGTGAAGTGGTCCCCGCAGGCATTGTGGAGGATACCTTTGATGCCACCTGTGAAGCGCTGCGACAGGCCGCCGAAAGCGCGGACCTGGTGCTGGCCTCCGGCGGTGTGTCGGTGGGAGAAGAGGATCATGTCAAACCCGCGGTAGAGCAGCTCGGTTCCCTTGAACTTTGGAAGATTGCCAGTCGTCCGGGTAAGCCCCTCGCCTTCGGTTGGCTCGGTGACGTACCTTTTCTGGGTGCGCCGGGCAATCCGGTCTCGGTGTTCGTGACCTTCTCGGTTTTCATGATGCCTTTCATACGGTTGATGCAGGGGCAGGGGGACCCGGTGCGGCCGCTGATGCGCAAGGTTGTGGCGGGATTCGACAAGTCCGGCGGCGACCGGCGCCAGGAGTACGCCCGGGGACGCCTTGAAGTGGATGCGGAAGGTCGGCAGATCGTCAGGCTGTTCTCCAATCCCTCTTCCGGAGTGATGACCTCGGTGACCTGGGCCAATGGGTTGGTGGTATTACCGCCTCTGACCCCGGTGGCCCAGGGTGATCTGGTGGATTTCATGCCCTTCAGTGAGCTTTTCGCCTGATACCTGAAGGCAGCGGATCGGTGTTGCCCGTTCCAGGCGATGGCCCCCGGTCAGTCAGGTGTGAACGATTGGAAATCCTCGATAAGCCGGTGTGTGCGCCATGTCATGGAGTGCCCCGCGACTACCTCGTAACCAGATTCAGGTTGCAGGAATGGTAAGGGTGACCTCTGAACAGGTGCTTGCAAACCCGGCAGGGTTGCCGGTTCAGGTTCCCATTCGCCAGGATCAACCCGGGATCTGCAGCGGCTGACATCCCGGCTGCCGCTAAAGAATCGCTGCGGATCGCCGTCTATCTGATTATGGTCCGGGTTGTCTCGATGCTCTCGGGATGCGACTCGGCCACACAGCGTATCAAGGGAATGTTCGGCAGGTGGAAATCAATGAACACACGCTTGTTGGTATGGGTTGGCATGAGTTGTTTGCCTTTGACGGCCCTGGCAGAGGGGCCGGTGGTCAGTGCCCGGTTGGGCAGTCTGGGTCTCAGCGTGGAAGGCGGCTTTGGTCTGACCGAGCAGTTTTCGGCGCGTCTCGGACTCAACCGCTACCAGTATGAGGCCACCGAGCGGGTGGATGACGTCGAATACGACCTGGACCTGGACTGGCAGAGCATCTCGCTGTTCGCTGACTGGCATCCGTTCGACGTCCCGCTGCGATTTACCGCCGGTTTCCTGCGCAATAACAATGAAATTCGTGGTGAAAGCACCGCCAGTTCCATCACCATTGGGGATACCCTGTATCGCGATGCCGGTCTCAAGGCGGAAGTGGATTTTCGCAGCTTCGCCCCCTACCTGGGACTTGGCTGGGAATCCGCGCTGTTGCGTGAGAGAGGGTGGGGATTCAATGTGGATCTCGGCATCATGTATCAGGGTACCGGCCGGGTGAACCTCTCGGCGACCGGGATGGGTGCGGATCTGGTCGATCCCAATGATCTGGCACAGGAAGAGGCGCGCTTCGAGGAAGAACTGGAGGACTACCGTTACTACCCGGTTTTCTCCTTTGGGGTTTCCTACAAATTCTAGTCTTGAATCCGGCGCGCATTCGCTAACTGGACGCACCTCGCGCACTGTGCCGGTTTGTGCTGGCAGGTCTTGTCAGTGACGCTGATCCCCACCGGATAAGCCGGGTTTGCAGAACCGATCTGAAGTGTCGAGGCAGGTGTTTGCGGGGTTTTCGGGTGGGGGAATGAAAAATCGACTGTAACCACCCTCGTCCGGGAAGGCGTAAAGGATTCGACAGGGCATATTGGACTAGTGTTAACAGACCATAAGACGCCGGGTGAGAGATTTGATCTCTCGGTATTGCTGAGGGGGAATCAGTGAGGCATTCCCCGGGAGACCTGTCGGCATCCCGGGGTAATGGGAAGGGGCTATTTCTTGTTTGAATGCAGCAGGACCTGTTCGAAGATGTTGCGTTTGATCCGGCTGCGAATGGGTTCGGGCAGGTTATGCCAGGCTTTGGCGACTTCAATGGACTCATCGTCCATGACTGTGGAATTGGTTTCACCAAACATCAACCAGGCAGGATTGACGTCGAGGACCTGGGCGATCTCATCGATTTTCCTGGGGCGCAGACTCTTGCCATTCTCGATCTTCTGAATGACCGCCTGGTTGGTACCGGCGCGGAGGGCGAGTTGTTCCTGGGTCCAACCCCGTTCACGTCTCTTTCTGCGCAGTCGAGAGCCTAAAGTATCCATTTCCCGCGGTATATAAGTTTCAAATTTTTGTGCGTGTACGTAGCTCATTGTCCTTCCCATCGGATGCCAAAAAGGGTGTTTGCATCATCTTGTACGTGGTAGCGGCGTGGCGATCAAAAACTTGACACTTTGAAGAAGTCCGTCATTTCGCCTGCGAACTTAATTCCAGTACCCTGGGTTAGTGTGACCTGAGTCACAGAATGGTAACATGACTAAACTGTCATTAAATCCGGGGCTTAGGAAATTCCAATCGATTGGCGAACGCGGTTCCTGTGGTAATATGCCGAGCCATGCTGACCTATCCCCAACTTGATCCAGAACTGTTGACCATCGGGTCTGTCACCTTCTACTGGTACGGGGTGATGTATCTGATCGGCTTTCTCGGTGGCTGGCTGCTGGGACGCGTCCGGGTCGGTAAACCGGGCATGGTCTGGAGCGCCGACCAGGTGGACGATATCGTCTTTTATATCGTCATCGGGGTGGTGATTGGTGGCCGGGTCGGTTATCTCCTGTTCTACGATCTGCCGACATTCCTCCACAATCCCCTGATTCTCCTGCAGGTTTGGCATGGGGGCATGTCATTTCATGGGGGCTTGCTCGGGGTGCTGCTTGCCATGTGGCTGTTTGCCCGCAAGCAGGGCAAGACCTTCTTTGATGCAACCGATTTCATCGCCCCCCTGGTCACCATTGGCCTCGGCGCAGGTCGTCTGGGTAACTTCATCAACGCGGAGCTCTGGGGGGGCATCACCCGATTGCCCTGGGGCATGCGGGTGCCCTGTGATATCTCCGATGATCTGTGCGCACGCCTGGGTCTGCCTCCTGGCAGCGAATTGTCCCCCCCGGTACATCCGAATCAACTCTACGAGTTCTTCCTGGAAGGGGTGCTGCTGTTCCTGATCCTGTGGGTTTTCTCGTCCAGGCCCAGGCCGCGCCGGGCAGTCTCCGGATTGTTTCTGGTGTGCTACGGTATCTTTCGTTTCTCGGTGGAATTCGTGCGCCTCCCCGATGCCCAGTACGGATATCTCGCGTTTGACTGGTTGACCATGGGTCAGTTGTTGAGCGCACCTATGATTTTGTTTGGTATGCTATTGCTCTACCTGGCCTACCGGCCGGCCAGATGAACCAGTACAGCGATTTGCCGGGCAATCCACAGGGCAGGGCATGAAACAGTATCTCGATTTAATGCGCCATGTGCGCGATACCGGAGTCGTCAAGGAAGACCGGACCGGTACCGGAACCCGCAGCGTGTTCGGTTACCAGATGCGCTTCGACCTGGGGGACGGATTTCCCGCCCTGACCACCAAGAAACTTCACCTGCGCTCGATCATCCACGAACTGCTCTGGTTTCTGAAGGGGGATACGAATATCCGCTATCTGAAGGAGCATGGAGTGAGTATCTGGGATGAATGGGCAGATGAGGCGGGCAATCTGGGGCCGGTTTACGGCTATCAATGGCGCTCATGGCCCAATCCGCAGGGGGGCAGCATCGACCAGATCAGCCAGCTGATTCAGCAGATCCATGACAATCCCGACTCCCGGCGTCTGATCGTCTCGGCCTGGAATCCCGCCCAGGTGGATCAGATGGCCCTGCCGCCCTGTCATTGCCTGTTCCAGTTCTACGTTGCCCAGGGAAAGCTCTCGTGCCAGCTCTATCAGCGCAGTGCGGACATCTTTCTCGGTGTTCCCTTCAATATCGCCTCCTATGCCCTGCTGACCCTGATGCTGGCCCAGGTCACCGGGTTGCAGCCGGGTGAATTCGTGCATACCTTTGGTGACGCTCATCTCTACAGCAATCACCTGGACCAGGTGGAGTTGCAGCTTTCCCGGGAACCACGGGCGCTGCCGGGGATGCGTCTGAATCCGGATGTGAAGACGATCTTCGATTTCCGCTTCGAGGATTTCGAGCTGCTTGACTATGACCCGCACCCGCATATCAAGGCGCCGGTCGCGGTCTGAACAGGATGCCGTCGTGAAACCGATGATTTCTCTGATTGCCGCGATGGCCCGCAACGGCGTAATCGGGCGGGACAACCGCCTGCCCTGGCATCTGCCCGTGGATCTTCAACATTTCAAGGCACTGACCCTGGGTAAGCCGATGGTTATGGGACGACGCACCTGGGAGTCCCTGCCGGGGCTGCTGCCGGGTCGGCGTCATGTTGTGGTGAGCCGTAACCCGGACTTTCAGGCAGAAGGCGCGGATCGGGTGTCCAGCCTCGATGAGGCGATGCGGCTGCTGCAGGGGACACCGGAAATCATGATCGTGGGTGGTGCACAGCTGTACACGGCCATACTGCCGAACGCGGACCGGCTCTACCTGACCCGGGTGGAAGCGGAACTGAACGGAGATGCAGTATTCCCCGAGATCGACTGGAATCAGTGGCAGGAGACCTCTCGAGAAAGCCGCCCGGCGGACGAGAAAAACCCCTATGACTGCACCTTCCTGACCTACGAGCGGCGGCTTCCCTGAGGCGAATCTCAGGTAAGAAACGAATCCGATGGTCTGATCCGAATCCGGATGGACATGACATCAAGTCGGGAACTCGCAGGGCAAGTCACAATCAGGTTACCCCCCCACCTCTCCAGGCAATCCCCTGGGATATTTGTCCAACCCACAGCCAGTGCGTCGATGAAGCGCGGCTTAAGCCTCATCAGCAGTGCAGATGGTAGGGCTCCGGTGGCTTATGCTTACGAATCCGCAGGGCGGTCAGGCGCCCTCCCCACAGGCAGCCACTGTCCAGTGACCAGACCTGGCCGATATGCCGATACCCCAGGGTGGACCAGTGACCGAACAGGATCCGCTCATTGCGGGTCTTGCGATGCGGTGCCTGATACCAGGGGACTGCGCCCTGCAGGTGCTGCTCGGGGGGTCCCTTGTCCGCCATGTGGAGACGTCCATCGGGCATGCAGTAGCGCAATCGGGTAAAACAATTGGTGATGAACCGCAGTCGATCCATGCCCTGCAGGTGCTCATCCCAAAGCTCAGGCTGGTTGCCGTACATATTCTGACAAAAGTCGTGAAACCCCGGCCCACGCAGGGTCGTCTCCAGTTCCCGGGCGCACTCCCGGGCCTGGCGAAGATTCCATTGCGGCGGGAGGCCGGCGTGAATCAGACTGTAGCCTCGCTTGCGGCTGTGGTGCATGACCGGACAGTGCCGCAGCCAGTCGATCAGGTCGTCCCGATCCGCTGCCTGCAGAATTTCATCCAGCCCGCCGTGTTTCGAATGACTCAGATTGCCCTGGGATAATGCCAGCAGGTGCAGGTCATGGTTGCCCAGTACGCTGATCGCCCGGTCTCCCAGTGATTTAACGAAACGCAGTACCTGCAGTGAGTGGGGGCCCCGGTTGACCAGGTCGCCCGCAAACCAGAGTTTGTCCCGTGAGGGGTCGAACTCAATCCGTTCAAGCAGACGGCAGAGTTCGTCGTAACATCCCTGAATGTCGCCGATGGCATACACCGCCATGATCAGAACCTTGGGTGTCAGGGGTGGATTCGGGCGTCAGTGAAGACTGCCGGGTCTCGCCAGGGAAAAGGCCGGTATCATGGCGTCGAAATGGTTGCCATGCGCATCGATCATGTCGTAACTCCCCTGCATGCTGCCAACCGGGGTGTCGAGTACCGTACCGCTGGTGTAGCGGAAGGTTTCGCCGGGATTGAGTTGTGGTTGCTCACCGACCACGCCTTCGCCACGCACCTCCTGAATCTTTCCATTGGCATCGGTGATGATCCAGTGGCGTTTGAGGAGTCGGGCTGTGGTGGATCCTTCATTACGGATGGTGACCGTATAGGAGAAAACGAAGCGATGCTCGGTGGGGAGTGACTGAGCCTCCACGTAGCGGCTCTCAACATGAACATCGATTTGGTGGCTCGTTTCCTTATCCATCGTTGATCAAACCTGGTCGTTGTCTCTTCTTTACGGGTTGCCGGCAGTTGCACCGCCGGGACTCGGCGGCAGTTCGTTTTCTGCCTGGCCGACACACCTCTAAGATTACTGAGGCGAAGTGTCGAGTGCAATCCTTCGAAACCACAGGCCGGCTGGATCGGGCAGTTGAGGCAGTCGTTTAAGAAATAAAAGCCTGTGCCGCTATGTTGGTCAGACCGGTTGTTGATGAAACAGGGCGTTGATGAAATACGGGTTACTACTGCTGGCGTTGCTGGTCGGTTCCTGCGCATGGGCGGAGGCCGCCGATACGGATGGTATGGCGCTGATCTCTGCGGCGATGTCGGGCGAGGTTTCCCGCCTCAATGACCTTCTGGCTCAGGGCGTAAATCCGGATTCGGCCAATCCCGCTGGGCGAACCCCGCTGCATTTCGCCGCCTTCAACGGCAACCTGCAAACGGCTCAGGCGCTGTTGGCGGCCGGCGCCGATCCGGGTGTGGCGGATGGCCGCGGGATCACCCCTTTGATGGAAGCCGCCGCTTTTGGTCACCTGGATGTGGTCAGGCTGCTGATTCAACGCGGGGTGGATGTGAATGCGGCGGATCAGGCGGGCAACACTGCTCTGGGACTGGCCAATCGGGGGCAACATGCCAAGGTCTCCGGTTTGCTGGGTGAAATGGGTGCCACGGAAGCTGCAGCCCAGGATGGAAAATAGCGGTGCTGAGTGACCAGGGATCAGCAGACACTGAATACGCAGGTCTGGTAAAGCGTGCATCTGTCTGGTCCGTGGAGTTGTAACGAACGGCTTTGTGAACGTTGTCCAGATTTCTCTTGCGCAGCGTGATCCAGGTCAAGGTTTAGAGCAGGAAGTGCGCGAATAATTGTAATTAAGTCATTGAATAGGCTTGAACTGATATGAACAGACAATCTCCCCGTCATAAACCCGATTTCTTCGCCGTTGTGGTTTTACTGGCAATTCTGGGATTTGGTCTGACCCTGGCCGTTCAAGTCGTCGCCATCGATCAACAGAAAGTGGTGGAAACCACGCTCATCAACTCTGACGCGGGTTAGCAGGCCCTGCCGATTCCTCGGGCCCAAGCGGGTCAAGTCGGTATTTTTCGCAAAAGCGCAATTGGCGTGAGTCAACGAGCAGTTTGAGCGGATTTCGGCGCCGAATCCTGATGTCCTAATCGAATTTCAACAGCCGGCAGTGTGACACGCGACGCTACAGGTGGTAGACGGACTTCGTCATCAGCTTGGCGGTGAATTTCATGGCCAGCCGGATCGGTGTCGGCAGCGGCGCGCCACCCGCTTCGAGCGCCATGTTGGCATGCTGCATCTCATCTTCTTTCATCTGTTCCAGCACTGCATGACTTTTTCTGTCCTGAGGGGGAATCCGCTGCAGATGGGAGTCCAGATGGGCTTCCACCTGGTGTTCCGTCTCCGCGACGAAACCAAGACTCCATTTGTCGCCCGCCAGACCGGCGGCCGCACCCAGCATGAACGAACCCGCATACCATATCGGGTTGAGCAGGCTCTTGCGGTTGCCCAGTTCATCAAGTCGGTTTTCGCACCAGGCCAGGTGATCGTTTTCCTCCTGGGCGGCACGTTCCAGACGGTGACGTATCTCAGGCAGTTTCGCGGTCAGGGCCTGTCCCTGGTACAGCGCCTGGGCGCAAACCTCACCGGTGTGGTTGATGCGCATCAGACGGGCGGTGAGATCCCGCTCCTCATCACTCATCTCGGCCTCTTCATGAGCCGAGGCCGGATCTTCCCGCTCTGTTACCTGGGGACGGCCGAACAGGGTTCGGACCGCGGTGTCCAGTCCCATCAGGAACCGGTCGGACGGTGCATAATCTCGGTGTGACATGGAAGCGCTCCTTCAGTGGCCTGTCCGGGCGGGTTGAAACCTTACCGCCATCCCCGGGTTGCATTCAACCCTGCTCAAACCCGCCCGCCTGTCCCAGCCATTGTCTGAGGATCAACTCGGCCGGGTGAAGTACCTCGATTGTGAGTCCCGCCTCGGCGATGAGTTCCCGAAACTGCAGGGCGCAGCCGGTATTGGTAGTGAGCAGGAGTCTGGCGCCGGTGGCTTTGAGGTGTTTGATCTTTTTCCGCCCCAGCTGTCGTGAGAGCTCAGGTTGCATCACCAGGTAACTCCCGGCAGCGCCGCAGCAGAGAGAATTCTCGGGCAGCGGCACCAGCTCCAGGTCGGGGATTCGGCCGAGCAGTTCCTGGCTGCGGTCCTCACGGGCCGAGCACGGAACGTGCAGGGCGGCTTTGCAGGGCAGGGGGCTCAGCACAGGAAATTGCTCCGTCGGAAGATCCAGCAGGAAATCGACAATCGACAGCAGGGGCAATTCGCTGGCCTGGTGCTCACTCAGTTCCAGGTGACAGGCGCTGGCCAGGGTGATCAGGCATTCCGCCCGGCTTTTGCGGGTCTGTGCCCGGTTTTCCTGGCAAAGCGCATCGGCTTCGTCCTCGAAACCGTTGTGACGCTGCAGCGCGCCGCAGCAGACCTGGCCCCTGGGGACCTCCACCGCATACCCCAGGTGATGCAGGAGGTTGAGGGCGGCCTGCATCAGCGAATGCTCCACATGGGGCGCCACGCAACCGGTGAACAGCTGCACCAGGCGACCGGTGGGTGTGGCGGATGGGTAGAGTCCGCCGGGGCGGGTGGTCCGGGGGTTGAGTTGACGGGCCAGGGACAGTGTCCGCTGGACGCTGGGGACGGGCAGCATGCGCAGCAGGGTGGGGATATGCAGCCGCTCGAGAACGGCGTAGACCCGGATCCAGCGCGCCAGGCGATCCGCACGGATCAAAGGCTCCAGGAGTCGTTTCCAGACCTGTTTCGTACCCATCTGCTGACGCATCAGGGTGCGGCTTGCGTCGAGCAGTTGTGCATAGCGCACACCCGAGGGACAGGCCGATTCACAGGCGCGGCAGCCCAAGCAGCGGTCCAGATGGGCTCCGAGGCGTGAGGTGGTGCCCAGTTCGCCTTTCGCAAGTGCCTGCATCAGGCTGATTCTGCCCCGGGGTGAATCGGCCTCACTGGCGAGTAGCCGGTAGGTTGGGCAATGAGGCAGACACAGACCGCACTTCACGCAGCGGTCCGCCTCTGAAAGCAGGTGTTCGGGAGTCACAACGGGCAGATTCAGCTCGCAAAGCTAGGCATCTTACCCGATTCGATGACCCGCTGGGTATCTCCCCATGCGTAGAGTCGTGATTGTGCCTGAGTAGCGGGCAGCAAGCCCGGGCAGGGGATATCATGTCATACTCTTATCTGTCTGCCGGTGGCTGTGCAAACCCGTGGCTCAAACCCGGCAGACCAAGCATTACGAGGTATCTGACATGTCCTATTTCCGCTACCACCTGTTTTTCTGTGTCAATGAGCGTTCGGATGGCAGGCCCTGCTGTGCTCAGCACGGCTCCCGGGAGATGCGCGATTACCTGAAAGCGCGGGTCAAACAGGCCGGGTTGTCCGGCCCGGGCGGAATCCGGGTGAATACCGCCGGTTGCCTGGATCGTTGCGACCTGGGGCCGGTCCTGGTGGTTTACCCGGATGCGGTCTGGTACACATTCGTCGACCGGGACGATCTGGACGAAATCCTCGAACAACATCTGCTCAAGGGCCAGCCGGTGGAACGCCTGATGATCTGACTTGCGAGGCTAGTGATTGGTTTCAGGGAGGTTTTTCTGTATTCACATGCCGCGTCGGGTGCGCGGTTAAAGGGAATCTGAATCTGGCCGCTACCCTGATGAAGCTCGGTGGGGAGCGATCAGGCGAACGGCTTTCTCGCTTGTACGAAAGCGTGAAGTGGGTTGGCTTTAGGGCAAAAAAAAGCGCCTTTGGATGGCTTATAATCCCTTGCATTACCCGAGTGATTGTATAGTATTAAGAAATTAGTCTAAGTTTCCTCCCTTAATGGACTGTTTCCTATGGGATTTTGGAGTTTGCCATGACAGGTTTTGCGCGTGTTCTCACCCCGTTCTTCCTCATGTTTGTGCTGGCCGCTTGCGGAGGTGGCGATGCTGAAACTCCGTGGGGTGATGGTACGGACAGCGGAACGGGTGGAACTATTGACGATGTGGGTACCGGGGAAGCGGTCATCTACCTCGGTAACGGATCCGGAGATTCGTTCGAGCCCGGTGAGCTGAATATCGCTGTATCGTCACTCTCCGCGGGTGGGCAGACTTCCGTGAGGGCGACCCTTGCAGACCTGACGGGTAACCTCTACCAGGACAGCGCGATTGTAACCTTCACCTCGGACTGTGTGGCGAGCGGGCTGGCCACCATCGATGCCTCGGTGGACACTGCGGATGGTATCGTGACGACCACCTACGTAGCGCAGGGCTGCTCCGGACAGGACACGATCCGGGCGACATCCACGGTGAACGGAAACACATCGACCGCTTCCGGCAATGTTACGATTCAGCCTGCGGAAATCGGTTCCATGCAGTTCGTCACGGCTGAGCCCTCCGTCATCGGTATTCGCGGTGTGGGCCTGACGGAAGTTTCCAAGGTTTCTTTCCAGGTGCTGGATACGAATGGCAATCCGGTGTCACAACAGATCGTCAATTTCTCTCTCAACACCGATATCGGCGGTGTTGCGATTCCCCCGGGTTCGGAGAAGTCCACCAGTGATATCAACGGCATCGTCCGCACGGATGTAAAATCCGGCACGGTACCCACGACAGTTCGGGTCACCGCATCCCTGGCATCGAATCCGCTGATTTCAACCCAGTCTGACGGACTGGTCATCTCCACGGGTGTCTCTGATCAGAACAGCATGTCGCTGAGCGCCGAGACACTCAACCCCGAGTCGATGAACATCGATGGGGTGAATGTGGAAATCACGGTGCACGCCGCCGATCACTTCAACAATCCGGTACCGGATGGAACGGCCGTGTACTTCACCACCGAGGGTGGGCAGATTCAGTCCCAGTGCCAGACCGGTGACGGTACCTGCACGGTGTTGTGGACGAGTTCGAACCCCCGCCCGCTGGAAGATCTGCAGCCAGGCGGTTGGGGACGTGTAACCATCCTCGCCACCATGCTGGGTGAGGAATCGTTCGTGGATGCCAACGGCAATGGTGTGCTTGATGCGGGCGATACCCCATATGCCAACATGCCCGAGGCCTATCGGGATGACAACGAGGATGGTGTGCGGGATCCTGTCAGCGAGGAATTCGTCGATTTCAACAACAACAACCTGTATGACGACGCAGACGTCGACCCAGACTACAACGGCGCCTTGTGCTGCGATGCCGCGGCCGTTGCTGAAGCTGCGAATGCGGTGGCTGCAGGCGAGGACCCGGGCGTTTGTTACAATGTCAGTCCGATCACCGTGGTATCGTGCAGCAGTGAGAAGAACATCAGTGTGCGCGACAGCCTGGCCCTGGTGATGGCCGAGTCGAGTGCGGTGATCCTCCTGGAAGGACAGAATGTCAATCTGGCGGATGGTTTCCTGGCGGTGGATGTCTCGGCTGGTTTGACATCGTTTACCTTTACCATCATGGGCTCGGTGTTTGGGCAGATTCTTCCCCAGGGCACATCGATCTCCTTCACCACCACCAACGGCACGGTTGAGACCAGCAACTCTTTCACTATACCCAACACGAATGCGAATGCCGGACTCGATCAGGGTGTTGTCAATTACCGGGTTGCGATTTCCCCGACCGAGAATCGTCAGGCGGGTGACGAGACCGGCATCATGACGATTCAGGTCACTACCCCGGGTGGCACCACAACCACGGGCTACATCATTATTAATGACTGATTCTGCAGACTGAAGTTGTTGCGAACCAGGCAAACGGCGGGGTGTCAACCTCGCCGTTTTGCGTTTCAACGCATTGGCATCAGATTACAAACGCTTCCTGGTTCGATGAGATTATCGTGCGACCCGCTCCCTTGACGCTGCCCCGGCACCCGGACACAATGTCGGCACGTTGCCACCTTCTACGCATGTAAAGGCGTCCCCTCATCGTGAACCTCGACCCTCCGCTAATCAAGATCCGTGACCTGCACTTCTCTCATGGTCAAAGGGTGATCTTTGACGGGGTGGATATGGATATTCCCAAGGGCAGGGTAACCGCGATCATGGGGCCCAGCGGTACCGGCAAGACCACCCTGCTGAAACTCATCGGCGGTCAGTTGCACCCCACCTCGGGGAGCATCGAGGTGGATGGGCAGAATGTGCACCGGCTTTCGCGCAAGGCGCTGTATCAGCTGCGCATGCGCATGGGGATGCTGTTTCAGAGCGGCGCCCTGCTCACCGATCTCAACGTCTATGACAATGTGGCCTATCCGATCAGGGAGCACACCGATCTGCCGGAGACCATGGTTCGCCGGCTGGTGCTGATGAAGCTCGAGGCGGTGGGGTTGCGCGGCGCGCGGGCGCTGATGCCTTCCGAACTGTCCGGCGGTATGGCCCGGCGGGTGGCGCTGGCGCGGGCGATTGCCCTGGATCCGATGATGGTCATGTACGATGAACCGTTTACCGGTCAGGACCCCATTTCGATGGGGGTTCTGGCGCAGTTGATCCGGCGACTCAACGACGCGGTGGGGATTACCAGTATCCTGGTCTCCCATGACGTGGAGGAGACCCTGGGAATCGCCGATCATGCGTATGTCATCTCCCAGGGCAAAGTGGTCGAATCCGGCACTCCCGATCAGTTGCAGTCTTCAAGCTCTGCGGCGGTGAAACAGTTTCTCGGCGGCTTGCCCGATGGACCGGTGGGATTTCACTATCAGGCGCCGGAACTGCTCGAGGATCTGTTGAGCATGCGGGAGGGGCATTGATGCTGGATACGCTGGCGCGTTTCGGTCGATTGGGTCTGAGCGCCCTGGAGCGTCTTGGGCGCGGACATCTGCTACTGGTGCAGATACTTCTGGGTATCGGCAGTCTGCTGACCCGGCTGGGCCTGCTGATCAGCCAGATCCACAGCATTGGTGTGCGCACCACCACCATCATCATTGTGTCGGGATTGTTTGTCGGCATGGTGCTGGGCCTGCAGGGTTACTACGTGCTTTCCCAGTTCGGCGCCGAGGACAGCCTGGGCGTGATGGTGGCGGCATCCCTGGTGCGCGAACTCGGACCGGTGGTTACGGCCCTGCTGTTCGCCGGCCGCGCCGGGTCCGCGCTGACTGCGGAAATCGGCCTGATGAAGGCCACTGAGCAGCTGTCCGGTCTGGAGATGATGGCCGTGGATCCGGTGCGCCGCATTCTCACGCCCCGTTTCTATGCCGGCTTTGTTTCCATGCCGTTGCTGGCGGCGATGTTCAGCGCAGTGGGCGTAATCGGTGGTTATTTCGTCTCAGTGGGGCTGCTGGGCGTCGACGATGGTGCGTTCTGGAGTCAGATGCAGTCAAAGATCGACTGGGGCGAAGACGTGATCAACGGGGTCATCAAGAGTTTTGTGTTCGGTTTCGTGTGTGCCTGGATCGCCCTGTTTCAGGGATATGATGCAGTCCCCACTTCCAGTGGTGTGAGCGAGGCCACCACCCGCACAGTGGTGCATTCATCCCTTGCGGTCCTGGTATTGGATTTTGTATTGACCGCGTTGATGTTCGGAGAATAATGATGAAGATGAGACACTTGGAAATCACTGTCGGCTTTTTCATGGCAGCCGGGCTGGTTGCGCTTTTCTTCCTAGCGATGCAGGTCAGCAACCTTGCCAGCATCTCCGGCGAGGAGGGTTACGAGGTCACTGCCCGGTTCGATAACATCGGTGGGCTGAAGGTGCGCTCCCCGGTCTCCATGGCGGGGGTGAGGATCGGGCGCGTCTCCGGCATTCGCTACGATCAAACCAGCTATGAAGCGGTGGTGACGCTTTCGATCGATCCCAAGTACAACCAGATCCCTGACGACAGCATTGCCAAGATATACACCTCCGGGCTACTCGGTGAGCAGTACATAGGGCTGGATCCGGGGGGCAGCCTGGAGAATCTGGCACAGGGCAGCGAACTCACTTTGACTCAATCGGCCCTGGTGCTGGAAGAGATCATCGGCCAGTTTCTGTTCAGCAAGGCAGAAGAAAATGCGTTCTCAAGTGACCCCTGATTCTGCGTCCGAGGCGCAGATCGTCCGCCAGGGTGCGTTCCACTATCAGGTACAGGGCGCCATGACCTTCGCTACGGCCCGGGGGTTGCTGCAGCAGTCCCGGTCCCTGTTTGGCCAGCAAGCGGAAATGGACATCGACCTGTCTGGGGTGAAGCGTGCGGACAGCGCCGGGCTGGCATTACTGCTGGAGTGGAAGGCGGAAGCGTTGCAGCGTAATGCGAGTCTGCGTTTGCGAGGCATGCCGGAGTCCCTGCTTTCCGTGGCGAAACTCTGTCAGATCGAATCATTGCTGCGAGAGGAAAACCCACCGGCCGACGACGCCTGAGTCTGTTTTGCTTGGCAGATCGCGCTGATTGAGATTCTCGAATTGAGTAACAATATTCCGGTTTCGCCACTGGCAGGGGTGAAAAATGTGTCTCAGCCCCGGCAAAAACCAATCAGAGGGTTTGATTTTTGCCACAGGGTCTTGAAATATGTTTGTTTTTGATATTCAATTACCAATCCTATCCAGTTGCTCCCCCCGATACAAAGCTAGTCACACGGTGTCGGACTGGATTCATACAGGTGAATAGAAGCGATTCGCGTCCATTCGAAATCCCCAAGCATTCAAGTTGGAGATCCTCAATCAATGAGTGAGCTTATTGTTCATATAACCGACGATTCCTTTGAATCCGATGTGCTGCAGTCCAGCCAGCCGGTACTGATCGATTACTGGGCTGAATGGTGCGGTCCCTGCAAGATGATCGCGCCGGTGCTCGATGAAATCGCCAAAGAATACGACGGTCGTCTGAAGGTGGCGAAACTGAATATCGACGAGAATCCCAATACCCCGCCGCGTTACGGAATCCGTGGAATCCCCACGCTGATGCTGTTCAAGAACGGCGAAGTCGAGGCGACCAAAGTGGGTGCGGTATCCAAGTCGCAACTCGTGGCTTTTATCGACAGCAACCTTTGATAACATTTTCTCGGGCGCCGGATCTGCCGCCACTGTCTGCCTGTTCTGACCTCTGAAGACGCTCTGCCCCGCTGCTCCGGCTCGACCCGAATCCAATCAACGACAAAAGAACACAAAATTAAGCCCGGTTTGGGCGGATTTCCTTCCTGACTCGTTTCTCATCATCAACAACAACGTCTGTACCACTATGAACCTGACCGAACTCAAGAAAATGCCAGTCTCTGAACTGGCGGACCTGGCCAACTCCATGAAAATCGAAGGAATGGCCCGGACCCGCAAGCAGGATCTGATCTTCGCCATCCTCAAAGCGCACGCCAAGAAAGGGGAAAGCATCTTCGGCGACGGGGTACTGGAGATCCTGCAGGACGGATTCGGTTTTCTGCGTTCCGGGGACAGTTCCTATCTGGCCGGGCCTGATGACATCTATGTCTCGCCCAGTCAGATCCGCCGTTTCAGCCTGCGCACCGGTGACACCATTTCCGGTAAGATCCGTCCCCCCAAGGATGGTGAACGTTACTTCGCGCTGCTGAAGGTCGATGAGATCAATTACGACAAACCGGAAAATGCCAAGAGCAAAATCCTGTTTGAAAACTTCACCCCCCTGTTCGCCAACAAACGCTTTCACCTGGAGATCGGAAACGGCAGTACCGAGGACATCACCGCCCGCACCATCGACCTGGTGGCGCCCATCGGCAAGGGTCAGCGCGGTCTGATCGTATCCCCGCCCAAAGCGGGTAAGACGATGATGCTGCAGAACATCGCGCAATCGATCACTCATAACCACCCTGAGTGCTACGTGATTGTCCTGCTGATCGACGAACGTCCCGAGGAGGTAACCGAGATGGCCCGTTCTGTGCGTGGCGAAGTGATTTCCAGTACCTTCGACGAGCCGGCCACGCGGCATGTTCAGGTGGCGGAAATGGTCATTGAAAAGGCCAAGCGGCTGGTCGAGCACAAACGCGACGTGGTGATTCTGCTTGATTCCATCACCCGTCTGGCGCGGGCCTACAACACTGTGGTGCCGTCCTCAGGTAAGGTGTTGACCGGTGGCGTGGACGCCAATGCCCTGCACCGTCCGAAACGTTTCTTCGGTGCGGCGCGCAATGTGGAGGAAGGGGGGTCTCTGACTATCCTGGCGACCGCCCTGGTGGATACCGGTTCACGCATGGACGATGTGATCTACGAAGAGTTCAAAGGCACCGGTAACATGGAGGTCCACCTGGATCGTCGCATCGCGGAAAAACGCATCTTTCCCTCAATCAACATCAACCGTTCCGGCACCCGTCGGGAAGAGTTGCTGATGAAACCCGATGAACTGCAAAAGATGTGGATTCTGCGCAAGATTCTGCACCCCATGGATGAATTGGCTGCAATGGAATTCCTGTTCGATAAACTCAAGGTCAGCAAGACCAACGATGAGTTTTTCGATGCGATGAAGGGATGAGCCGGGCCGGGCAACTGCCCGGTACAGACACCTCTGCTATCCCTGGGATCATCGACGCCCCCGTTGATCCGGATTGAAGACATTCAATCCGTCTTCCACCCCACCACGACGAATTTTTTCCGGACCATGGGTTGTCCTACTGCAACCTTCTGTCCTGCAGACAACGCCCCGTTGGGTGTGCGCGGGGCGCGGCCACCCATACGTCAAAGTGACCGAGCCGGCGGGGCGTAATCTTCGAGCCCGGGGTCAAAACAGCTATACTTTCGAGTAGTGAACGCACGGGTCGTTCGGAAATGCTACCCTGCATCTGTAAGGTCCCCATCCAGAAACACAACACAATGAAAGCCATGATTTTGGCCGCGGGCCGCGGTGAGCGCATGCGGCCGTTGACCGACAGCTTGCCGAAACCCCTGTTGCCGGTACTGGGTAAGCCGCTCATCGTCCATCACATCGAGCGGCTTGCGGCGGCAGGCTACCATGAGCTGGTGATCAATCATGCCCATCTGGGGGCGATGATTGAGGGCGAACTGGGCCGGGGGGATCGCTGGGGGGTGCAAATCCGCTATTCCGCCGAGGACAGCGCGCTTGAGACCGGCGGTGGTATCCATCGCGCTCTGCCCCTGTTGGGTGAGGATCCGTTTCTCGTGGTCAACGGTGATGTCTGGACCGATTACGATTTCACTCGGTTACACATTTCGGCGCAGGATCTTGCGCACCTGGTGCTGGTGCCCAACCCGCCACAACATCCCCTGGGTGACTTTCGTCTGACACAGGGCCGGGTCGAGGATATGCCTGGCGAACGCCTGACGTTCAGCGGGATCGGGGTCTATCGGCCAGGGTTGTTCGAGGCATGCCAGGCGGGAGCCTTTCCGTTGGCGCCGATACTTCGCAGGGCGATGCAGGCGGGTCGTGTATCCGGTGAACGGCATCAGGGTTACTGGGTCGATGTGGGGACTCCGCAACGTCTGTACGAGCTGGAGCGCCGCCTGGCCAGTTCAACGCCCGAGCTGCGAACACTCAGTGAAGGGAGCTGAGGATGGGTCAGGAAATCACCACTCATGCATTCAGTCAGGCGGATTTCCAGGCGTTTCAACAACGTCTGGTGGAAGAGACCCAGTTGCTGACCCAGTGGTTCGACGCCGGTCTGTTCGTCGAAGAGGGCGGGGTTGGAGGCGTGGAACTTGAAGCCTGCCTGCTGGATCGGTCAGCCGATCCCGCCCCATTGAACGAGGCGGTGCTGGAACGGCTGGAAGGCGACCTGGTGGTGCCGGAACTGGCCCGTTTCAATGTGGAGATCAACAACACCCCGCAGCGTTTGAGCGGTGATGCATTAGAACGGATGCATGCAGAGCTGCAGGGAATCTGGCGGCGTTGCAACCGGGAGGCGGAACGCCTGTCCGCCCGCATGGGCATGTTCGGCATCCTGCCCACCCTGCAGCAGAGCGCCCTCAGTCTGGACAACATGTCACCCCTGAACCGCTACCGGGCGCTCAACGACCAGGTGTTTCGGCTGCGTCATGGGGAACCGGTGGAGCTGCACATCACGGGCCGGGAGGTGTTGGACCTGTGTCACAACGATGTGATGTTGGAATCCGCCGCGACCTCGTTCCAGATCCACCTGCAGGTGGGGTCGGCCGAGGCCTCTAAACTCTACAACCTTTCGAAAATTGTCTCTGCGCCAATGGTTGCGGTGAGTGCCAATTCCCCCTTCCTGTTTGGTCGGGATCTTTGGGATGAGACACGGATTCCCCTGTTCGAACAGGCGATCTCTGTAGGCGCCTCGGATCTTACCAAGCGGGTCAGTTTCGGGGTGCGTTATCTGTATCAATCGATGCTGGAGAATTTCGCTGCGAATCTGCAGCGGTACCCGGTGATGCTGCCCAAACTGATGGATGAACCGGTTGCGCGGTTGGCGCATCTGCGCTTGCACAATGGCACCATCTGGCGCTGGAACCGGCCGCTGATCGGTTTCGATGACCAGGGTAATCCGCATCTGCGAATCGAACACAGGGTGGTGCCTGCCGGCCCCACTCTGCAGGATATGGTGGCCAACGCGGCCTTCTATTTCGGCCTGGTGACCGGGTTGGCGGCGCGCTATGAACACCCGGAAACGGAGATGGGGTTTATCCGTGCACGCAGCAATTTCTACCAGGCAGCCCGGTTCGGCCTGCAATCCCGGCTCTACTGGTTTGGCTGGGATGCGGTACCGGCGGATCAGCTGATTAGCGAGGTCTTGTGGCCGATTGCGATGGAGGGTCTGGAACGGCTCGGCATCGAACAGGCATCGGCCCGCCATTGGCTGGGAATCATCCGCGAACGGGCCCGCAGTGGTCAGAACGGGGCCGCATGGCAGCGCGACTGGGTGGCCCGATACAGCCGCGACATGCGGGGGATGACCCTGGCCTATCTGCAGCGTCAGGAGCAGGATCGGCCGGTGCATGAGTGGGACTGATTGAGTGTCATGGGTGGTGCTTGGGTGTCCGCATACGGGACACTGATGAGCGGCGTATTTTCGCTTGAACGGGTGGCGAAGCATGTTGCAGGAATTTGATGAAATGCCCCAGGGTCTCCTTACGCGGGAGGCTGATCAACTGGCTGAGGTTCTGTCAGGCCCGGCGCTGATTCATCTGCCGGGGCGCAACCCCGATCCGGTGTTTTTTTCGGTATTGATGCATGGTAACGAGACGGTGGGCTGGGAGGCCGTGCGTGCGCTGCTGTCACGCTACGCGGGCGGGCGTGATCTGCCCCGTTCGGTGAGCCTGTTCATTGGCAATGTTCAGGCGGCCGCGCAACATAAACGCCTGCTACCGGGGCAGCACGACTACAACCGGGTGTGGCCCGGGGGTGAGCTGAGCGATACCGAAGAGGGACATGTGATGTCCCGGGTGGTGGATATCATGCGTCGACGCAGACCCTTTCTCAGTGTGGATGTGCATAACAATACCGGGCTCAACCCGCACTATGCCTGTATCAATCGACTGAGCCTGCCGTTTCTCCATCTGGCGATGCTGTTTTCCCGAACCGTGGTGTATTTTTTACGCCCCAGCGGGGTTCAATCCATGGCTTTTGCAGAACTCTGTCCCGCGGTGACCCTGGAGTGTGGCAAGGTTGGCAGCCGCTACGGTGTGGAACATGCGCAGGAGTACCTGGAAGCATGTCTGCATCTTTCAGAGCATCCGCGACATGCCCTCTCGGACCAGGACGTCGACCTGTTCCATACTGTCGCCCAGGTGAAGGTCAGCCCGGATGCCAGCTTTGGGTTTCAGCCCGACGAACGGGACCTGGTATTCGATGCCGATCTGGATCACATGAATTTTCGCGAAGTCCCGGCCGGAACCCCCCTGGGCTTGACCCATGGTGACGGATCCCGGGTGCTGGATGTGCGGGATGAACAGGGGCAGCGGGTGCTGGATGACTATTTTGTGATCGAGGAAGGCCTGCTGTGTTTTCGCAAGCGGGTGATGCCGTCCATGCTGACCAAGGACCTGGAGGTGATACGCCAGGATTGTCTCTGTTACCTGATGGAACGACTGAACCCGTCCACGGCCCTGGGTTAGGCCCCGGCCTGAATCCACACGCCATTCACACCGACAGGGTGACTTTCAGGCGGTACCACAGATTGCCGAGGATTTCGTGCAGCGCCAGCGCGCTGTTCATCGCGGCGGTCGGGGTGGGAATGATCCGCTCGTGGAACGCGCGTCGGGTTGCGTTGCGATACTCGAAATTGATCGGTGCGGGTATTGGCAGGGCGCCCTGCTGTTCGAAGGCGTAAAGCGCTCTGGGCATATGCGCCGCGTCGGTGATGAGGATCACCTGATCCAGGTGATGCTGTTGCATCAGGTCGATGATGTTGCCGGCGTTTTCCCAGGTGTTGCTGCTGGAGTCGTCGATTGTCAGCACCTGGACGCCCAGTTCCCCAGTGAGGATTTCCCGGGCGATCTGGGCCTCGGGTTTGCCTTCCCGGTCCGGCCTGCCGCCACTGGCAATCACCGGCAGACCGGTCTGCTGTGCCAGCCTGGCGGCGTAACGCAGGCGGCTCAGCATACGCAGACTGGCGGTGTCTCCGTGGTATTCCGGGGCGTTCCGGTAGCGCCCGGCTCCGAGTACGACTATGGCCTGTGCCGGGATCTCCTGCCCCTGAGTCTGTTCAAAAGGGGCTGTGGTCTGCAACTGGTTGAGCAGCCACTCGGCGGTGACCGGCATGCTCAGGCCGAGCTGCACCAGCAGGGAAAAGATGACCAGTTCGCGACCGAACCGGATGCGCCAGAGCAGCAGGCCCAGCAGGCCGACCAGCAACGGCCCGGCGGGTGGCAGGATAAGGGTGCTGATCAACTGGGTGTCGAGTCCGGCCATGGCTGTTCGCCGCTCAGGGTATCAGGCGTCAGCCGAATCCAGCAGTGGATTGGCCTGCAGGTCAGCATGATAGGAAGAGCGTACCATGGGGCCGCTGGCGACATTGCTGAACCCCATCTCCCGGGCCCGTTGTCCCAGTTCATCGAACTCCTTAGGGGTGACGAAGCGATCCACCGGCAGGTGATCGTGGCTGGGTTGCAGATACTGGCCCAGGGTCAGCATGTCGCAACCGTGACTCCGCAAATCCCGCATCACCTCGATGACCTCGTCGGTTTTTTCCCCAAGGCCGAGCATCAGGCCCGATTTGCCGGGTACCTGCGGCTGTTTCTGCTTGAAGCGTTCCAGCAGCTGCAGCGATCCTAGATAGTCGGCGCCGGGGCGGGCCTGTCGGTAGAGCCGGGGAACGGTTTCCAGGTTGTGGTTGAATACGTCCGGCGGTTGGCCGATGAGAGGCTCGAGGGCCCGCTCGACCCGGCCGCGGAAATCGGGTACCAGGATCTCGATCTTGGTCTTAGGCATCCGCGTACGAATGGCCGCGATGCACTCGGCAAAATGGGCGCCGCCGCCGTCCCGCAGGTCGTCCCGATCCACCGAGGTGATCACCACATATTTCAGGCTCATGGCCTGGATGGCATCGGCCAGCTGTTGGGGTTCACCGGGATCGAGGGGTTGGGGCTGCCCATGCGCCACGTCACAGAAGGGACAGCGTCGGGTGCAGATGTCCCCCATGATGAGAAAGGTCGCGGTTCCATGGTGAAAGCACTCCCCGAGGTTCGGACAGGCGGCCTCTTCACAGACCGAGCTCAGGCCCTGTTCCCGCAGGATGCGGCGAATCCGGCTCACTTCCCGGCCGATCGGTGCCTTGGCGCGGATCCAGGCCGGTTTGCGCATCGGCGCCCGGGAGCTGTCCACCTTAACCGGGATTCGGGAAAGCTTGCTCTTTCCCCGTTGGTGGCTGTCCGGGCTTGTGCGGGAGGGTGGCAGCAGGTCTTTGGGATCACTCATGGGTCGGTTCCACATCTTCGAAGCAGAGAGTGTAGCCTAAACGACGGGCCAGGTGACGGCTCAATTCCCGGCCGACACTGGGTATATCCGTCTCCAGACCCTGCTCGATCAACTGGGTCACTCCCAGGCCGGGGTAACCGCAGGGATTGATGCGTGAGAAGGGTTCCAGATCCATATTCACGTTCAGGCTCAGACCATGATAACTGCAGCCGTGGCGTACCCGCAGGCCCAGGGCGGCCAGCTTACGCTCCCCGATATAGACGCCCGGGGCGTCCCTGCGGGCCTGTGCGCGGATCTCATGGTCACGCAGCATATTGATGACCGCTTGTTCCAGGTGGCTGACCAGGGCGCGGACGCCGAGCCCGGCCCGGCGCAGATCCAGCAGCAGATAGGCCACCAGTTGTCCGGGGCCGTGATAGGTCACCTGGCCGCCGCGGTCCGTGTTGATGATGGGGATTTCGCCCGGATTGAGCAGGTGTTCGGTTTTGCCCGCCTGACCCAGGGTGTACACCGGGGGGTGTTCCAGCAGCCAGAGTCGATCCGCGCTGCGTTCGTTGCGTTGTTCGGTATAGTCCCGCATCGCCCGCCAGGTATCCACATAGGCCTGGCGGCCGAGATTGGATACAACCAGCTGCCTGGGATCGTTCACAACGCCATGATAACTTTTTCGTGGGCCGTGAGGTCCCGGTAGATGGCGTCGAGCTGGGCCTTGCTTTGGGCGCGCAGAGTGATGGTGATGGATACCCATTTGCCACCGCTGCTGCTGCGGCTGTTGATGGCGGTCTCCATCAGGTCTGGCGCGTGCCGGCTGACCATTTCGACGACGATCGCCTCGAACCCGGGTTCAGCCCGTCCCATCACCTTGATGGGGAAGTCGCAGGGAAATTCCAGGAGCGTCTCTTCATCGGACATGACTCACTCCAGCCAAAGCAGGGCGCTGTCTTTGATCTGTTGCCACAGGTTGCCCTCGCCGATCTCCTTCAAGGCGACCAGGCTTGCCGTGGTAACCGGTTCGCCATCCAGGGTGACCCGCACCTCGCCGAGGGACTGTCCGGCATCCACCGGGGCCATGATCCTGGGTTCGATCTCCATGCTGGCGTCCAGATTCTTGTACTGATGACGCGGGATGGTCACGTTCAGGTCGCGGGTGAGACCAAGCGGCAGTTTTTCCTGGCTGCCTTTCCACACCCGCACCCGGTTGAGCACCTCACCCGCAGCGTACAGGCGATGGGTTTCATAGAAACGAAAGCCGTAGTTCAACAGGCTTTGGCTGGCCTTGGCCCTGGCCTCCTCGCTCTTGGTTCCCATCACCACCGAGACCAGGCGCATGTTCTCCCGCAGGGCGGATGCCACCAGGCAGTAGCCGGCCCCCTCGGTGTGACCGGTTTTCATGCCATCCACGGTTTTGTCCCGCCACAACAGCTTGTTGCGGTTATGCTGTTCGATATCGTTGAAGACGAAGGAACGCTCGCTGTACCACGCATAGTACTCGGGGAACTCGCGGATCGTCGCCATCGCTGCCTTGGCGATATCCGCGGCGGTGGTGTAGTGATCCTCATGGGGCAATCCGGTGGAATTGACGAAATGGGAGTTGTTCATGCCGAGGCGTTTCGCATGATTGTTCATCAGTTGCGCGAAGGTACCCTCGCTGCCGGCGATATGTTCCGCCAGGGCCACGCAGGCGTCGTTGCCGGACTGGATGATCATGCCCTTGATCAGATCCTTGATCTTCACCCGCTTGCCAACCTCGACGAACATCCTCGAACCAGGTGTGCGCCAGGCCTTCTCGCTGATCAGTACGCTGTCCTCGAGACTGATGTTGCCCTGTTTCAATTCGCGGAACACCGTGTAGGCGGTGAGAATCTTGGTCAGGCTGGCCGGCTCCAGGCGTTTGTCCGCATCCCGTTCAGCGAGCACCCGGCCGCTGTGAAAATCGATCAGCTGATAGCTGGAGGCGGCTACCTCCGGCGGTGAGGGCAGCGGGGTCATGGCGTTGAGCGTGGTGGCGACCAGGCTGATCAGCCAGAAAAATGCGGTGCGGGCAGTGTATTTGGAGAATGACATGAGATCGTGTGTTCGTAGTTGGTATCGTGTAACAGGTCCTAGTCTACCTGAATTGACGGGTGCCGATCAGCGGATCACCACATGCGGATCGTGGATGCCCAGCTGACCGAGCTGCAGGCTGATGTGGTCGGCCAGCTCGACACTGGCGATGGGCCCCACCTGTACCCGGTAGACCGGTTTGCCGGGATTGTCGTTGCCTTGTATGAGTACCTGGGTCTTCAATTGTTCCTCCAGACGCTTTTTCAGACGCTCTGCGTTGTCCGGACTGCCGAAGGCCCCCACCTGGAGGAACAGTTCCGGCAGCGCCCGCGGGTCCTTTTGGGCCATACGGGGCTGGGGCGGAAGCGGCTTGCCCGGTTGTACCGCGGTGACCTCGACCAGGCCGGTGCCTTCCCCGGTGATGCCCAGTTTCCAGGCGGCGGTATAGGAGAGATCGATCAGCCGGTTGTCGTGAAACGGGCCGCGATCGTTGACCCGCACGACCACGCTGCGCTGGTTCTTCAGGTTGGTGACCCGCACGTAACTGGGCAGAGGAAGGGTCTTGTGCGCCGCGGTCATCGCATACATGTCATAGGGCTCGCCGCTGCTGGTGCGCCGCCCGTGGAATTTGCTGCCGTACCAGGAGGCAATGCCACGCGCGGAATAGGCGCGATTGTGCGCCAGGGTATGGTAGCGCTTGCCGAACACCACGTAGCTGGCGGGATTGCCGTACCTGCTCTTGGGTTCCTGTTTCGGTACCGCGTCCGGGATCGCATTGAGATCGGCGGGTGGCGGATGCTGCGGGCTTAGGCCATCGGCCTGGGATGAACGGCCCGAAGGCGTGGAACTGCAACCCGCCAGCAGCGCCAGGGTCAGACTGGTGACGACCGCGAGTCCTGATGCGCGTCGATTCATGGTGCGGGGTCGTTACTCAGCGACCGGGGCCGCCTGCTTGGCCTCCCGGATCGCCTGGCTAAGCTGATAGGCGGCCATGGCGTAGAGCTTGCTGGTGTTATAGCGGGTGATAACGTAGAAATTGGTCAGACAAACCCAGTACTCATCCGCGTCTCCGGCATCCAGTTTGATCAGGCTGACCGGAGTGTCGGGATCCAGGGCGACATCCTGGAGCGGCTTGACCCCCTGTGCGGTCAGATCCGACCAGCTGAACTTGGGTTTGACCCCCGCGGCGAGGAACGCCTCGAGGTGTTTGCCCCCGCTCACCTTCAGGGTCACCGGTTGGCCGGTTTGCCAGCCATGAACCTTGAAGTAGTTGGCAACGCTGGCGATGATGTCGGGGTTGCTGTGCCACAGGTCGCGCTTGTTGTCTCCGTCGTGATCCACCGCATAGGCGCGATAGCTGCTGGAGATGAACTGGGGTTTACCCATGGCCCCGGCATAGGAACCGGTGGCGGTGCGGGGATCGACCTGTTCCTCACGGGTCAGGAGCAGGAACTCCTCGAGTTCGCTGCGAAAGAATTTGGCCCGTCTGGGATAGCCAAAGGCCAGGGTGGTGAGCGCATCGATAACCCGGTGGCGACCGGTAAAACGGCCATACCGGGTCTCCACACCGATGATCGCAACGATGATCTCCGGGGCCACCCCGGTTTCCTGGCTGATCTGCTCCAGCAATGCCTGGTTGTCCTGCCAGAAGGCCACGCCGTCGTCGATACGGTCCTGCTTGATGAAGATCGGCCGGTATTCGTGCCAGGCCTTGGACTCCGCGGGTCGGGTGATCGCGGCGATGATGTCGTCCCGGTAGGTGGTTTCGTTGAGCAGTTGATCCACCGCCGCGGCATCGAAGCCGTGCTTCTGCGCCATCTCCTCGGCGAACTGCCGGTATTCCGCCTTCATCTGGGGGGTGTGGGCGCAAGCCAGGGTTGCCAGGCTCAGGCCGCAGAAGAGTAGAAAACGAGTACTGATTCTCATAGGGTTCAGGTCGGCAATAGTTTCTTGTGGGTGTGAATGGACATCAGCATACCGAAGCCCGCCAGGATGGTCACCAGTGACGTGCCGCCGTAGCTGATCAGGGGCAAGGGTACACCGACCACGGGAAGTAAACCGGTAACCATGCCCGCATTGACGAAAAGATAGACAAAAAATATCAGCGAAAGTGACCCGGCCAGGATACGTCCATAGGTGTCCTGCGCCTGGGTGGCGATATACAGGCCGCGCAGGATGATGAACAGGTAGAGAGATAACAGGGCAATGATGCCCACCAATCCGAACTCCTCGGAAATGACCGCGAAAATGAAGTCGGTGTGCCGCTCCGGCAGGAATTCCAGATGCGACTGGGTGCCGTTGAGCCAGCCCTTGCCGCTGATCCCGCCCGAGCCGATGGCGATCTTCGACTGAATGATGTGATAACCGGTGCCGAGTGGGTCGCTCTCCGGGTTGAGGAAGGTCAGAACCCGCTGGCGCTGGTAGTCGTGCATCAGGTACCAGGCCAGCGGACCCATCGCCGCCAGGGCTGCCCCGACTGCAAAAATCAGGCGCCAGCTGATCCCCGCGAGGAACAGGGCGAAGGCTCCGCCGGTGCCCACCAGCAGGGCGGTGCCCAGGTCCGGTTGTTTGGCGATCAGGAGCACCGGGATCACGGTAAACAGGCCGGCGATGATCAGTCGGGAGGCGCTGGGGGGCAGGCGGTGTTCCGCCAGATACCAGGCAATCACCATCGGCAGGGTGAGCTTGAACATCTCTGATGGCTGAAAACGCACGAAACCCAGGTCCAGCCAGCGCTGCGCGCCCTTGCCGAGTTCACCAAACAGGATCACCAGCAACAGCAGGATGATGCCCAGGCCGTAGAGCCAGGGTGACCAACGGCGGAAATTGTCGGGGTGGATCTGCGCCAGGGTGATCATGGCCGCGCAGCCGAACCCCAGGCGCACCAGCTGTTTTTGCAGGAGTACGAGCTCCTGGTCGCCGGCGCTATAGAGAATTGCCAGGCCGATTCCGATCAGAATCATCAACGCTGAGAGCAGGGTGAGGTCGATATGCAACCATGCCAGCAGCCCTTCGGCCTGGGCTGGCTTGGATTCGTGGAACTGCAGATTCGGCCTGGAACGCATCATAGCGCACCCCCGGCGGGTGTCGTGCCAGGGTGTTCGCCGAGCAGGTATTGGTCCATGACCTGGCGGGCGATGGGTGCGGCAACGGAGCCTCCGTGGCCGCCGTTTTCAACCACCACAGCGATCGCGATCTGCGGATTTTCGATCGGTGCGAAGGCTATGAACAGGGCATGATCGCGGTTACGGCGGGCAACATTCTCCTCGTCGTACTCCTCGTCCTGTTTCACGCTGAACACCTGGGCGGTACCCGTTTTGCCGGCAATCCGGTAGTTGGGGGACTGGATCGAGTGCGCGGTGCCCCGGGGGGATTCGGTGACTGCGGCCATGGCGTCGATCACCTGCTCCCAGTGTTCCGGGTCGAGTTGATGCAGATCGTCATCGATCTTGGGACTCTCCAGCAGGGTTCCGTCCGGTTTCTCGATGGTGGCGACCACCCGGGGGCGGGTACGGTGTCCCCGGTTCGCCAAGGTGGCGGTGGCGGATGCCAGTTGCAGGGGGGTAGCGAGGAAATAGCCCTGGCCGATTCCCACGATCAGGGTTTCACCCGGGTACCAGGGTTCGCGGCGCTTCTGGCGTTTCCACTCCCGGCTGGGCATCAGGCCGGGCAGTTCGTTGTCCAGGTCGATGCGCGTGGGATGGCCGAAACCGAAGCCGTAGAGAAATTCGTGCAGCCGGTCGATGCCCAGGGTTCGGGCCAGTTCGTAGTAGTAGACATCGCAGGACTCCACGATGGCCTTTTTCATATCCACCTTGCCATGCCCCCACTTCTTCCAGTCCCGGTACTTGTGCTCCTTGCCCGGCAGTTGGTAATACCCGGGACAGTAGGTCTCCTGATGAAAACCGACTACGTCGTATTCCAGTCCGGCCAGGCCAATGAACGGTTTGACCGTGGATCCGGGCGGGTACTGGCCGCGGATGGCGCGGTTGAACAGGGGATTGTCCGGAGAGGCCTCCAACTCGCGATAGGCCTTGGCGCTGATCCCTTCGACGAACAGGTTCGGGTTGTAACCGGGTTTGCTGACCAGCACCAGCACCCCGCCGGTCTGGATGTCGATTGCCGCCACCGCACCGTTGAAATCCCCCAGCGCGTGAAGCGCGGTCTCCTGCAGACCGATATCGAGAAACAGCTGAAGATTATCGCCGGGGCGCGGTGGCTGGTTTTCCAGCACCCGCAGGACCCGGCCCTTGGCGTTGACCTCGACCTGCTGTAAGCCGACCTGACCGTGGAGCAGATTTTCATAGCTCTTCTCCACGCCGTTCTTGCCGATGAAGTTGGTGCCGCTGTAGTTGGAGGTGTCTATGATTTGCAGCTCTTTCTCATTGATCCGGCCGACGTATCCGAGCAGATGAGCGGTTTCGACCCCCAGGGGGTAATCGCGCAGCAGGGTGGCCTTTACGTCCACACCGGGAAAACGGTGGCGATGGATGGCGATCCGCGCCACTTCCTCCTCCTTGAGGCGTACCCGGATCGGAATGCTGTCGAAACGCCGGCTTTGCCTGCGCAGTTTCTTGAAACGCTGAACATCCTCTTCCGTGATCGGGATGATCTTGCCCAGTTCCTGGATCGTGGCCTCCAGGTCGGGGGTCTTTTCCGGGGTGATCTCCAGGCTGTAGGCCGGCAGGTTCTGTGCCAGGATCACCCCCTTGCGGTCGTAGATCAGGCCGCGGGTGGGAGGCAGGGGCTCCACCTTGACCCGGTTGTCCTGGGAGAGCGTGGTGAAATGTTCGTGATTTTCCACCTGTAAAAAGAACAGCCGGCCAATCAGCACCGAAAGCAGCAGGATGACCAGGGCGGAGGCGGCGATCGCTCGTCCGAGGAACAGCTGGCTCTCGTGCAGGTAGTTCTTGATCGAAGACTGGGGCACGGCTCAGGATACGTTGAAGCGGTGGCTGAGGTCGCGCAGTATCACGTAGACCCAGGGCCACAGCAGTGTGCCGACAAAGGGCGTGACCCAGTACCAGAGCGAGGGCGTTGGGTAGTTGGCCGCCCCGGTAGACCATAGCGTCAACAGACGCTCCACCAGCAGCAGGATGAAAATGGTGAAGGCCTGCTGGTGCAGCGGCATCACCCTGACCCGCAGGTGCAGGCGCAGCATCAGGTAGGCGATCACCGCGAAGCCCAGGGCGTGCTGCCCGAGCAGCGTTCCGGTGAGCACGTCCAGCAACAGTCCGGTGCTCCAGCCCACGCCCACGCCGATGCGTTCCGGCAGATTCATGCACCAGTAGATGAGAATCAGGGCGACCCACTGGGGCCGGTAGGTTTCAGCCCAGTCGGGCAGCGGCATGATGGTGAGGATGAAACCCGCCAGCAGGGTCAGGTAGACCAGAGTGCTGCGACCTTGGGTGGCGGCAATCATTCGACGCCCTCCGCTTCGGGAGTTGCGGGGCTGGCGGGTGATTCGGCGGTCGCCGCCGCCTGGTCTTCGCCGGGAGGCTGGGTCACCACCGGTTTACCGGGGCTGACCCCGGGATCCAGGGTCCACACCAGCAACACCTCTCGGATGCGGTCCAGGTGGGCGGTGGTCTGGGCAATCACCGAGGCGAACGGCTGTCCCGGTATTCGCCTGACCTCGATCACCTCGGCAACCGGATAGCCGGGGGGGAATGCCCCGCCAAGGCCGGATGTGACCAGCAGGTCACCAACCTGGATATCCGCGTTGTTCGGCAGATGCGGAAGTTCCAGACGATTGATCAGGCCGGTGCCCAGGGCGATGGTGCGCAGACCGTTGCGGTTGACCTGTACCGGCATCGCATGGGCCGCGTCGGTGATCAGCAGCACGTTGGCGGTGAACGGGTTGATGTGGGTGACCTGGCCGACCACCGCGTTGGCATCGAGCACCGGCTGGCCCTCGAAGAGTCCCGAGGTGCTGCCCTTGTTGATCAGCACCTCCTGGCGGAAAGGGTCCTGCTCCACCGAGACCAGTTCTGCGATCAATACCCGGTCGCCGACCTTGAAGGAGGAGTCGAGCAGACCGCGCAGGCGCATGTTCTCCGCTTCCAGGGATTCGTATTTCTGCAGGCGTGCGCGCAACAGCACGTTCTCCTCGTGCAACTGGTCACGCTGTTCCTCCAACTGGCTGCGGCTGACCAGGGCGTCACTCGCCGATTCACTCAACAGCACCGGAACACTGGCCAGATACTGGATCGGATAGAGCAGCACCGAGAGCGTGGCGCGCAGGGATTCGAGATGGTTGTAACGGTGATCCAGTACCATCAGTGATATGGACAGGAGTATTGCCACCACCAGCCGGGTGGTGATCGAGGGTCCTTGTGTGAAAATCAGTTTGATAGCTGATCAACTCCACTGCTGAGAGGTAGGCGGTACGGGTGCCCGGGACCGGCCGCAGCCGGTCGCGGTTGAGGCGGAAAGCGGGCTGCTCAGTCCACCATGAAGAACTCGCCGCCCCGCTCGTCGATCAGTTCGAGGGCACGGCCACCGCCACGCGCCACGCAGGTCAGCGGGTCCTCCGCCACGATCACCGGCAGACCGGTCTCTTCCTGCAGCAGATGGTCGATATCCTTCAGCAGTGCGCCACCACCGGTGAGCACGATTCCCCGCTCGGCCACATCCGCGCCCAATTCCGGGGGCGTCTGTTCCAGGGCGGTTTTGACCGCGCCGACGATCCCGGAGAGCGGTTCCTGCAGGGCCTCGAGAATCTCGTTGCTGTTGAGCGTGAAACTGCGCGGGATGCCTTCCGCCAGGTTACGCCCTTTGACCTCGATCTCCTTGACCTCGTTCCCCGGATAGGCGGAGCCGATCTCGTGCTTCACCCGCTCCGCGGTGGCCTCGCCGATGAGGGTGCCGTAATTACGCCGCACATAGTTGACGATCGCCTCATCGAAACGGTCGCCACCGACCCGTACGGAGTTGGCGTAGACGATACCGTTGAGGGAGATGATGGCGACTTCCGAGGTGCCACCACCGATATCCAGCACCATCGAGCCCCTCGCCTCGTCCACCGGCAGTCCGGCGCCAATGGCGGCGGACATCGGTTCCTCGATCAGGTAGACCTCGCGGGCGCCGGCGCCGGCTGCGGACTCCTTGATCGCACGCCGTTCCACCTGAGTCGATCCGCAGGGCACGCACACCAGCACCCGGGGACTGGGGCGGATGATCCGGGTTTCATGCACCTTATGGATGAAGTACTGCAACATCTTCTCGGTCACCGTGAAATCGGCGATCACGCCCTCCTTCATGGGACGGATGGCGGTGATGTTGGTGGGGGTGCGACCGAGCATTTTCTTCGCGTCCTCACCGACCGCAACGACGGACTTGGCGCCGCCCGGGCCCCGGTCCTGACGTATCGCGACCACGGAGGGTTCGTTAAGGACGATGCCCTGACCCCGGGCGTATATCAGCGTGTTGGCGGTGCCCAGGTCGATGGAGAGGTCATTGGAAAATATGCCACGGATGCGTCGGAACAGCATGGATCTCTTGTATTCTTTGCTAGGGTTGTAACGGGGGTTCGCCTGGGACTCGGCGGCACGGCAGTATGGGCCTGTGACGGGTAATCGAATCCGGGGTAAACCAAAAGACGGCTAATCTAGCAATGGTACAGGAGTTGAGCAAGAAAGGGGATGCTGAATAGGGACAAATTCACCTTTTCCGGGCGGGGTCACAAACCGGTTGGATATCCGCTGAGCAGCCGCATCCCCAGCCGATTTTCCCGCAACCCGGGTGAGCCCGGCCGCGCCGACTCTGTCCATCATCGAAAGATCGACTGAAATTGTGAAATTTACGTCCCGCTGTTCCGCTCCAGGAGAAACCCATGACAACATTGTTCGATCCCATAAATCTCGGAGAACTCAACCTGTCCAACCGGGTCGTGATGGCGCCTCTGACCCGTAACCGGTCACCCGGGATGAAACCCAATGCCCTGAATATCGAATACTATCGCCAGAGGGCCAGCGCCGGTCTGATCATCACCGAGGCCAGCCAGATCTGTCCCATGGGGCAGGGCTATCTGGACACACCCGGGATCTACAACGACGAGCAGTTAGCCGCCTGGCGGGGAGTGACGGATGCGGTGCATGCCGAGGGCGGCAGTATCGTGATTCAGCTCTGGCATGTGGGGCGTATCTCCCATACTTCTCTGTTGCCCGACGGCGCCGCACCGGTCTCCTCCACCGATCGGGCGGCCCAGACCATGACCTTTACCCGCTCCGGCTTCGAGCCGGTCTCCACGCCCCGGGCGCTGCGCGATGATGAACTGCCCGGCCTGGTTTCTGACTATGAGCATGCGGCCCGCTGCGCCATGGCCGCCGGTTTCGACGGGGTCGAAGTGCACGCGGCGAATACCTACCTGCTGGAGCAGTTCCTGCGTGACAGCATCAACGATCGTAGCGGCGCCTACGGAGGAGCGATTCCGAACCGGGCGCGTCTGCTGCTTGAGGTGGTGCGGGCCGTATGCGGGGCCGTCGGTGCCGGTCGGGTCGGAATCCGCCTCAGTCCGATGACCCGGTTTGGCGGTTCCAGCGAACTGGACAGCGATCCGCAGGCCCTCTACGGCTATGTGGTGGATCAGCTGGCGCCCATGGGGCTCGCCTATCTGCATGTCATCGAAGGTGAAACCGGTGCTGAGCGGGCGCCGGAAAACGATCCTGAATTCGACTATGCGGCCCTGCGCAGGGCGTTTCCCGGGGCCTGGATGGTCAACAATGGCTACGACCGGGAGATGTCACTCCAGGTTGTGGCTTCCGGGGCGGCCGATCTTGTGGCTTTCGGCCGCAGCTACATCGCCAATCCGGATCTGTTACGACGCCTGCGTGAGGATGCGCCGCTCAATCCGCTGCGTGGAGAACTGCTCTACGGCGGCGGTGCGGAAGGTTATACGGACTACCCGTTGCTGGATTGAAGGGGGCTGCTTCAGGCCGGCGCCAGTTCCCGCTGCTTTGCTGCGGCAAGCAGGCTCAATTGTCCGCCCCACAGGCGGTAGATCAACAGGCGGCTGTGTTCGCACAGATCGGAAACGAATCCCGGCAGCCAGTCCAGCAGATGGTCCTGCCAGAGGCGTTCCCGCCAGGCCTGGGCCCGGGGGTCGGTGGATTCGTCCAGGTAGGCGGCAAATTGCAGCTGGGTGCCAAGAAAATCCGGCGCGGGCCCCTGGTCATCCAGACCCGCAGCCCGGTACAGGGCTGACAATCGCTCCACCACCGGGCCCTGCATCTGCTGATGCCGGTAGACCGATTCAAAAGGCGGCGCGATGGTCATCGGCCGAGCGTCGAGAAACAGCCGGGTGAATTCCCGCTGCCATTGTGCCAGGGAGGTTTTACTCAGCTCCTCGATCCCGAGCTGCAACCAGGGGTGGTGTTCGGCCAGGCCGCTGAGCTGGTCCAGTGAATCCGTGCCAGGTCGGCTGAGCATCAGGTTATGTATTTTCAGTTGCGAGGCTGGGCGCATGGTTCCACCTGTGAATCCTCAGGCGTGGCCGGCGGTTTGCACCTCGCCTCGTCGCGGGGAAGTAATATCGAGACACCGGTGGTAGTGGTGGCCCGGGTCGGTGGTTGAATAACCCGGGCTGGGACTTTCCTCTCCATGGATGCGGCTCCTGCATCATTGGCAAGCCGTGAGCAGGAATGGGGATTCATGCCGGCATGCGGTTGATCGTCATTGTGATGTGCGTATTGAGAGGATGAAATATCAGGGGGAGTGCAGAGCCTTGTCCATAGCAATCTGGACAAGGCTTGATATGGATCAAATAATCTTCAATCGTCCTCGTCGTCGTGATCCTCACGATCTTCCTGTTCGATGCGGCTGGCGACGAGAATCCCGTCCAGGTAGTTGCCCCGCACGTCCACCAGCCCTGGGCTGAAGCTGTAGGAGACTCCGGAAACATCGACCAACACCCCGAATACACGAATCGTGGTTGCATCGACGAACTCGGCCGGCCCTTCGAGTTCTCCGTCGTAGCTGCTGGGCATGCGGCTACGTTCCAGCTTGCTGGCGATGAGTGCCCCGTCCCGGGTGAAGACCCGGGCCTCGAGGTAGTCGGTATCATTCAGATCCGCGAGGCTAAAACTCGATTCACCCTCCAGGTCACTTTCCAGAATGGTGCTGCTGGTCACCTGGATGGACTGTCCCAACAGAACCAGGGTTCCCGTCTGCGGATCGATCAGTCGGCTGTCGATTGCACCGCCCATCTCGCCCGGCAGGGAATCCTCCTCATAGCGCAATTCGATCCGCTCGGCGATCAGAACGGTGTCCTGCATCTCGCCTTTCACCTTGACGACACGCCCCTCGGTCAGCCGCTCCCGGGCTCCGCTGTAGTCCGTCGCTGAGACGTCGACCCATTGTCCGTTGACCGCGAATCGGTCCTGAGTATCCAGAGCATCGGTGATACGTCCTTCGATCTCCAGCTCTTCGCCGTCGTCCGCGAGAGGCGGGGTTCCCTGTCCGATGATCTCGAGCGTGTCTGCCTCGAAGGCAGAACCGCTGAATCCTGTGCCGGTGACGCTCACCCAGTCGCCCTCGGCGGGAAGAGTCATCGCGCCGTCCACAAGGATCATCAATTGACCAACAAACAAGGTGGACTGCGACACGGAATGCGCCAATCCGCTGAGCTGCAGGGTTTCGCTGTTCCAGGCCAGGCTGCGCACCGCGATCCGGGTGGCCAGGATCTCGCCACCTCCGTCAGTAAATCCGCTGATCTCGACCACCGCGTTGACGGGCAGGGTATCCAGGGTTGTGGCGTCCAGCGGATTGTCGTAGACCGTATCCGGGTCCACATTGACGCTCTGGCCCATCACATCGAGGGCGCTGTCGTTACTGATGCGGTTGCTTTCAATGACCCCGACGATCTGGCGGGTGTAGGAGACCTCGTAGGCTTCACCGGTGGCGCCATCAGAGTTCGTCGCGCCGTTGATGCGCACGACCATGCCCACCGCGATATCCTGCTCCGTCGCGCTGTCCTCATCGATCTGGAAGGTCGCCTGGTCTGTCGCGTACTCGATGCCGTTGACGAAGATGGAACCATATCCGGTGACGCGCCCCTGGCTCACCCCGGTGCCGCCGATGCCGCCCTCTGCCACTTGGCCGCCGCCCCCGCCCCCGCCGCAATTGATGAGAAACGCCATCAGCAGGGTGATCGTGATCAGGGTCAGTGTGCGGTACCGGTCAGGCATGAGGTTAGACGTCCCGTTCGAAATAGTAGATGCCAATGCCCGCCTGTTTGCGTCCTGTTCCCTCGATCTCGGGTGCCAGATCCCGGTCATACTGGGCGAGATACCGGTCGCAGGCCACCAGCAGGGCCTGGGCCTTCTCCGCACTCATGGTGCGAAACTCGGGCAGTGCCTCGGCGGGCAGGTTGTTGTATGAAACCTTGCGTTGAAAGTAGGGGGTTTGCGATTTGCCCTGCAGGTTATGATCAATGGTGGCAATCAGCAGTTCCACATCGGTGCCCAGAATGTGAAGTTTGCTGGCCTCGTCAGTGCGCGGGATGTAGCCGTCGCTGAGCAGCGTGATTTTGCCGTTTTCATCCTTGGCGATGGTACCTACCCGGAGCAGTTCGTCGTAAATCGCGCGGGGGGGTACATCCCCACTGTGCTCGCGCACCAGGTCGCTGAAGTTGTGTTTGCCTTTATCGAAATGCAGCGGCGCAGGGGCGCCTCGCTTGGTTTGGAAGCGTTCATCCCGCAGCCAGCCTGAGATGACCCGTGCTGCCCGGTTGTACTGGTGGGCGATTGCGCTGTCATCAGGGGTTTCGATCTTTTGCAGGCGGCTGACCTCCTTGCGGGTGAGTCCGGTGATGACCGAGACCCGGGAAACGGTCTGCTTGCGTCCGGGAATACCGAATTCCCGGGAGGCCACGTCCATGAAGGTCCATTTGCTCAAATCGGCAAAATCCCCGTAAGTGAATCCGTTACGCAACATCAGCCTGACCAGGGGCCTGAGCAGCTTCAGGATGGTGGATGTGAGTACTTTGCGGATCTCGTCCATAGCGTATGTCTTCATATCTGCCTGACAGTGTTTATTATTCGACTTTACGGCTGAATCGGGACGAATGTCGTTGATATTTATCGATTCTGCCGTCGATATCTGTTTGTCAGGCTCCGTCTTCTGGAGAGCGCGCCATCGACCTGGGCCAGGTGGCAATTATCAGTGAATGGGAAAATTCTCCCAATACTGCATCCGCAGGAATTATAGTGCCTGCAGCCGATGTCGACAATCGAACGGCTGTTTTTTCGTGCATTCCTGTGATGCAGGTCAGGCTCTGGCGCTGTTTCCAGGCTGAGGATTTGATCGGGGTGACGTGTATCCATAGACGATTGTGTGGTAGATTTCTCTCTTTTTCGAACCAGGAATCAGCCGGATGTCACTTGAACGTTCCGATGTTGAGAAAATCGCACATCTTGCACGAATGGCGCTGGATGAGTCGCAGATCGACACCTATGCCTCTGAGTTGAGTAACATCCTCGCCTTGGTGGAGCAGCTGGAACAGGCGGATACCTCGGGTATCGAGCCCATGTCCCATCCCCTGCACATGGCCCAGCGGTTGCGCAACGACGAGGTCACAGAAGCCGATCGTCGTGAGGCCAACCAGGCCATCGCACCCCAGGTGGAGAACGGACTCTACCTGGTACCCAAGGTGATCGAGTAAACCCGTAGCGTTCTTCCCTGTCGCGGATCCTGAAACCCTTCCGGTCCCCGCTGGGGCGAACCCTCTCAGCCTACGTATAACAGGCAGTAATTCAGACCATGCACACGAAAACCATAGTCGAGCTGGGGGCCGGACTCAGGGCCGGTGAATTTACCAGTGTTGAACTGACCCGGCATTTCCTTGACCGGATCGACCGACACAACAGTGAGCTCAACGCTTTCGTCACGGTTACCCCGGAAACCGCGTTACAGGAGGCGGAGGCCGCGGACCGGTTGCTCCAGTCGGATCAGGCCGGGCCGCTGACCGGTATTCCGATTGCCCAGAAAGATATCTTCTGTACCCAGGGTGTGAAGACCAGCTGTGGTTCCCGCATGCTCGATAATTTCATCTCTCCCTATGACGCCAGCGTGGTGGAACGACTCAAGCAGGCCGGCATCGTCTCCCTGGGCAAGGCGAATATGGACGAGTTCGCGATGGGCTCCTCCAATGAAACCAGTTTTTACGGCGCGGTGCGCAATCCCTGGGACACCCAGCGGGTGCCGGGTGGTTCCTCGGGGGGCTCCGCGGCAGCGGTGGCTGCGCGCCTGGCTGTCGCCGCCACCGGAACCGATACCGGCGGCTCGATTCGTCAGCCGGCGGCCCTGTGCGGCCTGACCGGCCTCAAACCCACTTACGGACGGGTCTCCCGGTTTGGCATGATCGCCTTCGCCTCCAGCCTGGATCAGGCGGGACCTATGACCCAGAGCGCCCAGGACGCGGCACTGGTGCTGCAGGCCATCGCCGGTTTCGATCCCAGGGACTCCACCTGCGCGAACGAACCTGTGCCCGGCTATACCCTCACTCTGGAGGACTCCCTGGAGGGTTTGCGGATCGGACTGCCGGAGGAGTATTTCGGTGAGGGCCTGGATTCCGCCATCGCCGCGAGTATCGAGGCGGCGATCGAGGTCTACAAGGGGCTGGGAGCGGAAGTGGTGGAGATCAGTCTGCCCAACACCGCCCTGGCGGTGCCGACCTACTATGTGGTAGCGCCCGCCGAGTGTTCCTCCAATCTGTCCCGTTTCGACGGGGTGAGATTCGGCTACCGCTGTGAGGCGCCGAAGGATCTCGAGGACCTTTACAAGCGCTCCCGGGGCGAGGGATTCGGTTCGGAGGTGAAACGTCGCATCATGATTGGCACCTATGCGCTTTCAGCCGGTTATTACGATGCCTACTACCTGAAGGCCCAGCAGACCCGACACCTGATCTCCGATGACTTCAGCAAGGCCTTCGAGAAGGTCGATGTGATCATGGGTCCCACCTCGCCCGCAACCGCATTCGGTCTGGGTGAGAAGACCGATGACCCGGTCACCATGTATCTCAATGATATCTACACCATCGCCGCCAATCTGGCCGGTCTGCCGGCCATGTCGCTGCCAGTGGAGCCGGTCAACGGTCTGCCGGTGGGGCTGCAGATCATCGGCAACTATTTCGCGGAAGGGAAACTGCTGAATGTGGCGCATCGTTATCAGCGGGAAACCCAGTGGCATCGGCAGATGCCTGAAGAATTCGTTTTGTGAATTTTGAATTGTTAATTTTGAATTGTGAATTGAGGTGCTCGCTATGCGCGTCTTTTTATGAATTCAAAAAAACTGTGCGCAGAGCGCACTCATCAATTCATAATTCAAAATTAAAAACTCAATATTAATGAGACTTGCTATGCAGTGGGAAACCGTAATCGGCTTGGAAATCCACACCCAACTGGCCACCCAATCGAAAATATTCTCCGGTGCCTCGATTGCCTACGGGGCGCAACCCAATACCCAGGCCTGCATCGTGGACCTCGGTTTCCCGGGGGTTCTGCCGGTACTCAACGAAGCCGCGGTTGATATGGCCCTGATGTTCGGCCTGGCGGTCGATGCCGAGATCGGTGAGCGCTCGGTTTTTGCTCGCAAGAACTACTTTTATCCCGACCTGCCCAAGGGCTACCAGATCAGCCAGTTTGAGTTGCCGATTGTCGGCAAGGGCAGCCTCACCATCGACCTTGACGACGGAAGCCAAAAGGTGATCGGTATCACCCGGGCCCACCTGGAAGAGGATGCCGGCAAGTCACTGCACGAGGATTTTCACGGCATGAGCGGCATCGATCTGAACCGGGCCGGTACCCCGTTGCTGGAAATTGTCTCGGAGCCGGACATGCGTTCCATCAAAGAGGCCGTGGCGTATGCGCGCAAGATCCATCAGCTGGTGGTCTACCTGGGAATCTGTGACGGCAACATGCAGGAAGGATCCTTCCGTATCGATGCCAATATCTCCATACGCCCGTTTGGCCAGGAACAGTTCGGCACCCGCACCGAGTTGAAGAACATCAACTCCTTTCGTTTCATGGAACGGGCCCTGAACTTCGAACTGGAGCGCCAGATCGACCTGCTGGAGGGTGGCCGCGAGGTGACTCAGGAGACCCGTCTGTACGACGCGGACCGGGATGAGACCCGTTCCATGCGCAGCAAGGAGGAGGCCAACGACTACCGCTATTTCCCGGATCCCGATCTGTTGCCGGTAGTGATCACCGAGCAGCGCCGGGAAGCGGCCCGGTCACGCCTTCCGGAGCTTCCGGATCAGAAATGCGCGCGTTTCGAATCCGCCTACCAGCTCAACCCGGACGACGCCCTGATGCTCACCCAGAGCCGTGCCCTGGCGGACTACTACGAGGCCGTGGTGGCCAGTGGCGCCGACTCGAAGATGGCGGCCAACTGGGTGACCGGGGACCTCAAGGGGGCCTTGAACAAGGCGGGCCTGGAGATCCTGGAGTCCCCGGTTCCGGCGCAACAGCTGGGCGGGTTGCTGATACGCATTGGCGACGGCACCCTCTCGGGTAAGCTCGCCAAGCAGGTATTCGAGGCCATGTGGCAGGGTGAAGGGGATGCCGACACGGTGATCGAGACCAGGGGCCTGAAGCAGATCACCGACAGCGGCCAGATCGAAACTCTGATCGACCAGATCATCGCCGCCAACCCGAAACAGGTGGAGCAGTTCCGCGCCGGAAAGGACAAGCTGCTCGGTTTCTTTGTCGGTCAGGTCATGAAACAGACCCAGGGCAAAGCAGACCCCGGGCAGGTGAACAAAATCCTCATCGGCAAGCTCAAGGGATGAGTCTCAACCGGTCCTGGCAGGTTTTAGGACGATGGCGCTACACGGACGCTTGAATATCGCACTGGCGGTGTTGCTGGCCGCGCCGTCCCTGTTGCAGGCCGGCCTGTGGCAGGATCAGCCTCAACCGGCATTGACCGCCCTGAATACAGGGCCTGCCTATTTCCGCTCACTGCGTCTGGATCGAACCGGCCTGCAGCGCTTGCTTCAGCGCTCCCCGGTTGAGACCGGGGTGATGCAGAGCGGCGGCCAGTTGCTGGAACTGCCGCTGCCCGATGGGCGCATGATCCGTCTGTTCGCCGAGGTCTCGCCGGTGATGGCGCCGGCGCTTGCGCAACGCTACCCCGAGATACGCACCTACCGGGTGCGGGGTGCGGATGAAACGGACATCAGCGGGCGCGTGGATCTTACCCCCCTGGGTTTTCATGCCCTGCTCAATACTCCCGCAGGAAGTGTGTTCATCGATCCGGATCGCAACGGCGGCTACCGCAGCTTTTACAAACAGGATTACGCCCGCGCCAACCCCCTGGCCGGGCAGGCCCATGTCTGTCAGCATCGGGATCATGAGTCCGGTCTGCTCAAGGATTGGCGCAGCGGCATTGTCGAGCCGGCGGCGCGCAGCCTGAGCGGCAGCGAGCGTCGCATCTATCGCCTCGCGGTGGCGGCCACCGGGGAATACACAGCCTATTTCGGTGGCCGTTCAGACCTGGCCCTGGCGCAGATCGTCACCGCCATCAACCGGGTCAATCAGATCTACGGTCGGGATCTGGCGGTACAGTTCCAATTGGTGGGAAACAATGACCGGATCATCTTCCGCGATGCGGACTCGGATCCCTACACTCATCGCGCGGACGCCATCCCCACCATGCTCGAGGAGAATCAGCAGACCCTGGATTACGTGCTGGGCAGCCGCCAGTACGACATCGGACACCTGTTCGGCCTGGTGGGCGGCGGGCTTGCCACCCTGGGTTCCGCCTGTATGCAGTTCAAGGCCCAGGCCTATACCGGGACCTCACAGCCCGATAGCGATGTGTTCTATATCGACTTCGTGGCCCATGAATTGGGCCACCAGCTGAATGCCAACCACAGCTTCAACGGCACCTCCGCCAACTGCGGAGGGATGAATCGTAACCCGTCCACGGCCATGGAGCCGGGCAGCGGTTCCACGATCATGAGCTATGCCGGTATCTGCGGTGAGGAAGACCTGCAGGCCCATTCGGACGCCACCTTCCATGCGGTGAACATCCAGGAGATGCGTGAATTCATCACCACCGGCGATGGTCGTCTGTGCGGCACCCGGGTGAGTACCGGCAATACAGCGCCGCAGGTGGATGCCGGCGCCAGCGGTGAGGACGCCCCCTACCCCCTGCCGATCGGCACCCCTTTCCGGCTCACCGGGCAGGCCGTGGATGCCGAGGGTGATCCGCTTTCTTATCAATGGGACGAGATGGATGCCGGTGGAGTATCGGGGGCGACCGATGCGCAGACCATCGGCAGCGACATCCCGGATCAGCCCAATCCATTGTTCCGCTCCTATCTGCCAAAGGCGACCCCGGAGCGCTACCTGCCCAGGCTGAGCACACTCCTCAGTGGCGAGTTCGGAATTGGCGAGACCCTGCCTGATACCCGCCGTGAGTTGAGCTTCCGTCTTACCGTCCGGGACGGTGCCTCAGGAGTGGCGGACGACGATTTGAAACTGCAGGTGGACCCGACGCTCGGGGTGTTTGCCGTCACCGGGGGGTCGTTGAACGGGGGCGGGACCTTTGCCGGCGGCACCCGGCAGTCGCTCAGCTGGTCCGTGGCGGAGACGGATCGGGTGTGTCGGGAGGTGTCGATCAGTCTGCTGAGCCTGAATGAGCGCGAGGCGCCGACCCGCTATTGCGACAGTTCGGATGAGGCAATGGAGATGCTCGACCTGGGGCGTTACCCGAATATCGGGATGGCCACACTGACCCTGCCGAGCAGCGGATTGCGGCACGGGCGGGTGATGCTGGCGTGTACCGGGGGGGTGTTTTTCAGCCTCTCGGAGGCGCCGATAACGATCCTCGCGGCGACCCAGGTTGCCAGTGACTGCAAACCGATTGACGGCGAGACCCGGGAGCACGGAACCCTGTTCACGGACGCGGGCAGTGCCGCCAAGTTCGACAGCCCGGGCGGCGGCGGTGCGTTCGGCTGGCTCAATCTGCTGCTGGGTCTGTTGGCCCTGGCCGGTGCTGCGGTGCGCGGAAACCGGGGCCGATCCTGAAGCGCGACGGCCTGCTCAGGACAATCTGAAAACCCATTGCGTTCTCAATCAGAGTCCGGGCAATGGGCAAGCATGAGGCGATTGTAGCGGGCGGCGTATTCCGCTGCCGCCTGGAGCAACCGGCGGTGTGTTTCACCCAACACGATGTCGGTGCTGCCCGGGAGCGCGCGTCGTCCACATCTCTCGCCCGCCCCATCCATCCTGGCAGGATCCACCCCCGGCAGGTTGAGGGCCCGTCCTGCGAGGGCGAGCAGTCGTGTGTCCTGGCGTTGCAGGGCCTCCTGAACATCCCGTTCGGCGTCCGCCTGGTGCAGCCAGGCCAGGGATGCCACTGCCTGGCGTTCCCGCTCGTTCAGCGTGTTGGGGTCGACGGGGAGGTTCTCCTGGCAGGCGTTGAGGGTCATCAGCAGGATGATCAGCAGGTGATGGGCTCGTGTCACGTTTATGTCTCCGTTCGGACGCCCCGGGCGATCCATTCGGCGCCCCATAGTATGCCTCCGCTGAGCGCTCCGTAAAGATGCGCCTCAACGATCACCCGTCCCCGGGCCAGGGATTCACTGCCGGGCAGGGGACCCTGCCACTGCTCCCAGATCAGCTTGATCAGCACCAGCAGCAGCAGGCCGGCGGAGAGGCCGGGGGATGGGCCGGTTTCGTCAATCGTTCCACGTCGTCCGGCAGCGGGTGTAATGCGCTGTAACAGCGACCAGCAGAGCAGACCGTGCAGAACTCCGGAAAGCCCCTGGTACCAGATCACCTGGGGTGCTCCGAACCAGAGTCCCAGTGAGGTCCCGAGCATCAGCCAGGGAAGGGCCGTGAGGCACCAGAAGCGCCGGTTTTGCAACAGCATCAGGGCGATCAGCCAGAGTCCGGCCAGGTTCATTGCCAGGTGGCCCCAGCCCAGGTGGGTCAGATGTCCGCTGAACAGTTGCCACACCGCTCCGCTGGCGATGGATTCACGCTGGTACTGGAGGAGGCTGACCAGCGGCTGAGACCCGGTCGCGGCAAGCAACGCCGCCAGGGTGACACCCCACAGGCAGGCCGACCTCATGGCGGTGATTGACCGCACACCGGGCAGGCCGGATCCGGCTTGAGTTTCAGACTGCGCCACTCCATCTGCAGGGCGTCCAGCAGCAACAGCCTGGCGTCCAGGCAGCGCCCTGCGCCGGTCAGTTGCTTGATTGCCTCGGTGGCCTGGATGCTGCCGATGATGCCCACCAGCGGTGCGAGCACCCCGTTGGCGGAGCAGGTCTCATCCATCGCACCCTCATCTGGGTAGAGGCACTGATAACAGGGTGATCCCGGCTGACCGGTAAATACGCTCACCTGACCCTCCATGCGGATCGCGGCCCCGGAAACCAGGGGAACCCTGAGGGCGCGGCATACCCGGTTGACGGCAAATCGGGTGGCGAAGTTGTCACTGCCTTCGATCACCAGGTCCACATTCCGGATCAGCTGATCGAGCCGGCTTTCATCCAGTTGTTCGGCCAGGGTCTCGACCCGCACCTCCGGGTTCAGCGCGCTCAGGGTGTCACGCGCGGATTCGACCTTGAGTCGACCGATGTCAGCGGTTTTGTGGATGATCTGGCGTTGCAGATTGGTCAGGTCGACCCGGTCGAAGTCCGCCAGTACCAGTTCCCCCACGCCGGCGGCGGCCAGGTACAGCGCGACCGGCGAGCCGAGGCCGCCGAGACCGACGATCAGAACCCGGGATTCGTGCAGTCGCTGCTGACCCTCGATGCCGATTGACGGCAGCATGATCTGGCGGCTGTAGCGCAGCAACTGCTCATCGCTCATATCGGAAATCTGTTTGTGACCCGAACCCACGGCCTGGGGTCAGAGGTATTTTCGCCAGTGCTCGGGACGTTGATCCCGCAGGCTGTGATCCGCGCGCTGATAGCGATCCGCGAAGATGACCCGGGTGCACTTCGAGTCCCCCCGGTCACAGCCCAGGTTGGCGCGCTCGGTGTCTTCCGTGTAGTAATGCAGTGCGCGCATCAGACGGTAGAGGAGGCGGTTATCAATATGCAGGCCCATGGCGGTCAGACCGTTTTCGATCTGTTCCAGGGTCACGACCATGAGCTGGTAAGCGACCCGCAGATGGGTGGGTGACTGTCTGTCCAGCAGGGTAATACCTTCCACGTCAGCCAGCAGCGTTGCCGCGGTACCCGCCTGGTCGGAGTCCGGGTGGAGTTCGACAAAGTGAATGTCCCGGTATTTCACCAAGTCGTGTTGGGGCGCGCCCATAGCCCTCAATCCTAGCGAAAGCAGGGAAATAATCAAGCACTCGGACTGGGTGAATCCGGCAGTCAAATCAAGGTCGGTATTGGCCATGACGCAACCCTGGAGGCATCAGCGGGTTTTCCACCAGGCTGGGTTGATCAATGCGGAATCCGGGCCGGCATCCGGCCACTCAGATAGGTCTCCCCGTGCCGAGTGGCCATACCAGAACGAGACCGAATCGGCGGCCTTTCCGATGCCTCAACCGGTCCCTGGTTCTTGTCCCACACGCCGTGAGGTCATGCAAAGCGATCGTAATCCCAACCGGCGGGGGTAGACCGGCCGATCAACCTGGCCACCGCCCTTCGGTCACCCGTGGCTGTCCGGCCAGATCCCGGTGGCTGGTGACGGATTCCAGCCCGACGGCCAAAAGACACGCCTGTACCGCCTCGGCCTGGCGGTAGCCGTGCTCCAGGATCAGCCAGCCACCGGGTTGAAGGCGCCCGGGCGCCTGCCGGACAATCTGGCGGATGTCGTCCAACCCGTCGGCACCGGAAACCAGTGCGTTGAGCGGCTCCCGGGGCAGGTCGCCTTGGCTGAGGTGCGGGTCTCCGGCTTCGATGTAGGGCGGGTTGCTGAGCAGCAGGTGGTAAACCGCCCCTTCCGGCAGGGCCTGGCACCAGTCACCCGGATGGAAGTCGATCCGCGTGCAGCCGAGCCCGCGGGCATTCTCCCGGGCCACCTCGAGAGCGGCGCTGATCCGGTCAGTGGCGTCGATGCGCAGTCCGGGTCGTTCCCGGCACAGGGCCAGGGCGATGGCGCCGCTGCCGGTGCCCAGGTCGGCGACCCGGGCGGTTGTGCCGGGATCGAGACGCGCCAGCGCGCGCTCCACCAGCAGTTCGGTGTCAGGACGGGGGATCAGGGTGTCTGGGGTCACCCGCAGGTTGAGGGACCAGAACTCCCGCTCGCCGGTGATATACGCCAGGGGTTCCCCGCTGCGGCGGCGTTGGATCAGCGTCTCGTAGGCCAGGAGCTGGGGCTGTGTCAGTTCGTTTTCCGGCCAGGCGATCAGGTGACTGCGGGGTTTGTCGAGCACCCGGCACAGCAGCACCGCCGCCTCCAGTGACGCATCGCTGTGCGGCAAAGCCTCAAGCCTTGCCTGTGCCTGCTGCAGGGCCTCCCGGATGGTACTCATGAGAGTCCGTTTGGAGACTGCTCAGGACTCGCCCATGGCGGCGAGTTCTTCCAGCTGGTGCTCCCGCTGCAGGGGTTCGATGACCTGATCCAGCGCCCCGCCGATGATCTCGTCCAGCTTGTACAGGGTGAGGTTGATACGGTGGTCGGTGAGGCGGTTCTGCGGGAAGTTGTAGGTGCGGATGCGTTCCGAGCGATCCCCACTGCCGACCTGTAGTTTGCGTGAACTGGCCTGTTCGTCGACGATCTTCTGCTGCGCCTGGGAGAGCAGTCTGGCCTGCAGCAGGGACAGTGCCCGGGCCTTGTTCTTGTGCTGGGAACGTTCATCCTGACACTCCACCACGATACCGGTGGGCAGATGGGTCAGGCGTACCGCGGAATCGGTCTTGTTGACGTGCTGACCCCCGGCGCCAGAGGCACGATAGGTGTCCACGCGCAGGTCGTTGGCGTTGATGTCCACATGGTCGACCTCCTCCGCCTCTGGGAGGATCGCGACGGTGCAGGCGGAGGTGTGGATGCGTCCCTGGGACTCGGTCTCAGGAATGCGCTGCACCCGGTGGGTGCCGGATTCAAATTTCAGACGGGAGTAGACCGCATTTCCGCTGATCCGGCACACCACCTCTTTGAAGCCGCCGTGCTCGCCGGGACTCTCGCTGATGGTTTCCGTCTGCCAGCGTTGCGACTCCGCATAGCGCAGGTACATACGCAACAGATCGTTGGCGAACAGGGCGGCCTCTGCACCGCCGGTGCCGGCACGCACTTCGAGAAACACGTTGCGTTGATCATTCGGGTCCGCGGGGATCAGCAGCAGCTGCAGTTCCGGTTCCAGCTCGTCCCGGGTCTGTTCCGCGGCAGTCAGTTCGTCCCGCGCCAGGTCCGCCATCTCCGGATCGGCGATCATCTCCCGGGCGGTCTGGATGTCCTGTTCCGCAGCGAGAAATTTCCTGTAGGTCAGTACGATGGGTTCCAGCTGGGCATACTCGCGGCCCAGATCGCGAAACTGGTTCTGATCACCCTGGATGCCCGGGTCGGCCATCAGGATGGTGACCTCCTCGAAGCGCTCGGCGATGTGATCCAGTTTGCCGCGTAACGAAGGCTTCATCTGGGGGGTTCGGCTTTCTTCAGCTGAAACAGGGTGTTGGCGGCTTCCAGAAGCTCCAGCTGTCCATTGAAACCGGCCTGCCGCATCTGTGCGCTGGGGGTGTGAAGCAGTTTGTTGGTGAGGGTGCGGGCCATCTGTTGCACCACCTCGTCCGGGGACTTGCCCTTGGCCAGCTGCTGCAGTGCCTTGTGCACCACCTCATCACGCAGATTCTCCGCATAGCAGCGGTAATCCTGGATCAGTTCCACCGCATCGAGGGAACGCAGCCAACCCATGTATTCGCCGACATAATGCTCGATGATCTCTTCCGCCTGCTCCGCAGCCTCTTCCCGGGAACGCATGTTTTCCTGGATCACTTCGTCCAGGTCATCCACGGTATACAGGTAGATGTCACTCAGGTCGGCCACTTCCGGTTCGATGTCCCGGGGCACCGCGATGTCGACCATGAATATCGGGCGGTGTTTGCGTTCCTTGAGGGCCCGCTCCACCGCACCTTTGCCGAGCACCGGCAATGGACTGGCCGTGGATGAGATGACGATGTCCGCCTCAGACAGGTGGGTGCTCAGTTCGGTCAGGGCAATCGCATATCCCTCGAACTGGGCCGCCAGGGCGTGGGCCCTTTCGACGGTCCGGTTGGCGACGATGATCCGGCCGATGCCGTTCTGGTTCAGGTGCCGGGCCGCCAGTTCCACCGTCTCACCCGCGCCGATCAGCAGTGCGGTCTGCTCGGACAGGTCGCTGAAGATCTGCTTGGCCAGGCTGACCGCGGCAAAAGCCACGGATACCGGACTGTTGCCGATCGCCGTATCGGTGCGAATCTGCTTGGCCGCCGAGAAGGCATGCTGAAACAGTTTACACAGCAGCTTGCCCGAGGTGCCCGCATCGGACGCGGTCTGGTAGGCCGCCTTGACCTGACCGAGGATCTGCGGCTCACCCAGGACCAGGGAGTCCAGGCCGCAGCTGACCCGCATCAGATGCTGCACGGCATCCAGGTCGAAATGGTTGTACAGGTAGGGGGTGACCCGGCCAACCGGTAATCCGTGAAAGCGGCAGATCCACTCGGCCAGGGGTTCGTGATCCTCTTCACTGAGAGTGCAGTAGATCTCGGTGCGATTGCAGGTGGAGAGAATCACGCTCTCCTGGACCGCGGGATTTGCCTGCAGACTGCGCAGGGCGCCGGCAATGATATCGGGCCCAAAGGTCACCTTCTCCCGGATGTCCACCGGGGCGGTTTTATGGTTGAGTCCGAGCGCAAGTATCGACATCTGCCAGTCTGTCCTCTCAATGGGGTTGGAAATTTTGTTATATCAACTAGTTGAATTCAAGTTTTATTGCCTGAAATGAGTAATTCCCTGGCATCATCGGTCGGGCCTTGATCCGCTGCCCGACCCGGTTTCACAACTTTGGAGGGTTCACGAGGTGGGATCAGGGTGCGCTCCGGGGGAAGGCTGCACACCGTGGAGCGGGGATCTGCACGGCTGACAACGGCTGATTCAAACTTATGGTTTACCCTGATTGCTTAACTGACAGAATCTCTGCTATTAATATAAAAGTTTGATACAAGTCGTTCATTAGAAACACCTAATTCAATAATATCGGGCGGCTGGGCTTGTAGGCTGCTCATGAGGAGGATGACAAATGCTGATGCGTAAGATCGCGTGTGCAGTGGCTACGGCCGGATTGATGATTTCAGGAAACGCAGTGGCCGGTGTCACGAAGGATCTGCCCATGCCGGGGGCGAATCCCAGCGCGAACGAGATTGCCGATCAGGTCTATTTCGTGAACCACTTTTATTCCCTGAAGAACTACGGCATCACCAACGATAACAAGGATCCTCAGAAGAGTGTCCGGGCCGTGCCGGGTAAGATCACCGTCATCGTCAACAAATCCGAGGGCAGTTCACCCACCACCATCACCGTGGAACGCTACCTGAACAATGACTATTCCGACGGTGTCACCAACGGTCAGGACATAGCGATCTTCCGCTCCGGCAAGCTGAAAGGCACCGGCATGCTGATCACCGATTTCGTCGATGACAACAAGAGCCAGTCCTACTCCATCTGGTTGCCGGCACTGCGCAAAATTCGTCGTTTCGCCGAACCTGCCCATGATGACGCCTGGGGCGGCACCGATTTCACCTTTGGCGACGTCACCCTGCGTAAACCGAAGGACGAGACCCATGAATTGATGGGCAAGGAGACTTTCAACGACTGCCTGGGCGCCATTGCCAAGCAGGAAGCCGAGAACAAATACCTCCCGAGTCCGCCGGACGCCGCCTGCGACCACAAGGGCAAGGAAGTCTACAAGCTGAAGAGCACCACCAAGCGTGAGAACTGGTGGTACGACTACCGCATCAGCTATGTCGATACCAAGACCTTTGCGGACTATCGCACCGATTACTTCAAAGGGGACAAAAAAGTCAAAGTGATCGACCGGGACTGGCAGAGCCTGGAGCAGGATGATCCGCGCGCCCAGTACTGGGGTTACTGGTACGGCAAGACCTTTGAAAACGGCCATGAGACCTGGGCGGTGATTCCCCGCGATATCGTCCAGTTCAACCAGCCTTGGGATGCGGATTTCTGGTCTGAAAGTACCCTGAGAAAAATAAAACGCTGACAACAGTACGGGAGGCGCTAAACCACCGGCGCCTCCCGTAAACTCGGCCGTCCGGCTCGTGGCGGCCCACACCATCACCGAGTGAAACGGACATTGGAAAAGCAAGCCGTTCATCGTTGAACCCCCGGGAGGAAGTATTCATGTTCAAACGCTGTAAGTTGTATCAGTCGATGCTGCTCGCCTTGATCGTTCCAAGCGCAGCAGTTGCCGAGGTCGAGATCACTGGCTATCTGAAGAACGAAACCTCAGTTTTCACCCGCGACGGCCAGGTTACCGGCGAAGCGGACACCATGCTGGACCAGGAGGGGCACGACAAGGGGGATCTCATGAAGTTTGAGAACTCCGCGCGTATCTTCCTCAACGGTTACATCGGCGAGAACATAACCTGGCATGGCGACCTGAACCTGATTTACGACTCTGAGGGGGTCAATGACGACTACAAGGGGCACCGGTCGTATACCCAGAATGACTACTTGAGAGAACTCTATTTCGATACCAACGTGTTCGACTGGGACCTGCGTATCGGTAAGCAGCAGGTGGTCTGGGGTACCGCGGACGGTATCAAGCTGCTGGATATCATCAATCCCACCGACTACCGGGAACTCAACCAGAATTCCATGGAGGATTCCCGTATCCCGATCTGGATGATCAACGCCGAGCGCAATATCGGCGATGCGGGCAACATCCAGTTCATCATCTCCCAGGTCGAGGAAAACAAGATCCCCGGCCTCAACGAGGATGGCGATTCCGGACATCCCTTCATCATGAAGGGCGTCGACAGCATCACCGGCAACGTCAACGGTTTTCTCAATGTCGCACCGGCCCTGGCCAATGTGGCGGCGAGTTTCACTGGCGGCGCAACCTTGGGAATGATCGGCGGTGTGCCCAGTCCCCTGGGTCTGGTGCCGACCTCGGGTGTCACCGTGGACTACTTCGCCAACAGCATGCTCGATCTGTATGACTTCGATGGCGATCCGAACACCACCAACGATCAGTATTTCCTGCTCCCGGGACAGACTGCTCCCGGCGGCACGCTGCTTGCCACCATGCCCGGCTACATCCCGCTGGGCATGATCACCCAGGGTGGACTGCAACAGGGTGACCCGAACGGCAACGCGTTCGAAACCAACCTGATGCCGGTGGTCGAGGATCGGCAGAACTTCTCCGACCAGACCTACTCCGTAGACCAGCCGGGTTCCGCCTTCGAGTACATGCCCAACGCCACCTTCGCAACCTTCAACACCTTCAACAACTGTGTCGATGGTGACGGTGACGGTGACTGCCAGTTCGGTGCGCCCGGCTCAATGGACTTCTTCACCGGTTCCAAGACAGTCTACGAGCGGGATTACCCGGATGATACCGACGTGAACGGCGGTTTCCGCTTCAAGGGTTACACCGATGCGGGCTTCAACTACTCGTTGAACTATTTCTATCACTACAGCGCCAACCCGGATATTGCCCTGAGCTGGCATGACGCGGTTACCGGTGAGGAACTGACCGTACAGCGGGCCAGTGCCGGAGACTTCATCGACAACGGCACCGGTGCGCCGGGCCCGGATGGCATACCGGATCTGCCGGATATCAGCAGCAATCTGGGGGTCGATGAAGTGCCCGGTGATATGACTATGGCCCTGCCAACCACCGTGCTGTTGCACAATGACGCCGGTCAGTACTATGGCGCCTACGATCCCACTGCCGGATTCGGTTCCTACACCAGCAATTCCACGGAGCTGCATTTCACCGAGTCCCTGCATCGGGTCAACAGTTTCGGCGCCTCGTTCGACTATGCGCTCGATACCCCGGTCGCCCCGGTGGTGCTGCGTGGCGAGTTCCTCTATGACCAGGATGACAAGCAGCCGATCGTGGACAAGCGACTGCTGTCCATTGGTGATCTGACCAACTCCCTGAAGATGGAAGACGCGGACTACTTCAAGTATGTGATCGGCGCCGACATCAACGTTTTCACCAACCTGTTGGTGAGCGGTCAGTTTATCCAGTACATCAACCTGGATTATCAGGATGAAAAACGCACCTGTACGACCCAGACCGGTCTCACCTATGACTGCTCCCGCTACACCGCGGACTTCCCGACCCTGAGCATGACCAACGGAATGAACAAGGCTTACGAGTACAAAGAGTTTTACTCGCTGTTTCTCTCCAAGCCGTTCGGCGAATCTCAGGAACACCGCTGGAACAACATCTTCATCTATGAAGAAGGTGGTGGTAAGTGGAACCGCTTCGACGTGGAGTACAGCTTCTCCGATACCGTCATCGGTTCCGCGGAGTGGAACAACTACTGGGGTGATGAAAATACCACCTTCGGACAGTTCGAGACCTCCTCGAATGTTCAGGTGGGTCTGAAATGGATCTTCGAATAGTCTAGGGATCCGCGGGGCGCGGGTACGCTGGCATGCGTACCCGCGCCCCAGTCCCCGCTTCACCAGCCTGTAGCACAATACACCTGGAACGACCTGTCACAATTCCTCCGGCAGTGGATGGTCCGCATAGATCCACCTGCTGCCCGAGCCTTCTGTAGGAGAGATGCGCCATGAGTGGCTCCGCATCAAATGATCATTCAAACCGCTGGGCTGAAGCCTACGCCGACTTTGTCATCAGGTTTCGCTGGCCTCTGATGCTGATCCTGCTGGTCGCCACGGTCATCGCGGCGTTGCAGGTCAAGAACCTGAACATGCGCAACGATCCGGATACCCTGTTGCCGCCGAGCAACCGCTATGTGGCGACCAACCTTTACGCGGAGCACAACTTCGGCATGGGCAACCTGATGGTATTCGCCCTGCGCATCAAGGAAGGGGACGTCTACCAGAACTGGTTTGTGAACAAGGTGCAGGAGATTCACAATCGCCTGGTGGCCCTTGATACCGCGCGTGAATCGAACTTCATCGATATCGCGGCGAAAAAGATCAAATACATGGGCGCGGATGAAAACGGACTGGTTTTCAAGCGTCTGATACCCACCGGGGGTATCAGCGAAGACCCGCAAAAGGCCGAGGAACAGCTGGCCTTTCTCAAAGAGGGTATCGAAGACAATCCGGTCATCGGACCGATGTTGATCGGCTTCGAGGATGCCGAAGGTAAAAAGTGCGAATTCAAGGACAAGGATGCAAAGAACTGCACCCCGAAGTCGCTGTATATCATCGGTGACTATACCGATGAGGTGAAAGAGATCTATCTGCCCTGGGTACGTGAAGTCCGTGGCATGATGGACGAGTACAGCCAGGATGATCGTTTCGAGGTGCTGGTGGCGGGCGAACCCTACTTCCTGGCCTGGATGCTCGCGGACCTGGTCAACAAATGGTGGCTGTTCGTCATCTCCTTCGCCATCGTCATCGCCGCGCTTTGGTTCGAGTTCCGCAACTGGCGCGGTTCCCTGTTCCCGATCATCGGTGTCAGCGCGACCATTCTTCTGACCCTGGGTCTGATGGGTTTTTCCGCGTTCAAACTGACTACCATGATGGTGCTCACCCCAATGCTGTTGCTGGCCATTGGTATCGGTCACTCGGTTCAGGTAACTCGAAGATTTCTCCAGGAACAGGCGAAGAGCGGGGATTGCGAGACCGCGGCCCGGGTGTCCATCTCCCACACCATTGTCCCGGCAACCCTCTCCATCATTACCGATATGGTGGGTTTCGCCACCCTCGCCACAGTGGATATCTCTTTCTACAAGGCCTACGCCTACTTCGGCATGTTTGGCATGCTGACCCTGATACTGACCACCACCACGTTGATCCCGCTGTTGATGATGACTTTCCCCTGCGGCAAGGGTGAGGCGCTTGCGGATCATGAAAACAGCTGGGAAAACAAGGTGGGTGGCGTCCTTTCGAAACTGGTCTCAGGACCCGGCATGGTCATCCCGATCGGGATCGTTGCGGCGATCCTTGCATGGTCCACCTATGAGACGAAGATTCTCGAGGGTACCAGCGAAGATCTGATGCCGGGTGTCGAGAAGGGTATCAACTACTCCCGGGCCGCATTTAAAGAAAAATCAATCACCATCCAGCACCTGGAACGATTGAACAAGATCATGCCGGGCGTTATTTCGGTCTCCATCCCGGTCCGCGGTAAGGAACCGGTGCTCGATCTCTGCGTGGATACGCTGTTTCCTGAGAGTATCTACGATATCGAGGACCCCCAGAAGAAGGCAGCTGCCTGTTCTGCCGCCAAAGAAAAGCTGGCTTGCTGGGATCCCGATCCCTGCGGCGCCCAGGGTATCTTCAATGAGGCCGATGTGCTGGCGGATATCGAGGCGCTGGAGGAGTGGATGCGGGCGCATCCCTTCATCGGATTTACCGGTTCCTATGCACAGTACATCCGTCTTGTAAACATGTTGCTGAGCGCGGAGCCGGGTGAGAAACCCGACGTCAAGGATCTGTACATCCCGACCACGGCGAAACTCCAATCCATCGATCCGGATGATGACCGTAACGGTGATGGCATCGTGCAGTTATTCAACGGCTTGCTGGAAACCATGACCGAAGAGGGCGACATGGACTCCTTCGTCATGAAGAACTGGAACGAAGGTGTGGTGATGGGTTTCATCAACACCATGGATCCGAAAGAGGCCCATCAGGTCACCATGGATATCCAGCAGTATCTCGAAGATCATAAAAACGATACCGGGTTCAGCAAGGTCAATTTCGGCCTGCGTTCCGGGCCGGTAGGCGATCTTTCGGGTGACACCAACGAATTATCCGTCGAAGGGCCCAACTATGTGCGGCCAGGTCTGGGCGGTTTTCTCGGCGCGACCGAGGCGACCCGGGAAGTGGCCGTGGCGAACTGGCTCTCCGGGCCGTTGCTGACAGCGGCGGCGGTGTTCGTAATAGCAGCGCTGATCTTCCGCTCTCTGGTGGTCTCCTCCATCCTGCTGGTGCTGTTGTTCGTCACACTCTACGCCCAGTACGGCCTGGGCGGTTACATGACCAGTATCCAAAACTGGTCGGGTAACCTGGCGTTCCACCTTCAGGTGGCTTTGAGTATCGCCATGGGTCTGGGTATCGACTACGGCATTTACATGATGTCCCGATTGCGTGAGGAGATGCAGGCCACGGCCGGTAACTGGCACCAGTCACTGGTCAATACCCTGAATACCACCGGTTCAGCGGTGATCATCTCGGTGATCGTGCTGCTCGGCTGTTTCGTGCCGCTGCTCAATACCGACCTGGCCAATACCTGGGGTCTGGGCATCTACATAAGCCAGGCGCTGCTGATCGATGTGGTGACCGCATTGACCATCCTGCCGATGCTGGTGCTTTGGCTGAAACCGAAATTCGTCTTCGGCGAATACAAATAATAAAAAGATTGCACCGGGCTTCAGCTCGGAACCTTTTTAAGCCGGCGCCATGCCGGCTTTTTTCATTTTAAGTTATGAAAATTACCGGGAAGTCGGTGGAGCCTTGGTGCAATGTTCCGACGGGCGATAGAATGAAATGGCAAGCAGGGTGAACGGCTGTGTCCAGTTGATTGCACCCAGTGTAAGGCTCATCGAAGCGGAGACCTGCTGTGAAAACCGATGTGCAAACAAGTTATGCTGCGCGTCAGGCACGCTTCGGCTGAACATGGCATATTTACATGCCGGGTTAACAGTATGAAAGCATCAGGCATGAAACTGGTTTGGTGGATACGCAGCGTCAAGAATTACGCAATAGGTTTTATTCCCATCATCCTGGTGGGCCTGGGCGGTTGCGCCGGAATGCCTGAGAACACGGATCGCGAACCCTCCAGGAGTTATATGAACACACAAGACACTGCCTTGGGCCGGGCATTTCTCGCACACAACAATTCAGATCCGCAACAGTCCGGATTTCTTCTGCTGGGCAGCGGACTCGATGCCTTTGCTGCACGGGCGGTGCTGGCTCGCGCCGCCGAACGCAGCATCGACGCCCAGTACTACCTTCTGCATGACGACATGACCGGTACCCTGTTTATCGACGAACTGCTGAAGGCGGCTGAGCGTGGGGTTCGGGTGCGCCTGCTGGTCGATGACATGGATCTCTCCGGCCGGGAGTTGAGCGCGGCGGCGCTCGATGCGCATGAAAACTTCGAGGTCCGTATCTTCAATCCTTTCGGGCGTGAACGCTGGCGAATCACCGAACTGCTGAGTCGGTTCGGTGAGATCACCCGACGCATGCACAACAAATCCTTTACCGTGGACAACCAGGCCACGGTGGTTGGCGGACGTAACATCGGGGACGAATATTTCGAAGCTAACCCGGCACTCGCATTTGGCGATCTGGATGTCCTGGGTTTCGGTCCCATCGCGCGTGAAGTGTCGGATTCTTTTGACGAATACTGGAATCACTCCCTGGCGTACCCGGCCAGTCGGCTGGTGGAGCAACTCCCGGATTCCAAAACGATCGCAGCGCGCAGGAAACGCCACGATGAGCATGTGGCAGAGCTATCAGGTTCGGACTACATGAGTGCCCTGAGACGTTCGAAACTGCTGGAGCAACTCAAGCAAGGCACGCAGGTTATGCACTGGGGCAGGGCCGAAGTGGTGGCCGACGACCCGGACAAGCTGATCAGCGGACGTGACAGGACCGATCTCCGCCTGACCCATAAGTTGAGTCGGCACTTCGAGGGTTTGAGCCAGGAGTTGATCATTTTCTCGCCCTATTTCGTGCCAGGCGAGGAGGGCGTGGCTTTGTTCACAAAGCTGATCGATCAGGGTGTTCGGGTGCGCATCCTGACCAATTCGCTGGCGGCCACCGATGTGGCCGTGGTGCATGCGGGCTATGCGCGTTACCGCAGCGACCTGTTGCGGGCCGGCGTGGAACTCTACGAAATGAACCGACAGGTATCTGGTGAATCACATTCCGGACGAAATTATCTGTCCGGATCGTCAAAGGCCAGCCTGCACGCAAAGTCCTTCGTTCTGGATCAAAAAAAGGTCTTTATCGGTTCACTCAATCTCGACCCGCGTTCGGTGGTGGAAAACTCGGAAATCGGCGTGGTCATCGATGCGTCGGAAATTGCGCAGTCGATGTCTGAATGGTTCGATGGAAATGTCCATAAGTTGGCGTTTCGGCTGAGTCTTGAGACTGATGATCAAGGACGGGAGCAATTACAATGGAGGGGTTATGAGGAAGGTAACCCGGTGACGTTCGACAGTGAGCCCCATACCAGCGTGTGGCTGCGTATGATGGTGCGACTGCTTGGTTTTCTTCCTGTTGAGGATCAATTATAAGACGTGAATTTGATGAACAGAAAGGAATTATTTGTTTGATTTTATGTATGTATATAAATAGTAATACTGGTTTTGCTCATGTAGCTGTTTGGTGGTTCATACAATAAATAATGATTCTGAATTAGATTTCTGTAGGACTGTATTTCATAGCAATTATCTATTGAAATGCAATCGTTGTTCTCAAGGTTCTGCGGATGATTATGGGAATGAAGCAGAGGAGGATTACCTCAAACTGGTGGATTGGACCGGCAGATCGATCCGCGACGATAAGAAAGGAGCCATTCCGCAAAGCCTGATGCCCATCATGCAACGCCTGGGTGTTGACCTGGAAACATGGTTAGTGAGTATCATTCAGTACAACAAACACTACTTCTCAGTGCTCGGTGTGCTGAATAAGGTACGGGAATTTGCGCGGACTCAGGGTAAAGCCTGGTGTAGAGGGCAAGGGTTCTGTGGGCAGACATATACGTCTGTCAGGGTCGAGCCAGCATGGAAAGCCGAAGAGGGTGTTTCATAAAAGCCAGGTGCGCAAAAAACTCAGCGTCAAAGTAAGCAGTACGACACTCCAACAGACAACCTTGTATCTGGAGGCCATTTCATATTTCTCATCTCGAAGTCAAATTGCAGCGATGTGCTTGAATCAAATCTGACGAGATGACCGGTCTCTGTAATGGCAAAGAGATCAGGAAAAGAGTTTCGTACAAGCAGTTTTGTCGCAAAACGATTCGAAGCGAGTGGTATTGAACCAGCGTTGAAACCGGCATGCGAGACATTGTCCCAACTCGTTCATCATACTGACGATGATTCCAGTCAGAATCAGTGACCAGAAAACAGTATCGATCCATGCATATTGGGTCAGGCCTTCGAGGCCGTAAACCATGTATGACATTAAGCCGAACAGCATTGCCATCGAGAGGCCCAGTAATATCGGTAACATGACAGTCTCCGTTATATGAGATAACATTTAGTATATAAGTAAATACTTAAAAATATAGAGGATTCGATCTCAGTTTTTTCAACAAGTTCCTGTGGTTTTGTGATTTTCAGTGAAATCAATTACATACATCGCAAATACCCATGATTTATATGGGGGTTATGGGGTGTGATCTAGAGGGGAAGAGGGAATTATTCCGCGATTCGCCTCTCTGTGAGCATAAGTTCAAGGGGAGTGAATGCGTAGGGCGGGTTAGCGCAGCGCCACCCGACGTGGGGTACTGGCGGGGATCTCCGGTTGCCTTGGTTTAAGCAGTCGCTGGTCCGGCGGTTTCCGGCCATAAGAAGTGCGCATTCTGAGTGCTTTGTCGGGTTACGCGGCGCTAATTCGACCTACTGCCTTGCTATGGTTGTTCTCGGCTGTGGTCTCAGGGTGCCTGGATCAAGTAACCGCTTGTCCGGCGGTTTCCTGCCACAAGTTAAGTCCCAGGATAAAAAAGGCTAATGCCAGGGCGCCACACACTGCCATCAACAGTATCTGCGACCCGCGTCGTTCTGTCTCCAGGACAGACTTACCGGAAACGAATGCGCCCGCGGCCGTGACCAGAAAGCCGAATTCGCTGATGAACAGGCTCGTCAACAGGGGTAATCCGCGTTCTGCGGGATCTTTGAAGATCCCCGAGCTGATCAGGACCATGGCCAGGGTCAGACCGAGTCCGGCCGAGATCCAGGGGAAGTTTGCTTTCATGGTGGGCGTCCGTCGATTTCTGAGTGTCTGGCCATACTAACCCAAAAAATCGCGACACGGGCATGGAATGAATTTGACAGCCTTCCGGTTGGGCATGACCGGAACAAGGCCAGGCAGGCAAATCTGCCTGCACTGGCCGTTCAGGGATGGGCGGCGATGCTCAAACCGTCTTTCAGCGACCGCATCTTCAGCCGGTGTGTTACTTCAAGTAGATGAAAACCCGATCACTACCAGGATCGCCCACGATCAGGTCCGCTCGGCCGTCGTTGTTGATATCTCCTGCCGCGAGGGATTGCGCATAACCAAAGCTGCTGCCGGGCGAGACATAGTCGTCAGAGACCGATTCGTAAGGAGCAGGCAGGCGGTGCAAGGCACCCGTGACGGTTTCGAAGCCAAGACTGGCGACATAAGTCCCGGTGCCGTTACTACAGTTGGTGCAGGTCCGGGTCAACAGGTTGGTCCCGAATTCCCGGCTGTCCATACGTGTCCAGGTATCCACATACCCGTGGGACGGCGAATAGGCGATGACGCTGCCCTGTCCGTTGAAGGCGCCGGGCGCGCCGATGAGGATTTCATTGTCACCTTCGCCCGTCAGATCACCGGCATCGGCGATCGCCTCGCCGCAGCGCTCGCCCTCGTCGACGTTGCAGTAGTAGGCATCATGCAGGCTCATGGAAGGACCGTCATAGATGAGCACCCGACCGATTCTGCCGGCGCTGCCAAAGGGATAACCCGGGGCACCCACCGCAAAGTCGCCGCGACCGTCTCCATTCCAATCCTCGAGCGGAACCACCGAGTATCCGTATTCGGAGCCGGCCACCCCATACTTCTTGGTCAGCAGGGAATTGCTGGCGGCCCCGGAATAGATGTACAGCGCGCCTTCGTGTTGTGTGTTGGAGTTCGCGGATTCGCTGGGAGCGCCGATAAGATAGTCTGGAACGCCATCGCCGTTCAAATCATCGCTCGCCGCCACCGAGAAGCCAAACCGTGAACCGGCTTCCCCGACGTAGTTACGGAAGTAGGCCGGTTGGGTGGCGATCCGGGTCATCACCGAGACATTGCCGTATCCGTTTGTGCTGCTGGTGGACTGACCGATCAGCAGGTCGTCCAGACCATCGTTGTCGACATCCCCCGCATTGGCCATGCTGACCCTTTGATCCGGGTATCCCAGCCCGGGCAACTGGAAGGAGTTGATCGACTGACCGGTAATTCCGGAGTAGACATGAATGGTGACGTTGCCGCCGGAACTGTCGGTCTCGGCGACTGCGATATCGCCGAAGGTGTCATTGTCCTGGTCGCCGACGTAGGCGACGGAACCGCCGATGAGGCCGTTGCTGAAATTACCGTCACCCTGTAGCACGGCCGCGAGGTTGGGTCCTGATTTCACCAGTTCTGTCTGTATTTTAAGGTCTGGCTGATAGCCGATCCATTGTTCTTCAGGGTTGGAACTCGGGGTGCCGGTGGTTCTCAACAGCAGCCGCATCGCATCCGGCAGATAGTTGCTTTGGTACAAGTCCTTATGCTGAGCCTGCAGCAGCGCGACGGCGGAGGTGATGATCGGGGAGGCTCCGGAAGTGCCGCCAAAGTTGCCGGTATACCATTGATTCGGGTCGTCGAAGATGGAGAAGAAGATACTATTCAGATTGGGACCGTATCCGGTGGTTGCAATGCCTTCACCCCAGGAAAAGCTGTCGATACGCTCACCATAGTTGGAGAACAGCATGCGTGCGTGGTTCGAATCCGCTCTGGCCGCCCCGGTCACTATGGCGCCGGAATAGTTCTCGGAAAAACTCAGGCGTTGGTACTCCGGGCTACCGGTTCCCACTCCGGGGTTGGGTTCCCCGACCAGACTGTCGAGATTTTGCGAACCGTTACCTCCCGCTTCGACCACATGGATATTCAGAGCTGTGATATTGCGTATCACATCGAACACGATCTGGTCATATTCGACGGGCAGGCAACCATAGCAGTTGTTTGGATTGCCGTCCCAGTGGGGGCCGCCGGTCTGCTGTTCGAGCAGAATCACATCCCCCGCCTGCATGGGTGCCGTGTCCGCCAAAGCCAGGGTTGCCAGTGCGCTGGCCCGATTGAGGCTGGACGATCCGGTATTCGCTTGGGGCATGACCGTCGCGACCTTTATCCGCGCATCCGGTATCAGGCCCGTGACGCCGTACTCATTGTCATCCGCGGCGAGGATGCCAACGACAGCGGTGCCATGACTGCAGTCGTTGGACAAGGGGTCGAGATCCGAGGTGACTTCGGGACCGACCAGGGCATCCCCGTTGATATTGATGAGTCCTAAATCCTCATGGGTGAATGTCCAGCATTGCTCGATATCCGCGACAGTGATGCCACTGGCGTTGATGTTGGTATTTTCATAGACGTAATCCGTATCGATTCCCAACGGTGCGGCGCCGGAATAGGTCTGGAGGTCTGTGAATGGCGGCGTGGGCGGAGAGATATCGACAGGAGCTGCGGTGAGCCGCATTGAGGCATAGGCCAACTGTACGTAAGCGGTGGCATTCAAGGAGTCTATCAGCGCCTTTGTCGATGCACCCTTGGGCAATGCGATGAGGAAGTACTGACTCAGGTCGGCAAGTTTTGCATTCGTGTTCTGTTGCGCCTCATGGCGTCTTTTTTCCAGAGTGTCCAGAGTGACCGGTAGCGCTTGGGTGATCTTTGCACGGGTCTCGGCTATTCTCTGGTTGATCTGTTGCAGAGCATTCACAAGCCGCGAGTTCTTTGTATCTGATGTATACAGGGTATTGCCTTTGAGTCGTGCCTGGCTGTCGTCGTGCATCTTCAGGATCAGCTTTCCCGGGTCCGTGTTCTTGTTCCACGTATAGTGTTCGGACGCCTTTTCGCTGCTGCGGGGTTTGGATACCTGAGTAAGGTCGCCGGGTTTTGACAGACTGGGGTCCAGACGCGCCGCGGTTGCCGTGATGCTCATGAGGCCAAGGGCAATGAGCAGTGTGCAGCCTGCGGTTAAATTTCGTGACGCTTTCATGGTCTCTCTCCGTTGTCCGCGTTTGTAGCGGTGTTGTTCTTTCCTGACTCGCATTCGTCCTGCGGATGGCCGGATGCTCGATGCCTAGTGTGCGACTGGGGTTTGCATGGGTCGTTTCTTGTTGCAGCACTACGCTTTCAGTACAGGCTAGTGGATCGATACGCTCAGGTAAGTGGCGTGGCGCACCTTCGGCGTGTGACATAATCACGGACTTGATGAGTGGGTTGGGTCGGAAAACCCGCATTGAGGGTCGTCTGGCGGACCAGCTTCCGAGATGGAGGGAGCGTGGGGGGGCTGACAGGAACTCTCGCCCTGCGGTGAATTCTGCTGGACAAGGTGATCGGTTTTATTCGTTAATAGAAGTTGGGGCCCACAACCGTGAGCCCACTGGATTCGAGTTAACAGGCCCTAGCACCATGAACAGCGACAACCAACTCCAGGACCCCAAGAGCCGCCTCACCCTGCGTACGGCAAAACCAGAGGACGTGCCCGGTATCTGTGCACTCAGCCGACGGGTCTACCAGGGTTCCGGTATGCAGGGATACTCCCATGGCGCGGTGAGAGGGCAGATCAATCACTTCCCGCAAGGCCAGTTCGTGGTGCTCGTGGATGACAAGGTGGTGGGTTATTGCGCTACCTTCCGGGTGCGGGAAAAACTGGCTTTGAGCAAGCACAGCTGGGTTGAGATTACCGGCAACGGTTATGCCTCGCGGCATGATCCGCGCGGTGACTGGCTTTATGGGATGGAGGTCTGTGTCGATCCGGAGTACCGGGGTTACCGGCTCGGACAGCGACTCTATAATGAGCGCAAGAAGCTGTGTCTCAATCTCGGGCTGAAGGGAATCGTGTTCGGCGGCCGTCTGCCCAGCCTGAAGCGACGCTTGCGCCAATACGACAGCATCGAAGACTATCTGGATGAGGTCAGAGCGAAGAAGAAACGCGACCCGGTACTGTCGTTCCAGTTGCACAACGGTTTCGAAATCATCGGGGTGCTCGCCAACTATCTTCCGGAGGATCGTGAGTCACTGGGTTATGCGGTGCACCTGGTATGGCGCAATCCCAAGGTTGACCAGTCCGATCAGTCCGCCAAGGAGAAGAACTACGGCACCCGTCAGCCGGACAGTGTGCGCGTCGGTACGGTTCAATACATGCAGCGGCGTGTTCATTCCTTTGAGGAGTTCATCAGCTTTGTCGCCTATTTCGTCGATGTGGTGGCGGACTACAAAGGGGATTTCGTGGTCTTTCCCGAGATGTTTACCCTGCAACTGTTGTCCATCGAGGATCAGGAGCTCTCACCCGCCGAATCGATCGAGGCGTTGACCAAGTACACACCGCGATTCAAAGAGGCAATGCGCGAGATGGCGCTGCGCTACAACATCAATATCATTGGCGGATCGCATCCCACCCGGGTGGCCAACGGACGGGTGGAGAACATCGCCTACATCTTCCTGCGCGACGGTACCGTGCACGAGCAACCCAAGATCCACCCGACACCCAATGAGGTCTACTGGTGGAATATCGAGGGTGGCAGCGATCTGCATGCGATTCAGACCGACTGTGGGCCGGTGGGTGTATTGATCTGTTACGATTCGGAGTTTCCGGAACTGGCCCGGCACCTGACCGACCAGGGCATACAGATCCTGTTCGTGCCGTTCTGCACGGATGAGCGACAGAGCTATCTGCGGGTGCGTTATTGCTGTCAGGCGAGGGCAGTCGAGAACCAGATCTATGTGGTGATGTCCGGCAACGTGGGTAATCTGCCGAATGTCCACAACATGGATATCCAGTATGCGCAGAGCGGAATCTTCACCCCCTGCGACTTTTCCTTTTCCCGGGACGGTATCGCCGCGGATACCACGCCGAACGTGGAAATGGTGGCGATTGCCGATCTCCGCATCGAGACCCTGGTGATGGCGCGCAACAGCGGTACGGTGAAGAATCTCAGCGACCGGCGTCATGACCTCTACAGTGTCAACTGGCGCAAGCGTTGAAGCGGTCGCTCATCCAGGGAGTCACTGTTCGGGTGATGGGCCGGTAATGCGTTCAGGAACCCACGGTCAAACCAGGCGGGTGAACCGATTCAGTGATAGGACCTGGGTTGCGTCAAATGGATGCGCTTGCTACCCCTTCTGCCCAGGTCGCTGCGATTCTGAATCACCAGTTTACGGGTAATCTTGGCTTCCAGCAGGGTGATGATACGCTGATCAATGTTTTCCGACAGCTTCATTTCGCCCGCACAGTGCAGAAAATCGGCAATGCGTTCGAGTTCCCGGACGCTGCCCCGCACCGGCATATCCCCGCGATCTTCGGTTGCCAGCATCAGACCCAGTTCATACAGTCGACCCTGCTCGGCGTCGGGTGGGTATTTGTCATAGTCTTTCATGCCTCTCTCCAGCGTCATGCCCGGGTCTTCGGGGGTGTCCTGCCCGTTAGACTCAGGCTATTGATACGCTCTTCCTATGTCTCAAGCATACAACGCTCGTTCATCCGGGGGCTGGCAGAATGACGCAGCCGGCTTGTGAACTATTCACGGGGTTGCCCGTCTGGCCGGGTGAATAAAAAGTGCATGTCCAATGCCTGGAGTATACTGAACGGGAGTGCCTCCTGGATTGTGCTGTACAGCTGCAGTCACTGGCAGGTTAAACTACTCATGAGGTGATGCATGGGTCCGTGGCACGGCATATCGGAGGAATTTTGAAGCGCTCGCTGTTGATACGATTCGGTATCGTCATCACGGTCCTGTTCCTGCTTGCGGTATCAGGCATGTTGAGCTCGGTGTTCATTGCAGAGACCTCGGCGGGTTACGCGGCGGCGATCAACCAGGCCGGGACCCTGCGCATGCAGTCGTACCGCATCACCAGCAGTCTGGTGCAGGAAGGCGATTATTCCGAGCTGGGGGAGCACAACCGGCTCGATACTCTGGTCGCGGAATACAGTCAGCGACTGTTCAGTCCTCGCATCCAGAATATCCTGGATAAAGGTCCGAGTGCACAGGTCGTTGAGACCTATCAGCGGGTCGAAGACCAGTGGCAGCAAGTGATGCTGCCCAACCTGATTGGTTATATGCAACAGGAATCCCGGGGCGCATCAGGCAATGCGGCCGCATTACAGGCGCGCCTGCGCCACCTCGCCCGGGTGGATGGTTTCGTCGAGGATATCCACCGCTTCGTGGCTGCTCTGGAGGTGGATGCTGAGGCGAAGAACCGGATGTTGCGCGCCATTCAGCTGGTATTGCTGACTCTGACCTTTGTGTTTGCCATGGTCAGTCTCTATTTCACGAAACGTTACGTGCTGCTGCCCCTTCAGGACCTGATGCGTTGCGCCCAGGCTGCGAGTCATGGGGACTTTTCCATCAAGAGCGCCTTTGTCGGTGAAGACGAACTCGGGCGACTCGGTCAGGCTTTCAATGTCATGGCCGAGGATCTATCGGTGATCTATGCCGACCTGGAATCCCGGGTCGCAGGGAAGACCCGGGACCTGTCTCGCAGCAACCGCTCCCTGGAACTCCTCTATTCCGCTTCCAAGCGACTGAGTGAGTCTGAATTCGATGCGTTGATCCTGGAGGCGGTGATTCGCGATATCGAGCAGTATCTGGGAGCCGAGAGCGGTACCATCTGTCTGGCAAAGCCGGGTGAGCAGGCAATGTACCGTTTCGCATCGACCCTGGAAACCCGGGGTATCGGTCCGGACATAGCGGATGGGATCTGTCCTCAGTATGAGAAAGAGGTTACTCATCGATACCGCCTGGACCCGCCGGTTCGCGACCGACCGATTCAGGGATACGCCGCGCCAATTCGGGACACGAATCAACTCTATGGCATGATGTGCATCGAATTTTCCCTGGAACCCGAGCTTGAAGCCTGGCAGGAACGACTGCTGGAAACCGTGGCGAGCCATATTGCCCTGGCGATCAGCCTGGCGCGGCAGGTTTCGGAAAAGCGGCGTCTGGCGTTGCTCGAAGAGCGTAGCGTGATTGCCCGGGAGTTGCATGATTCGATTGCTCAATCGCTCTCCTATCTGAAGATCCAGGTCAGCCGCCTCGACCGGGCGCTGCAGGAGGGGCAGGACAAGAGCGAGTTGCTGCAATTGACTCAGGTACTGCGTGCTGGCCTCAACGGGGCCTACCGGCAACTTCGGGAACTGCTGACCACCTTCCGTCTGCGCGTCAACGAGGCCGATCTCGGGTCAGCGCTGGCCAGTACAGTCAGGGAATTCTCTGAACGCTCCGGAATCGCCATTGCCTATGAGAACAAGCTTGGTTTCTGGCGCCCGTCGCCAAATGCGGAGATCCATATCATCCAGATCCTGCGGGAAGCTTTGTCGAACATGATCCGACATGCCGATGCTTCCCGGGGGGCTGTGCTGCTGCACGGCGATCCGGAGGGTTGGATTGAACTGAAGATCGAGGACAATGGCATCGGTATCAGTCCCCAGAGTGATATGATGCAGCACTATGGTCTGCCGATCATGAAGGAGCGGGCCGCCTGGCTGGGCGGTGAACTGGATATCGATGAGATGCCTGGAGGGGGCACCCGGATCCTGTTACGCTTCAATCTCAGCGACAGCGATGAACGACTGGCCGGTGATCCCAGCGCGGAGCGACACGATCATGTCTGAATCTCACATCCATACCGTGCTCACGATTGATGATCATCCCCTGTTTCGTAAGGGGGTTTCGGATCTGATAGGCATGGAGCCGAGTCTCAAATTGGTGGGAGAAGCCGCCCACGGACAGGAGGGGCTTCTCCTGGCACAGCAAGTAAGCCCGGACTTGATTCTTCTCGATATCAACATGAAGGGTATGGGAGGTATTGAAACCCTCAGGGCGCTGAAGAAGTCGAATGTGGATTCAGTGATTCTGATGCTGACCGTATCGGACAATGAGGAGGATGTGCTCTCTGCGTTGCGTATCGGTGCTGACGGCTACCTGCTCAAGGATATGGAACCAGAGGATATTCTCGAGTCGATGCGTAAGGCGCTACAGGGTACGCTGGTAATCAGTGAGCGGCTCACCCAGCTGCTGGCCAAGGCATTGCGGGAAGAGAAAGAGATCTCCGGGATGGGAGAACTGACGCCACTGACCTCGAGGGAACAGGAGATCCTGGAGCAGATCGCCAACGGGATGACGAACCGGCGTATCGCCGAGGCACTGAACATTTCGGAGGGCACCGTCAAGGTGCACGTCAAGAACCTGCTGAAGAAGCTCAATCTGCACTCTCGTACCGAGGCGGCGGTATGGGCCCTCAGGCGTCTCTGAAGGTCTACCCTGGCGGGAGTAACGACTACCCAGTATTGAGTAATCGAGGCTACCAACAAGTTGGTAAGTAATTGAAAAATAAGTGATAATTGTCAATTTATCGGGTCATTGATTGATCCAGATCAAAGTCCTCCCTTACCCCGGGTGAAACACTGATTCCTCATCAGAGGTGATCCGTGAACAGACCCATCCGTCGAACCCAATTCCTGCGTGGCGACCTGAGTGGCGGCCGTCAGGGCATCCGTCCGCCCTGGTCCAAGCCTGAGGCGGTTTTTACCGATGTCTGTGAACGTTGCGGAGACTGCATTCAGCGCTGTCCGGAACAGATTCTGGTCAAGGGTTACGGCGGTTTTCCACAGGTGGACTTTTCCCTGGGGGCCTGCACCTTCTGCCATGCCTGTGTCGAGGCCTGTCGCTACCCGGTGTTTGAGTCCGCCGATGCGGCTCTGGTAACGCCCTGGCAGCTGGAGGTCTCAATCACCCAGGACTGTCTTTCGACCCGTGGGATCGTGTGTCGCAGCTGCGCCGATGCCTGTGAGCGTGCGGCGATCCGCTTTCAGCTTCAAACCCGGGGCCGTTCCATACCCCACGTACTCGACTCGCACTGTAGTGGCTGCGGTGAGTGTTTCGCGGTCTGTCCCAGTCAAGCGATTTCCATTTTACCGGGCCAGCGGGACTGCGCCGCCTGAGCCCTTCGAGGAGATACCCTGTCATGAATATCTGCAGCCTGATTGTCCACACTCAACCCGAACGAGGAAGCGAGGTCTCCCAGCGCCTGGAGGCGTTCAATGGCGTCGAGGTTCATGCCGGTCAGGAGAGTGGAAAGCTGATCGTTACGGTCGAGGACGAGGGCGAGTCCATCTCGCCTGTGTCGGAAACAATGAATGCGTTGCGGGACGTTGAAGGGGTCGTCAGCACGATTTTGATTTACCACTACGGTGGCGAGGAATCGATGGAGGAAATGAACCGTGAAATTAACTAGACGCGAATTTATCAAGAGCAACGCCGTCGCCGCTGCCGCATCGGTGGCTGGGGTCACCTTGCCGATGGGCGGCGCCTCCGCGGCCGAAGGCGATGACGGTATCCGTTGGGACAAGGCTGCCTGCCGCTACTGCGGAACCGGCTGCAGTGTGCTGATGGGTGTGAAGGATGGCAAGGTAGTGGCCAGCCAGGGTGATCCCGATGCACCGGTCAACAAGGGCCTCAACTGCATCAAGGGCTACTTTCTGCCGAAGATCCTCTACGGTGAGGACCGCCTGACCAAACCCCTGCTGCGTAAAACCAATGGCAAGTTCGACAAGAACGGCAAATTCGAGGAGGTCAGCTGGGATGAAGCCTTCGATGTCATGGCCGAGAAGTGGAAGGCCGCGCTCAAGGCCAAGGGTCCCAGTGCTGTAGGCATCTTCGGTTCCGGTCAATGGACCGTATGGGAGGGTTATGCCGCATCCAAGTTCATGAAGGCGGGCCTGCGTTCAAACAACCTGGACCCGAATGCCCGTCACTGCATGGCCTCCGCGGTAGGCGCTTTCATCCGTGGTTTCGGCATCGACGAGCCGATGGGCTGCTACGACGATTTGGAACATGCGGATGTGTTTGTGCTCTGGGGCGCCAACATGGCGGAGATGCACCCGATCCTCTGGTCGCGTCTGACCGACACTCGTCTGACCAAGCCGGGCTGTGAAGTCCATGTGATGTCCACCTATGAGCATCGCTGCTTCGAACTGGCCGACAATCCGATCGTATTCGCCCCTCAGACCGATCTGGTGATTGCCAACTACATTGCCAACTACATCATCCAGAACAAAGCCTATAACCAGGACTTCATCGACAAACACGTCAACTTCAATGCCACCACCACCGACATCGGCTACGGTCTGCGTCCCGAGCATCCGCTGGAGAAGGCGGCGAAGAACGCGGGCAAGGGCAAGTTCAACAAGGTGAGCTTTGATGAGTACGCCAAGCTGGTCTCGGAATACACCCTCGACAAGGCACACAAGATGTCCGGGGTGCCGAAGGAGAACCTGGAGCGACTCGCCAAGGCCTATGCCGATCCGAACAAGAAGGTGACCTCCTACTGGACCATGGGTATGAATCAGCATACTCGCGGTGTGTGGATGAACGGACTGGTCTACAACATCCATCTGCTGATGGGCAAGATCTCCCAGCCCGGCAGCGGTCCCTTTTCTCTGACCGGTCAGCCCAGCGCCTGCGGCACCGCGCGTGAGGTGGGCACCTTCGCCCATCGCCTGCCTGCCGACCTGGTGGTGAAAAACCCGGCTCACCGGGCGTTTGCCGAGAAGATCTGGAAACTGCCCGAGGGCACCATCAACGAGAAGGTTGGATTTCATGCCGTGCTGATGCACCGCCAGTTGAAGGACGGCGTGATGAACTGCTACTGGCAGCAGTGCAACAACAACATGCAGGCCGCAGCGAACATGAATGAAGAGTCGCTGCCCGGCTGGCGCAACCCGGACAACTTCATCACCGTCACCGATCCCTACCCGACGGTTTCGGCCCAGGCCGCCGACCTGATCCTGCCCACCGCCATGTGGATCGAGAAGGAGGGGGCTTACGGAAACGCCGAGCGGCGCACCCAGTTCTGGCGTCAGCAGGTGCGGGCGCCGGGTGAGGCAAAGTCGGATCTGTGGCAGACCATGGAGTTCTCCAAACGGTTCAAGATGGAAGAGGTCTGGCCGGAGGAATTGCTGGCAAAAATGCCGGAATACCGGGACAAGACCCTCTACGAGGTGCTGTATGAGAACGGTCAGGTGAATCAGTTCCCCTATGAGGGCAAGATTACCGATGACCGCGGCAATGAATACGCCAACGACGAATCGGAACACTTCGGCTACTACGTGCAGAAGGGCCTGTTCGAAGAGTACCGGATGTTCAACTCCGCCGAAGACCGGATCAAACCGGGACACGAAATGGCCGAGTTCGACGCCTACCACATGGCGCGCGGTATTCGCTGGCCGGTAATCGATGGCAAGGAAACCCTGTGGCGTTTCAGTGAAGGCTATGACCCGCATGTGGAGAAGGGCAGCGGATTCCAGTTCTACGGCAATAAAGACAAGCGGGCCAACATCATCTTCGGTCCCTACGAACCGCCCGCCGAGGTGCCTGATAAGGATTTCGATCTGTGGTTGTGCACCGGTCGTGTGCTTGAGCATTGGCACTCCGGTTCAATGACCCGTCGGGTGCCTGAACTCTACCGGGCCGTGCCAGATGCGGTGGTGTACATGCATCCGAACGATGCCAAGAAACGTCACCTGCGCAACGGTGCCATGGCTAAGATCAGTTCGCGTCGTGGTGAGATTGTGTGCAAGGTCGACACCAAGGGTCGCAACCGTACACCGGAAGGGCTGGTGTTCATTCCCTGGTTCGATGCGGGACGTCTGGTCAACAAACTGACGTTGGACGCAACCGATCCGCTTTCGAAAGAAACGGATTACAAGAAGTGTGCGGTAAAGATTGAAAGAGCGTAGGAGGCCGGGGGAGAGAGATCCGGATGCACAAGGCAAGGGTCTTGTAGCAAGCCGGAAAATAAGTGCGGGGACCTCGCACATAAAAAAACGGCCACTCGGTGTAACGGTGGGGCTGCGCCCCACCTGATCCGGGTCATTCATGAATTGGTGGCATGTGGTTTCTCAGGAAAGTAACGATGTCCGAGTCCGAGAAAAAAAATGAGCTGAACCGTCGCCAGTTTCTGGGCAATCTGCTCAGGACGGCCTGCGGTGTCGGGCTGGTCGGCATGGGTCTGGGACTCTATGCCCAGCGCGCCGCCTCGTTGCCGGCTCAGGTCATACGTCCCCCGGGTGCACTGCCTGAAGAGGACTTTCTCGGCGCCTGCATCCGTTGCGGTCTGTGTGTCAGGGACTGTCCCTACGACATTCTGTCGCTTGGGGCGATCGGTGAGCAGGTGCCTACCGGAACACCCTATTTCATCGCCCGAACGGGCCCGTGTGAGATGTGTGAGGACATTCCTTGTATCAAGGCCTGCCCCACCAACGCCCTCGATCACAGCCTTACGGATATCGAGGCGTCGCGTATGGGTCTGGCTGTGGTGGTGGACCAGGAGAGCTGTATTGCGTTCCAGGGATTGCGCTGCGAGGTCTGCTTCAACATCTGTCCAATCCGCGGTCGCGCCATATCCCTGGATCTGCAGCACAACGCCCGCTCCGGTAAGCACGCCCTGTTCATTCCGGTGGTTCACTCCGAGGCCTGTACCGGGTGTGGACTCTGCGAACGCGCCTGCATCCTGGAAGAGGCGGCTATCAAAGTATTCCCCACCCATCTGGCGAAAGGTGAGTTGGGTAAACACTATCGTCTTGGTTGGCGAGAGAAGGCAAGGAAGGGCGAGGCACTGGTCTCGCCTGATGCCGAACACCATTACAACCTGCCTGAGGGCGTGCAATACGATCTGCAGGGCAAGGGACTGATCCTCGAGGGTGAGGCGGTGGAGAAACCGGTAACGAAGAGTCCGCTAGATACCCTCAACAACAGTTTTCTGGATAAGCCGTGATGATTGAAGCAGGCAAAATCGGCAAAGAGGCGATCGCGAACAAAGGTTGGTTGATGGCGCACCGGTACCTGATCCTGCGGCGTATCAGCCAACTGGGTATTCTCGCAATTTTTCTCAGCGGTCCCTTGTTCGGCCTATGGATTGCCAAGGGTAATCTGGCCTCCAGCCTGACCCTGAATGTACTGCCACTGACCGATCCCTATGTAATGTTGCAGGGCATGCTCTCCGGGGTGATGCCGCAGACCGCCGCGTTGATCGGCGTGGCGATCGTTGTGCTGTTCTATTTTGTGGTCGGTGGACGTGTGTACTGTTCCTGGGTCTGTCCGGTCAACATGGTGACGGACCTGGCGGCCTGGCTGCGACGCAGGTTGGGCCTGCGGGCGTCATCTCAATTGTCACGCAATGCCCGCTACTGGATGCTGGGGTTGACCCTGGTGCTTCCGTTGGTGAGCGCAGCAGGCATTGTCTGGGAACTGGTGAATCCGGTGTCAGTAATGTTTCGCGGCATCGTGTTCGGTATTGGTGCAGGCTGGTTGTTGATCGCAGGTGTGTTTCTGTTCGACCTGCTGGTGGCAAAAGACGGTTGGTGTGGTCACCTCTGTCCGGTGGGGGCGTTTTATAACCTGTTGGGCAGCAAGAGCCTGGTGAAAGTCAACGCAGTGCGGCGTAGTGCCTGTGACGATTGCATGGAGTGTTATGCGATATGTCCCGAACCCCAGGTGATCAAGCCGGCCCTGAAAGGTGAGAAAAAGCATTTGAGTCCGGTGATTTTGTCATCGGACTGCACCAACTGCGGACGTTGTATTGATATCTGCGGTAAGCACGTTTTCAGCTACGGCGGACGTGGTGCCGTTGAGGTGAAGCTGAGCGGATCCAACAAAGATATCCAAGGTGGCGTCAAGGTCTGACGTGCGCGTCACAAGGTTTTCGATTATGAGAATGATGAGGGAGAAAGCTATGAAAAAGACTGCAAAATTGATCGTCGCAGCGATGAGTGTTTTGCTCTGTTCGGCTTCGGCCCTGTCGGCCGAGGTCAAATCCCTGCGTGGCGACGACATCGCCACCAAGGCAAAAGCACCGGAACGCATGGAGGTCATGAACGTCAAGGGCGGTATTGAACGCAGCTATAAACTACAACCGCCTATGGTGCCGCACGAGGTTGAAAAGTATGAGATCAACCTGAAGGTCAATGCGTGCCTTTCCTGTCACGGGGAAACCACTTACCAGGAGAAACAGGCGCCCAAGGTGGGTGAGAGTCATTACGCAACCCGTGATGGGAAGGTTCTGGAACACATCTCCAGTCGGCGTTATTTCTGTACTCAGTGCCATGCCTCTCAGATGGGTGCTGATCCATTGGTGCAGAACAATTTTCAGGGTGCCAAATAACCCTTTCCGGTTTGTCGGCAGACCGGCCGAATTCGATTGACCTCATGTATCAAGGCAGGGTGTAACCATGAATCAAAATACCAAGCGCAGTGCGATTGTACTTGTGGGAGTCGGCATCATCGCGGGTGTCATTCTCTGGGGTGGCTTCAATACGGCAATGGAGATGACCAACACGGAGCAGTTCTGCATCTCATGTCATGAAATGGAAGAGAACGTCTACCAGGAACTCAAGGAGACTGTCCACTTCACCAACCGTACCGGCGTGCGCGCTACCTGTCCGGACTGTCATGTGCCCAAGGAATGGGTGCACAAGTTCGTGCGTAAGATTCAGGCGAGCAACGAGCTATATCACAAAATGCTCGGCAGTATCGATACACCTGAAAAATTTGAAGCCAAGCGCCTCGAACTCGCGGAGCATGTGTGGGCCTCAATGAGAAAGACCGATTCCCGTGAGTGCCGCAACTGTCACAAGTTCGCTTCCATGGACCTCGATAAACAGACGCCGCGCAGTGCCGATGCCCATGATCCCCACTACTGGGACGCGATGGATGGCAACGAACCCAGGAAGACCTGTATCGACTGTCACAAGGGCATCGCCCATTCGTTGCCGGCAGGTTATGATCCTGCCAAGGAATACTAGTCGACCGGTAGGATCGATTCGAATGACATGTTGCGATGAACTGCGCAGGGCAGTGCATCGCAAACCACGAGGCCAGAAGAATACAACAGATGGATGCAAGCAGTAGCTACAACGATCAGCTGACGACACTAAATCAGAAAACCCGGACTGGCGGTGGTTCATGCTGAGGGACTCCTACAACCGGACCATCCATTATCTGCGGCTTTCGGTGACCGATCGATGTGATTTTCGCTGTTTTTACTGCCTGCCCAGGGAATATAGGGATTTTCAAACGCCGGATGATTGGTTGACGCCTGAAGAAGTCGAACGAATCGTCTCTCTTTTCGTGGGGTTGGGTGTACGCCATGTGCGTCTGACCGGAGGTGAACCCCTGGTCAGGCGGGAATTGGTGGAAATTACCCGGCGCATCGCATCCCTGTCTGACATTCGTGAGATATCACTCAGTACCAACGCGTCGCAACTGGCCGGAATGGCAGGGCCTTTGCGAAAGGCGGGGGTGTCCCGACTCAATATCAGTCTCGATTCCCTCGATGAGGCGAACTTCAAGCGCATTACCGGGAGCCGATTGCAACCGGTGCTTGACGGGATCGATGCCGCCAAAGCGGAAGATCTAAACCCCATCAAGATCAATATGGTGGTGATGCGTGGCATCAATGATCATGAGGTCGAGGCGATGATCGAGTATGCGCGTACCCACGCTTTAACTCTGCGTTTCATCGAAACCATGCCAGTCGGTGATGGGGGACGGGCGGCCAACGAACATTTCCTGTCGTTGCGCAGGGTCGAGGAAAGGCTTAGACGGCGGTACCATTTGTCCGCTATTGCCCATCAGGGTAGTGGGCCGGCTCGCTATTTCCGAATTGATGACAGTGAGCTTGTGATTGGTTTCATTACACCGCAGTCCCAGCATTTTTGTGAAACCTGTAACCGGGTACGCCTGTCGGTTACCGGTGACCTGCATCTGTGCCTGGGACAGGAAGATCGTCTTGCTTTACGCCCGATGTTGCGAACGGGTGTCAGTGATGAAGGAATACAGGATGCGATTCGTCAAGCAATCCTGCGCAAACCCAAACGTCACGATTTCAACGAGGCGCCTACGGCGATTCTGCGCCCCATGTCGGCATTGGGTGGTTGAAATCGCTCGAGCAAGTTGCTGAGCTTATGATCCAGTGCGTCCGGTAGCCGCTGTTCGGTCCAGCAAGGAAGAAAGCAGACTAAGCGTTTAGCCTTCAGCCGATCTGCGCCAGGCGGGTTCTGCGAAAATAGGGTAGCAGCGGTTCCTCACACATCTGTATGTATTGATCGTCGTATTGTTTCAGAGCCTCTTCATGGGGTTGTCCCTGAACGAGCGTGTTGATCAGATTGTCACAACTCTGGAATAACTTGAGCTCCTTTTCCAGGTATGACGCTGACTGCTTTTCAGGCGGGGCCAGGCCTTTGCCAATGGGTTGGTCTGCAGCCTGCTCAATGGCGAAGAAGCTGGGGCTCACTGCACGGAGTTCCTGGAATTGTCCGCTGCCGATGTCGAACAGGGTGATCAGTTTGGGTGGCCAGATCTGGTAGCCGAGTTCCGGATTTACAGCCTCTCCACGGCCGACCAGGAAAGCCAGGAACAGTACTCCGTCTGAGACTACCGGAATGGGCAGACTCATGTAGTTCGCAAAGTTCAGCGAAGGTCCGATGAGATTCCTGGCCGATGCAGTGACGATGGCTGTGGGAAACAAGTCCGACATGGATGGGATTCCTCAGGAGTTGGCGATTCGTCCGATCCAGCGAAGAAATTCTCCGCTGAACCAATCGTAATAGGGGGTCAGCGGCTTTTCTGCATGACGTTCGAAATACTGGGTAAACAGTTTTGCGGCTTGCTTGATTTCAGGTGAGATATGACTGTCCCCCTTGAGGAATGCCGGGATCAGCATGTCGTAGAGTGTCCAGATGCGTTCAAATTCCGGTATGATCTCATCCGCGTTGTCGAATGCTGGGCGGTTATGTATCCAGGGTGCAGGGGGCAGGTTCGGAACTTCTGTGGCAAAACGCCGGATGGTGATGAAGGCGCCCTGGGTCAGGTCATAGATCGCCTCGTATTGCGGCTCCGTGATATACACGCCCTCCGGCGTGGTGCGTGTGAAATAGATGAGCCGTCGCACTATCACATGATTGTTTTCAACCCGTACCAGCGGCAGGGTGATACCGCGTTCCATGGGCATCATGTTAGCGTGCTGGCCGATCTGTTGTATGGCTTCTTTCATTGACATGGCATAGATACCGCTGCTGAAGATGCAGAATAGGATGAGTGGAACGGCAGCATGGATCAGGATCCTCTTGAGCACTTGTCCTACCAGATCGGGTTGTTTGTCACGGTGCCGCCGTTGGGAGAAAACCCCTGAGCAATGGCATTGTTCGCACCAAAGTTCAGAAAACTCTGAAATTGTGCCGCTGTGACTCGATTGTTGCAGGTGCCGTTACCCGTGTCGTTGTAGTACACGTGGGTGATATTTCCCGCGTCATCATATTCATATCCCGTAACATTAACCGCATGGAAACCTGTCTGGGTACCCCATCCGGGCAAACCTTGCACATCACCGTTGGCGATCACGCCGCGTCCCTGGGTGAGCGCCAGTTCGTATTGACTGAGCTGGGCGCCGGTCGATGTCGGGGGAATGCCGGTAGCAGGCACACCGTTATTGGTCAAAATCGAGGCTTGTTGTGTGTAGGTGGTGCCACCACTGAAAAAAGCCTGATTCTGAGCTGTTACCGCCGTACCACCAACGTTACTGCCTATGGCGGGTTGCGAGGCGTTACCACCTGCAATCGCATTGTTCATCATCGCTTCCTGACCAGGATTGGTGCCGGTAGCTTGTTGAACAATCTGACGTGAGGATTCTATGCCGCAGTTGTTGTAGCTTTGTCCCGGGGTATTGGAGGCGAGCGGGTTTCCGCCCGGTCCGGTGGAACCAGGAGCCGGACTTCGCCCCGCGGCCATGTTTTGGCACGCCTGGTTACCCAGTCGGGGATTTCCGGTAACCCCGGCCAGGCCGATCAATACCGTGACGCAGCCTGGTGGCATGATCAATGAGCCCGGATGAGTGCCGGAGTCGGTGATGCGCGCTGCCGGCATGTTCATGATCGGCACCGGAAAGGCTCCCCTGGCAATCGGGTTCGGAGTCGGTACGGGGGTGATGCAAAGGCTGAAGTCCCCCATGCGTGCCGCGGGCTGACCGCCGATCAATACTGTCGGGGCTCCCGGGGGCATGATCGGAAGCCCGGGTGGCGGGGCATGCGGAAGCGGGGGAGTTACAGGCAATATCTGGGGCAACATGCACATGATGCCATCCCCCACTCGGGCAGCGGGTTGTCCACTCATAGTCTGCTCCTCCCGGTTTGTTTCATGTTCGCTGGATGGCAGGGTGCTCAGGTATTGATTTTTACCATCGTGCCTTTGATCGTGATGATGCCGCCCGCATCGATATGCACCTTGCCGGCTGCCGTGGCAAAGGTGACATCGGTCCCGAGGACCTCGATCTTGCCACCCGAATCCATGCTGATCGACGAAGCGCCGGTTTTGATGGTGACGTTGCTTCCGGCCTCCAACTCGTAGTTGGATCCAACCTTGAGGGCGTAGTTGGCATTCAGGTTGCTCAGCTTGTCGCCGGTGACGTCCTCTTTGTATTCACCGCCGACCTCGAGTGAAAAGTCGCTGCCGACAACGGTGCTTCTTCCTCCGGCCACGGTCTCGACCTTGGCGCCACCCACCTCCTCGGCCTTGGCTCCAGCGACGGTTTCGTTCATTGCACCGAAGACAGTGACCTGGTAGAGACCGCCAATGGTCAGTTCCTTGGCTGCACCGATGGTTTCCATGCTGTTCACGCCGATGGTTTCGGTCTTGTTGTTACCCACTGTGAGCGTCTGGTTCACACCCACCGTGTGCTTCATGTCGAGACCGATGGTCTCGGTATGGTTCTTGACGACCGTGACGGTCTTGTCATTCTTGACCTTTTCGCTCTTGTCATGACCGACCGTCAGTGACCGATTGTAACCCACCGACTCACTGCGGCTGCTCTCGGTGATATTCGTATGGTTCTTTTCCGCGTGTATATAGAGTTCCTCGGAACCCTTCTTGTCTTCGAAGCGGATCTCGTTGAAGGTATTGGTATTGCCGCCCTTGGTGCTGCGACTCTTGATGCCGCTTTGGGTCATGTTCTCCGGTAGTTCATAGGGAGGCATCTGGTCCGCGTTGTAAACCCGCCCGGTGATGATGGGACGGTCCGGATCGCCTTCGAGAAACTCTACGATGACCTCCTGTCCGATACGCGGAATGTGCATCGCGCCCCAGCCTTTGCCGGCCCACACCTGCGCGACCCGTACCCAGCAGGAACTGTTCTCGTCGCTGGCGCCGTAGCGGTCCCAGTGAAACTGCAGTTTCACCCGGCCGAATTCATCGGTATAGATCTCCTCTCCGGATTTGCCCACCACCACTGCGGTCTGCGGCCCCTGAACCATGGGTTTGGGGGTCGTGCGCGCGGGGCGGAAACTGGCCTTGCTGTCCATCGCGGTGAACTCGCAGGTATACAGGGGCTCATCAGCAATCTCGGGGACTGATTCGAAGGCATCCGAATGCAGGGTGTGGGTTGCACCCGTGATCAGGTACTCCTTGTTCTGATCGCCACGGGGATGTTCACTCAGAGTGAACAGTCCTCCGGTGGTGACTCCCCGGGCATTGCCTTTGGCCGCAAGCACCTCATGCTGAACCTGCAGTTCCTCGATGCGTTGCTTGGCGTAAGACTCGCCGTCAGCAGCCTCCGCGTACTCTCCGGGATAGTCGAAGATCTCCAAATCGGAATAGGGATGACTTCTGGGTAGCGGTGCATTCGCGGACAGGTCGGATTTTGGATTTTCGAAGTTGTAATCGGTGTGGGCGTACCAACCCGGCTGCACCGAGCGTGTAAAGGTCCAGCTGTGAACGTAGTCACGATGTCGGCTGGCCCCGGCTTCGGTTTCGGCCAGGTAGGGAATCTCGGGATACGCATCCAGAACGTTGTGCGAGCTGTAATCGTCACACAGGATCAGTATGTGTTTGCCGGCAACGTGCTTGAAATAGTAATAGATGCCCTCCTGTTCCATAAGCCGACTGACGAAATTGAAATCGGTCTCCCGGTATTGAACGCAATATTCCCACTCCCGATAACTGGCGCTCAGGCGGTCTTCAAAATCGGTGAAGCCGTTGTCGCGGAAAACCGCCTTGATGATGTCAGGTACGGTTTTGAACTGGAAGATGCGGCAGTCGGAGGTGCGCGTCAGCAGCCACAGCCAGGGCCTCAAAGTAGCCCGGTAATGGGCGAAAAAAGCCACGTGTCCGACTTGGGAGAATTGGCTTACATAACCGTTGAAGTAACGCTTTCTGGTGTTGACCATGTCGACTTCAACGGTCATTTTCTGTCCCAGCAGGTCATTGTGGCCCACTGCATCATTGTCACTCAGCAGGTCAACCGTGAATTCGAACAAACGGCCAAGCTCCTCCCGGGCCTCCATTCTGAGAATCAATAGTTCATCAGGACCCAGGGGGGTTTTGATCAGTAGTTGCCGATTGCTCTGTGTGAAAGCCATGAGAAGACTCCTTTCTGGTCGGTTGAGTCTATGCGTTTACTTTAGAGTATGTGACTCAGCTTAGTCCTGGTCAACGTCGCGGGGTAGGTACTTTGTCACAGCGCCGAATGGCGTTAATTCACCCTGTACTGCTGGGCGTGTGGCTGAATTGCTGATGTAGAACAGTGTTCGAAAGGTGTTTCGGAGGGGGTGTTAAGGCATAGCCGGCAGGCCTTCGGCCGGTCAGCTTCTGAGGCGCGAGGTCGGAAGCAGACTTATTGGTCGGCTTTGTTTTTCGCGCGCCTGAAATACAAACTCAGTCTGTCGCGCAATGGGCGATTGCGCAGCGGACAGGCGATGTTAAGCGGGACGGGGGTTTTCGGAACCTGGTCCCAGCCATCCACGATCTGGCCGTCCGCCAGTTTTACCAGCCGGCTGGCGGCCTGTTTTACGTCCGGATCGTGGGAGGAGATCAGAAAGGTGGTGCCGGTGCGCTGGTTCAGCGATTGCATCAGGTCGATCAGATGACGGCCGGTGATGCTGTCCAGGTTGGCGGTGGGTTCGTCGGCCAATATGATCTTTGGCTCTGACGCCAGCGCCCGGGCCACGGCAACCCGTTGCTGCTGCCCCCCCGAAAGCTGGTCCGGGCGGCGATAGCCAAGATGCCCGATCTCCACTTCGTGCAGCCAGTGATTGGCGATCTCCAGGCTCTCCTTGCGACTCTTGCCCTGTAACTGGCACACATACGCAACATTTTCCCGGGCCGAGAACACGCGGATCAGGTTATAGGCCTGAAAAACAAATCCGATGTGGTTGAGACGGAAATAGGTACGTTCATCCCGGTCCATGCTGAGAATATCCTGTCCTAGCACCTGTACCTGACCCTGGTCCGCCGACTCCAGCGCGCCGACGATGTTCAACAGGGTGCTCTTGCCCGAACCGGAACGGCCGGCCAGCACCACGAACTCACCACTCTCGATATCCAGGTCGACACCGTGCAGTGCGGGGTAGGGCATGGTTCCCACCCAATAGCACTTGTGCAGGTTACGGCTCTGGATGACGGTATGGCTGGATTGATCGGTCATGGGGTTCCTTATTGCATGCGCAACGCCCGGTTAAGGGGCATGCGGGTTGCTTTCCAGGCAGGGTAGAGCCCCGCGAGCAGTGCTGCGGCGAGGGTGGCGGTGAGAATCTTGATTGCCGAGGCTTGGGTCAGTTGAGGATGAATGACCGGATCCATGTAAAAAAATTCAAATGCATTGGCATAACCGGTCAGGTCGATACCCGAGTCCGCGAGATTCAATACAATCAGGCTGCCGACCATATATCCCAGTATGGCACCGATCAGTATCAACAACACGGCTTCGAGCAGGAGCATCATGAACACCTGTCGACGGTTGGTGCCGATCGCGACCATCACGCCTAACTCTTTTTGTCGCTCATGCAGGGAGATCAGCATGGTATTGAGAATCTCTGTGAGCACCAGGAGTATGACCACGAACAGCACCACGAAGCCGTAGGCATCGCTGAATTCGAGCCACTGCCTCACCATGGGGTCGAGTTCCTGCCACGGCATGATTTCGTAACTGGCCCCGGAGAGTTGTTGAATGAAAGCGCGGTATAGGGATTCGGTTTGCGCGTGTTTTTCGGCGCGAATCACGATATCGGTGACGGCGTCATCCATCTGCAGCCATTGTTGGGCGCCGTTCAGAGAAATCAGTGCCAGGGTGCGGTCGACCTGAGGGGCGCCGGTTTCCAGAATGCCATGCAGGTAGAAGACTTCGGAAACCATTTCACCGCTGGGTCTCTGAGTCATCAGAATCACCCTGTCACCCAGCTTGGCCCCGAGATTCTGCGCTATGGTGATGCCCAGCAGCAATTCGTTGTTGATACCGGGTCTGACCCAGTGCCCCTCCTTCACGCTCTGATGCATGGACGTGACCCAGGTCTCCTGCTCAGGCTCCACGGCCATGATCTGGACCCCGGCGCTGTTGCCGTTGACCGACGCCAGGCCAGAGGTGCGAATACGTTCCGTCCATCCGGAAATCTCCGGGTAGCCGGGAATCAGGCGGGTGATTTCCTCGGGGGCTTCAATTCGGTCGCGCAGATTCTGTGAGGCTTCAAAGCCCTTCGCATGAATCTGCAGGTGGCCGGTGAAGCTAAGAATGAAATTGGTCTTCATCTGGTTCAGCCAACCGTCGTTCATGGCGCTGAGCAGGGTGAGCGTGGCAATGCCGAAGATCATCGTCATCAGGGTGATTGTGGTGCGCCTGCGGTTGCGTACCAGATTGCGCAATGCCAGGGCGAGGTAGGTCAGCAATCCGATGCGGCTTCGGTTATCCATTGCGGATCGCCTCGACCGGTTGGAGCAGGCTGGCGCGCCAGGCCGGGTAGATGCCGGAAATCACAGATGCGGAGAGAATGGCGGCTGCGGTGACGCCCAGGTCATCGAGCTTGAGTTTCGGGTAGATGAGTGGGTCGACGTAGAAACGGGAAGTGGAACCCAGCAGAATCGAGAGATCGATCCCCACCAGTCCGGTCAACAGAATGATCAGGTAACCCAGCAGGATTCCCAGGCCGATCCCCACCAGGCCTATGATTCCGGCCTCAGCCATCAGCAGCAGGCCGATCTGGCGTGGGGTGGTGCCGATGGCCATCAACACGCCGAACTCACGGGTTCTGTCCAGCATCGATAGCAGCAGGGTGTTGAGTTCGCCCGCCAGAATGATGAACAGCACGATACCCAGGAAGATGTAGAGAAAACCGTTGTGCAGGGTCACCCACTCCTTCATTACCGGGAACATCTCATGCCAGGGCATGACTTCAAGGGGTTCGGTGTTGAGGGCGGCTCGCAATGTGCGGGTCAGCATCGGCAATTGCGAGTCATCCGTCTTGATTACGAAGGTGGTGACCTGACCGGACATGTCGAGCATTTCCTGCAGAGTGCTGAGACTGGTGATCGCCATTCCGCTGTCCAGGCCCATCTCGCCGCTGGTGATGATGCCTACCAGGGTGAAGGCCTCCGCAATCATCGCGCCGAACCGGTCATAAGCCACGATCACCACCTCGTCTCCCAGGGTGACCTGTAGATTACTTGCAGTGGTTTCGCCCAGGACCAGCCGGTACTCGTCATCAGGTCGCAGAAAACGGCCGATACCGATGCGCTTGGGCAGTTCGGTCACCTGGGTTTCCCGACTGGGGTCCATGCCGATCAGCATCACACCCTGGGTGGTGAGGTCGGAAGCGGCCAGGCCGAAAGCGTCGAGGCGCGGGCTGTATCGTTTTACCCCCGCCTTGTTGAGTTGCTCGACGACTCGCTCCGGGTGGGGTATCGAGAGTGCAAGGTCAGGATGCTGAAAGAAACCCTCGCGGTGTATCTGCAGGGCTCCAATGATGGCATTCTGGAAGTTTCCCAACATATTACGGTGCAGGCCTTCATTGAATCCCCAGAGGAATATCAGCGAAGCAAGACCTACCGCGATGGCCCCGACGGTGAGAACGGTACGGCGCAGATTTCCCAGCAGGTTGAGGAACACCACGTTCAGGAGCGTAACATTCAGCTGTGAATTCGAACGCAACATCGGGCCTGAGTCCTGAACGGTTCGGGCGTTCCTTTCAATCAGCGAGAATCGCTCATACGCCGGCTACTCCTTGACCGGGGTGAACAACTCATCGCTCATCGGAACGTTGAATTGAATCGATTGCAGGGTGATGACGGTGCTTTTGCCACTTTCATCCTGCGGTGTCATGGTCCAGCGTGTGGGTATGGTACGTCCTCCCATCGACTCTACCTGATCGAAAGTCATCCGCCGACTCACCTTGTCCTTACAATGATACGCCACTTCCAGCGGAATACCGTCGCCGCGGATACGCCGGATCAGCTTTTTCCAGGTCACCGTCGTGCTGGGATAAGGGACCGATTCGATGGTAAAGATCGCATCGTCCCCCTCGCCGTCCCAATCGACGATCCGGTGGGCGTGACCCTCGATCATGAATTCGGTGTCGAGCAGGTCCTGGTTGTTGAAGTCCGAACCCATCCAGGGATCCTGCATCATGGCTGGCGAGATCTTGATCTGGCGACGCAGTTTCGGCAGGTACATTGACAGGATATTGTCCACCTTGAGGAATACCGTGCCGCGGGTTTTGCTCGGGGAGAGTATTTCCATGCGGAACCGGTTGTGTTGCAGATCATCGTGACTGCGAAAGGTCATGCTCCGCTTCCAGTCGGGTCTGAGGATGTCGATCCTGTATTCCGCGAGGGTGCCAGCGGAGCGCATCAGGTCCTCGGACTTTCGCAACAATTCCAGGGCTGCGGGATCCGACTCGTCGGCAATTACCGGAATAACGATAAAAAAAAGCAGCAGTAAGGTCAGTAGGGGTCGTAACATGATCAGAAAGCGCTCCAAAAATTGGCCATCAAGGCTCAATCAATTATAAGCATTTCATAATATATAGCCAGTTTTCCCCAGGAAAAGTGAGGTAAGAGTCTGATTTTACTACTTCTGTGGCCGGGCTGAAGTGTGGGTCAGCGACTGCTGTGGAGCTGATTCATGGCCCGTTGCATGTCGCCCTTGATGATCCAGGGCAGAGCGTCGATGGCCTTGTCGATGGCCCCGTCGATGGCTTCTCGATCCGCTTTGGATGGGCGTCCGAGCACGTAATTGACCACGGCGCTGCGGCTGTTGGGGTGATCGATGCCGAGTCTCAGTCGATGGAAGCCGGGAGTACCCAGGGCGCTCATGATGTCGCGCAGGCCATTGTGACCCGCGTGGCCGCCGCCTGTTTTCAGACGGACGTCACCCGGTGGCAGATCAAGCTCGTCATGCGCGACGAGGATCTCCTGGGGTTCGATGCGAAAGTAGTTCGCCAGGCTCGATACCGACTGCCCGCTACGGTTCATGAACGTGCTGGGTTTCAGCAGCCGGACTTCCCGACCCTGCACCAGTAGCTTGCACGTCAGGCCGTGGTGACGGGATTCGCTGCGAAAGACTTCATTGTGCTGTTCTGCGAGCCTGTCGAGGAGCCAGAATCCGGCGTTGTGCCGGGTTGCCTGATAATCGGGACCGGGATTGCCGAGGCCCACGATCAGGCGAATGGGGAGGGAACTCATAGCCGTTTCGCCAGCCAGGGGGAGGTGGGGCCTCCCCCATGCCGGGGTTATTCGGTCTCGCCGCCTTCCTCGTCGGTCTCTGCATCCGCTTCACCCTTGTGGGTGGCGTGAATGGTGACCACGATCGGGTCTTCATTGCCTTCATGGGTGATCAGTTCCACACCTTCAGGCAGTTTGACCTCGGAGGCGTGCAGAATCGCGCCCAGTTCCAGACTGCCCAGATCGATTTCGATGAATTCGGGCAGATCCTTCGGCAGACAGCTGATCTCCATGTCGGTCATGACATGGCTCGCCTGTCCACCGGCCTTGATGCCGGGGCAGGTCTCCTCGTTGACGAAATGCAGGGGAACGTGCAGGCGGATCTTCTCGTCAGCCTGTACCCGCTGGAAATCCATGTGCATGACGAAGGGCTTTGCGGGATGACGCTGCAGGTCCTTGAGGACCACGGTCTCTTTCTTGCCGTCCAGTTCCATGGTCAGCAGATTGGAATAGAAACCCTCGTTCTCCAGGCTGTGGATCATCTCGTGATGCATCAGCATGATCGGGGTGGGTTCCTGATGGGCGCCATAGACGATACCCGGGACTTTTCCGTCCCGACGCAGGCGGCGGCTCGCACCTTTCCCCATGTCGGTCCGTAGCTGGGCGACAACTGTAAATGTGGAAGACATGATGTTCTCCGTATCTGTGTGTTAAATCCGAACTGGCGGCGTTCCGCGACCAAAACGCCACCGCTGCCGCTGGTACACAGCGGACGCGGGATTCTAACAGGATTGAACTTTTTTTCCAGTCCCGGGTGAATTTTCTGAATCCGCGCGCGCCGGCGGGCCGCTTCCGGTTCAGGGATCAGGATTCGTAGTGAGCTGGATAAGGGGCCTGGGCCACGCCACTGTCCACTGCGGCGCGGGCCACTGCGGCGGAGACCCGGGATCTGAGCCGGGGATCGAGCGGCTTGGGGATAATGTAGTCGGGGCCAAAACCGAGGTTTTCCAGGCCGTATGCATCGAGCACCTCTTCAGGTACCGGGTCGTGGGTCAATGCCTGCAGGGCATGCACTGCGGCGATCTGCATGTCCTCATTGATACGCGATGCCCTCACATCGAGGGCGCCGCGGAAGATGAAAGGAAATCCCAGGACATTGTTCACCTGGTTGGGGTAGTCACTGCGGCCAGTGGCCATGATCACATCGTCACGCAGGCGCTTGACGGTGGATGGACGGATCTCAGGCACCGGGTTTGAGAGGGCGAAGATGATCGGTTTGTCAGCCATGCTCAGGACCATCGCCTCGCTGACCAGATTGGCCCCGGATACCCCGATGAAGATGTCGCAGTCCTGCATGGCTTCTTCCAGGGTGCGCTTTTCCGTCTCCGCGGCGATTGCCCACTTGTAGGGATTCAGGTCCTTGCGCTGGGTGTGGATGATCCCGCCGCGGTCGATCACGTAGAAGTTGTTGCGATGTGCGCCGAGACTGGTAAGCAGACGCACCGTGGCGAGTCCCGCCGCTCCGGCGCCGAGAATCGTGATCTTCACATCCGCCAGGGATTTGCCTTGCAGTTCCAGGGCGTTGAGCAGGCCTGCTGCAGCGATGATGGCGGTGCCATGCTGGTCGTCGTGAAACACCGGGATATCGAGTTGTTCGATCAACGCCTGTTCGATTTCGAAACACTGGGGTGCCTTGATGTCTTCGAGATTGATCCCGCCGAAGGTGGGGGCGATGCGCATCACCGTCTCGATAAACTCCTGGGGCCGCTTGGCATTCACCTCGATATCGAACACATCGATGTCGGCAAAATGTTTGAACAGCACTGCCTTGCCCTCCATCACCGGCTTGCCCGCCAGGGGACCCACGTCTCCCAGGCCGAGCACCGCGCTGCCGTCGGTAATGACGCCCACCAGGTTGCCCTTGGCGGTGTAGCGGTAGGCGTTTTGCGGATCCTCATGGATATGTCGAACCGGTTCGGCGACCCCCGGAGTATAGGCCAGGGAGAGATCGCGCTGGGTTTTGTTGGGCTTGGTGACCTGGATGGCGATTTTCCCCGGTGTCGGGGACTCGTGGTATTCGAGCGCATCGCGGTTGATGACGGCGTCAAGGTCTCTGTCGAGCGAGTCGGTCATGGGCGGCTCCGCAACCGCCGCAAGCGGCGATCGATAGTAAGACTGCGGTTGATAATGGCGGTCAGTCTATGAACAGCGAGCTGACCGATTCCTCATTGGAAATGCGGCGCATCGTCTCCGCCAGCAGTTCTGCAATGGATACCTGTCGGATCACACCGCATTCCTTCGCGTCTTCGGACAGGGGGATGGTGTTGGTGACCACCAGCTCGTCGAGCCGGGAATTGCTCAGGTTAGTCACCGCCGGTCCAGAAAGCACCGGATGGGTACAATAGGCCACCACCTTGGCGGCGCCGTGATCTTTGAGGGCGTTGGCCGCCTGGCAGAGGGTGCCGGCGGTGTCGACCAGGTCGTCGATGAGAATGCAGCTGCGGCCTTCCACATGCCCGATGATGTTCATCACCTTGGCGACATTCGGTTGGGGTCGGCGTTTGTCGATGATCGCCAGTTCCGCATCATCCAGACGTTTGGCCAGGGCTCGGGCACGCACCACACCGCCCACGTCGGGAGAGACCACGACGATGTCGGGATGCTTCTGCCGCCATACGTCGCCCAGCAGCAGGGGGGATGCATAGACGTTGTCCACCGGGATGTCGAAAAAGCCCTGGATCTGGTCTGCATGCAAATCCACGGTGAGGACCCGGTCGGCGCCCGCGGTTGCGATCATCTTGGCCGCCAGGCGGGCAGTGATCGGAACCCGTGCCGAACGGGGGCGGCGGTCCTGGCGGGCGTAGCCGAAATAGGGAATCACCGCGGTGATGCGTTTGGCCGATGACCAGCGCATGGCATCGATCATCACCAGCAGTTCCATCAGGTTTTCATTGGTGGGCGCCGAGGTGGACTGGACGATGAAGACATCGCGTCCGCGCACGTTCTCATGGATTTCCGCCATGACTTCGCCGTCGCTGAAACGACCGACCTGCATCTTGCCGAGCGGCAGGTTGAGATGTGTGGCGATTTCGGCGGTCAGTCCGGGGTTGGAGTTGCCGGAGAATACCATCATGGTGTTGGAGGGCACGGTGCGGATCCCCTGTCTCAATCGTGGTTACCTGAGATATGGCTGGGGCGGCAGGATTCGAACCTACGAATGCTGGGATCAAAACCCAGTGCCTTACCGCTTGGCGACGCCCCAATTACTGCTTTTTCTGCGAGAACCACTCCCACAGCGGGGATCGATTCAGTCCTTGCGCAACAAATCCTTCCAGATCGTCCGGTATCCGTGCGAGCGCGTGCTCGGCCTGGTCTCTGTCACCAAATGCGGCAAACAGGCACGCTCCCGTGCCTGTCAGGCGGGCCTCGGCGTGCTGATTCAGCCAGTCCAGCGCCCGAGCCACCTCCGGATGGCGTTTACTGACCAGGTCGAGGCAGTCGTTTCGATTGTCGCCCTGCAGAAAGGCGCGTATTTTGATCCTGGGTGAGTGGCGTGTCAAATCGGGGTGGCGGAAGATTTCGGCGGTCGAGACATGGCAGGGAGGGATAACCACCAGGTACCAGGGTTGCGGCAGATCCAGGTCAGTCAGAGCCTCGCCAATGCCCTCTGCCCAGGCTGCCCGGCCGTGGATGAAAATGGGTACGTCGGCGCCCAGTGACACCCCCAGCCGCTTGAGTGTCTCCAGGTCGTAGTCAAGACCCCAGAGCCGGTTCAGGGCGACCAGGGTCGTGGCTGCATCAGAACTGCCACCACCAAGTCCGCCGCCCATGGGCAGGATCTTGTGCAAACGGATTTCGGCGCCGAGCCGGGTGTGTGCCCGGGTTTGCAGCAGGCGAGCGGCCCGGACGCAGAGGTTGTCCTCCGGAGGAACCCCTGCCGGGCTGTCCTGGAGGACGATCCGACCGTCCTCGCGCCGCTCGAAATCCAGTTGGTCCTGGCGATCGATGAACTGGAATACCGTTTGCAGTTCGTGATAGCCATCCTCCCGTCGTCCGACCACGCGCAACATCAGATTGAGCTTTGCCGGCGCCGGGCAGGACAGCGTGTCTGGCATGGGTCAGTCGGTCGCTCCCAGGCGCGTCATGGTCGGTGCGATGAAGCGGTTGCCGGGATCCCTCTGATTGGCTTCGTTCCAGATTTCAAGGGCACGCTGGCGCTCCCCCATGACCCATAGAACCTCCCCGAGGTGGGAGGCGATTTCCGCATCGGGGCTGACTTCGGCGGCTCTCTGGAGATATTCAAGCGCCGCCTCCAGGTTTCCCTGGCGGTATTCCACCCATCCCATGCTGTCCAGAACCGCGGGGCTGTCCGGTTTCAGGGCCAGTGCCTCCTCGATGTAGGATTTTGCCTCATCGAAACGGTCGGTCTGGTCGGCCAGGGTATAGCCCAGCGCATTCAGGGCATCTGCATGCTTGGGTTGGGTGGCGAGGATCTTGCGCAGATCCTGCTCGAGCAGGTCCACCCGGCGCAGGTCGGCGGCATTGAGTCCCCGGGCATACAGCAGTTCGGTATTCTCCGGATCCACCTCGAGTGCCCGGGTGTAGACCTCCTGGGCGGTCGTGTAGTCCCGGGAATCACGCAACAATTCCGCCTCGATCATGAAGTACTTGAGCTGTTGCTGGGGTTGATTGATGCGCAGTCGCTGCAGGGTGTCCCGCGCCTGGTTGAGGTTGCCCTGATCCGAAAGGATTTTGGCAATGCGGATCTGCGCGTCTCCCAGGTGGTCTCCCTCCACGCGGCTGTAGTGGTCCAGAGCGGTATCCAGGTCGTTCTCTTCCTCGGCGATGGCGCCCAGGTAGTAACGGGCCTCATTGCGTTTGTCCCGGTCGTGGATCAGCTGGGTCAGCTGCGCCCTGGCCTCCGTGTACTGCCCGAGCTGCATGTGCACGATCCCCAGCGAAAACAGAAAATCACCGTTGCCCGGCTGCAGTTTGTGGAGTTTCTCGAATTCCTGCAGTGCGGCCTCGGGTTGGTCGAGTTCGATCAGGGTCCGGGCATAGGCGTGACCGATCCTGGCGTTTTCGGGGTAGGTTTCGCTGGCCTGCTGGAGCAGCGCCACGCCGTCCTCTTTCCGCCCCATGGCAATCAGGATGTGGGTCTTGAGCAGGATTCCCCGGGACGATTCGGGTTTGATTTCCAGGGAGCGATCCACATACGCCAGGGCCAGTTCCGATTGCTTGGCGTGATTGGCCGTGAGCGCCAGGGCGTACTGCGCCTCAGCGGATTCACTGTCATCGGGGACCAGTTGCTGCATGATTGCCAGCGCCTGGTTGGGTTTACCGCTTTTTTCCACAATGGCGGCCGCCTGCAGGTAGCCGGACTGGCCCTGGTCGTTGGCCAGTCTGACCATGGATTCGAGTTGAGCGATAGCGTCCTCCAGTCGGTCGGCGCGCAGCAGAAGCACTGCGGCGATCTGGCGGGCCCTGATCTCCTCGGGGGCCAGTTCGATCCACAGGTGGGCGGCCGACAGGGCTTCCGGGTACATGCTGGCCTGCAATCCCATGCTGGTGGCCCGCTCCGCAGCCTCGGGTGCGCGCGACTCCCGGGCGACCTGAAGTGCATGTTCCACCGCCAGTGACTGTTCTCCGCGCTGAGCGGCTATTTCGCTTGCCAGGGCGTGATAGACCAGATTGGTGGTGAGGCCGTCTTCGACGGAAGCGCCTGACGGATCGGTCAGTTGGGTCGCGGCTTGGGTCGAAGGATTGCCGGGCGGCTGGGGTGTGTTGCTGGCGCAAGCGGTCAGAAAAAATGTCAGCAGGAGCAGGGTTCTATTCATCGGTATGGCTATGTTTCCCTGGAGCCGACGGTTGGTGCCGCTCCGGTTGATGGGTCCAGGGACCTCATCATCTTTTGTGCGATGTTTTGGCGCAATATGAGACAGTATGAGCAAAAAGGCAAACGTCCGGGCGGCCCGGCTGCGGCCCGCTCAGTGCGGTTCCGACGGGTTGTCGGGACCTGCGACCCCTATGGTTCCTGTAGACAAAAAAATCTTTGGAATGTTGTATTGACTTTAGCAGGTCGAGGCGTCAGAATGCCCGGCTCTCGCTAGGAGGGGTTCCCGAGTGGCCAAAGGGATCAGACTGTAAATCTGACGGCTCCGCCTTCGGAGGTTCGAATCCTCCCCCCTCCACCAATTTGAACCGGGTTTCGCGGCGACGCGCTGCCGATCCGGAGACGTTCTCACAGAGCCCGGGTGTGAGAATGATTGAGTAGAGAAATCGCGTGCGGTTTCGAAGCGTCGCAGCCCACATGGGCGGGGGTCATTTGACAGGACGGTGTTTGGAACGGTCTCTGTCGAATCGCGAACCTGGCGATGCATCGCTTGGCAGCGCGGGTGTAGTTCAATGGTAGAACTTCAGCCTTCCAAGCTGAATACGTGGGTTCGATTCCCATCACCCGCTCCAATATCAAAAGGGTCGGCTGAACGGGACGATCCAGACACGGCGGCGCCGGATTCGGCCTCGCCGTTTGTTCTGTCCGGCGGTCAGCAGTCGCCCGGTTGGAGCGAGATCGGCAGGAGTGCTGAGTAAAACAAGTTTATGCCCAGATAGCTCAGTTGGTAGAGCACACCCTTGGTAAGGGTGAGGTCGGCAGTTCAAATCTGCTTCTGGGCTCCAATTCGGTAATTGAAAGGCGTGCGGAAGCGCGCGAATTTGTCTTTATGCAATAGAGAACCTGGAGAACACTTCATGTCCAAGGAAAAATTCGAACGCAAAAAGCCGCATGTCAATGTGGGCACGATCGGTCACGTAGACCACGGCAAGACCACGCTGACGGCGGCCATTACAGTAGTGCAGGCGGCCAAGTTCGGTGGCGAGAAGCGTGCATTTGACCAGATTGATAACGCCCCGGAAGAGCGCGAGCGTGGTATCACGATTGCGACCTCGCACGTGGAGTACGAGACCGACACGCGTCACTATGCGCACGTGGACTGCCCGGGACACGCGGACTACGTGAAGAACATGATCACGGGTGCGGCGCAGATGGACGGTGCGATTCTGGTGGTATCCGCGGCGGACGGTCCGATGCCTCAGACCCGTGAGCACATCCTGCTGTCACGTCAGGTGGGCGTGCCCTACATTGTGGTGTACCTGAACAAAGCGGACATGGTGGATGACGCCGAGCTGCTGGAACTGGTCGAGATGGAAGTGCGTGAGCTGCTCGACAGCTACGAATTCCCCGGCGACGACACCCCGATCATCGTGGGTTCTGCGCTGAAGGCGCTGGAGGGTGATACCTCTGAGATTGGCAGTCAGTCGATTGACAAGCTGATGGAAGCGCTGGACACCTATATTCCGGAGCCGGAGCGTGCTGTGGATGGTGCGTTTCTGATGCCGATCGAGGACGTGTTCTCGATTTCCGGACGCGGCACGGTGGTCACCGGTCGTGTGGAGCGTGGTGTGGTCAAGGTGGGTGAGGAGGTCGAGATCGTCGGCATCAAGGACACCACCAAGACGACCTGTACGGGTGTGGAGATGTTCCGCAAGCTGCTGGACCAGGGCGAAGCGGGCGACAACGTGGGCGTGCTGCTGCGTGGTACCAAGCGCGACGAAGTGGAGCGCGGCCAGGTGCTGGCGCATCCGGGCACGATCACCCCGCACACTCACTTCGAGTGCGAAGTGTACGTGCTGAGCAAGGAAGAGGGTGGACGTCACACGCCGTTTTTCAGCAACTATCGTCCGCAGTTTTACTTCCGCACGACGGACGTGACCGGCGCATGTGATCTTCCCGAAGGTGTCGAGATGGTGATGCCGGGTGACAACGTGAAGATGACCGTGAAGCTGATCGCGCCGATCGCGATGGAAGAGGGTCTGCGTTTTGCGATCCGCGAAGGTGGCCGCACCGTCGGCGCCGGCGTGGTATCCAAGATTATCGAATAATCCGTTCGATAAAGTAGAATGCGGGGCTGACTTTCGGGTCAACCCCGCTTTGATATTTCTAGGCCAATAGCTCAATTGGTAGAGCAGCGGTCTCCAAAACCGCAGGTTGGGGGTTCGATTCCCTCTTGGCCTGCCATTTAATCCGGCAACAGTACTATGAATGGAAAGTCCCAGGTTGAGGCGACCGGTCTCGATACCGTGAAATTGTTTCTCGCGGTAGGGATTATCGTGGGAGCGATTGTCGGCTTCTACTATCTGGACGGCTATTCCCAGTTGTTGCGTGTGCTTGGCCTGCTGGTGCTGATCGGGGCGGCGACACTGCTCGCTTATCAAACAGCGGTCGGTCGTACGATCTGGGATTTTGCCTCGGCCTCCAAGATGGAAGTACGCAAGGTGGTCTGGCCGAGTCGTCAGGAGACGATGCAGACCACGCTGATCGTATTCGTGATGGTTCTGTTGATGGGTATCGTGCTCTGGCTCTTCGATATGATGCTGGGCGCCATACTGCGGGCATTGACGGGGGCTTAAGGAGGCACGATATGACTATGCGTTGGTATGTGGTGCACGCCTATTCCGGATTCGAGTCCCAGGTGCAGCGTTCCCTGAAAGAACGGGTGGCGCGTTATGACATGCAGGACAAGTTCGGTGAAATTCTTGTTCCCACCGAAGAGGTGGTTGAGATGCGCGCCGGGCAGCAGCGGAAGAGTGAGCGGAAATTCTTCCCGGGCTATGTGCTGGTTCAGATGGAAATGACCGATGAAACCTGGCACCTGGTCAAGGATGTGCCCAAGGTTATGGGATTCATTGGTGGAACGGGTGATCGACCGGCGCCGATTTCCGAAAAAGAGGCGAATGCCATTCTGCAGCGTGTGCAGGAGGGTGTGGAGAAGCCGCGTCCGAAGGTTCTGTTCGAGCCGGGTGAGGTGGTTCGGGTCATTGATGGACCGTTCAATGATTTTACCGGCGTGGTCGAAGAGGTGGATTACGAGAAGAGTCGCCTCAAGGTTTCTGTGCTGATCTTCGGTCGTTCCACGCCTGTGGATCTGGAGTTTGGTCAGGTCGAAAAGGGTTAATTGAACCCATGCATTTTGGATTGCCGGTCTGCGGTATTGTCCGCAGCCAGACTGCGTCACAGTCAGCAATCTTTGGCAACTGACGGGGAGCCGAGGTGAAATTCCAAGGCGTTTGGACCCGGAGATGAGGTAATCATGGCAAAAAAGATAATGGCTTACATCAAGCTTCAGGTGAAAGCGGGTGAAGCTAATCCCAGTCCGCCGGTAGGTCCTGCATTGGGTCAGCACGGCGTTAACATCATGGAATTCTGCAAGGCCTTCAACGCCAAGACCCAGAGCATAGAGAAGGGTCTGCCGATTCCTGTTGTGATCACGGTATACAGCGACCGTTCCTTCACATTTATCACCAAGACTCCGCCGGCGTCTGTGCTGCTGAAGAAGGCCCTGGGCCTGCCGAAGGGCAGTCCTACGCCCAACGCCACCAAGGTGGGAACGGTGACCCGTCAGCAACTCGAAGAGATTGCGACCCAGAAAATGCCGGATCTGACCGCAGCCGATATGGACGCAGCCGTGCGCACCATTGCAGGCAGTGCGCGCCAGATGGGTTTGAATGTCGAAGGGGTGGAGTAAGTCATGGCTAAAGTGTCGAAACGTGAACAAGCGATTCGCGAGAAAGTTGAACGTGGCAAACTGCACTCGGTCGAGGACGCATTTGCACTGCTGAAAGAGCTTTCCACAGTCAAGTTTCCGGAGTCCATCGACGTCAGTGTCAACCTGGGTGTTGATGCGCGTAAGTCGGACCAGGTCGTACGCGGCGCCTCGGTGCTTCCGCATGGAACCGGTAAGACTGTTCGTGTGGCGGTTTTCGCCCAGGGCGCGAACGCGGATGCAGCCAAAGAGGCCGGCGCCGATGTGGTGGGATTCGAGGATCTCGCAGATGACATCAAGGCCGGTAACATGAACTTCGATGTCGTAATCGCCTCCCCTGACGCGATGCGAATCGTCGGTCAGCTGGGCCAGATTCTTGGTCCGCGCGGACTGATGCCCAATCCGAAGGTGGGTACTGTGACCCCGGATGTGGCGCAGGCCGTGACAAATGCCAAGGCAGGTCAGGTTCGTTACCGCACCGACAAGGCAGGCATCATTCACTGCTCCATCGGTAAAGTGGATTTCGAACCTCAGAAACTCAAAGAGAATCTGGAATCCCTGCTGGTGGCGCTGGTCAAGGCCAAACCCAGTTCCGCGAAGGGCGTTTACCTGAGAAAGGTGACGGTATCCTCGACCATGGGTCCGGGTCTGGCAATCGATCAAACCAGTCTGTCGATCTGATTCGACAGCTTGCCGGTCGGTTCGGCGGGTGTTTCACCGGACTGACCGTTTCGAACTTTGGGGCGCCGGTTTTCCGGTGCTGTCAAAGACCGCAGGTGCATGTTGGCATGCTTAATGATCGCCTGCGCAGACGGAGCGCCCCCAATCAGGTTTTGTCCTGGTGATGGCGTACGTTAGGTAGCGACATTGCGATGTCGTTTTGTGTTACGGGAAACCTAAATTTCCCATTATCAGGAGGTGACGAAATTGGCACTCAATCTTGAGCAAAAGAAAGCCATCGTTGCCGAAGTCTATGACGTGGCCAGCAAGGCATTCTCCGCAGTTGCGGCAGAATATCGGGGCCTGACCGTCGAGCAGATGACCCTGCTGCGTCGCGAAGCGCGCAACAATGGTGTCTACCTGCGAGTGGTCAGGAACACTCTGGCTAAACGTGCACTCGAGAACACCGAATTCGCCTGCATGCAGGAAGGGTTGACGGGGCCTTTGCTCCTGGCCTTTTCGCAGGAGGATCCGGGTTGCGCCGCACGTGTCATTAAGGACTTTGCCAAAGACCATAAACTCCTCGAGGTCAAGATGGTTTCCATCGGCGGGCAGATGCTTGCACCGTCCGAACTTGAAACCCTGGCCAAGATGCCTACCTATGATCAGGCTGTCAGCATGCTGATGGCGGTCATGAAGGCACCTGTCGAGAAGCTGGCGCGCACCATGAACGAGGTGCCTGGCAAACTGGTCCGGACTGTGGCAGCGATCAAGGAAGCCAAAGAGGCTGCCTGATCGGCTTAATCATCAATTTTCACGAAGTCATCGTGCTAACTATTTTTTTGGAGTAATTCATGGCCGTTTCTAAAGAAGAAATTCTCGACGCAATTGCCGAGATGTCTGTGATGGACGTTGTCGCATTGATTGAGGCAATGGAAGAAAAATTCGGTGTAAGCGCTGCTGCTGCAGTGGCTGCCGCTCCGGCTGCCGCCGCAGGTGGTGCTGACGCTGCCGCCGAAGAGAAGACCGAGTTCGACGTGGTGCTGGCTGATATCGGCGGTAACAAGATCGCTGTCATCAAGGCGGTTCGCGCTCTGACCGGTCTGGGTCTTAAAGAGGCGAAAGACGCTGTCGAAGGCGCTCCGTCCACGCTGAAGGAAGGTGTCAGCAAGGACGAAGCCGAAGATGCCAAGAAGCAGCTTGAAGAGGCGGGCGCCAAAGTCGAGATCAAATAAGATTCTCGTCTCAATCGTCCGACGACAGGCTCGGGTGAGGCTGGTGGCGTTATGCCGCCGGCCTTTTCCCGCTTGTCGGCCATGTCTGAGTTAATCAGACATCTGGCGCCGGGTCACCTGAGCCTGGAAACACAAGTCAGGTAACAGTTTGAGGCGATGTCGGAAAAGTAAATGTCCGGCATCGAGACTACCAAGCCTATGACACTGAGGGATGGCAGCATGGCCTATTCTTTCACCGAAAAGAAGCGTATCCGCAAAGACTTCGGTAAACGACCCAGCATTCTGGAAGTTCCGTTTCTACTCGCGACACAGATTGATTCCTACCGGAGTTTCCTCCAGGACGGGGTGGCGGCGAATGAACGTGAGGATGTTGGTTTGCATGCCGCTTTCAAATCGGTCATGCCAATCACCAGCTATTCCGGTCATGCGGTACTCGAGTACGTCAATTACAAGCTCGGCGAACCGGTTTTCGATGTCCGCGAATGTCAACTGCGTGGCACCACCTACGCGGCTCCACTGCGGGTGCTGGTTCGTCTGGTGATCTACGACAAGGAAGCGCCCGCGGGCTCCAAGGTCGTCAAGGATATTCGTGAGCAGGAAGTCTACATGGGCGAACTGCCACTGATGACCGACACCGGTACCTTCGTGATCAACGGTACCGAGCGCGTCATCGTGTCCCAGTTGCACCGCTCACCGGGCGTGTTCTTCGATCACGACCGTGGCAAGACGCACTCCTCGGGCAAGCTGCTGTTTTCCGCAAGGGTAATCCCCTATCGTGGTTCCTGGCTCGATTTCGAGTTCGATCCCAAAGACAACGTCTTCGTGCGTATCGATCGTCGCCGCAAGTTGCCCGCGACCATACTTCTGCGCGCGCTGGGTTATGAAACCGAGCAGATTCTCGAGATGTTTTTCGAGACCGACACCTTTACCCTGTCGAAGCGTTCCGTAAAGGTGGACCTGGTGCCCGAGCGCCTGCGTGGTGAAACGGTCAGTTTTGATATCAAGTCCGGTAGCGAGGTCATCGTGGAGGCGGGCCGCAGGATTACCGCACGCCACATTCGTGAACTGGAAAAGGCCGGCGTGAACAAGTTGGATGTGCCCCGAGAGTATCTCTGCGGACGGGTTTTGGGCCACAACATCGTTGACAAGGAAACCGGCGAACTGCTGGCGGAAGCCAATGTCGAGATCACTGAGGAGATGGTTGATAAGATCATCGAATCCGGGGTGAAGAAGCTCAATACCCTGTTTACCAACGATCTGGACCATGGACCGTTCCTTTCGGAAACCCTGAGGATCGACCCGACCACCAACGAACTCGAGGCGCAGGTAGAAATTTATCGCATGATGCGCCCGGGCGAGCCGCCGACCAAGGAAGCGGCCCAGAACCTGTTCAACAACCTGTTTTTTACCTCGGAACGATATGATCTCTCCGCGGTTGGCCGGATGAAATTCAATCGCCGCCTGAGCCGTGACGATGAAACCGGTGAAGGCGTACTCTCCAAAGAGGACATCGTGGATGTGCTCAGAGAGCTGATCAATATTCGCAACGGCAACGGCATCGTTGACGACATCGATCATCTCGGCAACCGCCGCATCCGCTGTGTGGGTGAGATGGCGGAGAATCAGTTCCGGGTTGGACTGGTGCGTGTCGAACGCGCGGTCAAGGAGCGCCTGACACAGGCAGAGTCCGAAGGCCTGATGCCGCAGGAGATGATCAACGCCAAGCCGGTGTCTGCGGCGATCAAGGAGTTCTTCGGTTCCAGCCAGTTGTCCCAGTTCATGGACCAGAACAATCCGCTGTCGGAGGTCACGCACAAGCGGCGCGTATCCGCTCTGGGCCCGGGTGGTCTTGCGCGCGAACGGGCCGGTTTCGAGGTGCGTGACGTGCACCCGACGCATTACGGTCGAGTTTGCCCGATCGAGACCCCTGAAGGACCGAACATCGGTCTGATCAACTCTCTGGCCGTGTATGCCAGGACCAACCGGTTCGGGTTTCTCGAAACCCCTTATCGGAAAGTCGATGATGGCAAGGTCACCGATCAGATCGACTATCTCTCAGCCATTGAAGAGGGTCGTTTCGTCATCGCCCAGGCCAATGCAACCCTGGATGAGAACGGAAAACTGGCGGATGACCTGGTGTCTTCCCGCTTCCAGAACGAGTTCACCCTGTCCACTCCGGACAAGGTTCAGTACATCGACGTTTCGCCTAAGCAGATCGTCTCCGTGGCGGCTTCCCTGATCCCGTTCCTGGAACACGACGATGCCAACCGCGCCTTGATGGGCTCCAACATGCAGCGTCAGGCGGTTCCGGTACTGCGTGCCGAGAAGCCCCTGGTCGGTACCGGTATGGAGCGTGTGGTTGCGGTCGATTCGGGTGTGACCGTGGTGGCCAAGCGTGGCGGCCTGGTGGAATCCGTGGATGCCGCGCGTATTGTTGTGCGGGTGAATGATGACGAGACCGAAGCCGGCGAGCCGGGTGTGGACATCTACAATCTGACCAAGTACACCCGCTCCAATCAGAATACCTGCATCAATCAGCGTCCTCTGGTAAACGTGGACGATGTGATTGCACGGGGTGACGTGCTGGCCGATGGCCCTTCCACGGATATGGGTGAACTGGCCCTGGGTCAGAATCTTCGGGTCGCCTTCATGCCCTGGAATGGCTACAACTTCGAAGACTCCATCCTGATATCCGAAAAGGTGGTGCAGGAGGATCGGTTCACTTCGATCCATATCGAAGAGATGACCTGCATGGCCCGTGACACCAAATTGGGTCCCGAGGAGATTACCGGTGATATCCCGAACGTGGGTGAGGCGGCGCTCTCCAAGCTGGACGAATCCGGCATCATCTACATCGGTGCGGAAGTGCGTGAGGGCGACATCCTGGTAGGTAAGGTCACCCCGAAAGGTGAATCCCAGCTTACCCCGGAGGAAAAACTCCTGCGCGCCATCTTTGGCGAGAAGGCCTCGGATGTGAAGGACACCTCCCTGCGTGTGTCTTCCGGAATGGTGGGAACGGTCATCGATGTTCAGGTCTTCACCCGGGATGGGGTTGAGAAAGACGCGCGTGCGCTGCAGATCGAACAGGTGGAACTCGACCGGGTGCGTAAGGATCTGGATGACCAGATGCGCATCGTCGAGGACGACACCTTCCAGCGTGTCGAGAAGATGTTGATCGGCAAGATCGTGGATGGCGGACCCAACAAGATCAAGGCGGGCACCAAGGTCACCAAGTCTTATCTGGCCGAGATCGACCGGGACAAGTGGCTGGAAATCCGTCTGCGCAATGAGGAGTCTGCGGCTCAGCTCGAGGCGATTGCCGAGCAGATTCGCGCGCTGCGCGAAAGCTTCCGCGACAAGTTCGAAGAGAAGAAACGCAAGCTCACCGCTGGTGATGACCTGGCACCCGGGGTGCTGAAAATGGTCAAGGTCTATGTGGCCGTGAAACGCCGGGTCCAGCCTGGGGACAAGATGGCGGGCCGGCATGGTAACAAGGGTGTTATCTCGACCATCGTGCCGATCGAGGATATGCCTTTCGACGAAAAAGGCGAGCCGGTGGATATCGTGCTCAATCCCCTCGGCGTGCCTTCACGCATGAATGTTGGACAGGTTCTCGAGACTCATCTGGGTTTTGCGGCCAAGGGCGTGGGACGGCGCATTGGCGCGATGATCGACGCGCAGGCCAAGATGGCCGATCTGAGGGAGTTTCTTGATCAGGTTTACAATGCCAGTGGCAAGCCCGAGCAACTGGGTGAATTCACCGACGATGAGTTGGTGGCCATGTGCGAGAACCTGAGAGGTGGTGTGCCGATGGCGACTCCCGTGTTCGACGGTGCCCACGAGTCTGAAGTCAAGCGGATGCTCGAATTGGCTCAGCTGCCGGAGAGTGGCCAGTGCAAGCTGTTCGATGGCCGAACCGGCGATCCCTTCGAACGTGAAGTCACTGTCGGCTACATGTACATGCTCAAGTTGAACCACCTGGTCGATGACAAGATGCATGCCCGTTCCACCGGACCTTACAGCCTGGTGACCCAGCAGCCGTTGGGTGGCAAGGCCCAGTTCGGCGGTCAGCGTTTCGGTGAGATGGAGGTCTGGGCCCTGGAGGCCTATGGTGCCGCCTATACCTTACAGGAAATGCTCACGGTCAAGTCGGACGACGTCAACGGTCGTACCCGCATGTACAAAAACATCGTCGACGGCAACCATCAGATGGAAGCCGGTATGCCGGAGTCGTTCAATGTACTGGTCAAGGAGATTCGTTCTCTGGGTATCAACATCGAGCTGGAACAGGACTGAAGAACTGACGCTGGTCAGTAACCGAATGCAGGAGATACGATCTTGAAAGATCTACTGAATATTCTTAAGCAGCAGGGTCAGACGGAAGATTTTGATGCGATCCGGATAGGTCTGGCTTCGCCGGACATGATTCGTTCCTGGTCCTACGGCGAGGTCAAGAAACCGGAGACCATCAACTACCGTACCTTCAAGCCGGAGCGCGATGGACTGTTCTGCGCCAAGATTTTTGGCCCCATCAGCGATTACGAATGTCTGTGCGGCAAGTACAAGCGTCTCAAACACCGCGGTGTGGTGTGTGAGAAGTGCGGTGTCGAGGTGACCCTGGCGAAGGTGCGTCGCGAGCGCATGGGGCATATCGAGCTGGCCAGTCCTGTGGCGCACATCTGGTTCCTCAAGTCGCTGCCCTCACGCATCGGTCTGTTGATGGACATGACCCTGCGGGATATCGAGCGCGTGCTGTATTTCGAATCCTTCGTGGTGGTCGACCCCGGTATGACGCCTCTGGAGCGCGGACAACTGCTGACTGACGAGCAGTACCTGGACGCGATCGAGGAAAACGGTGACGAATTCGATGCGCGCATGGGTGCTGAAGCGGTCTATGAACTGCTGAAAACCATCGATATCCCCGAAGAGGTCAAGCGTCTGCGTGAAGAGATCACGGGGACCAATTCGGAAACCAAGATCAAGAAATTCACCAAGCGCCTGAAGCTTCTGGAATCCCTGCACGAATCGGGCAATCGGCCGGAATGGATGGTGCTGACCGTACTGCCTGTGCTGCCTCCGGAACTGCGTCCTCTGGTGCCCCTGGACGGCGGCCGTTTCGCCACTTCGGATCTGAATGATCTGTATCGCCGGGTGATCAACCGCAACAATCGCCTGAAGCGCTTGCTCGATCTGAATGCCCCCGACATCATCGTGCGCAACGAGAAGCGGATGCTGCAAGAAGCGGTTGACGCCCTGCTCGATAACGGACGTCGTGGGCGTGCCATCACCGGTACCAACCGTCGTCCGCTGAAATCCCTGGCCGATATGATCAAGGGCAAGCAGGGACGTTTCCGGCAGAACCTGTTGGGTAAGCGCGTCGATTATTCCGGCCGTTCGGTGATCGTGGTGGGTCCGACCCTGAAGTTGCACCAATGCGGTCTGCCCAAGCGAATGGCCCTGGAACTTTTCAAGCCGTTTATTTTCAGCAAGCTGCAGCTGCGCGGTCTGGCCACCACCATAAAGGCCGCGAAAAAGCTGGTCGAACGGGGTTCCGGCGAAGTCTGGGATATCCTGGAAGAGGTGATTCGTGAACATCCGGTGATGCTCAACCGCGCGCCGACTCTGCATCGGCTGGGTATCCAGGCGTTTGAGCCGGTGCTGATCGAAGGTAAGGCGATCCAGCTCCATCCGCTGGTCTGTACCGCATTCAACGCCGACTTCGACGGAGACCAGATGGCTGTCCATGTGCCGCTGTCCCTGGAAGCGCAGTTGGAAGCCCGCAGCCTGATGATGGCGACCAACAACATTTTGTCCCCGGCCAATGGCGATCCGATCATCGTGCCTTCCCAGGACGTGGTGTTGGGCCTGTATTACATGACCCGTGAGCGGGTGAACGCGAAGGGCGAGGGGCTGGCCTTCTCCGATTCCAAAGAGGCGAAGCGGGCCTACGAGTCCGGTCATGCGGATCTTCAGGCCCGGGTCAAAGTGCGCATTCGGGAGAAGGTGCTCGACGCGGATGGGCAGATGACGGATAACATCCGCATCGTTGATACCACCATCGGCCGCACCCTGGTATTCGATATCGTACCCGACGGACTGCCGTTTGCGCTGATCGACCAGCCCATGGGCAAGAAGGTGATCTCTAATCTGATCAATGCCTGCTACCGTCGCCTCGGCCTCAAGGATACGGTGATTTTCGCGGATCAGCTGATGTATACCGGTTTCCGCTATGCTACCCGCGCGGCAGTCTCGTTCTGTTCCAATGACATGGTGGTACCCGACGAGAAAGGCGAGATTCTGGCGCGTGCCGAGTCGGAGGTGAAAGAGATCGAGAATCAGTACACCTCCGGTCTGGTTACCAACGGTGAGCGCTACAACAAGGTGGTGGATATCTGGTCGCATACCAACGACCAGGTGGCCAAAGCCATGATGGCCAAGCTCGGCAAGCAGAAAGTGGTCAACCGTGAAGGCGAAGAAGTGGAACAGGACTCCTTCAACTCGGTCTACATGATGGCCGACTCCGGCGCCCGTGGTTCCGCTGCCCAGATCCGGCAGCTTGCCGGTATGCGTGGTCTGATGGCGAAGCCGGACGGCTCGATCATCGAAACACCGATCACGGCGAACTTCCGCGAAGGTCTGGACGTTCTGCAGTACTTCATTTCCACCCACGGCGCCCGTAAAGGTCTCGCGGATACCGCGCTGAAAACCGCCAACTCCGGGTACCTGACCCGGCGTCTCGTGGACGTGGCCCAGGACATGGTGGTACTGGAGCAGGATTGTGGTACCGAGCAGGGCCTCCTGATGCAGCCCATCATCGAGGGTGGTGACGTCGTGGAACCCCTCAGAGAGCGTATTCTGGGTCGTGTGACCGCGCTTCCGGTATACGCACCGGGCAGTGACGAAGTGGTCTGTGAATCCGGGGTTCTGCTCGACGAGCAATGGATGGATACCCTGGAGAACAGTGGTGTGGACCAGGTTGTGGTGCGTTCCGCTATAACCTGTGACGCCAAAGTCGGTGTCTGCAGTAAATGTTATGGACGTGACCTGGCGCGTGGGCACCGGGTGAATATCGGTGAGTCCGTCGGCGTTATCGCCGCTCAGTCCATTGGTGAACCGGGCACCCAGTTGACCATGCGTACCTTCCATATCGGTGGTGCGGCCTCCCGTTCCGCTGCCGTCAACAATATCCAAGTCAAGGCTCCGGGTACCGCGAAACTGCATAACATCAAGACGGTGAAGCACTCCAGCGGTCACCTGGTGGCGACCTCCCGTTCCGGTGAGTTGACCATCGTGGATGAAGTGGGTCGTGAGCGTGAGCGCTATAAGGTGCCATACGGTGCCACCCTGCAAGTCGAAGACGGCACCGCCGTCAGCGGTGGTCAGATCGTTGCCAACTGGGACCCGCACACCCATCCGGTTATCACCGAAGTGGCGGGTGTTCTGCGTTTCGAAAACTTCGTCGATGGCGTGACCGTACAGAAGAAAACTGATGAGGTTACCGGCCTGAGTTCCCTGGAGATCATCGATCCCAAGCAGCGGCCGGCCGCGGGCAAGGATATCCGGCCCATGGTCAAACTGGTCGACAGCAAGGGTAAGGACCTGAATATCGCGGGTACCGACATTCCGGCGCACTATTACCTGCCGGCCAATGCGGTGGTCAATGTGCAGGACGGAGCCGATGTGGGTGTGGGTGACGTACTGGCCCGTATCCCCCAGGAATCGTCCAAGACCCGTGACATCACCGGTGGTCTTCCCCGCGTGGCGGATCTGTTCGAGGCTCGCAAGCCCAAGGATCCCGCGATTCTCGCAGAGGCCACGGGTACCGTGAGTTTTGGTAAGGATACCAAGGGCAAGCAGCGTCTGATCATCACTGATCCCGAGGGTGAGCAGCATGAAGAGCTGATTCCGAAATGGCGTCACGTCAATGTGTTCGAGGGTGAGCAGGTTGAAAAGGGTGAAATGATCTCGGATGGCGAATTGAATCCGCATGACATCCTGCGTCTGAAAGGCGTCACCGACCTGGCCGAATACCTGGTCAAGGAGATCCAGGACGTCTACCGCCTGCAGGGTGTGAAGATCAATGACAAGCATATCGAGGTGATCATTCGCCAGATGCTGCGCAAGATCGAGATCACGGTTCCGGGTGACAGCCGTTTCCTCAAGGGTGAACAGGTCGAACGCTCGGCGCTGATCGAGGAGTCCGAAGTCCTGCGTGGCGATGGTAAACACCCCGCGCTGTACGAGCCGCTGTTACTGGGCATTACCAAGGCCTCACTGGCGACCGAATCGTTTATTTCGGCGGCTTCCTTCCAGGAAACCACTCGGGTGCTGACGGAGGCTGCGGTGCGTGGCATGTCCGACCACCTGAACGGACTGAAAGAGAATGTCATCGTCGGGCGGCTGATACCGTCCGGTACTGGCCTTTCCTACCACAATGAGCGTCATCGCAAACGTCATGAAGAGGCTCGTGAGGCGGACTCGAAGAACGAATTGGTGGTGGAAGAAGTCGAGCAGGCCTTCAAGGAGGCTCTCAACACCCCTGAGGCGGAGTGATAAACCTGTAGGTTTACTGCAATACGCTTGACACAGGAAGGGAGTGGGCATAGAATGCGCCCTCCTTGGACAGGCCGGCCTATGCCGGCCTGTCGTTTCTGATACTCAAAGTGCCAGCCTAAGGCATTGTTGAGTAACGATATTCAAAGCCCGAGAATCTGAATTGCCCAGGTTTGCTGTTTCTTGAGCGGCATCTAGGGTGCCTCTGGCTTTAACTTAAGCAAATAGCGAAGAAAACGTCCCTGGAGACGGAATAGATGGCGACAATTAACCAGCTGGTGCGCAAGCCCAGGAAGAGAAAAGTCCAGAAGAGTAACGTGCCGGCGCTGGAAGCCTGCCCGCAGCGTCGTGGTGTGTGCACCCGTGTATACACGACCACGCCGAAAAAGCCGAACTCTGCACTGCGTAAAGTGGCTCGTGTTCGTCTGACCAACGGCTATGAGGTTTCCAGCTACATCGGTGGTGAGGGACACAATCTCCAGGAGCACTCGGTGGTGCTGATCCGTGGCGGTCGTGTCAAGGACTTGCCGGGTGTTCGCTATCACGTGGTGCGCGGCAGTCTGGATACCTCCGGTGTCGAGAAGCGGCGTCAAGCACGCTCCAAGTACGGCGCGAAGCGGCCGAAAGGGTAAGGTCTGCGGGGCAGACATCAATCAACAGGTTTGAGATAGAGCAATGCCAAGAAGACGAGTCGCAGCACGGCGTGAAGCCCTGCCGGATCCTAAATACGGAAGTAAACTGCTGGCCAAATTCATCAATATGGTGATGCAGGACGGTAAAAAGTCTGTCGCTGAAAAGATCCTTTACGGCGCCCTGGATACCGTTGTGGACAAACGTGGCGGTGAGCCGCTGGAGCACCTCGAGACCGCGCTCGAGAATGTGCGTCCGCTGGTGGAGGTCAAGTCCCGCCGTGTGGGTGGTGCGACTTACCAGGTTCCGGTCGAGGTTCGTCCTAACCGTCGTAACTCCCTGGCGATGCGCTGGCTGATCGACGCGTCGCGCAAGCGCAGTGAAAAATCCATGGCCTATCGCCTGGCGGGCGAGTTGCTGGATGCCACTGAGAACAAGGGTGCTGCGGTCAAGAAGAAAGACGACACGCATCGTATGGCTGAGGCCAACAAGGCATTCTCGCACTATCGCTGGTAAGCGATCGTTTAACCCTCTACTTAAGCTCTTTAAAAACAGGTTTGTAACGTGGCACGGAAAACTCCTATCGAGCGCTATCGTAATATCGGCATCATGGCGCACATTGATGCGGGTAAAACTACGACGACTGAGCGTGTGCTCTTCTATACGGGTGTCTCTCACAAGATTGGTGAGGTACACGACGGTGCGGCTACCATGGACTGGATGGAGCAAGAGCAGGAGCGTGGTATTACCATTACCTCCGCGGCCACGACCTGTTTCTGGAGCGGCATGGCTCAGCAGTTTCCTGAGCATCGTTTCAACATCATTGACACCCCCGGACACGTGGACTTCACCATCGAGGTGGAGCGTTCCCTGCGTGTGCTCGACGGTGCGGTCTTCGTGCTCTGCGCGGTAGGCGGTGTCGAGCCTCAGTCCGAGACGGTCTGGCGTCAGGCCAACAAATACAATGTTCCCCGCATGGCGTTCGTCAACAAGATGGACCGCATGGGCGCTGACTTCTTTCGTGTCGTCGGGCAGCTGAAGGAGCGTCTCGGCGCCACCGCTGTGCCGATTCAGGTTCCGGTGGGTGCGGAAGAGGGTTTCAAAGGCGTGATCGATCTGGTCAAGATGAAATCCATCGTCTGGAGCGAGGAGAACATGGGTGCTCAGTTCGAGTATGCCGAGATCCCCGCTGATCTGAAAGACACCTGCGACGAATGGCGTGAGCACATGGTCGAAGCCGCAGCCGAAGGCTCCGACGAGCTGATGGAAAAATATCTGGAAGAGGGTGATCTCACCGAAGAGGAGATCCTGGCCGGTCTGCGTCAGCGCACCCTGGATTTGGAGATCGTCCCTGTCACCTGTGGCTCCGCATTTAAGAACAAGGGTGTGCAGGCGGTATTGGACAAGGTCATTGAACTGATGCCTTCGCCGATCGATGTGCCGGCTATCCGGGGCATTCTCGACGACGCTGACGAGACCGAGGAGGAGCGTCCCTCCAACGATGATGCGCCCTTCGCTGCGCTGGCGTTCAAGATCGCCACCGACCCCTTCGTCGGCACCCTGACCTTCTTCCGTGCCTATTCCGGTGTGCTGAAGTCAGGTGACTCGGTCTACAACCCGGTCAAAGGCAAAAAAGAGCGCATCGGTCGTATCCTGCAGATGCACTCCAACTCCCGTGAGGAGATCAAGGAAGTGTGCGCCGGTGATATCGCCGCAGCGGTGGGTCTGAAGGACGTCACCACCGGTGACACCCTGTGTGCCCTCGATAAGCCGATCACCCTGGAGCGTATGGAATTCCCCGAGCCGGTTATCTCGGTTGCGGTTGAGCCCAAGACCAAGAGCGATCAGGAGAAGATGGGTGTGGCGCTGTCCAAGCTGGCCCAGGAGGATCCCTCCTTTCGCGTCAGTTCCGACGAAGAGTCGGGTCAGACCATCATCTCCGGCATGGGCGAGTTGCATCTCGATATCATCGTCGACCGTATGCGTCGCGAGTTCAAGGTCGAGGCCAATGTGGGTGCGCCCCAGGTGGCCTACCGCGAGACCATTCGTGGTTCGGTCGAGCAGGAAGGCAAGTTCGTGCGTCAGTCGGGTGGTCGCGGCCAGTTCGGTCACGTCTATCTGAAAATCGAACCGCAAGAGGCGGGTGCAGGTTATGAATTCGTCAACCAGATTGTTGGCGGCGTGGTGCCTCGTGAGTACATTCCCGCGGTTGACAAGGGTGTGCAGGAAGCCATGACCAACGGCGTCATTGCCGGGTATCCGGTGGTTGATGTGAAGGTCACGCTGTATGACGGTTCTTACCACGACGTCGACTCAAACGAAATGGCATTCAAGATCGCAGGCTCCATGTGCTTCAAGGAAGGTGCAAAGAAGGCCAAGCCGGTTCTGCTGGAGCCCATGATGAAGGTCGAGGTGACCACCCCTGAAGAGTATATGGGTGATGTCATGGGCGACCTCAACAGCCGTCGCGGTATCGTGCAGGGTATGGACGACTCTCCGGCCGGCCGTCAGATCAAGGCCGAAGTGCCGCTGTCCGAGATGTTCGGTTATGCGACTGACCTTCGTTCAGCCACTCAGGGTCGTGCGAACTACAGCATGGAGTTCGCCAAATACGCAGAGGTGCCGGCCAGCATCGCCGACGCCATCATCAAGAAACAGTAATCGGGTATAGGGGTAGCACTGTGTCCAAGGAAAAATTCGAACGCAAAAAGCCGCATGTCAATGTGGGCACGATCGGTCACGTAGACCACGGCAAGACCACGCTGACGGCGGCCATTACAGTAGTGCAGGCGGCCAAGTTCGGTGGCGAGAAGCGTGCATTTGACCAGATTGATAACGCCCCGGAAGAGCGCGAGCGTGGTATCACGATTGCGACCTCGCACGTGGAGTACGAGACCGACACGCGTCACTATGCGCACGTGGACTGCCCGGGACACGCGGACTACGTGAAGAACATGATCACGGGTGCGGCGCAGATGGACGGTGCGATTCTGGTGGTATCCGCGGCGGACGGTCCGATGCCTCAGACCCGTGAGCACATCCTGCTGTCACGTCAGGTGGGCGTGCCCTACATTGTGGTGTACCTGAACAAAGCGGACATGGTGGATGACGCCGAGCTGCTGGAACTGGTCGAGATGGAAGTGCGTGAGCTGCTCGACAGCTACGAATTCCCCGGCGACGACACCCCGATCATCGTGGGTTCTGCGCTGAAGGCGCTGGAGGGTGATACCTCTGAGATTGGCAGTCAGTCGATTGACAAGCTGATGGAAGCGCTGGACACCTATATTCCGGAGCCGGAGCGTGCTGTGGATGGTGCGTTTCTGATGCCGATCGAGGACGTGTTCTCGATTTCCGGACGCGGCACGGTGGTCACCGGTCGTGTGGAGCGTGGTGTGGTCAAGGTGGGTGAGGAGGTCGAGATCGTCGGCATCAAGGACACCACCAAGACGACCTGTACGGGTGTGGAGATGTTCCGCAAGCTGCTGGACCAGGGCGAAGCGGGCGACAACGTGGGCGTGCTGCTGCGTGGTACCAAGCGCGACGAAGTGGAGCGCGGCCAGGTGCTGGCGCATCCGGGCACGATCACCCCGCACACTCACTTCGAGTGCGAAGTGTACGTGCTGAGCAAGGAAGAGGGTGGACGTCACACGCCGTTTTTCAGCAACTATCGTCCGCAGTTTTACTTCCGCACGACGGACGTGACCGGCGCATGTGATCTTCCCGAAGGTGTCGAGATGGTGATGCCGGGTGACAACGTGAAGATGACCGTGAAGCTGATCGCGCCGATCGCGATGGAAGAGGGTCTGCGTTTTGCGATCCGCGAAGGTGGCCGCACCGTCGGCGCCGGCGTGGTATCCAAGATTATCGAGTAAGTGATAATGGCTAACCAGAGAATACGAATTCGTCTGAAAGCATTTGATCATCGTCTGATTGATCAATCTGCACGTGAGATTGTGGAAACTGCAAAGCGCACCGGTGCGCATGTGCGTGGCCCGATCCCGCTTCCGACAAAAAATGAGCGTTACACCATTCTGATTTCGCCGCATGTCAACAAAGATGCGCGGGACCAGTATGAAATTCGCACTCACAAACGTCTGCTCGATATCGTTGAGCCTACTGACAAAACTGTGGATGCGCTGATGAAGCTCGATTTGGCTGCCGGCGTAGACGTGCAGATCAAACTGAACTGAGGTTAAGAACGATGGCGATTGGAGTAGTCGGCCGTAAGGCGGGAATGACCCGTGTATTTACCGAGCAGGGTGAGTCCGTGCCAGTTACGGTCATTGAGGTTGAACCCAACCGAGTGACGCAGTTGAAGAACATGGACGCCGATGGCTACATGGCCATTCAGGTGACAACTGGTATGCGTAAGGCATCCCGGGTCAACAAACCCAATGCGGGCCATTATGCAAAGGCTGGCGTTGAGGCTGGTCGTAAGATGTGGGAGTTTCGGGCTGAAGCCACCGACATGGACGGAATCGAGGTCGGCAGTGAAATCAAGGCTGACCGGTTTGAAGCCGGACAGATTGTCGATGTTCGCGGTGACACCCAGGGCAAAGGTTTTCAGGGTGGTGTGAAACGTCACAACTTCCGCACTCAGGATGCTACCCACGGCAACTCGCTGTCGCACCGCGCACCGGGTTCAATCGGCCAGTGTCAAACACCTGGGCGCGTATTCAAAGGTAAGAAGATGGCCGGCCACATGGGTGCTGCGCAGCGTTGTCAGCAAAATCTCGAAGTCGTCCGTGTCGACGCTGAGAGAAACCTTATCCTGGTCAAGGGTTCGGTGCCTGGCGCAAAGGGCGGTGATCTGGTCGTTACGCCTGCCGTGAAGATGAAGAACAAAGGGTGACTGCAATGGATCTCAACGTAAAAACAGCCGCTGGCTCTCAGACACTGCAGGTGTCTGAAGAGATCTTTGGTGCAGAATTCAAGCAGTCTCTGGTGCATCAGGTCGTCAATGCCTACATGGCGGCAGCCCGTTCCGGCACCAAGGCTCAGAAAAATCGCTCTGCTGTCAGTGGTGGTGGCGCCAAGCCCTTTCGTCAGAAAGGAACCGGTCGTGCCCGTGCGGGTACTTCGCGCAGTCCGATCTGGCGCAGTGGTGGCGTAAATTTCGCTGCCACTCCGCGCAGCTATGAGCAGAAGGTCAACCGCAAGATGTACCGCGGAGCCATTCGCTCAATCCTGTCTGAGTTGAACCGGCAGGAGCGTATGGTTGTGGTTGATGAAATCTCCATTTCAGAGCCGAAAACTAAAGAGTTGGTTGGCAAACTCAATGATATGAACCTCACTGACGTGTTGGTGGTATCAGTCAATCCGGATGAGAATCTCTACCTTGCTTCCCGCAACCTCTATGGAGTGGATGTTCGGGATGTCAACGAGATCGATCCGGTCAGCCTGGTGGCTTATCAGAACATACTGATAACCGAAGAAGCGATTAAGAAACTCGAGGAGCGTCTGGCATGAACAACGAACGTCTCATGAAAGTGCTGTTGAGTCCGCTGGTTTCGGAAAAAAGCAGTATCGTCGCTGACAATAATGCACAGTACACATTCCGGGTTTCCACGGATGCCACCAAGCGTGAAATCGCCAAAGCCGTCGAAAAGCTTTTCGAGGTTGAGGTCGAGCGTGTGCAGGTTGTTAACGTCAAAGGCAAGCAAAAGAACTTTGGCCGGATCCGCGGTAAACGTTCCGACTGGAAAAAGGCATATGTACGTCTCAAGCCTGGCAGCGACATCGATTTCGCTGCTGGCGCGTGACCAAGTAAAACAGGATTGGGATAATGGCAGTCGTTAAAACAAAACCGACCTCTGCTGGCCGCAGATTCGTAGTCAAGGTTGTCAACCAGGAGTTGCACAAGGGTTCGCCCTATGAGCCTTTGGTGGCAAAGAAGAACAAGAATGGCGGTCGTAACAACAACGGTCGTATCACCACGCGTCATCGCGGCGGTGGTCACAAACAGCGTTATCGTATTATCGATTTCAAGCGCAACAAGGAAGGTGTTCCGGCCGTTGTAGAACGTCTCGAATACGATCCCAACCGTACGGCACGTATTGCACTGATCCGTTATGCGGATGGTGAGCGCAGCTACATTATCGCACCTAACAATCTGCACGTCGGTGATTCGGTGGAGTCAGGATCGGCAGCTCCGATCAAGACCGGTAACTGTATTTCACTGCGCAACATGCCGCTGGGATCTGTAATCCACTGCGTTGAGATGAAACCCGGTAAGGGTGCGCAGATCGCGCGTTCCGCAGGCGCATCGGTGCAGCTGGTCGCCCGTGAAGGCGAGTACGCGACACTTCGGCTGCGTTCCGGAGAGATGCGTAAAGTACCTGCTGATTGTCGGGGTGTGATCGGGGAGGTCTCCAATTCGGAGCACAATCTGCGTTCCCTGGGCAAGGCTGGCGCAAAACGCTGGAAGGGTGTTCGTCCGACCGTACGTGGTGTCGCTATGAACCCGGTCGACCATCCGCATGGTGGTGGTGAAGGCCGTACTTCCGGTGGTCGTCACCCGGTGTCCCCATGGGGTACACCGACCAAGGGTTACAAGACCCGCACCAACAAGCGTACGAATAAGATGATCGTACGTCGCAGAAACCGTAAATAATTGATTAGGGGTTAGAGTCGTGCCACGTTCCATTAGAAAAGGCCCATTTATCGACCATCATCTCGCGAAGAAGGTGGATGAAGCGGTAGCCCAGAACAACAAGCGTCCGATCAAGACCTGGTCGCGTCGTTCGGTGATCATTCCCGAAATGGTCGGCTTGACTATCGCTGTCCATAACGGAAAACAGCACGTTCCCGTACTGGTTTCCGAAAATATGGTCGGACACAAGCTCGGCGAATTCGCACTGACGCGTACTTATCGCGGTCATGCCGCTGACAAGAAATCCAAGTAGAGGTGTTGACGATGCAAACGAGTGCAAAATTGCGTCATGCCCGGTTATCAGCGCAAAAGGGACGCCTTGTCGCAGACCAGATTCGCGGTTTACCGGTTGAGCAGGCATTGAACATCCTCGCCTTCAGTAAGAAAAAAGGCGCCGTCCTTATGAAGAAGGTTCTGGAATCCGCCATCGCCAATGCCGAACACAATGACGGTGCCGACATTGATGAACTGGTGGTATCTGCTGTCAGTGTCGATGAAGGGCCGACCATGAAACGTATTCGTGCCCGTGCGAAAGGCCGTGCATCCAGGATTCTCAAGCGTACCAGTCACATCAACGTGACTGTCGCAGAAAAGTAACAGGCAAGAGAGGCCGAAATGGGTCAGAAAGTACATCCAACCGGGATTCGTCTTGGGATTGTCAAAGACTGGACGTCCAAGTGGTATGCGGATTCTAAGAACTACGCAAAACTGCTCAACAACGATCTTGAAGTTCGTGAATACCTGAAAAAGCGTTTGTCACAGGCTTCAGTGAGCCGTATTCAGATCGATCGTCCCGCAAACAATGCACACATCACTGTGCATACTGCCCGTCCCGGTCTGGTTATTGGTAAAAAGGGTGAGGATATCGATGCGTTGAGAGCGGAAGTCTCCAATATGATGGGGATACCGGTTCATGTCAGCATCGAAGAAATCCGTAAGCCTGAACTCGATGCCCAGTTGGTCGCTGAGAGTATTGCCCAGCAATTGGAACGTCGCGTGATGTTTCGCAGAGCTATGAAGCGTTCTGTGCAGAATGCCATGCGCTTGGGTGCAGAGGGTATCAAGGTAAACATCGGCGGTCGCCTGAACGGTGCGGAGATCGCGCGTTCCGAATGGTACCGTGAAGGCCGGGTGCCTTTACACACTCTGCGTGCCGACATCGACTACGGTTTTGCTGAGGCCAACACAACCTATGGCATCATCGGTGTGAAGGTATGGGTATTCAAGGGTGAGGTTTTCGGCGATCGTGAAGAAGTCGAAGCAGAAAAGAGCACCGCTTCGCCGGGCAAGAGGTCGTAAGTCATGTTGCAACCGAAACGGACAAAATTCCGCAAACAACACAAGGGACGCAATCGAGGTCTTGCTATTGCAGGCAGTTCCGTGTCCTTTGGTGAATATGGTTTGAAGTCGACGGGACGCGGACGCCTGACCGCGCGACAGATTGAGTCTGCCCGTCGTGCGATCACCCGTCATGTGAAACGTGGCGGCAAGATCTGGATTCGGGTCTTCCCTGACAAGCCCATCACCAAGAAGCCCTTGGAAGTACGCCAGGGTAAAGGTAAGGGTAATGTCGAATACTGGGTTGCTCAGATTCAGCCGGGTCGCATGCTTTACGAGATCGAGGGTATCTCTGAAGAACTCGCTCGCGAAGCATTTGCACTGGCGTCTGCCAAGCTGCCTGTTTCAACTACTTTTGTGAAGCGGACGGTAATGTAATGAAAGCATCTGAACTGAAATCGAAGTCGCAACAGGAGTTGACTGAAACCCTGGATGAACTTCTGAAGGAACAATTCAATTTGCGTATGCAAAGAGGCACCGGTCAGCTTGCCAAGCCTCATCGCATGAATGAAGTCCGTAAAGACATAGCCAGGGTCAAGACCCTTATGAACGAAATGAAGTCGGGTGACGCATCATGAGCGAGCAACAGTCAACTAACCGTACACTGATTGGTCAGGTGATCAGCAACGCAATGGATAAAACCGTTACGGTCAGTGTTGAACGCCGGGTCAAGCACCCCGTTTACGGCAAGTTCATGCGTCGTTCCACGAAAGTGCATGCGCATGATGAATCAAATGAGTGCCAGGCTGGGGATACCGTCATGGTCGAGCAGTGTCGTCCGCTGTCAAAGACCAAAACATGGCGTCTGGTGAAGGTGCTGGAGCGTGCAAGCTGATCCTTTCAGTTTGCGCCTTATCGTAACTATTTGGAATTAGGGCAATACCATGATTCAGATGCAGACTAACCTGAGCGTCGCTGATAACAGCGGTGCCAAGCGGGTTCAATGCATAAAGGTGCTGGGTGGATCTCATCGCCGTTACGCAGGTGTCGGTGACATTGTGAAAGTCAGTGTCAAAGATGCAATCCCGCGAGGCAAGGTCAAAAAGGGTGACGTGTACAACGCAGTAGTCGTTCGGACCAAAAAAGGGGTTCGTCGCCCTGATGGTTCGGTGATTCGCTTTGATTCCAACGCGGCTGTGCTTTTGAACAATGCACTGCAACCGATTGGTACCCGTATTTTTGGCCCCGTTACCCGTGAATTGAGAAGTGAGCGCTTCATGAAGATCATCTCACTTGCTCCAGAAGTGTTGTGAGGTCGAAATCATGGCAAGCAAGATTAAAAAAGGTGATGAAGTCATTGTCATTACCGGAAAAGACAAAGGTAAACGCGGCACGGTCGTAAAGATGTTGGATGACAACCGTCTGGTGGTTGAAAACGTCAACATGGTTAAGAAACATACCAAGCCTAATCCCAATCGGGGAGAGCCAGGCGGTATCGTCGACAAAGAGATGCCTTTGCACATCTCCAACGTGGCGTTGTACAACCCTGCTACCGACAAAGCAGACCGTGTGGGTTTTAAGATTCTTGAAGACGGCAAAAAGGTTCGGATTTTTAAATCAAACCAAGAAGTCGTCGACATTTGAGGCGTGATCAGAAATGGCTAGGTTACAGCAATATTACAAGGAAACTGTGGTCCAGAACCTGATGGACAAGTTTCAATTCGACAGCATCATGGAAGTGCCGAAAATCACCAAAATAACCCTGAATATGGGTGTTGGCGAGGCAATCGGCGACAAAAAGATTCTGGAAAATGCTGTTGGCGATATGGAGAAAATCGCAGGCCAAAAGGCCATTATCACCCATGCCAGAAAATCCATCGCGGGTTTTAAGGTGCGTGAAGGCTGGCCGATTGGTTGCAAGGTGACCCTGCGCAGCGACCGCATGTATGAGTTTCTTGATCGACTGATCAATATCGCCATCCCGCGTATTCGTGACTTCCGTGGTCTGAGCGCAAAATCCTTCGATGGTAGGGGCAATTACTCCATGGGCGTCAAGGAACAGATCATGTTCCCTGAAATCGACTATGACAAGATCGACGCTTTGCGCGGTCTGGATATCACAATCACCACTACAGCACGGACTGACGATGAGGGACGTGCACTTTTGGAAGCTTTCAAGTTTCCTTTCAAGAGCTGAGAGAGTTATGGCAAAAAAGAGCATGATTGCACGTGAAACCCGCCGTGCGAAAACCTCCGATCGCTACGCTGAAAAACGTAACGCATTGAAAGCTGTGATAAAAAATCCAAATAGCAGCTTTGAAGAGGTCGAGGTGGCTGTAATGAAGCTGCAGAAGCTTCCGCGCGATGCAAGTCCCGCGCGTAAGCAGAATCGCTGTCAGGTAACCGGCCGTCCTCACGGTGTATATCGCAAGTTCGGCCTGTGCCGGAACAAACTGCGTGAAGCGGCTATGCGAGGTGACGTGCCAGGGCTTGTTAAAGCCAGCTGGTAACAGTATAATCCTGCGCCCTTACCCCGAGCTCCTACAGGCTCGGTGAAGTCCAATAATCAGGTATCGCGCCAATAAGGCGGGCTGACCTTAGGAGCTCATCATGAGTATGTCAGATCCCATCGCGGATATGCTCACGCGTATCCGTAATGGCCAGGCAGCTAAAAAGACGACCGTCGAGCTGCCCTCGTCCAAGCAGAAAGTGGCCATTGCCAACCTGCTCAAAAATGAAGGTTATCTCCAGGAAGTCTCTGTCAAGAACGAAGGTCCCAAGCCGACTCTCGTCCTGGAACTTCGCTATTTTCAAGGCAAACCCGTTATCGATCTGATCCAACGTGTCAGTCGTCCTGGATTGCGCGTGTACAAGGGCAGGGATGAGCTACCTAATGTACGTGCTGGTCTGGGTGTCGCTATTATCTCAACGTCTAAAGGTGTTATGACCGACCGTGCTGCCCGTCAAATGGGGCAGGGTGGTGAGGTTGTCGCCTTTGTCGCATAAGGGGGGCTTGAAATGTCTCGTGTAGCAAAAAGCCCTGTCGCCATCCCCTCGGGTATCACCGTCAAGTTAGTGGACGACACCGTCTCCGTGAAGGGTCCCAAAGGCGAACTGTCCTTCGGCATTCATCCCGATGTGGCGGTCAGTGAGGAAGGTAGCGAACTCAAAGTCGCTCCCAAGAGCGAGAGCAAAGACGCCTGGGCCATGGCGGGAACCGTTCGCGCCCTGGTCAACAACATGGTGACTGGTGTGAGTGCCGGCTTTGAGAAAAAGCTTCAACTCATCGGCGTGGGTTATCGTGCACAGGCCGGCGGTAAGAGCCTGAACCTGAGTCTGGGATTCTCTCATCCGATCGATTATCCGGTTCCCGAGGGCATCAGCATCGCAACGCCTTCTGCCACGGAAATCATCATCAGCGGTAGTGATAAGCAGAAAGTTGGTCAGGTCGCGGCTGAAATACGCTCCTTCCGTCCGCCGGAGCCTTACAAGGGCAAGGGTGTGCGCTATGCCGATGAACAAGTCATGCGTAAAGAAGCCAAGAAGAAATAGGTAGATCGATGGACAAGAAACAATCTCGAATTCGTCGTGGACGTCGCACTAGAGCGAAAATCCGCGAGTTGGGCGTATATCGTCTTTCGATTCACCGTACGCCTCGGCACATTTATGCACAGGTCATCAGCCCGGATGGTGCGAATGTCCTGGCAAGCGCTTCAACCCTTGATAAGGCAGTCAAAAGTGAAATTGACGGCAATGTGGGCGGCAACGTAAAGGCTGCTTCCGTTGTAGGAAAAATTGTCGCTGAACGCGCCAAGTCAGCAGGTGTCGAAAAGGTCGCGTTTGATCGCTCCGGTTTTCGCTACCACGGCCGCGTCAAGGCTCTGGCCGATGCCGCACGTGAAGCCGGTCTTCAATTTTAAAGGTCTGGGAATATGGCAAATTTTAATGCAAAGCCAGAAGGCGACGATCTGCTGGAAAAACTGGTCAACGTGAATCGCGTTGCGAAAGTGGTTAAGGGCGGACGTCAATTTGGATTCTCCGCATTGACCGTGGTCGGTGATGGCAAGGGCCGTGTAGGTTTCGGCACCGGTAAGGCCCGCGAGGTACCGGTCGCCATTCAGAAAGCCATGGAGACAGCCAGAAAGAATATGGTATCCGTAAAACTGGAAGGCTCCACGCTCCAGTACCCCCTGGTTGGCCGGCATGGCGCGGCCAAGGTGTTCATGCAGCCCGCATCCGACGGTACCGGCATCATCGCCGGCGGCGCGATGCGTGCCGTGTTCGAAGTACTGGGTGTTCAGAACGTGCTTGCCAAATGTATCGGCACCAACAATCCGATCAATGTGGTGCGTGCAACCATCAACGGTCTCAACGAGATGGACGATGCCGAAGCGGTGGCCTTGAAACGCGGCAAAAGCGTCGAAGAGATCCTGGGGTAAGTCATGGCTGAGAAGAAAATGATGCGGGTCAAACTCGTGAAAAGCATGAATGGCCGTCTGGCCTCCCATAAGGCTTGTGTCAAGGGCCTGGGGCTGCGCCGGATGCACCATGAGGTCGAGGTGGAAGACACGCCTTGTACTCGTGGCATGGTCAACAAAGTCAATTACATGGTTAAGGTATTGGAGTCCTGAGATGAAATTGAACACTCTACAGCCAGCGCCTGGAAGCAACCCAACTCGGAAACGTGTGGGTCGCGGTATTGGCAGCGGACTCGGTAAAACCTGTGGTCGAGGCCATAAGGGTCAAAAGTCCCGCTCGGGTGGTTTTCACAAGGTCGGCTTCGAAGGTGGTCAAATGCCTTTGCAGCGTCGCCTTCCGAAAGTCGGTTTCACCTCGCGTGTCTCACTGATCAGTGCCCAGGTTCGACTCAGTGAACTGGCAAAGGTAGAAGGTGACGTGGTGGATCTCGAGGCGTTGATGAAAGCTCATATCGTCAGTCGCAATATCAAGCGCGCTAAGATTTTCGCCTCCGGCGCCATCGACCGCGCATTGACTGTCAAAGGTATCGGTGTCACCAAAGGCGCAAAGGCCGCCATAGAAGCCGCCGGCGGCAAGGTCGAGTAATCCATGGCAAAGGGTAGTGCACCAATGATGGGGGCTCTGGGCGGCATGGGTCGTGTGACGGAATTGCGTCAACGTCTCCTGTTCGTCGCCGGTGCGCTGCTGGTTTTTCGGATCGGTACCTTCATCCCCGTTCCCGGTGTGAATCCGGTCGCCTTGGCCGCTCTTCTGGATCAGGCAGGGGGTTCGATCCTGGACATGTTCAACATGTTCTCGGGTGGCGCCCTGAAACGCGCCAGTCTGTTCGCTTTGGGAATCATGCCGTATATCTCTGCGTCGATCATTATGCAGTTGATGTCAGCGGTGATACCCAGCCTGGAACAACTGAAAAAGGAAGGTGAGTCGGGACGACGCAAGATCACCCAGTACACCCGATACGGCACCGTCGTATTGGCTACCTTCCAGGCGGTGGGTATATCGATTGCTTTGCAGAGCCAGGCCGTAAATGGTGAAACCATCGTAGTCCACCAAGGTGTGGGATTCGTGGTGACCGCAGCGGTATCTTTGGTCACTGGGACGATGTTTCTCATGTGGCTGGGTGAGCAGATCACTGAACGAGGGATCGGTAACGGCATTTCAATGATCATCTTTGCCGGTATCGTGGCCGGATTGCCTGCCGCGATCGGTGGTACGCTCGAATTGGCGCGCACCGGTGAGTTGAACATACTGACCATTCTGTTCCTGTTTGTCCTTGCCATAGCGGTTACGGCATTCGTGGTGTTCGTAGAACGCGGACAACGACGTATCACGATCAACTACGCCAAACGTCAGCAGGGACGCAGAATGCTCGCGGCACAAAGCAGTCATCTGCCACTGAAACTGAACATGGCTGGTGTTATCCCGCCCATTTTTGCCTCAAGTATCATCCTGTTTCCGGCAACCCTGGGACAGTGGTTCGGTAATACGGAAGGTACACGCTGGTTGCAGGACATCTTTGCCAAATTGTCCCCGGGTGAGCCGGTGTATGTCATGGCCTATGCCGCGGCAATTATATTTTTCTGCTTTTTCTACACGGCGTTGGTATTCAACTCCCGTGACACGGCAGACAACTTGAAACGTTCCGGTGCCTTCATCCCCGGTATTAGGCCGGGTGAGCAGACCGCGAAATATATCGACAGTGTGATGTCCAGGCTGACTTTTGCCGGGGCCATTTATATCACGCTGGTGTGTTTGCTCCCGGAATTCCTGATTGTTGGCTGGAATGTGCCGTTCTACTTTGGTGGCACCTCACTGCTGATTATCGTGGTTGTGGTGATGGATTTTATGGCGCAGATTCAAGCGCACCTGATGTCACACCAGTATGAAGGTTTAATGAAAAAAGCCAATCTGAAGGGCGGTGGCGCAGGTCTGCTGCGCTGATTCCTCAGATCTATTTGGAGAGAAAACCATGAAAGTGCGTGCATCAGTCAAGAAAATCTGCCGCAACTGTAAGATCGTACGTCGCAACGGTGTCGTGCGGGTTATCTGTAAAGAAGGGCGTCATAAGCAGCGCCAGGGTTAATTTAGCGAAAATCGTGCCAGGCAGCTTGAACGAAGCTGTGTGGTGAGGTATTATCGCGCGTTTCCCTTGGGGGCCACCTGAGGGTTCATTAGGAGATTAGTAAGATGGCTCGAATTGCAGGGGTCAACATTCCAGATCGCAAACATGCCGTCATCGCCTTGACGTCGATCTACGGTATTGGCCGCACACGTGCGGGCGATATCTGTAAAGAAGCCGGTATAGAACCGAGCACCAAGATCCAGGAGCTGAGCGAAGACCAGATTGAGTCCATTCGCGGGATTGTGGCGCGCTATACGGTCGAAGGCGATCTTCGTCGTGAAATCTCCATGAACATCAAACGCTTGATGGATCTTGGTTGCAATCGTGGCATCCGTCACCGTCGGGGATTGCCGCTGCGCGGCCAACGTACCCGCACCAACGCCCGCACCCGTAAAGGGCCGCGCCGCCCGATCAAGCGTTAATCATTATTAATTTCGAATCTGTAGGTACAGAAGATGGCAAAACCCAGCAGCCGTGCCAAGAAAAAGGTTAAAAAGAGCGTCACCGATGGCGTCGCTCACGTTCACGCCTCTTTCAACAACACCATCATCACGATAACCGATCGTCAGGGCAACGCACTGGCCTGGGCAACGGCCGGTGGATCCGGTTTCCGCGGCTCACGCAAGAGTACGCCTTTTGCTGCGCAGGTGGCCGCTGATCGTGTGGGTCAGATGGTTAAGGAATACGGTGTCAAAAATCTGGATGTCAACGTTAAAGGTCCGGGTCCCGGTCGTGAGTCCGCGGTACGCGCACTGAACAATGCCGGTTTCAAGATCACCAGCATCTCTGACGTCACCCCGATTCCGCATAACGGCTGTCGTCCTCCGAAAAAACGCCGCGTCTAATTATTGGAGTTATTGAATCATGGCAAGGTACATCGGTCCCAAGTGTAAACTGAGCCGTCGCGAAGGCACTGATCTTTTTCTCAAGAGCCGCGTTCGTTCTCTGGACTCCAAGTGCAACATGGAGAAGCTCCCGGGTCAGTCCGGTGACCGTCGTCGGAGAGTCTCCGATTACGGATTGCAGTTGCGTGAGAAACAGAAAGTGCGCCGTATTTACGGAATCATGGAAAAACAGTTCCGCAACTACTATAAAGCCGCTGCACAGAACAAGGGCGCCACGGGCGAGAACCTTCTGCAACTGCTGGAAACCCGTCTCGACAACATCGTTTACCGCATGGGGTTTGGTTCGACCCGCGCTGAAGCGCGTCAACTGGTCAGCCACAAAGCCATCGAAGTGAACGGCAAGATCGTCAACGTGCCCTCATTCCGGGTTACCGCGGAAGACGAAATCTCTGTGCGCGAGAAGGCGAAGAAACAACTGCGTATCCAATCCTCGATCGAACTGCAGGGTCAGTACGGGTTCGTAGACTGGCTGGACGTCGACGCCAAAGCCATGAAGGGCAAACTGAAACGTATTCCCGATCGTTCCGATCTGTCCGCCGAGATTAATGAACAACTGGTCGTTGAGCTCTACTCCAAGTAAGCCTTGACGAGGGAAAATACATGACCGAAAGCGTTACGGAATTTCTGAAGCCTCGCATCGTCAATGTCCAGCCCGTCACCGGGACCCGCGCCAAGGTGACGCTAGAACCCCTGGAGAGGGGGTTCGGACATACGTTGGGCAATGCGCTGCGTCGCATTCTCCTGTCATCCATGCCGGGCAGCGCCATCACTGAGGTTGAGATCGCCGATGTGCTTCATGAGTACACCACCATTGAAGGTGTCCAGGAAGATGTATTGGAGATCCTGCTCAATCTCAAGCAGATTGCACTTGTCATGCATTCGCGTGACGAGGCGACCCTGCGGCTGAACAAGAAAGGACCGGGTCAGGTCAGTGCCGCTGACATTACGCTGGATCACGATGTCGAAATCGCTAATCCGGATCATGTGATTGCCACCCTGACCAAGTCAGGCGAAATCAACATGACCCTTAATGTTCGTCGCGGCCGTGGTTACCAGCCCGCTGCGGCTCGTCAGGGCTCCGCGGGCGATGAGCGTCCAATCGGAATGTTACAGGTCGATGCCTCTTTCAGTCCGATTCGGGAAGTGGCTTACAGTGTCGAAGCCGCCCGTGTTGAGCAGAATACCGGACTGGACCGTCTGGTCATCGAGCTTGAGACCAATGGAACCATCGATCCTGAGGAGGCGATTCGCCGTTCAGCAAGCATTCTCCGTGATCAGCTGTCTGTATTCGTGGATCTCGAGGCAGAGGCCGCGGAAGCTCACGCAGAGCCCGAAGAGCCTGCGATCGACCCAATTCTGCTGCGGCCTGTGGATGATCTTGAGCTGACGGTACGTTCAGCCAATTGTCTCAAGGCCGAGAACATTTTCCTCATCGGTGACCTGATTCAGCGCACCGAGGTGGAACTGCTCAAGACGCCGAATCTGGGTAAGAAATCACTGACCGAGATAAAGGACGTGTTGGCACGTCGCGGTCTGTCCCTGGGTATGCGCCTGGAACACTGGCCGCCCGAAAATATTGAAGAACAGCTGGCTCACTGAGTCTGCCGTTAATCTAACCTAAACTTAACTTGAATATTGGGGAAGTCTACCCATGCGACATCGCAAATCAGGACGGCAGCTCAATCGGAACAGCAGCCACAGAAATGCCATGTTCAGAAACATGGCCGTGTCTTTGATCAATCATGAGCTGATCAAGACCACTCTGCCAAAGGCAAAAGAGTTGCGCCGTGTGGCGGAGCCGCTCATCACCATGTCCAAAACCGACAACGTTGCCAAGCGGCGCCTGGCGTTTTCCAGACTTCGCGACAAGGCGGCTGTAGGAAAACTCTTCGCCGAGCTGGGTCCTCGCTACCAGGCGCGTCCAGGTGGTTATGTTCGGATTTTGAAATGTGGTTACCGCGCGGGTGACAAAGCCCCCATGGCATTTGTTGAATTGGTCGATCGGCCCGACAATGGCGCCCTGGAAGAGGCAGTTGCCGCTAGCGAAGAATAGACTTCACCGATTCCGGAGCATTCGAATAACCCACGCCATTGGCGTGGGTTTTTTTATGCATGCCCCGATCATCGCTAACGATATCAGAGCGGATCTATTTTTTGAGTGATTTCATCAATTCATTGAGGTCGACAGCCTGCACTTGAGGCGTCTCTTTGCCCGTCTCCTGTTTGACTTCGAAGATGCGGTGACCATTCACCATCCCGGATATGTCCGAACTGGTGCCTGCCGCATCATGGCTGAATACCGCAGCAATATGCAGTACGCTGAATCCCGCGATCAGCAGATAGGTCATGCGGTGCAAATCCAGCATGCTGAGATTGAAAAGGAACGGGTATTCATTGATCAGCGCCAGGCCACTGATCGCGTTCAGTGCGAGAAAGAAATAAAACGCCAGATAGAGCGGCCCCCAGAGTGGATTGTGACTGTACCACTTTGGTAGCGGTGCCTTTCCGAGCGTGATGTAGAATTTGATGACTTCCCAGGCCTGGCTGAGCCGGTGTGCATCCGGTTCGCAATCCGTGAAGTGATCGGTACCCTGACTGAAAAACAACAGGTAAAGCCTGACGAGAAGGGCCGGAAGCAGTACCGCCGAGAGCATGTAGTGGAGATCTTCGGTGGCTGACTCGCCAACAAGTTGACCTCCCATCAGATAGCCACTGGCCATCAGGCCCAGGCTGGAAAACGCGATCAGCCAGTGCGAAATTCTCAACCAGCGGCTCCAGATTAGAACACGGGTAACTTGTGTGGCTTGCATGTTTTGTCCTGCGGATCGATGGGTTGTGGCCTTTAGCCGCGTTGATATGTCAGATTTCAGGGCGCACGGCCGTTCATCAGGTGTCACTGTACTCGGAGACGCACCCTGGTTATCAATGACAATTATTAACCCGCTTGAGCCGGCCTGTCATGTGGGGTTTGTAAGGTTGGTTCAAATTTGGGTTCTGGAAGTGCTTGCGGACCGGGAAGATCGCCGGGCCTGGTAGTGATTGATATATTATTCACCCGGCGATTCTGTGATAGGGCATTGGGGTATGGAGTCCGCCAGTCCGGGTGGTTAGAGGTTTATTTCTGCTCAAAAGACAGCAGGATCGGGATTCGCACAGATTGATTCAGGTATCGTGGAAAGATTAAGACAAAGAAAGAGCAAACAGGAGAAGCGCGAGGCCAGGGACCAGGCGATGCTGCGCTACATCAAACAGAAGCGTCGAAACCTGTTGGCCAAACCTGGTGCGCACGAGTTCATCCTGGTGCTCGACCACATGAAGGCTGGGTTCAATGTAGCGAAAATATTCCGCAGTGCGGAGGCTTTCGGTGCGCATGAGATTCACCTGATCGACATCGGTCCCTTCGATCCCGCGCCGGGAAAGGGGGCTTTCAAGAAGGTGCCCGCGCGTTTTTTTGAGTCCTTCGCGGAAAGCTACAGGGATCTGATGGACCGTGGCTATGAAGTCGTGATGCTTGAGGGGGGATGCGAGCGGATGCTGACCGAGTCGGCGCTCTCTCCCAAAACGGCCTTCGTGCTGGGACACGAGGAGTTTGGCCACAGTTTTACCCGTGAGGAGTATCCATCGGTGGATTGTCTCGCAATTCCCCAGTATGGAGAGGTGGAGAGCCTTAACGTGGCGGTGGCCGCCTCCATCGTGATGTATGAATACGTGCGTCAGATAACATCACGATAGAGGGTGAATGGGGATTTGGTGTCAGTCCGGCAATTCCACGCCTTTGGTGGTGAGCACCGAGACAACGACCATTGCAAGCAGCAAAAGGTATAACCAGGACATGTGCGCCTCCTCTGTTTTTTTACTAATAATCAACCAGTAGGTTGTCCACTAAGTTATTCAAATTACTGTCCCTGTGATGTGATTTATAGCGCGTTTAGCTTAAAGAAGCCTTAAACGATTTGTGAGACATCTCACAAAAAATGTTAATTTTTAATCAATTTTAAATAAATTAGAGGCTTATAGCGTGGTTTTACCCACGAATTGGACCGTGGGAGGGCGTTCCGCGGTGAGTTGAATGCGGCTCATCGAGGCGGTGTCAATGGAGATTCGATACATGGAGGCCAGGGGGGCGTTGAGGGTGTTTCTCAGAATACTGCGGATCACACCTGCATGGGTTACGATCAGGATGTGCCTGCCGGTATGTCGCCGGGTGGCCGCCTGGTAGGCTGCATCGACTCTTTCATTAAACGTCCCAAGCGGCTCCGCGCCTGCGGGACGGTGTTCGATGGGATCATGATAGAACCGTTGCAGGGCCTGTTTATCCATGGCCCGGATCTGATCCCCGGTGAGTCCTTCCCAGGCTCCGAACCCCACCTCTTTCAGGCGATCGTCGAGTTCCAATCCGATATTGAGCCGTTCGCTCAGCTCACGGGCAAACTCAGCGCAGCGGCTCAGCGGGGAACTGATGACGACGTCCCAGGGAGCGAGCGCCGATACGGCCTGACGCATTTGTGACCAGCCCTTGTCGCTGAGGGGATCATCGACCTGGCCCCGGTAACGCCGGCCCCCCACAGGTTCACCATGGCGAATCAGGTCGATGGTGGTGATTTGCGACATGGGTTACACCAGTCCGGACAGGCTGGCGAAGGCGAGCATTGCCATGAAGACGATGAGACTTCGCCAGATCAGCGCCATCGCCGCTTTGGGGAGATAGGCATAGACCTGGGCGCCGCTTTGGGTTTCGTCCAGGAGTGTGCTTAAACGCATCGCGCCGCTCCCCGTGCAGACCAGGATGCCGCTGTTCGCATCGCTGAACTCTTTATACCGCTGCTCCTGGAAACTCCGCCAGCCATACAGGGCATCCTCGAAGCTGCCGGCAACCGCATAACAGAATGCAGTAACACGAGCCGGAAGCCAGTCCAGAATGTACACCAGTTGGAGAGCGTTCAGGCGGTAGTCGATACTCTGTGCCGACTGGTCTGACCGGGGCAGCCAGGAGGCAAGGCGATACAAAGCGGCACCCAGCGGGCCAAGGAGGATGAACCAGAAAAGCACGGCAAAGATGCGTCGATTGGCCAATTGCAGGGCGCTTTCCGCAACAGCCTGGGATCGGGCGGGTTCGCTGGTTGGGGGCTCGTCTTCGATGAGATGACGTGCCACCTCGGTGGCGGCCTCGTCATCGTCCTGCTCCCGGGCATCCACATAGCGGTTGATCTGCTGATCCAGGTCTTCAGGACCCAGGGCCGCCAGGAGGACTGCCAGGGCAAAGGCGACATCCAGAAAACCCCACAGGGCGCCATCCAGGATCTGCTGGACCAGTGCGACTGCCAGCAGGGGGGGGAGCAGGAGGGTGACCAGGCCGAGTGAGCCCCGTTGCAGTCCATTCGGCAGGGATTGCGCCTGGTACCACAGGGTGTAGCGGAAAAACCAGCGATCGTTCCTCCAGGCCAGGGCATCCAGCATGAAGCGTTCGGCAATCAGGCAGATCAGTACAATCGTAAAGGTCATCGGGGGTGTTTTCTCACTCCTGTCGATCGGTTTGTGTGTTTATCCCGTCCGTGGTGTTACACCGGGCAACCTGGTCACTGGGGTTCAGCATCAGGCAGGCCCCTGGTTGGAAAATGGTTCAGTCTTGCTGGTGATTCTAAGGAGACTCACCGCTCTGCGCCAGTTTCATGCTCCCCGTGTCAATAACCGGGTAATTTATTTGCTTGCCGGGTTTATCCGTTCAGGGCGTGCAGAAGCTTGCGGTAACGACGCCAGTCGAAATGCGGACCTGGGTCGGTTTTGCGTCCTGGGGCAATCGCGGAATGGCTGGTGATGCGTGTCTCACGGATCCCGGGATAACGCTGCATCAGCCAGTGGGTGGCCCGCACCAGGGCGAGGTACTGAGCGTCCGTGTAAGGATCCTCGTCGCAGCCTTCAAGTTCGATTCCGATGGAAAAATCGTTGCAACACCCGCGTCCGCAAAAGTTGGATGCCCCGGCGTGCCAGGCGCGCATCTCGAAAGGCACATACTGGATGATCGAGCCGTTGCGACCAATCAGCAGATGGCTTGAAACCTTCAGTGTATGGATGGTGGCAAAGAAAGGGTGGGCGTCCGGGTCGAGACGATTGAGGAACAGGTCATCGATCCCGGTGCCCCCGTACCCTCCGGGAGGCAGGCTGATACTGTGGATCACCAACAGGTCGATGACGGCATCTGCCGGTCGCGGGTCGCAGTTCGGTGAAGGATGAAACTCGGTACCCGGCAGGAGTACCGGTATCTGGTCGGTTTCCAATTCAGTCTCGCTTGGGCGGAAACCCCTTCAGCACCATATCGGTGTAACTCACGATGCCGACGATTTTGCCGTCTTCCACTACCGGCGCACGGGACAGCTCGAAACGACTGAAGATCCGTGCGCAATAGCGGATATCCATTTCCGGGGAGACGGTCAGGGCCGGTTTGCTCATGATTTCGTAGATGTTGACCCGTTCCGGCGCCCGGTCCATGGCGAGTACCTCTCGCGCGATATCGGACAGGGTGACCAGTCCGTACTCATCGTTTTCATGGCGTTTTTTCACCACCAGGGACTTGGTTTCCACGTGCATCATCCGCTCCAGCGCATTCTCCACCGTGTCCATGCCGTCCACCAGGTCAAAGTCGGCCTTCATTACGTCCCGCACCCGGACCAGTATACGTTCGTTCATAATTCCTCCTCGATCACTTGTGACAGGGTCTCGATCTGATGGCTGACCCCGACTGCGTCCTCGATATCGATCTGGAACGCGATGCCGCTGCCCGGACGTTCGTCGAACGCGCCGGCTTCTGCAATCTTCTCCAGTATGGCGCGACTGAGGTGCTCTTCAACCATCAGCAGCAATACGTCCCGCTGGGTGTCCAGGGTCAGACCCAGGAAGGTCTTTGACTGCTGGATGCCCTCCCCCCGGGCATGGTTGATCACGGTCGAGCCAGTGGCACCCGCGGAGCGGGCCGCTTCGAGTACCTTATCGGTGGTGGTGTCTTCCACCAGGGCGATGATGAGTTTGAAGTGCATGTGATTACCTCGGTTGAATCATCTTTGCGGCCGACGACTGCGCCATTCACTCAGTTGGGCATAGGCCATGACGGTCATGATAGGGAAGAGACTGGCGAAGGCGATCAGACCGAAGCCGTCCATTACGGGGTTGCGTCCCGGAATATTGCTCGCCAGACCCAGTCCCAGCGCGGTAACCAGGGGTACGGTTACTGTTGACGTGGTGACGCCGCCGGAATCGTAAGCCAGGGCGATGATCTGCCGGGGGGCAATCGTCGTCTGCAGAATCACTACGACGTAGCCGGCGATGATGTACCAATGCAGGGGGGTTCCGGAAATGATTCGGTAGCTGCCCAGGGAGATTCCCACGGCGACCCCAATGGCCACCGCAATACGCAGTCCCCATTGACTGATCGCGCCGGCTGAGACCTGATTGGCCTTGATTGCCACGGCGATCAGCGAGGGTTCCGCGATGGTGGTCGAAAAGCCGATGCTGGCGGCAAACAGGTAGACCCAGAAGTAGTGGTGCCACTCAACCGACTGGCTGGCCCCTGTGTTGAGCAGTTCCGGAGAGGTCAGCTGACTGGCCATGAGTTCGCCAATCGGAAACAAGGCAAGGTCCAGTCCCTCCAGGAACAGCGCCAGACCGATCAGTACCATGATGAATCCGGACAGTATCTCCTTGGGGTTCTTCAACGCACGGCGCAGCACGAAAATCTGGAAGCCGAGCAGGATTGCTGCAATCGGCAGTACATCCAGCATGGTTCCCAGCAGCACATCAAGAAAATGTTGCAGTGAATCGTTCATAGCAGCATGCCGTAACCCATGACGAAGATCATCGGGGTCAATGAGGCAAAGGCGATCAGGCCAAACCCGTCGGTCATGGGATTGCGCCCCTTGATACTGGAGGCGAGACCCACGCCCAGGGCGGTGACCAGGGGCACAGTGACGGTCGAGGTGGTGACCCCGCCGGAATCGTAGGCTATACCGATGATCTCCTTTGGAGTGAGGGCCGTCATGATCACCACGCCTATGTAGCCGCCGATGATCAGGTACTGTACCGGCCAGCCTTTGACGATGCGCAGAACGCCAAGCACGATGGCGAACCCCACCGACAGGGCCACCGTATAGCGCAGACCCTGGGCGTACTCATCGCGGGATTCGAGATGGTCTTCGATCATGCCTCCCGCGGCGGCCACCTGGGCCGCCTCTTCGGCGATCTTGATCAGAGCCGGTTCTGCCACGGTGGTGCCGAAACCCAGGGAAAAGGCAAACAGCAGCAACCAGGTGAGGCTGCCCTTGCGGGCAAAGTTCCAGGCCATGGATTCGCCCAGAGGGAAGAGACCCAGGTTGAGACCCTCGATGAACAGGCTCAAACCGATCAGAACCAGGAGAGAGCCGAAGAGCAGGGTGCCGATGTTGGGTATCGGTTGTTGGAGAACGAAAACCTGAAAAAAGGCAATAACGATGAATATCGGCACAAGATCGCGGAAACTGCTGATAAGTGAAGCGAAAAGTCGCCGAAAAAGTTGCATATGCGATTATCGTGTCTTGAATTGTTATTCCTGGCGGGTATCCCCCCCTGCTGGCAAAACACTACACCAGATAACGGCAGACATCCATGCTGCCACGGCCTGGATTTTCGTCTGATCGGTTTTCATCGGCCGGCTAAGTTCTGAACGATGCTCGGAATTTCTCCCGGGCACGTTACAATAGGCCAGATCACAGCTGAAATCAGCAGAGTTTATTTCCCGAGTTGCACCCTCTTGCCGGGGGGCGACGTTTCGGTCCCAGGCTCGTGCTGCTTGTTACAGCCGCTTCTAATCCATTGATTGTTCAGACACTTGGTGCTAGTTTTGGAGAACGCACTCTGTTCAGATGCCGCTTGGATCAGTTTCACCCATGAATCTTTTGTGAGGTCAATCTCAGACGCGTTTACCGGGCTGACTTAGCCTTGCAACAGATGCGGGTGAAAGCAACGTGTCGGCATCACCTTGGGTTAATTGCAGGGTTTACAAGTGGCCATAGATGCAAAGGCAAGACAACATCATTACTTTTGGCTCAGCTGTGCCTCGTCAAAGAAACATAACGCTTGATATCAGCGGACGCAGAATTGCGGCCGAGTGCCGTAATCTGGTCGTCAAGACTCTGCCCAAGCTGATGAACGACTTGTTCGAAAATCTCGATGATTCACTCTACGAGATGGCCAACAAGTCGGAAAACAATACCCTGCAGAATATCTACTTTGATTCCATGCGCGAGCTGCGCAAGCAGCGTGCGAAAATCGATCGCAATTTCAATCAGGAACTGCTTCGGGCCTACGACAGATTCTGGGAAACCGGTGATGTCACCATCAATCATCCCAGCCTCGACGATCTCAGCCGGGATACGGAGATGTCCCTGGTGGAAGACGAGGATCTAGAGGATTCTCTGGCCATCACCAACATGGTGAGCAAATCGGAAAACCGGTTTTCCCGGGAACTCTATGCTATGGGTCAGCGATTTTCAGCGATCCTGTGCGCAGGTCAGGTGGATGAAGAGATCGCCAAAAAGACACCCCTCGATCCTGGGGTGATCTGCAATGCCTTCCAGGTGGCCATGAACGATGTGGCGGTGGAGCTTCCGGTAAAGCTGGTGGTCTACAAGTTGTTCGACCGCCACGTCATGCACTATGTCGGTGGGCTCTACGACGAGATCAATCTGCTGCTTGGGCGCGTCGGGGTAATCCCCAAGTTGACCCCGAAGGTGCGGCGCAATCCGGTGGCACCGAGTTTGCGCGGTGAGGGAGGGGACAGCTATCTTGCCAGTGACTCGTCCTATGTCACCACCAGTTCAGCGCCCCTGTCGGGTTCCGCCAGCCAGATGGCGACCCATGAAGAGGTCCAAGCAGAGATATTTTCCACACTTCAGCATCTTTTAGGCATGCGTCGGGCCAGTTCGGGCAGCAGCATGCTGAGTTCGAGCATGATGCTCTCGGCGCCTCAGAGCAACGTGCCGCTGATCGATACCGGGGAGCTTCTGGGTGTCCTCTCTACCTTGCAGCAGTCCAATGTCGTGATGCTGCCTCAGGGGCGTCAGGGTGGGACCCCGCTGAGTGCGGAGCAGATGCGCGCGCGCCTCGCTCAGGATCTGCGTATCGCCAAAGACGGTCAGATCACTCGCTCCCTGGGGGACGCGGACAACGACACGATTGATGTGATCTCAATGTTGTTCGAGTTCATACTCGACGACTACAGCTTGCCGGATGCCATGAAGGCGCTGATCAGCCGTCTGCAGATCCCGATGCTGAAAGTGGCGATCATCGACAAGAGCTTTTTCAGCAAGAAGATCCACCCAGCCCGCAGGCTGCTCAATTCCCTGGCCCAGGCTGCGGTGGGGTGGAACGATACCGGTGACCGGGGCAGTGACACTCTGTACAGCAGAATCGAATCGATCATCAAACGGATTCTCAACGAATTCCACGATGACCCGGGCCTGTTTGCCGAGCTCGACGAGGAGTTCACCACCTGGTGGCAAAAGGAGCAACGGGGAGCGGAACTTGCGGAGCAGCGCACGACCCAGATCACGCGGGGTAAGGAGCAACTCAAATCCGCCAAGCAGATCGTTTCCGACGAGTTGAACCAACGTTTGCTGAGGCAGTTGGTGATACCCCAGGCGGTGATGTCGATCCTCGAGGATGGGTGGAAGGATGTGATGCTCCTGATCTACCTTCGGGAAGGCAGCCAAAGCAAGGATTGGCAGGAGTGCCTGGAGATCGTCGACCGCTTGCTGTGGAGCGTGCAACCCAAATCCGAGTATCAGGATCGGCAGCAGCTGCTGCGCGGTATACCGGAGTTGCTGAGAAACCTCAGGGAAAGGCTCAACAGCATCTCTTTCGATCAGCATAAGATGGCGCGGCTGTTCAAGGAACTGCAGAATTGCCATATCCAGGTGTTGCGAGGAGGGGATGCCGCGCAGGTGCAAACCTCAGGGACCCAGCCTGTCACCCAGCACGAAATCCATTTTCCGGACAGTCAGCTGACGCCTGACGATGCCAGTCAGTTGCACGAGCTGGCCGATGAAGCGATTTACGAGAACGACGAATTCGCTCATCAGGCCAAGTCCCTCGAACCCGGCAGCTGGTTGGAGATCGCTGATGGTAGCGCCAAGGTGCGGGTCAAGCTGTCCTGGAAGAGCAAGGTCACCGATACCTATATCTTCGTCAATCGCAAAGGCATGAAAGCCATGGAGTTGAGTGCATCCGGATTGGCCAGGCACTTGCGCGAAGGTACTGCGCGAACTGTGGATCTTCCCGCCGAACCGATCATGGACCGGGCGCTGGATGCGATGCTCGATGCGCTGAAAAAGACCAGCGCGGCCTGATTTCACACTTCTCTGTCTACTCGCTCGGGAATACGTGCTGCGCCGGATCGGCAGCGGATGCCTGGCGTGGGCTCGATAGGCTCAGCCGGCAGGCATCATGGCGTTCTTGGATCAGGCATGTTATTAGTACCCGGATATGAAAAGCCTGGATGACGTTCGTCATGCGGCTGTACCAGCAATTGAGTGTTGAAACCCAGAGAGTGAATCCATGAGCGAAATGATTACCGATTCCGGACTGAAGATTGAAGACCTGGCTCCCGGTGATGGGGACCTGGCGGCTGCGGGGCACAAGGTTACCGTGCACTATACCGGCTGGCTGTTGGAAGGCGACAAGTTCGATTCTTCCCTGGATCGAAATCAGCCCTTCCAGTTCACTCTGGGAAAAGGCATGGTCATTCGCGGCTGGGATGAGGGTGTCGAAGGTATGAAGATCGGCGGTAAGCGTCGTCTGACCATTCCCCCGCAGCTGGGTTACGGTGCCCGAGGCGCGGGTGGCGTGATTCCACCGAACGCAACCCTGGTCTTCGACGTGGAACTGTTAGCGATCGGCTGACCATGAACAGTCTGCCGGGGCACCTCATCAGCCAACAGGTGAGTCAGGCGTTGGCCGAGGATCTGGGTGCGGGGGACCTGACCGCCGGATTGCTTGATCCAGAGACCCGCATAAGGGCCAGCATCGTATGTCGCGAAACGGCGGTGTTGTGCGGTGTCGATTGGGTCGCAGAGGTCTACCGACAACTCGATTCCGGAATTACCCTGGATTGGGATGCGCGGGACGGAGACAGGATCGAGGCCGGGCAGACGCTGTGTCGTCTCGAGGGACGGGTCCGTTCCCTGTTGAGCGGTGAGCGAACAGCTCTGAACTACCTGCAGACCTTGTCGGGAACGGCAACCCTGGCCAGACGCTACGCGGACGAGGTGTCAGGCACCCCGGCGCGAATTCTCGATACCCGCAAAACCATTCCTGGCCTGCGTCTGCAACAAAAATATGCGGTCACCTGCGGTGGTTGTGACAACCATCGCATCGGGCTGTTCGACGCGGTGCTGATCAAGGAGAACCACATCCGTGCTGCGGGTTCGATCACCGCCGCCCTGGCGCGCGCCTTCGAACAGGTACCCCAAGGTACTTCGGTGGAAATCGAGGTGGAGTCTCTGGATGAGTTGCGCGAGGCTCTACAGGCCGGGGCGTCCCGGATCCTGCTCGACAACCTGGATCCCTCCCAGCTTCGCCAGGCGGTCGCGATCAATGCCGGCCAGTCCCGGCTGGAAGCCTCCGGCGGGATCAATCTTGAGACCGTGCGGGAGATTGCAGAAACCGGCGTGGACGACATCTCGGTCGGGGCGCTGACCAAGGATGTGCGGGCCATCGACTTGTCGATGCTGTTCGATTACTGAACCCGAGCGGTTGCGGGCGAGGCTCAGACCCGCTCGTCGATCAGGGTGCCCAGCACCTCGTCCGCGGCCTTGAGGGTCTTGACCTGGGCTTTGACCAGATTGGCGTGCTGCTGCATTTCCACCATGGAGCGCGACAGGTCCTTGGGGTTGGTTTGCTGCATTTGTTGGGCACTGGCGATCTCCGATGCCACGCGGCGCATACCCTGGAGGCCTTTCTGGATCCCCTGCAGCGCCGGTCCTGTGATGGAATGTATGCCCATGTATCCCAACCTGTTGGAAATAGAGTCTCTCTAACCGGTTTGTTGGCCGTCACAGGCAAATCTTTAATGCTTTCATTCTCTGAACGGAACCTGGGCACATTTTTCGTGAACGAGGTTCCCGGTGGGAGGCATCCGCTACATTGCGGTTTTTAAAATCACCCAGAAATGCAACCTCAGGTCCAACTGTGGCGGGGCGGAAACACCAGGCGAATGCCAGCCAGGTGATGGCGATCGTCGGGTTCGGCCCAATGGCGGAAACTGGCCCGTCTCAGCACCTTGGGTGTGTGCAGGCTACCCCCTTTGAGGGTATGCAAGGCGCGCTGGAATGCCTCCTGGGAAACGGTGTTGTCGGGGAAGGGTTCGAATTGCGGGTAGGGATGCAGGGGATTGCCACACCATTCCCAGCTTCGGCCGGATCGCGTCAGTACTCCGCTGCGGGCCGCCATCTCCCATTGGTATTCATGCTGCAGAATGGCGCCCTCGGTGAGTTCCGATTGACGGCCCGCCCATGCCGCGAAGGCCTGGGCTTCGTGCAGGCTGACACCGGTTACGGCCTCTTCCGGAGGCAGTGGGGTGGCCCCGTTGAGGGCGATTTCATACCAGTTGCCCTGGCTGTCACGGCGCCAGTATTCCGGGTGGTCGCGACGCTGTTCGTTCAACCAGCTGCGGCCGGCCTCGTTCCACAGGGTTTCGTCCCGGTATCCTTCCTGGCGCATGAATTCGAGGTACTGGGCATTGGAGACCGGAGTGAGGGCGATTCGGTAACTGCTCAGTTCCACGGCCTGGGGAGGTAGTTCATTGTCATATGCCCTGGGTTCATCACGGGCGCCAATTCGGTAGTGGCCCTGGGAGAGTTCCCGGGTTTCCCAGGCGGGGGGGACGGGTTCCAGGGGCTCCGTGCAGCGGTAGCGCCCGTCGTCCGGCTCCTGCAGGCGTGACTGGTAGAGCACCAGCAGCATGTTTTCGTACAGCTTGGCCTGTTCCTGGAGCAGATACCAGGCGAGCCGGTCGTCTTGCAGCCATGGGTGCTCCGCGGGCAGGGCGCCGGGTGTCGCGAGCAGACGGATGTGTTCGTCGCGTATCTCGGTGGCCCAATGAATCAGGTGATCCCGGTCAGGCAGTTGGCGGCACTGTTCATCCAGGGGAAGCGCTCCTTCGGTAAACAGGTGCCGGACCCGTTGACTGAGGTCGTCGTCGCGATTCAGATTTTCACGCAGCCACAGGAGTTCCAGGTAGACGCCTCGACCGTAATACCAGTTCAAGCTGGCCAGCCTGGGACTGGGTCTGTGATCGCAGAGCATGGCCTCCCGGGTTGCGAGAAGGTCCCGTTGCATCTCGTGCAAATCGGTCAACTGACCGAGCAGGGCTGGGTTGGTCATACTGCGACTCCAGGGCTGTAATGGCTGTGTATTCAGCCGGGTGAATCAGGCAAAGGCGTGATTGTAGTGAGCGGAAGCCGGGGGAAGCAATGTGAAGTCGCAAACGGGTTGCCCGGCGCAGGAGAAGTATTCTGCAAATAAACAGCACCGGTTGCGCCTGTCCAGGTGGGCGGGATGCGTGTCGTCGCGGTGCAGGCGCCCTTCCGCACGCTCAGAGGGGAATGTGCGGAAGGGTAAGAGCGGAGATCAGACGCAGCCGGTCGGCTTTGGCAAACCACCGTACTTGGTGATCGGTTTCATCGGCCCGGTCATCCACAGTTCGAACATCTCCTTCTTGTCCGCGCCGAGATATTTCGAAAACTTGCGGATCGGTGGCACCACATTGTGTTCGTTGTAGTATTCGCGGGCTTTCAGGATCTGGTTCCATTTTTCATCAGACAGTTCATAGTCGTCCGCTTCCGCCATGGCCCGGGCGATCTCCGGAGTCCATTCATTCATATCCGTGAGGTAGCCGTCGCCATCGCGTTCCGGGATTTCGATACTCATTACATCTGCTCCTAATACCTAGTGAAATGGTTGGTTATTTAGAGTGAAGTGTACGGGGATTCGGTCGGGTGATTCTACCCTTTTTTATGTGGGGTATTTGCCGGCGCCCCTGATCGGGTCTCAGAGTGCCTTGATCTGGCTGAGCAGGTCTTCTGCGGTTGGCAGGGCCTGGGGAAACGCCAGGCGACTCAATTTCTGCCCGCTGCGCAGGTCCAGTCCCAGGGGGTCGATGCCCACCGCCTCGATGTCCACTGGGTGGTCCGCCATCTGCCGATGTGCGAGATAGCGTCGCAGCAGGTTCCGCTCCTGAAGATTGAGCTGGTACAGCGCCTCTGCCTCCTCCGCAGTGGAGTAGGGAGCGGGTGGTGGAACCCGGCTGGCGTCAAACCAGCGCGCGGAGCCAAAACCTCCGATGAAGTAATGCTGTTCCAGGATCAATCGGTAAAAACGGAAATTCATCTCCTTGAAGTAGCGGCGGGACTCCGGGTAGTAACGAAAATAGCGCTCAGCCGAGGCATTTGCATTGATGGGCTCGGCGCGGGCCAGACAGGTCAGGCGACCCAGTTGCTGTACGTCCTCAGCGCCGGTTTCGCTTAGTGTCAGGGAACACAACGGGTTGCTTTCAAGGTTGCGGGTATGCTGAGCGAGATGGGAGATCAGCAGCAGGGGATTGCCTTTGGCATCACGGCACAGGGGAAGTAATGATCCGAAGGGATAGCCCGGAAACTTCACGGAGTGGGTTGATAGCAGACCGTGGAAGCTCGATGTCCAGAGATCCAGGATGGTCTTCACCAGGCCGTCGGCTGGGATTTCCGAGTTCATGAATCCGTCGCTTCCCGTGTTTTGGTGTGGGGGGCATGCGGGCATCAGCCCGATGAGCCTGGCAAAGTCTGACCCACGACTGGATGAATGTTCGTAATTCATCGAAAAATCGCGTTGGATCAAGATGGTATTGAAAAACAGTATGTGTCACAACAATTTTACAATTCTTCACAGGCTGCGGCTTTATTCCGCAAAACGGATTCCCTAAGCTGCGTAACCGTTCGGGGGTATACTGTGCATCCGAATCGTTTTGCGCCAATTTTCGCCGGATAGCCTTCCTTCGGCTTTTTGACACCATCTCGATTCGAAACCCTGCCACCTTGTCGGGGGCATCGATGCAACTAACAGAGCGGAATGACAATGGACATTAATTTGGAAACCATACTGGATACCTATCTGATTCCCTGGGGCACTAAAATCGTAATGGCGCTGCTGGTGTTCGTGATCGGTCGCTGGATTGCTTCAGCGCTGACCCGGGCGCTGCGTGCCGTGATGACCCGCAGCAACGTCGATCCCATGCTGGTCGGCTTTCTCGGAAATATCGTCAAGATGGCCCTGTTGGCCGTCGTGGTTCTCGCCGCCCTCGAACAACTGGGGGTCAACACCACATCCGCCATGGCCATTTTGGGCGCCGCCGGCCTGGCCGTTGGTCTGGCTTTGAAAGACTCCCTGTCCAGTTTTGCCGCGGGTGTCATGCTGATCATCTTTCGACCTTTCAAACTCGGTGATTTTGTCGAGGCGGGGGGTATCGCCGGTGTGGTGGAGGATATCCGGATATTCCACACGGTACTGAAAACCGGTGATAACCGTGAGATCACCATGCCAAATGCCCAGATCTACAGTGGCACGATCATCAACTACTCCGCTCGGGACACCCGCCGGATCGACCTGGTGATTGGTATCGGTTACGCGGATGACATGAAGAAAGCCCAGGAACTGATCAAGCAGGTTCTGGACGCGGAACCCACCCTGCTCAAGGATCCGGCGCCAACCATCATGCTGCTCGAACTCGGCGAAAGCAGCGTGGACTTCGCGGTACGACCCTGGGTCAAGTCGTCTGATTACTGGACCACCCGGGCCGCGCTGCTTGAAAACATCAAAACGGTCTTTGACCGGGAAGGCATCAATATCCCCTATCCTCAGAGGGATGTTCATATCCACCAGGTGGCTTCGAACTGATCTGGGGTGGGTTTCGGTTTGTCCCTTTAAAAAACAGATAAGGAGTGAGGACAGCATGAAAATCAGCACTATGCACAGTCTGGGTACGGCTATTCTGCTGGCGATCGGCAGTGGCTCGGTAATGGGTGAAAAAGGCGTTGCCTATGATGCTGCAGGCTCGGCCTGGCGCAACGGTGCTGGGGAGTGTTGGACAACGGATTTTCGCGATGCCGACGCCGCGGCAAGCGGTTGCTTTGCTGAACCCCGCACCCAGGCGGTCAGCGATTCGGATGGTGATGGCGTTGCCGATGCTCAGGATCGCTGCCCTGACACGCCCGCTGGTGTTGTGGTGGATGAGCAGGGATGCATTCCGGACAGCGATGGGGACGGGGTGGCCGATAACCTGGATGAATGCCCGGACACAGCCTCGGGCGCCCAAGTGGACGCCCTGGGTTGTGAGCCGGACAGTGATGGGGACGGGGTGGTCGATGCCCGGGATCAATGTCCGGGAACGCCTGCAGGATCCAGCGTGGATCAGAGGGGCTGTGCCCTGAAGATTGTTCTGAATCGTATTCCGTTCGAAGTGGACAGCGATCGTATCGACAACAACACCGCGGCCGAACTGAGCCAGGTGGCCGCTGCCCTCAAATCTCGCAAAGACATTGAGTCCCTGCAGGTCATCGGTCACACGGATGCCCTGGGCTCGATGCAATACAACCAGACCCTGTCGGAAAAGCGTGCCCGGGCCGTCGCCCAGTTTCTGGTCTCCCAGGGCGTGCCAGCGGAAATCATTCAGGTCAGTGGTGCGGGCGAGACCGCGCCTGTGGCGGACAATGCAACGGCACAGGGCCGTGAGCAGAACCGGCGGGTGGAACTCAAGGTCAATTGAAGCGAGGGCGGATTCGTCAACCGGGTGGTTGGGTGCGCAGACCGGCACCCGCCGGATTCCGGAAACGAGTGCCATCTCTGAGTATGAGGAACGGATGTCAGGACGCAAGGATCCGGCGGTGTGGATACCTTTTCCAGGCAGTTGAATGCGGCGGTCTGTGTGTACCTCGAGGCAGGTGCCTGTGAGTCAGCTCATGAGGCATCACCGGGGGGGAGGAGAGTGATGCGCATCGCTTATCTGGAAGACGACGCGGTACAGTCGGCGGTGATGAAAGAGTGGCTCGAGGATGAGGGCTATGCCTGTCGGGTATTTCACAAGGCAGATACCTTCATGCATGAGCTGCGACATGAGACCTACGACCTGTTGATCATGGACTGGGAACTGCCGGGTATGAGCGGCGTGGACGTACTCTCCTGGATCCGCCAGGAGCGGGAGTGGGATCTGCCGATCTTTTTCATCACCCATCGGGACGGCGAGGCGGATATCATCGAGGCTCTCGAGAAGGGCGCTGATGACTATCTCGCCAAACCGGTCAACCGTGATGTGATGCTGGCCAGGGTCAAGGCCCTGGTGCGCCGGCACAGCGGACGGCGGGATCAGATCCATATTGCAGATTTCATGCTCAACCGGGTCCACAAGCAACTCATTCTGAATCAGCAACCTGTGGAGTTGACCGAGAAGGAGTTTCAACTCGCCTGGATGCTGTTCAACAATGTGGGGCGGCTGTTGTCCCGGGATCATCTCCTGGAGAGCGTCTGGGGTGTGGGACCTGGCCTGATGACCCGAACCGTGGATACCCACATCAGCCGGTTACGACGTAAATTGGCGCTGACTCCGGATAAGGGTTGGCGATTGAAAGCGGTATATCACCAAGGTTACCGCCTTGAGTTCCTGGATGAACCGGGATAATCCAAGAGCACCCACTAGCGGTCCGAAGCCTGTCGGTCCGGGTAGTTATTCATGCACGCTCGCAAGATTCTGAAGATAACCTGGTCAGCCGCCCTGTTGCTGTGGCTGATGTGTGGCCCTGTTCAGGCAGAGGACTGGACCTACCGGATTCGTGAGGGTGAAAATCTGACGATTCTTGCCGCGCGTTACCTCAAGCCCGAATTCACTGCGGCGCTGTTGCAGGACTACAACGGGATTGTTCAGGATCGGAAAATTTCGATTGGAACGGGTATCCAGATTCCCATCGATTGGATGAAGGCGCTGCTGGCTGCGGTCAGGGTCTCCTTGGTGGAGGGAGACGCGAAACTGCGGCATGGCGACCAGGATGAGTGGGGTGCACTGCAGGTGGACACGCTGCTGCAGGCGGGTGACCGCATATTGACCGGCGCCCGGTCGCGGGTTTCCGTGGTGTTCGCTGACGGCTCATCGCTGCAGATCGGGGAGAACAGCGAAGTGGTGTTCGATGCCCTTTCGGCATACCAGGGCAAGGGTATGCTGGATACCCAGATACACCTCCAGCGGGGACGCCTGGAGAACCAGGTGGTGCCCCGCATCCATCCTAAATCCCGTTATGAGATCCACACCCCGGCAGCCGTCACGGTGGTCAGGGGGACCGCCTTCCGGGTGATGGTCGCGGAGTCGAGCGGTGAAACCCGTACCGAACTGAGTCAGGGCCGCCTGAGTGTGACCGCCCAGGGCATGACCCGGGACCTCTCGGCGGGAGAGGGGGTTCGCATGATGCCCGGCGAACCTCCCGGCGAGCCCTGGATGTTATTGCCGAAACCGGACCTGGATCAGATGGACATCAGTGAATCCGGCGGGGATATACAACTCGATTGGCCGGACCTGGACAAAGCGGTCGGATACCGGATCCAGTTGCTGGATCTGCAGGGGACCATGCTGCATGAGAGTCTGTCATCCGAGAGTCGTGGCCGCCTGTCAACTCCCGGCGAGGATATCTATGTGCTGGGTATTCGCGGTATCGACGCTCAGGGTTGGGAAGGTCTGGAAGGAAAGCGTGTTCTCAGCCTGGCTGGTGGGAGTGATGGGCAAGTGGCTGAAACGCGCCCTGAGCATCCCTCGGACAGTCAGCCGCCGATGCTTTATGCGCCACAGGTGACGCCGCGTGGGGTGTTGTTCCGCTGGACCGGGACTCCAGGTGCCTGGGCCTACCGGTTGCGGATGACCCGGGATGCGGAAGGACGTGAGGTGCTGTTTGAACAGCTGGGTTTTGGTCTCGGTTTTGAGATGGCCGGGCCGCTGCCTGCCCCGGGATATGTGCGGATCGAGGCGCTGATGGAAGATTCCGATACCCCGCTCAGCTCAGCGACAGTCCCGCTGCCGTCCCCCCTCTGGTACAGGGGATTCCCACCTGTCGAATCCCGATGACATGAGACGGCTCCTGGTATAGTGTTTTGCTTCGCTGCCTGCCCGGGTTAATAACCCGCCGGGTTTAGACTAATCCTTGAACCTGCCGAAGAGCGTTGTTGTTAAAGCCTATCCGATGTCTGTTTCAATGTCCGGCCAGCGTTGTGTTTCATCTTGTCTCCCGGGCAGATGCCAGGCTGAAGATTCTCATGGCCTAGCGGCATTGCGGTATCAGACCTGGCGCACCAGCTGTCATGGGATCTGAACCCGCCCGGCAATTCGCTCGGGAGGTCAGGGGCGGCGGTCTGACGGAATCCCTGAGAACCGCGCTGATTCTGCTGCTGTTTACCGGTTTCATGGCTGCGAGTGGTTGGCTCTGGCGCTGGGACCTGTTGTTGTACGACCTGCAGATGGGGTGGATGACCCACCCGGCATCGGATGACATCGTGATTGTTGCGGTGGATGAGAAAAGCCTGGAGTCCATCGGCCGCTGGCCCTGGCCTCGATTCTGGCATGCACAGCTGATCGATCAACTCAGCCAGGCAGGCGCCCGGGCCATCGTCTTCGATATCCTGTTGGCAGAGCCGGATCCCCAGGATCCCGAGGGGGACCGAAAGCTGATCCAGTCCGTGGCCGCCAGCGAGCGGGTCTATTTTCCTGTGATTCTCGAGCAGCGTCGCCAGGGCGGAATGCTGGTGGAAACACTCCCGATTCCAGCATTGGCGAATGTGGCCGCCGGACTTGGGCATGTGCATATCGACCTGGATGCGGATGGTATCGCCCGGGGGGTGTATCTGTACGAAGGGTTGGGTGATGCCTACTGGCCGCATCTGACTCTGAGTCTGCTGCATGGCCTGTCACCCGGTCAGTACCCGCTGCAGTCACCGCCCCCAGCCGGTCCTTCCCCCGATGTACAACGAATCAGCCGCCATTCCCATCGCATGATTCCCTATGCCGGACCGGCCGGCCACTATCCCCGCTACAGTTACAGCCAGGTGGTGGATGGCCGCTTTCAGGCAGACGCGTTCCGCGAGCGGATCGTACTGGTCGGCGTCACCGCAACCGGCATCGGCGACGCCTTGCCCACGCCCCTGTCAGGCTACGGTGTGCCTATGCCCGGGGTGGAGATCAATGCGAATATTCTCGACAGTCTGCGCCGGGGGGAGGAGGTGACGCCGGTCGCAGCGCTGGTGCAGATGCTGGCGAATGCCCTGGTGGTGCTGGTTCCGTTTCTGCTCTACCCCTATTTTCCCACCCGGGCCGCGCCCCTGGTGTCGATTCTGGTTTTTACCCTGTTCGTCATCAGCTCCGGGATCCTGCTCCGGGGTATGGGGATCTGGCTGCCACCGGCGGCCGGGTTGCTGGGGCTGGCATTGAGCTATCCGCTGTGGAGCTGGCGACGGCTTGATCAGGCGGTTCGCTACCTCAACGAGCAGCTCGAGCGGCTGCAGCGGGAGCAGATGATGATGCCGGTCAGTCCCCCGGTGGGTGACCTGACTTCGGCAATGCGCTTTCTCTCCCGACTGATGCCACTGCAGGGCTGGGTTGTTTACGATGCGGCCAGGGGCAGACCGCTGGTCCAGGATGGTGATGCCCCGGGCGCCCCCCTGCCTCACCTCAAACCCGATGCCTGGGCACGCTCCGGGGCTGAGACCTGGACCCGGGTGACGCGACCGGAAAGCGACTGGCAACTGGGGTTCAGCTGGCCTAGAAACCAGGTGCCCGAAGGACACGCTTTGGACCTGCTGAGTGATTTCGCCCGGCAGTTTTCAGAGCCACCCAAGCACCGGGATGGCGGGGTTCTGGAGCGGGTCGAGCTGAGGATCGCCCAGCTGCGGGAGACCACGGCGCGGATCCAGCGTTTCCGTAACCTGATTCAGAACGCCGTCGGGCAGATGGACGACGGCTTGATGGTGATCAACAGCCACGGCCAGGTGGTGATGTCGAATCCCCGCAGTTCGCTCTATCTCGGTCACCAGCAGGGGTCGGATCTGCTCGGCCGGGATGCCTATGAGTTGCTGCGGGTGTTGGAGATCGGTGGAGGCGGAGGCTGGGAGGAGGCGTTCCGCCGAGTCATTCTGGAAGGGCGGGCCATGCGTTTCGAAGCACGGCGTCAGCCGGATACGGAACTGTTCGTGCAGTTGCAACCCCTGATGGGGGTCGAAGCCGAGTTCCATGGCATGATCGTGAACCTTTCCAACATCGCAACCCTGAAACGCACCGAACGGACCCGGGTGAAGATGCTTAACTTCCTGTCCCATGATATCCGCTCGCCGATCACCTCTCTGCTTTCCCTGACCCAGTCTCAGCAATGGCGCCAGGGCAATGGGGAGGCACTGGCGCGGCAGATCGAGCCATTGGCCCGGCGTTCCCTGAAGCTGGCAGATGACTTTCTCCGTCTGGCCCGGGCCGAGGCCGTTGAGACGGCCAGTTTTCAGGATCTGGATCTGCTCAGCGTGGCCTGCAATGCCCTGGACGAGGTTTACATACAGGCAAAATCCGCCTCGGTGACGGTGACCAGTGAATTCGGGGAGGAAGAGCTCTGGCTGGAAGGGGACCCGGCCCTGCTGGAGCGGGCGCTGTTCAACCTGCTGGAGAATGCGGTGAAATTTTCATCCTCCGATGGCCAGGTCAGGCTCAGCATCGGACGTCGCCAGGGGTGGGTGATTTGCGAGGTTTCGGACCGGGGGCCGGGGCTTCCTGATGAGTTGCTGGAGGAGGTGTTTCAACCTTTTGTGCAGTCATCCTCACCGTCCGCGTCCGAATTTCGCGGTGTCGGTTTGGGGCTGAGCTTTGTCAAGGTGGTGGCGGAGAAGCACCGAGGGCGGGTGCGTGTGGAGAACGACCCGGCCGGCGGGGCGCGGTTCGTGTTCGAACTGCCGGACCCGCAGTGGCTCCCTGACTGAGCCTTTCCCATCCAACCGCGCCGCAGGTTTGGTCGTCACCCGCGAATCATTGCATAATAGACGGTCCTGTTTCTTTCCAGATATCGGAGTCATCGATGCCCCAGTACCGCTCTCGCACCACGACCCATGGCCGCAACATGGCAGGCGCTCGTGCCCTCTGGCGGGCCACCGGAATGACCGATGGCGATTTCGAAAAACCGATCATCGCCATCGCCAACTCCTTCACTCAGTTCGTCCCCGGACATGTCCATCTCAAAGATCTGGGCCAGCTGGTTGCCCGGGAGGTCGAGGCGGCCGGCGGTGTGGCCAAGGAGTTCAACACCATCGCGGTGGATGATGGTATCGCGATGGGCCATGGAGGTATGCTCTACTCCCTGCCTTCGCGGGACATCATCGCCGATTCGGTGGAGTACATGGTGAATGCCCATTGCGCCGATGCGCTGGTATGCATCTCCAACTGTGACAAGATCACCCCCGGCATGCTGATGGCGGCGATGCGTCTGAACATTCCCACCGTGTTCGTCTCCGGTGGGCCGATGGAGGCGGGTAAGGTGAAGCTGGCGGGCAAGGGCGACCTGAAGCTCGATCTCATCGATGCCATGATTTCAGCGGCCAATCCCAACGAAAGCGATGCGGATGTAGCGCAGATCGAACGATCCGCCTGTCCCACCTGTGGCTCCTGCTCCGGCATGTTCACCGCCAACTCCATGAACTGTCTGACCGAGGCCCTGGGACTCTCACTGCCGGGTAACGGCTCCCTGCTGGCAACCCACGCCGACCGGGAAAATCTGTTCAAGCAGGCCGGGCACCTGGTGGTGGCGCTGGCGCGCCGCTGGTACGAGGAGGAGGATCCCCGTGCACTGCCCCGGGGGATCGCCACCTTCGAGGCGTTTGAAAACGCGATGAGCCTGGACATCGCCATGGGCGGATCCACCAATACGGTGTTGCATCTGCTGGCGGCTGCTCAGGAGGGTCAGGTCGACTTCGGCATGGCCGATATCGACCGGCTCAGCCGCCGGGTGCCCAACCTGTGCAAGGTGGCCCCGGCGACCCAGAAGTATCACATGGAGGACGTGCACCGGGCAGGCGGGGTGATCGGTATCCTCGGGGAACTCGAGCGGGGCGGTCTGATCCACCGGGACGTGCCGACCGTGCATACCGGCACCCTGGGAGAGGCTCTGGAACAATGGGACGTGATTCGCACCGCTGAGGAGACTGCGCACAGCCGCTTCCTGGCCGGTCCCGGCGGGATTCCCACCCAGGTCGCCTTCAGCCAGCAGGCCCGATGGCCGGAGCTCGATCTGGATCGGGAGAACGGCTGCATTCGCAATGTCGAGCACGCCTATTCCAAGGATGGCGGGCTGGCGGTGCTCTACGGCAATCTGGCCGAGCAGGGCTGTATCGTGAAGACCGCCGGGGTGGACAAGTCGATCCTGAAATTTTCCGGTCCGGCGCGGATCTTCGAAAGTCAGGACGCCGCGGTCGAGGCCATTCTGGGTGACCGGATCGTCGCCGGTGACGTGGTGCTGATCCGCTACGAAGGCCCCAAAGGCGGACCGGGCATGCAGGAGATGCTCTATCCCACCAGCTATCTGAAATCGAAAGGTCTGGGCAAGGACTGCGCGCTGATCACCGACGGACGTTTTTCCGGAGGCACCTCCGGTCTGTCCATCGGACACTGTTCGCCGGAGGCCGCAGAGGGCGGCAACATCGGCCTGGTGGAAGAGGGGGATCGGATCGAAATCGATATTCCGCAACGCACCATCCGGGTGGCCATCAGTGACGAGGAACTGCAACAGCGCCGCGGGCGCATGACGGAACAGGGTGCCCAGGCTTGGACGCCGGTGAATCGAGACCGGGTGGTCTCACAGGCCCTGCAGGCCTATGCCGCGCTGACCACCTCGGCCGCACGGGGTGCGGTGAGGGACCTGTCGCAACTCAAGAAAAATGCCGATTGAGCGGATCATCGCCGGTCTGTCCCTGGGGCTCATCCTGAGTGGTTGCAGTGGTGGGGATCCCACAGCGACCGATGCGGATCTGATCTATGCAGACGGGTTCGCGACACCAAGATCCGAGGTGGAACTTCTCGCCGATGGGGGTACCATGGTGCGCGGTTTCAGCGCCTGGCTGAAACTCCAACCCGGATATGGCGGCTTGAGTCCGCGCAACGAGTCCGATTACCAGGATGTGGATTGCGCCGAGCCGGCTGAATGGTTTTATCAGGTGACCGGCGACCCGGGGCTGAAACAGGACCCGTATCGACTGATCTGTCTGCAGAGCACCGATCCCCGATTCGACTTTGACAACGGTCGCTGGCTGGTGCGTGATCCCGCCAGCGGGCGGGTGTATTACCGGATCTGGAAACAAAAAGAGTAACAACCAACGATGAAGGACAGCTTTCCTTTTCCCGTCGCCCGCATTGGGGTCATTGGCGGAGGACAACTGGGTCGAATGATGGTCAAGGCGGCGAAGCGCCTGGGCTGTACCTGCGTGGTGCTCGACCCTTTTCCCGGCTCCCCGGCCGGTCAGGTCGCCGGACATCAGATCATTGGCGGCTATCATGACCCGGCAAAGTTGCGGGAGCTTACCGAGTCCTGCGATGTGGTGACCTACGAGTTGGAAAACGTGGATACCGAGACCCTGCGGCAACTCGAGAAGGAGGGACACGACATCCACCCCGCACCCCGGGTACTGGCTGTGCTGCAGGACAAACTGACGCAGAAGGAGTTTCTCCGCGAAGCGGGCATTCCGACCTCCGAATTCCAATCCATGCCGGAAGCGGACCTGGAAGCCTTTGCGGCATTCGGATTTCCGCTGGTGCAGAAGGCCCGGCGGGGTGGCTACGACGGCCGGGGGGTTTCGGTGATGCAGGAAGAGGGGAATTTCGAGGGCCACCTGCCGGTCCCCTCATTGGTGGAAAAATTCGTCGATGCATCCCATGAGCTGGCGGTGATGGTGGCGCGCAACGCGGACGGGGACTGCGTCGCCTATCCGACGGTGGAGATGTGTTTTCGTGCCGGCGAGAATGTCCTCGATCTCCTGCTCTGTCCCGCGCGGGTGGATCCCGCCATTGCGCAGCAGGCCGAAGCACTGGCGGTTCGTACCATTCAGGCCCTGGAAGGGGTCGGGGTGTTCGGTGTCGAGATGTTTCTCACCCGGGCCGGTGAACTGCTGGTCAATGAGATTGCACCGCGTACCCACAACTCCGGACACCACACCATCGAAGCCTGCGTCACCGACCAGTTCGAACAACACCTGAGAGCGATCCTCGATCTGCCTCTGGGCTCCACCGCACTGCTCAGCCCTGCTGCCATGATCAACTTGCTGGGGGATGCGGATGCGAACGGTCGTCCGGTGATCGACGGGATGGCCGCGTCCCTGAGGATTCCGGGGGTATGTCTTCACCTGTACGGCAAGGCTGAGGTCAAACCGTTTCGCAAGATGGGGCATGTGACGGTAGTCGATGCCGATCTTGAGACGGCCCGCCACAAGGCCGAGCAGGTCCGCGACTTGATTCATATCAGAGGGGAACAGCACCCATGAACACACCTGTGATTGGCATCATCATGGGCAGCGACTCTGACCTGCCGGTCATGCGAGAAGCTGCCAAGATCCTTGACGACCTTCAGATTCCCTACGAGATGACCATCGTTTCAGCCCATCGCACTCCGACCCGGCTCTACGAGTACGCGCAAAGTGCAGAGGCCCGGGGCCTGCAGGTGGTGATCGCCGGGGCCGGCGGCGCCGCGCACCTGCCCGGTATGGTGGCGGCGATCACGGCCCTGCCGGTGGTAGGGGTGCCGGTCAAGTCCTCCGCCCTGAGTGGCGAGGACTCCCTGCTGTCGATCGTACAGATGCCTCCCGGGGTACCGGTCGCCACGGTGGCGATCAACGGCGCGAAGAATGCCGGACTGCTGGCAGCGCAGATACTCAGTGTCGCGGACGAATCGATCCGCCAGCGGGTCAAGGACTTCAAACAGGGTATGGAAGCCATGGTGATGTCCAAGGTCGAGGCCATGGAACAGGGTACCTTGAGCTGAATTTCTTCATTCTTCCCACGCTCCGCGTGGGAACGCCTGCCTGAGCCTCGGTCTGATTTATTCATGAGACGGGAGCTGGGTTCCCACGCGGAGCGAGAGAACCAGAACCGAAACCAAGGGACACGCCCTGGAGCCGCTTGGGGTGCTGATCCGATCCGCTCGACGCAATACTTGAAATTGCCTGGATTCCCCCCCATTTGATAGGTATTCAACGAATTTCGGAGTGTTATACCCATGCGAATGGATCGTTTGACCAGCAAGTTTCAGATGGCCCTGGCGGATGCCCAGAGTCTCGCCGTAGGACGCGATCACCAGTTCATCGAGCCCCTGCACCTGATGGTCGCGCTGCTCGACCAGGATGGTGGCAGTGTGCGCCACCTGCTCACCCGCGCGGATGTCAATGTCAACCAGCTGCGATCCGGACTGAACGCGGCCATCGACCGGCTGCCCAGTGTGGAAGGGGCCGCCGGGGACCTGCATATTTCCAACGAGTTGGGGCGGCTGCTCAACCAGACCGACAAACTCGCCCAGCAGCGCAACGATCAGTACATCTCCAGCGAACTGTTCGTCCTCGCCGCGGCGGAGGACAAAGGTGAACTGGGTGATTTGCTGCGCAAGGCCGGGGCTGACAAAACGGCCCTGGATAAGGCGGTGGAACAGTTGCGTGGCGGGCAGAAGGTGGATGATCCCAACGCCGAGGATCAACGCCAGGCCCTGGAGAAGTACACCATCGATCTGACCGAGCGGGCCGAACAGGGCAAGCTCGATCCGGTGATCGGTCGGGATGACGAGATCCGCCGGACCATCCAGGTGCTGCAGCGGCGCACCAAGAACAACCCGGTTCTGATCGGCGAACCCGGGGTGGGCAAAACCGCCATCGTCGAGGGGCTGGCGCAACGCATCATCAACGGCGAGGTGCCGGAAGGACTGAAGAACAAGCGCCTGCTCTCACTCGATATGGGCGCGCTGATCGCTGGCGCCAAGTTCCGCGGCGAATTCGAAGAACGCCTCAAGGCGGTGCTCAACGACCTGGCCAAGCAGGAGGGTCAGATCATCCTGTTCATCGATGAGCTGCACACCATGGTAGGCGCCGGCAAGGCGGAAGGCGCCATGGACGCGGGCAACATGCTCAAGCCGGCCCTGGCGCGGGGCGAACTGCATTGCGTCGGCGCCACCACCCTGGACGAATACCGCCAGTACCTGGAGAAGGACGCGGCGCTCGAGCGGCGCTTTCAGAAGGTGCTGGTGTCCGAGCCCAGCGTGGAGGACACCATTGCCATCCTGCGTGGTTTGAAGGAACGTTACGAGGTTCACCACGGGGTGGACGTCACCGACCCGGCGATTGTCGCCGCCGCCACCCTGTCCCATCGTTACATCACCGACCGCCAGCTGCCGGACAAGGCCATCGACCTGGTGGACGAGGCCGCTTCGCAGATCCGCATGGAGATCGATTCCAAGCCGGAGGAGATGGACCGTCTGGAGCGTCGTCTGATCCAGTTGAAGATCGAACGGGAAGCCCTCAACAAGGAGTCGGACGAGGCCTCGAAAAAACGTCTCGCGGACCTGGAGGCGCAGATTGAGCGCCTGGAAAGGGAGTTCTCAGACCTGGAGGAGATCTGGAAGTCGGAAAAGGCGGCCCTGCAGGGGACCACCCATATCAAGGAGTCCCTGGAGCGGGCACGACTGGAACTGGAGACTGCCCACCGGGCCGGTGACCTGACCCGCATGTCCGAACTGCAGTACGGTCGCATCCCCGAGTTGGAGAAACAACTCGACATGGCCACCCAGGCCGAGATGCAGGAGATGAAGCTGCTGCGTAACAAGGTGACCGAGGAGGAGATCGCCCAGGTGGTCTCCAAGTGGACCGGCATCCCGGTCTCCAAGATGCTCGAAGGCGAGCGGGACAAGCTGCTGCGCATGGAACAGGCCCTCGGCAAACGGGTGATTGGTCAGGAAGAAGGTGTACGCGCGGTGAGCGACGCGATCCGCCGTTCCCGGGCCGGTCTTTCCGACCCGAACCAGCCGAACGGTTCGTTCCTGTTTCTCGGTCCCACCGGTGTGGGTAAGACCGAACTGTGCAAGGCACTGGCGGAGTTCCTCTTCGATACCGAAGAGGCGATGGTACGCATCGACATGTCGGAGTTCATGGAGAAACATTCCGTGGCCCGCCTGATCGGTGCTCCCCCGGGTTACGTGGGGTATGAAGAGGGCGGTTATCTCACCGAGGCGGTGCGCCGCCGACCCTATTCGGTGGTGCTGCTGGACGAGGTGGAGAAGGCCCACCCCGATGTGTTCAACGTGCTGCTGCAGGTGCTCGATGACGGGCGCCTGACCGATGGTCAGGGACGCACCGTGGACTTTCGCAACACGGTCATCGTGATGACTTCCAACCTGGGCTCCCAGGTCATCCAGGAGATGTCGGGTGAGGAGCGCTACCAGGAGATGAAGGACGCGGTGATGGAGACCGTACGGCAGCAGTTCCGTCCGGAGTTCATCAACCGGTTGGACGAGATCGTGGTGTTCCACCCCCTGGCCAGCGACCAGATCCGTGCGATCGCCAAAATCCAGATCGACTATCTGCACAAGCGGCTGTCGCAACACGAAATGGCCCTGCAGATCACCGATGCGGCCCTCGACCGACTCGGCGAGGCGGGTTTCGATCCGGTCTACGGTGCGCGTCCGCTGAAACGGGCGATACGCCAACAGCTGGAAAATCCGCTGGCCCAGGATATCCTGTCCGGGCGTTTCGGTCCGGGCGACACCATTCAGGTGGACCGGGGCGCGGAAGGATTGACCTTCAACAAACTGAGACAGATCAGCGCTGCCTGATCGGGGCTTGAGCGGTAGGGGTCAATCCGTCTCGCGGGTTGACCCGCTCAAGCTCAGATAGGTCTGGTGCAGGCGCTGCGTGGCGGCGATCAGCTCGTCCCGATCCCCGTTGTTCAAAATTACATCGTCGGCGCCCGCAAGGCGGGTGTCCCGGGAGGCCTGACTGGCCATGATGCCGTCAATCTGTTCCCGGGAGAGGTTGTCCCGCTTCATGACCCGCTCGATCTGCAAAGGCTCCTCGCAATCCACCACCAGGATCCGGTCGGCCAGGGTCGTCTGTCCGGTTTCAAACAGCAGCGGTATCACAAGGACCACATAAGGCGCCTGCTGCCGGGCAATCCAGGCCTGCATGGTTTCACGGATACGCGGGTGCAGGATGGCCTCGAGGCGTTTGCGCTGTCGAGGATCCGAGAAAACCACCTCGCGCAGGGCCGAGCGGTTCAATTGTCCCGCCTCTCCGATCATTTGTTCGCCAAACACGGATTGGATCTCCAGCAGCGCGGGTTGTCCGGGTTTTACCAACTGGTGGGCCAGCACATCCGCATCGATCACCGGGACGCCCAGGGTTTCGAGATGCTGCGAGACTGCGCTTTTGCCGCTGCCGATCCCTCCCGTGAGGGCAATCACCAGCATCAGCCCAGACCGGACCAGCGCAGGTAGGCCTGGTTGATCTGCGCACCCCACATCATGCTGATCCAGCCGGCCGCCGCCAGATAGGGTCCGAAGGGAATCGGAATGTTGCGGTCACGACCGCGCACCACGATCAGCAGGATGCCGACCACGGCGCCCACCAGAGCGGAAAGCAGGATGATCTGCGGCAGGTACTGCCAACCGAACCAGGCGCCCAACAGGGCCAGAAGCTTGAAATCCCCATAGCCCATGCCTTCCTTGCCGGTGAGTCGCTTGAACAGCTGGTAGACGCTCCACAGGGAGAGGTAACCTGCCGCCGCGCCGATGATTGCGGACTGGGGATCGGTGAACAGACCGCCCAGGTTGATCAGCAGCCCCAGCCAGAGAAACGGCAGGGTGATGTTGTCCGGCAGCAACTGCACATCGAAATCGATCATGCTCAGGGCGATCAGCGCCCAGGTCAGGAGCAGCGCCGCAAGCGTCATCCAGGTGAAACCAAAGTGGTAGGCGATGACGAAGGTGAATGCCCCGGTGACTGCCTCGACCAGGGGATAACGCAGGCTGATGGGGTTGTGACAGGACGAACAGCGACCGCGCAGCCCGATCCAGCTGAATACCGGGATATTCTCCCAGGCGCGTATCCGGTGGCCGCAATGGGGACAGTGTGAAGCCGGGCGGCTGAGGGTATAGGGCGCTTCGTCCTTATCCTGGAGCGCGGACTCCCCTTGCAGAAGTTCCTCGCAGTCCCGCCGCCACTGCTGTTCCATCATCCTGGGAAGACGATGGATCACCACATTCAGGAAACTCCCGACCGTCAGGCCAAGCAAAGTGACAAACAGCAGGTAGATCCCGCTGTTTTGTTGCAGGAAATCGATAACGGCCACGGCTATCCGGTATTAGTTGATGAGGATTAGATCGCGGATCCCATCTTGAAGATCGGCAGATACATGGCCACCACCAGACCACCCACCAGAGTGCCCAGTACCACCATGATCATGGGTTCCATGAGACTGCTCATGGCGTCGACCGCATTATCCACCTGTTCCTCGTAAAAGTCGGCCACCTTGTTGAGCATGTCGTCCAGAGAGCCCGATTCCTCACCGATGGAGACCATCTGCACCACCATGTTGGGAAAAAGGTTGCGTTGTTTCATCGCCAGTTGCAGGGACTGGCCGGTTGCCACATCCTCGCGCATGCGCAGCACCGCGTCGCTGTAGACAACATTGCCAGTGGCTCCGGATACTGAATCCAGGGCCTCAACCAGCGGCACGCCCGCCGCCGACATGGTTGCAAGTGTGCGTGAAAAGCGGGCGATGGCGGATTTGTTCAGAATCATTCCGATAACCGGCACCTTGAGCAGTACCCGGTCGATCGCATGCCTGAGCTTTCGTGATCGCTTCCAGGCCCCGATAAACAGATAGATGCCTCCGATCGCAGCACCGAGGATCACCCACCACCAATTTTGAAAGAAATGGGAAAGCATGATGACGAAGAGTGTGAAGGCCGGGAGGTCAGCACCGAAACTGGAAAACAGGGTCTCGAACTGGGGTATGACGAAAATCAACAGGATTGCGGTGACCACAATGGCTGCGACTACGATGGCCGCGGGGTAAAACATGGCTTTCTTGATCTTGCTTTTGATCGATTCAGTCTTTTCCTTGTAGGTGGCGATTTTGTCGAGCAGGGTCTCCAGAACACCCGCGTGCTCGCCGGCCCTGACCAGACTTACGAACAGATCTTCAAAATGCAACGGGTGTTTTTTCAGGGCATCCGCCAAAGCCGTGCCACCTTCGACATCCGCCTTGATGGTGAGGATGAGTTCCTGCATGGAAGGGTTTTCATGGCCTCTGCCGACGATATCGAAGGCCTGAACCATGGGTACACCAGCCTGCATCATGGTAGCCAGTTGTCGGCTGAAAACCGCGATGTCACCACTGGTGATTTTCTTCTTTCCACTGAACAGCGAGGTTGGTTTTCTGCGAACCTTGAGGGGATTGACGCCCTGGCGTCTCAGATCCGCCTTGATCATGTTTACGTCGGTACCACGGCTCTCTCCGGTCAGGCGGGAACCCTTCTTGTCGGTGCCTTCCCATGTGAAGACATAGGATTTGACCGAAGTTTTCTTTCTCGGTGGTGCCATACATTAATCCTTGGTTACTCGGTTGAGTTCTTGAAGGCTGGTGATTCCCTGCATCACTTTCAACAAACCGGAGCGTCGGAGATTATTGACTCCTTCCTTATTCGCCTGGTCTTCCAGTTGCAGCGAAGTGCCGCCCTCCATAATGATTTTGCCCATGGCCTCAGAGACCGGCATGACCTGAAAAATACCCACTCGGCCTTTGTAGCCGCCGGCGCACAGGTCGCAACCCACGGGCTTGTAGGTGGTAAACCCGGTTGCCAGGTCCTCGTCAGTGAATCCCTCTTCCCGTAGCGCCTCTTTGGGTAGGTCATCGGGCGCTTTGCAATGCTCACACAGCCGGCGGGCCAGTCGTTGCGCCATGATCAGCAGGACCGAGGAGGCGATATTGAAAGGGGGGATGCCCATATTCGCCAGTCGGGTCAGTGTTTGCGGAGCATCATTGGTATGCAGGGTGGATAGCACCAGATGACCGGTCTGCGCCGCTTTTACGGCAATTTCGGCGGTTTCCAGGTCGCGGATTTCGCCGACCATCACGATGTCCGGATCCTGACGCAGAAAAGCCCTCAGGGCTTCCGCAAACGTCAAACCGGTCTTGACGTTCATGTTGACCTGATTGATGCCAGGCACCTGAATCTCGACCGGGTCCTCTGCGGTGGAAATGTTGACCTCAGGCTTGTTCAGCAGGTTCAACGCGGTATACAGACTCACCGTCTTACCACTACCGGTCGGACCGGTTACCAGGATCATGCCGTAGGGTTTGTTGATTGCCTCGAGGAAGGATTTGCGCTGGTTTGCTTCAAAGCCCAGTGCCTCGATACCCAGTTGCGCGCTGGTCGGGTCGAGGATACGCAGTACGATTTTCTCGCCGTATAGAGTGGGGCAGGTGTTGACACGAAAATCGATGGCGCGGGTCTTGGAAAGCTGCATCTTGATGCGCCCGTCCTGGGGTACGCGCTTTTCCGCGATGTTCATGCGCGACATGACCTTGATGCGGCTCGACAGGCGGTTGGCCAGGTTGTTCGGGGGATTGGCCACTTCCCTGAGCATACCATCCTGCCGGTAGCGGATTCGGTAGGTATACTCATAGGGTTCGAAGTGTATATCCGAGACCCCCTGCTTGATGGCGTCCAGCAGTATCTTGTTGACGTACCGTACGACCGGCGCTTCGTCGACATCCAGTTTGGATTCGTCAGAGTCGTCGGCTTCCTCGCCGGTATTGATGTCCAGGTTGTCCAGGTCCGCATCCAGCAGGTCGTCCATGCTGGTTTCCTGGGCCTCCATGACTTTACTGATGGTGCGGTTGAGTTTGTCCTCTTCAACCAGAATCGCTTCAGACGCCAGTCCAGTGTTGAAGCGGATTTCATCGAGTCCCTGGTGGTTGGTCGGGTCCGAAACCGCCAGGAAGAGACGGTTGCCGCGGCGAAAGATGGGTAAGGCATGATGGTTTCGAACCAGTTTCTCAGCCACCACGTCGCTGGGAATGATCTCCGGATCCAGCACGTCCAGATCGAAGATGGGTACGCCAAAGCCTCGGGAAGCGGATACCGCGATATCAATGCTTGTGAGTAATTTGTTCTCGACAAGGTATGACACGAATGGCATTTTTTTCTTCAGCGACTCGGCGAAGGCAGATTCCGCCTTTTCCTCACTGATTAAGCCATCCTGTATCAGGCATCGACCCAGTCCGCTGAGATTCACTTGAGGTTTGGTAGTGGCCATCCTGAATTCTTGATCGCTGTCGGGTGTATCACAAGGTTCTAAGTAGTATCGGCCGTCGCGGTGGATAATTTAGAACCAGCTCGGCCAGGTGAGAAACCGTTAACAGGGGTTCAACTTAGAAACGCCCGCTGCTCGAGTCCTCTCCATAAACTGACTCCAAGCCATTAACATGCTAATTCAACCCATTGATGATTAAGCAATATAGCCTTCAATTTCTGTGGAATCAATGAGGGACGTTCAAACTGTTGCACCAAGTCTCAAGATCGATGCGGTGGGCAAATAAAAAAAGCCACTGGGAAATCCCGAGTGGCTTTTTTCATCAGCTGACCCGGACTGTCCGGGTCAGACCTGCATTAGTTGCGGCATTCTGCCGGAACGTAGCGCTGGTCGCTGGGGTTGTTGCAGTCCCAGGTCACGCCGTTGGCGCCCATGGTGCCGACCAGGTCGAAGGTCACAACGGTGGCGTTGATACCGGTGTCGACAGATACGTCGATGGTGGTCGGGTTGCCGGCGGTGCAGCCGAGGGTGGTCAGACCGGTCAGGCCGGTGGTGACGCCGTCACAGCTGTTTGCAGCGGGCAGGTTCGAGAGGTTCTCGGAAACCGTGGCTTTTGCACCACTTGCAATGACCACACCCTCAGTGACCTTGCCGCGAATCGTGTAGTCGGTGTAGGCCGGAAGTGCGATGGCTGCCAGGATGCCGATGATCGCGACCACGATCATGAGTTCGATAAGGGTGAAACCAGATTGTTTTTTCATCATAACGCTCCATTGAGTGAAATCAGTGCTTGGGTTTTCGGCGGCGTGTGGCGAATCTTTAATTCCGCCGCTTGGCCGTGCTGACAGTAGTAACGCATGGTGTGTGCCAAGTTTTCCAATCAACCTGGCAGATGTGCGGGAAATGATTTTAACTTACTGTATTTCAGTTAATTAATTTTCTTTGCTAGGGGTGATCGCTGGACGATTCCGGTCTTGGAATGGTCTCGGGAAAGGTACGTCAGGATGTAAAAAAGTGACATTTTTTGTCACTTTCTTGCGTCGTTGATTCCGATCCTGCGGAGTCTTTGGGAAAAGATAGTGTGTGATCGAATAAGGATACTGGCGAGTAATTGTGACGGAATTCACATTTTTATTTCATTCGATGCCAAGCTTCGCCAGACGGTAGCGTAGTGATCGCAGGCTCATACCCAGTTTTTTGGCGGCCGCGGTGCGATTCCACCGGGTGGCCTCCAGTGCTTCGACGATGGCCTGGCGCTCCACCTCCTCGATCTTGTCATCCAAAGGGCCAATCTCGGGTTCGGCAATCCGGGTGTCGCTGGATATGTCCGGCAGCTTCAGGTCTTCGGCATCCAGATTCGGTCCGTCATGCAGGGTGATGGAACGTTCCAGTATGTTTTCGAGTTCGCGGATATTACCGGGGAAGGGGTAGTGCTTGAGTTTTTTCAGTGCTGTGGGACTCAATTTGGATTTTTCGGTGCCTGATTCCCGCGCGATGCGGGTGAGAATGTGCTGTGCCAGTAACGGAATGTCCTCGGTGCGTTCCCGCAGCGGGGGCAACGGCAGTTCGATGACATTGATCCGGTAGTAGAGGTCCTGGCGAAATTCGCCGCTCTCCACCAGCTGGCGGAGATTTTTATGCGTCGCGCAGATGATGCGTACATCGATCGGCAGCTCCTGTTGCGCGCCAATGGGTCGAATGCGTTTTTCCTGGATGGCGCGCAGCAGCTTAACCTGCATATGCAGGGGCAGGTCGGCGATCTCGTCAAGAAACAGGGTGCCCCCGTCCGCATTCCGGAACAATCCCCGGTGGTCCTGGATGGCGCCGGTGAAGCTGCCCTTGGTATGCCCGAAGAGTTCGCTCTCCATGAGTTCCTGGGGAATGGCGCCGCAGTTGACCGCGACGAAGGGATGATCGGAGCGGGGTCCCTGATGGTGGATCAGACGTGCGGCCAGCTCCTTGCCGGTACCCGATTCCCCACTTATATAGATAGGTGCCTGGCTGCGTGACAATTTGTCAATCAGTTGCCGGACCTTCTGCATCGGGGGGGAGTTGCCGAGCATCGGGGACTGATCCGTGGCTCCGCTGCTTTTGTGCGCGCGGGGGGATTCCTGCCCCTTGCCCAGCTTGATCGCCTGCTGTACCAGTTTGCGCAACATCTCGAGATCGACCGGCTTGGAGACGAAATCAAAGGCCCCTGCCTTGAGGGCTTGAATGGCGGACTCCATGTTGCCGTGGGCGGTGATCATCGCAACCGGCAGGTTGGGGTGGTGTTGATTGATGTGGCGGACCAGATCGATGCCGTTGCCGTCCGGCAGGCGCATGTCGGTGAGGCAAAGATCGAACGCGATTTCATCGAGCAGGTCACGGGCGCTGCCCAGGTCGAACACCGAATGGGCGTCGATCCCCATGCGCATGAGGGTGATCTCGAGCAGTTCGCAGATGTCCGGTTCGTCATCCACGATCAATGCGGTGGGCTGGGTCATTCGATGGCTTTTCCAGGTTTCCAGTGTTCAAAGTGGAGGCGGAAACAGCTGCCGCCGTTCGGTACCGGTATGTATTCAAGGCGTATGCGATTGTTCTCGCTCAGTTCCTTGGCAATGTACAGGCCCAGTCCGGTTCCGTTGTTGCGGGTGGTGAAAAAGGGTTCGAAGATCTGTTTCGCCACATCCGGTTTTATGCCGGGGCCGTTGTCCACCACGTCCACGACCGGATAACTGAATTCCTGGGTCATGCCGCCCAGCAATTGCAGTTGCAGGGGTTTCGCATTGCAGTGTTCCCGGGCGTTGTTGCACAGGTTGGTGACAATCTGACGCAGTTGCTCCGGGTCAGCAATCACTTCGGTGTTGTCCGGTTCGATCTGCAGCAACACGTCCCGCTCGGTGAACCCGTGATGTTTTACCAGATCCTGCACCAGCTTGCGAAGCCAGGATTTGAGTGCGATGAGTTGCGGTTTGCCCGGATCCCGTCGTGAAAGCTGCAACACATTTTCAATCACCTGATTCACCCGGGCCGCATTGGTGGTGATGATTTCCGTGAGCCGACGGTCGGCCTTGTCCAGGTTAGGGGATTCGTGGAACAACTGTGCGGCATGACTGATGGCCCCCAGGGGGTTGCGGATTTCGTGGGCGATGCTGGCGGTGAGGCGACCCAGGGAGGCGAGTTTCATCTGCTGGGCCTCGCGGGTGATCTGCGAGGTGTCCTCGAGAAAGATCAGCATGTCGCCATGCTCCTTGCCACTCAGGGGGGTGAAGTGGGTGCGAATCTCCGGTCCCTGTCGGTGGCTGCGAAAAGTGCGCTGTTGACGGCGTTTCGAGGAGCGTCTTTTGTGCAGCATGTGCGCGAGTTCCGGGGAGGCGCGGTTGAGTGGCCCTCCGCTGGTCGCGGAAGGCATTCCCAGCAGGTGCCAGGCCGGGTTGTTCATCATCAGTATCCGCTCATCGCTGTCGATCACCAGAACCCCGGTATGCATGTGCTCGATGACATAGGCATTGATCTCCGACATGTGTTTGATCTCATGCGCCCGTTCCTCGGCAAGTCGCTGAATGGCGCGTGAACGGCTGCTGAACACCAGGGCCAGGAGCGCGGTGGCGAAGTAGACGGCACCGAGAAACCCGGCCTGTACGAAGCGGGGTGGGTAGGCGTCGCTGAGACCGGCGTGGATCTGATCAGTCAACATCGCGAGTGCGGCGAGCGCGGCAAACAGCAGTGCCGCGCGGCCCCCCGTGATGGAGGCGCCGGCGGTGATCGAAACCGCAATCAGCATGCCCATTCCGGTGGGCACGCCGCCACTGGCGTGCATCATGAAAGTGATCGCGGCGATGTCGACGAACAACGCCAGGTTGGCCTGGTGTTCGGGACCCGGGGAACGCCAGAGAAAGAACAGGGTGGCCAGTACGCAGAGAATGACATAGAGACTGATCACCAGGGTGAAGAGTTCCGGCCGAATCGCGCCCAGAAATGAGGGCCCGCTGTCGGAAAAGAAGAAGAACATCAGGGAAAAGGCCAGCACGATGCGATACAGCAGGAAGAGTCTCAGGGATCGCCAGTGCAGGGTCTTTCCGTTTTCCACCTGGGTCTCATCGGGGATGAGGCGCTTCTCCAGTCTCTCCAACCAGTTGAGCATGTTTTCAGCGCGTGTCTTTATTGGCCGCTTTGAGGTGTGCCTGATTGCAGAAGTAGCGTCCCTGGCGCTCCAATGCCTCCTGGCGGGGAAGATGCAGGCCGCAATAGGCGCACTGGACACTGTCCACGGACTTCACTTTGCCGGCCGAAGGTGGGGGTCGCATGGATCGGACCCTCATGAAGTGGCGCACGATCAGGTAGATGCCCCAGAGCGCCAGTCCCAACAAGATGTATCTTAGTCCCATCCGCTCAATTCTTTATGATGTCCCTGATCTAGTCAATTCCTATCGATCCGCTGTCCTGGCTGGAGAGAGCTGGATTCACCGCAGTCACCGGGGCAGGTCGAAACGACTTGCCCCGGTGTGGAATTGAATCGCCTGATGGCGGAGCTGAATGTTTTAATCGCAGCAGCCGGACCGCGGCGGTAGCCGGTCTATTGGGTTGCCCGGCGAATACGGTATCCTGTGCCTGTGGCCTGCTGACAGGCCCGGGTTCAACAATATTGTCACTGTGGGTTCATTCCGCCCGAAGAATCCGCATCAGGAGTTATCGATTGAGTCTCAGCATTCAGGTTGTACAGAGTGATTTCCTCGTCGGGGATATCGAGGGGAACGCGCAGAAGGTCATCGATTCGGCGAAGGCTGCCGGTTCCGGGATCGATATCCTGGTGTTTCCGGAACTGGCCCTGACCGGCTATCCTCCTGAGGATCTGCTGTTGCGGCGGCATTTTATCGAGCGGGTTGAATCGGCGCTGGCACAGATTCGCCGCGAAGCCGGCGAGGCGTTCCTGGTGGTCGGTTATCCGAGGATTCGCGAGGGTCGACTCTACAACGTGGCCGGGGTGCTCCACTCCGGTGAGGTGGTGGTCGAATACGAGAAGCATCGCCTGCCCAACTACAGCGTGTTTGACGAGATGCGTTATTTCTCGCCGGGTCGGGAAGCCGTCACCTTTGAGGTGAAAGGGGTTCGGGTGGGGATCACGGTTTGTGAGGATATCTGGGATCCGGAACCCGCGGCGATGAGCCGCGCCGACGGTGCTGAATTACTGCTCAATCTGAACGCCTCGCCGTTCCACGCCGGCAAGGCCCTGGAACGGGAGCGTCTGGTTCAGCGCAGGGCGACTGAAAACGCGTTTCCGGTGGTCTACGCGAACCTGGTGGGGGGGCAGGATGAACTGGTATTCGATGGGGGATCCTTCGTTGTCAATGCCCAGGGTGAAGTGACCCAGCGGGCCGCCTTTTTCCGCGAGGCCGTGATGGACGTGACCCTGACAAGGGAAACCGCCCTGACCCCGGTTCCCGGCGGCCTCTCACCCCTGTTGGCCGAGGAACACGAGGTGTACGAGGCCCTGGTGCTGGGGGTTCGGGACTACGTGCAGAAGAACGGTTTCAACGGGGCCATCGTCGGGCTTTCGGGAGGCGTGGATTCGGCGCTGACCCTGGCGGTGGCGGTCGATGCCCTGGGGGCCGGCCAGGTGGAGGTGGTGATGATGCCCTCCCGTTATACCGCGGACATGAGTAACGAGGATGCACAAGCCCAGGCCCGTGCCATGGGAGTACACTACCGTTCGATTCCCATCGAACCCGCCTTCAATGCATTTCTGGAAATGCTTCGGGAAGAGTTCGAGGGACATCGGGCGGATGTCACCGAGGAAAACATCCAGGCCCGATGCCGCGGCATCATACTGATGGCGATCAGCAACAAGAAGGGACGCATTCTGCTGACCACCGGGAACAAGAGCGAGATGTCGGTGGGCTACGCGACCCTGTACGGAGACATGGCCGGCGGGTTTGCGCCGATCAAGGATGTGCCGAAGACCCTGGTGTACCGTTTGTGCGAGTATCGTAATCAACTCAGTCCGGTCATTCCCCGAAGAGTCCTGGAGCGACCGCCATCGGCGGAGTTGGCGGCAGATCAGAAGGACAGCGACTCTCTGCCCGATTATCCATTGCTGGATGCGATCCTGGAGCGTTATGTCGAACAGGACCAGGGCATGCAGGAGATCGTCGAGGCCGGATACGATCCGGCGCTGGTGACTCGTGTCATCGGCCTGGTGGACCGCAATGAGTACAAGCGCCGTCAGGCACCACCCGGGATCAAGATCACCCGGCGCGCCTACGGGCGTGACAGGCGATATCCCCTGACCTGGCACAAGTAGTTTCGATCATGGGCGGATTTATTGCAGAATGGGCGGATGCGTGCGCCCTGTGACAGCCACACGGCCGACAGGGCATGGACGCGTATGTGACGGGGACGGTACAATGCCGCTGAATTAGTGTTATCAGCCCCTAGAATGATTATTCCAAGTGAGAGCAGCTAAACAATGAAAAAAGTCGAAGCAATCATCAAGCCTTTCAAACTGGAGGATGTGCGCGAGGCATTATCGGGAGTGGGTATCACCGGTATGACGGCCACCGAAGTCAAGGGGTTCGGGCGGCAAAAGGGTCACACTGAACTCTACCGGGGAGCGGAATACGTGGTGGATTTTCTGCCCAAGGTGAAGCTCGAGGTAGTGGTCTCCAGTGATCAGGTGAACAAATGCATCGAGGCGATCACCAATGCCGCGCGTACCGGTAAGATCGGTGACGGAAAGATCTTCGTCTCCCCGGTTGAACGTGTGATTCGCATCCGCACCGGAGAAGAGAACGAAGCGGCCATCTGATCCGCTTCAGGGCCCGGGCAGGAACGGGTCGGGAAGCGGGCCTCAGCCCCGGGCCGCTCATGCACGGTCTGTTCGCGTACTATTCTGACGCCTCTGACTGGGGTTGTTTCAAGCGGCCGTTTTCCAGGTTGAGGGCCAGCACCCGTTCGGCGTCCCGGGCCAATTCGGTCAGCCCCAGGCGGGTGTAGGCGTCGATCATGATCTCCAGGGCCTCCTCGACCGCATCGGTGCGCTGAAACTGGGTGACCACCCGGTTGGCCCGGTTTGCCGCCGCCAGGTAGGCGCCACGTCGCATGTAGTAGCGCGCGATGTGGATCTGGTATTTCGACAGATTGTTTCTCAGATAGAGCATGCGTTGATAGGCATCCGCAGCATACTTGCTGTCCGGAAAACGCCTGACCAGCTCGGAGAAATCGTTGAATGAGTTGAGCGCCGCGCCGGCATCCCGCTCCGACGGATCGGTGGGCAGTATCATGCTCAGCAGGCTCTGGTTGCGGTTGTAGTTCGCCAATCCTTTCATGTAATAGGCGTAATCGACCAGCGGGCTCTGCGGGTTGAGTTTGATGAACCGGTCCGCTGCGGCGATGCTGGAATCAGGCTCCCCGTTCTTATAGTGTGCGTAGATGATGTCGATCTGTGCCTGGGTGGCATAGCGGCCGAAGGGGAATCGCGCCTGCAGGCCGTTGAAATATTTGATCGCGGTGTCGTAATCGCCATCCTGCATTGCCGTCTGGGCTTCCGAATAGAATTGGCTGGCGCTCCAGTCCTTGGTGGGATCCACCTGTTCCGGCATCGAACAACCCACGAGAAGCGCCAGTACCAGGACAGTGGTTAAGACTTTTGAGAACATGACACCCGTCGATGATGAAACTGTGGATGCGAAAGTATATCGGAAACCCGCTGCCTCGGCATCGTCGGCCTGATCCCGGGCGGGCGCATTGATGATGTCCGATTCCGAAACCCCGGAAGAAGTTCCCCTGCAGACCCTGCAGGTGGCGGAATCCCAGGCCGGCCAGCGGGTCGATCAGGTATTGTCCTCCGGCTTCCCCGAATATTCCCGCAGCCGCCTGCAGCAGTGGATCAAGCAGGGGCGCGTACTTCTGCAGGGCCAGGCCTGTCGTCCCAAGGACCGGGTCAAGGGCGGTGAGTCCCTGAGTCTTCAGCCGCAGGCGGAAGCCTGCAATGAAGACCGGCCGGAACGCATGGACCTGGATATCGTATTCGAGGATTCCAGCCTTATCGTGGTCAACAAACCGGCAGGTCTGGTGGTGCATCCGGCAGCCGGAAACCTCAGCGGCACCCTGCTCAACGGGCTGCTCGCCCATGCCCCCGAGCTGCAGGCCATTCCCCGCGCGGGCATCGTTCACCGACTCGACAAGGACACCAGCGGTCTGCTGGTGGTGGCGCGTACCCTGACCTCGCACCATGCCCTGGTGCGTCAGCTCCAGGCGCGCAGCGTGAAACGGGAATACCGGGCGATTGCCCAGGGGGTGTTGATCTCCGGCGGGACGATCGATGCGCCGATCGGTCGTCATCCGGTCAACCGCTTGCGCATGGCGGTACTCGACCAGGGAAAGGAGGCCGTTACCCATTACCGGGTGCTGCAACGCTTCCGCGCTCATACCGAACTGCAGGTGCAGCTGGAGACCGGACGAACCCACCAGATCCGCGTACACATGAACCACATCCATCATCCTTTGCTCGGAGACCCGGTCTACGGTGGCCGACTGAAACTGCTGGAGGGTGCGGATGTCGCGCTGCAGCAGGCACTGCAGGGGTTTCGCCGACAGGCCCTGCATGCCGCCCGTCTCGGGTTGCAGCACCCGCTCAGCGGAGAGACCCTGAGTTGGGAAGCGCCGTTGCCGGAAGACATGCAGGCCCTGCTGGATATTCTCTCGAGGGATGCGCAACATGCGGCCTGATCTGCTGTGTCCCGATTGGCCGGCGCCCCCGAGGGTGCATGCGCGGATGACCACCCGCAACGGCGGAGTGAGTCAGGGGGTCTACGCCAGTCTCAATCTGGGGGACCATGTGGGGGACGATGCGCAGCGGGTACAGCGCAATCGGCAGCGTCTGGCCGCTGCGGCCGGTCTGCCCGCTGAGCCGGTCTGGCTGAAACAGGTGCATGGCTGTGACCTGGTGGAGGCCGGGGAGCCGGGCTGCGAGGCGGATGCGGCGTTTACACAGCGGGATGGGGTGGTCTGCGCGGTGTTGACAGCCGACTGTCTGCCCCTGTTGCTGTGCGACCGGTCCGGCCAGGCGGTTTGCGCGGTGCATGCCGGCTGGCGCGGACTTGCCGCCGGGGTCATCGAACGCGCGCTATCCCGCTTCGAGGCGCCGGCCGCCGCCCTGTTGGCGTGGATGGGCCCGGCCATCGGTCCGGCCGCGTTCGAGGTGGGGGATGAGGTCCGGCAGGCATTCATCGATGTGGATCAGGGTGATGCGCGGGCTTTTCAGCCAGCCAAACCCGGGCATTGGTGGGCCGATCTCTATCTGTTGGCCCGATTCCGCCTGATGCGTGCCGGAGTGGGGTTCATTGGTGGCGGTGATTACTGTACAGTGACCGACCGCGAACGCTTCTTCTCCTACCGGCGCGATGGGGTGACCGGACGGATGGCATCACTGATCTGGCTCCAGGGTCCGCAGTAGCGGCCTGTTTTGAGCACGGTCAAAAGCCTTGCCTTGCGGCGTGAAAAACTGAGGTGAACCATGAACTGGCAAATGTTGACTCTGGTGGGCGAGGATCAGCCCGGCATCGTCGCCCAGGTGACCGATGCCCTGTATCGCAGCGGTGTTACCCTGGGTGAGGCGTCGATGATTCGTCTGGGGGGCAATTTCACCATCATGATGATGGTGGGCGCCCGGGATCAGGATGCTGGATTGTCCGGGATCATCGATCCGGTGGCGCAGAAACTGGGGTTGCGTTATCACCTGGACACCGTGCAGGGGGGATTGCATCAGCACCGGGTCCCGAACTTTCAGGTCAGGGTCAACGGCGCGGACCGGGCGGGCATCGTGGCCAGCGTCACCGGGGCCCTCGCGGAGTGCGGATTCAACATTCTGGAACTCGAATCCGACGTGGTGGGCAGCGCCGACAAACCGGTCTATATCATGACCATTCAGGGATATGCGGACGTCACCCTGGAAACCCTTGAGTCGACCCTCGCTGCCCTGGAAACCCAGGGCATCGATGTCCGCGTGTCCCCCATTGAGACCCTGATTGGTTAGGGCCCGTCAACACTGACCAGATAGATCCCGAGTCATGGCTATTTTGGAAATCCTCACACTGCCGGATCCGCGTCTCAAAGAAGTGGCGGAAGAGGTCAGCGTGTTCGATGAAGAACTGCTGGCATTCATCGATGATCTGGAGGAGACCCGCCAGGCGGGCCCCGCTGCGGTGGGTATCGCCGCACCTCAGGTGGGGCGCGGACAGAGGATCATCATCCTCGACTGCTCCACAACCCGCAAGCCGGTGCCGAACCACGGTCATCTGATGCTGGTGAATCCGGAAATCACCGAATGGGACGGCTTCGAACTGGGTCGCGAAGGCTGCCTGTCGGTGCCGGACTATACCGGCAACGTGATCCGTGCTGAGCGGATCAAACTGCGCGCCCAGAGTCCTACCGGGGAACGGCTGGAGTTCACCATGGAGGGTTTCGAGGCACGCGCCCTGCAGCACGAAGTGGATCATCTCGACGGTCTGCTGTTCGTCGATCGGCTGGTGAGCCGGCGTACCGACCTGTTTCAACGCAAGGTTTACAGCAAGGGTAAAAAATAACCCACCCACTCTTTTGCCAGCCGCAGCAATGGAACCCGCAACATGAGTACCACCACCACAGCACTTCTGCTCGGATTGCTGGCGGGTCTCCTGCTGCTGTGGCTGGAACGGTCCTGCCGCGCCGCCCAGGAGACGGATTGGGGCGGTTTCTGGCTGAACCGGCTGGATGGCCTCAACCGCCTCTACTGCCGGCAATATCAACACCTGCCGCCGGTCACTGTTCCGCTGCCGCAAAGCGGTGCGGCGATCGTGGTCTCCAATCACATCTCCGGTCTGGATCCCCTGTTGATGATCGCCGCGAGCCGCCGGCCGCTGCGCTTCATGATCGCCCGCGAACAGTACCAGCGGTTTGGCCTGCGCTGGCTGTTCCGTGCGGTGGGCTGCATCCCGGTGGATCGCTCCGGCAATCCGGAAAAGGCGATGAGACAGGCCTTCAAGGCGCTGCGCGAGGGGCAGGTGGTGGCGATGTTCCCACATGGCAAGATTCACCTGGACAGCGATCCGCCGAGGAAAATCAAGGCCGGCGCGGCGCGCCTGGCGAGCATTACCGGCGCGCCGGTGGTGCCGTTGCGGATCAGCGGGGTGCGTGCCCAGGGACGCATTTTCAGTCCGCTGATCCTGCGTGGCAGGGCGGTGATCGAAATTCTCCCGCTGCTCGAGTCCCGGGACGTGGAATCCGGGGTTCTGAATCGGCGTATCCAGGAGTTGCTCGATGGGGTGATGGAGTCGTCCAAAGCGGGGCAATGATGTGGTTTCCGGTCTCCCGAGCAAGTATCATGGCGCCCAGATTTTTATTGCTTGTTAAGGATTGATAATGAAAGTAACTGTATTTGGCTCGGGATACGTGGGGCTGGTGACCGGCGCCTGTCTTGCCGAAGTGGGTAACGAAGTGGTCTGTATGGACGTGGACAGCCGTAAAATCGACATGCTCAACCAGGGGCAGATCCCCATCTACGAGCCGGGTCTCGAGGACATGGTGATGCGCAACGCCAAGTCCGGGCGCCTGAGCTTCACCACGGATGTGCAGCAGGCGGTTTCGCACGGGCTGTTCCAGTTCATCGCGGTGGGTACTCCCCCCGACGAGGACGGTTCCGCGGACCTGCAGTATGTCCTGGCGGTGGCCGAGTCGATCGCCAGCAACATGCAGGAATACCGCGTGGTGGTGGACAAGTCCACGGTTCCCGTCGGCACCGCGGACAAGGTGCGTGAGCGGATCAACCAGACCCTGACTGCGTTGGGCAAGGATGTGGAGTTCGATGTGGTCTCCAACCCGGAATTCCTCAAGGAAGGCGCCGCTCTGGACGACTTCATGAAGCCCGACCGTATCATTATCGGTACCGACAACCCGCGCACCACGGAACTGCTGCGCGCACTCTATGCGCCGTTCAACCGCAATCACGACCGGCTGGTCGCGATGGACATCCGTTCCGCCGAACTGACCAAGTATGCGGCCAACGCAATCCTCGCCACCAAGATCAGCTTCATGAACGAACTGTCGAACCTGGCGGAACGCCTGGGCGCGGACATCGAGGAGGTGCGCCGGGGTATCGGTGCGGACAAGCGCATCGGTTACTACTTCATCTATCCCGGTTGCGGATACGGCGGTTCCTGCTTTCCCAAGGATGTGAAGGCCCTGGAGCGCACCGCCCGGGAAGTGGGATACAACGCGGAACTGCTCAGCGCGGTGGAAGCGGTCAACTACCGGCAGAAGCAGGTGCTCTTCGACAAGATACAGCGTCACTACGGGGGCGATGTCAAGGGTAAGACCTTCGCTCTCTGGGGGCTCTCCTTCAAACCCAATACCGATGACATGCGCGAGGCCTCCAGCCGGGTTCTGATGGAGGCCTTGTGGGACGCGGGCGCCAGGGTCCGGGCCTATGATCCGGAGGCCATGGAGGAGTGTCAGAGGATCTACGGCGAGCGCGACGACCTGGTCTACTGTGAAGATCAGGATGAAACCCTGCAGGGCGCTGACGCTTTGATCGTGGTTACCGAATGGCAGGTGTTCCGCAGCCCCGATTTCGATCACCTCAAGCAGTCTCTGAGCGCCCCGGTGATCTTTGACGGTCGCAATATCTATGACCCGGCACGGCTCAAGGCTGCGGGATTCAGCTACTATGCCATTGGACGGGGCGACTGATCGCTCCTGCGAATTCGTGCCGGGGGATGTGTTGCCCCCCGGCGCGGAATTTCCAGTCCACCCATTCCCTGACCCAACCCCTCACAGGATCTCTCGTTGATGTCCATTTCCCGTCGTATTGCTGAAGAATTACAGGTTCGTGTTCCCCAGGTCGATGCCACCATCGCGCTGCTTGACGAGGGGGCGACTGTGCCGTTCATCGCCCGCTATCGTAAAGAGGTGACCGGGGGGTTGGACGACACCCAGCTGCGCAATCTCAGTGAGCGACTGGTATATCTGCGTGAACTCGAAGAGCGCCGTGAGGCGGTGCTCAAATCCATCGCGGAGCAGGGTAAGCTGGCGGATGATCTGAAGGCCTCGATCCTCGCGGCGGATACCAAGACCCGTCTCGAGGATCTCTATCTTCCCTACAAGCCCAAACGCCGGACCAAGGCGCAGATCGCCCGGGAGGCCGGTCTGGAACCCCTGGCGCAGTGCCTCTTCGAGGACCCGTCCCAGGAGCCCCAGAAGCTGGCGGAAGCCTATGTGGATGCGGACCGAGGGGTGGCGGATGCTGAGGCCGCCCTCGAAGGAGCCCGGCAGATCCTCATGGAACGCTTCGCCGAGGATGCCGAGTTGGTGGGGAACCTGCGCGAATACCTTTGGGAACAGGGCTTGCTGGTATCGAAGGTGATTGCGGGCAAGGAGAAAGAGGGGGCCAAGTTTTCCGACTACTTCGATGCCTCGGAGGCCCTGCGCAGCATCCCATCACACCGGGCGCTGGCCTTGTTCCGGGGGCGTCAGGAAGGGATTCTCACCCTGGATGTGGTCCTGCCGGGTGAAGAGCAACTGAAACCGACCGAAGCGGGCGTCGTGGAGGGCATGATTGCCCGCCATTTCGGGCTGCAGAACCAGGGGCGCGGGGCGGATGCCTGGCTGCTGGGCGTGGTGCGCTGGGCCTGGCGGATCAAGATTTTCACCCATCTCGACACGCATCTCAAAACCCGACTTCGGGAGGCCGCCGAGGAGGAGGCGATACGGGTGTTTGCCCGTAATCTCAACGACCTGCTGCTGGCCGCACCGGCGGGACCGCGCACCACCATCGGGCTCGACCCGGGACTGCGTACCGGGGTCAAGGTGGCGGTGGTGGACGAGACCGGCAAATTGCTGGAGACCGCGACCATCTATCCTCATGTGCCGAAAAAGCACTGGCAGGAATCGATCGGCTTTCTCGCCGACCTGGCGAGACGTCATCAGGCGCAGCTGATCAGTATCGGCAACGGCACCGCCTCCCGCGAGACCGACAAGCTGGCCGCGGACCTGATTCGCCAGTTTCCCCAGTTGGGTCTGACCAAGGTGATGGTCAGCGAGGCGGGGGCATCGGTCTACTCCGCCTCCGCCTTCGCCGCGGACGAATTTCCGGACCTGGATGTTTCCTTGCGCGGGGCGGTCTCCATTGCCCGCCGGCTGCAGGATCCGCTGGCGGAACTGGTGAAGATCGACCCGAAATCGATCGGCGTGGGGCAATACCAGCACGACGTGTCCCAGGTGAAGCTGGCTCGCCAGCTCGACGCGGTGGTGGAGGATTGCGTCAACGGGGTCGGGGTGGACATCAACATGGCGTCGGTGCCGTTACTGCAGCGGGTTGCCGGTCTTTCCGCCGGCCTGGCGGCGAATGTCGTCAAGTACCGGGAGGAACATGGCAGCTTTCGCAACCGCCGGCAGATCCTTGAGGTACCGAGGCTGGGGGCGAAGGCCTTTGAACAGTGTGCCGGGTTTTTGCGCGTTATGAACGGGGACAATCCCCTGGATGCCTCGGCGGTCCATCCGGAAGCGTATCCGGTGGTGGAACGCATCCTCAGCAAAACCGGCCGGGCAATGACCCAGTTGATTGGCGATACCCCGTTTCTCAATACCCTGGCGGCGAACGACTACACAGATGAGCAATTCGGTCTGCCCACGGTTCGGGACATCATTCGCGAGTTGGACAAGCCGGGTCGCGATCCGCGTCCGGAGTTCAAGACCGCGAGTTTCAAGGAGGGCGTCGAGACCCTGGAGGATCTGCAGGACGGCATGATTCTCGAGGGGGTGGTGACCAATGTGACCAATTTTGGCGCGTTCGTCGACATCGGTGTGCATCAGGATGGTCTGGTGCATATCTCCGCCCTGGCCGACCGTTTCGTCAAGGACCCGCACGATGTGGTCAAGGCCGGTGATCTGGTCAAGGTCAAGGTAATGGAGGTGGACATTCCCCGTCGTCGCATCGGCCTGAGCATGCGTCTTAACGAGCAGGCTTCCACCCAATCCCGGGAAGCCAAGGCAAGGCAAGGTGCCGACCGGCGGGCGGCGGACAGATCCCGCAAGCCTGAGCGGAAACCCAAATCCCAGCCACCTACAGGGGCCATGGCCGCCGCCTTTGCCAAGTTGGCCAAAGGGTAGGAGCGAGGCACTTACCGGTCCTGCCAGCGTGCTTCGGCCCGGGTTCAGTGGGCAAGCAGCAGGATGGATAGCACAGCTACGCTAATAGTCGCGAATTTTCGCCCGCTGAGTCGTTTCCAGCCCAGGAGCAGGGCGGCGACCAAACTCATGTTCTATCGTTCCCATGCTCTGCGTGGGAACCCATACTTAACCTTGAGGGATTACCCCGGTTCGATGTCTTTGCGTGAGGCTGGGTCAGCGATCCCACCCGGAGCCTGGAACCAGGAAGGGAACAACGGGCTCTCCACCGCTGTTCCCCTCTGATCTGATGTCTCCGGTTTCGCCCTCCTGTGCGAGTCACTTTTCTTTTGCGCCAAAAGAAAAGTAACCAAAAGAAACGGCGCCCGACTGTCCCGCCCCTGCGGGGACCGCTGCGATGCTCACAAAAACCGGCGGGGCTGGAACTCGCTGCGCTCAAACAGCCAGCCTCGCTGATCGGTTTTTGCTGCGCTTCTCGCTCGGGACACACGGGAATCTCAAGAGGAGCAAGCTCCACCCCCATAGTCCGGGTGAAACGAAGTGCAACCCGAGATCTATATCTTGTTCCCATGCTCCGCGTGGGAACAAGGCGAAGCCGCCCAGAAAACCCTAGCCCCAGGCCGTCGGGTGTTCAACGCGCCAGCAGCAGGATAGACAGCACCGCCAGTCCGATGGCCGTCAGTTTGCGTCCGCTGAGACGCTCCCAGCCCAGCATCAGCGAGAGAATCAGGGCGGCGACAAAACTCAGGTTGGCGATTGGAATGACCAGGCTGGCATCGGCGTAAGACATGGCCGTCACCAGGAAATTCACGATCAGTGTTACCAGTACTCCGGATACCAGGCCGTACAGCAGAGGTTTGGTGTGTGGATGGAAACCCTCCTCCCGGATCAGTGCGTAGGCCACCCCACCGACGATCCAGCAAGCCGCGGCGATCAGCAGCATCCGGCCCCCATCCGCGCCCTGGTTCAGTCCGGCCTTGGTCAGTACGCCATAAGCCGCGCGCAGCAACGAGGCGAGGATCGCCAGGCCGAGAAACTGCCGGAAGCTTCTGTCATGGGATAGACCCTGATTCGTTTGCAGCAAGAGAAACACCGCCAGAATGCCAAAGCCGATGCCCGCAGCCTGCAGCGGACTCAAGGTCTCCTGAAGAAACCACACCGACAGCACCACCACCCCAAGGGTATTGAGCCGGTAAAGTGTCGAGCCGAGGCTGACTTCGATGTGCGAAAGGCTCTCGATCAGCAGTAGATTCGACAGGGTCAGGGCTACTCCGGCGCCAACCCCGAACAGCAGATCCTCGTCAGTGAAACCGCTCCATCCGCCCACCGGCGGGCTGAGCAGCGATTGCAGAACGGCCCAGACCATACCGATGAGAGCGATCACCGTGCCCCGGGAACGGGCCTTGACCGCATAGCGTTTGAACACCAGGTCGTTGATACCGGCGAACAACAGGCTCAGCAGGGCATACAGGACGGCGGGGTTCATCGGGCCTCGAGGGTGTCAGGCTCAGTGGGAAGTATCCGTATCCCGGTGACTCAGATCCTGTTTCGGGTCGTACACCCCGGTTTCCACCTCGAACAATCCGAGCAGAGTGTGGAACACGTTGTCGTGGGAGAGTTTTTCATCCAGCCGGTCGCGTAACAGGTCGACCGAAATCCCATCCTCCAGGAAGCTGTCGCTGTACCAGAAGATCATCGGGACATGCTTCTGCGTGTCCGGAGCCAGCAGATTGGGCAGGCCGTGGAGATAAAGGTTGTTTTCCCCCAGGGATTCGCCGTGGTCGCTGACATAGAACATCGCCGCCTCGAACTGTTTGGCATTGCGTTTCAGCAACTCGATGACCTGGGATAGAAAATAGTCCGTGTAGAGAATTGCATTGTCGTAGGTGTTGTCGATGGACTGTCGATCGCATTGCGCCAGTTCGTTGGTCTGACACACCGGTGTGAAGCGTTCGAATTCCGCCGGGTAGCGTTTATAGTAGGCGGGACCGTGATTACCCATCTGATGCAGGACGACCAGCAGATCCCCGTCGGGATGAGCATCGATGTGCTCCTGCAGGTTGCTCAACATGCCCAGGTCACGGCATTCACTGTCACACTCGGGATTGATATCCGGGGACTTGTAACTCTGGTAGGGCACCCTCAAGGCCACCCCCTTGGAATCGGAGTTGTTGTCCAGCCACAGGACGCTGACCCCGGCACGCTGCAGGATGTCGAGCACGTTCTCGGTGCGGGCCGCCTTGGACTTGCTGTACCCGTCCTGATCGTAGATCGAGAACATGCAGGGCACCGAGATCGCCGTGGAGGTGCCGCAGGCCCAGACGTTACGGAAACTGGCGACCTTTTCACGCGCCAGCAACGGGTTGGTGTCGCGCGCATAGCCGTTGAGCGAAAAGTGGTCGGAGCGGGCGGTTTCCCCAACCACCAGGATCACCAGTTCCCGGTCCTCATCATGTTGCGGAATCAGCGCGTCCTTGCCGATCACCTTCATCGGCCCGCTGTCCTGCTTAAAATGCTTGCCCACGGTTTTCCCCAGGGCGTAGAGATAGTAAGCGGGATTGGTGTAGTAACGCAGGGATTTGTGCTCCCGGGCGAAGCTGGCGTAGTGATCCCCAAAGGCCACCACCACCCCGATCAGCAGGACGAGGGCGCCGGTGAGCAGTTTGGCGCGGGAGATGATCGCCTGCCGCAGGTTTTGTTTGACCCGTGGTGCGCGGTAGACCAGGTAGGCCGGCACAACTCCCATCAGCACCAGGTACAGGATCAGTTTCCAACTGACCAGGTCCAGGGATTCATGCAGATCCGTCTTCAATGCGTTGTCGATCATGTCGTCATCGATGATGACGTGATAGGCATCCATGAAGTAAGCAGCGGCCGCTGTGGTGATCAGCAGGGTGATCAGCACCCACTTGGTGGCCCGGCCAAAGCATACCAGGGAGAGCAACACCAGGTTGACGCAACCCAGCACCACAACCACCGAAAGCAGAAAAGGCAGATTCTGCCAGTTCAGGGGATAGACTTCGACGAGATGGGAAAAGAACGAGAAGTTGCCAACAGCCAGGAGGAAGAGGGAGACCCAGAAAATCAGTTTGGAGTTGCTCATGATGCCTCTTGAATGCTGTCCTGCGTTGGCTCTGTCAGCCTGCTGCCAACCTGGCAATATGTCACAAAGATCATTTGATAGACCCTGTAAATTAGAAGTTTATTACAAAATTGTCACATCGGGCTGTGCCTGAGCACTCAGGCTGAGCGGCGCCAGCCGGGCCGAATCACACTCCTGTCATGATTGGCGTGTATGTTCTCACTCCTGCGGCTGCCCTGTGACCGGCAGGAACCGGTTATGGAAGCGGCCGATAGGGAATTTGGACGGTCATGAGCAATAAAACCACGCCCCGCGCCCTGTTTGCCATCAGCTCCCTCGGGCTCGGTCATGCCACCCGGAGTCTGGTGGTCGTGCGTGAGTTTCTGCGTCGCGATTACAGTTTGACCCTGGTATCCCATGGCAATGCCCTGCGCTTCCTGCGCCAGGAACTGGGTGATGACGAACAGGTGGAATTTCGCGAATTGCCAGACTATCCCCCGCTGGAACGGGGCGTTGGCTGGCGACTCTATGCCTATCTGTTGCTGGATCTGCTCAGAACCTGGGGTCTGATCCGCCGGGAGCATCGGGCGGTGGAGTCGATGGCGGCGGACTACGATTTCATTTTCAGTGACGGTCGCTACGGGTTCTACAGCCGTTGGACGCCATCCTTCATTCTCACTCACCAGGTTGCGTTTATTCCGCCCAAGGGGTTGCGCGAGGCATCCTGGCTCACCGAGCATGTGAATGTCTCCGCGCTGCGAAAATTCGATTGTGTGTTCATTCCTGATTTCCCCTGCCCGAGCCTGAACCTGGCCGGGCATCTGGCGCACACACTCTACCTGCATCGCTGCTGTCACCGCTATGTGGGGATACTCTCCTCCTACCGGCATATCGCGCTCGAGCAGGATATCGATTACCTGTTCGTCATCAGCGGTTATCTGTTGGAACACAAGCAGGGTTTCATCCACGACCTGCTCGAGCAGGCCGCTGAACTGCCGGGGCGTAAGGTGTTCGTGCTGGGTGCGGCCTCGGAGGATGCACGGCGATACGATCCCTGGCGGCGTGAGGATCTGGAGATCCATGCGATCGCCAGTGGCGAACTGCGTCAATCACTCTTCAGCCGCGCCCGCTGTGTGATTTCCCGGGCCGGTTACACTACGGTCATGGATCTGGTGGAACACGGCAAACGGGGATTGCTGATTCCCACCCCGAACCAGACCGAGCAGGAGTACCTGGCCTACTACCTCAGCAGTCACGGTTATTTTGCGACCCGCAACCAGGATGCGGCATTCGATCTGTCCACCGCTCTGGAGGCCTGTGCAGAGACCCGGCTGTTCACACCACCCTGGCGCACCGAGGCGGCGCTGTCCCGCATCGTGCATGAGATCGATGAGCGGCTGCACCGGCATTTCATCGCCATCCTGGTGCCGGCGCACAACGAAGAGGGTGAACTGGAGGCCACCCTGTCCGCGCTGCTGGCGCAACACTATCCGGCCGGACGCATGGAGATCATTCTGGTCGAGAACGGTTCCACTGACGCGACCCGGCAGATTGCCGAAAGCTGTGCCCGGAGGGCCTTGCAGGCCGGCATCACGCTGCGGGTGCTGAACAGTGAACCGGGTGTTTCCCGGGCCCGTAACACCGGCCTGGCGGCGCTCTCTCAGGAGACCGAGTGGGTGGTGATGTGCGATGCGGATACCCGGCTCGGGCCGCGCTTTCTGCAGCAGCTCAACAGCTGGTTGAACCGACATGGCGGGGAGGGGCTGAGCGTGGGGACCACCCGGGTAAGGCCGCATCCGCCTGCGGGGGGATATGCCCGGCTCTGGTTCCACCTGTTCGATCTGGTGCATCGGCTCAGCAAGAGCTCTTTCTCGATCCAAATCGCCCGTGCACCGATCGCCCGGGGCGTGGGATACCGGGAGGATCTCAACTTTTCCGAGGATCTGCTGTTTCTCCGGGAATGCCGTCGATACGGGCGGTTTTTCTACGTTCCAACCGACCAGGTTTCCACCTCCACCCGTCGCTTCGACAGCCGGGGCTACCTGCGCCAGTCCCTGCGATGGTTGTATGAAGCACTGCTGCCGATTCGCTTCAAACGCTACCGGAAATACGATGTCATTCGCTGAACTGTTGCAGCCCCAGTTCCTTACCGAGCGACTGGCTGAATACCGCAACGGGGCCTATGCGGTGCTGTTTCTCGGTGCGTTTTTCGAAACGCTGATCCCTTTTTCACTGGCGATTCTGGGTGAGGTCTTCTTTATATCCGGCGCCTTGCTGGCGGGTATGGGAGCCTTGAACGTCTGGGGTGTGTTCGGCGTGATGCTGTTGGGCGGAGTGCTGGGCGATCACGCCAGTTACTGGCTCGGGCGTCGCTACGGCAGGGGATTGTTCGATCAACTGGCCCGCTGGCCGCTACCCGGTCGGATGTTCAAACCTGAGGGCTACCGGCGGGGCAGGGCCTTTTTCCGGCGGCGCGGAGCATTGGCCGTGTTCGCCGCCCGATTCAGCGGCCCCCTCTCCTGGGTGATGCCGGCCCTGGCCGGAGTGTTTCGTCTGGACTACCGGACCTTTGCCCGTTTCAATGCCCTGGGTGTGGCGCTGGGAATCGGCCAGTTCATCCTGGTGGGTTATTTTTTCGGTGTGTACATGCCTCAGATACTCGACATGCTGGGGCGCTACGCAGGTTGGGGAGTGTTCGGTCTGGTCTGCCTGGTGGGGCTGCTGTGGGTCTGGAGAATCCGCGTCGCCGCCCGTCATCCGCAGAGATCCGGATGACGGGTGGATATCGCTTAAAGTGTCTCGTCGATCTGGATCACGACACTGGTGGCGGTGAGGACTCCGGAATCGCAACTGCCATTGACGTTCACGCTCTGGCCCGCTTCCAGAGTACCGCCCGGGCTGACCTCCACCTGGTCGGCGGTGGTGGTAACGGTGGTGTAATCGGTCTCCGCAGTCGTGTTCACGGTAACATCCCCGCTGACATCGCAGGGGCTGGTTCCGGCTTCGGGAATGAGGATGAAGCCTTCACCGTTCAGCGAGGCGACCTCGCCGCTGGCCGCGATCAGGTCGAGCTGATCCGGGTCGATGATGACCAGCGCCGCTTTTACCACACTGTCCGATTCCGTCACTCCGTCCAGGGTCAGGCTCAACGGCGCGGTGATTGCGGTGTAATCGAGGACCTCGCCCAGGTTGCTGAGGATCCGGGTGCCGTTGTAGCCCTGGGGATTCTGCAGATGGACCAGCAGGGGAGCGGTGCCTTGCAGGGTGAACTGGGAGGCGCTGGCATCCACTGTGACGCTACCCGCGAAATCGCCGAAGCTGCCGGTCTCCACCACCAGGGTGTCCAGGGTCAGGCGCGGGCGGTGATCCACGACAACCAGTCCCTGGTCATCGACCAGCACCCAACCACTGGGTACATGCAAATCCGGATCGTTGCAGATCTGGTCATCGGTGCTGGATTGAGCGCTGGGGTCCACCCCGGCCTCCCACAGACGGCAGAATCCCGTGCCTGGCCAGGCCTCTTCCGGCACCTCGACCGGGGTCAACTGTACCGGCTGGCTGCTGGTGAGGCCCACCGCGGTGGCGGCGGTGCCGCGCAGTTCCGGCTGCAGCACTGCGTTCAGCGGCTGGGCGTCGCCTGCTTCGCTCAGGTTGTCGAAATAAGCGCTTTGCGGACCCAATTGCAGGGTGATGCAGTCGGCCGCCTCGGCTTGGGCGTTGGGCAGGGTATCGCACAGCAGCAGGCTCTGCGTCGTGGCGTCGCTGTCACGGATCACCCCCTCCATGCGCACCAGCTTGGCGGAAAATTCCGCATCCACCACGTCGATGAGGACCACCGGGCGGAAGTTGTATCGGGTGCGGTTGCCGGTCTGCACCACATGAATTGAATTGCCTGCGTCCAGGTCGATCTGCACGGTGATCGGCGCACCTTCGGAAACCGTGAAACAACCACGCGCCAGCAGATCGATCTTGCCGTTGCCGGGCAGATTGGGATATTCGCTGGACCCGTCCACGGCCAGCACCAGTTCCAGGCCATCCGGCTGGCTCAGGGTGAGGCGGATCTTACAGTAACTGCCTGCCGGCACATCGTCACGGTAGGCGAAGGGCATGGCCTCGTTGCGCAGGGACAGCAGGTCGATGGTCTCGGTCGGTCCCTCGAACAGGGGGAAGCGGTTTTCGTCGCCGCCGATCAGCTCGATGCGCTCGATCGAGGCGTTGATGGCGGAGAACAGATCGAGGTCTGCCGGCGCATCGGTCAGCATCACGTTCACCGAACCGGTGTTATCACCCTGTGAGGTGGTACTGCCGCCACTGCTGTCGTCGGTGGACGTGGATGAAGATGAGGAGCTTCCGCCGCCACAGGCGGTCAACAAGGCAGCAAGGACCAGGCAGGATAGCAGGCCCTGGAATTTCAAGCGTGACGCGAACATGGCAATTTTTTCCCAAAAGCAAGAACTGTTAATTTGGGTATATCACAATCCTTCCGAGGGGGGGAATCAATAGCGGATTCTTAAGGTTTGAATGCCAAGTGAATCACATTTGAGGGGACTCAAGTGTTGAGCGCTTAGTTTTGAGTTTTTAGTTGGGGCGTTCGCTGCGCTCACGGTTTATTTTTTTCTCATTCCCACGCTCCGCGTGGGAATGAATACCTAAGCCATGTCGTATTTCCGGTTCTGATAGGGGCGTCAAAGCCCAGTCAGCATTCCCACGCAGAGCGTGGGAACGAGAGGACAGATTTCCAGGGAGAGGTGAAATCCAATAAACCGTGAGCGAAGCGAACGCCCCAACTAAAAACTCAACACTCAAAACTAAGACCCACCGCGGGTGCTTGAAGCATTCGATCAGCAGGAGACGTATACTGCAGCCTATGGACAAACGTAAATTAATTCCGATCGTGCTGCTCGTAGGCATAGCCGGAGCAGCCGGTTGGTTCTGGAAGCAGAACCACACCACGGAGCAGGACAGCTCTCAACTCAGGGTCTACGGCAATATCGATGTCAGGCTCGTGAATCTCTCGTTCGAGGCGAGTGGCCGGATCGCCACACTGACGGTCAACGAGGGGGCGCGGGTCAAACAAGGCGATCTGCTTGCCCGGCTCGATCAGCAGCGCTCCGAACTGGCCCGCGACGCGGCTCAGGCCCAGGTGCGGGCGCAGCAGGAGGTGCTGCGGGAGATGGAGGCGGGGACCCGTCCGGAGGAGATCCGCAAGCTGGAGGCGGAACTGGCGGCGGCGCATACACAGGCGAACAACCTGGAGCGCAGTTACCAGAGAATCCGCGATCTGGAGAAACGCAGTCTGGCCTCTGCCCAACAGTCGGAAGACGCGCGTACTGCGGCGGAGGCGGCCCGGGACAACGTGCGAGCGGTCGAGGCCAGCCTGGCACTGGCCCAGGCGGGGCCCAGGGAGGAACAGATCGCGGCGGCCCGGGCGACCCTCGCAGCCCTGCAGGCCGAGGCGGCCCTGGCGGAGCGCAACCTGCGGGATACCGAACTCTACGCCCCGGCGGACGGCATCATCCAGAGCCGTATCCTGGAACCCGGCGACATGGCCTCGCCGGAACGTCCGCTGCTGACTCTGGCGCTCACCCAGCCGTTGTGGGCACGGGTCTACCTGCCGGAGGCACGTCTCGGACAGGTGCGGTCAGGGATGACCGCCACCCTCGGCAGCGACAGTTTCCCGGGCCGGGAATACCCGGGCTGGATCGGCTACATCTCTCCCAGCGCGGAATTCACCCCCAAGTCGGTTCAGACCGAAGACACCCGCACCGATCTGGTCTACCAGGCCCGGGTGTTCGTCTGCGACCCCCGGGAGGAGTTGCGGCTTGGCATGCCGGTCACCGTAACCCTGGATCTGGCCGGTGGCACAGGCCCAAGCCCGGACTGCAGCGCCCCGGACACGCCATGACAGAGGCGGTACTGACCGCTACCGGACTGAGCAAGGGGTTCCGGGTCGGTGGCCGTGAGGTCAGGGCGCTCAACGGGGTCAGCCTGAACATCAGGCCCGGCGAGGTGACCGGCCTGATTGGCCCTGACGGGGCCGGCAAGACCACCCTGATGCGGCTCGCAGCGGGGCTGTTGCTGGCGGATGCGGGGGATCTCTCGGTGGCGGGAGTGGACGTGATCCGTGAGCCGGAGCAGGTACATGATCGGGTCGGCTATATGCCTCAGAGGTTCGGCCTGTATGAGGATCTCTCGGTACAGGAGAACCTGGATCTGTATGCCGACCTTCAAGGGGTGGACCCCCAGGCCCGGGCCGAGCGCTACCGGGAACTGCTGGCGATGACCGGGCTTGCGCCCTATACCCGGCGCCTGGCCGGGCAGCTCTCCGGGGGTATGAAACAGAAACTCGGGCTCGCCTGCACCCTGGTGCGTTCTCCTCAACTGCTGCTGCTCGATGAACCCACCGTGGGGGTGGATCCAGTCTCCCGGCGGGAGCTCTGGGCCATCGTCTACCGGCTGGTGGACGAGGAGGGTATGAGCGTGCTGCTCTCCACCGCCTATCTGGATGAGGCGGAGCGCTGCGCCCGGGTGGTGCTGCTGCACAAGGGCGAGATCATCGGCCAAGGCACCCCGGCAAGCTTTTCCCAACCCCTGGAGGGACGTACCTACCGGCTCTCGGTGCCGGACAGCGAACGGCGCCAGTGGCAGTTTCGTCTCGCGGAACACCCCCAGGTGATCGATGCCACCCTGCAGGGGGATGGTTTGAGACTGGTGCTGCGGGAGCCGGGCGGACTGCAGGCGGCGGACCTGGGAGTGGCCCCGGAGGACCTGGTCGCGGTGGCGCCCCGTTTCGAGGACGCCTTCATCACCCATCTGTCCGGTGTGCAGGAGACAACCGCCCGGCCCCCAGCCAGCGCCCCCCACCCGGCGGGTGAGGGTGACCCGATCCGGGTGGAGGGCCTGACCCGACGCTTCGGCGATTTCATCGCGGTCAAGGATCTGAATTTCCGGGTGGGTTCCGGCGAGGTGTTCGGTCTTCTGGGCGCCAACGGGGCGGGTAAGACCACCACCTTTCGCATGCTCTGCGGGCTGCTCCCCGCGAGCAGCGGACATCTCGAGGTGGCGGGCAAGGACCTGCGCAAGGCGCCGGCCCGGGCACGTGCTCGGATCGGCTACATGTCGCAGAGATTTTCCCTCTACGCCAATCTCACCGTGCAGCAGAACCTGGATTTCTTCGCCAAGGTCTACGGCCTCTCCGGGAAGCGGCGCAGCAAGCGGGTCGCCTGGGCCCTGGAATCCCTGGAACTGGGGGACTATGCGGAGACCGAAAGTTCCGATCTGCCCCTCGGCTACAAACAGCGTCTCGCCATGGCTTGTGCGATGATGCACGAGCCCGATATCCTGTTTCTCGACGAACCCACGTCCGGCATGGATCCCCTGGCGCGACGGGAGTTCTGGGCGCGCATCAACCGCCTCGCCGAGGCTGGCGTGACGATCCTCATCACTACCCACTTCATGGAAGAGGCGGAGTACTGCGACCGGCTCGCGATCATGGCTCTGGGGGAGTTCCTGGCCATGGGTACGCCCCGGGAGATCAAACGCCAGCAGGGGGATGCGGAGAGCCTAGAGGCAGCGTTCCTGTCCCTGGTTGAAGGGAGGACCGCGGCATGAACCGGCGGGTGCGCGGTCTGATCCGCAAGGAGATCCTGCAGGTGCTGCGGGATCCGAGCAGCATCGCCATCGCCTTCCTGCTGCCGGCAGCCCTGCTGCTGCTGTTCGGCTACGGGGTCTCCATGGATGCGAAGGATCTGCGCCTGGGGATCGTAACCGAACAGGCCAGCGCCGAGGCGGCCAGTTTCGCCGCCTCCTTCCAGCACTCCAGCTACTTCAGGTCAAAGCTGTTCAGCACCCGGCAACAGGCCCAGAGCGCGCTCATGGCGAAACATCTGGACGGGATCCTGGTGCTGCCCGGGGATTTTGCGGCGCGTCTAAAGGGCGAACAGAATGCCCCGATCCAGCTCATCGTCAATGGGGTGGACGCGAACACCGCGCGCCTCATGGAGGGCTATGTGCGGGGCACCTGGGAGCGCTGGCTGGAGCGCGAACTGGCGGCCCGGGCCCGGGCCCTGGTCAAGCCGGTGGCGATGCAGCCGCGGATCTGGTTCAACCCGGAGCTGCGCAGCCGCAACTACCTGGTGCCGGGGCTGGTGGCGATCAACATGACCCTGGTCGGCGCACTGCTCACCGCCCTGGTGATGGCCCGGGAGTGGGAGCGCGGCACTCTGGAAGCCCTGATGGCCACCCCGGTGACCCTGAAGGAGCTGCTGATCGGCAAGATCCTGCCTTATTTCCTGCTCGGCATGGGCGGCATGGGGATCTCCGTCTCGATGGCCATCTGGCAGTTCGATGTGCCGCTACGCGGTTCTCCCTGGTTGCTGCTGCTCTGTTCTGCGCTGTTCCTGCTGGTGGCTCTGGGCATGGGGCTGTTGATCTCGGTGGTGGCCAAGAGCCAGTTCGTGGCCGGGATGATCGCCATCGTTACCACCTTCCTGCCCGCGTTCCTGTTGTCCGGGTTTCTCTTCGATATCGATTCGATGCCGCTGCCGGTACAGGGCATCACCCATATCGTGGCGGCGCGCTATTTCATCGCCATCCTGCAATCCCTGTTCCTCGCCGGCGATGTCTGGTCGGTGATTCTGCCGAATGCCCTGGCGCTGTGCCTGATGGGATTGATCTTTTTCGGTCTGGTGCGCAAGAAGCTGCACAAGCGCCTGGAGTGACCCGTCCATGCTGCAACGGATTCTGGCCCTGATCATCAAGGAGTTCCTGGCGCTGTTGCGGGACCCCAAGAGTCGGGTCGTGACCTTCGTACCGCCCCTGATCCAGCTGGTGGTGTTCGGCTATGCCGCGTCCTATGACCTCAATCATGTGCCCTTCGCCCTGTACGACCAGGATGGCGGGCAGACGGCCCGGGAACTGGTGGCGGCGTTCGACGGCTCACCCACCCTGGAACTGACCCGGGTGATCCGCAGCGAGGAGGAGATCGCCCCACTGCTCGATGCCCGGGAGGTGATCCTGGTTCTGCGCATCGATCCACGCTTTTCGGAAACCCTTTTGACCGGGGGCAGCGCACAGGTACAGCTGCTGCTCGATGGGCGCAACTCGAACACCGCCCAGGTGGCCCTCAACTACGCCAGCGAGATCGTCGCCGCATTCAATGAGCGCTGGAGCCGGGAACAGGCTGCCAGCGGTCCTCCGGCGCAGCTGGTGATGCGCGCCTGGTTCAATCCCAACCTGGAGAGCCGCTGGTTCTTCATTCCCGGCGTGGTGGGAGTGTTGACCCTGGTGGTGACCCTGGTGGTCACGGCTCTGTCGGTGGCGCGTGAGCGGGAACACGGTACCTTCGACCAGTTGCTGGTGACGCCCCTGCGCCCACTGGAGATCCTCATCGGCAAGGCCACTCCGGCGTTCGTTATCGGGGTGGTGGAGGCGAGCCTGGTGATCCTGATCGCCCATTTCTGGTTCCGGGTACCGCTGGTCGGGGAACTGAGCACCCTGTACGCCGGGATCGTGCTGTTCGTCCTCGCAGCGATCGGCATCGGCCTGATGATCTCTTCCCTGGCCGAGACCCTGCAGCAGGCGGTCCTGGGAGCCTTTCTGTTCATGGTGCCGGCGGTCATCCTGTCCGGTTTCGCCACCCCGATCGCGAACATGCCGGAGGTGGTGCAGTGGCTGACGTATGGGGATCCGCTGCGGTATTTCCTGATTCTGTTACGTGGAGTGTTCCTCGAGGGTACGCCACTGGAACTGCTGCTGGACCAGCTCTGGCCCCTGGTGGTGATTGCCCTGACGACCCTGGTGAGTGCCGGGTGGCTGTTTCGTCACCGGATTTATTGAAAACCGTCGATGACGATCAACCGGATTGGCTGTTTAGCCCGGCTTACACATGGGGAGTATCTGGATCCGTATCAGCGCAACGCGGTCAGGATGATGAAAAACCTGAGTTGATAATTTCAGGTTCTGAAGCCGCGGGTGACACCGCCAGCTGTTACCAGGCATTTCCCCTCTCCCCAGCCCACACCCGCGAGGGTAAGGGACGTCTAGAAGAAGAGCCTGCCGCCAGTCGCTCGTATCCCGACTACTATAACCGCAGGGTTAGACCTCCTGGGTGTGCCGCTCTCTTTATTCTCAATGGTATGGACTCCTCCTCGACCGAGTTCTAAGGTCGAGTTGAGAGCTGGCAAGCAAACAAAGGAGTCCATACCATGAAAAAGAC
>JBEVVG010000003.1:0-350542 GCA_040507225.1 Candidatus Thiodiazotropha sp.
CTGTCTGGTCATTGGTTGTCTAGCAACTCCAATTTAACCAGATTGAGGCCACCGCCTCTCAAAATGTGCGAAACTTATCGTACGTTATCTTCAACCAGGCGAAAAATAATCAACCCAAGCATCTTCTACCATTTGCTGGTAACCCGAGGAAAGAGATGCCCAAGGGTTTGCCTTTCAAGCTTAAGGATTATCTTGAACTGGTAGATTGGACCGGTCGTATCATTCGAGAGGACAAACATGGCTACATTGATCAGGATGTACCTCCAATCCTGGAACGTCTGCAAATCGAACCTCAATACTGGTCATATCTGACGAAGCATTTCGAAAGTCGTTTCAAAGGATTTGTGGGTACCGCATACGCACTTAAAGAGGCTTGTTATAATCTTGGGTATCGACGAAGTCCTGGAATGTCGGCTTGTCAGTTGTTACTGACATAGTCGAACTACTTAACTATCAACATCTCTACTCAGATCTGTGTTTACAGAGAAAACCTTTTTTCTTTTTTCAGAAAATCCGTAAGAAATGACATGTGATTTTTCTCTTCGAGAGAACAATGGAGTGATTGTCCGCTATTCATAGTTTTATTTTGGATGTTTCTGACTGCTTGGCGTTTCGGATCGAGTAGAGGAATGAGTCTTCTTTAGAGTGGGTGTCTAGTTTATCCATGTGCGAGCCTACGCCCTCATAAAGCCTGCCATTAGCATTACTTGGTTCTGCGTGGTAGGACTCCTGTATTAGATCAATAAGAATATGAATATTAATTGAGAAATATAACCTGCCGCTTTCGCTTTCTTTTCCACACGTTGGGCAAGGGTACCCGACCCTAGACCGCTCACGATCCCTGTCAACAACGTGACAGTTTTGGCAAATTAATTGGTCAGACACCAACATGCTCAATGGTTGCCCAACAACTTCCGTGATATCCAATATTTTTTTGCCTCTAACGGCCAGCGTAACAGGCGCGAACGAAGTGAGCGTCCAAGTTAACGCTGATGTTAGCCAATTTTCTATTATTCATGCTCAGGCTTGTGTTTCTTTATCATTCCATCTGACATAAATGCTTCCATAGCTGCACCAGGTGCTTTTGAAGCGATTCGTTCAAAATCTTTTTCTGCCTTTCTACATTTCTTTTTCTCATCTTTCAGCTGTCTTGATAATTCATTTATTTTGCTTGATAAGTCAGATTCGATCTTCGTTTTTTCCTTTTTTGCTTTTAATTCTTGATATTGAGCACATTGATATTTTGTATCTAATTCCTTTACCTTTTTTCTTAATTCGTAAATCTCATGCGCAGCATCAAGTTCTGGTGATGTAGCATCTTCTAAATGATCACGAATCAAATGTGATATTGCTTCGGCCTCTTTTAATGCAGTTATAGCTTCTCTTTTTGAATATTCATAATTGTCACTGGGTTTTTTTAGAGACGATTGTGCTTCATGTAGGTGTTCATCGAATTTTGTAATCATGTCTTCAAGATATGAGGACCATCCCATATTGCTCACCCCCATATTAAGGCTAACGCCTGGGCTCAGCCGAACCTAAAACGCGCCAGCGTTTTTGGGGTCGGCTGGAGCCCCTTGTTCGGTGCATTTATCCCACCTTCCTGTACCAACACCAGGACCTAATTCAGCTAATAGCCAATCTGCACCAACTGGAATTTTGGTATCCGACAATTTGTTATGAATTTCTACGGCCTTGATTAGTGATTTAAAAAATGGCTGCGCAAAATGATCTGCCTTTTCCCATAGATTAGGCTGTTGCGTACGATAAATGGCTGCACGATATTCAATGTTATCGACTGCCTTGTACGTATTGAACCAGTGGGAGAAAAACGGGTGCTCAATCACCTCATTAATAGCGCTCACGTATTCAGACGGCAAAAATGCGATATATAGATCGAATGCATCATGTATTTGTATTTTTGCATTGCCAAGGATTAGTTCGCTTATGTTTCCCCAGTTGGCATCAGCCATATGCCCCGTGGCAGTAAAATCTAGATATCTTAAATTTGATACTCTTGCCTCTGAAAACGTTTCCTTTGCGCTTTTTGGCTGTTTCTCAACCGGCGCAGTAGAGGCCGCTTTAATCATAAACTCCGCCAATTCAACAACGTCTTTCATGGATTGATAAATTTTCTGATAAGCAGGCTTTGCTTTCTTTTTCTCTTCTTCGTCCTTGCTCATTTTTAGCAAGCGCTCAACTATCAACAGAGTAATTAATATTCCTGCAACCTCAGTCGATAAATTTGCCCCTAAATTATCAATCCACCAGCTGGTTCCTTGAAGCAAGTAAGAAGCAGATAGCGCCCCAACAAGCATGAGAAGCAGTATTAGATAAATCGCGTATATGTGCACTACTACTCCTTGATTACACCGAACATTGAGTAGCAGGCATTTTGCCCGTTAACCCCCATATCCACCTGTTCGGCGTGCAAATCATCCACAAATTCAACAAAATAGTTGCAAAGCGGGCGAATAATACAAAAGAAAACGGGCGCATTGCCTGTTAGTGGTTTAAGTGCGGGAGGGTGAAAATACTCATCCAACCTCCCTGTCCAACTCTATTTGTATACCAAAAAACAGCAGCTTACCAGAGTCTATTACGGTATCAGTCCTTCTTCGTTCGATGCTTCCCGGTCGTACTTACCGTGCAATTTGCCTCCATTCGTTTGACCTGAAATAGGAATTAAACTACTCTTGCATTGAATGGAAACAAAATGAGAACAAACGCATGGATGATCAAGTAAAAAATTCGCCTTTTTTGCAGGAAGTTGTCAGTCAGATTCGGGTCCGCCACTATAGTCGACGTACAGAAGAAGCCTACCTCCATTGGATTAAGCGCTATATCTATTTTCACAAGAAACGTCATCCAAGAGAGATGGGTGAGTCTGAGGTCGGGCGGTTTCTGTCAGATCTGGCTGTGAGGGGAAATGTCGCGGCTGCAACCCAGAACTTGGCACTCAATGCCCTGGTATTCCTGTATCGACATGTCCTGGAGCGACCTCTGAAGGAAATTCATGGAGTAGTCAGGGCGAAAAAACCTCAGCGGCTCCCTGTGGTTCTGAGTAGAGAGGAGGTCGCCCGGGTACTGGCACGATTACAAGGCCAGTATTGGCTCATTGCATGCCTTCAGTACGGTTCAGGACTGAGGTTGATTGAAAGTGTGAGATTGCGTGTGATGGATCTCGATTTTGAGCATCGAGCCATCTTCGTGCGAAACGGTAAGGGTGGGAAGGATCGGATTGTGACTTTGGCCGATGAGCTGATTACTCCGCTGAGGAGGCATCTGGAGGTCGTGCGTACACAACATGAAAGGGACCTGGCCGAAGGGTTTGGTACGGTATATCTGCCTCATGCATTGGCGAAGAAGTATCCGAACGCAGAACGTGAATGGAAGTGGCAATATCTGTTTCCCGCAGGCCAACGCGGTATCGATCCACGTTCTGGCGCGAAGCGCCGTCACCATCTGGATGAGAGTTGTGTCCGAAAGGCGGTTACGGGCGCAGTCAGGGCTTCGGGTATCGATAAAAAGGCAAGCTGTCATAGCTTGCGTCACTCCTTCGCCACACACCTGCTCGAACGAGGACAGGATATCCGCACCGTTCAAGAGCAGCTGGGTCATAAGGACGTGCGGACAACCCAGATCTATACCCATGTCATTCAGCGTGGTGGCTCGGCTGTTCGCAGTCCCTTGGGGGATGTTCTATCAAAAGTCTGAAATATACGCCTGCAAATTATCAATGTGTCATCGGATCCTGTAGCCTGCATGACACCCGGTACAAGCAGCTGTAATCTCGGGCAAAGTCTTATAGCCAAGCGCCAAATCCCCCTCCTGAGCCACAACCGCAAACCGGCTCGCAGCCCGATGCATCTCCATCCCTGCCTTACGCATACCCTCCGGCATAAACCGCCCCATATGCTCCGCGCCATGGGCAGCCAATGAACTCATCCCAAGCCGCTGCTCCGCCAGTTCCCCGGCGGCCTCCAGCTGCTCATCGGCCATCAGTTCCAGCATCCGGTTAATCGTCTCCAGGTGATCCCGCATGTTCGCCATCATGTGCTGTTGCATGCGCTCGGGCAGCTCGACCCATATGCGCTTGTCCTCATCGGCAAGTGACACTGATGAGATCCCCAGCAGCAGTCCCGCTGCCAGCCATCGGGCCATTACATTCAAACGTCCACGCTTCCGGCTCATGATTTCCCGGTCTCCGATTCCTTGTGCGCCACCGCCAGATGCGCCAACTGCTCATACAACTGGTATTTGGTCTTGATCTGCTGTTGCGCCTGCCGGATGAAGCGCTCCGAGGCTTCCGGGTTGGTGCGTTGCAGGACGCTGAAGCGGGTCTCGGTGGCGGCGAAATCCCGGTAGGGGATGGAGGGTTCTTTGGAGTCCATCTTGAGCGGGTTTTCCCCGGCTTCAGTGCGCCGCGGGTCGTAGCGGAACAGGGGCCAGTGGCCGGAGTCGACCGCCATCTCCTGCTGGCGGATGTTGTTGGCCAGATCGACGCCGTGGGCGATGCAGGGGGAGTAGCAGATGATCAGGGAGGGGCCATCGTAGGCCTCGGCTTCTAGGAAGGTGCGCAGGGTCTGTACGTCCTTGGCGCCGAAGGCGACCTGGGCGACGTAGACATTGCCGTAGGCCATGGCCATGAGGGCCAGATCCTTCTTGTTGCTGGCCTTGCCCCCGGCGGAGAACTTGGCTACCGCGCCCAGGGGGGTGGCTTTGGAGGTCTGACCGCCGGTGTTGGAGTAGACCTCAGTGTCGAGCAGCAGGATGTTGACGTTGCGACCGGTGGAGAGCACATGGTCGACGCCGCCGTAGCCGATGTCGTAGGCCCATCCGTCGCCGCCCACCAGCCAGACGCTCTTCTTCGCTAGACTGTCCGCAGTGGCGAGCAGGCTGCGCGCTTCGGGGGTGCCGAGGGTGCGCAGTTTCGTCTTGAGGGTTTCGATACGTTCGCGCTGTTCGAAGATCGCCGCTTCGCTGTGCTGGTCGGCGTTGAGCAGGGCGTCGGACAACTCCGCGCCGATGGGTTCACGCAGGGCGCGCAGCAGTTCCCGGGCGTGGTCGGCCTGCTTGTCGATGGCCACCCGCATGCCGAGGCCGAACTCCGCGTTGTCTTCGAACAGGGAGTTGGACCAGGCCGGTCCCCGGCCCTCCGGGTTGGTGGTGTAGGGGGTGGTAGGCAGATTGCCGCCGTAGATCGAGGAGCAGCCGGTGGCGTTGGCGATCACCATGCGGTCGCCGAACAGCTGGGTGGCGAGCTTTACATAGGGAGTTTCGCCGCAGCCCACGCAGGCGCCGGAGAACTCGAACAGGGGCTGCATGATCATGGCGCCCTTGAGAGTGGTCTCCTTGAGCTTGGTGCGGTCGTACTCGGGCAGCCCGACGAAGAAGTCCCAGTGGCTGCGCTCCCTGTCGTGGTAGGCCGGGTCGGACACCATGTTGAGGGCCTTGCGTTTGGGATTCTGCTTGTCGCGGATCGGGCAGATCTCCACACACAGGCCGCAGCCGGTGCAGTCGTCCGGGGCCACCTGGTAGCTGATGTGGGTGCCGGGTTCGAAGTCCTTGCCGCCTTTCACCTGGGTGTGCAGGAAGCCCTCCGGGGCCTCCGCGGCGAGGGCCTCGGGGAACACCTTGGAGCGGATCGCCGCATGGGGGCAGACCAGGGGGCACTTGCCGCAGTGGGTGCACAGGTCCATCTCCCACTTGGGCAGCTGCAGGGCGATGTTGCGTTTCTCATAGGCGGTGGTGCCCAGGGGCCAGGTGCCGTCGGCGGGCATCAGGCTCACCGGCAGGCTGTCGCCCTTGCCGGCGATGATCCGCGCGGTGACCTGCTGGACGAAGGCGGGGGCGCTCTCCGGCACCACCGGGTGACGGGTCTGGTCGTGGGTGACCGAGCCGGGCACCGCGACCTGATGCAGGCCCGCCAGGGCGGCGTCGATGGCGGCGTAGTTGCGTTCCAGCAGGCGCACCCCCTTCTTGCCGTAGGTCTTTTTCACCGCCTCCTTGATCAGGGCGATGGCCTTGTCCTGCTCCAGCAGCCCGGAGATGGCGAAGAAGCAGGTCTGCATGATGGTGTTGATGCGCCGCCCCATGCCGGTCTCGTCGGCGATCTTGTAGGCGTCGATGGTGTAGAAGCTGAGACCCTTGTCGATCATCTGCTGCTGCATGTGCCCGGGCAGGCTGTCCCATACCCGGTCCGGCGGGGTGGCGGTATTGAGCAGGAACACGCCCCCCGGGGCCGCCATGTCGAGCATGTCGTAGCGGTCGAGGAAGATCGGCTGGTGACAGGCGACGAAGCTCGCCTCGTCATCCCCGATCAGGTAGGTGGAGTCGATCGGTTTGGGACCGAAGCGCAGGTGGGAGACGGTGACCGCGCCGGACTTCTTGGAGTCGTACTGGAAATAACCCTGGGCGAAGTTGTCGGTCTGTTCGCCGATGATCTTGATCGAGTTCTTGTTCGCCGAGACCGTGCCGTCGGCCCCCAGGCCGTAGAACACGCAGGCGGTGACCCCCTGGGTGGCGGCGGGACGGAAGGCAGGATCCCAATCGATGCTGGTGTGGCTCACATCGTCGATGATGCCGACGGTGAAGGGGTGCTTCGGGCGCTCGTTGCACAGCTCGTCGAACAGGCCCTTGACCATCGCCGGGGTGAACTCCTTGGAGGAGAGGCCGAAACGGCCCCCGCTGATGCGCGGCATCTGTTCGATGCGCCCCTCGCTTAAGGCCTGGGCATAGGCCCCGAGCACGTCCTTGTAGAGCGGCTCGCCGTCCGAACCGGGCTCCTTGGTGCGGTCCAGCACGGCGATCTTGCGCGCGCTGGCGGGAATCGCGGCGAGCAGACGCTGCGGATCGAAGGGGCGGAACAGCCGCACCTTGAGCATGCCGACCGGCTCGCCCTCGGCCACCAGGTGCTCCACCGCCTCCTGGGCCGCGCCGATGCCGGAGCCCATCAGCAGGATCACCCGGTCGGCCTGGGAATCGCCGACGTACTCGAACAGGCCGTAGCGCCGTCCGCTGAGTTCGGCGAAGCGCGCCATCGCGGCTTCCAGCTTGTCCGCCACCTGGTCGTAGAAGGGGTTGACCGATTCCCGGCCCTGGAAATAGACGTCAGGGTTCTGCGAGGTGCCGCGAATCACCGGGTGGTCGGGTGATAGGGCGCGCTCCCGGTGCGCGGTGACCAGTTCGTCGTCGATCATTGCCCGCACCGTGGCGTCACTGGGCAGGGCGATCTTGCTCACCTCGTGGGAGGTGCGGAAGCCGTCGAAGAAGTGCAGGAAGGGGATGCGGGTCTCCAGGGTCGCGGCCTGGGCAATCAGGGCGAAATCGGCCACCTCCTGAACGCTGGCCGAGCAGAGCATGGCATAGCCCGTGGCGCGGCAGGCCATCACGTCGCTGTGGTCGCCGAAGATCGACAGGGCCTGGGCGGCCAGGGAGCGGGCCGAGACATGCAGCACCGTCGGGGTCAGTTCACCGGCGATCTTGTACATGTTGGGGATCATCAGCAACAGGCCCTGGGAGGCGGTGAAGGAGGTCGACAAGGACCCCGCCTGCAGGGCGCCGTGCACCGCGCCGGCCGCGCCCGCCTCGCTCTGCATCTCGATCACGTCGGGCACCGTGCCCCAGAGGTTCTTCTCCCCCCGGGCCGACCACTCGTCGGACCATTCACCCATCGGCGAGGCCGGGGTGATGGGGTAGATGGCGATGACTTCGTTGGTTTTGTGAGCGATGTGGGCGGCGGCTTCATTGCCGTCAATGGTGACCATTTTATCGGGCATGGTTTGACTTCCTGATGCTTTTTTTATGGTGGCTGGTGTGAACGGCCAGGATCCTGCGCCTTTCAATATATAGCAGTTCCTGTTTCATTCCGAACCCCTTTTCGGCGAATGGTTTCCTGTCATTGTCCACTTGCGGGTGCAGGTTTCACCCTTGAGCGGTGTTGAATCAGGACCCAGATCAAGTGGGCTTGAAAAAACCCAGTCCGGAGCCTAGTCGACGCGTCTATTTATGCTAGGTTTGTGGATATCGAATGGATCGTCTCTATGACTTGGCGGAATCCAGGTCCCCGATGGTTCCCCGGATTTTCTGTCCAGTCACGCAGAATACGACAGCATTCATCAGCCGAACACCAGGCGCCCCAGCGGGACACTGGCGCGCAGGCTCGTCAAACCATCAGCTGCCGGGTCGCTCACCGACCTGTCGCGGAGATGTCGTGAATACGCAAGATCGTACCACCAGTGCGCGTCGGCCCGGGTTTCTGCCCCGGGCGGATCTTCAGGCATTGATCGACGCGCTGCATCAGGCGGGCTACCGGGTGCTGGGACCGCTGCCCCGGGACGGCGGGTTGCAGTTCCTGGAACTCACCTCCGTCGGGCAGTTCACTCCCGGGCTGAGCAATGAACAGCGTCCCGGCCACTACCGGCTGCAAACGGGTGAGGGGGAGCGGCTGTTCGATTGGAATCACGGCCCCCAGGGGCTGAAGCCGCTGTGCTTCGCGCCGAGCGAGGTGCTGTGGACCGAACAGTCGTCCAAGTTAAGTTTCGAGGCCCGGCTACCGCAGGTGGCGCCCACCGCGGTGATCGGGGTGCGGGCCTGCGATCTGGCCGCGCTGGCGATCCAGGATAAGCATTTCCTGCATCCCGATGCGCCGGATCCCCAGTACCGGGCGCGGCGGGAATCCCTGTTTCTCATCGGCGTCGATTGCGCCCACTCCGCGGAGACCTGTTTCTGCGTCTCCACCGGAGATGGCCCGTCCGTCGCTGAGGGACTGGATATCGGCATGGCGGAACTCGATGAAGGCTACCTGCTGTGGGCCGGATCTGAGAGGGGCCGCGCCCTGCTGCAAACACTCGATACCCGGCCCGCGGACGACCCTCAGCTGGAGCAAATGCAGGCGCAGACCGACCGGGCGGCGGGAGAGCAGCAACGCCGACTGCCCGCCCCGGAAGAATTGATGCGTCTCTACCAGCGGCTGGAGCACCTGCACTGGCAGGCGGTGGGGGATCGTTGCCTCTCCTGTGGCAACTGTACCGCAGTGTGCCCCACCTGTTTCTGCTACAACGAGATCCACGAACGCTCCCTGGACGGACAAAGCGCACAGCGGTTGCGCGAATGGGACTCCTGTTTCAGCGCCAGCCACAGCAGCATGGGCCATTTCAAGGTGCGCAACGAAACCTCCCAGCGTTACCGCCAGTGGGCCACCCACAAGCTGGCTGGCTGGCAGGTTCAGCAGGGACGAACCGGCTGTACCGGGTGCGGTCGCTGTATCGCCTGGTGCCCGGTCGGAATCGACCTGGTCCAGGAGGTCAACACCATCCTGTGGGAGGGCAGTATTGATGCCTGATCGCCATTTACCCCGCACCGCCATCATCGACCGACGCACCCAGGAGTCGCCCACCATCTTCACCCTGCGCATGCAGTTCGAGGATACGGGCGCCCAGGAGGCGTTCGAGTTCGCTCCCGGGCAGTTCAACATGGTGACCCTGTTCGGTAGCGGCGAGATCCCGATCTCCATCGTCAACGATCCCCAGGACAGCCACTTCTTCGATCACACCATCCGCGTGGTGGGACGGGTCTCGGAGGGCTTGTCGCGGTTGCAACCCGGTGACCGGGTGGGGATTCGCGGCCCCTTCGGCCGCGGCTGGCCGGTGGAAGAAGCGCCGGGGCGGGATGTGCTGCTGATCACCGGTGGACTGGGCTGCGCCCCCCTGGTGTCGGTGATTCGTTACCTGATTAAGCGCCGCGAGCAGTTCGGCCACATCCATATCCTGCAGGGTGTGAAGCACGCCAATGACCTGATCTGGCGGGAACAGTACGACGCCTGGGCCCGGGAACCGGATGTGAACGTGCTGCTGGCCGCGGACGTGGTGAGCCACGAATGGCATGGCCAGCAGGGCATGGTGACCGAACTGATCGACCAGCTGAATCTGCGTATCGGCCGAACCCTGGTCATGCTGTGTGGTCCGGAACTGATGATGATGGCGGCCATCGCCAATCTGCGCGAGCTGGGGATCGGCGACCACCAGATCTGGTTCAGCATGGAGCGCAACATGCAGTGCGGCATCGGCCAATGCGGTCATTGCCAGATCGGCCCCAAGTTCGTATGCCGGGACGGCCCGGTGTTCTGTTATTCGGAGTTGGCGGATTTTGTGGGGGCGAAAGGATTCTGACTTAAGAGTTTTGAGTTGATAGTTTTGAGTTTTTAGTTAAAGAGCTTGTGAGCGTAGCGAACACCGACAACTAAAAACTCAAAACTTTTCTTAAAGAAGTGTTTTTGGTTTAACTGAATAAAGGTCTGATCATGCAGAGTGAGAAGCCTAAACTCGCGGTACACAAATTCAGCTCCTGCGACGGCTGTCAGCTGGCCCTGCTGAATCTCGGCGAGCCCCTGCTGCAGTTGCCGGATCTGGTGGAGATCGTGCACTTCGCGGAGGCGGGTCCGAACGCCCCCGATACCCCGGTTGATATCGCCTTGGTGGAAGGCAGTGTCTCCACCCCCGAGGATGTGGAACGGATCCAGAAGGTGCGCGCGCAGAGCAAACTGCTGGTCACCATCGGCGCCTGCGCCACCGCGGGGGGGATCCAGGCGCTGGCCAATTTCACCGATCGGCAGAACTGGATGCATGCGGTGTACCCGAACCCGGAGTGGATCGATGTGTTGAGCTGTTCCGAGCCCATAGCCCGTTACGTCAAAATCGATTTCGCGATCCAGGGCTGCCCGGTGACCTCGAAACAGGTGGTCAGCGCGCTGCGTGACCTGCTCTCCGGGATCACCCCGAGACCCGAAGTTCAGCCGGTGTGCATGGAGTGCAAGCGCAAGGGGCTGGTGTGCACCCTGGTGAGTCAGGGGACCCCCTGCATGGGGCCGGTCACCCTGGCGGGCTGCGGGGCGCTTTGCCCGGCCACGGGACGGGGCTGTTACGGCTGTTTCGGGCCTGCGGAGCGGGTCAACGACCCGGCGCTGGCGGAGCGATTCCAAGCACTGGGCCTGGAACGGGACGCTGTGGAGCGGCGGTTTCGTTTCATCATGAACAGCGCACCGGCCTTCCTCGAGGCCAGTGAACGATTGCAGGGTGATAGCGATGGCTGAACACCGAGATGTGCACATACATGTTCCGGTCCTGACCCGGGTCGAAGGCGAGGGCGCGCTGGAACTGGACCTGGTGGACGGCAGCATCGAACGCCTCAATCTGAGAATCTTCGAACCCCCGAGGCTGTTCGAAAAGTTTGTCGAGGGTTATGAACGCAACCAGGTCATCGACATGGTGGCGCGGATCTGCGGCATCTGCCCGGTGGCTTACCAGATGAGCGCGGTGCAGGCCTTCGAACGGCTTTCCGGATTTACGCCTGATCCCTGGGTGCGCGATATGCGCAGGGTGATGTATTGCGGCGAGTGGCTGCAGAGTCACGCCCTGCACGTGCATCTGCTGGCCGCGCCGGATTTTCTCGGCTTCGATTCGGCGATCGCCATGGCCGGGGACTATCCGGAGGCGGTGCGGCGCGGCCTGGAACTGCAGAACCTGGGCAACGACCTGATCGCCTTGTTCGGTGGCCGCTCGGTGCACCCGGTGGGCGTGCGGGTGGGTGGCTTTTACCGCGCCCCGGATGTCTCCGATGTGAGCGGTATTCTGCAACGCCTGGAGCAGGCCCTGCCGAAGGCCGAGGCGCTGGTCAACTGGACTGCCTCGCTGGCGTTTCCGGATGACGAACAGTCCTTCATCAGTGTCGCCCTGAGCGATCCCGACTGTTACGCGATCGCCGAGGGTCAGCTGATCAGCGGTCAGGGGCTGGATATCGACATCTGTTATTTCGAAAGTCACTTCAAGGAGGTCCAATCGCCCCATTCGACCGCCCTGCATGCCGAGCTGGACGGGAGGCCCTATCTGACCGGTCCGCTGGCCCGCCTGAATCTGAATTTGCACCAGCTGCCAGCCCCGGTAAGGCGGGTGATGGAAGGGTGCGGGATCCATTTCCCCAGCCACAACATGTTTCACAGTATCGTGGCCCGGGCGATCGAGACCTACTTCGCCATCAGCGAGGCGATTCGCCTGCTGGAACACTATCAGGTACCGGATCAACCCTACCAGGAAGTGAAACCGGTGGAGGGCAATGCCTTCGGCTGCACCGAGGCTCCCCGGGGAATTCTCTGGCACCGTTACGATGTGGATGACCAGGGGATCGTGCGCTATGCCCGGATCGTTCCCCCCACCAGCCAGAACCAGGCCCGTATCGAGGAGGATCTGAGTCAGTCCCTGCAGAAACTGGGATTCAATCAGAGTGACGAGGCGTTGCGGTTGCGCGCCGAGCAGGTGATTCGCAACTACGATCCCTGCATCTCCTGCGCGACCCATTTCCTCAAGCTCAAAGTCCGCCGCGGATGATCCGAATACTCGGCGTCGGATCACCCTTCGGCGCCGATCGCCTCGGCTGGGACGCTATCGATCATCTGCAGAGCCGCTCTCCGCATGGCTGTGAACTGCTCAAACTCGACCGGCCGGGCCCCGCGCTGCTGCGCTATCTGGAAGGGGTTGAGCAGGTGGTGATCATCGATGCGGTGGCGCAGGGTGTCGCAGCGGGTGAACCGGTGCTGCTCAAGCGGGAGGCTCTGGAGGATCCCGATGCGCTGACTTCCTGCCACGGTTTCGGTGTCGCCGAGGCCCTGGCGCTGGCCGCAAGTCTGGATGGTTTGCCGCCGCGTATCGACCTGATCGGCGTCGGGGCCGGGCAGGATCCCGCCGAACGCCCCGCGTTGAATGTCCCGCAGCTGGAGTCTCTGCTCGAGCAGCTGAATGTCCGCCTCAAACCCCACTGAACACATACCGGAACCTGCTTTCCCGGCATGAACAGCCCTGCTGACACCCGATTCGAGCATGGGGGGTGGTTTGAATAGTTTTGAGTTTATGTGTTCGCTGCGCCCACGGATTCCATGCCACCCTCTCCCTGACAGCGGATCCCATGGCTGAGTATCCTGGGTAATCAGGAATCGGAATGTAAGTATTTCGTAACAGTTGCCGCTATGCTTTCCATGGGGTGCAGGGAGGCTGGGTTTCGGGGGCGGAGCATATCCTTCAGCATCATGTATCTGGACAATCAATACAGGCCGGGTGGTCACTTCGGCGCGCATCAGGGCAGGTTTATGGGGCCAAAAAAGATCGGGCGTTTTCTGCTGGGCCAAAAGCTTGGGGCGGGCAATCAGGGGACAGTGTTCCTCTGCCAGGACAGCCAACTGGAGCGTCAGGTTGCGATAAAACTGCTCAATCGTTCGTTGCAGGCCTCTTCGTTCCGCGATGAGGCGCGGACCATGAGCAAGCTGCAACATCCGAACATCGTCTCCATCTACGAAGCGGGGGAACACCAGGGCGTACCCTTCCTGGTGTTTGAATACGCCCAGGGTGATCTTCTCTCGGACCTGATTCAGGGGGAGGCGTTGGAGCTGCCCCTGGCGCTGCAGATCTTTCAGGGGCTGATGGAGGGCATGAGCGAGGCCCACAAGGCGGGTATCGTGCATCGGGACCTGAAACCCTCGAACATCATCATCAGCCACGATCAGGTGGCGAAGATCATGGATTTCGGTATCGCGCGGCTGATCAAGGAGTCCCGGGGGCCGGACAAGCAATTGATCGGAACGCCACGTTACCTGGCCCCGGAGTACATCGAGTCCGGCAGCATCGGCCCCGAGGCGGATGTGTTCGCCCTGGGTCTGATTCTCGACGAAATGCTCACCGGCATGCCGGTGTTCAGCGGTCACAATCAACAGCAGGTGGTGGAGGCGATTCTCAAGGTGGCGCCGAAACCGCCGTCCCAGTTCAACTCCGCGATCGACGAAAAACTCGACCGATTCGTGCTCAAGTCCCTGGAGAAGGATCCGGCGCTGCGCTACCGGGATGCCCAGGAGATGCTCAAGGCGTTTCGCGAGATCCGTGCACCAAAAAGCGAGATCGCCGCCACCGATCATGACGAGGCCAGCGGTACGGTGGACTTTCTGTTGCGCCGGATGAAACGCAAGAGCGATTTCCCGGCCCTCTCCCAGTCGGTGCGCAGCATCAACGCCATGACCAACGTCAGCGACAAGGACGTGAACCAGATGGCCGGGGTGATCGTCAAGGATTTCGCCCTCACCAACAAGATCCTCAAGGTGGTCAACTCGGCCTTTTACGGGCGCTTCTCCGGGCGCATCGGCACGGTTTCCCGGGCGGTGGTGGTGCTGGGCACCCAGGCGATCCGTTCCCTCGCGGCCTCGCTGATCTTTTTCGAACACATCGAAAACAAGGAGCAGGCGGAGCGGCTCAGGGAACTGGTCTCCGCAGCCATGTTCCGCGCCACCCTGGCGCACAATCTGGCCAGCGAGATCGATCCGACGGAACAGGAAGAGTACTTTCTCACCGGGCTGCTCAACGATCTGGGCAAACTGCTGGTGGCCTTCTACCTGCCGGAGGAGTCGCGTGACATCGAGCGGCAGATCGAGGCCGAGGGACTGGATCCGATCACGGTGCAGCACAGCGTCCTGGGTGTCAGCTTTGAACGCATCGGCATGGAGATCGCCAAGCAGTGGAACTTTCCCAAACCTCTGGTCGACAGCCTGCAGGCCTGGCAGGGGGATCACAAACCGGTCAACCGTATCGAAAAGCGCCGTCTGGTGACGGATTTTGCGAATGAGGCGATGCAGGTGATCATCGATCAGGGGCTGGATAACAAGAGTGCGCTGGAGTCGCTGACCAAGAAATACGCGAAAAATCTCGACCTCAACAGTAAAAAGGTGGCCCGCCTCGCGCAGCAGTCGGTGGAGGAATTTCAGGAGGTGGCGAAGGCGATCGCCACGGATGTCTCGGCCGATTTCATGGGCAAGCTCAAGGGTGGGGAAAAGGCTGCCGAGGAAAAGGCCAGGTCCGACCGCGCGGCGGCCCAGTCCCTCAATCAGGACGGCCTGGGCGAGACCCAGATCCTGGATGAGCGGCAACAGGAAAACGGCGAGGAGACTTCGGATGTCTCGAATCAGCCCAGCGCCGAGGAGACTGAAGCGCTACTCATGGACGGTCTGCAAGAGGTGACCGGAATGCTGGTCGGCGAGCACAGCGTTTCGCAGATTTTCAACGTGGTCCTGGAGACCATGTACCGGGCGGTGGGTTTTCAGCGGGTGGTGCTGGCGCTGTTGAACCGGCAGAAGGGCGAGATGGCGGGTCGTCTCGGCTTCGGCGAGGATTCGGATGCCTTCGTCAAGGCGTTCCATTTTCCCACCACCTACCAGGTGGATGTGTTTCACGGGGCATTGAAGAACGCGGTGGATGTGTATATCGCCGATGCCACCGACGCCAAGATCCAGGCGGATATTCCGGACTGGTACAAACGTGTCTCCAAGGCCGGTTCATTCCTGATTTTTCCCCTGGTGGTCAATAAGCGCACCCTGGGACTGATCTACGCCGACCATGCCCGGCCCCACGGTCTGGCATTGGACAAGAAGCGTCTCAATCTGCTCAAGTCCCTGCGCAATCAGATCGTACTCGCGGTACGCGGCTGATCGATCCCGGTCCCGATCCCGATCACCGTCACGCGTCGCCTGGAGGAGGCATGAACTGATCCCCGGATCATCCCAAACCCTGCTGAGCCTATTCCTCGGACCGGGTTCGTGTAGCGCACGCTACCCAGCCTGCGGTTGATGCGGATTACTTGCCATCGGCGCGGGATGTGAATGACAATTCCGCTATCGCAGTCACGAGGAAGCCCGAACATGATGATGGCAAGATCTCTATCCGTCCTGGCGGCACTCGCCCTGAGCGCAACGGCCCAGGGCTTCGAATTGACCAGTCAGGATATCCAGGCGGGAAAAATGATGCCCATGGCCCAGGAATACATGGGCTTCGGTTGCGAGGGTGGCAATCTCTCACCCCAACTTGCCTGGCGCGAGGCGCCGCCCGGTACCCGCAGTTTCGCGGTGACCGTCTACGACCCGGATGCTCCCACCGGCAGCGGCTGGTGGCACTGGCTGGCCTATGATATTCCCGCCGATGCCCGGGAACTGGCCCGCAATGCGGGGGATACGGACACCGACATTGCCCCGGCGGGTATGCTTCAGCATCGCAACGATTACGGTGCCACCGGCTTTGGCGGCGCCTGCCCCCCGGTCGGCGACAAGGCCCATCGCTATCAGTTCAAGGTCTATGCGCTGGATGTGGAGAGCCTGGAGGTCGATCCGCAGAGTTCTGCCGCCCTGGTCGGCTACATGATACATGCCCACCAGATCGGAGTGGCGGTTCTGGAAGCCCTGTACAAACGCTGATTACGGCGGGTCCCCGGGCCAGGTGTCGGGGCCGGGAAACAGACGCCTTTCGAGCAGCCTGATCAGGTTGATGAGAAACCAGGCGATCAGCATGCTCATCAGGGTGTGACTGAGGAAGTGGTCGCCGATCGCCATCTTGTACAGACCCCCGGTCCAGCCGGCGGCAAGTCCCAGGGACAGACCGAGCCATTGTCGGCGCTGCTCCCGAAACAGGAAGATCAGCGACATCAAAGCGAAACCACCACTCGCGTGTCCTGCGGGAAAGCAGCGCTGACGGGACTCCGGGCGTTGCGCTTGCGGATAGGGCTGCAGAACTTTCACATAGGGCAGACTGCCATCGAAGGCCTCCAGGGAACGAGGACAGGCCACGTTGGTGCTGGCCTTGAGGGCTGAGACGCAGGCCGGGACCAGGATCAGGGAAAACAACACCACCCGGATGCCCCGGCAATGGGAACCGAGCAGGGACGAACGGCGGCAAAACGCAAGACTCAGCAGCAGTCCCAGGGCGAACAGGATTACCAGCCGTTTGGCTCCGTCATACAGCAACAGCCGGGTGATTGGTTCTTTGCTGCTCCAGATCCAGCGCTGTTGCTCGCTGTCGAACAGTTGCTGCTGCAGCCACAGATCGAGGGAGGAATACTCGAAGCCGATGAAACAGAGCAGCATCGCGACGCCGGTGATCAGCAACTGTCGGCGGGAGTCGATCATGGGGCCCGCCTGGCGGGCGTTTCCAACAATGCAATCCGGGTGATATCGATACTCCTGGCGAAGGGCATGCCGGCGTTCCCCGGACGGGCCACAGTGGAACTAGGGCGCTTTCAACCCTGTGTAAAATCACAAGCTTGGATTCACCAATCGGCAAAGGGTTCAATCACGAAAGAGGGATGCACGGCATGAGAAACGGGCTATGGGCAGTTTTGTTGAACAGCGTCATGGGTGGGCTTCAGGCCGGAGGAATCCCGGAACAGGCGGTATTCACCTTCGATCCTCCGATAGCCGATTCCGTTGCGTTGAATTTCTCAGACTCGGATGACCTTCTCCCCAAGCGTGGGGACTTCAGGATCGAATCCTGTCTGCTCATGAGTAATCCGTCCGGGGAGCGTTGGGCGGTGCTCACCCTGGTTAACCAGTCGACCTCTCAGCGACTGCTGGATGAGGAGCATATCGTGGCTCTGTTCGCGGACGGGACCCGCAGGCACCCGCTCAATGCTGGTCATACTTTCCGGGGCGGTGAGCGGAACACCTTGACCCTCAACTTCGGCGATAACCCGTTTCCGGTTGTCAGGGTGGAAGTGCGGCAATGAGTGCGGGACCGGGATGCGGTGTTTTTCCGGGCCCAAATAAGACATCAGACTACTGAAGGGATCTCCGGTAGTCTGATGTTGCGTGCCAACCAATCGGTTGTTTGTGGCAATTCCTTTTGCCGTTTGTCGATTTGGCTTACAGGGTCTGCTTCATGGCTACGTTGGACAGTTCACTTTCGTTGCCGGTCTCGTCGTAGGCGCTGATGGCGAAGTAGTAGGTGCCGATTTCCAGGTTATCCATGACCGTGGAGTCTGCGTTGCCGTCGTCCAGATCCATGACCGGTTCCAGGTTGCTGGAAGTCGTGCCCATGTAGATGCGGTAGCCGTGGATTTCACTCATGTCCAGGGCGGTGCCGTCGGTTCTGGTGCTCGGAGCGACCCAGGAGAGGGCGATACTGCCGGTGGTGGTCTGAGGCGCGGCTTCGACGACCAGGCTCAGCGGGCTCAGGGAAGCACTGTCGCTGCCGTCGGAGACGCTGATCACGATGTTGCTGTAGGTGCCGGCATCGCTGTCACTGGGTACGCCACTCAGGGTACCAGTATCGGCGTTGAAGCTGGCCCAGTTCGGCAGGTTGGAGATGCTGAAGCTCAGGCTGTCGTTGTCGGCGTCAGAGGCGCTGGGGGTGAAGCTGTAGGATTCGCCTGCAATCACGCTCTGGCTTGGGGTACCGCTGATGACCGGTGCGCTGTTCGGGTCTTCCACTTCATTGATGGTCACGATGCTCACGGTCGGTGCATTCAGGGTGTAACCGGTGCTCGGTGAGTCGAGGTGAACTTCAAAGGTTTCCCCATCATCGGCCAGGGTGTCGGCCAGGGTGTTGATGCGGATGGTCTTGCTGGATTCGCCGTCCAGGAAGTCCAGGGCTGTCCACACGTAACCGGTGTAGTCCTGGGCGTGCTGTGCTTCCACACCGTAGGTGCCGAAATTCACGCTGGCGGCGCCGTTGCTGTTGCTGCGGGTGACGGTCAGGGTCACGCTGCTGCCTTCGTCCACATCGTAGCCGTTGCTGGCGAACTGGAAGGTACCGCCTTCTTCGACTTCTTCAGGAACGTCCGCGACGGTGATGGCGAAGGCTGACAGGCTGGCCTGTGCGTTGCCGTCAGAGACGCTGATCACGATGTTGGAATAGGTGCCGGAGGCGTTGGAGTCGGGCGTGCCGGAGAGGGTGCCGTTGCTGCTGTTGAAGCTGGCCCAGCTCGGCAGGTTGCTTACGGAGAAGCTCAGGGCGTCGCCGTCCGGGTCACTGGCGGAAGGTGTGAAGCTGTAGGCTACGCCTTCTTCCAGGCTGGTGGACGGGGTTCCGCTGATGGTCGGCGCCTGGTTGACGTTGTTCACTGAGATGCTGAAGGCACTCAGGGAAGCGGTGGCGCTGCCGTCGCTGACGCTGATGCGGATGTCACTGGTGGTGCCGGCGTCGTCCATGCCGGGAGTGCCGCTGAGCAAACCGGTGCTGGTGTTGAAGCTGGCCCAGGAGGGACGATTCACGATGGAGAAGCTCAGCGCGTCGCCGTCGGCGTCGCTGGCGCTCGGTGCAAATCTGTAGGTGGCGCCTTCGGATACGCTGGAGGCGGGGGTACCGCTGATGGTCGGCGCCTGGTTGGTATCGGTTACGGTGATGCTGAAGTCGCTCAACGAGGCACTGTCGGTTCCGTCGGAGACCGAGATGCGGATATTGCTGGTGGTGCCGGCGTCGTTCAGGTCAGGAGTGCCGCTCAGCAGGCCGGTGGCGCTGTCGAAGCTTGCCCATGCCGGACGGTTGTCGATGGAGAAGGTCAGGTTGTCGCCGTCGGCGTCGCTGGCGGTCGGGCGGAAGGCATAAGCCTGTCCTTCGGCGACCTGAGTGCTAGGCGTACCGCTGATGACCGGGGCGCTGTTCTCGGGAACCGGTTCTTCTTCGCCACCTGCGTTGTCGGCACTGACACAGTCGGACGGTGCATAATCGACCGTTCTGTCGAACATGTCGGAACCACTCTCTGCGCGCACCTGGCAGGGCACGATTTCAGGGTTTCTCATGTAGAACTGCCATCTGCCGAGGCGGTTGACCACGACGCTGCCCAGTGAGATGGAAGTATTCGAGACAAAGGCCTCAACCGTGCTGCCGGCTTCACCACGTCCCTGGAAAACCAAAATATCTCTGTTGTCTTTCCAATATGCCCGGTAGAACGAGAAGTCGGCTGCTTGAGCGAAGTTCGATCCGGTAGCAAAGATGCTGGAAATGATGGCGAGAGAGATAAGTTTGCGTGTTGCTTTCATGACCTTTGACCTCGAGAAAAAATTTTCGTCTCCCTAACGATGTTGCTCACTATGACGGTCGGTCCGGGTTTTTCTGCATACACGGGGTCACACTTTAGAGGGACGGAAGTCACACTATTTGCCGGTGCTCTCAGCAATGTGACTCAGCCACAGAATCACTATGATTGGCGTCACACTTTGTCGGCCAGAAAGGCTCAAGTGCTAAAGGTTTCGAAATTCGAAATGGGGTGGATTTGATTGATTGTGATGAGGATCAGTCGTATTCACATTTTCGGTGCATGAACACCGCCTGGAGGTGCGCGGGTGAAGGCTAAAACCCCGGTATTTATTGGTAAATGTTCAAATATTACGGTTCGGGGAAGGGTTGAATAATCGTTTGGATCTTGAAGCGGAATCATTATCATTAGCACAGGGGCGAGCCGTACATGTCAGCAATGTGCAAACGGGAAAGACATTCGCCTGCCGGGTACGACCGGGTCTGACCGTTTGATAACGGAGGTACGCTGTGAGGAAAAAAATCATTTCGATCCTGTGGCTCATCGCAGCCGTCTGCCTGCCCCAGCGCGGTGCCCTGGCATCCGACTATGTAATTGACACAGAGGGTGGTCACGCATTCATACAGTTCCGTATCAGTCATCTGGGGTACAGCTGGCTGGTGGGACGTTTCAACAGCTTCTCTGGAGCGTTCAGCTATGACGAAGACGATCCAGGCGCCTCCCGCGTCTCGGTCGTCATCGATACCGCCAGCATCGATTCGAATCACGCAGAGCGGGACAAGCACCTCAGAGATGGGGATTTTCTGGATGTCGAGGCATTCCCCCAGGCGCGATTCGAAAGTCGCACCTACACCCGCAAGCCGGACGGAAGCGGGGAACTGGTGGGGGATCTCACCCTGCGGGGGGTTACCCGGCCCATTGTCATCGCAGTGGAACAGGTCGGAGCCGGGCCCGATCCCTGGGGCGGCTACCGCATGGGCTTCAGCGGCCACACCCGGCTGGTGCTGGCGGATTTCGGCATCACCACCTATCTCGGGGATGCGGCCCGGGAGATGGAGCTTTTTCTCGGCGTGGAGGGGATTCGCGAGAAATCAGAAAAGGCATCCCGCCGCCCCGGGCCATGAGGGGGCGGGTAAGGCTGCTGAGCGGCCCGGCGGCTGAACGGCTGGCTGCGTTTCGTCTCAACCCAGGGCCCGGTCCGCGACCCAGGCGACCTGCAGGCGAATCTTGCGCCAGGGATTCTGCTCCTCGTCGAGCAGCCGCACGATGGTTGTTTCGAGACGTTCACCCTGATCCAATAGGCGTGCCAGGGTGCGGTTGTCCCGTTGCGGTATGTAACCGAGGTGTTCGTTGCGGAACCACACGGCGATGGCGTAACGGTCGTGGGCGTTGCTCGGTTCCCGGCGCAGGTGCAGTGCTTCACCGACCTGCAGAAAGGGCCAGATCGCCGGGGCGCGGTGATATTGGAAACCGGCCAGCGGGGATTCCTGTAGAATCACTCTGCGACGGGGCCGTGGCAGATGACTGTGCGGTACCCTGTAACGCGGAATGAACCTGGAAAGACCCCGCAACAGGCGGCTGACGGGTTTTTGTGTATTCATCTCCTGAACTCCGAAGCGGTGTTGTATGGAGAAAAATAACAGCGCCGGTGACTCATAACGCGAGTCCGCGCTAAAGGTGGTCGTTCAATGCTCGAGTATGTGTTCTTTCATGAAACCCCCTGGCAAAGCTTCGTTGAGTTTGCCAAGCGGCAGGGACTGTCACCCGAAACGTCTGCGGAAGACGGTGAGTGGATGGTGATGCTCCCGGAGGATCTCGACGAGGCGCTGGACGAGCTGATCGAGGCCGAGTACGAGCGGTGCCTGGAGATGAATGAGCATCTCGTAGCGCAGGAGGAGGGTATCGATCACGTGCACCGGGCCGGGATCAATGTCACCCTGCGCGATGGCCGGGTGGTACAGGCGGGGGTGGATCCCGCTCTGGTGAACCGGATTCTGAATGTGATTTCGATCGAGGAACTCGGCGAACTGGTGAATGCGGTGGCGGATGCGGTGGAGAACCCTAACGACCGTCCTCTTTGTCAGCGTTGAGTCCCGTCTCAAGCGCTTCACGGTTGCGCGCCTCGCCCGCCTGAAGCGCTTTTTCGACGGCCATCCGCGCGGCCTTCTTCTTTTCCACCAGCTCGATGTATTCGTTCGGCGTCTGGTTGTAGTGGGTTTCGGGGGGATTGTCGCTACCGCGCATCACATAAATGACGCCGGCGACAATCGCGACCAATACCAGAAAAAACGCCTGTCTTGACATACCGGGACCTGTAAATACCGCTGGATGCCAACACAGCCCCAGCTTGTGCGGGTGCGACCGGGTCTGTTCAACAGACCCTATTGGAGTATAGATCACTAACCTGCGGCGCCGTGCAGGTGCAGCACCGGCCAATCACGTTCCAGGGCGACTTCCGCCAGGGCCTGGTCCGGGTCCACCGCCACGGGATGGGTCACCTGCTCCAACAGGGGCAGGTCGTTGTGGGAATCACTGTAGAACCAGCTGCCCTCGAGTGACTGCTCGAAATCCTCCAGCCAGTCATTCAGCCGGTTGACCTTGCCCTCCCGGAAACTCGGCTCGCCCGCGACTTCGCCGGTGTAGTGACCGTCCAGGGTCTCGGGTTCAGTGGCGATCAGGTGCTGGATGCCGAAACGTTTCGCGATCGGTGCTGTGACGAAAGAGTTGGTGGCAGTGATGATCAGTGGAATATCCCCGGCCTGACGATGTTTTTCCACCAGTTGCAGGGCCTCCGGGGTGATCAGCGGGGCGATCTTCTGCTCCAGGAACAAGGTGCGCCATTCCGCCAGCTGCTGGGGGGAATGCCTGCTCAGAGGGCGCAGGGAGAAGCGCAGAAATTCATAGATGTCCAGATTGCCAGCCCGGTAGTCCGCAAAGAAGCGTTCGTTTTCCCGTTCGTATTCATCACCATCCACGATGCCCTGTTCGACCAGAAAGCGTCCCCACAGGTAATCCGAATCCCCTGCCAGAAGGGTGTTGTCCAGGTCGAAGATTGCGAGTGCCATGTTGCCGTCCTAAATTGCCTGTTTGACGATGTCGTGCGACTCGGCCGGACGTCCGGTCCGATCCGTCGTATAAGGGTTGTCACCCGTTATCCGGATATTTTACAGGGTTATGTAAAAAATGGAGACAACCTTTTAGCGAGCGGGTGCGTGGATCATCGGGGTTGTCCCGGACCCCTCATCAGAGTGGCAGGACGGCTGAGGGTTCCATAAACCCCAGGCAGGGCATGAGGCGTGCATCAACACCAGTTTGGCGGACCGCGAGGCGCATCCCGCGACCGTGCATGAAGCTGTTTGTCACCTTGCCGCCCCCTGGCTTATGTGGAAGAATCCTGGACATATATTTGACATTTAACGTGGCGGCAGAGTTGATTGATTCGGACGGATTCAGACCAAATGTCGGAATAATCCTGTGTAACGGCGATCGCCAGTTGTTCTGGGGTCGGCGCATCGGTCAGGATGCCTGGCAGTTTCCCCAGGGTGGAATCAAGGCCGATGAAACCCCGGAACAGGCCATGTTTCGGGAACTGCGTGAAGAGGTGGGGCTCAAGGCCGAACAGGTATCCCTGATCGGCGCGACCCGCAGCTGGCTGCGATACCGCTTGCCAGAGCGCTATATCCGGCGCCACCGGGAGCCGATCTGCATCGGTCAGAAGCAGATCTGGTTCCTTCTCAGACTCAATTGCAGCGATGACGCCCTGTGCCTGGATCACACGGATACCCCCGAATTCGAGGAGTGGCGCTGGGTCAAATACTGGTACCCGGTCAAGGAAGTGATCTACTTCAAACGCAATGTGTATGCCCGTGCGCTCGAGGAACTGGCGCCGCTGCTCTATCCCGAAGGCACCCCGGGACGGCTTCAGACCAATTATCTGCGTCAGAACCGCCGCTGACACGGCGGGGGTTCCCGGGCTCACCCTCCACTGGCAACGCAATTCAATCACACACTGACAGGCCGGTGATCAGCGCATGAGCAAAAATGACCCCAATATCGATCCGAAGCGGCTGCATGTGAACATGCTCGACACCCTTCACCGGATCGTCAAGGAGGTCAACGCCGCATCCGACCTCGAGATGGTGCTGGATATCATCATCCATCAGGTCAAGCAGGCCATCAACGCGGACGTGTGCTCGGTCTACCTGACCGATTTCGAACGCCGCGAACACGTGCTGCGCGCCACCGAGGGTTTCGACAAGGGGGCGATCGGCAAGGTCAGGCTGCCCTACCATCGTGGCCTGATCGGCCTGGTTTGCGAACGTGCCGAACCGGTCAACCTGGCGGATGCGTCGAGTCATAAGCGCTATCTGTTCACCACCGAGACCGGCGAGATCTCCTACAAGGGGTTTCTTGGTGTGCCGATCATCCAGAATCGCAAGGTGCTCGGGGTGCTGGTGGTGCGTCAGATCCAGCAGCGCAGCTTCGGCGATGACGAGGTGACCTTCCTGTTCACCCTGGCTGCGCAGCTCGCCGGGGCGATCACCCATGCCCAGGCGAGCAGCAACCTCAACGCTCACAGTCAGGCTTCCTCGCCGAAACGCTTCCTGCAGGGACATCCGGGCGCGCCCGGAGTGGCGCTGGGCACCGCGGTGGTGGTCTATCCGCCCGCGGATCTGGACGCGGTGCCGGACCGCCCTGCCCGGGACAGCACCCGGGAGGAGGAGGCCTTCCGTACCGCCGTGGCAGCCGTTGTGGAAGACCTGATGGCCCTGGAAGACCGCTTCGAGGACAGTCTGCCGGCAGAGGACCGGGCGCTGTTCGATGCCTGGTTGATGATGCTCGGCAGCGAATCCCTGATCGGCAGTACGGTGACGCGTATCCAGGCGGGCAACTGGGCCGCCGGTTCACTGCGTCAGACCATCGAGGAACACGCCAAGGTGTTCGACGCCATGGAGGATGTGTATCTGCGTGAACGAGCCTCCGATATCCGAGACCTGGGGCGGCGCATTCTCATGCACCTGCAGCAGAAGGTCACCGCGGTGGACGACTATCCGGAAAACACCATCCTGGTGGGGGACGAGGTCAGCGCGATGCAGCTTGCGGAGGTCCCCCGGGACCGCCTGGCCGGGGTGGTTTCCGCCCGTGGTGCGAGTTTCTCCCATGTGGCGATCCTGGCACGCGCCCTGGACGTGCCTGCGGTGATGGGTATGCGCAGCCTGCCGGTGGGACGCATGGATGGCCGCTTCCTGATCGTCGAAGGTTATCTTGGACGTGTCTATGTGGACCCCGCGCCGTCGGTGGTGGGGGAGTACCAGCGCCTGGCCAGTGAGGAACGGGAACTGAATCTGCAGTTGGAGGCGGACCGGGACCTGCCCTGCGAAACCACGGACGGTGTGCGTATGCCCCTGTTCCTCAATACCGGCCTGATCACGGAGATGAACAACCAGGGCACCGATATGTCCGAGGGTGTCGGGCTCTACCGGACCGAACTGCCGTTCATGGTGCGTGACAGCTTTCCCGGCGAAACCATCCAGGTCGCCAACTACCGAAAGGTGCTTAAGACCTTTCAACCGCGAAGCGTCACCATCCGAACCCTGGATATCGGTGGCGATAAACCCTTGCCCTATTTTCCGGTGCAGGAATCCAATCCTTTTCTCGGTTGGCGGGGCATTCGCATCTCCCTGGATCACCCTGAGATCTTCATCACCCAGGTGCGCGCCATTCTGCGTGCGGCGATCGGACTGGACAACCTCCGCCTGCTGCTGCCCATGATCAGCCATGTGCAGGAGGTGGACGATGCCCTGATGCTGATTCGCCGCGCCCATGATGAGCTGCTGGAGGAGGGCTACGAGGTGACCATGCCCCGGGTCGGGGTGATGATCGAGGTCCCCGCCGCAGTCTATCAGGTGGACGCCCTGGCGCGGCGCATCGACTTCCTCTCGGTGGGTACCAACGACCTGACCCAGTACCTGCTGGCGGTGGACCGCAACAATGCCCATGTGGCGGACATTTACAGTGATGTTCACCCGGCGGTCCTGCGCGCCCTGATTCAGGTGGTCAGCAGCGCCCGGGATTACGGCAGGGAGGTCAGTGTGTGCGGGGAGATGGCCGGTAGCCCCGCTGCGGTGCTGCTGCTGGGGATGGGAGTGGACAGCCTGAGCATGAACTGCGGCAGCCTGCTGCGTGTAAAGTGGGTATTGCGCTCATTTTCAAGCACCCGGGCCAAGGAACTGCTGCAGAGTGCCCTGCGTTGTGAACGAGCCTCGGAGGTGAAGGCATTGCTGGACAACGCCCTGGAGGACATGGGGCTGGGTGGTTTGGTGCGGGCAGGACGCTAATGAAGTTCGAGTTTTGAGTTTTGAGTTGTGGTATTCGCTGCGCTCATGGCTTTTTTTTACCGCATGCCCCATGAAGAACGAGCGCTCTTACAATTAAAAACTCAAAACTTACAACTCAAAACTTATAGTGTTCCCCACGAATTACGCCGCCGCTGAAAGCGCAGATGGGGCAGGATCAGGCCGATGAGTATGCCGGCGATGATCACCCCGGCGCCAATCAGGAACCAGTCCCGGGTCGCCTCGTTGCTCAGGTCCCGGTTTTCCTGTTTCAGATCCTCCACCTCGCGGGTGAGTCCGGCCACCTGCTTGCGCAGTTCATTGCGTTCGTTGGAGATCCGGATGGCGTTGGATGCGGTTCTCTGGATGCTCTGCAGCTCCGCTTCCTGCTTGTCCTTGATCGCCTGCAGTTCTTTATGGGCCTTCAACAGGTCGTTATATTTCTTCTGCACGTCCATCAGATTGCTGCGCAGTTCCCCGGGGGCAGCCTTGAGCGCCTTGACCTCGTCGCGCATGGCGCTGAGCTGGGCCCGGGCGCTCGGTTCGTCCATCAGCTGGCGGGTCAGCACATAGCCCTCGGTATTACCGATCCGGACCTTGCTGTAGCCTGAATCCGGGTTGGTGGCGAGTACATTGACCGCGCTGCCGCTGTTGAGCATGCGGGTGATGCGATGGGTGGTGCTTTCACCGCTGCGCATGGTGATCTGAAAACTGTCCGTCACATAACGGGTTTCCGCAGCCACCAGTGCGGGAAGCAGCAGCAGACACAGGGCAGGTAGGATGAATCGCTTCATGGTGTTTTTTTCGGGTTCTTGGGCTGAATCTGGCATTTTACAATGGACCAACGATGTTGTTGCCAAACAGGCCACAGTTTTAAGGCTGTCTGTGAATCATGCACTGTGGAATCGGGGGTGTAAACCGGTGATGAGGAAACCGCTCGCGCGACGCAGTGTTCAGGCTGAACAGTTCCGCAGGACCGGATCAATGACCGAGTAACAGGAACTCGAGCAGGGCCTTCTGCGAATGCAGGCGGTTTTCCGCTTCATCCCAGACCACACTGTCCGCGCGGTCAATCACCGAGGCGGTGACCTCTTCGCCCCGATGTGCGGGCAGGCAGTGGAAGAACAGGGCGTCCGTAGCGGCGCAGGCCATCAGCTCGTCGTTGACCTTGTAGCGGGAGAAGGCCTTTTCACGCAGGGCCTGCTCATCTTCCTGGCCCATGCTGGCCCACACGTCGGTGACCACCAGATCCGCGCCGCTGGCGGCTTCCAGGGGATCGCGGATGATCTTCGCGCGTTCCCCGGCTGCGGCGAGAATTTCCGCGTCCGGATCATAACCCTCGGGGCAGGCGATATGCAGCTGAAAATTGAATTGCCGGGCGGCATTGATATAGGAGTGGCACATGTTGTTGCCGTCTCCCACCCAGGTGACGGTTTTGCCGGCAATGTCGCCGCGGTTTTCGAAATAGGTCTGCATGTCCGCGAGTAACTGGCAGGGGTGGTAACGGTCGGTGAGGGCGTTGATCACCGGTACCTTGGAATGCTTCGAGAACAGTTCCAGCTTCTCCTGTTCGAAGGTGCGGATCATGATGATATCGAGCATCCGGGAGAGCACCCGGGCGCTGTCCTCGATGGGTTCGCCGCGTCCCAACTGGGTGTCGCGGGGAGAGAGAAACAGGGCGTGTCCGCCGAGTTGGGACATTCCAACCTCGAATGAAACCCGGGTCCGGGTGGAGGATTTCTCGAAAATCATCCCCAGGTTGCGGCCTTTCAGGGAGGTATGGATTTCGTTGCGATGCTGCATCCGTTTGAGTTCGGATGCACGCTGGATGAGGCGATGCAGTTCGTCCCGATTGAGATCGAGCAGGGTGAGGAAATGCCTGGTCATGAAGCGGTACCCGGTTCCTGGTTACTGGAGGAATTCGACGATCAGCGCGGAGACCCTGTCGATGATTTCATCGCATTCGTCATCGCTGATGATCAGCGGTGGCAACAGGCGCACGACATCACCCGCGGTGACATTGATCAGCAGTCCCTGGGCCAGGGCCCGGGGAACCAGTTCCGCGCAGGGACGGTCGAGTTTGATGCCCAGCATGAGACCGAGATTGCGAATCGCCACCACCCCGGCCTGATGTTGGAGCTTTGCATTGAATCCTTCATGCATGCGCTGACCCAGTGCGGCCGCGCGGGCGGGGATCTGCTCCTCCTCCACCAACTCGAGGACCCTGAGACCCACCCGGCAGGCCAGGGGATTGCCGCCGAAGGTGGAGCCGTGGTTACCGGGTGCAAACGCCTTGGCCGCTTCGCCCCGGGCCAGGCAGGCGCCGATGGGCATCCCGTTGCCCAGGCCCTTGGCCAGGGTCATCACATCTGGCAGGACGCCATTGTGCTGGCAGGCGAACCACTGGCCGGTTCTGCCGATACCGGTCTGAATCTCATCGAGCATCATCAGCCATCCCTGCTGGTCACAGATTTCACGAATCCGGTTGAGATAATCAGGGGCCGGTACGTTGACGCCGCCTTCTCCCTGAACCGGTTCGACCAGCACCGCAACCACATTGTTGCTGTGTGCGGCGATTTCGAGGATCGCCTCGATATCGTCATAGGGAACCCGTATGAAACCCTGTACCAGGGGTTCGAATCCGGCCTGGACCTTGCGGCTGCCGGTAGCGGTCAGAGTGGCAAGGGTCCGCCCATGGAAGCTCTCTTCCATGACGATGATCGCCGGATTGCGGATCCCCCGCTTGTTGCCGTAGAGGCGCGCGATCTTGATAGCGGCTTCATTGGCTTCTGCCCCGGAGTTGGCGAAGAACACCCGTTCCATGGAACTCAGGCTGCACAGGCGCTCGCCCAGTTTCTCCTGGTTGTCGATGCGGTAGAGATTGGATGTATGCCACAAACTACCGGCCTGCTCGCACAGCGCGTCGCGAAGTTTCGGGTGTGCATGCCCGAGTCCGCAAACCGCCACACCGGCTACCGCGTCGAGATAGACCTTACCCTCGGTATCCCACAAACGCGCGCCTTCGCCCCGTTCGAAAGTGACCGGCAGTCGTTGGTAGGTTGTCATCAATGAGTCAGCCATACGCAATCCCATAAAACAAAAAGGCATCCGAGAGGACGCCGGTGTTGTGCCTGATTTCATGTGGATCAGGACGGATCTGATGTGCCAGATTGGCAGGGAATCGACTAGTCTACCCAGCTAGGGAAGCTTTTTCAAACCAAACGCCCGGTGTGGATACCCCGGTTTGGAAAATCGATTGGCATGCGGGCACAATAAAGGAAACCGGTGCGGGGTCGCGTCAAAACCTGAACTGTGGAGCAGGATTCCGCGCCGGGCCATCTGAATCGCCAGTCTGAGTCGTCACCATGTCATTAGCCATGCTCTTACATCTGCTGGGTGTGATCATCTGGGTCGGAGGGATGTTTTTCGCCCATGTGGTCCTGCGCCCGGTGCTGAATACGCAACTCGAGCCCCAGTTGCGTCTGCCCGTGCTGTTGCAGATATTCGATCGTTTTTTTCCCTGGGTTTGGGGCTGCGTGATCGCCATCCTGGCGAGTGGCTTCTGGCTTGTTTTCACCCGCTATGAAGCCGACACCTCCCTGTGGCTTGGTTTCATGACCCTGGTCGGAACCCTGATGGCTGCGATTTTCGTCTTCATCTACGCCATTCCCTACCATCAATTGGGCAAGGCGCTGAAGATGGATGACATGCCACGGGCGGTGGCGGCAATCACCCTGATTCGCCAGTTGATCGCCGCCAACCTGGTGCTGGGTCTGAGTGTGAGCTGCGTGGCCGTCGTCGGACGCTATGGCTGGATTGGCTAGCGGTACCCGCGCCCGGGTGGGTTCGCATGCGCCACCCTGAGGGCCTGGTTGCATACTCACACCTGACATCCGCCAAGCGGTTTGAACCGAAACCGGGCGTCATTCCCCGGGTTGTGGGTCGATGATCAGCCTCAGGGGCTTCATCTCCTTGTACATGATGATCAGCGGCTTCTGGGTTGCAAAGGTCAGAATTCGGGTGCGCGGCGGGTAAATGAGATGGCTGCTGAGGAACATGTGGATCTCGGCATGCGTCAGCAGAAAACTCCGGAACCTCTCCAGGTTGTCCCGGTCCGAAGCGTCCTTCAATGGGTAGTCGAAGGTATTGAAACTCACACTCCGGTCGGTGAGTCGAAGTGCCGGAAGCGGGGCCGTGTGACCGAGCAACTCATGCTGGGCCTTTTTGCGCAGCTCCGCTGAGAGGATCAGACCAATTCGGTCTTCAGCGTACAGCCAGTTGATATCACGGGACTCTTCGTACTCGCCATTGTGTTCACCAAACGCAAGGCACCAGCCCTTGTAATAGGCATTGTAGCGTTTGATGACCCGGGTCTCTGTCATGGATGCGGGGTGCTCGATGAATTGCGTCTGAACTTGGGCTATCCGGGAGCTCGGTTGGGGGATGCGCAAGATTCTATAAACAGAATGGCGCCAAATCGGCCTGTTCAGTCTACTGAATCGTTACCCGGTCTACAAACTGACCGGCTCGCGGGGTGCGACTTTCGTGAACCGGGTCCGGTGGAATAGGGGGGGGGAATGGAATATCCCGGGGTGTCTGGGCACCCCGGGCCTGTCACACGGGTCAGAACACCAGGTTCATGACCAGAATCATCACCACCAGGAACAACACGGTCATGACGCCACCGGCGCGCATGAAATCGGGTACCCGGTAGCCGGCCGGTCCCATGATCAGGGCGTTGACCTGATGAGTGGGGATCAGGAAGGAGTTGGAAGTGGCGATCGCCACGGTCAGGGCGAATACCGCGGGGTCGGCCCCGGCGCCGATTGCGATGTTCACCGCCAGCGGGACCAGCAGCACCGTGGCCCCCACGTTTGACATCACCAGGGTGAAAAAGGTGGCCAGGGCGGCTACCGAAAGCTGAATCACCCAGGTCGGCATGTCTCCGACCACCGCCAGCACCTGTTCGGCGATCCACTTGGCGGTACCCGTGGTCTCCACGGCCAGTCCCAGGGGAATCAGCGAGGCCAGCAGGAAAACCGTTTTCCAGCTAACTGCCTCGTAGGCCTCGTCGATGTTCAGAACCCCGGACAGGATCATGCCCATGGCGCCGGTCAGCAGCGCAACGGAGAGGCGGATGTCGGTGAACAGCACCATGGTCAGGGCGATGGCAAAGAACACCAGAGCCCAGCCGATCTTGTGCGGGCGCAGCTCCTCGTGGGGGTACTCGGTGGTGACGACGACGAAGTTCTTGTCTTTCTCGATCCGCGACAGGGCGTCCCAGGGGGTGTGTACGACCAGGGTATCACCCGCCATCAGGGGCATGTTGCGGATATCCTCGCCCTCACGCAGGGTTTCACCGTTGCGGTGTAGGCCGATCATCGCCAGACCGTAGGTTTTGCGCATCCACAGGTCGCGGGCGCTCTTACCGATGAGCGAAGAGCCCGGCGGGATGACCACTTCGGCGATACCGGCGTGGCTGGAGGAGAGATCACTGGAGAAGGAGCGCAGTTCAGAGCGCTTTTTCAGGTTGAAGGTCTCTACGAAGTGATCCAGGGACTTGGGATCGGCGACCACGCCCATCACCATGCCGGCCTCGATCGCCACGTCCCGGGCCAGGGCGCCGGGACCGATGCGGTTGGCTTCGCCGGAAAGCTTGGTGGCGATGATGCGGATCCGGTAGGCCGTCTCCACATCGTCGAACTGCTTGCCGATGAGGCTGCTGTCATCGGTCACCACCACCTCGGAGAGCTGGTAGGAGAGGCCGTAGACATCCTGGAAGTACTGCATCGAGTCGGTGCCGCTGGTGCTGCTTTCGCTCTGCGTCTTGGGCAGCACGAAGCGACCGGCGACGACAAAGTAGATGATCCCGGTGGCCACCAGGCAGATGCCCACCGGGGTGACGGAAAACAGACCCCAGGTGTCCATCTGCTGATCCGCGGGCAGGGCCTTGTTGGAGGTGAGGATCAGATCGTTGAGCAGGATCAGCGGGCTGGAGCCCACCATGGTCATGGTGCCGCCGAGAATGGCAGTGAAACCCATCGGCATCAGCAGGCGGGACATGGGAATCCCAGAGCGGGCGGAGATGCGCGACACCACCGGGAGAAACAGGGCCGCGGCACCCACGTTCTGCATGAACGAGGAGATGAAGCCGACAGTGGCGGAGATGATGGGGATGATGCGTTTCTCGGTGGTGCCCCCGACCTTGAGGATGAAGGCGGCCACCTGGCCCATGATTCCGGTCTTGTCGAGGCCGGCGCCGATGATCATGACCGCGATGATGGAAATCACCGCGTTGGAGGAAAACCCGTCGAACAGGTGCTGGTTGTTCACCAGGCCCTGCTCCAGCCCCATCAGGGAGGCGAACAGCGAGCTCAGTCCCAACAGCACCATGATACTCGCGGCGGCCACGTCCACGGTGACGATTTCGAAGGCGAACAGATAGATGGTGAGCATCAGGATGGCGCTGACCCAGGCGATCTCGATGGTGGGGACCAGATTGGCCAGGACCAGTGCCGCCAACAGAAAGAAAACGCCGGCGACGATTTTTTTCACCGGCAGGGTTGATGCCTGGGCGCTTGCCGGGGCGGGGTTGGACTGCTCATTCACGGGTCGGTTCTCCATAGCTGCGGGCAGAGTGGTTCTGTGGGGTTCGCGGACGCGCATCAGGGCCGGGCCGAAGGACGGTTTGCATTCCTGAATGGAAAGAGGAGTACGGCTTCGAGTGCAGTCTGCTGACCTTATTACCATCAAGATCGGCGTAAAACGGGGGGGAATACTGCCTGCTTCCGCGAGGTTATTCAAATAAATAAAAATGTAGTAATATTCCTAAATGGAATATCGCGCGCTCCCGGATATCAATGGTCTGGCCACCCTCAAGGCGGTTGTGGAACTGGGGGGCGTCACTGAGGCGGCGCGGGTGTTGCACGTTGGGCAACCCGCGGTCACCAAACGTCTGCGGGGTCTCGAAAACTGCTACGGGCTGTCGCTGATGCGCCGGGTCGGGCAACGCCTGGAACTGACCGAGGCCGGAAAAAAGGTCTACACCTATGCCTGCCTGGTGCTGGATCACCAGTCTGCGCTGCAGGATGATCTGGTGCAGCTTACCTCGGGGCAGGACAAGTTGCGTCTTGGCGTCACTCTGGCCATCGGCGAGCATATTCTGCCGGATCTGTTGCTCCGTTTTGCGGAGCGCTATCCCCAGTACACCATCGAGAGCCGCATGGGATATACGCGGCGGATTCAGCAACGGCTCGCCACCGGGCTGTGTGACCTGGCCCTGCTCGAGCAGGCCCCGGATCATCCCGGCATCCTGGTGCAGAAGTGGCTGGATGACGAATTGATGCTGGTGTGTGGTCCCGGTCATCCGTTGTGGGGCAGCGAGATGATCCCGGTGACCGAACTGGCTGGTTTGAAATACGTTCTGCGGGAGCCCGAAGCCGCGACCCGCATCACCCTGGACCAGGCGCTCAACGATATCGGAGTCGGTCCCCTGCCGATTGTCATGGAGGTGGGATCCACCGACACCATCGTGGAGATGCTGCAAAGTGGCCGGCACGTGAGCTTTCTGCCCCGCTTCGTAGTCGACGATGCGCTGCTGGCGGGGATCCTGTATCACGTCAAGATCCAGGGGTTGAGGATCAACCGGACCCTGTGGATCGCCCTCAACCGGGACAACCTGGACAACGCCGTCGCGGATGCGTTTACCCAGTTGCTGTGGAACAAATGAGACCGGCGGCAGATTCGATGGACGATGCTTGGCGGATCGGAGGTACGGTTTCAGGCGCCGCTGAATGAGGAAAACCATCCGCAATATTCTTACCCTGGCACTGTTGGCCGGGCTGCTGGTCTACGCGGCCCTGCTGGCCTCGCTGTACTGGAATCAAGCCAACCTGGTGTATCTGCCAAGTCGCTCTATCGCCGCGACTCCGGCGCTGATCGGACTCGATTTTGAGGATGTCGAACTGCGCAGCGCCGACGGAGTCAGGCTTCATGGCTGGTATCTGGGGCATCAAAATCCCCGTGCGACACTGCTGTTCATGCACGGCAATGCCGGTAACGTCGGGCATCGTCTGAGTACCCTGGAGCTGTTTCATCAACTGGGTCTGGCGGTATTGATCATCGACTACCGCGGGTACGGCGAAAGCGAAGGAAGCCCGTACGAAGCGGGTATCTACCGGGACGCGGAAGCAGCCTGGGAGTACCTGATCCGGGATCGCGGCGTGGATCCGTCACGCCTGATCCTTTTCGGCCGCTCCTTCGGTGGCGCGATCGCCGCCTATCTGGCCTCTCGACAGCCGCACGGGGCGCTGGTGCTGGAATCCACTTTCACCTCACTACCCGAGGTGGCAGGGGATCACTTTCCCTGGGTACCGGTGAGCTGGCTGACCCGGGAGCGCTACGATACCCGCACCCGACTGTCAGAAATCCCGGGACCTGTAATGATCGTGCACAGCCGGGAGGATGAAGTGGTTCCGTACCGCCATGGAGAAGCGCTGTATTCCCTGGTCCGGGGGGATAAGCGGCTGGTTACCCTGAGCGGTGACCACAGCAACGGGGTGAGACTGAACCAAGCCCGATACCGGGCCGCCTGGGAGTCGTTTCTGGCGTCGCTTTGAGGAGTAGAGCATGTACAGGCCTCGTCCCTGAGGCCTGGGGTCTGGCTTACACGCTTTCCGTGCCGGGTTCTGGGCCTGTCCCTCGGGTCAGCGCAGACCCATGCAGTTGGCGTAGAAGGTCACGGTGGCCGGCCAGTCGGAAAACACCCCCTCGACGCCCACATCCTGGGCCAGTACATGCAGAAGCTCCAGGGTGTCACCGTCGTTGTCGGTGATATCGCTGATGCTCTGGTAGTACCAGCCACCGCCACTGCTGAGCAGTCCGGAGCGCTCGAGTGTCCATGTGATGAGCTTGAAGCCGTAGGTCTGGGCGGCCAGGGCATAATCCGAAGGTACGATCTGAGCATTGGATTCGCTCACCAGGGCCCACATCGGCGGGGCCAGGTAGTTCACACCCTGATCCGCGAGCATGGGCATGGTTTCGATGGACTGAGCAGCCTCTTGCGGGGTGTTGACGTCATCCAGGAACACCGCCTGCTTGCCGAAATCGGGTTCCTCTGCGAGCCAGTAGAGAATGTCGGCCAGGTCAAAGGACTGGGTGAATACATCATCGGGGTCCACGTCCGCGGCCTTGTACTCATCGATCATCTGCTGGGCATAGGCTTCCTGGGTATAATCGCCCTCATAGGGCATGCTCACGCTGGCCGACTTGAGTTCCGGGGTCATCTTCACACCCAGGGACTTAAACAGATCGATACTTTCGGCGTGGGTCATGAGAGTGCCGGTGGCGCTGTAAAGATCGGTGCGAAAGCTCGGTGTGGCGTCCATGTACTCCGCGACACTGGTGGCGGCTGGATTGCTCGCGTCCATCTTGCCCTTGAGGGTCTTGAATTCCGCCAGGGTTATGTCGCTGGTGCAGCACTGGGCGCTGGCCGGCTCGATCACCTCTCCGGTGTCGGGGTCGATCACCGCCGCTTGGAACGGCTGGGTGCATCTTGCTGCCAGCGGGGTGGCCAGGATGTTGGTGGTGGTGTGCAGGTCGCACTGGGAATGACGACACACCAGTTCCCGGTCCTGGGTAAAGGTCACATCGCACTCGACGATGCCCGCACCCATGCGGGCCGCAGCGATATAAGATTCCCGGGTGTGTTCCGGAAACTGCAGCGCTGCGCCGCGATGGCCGATTGAGAAATCGGTCTTCTCGATTTTCTGATCTAAACAGGTCTGCAACTTGTCCTTCAGAGCGCTTGCCGTCATGTCATCCACAAGGTAACCGGGACGGGGACCGAGTTGGAACTCGCTCACCGGGCTGGCGTTCCTGTCATGATCGTTGCCATGGTGATGGCTGTGCCCGCCGCGTTCGGCGCGATCTCCGGCATGTGCGATGCCGCTGCCCAGACAGAGCGTCAGGGCAAGTGTGGTTATCAGGGATTTGTGGTTCGAATGCATGGTCACTATTCCTCGTAGTGATCGATACGGCAGTGGAGTCGCCGGTCGATGATTCTTGTGGTTTTTCCGTTTCCCGCCAACCTCTGGTCCGCATGGGCGGGCAGAGTCAGTGAGCAGGAATGGGCAAGCCTAGAGGGGTTGTGTTTCCCGTAAATGCCGGGGATATGACACTTTCGGTAAAGGGACGAGGAATGGGAATGGGGGCGGGGCTGTCTGCCTTCGAAGGATCCATAGGATCCTTCAAAGGCGAGAGGCCTGGGGGATCAGCTCATGTTGCCGGCAACGAAATCCCAGTTCACCACTTTCCAGAAGGCTTCCAGATAGGCGGGGCGGGCGTTGCGGTAATCGATGTAGTAGGCGTGCTCCCACACGTCCGCGGTCAGCAGGGCCTTTTTACCGGAAGTCATGGGGGTGCCGGCATTGGAGGTGTTGAAGATCTCCAGGCTGCCATCCTCGTTCTGCACCAGCCAGGTCCAGCCGGAACCGAAGTTGGTGGCGCCGGAGGCGGCGAACTGCTTCTTGAACTCATCGAATGAGCCGAAGGTGCTGTTGATGGCATCGCCCAGGGCACCGCTCGGGGCGTTGTCATCGCTGGGGCTGCGCAGGCAGTTCCAGTAGAAGGTGTGGTTCCACACCTGGGCGGCATTGTTGAACACACCGCCCGAGGACTTCATGATGATGTCCTCCAGGGAGGCGCTTTCGAACTCGGTGCCGGGGACCAGATTGTTCAGGTTCGTCACATAGGTGTTGTGATGCTTGCCGTGATGGAATTCCAGGGTCTCCTTGGAGATCACGGGTTCCAGTGCGTCGATGGCATAGGGAAGAGGGGGAAGTTCATGCGCCATGAGTCGATACTCCTTCGTAATGCTTAGTATTTATTGAAATCGTTTTCTGAGTTTCCAAATTCCGATCGTAACAGCCGGCTGCCGGGATGGGCAGGGTATGTGGTGATCGGCGGATTGTCAGTAATAACCAAGTAGAATAGTCGGCTATTCTATCCGCGCCGCCTCTGGTATGCAACCGGCGCGTTGTGGGGGAAAATGGTGCCGGCGTGGCGGGATCGGCGAATTCCGCCGAAGGCCATGATAACACTTAAATTTGACCCGTCGATGAAAGCATGGATCCAATTGAATTGAGTATTTTCGCCTCGCGGCTGGAGGCGGTATGTGACGAAATGGGGGTGGTGCTGCGGAATGCCGCGTTCTCACCCAATATCCGCGACCGTCTCGACTTTTCCTGCGCGGTGTTCGATGCCCAGGGCGAGTTGTGCGCCCAGGCGGCGCATATCCCGGTACACCTCGGAAGCATGGCCTTCGCGATGGCGCAGATCGTATCCCGTGTTGATTGGCAGGCCGGGGACATGGTGGTGCTCAACGACCCCTATCTGGGGGGTACCCATCTGCCTGACGTGACCTTGATCGCGCCGCTGTATCACCAGGGTCGGCTGACCGCTTTTCTGGTTAACCGGGCCCACCATGCGGATATCGGCGCGCAAACCCCGGGCTCGATGCCGGTTTCACAGCGTCTCGATGAGGAGGGTCGTGTCATCGCGCCACAGAAACTGGTTCGCGACGGCCATACCCTGGCAGCGTTGCTACGCCAGATCACCGCGGACAACCGCAATCCGAACGAGTCCGAGGGGGATTTCGCTGCGCAGATCAGCGCCAACCGCAGCGGTCTCGAACGCTTGGGAAAACTGGTCGAAGAGCGGGGATATGAAGGTTTCCAGTCCGGCCTGCAGGCGCTGAACGATTATGGGGAACGACTCGCGGCCCAGGCATTGCAACAGATTCCTGCGGGGGTTTATCACTTCGAGGATGTCATGGATGACGATGGTCAGGGTCAGCGGGACATACCCATCCGGGTGCGCCTGACGGTGACCGCCGAGCGCGTGGCGGTGGATTTCAGCGGCAGCGCGGATCAGGTGTCGGGCAACATCAACTGCCCGCTGTCGGTGGCCGCGGCCGCAGTGTATTACGTTTTCCGCTGCCTGATGCCGCCCCAGACACCTGCCTGTGCGGGAACTTTCCGGCGCATCAGTCTGTACGCCCCCGAGGGTTGTCTGCTGAATGCCCGCAGACCGGCCGCCGTGGCGGCGGGTAACGTGGAGACCAGTACCCGGGTGGTGGATGTGATACTCGGTGCTTTGGCCCAGGCCATGCCAGAGACCATCGCTGCCGCCAGTCAGGGCAGCATGAACAATCTGGCCATGGGCAGTGATCGCCCGGGGTTGCGTTGGGATTACTACGAAACCATCGGTGGCGGTATGGGCGCCGGTGTCAGCGGGGGCGGATTGAGTGGTGTGCAGACCCATATGACGAACACTCTGAACACTCCCATCGAAGTCATCGAGGCCCGCTATCCTCTGCGCATCGGAGCCTATGCACTGCGCGAGTCCTCCGGGGGGGGCGGCCAGAGGCCAGGAGGCAACGGGGTGATTCGCTGCTATGAATTCCTCGCCCCGGCCCAGGTGACCCTGCTGACCGAGCGACGTAGACATCGTCCATGGGGCATCGCGGGCGGCGCAAGCGGTGCGGCCGGTGTGAACCGGTTAAACGGTCAGGAACTGCCGCCGAAAGTCAGCCTGGATATCCAACCGGGTGACAAGCTGTGCGTGGAAACCCCGGGCGGCGGCGGTTGGGGCAGACCCGAAAAGTGATTGCCCGCGAGGCTGCGGCGGTGGCCCGGATATGCGATATCGCGTATCTGGACTTGGCTGAGCAGGATGTTTATCCTTTGCCGGCAACTGTATGATTCGGCGTCATTTAATTAAACGCTGTCAGCCACTCATCGGCAACCCAATCAAACCGGCACGGCTTTACAGGCAGCCGCGCGATGCGCCTGTCAGGGCCACAACGTCTCACCGCACAGTGCGTCGAGCCGGGTCTGGTTCGGTCATGCGATGAACGGCTTGACGACCGACCGGTGATCCTGATCCGGCATCTGACTTAAGCACTGAATGGAGCCCGTAACCCGGTGTCTGGGATGCGGGGTGACATGGGAGCCGTCCACCTGGGCATGAACAGCAAACTCAACCTGGAGCTGGCCAGGGAACATTACAAGATTGTGCCCAAATCCAGCCTGGGATTCTATGCGGTACTGGTGATCACCAGCATTTTCTACTGGGACCTGCTGCCGGGATACATCCTCATCTCCTGGGTCGGCATCAATGCCCTTACCACAAGTTTTTTCCTCTATGTCAGCCAACTTTCAAAGACCCGGCTGAATGAATCGAATGCCGGGAATTGGCTTAAGGCCTACACCTGTCTGGTGTTTATACAGGATGTACCCTGGAGTCTGATCGGTCCGATCAGTTTTCTGATCGAGGATGAAGCCTTTCGTATGCTGACCCTGTTGATGCTCAGTGGGGTAACCGCGGGTGGCATCATCTCGCGGGCGATCACCTACAGGAATTATGTCATTTCCCTGCTGACCCTGTTGTCCCCCCTGAGCGTCACCCTGGCCTTCGAGCAGACCCCGGTGTCCGAGGTGATGCTGATCATGATCGCCATCTATGTGCTGTTCATGCTGTCCGTGGCGAAGAACTACAACACCACCATCAAACGCAACATCGTGCTGTGGCTTGACAATGAGAGCCTGGTGGGAGAACTGCGGCGTTCCCACGCGGAGATCGGGGCCTCCAACCAGGATTTGAAGCGGGAGATTGAACAACGTAAACAGGTTGAACAGGAGCTGGTCCTGGCCAAGGATCGCTCGGAACGGGCGAATGAAGCGAAGAATCAGTTTCTCGCTACGGTCAGTCATGAATTGCGCACGCCACTGAACGGCATCATGGGACTGTCCGATCTGCTGCAGAGCGAACCGATGGATGACTCCTTTCGCTATCCCCTGGAACAGATTGGCAAGGCGGCCCGGACCCTGCAGCGCAGCGTCAATGATATCCTGGACCTGACCGCGATCGAGGCCGGACACATTCATCTCAGCGAGGAACCCTTTTCCCTGCGCACCGAGTTGGAAGAGGTGGTCGCCCTGCTCTGGTCGAGCGCGGAACAGAAGAACCTGCTGCTCGACGCGACCATTGACGATGCGGTGGAGGATAACCTGAGTGGTGATGCCTACCGCCTGAGGCAGATTCTCACCAACCTGATCTCGAATGCCCTGAAATACACGGATTCGGGATCGGTCCGATTACATGTCAAACGCCTGCAGGGGACGACGTCCCAAGTGTCCCTGAGGTTCGAGGTCATGGATACGGGTATCGGTATCGATACCTCGGCACTGGAGAGCATCTTCGATAATTTCACCCGTCTGGAAAATTTTGAGACACGCAGAAACGAGGGTGTCGGACTGGGGCTGGCGATCGTCAAAACCCTGGTCAGCAGGATGCAGGGTAGTTTGCAGGTGGAGAGCCAACCCGGAGAAGGTTCCTGCTTTCGCATCGATCTCGATTTCCAGATCCATGCGGCAACTGACGATAGTGTTGGGGTGTTTGCCGAATCCACTCAGCCAGCGGACCAGTGGGAGTCGTTACGGGTACTGGTCGTCGACGACAATCTCATCAACCGGATGATATTGACCGGTTACCTGAGTAAGAGATCCATTCCCCATGAACAGGCGAGTAACGGACGCGAGGCATTGCAATGGTTACGTGAGGACGCCTTCGATCTGGTGCTGCTGGATATCCAGATGCCGGACATGAGCGGCATCGAGGTGGCCGCCCAACTGCAACGGGAAGACACCCCGGTTCCCCTGTTGATCGCGGTCACCGCGCATGCCTTCCCGGAACAACGCCGGGCAATACTCGAGGCGGGGTTCACGGATCTGTTGATCAAGCCGGTAGAGGCCCACGAACTGAGCAAGGTAATGCGACAGGCCTATCGGCAGATTCAGGGTGCCGAGTGCATGCCCCGCAAAACAAAGAACATCGCAGGCGGTATAAGCGTCGGCGGGTGACCGGCGGATGCACGAGTGGCAGGGGTATCAGCTTCCCGGCTTTGCGTTGCTGCTGGGTCCGAACAGCAGCCAGAGGATCAGCCCCAATACCGGCAACAGCAGTACGATTAGTATCCAGAATACCTTGCTGCCGGTGGAGGCGCCGCTGTCGAATGTCTTGACGATGGCCCAGATATCCAGGATCAGGACGATCAGGCTGAACAGGCCGCTGACTTCTAAACCCATCGGATACTCCCTGAACGGTTGCTTGTTACGCTAAAGATCGGGATGTCCTCAACACCCGTGGCAGGCCCATCGGCCCCTGCCCACGATCCACGGCTGGGCCGGACAACTTCAGGCGGCTACTCGCTCTTCTCCTGAATGGCTTTGCCGGCCTCTTCAATTTTCTCACCCACCGTTTCCGTACTGTCTTTGATGGCTTCCCGGGCTTCACTGATTCCCTGGTCGATCTTCTTGCCTGCCTTTTCCGCTGGGCCCTCTTCGGACTTGTTGCAGGCGACCAATGGCAGACTCACGATCAGTATGCTCGCGAGTGAAAGGATCCGTTTCTTCACGTGTACACTCCTGATGGTTCGATACTGTTCTTCGACTCTAACACAAGCGTGATCGGCGGTGAGAGAAACCCTGTATTTCAAGATGTGAATTTGTTTGAAACGGGAACCCCTGTGCCGCCCGACCCTGACACGGTTTTGAGCAGTTTGAGTGCCTGTGGAAGGTAACCCCGCCGCTCATCGCCAGGACGATGAATCGCGAACGCGTGACGCTCGATGGGCGGGGCATCCGCCACCGGATGCAGCCTTCCCTGATCCAGATCAGACTGCACCATCTGCTGCGCCAGGTAGGCGCTGCCGCCGTTGTTACGCATCAGGTCAAGCGCCAGGGTGCCGGAAGCCAGCGAGACGCCGGGCGTAGCCAGGTCGGGAAAATACTCCCGGTGCTGACGGTGAAACGCACTGCCCCAGTCCACCAGGTAATAATTATCAGCCGAGAGTGCGCTGGACGCGCAGAGTCCGGGCTCGGACGACACCAGCAGGAGTGGGATCTCCATGACCTGTCGAACCGGTAGATCCGAGCCCTGGGGTGGGTCGAACAGCAGGGCCAGATCGAGCAGGCCGTTGTTGAGCCGGCTGACGATGGTATCGGTGGGCAGAGTTTCGATCTGCAGCAGCATTCCAGGGGCGTCCTGGCTGATCCGGCTGACCCAGTCCCGCAACAGGATGCTCCACAGGTCGAGCGGGCAACCGAGCAGCAGGGTTTCATCGCCCCGCGCCCCCAGAGTGATCTCACGCCGCGCCCGTTGCCAGCTTTTGACGATGGTTTCGGCGCTGCCTACCAGGCGTTCTCCAGCCGGGGTCAACTGAATATCGTTGCGCCGCCGGTTGAACAGTTCCACTCCGAGATTGGTCTCCAGCAGCTTGATCCGGGCGCTGACTGCGGACTGGGTGACAAACAGAGCGTCCGCGGCCTTGCCGAAATGTCGGGTCCTGACCACTTCCAGAAAGGTCTTTAGCAGCGTGGTATCCATCGGGTTTCCATTCAATCAGATGATGTCAGAGTCTTGGGTGGGGATATTTTTAATTGAAGATATTTGTCGTGACAACAAAAAAATTTTGCTATTCAAAATCACTTTTCCAGGTTTAATCTTCGCCTAAATTCAGTAATTCCTAATAGGCCTATGAACAGCGATTTCGACGATGCCCTGCTGGATGATGGAGACGATCTGGATGAGGATCTTCACGCCGGGGATGAACGGATGCCGGGAAAAAGCCTGGATGCGCGTCGACGCATCGAGAGGCGCCAGGAGCTGAAGCGTTTACAACTGGTGCTGGACGATCCGGACTACTACTACGACTTCGAGTAACTCTCCGTCCGCCGGGTGACAAGTCCGCGCCCTGCGAGCATCAGCCTTTGGCGGAATGGTCAAACGTGCCGTCCCGTGGGGTAACCCGCTCTCTCTCTCTCGCCACCTTCCTGTCGCGTTGTTTCAGACGGCGTTTAACGGTTTTGTTCGACATGCGCTGCATTCGCAGTGCATGCGCATAGAACAGCCTGTCCCATATTTCGAAGGCCTCTCGCGGTCTTTTGAAACCGCGCATGCTCAACGCGAAGGGCTGAATCAGGTAGTGCCCGAGTTGCGTGTGGTAATTCAGATTCGCCACCATGGCATTCCCATGGCAGCCCAGTTTGAGTGACGGTCCAACGGGCTGATACTCCGATTGGCTTCGATCTTCGCCGCTCCATCCGTCTGGGATCAGGATATGCGGATCCTGCTCGGGAAACATCAGACGGGACATCATCCAGGGTGTCAGGATCAGTGTGCTGCGCCAATGGGAGGAACGGCAATAGGCGTGCAGGTGAAAACCCAGTTGTGGGTTCACGCGCGGATCGTTGTGAAAGAAGCGCTGGTAGATTTCGCGGTGAATATCGATCAGAGCAGGTCGAAAGATCGCGTCCTGCTGCCATTTCGCAGGGAGCAATTGCCAAAGGGTATCGGCCATGGAAATCCGTTTCAGGCTGTTGTGAATGGATGTTGGGTTACGCTGGTTGGTGTGATTGTATGCGCAAAGCAGGTGCTCCGCGAGGTTTTGAAAATCAATGCGTGGCAGTGATGAATCTCGGTTTTGGTCCTGTTCATCGTGATCCTCCAGTGATCGCTGCAAGCCCGAAACCGGGGTCAACAGGTGGTTCGGAGATAACTAAACTGCATTCAATTGTGAGGATTAACAACGCTACAAGATCACACCATCCAGTGCTTGGATTTATAGCATAGTGTTGATGTGGATCAATAACCCGGTGAAGGACGTTCCTAACCTGATGATCATCAGCCGGTCAGCGGCGAATGCCGGGTTAATCGTGCTTCAGGATGCCTGCATGCGTTGTGTGCTGGGGGCCAGCAGGGAGAGGGTTTCAAGACTCTTGTTACGCATCTCATCCACCATCAGGGCTACCTCGTCGATTTGCAGACCACTGATTTTCCAGGCTGCCGGGGAGATGGCCCAGAGCATTTCGTCCACCGAGAGTCCCACCATGTCTCCATTGGCAATGGCCTTGGCGATGTGCACCAGGGAAACTTCGAGTGGAAATTCCTGGGTTTTCTCCGGTGCGTCGTGATACCCGGCGACCGCCTGAAAGCTCTCAGGAAGATGCCAGGATTTGAGCAGGGCATGGCCGACATCCAGATGAGTGAATCCCAGCAGATCCTGCTCCACCTGGGGAAGAATCCAGTTGTCGCCGCCGGTGATATGCAGGATGTCCCGCGACTTGTCCGGAATAGCCAGGTAGATCACCAGGCGTCCTACATCATGCAGTACCCCCATGACGAACAGTCGCTCAGTGTGCAGGGTGTTACAGCGCCTGGCCAGGATCTGCGCCATCACGCCGGTGGTCACAGAGTGTCGCCAGTAGTCCGACATGTTGACCAGCTGTTCGGGGATCCCGGTAAAAGTACGCTGCGCCACGGTCGCCATCACCAGGTTCCGCAGTTCATCGCCGCCCAACAGGGTGACCGCCCGGGAGAGTGTCTCGACCTTTGAACGCTGCGCGTACAGGGGACTGTTGACCAGTCGCAGAATCCGCGCGGAGATGTCGGCATCCTGGGCAATCAGTTCCGCCAGTTCAGCTGCGGCATAGTCCTGGCTGGCAACCATTTGATTCACCCGAATGCAGACATCGGGCAGTGAAACCAGATGTTCGATATCCTGAACCAGGGATTGTGGATCCATATCCTGTCTCGTAGTGGCTTGATCGGCCTATGATAATGACTCGGCCGGGAATAACGTTGAAGTTTATGTGGAAATGAGAACTGGTTGGGTTTTTTGCGGCTGGTCCGCAATCAATTGATCAGTGTACGGTTTGAATCCGGGCGGATCGAGTTTCAACCGCCCATTGCGGCCTGGACACATCGCAACAAGCCGTATTCGTATTCACCCTCGAGCGCCTCATAGACGGGTTTGAGCCGCTCATTGGGCGCATTCTGTTCAAAGGTCCTGAGGATCAGTTCGAGTTGCCCGGGGGACAAAGGCAGGGCCTCTTCGAGAGGCAGGCGTTGTTCACCGATGGCCTGTGCCAGATGCGTGTAAACCGTGCCCTGGGTCAGGCTGCGTCGCTCAGCGATGGCTGCTACGTCGAGTCCCGTGCGCAGCAGAGCGAGGGTTTCCTCGATACTGTCCCGGGTTTCAGCTGAATGTTTCGGGAATTCGTTCAGACAGGCTAGGAAAGCCTCGCCGTAAGCTTCCAGTTTGCGTGCGCCGACACCTGAGACTTGCGCCATCTGTTCCAGGTTACCGGGGCGTTGGGCAATCATCTCCATAAGGGTCGCGTCGTGAAAGATCTGGTAGGCGGGCACACCCTGGGCATCCGCGATCTCACGCCGCAGGCCACGCAGGGCTTCCCACAGCGGGTCGTTAGCTGCGTCGATGGCCTGTTTACGGCTTTGGCGGGTTTTTCGGCGCAGCGCGGGTTTGTTCAGTTTGCGCAGCAACAGGCGGATTTCCCCTCTCAGCACCGGGCGGCTCTCCTCGGTCAGCTGCAGCCCGCCGTGGCCGTCCGTGTCGACCGTCAGCAGACCGCGGGCAATCAACTGCCGGTACAGGGTGCGCCACTCAGGCGCGGAAAATTCCGAACCGATGCCAAAGGTACTGAGCTGATCGTGTTGGAAGGCGCGCACCCGGTCGTTCTGTTTGCCGAGCAATACATCGATCAGGTAGTTGACTCCGAAGCGCTGTCCGGTGCGATAGACACAGGAAAGGGCCTTCTGCGCAGCCTCGGTGGCATCCCAGGTTGCGGGTGGCTGCAGGCAGGTATCGCAGTTGCCACACGCTTCCTGTTGCGGGTCTGAGAGATATCCCAGCATCACCTGGCGGCGGCAATCGGTGGTTTCACAAAGTGCCAGCATGGCGTCGAGTTTGAGCCGCTCGCGGCGTTTATGCGCCTCCTCCGCCTCCGATGCGGCCTGCATCTGGCGCAGGGTGATGACATCCTGCAGGCCATAGATCATCCAGGCGTCAGCCGCCTGACCATCCCGCCCGGCGCGTCCGGTCTCCTGGTAGTAGGCTTCGATGCTCTTGGGCAGGTTGAGATGGGCGACAAAGCGCACGTTGGGCTTGTCGATGCCCATTCCAAACGCGATGGTGGCCACGATCACCACCCCGTCCTCCTGAAGAAACCGGTCCTGATGCCGTTCCCGGGTGTGTGCGTCGAGTCCGGCGTGATAGGGAAGGGCATTGATCTGCCGGGTCTGTAACCATGCGGCGATCTCCTCTACCCGTTTTCGTGACAGGCAGTAGACGATCCCCGCATCGCCCGGATGTTCCTGCTGGATGAACTGCAGCAGCCGCTCCCGGGCATTTCCGTCGTTCTCCATGATCTGGTAGCGGATGTTGGGACGATCGAATCCGACGATGAAGCGTTGCGCCTCCTGCAGTGCCAGTCGTTGCAGAATTTCCTCGCGCGTGGGTTCGTCCGCGGTCGCAGTCAACGCAATCCGGGGCACGCCCGGGAAACGTTCATGCAGTTGGGACAGCTGGATGTATTCGGGACGAAAATCGTGTCCCCACTGGGATACGCAGTGCGCCTCGTCGATGGCAAACAGGGCCAGCGGCGAAGTTTGCAGGATTTGCAGTGTTCTTGGCATCAGCAGGCGTTCCGGCGCCATGTAGACCAGGTCGTAGCGGCCTGCCTGAAGGTTCTCCTCTACTGCCCGGGCTTCTTCCATGGGTAGGCTGGAGTTGAGAAATGCCGCTGCGACGCCCAGTTGCCGCAAGCCGTTGACCTGGTCCTGCATCAAAGCGATCAGCGGCGAGACGACGATCGTAACCCCGGGCAGCATCAACGCCGGAATCTGGTAACAGAGGGATTTACCCCCGCCGGTGGGCATCAGCACCAGGGCGTCGCCGCCCTGCAGAAGCTGTTCGATGATCCGGTCCTGGGGGGGCCTGAAGTCGCGGTACCCAAAGGTGCGGTTGAGGATTGCCCGGGCCTGCTCCAGGCTGGGTGGGGTGTTCGTGCGGTTCGTCATCCGTGACATTATCCGGTTGTGGTGAATCCTTCACAATGATGCAAACGCCACCCACGGGTAGAATGCCGGGCGGGATATCCCGGGCTGCGGCATGAATTCCCGGTCGCTGCGCTGTAAGATGAGACTGTACACGGGTTTTACTCAACCCAACAACCCAATGGTTGCGGATCCGGGTGTCAAGCCTGGCTTTGAACAAGCCGCGCTGCGGTTGGACCTGAGCGACTGGGTTTTCGGGCTGATTCAAGTTTGAACGACAGGGTCCTGACGATGTGTGGTTTGTGCGGTGAGTTGCGTTTCGATGGCCGGGTTGCGGATCTCGGGGTTTTGCAGCGGATGAGCGAGCGCATCCGGCGGCGTGGCCCGGACCATGGTGGCAGCTACAGTGACGGGCCGCTCGGGCTGGCTCATCGCCGGCTCTCGATCATCGATCTCTCGGAACACGCCAATCAACCCATGGTGGATCAGAAACTCAATCTGGTCCTGGTGTTCAACGGCACCATCTACAATTACAAAACCCTGCGTGAAACCCTGCGGGGCATGGGCTACCAGTTCTTCTCGGATGGCGACACCGAGGTGATTCTCAAGGCCTACCATGCCTGGGGCGAGGATTGCGTCGACAGGCTCTCCGGCATGTTTGCCTTCGCCATCTGGGACACCCGGGCGAAACGCCTGTTTCTGGCCCGCGACCGGTTCGGCATCAAGCCCCTCTACTACTCCCAGGATCCGTCACGTTTCCGTTTCGCTTCCAACACCCAGGCGCTGTTGGCCGGCGGCGATGTGGACACCCGTCTGGATCCGGTGGCGTTGCATTTTCAGTTCACTCTGCATGGGGTGGTGCCGGCCCCGCATACGGTATTTCGCGGCATTCGCAAACTGGCGCCGGGGCATACCCTGACCCTCGAAGCGAACGGAGCGGAACGTATCCGCTCTTACTGGCGCTATCCGGCGACCCGTCCGGAAACGCCGATGAACGAAGCCGACTGGCTCGAGGCGATTCATGATCAACTGCGTGAGGCGGTGCGCAAGCGCAACGATATTGCCGATGTTCCGGTGGGTGTGCTGCTTTCCGGGGGGCTCGACTCCAGTCTTCTGGTGGCGCTGCTCGCGGAGGCCGGGGTGACGGATCTGCATACCTTCTCCGTGGGTTTCGAGGATCAGCCGGAGGAAAAAGGCAACGAGTTCGAATATTCGGATCCTGTGGCACAGCGATACGGGACCCGGCATCACAAGTTCCTGGTGCCGAATGGCGAGGTTCTGAAACGCCTCCCCGAGGCGGTCGACAACATGGCGGAACCCATGTTCGGCCAGGATGCGGTGGCCTTTTATCTACTCGGGGAACAGGTTTCGCGCCAGATCAAGGTGGTGCAGTCAGGACAGGGTGCGGATGAGGTATTCGGCGGCTATTTCTGGTACCCGCGTATTGCCGGTGACACCCAGGGTGAGCCGGTGGAGCGTTTCGCACGCCACTATTTCGACCGGGATCATGACGAATACCTGCGCATGGTCACTGCGGATTATGCCGGAGAAGACTATACCCGTGCCTTGATCCGCGAACGCCTCGAGGCCTGCGAGGCGGACAGTCTGATCGATGCGGTCATGTATGTCGACCAGACCATGCTGATCGTGGACGACCCGGTGAAACGGGTGGATAACATGACCATGGCCTGGGGGCTGGAGGCGCGCGTGCCGTTTCTCGATCATGACCTGGTGTCCATGGCGGCCCGTTGCCCCCCTGAACTGAAACTTAAGGAAGGGGGAAAATATCCGCTTAAGGCGATGGCCCGGGGGTTGCTGCCGGAAACCGTGATTGACCGGCCGAAAGGCTATTTTCCGATGCCTGCGCTGAAATACGTGCGCGGGGATTTCCTGGATTTCATGAAACAGATTCTGAATACCCGGGCGGCCCGTGAACGAGGGGTGTTCGAAGCCAAATATCTGCAAAGCCTGCTGGCCGCCCCTGACATGCACCACACCCGGATCCGCGGCAGCAAGCTGTGGCATATCGCGTTGTTTGAATACTGGCTGCAACGTCACCTGGGAGAGTGAGTGGCGCTGTAGGCTGAAAGCGCCTGCACGGGCAGGCGCTGGAAGCGGTTTTCGACGCTTGGGGGCTGTTCCCTAATCCGCTTCCAGGATGTCCGGAGTCTCCTGGAATATCTGCAGCAGGATTTCTGTGACTTCGGGACAAAACTGTTTGCCGCTCTCCAGGGCGATCATGTCGAGCGCAGATTTTTTGTCCATCTGGGTGCGGTAACTGCGGGTGGTGGTCATCGCGTCGAAGGCATCCACCACGGAGATGATCCGCGCTATGACCGGTATTTGTTCACCCGCCAATCCATCGGGATATCCCTGGCCGTCCCACTGCTCGTGGTGGTGCAGCACACAATCCGCCACCTGGTCGATGAAGGGGTTGTCCAGGCTCCGCAGCATGTTGGCGGCGATGATCGGATGTTCCTTGATGACATCGTACTCCAGGTCGGAGAGCCGTCCGGGTTTCAGCAGCACATGGTCGGGAATGCCGATTTTACCGATGTCGTGAAATCCCGCCGCCAGGGCGAGGATATTCATCTCCACCTCATTCAGGCCAAGCCGTTGGCCGATGATTTCCGCCAGCTGCACGACCCTGGCCGAATGCTCCTGGGTGTAACTGTCGCGGGACTTGAGGGCGTGTTGAAGGATGGTCTCCAGTTTGAAACCGATATGATTTTCCAACAGCGAATGCCTGCGGGTCATGTCATCCGCCGCTTCCTCAGCGGGATTCTGGTCGTCGATTTTCTGCATCGGCAAGACGCAACCTCACATGATTTAAAGGGTTTTTTTCGCATTCTGGGCTATCTTGATAAGTAAAAAGTAACTTCCGGATTTCGATTTTGTCAAATCGGTTTGAAGTTACGGGCATCTCGCTGAATGGTTTGAACAAAAAACTGTGGCGGGACAGGATCGGATTTTTCTGGCGTTGTGCGGTAACACCGGCTAATTACAGGTTTTATCGAGTATATTAGTGGGTTAGAATTTCCTTATGAGGCATGTGCTTGATAAAACGCGAGAGGGACCCACATCAGGCATCACAAACGACAAAACGAGGTAATAACGATGGACGTACTGGAGCGAATCAAAGAGCAGGTTGAAAACAACCCGATCGTCATATACATGAAGGGCACCCCCCAGTTTCCGATGTGCGGGTTCTCTTCGAGAGCCGCTGCTGCGCTGCAGGACTGCGGTGTTCCCTTTGCCTACGTGAACGTACTCGCGGATCCGGAAATCTTCGAGAACCTGCCCCGTTACGCCGACTGGCCGACCTTTCCCCAGGTCTACATCAACGGAGAGTTGATCGGCGGATGCGACATTACCCTGGAAATGCATCAGAGCGGTGAGCTCAAAAGCATGATGGAAGAGGCTGCTGCGAAGGCCGCGTCCGCAGGTGACAGCGGCTCCGAATGAGGAAGTGGGATACCCGTTTTCTGGGACTCGCGGCCTACATATCGGCCTGGAGTAAAGACCCTTCCTCACAGGTCGGTGCGGTGATCACCGATGGCAACCGGATCATATCGTTGGGCTACAACGGCTTTGCCGCAGGGGTCGAGGACAAACCGGATCGCCTCAGCGACCGGGGCTGTAAACTCAACCTGACGATCCACGCGGAAGAGAATGCGATGATCTTCGCCAAGCGGGATCTCACGGGCTGTACCGTTTATGTCACCCATCCACCCTGTCCCCGCTGTGCTTCCAAACTGATACAGGAGGAAGTAGGGCGTATTGTCTACGTGACACCCAGTGAGGACTTTCTTTCCCGCTGGGCGGACGATCTGACGTTATCCAGTGAGATGTATCGCGAGGCCGGCGTGGATGTGGTTCAGTACGACCTGCATGAGATCAACAACGACAACGCCTGCATTACGCTGGCCCCGGGTGGCTTGTTCAAAAGCGTGATGAACCAGATCCTGGATTGATGTGCAGCGCTCAATCGCCGCTCAGCGAGAGGCTCTTGAGTTCCATGCGATAGACCCGATCACCCTGCTTGCGCTCGATCCTGACCGGGAAATAATCGAGTTCCGGTGCGAACCATATGGTGTAGTCCGCAGGGGCTGACTCCTTGCTGCGCCTGACCCTCAGGCAGCGCAGCGAGCCATAAGGGGTTTCCAGGGTCTCATCACCATCCACCATGAACTCATAGGTTTTCAGCTTGCCGCCGTCGGCCACCTGGTAGATGAGGTGGGTACGCCCCTCAGCCAGATGACGACGAACCTGCAGCTGTTGGCTGAGCTTGTCCTGGGTGCCTGGCAGAATCTCCTGAGACCAGGTGACACCGCGGCTGTGGGTATCCACCGTGAGTCGGCCCCAATCAAAAGAAAGTTCCGTGTTTTCCTCCGATACGTCCTGATCCCGGTAACGGTACATATCCGGTTCAACACGCTCCGCCAGAAGCTGCCCCCGGCTCTCTTCGAGAACTTCGTTGCGGCTGAAAATTCCCGCCAGGAAACCGGGATAGGTATGAGCCCTGTAGATGTAGCGGCTGTCATCGCCGAGTTCCAGGCTCAGGGTGAGCGATCCCAGGGGGATGATATTGCGATGCACCCGGTAGGTTGCCGAGAAGGGTTTGAGCAGCGGCGCAGCGGCGCGGGCGGGCTCGATCCGCAGGGTCAGGAGGCACAGCCCAAGCAGGATCCCAAGCGCCTGGACGGTGATCCGGGATCCCCGCCAGACACAATCGGCCGGTGAGTCAGCGGATCTCATCCTGAGCGCTGAAAACCACGGGTCGTTCGAGTCTTTGTCCATCCAGGATGACCTCTCCCATTTCATTCATCGCGAGTCGTTGCTCGGCAAACCAGCGGATGGTCAACGGGTAGAGCTGGTGTTCCCGCTCGAGCACCCGGGCGGCCAGCCGCTGTTCGTCGTCTGCGGGTTCCACCGGGACCTGGGCCTGGGCAATCAGCGGTCCGCCATCCAGTTTTTCCGTGACGAAGTGGATACTCGCCCCATGCAGCCGGTCACCGGCCTCGATGGCCCTGCGATGGGTATGCAAACCGGTGTATTTAGGCAGCAATGAAGGGTGGATGTTCAGCATCCGGCCGGCGTAGTGGCGTACGAACGCCTCGGTGAGAATACGCATGAAGCCGGCGAGTACCACCAATCCCGGCTCGTAACGGTCGATCGTCTCCATCAAAGCCTGATCGTAAGCGTTCCTGTCCGGGTAGTCCTGATGATTCAGTACACAGGTTTCGATCCCGGCCTTGTGCGCCCGCTCCAGCCCTTTGACATCCGGGCGGTTGCTGATCACCGCTGCGATCCGCACCGCAAGGGCGCCCTTCGCGGCAGCGTCGATGATCGCCTGCAGGTTGGAGCCGCTGCCGGATATCAGGACGACCAGATTGAGCTGAGGCAGGACGGACATGGGCTCGAACGATTACCCCAGGTGACCGGAAACCAGAACGGATGCGCTGGCGTCCGGGTCGGCTTTTTCGATCGAGCCCAGGCGCCAGGCCTGTTCACCGCTCTGGTTGAGCAGCGCGATCGCCTGGTCCGCCTGATCCGCTGCGACACAGACCACCATTCCGACCCCGCTGTTGAAGGTTCTGAGCATTTCGTGAGACGCCAGGTTACCCTGATCGCGCAACCATCCGAAAACCGCGGGCAGCTCCCAACTGTCGCTGTCGATGCGTGCCTGGCAGCCCTGAGGCAGCACCCGGGGCAGGTTTTCCGGCAGGCCGCCGCCGGTGATGTGGGCGAGCGCGTGGATCTCCACCTGCTGCATCAGTGACAGCAGCGGTTTCACATAGATCCGGGTGGGCGCCAGCAGCGCCTCGCCGAGCGTGCTGTCGCCGAGTGGCTGATTCAGCTTCGCCCCACTGACCTCGAGAATCTTGCGGATCAGCGAGTAACCGTTGGAGTGTGGGCCGGATGATGCCAGGCCGATCAACACATCGCCGGCACCCACCCGCTCGGGCTGGATCAGTTGACTCTTTTCGGCGATACCGACGCAAAAACCGGCCAGGTCATAGTCGCCGGACTCGTACATACCGGGCATTTCGGCGGTTTCACCCCCGGTGAGGGCCGCGCCGGCCAGTTTACAACCCTGTGCGATGCCGCTGATCACCGAGGTTGCGACCTCCAACTCCAGCTTGCCGGTGGCATAGTAGTCGAGGAAGAACAGGGGTTCTGCACCGGCCACTACGATGTCATTGACGCACATGGCCACCAGGTCAATGCCAATCGTGTCATGGCGGTTCAACTCCAGAGCCAGTTTGAGTTTGGTGCCCACACCGTCGGTACCGGAGACCAGCACAGGCTCCCGGTAACGTTCCAGAGGCAGCTCGAACAGGGCGCCAAAGCCACCCAGGCCGGTGAGCACGCCAGGTCTGAAGGTCTGCTTGACGATCGGCTTGATACGCTCGACCAGGGCGTTACCCGCGTCGATGTCCACGCCGGCGTCCCGGTAGCTGAGCGAGGCAGGCTGGCTGGGTTTGGACTCTTGCGCCACAGTTTGGATACTCCGGATTGACAGGGTGAATCGAGAACGGGATTCTAACAGAAGATCCTGTCTGCGGCAGAGTCGTAAGGAGGATCGGTATTTTCATCTTTTGCAGCCGCAGGTTAAGATTCTGGGCTTATCAGGAGCCCGTGAGCCATATGAACCCGACACGAAAGTTGTTTTGTCTGCCCTGCCTGGGACTGGTGCTGTTCAGCCTATTGTTGCCCATCGCCCGGGCGGAGACGGTGAACAATCTCTATGAAGCCGAAGTGCTGGTAACGGGTCAGAGTTCAGAGGCGCGTGCCGAGGGCATCCGGGATGCCTTTTCCAGGGTCCTGGTCAAGGTCAGCGGTGACCGCACCCTGGCCAACAATCCAGACCTGGGAAGCCTGCTGAAACGCGCTTCAGGTCTGATCCAGCAGTATCGATACAAATCCATGCCAAACCCTGAATCAGCCGATGCGTCGGACGGTCCGGACCGCTTGCTGTGGGCCCGTTTCGATGCCCGCGCGGTCAACCGGCTGTTGCGCGAAAGCGGCATTCCGGTGTGGGGTGAAACCCGCCCGTCACTGCTGGTCTGGCTGGGTCAGGAGTCGGGCACCCGCCGCGAACTGATTTCCCCGGAGCGTGAGATCGCCCTCAAGACCCGAATCAGTGGAGTGGCCGATTCCCGGGGCATCCCTTTGATCTGGCCACTGATGGACATCGAGGATCAGAACGCGGTTCAGGTGAGTGATCTGTGGGGTGGATTCGAGGAGGATATCCGCACCGCGTCGGATCGTTATCTGCCGGATGTGATCCTGGTCGGTCGACTCTCGAACCTCGGGCGGGGGGGCTGGCGCGGCGAGTGGATTCTCTATCTACCCGACAAGACCAGTCGCTGGCAGACCCTGGCAAACCACCGGGACGCCCTGGCTGAGGAGGGCCTGCAGCAGGCCGTTGACGCCCTCGCCCTGAGATTCGCGCCACAGCAGGTGAGTACCGGCACCAGTCATCTCAAACTTCGGGTATATGGGGTTTCACGCCTGGCTGATTACGCCCTGATCCAGGATTACCTGCGTACCCTGGCGATGATCGAGCAGGTGGATCTGCTCTCGGCGGATGCGGAAAAGATCGATTTTCTGCTGCGCGTGAATGGCAACCGGGAAACCCTGGTTCGCGGCATTCAGCTTGGGGCGGTGCTGGAACCGGTGGTGATTCAGGAAATGCCGGATCCGGATGCGCCGGAGCGCAGTGAAGCCGTCGATGGGGATGGCCTGACCTATCGGTTGCGATAGTATTCGCGACCTGGTCAGACCAGAGAACAGCGGCCCCGGGTCCAGGGCCAACGACCGGTAGCAACAGGAGTGATATGCGGGCACGAGACATTCCCAACCTGATCAGCATGCTGCGCGTTCTGTTGACGATACCCATCGTCTGGCTGCTGTTCGAGCAGGAATTCTCCTACGCGCTCATTTTGTTTGCCCTGGCCGGTTTTTCAGACGGACTGGATGGCTTCCTGGCCAAGCGTTATGGCTGGCAAAGCCACCTGGGGGGACTGCTGGATCCGCTCGCCGACAAAGCGCTGCTGATGAGTTCCTTCCTGGTGCTTGGTGGTCTCGGACTGATTCCCATCTGGCTGGTGGTGCTCGTGGTGTTCCGCGATCTGACCATCGTTGGCGGGGCGCTCTACTACAACTTCAGTGTCGAGGAACTGGATGCGAACCCAAGCCTGATCAGCAAGTTGAATACCCTGCTGCAGATTCTCCTGGTGTTGCTGGTGGTCACGGATGCCGGTCCCTTGCCCCTTCCGGATCTGTTGTTGCGGATTCTGATCTGGGTGACCGGGTTCACGACCCTGGTCAGCGGAGGGGTCTATGTTTTGGTTTGGAGCAACAAGGCACGCAAGAAGGGCTGGCATCCCTGACGGACTCGTGGCGTGGCAGGTCAAGTCGCCGGGCGGCGTGTCGATAACCCTGCAAGGGTCACGCGGTTTCGGAGTGGCCGGACGGGTGTCCGGGTGCGCCCCGGGGATGGGACCTGTTGCGGAATTTGAGCCTGGATCTCACCGTCCGGGTGGAATTTCATGAGTCTGATGGACTATAGTTGGAAAAAATAAGTATGTATGCGACTTACGGAGAAAAGTTAATGAGAGTTACCAGTATCGTTGTAGGCATGGGACTGCTGTTTTCATCCATGCTTGCCCAGGCCGAGATCTTCGCCGACAGCACGGGATACGAAGGGGACAACTACTTTGGGGTCATGGTGGCTTCACCGCGGTTTGAATTCGATGACACTGGCGAAAGTTTCCGGGGCACCGGGCTGTTCGTCAGGGGTGGACGGGAATTCTTCAAGTATGCGGCGGTAGAAGGTCATTTCGGCATCTTCAGCGCCGATACCGTGGATGGGGAAGAGTATCAGATCGACTACATGGCGAGCCTTTTTGGTCGGGGCAACATCTTTCTCTTCGATGACCGTGCCCGCGCCTACGCGCTGGCCGGCGTGACCTACTTCTCGGCTGACGTACCCGGCTACAACGCCTCCGAAACCTCACTCAGCTACGGGTTGGGCGTTGAACTGTACGGTGACACTCGAAACGCGGTGAGTCTGGAGTGGATCCGCTATGCCGATGAGGATATCCATAATCAGGACTACTCCGTGGAATCGGTCAATTTCGGCTATATCCACCGGTTCTGATTGGTTGCGCGCCGCAAACGGATTTGGCGTCTGGCATGGCGCGTCGATGACTGCACGATCACCGGGCACCGGGCCCGGTGAGATAATCAGCTGAAAACGGTTTCAGCTTCAAATACCGGACCGTCCACGCACACCCGTTTCATTGCGGGGCCTTGTGGCGTCTGGACCTCCACCACGCATCCCGCGCAACCCCCGATGCCGCAGGCCATGAATTCTTCGAGTGAAACCTGGCAGGGCACCTTCCATTCCGCCGCCAGGGCGGCGACGGCCTCCAACATGGGGTGAGGGCCGCAGGCGAAGATCTCCACCTGCTCCCGCTCCTCTCGATTCAGGGCCTGAAACCAGTGCCGGGCGAGGTCGGTGACATAACCCTCGAAGCAGCCGGAATATCCCTGCAGACTGGCCAGTCGCGAACCGATGCTCCAGTCGTCGAGCAATGGCATCGCGGCGATCACCCCGTCGGGTAGACCCGGGATGAGGATTTTTGAGGGCACCGGCTGAAACGGGAAAGGTACCTCGGAGCCAAGTATCACAAAGGGTTGCTTGTCGGTAGCGCTGCGCATCCGGTCGGCGAGAAATATCATCGGTGGCATGCCCACGCCGCCGCCAATCAGCAGGGGGCGACTGCGTTCGGCGCTCGCCTCGAAGGGTTTGCCGATTGGCCCCATCAGACTCACCCGTTCCCCGGGCTTGCGTTCAGCCAACAGGCGCGTGCCCTGTCCCACCCGCTTGTAGAGCAGTTCGATCCAGCCTTCCTCGGTAGAGGTGCGCATGATCGATATCGGACGGCGCAAGGGCAGTTGCGGATCGCAGGTCAGGTGCACGAAGCTGCCGGGCAGGGCCCGGCTGGCGCAGTGCGGGGTGAGCAGGCGGATGACGAATTGCTCTCCTTCATGAGCCTGGTGGCTGAGGATCTCCGCCTCTTCGAGGAATATCGTGTTGCGATGCGGTTTGTTCATGACGGCGACTCGGTGTAGACCAATCGGCCTTTGAGTAGGGTGTGGGTGACCTGGCCTGGCATTTCCCAGCCGCTGAATGCAGTGTTTCTGCCTGCGCTGAGCATCTGTTCGGGGTCTACCCGCCAATGGCGCTGCGGATCGAAGATGCAGATGTCCGCGACGGTCCCCGGATTCAGACGACCCAGCGGCAGGCCGAGGATGTCTGCAGGTCCGCAGGTGAGACGGGCGATGGCGGCGCTGAGATCCAGCACGTCCTGCTCCACCAGTTTGAGGGTCAGAGAGAGCAGGGTCTCCAGTCCGGACAGGCCGGGCTCGGTGTCGGGGAAGGGTGCGGATTTGGCATCCGCCTCGTGGGGCTGGTGATCGGAGCAGATCGCCTCAATCACGCCGTCGGCCACAGCTCTGCGCAGCCCTTCACGATCACTGTCGGTACGCAGGGGTGGGCGCACGTGCAACTGATTGTCAAAGCCGTCCAGATCCTGTTCCGTGAGGTGCAGTTGGTGAATCGCCACATCCGCACTGACCCGGCGACCTTCGCGTTTGGCCCAGGCCATGGTGCGCGCGGCGCTGGCGCTGGAGAGGGCATGGAAATGGATCACCGCTCCGGTGGTCTCCGCGAGGGCGAGATCCCGCGCCACCGCCACGGTCTCCGCCGCCTCGGGAATGCCGGGCAGTCCCAGCCGGTCGGCGACCCGGCCTTCATGGGCGCAGCCACTGTTCGCCAGATGAGGGTCTTCCGGACGGATGATCGTCAGCAGCCCGAAGGTGGCGGCGTACTCCATGGCGCGTCGCTGAACCAGGGTGTTCGCCAGCGGAATGTAGTTGTTACTGACCGCGATGCAGCCGGCTGATTTCAATGCCGCCATTTCGCTGAGTCGTGCGCCGTCCAGCCCTTGGGTCAGGGCGCCAATCGGCAGAAGCCGGCTGAAACCGGCCTTGCGCGCCTTGTGACGGATCTGTCCCACCACGGCAGGGGTATCGATGACCGGCAGGGTGTCGGGTGGACAGCACAGGGTGGTGATGCCGCTACGGGCCGCCGCCGCGGTTTCGCTGGCGATGGTGGCTTTGTGCTCCTTGCCCGGTTCTCTCAGGTGGGTGCACAGGTCGATCAGGCCGGGGCAGACCACCTGGTCCACCGCGTCGATGGTGAGGCTGGGCTGAAAATCCGCGGGTGCCTCACCCAGGGCGAGCACCTTGCCGTGGGCGATGTGCAGGTCGGTGACCCGGTCGATCCCGTTGGCAGGATCGACCACCCGGCCGTTGAGGATACTGATGTCTTTTTTCTTTTTCTTTTTCATCCCGCCACCTCCTGCGAGCGCAGGTTCTGGGTGCCGATTACCATGGAGATCACCGCCATGCGAATGGCGATACCGTAACTGACCTGTTGCAGAATCACCGATTTGGACCCGTCGGCCACCTGGGAATCCATCTCGACGCCCCGGTTGATGGGGCCGGGGTGCATCACGATGACATCCGGTTTTGCCAGGGCCAGGCGGCGTTCGGTGAGGCCATAGAGGCGGAAATACTCGTGTTCGGAGGGCAGCAGGGCACCGTTCATGCGCTCTTTCTGCAATCGCAGCATGATGATCACGTCCACATTTCGTATCCCTTCGTCCATGTCGTGGTAGACGTGCACCCCCAGGCTCCGTGCGTCATTCGGCAACAGGGTGCGGGGTGCCACCACCCGGACTTCCGAGACCCCCAGGGTGTTCAGGGCGAGTATCTGTGAACGCGCCACCCGGGAGTGCAGGATATCACCCACGATCGCCACGCGCAGGCCCACGAACTCCTGTTTGTGGCGACGGATTGTGAACATGTCCAGCATCGCCTGGGTCGGGTGGGCGTGACGTCCGTCGCCGGCGTTGATCACCCCCACGCCCTGATCCGCGTGCTGGGCGATGAAGTGGGCTGCCCCGCTGGTGGCGTGGCGTACCACGAACATGTCGACGTGCATCGCCTCGAGGTTGCGCAGGGTATCGAGCAGGGTTTCCCCCTTGGAGGTGGCGGAGGCGCTGATGTTGAGGTTGAGTACATCGGCGGAGAGGCGTTTTGCGGCCAGTTCAAAGGTCGTGCGGGTTCGGGTGCTGTTCTCGAAAAACAGGTTCGCCACCACCTTGCCGCGACACAGTGGGACCTTTTTAATGGTGCGTTCGGAAACCCCGGTAAACCCCTCCGCAGTGTCCAGTATCTCGGTGAGAATACCCTTGTCCAGGCCATCGATGGTGAGAAAGTGCAGCAGCCGTTTCTCAGCGTCGAGTTGCAGGGCCTTGTTGCTCACGCTCATGCTTCGTTCCCTTCGTCACTGCGTCGGGAGGAGCGGTTGCTTTTGCCGCCCAGAATCAGTTTCAGGGGGTCGGGGCCGATCAGGGTGATGTGCTGATCCGCATCCAGTCCGGGGTGGAGTCCTGCGATATCCGGCTGGATTGGCAGTTCCCGTCCGCTGCGGTCCACCAGAGTGGCGAGGATGATCGACGCCGGCCGGCCGTAGTCGAAGATCTCGTTCAACGCGGCCCGGATAGTGCGTCCGGTGTGCAACACATCATCGACCAGGATGATGTGGCGGTCGTCCACCGGCACCGGAATGTTGGAGGGATGTACCTCGGGATTCATGCCGATGCGGGTGAAATCATCCCGGTAGAAGGAGATGTCCAGGGTGCCCAGGGGCTCATCCAGGCCCAGTTCCTGGTGCAACCGTTCGGCCACCCAGACCCCTCCGGTGCGGATACCGATCATCAACGGGTTGCTGATGCCGCGTTCGTTCAGCAGGGTCCAGGTCTTGCCGGCCATGACATCCACCAGGGACTCTACGGCATCGGCATCCATGAAGGTCGTGTTATTGCTCATTGAACCAGGTTTCCAATATCAGTTTGGCGGCCACGGCATCGTACTCCTCGTACCGTTTGGCGCGATGTCCCAGCCGGTCCCTGGCCTCGAAGGAGGTAAAGCGTTCGTCTGCCAGGTGAACCGGCAGATTGAAGCGGCCTTGAAGTTGTCTGGAGAAACGCAACGCCGGTTGGGTGGCGTCGGTTTCACTGTCGTCCACATCCAGCGGCAGACCCACTACCAGGGCCTCAGGCTGCCACTCATCAATCAGGTCGCCGATTCGCTTCCAGTCCGGTTTATGGCTGACCAGGGTGAGAGTCTCCAGGGGGGAAGCTGTGCCGGTCAGGGTCTGGCCTACCGCAACCCCGATCTTGCGTGTTCCGTAGTCGAACCCGAGTAAGGTTCCCATCTCGTGCCTCTCGTGTGTGAGCCTTTGCCGGCTGACGGGTCCGCCGCAGGGACGCCCCTCCCGGTGTGCGTGGATCGGGTATTCCGGTTCTGGCGAAGTCAGGCGTGTCCTGCATCCCCGCTCAACAGGTTCAGATCGATTCCAATCAGGTCAGCGGCCGCCTGCCAGCGTTCCTCGCTGGCACGCTCAAAGATGATCCGGCTCTGCGCCGGGCCGTTCAGCCAGGCATTCTGAGCCAGCTCGTTTTCCAGCTGTCCGGCACCCCAGCCCGCGTACCCTAGAGCGATCAGGTTGCGTTCCGGCCCCTTGCCTGCCGCGATGGCTTCCAGGATGTCCAGGGAGGTGGTAACGCTGATCTCCGGGTTGACCCGGAGTGTTGAGGCCCATTCCGAAGTGCTGTCATGCAGCACGAAACCCCGGTCGCTTTGCACCGGACCTCCGTTGTAAACCGGTTGTTCGGCGATCATTTCGGAGGTAACGGGTATCTCCAGTTGTTCGAAGATATCGGCCAGGTGCAGCTCCATCGGGCGGTTGATGACAATACCCATCGCGCCATCTTCGGAATGTTCGCAAATGTAGGTCACCGTGTGGAAAAAATTGGGATCCTCGAGCCGCGGCATGGCAATGAGAAAGTGGTTGGTGAGGTTGCTGTCAGGTTGCATGTGCATAGTATCCAATCGTGGGCGAACGGCTGCAACCGCTATTCGGAGAACAGCTGACCGCTGCGCAGAAACTGCCAGGTGCGGGTGATATCGAGGATGTCCGTCTCCTCCCTGATCTCCTGTGGAAATGGGGAGAAAGGCGCGGCCAGACGCACGATCCGGATCGCGGCATCGTCCAGCAGCTGGTGTCCCGAAGAGTGCAGGACACGGATCTGCTCCACGCTGCCGTCGGATTTTACGGCCACATGCAGGACCAGGTTGCCGTACAGCTTGTCGCGCCGAGCCTGGTCCGGATAGTTCAGGTTGCCGATGCGTTCCACCTTGCGCCGCCAGGCATCCAGGTAGGCCGCGTATTTGTACTCCTTGGTGCTCGCGCTGATGGACTTGCGTTTCGGCATTTTCGCATACGCCTGGGTCTTGCGTTCCAGCTCTGCGGTCAGGCGGGCAATCTCCAGGTTCTTGCTGGCCAGAAGCTGACGCGCGGAGGGCAGCGGCGGCGGCGGGGTGTTCGGGGGCGGCTCCGCCCTGACCTGCTGTTTCGATGTTTCGGCGGTGAGGGAGGGAGTTCGGGGTTGCTCCTGTGGACGCTTTGCGACCGGCCTGGGCTGAGGGGGGGCGGAGGGCAATGGGGCTTCGGCGATTTGCGGTTTGACTCGCTCGGTCTCCTCGCCACCGCCGGTCTGGCTGGTTTGTGCCAGGAAATCGGCCTCTTCATCGGGCTTGGGGGGTTCCGCCAGGCGTCGAACCACCATCACTTCGAGACTCTGCTGGCGAAACTCGGGTTTCGCCGGGTCGGTGGGTTTGAAGGTGATGCCGAGGATCATGAAGGCGTGCAGTGCCGTGGCGATGAACAGGCCAAGGCCGAGCATGTCAGTGGAGTTTTTTATGAATCGGGTCATGAAAGCCTTTTCGCGATCGCGTCCATCAGATCACCCGCGATATCCAGGTCGAACTGTTTGTCCAGTTCGCGGATGCAGGTTGGGCTGGTGACATTGATCTCGGTCAGGTAATCGCCAATGACATCCAGTCCTGCGAACAGTATGCCACGGGATTTGAGCTCAGGGGCAACCTGTTGTGCGATCCAGCGGTCCCGCTCGGACAGGGGTATCCCTTCGCCGCGTCCGCCGGCGGCGAGGTTGCCCCGCGTCTCGCCCTCGGCGGGGATTCGCGCCAGGGCATAGGGGACCGCTTCCCCATCCACCATGAGTATGCGTTTGTCGCCGGCGCTTATCTCGGGAATGAAGCGTTGCGCCATGGCGAAGTTGCGGCCATCTCCGGTCAGGGTCTCGATGATCACCGAGAGGTTGGCATCTTGCCGGGTTACCCGGAACACCGAAGCGCCGCCCATGCCGCCCAGGGGCTTGAGGATGATGTCCCCGTGGGTCTGGTGAAAGGCGCGGATTTCCGCGCTATCCCGGGTGACCAGGGTCGCTGGAGTACACTGGGGAAAATAGGCAGTGAAGAGCTTTTCATTGGCATCACGCAGGCTGGCAGGACGGTTGACCACCAGGCAGCCCTGTCGTTCGGCCTGCTCCAACAGGTAGGTGGTGTAAACATACTCCATGTCGAAAGGCGGGTCCTTGCGCATCAGCAGGGCATCGAGTCTGTCCAGGGGCAGGGTCTGACTGCTACCGAACTGGTACCACCCGGCCGGATCGTCCCGGACTTCGATGCGACGGGTCGCTGCCCAGCAGATACCGTCTTTCAGGGTCAGGTCGTGGGGCTGGATGTAGTGGATCGTCCAGCCACGGGCCTGGGCGGCCAGCATCATCGCGAAGGTGCTGTCTTTATGGATCTTGATGGATTCGATCGGATCCATCACTACGCCGATCTGTATACTCATGTGCCTCTGGTCTCGGTATCTGTTCCCGGTAACGTTTCGGGCTGACCGGGAAGGATAGCGTCACATCCGGCCCCAGCGCCTGCCTACCATCATAACCCGGGGCGCTCGATGTTGAAGCGTGCCAGGATCGAGCCTCACCCGGCAGGCGGTTCCCGGAGCGCTTGCCGGTTACCGGACGTCCAGGATTTTATCCCATCACGGGGTAGTGGCCCGGCACCTGTCGGGCGCGTCTCAACAGTTCCGCCGCTTATATCAACCTGCTCACCCCATGTATCGGCTCAGGGCTTCAAGCCTGCCTTGGACCCAGTCGTGGCTCGAAGAGAAGGGTTGTTCCCTTGTCAACTGCCACAATGCAGAGCAAGGGCAGGCCTGTAGTCCCTAACATTATGAATTGAAAGGACAGGCCAAAGCGTGCCAGCCAGCAGACTGGGTTATCAAAACTGACTGTAAAAGGGCGGCAGTGGTGTTTTGATGCCTTGCTGCATGCCGCCACGCTTTGGCTGAAGACGACATATGGGGTGGCTGGGTAATTTAAGTTAAGTTTTTCAAGAGGTAGCCGCTACCACTCAAAGCAAACCACGATGACCCGTATCACTGAACTCAATTCTAAGCGTATGAATTGGGAAGTATATTCTTGATGCCGGCTGACTGTCTTGCTATTTTGGACGGGTTGGAGCGAGGTCGACCACCCCACCGTGACCGGGTAACCTCCAATGACCAGAGGGACGCGGGATCAAGGCAGGCAGATTTTGCCGCTGACACAAAAATAAACAGAGCCGTACACAGCGCCTGAGGCAGGAACGCTGGGGCTTTAGAAATGACCAGGACGAGTCAAATAGGATCCTTTGGGTTCCACTGCCGGGATGTCAGGTTCCGGAAAGGTTTTTGAGAACATGAAGTGGTGTCTTGATTGTTATTTTCCGCTTGCCGGGCTCCGTTCATCGGTGCCTGCAGGGGCAGGCGTGGCTCGATTTTTCACGCCTGACAGCAAGCCGTTGATAATGTCTGCGGGATCCGCATCAATCGCCGTGTGGCAGGGAACCACCCGGCTAATGAACAATTCTCCGATGACTTACGATGGATCGCCCGTGGGGGCACTGCCGGTCGTCGGTTTCCCTTTTTAGTTATGTCCGTGACATGAGGATTACAACGTGAGTGGTGATGAAACTGAAATGGACATCTCTGGTGTCAGGGTCATGGTCATCGATGACAGTAAGACCATCCGGCGAACCGCCGAGAGTCTGCTGAAAAAGGCGGGATGCGAAGTCTCGACCGCGACGGATGGATTTGAAGCGCTGGCGATGATCGCCGACCACCATCCCGATGTCATTTTTGTCGACATCATGATGCCGCGTCTGGACGGATATCAGACCTGCGCCCTGATCAAGCACAACGATGTTTACAAGAATATCCCGGTGATCATGCTGTCCAGCAAGGACGGCCTGTTCGACCGGGCCAGGGGTCGAATCGTTGGCTCCGAGCAGTACCTGACCAAGCCTTTCACCAAGGATGAATTGCTGGGTGCGATCCGTCGTTACGTTAACAAGGCTGCATGATCCTGCCGCACGGTATCTCCCCTGAGATGCCTGCTCGACAACAGGGATAACTGGTTTAAAGACATTGTGACATCAGCCGATAAGGCGTAGAACAAGCGGGCAGAGTAATACCATGATCAAAAACTTATTTCGCAAGGGTCGCGAGGACTCAGAAGACAGCAGTACACCCGTTACTGGCGAGACCAAGGGTCGGATTCTCGTAGTCGATGATTCGCCCACGGAGATCGTTGTCTTCAAAAAGATTCTTGAAAAGCAGGGTTACCAGATCCTGGTGGCGAAGGACGGCCAGGAAGGCGTCGATATGGCCAAGCAGGAACTTCCCGACCTGATCCTCATGGATGTGGTGATGCCCGTGTTGAACGGCTTCCAGGCGACACGTTTGTTGAAGAACGACGAGTCCACCACCAACATCCCGGTCATCATGGTGACCACCAAGGATCAGCAAACAGACATCAACTGGGGTATGCGCCAGGGGGCCACGGAGTACCTGGTCAAACCGGTGGCTCCCGCAGAGCTTCTGAGTAAGATCAGGACCTTGATCAATGCCGGATAACGCCATACCAGAGCAACTCGTGGACAGCCCCCAGGGAGTGGTGCAACTCCTGGCCGATATCGAGGAACGTTGTCGGGAACAAGCGCAGGGTCTGCCTCAACAGCAGCTGATCCAGACCTACTGGGAAGGGGTGATGTTCTACATCGGCGAGAACCGTTTCATCGCGCCTCTGAGCAGTGTTAAGGAAATCCTCAACTATCCTACTTCCCTGACCCTGGTCCCCGGTTCCAAACCCTGGATGATGGGAGTGGCGAACATTCGCGGGACCCTGATTCCCGTGATTGATCTGCAACTGTTCCTGATCGGCAGAAAGACTCGACGAACCCGGCGCAGCCGGGTGTTGGTGTTTACCCTGGGCAGTGGCCAGACCGGGGTGCTGGTGGGTGAGATGGTCGGTATGCGCCATTTCGCCAAAGAGACGGCGAAAGAATCACACGCGGTCAATAATAAATTCACGAAATATGTTCAGTTCGAGTTTGATCAGGACGGGATGTCCTGGCCGGTGTTCAGCCTGGCCGCGCTGGCGGAAGATCCCACATTCCAGATCGCGGCCAGTTGAGCCGGCGCATGACTGAACGAAGGATTGAGACTAAAAGCTTTCGGGAGAAAGAAGAATGAAAGGCAAACGCACGGGCGCTAATCTGCCCTCAAACAAGGTCATCACCACCTTGGCTGTATTGGTCCTGGTGTGTCTGGTGCTGGCACTCGTGACCTTTTTGCATACCACCAAATGGGATTCCTACGATGAGGGGTATCTGATCCGTACTGCGGAGCAGCAGGTATTGTCTCAGCGTATCGCCAAGTACGCGCTGTCGGCAGCCCGGGGTGAGCTTCAATCCTTCAAGCCTCTGCAGAAAACCCGTGATCGCTTCAACACCATCATGTTCGAATTGAAGAATGGCGGTGGTGAATCCAGTGACATACCGGCCTCTCCGGTTGGGGTCAGCAACGAACTGGGCGAGCTGGAAAGCAAGTGGAACAGCCTCAAAAACAGTATTGATGAGATTCTCAAGGCCCAGGAGAACATTCTCGCGATTGACGAATTCTCCGCGGTGATCTCTGAATTCGTGCCCCAGCTTCAGGAACTCTCCGAAGAGCTTGGCGAAGTGTTGATCAACAGCAACGCGCCAAGACGCCAGGTCTACACCGCCACGGAACTGCAGGTACTGATCCAGCGTATCAACTCGAATGTGAACCAGGTGTTGGCCGGTGGTGAGAAAACTGCTGCCGCAATCGATCAGTTCAGCCGCGATGCGGATATGTTCGGCCGGGTGCTCGAAGGTCTGCGCAGCGGCGACAAGGACCTGGGTATCGACAAGGTGGACGACAAGGTTGCCCTGCAGCGTCTGGCGGATGTGGCCACCCTGTTCACTACCATTCAGGACAACGCAGCGGAGATCATCGAGAACATCCCTGATGTTCTGCCAGCCCTGGAAGCGGCTTCGATGGTGAGCGATGGGTCCGACCAGGTGAGTGAAGCGGCGGATGCGCTGATTGCCGCCTATAGCCAGTCTCCCGGTCGTTTCTCATTCCTGGGCATCAAGGCCGGACCCGGCATGATTGCGCTATTCGGTGGCGCTGCGGCATTGTTCCTGGTGCTGCTCGGAGTGCAGCTGGTTGTGGATGCACAACGTCGCGAAATGGCGAGTAAGCAGCAGAACGAAAACAACCAGAAAGCGATTCTCCAGTTGCTGGATGAAATGGGTGACCTGGCTGACGGTGACCTGACCGTGACCGCCAGCGTGACCGAGGACATCACCGGGGCGATCGCTGACTCGATCAACTACGCGATCGAGGCCCTGCGGGAACTGGTTACCACCATCAACCAGACCTCGGAGCAGGTTTCGAGTGCGACCCAGGAGAGTCGGGCCACTGCCATGCATCTGGCAGAAGCCAGTGAGCACCAGGCCGAACAGATCTCCCTGGCGAACGGCTCCATCCGTGAAGTGACCGAGGCCATCGATCAGATGTCCAATGACGCCACCGAGTCGGCCGAGGTGGCGAAGCGCTCGGTAGAGATCGCCAGCGCCGGCGCCGATACCGTGCGCAATACCATCAACGGCATGGACAACATCCGTGAACAGATTCAGGAGACCTCCAAACGGATCAAGCGCCTGGGTGAAAGCTCCCAGGAAATCGGCGATATCGTGGAACTCATCGACGACATCGCGGACCAGACCAATATCCTGGCCCTGAACGCCGCGATGCAGGCGGCCATGGCGGGTGAAGCGGGTCGTGGTTTCGCGGTGGTTGCGGACGAGGTTCAGCGACTCGCGGAGCGTTCCATCAACGCCACCAAACAGATCGAGGCGTTGGTAAAAACCATCCAGGCCGACACCAACGAAGCGGTCACCTCCATGGAGGCCAGTACCTCGGGTGTGGTCAAGGGCGCGAAACTCGCGGAAGACGCGGGCGAGGCCCTGAAAGAGATCGAAAGCGTCTCCCAGTACATCGCGGACCTGACCGGCAAGATTGCGACTTCCGCGCAGGTACAGTCCGATCAGGCGGTGAATGTGAAAGACACCATGAGCGTCATTCAGGAGATCACCAACCAGACCTCGGAAGGTACGCATCAAACCGCAAACTCCATCGGTGCTCTGGCGGATCTATCCGATCAGTTGCAGAAATCCGTTGCCGGTTTCCGTCTGCCGTCCTGATCCCGGTGGCCATAGCTGAGTAAGATGGACAAGTATGCTCAATGACACCCTCACCGGTTTCCCGACGGGAGTGCACCGCACATGAATAACGCGCAAGATTTCGGCGCCCTGAACTGGGTTAAGGATGAACTGGATGTATCCATCCGCCATGCCCGGCAGGCATTGGAAGCCCATGTGGAGGCGCCCGGAGACGGGGACTCCCTAGCGGTTTGCGGTGATCACCTGCATCAGATTGCCCGGGTCCTGCAGATGGTGCAGGTGTACGGTCCGAGCATGCTGGCCGAAGAGATGGAACTGGTGGTTCGGGACATGGCGCAGGGTCGTGTTCGCCAGGAAGAGGATGCCGCTGAGGCGTTGATGCTGGCGCTGATTCAGCTGCCTGACTACCTGGAGAAGCTGCAGGGTGGGGACGCGGACATTCCGTTGATCATTCTCCCCCTGCTGAACGATCTGCGTGCGGTTCGTGATGCCCCGCTGTTGTCTGAGGCCGCGTTGTTCAAGCCGGAGATCGATTCCACCGAGCAACAGGGGCAGGTCAACGAGCATCTTCCCGAACTGACCCGTCAGGTGCGGCAGAAATTCCACCTGGGGCTACTCAGCTGGTATCGCAAACGGGACACGGTACACGGCTGGCCCTTGCTGCGGGATGTGTTCGCCACCATGCGTCAGCATGCCGGCACGGAACAGACCCGCCAGTTGTTCTGGGTTGCGGAAGGTCTGATGCACGGCCTCATCGAAAACACCATCGCTCCCGGGATCGCGGTCAAGCAACTGTTCAGCCGGCTCGACCGGAAAATGAAAACCCTGGTCGACAGTGGTGAACAGGCCCTGGTGGATCACCCTCCGGCTGCGCTGTTGAAGAACCTGCTCTACTACATTGCCCGGGCGGATTCCCATCACCCGCTGATACGCGAGATCAAAGAGACCTTCCACCTGGATACGGTGATGCCGAGCGAGGCCCAGCTGAGTCAGGGTCGTCTCGGTCTGACCGGATCCAACGCTGAGCTGGCGGAATCGATCAAGGATGCGGTCAGCACCGAACTGACGCGTATCAAGGATATCCTCGACCTGTTCATGCGCGATGAGAAGGCCAACATGGAAATGTTGGCGCACCTGGAATCCCCGACCCGCAAGCTGGCCGACACCCTGGGTATGATCGGCCAGGGCGCATTGCGTTCGCGCCTCAACCGCCAGGCCGACAAGGTGAAGAACTTCGTCGAGCAGGGGGTGATGCCGGAAGAATTCGAACTGATGGAGATGGCGGGCGACATACTCTATGTCGAGTCATCCCTGAGCACCCTGCATACCTTCCAGCCCAGCAGTATCGAAGAGGAAGACGACACCCTTGGCTTGAGCATGCCCGAAGGGGAATATCAGAACCTGATCAAGCAGACGGTGAAGGAAGCCAAGTTCGAAATCGCCAAGGCGAAAGAGGCGATCATCGGTTTCACCGAGGCCCCGGACGACACCGAACTTCTGGAAAATGTGCGTCAGGGGTTCAAGCGGGTCGAAGGCGCCCTCAACATGCTGAACATGCGGGATGCGGCAGAACTGCTGCTGAAAACCGGCAGTTTCATCCAGCAGTCCCTGATCGATGCGCGCAGCAAGCCCAGCCGCCAACAGATGAATTCACTGGCCGATGTGGTCAGCAGTATCGAATACTACCTGGAGACCCTGGTGGACGGTGCCGGCGACCGGCGCGAGATTCTCGCCATTGCCCAGGCGTCACTCAATGATCTTCTCAGCGAAGGGCAGATGGAGCGCACCGAGTACACCACCCCGGTGGAGCCCATTGAAGTCACCGAGTCGGCTGACCATGCCGAGGGTTACGATCTCGAAGAGGATGAGGTTTCCGACCTGGAACTCGGCGCAAGCAGCCTGCAGATCGAGCCGCCTCAACCCGAGGTCGAAGAACTTGAAGCGGACACCGGGGAGACGGCCGAAGCACCCCAACACGAACCTGAGACAGTCGTAGAGGTTGTTCAGGCGCCGGTTGAAGAGGAAGAGGAAATACCCTCCAGCCGTAAGCCGATGCTCGACGAAATCGATCCGGAAATTCTTGAGATCTTCATCGAGGAAGCGCGGGAGGAACTGGAAGTCATTCAGGAACACCTGCCCCGCTGGGAGCGCAATTACGAGGATCACGACGCCCTGATCACCTTCCGACGCTCCTTTCACACCCTCAAGGGCAGCGGTCGGCTGGTCGGCGCCAAGGTCATCGGAGAACTGGCCTGGTCGGTCGAGAACATGCTCAACCGGCTGATCGACGAAACCATTCATGTCAGTCCGGAGATGATCGGTCTGCTCAACCAGGTAGTGGCCTCGCTGCCTGAACTGATCAACTCCCAGGAACAGGGCATCTATCCGGATGTCGATGTGGACCTTTTACAGGCCCAGGCCTATGCCCTGGCCGATGGCAAACCCATGCCTGAAGCCCAGGAACCGGCCGCCGAGGAACCCGAGGCCGAAGCCGAGATCCTGGAAACATCCGCGGATCAGTCGCAGATCGAAACTGTGGAAGCGCCTGCCGAAGACGTTGAAGTAGCGATCACGCCGCAAACCGACGAGGCATCGAGCCAGGATCTGGCGATGGATGAGGCGCTCGAAACCCAGGTTGAGGATATCGATCTCTCCTTCGAAGTACCCGATGAGCTGGATGATCTCAGTCTGGAACTCGATACCGAACTGTCGGATGAGGAAGAGACGGCGTCGGCCGATCAAGCGGACTCTGAAGGGGAAGTGAACCTGATTGAGGATGAACTCCTCGAATCACCCGAACCGATACTGGACGAGGCCCTGCTCGAGGACTTCACGGATTCAGACCTGATCATCGAAATCGATACGGAACTGCTTGAGGTATTCGCCGAGGAATCCGAGGAGCATCTTCAGGAGATCGAGGATTTCCTGCATGCTGCGGAACGGGCGGAGCCGGCTATGCAGGTCCCGGAATCGGTGGTACGCGCCTGCCATACCTTGCACGGCAGCGCGCAGATGACCGGTATTATGCCGATCGCCCAGCTCAGTGAGGCGATGGAAGACTATGCGAATGCGGTGCATGACCTGCAACGCCCCGCCGATGCCGAGGTGCTCGGGCTGATCGGAGGCAGTGTCGGCTATATCCGTCAGCTGCTGGTTACCCTGCCGGAAGAGGATCTGCCGGAACCGAACGTCGAAACCTATCTAGGTGGCCTGAGGGAGGCCTTGGAGCAGTTGCACCATGGCATCCCGGAGCGTCCGCAGGAGAGCGATTCGCAGCCTGTGCCGGATGAACTGGAGTTGTCCAGCGAACCGACCTCGTTCCTCGATGAAGTCGCTGAGCCTGATGCACCTGCGGAAGCCTTTCCTGAGGAGACTCCGGAGGTTGCAGAGGCCTTAACGGAAACTGACGAACAGGAGGACGCGCCCCTCGAGTTGGATGCGCATTCTGAGCCCGTTGAAGCAGCGACGCCGCAGCCGGGTGTGTTTCATGAGACCACCACCTACCTCCAGGAAGACGAGTTTTTCGATGTCGGTGAAGATCAGGAACTCCTGGAAATCTTTATCGAAGAGGGCCGCGAACTGCTGGAATCCCTCGAAGACAGTTATACGAAATGGGAACATGCGCTGCAGGATGAGACGGTGATCGACGAGATCAAACGGACCCTGCACACCCTGAAGGGGAGTTCCCGGCTGGCCGGTATTTCACCGATCGGGGATGTCAGTCACGGTCTGGAAAGCCTGTTCGAAAGGATTCTTCGCGAGGAAATCAGTGCGGATCTATCAGTGCAGGACCTGGTTCGCCAGGCCTTCGATTTTCTCGCCACCCAGGTTGAGGATGCGGCCAACACGGGTCAGGTGCACATTTCCCAAACTCTGCTCGATGATCTGGAGAACCCCGCCGCGCGGCGCGCGGAGGATGAACCGCTCGGGGTCGATGATGGTGACAGCGACTTTCTGGATTTCGACGCTGAAGCCGTCGCCGAGGACGCAAATCTGCAGGAGGTGATGGAGGCGCTGGAAGATGTGCCGGAAGTCGAGGACCTGGCGCAACCCGAGGCGTCGCCCGATGAACCCGATGCCATACAGCCTGAGGCGCAGGGCAGCGTTGAGGATGAGGAATTACAGCAGGAGTTGGAACGCCTGGATGAGGACGACAGTGAGTTCGCCTCTTCTGAAACGGTCGATACGTCATCCTTCTACGAAGAACCGATGAGCTTCATGCACGATGGAGACCTCTTCGAGGTGAGTGAAGACCGGGAACTGGTCGAAATCTTCGTCGAGGAATCCAAAGAACTGCTCGAAACCCTGGAAAACCACTATCAGCAATGGAGCGAGAATCCCGCGGATCACCAACCGCTGGATGCGATGCAGCGGGCTTTGCACACCATCAAGGGCAGTTCCCGGCTGGCGGGTATCGAGCCGGTGGGTGATCTGAGTCATGCCATGGAGTCCCTGCTCAACGCGGTGACGCGTGGGCTGCTGCCCGCCGAGGGACCGGTGATGAGTCTCTCACGCGCGACCCTGGATCTGTTAGCCACCCAGACTGACGATGCGGAATCCACCGGACAGGTACATCGGGCGGATCCACTGATCGCGGAGATTCAGTCCCTCATCGATTCCGCCGGGGAACAGTCCACGTCGGATGAGGCCTATGTCGATCAGGAAGTCGTCGAGGAACTCGCGGCCCTGGAAGAGCAGGAAACCGACACGCAATTCGAGGCCGAGGCCGAAGAGGATAAGTCCGAACCGACGTCAGCACTGGATATGAATGCGGATCTCGATGTGGATCTGCCTGCGGACGCATTCGAGATCGAAGAGGTTGCCGCCGAATCTCTGGACCAGGCGGATGACTCCTTCATGCTGTTGCAGGATGAAGTGCTCCTGGAGGTAGGGGAAGACGAGGAACTGATCCAGATCTTCATCGAGGAGGCGAAGGAGTTCACCGAGCAGATCGAGACCCATTTCCAGAACTGGCTCGACAATCTGGGTGATCGCAGCGCCATCGACGGCATGCAGAGAAACCTGCACACCCTCAAGGGCAGTGCCCGGCTGGCCGGTGTCATGCCGGTTGGAGACCTGAGTCATGCGGTGGAATCCCTGATGACGGCACTGGCGGAAGAGGAAATCGATCCCATAGAAACGGTCACCGACGCCCTGCGCCAGGCGATCGATCATCTCGCCCTGCAGGTAGACACCCTGTCCAAGACCGGCAAGGTGCCCTCATCGGAACTGCAGGTTAACCAGCTGCATAATCTGCTGGGTGGGGAAATGACCCCCTCGTATGACGGCATGGTGGAGACCATTCAACAGACCCAGCCGGCGGAACAGGCGCCTCAGCAGGAGGCACCGAAGTCCGCTGAGATCCTGCCCTTCAACGACAAGATCGCGAAGCTCCTGAATCCGGATCAGGAAGAGGACAAGGAGAGCGCCCGGGCCAGCAAGGAACAGGTCAGGGTCAACGCTGAGCTGATGGACCGGCTGGTCAATCATGCCGGCGAGGTGAGTATCTACCGTGCCCGCCTGGAACAGCAGAACAGCGTGCTTGGCTTCAACCTGTCGGAGCTCGAACAGACGGTATCGCGGCTCTACTCACAGTTGCGGGGCCTGGAGATCGAAACCGAGGCGCAGATCCTCTATCGCTGGGAACGGGACAACGAACAGGACGACCACGAGAAGGCGGAATTCGATCCCCTGGAGCTGGATCGCTTCTCCAACATGCAGCAGCTGTCCCGCGCCCTGGTGGAGACGGTCAACGACCTGGGCAACATCAACGAGTCCCTGCGCGATCTGCAGCGCGAGACCGACACCCTGCTGCTGCAGCAGTCACGTATCTCCAACGATCTGCAGGATGGCCTGCTGCGTACCCGCATGGTGCCCTTCGCGACCCTCGTGCCACGCATGCAACGACTGGTTCGGCAGACCGCTGGACAGCTGAGCAAGAAGGCCAACCTGGAGTGTTTCGGCATTGAGGGTGAACTGGACCGGAGTATCCTCAATCGCATGGTGCCGGTGCTCGAGCATCTGCTGCGCAACTCGGTCTCCCACGGAATCGAGTATCCCCAGGACCGTGTATCCACCGGGAAGCAGGAGACCGGCCGCATCTCCCTGTACCTCGATCGCGAGGCCACGGATGTTCTGATCACCCTCTCCGACGACGGCAAGGGTCTGGACATCGAGGCGATCCGCAGCCGCGCGATCAAGCAGGGCATGATCGATGCCAACGCCGAGATCAGTGATGACGACCTGATCCAGTGTGTGCTGTTGCCGGGTTTCAGTACCGCCAAGGAGGTTACCCAGATATCCGGCCGCGGGGTGGGCCTGGACGTGGTGGTCAGCGAAGTCAAGCAGTTGGGCGGCTCACTGGAGATCGATTCCCAGCCGGGACGCGGCACCAGTTTCATTATCCGTCTACCCCTGACCCTGGCGATCACCGACGCGCTGCTGGTGCGGGTGGGCGAGGAGATCTATGCGATTCCCCATGGCAGCATCAACGCGGTGGTGAGAATCCGCCGTCAGGATCTGCAACACTGTTATGCGGATCCGGCAAACGGCTTCGAATACACCGGCAAGCAATACAAGGTGAGCTACCTCGGTCGGATGATGGGGGTGGGGCACCAGGAGTTGCAGGAAGGCCCGCGCTGGCTGCCATTGCTGCTGTTGCAGACCGGTGAGCATCAGGTTGCTCTGCAGGTGGACGAACTGCTGGGCAGTCGCCAGGTGGTGGTCAAGTCCCTCGGCAAACAGGTGGGCAGCGTGCGCTGGATCACCGGCGGCACCATCCTCGCGGATGGCCGGGTTGCGCTGATTCTCGATCTGGCGGCCCTGGTGCGTATGGATGCCACTCACACGGCACCCATCCGTATGCCTGTCGAACAGGCGCAGAAGCGGGTCGAAGAGCGGGTGCGGGTCATGGTGGTGGACGATTCCATCACCGTACGCAAGGTCACCAGCCGACTGCTGGAGCGTCACGACATGGAAGTGGTTACCGCGAAGGACGGTGTCGAAGCAGTCGCTCTGCTGCAGGAACAGGTGCCGGACATCATGTTGCTGGACATCGAGATGCCACGCATGGACGGCTTTGAACTGGCCCGTCACATCAACAACTCGGTCGATTACTACGGACTGCCGATCATCATGATCTCCTCCCGGGTGGGCGACAAACATAGGCAACGGGCGATGGATCTGGGGGTTAAACGCTGTCTCGGCAAACCCTACCAGGAGAGTGAATTGCTGGAGAACATCAACGAAGTGCTGACGGAAAGCAGGCAATGAGTGAAGCGATCGTCAAAGAGGTTCGAAGCGTGCTCATCCATTTGCATGAGCGCCAGATACTCCTGCCCAACGCAGCCGTTGCCGAGGTCATGGATTACCAACAGCCGGAAGCCTCTGTGGTCGAGACTCCGGAGTGGTTCCTGGGTTATATGGTGTGGCGGGGGCTGATGATTCCGGTAGTGTCCTACGAAGGGATGCTCGGGGAGCCCATCGTCGCGCCCGGTCACCGCGGGCGGATCCTGATCCTCAATGCCCTGGGCGGATTCGACGGGGTCTCCCACATCGGTCTGGTGGTACATACCATCCCCAGTCTGGTGCGGGTCAGTGCGGAGAACGTGGCGCCGGTCGATGCCCCGGCTGAAGAGACCCCGCAACCCCTGATCAGGCAAAGGGTCGAACTCGATCTGAGTCCCGCAGTGATCCCCGATCTCGACGAGATCGAGCGGCGGGTCGTGGACATCGTACAGAAGGGTTGAAGCCAGGGCATTGTCCCGCAACCCGTGAGCACGAATCCTCTGCGCTCTGCCATATCCGTTCATTGATTCACTGAACGGCCGGCTTCCGGCTGTTTGCAACGGTTGTCATTTCACAAGCGGCAAAGGACAATCGGCATATCGCTTCAGCCAAAACAATAATCACAGCCGTGTCGCTTCTGGCCTTTTACCATCAACAGCTGCAATCCCGGGGTTATCAGCCTGATCCGCAACAGGAACGCCTGGTCATGGATTTCGAACGCCTGGCCACGGAGCTGTCTCGTCCGCGGAAGTCTAAAAACTGGTTTTGGCAACCCAAGCCCGAGCCTGTCAAAGGCATCTACCTTTGGGGAGGCGTGGGCCGGGGCAAGACCTGGATGATGGATCTGTTCCATCAGGCTTACCCCGGGCTGGAAATCGAAAGACACCATTTTCATGCCTTTATGCGAGAGATTCACCGGCGCCTGAAAGCCCATCAAGGGCAGGGGGACCCGATGCCTGCCATCGCCCGGGAGATGATCGGTCGCATGCGGGTGTTGTGTCTGGATGAATTCAACGTGATCGATATCGGCGATGCGATGTTGATGCGAGGTCTTCTCACCGCGCTCTACCAGGCGGGCATTGTGCTGGTGACCACCTCCAACCAGCCGCCCGACCGGCTCTACTGGCAGGGCCTGCAGCGGGAACAGTTTCTGCCGGCCATTGATCTGCTCAACAGCCACAACCAGGTGGTTGAGCTGTCGGGGGATCGTGACTACCGGTTGCAGCTGTTCGGCGCTTCCGCGCTGTACCATGCCCCTCTGGGTGACGAGGCCATGATTGCCCTGAGTCGGGAGTTCGACCGCTTGGTGAGTGGTGTGGTCGAGGAACTGGGAAGTTTTGCGGTGCCGGGACGCGCGGTGCGCTTCGTCAAACGCTGCAACGGAGTGATCTGGTGTGATTTCAATGCCCTGTGCGGACCGCCCCGCTGGCAGAACGACTACCTGGAACTGGCCCGTTGCCATCACACCCTGTTCATCTCCGATATTCCGCAGCTCGATGGCACCTGGGACGACCGCAGTCGTCGCTTCATCAACCTGATCGATGTGCTGTACGATCGCAAGGTCAATGTGGTGATCAGTGCGGATGCGCCTCCGGACAGTCTGTACGTGGGACAACGCCTCAGTTTCGAGTTTCAGCGCACCGCCAGCCGGCTCAAGGAGATGCAGTCCGACGCCTACCTGGAAACGCCTCACCTGGGTTGATCAGGCAACTGCCATCCTCCGTGTCACCGCTCAGCCTGCCTGGGTGACCGGACAGGCTCCCGATCGGGAGCCCATGAGTCCAACATCGCTTATTCGACGATCACGGTGATTCTGTCCGATTTCAGGGCCGGGCCGCGGGGATTCTGGGTTTCGTCACCCAGCTGCTGCTGCGGGGTATGGGGTCCGGATGGAAGCTCCAGCCAGGTTTCTGTTTCCCCGGCATCGAAGTGCCGATGCTGCGCATCCCATGGAATCGGCTGATCCAGCTCGGGCAGGTTATGCAGGTCGAACAGACGGTGATGATGACTGGTTGGGTGGCGGATCCGGCCGGTGGTACCCGCCGGAGTGATGCCGAAGTCCTCGATGGTGAAGCGTATCCGGAAGGGGCTCCTGAACCGCTCCCCGTCCTGAATGCGAATGAAAAAGACCCGGGTTTCAGGCAGCGGAGAGTGGCTCCATGCCAAGCTGCCGATCAGCCAGAGTAACGGCTCAACAAGGCGTTATCCAGACGGGAACACAATCCTCAAACATCGTTCGCATTTTACATCCATATCCACGGCGATGGCCGGGGAATTCCATGCATTGAGGTGCCCAGGCTGGGGCTGAGCCTGGCGTCAGCGCGATCAATCAGGATTTTCCGAACAGGTCCTTGAGCATCTGCAAGGTGACCTGACGACCCAGTTCACCGATGGCGGTGGTCAGGGGGATCTCCTTGGGACACACTTGCACGCAGTTCTGCGCATTGCCACAGTCGCTGAGTCCCCCGTCGGCCATGATGCTGTGCAGCCGCTGGGTCTTGTGATACTCGCCGGTGGGGTGCGCGTTCATCAGACGTACCGCCGCGAGGGTGGCGGGACCGACGAAGTCCTGGGCCATGGTGTACTGGGGGCAGGCCTCCATGCAGCAACCGCAGGACATGCAGCGGCTGTAGAGGTAGTTGTCCTTCCAGGCTTCCGGAGAGATGCGCGGCGCTCCCTCGTGGATATCCCAGGCACCATCGATTTCGATCCAGGCGTGTACCTTCTTCAGGTCGCTGAACATCCGGCTGCGGTCCACCATCAGGTCCCGGATCACCGGGAACTTGCTCAGGGGTTCCAAGCGGATCGGCTGTTCCAGGGAGTCGACCAGGGCGGAACAGGCCTGCCGGGGACGCCCGTTGATGATCATGCTGCAGGCCCCGCAGACCTCTTCCATGCAGTTGAATTCCCAGGCCACCGGATCGACCCGGATGCCGTCCAGGGTGAGCGGGTTTTCGCGCAGCACCATCAGCGCGGAGACCACATTATGACCGGCGCGGTAAGGAATGCGAAAACGCTGCCAATAGGGTGGGCTGTAGGGATTGTCCTGGCGGCGGATATGGAATTCGAGACTCTTCATGGCTGCCCTCAACGATAATCCCGGGGCTGTTCCGGGGAGAGCACCGACAGGTCCACCGGCTGGTAGCTGATCTTTGTGCCCTGTTCGGCGTATTCGGCAATGGTGGTCTTCAGCCACTCGTCGTTCTGTGATTTCCAGGCCTCCCGGTAAGCCTCATAGGCCGGATCCCCTGGATAGGCGTCCTTGGGCATCTTCAGTTCGAAGGCGGGCTTGTAGTGGGCGCCGCGGCACTCGTCCCGGGCCTGAGCGCTGGCGGCGATCACCTGGCCGAGGCGGATCATCTCCTGCAGCTGCCGGGTGAAGGCCAGACCCTGGTTGGACCAGCGGTTGGCCTCCTGTAGATCGACCTGATGGGTGCGGGCTTCGAGTTCCCGCAATTCGTCCAGCGCTTTACCCAGGCTCTCATTGTCCCGCACCACACCGACCCGGTCGGACATCACCTCTCCGAGTTCCCGGTGCAGGGTATAGGGGTTCTCCCGACCATTGCTGTCCAGCAGGGACTGATTGATCGCCTGCTGTCGCAGGATCTCATCCTCGTAGGCTCGCTCGGGGACCGATTCCCGGTCCTCCTGAAGTCCCTTCAGGTAGCTGGCGACCGATTCGCCGGTGACCCGGCCGCTGTAGGAGGCCGAGAGCAGGGAGTTGGCACCCAGTCGGTTGGCGCCATGATAACCGTAGTCGCACTCCCCACAGGCATAGAGTCCCGGGATGTTGGTGGCATGATTGCGCGGACTTCCCGGGGTCATGCTGCCGGAACTGTCCTTTTCGAAATCCATCCAAAGCCCGCCCATGGCATAGTGGGCCGATGGGTAGATGACCATGGGTTCATTCACCGGGTCGTCACCGTGAAACTTGCGGTAGATGTCGAGTATGGCGTGCAGCCGTTGTTCGATGAAACCCGGATTGAGATGGGTCAAGTCCAGGTAAACCTTATGGTCGCCCCTCACACCGAGCCCCATTTCATGGACCACCCGCCAGATGGCCCGCGAGGCCACATCCCGGGGTACGGTGTTGCCGTAGCTCGGATACCACTCTTCGAGGAAGTAGAACCGTTCCGCTTCGGGAATCTCCCGGGGGCGACGTGTGTCCTGGGGATCCCTGGGCACCCAGATGCGCCCCCCCTCGCCACGGGCCGCCTCGCTCATCAGGCGTGTCTTGTCATCGCCGAGCATGGCGGTGGGGTGAAACTGGAAGAATTCGGTGTTGGCGAACCAGGCGCCCTGCTGGTAGGCACGGCAGGCGGCGGATCCGGTGGAATTGGTCGAATTGGTGGAGCGGTGACCGTATACCTGTCCCATGCCACCGGTGGCGAGGATCACCGCATCGGCGCGGAACCGGGTCACCTCCAGGGTGCGCAGGTTCATTGCGACGATCCCCTTGCAGGCGCCCTGGGCATCCAGGACCAGGGAGAGAAATTCCCACCATTCGTATTTTTGCACCCGTCCCAGGGCTTCCTGACGGCGTACCTCCTGGTCCACGCCGTAAAGCAGTTGTTGCCCGGTGCTCGCCCCGGCAAATACGGTGCGCCGGTTCTTCACCCCGCCAAACAGGCGCAGGTCCATCAGGCCTTCCGGAGTTCGGGAGAAGGTGACGCCCATGCGCTCGAAGGTGCGGATCAGGCCCGGCGCCTCCTCGCACATGGATTTGACCGGTGGCTGGTTGGCCAGGTAGGCGCCGCCCTTGAGAGTGTCCACGATATGCTGCCAGATCGAGTCCCGTTCCCCCTTGGTGTCGAAGCAGGCGTTGATCCCCCCCTGGGCGCATACCGAGTGGGAGCGCTTCACCTCGAACAGGGAGAAGATGTCGACCTGGGCGCCGGACTCGGCCACCCGCAGGGCTGCCCACAACCCGCCCAGGCCGCCGCCGATGACAATCACCTTGCGTGGCCGTTTCATAATACAAACCCCAGCATGCCATGAATGCCCATGGCAGTGAGCAACAGGAAGATTCCGCAGCAGGCGTAAAACCACAGGCGCTGTGACGCCACGCTGGTGGTCATACCCCAGGAAATGGCCATGGTCCAGAGGCCGTTACTCAGGTGAAACACCGACAACAGCAGGCCCAAGAGGTACACCGCAAAGATCCAGGGTACGCTCAACAGCTGCTGCATGTGTCCATACAGGTCCAATCTCACAGACGGATCATACAGGCCATACAGACGGGTCCAGCCAACGTGGAACAGCAGGAACAGCAGGATCGCCACACCCGAGATGCGTTGCAGGAAATAGAACCGGTGATGCAGCCAGGGGAAGCGGTTCCAGTCCCGGCTGCCGTCTCGCAGGATTAGCAGACCATACCCGGCATGAAACAGCAGCGGCAGGGTGATGACGAAGATCTCCATCACCACCAGATAGTTGAGGCTCTGCAGCCAGCCCACCACGTGTTCGTTGTAGTGTTCGGCGCCGAACCGGGACTGAGAGTTCTCCCACAGGTGAAACGCGAGGAACCCGCCGACGGGCAGCAGCCCCAGCAGGGAGTGCAGCCGGCGCATCAGGAAGTGCGGATTCTGGATCGAGGCGGTCATGCGCGATTACCCCGATCCAACCGGTTGGAAGATGACACTATTCAAAACGCTCCAGTACCGCGATCGGCAGGCGCGAGGGATAACCGATCGGAGAATTCGGGTGATTTTAAATCCGTGCTTACAAGACGATGCTCAAGGCCTGTCGCGGTATGCTCTGCCAACGCTGATGCCTGTTTCCCATTCTGGCACGTCCACCTTCAATACTGCCATCCCGGTGCGATTCAGGCAATCATTGTCCGATTTCCCGGGATCCGGAAGAAGAGCTGCAAACAGCGTCTGATCGAGCGGTGATCTGCATTCCCACGCTCTGCGTCTCACGTGTGGGGATCCTGCACGCCAGCGTCGGCTGCCTGAGACTTCATGGATTGCCTGCCTGGCACATCTGAATCGGGCAGCGCGGATCAGGATGGGCCGGAATCATCCCTGAGTTCGACATCATCAACCAGTGGATGCATCTCGATCACAACCGGGCTGGTGCGGGCAAGAGGAACGAATTCGGCCTGATCCTCAAGTGCTGGCGCGACCCTTTGAGTCATTCGGTAGAGTCCGTAAAACGCCAGCAGCAAGAGCATCAAAGCGGAAAAATATGGAAGTCCCACCGGGCCGAAAAGGTCCATGATTCCACCGCCTGCGGAAGGTCCGATCAAGGCGCCCAGACCATACAGCAACAGCAATCCGCGGGTGGCGCCCAGCACCTGGCCGGAAGCCAGGTGATCGTTGGTGTGCGCAACGCTAATCGCATATACCGAGAACATCAGACCTCCGTAGATGAAGGCGCACAGCACCAGACCCACCAGCTGCCGTTGAACCATCTGACCCGCGATCAATGCACTGATGGCGGCGGCCAGGCTGACAAGGATCAACACCCTGCGCCGGTCGTGACGGTCCGAGAGATGACCGATAGGCAGTTGCAACAGGGCACCGCCAAGGATGGTGGCGCTCATCAGCCAGGCGATATCCGCAGTCGCCATGTCGAGGCGCGCGCCGAAGACCGGCGTCATGCTCCAGAAAGCCCCGTTGACCATGCCGGCGATCACCACCCCGGCCACACCCAGGGGCGAAAGTCGAAACAGCCTGGCAAGCGGCAGGTGCTGATGTGTGTCGATCCTGGGTTCTGCCACCCGTGTGACGGCAATCGGGATGATCGCCAGGACCACCAGAACCGTGGCCAGGGCAAACGGCGCCAGGCTTGCGGGTTCGTAGACCAGGAGTAGGAACTGCCCGCTCGCCAGGGCGATCAGGGTGGTGATCATGTAGACCGCAAATACCCGTCCCCGGGATTGCGCGGGGGTCTTTTCGTTCAGCCAGCTCTCGACCACCATGTAGAGACCCACCATGGCAGCGCCGTTGAAGATCCTCAGGATGAACCACCAGCCGGCACCGCTGAGCATACCGAACAGCAGGGTTGTCGCGGCACCCAGTGCGGCGAACGCCGCGAAGGTACGTATATGGCCGACACGCTGGACGATACCCGGGCCGCTGACAGTGCCGATGATGTAGCCCACATAGTAGCCCATCATCACCACCCCGGTTTGGATGTTCGAGAGTTCATCGATGGTAGCCCGCACTCCCAGCAGTGTGCCGAGCAGGCCGTAGCCGACCAGCAAAACGGACAATCCTCCGAGAAGCACGAAGATGGTCAATCGCATGTAATCAGGGCCATGGCTGTTTTCAAACTTGCGAATCGAAGGACGGTAAACTGCGCCTCAATCACGGAGTATCCTGATGTCGTGAGAGGTGTCTCAGGGGAGCTATGCAGTATCGGACGCTACATTAACGGGCTGTACGGGATTGGCAGATGGGAATCCCGGACAGGGTGAGGGCGCTGGCGGGAAAATTTCCCTGGCACTGCCACTCCAGACTGGTGCCATCCATGATCAGCCTGGGCGCAAGCACGAGTTTTTTTTCATTGCCGAAACGCTCGCTCAGCCCGACGACGATCGCACCCTCATCCGCCATGAGTATCCCGGTGATATCGCTGCTGGTGAGATTGTTCTCGTTGAAACCCATGGCCGCTGGGCTCTCGGGCCAGTTGCCGTTGATCATGTAGTATTGCTGTACCGCGATTTTGATCGGGCTGAGCTGTCCCAGCACGTTACTCAGACCGGCCTGGAAACGCAGGGGGTCCACGGTTGCAGGCTCATCGCCTTGCGCGACATACTCCGCCTCGCCCATGACCGAGGGGCCCAGTTGGGAGCGTTGATCCGGAGCGGTGAAGACATGCACCGTCTCCTGTTTGACATCGGAGTCGCAGGCGACCTGCTGGTAGACCAGTTCCCCGTCCTCGTTGAAGCACTTATAGAATTTCCCGGCGATCGCCGCAGAGAAGGGGGAGGAGACTGCCGCTGCGATGAGCAGGACTTTGATCGTGTCAGGATTGATTCGTGATTTCACGCTGGGGTCCTTGCTGACAAATGTCCAGGGCAGTTGAGCGGGTATTGTGCCAATCATACCCAGTCGCCTGTCACATCTTCAACATTCAATCCCCCCATACACTCAAAACCGGGTATCTCCGGCCGATGAAATGAGTACGGCACGCGGTCTCGCGAACAGGGTGTTTTCGGGGTGTCGCGGGTGGTGCCGGATCACGAGCCGGGCAAAACACGGGCATTTTCGGTTTTTTTCATGCCTGGAGGGGATTTCTGCTTGTCCCGTATTCAGTAATCACTATAAAATTGAAGCTTAAGGTACTGAAATATTATCTGTTAATTGGTATGGCGATGAAGAGTCGAGTGTTTGTCCTTGGACTGCTGGCCGTTTGTTTCAGTCTCATGCATGGGGAGCCGGTGCTGGCCGGACAGGGATTTGACGTATCCTATGTCTGGTCGCGCAATCTCGCCGCGGTCAAGGACTACCGTACCAAGGTGATTCGTGTACTCGGACGCAGTTTCGAAAAGGATCTGCTGGTGGTTGCCGAGGATAACCTGTTCGGTCTGGTGTATCGGCGCGATGGCGACACCACGAGTACTGCGCGGGTGGTGAAATCGCATTCGGCGCTGCTGAAGAAACGCGGCCTCGACGCGGTGAGCCCGGTTCAGGCGCGTGACTGGAAACCGGCGGATCAGTCCCCCTTGCCGCAAAACATCGAACCCCAGGTCGCACAGACGCAAGTCCAGGTCAGTTCGCACAGGGTCAGCACGCTGGAACAGGCGGTCGAGGCCTACATCGATGAACTGCGTCGCACTGGCAAACTTGAGAGTGATGAACGCACCGGGTGGTCGGTATTCGATTTCACAACCGGTCAGAAACTGGTGACGATCAACGAGGATGTGCAGTTCCAGGCGGCCAGTCTGGTCAAACCCTTCATCGCCGCAGCCTTTTTCCACAAGGTGAAAGCGGGTTCCCTGATCTACGGACCCAAGAGCCGTCGCCATATGCAACGCATGATCCAGCATTCCAACAATGCCTCGACCAACTGGGTGATCCGCCAGGTGGGCGGGCCGAAGACCGTAGAGCAGCTACTCAAGCAGAACTATCCCGGTATTTTTCAGGACACTCTGCTGGTCGAATATATCCCCGCCAACGGTAAGACCTACCGCAACCGGGCCTCTGTGCATGACTACAGCCGGTTTCTCTACGCGGTGTGGAACATGGAGATCGCCGGGGCCAGGGAGATCAAACGGCTGATGGCCCTGCCGGGATCGGATCGCCTGTACACCGGTGTTCCGGAAGTGCCCAAGGACACCAGGGTCTACAACAAAACCGGCAGTACCGCCCGCCTGTGTGGCGATATGGGCATCCTCAGTGTGAAAGGCTCGGACGGAAAACGCTATCCCTACATCCTGATCGGGGTCATCGAGAAGCAGAGCAGCGCCAAGAACTATACCACCTGGATCCGTTCCCGCAGTAAGGTGATCCGGAATGTGTCCGCAATCGTCTACAAGGGCGTTCTGGCTCACCACAGCGACAGTTGATTCAGGCTATCTGCTAATAATTCTTGTTTCTTGCCTTGCGAGGGTGTACTGTGACGTCCACAGCACGGCCTAAGCCCACGTCTATTTCGCGTTATCTTCATTGTTCCCTTCGGTACATCTGAATCAAGCCCATAGCATGTCTGCACGGTTCGTGTTGCGCACTGGCGTATTAAAGTCAGTGCTCTTGTTCCATTTAAAAATTTAGGTAAATACAGATGTCAGAAAGACAAACCGGAACCGTGAAGTGGTTCGACAGCGCCAAGGGTTATGGCTTCATTGAACGTGAGAACGGGAAAGACCTGTTCGTCCATTTTCGCTCCATCGCAGGCACCGGCCATCGCTCTCTGGAAGAGGGACAGAAGGTCGAGTTTACCGAGGTCGCAGGCCAGAAAGGCCCGCAGGCCGATAACGTCACGCCTCTGTGATTCGATAGCAATCTGACGATGCCATGCCAGGCATCGTCAGATTCGTCGTCGCCCGGCTTCCTCGGCCGGGCTCTCATTCTCAGTTCGTCGCTCTGCACGGGCTGCTTGCCAAACAGGATCAACTCATTGATTACCCTATCCATTCGTGGTCTGTCTAAGAACACCACCGAAGAGAGTTTGACGGCCCTCTTCGAACAGCACGGTGTCGTGCGTGGCTTGAAACTCTCACGTGATATCTTCTCCGGGGACTGCCGGGGATTTGCCACCATCGACATGGAAGGGCATGAAGCGCGTGCCGCGATGGCGGCTTTGGACAACAGTTACTTCGAGAACAGCCTGATCCATGTCAGCCCGGATCGCATGAAACAGCGACGGGGTGGACGGCGACGTTGATGGGTTGATTCCGCGGAACACGGAAATTTCAGTGAAAAAAGCCCTGCAAGGGACAGGGATGCCGCAATATCAGCAGAAATCCCCCCACAGGGTCTGAATGGCAGCGATGGCCGCCAGTGGCGCGGTTTCGGTTCGCAATACCCGTGGACCGAGCCGAACACCCTGAAATCCCTGTCCAAGGGCCTGTTCACGCTCGTCGGCGGCGAGTCCCCCTTCCGGACCAATCAGCAGCGCAACCCAGCCATCTGGCCGACTCACCTCAGTCAGGGTTTGTTCGCTGCGATGATCCAGCAGCAGGGCGTGTCCGGGCAGATCATCCCCGAGTACCGCCGCAAGTGCCCGTGGGGCGTCCAATTGCGGCACACGGCAGCGCCCCGACTGCTCGCAGGCGTTGACCACCACTTTGTACCAGTGATCCATCCGGTTGCTGCGTTTTTTCTCATCCAGTTTTACCACGCATCGCCGGGTCAGCAACGGGGTGATGCGGGTCACTCCCAGTTCTGTCGCCTTTTGCAGGGCGAAATCCATGCGTTCATTCCGGGAGATGCCGATCATCAGATGGATGCCGAGCGCGGCAGCGGGTTCACAACGCAGTTGCTCGCCAATGTCGGCCAGCACCGCCTGTTTGCTGACCTGGGTGAGGTGGGCGGCATACTCTTCCCCCGCGGAGGTGAAAAGCACCACCGGGTTGCCGGCTCTCAGTCTGAGCACCTGGCGGACATGGTGGGAGGACGCCTCGTCCAGACTCAGGGAGTATCCCGTCGACAGCGCCTGCAGAGTATGAATGCGGGGGACTCTCAAAATGTCAGATCGAGCGTTCAGCTGCTCAGCCGGCCACACCCTGAGCTTCGTCGCTGACCGGGGTTTGCGCAGGTTTATGTTGTGCCAGGCGTTTGTCGATCAGGTTCTTGGCCATGATCATCAGGCCCAGTCCGATGAATGCACCCGGGGGCAGGATCGCCACCAGCATACCGGGGAAATTTTCGATCTTCAGGGTCAGGCTGTGTGCCGCATCCCCGAACATCAGATGGGCCTGGTCGAACAGGGTACCCTGTCCCACCAGTTCGCGCATCCCGCCCAGGGTCATCAGAACCAGGGTGAAACCGATGCCGATGCTCAGGCCGTCGAGCAGCGAGCGGCTGAAGTTGTTCTTCGAGGCGAACGCCTCGGCCCGGCCAATGATGGTGCAGTTGGTGACAATCAGCGGGATGAAGATGCCCAGGATCTTGTAGAGTTCATGAAAGTAGGCATTCATGCCGAGCTCGATGGCAGTGACGAACGAGGCAATCACCAGGACGAAGACCGGCAGGCGAACCTCTGGCCTGACCAGGTTGCGAATCAGCGACACGGTGCCGTTGGATGCGACCAGTACCAGGGTGGTGGCGAGTCCCAAACCGAGACCGTTGATCGCGGTATTGCTCACCGCGAGGAGCGGACAGAGTCCGAGCAGGGCCACCAGGGCCTGGTTGTTGTGCCACAGGCCGTCCGTCACGATCTGCCGGTAGGAGTGATCAGCCATGGGTGCTTGCCTCGGGGGTTAGCGCCGCGGTCCCGTTCTGCCGGTCGTACAGGGCATCCTGGTGGTCGCGCACGTAGAGCAGGGTCTTTTTCACCGCCTCGACCACCGAGCGGGGGGTAATGGTCGCACCGGTAAACTGGTCGAAAACGCCTCCGTCCCGTTTTACGCCCCATTTATCCAAAGGCGGGTTATCCAGGGACTTGCCGGTGAAACTGTAGATCCAGTCGGAGCGGTTCTCCTCGATCTTGTCGCCCAGTCCGGGAGTCTCCTTGTGGCTGATCACCCGCACCCCACCCAGGGTGCCGTCGTAGCCTACCGCCACCAGCAGCTTGATGGGTCCGCTGTAGCCGTTGGGTACCGTGGTGGTGAGAACGGCGGCCACCGGCTGCTCCATCATCCGGCCACGGTAGACGGTGGTTTGCGGACCACCGAGATAGTCCGGGTCGCTGATCTCGATGACATCCGCGACCATGTCGTTGTCCACGCTGGTCTCCGGGACCAGGGCGTGCAGCGACTCCAGCAGGGCCTCCCGCTCATTTTGCTCGATGCGTCCCGCGGTGGCCATGTGGGTGAAGGCGACCAGCGCAGTCCCGGCGATGGCGAATGCTCCGAGAATCACGGAAGCCATGAGTATGGCGCGGCGACTATTCATTATTGATCGCTCCATGCCCGTAGGTGCGGGGTCGGGTGTAATAGTCGATGGTGGGTGCGGCCATGTTCATCAGCAGCACGGCAAAGGCCACCGCATCCGGGTAGCCGCCCCAGGTGCGAATGATGTAGACCAGGACGCCGATGGCGACCCCATAGATCAGTTGCCCGGCGCGGGTGGTGCAGGCGGTGACCGGGTCGGTGGCGATAAAAAAGGCGCCCAATATGGCCCCACCGCTGAACACGTGGAACAGGGGGAAGGGGTAACGCTCCGAGTCGAACAGCCAGAACAGGGCCGCCATGCCGACCAGGCCGGCGAGAAATGCCAGCGGGATCTGCCAGGTGATGGTGCGCTTATAGACCATCCAGATGCCACCCATGAGGAACCAGTTGCCCACCCATTCCCAGCCCAGGCCGCCGAAGTCGCCCCACAGCGGGCTCTGGCGGATCTCGCTGATCATGATGTTCTGGTCCAGCTTGGTGCTCATCACGTCCAGGGGGGTCGCCATGGTGACCGCATCGAGACTCAGGTTGGCAGGCAGCACCCCGGCGAATTTGTAGGCCAACACCTGGCTCAGGCTCAGACTGTGTTCGGCCAGCAACCCCGGAGGCAGCCAGCTGGTCATCGCCACCGGGTAGGAGATCAGCAGCAGCACGTAGGCTGCCATGGCCGGGTTGAACGGGTTGTATCCGAGACCGCCGTACATCTGCTTGACCATGATGATGGCGAAAGCCATGCCCAGCACTACCAGCCACCAGGGCATCAGCGGAGGGATCGCCACCGCGAACAGCAAAGCGGTCACCACCGCACTGAGATCCATCAGCACCGGTTTTACCGGGCGTTTGCGCAGGCGCATCACCAGGGCCTCGAAGGCCACCGCGGAACCCACCGCGATGATCACGTTCAGCAGTACCCCCCAGCCGAAATAGAAGATCAGCGCCGCGGTGCCGGGCAGCAGTGCGAGCACCACCTGCAACATCACCCGGTCGACCCGGTTGGGCCGCTGGGTATGCGGCGAGCTGTGGGTGTGGAATTCCATCAGGAGGGCTGCTCCGGTTGATCCTGGGATTTCGACTCGGCGGCCTTGCGGCGCTTGTTGACCGCGTCGATCTGTCGTTGCTGGCTGGGTGTCAGGTTTTGCGTGTTTTTCGGCGCCTGGGCCTGCTGCGCCTTTTTCTCCGCGGCCCGTTTCATGGCGGCTTCGATGGCGGCCTGCTTGGCGTCTTTGTCAGAGCTGGCGCCGCCGGCAGCGGCCGGCCCCGGCTTCTTCCGGGCAGCGGGCTTTTTATCCAGGGCCTCCTTCTTCTGCCTCAGCCGGGCCTTGCGCTCCGCTTCCAGGCGTTCGAGCCGGGCAACCCGGAATTCATGGCGGCGTTTGGCCCGTTCGGACTCCCGGCGTTCCTGCTCCGCGGCCCAGCTTTCGGTCTTGGCGTAGCGGAAGTACTGCACCAGCGGGATATGCGATGGGCAGACATGGGAACAGCAGCCGCATTCGATACAGTCGAACAGGTTGTAGTCCTGGGCCTTCTCCAGGTCCTTGGCGCGGCTGTACCAGTACATCTGCTGGGGCAGCAGGCGGGCCGGACAGACATCGGCGCAGCGTCCGCAACGGATGCAGGCGCGAGCCGGCTCCGGCTCCGGCATCTCCGTTTCGCTGGGACACAACAGGCAGTTGGCGCCCTTGGTGATCGGTACCTCATCGGTGGTCAGGTCGAAGCCCATCATCGGGCCGCCCATGATCAATTGCCTGGGCTGATCGCGATAACCACCGGCCTGTTCGATCAGGTCATGCGCGAGGATGCCGATGGGCACCTGGTAGTTGCCCGGTTCCCGCATGCCTTCCCCGGTCAGGGTCACCAGCCGGGAGATCAGCGGGCGGCCTTCCAGCACTGCGTCGGAGATCGCCGCCGCAGTGGCCACGTTGTGACAGATCACCCCAATCTGAGCGGGCAGTCCCGAAGTGGGTACCTCGCGTCCGGTGAGGATGTGGATCAACTGCTTCTCGCCACCACTGGGATACAGGGTGGGAATGCGCACCACCTCGATGTTCTCCTCGTCGCGCAGGGCCTGAAACATGGCATGGATCGCCTCGGGCTTGTTGTCCTCGATGGCGATCAGGCACTCCTCGCTCTGCAGCATGTGCTGCAGGATGCGTACGCCGTTCATCACCTTGTCGGTGAAATCCCGCATCAGGCGATCGTCGCAGGTGATATAGGGTTCGCATTCAGCCCCGTTGATGATCAGGGTCTTGATGGGTTTTCCCGGGTTGAGTTTCACTGCGGACGGAAAGGTGGCGCCACCCATGCCAACGATACCCGCCTCGCGGATGCGCCGGCGCAGGCTGTCGGGATCGACGGCTGTGAAATCAGTGATCGGCTCGGGAAGTGCCGCCCATTCGTCCTGGCCATCGGGCTCGATCACGATGCACAGATCGGAGAGCCCCGAAGGATGAGGGATGGCGTGTTCACCGATCTCCACCACCTGGCCCGAAGTGGGGGCGTGCAGGGGCGCGGTTACCGGCGCCGGGGAGTCGGCGATCAACTGACCCTTGAGCACCCGCTCGCCGACTTTGACCAGGGCCTGGGCCGGTGCGCCGATGTGCTGCTGCAACGGCAGTACCAGGCGCTTCGGCAGAGAGAGGCTCTGCAAAGGTTTGTGCAGCGACAGCTCCTTGTGGTCCGGCACATGCAGGCCGCCATGAAAGCGCCACAGTTCCCGGGTTTTACCTTTTTTGGATTCTACGTACATCAGTGCGCCCCGCTCGCAATCTCTTCCGTGCCGCTCTGGGGGAAGGGCCAGCGCCAGTTGCTGGCGTGCTGCTTGATCGGCTGCATCTCAATACAGTTGACCGGGCAGGGGGGCAGACAACGTTCACAACCGGTGCATTCGCTGGTGATCACCACATGCATCTGCTTGGCGGCTCCGATAATAGCGTCAACGGGGCAGGCCTGCAGGCACAGGGTGCAGCCGATACACTCCTGTTCGCGAATCAGGGCGATGGACTTGGGTTTTTCCTGCGCCCCCTCCGCATCCACCGGAACCGGGTCGCGGCCGAGCAGATCGGCGAGGGCGATCATGGTTGATTCCCCCCCCGGTGGGCACAGGTTGATTTCGGCTTCGCCGCCGGCGATCGCTTCGGCGTAGGGACGACAGCCGGCGAAGCCGCACTGGCCGCACTGGGTCTGGGGGAGGATCTTCTCGATCTGGTCGGTGATCGGGTCCCCCTCGACATGGAAACGGATGTTGGCATAGCCGAGCAGCAGACCGAACAGGGCGGCAAGCAGGGTGATGGTGAGTATCGCGATCAGCATGCCCGCACCTTCATACCGAGACCAGGCCGGCAAAACCCATGAATGCCAGGGACATCAGGCCGGCGGTGATCAAGGCGATGGCGTTGCCCTGCAGGGGTTCGGGGACATCGGCGACCGCGACCCGTTCACGGATCCCGGCGAACAGCACCAGCACCAGGGAGAACCCGGCCGCGGCGCCGAAACCGTACAGGGCGGATTCGATGAAGCCGTGCTGCTCCTGGGTGTTCAGCAGCGCCACACCCAGCACCGCGCAGTTGGTGGTGATCAGGGGCAGGAAGATACCCAGCACCTGGTAGAGCATGGGACTGGTTTTGTGCATCACCATTTCGGTGAACTGGACCACGACCGCGATCACCAGGATGAAGGCGATGGTGCGCAGGTATTCCAGTGCCAGGGGTACCAGCACGTACTCGTTGATCAGGTAGGAACAGATCGCCGAGAGGGTCAGGACGAAGGTGGTCGCGAGGCCCATCCCGGTGGCGGTTTCCAGCTTCCGCGAGACGCCCATGAACGGGCACAGGCCAAGAAACTTGACCAGTACGAAATTGTTGACCAACACGGTGCTGATCAGAATGAGGGCGTACTCTTGCATGGATCGACCGAAATACAATCAGTGGGCTGGGGCCTGCTGTTAACAGGCCCTAGGATAAGCGGCCATTTGCGCGGATACAACTCGGAGTAAGAGGTGTTTTCGCCGCTGGGGTTGAATATGCGGCTTTTTCGGTAAAACCGCATTGATAAGCCGCAAACGGTGGGAAATCCCGATCAATCAGGGAATCCGGGCGGGTCAATACAGGACCGCGGGTCCCGGGGTGGCAGAGATTGCCCATCCAGTCTCTTGATGCCCTGTTAAATGGCGTTTATGGTAGCCCCACATAACAAACACAACGACGATGCGAGGAAAACATGAAACTGGAATCCCTGGCCCTGCACGCGGGCTATCAATCCGAACCCACCACCAAATCCGCGGCGGTCCCGATCTATCAGACCACCTCCTATACCTTTGATGATACCCAGCATGGCGCCGATCTGTTCGATCTGAAGGTCCCGGGCAATATCTACACCCGCATCATGAATCCCACCACCGCGGTGCTGGAGCAGCGCCTGGCGGAGATGGAGGGGGGTATTGGCGCCCTCGCGGTGGCCTCCGGCATGTCGGCGATTACCTATGCGATCCAATGCATTGCCATGAGCGGCGACAACATCGTCAGTACCAGCCAGCTGTACGGCGGGACCTATAACCTGTTCGCCCATACCTTTCCCCGTCAGGGCATCGATGTGCGCATGGCCTCATTCGATGACTACGAGAAGCTCGAAAGCCTGATCGACGCCAAGACCCGGGCAGTGTTTTGCGAATCCATCGGCAACCCGGCCGGCAATGTGGTGGATCTGGAAAAACTGGCGGAGATCGCCCATCGTCACGGGGTACCGCTGATCGTCGACAATACCGTCGCTACCCCATACCTGTGCCGCGCCTTCGAGCATGGTGCGGATATCATCGTCCACTCGCTGACCAAGTACATTGGCGGTCACGGCACGACCATCGGCGGCATCATCATCGACTCGGGAAAATTCGACTGGGTGGCGAACAAGGAACGCTTTCCGATGCTCAACGAACCCGATCCCTCCTACCATGGGGTGGTCTATACCGAAGCCCTTGGTGCGGCGGCCTATATCGCCCGCTGCCGGGTGGTGCCGCTGCGCAACACCGGTTCCGCCCTGTCGCCCCACAGCGCGTTTCTGCTCATGCAGGGACTGGAGACCCTGGGACTGCGCATGGAGCGGCATTGTGAAAACAGCCTCAGGGTGGCCGAGTACCTCAAGTCGCATCCCCAGGTGAAATGGGTCAACTATGCGGGACTGCCGGAAAGTCCTCACTTCGAACGTTGCCAGAAGATCACCAAAGGCCAGGCATCCGGGATTCTCAGTTTCGGTATCGAAGGCGGTGCGGAGGCTGGAGCCCGTTTCATCGATGCCCTGCAGATGATCCTGCGGCTGGTGAATATCGGTGATGCCAAATCCCTGGCCTGTCATCCCGCCACCACCACCCACCGTCAGCTGAACGAGCAGGAACTGGCGACTGCCGGAGTGAGCGCTGATATGGTGAGACTGTCGATCGGTATCGAACATGTGGACGACATCATTGCGGATATTGCCCAGGCGTTGGATGCGGCGAAGGGATAGTCGCTCATCTACGACTCCCATCACCCGCGCTGTGCGGGAGGTGGGAGAAGAGCAACTCGCAACAGTCCCGGGCTGCCGCGCGAAAAGATGCTAGGAAAAAAACTTCAGCGATCCAGGCCGCTTTGCGCTGCCTGGCGAATAGCCTCGAACGGTCGGATGAGACTTTTCATCAGTCACCATCTCATCATCGGCAAGGGATTGGCCGGGTGTGATTTCAACCTCGACCAGGCCAACGCCTTGAGACGCTTGTGGAAGCCCTGGTTGGGAAAGCTTCGTTTGACCTCCGTGATATATTCCCTGGGAATGCCGAATTTCACCCAGCCGAGTGAGAAGTCGACCAGGTCGGCTTGACGAAAGCGTTCCACCAGCGGCAGATGCGCTGCTCTGAACGGCGTGATCTTGTGATGCATGTCGATCATCAGGCGGATCTCTTCCCTCCAGGCTTCCAATCCCTCATGCCTGAGATATGCATGCGCGGCTGTGACCGAGGGGTCCAGGTAGTCCAGGGTGCCTGCGGTCCAGATTCCGATGTCATGGAAGGCCCCGGCGATGATCAGTTTTTGTCTTGAGGTTTCGTCAGTATCCCCGAGGTAAAAACAGAAGTGGAGCATGCGGTAGACATGATTCCGGTAAGCGGCATAGTCGGCCCCGATGGTCTGTTTCCAGGGTTTCAGGAGGCTTTCCAGGGATTCGATGTTCTGTTCAATCATGGGTCTGGTCCGAAGGCGTTGTGACGGCTGGGTCGCGGCTACCAGTCTCATTAGGAAGGGGATTGGATGGGAGACTATTGTCTTTTACGACAAAATTATGGCAAAAAACGACATATGTCACCCCGCACCACCTCAATTGCCCTGCTCACATCGGCCCGTGCGATGCAGACGGCGGTCCATGGCTTGAGCGAAATGTTCGGACTGGCCAACCGGCTGTGTCATGAATCGGAGGTCGATCATTGTTTCTCGATCTGCCAATTCGACATTCAGGACATGCCCGAGCCCGGGGATGATGGCCCAGGCTTTGCGGCGGTGCTGATACCGCCATTGCTGGACGATTCCCCCGAACTCCCCGTGGATCCGCGGCTTCTGTCCTGGCTGCGCAACCAGCATGCCCGGGGTGCCTTGCTATGCTCCGTATGTGCGGGGGCCTTCATCCTCGCGCAGACAGGCCTGCTCGACCATCGTCCGGTGACCACGCACTGGATGCTGGGTGAACGACTGCAACAGTGCTATCCCGCAATTGACCTGAAGTCGGAACGGATGCTGATCTGCGACAGCGAGATCATTACAGCGGGCGGATTGATGGCCTGGATCGATCTGGGGCTGGAACTGGTGGCCCGTTATGCCGGCCCTGGTGTGGTAAGGGAATTGGGACGGCTGCTGGTGATCGATACCGGCGGTCGGGAGCAGCGTTACTATCGACGATTCCTGCCCAGACTCGATCATGGGGATGCAGCGGTCCTCAAGGCGCAGCAGCTGTTGCATGCGGGCTATGCCGAGCCGGTTCCGGTAACTGTGCTTGCCCGGGCGGTGCACCTCACGGAACGGACGTTACTGCGGCGTTTCGTCAAGGCGACGGGGCTTCGACCCCACGAGTATCTGCAGCGCCTGCGGGTCGACAGGGTGTGCGATCGGTTGGAGGAGACCCGCAACAGCTTCGAATCGATTGCCGCGTCGGTGGGCTACCGGGATGCGAGCGCCTGCCGCAAAACCTTCATCAAGGTGACCGGGCTGACACCCGCGGCCTATCGGCGTCGCTTTGCCCCGCCGGACCTCAAAGCCGGTGCTCGATCCGTAGCTTTTCCAGTTGATCCTTGAACTGTCGCTTCAGACTCTCGATCGAATCATATTCGGTGTAAAAATGTTTGTGTTGATCGACAAGCTTTTTTTGAAAATCCCACAGGGACACCAGGTCCTCCCGCAGGCTTGCATCCGGTGAAATCGTAAATTTTTTGAAAAAGGTATACACCAGCGGTTTGCCAGTGGCTTTGAAGGTTTCGAAGGCGAGGTCGAACTCCTCCTCGGTGTATTTACCGGTCTTGGTCATGAACAGACTGACAAAGATGTCACATCTCAGAATCGCCTGGTTGTATTCATCCTGCAGACGTGTGCTCGACATGGCGTCGAGGAAATTCTCCCAGCGCACGATTTCGAGGTACAGCCCCTGTTTGCGCAGCTGGTCATTCTGCTGGCGAAAATAGAGATCAAACGCATCCCGGTCCTCGCGAAGTTCGGCGGAGGAGGCGAGGAAGATGCGTACCGTCTTGATGTTCGCCGGAACCCCGGTGTCGGAGGGTTTCGGTTCAACGGGTTTTACCGGTTGACTGTTACCGTTTGAGCTGATGCCCAATACCTCATCGAGGGTGGTTTGCCCGGATTCCAGGTAACCGAGATAGGACCAGGGGATCAGCTTCGCGTCGATATGAAACTGTTCCTGCCAGATCTCGAACAGCCGCCCGACGGCCGGGCAGGGGACATCGAGTTCCGGCGAGAGAAAACGCAGGGTTCCCTGTTTGGAGAAACTGTAAGCGAGATTGCCCAGGGCGCGGGCCTTTTCGCCATCGCTGAGGATCCATCGCTCGACTTCCAGCAACAGCACCTCTCCCCCGTTATACCGGACCCGGGTGATCTGACGTTTGACCGTCATATCGAACAGGTCACCCAATTCATCATCCAGCAGTGAGCCGTCCGCTTTCTGCAGTAGTGTCTCGAGCAAAGTGCGCTTGCTGTGCACCCGCATGTCTCGCAGTGCCATATCCGGCCGGATCTCGCGAATCTCCGCGGGGGATGCGCCGAGGGTGAGGGTTTCGATGCTAATCCCCATGGTTGACATCTCCATAGGGAATCAATGCATCTGCCAGATTTTTCAGAGCGGCCGGGTCTGCCGCCGCTTGCAGCACCTCTTTGACCTTGCTCTTGGGTAAGTGCACGACCACCAGATCCTCCCGCTCAGCGAAAAGCTGCACACTGTCATCAATCGTCTCACTGGTGAGGAACAGCAGCGGATGCATCCTGGTGGGGTCCTCCTCCTCTCCGGGCAGTCTCCCCTGCAGAACCCGGGCGGCCATCTGCAGACTGGCGGCGGCGGTCCAATCCACTTCCGCCGCGACCACCCCGATCAGCAAACGCTCAGCTTCCCGGCGTGCCAGATAGTCGACCTCCTCGAGGAACGGGTCGATCTGCGGATCCCCTGTGGGTGACAGGGTCGACAAAGACCAGCCGGTGGCTTCTAGCAGTTTTCTGGCGGCCTTGAGTCCCTTCGCTCGTAACTGCTCCCGTTCTTCGCCCATGCTGGCGATCGGAAAACTGGTATAGAAGACCAGCGCCCAGGCTGCCAGCACCCAATACCATTGGTGAAGCCCAAGGATCACCATCACTGCAAGACCGCTGAGACCGGTTACGACGGCGAGCAGGATCCACAGTTTGTAGCGAAACCAGAGTGCGTAATAGGGGGAGCGCACCCCCGCCAGTCGCGGATAGAGTCGCTGAGGCAGTTTGGTCGACAGTTCGAGCACCGCCACATAGAGTCCCAATGCGAATAACAGCGAGACCCAAAGTCCGATGCTGTGGGCCCAGGAGGGATCGATGTGGAAGTCCATCAATCCCGCCACGTAGACGATGCCTCGCACGATCCAATAGGCGATGCCATAGTAGACCAGGTTCAAGCTCTGCATCGAAGCGTAGCCGACGAAACCCCAACCTGCGGAGATCCATTCTCCTGGCGTCGGTTCGAAGGTGGCATGAGTGCGGAACTTGCGCGCACTGATCCACATGGTGGCGATCGAGCCCACGGCCAGCAAGGGCAGTAGCCAGAGTTTATCGATATAGAACAGATAGGGGGTGGCGCCGATCATGATCGCCAGGCCCGAGAGGAGGGCGAGCAGCGGCGTATTGGGCCGGATGTCCGTTGTGTGAGTGCCCGGGTTCATACGTGGTGGATTCACTGTTTTGCAGTAACGTATGCATGATATATAGCACCTATGCGTCAGACAGTCTCCTGGATGGTATTACCGCACAAATCAGCCGTCAGACCCCTGTCGTGTCTGTGTCGCGATCCGCTGATATCATGGCACGGTACATTTACGGACACCGTCAATCTATGACGGGACGCTCCCGGGTGCAGTGAATCAGCGAACCACTGCCAGGGTGTCTACTTCACCCGCATACCCGGTTGGGCCCCCTCATCGGGATTCAGAATGAACAGTTCCTTGCCCCCCGGTCCCGCGGCCAGCACCATGCCTTGCGAGACCCCGAAACGCATTTTCCGCGGCGCCAGGTTGGCGACCATCACGGTGAGTTTTCCTTCCAGTTCCTGCGGGGCGTAGGCCGACTTGATACCGGCGAAGACGTTGCGGGTTTCTCCACCCAGGTCCAGGGTCAGTTGCAGCAGCTTGTCGGCGCCCTCCACATGCTCCGCCTTGGCGATGCGAGCGATGCGCAGATCGAGCTTGGCGAAATCCTCGTAGTCGATGGTTGCTGAGATCGGGTCTTTGCTCAGGGGCGAGGCGTCAGCCGGTTTGTCGGCCTTGAGCGGCGCCTGGGCGGCCAGATCCTCTTTCGAATGCTCCAGCATCGCTTCGATCTGCTTGGGATCGACCCGGGTCATCAGGGGTACGAATTTGCCGATCTCGTGACCGGTCAGCGGTGTGCCCAGCTGCTCCCAGGTGAGGGGCTCGATCTGCAGGAAGTTTTCCGCCATTTCCGCAGTGCCGGGCAGGATCGGCCGCAGGTAACCGATCAGCAGCCGGAACAGGTTGAGACCGTCACTGCAGATCGCCTGCAGATCCGCATCCTGGCCATCCTGCTTGGCCACCACCCAGGGTTTGCGCTCGTCGATGTACTGGTTGGCACGGTCGGCCAGGGCCATGATCTCACGCACCGCGCGGCTGAACTCCCGCTTTTCGTAGTGCTCGGCAATGGTCTCACCCCTGGCGACGAAATCCCCGAACAGGGCTGTTTCGCTGACCTGTTCCGCCAGCCTGCCGGCGAAACGTTTGCTGATGAACCCGGCGCAGCGGCTGGCGATATTCACCACCTTGCCCACCAGGTCGCTGTTGACCCGTTGGGCAAAGTCCTCCAGGTTGAGGTCGATATCGTCGACACCGGATCCGAGTTTGGCGGCAAAGTAGTAACGCAGGTATTCCGGGTTCAGGTGATCCAGGTAGGTGCGCGCCTTGATGAAGGTGCCCCGGGATTTGGACATCTTCGAACCGTCCACGGTGAGGAAACCGTGAGCGAACACCGCGTTGGGTGTGCGAAAGCCCGCTCCGTGCAGCATCGCCGGCCAGAACAGGGTATGAAAATAGATGATGTCCTTGCCGATGAAATGGTACAGCTCGGTGCCACTTTCCGCTGACCAGTACTCGTCGAAGTCGAGTCCCTCGGTCTTGTCGCACAGGTTGCGGAAGCTGGCCATGTAGCCGATCGGCGCATCCAGCCAGACATAGAAGTACTTGCCCGGGTGGTCGGGTATCTCAAAACCGAAGTAGGGGGCATCCCGGGAGATGTCCCACTCCTGCAGACCCGCCTCGAACCATTCGCCGAGTTTGTTGGATACCTCGCTCTGCACATGGCCGCCACCGGTCCACTCCTTCAGCATGGTCTCGAAGTCAGCCAGTTTGAAAAAATAGTGGTCCGATTCCCGCTGTTCCGGGATGGCACCGGAAACTGCGGAGACCGGGTTCTTCAATTCAGCCGGGGAATAGCTCGCTCCGCACACCTCGCAGTTATCGCCGTACTGGTCCTCTGCGCCGCATTTCGGGCAGGTCCCCTTGATGAACCGGTCGGGGAGAAACATCTCCTCCACCGGGTCGTAGGCCTGGGTGATGGTGCGTCGGGCGATGTGCCCGCCATCCCGGTTGCGTTCGTAGATGGTATTGGCGCAAACCTGGTTTTCCGGCGAGTGGGTCGAGTGGTAGTTGTCGAAACCGATGCGGAAACCGGCGAAATCGGCCTGATGCTCCTCGGCGACCCGCTCGATCAATGTCTCCGGTTCGATGCCCTCCTGACGGGCGCGCAGCATGATCGGCGTGCCATGGGCATCATCGGCGCAGACGTACAGGCACTGGTGGCCGCGCATCTTCTGGAAACGGGACCAGATGTCGGTCTGAATGTATTCCACCAGGTGACCGATGTGGATCGGCCCGTTGGCATAGGGCAGGGCGCTGGTGATCAGAATTTTACGCGGAGACTTGTTCATAGGGGCTTCGACTTGCAAGCGTGGATTGCGCACCGGCCGGTCAGGTTCCGGTCTCGGCGGGAAAAACGGAAATTATCGCATATCCCGGCTTGTGGGGGTAAGCCCGGCCTCAACTGTTTTTAATGCCGGGGCGGCTCCGCCGGATCACCGCGGTGGTTCACTCAGTGGGTGTCGAAATATCCTCAACTCAGGCCGCCTCGGGCGGCTTCATCGAATGGTCACAATCAGGACATGCAAACCTCACATCATGGCAAACCCGTCGTCATGATCGGCCCTTATTCTCCTGCTGATTTAATCCGGGGAGCACCACCTTGTTGAACGTAGAGCAGGTCCTGACCGATCGATTTCCAGGATTTTTCGAAAACCAGCCGGGAGTTCTGACCCGGCCGATGCTGAAGATCCTGCGCATGCTGTTCCGGGAACGGGAGATCAACCGTTTTCTGGACGAGCACCACTCACTCCAGGGCTTTGAACTGATCGAAAAGGTGCTCGAATATTTCGATCTCGACTACTTGGTGTCGAACAAGGATCTGGAGAACATTCCCCCCAGCGGGCGGGTGATCGTGGTGGCGAATCACCCCCTGGGGGCTCTGGATGCGCTGAGCCTGATCCAGATGATCAGCCGGGTGCGCCGGGACATCAAGGTCGTGGCCACAGATCTGCTCTCTTCCATCGAGCCGCTGGGCGAGCTGCTGCTGCCGGTGGATAACCTGGGTGGAGGCTCGAACCGAAACGGGGTCAAGCGAATCCATGCGGCGTTGGAGCGGGAGGAACTGGTGATCATCTTTCCCGCCGGAGAGGTTTCACGTCTGAGACCCAACGGGGTGCGGGACACCCGCTGGAAAAGCGGGTTCATGCAGTTTGCCCGGCGTACTCATGCGCCACTCTTGCCGATCTATATCGATGCCCGCAACTCGCCTCTGTTTTACGGGGTTTCCATGCTCTACAAACCCGTCGCGGCCTTATTGCTGGTCCAGGAGATGTTCCTGCAACGCTCCAACACCATCGCCTTCCGGGTCGGCGAGTTGATACCCTTCGAGCATCTCAATATGGCGGGTATCCGACTCAAATCCCGGGTGAAGATGGTGCGCAAACATCTCTACCGCATCTCCCAGCGCAAGCCCGGGGTGTTCACCACGGAAAAGAGTATCGCGCATCCGGAATCCCGTCAGGCGTTGAAAAAGGAGCTGAGCAAGGGCGAGGTGCTGGGGCAGACCCGGGACGGCAAGCAGATCCTGCTGATGGATTGGGAGCCGGGCAGCGCCTTCATGCGCGAGATCGGCCGGCTACGGGAGATCAGCTTCCGCAAGGTGGGCGAGGGCACCGGCAAACGCCGGGATACCGATAAATACGATCTGCACTACCGTCACCTGGTACTGTGGGACGAGAATGAACTGGAGATGGTGGGGTCCTACCGGATCGGCGAGGTTCCCCGGATACTTGAGCAGCAGGGCCGGGATGGGCTGTATACCCAGAGCCTGTTCAAGTTCGATGCGACCTTCGATCCTTACGCCGAGCAAGCCATTGAGCTGGGGCGCAGTTTCGTCCAGCCCCGCTACTGGGGTTCACGGGCCCTGGACTATCTGTGGCAGGGGCTGGGCGCCTACCTGCGGCACCGCCCGGAGATCCGCTACATGTTCGGGCCGGTGAGCATCAGCGCCCGTTACCCGAAGCCGGCGCGGGACCTGATGGTGGATTTCTACCTGCGCTACTTTGCCCCAAAGCAGTTTCTCGGGGCCGCGCGCAATCCCTATCAGACCAGCCGCGCGACCTGGGATGAGCTGGGTCAGGTGTTTGTCGGTGGCGATTACGAGACGGATCTGCAGGAGTTGAAAAACCGCCTGGCCCAGTTCGACCTGACCATCCCAACCCTTTACAAACAGTACACGGATCTGTGTGAACCGGGAGGTGTCAGTTTTCTGGATTTCGGCATCGATCCGGATTTTGCGGGCTGTACCGATGGGATGATTCTGGTGGATTTGAACGAAGTAAAACAGAGCAAGCGAAAACGCTATATCGGCCACTGAGCCGCTGCTCGGGCGGGAACCGGCTGGGCCGGCCCCGCTTTGATTACCCGCTTGTTTTCGTCTCGACAGGCCTTAGCGCAAACGCACCGGTACCGTCTCGGTGTCGCAATCGAAGTCGTTGCACGCCTCGATAATGACATAGAGATCCTCGGGCAGTTCGTCGATCAACTCATCGATCTCGGTGTCGGGGTCGTCCTCGTCCTCGCAGACCAGATCCAGATTGTTGTCGAACCAGCAGTCCTCGTCATTTTCATCGTCGTTGTCACATCGGCCTGAGCTACTGCAGTAGACGTAGTAGAACTCGATGTCCTTGCCCCGTGACAGGTTGTCATTGGAACTCAGGTAGAACCAGGTGTAGTACGCCCGGGCGCCGTCGTCATCAACTTTCCAGACCAGCTCGAATTCGCCGTCGTTGATATTCGAATCGATCACCACCCGGCCGTCCTCGAGCTCAGCCGTGGAGCCGTTGATGCGAAAGGTTTTAACTTCGAGGTCGTCTCCGCCCCCGGTGCGACAGGAGGACAGGCTGAGGGATACCAGCGCGATGGCTAGAATAATGAAGGTGTTCTTTAGCATGTTCGGATTCCTCCTTCCTTGGTCAGTGAGGGAGTAGTCAGTGTCAGCTGAAACTATCCCATTCCGCATTCCTAAGAGTCAAGGCGTCGATTGTATCGGTTTGTATGGTCCCTGTTACAACAGAAAGGCCCAGATCAAACCGCCCAGTGCAAAGCGGTAGATGACGAACGGCCACATGCCGATGTTTTCGATGAAGCGCAGGAAAAAGTGGATGCACAGGTAGGCAGTGATGAATGCCAGGCCGACACCCAGAGCGATGGAGGGCCAGTCCACCGGCGCCGTGCTCTCGAGCAACTCCAGCCCCAGCAGTCCGCCGGACATCAGGATGGTGGGAATCGATATGAGGAAAGAGAAGCGGGATGCGGCCTCCCGGGTCAATCCGAGCATCAGCCCCGCGGTCATCGTGGAGCCTGAACGGGAAGTGCCCGGGATGATGGCCATTGCCTGAAACACGCCGATCACAAGGGCATGTATCCAGTTCAGGGAATACTCATCACGCTGGCGTTTGCCCATCAGGTCCGCCAGCAGCAGCAGGATGCCGAACCCGATGGTGGTGATGGCGATCACCAGGGGCGAGCGCAGGTCCGTTTCCACCAGGGATTTCATCAGCAGACCGAACACACCCACCGGCAGGGTCGCCAGGACAATCATCCATCCCAGCCGGGATTCCCGGGAACGGGCTGCCGGATTGACCCAGGAGCGGAAAAAGTCTCCGCCGATGTGGATCACCTCTTTGCGGAAATAGCCGATGACCGCCGCCAGGGTGCCCACGTGCACCGCTACATCGAAGGCCAGACCCTGGTCGGCGTAGCCGGTGACCTGGGGCGCCAGGATCAGGTGTGCGGAACTGGAAATCGGCAGAAACTCGGTCAACCCCTGGACCGCGGCCAGGAGGATGATCTGCAACAGCTCCATGATTTCAGTTCTTCCAGGGTGATTCGAGCTGTTTGCGCTCCCAGGCCAGTGAAGAACTGGCGATGGTCGCCAGATTGTCGTAACGGGGAATCCAGCCGAGCACTTCGCGCACTTTCTTGGCGCCGGCCACCAGTTCCGGAGGATCCCCCGCGCGGCGTTCCGCCTCGATGATCTTCAGCGGTGCGCCGTTGGCATCCTCCACCGACTTGAGCAGTTCGCGCACCGAGTATCCGTGCCCGTAGCCGCAGTTCAGGGTAGCGGATTCGCCGCCCTGGCGCAGGTAGTCCAGGGCCTTGACGTGCGCATCAGCGAGGTCCTCCACATGGATGTAGTCGCGTACCCCGGTGCCGTCCGGGGTGGGATAATCGGTGCCGAAGATATACACCGCCTCGCGTTTGCCCACTGCCGCTTCGCAGGCCACCTTGGTCAGCAGGGTGGCCTTGGGGGTGGACTGGCCGATGCGTCCCTCCAGGTCGCAGCCCGCCACGTTGAAGTAGCGCAGGGCGATAAAGCGCAGGTCACTGGCGAAGGCCAGATCCCGAAGCATCATTTCCGACATCAGCTTGGAGGTGCCATAGGGATTGATGGGCTGGGTGGGAGCGTCCTCGTAGGCGATACCGGACTCCGGAATGCCGTAAACGGCCGCGGTGGAGGAGAATACGAAGTGCTTGACCCCCGCCTCGGCGCAGCACTGCAACAGGTTACGTGTGTTGCAGGTGTTGTTGGCGTAATATTTGAGCGGGTTTTCCACTGATTCAGGAACCACGGTATGGGCGGCGAAGTGCATCACCGTGTCCACCTCGTATTCCTTGAGGACGCGGCTGACCAGTTCCCGGTCGCCCGTGTCTCCAACCACCAGATCGCCGTGGAGTACCGCATCACGGAAGCCTGTGGAAAGGTTGTCCAGGGTGACCAGACGTTCACCGGCTTCACCCAGTTGACGTGCCGTGTGACTGCCGATGTAACCGGCGCCTCCGGTGACAAGTATACCGCTACGTGACATGGCTAGACTCCAATTTCAAAAAACCGGCCCATCATAACGGGGGACGGGGCTGGAGTCATGTGCCGACTGCGGCCAATGCAGGAATTTCTGACCGGGTTGGCAGACAGGTATTTCAGCGATCCGCGTGGAGTCTGAACAGCCGATAGGTGTTGCTGCGGGTCTGCTCGGCGATTGTCTCCCGGGATTCACTGCGCAGCCGGCTGAACTGATCGAGCACTTCGGTCAGTCGCGCCGGTTCGTTGCGTTCTCCCCGGTGGTTGCAGTTGGGCTGATCCGGGGAGTCTGTTTCCAGCATCAACGCCTGCAAAGGCAGGTTTTCAACCAGACGGTGCAGACGCTGGGCCCTGGGGTAGGTCAGAGGACCACCGAAGCTGAGGAAGAATCCCAGGTCGATCAGACGCCGTGCCTGCTGTTCGCTGCCGGAATAGCTGTGCAGCATGCCACGAACGCCCGGGTAACGCCGCAGGGTATTGATCACCTCCTCCACGGCGCGCCGGGCATGGATGATGACCGGCAGATCGAACTGCCGGGCCAGCTGCAACTGACCTTCGAAGTAAAACTGCTGGCGTGCGGGCTGCGGATCCGGGATGTAGAAATCCAGCCCGCATTCCCCGATCGCCACCGGTCGCTCCCGCTCGATCCACTGTTGCAGTGCTTCGAGGTGGGATTCCCGGTGATCACCCAGGTACATGGGATGCAGGCCATAGCTCGGGTAGAGCCCGGTATGCTCGCGGCACATGTCACGAATTCTCGGCCACCAGGCGGCGATGACCGCAGGAATCACCTGCTCGCGCACCCCGGATGCATGGGCCCGCTGCAGCGCCTCGTCCCGGTCCGGGTCGAATGAGGCGTCGTCGAAATGGCAGTGGGCGTCGATCAGCCGCGGGTGAACACCCATTGGTCACCTTTGGAGAGTGCCTTGTTGAAGACATAACCCTCGAGCTTGAAGCGCTTCAGGGCCTCGGGGTCATGCAGCCGCTTGTCGATGATGTAGCGGCTCATCAGACCACGGGCCTTTTTCGCAAACACCCCGATCATCTGGTAGCCGCCGTTCTTCCGCTCCTTGAACTGGGGGGTGATGATGCGGCCTTTGATCAGTTTCGGCTTGATCGATTTGTAGTATTCGTTGGAGGCGAGATTGATCAGCACATCGTCGCCCTGGCTCTTGAGATCCTTGTTGATCGCCTGGGTGATGGTCTCGCCCCAAAATGCGTAGAGGTCCTTACCGGACGGGTTGGACAGCCTGGTGCCCATCTCCAGGCGGTAGGGCTGCATCAGATCCAGGGGCTTGAGCACCCCGTAGAGGCCGGAGAGTATGCGCAGGTGATCCTGGGCGAAGGCCAGGGATTCCTCAGACAGGGATTCCGCGTCCAGCCCGGTGTAGACATCACCCTTCATGGCGAGCACCGCCTGTTTGGCGTTGTTCAGGGTAAAGGGGGTCTTCCAGTCGTGGTAGCGCTCGAAGTTCAGGTCGGCCAGTTTCATGCTCAGTTTCATCAATTCCGCCAGATCCAGCGCGGAATAGTTGCGCAGGTTGTCAACCAGTTGCCGGGAGTCCTTGAGAAACCGGGGCTTGGTGTGGGTCCGGGTGGTCGGCGGAGTCTCGTAATCGAGGGTTTTGGCGGGTGAAATTACGATCAGCATGGTTCAGGTTCCTGCATCCGAATAGCACTCCATCATCGCCAGACGAGCGGAGAAATACAACCGCCGCCTGGGTAGTGATTTGGGGTGGGCCCGTGTTAGGCTTCCGGCTCCACTTGGCCGAGGCATGGGCGCATATGAATCTATCAGGGGATCAGGTACTGAAACGGCTGCTGCCGCTGCTGCGGGACCTGTACGCGGAGACCGCCGGACTGTCCGCGGACGAGGCGGAACTTCAGGCGTGGTACAACCGGGGCTATGCGGATGGCATGCTCAGCGCCATGCGCCGGTTGGGGCATGAACAGGCCCTGCAGGATGCACTTCAGCCCTTTCCCCAGCCGGTTTCACAGGAGAGCCCTTTTCTCCCCTGGGGCAAGGCCTACCGGCACGGTTACGAAACCGGCGAACAGGAGACCTCGGAAGTGCTGCCCCCCAGGCAGCCGGAGGGGTGATGCGCCCGGGTGACTCAGACTGCGTGCCCAAGCATACAGCAGCCAGCCACAGGTCATGAATTACTAATTGAGCAAACAGAGGCAACACACCCGTGAGGATCGTATCTTTCAACACCAATGGAATCCGCGCCCGGGCCCACCAGCTGCTACAGCTGAAAAGCGTATATGATCCGGACGTCATCGGCATTCAGGAGTCCAAGGTTCAGGACCAGGACTTTCCCCTGGAGATGATGCAGACGCTGGACTACCGGGCCAGTTACCACGGTCAGAAGACCCACTACGGGGTCGCGCTGCTTTCCAAAACCGAACCTCTGGCGGTGCGCAAGGGGTTCCCCACGGATGAAGAGGATGCGCAACGCCGCCTCATCGTCGGCCGCTTCAAATCCCCCAAAGGCCAGGAATTCAGCATCATCAACGGCTATTTTCCCCAGGGGGAAAGTCGCGGCCACGCGATCAAATTTCCTGCCAAGGAAAAATTTTACGCCGATCTGCTCGACTATCTGCAGTCCCAGCACAGTCCTGACGAGCCCCTGTTGCTGGTGGGTGACATGAACGTGGCGCCCCTGGACACGGACATCGGTATCGGCGAGGACAATGCCAAGCGCTGGCTGAGGACCGGCAAGTGCAGCTTTCTGCCCGAAGAGCGGGCCTGGCTGCAGGCCATCATGGACTGGGGGCTGGAGGACAGTTTCCGCATCCTCAAGCCGGACGTGGATGACCTGTTCAGCTGGTTTGATTATCGCAGTCGCGGGTTCGAGCGGGAACCCAAACGGGGTTTGCGTATTGACCTGATGCTGGCCACCCGGCCCCTGATTGAGGCGTGTACCGATGTCGGCATCGCCTACGACATCCGGGCCATGGAGAAGCCTTCGGACCACTGTCCGGTGTGGGCGGAATTCGATTTCTGACCTCCCGGTGTTCCCATGCCTGAGGTCACCCTGAGGTTCTATGAGGAGTTGAACGATTTTCTCCCGGCCGCCCTGCGCAAGCGGGACAGTGTGCAGGCATTCCGCGAAGGGGAGAGCGTCAAGCACCTGATCGAAAAGCTCGGGGTGCCGCATACGGAGATCGAGATCATCCTGGTGAATGGCCGGTCGGTGTACCTCGATTACCGGTTGCAGGAAGGTGACCGCATCAGTGTCTACCCCATGTTCGAGGCCCTGGATGTCACGCCATTGCTGCGCATTCGGCAAACCCCGCTGAGAACCCCGAAATTCGTCGCCGACGCCCACCTGGGCAAGCTGGCGCGGCGCTTACGCCTGCTCGGTTTCGATACCCGGTTCCGCAACGACACCGGCGATCACGCCCTGGTGGCCTGCTCGGTGTCGGAAAAGCGAATCCTGCTCAGCCGCGACCGGGCCCTGTTGATGCACCGGGCGCTGACCCACGGGTGTTATGTGCATGAGATCGATCCGTATCGCCAGCTCAGGGAGGTGGTTGAGCGTTTTCAGCTGGCAGAGCGGATGTCGCCCTTCAGCCGATGCATGATGTGCAACGGCGCGCTCGAGCCGGTCGAAGCCGATCGGATTGCCGACAGGCTGCCCAATCGGGTGCGACGTCACTATAATCAATTCTGGCTCTGTCGGGACTGCGGACGGGTGTATTGGAAAGGCAGTCATTACCGTCAGCTGTCCGCCGATGTCGAAGCGCTGCGCAACAGGGGGAATACATGATCAGACAATGGTGGCCGATTGGGACTTTGGCGCTGGCCGGTCTGCTGTTCGCCGCGCCCTCGCGTGGGGAGTGTATCCGGGTGGTATTCGATCAGTTTTGCCTGGGCGGCAGCTTCAGTCAGTTGCTCAGGGAGCGTCCTGCGGAATATAAACCGGTCACCGAGGGGGAGCGGCGTGGCGTGGTCTATCGAGCGGATCGTGAACTCATCTACGTGATGGCCTACCGGGATCACATTTACAAGATTCTGCACACCTACGAGCCGGTCAATCAGGTAACCTTCAAGGAACTGCGGCGTCACCTGCAGGAGAAATACGGTGCGCCTGTGGATCAGGGCAATTTCCCTGAGTATGTGCGCAACATGGCCGGCAAGATCGGCGCCATCCGCCGCGGAGAGGGCGAAATGCGATGGGTCTGGACCCTGCCGAGTGAGCCCTGGCGCATCGAACTGGGCTGGGCGCGCAAGCCCGGCATTTCAATCGCCTACCTGGCCAATGAACTGGATTCGGAACAACGAAATGCCCGCCTTGAGGGGCTTTGAATGCGTTGTTCACTTTTGCCGATGCAATAAGGAGAGACGTAATGTGGAAGCCAATCAAAAGTATACTGCCCTGGGTGCTCATTTCGGTTTTGCTGCCGGCCTGCGGTGGCGGGGGAAGCGGCGATGATTCCGCCGACAGCGGGGGTGGCGACACTTCCACATCCCTGGATTATTCCGGCGAGACCGCTCAGGCAACCCTGACCGGTGACAACACCAAGGCGCTGGCCACGGCCGGGGCATCCGGCGCCAAGCAGGCAATCAGTGCCGACAGTGTTCCGGTGGTGGGACAACGCAGCGACGCACCGGTGAGCCACGATGAAATCATGCAGGAATTGGCGGCTTGGGTGTCCGGCGTTATGCGTGGTGAGGCCGGCAGGCAGGCTTCCCGGGGTGTGACCGCTGCCCGTACCGAGGATCTCTCCCGGAACGCCTGTGACAGCGGCAGCCTGATCGTCGAATATCCCGATTCCGGGGCTGCGGGCAACTGGAGTATCGTGTTCGACGAATGCACGCGCAGCGTCAGCTACGCCAGCGGCAGTTATTCCACCACCTTCGATGGCAGTGTGGAGGGTGTCTATACCGATACCGGCGGTGGCTACCGTTTGGAATTCCGCTACGTGAACTTCACCGTCAGGGTAGACAGTGCAACGGTCAACTACACCGATACCTTCAACATGTCGGTCACCTGTACCGGAGACAATGAAGGCGCTTCGTTCAGCTGCGAGTATTACTCCGATTATCACGGTTACGATGGCCGTACCTACCGGGTCAGCGAGATCACGGTATCAGGCGACGCAGGTTCCGGTTACTCGGTTACGGTGCGCGTCTACGATCCTGACTACGGTTACGTGACGGTCACCACCGAGATACCGGTGACCTTCGGCTGTGCCGACGGTCACCCGGATGCGGGGCGGATTCGCATGCAGGGTGCGAATGGGACCGTGGCGACGGTGGAATTTATCAGTTGCACCCAGTTTGTGGTGACCTTCGAGGGAGTGGGATCCACCCATTCCTGGCCTTGATCCAATGAACTGCCGGGCGGTGACAGGAGCCGCCCGGTTTCACATCTGAGCACCTGTTACGGATGCTCCAGACCATTCTGTCCACACATTCAGACCGATCCCCGCATCCCTAGTGAGCAGGCGCCAGTATGGAGCGGCACGCCCTGCCCTGGTAAGGAAGAGCGGTTCCTGGGGTGTTTGTGGAAGCTCGAAAATAACCAGACCACTCAATCTCAGTCGTTTAAATCGGTTTGAGATTATACCCACAAAGAGGAAGTATGGGTGTTCGTCAGATACCCATAAATAGGTAGCGGCACGGGTTTCAATTCCCCGCTGATTCAGCTCTCTTCGAACCTTAGACCTCCGCCCGGATAGCGGGTCCAATCTCTCGGTGTTCCGGCAATCAATGATATCCAGATTTTAATTGTTCTTTGTTTACTGTGGCTTGTCTCTGGCAGCCGGACAGATTGGTAATGCTGTCGGTGTTGATACTGTGCCTGAAGAGACCCTGTTCAGCTTCGCCAAGGCAGGGAAAATGTTCCTTATTTGTTCTGTAAATAAATTCCCTGTGACTGGTATAAAGCTCGCTTGCCTGACATAGAACATGAAAAAAATAAATAAATACCGTTCAAGAAACGTGAACCAGTTCCGCTTAAAAGAGTTAGGACAAAACCAGCAGGAACGCGGGGATGAACGGACTCGATTTGATTAAAGAGGCCCGTAAACTACCGGGTATGCGATTTACGCCCATTCTTATGCTGACGACAGAGTCTCAGCGGTCCATGCGGGAAGAGGGGAAGAAAGCGGGTGCGACGGGTTGGCTTGTCAAACCTGTTAAGCCCGATCAGCTTCTCGGGGTCGTCAAGCAAGTGGTCCCGGGAGCCTAGTATTCACCCAGCGTGATATTTTTTCCGAGGCGAGTCTGTGGACGAGAATAAATCCTCCGATATTGGTGAATTGTATCAGGACGTGGGCGTCAATCACGCCCTTAGTCTGACTTTATCCTTCATGCGGTTTTCTTTGATAGCCGTGGTGTTGTTGTGGTTGTCGGTGTATTTTTTACACCCCTGGATCACAGAGAAAACCAGCATCATGGGGATGTCCACGCCTGCACGCACGCCTGGATTATTACACTCATCGGGATTGCTAGCGGAGCACTCATCAGCCTGTTTTACTATCTGTGGTCGAAGCACTTTGACGAGGAAGTCAGACACCAGGTTGTGTTCGGGTTGGATAGAATGAAACGCATGGCTGATCTCGAGAGCGTTTGGCAGCAATCGGGTCAGATGATGCGTGAATGCGATCGTCTGCTGAGTCAATTCGATGTGCCACTCAACGTAGTGGTTTAGGATACGGAAAACTCAGCGGTTGATATCATAGAACGTACCCGCAAGCTCGATAGAACCGCGCATGAACTGGTGGATTACCTGAACAAGGCAGACTTCGATGCGGTTGATCTTCAGGATGACATCCTCGCTAACACCGAGAGTATCGATCGTATCGCTTTGTACATTCGTGATTTGCCTGCGCGTCTGAGACAGGATCGAGAAACGATCAGAAAGTTGAGTGAAGAGATCACCAAACTGACATCCATGATCAATATCATTCAGGAGATTGGCAAACAGACCAATCTACTGGCGCTAAATGCTGCGATTGAAGCGGCCCGTGCCGGTGAGGCAGGACGGGGATTTGCCGTTGTGGCAGACGAGGTGCGTGCGTTGGCATCAAAGTCCACGGATGCTGCTGATGAGATTGAGCAGCGTATCAGTCACGCTCACCAGGTCGTCGAGCAGGGGTTTTCCTGGGAATTCAATGATGAAACCTCAGGTGAACTCGAAAAAGCGGCGTCAGTGACAGGTTTTATTCAGAGTCTGCATGACAACTACGAGGATATGCGCCAGTTCTATAAGACGCTGCTGACGGTCAGTACGCAACATAATACGAATCTGGCCAATGATATTGTCGATCTATTGGGAAGTATTCAATACCAGGACGTTGTGCGGCAGCGAATTGAACGGATCCAGTCGGTGATTGACCGGTTGCATGGGGTGATGGGGAGTATTGTCGGAAAGGTTGAGCGGGCAGAACTGGATGTCTTTGACGAAACTCAGGAACTCACCCAACTAATCGAGGATTATATATCAGAAGAACAACGCCATGTTCATCCTCAGCAGGATGAACAGCAAACAGGAGAAAGTTCCGACGCGTTACCACAGATCCAGTTATTCTGAGATCATTCGATCGGCTCGGCCTTATAGAGAATCAGTCCTGCATCATCGGTAACCTTTCCCCAGTCCTTGATTACTGAATCGGCTAGTCTGGGTAGGTCATCGAAGTGTTGAGTCGGGTATGTTGACAGCTTCATATGCTCCATGATGCCATCCGTGTGTAACAGGAGCAGATCACCTTGCTCTAGTTTGTCTGTACTTGGTCTTAGATGGCGGTAACCACCACCTACTATGCCTGGATCGCTGGCAAAGTGTTGGATATCACCATCGGAATTTCTTTTGACCAGATTGATGTTTCCGATACCCGCGAAAATGAACTCATTCCGGCTTCGGTTCACCAATGCGATTCCCATGGCGACGCCCCGGGTCTTGTTGATTGCCAGGTTGCAATCGGCGAAAATTTGCTCGAGTGAACGGCCAGGATTCTGATCAATATGTTCGAGAACCGCCTGAGAAGCCTTTTCCGCTTCTTTACCGTGACCGAGTCCGTCAGACAGAACCAGCATGAGATCTTCCTGTCGCTGCCACCAACGGCCCATATCCCCGCAATTCGGCAGATCGTGAAAAGCGCGTGTAGCGATGTGTATATTCATTTTACCAGGTCCCAGCGAAGTGCACGGATTCGCGTACCTACACCAGGTGTGGAGGTAATTTCAAATTCGTTAGCCAATCGGCGAACCCCGGGAAGTCCACCACCCAATCCGCCACCGGTGGAATATCCGTCCTGCAGCGCCAGTTCAGTGTCTTCGATACCGGGTCCAGGATCTTCGCAGATTACTTCAATGCCGTTGCGCTCACCATCCTTCAGTGTGCGTATCTTAATGGTCCCGCCTTGGTCTGTATGGAAGACCAGGTTATAAGCCAGTTCCGATATGATCGTTGCAAATGCATGAATCGAGATGTTACGCATACCACTCATCCTTCCCAATGTAAGCGCTTCATGACGTGCTCTCGCTACATGCCGTTCCTCCGTGACCTCGATCGTGTCGATCTTCGCTGTCGTCACTCGATCAGTGCTGTTCATCTGAGTCTGGCTGACTATCGATTCAAAGTGCGCTTCATACTCACGGTGACTCGAGTCAATCCTGGTTTTGAGGTGATATCAAATTGATCCATCAGGCGACGCGTACCCGGTAGACCGGCACCCAGACCATTGCCCGTGGAGAAACCGTCCTGCATAACTTCTGAGATGTCGACAATACCGGGGCCATGATCCTCAGCCACCACTTCGATATTAGCAAAGGTTCCGTTTTCGTCGCCATTGATGTAGCAAATGCCGTCCCCAGCATAGCGCAGTATGTTGCGGGTGAGTTCTGATATCGCAGTTGCCAGGCGAGTCTGGTCAATAACTCGAAAACCCAGTCTGCGGGCGATCTCACGGCCTACTTGCCGTGCCTTGACGACATCCCCATTTTGTCCGATTGGGATGGATTCCTTGATCTGGCTCATCGCGAGCTGCCTTGTATGGTTCGATCATCGGTTTCATCATCGGAGTCAGGTTGGAACATTGAGACCAGCCCCATCGTGCCGAACAGCTTCTCAAGGCCGTGTTCCAGATTGAGTGCCGTTTCCACGCCAACCAATTCACGTCCCATCTCGACCAGGGTCAGTGCGACAGAGGGCTGCATTCCGCAGACCACAACCCGACACCCCAGCAGGCCGATCATGTGCGCGGTTTCACTGATGATCCGGGCCATATAGGAATCGACAACATCCAAAGCGCTGATGTCGATAACTGCCCCTTTCGCCTCAGTGTTTTGGACCTTGTCGAGCATGTCCGCTCGAAAATCGGCCAGTTCCTGATCGTCAAGGTCGATCTGGATGGAAGTGAGCAACAGGTTTTTAATTTTAAGTATAGGAACTCTCATCGGTACCTTGTCCGGCTACTTGTTACTGACGACACGTTTACCCAATAATTCAAATGCCTCTCTTACACCACTCTGCAGCGTTCCCATCGTGGTGAAGTCTGAGATGGTCACGCCCAGTTCAGTCATGGTCTGCGCGTTCGCGGGACTGATACCGGTAAGAATGACCTCGGCGCCGAGCATCCGCGCTGCATTCACGGTTTTAATCAGGTGCCGGCCGACCTGGGTGTCGATAATCGGCACACCCGTTACATCGAGAATCGCCACGGTCGCTTCGTTTCGGACAATGCTTTCCAGTAGGTTTTCGATGATGTGCTGCGCTCGAACAGTATCCACAACGCCCACCAGAGGTAGCAGAATGATCTGGTCCCAAAGCTTGATTACCGGCGTGGCCAGTTCCAGAAGGCTCTCAGATTGCTGACGAATGAGTTCTTCCCGGGTTTTTGCGTAGGTTTCGAAAGTGTGCACACCCAGGTGATCAATGAGTTTGTTGAGTTTGGTGACTTCGCTGTTCAACCCGGTCGGGTTGTCCACGTACTCTTCCTGCAGAAACTTCAGAAGAGGGTTTTTCAACGAAAAGATGAAGGTGGCGGTTTCAGTGGGTGTGAACCCCTGTGACGCCCGTGATGCGCTGACGCCCGCCAGGATATTTCGGACTTCGCCCAATCCCGTCATGTCTTCGTCATCATACATGTCTTCCAGAGCCGAAATCATCGCTTCCAGTATGCGTTGTGATTCTGTGCGAAGTTGTGCCTCGGTCATCAGTTCGCGGGTGCGACCGCCTTCCAGATTGAGGCTTGCGGAAATCCAGTCATCAAGTAGTTCGGTTTGCCTGGAACGCATGATTTCTGTAATTGTGGCGGTGCTCGGATCTCGGCCTGGCATGTGGGTATTCCTGAGGTTGTTAGCTAGAGGGCGGCAAGGCGAATAGTTAAGAACAATTTTAGCAACAGAGACTATGCTTGCCTATACGAAATCGTCCTCCAATCAAACTTCAGTGAGCAGGAAATCCGCCGATAACAGTAGATCTGATGCAATGTACTCGCTACTCGTATTGACCACGTGACGGACGGCCATCTGTCAGCGGAATTCGATCATGCTGGGATTTATATTCTCAAACGGTTGTCCCGGCGAGTGCTTATTTTACTGATGGCTGTTAGGCAGTGGTTACGAGATACAGATTGAGCGGGATTCTCATGTAGTCCGGCAGTGGCAGAAGACTGAATGATTAGTTCTTTCTGTATTACTCGGTGGGCGCTGATTATCAGGACAGCAACCGACCCAACCAATACGGATTAGTTTCAAACAATATCGAAGATGAGCGATCAGGCCAGAGAAACCTACTACGCCCTCTTGACGGAATATGCCGCCCAACAGGAAGAGCTGGCGCTGGTGCAGGCAGCCGATCTCGGCCGCTCCCTGATGTCGCAGGGTGTACCACCGGAAGAGGTTGCGGACATCCATCAGTCCTGTGTCGAGCGGTTGGGCACACATCAGCCCGATCTGACACTGGAAAAGGTCGCGCCACTATTGGCACTACCGCTGTATGAAATGCTCATGGCGTACGGCATTGCATTTCGTGAACAGATGGCATACCGGGAAAAGCGTCAGCGGGCCAATCTGGAAGCGGTCACAGAACAGTCCAGTGATCTGGTAATGATCACCAATACCCATGGTCAGCTTGAATATGTCAACAGGGCCTTCCTCGACACGACCGGCTACCGGCTCGAAGAATGTATCGGGCATACGCCGGGAGAACTTGTCGGCAGTGGTCGTGAACCCGTGGCTTTCTACCAGGAGCTATGGGAGACCATCAAGAATGGTGGCGCCTGGCATGGGCAGGTGGCGGACCGTAAGAAATCCGGTGAACTGTTCGTTCTGGACAGTTCAATTTTTCCCTTGAGGGACTTCAACGGACTGATTACTCAGTTTGTCAGTATCAGTCGCAATGTCACCCAGCGGGTCGAACTCGAGCGCAGCGTTCAGGAAAAAACCCAGCGCCTTGAAGGCATAGCGACCCTGGCGGCCGGCATCAATCACGATCTCAATAACCTGCTCGGGATGATCATGGGTTATACGGACCTGCTAAAGGCCGACCCGTCGGGAGATTCGGCCATGGCTAATCTTCATCAGATTGGTGTGGCTGCTGAACGGGGCCGGGCACTGGCCGCGAAAACACTTGCATTTACCCGCCAGGATGATGGCCACAGTGAAGAAACGATTGTTCCGGGGGAGATGATCCATGAGGTGGCCTCACTGCTGCAGGTTACCGCCGGGCATGTGATCAAAATTACCGTGCGTGATGAATCCGTTGATGAGGCCGTCAGGATGCAAGCCTCGCAACTGCATCAGTTGTTGATGAACCTTGGCATCAACGCCATCCAGTCGATGGCGCAGGAGGGCGGGGATCTGCTGATTACCACGGAGGTGGTGGATCACCTGCCGGCTTTTTTGAATCCGATGCATCAGGAGGGTGAGTTCGTCCTGATTCGGGTGCGTGACAGCGGCCCCGGCATCAACCCGGACAATCTCCGAAAAGTCTTCGACCCTTTCTATACCACAAAACAGGATTCGGGGGGCACGGGGCTTGGATTGTCAGTGGTGAGGACGATAATTGACCGGTGTGATGGGCGGATTGATGTTTCATCCGTGCAGAATGAATTTACCGAGTTTCGTGTCTACCTGCCGATCGCGGTTAGCGAACACAGTGAGGAAACAGAAGGTCCCTTGCCAGGCAAGCTCCCGGAGTCTGACAAGCATAGTAAAACCGTACTGCATGTAGACGACGAGAAGGCGGTGCTGGATCTGGTCGCGCAACAGTTGGCAAAACGGGGGATTGATATCGTCTCTCTGGAAAGTCCCTGGGACGCCTTGCTCGAGATCCACAAGCATCCGGAGCGCTACTGTGCCCTGATTACCGATCTGCAGATGAACGGTATGGATGGGGTCGAGATGGTCGAACGCATCTACAAGCTTGGCCGCACCCTGCCCGTGGTGCTGTGTACGGGAAATCCCGCAGCCATAGATAGCGAACGCGCCGCCGCCGCCGGTATCAAGAATATCATGCACAAGCCGATAGATATTCATGGGCTTGCAGACCTATTGAAGTCCTGGATGGAGGCCGAACCTGAAGACGTTTCGGGTGACTGAGGTTCGTCAGTGAAACGATCAACCTGAAAGAGGCAATCAATGGCAAGTGTAATTGTGATCGATGACGAAGCTTCCATGCGGGACACCCTGACCCAGATGCTGATAAGGGACGGCCATTCTGTCGCGACTGCCGAAAATGGCATCAGTGCGATGGAGGCGATACAGAATCATAACTTCCACTTGGCTATTATCGACATCCTGATGCCGGGTAAGGATGGGATCGAGACCATGGTCGAGCTGAAGAAAATCAGTCCCTCGACAAAAATCATCGCCATGTCCGGTGGGCGGCGTAACATCTCCGCTGACTTCAATCTCGATTCTGCCCATTTGCTGGGTGCAGACGGGGTTCTGAAAAAACCCTTCAACTGGAATGAACTCCGGCAGGCTCTGGAAGCAGTCTGGAAGTAGTGCCGTTAGCGCCTTGCGGGGTCGGCCATTGAATTGGACAGGCTCTGCGGGAAACTCCAGGCAGGTTCTCAGCGACATACCCGTGCGATGAGCGCATCACCAGACGCCGACAGTTCCAGCAGATCGCAGTTGAGAATCCGGTTCGAAGGGTCCATGCCCTGCGGCGGTATCAATTCCACACGCAGGTAGTTGGGTGTGTATCCACCCCAACCCTGTTCTTCGGACCCTTCCACCAGCACCTCCACCCGCTGTCCGATAAAACGCTCAAGGGTGCGTCGTTTGTGAGTCTCCCCCAGCTGATGCAGGGCCTCGCTGCGGCGACGTTTGAGCTCCCGGCTGACCGGGTCGGGCAGACTGGCCGCCTTGGTGCCCTGCCTGGGTGAATAGGCGAAGATGTGCAGGTGGCCGAAGCCCAGGGTGTCGACAAACTCCAGAGTCTCCCGCCACTCCGTTTCCGTCTCACCGGGAAAACCCACGATGATATCCGTGGTGACGTTGAAATCGGCCACCCGCTGGCGGGCCGTGTCCACCAGTTGACGGAATTCGTCGCTGCGGCAGCGCCGGGACATGCGCCGCAGCACCGAATCCGAGCCGCTTTGCAGTGGCAGGTGCAGATGCGGCATCAGCCGCGGATTGTCGAACAGGCTCCAGAAGGGCTCGTCCAGTTCCCAGGGTTCGATGGAGCCGATGCGCAGGCGGGGCAACTCGGTGTGTTCCAGGATGAGCGCCACCAGGCGGGTCAGGGAACTCCCGATGTCGCTGCCGTACCCGCCGATATGCACTCCGGTGAGGACCACTTCCTGAATCCCTTCCTCATGCAGGCGGTTGATCTCTTCTATGATTTCATCTGCCGGACGACTCTGCTCCTCGCCCCGGGCCAGGGTCACGATGCAAAAGGTGCAACGGTAGCGGCAACCGTCCTGCACCTTGATGAAGGCCCGCTGGCGACCTCGCTCGAGCAATCCCGTGGCAGGGGACTCCATGGCGGCTGCCGGCATCAGATGCAGGTCTAGATTCTGTTCGACGAGGTCTACCAGGCGGGTTTTGTCCCGGTTGTCCACGATCAGGTCCACGCCTTCGATCTGTTGGGTCGCGCCCGGTTCGAGGGTCGCGTAGCAACCGCTCACCACCAGATGTGCCCGGGGGTTTTCCCGGCCGCTGCGGCCCAGCAGTTTACGCGACTTTCTCACCGCTTCCTGGGTCACCGCACAGGTGTTGACCACCACCAGGTCGGCCTCTTCCGGCCGTTCAGTCATGCGATGTCCCCGGGCCTGGAATTCCCGGCTCCAGGTCTCCAGTTCCGCTTCGTTGAGGCGACAGCCGAGTGTCTTGAGATGGATGCGCATGGAGTCTCGGGCCGTTATGGGTTGCAGGGTGACTGTGTTGAGAGCGGCAAAATAATGATTCTGGAGGGCGGATGCAAGCCGATACAACCCTGGTTCCCCCGGGGAAGGATTGGGGGCTCAGGTTTTGAGCTACCGATTGGGTTATAGTCGGGCCATGGAATGGTGGATGCATATGACAACCGCGCAGCAGGCGATGATCGGAATCGGCTGTGTCAGCCTCGTATTGATGGCCTGGATCCTGACCTGGCTGGCGCGTCTGCTCGACAATCAACTCAAGGATCAGCAGGCCCGACTGCATCAGCAGCAGGTGCTGCGGGATCAACTGTTGGAGTTCGAGCGTCGTCTGACCCGGGAGCAGGGGGTATTGCGGGAGTTGCTCTCGGAGCGGATCGCCAAGGGCATGCTGGCTCAACAGCGTCTGCTGCACGGTATGCAGCAAGGCCTGCAGGAGCGTTCCGACCGGCAGTTGCAGGCATTGGAACGGCGATTCGCCGAGATGCAGCAATTGCTGGGGGGCGATGCGAGCCGCCTGCGCCTGGAATTGCTGGAGCAGTTCGAGACCCTGAAACAGGCGGTTGGCGAAAACCTTGCGGATGGCCGTCTGCAGCAGCAGGAGAAGCTGGCGGAACTGGGGGAGCGACTCAGCGGCTCGCTGCGCGACCACCGGGAGGCGTTCGACGAGCATCAGCTGCAGAGTATGCGGCGCCAGCAGGAGACCCTGCACGAGGGCATGTCCGAAGTTCGCAAGCAGGTTGCCGAAGCCCTGTCGCAGCACGCGGACAATCTGGGCAAGCGGGTCCTCGGTCTGACCGAGACCACGGATCAGCGCCTCAAGGAGATCAGCGGTCAGGTTGAAAAGCGTCTCAATGAGGGATTCGAGAAGACCACTGAAACCTTCCAGCAGGTGCTTACCCACCTCACCCGCATCGACGAGGCGCAGAAGAAGATTACCGAGTTGTCCAGCAACGTGGTGTCCCTGCAGGAGGTGTTGTCGGACAAGCGCTCCCGTGGCGCGTTCGGCGAGGTTCAGTTGACCGCCCTGGTGCGCAATGTGATGCCGGAATCGGGATTTGCCCTGCAACACACCCTGAGCAACGGCAAGCGGGCCGACTGTGTGCTGTTTCTCCCCGATCCCACCGGAAACGTGGTCATTGACGCCAAGTTTCCGCTCGAGTCCTATCAGCGAATGCTGGATGAGCGGCTGGCCGAGGCGGACCGGGCTCAGGCCCAGCGGCAGTTTCGCACCGACATCCGCAAGCACATGGACGATATCGCCAGCCGCTACATCATCCCCGGTGAAACCTCCGACGGCGCGGTCATGTTCATCCCCGCCGAAGCGGTGTTCGCGGAGATTCATGCGCATTTCCCCGACCTGGTGGAGGAGGCCTACCGCAGGCGCGTGTGGCTGGTGTCGCCGACCACCATGATGGCGATACTCACCACCGCCCGGGCGGTCATGAAGGATGCCGCGACCCGCGAGCAGGTGCACATCATACAGCAGCATCTGCGCGCCCTGTCCCGGGATTTCGGGCGATTCCAGACGCGCATGGACAATCTGGCCCGGCATATTGGGCAGGCCCATCAGGACGTCAGCGATGTGAATGTCTCCGCGCGCAAGATCACCTCCCGCTTCGAGAAGATTGAAAAGGTGGAGTTGCAGGAAGCGCCTGAAACGGAACTGCCGGTGTTTCGGAAACGCACGCTGATGCAGAGCGAGGAGGATTGATTCTCAAATTTACGTGATGTGCAGGAATTCCTGTCAGGGTGAATCCCGGGTTCCTTCTGGGTGGAAGAACCCGGATTCGTTCAGGGATTATCGGCGCACTTGGATGCTCACCTGGTCAGAAGACGAGGCGCCGTCATCATCGGTGACGGTCAACGCGAATACCAGGGTGTCGCGCTCGTCGCGGTGGGTACGGGGTGCCCGAAACATCACAATGCCAGGTGTCGATACCTGGTAGAGATGCACCGGTGTGCCGGAAATCTGCTGCCATGAGTAACCGGTCAGGATGCCGTCCGGGTCGTAGGATGAGGTACCGTCCAGAACCACTGCTCGACGGCTGCGGACGTACCGGTCTTCACCTGCGTTGCTGATCGGGGCCTCGTTGGCCGGTGGTAAGGGCTGATTTCCGTTCAACAAAGTGACCAGCCCGTTGTTGTAATCTGCGATCACGACATCCGCCATCCCGTCACTGTTGATATCGCCCACTGCAAGACCATGAGGATTGTAGTGGCTCGCGTAGGGGATTGGATAAAGTGCTTCAGCAGCCAACGTGCCATCCGTTAGCTGCTCGTAAACGCCAAGCCTTGACCATCCTCCATGCAGCACCAGAATATCGGGGTTTTGGTCGCCGGTTACATCCGCGATGCCCAATGATTCCGGTATGTCGTAGGATACCAGGCTGGTGGGTTCAGATAGATCGCCTTCAGTGGTTTGGGCGAAGATCGCAATGTGTGAATAGGGAGTGTTTCCTCCGTAGGAAACTGCAACATCAGCCAGGCCGTCATCGTTGACATCGCCAATGCCGACACCGCGAGTCAATTCATTACCACCCAGATCGTAAAATTCAGCCGCTGAGAAAGTTCCGAAGATATCTTGGGTCAATACGGCAAGATTATCGTAACTGTAAGACTGGCCGCTCATGACCACGATATCAGTCAGTCCATCATTATTAACATCTCCAAGTTCCAGGTCATCGTAACCGCCGTGTGGCGCATAGTATGAGTCGGAGAATTCCAATGTTCCGTTGCTGTTCTGTAGAAAAACTCCGACATCAGAACCCGCCCAGCCAATCCCGGCTATGTCGGTCAGGCCATCCCCGTTCAGGTCACCAGCACGAATTCTGAGTGAGAATGGGGTACTCAAGAAACTATCTGAACTTAAATTTCCAGTCTCGTCCTGGTAAAAAACCTCGATTCCAGCGCCTTTTTCCCCGACTATGACATCCATTAATCCGTCATTGTTCATGTCTGCAATGTCTACAGATACCGGGGCACTCACGTAGCTTCCGGAGGTCGAATATTTCAATGGGGCAGAGAGTGTTCCGTCATCTGCTTGCGAGAAAACGAAAAGTTTGAAGTCGTTGTCCGGATCAAAATAGTAAGAGGTGGTTAATACCACATCATTGCGCCCGTCGTTGTTGATGTCCCCTATCGCAACCGATTCCGGGTAGGAGCCAATTCCGATGGCCTGGTAGGGGAGGAAATCATCCATCGCGAGTAGATGCGCGGGTGCTGTAGTCAAGCTGGCTGCAGTACAAACAAACATCCGTATTTTTGATTTCAATATCATTTGTCGCTCCTTTAGATTTCTCATCCATAATGAAAACTAGTTGTCACTGCTGGTGACATGATCTCTGGTTCAGATGCCGACCGGCACGAACAGTGCCGATCCACCGGTTCGTTGGGAAATTTCATCCGTATGTGAGTATTGTGGACTGATCGTCGATCAAAACAGCTCATTCGCCAATCCGTCCTGGTGGTAGCAGCGCCTTTTTTCGATGACCCTGTGCAGGGCATGTATCAAGCGATCCCGCAAATCGATGGTAGATGGGATTTTACTGAGGAGGATTTGTGGCCCCGAAATCCTCACCTTGATCTTGGCACGACTGTCATGGACCGCAATAATCTGATGCGCTCTGTGATCGGAAATAACCCGGTTGTGACGAACCAATATACCCGGAATGGACTGTTTGATTCCCGGTGGGTTGGCGTCATGAGGCCCCAGGTCGATCACCTGTATAGGGATTTTTCCCTGATTCATAATGCGGCAGGCCAAACTGGGTAAAGAGGAAACCAACAATCCGATGGTTGCAGATGTCATCCTCATTCATCTGGCTCCTGATATAACTGTCCTGTCAGAGCAAAAGTATTGCTTCCCTGTGTCGTAGAGGTGTTATACCTCATCTGTGAAGAAGATTGTACAGTGATTGGGGTTTGCAGCATCAGAAGCAGGTGCTGTCTCGGACGTCAGGACTTGTAAGTGATCGTTTCACAAACCAATGTCAGGATCATCCGTGCCGGGAAAGAGATCAGGGCCTGGGCGTGTCAGATTCACTTCGACGCCGAAGTGTGTGGGCCATGCGCGACACGATATTTACCTGATTTGGCAGGATCGGTGGTAAGGGTTGGATGATTCCGGGGCCAAACGCTGACCCTGGATGAGTTTTCCCTGCATTCGGGAATATTGCCCTGGAAAGCCTCGGAAAAGTGGTTATGCTTTGTGAAACAGAAAAATAACACCGCCCCGGGTACTCCGGGAAGGACAGGCTTCGTCGCGGGAAGCGCGTAAATTCAACAAGTTATAGCAATACAGCCGGAATAAGATGCAACTGCTCAACGCCACAGGCATGCCCGCCAGCCTCTGCATGGGAATGCGGCCCGACGGCCGGGAGTTGCTGGTGGTCGTGGTAAAAGGCACCTTCAACATGCCCTTACAGCATGAGCCCGTCAGCCGGTCGGAGCAGCAGAAGCCGTTGCTAACCGCAGACCAGTTCACTGGCGAGCCCGGTCTCTCCGCACCCCTCTACGAAACTGACTTCGCCCCCTTCAAGCCCCGTTGTGACGTGCTTCTGAACGGCAGCGCCTACGCCCCGGGCGGCCGCCCCGCAACCCGCGTGGAAGTCACCCTGCGGCTGGCCAACCTGTTCAAGTCCTTCGCGGTGACCGGAAACCGTTACTGGGAATCCGGCAATATTGCCATCAGTCCCGGCTACCCGGGTCTGTTCGAATCCATGCCGATCTCTTACGACCGGGCCTTCGGCGGCGTGGATGACCGGCATGAGAATACCCAGAAGCACGCCGCCTGGCCCGGCAACCCGGTCGGTGTGGGCTTTCACTATCATCTCTCGCGGGAGTGGGTGGACGGATCGCCGATGCCCAACACGGAAGAACTCAGACGCCCGGTTAGCATGCCGGACGGGAGTTATGCCCCCATGGCTCTGGGGCCGGTCGGACGTGGCTGGGAACCCCGTCGCCGCTTGGCCGGCACCTACGACGACGCCTGGCTGGAGGAGCATTTTCCGTTTCTCCCCCCCGACTTCGACGAGGCCTACTACCAGTCGGCTCCGACCGATCAGCAGATCAATCACCTGCATGGCGGTGAACGGGTGTTTCTGGAGAACCTCACCCCCCAGGGACAGACCAGTTTCGATCTTCCGCTGATCGATGTCCCGGTGGTGTTTTTCTACCGCAACGGCGAATCGGTCCGGCAGACCGCGCTGATCGATACCGTGGTGCTGGAGCCGGACGAAGGCGTGTTCACCCTCACCTGGCGTACCCACGTGCCGCTGAAGCGCAATATCTTCGAAATCGAGGAGGTGCTGGCCGGACGCAAGACCAAAGCCTGGTGGCGGGCCCGGGAACTGGGCAAGGTCTACTATCCCTCGCTGGCTCATCTGGCGGATGCGAAAAGGGCGTCCTCGGTGGAGGAGGAGTAATGGCGACATCCCTGGCCATCGGCGCGACCGGTATGGTGACCGGTGTCGGACTGGACGCCCCGTCGAGCTGTGCGGCGATCCGCTGCGCCATCGACAACTTCCAGGAGACCCGCTTCCTGGATCGTGCCGGGGAGTGGATCATGGGCTGCGAGGTATCGCTCGAACAGCCCTGGCGGGGACGTCATAAACTGCTGCAGATGGCCGCCATGGCGGTACGTGAGGCACTCGCCGCGTGTCCGGACTTCAATGCCGAACAGACCCCGTTGCTGCTCTGCCTGCCCGAGCTGAGCCGTCCCGGCCGGGTGATGGACGAAGACAATCAATTGTTTCTCGAACTGCAGGTGGAACTTGGACTCGAATTCCATGACCACTCGCGCATCATCGCCTCGGGTCACGTGGCGACCGCGCTGGCTCTGCGCCATGCCCATAATCTGATTCATCAGCAGGGGCATCCCCGGGTGCTGGTGGCGGCCACTGACAGCTATCTGGTCAGGCCCACCCTGGCCCATTTCGAACGCCAGGAGCGGTTGCTGACCAGTCTCAATTCCAACGGTTTCATTCCCGGCGAGGCCGGGGTCGCGCTGATTCTGGAATCACCGGGCCGGGTTCCCGGTGAGCGACTCTGCTGTCGCGGTCTGGGATTCGGGGTGGAGTCCGCCCATGTTGAGTCCGAGCAACCCCTGCGCGCCGACGGTCTGTCCACGGCCATCAAGGACGCGGTGCGTGATGCCGGCTTTGAAATGGGGGATCTGGATTTTCGCATCACCGATCTGTCTGGTGAACAGTACTATTTCAAAGAAGCCAGCCTGGCACTGAGCCGCACCCTGAGAACCCGCAAGGAGGAATTCGACATCTGGCATCCCGCGGACTGTATCGGCGAGGTGGGCGCCGCCGCCGGGGCGGCTATGCTGGTGGTACTGAAGAGTGCCTGTGACAAGGGCTATTCGCTGGGCACCCGAATACTCGCCCATGCGGGCAATGACGACGGCAAGCGCGCCTCCTGGGTGCTGGCATGGATGAGCGGAGGCTGAGCTGATGGCCAACAAGGTGTTTGCGAACGGCCGCGAGGTCTCCTGCAAGAAAGCCAACGGCAAGGCCATCTGTGCCTTTCCCGATGTCTGTTTTACCCCGCCCCAGACCCCGGCGACGCCTCCAGGGGTGCCGATTCCCTATCCCAATACCGGAATGGCGTCGGACACCACCTCCGGCAGCAAAAAGGTCAAGATCTCCGGTAAGGAGGTCATGCTCAAGAACAAGTCCCACTTCAAGACCTCCATGGGTGACGAGGCCGGCTGTGCGCCCAAGAAGGGCATCATCACCAGCAAGACCAAAGGCAAGGTCTACTTCAATGCCTGGTCAATGGATGTGAAGTTCGAAGGCAAGAACGTGGTGCGCAGCCTGGATCTGACTACCCACAATCATGCCAGCCAGCCCGGTCAGACCCCTCCCTGGGTCTATATGGACGCGATGGCCATGTCCACCGCCTCGGACGACTGCAAGGCCGATACGCAGAAGACCCAGGACTGCATGGAAAAGCACATCAAGAACAACACCAAGCAGCAGCCGCGTAAGGATCACAAGGTGGATGGGGCCACCAAGAAGGCCGCGGTTGAAGACAACGATAAGGTCGATTGGGACGCCCTGGTGGAAGCGGATGCGGGCAAAAAGGAGTTTTACAACAAAGCCGGCGCGACCCGGGACCTGTGCGAGGACGACGACTGCAAGGGTCAGCTCGATTGCAATCTGGTGCCTTTCGACTTCGGCTGCTGTGATGGCAAGACGCCGCATCATGTCATACCCGCGCACTGCTTCATGCCATCCGGCGAGCGCAAGGCGGGTTCCGGAGAGCGTTACCCCGGGTGTGACAGTTACGATGACACCACAGCTCCCTGTATCTGTCTCGAGGGTGGAACCAAAAGCGAAAGCGACGCCGCCGGCAAACTCAAGGAGCATGGCCGGGTCCACGCCATCGTCGACGTGGAAGAAGACAAGTTCATGAAGGTCGAGGAACTCAACACCCCGACCGGCAAGCCGAAGATGCGTGGCGGCGAGCGGGCGACCAAGAAGACCGCCGGTTCCTGGAGTTTTGAAGACGCCAACGAAAAGGGCTCAGATGCGGTCACCCAGGTCAAGCAGACCTGTAACAAGGCCTGCATGAAAAAGCAGTGCGAAGCGGCTCACAAGGAGATGGGCATGGACGTGGGGCCGGGTAAATCCGACAAGGTCATGCTGCGGGCGGATTCGAGCGGCAACCGGACACCGGCCGGTTTCGTTCCGGGCGGCGCGGTCTCCTCGGGTCCGGGTGTGTAAATCATAAAGGAGCAAGAAACGATCATGTCCAACGGCAAGGTGCCTGTAACATTTCTCAATGCCCACTCCGGTCGCAAAGGCGCGCTGGGTGTGTTGGCCTTCCCCGACATGCTTACCCGCGACGACATCTTCTGCCGTTTCTTTACCTGCATCGAAGGCAACTGGGGCAAGGCCGATTTCGAATTCGATGGCAAGGCGCTGACTTACAAAACCGGTCCAGGCGAGTACCGGGGCTGGTGGATACTCGGCAAGAACGGGGAGGTCGCCGAGGTGTCGGCGCAGGGTATCGAGCAGGAACAGATACCCGGTGCGGGCCTTAACCTTGAGCAGCCCTACGGCTACGTGGAAATGATCCGCAACATCGCCGGTGAGCTCTATGTCTGCGGTTACGGTCGCCAGGTTTACAAACGCAGCGAGGATGGCTGGGCATCGATCAGCGATGTGATCCTCACCCGGGACAGCGCCACCGGTTTCTTCGATATCGACGGCAGCGACCCCCGGCATATCTACGCGGTGGGCTGGCAGGGGGAAATCTACTTCTACGACGGCAGTCGCTGGCACCAGGACGACAGCCCCACCAATAGCCATCTCGCCAGCGTCTGCTGCGCCGAGGACGGCAGCATCTGGATCGCGGGTAACAAAGGCGTGGTGCTGCACGGCCAGTATAATCAATGGACGCAGATCAGCAGCGAGGACATGACCGGTAACTGGTACTCGGTTGCGGTCTATGAAGGTAAAGCGTACCTGGCGGGCAACCAGTCACTGGCGGTTGTCGAAGGCGATGAAATCGTTCCGCTTGACGTGGGGCTGGACCGGGCGATCACAACCCACAAGCTCAGTGCCAGGGAAGGGTTGCTGTGGTCCGTGGGGGAGAAGGATATCCTGATGTTCGATGGGCAGAGATGGCAGGAAGTTGCACATCCCGATAATGTCTGAATGATGCCCGGGTAGTGCTGTCGTCACACTTCTGATGCTGGACTCTCTTGTGCATCAATTCACAGTTCACTGACTGTCTGTGGCCGGCGAGTAAATTGCCCATGCGGCTTAATCCACGATAATCTGCCGGGAATCCAATCAACGTCAGGTCCTGATGCCGCTTCTGCGCACTCAAGGACGGGTCCGGTGACGATCAAATCGCTTACAATTGAAATGAACATCAATTCCGTATCGTTTCAATACATCTTCAACACAATCCTGAATGACTGAAAAACCTGTAACCGTTTATTTTGGCGAAACCCTGGGATCCTACGGTTTTGGTGACGGACATCCCTTCGGCACCGACCGCCTTCAGGCCTTCTGGAAGGAGACCCTCAAGCAGGGTCTCGATCAGAAGGTGAGTATCGCTTCGCCCCGGAAATGCCCTGAAGAGGCCTTGACCCGCTTTCACACCCAGGACTATGTCAGTCGGGTCAGGGCTCAGTCGAAAACCGGGTACGGTTATCTCGATGCGGGGGACACGCCGGCATTTCAGGGTGTCTACGAAGCCGGTTGTACCGTAGTGGGTTCAGTGCTGGATGGCATGGAGCAGATCCTCACGGGCAGCCATCCCAAGGTGTTCGTGCCGATTGCCGGTCTCCATCACGCGCGACGGGATTCTGCAGCGGGGTTCTGTGTTTTCAATGACATCGGTGTATTGATCGAGTCGTTGAGACAGTTGCATGGGATCCGGCGGATTGCCTATGTCGATATCGACGCACACCACGGTGACGGGGTTTTCTATGCTTACGAATCCGACCCGGATTTAATCTGCGTCGACATTCATGAAGACGGGCGTTTTCTCTATCCTGGGACCGGTAGTGTGGAAGAGACGGGTATGGGAGAAGCCGAGGGTACAAAAATCAACATACCGCTGCCACCCCGGGCCAATGATGAACAGTTTCAGCGAATTTGGCCTGCTATCGAGGCCTTTGTTCGCAAATCCAGGCCTGAAATAATCATACTGCAGGCCGGAGCGGACAGTATCGACGGAGATCCGCTGACACACATGGCCTTCACCCCGGCTGCACATGCCCATGCCGCTCGTCGCTTGAATACGCTTGCCAATGAAATCTGTGAGGGACGCATGATTGCGCTGGGTGGTGGAGGTTATAACCGAAACAACCTGGGATTAGCCTGGAACGGCGTGATCCGGGCGATGCTGGATGAGGATTGATTGAAAATCGGTTGTTTATGGCTGGATCTGAGTGATGTTGCGTGGTATCCGTGAGCGACTACCCGGTCACCCAGATTAACTCGATCCCACCGGGCGGCGTACCGCCATCGCGGAAATTACCTGGATACCCAGCGGAAATTACCTGAACACCTAAATAAATTACCCAAATTACCCCCCAAATTACCCAGACACCCACGTTAAGTGCCTGCTGCTATCGCAGCGTTGATGCAACTGTTAGCATGGGTGTCTGCGTAGAAGGAACGTCCGCGTAAAAGGAACGACCATCTTTTTATACGGATTGAAGTCACATGGATTACTGGTTAGTGGAGTAAGTAGGTCTATGGATACATCTGACACGACCTATAACATCGTATTCAGAGGAAACACCAGGCAGGGGTTTGAAACGGAGCAGGTTGAAAGGGCATTTTCCGAGCTCTTTAAACTGCCGTTGGAAAAAAGCCAGAGAATTCTCAGGAAGCCGCGTACCCTGAAAAAGAATCTCTCAAAGCATGCGGCCGAACGCATGAGAAACAAGCTCGAACAGATCGGCTTGGAGGTGACGCTTGAACCCCTGGCTGTGGAAAATACCGGCGAATTCTCCCTGTCACTGGTGCCTATGGAAGGTGAGGTCGCGCATGCGCCCCTCATGCACGATGCGGAACCCGTTAAAAACACTTTAAATTGTCCTGCGTGTGGGGGCGAAGTGGCGTCGCTGACCGATCCGTGTCCCCACTGCGGTGTTTATCCGCATAAGGTTATTTCCCGCTCACAACCCCAGGCTTCGCTGCCCACCTGCTCGTCGGATATCGATGATGGCGTCGAAGAGGAGGTCGATGATCCATGGGATGGCCTGACAATCAAGGGCGTCCTTTCCGGGGCTGTGGCGGCATTGATTGGTGCGATGCTGTGGAAGGGTATCGCCATAGCTATTGACTATGAGCTGGGTTTGATAGCCTGGGCGATCGGCGGTGGGATCGGTTTCGTGGTCGCCTTCAGCGGTAGCCGTGGGCAAGCGGCAGCGGTTTACTGCGGGGTCCTGGCCCTGGTGGCGATTCTCGGTGGCAAATATCTTTTCTATGCGGATTTGCAAAGCAACCTTGGTGAGTTGCTGGCGGGATCAGCTGACGAATTTCATGCGCTCTATGCGGAAGAACTTGCGGATGCCGAGGCGCTTGAATCGGTCTCGGGTGAGGAGGAGCAACGCAGTTTCATGCTCATGCACGGCTATACCGAGGCCCGCGATACCGAGAGTATTTCATGGGAGGAGCTCGAGCAGTTTCAAAATGAAACCATGCCTCGTCTCATGAGTTTTGCGGATATGCCCCCCAGCTACGAGGAGTGGTATCAGACCACGATTGAGGCGAATTTAAGTGCCGTCTCACCCACCGATCTGATGAAGGAGTCGTTCGATTTTATCGATGCGTTATTTCTGTTTCTCGGTATATCAACCGCGGCCAAGGTGGGATACGGACGCGGCCGGTCAGCCTGAAACCCTGTGTGACATTCTGTTGAAACCATGGAAATCGAAATCACTTTAATTAGGGAAGACTGGAAAAAATTCCACTCATTCATAGAAAAAGATATCCTCAGGTCCAAGTCACGTAAAACATCATCCCACTTGGGTCAATTCGTGATATGGGTGCTTCTTGGTGTTGCATTTATGGCTGTGTTTCAGCAATTGAGCCATTTCCATTGGCCTACAGCAGTCAGCGTGGCAGCTGTATTTGCAATCATATTTGGCTTGTTTATCTATGAACTCAACAAACTCAAGCAGTTATATGCTCCGTCTGACGCTGGTCCATTCGTAGGCGCTCATCGGTTCAACATCAATGAAGAGGGAATTTATAGCCAAGGCGATGGATACAGAGGATTTCATTCCTGGTCAGTGGTAAAGAGGATCGTCAGGAATAATGGAATGGTTCTGATGATGATAGATACGGCCTATGGGTATGTTTTTCCCGAATCGCACCTGGATAATCCAGAACAATTTATCCAATACATCACTGAATGCAGCAACAACGCCTGGTGAATCCACTATTGCAATGCACCTTTGTCGCCGTACAGCTGTGGCTACTCAACCAAAGCGTGAACCGCAACTGGATCGGATTGATGCCGAGGGGTTTTTCGTCAGCGTTTTTCTGAGTGTGACGGTTGGCCAGTATAAGGTTTGCAGTCGCGTTTCCTGTCCATGCGCTAAGGCTGCACCGTCAATCGTTGTTCGCACAGGTGTTGCAACGGCCATGAAGTGCATCCGACCTTCACCGGACTGCAAATTGTGTCGCATCGTCACCCAAGATCACGCCCGGTCATCCTTGACGAACAGGGACTCGCGCGCGCGCTTCAACAATTCGGCAACCACGGGATGGGTCACCTTGCGTTCGATGGAGATGGCATAAAAGTGCTCCTGCACCTCGTCGGTCTGTCCGATGGCCTGGACCTGATACTGTCGTTCCACCTCGGATTCTATGGCTGCGGGTGCGATGAAGATCCCCGCGCCTTCCTGGCCGAACACCTTCATCAGGGCGCTGTCGTCGAATTCCGCCACCACCTGCGGGTGAATGCGGTTTTTCTCCAGCCACTGATCGATGCCTGAACGCAATTGATTGCCGCTGCTCGGCAGCAGCAGCGGGGCGCCCTCGAGACAGCGGGGAAACGATCCTTTCAACTGTCTGATCACCGATGACTTTGCGAAAAAGCCCACCGAGCTTTCCCCGAGTTTGTGGCTGTAGCCCCGGGTGCTAACCGTGGGAGGGATGGGGCGATCCGCCAGCACCAGGTCGAGACGGTGTAGCGTCAATTCCGCGAGCAGATTGTCGATAGCGGCCTCCCGGCAGACGATGCGCAGACTGTCCTCCATCTCCAGGGCCGGTTGCAGGATCCTGTGGGCGATCGACTTCGGCAGGACATCCACCACCCCGACCCGGAACAACTGGGTTCGACCGGCGGGCAGGCTGTGTACCATGTCCTCGAGCTCTCCCCCCAGGGAGAAGATCTCATCCGCGTAGCTCAGTACCAGACGGCCGACATCCGTCAGTTCCAGGTTACGTCCGACCCGGTTGTATAACGCGACTCCGAGTTGATCCTCCAGTTGGCTCAGTTGCGCGCTGATCGTCTGTGGCGTCAGGTGCAAGCGTTCACTTGCGCGACTGACACCCCCTTCCCGTGCGACCACCCAGAAATAACGTAAGTGTTTGAAATTTAACATGTCAGACCATAAATTCGAAAAAAACGAAATATAAAACAATTATTATCGAATTTTATTGAACATCAAGAGGCCTTAGCATCGGAGCCTGTGAGTTACCCATCACTGACAGGAGGTGCCTATGCAGATCGATATCCAAGCCCGGGATTTCTCCCTCACGCCGGCCTTGAGAAACCATGCGGAGCGGCGCGCCCGTTTTGCCCTGACCTGTTGCGACGACCATATCCAGAGGGTCGTGTTGCGCCTGTCCGACATCAACGGCCCGCGCGGCGGGGCGGACAAGCGCTGCCGCCTGCAGGTGGTGCTGTCCGGCCTGCCCGATGTGATCATCGAAGATACCGAGGCGGATCTTTACGTGGCCATCGACCGGGCTACCGACCGGGCCGGAAGAACCCTGCTGCGCAAGGTCGACCGTCGCAACACCCTGCTCAGGCAGGACCGTTCACATCCCGAATTAGTTACTGAATAAATCACATACCATGAGGCAACCCGACATGAATACTCCTTACTCTGTCTCCGCGGACCGCACCCAGGCCAGTGTGCTGTCCACCAACAAGGTGGTGCGCAACACCTACCTGCTGCTCTCCATGACCCTGCTGTTCAGCGCGCTGACCGCCGGTGTCTCGATGGTGCTGAACCTGCCCCATCCCGGACTGCTGCTCACCCTGGGCGGCTATTTCGGCCTGCTGTTCGCCACCTCGAAGTTCCGCGACAGCGCCCTCGGCCTGGCGTTCGTTTTCGCCCTCACCGGCTTCATGGGTTACACCCTGGGACCGATCATCAACCACTACCTCGCCCTGGCCAACGGCGGACAGGTGGTGATGACCGCGATGGGCATGACCGGGGTGATCTTCCTCGGCCTGTCCGGATATGCCCTGACCTCGCGCAAGGATTTCAGCTTCATGGGCGGATTCCTGATGGTTGGTATCCTGGTGGCCTTCCTGGCCGGTCTCGGCGCGGTATTCTTCGAGATGCCCGGGCTCAGCCTGGCGGTTTCCGCGATGTTCGTGCTGCTGATGGCGGGCCTGATCCTGTACGAGACCAGCAACATCATCCATGGCGGCGAGACCAACTACATCATGGCCACGGTGACCCTGTACGTCTCGATCTTCAACCTGTTCACCAGCCTGCTGCATCTGCTCGGCTTCATGAACGGGGAAGAGTAACCCCATGGCCCTTTCGGTTCCGGTTCCTTACGCCTGGCGCGAACGACTGCACGAGTTCATCGAGCGTCCTGTCGTGCAGCACGGCATCATTGGCCTGATTCTGCTGAATGCGGTGCTGCTGGGACTGGAAACCTCCACGGCCGTGATGGCCCGCGCCGGGGGGCTGATCCTGATGCTGGATCAGCTCATCCTGGCGCTGTTCGTCGTTGAACTGGGGATTCGCATCTACGTGCATCGGCTCAGCTTCTGGCGAGATCCCTGGAGTCTGTTCGATTTCAGCGTGGTGGCGATCGCCCTGATTCCCGCCTCCGGGCCCTTTGCGGTGCTGCGGGCGCTGCGGGTTTTGCGGGTATTGCGGCTGCTCAGCATGGTGCCTTCGATGCGCCGCGTGGTGGGGGCGTTGCTGGCCGCGATTCCCGGGCTCGGGTCGATTGCCCTGGTGCTGTTGATTCTCTACTACGTGTTCGCGGTGATTGCCACCAACCTGTTTGCCGCCAGCCATCCGGAATGGTTCGGCAGCATCGGCCGCTCCCTCTACACCCTGTTTCAGATCATGACCCTGGAGAGCTGGTCCATGGGCATCGTGCGACCGGTGATGGAGACCTATGCCTATGCCTGGGCCTTTTTCATACCCTTCATTCTGATAGCCACCTTTACCATCCTGAATCTGTTCATTGCCATCATCGTCAGCGCGATGCAGAGCTACACCGAATCGGAGCATGCCGAGGGCCCGGTCTTGCCGAATTCGCCCGTATCGGCGTCCGATACGGAACTGCGGGTGGAGTTGCAGTCCCTGCGCGATGAGATTCATGCGTTGAAAACACTGCTCGAGGCGCAAGCGACCCGATAACCGTTCAACGAGATGCCATCAGGGGAGGCGCACAGGTATTGATGGATATCATGGCGGGCCGAAGCGATGCCTGCTGAGATTGGCCGTCATGTGTATCACCATCCCATCCTCGCCCAACGTGGCGCGCAGCCGCAGTTTCCCGCTGTGGAACCGGCTTGCGGCCTCACCGGCCCGGCTGCTGGGCTTTGCCGCGCTGCTCAGCCTTGCGGTCTGGGGTCTGACGTGGCTCCTCGCCATCCGGGCGGATCCCCTGTGGATGGCCGCGGACCTGGCGTTTTCGATCCTGCCGATGGGGTTGTTCGGAATCCTGTTGAGCCGGTTGCCGCAGTGGCTCAAGGTAACGCCTCTGCGCGCGGTCAATTACGGGATCCTGTTCTACCTGCTGCTGACCGCCCAGCTGCTGTTTCACCTGCCGATCCTGTTCGGCGCCCAACCGGGCTGGTTGCATGGCCTGCTCTCGCTGGCGGCCTGGCTGTTGCTGTTGAAACAGACCGGGCAGTTTTACGCCGCCACTTATCAGCGGAACATCGGACTCGAGCGGGGCATGCGGGTGTTGCTGATCTGGGGTGGGGCAGTGGCCACGCTGGGGTACCTGGGACTGTTGTTAACCGATTCAGCCTCGCTATCGATCATCACCGCGGCCGGGCTCTCCTACCTGCTGCCCCTCAGCGCCCTGGTGCTGGCGCGTATCGTCAAATCCGACCCGCGTATTCACTAAGCCCACGCGATTCCGTATGATCGGGCCTTTTCATAATCGGCCGCAGATCCGCATCATCATTCTATGAGCGACCCCATCGATCCAAATTTTGAGGGTATCGAACGCGTACCCCTCGATCAGTTCACCGAGCAGGCGTACCTGAATTATTCCATGTACGTGATCCTCGACCGGGCCCTGCCAAATATCGGCGACGGTCTCAAGCCGGTGCAGCGCCGCATTGTCTATGCGATGTCCGAACTGGGCCTCAGCGCCGGCGCCAAATTCAAGAAATCGGCGCGCACCGTGGGTGATGTGCTGGGCAAGTTCCATCCCCACGGGGACAGCGCCTGTTACGAAGCCATGGTATTGATGGCGCAGAACTTTTCCTATCGCTACCCGCTCATCGACGGGCAGGGCAACTGGGGTTCGCCGGACGATCCCAAGTCGTTTGCCGCAATGCGTTATACCGAGTCCCGCCTGACCCCCTATGCGCAACTGCTGCTGTCGGAACTGGGGCAGGGCACGGTCGACTGGGCGCCCAATTTCGACGGCACCTTGCGGGAACCCACAATTCTCCCGGCCCGGGTGCCCAACGTGCTGCTCAACGGCACCTCTGGCATCGCCGTGGGCATGGCCACGGACATCCCGCCGCACAATCTGCGCGAGGTCATCCAGGCCTGCATCCATCTGCTGGAGTCGCCCAAGGCGAGCCTCGAAGAGCTGATGATGCATATCCATGGCCCGGATTACCCCACCGAGGCGGAGATCATCACCCCGGTCCATGAACTGACCCGCATCTACCAGACCGGCAACGGATCGGTGCGCATGCGCGCCTGCTACGAGCGGGAGCAGGGGGATATCATCATCACCGCGTTGCCCCACCAGGTCTCCGGCGCCAAGGTGCTGGAACAGATCGCGGCCCAGATGCAGGCCAAGAAACTGCCCATGGTGGAAGACCTGCGGGATGAGTCCGATCATGAGAATCCCACCCGCCTGGTGATCGTGCCGCGCTCCAACCGGGTTGATGTGGCGCGTCTGATGTCACACCTGTTCGCCACCACCGACCTGGAGCGCACCTACCGGGTCAACCTGAATCTGATCGGCATCGACGGCCGCCCCGCGGTCAAGGATCTGCGCACCCTGCTGAAGGAGTGGTTGAGTTTCCGCACCGAAACGGTGCGCCGTCGTTTGCAGTTCCGCCTCAACCAGGTGCTCGATCGACTGCATATCCTCGAAGGTTTGATGATCGCCTACCTCAATATCGACGAGGTGATCGCGATCATTCGTTACGAGGACGACCCCAAGGCGGAGTTGATGCGGCGTTTCTCCCTCAGCGAGATCCAGGCCGAGGCGATCCTCAATCTGCGCCTGCGTCACCTGGCCAGGCTGGAGGAGATGAAAATCAAGTCCGAGCAGGCCGAACTGGAGGAGGAGCGCAAATCCCTGGAACTGATCCTCGGATCACAGCAGCGGCTGCGGACCCTGATCCGCAAGGAGCTGCAGGCGGACGCGGACCAGTACGGGGACGAGCGGCGTTCCCCGATCGTTGAACGGAGCGCCGCCGAGGCCCTGGATGAGACCGACCTTGCGCCCAGCGAATCGGTGACCGTGGTGCTTTCGGAGAAGGGCTGGGTGCGTGCCGCCAAAGGGCACGAGATCGATCCGGCATCCCTCAGCTATCGGGCCGGGGACGCATTTCTGGCCGCCGCCCGGCTGCGCAGTAATCAGCCCGCGGTGTTTCTCGATTCCGGGGGACGCAGTTATTCGCTGCAGGCGCATACCCTGCCATCGGCGCGCGGCCAGGGCGAACCCCTGACCGGCCGCCTTTCTCCGGCCGCGGGCATGACCTTCTGCGCGGTGCTGGGGGGCGACCCGGGCACCGAATATCTGCTCGCCTCAGATGCGGGGTACGGTTTCCGGGTCGGCCTGGCGGATATGCTGGCGAAGAATAAATCGGGCAAGGCACTGCTGTCGCTGCCGAAAGGGGCCCGGGTGCTGACGCCGGTGCCACTGCAGGCGCCGCAAAGCGACCGGGTGGTGGCGATCACCAACGAGGGCCGGATGCTGGTCTTCCCGGTGTCGGAACTGCCACAGCTCGCCCGGGGTAAAGGCAACAAGATCATCGGTATCCCCCCAAAACGGGTCGCGGAACGGGAAGAGTTCGTGGTGGCCCTGGCGGTGGTCCCCGAGGGCGCCAGCCTGACCGCCCATGCGGGCAAGCGCTATATCGTGCTCAAGCCCGCGGATCTGGACTCCTACCAGGGCGAGCGGGGTCGCCGGGGGGCCAAGCTGCCGCGGGGTTTTCAGCGTGTGGACCGGGTGGAAGTGAATTGATGGCAGCTTTAACTGACTGATAAATCTAGAAATGTACCAAGTGTTCCCGGTGTCGGGGCAGCCTTGGGGCGGCGTCTGAAATTTACAGAGATCGTCAACGTGGAGACTTCGCCGGTTCGTCGTTATAATGGACCGTTTACAGCCGAAAAAGGTGGCGAAGGTCATCCTTGCGGCAAACCTGGCGAAAGTGGCGGAATTGGTAGACGCGCTGGATTTAGGTTCCTGTGGGGTAACCCGTGAGAGTTCGAGTCTCTCCTTTCGCACCAATCCTCTGGCGGTCGTGATCCCGCGATCGGCAGAACAATCCAGTTTTTTTGAGTTATTTAGTGACAGGACCGACTGTCAGGAGAAGAACATGCAAGTTTCGGTGGAATCGGGTGAAGGGCTTGAGCGGCGGATGACCGTCGAGTTGCCCGCTGAGCAGATCGATGCGGAAGTAACCAAGCGCCTGCAACAAATTGGCCGTACCGCCAAGCTGGACGGCTTTCGTCCCGGTAAGGTGCCGATGAAGCTGCTGCGCCGTAATTATGGCGGACAGGTGCTGCAGGAAGTCTACGGTCAGCTGATCGAATCCAGCTACCAGGAGGCGATTCAGCAGGAGAACCTGCGGCCCGCCGGGATGCCCAAGATCGAGCCGACCGATGCCGCGGACGAAGGCCGTTTCAGCTACATCGCGACCCTCGAAGTGATGCCGGAGATCAGCCTCAACAAGCTCGAAGGCGAGGTCAAGCGGCCGGTCGCGGAAATCACCGATCAGGACGTGGATGAGATGCTGCTCAAGTTGCGCAAACAACGCGCCACCTGGGGCAATGTGGATCGCGCCGCGCAGGAAGGCGACCAGGTTAAGATCAGCTTCAAGGGAATGATCGACGGTGAGGCCTTCGAAGGCGGCAGCGCCGAGAATGTGGATCTGGTGCTCGGCTCCGGGCGCATGATCGAAGGCTTCGAAAGCGGCCTGGTCGGCATGCTGAAAACCGAGAAGCGCAGCATCGATCTCAAATTCCCTGAGGATTACCGGGTGGAAGAACTGGCCGGCAAGCCGGTAACGTTTGATGTAGAAGTCAGTGAAGTCTCCGAAGAGGTGCTGCCGGAAGTCGACGATGCGTTTGCCAAGGAGTTTGGTGCGGAGGAGGGTGTCGATAAACTCAAATCCGATGTCCGGGAAAACATGCAGCGCGAACTCGAACAGCGGACTCAGGCCCGCATCAAGCAGCAGGCGATGGATCTGATTATTGAACAGCACAAGATCGATATCCCGTCCGCACTGGTGGACGAAGAGATCGAGGCCTTGCGCAAACAGGCCCGTCAGCAACTCGGACAGGGCGCGGGAACCTTCGAGTTACCCCGCGAGATGTTCGAGGATCAGGCAAAACGGCGGGTCACACTTGGGCTGGTGATTGGCGAAATCGTTAAACAGAACGACCTGAAGGTCGATAACGATCGTGTGCGCAAGAAAATCGAAGAGTACGCCGCCAGTTACGAAAAGCCTGAAGAGGTGGTCAACTACTACTACAGCAACGAACAGCAGCTCGCCGCGGTGGGCAACGTGGTGCTGGAGGATCAGGTGGTTGACTGGGTGCTGGATCAGGTCAGCGTCGTTGACGAGGCCAGCAATTTTGCCGCTTTGACCGAACAAGGCTAACCCGAAGGAACCTTGAACAATGATTGACACATTCTCAGGCATGCCGGACGCGAAGAATCTCGGATTGGTACCGATTGTCATCGAACAGACCGCCCGGGGTGAACGCTCGTTTGATATCTACTCCCGCCTGCTCAAGGAGCGGGTGATTTTTCTCGTAGGCCCGGTCGAGGATCACATGGCCAACCTGGTGGTGGCGCAATTGCTGTTCCTGGAGTCGGAGAATCCGGACAAGGACATCCACCTGTACATCAACTCGCCTGGCGGGTCGGTGACCGCAGGCCTGTCCATCTACGACACCATGCAGTTCATCAAGCCGGATGTGAGCACCATGTGCATCGGTCAGGCGGCGAGCATGGGCGCTCTGCTGTTGACCGGCGGCGCCAAAGGCAAGCGCTACTGCCTGCCCAATTCCCGCATGATGATTCATCAGCCGCTGGGCGGATTCCAGGGGCAGGCCACGGATATCGAGATCCATGCCAAGGAGATCCTGTTGCTGCGCGAGCGCCTCAACACCATCATGGCGGAGCACACCGGGCAGAGCCTGGACAAGATCGCGGTGGACACCGAACGGGACAACTTCATGGGTGGCCAGGCTGCTGTGGAGTATGGCCTGATTGACTCTGTGCTCGCTTCCCGAACCGGGGCAGAGGAGAAATAACCAGCTGCAGTAAGCGGTTGAGGTGTGACTGCAATGGCCTGATACTCATGTCAGGTTTTTGTCAGTCTTTCCTTGCCATCCCGATGCAGTTGGATATGATTGAGTTAAAAGCAGGTTGAAATCGGCTTGAAGGAGTGAACTATGGGCAGTGACAAGAGCGGAAAAGGTGACGACGGCAAGCTGTTGTATTGCTCCTTTTGCGGCAAGAGCCAGCATGAGGTGCGCAAGCTGATCGCCGGTCCCTCCGTCTTCATCTGCGACGAGTGTGTTGAACTCTGCAACGACATCATCCGGGAGGAAATGCAGGAGCCCGGCGAGGAGAGTATCAACAAGCTACCCAAGCCGCATGAGATCAAAAAGACCCTGGATCAGTATGTTATTGGCCAACAGCGGGCCAAGAAAGTGCTTTCGGTCGCGGTCTACAACCACTACAAGCGGCTGGATGCCATCGGCAAGGAGAACGAGGTCGAACTGGCCAAGTCCAACATCCTGCTGATCGGTCCCACCGGTTCCGGTAAGACCCTGCTGGCCGAAACCCTGGCAAGAATGCTGAATGTGCCTTTCACCATCGCCGACGCCACCACCCTCACCGAGGCGGGCTATGTCGGCGAGGACGTGGAAAACATCATTCAGAAGCTTCTGCAGAAGTGTGATTACGATGTGGAAAAGGCCCAGACCGGCATTGTCTACATCGACGAAATCGACAAGATCTCCCGAAAATCGGACAATCCCTCGATTACCCGCGACGTATCGGGTGAAGGTGTGCAGCAGGCCCTGCTGAAGTTGATCGAGGGCACTGTGGCTTCGGTACCGCCCCAGGGTGGCCGCAAGCACCCTCAGCAGGAGTTCCTGCAGGTCAACACCTCGAATATCCTGTTCATCGTCGGTGGCGCGTTCGCCGGTTTGGAAAAGGTCATCAAGGACCGTTCCGAAAAAGGCGGCATCGGTTTCTCGGCGGAGGTCAAGAGCAAGGACGACTCCCGTTCCGTGGGTGACATCATTGTCGATGTCGAACCGGAAGATCTGATCAAATACGGTCTGATTCCCGAATTCGTGGGACGTCTGCCGGTGGTCGCCACGCTGCAGGAACTGGACGAGGATTCACTGATCCAGATTCTCACCGAACCGAAAAACGCCCTCACCAAGCAGTATGCGCGGCTGTTCGAAATGGAAGGCTGTGAACTGGAGATCCGCGAGGATGCTCTGCGGGCGATCGCGCGCAAGGCGATGGCAAGAAAGACCGGCGCCCGGGGACTCCGCACCATCTTGGAGCAGGTTCTGCTGGATACCATGTATGACCTGCCGTCGATGGAAGAAGTGGCCAAGGTGGTTGTTGACGAAAGTGTCATCGCAGGTGAATCCGACCCCCTCATGATTTACGAGAACAGCGACAAACAGATCGCCGCATCTGACTGATATTCAGATTAATTGTTCGTTCTGTCATACCCTGCGGCCCGGCTGAAATCCACCTTTCAGCCGGGCCGTTTCAGTTTCTGTGCACCGTTGATGCGTGCGTTGACGGAGTCAGGACGAAGCCCCTTCACTGACACGGCCCAGCGGTCATTTGCATCGATTCCGGCGTCAGGCACGATTATTGGATGTCAATTTCACTATAGAAACCGCGAACGGTGCACCGTTGACCTGCAGATTCAGCCTGTCATGCTGATCGCAAGACGCGGGATTCGACCTCGGTCCGAGTCGCTTTGCAGGCGCTTTCTATAGGACGTTGTTATCGATAGACTTGAAACATTGGGTGGCAGGCCATATATGATATCTATCGATCAATTTCGGCATCGGATCGCAGCTGAGAGGCTACCGGGTAGGGTCCGCATGCCGCTGCTTCGTCCCACCCAAGCGTTTTCCATTACCGACGCAGTCTGATCTGCGATTGAAGTTTTTACCAGGCAGAGAAACTGCCCAACGAGGATATTGATAATGGGTCAAGAACACACTGAAACCGGTTCGATGAGAGATCAGAGTAATGTGGTTCCGGTCTTGCCGTTGCGCGATGTGGTGGTTTATCCACACATGGTGATTCCCCTGTTCGTCGGTCGTGAAAAATCCATCCAGGCACTGGATGCGGCGATGCAGAGCAACAAGCAGATCCTGCTGGCGGCGCAGAAGAGCGCGGATGTGGACGATCCGGATGTGGGTGACATGTACGCCATCGGTACCCTGGCGAATATCCTGCAACTGCTGAAACTTCCCGATGGCACCGTCAAGGTGCTGGTGGAGGGCGGTGAACGGGCCCGCATCATCGAGTTTGTCGACAACGATGAATATTTCACGGCCCGGCTCGAGAGCCTGACCGACAGCCTCGATCTGGCCGGCCGCGAGACCGAAGTGCTGATGCGATCCGCCACCAACCTGTTCGATCAGTATGTAAAACTGAATAAGAAGGTGCCGCCGGAAGTGCTGACCTCCCTGTCCAGTATTGATGATCCCAGTCGGCTCGCCGACACCATCGCCGCGCACATGTCGCTCAAGCTGGAAGAAAAGCAGCATGTGCTCGAGATGCCGAACGTGCGCGAGCGTCTCGAACATCTGATGGGTCTGATGGAAGGCGAGAACGATATCCTGCAGATGGAGAAGCGGATTCGCGGACGGGTCAAGCGCCAGATGGAGAAGAACCAGCGCGAGTACTATCTCAACGAGCAGATGAAGGCGATCCAGAAAGAACTGGGTGAGATGGATGACGCGCCGAATGAAATCGAGGATCTGACGAAAAAGATCGAGACCGCGGGTATGACCAAGGAGGCCAAGGACAAGGCGAATAACGAACTCAACAAGCTCAAGCTGATGTCCCCGATGTCTGCGGAAGCCACGGTGGTGCGCAACTACATCGATACCCTGGTCGGTCTGCCATGGAAAAAACGCACCAAGATCCGCAACGATATCGGCGGTGCCAATGAGGTGCTGGACGAAGATCACTATGGCCTCGAGAAGGTCAAGGAGCGCATCCTGGAATACCTCGCGGTGCAACAGCGGGTGCGCAAGCTGAAAGGGCCGATCCTCTGCCTGGTCGGACCTCCCGGTGTGGGCAAGACCTCCCTGGGGCAGTCCATTGCACGCGCCACCAACCGTAAGTTCACCCGGATGGCCCTGGGCGGTGTCCGCGACGAGGCGGAGATCCGCGGTCATCGCCGCACCTATATCGGTGCGCTACCGGGCAAAATCATCAACAACCTGGGTAAGGCCAAAACCCGCAATCCGCTGTTCCTGCTCGACGAGATCGACAAGATGGCCATGGACTTTCGTGGCGATCCCGCTTCGGCGCTGTTGGAGGTGTTGGACCCCGAGCAGAACCACACCTTCAATGACCACTATCTCGAGGTCGATTTCGACCTCTCAGAGGTGATGTTCGTTGCCACTGCAAACACCCTGAATATACCGCCGGCGCTGCTGGACCGTATGGAAGTGATTCGTCTCTCGGGCTACACCGAGGACGAAAAGGTGAATATCGCTCAGCGCTACCTGGCGCCGAAGCAGATGGAAAACAACGGCCTCAAACCTGAGGAGTTGATTATTCGTGAAGAGGCGATTCGCGACATCGTGCGCTATTACACTCGCGAAGCCGGTGTGCGTAACCTGGAACGTGAAATCGCCAAGATCTGCCGAAAGGTCGTGAAGGAGATCCTGCTGAAGAAGACCACCAACAAGGTAACCCTGACCGCCAAGCGGCTGGAAGACTACCTGGGGGTACGGCGCTTCCGCTACGGGCGGGCCGACGAACACGATCAGGTGGGTCAGGTCACCGGCCTGGCATGGACCGAGGTGGGTGGAGAACTGCTGCGCATCGAGGCTGCGCTGATGCCCGGTAAAGGCCGCTTGAGCCACACCGGCCAACTCGGCGAGGTGATGCAGGAGTCGATCCAGGCGGCCATGACAGTGGTCCGCAGTCGCGCCGACTCATTGGCCCTTGAAGAAGACTTCTATCAGAAGTTCGATGTCCACATCCACGTACCCGAGGGCGCCACACCGAAAGACGGTCCCAGTGCGGGCGTCGGCATGTGTACCTGTCTGGTTTCTGCGCTGACCAAGATACCGGTACGTGCGGATGTGGCAATGACCGGTGAGATCACCCTGCGCGGTGAGGTGCTGCCGATCGGCGGTCTGAAGGAAAAACTTCTGGCCGCTCACCGGGGCGGCATCGCCACGGTGATCATTCCGGAGGAGAATGAACGGGATCTGGTGGATATTCCCAAGAATATCAAACAGAATCTTGATATTCGGCCGGTGCGCTGGATTGATGAGGTACTGCAGATTGCATTGATCGAAATGCCTCAGCCCAAGGAAGGTGAGAAAGCCGCATCCACCGCACCGCGCAAGTCGACCAAGAAGCGCGCAACAGACGATAAGAAATCCGGCGTGCATTGATATCGGCGTCCACCGGGCAGCCCCTCCTGCTGACGATCTTTTACTGATCCGCAGGAGGCGTTGACCCGGTCTTTGCCCGGGACTGTGTATCTGTCTCGACGAGCGGTGGATATACCATCACACGTGATGCAATACCGCGTGTTCGTCTGCACCATCTTTCCTGCGCATGCCAATCAATCCTCGTCGCCAGGCGCTGGATGGGGCGCATTTGAAGCAATGGGGGCGCCACCGCAGATCGGTGCGGATACGGTTGTCTTCGAGATTGGTAATCGAAACGCTTTTCAATCAGTCTGAATAACTTTTAGCTTTCGCTGCCGATCACAGGCCTCTGGGCCCTTTATGCTCAATAATCACTGGATTTTGCGGGGCTTGCGCACGGTCCGTTGCTTGACAGGGTGTATGCCAGCCGGTATAAATTCTGGCGTTTCGGGCTCCGTGTGGGCCATAACACACAATATTATCTGAGGCGGTAGTGATCCGCCCGAACCACTACAGGGGAACATGATTAATGAATAAAGCCGAACTGATTGAGGCAATGGCGGAATCCGCGGATATTTCCAAAGCCGCCGCCGCGCGTGCACTTGATGGAATGGTGAATGCTGTTACTGAAGCAATGAAAGCAGGCGACACCCTGTCCCTGGTGGGATTTGGCACATTCTCCGTAAAAGAGCGCGCTGCCCGTGAAGGCCGCAACCCTCAGACCGGCGAAACCATCAAGATCAAGGCGTCCAAGATCCCGTCATTTAAAGCTGGTAAAGCTTTGAAGGATGCAATAAACTAGCGCGCCTTCCGGGGTGCTTAGCTCAGCTGGGAGAGCATCGCCCTTACAAGGCGAGGGTCGCAGGTTCGATCCCTGCAGCACCCACCAAATGGAGCGGTAGTTCAGTTGGTTAGAATACCGGCCTGTCACGCCGGGGGTCGCGGGTTCGAGTCCCGTCCGCTCCGCCATTTGCACAAACACGGGGTATCTGCTCAGATACCCCGTTTTTGTTTCCAGAGTCGTCAGTCAAACAGGAACGAGTCTGCTCATGCTTCAGGTTATCAGAGATAAAGCTCAGGGCTGGATCGCTTGGGCGATCGTTATCCTCATCACCATTCCTTTCGCGCTGTGGGGCATCCAATCCTATCTGGGTATTGGTTCTGAGCCACTGGCGGCAAAGGTCAACGGAGTTGAGATCACCGAGCGTAATCTGGACAGCCAGTTCCAGCGTTTCCGCCTTCAGTTGCGGGAACAGCTGGGTGCCGCCTACCGTCCTGAACTGTTCGATGATACCCGCCTGCGCAAAGAGGTGCTGAACCGGATGATCGACGAGGAGGTTCTCAGGCAGGCTTCGGAAAAAATGGGATTGCGTGCCGGTAAGCCACTGGTGCAGGCGGCCATACTCGGCATGCCAGCCTTCCAGAAGGACGGACGCTTCGATCAGGAGACCTACGAACGGGCCGTCAGGTTGCAGGGATTCAGCGCCGCCGGATTCGAGGAGCGCATCCGTAACGTCCTGGTTTCCGAACAGCTGTCCCAGGCCGTGGGCGCTGGAACCTTTGTGACCCGACATGAGCTGGAACAGAATGCTCGGTTGCAGAATCAGACCCGCGAACTGACCTATTTCGTAGTACCCGCTTCCGATTTCATGCTCGACGGAGGACTCAGTGACGGGGAGATTCAGGAATACTACACCAGCCACCAGGAGGACTATCGAGCTCCGGAAAAGGTGAAACTCGAATACATCCTGCTCGATGCCACCTCTGCCGGTGCAACCGTGGAGGTGAATGAGGATGCGTTGCGCGGCTACTACGATACGCATCTCGATCAGTTCGGCATTCCGGAGGAACGTCGCGCCAGCCATATCCTGCTGACCCTTCCCCGCGATGCGGATCAGGCGGCCGAGGATGCCACCCTGGAACAGCTCAAGGCGATTCAAGGGCGTCTGGATCAAGGTGAAACCTTCGCTGAGCTGGCCAGGGAATTATCTCAGGACCCGGGTAGTGCCGCCTCAGGGGGTGATCTGGGTTACTTCGGCAATGGCATCATGGATCCCGCGTTCGAGGCTGCGGTGTTCAGCCTTCAGGAAGGGCAGGTCAGCGACCCGGTTCGCAGCACCTTCGGTTATCATCTGATCGAATTGACCGGGATCAAGCCGGGCAGTGTGAAGTCTTTTGAAGAGGCCCGTGACGAGGTGGAGACGGGGTATCGTAAATCGGAAGGGGAACGCCGCTATTTTGAGTTGGCGGAAGAGCTGGCCAACCTGAGCTACGAAGAACCCAATTCACTGGACATGCCCGCAGAGACCCTCGGCCTGACCATTCAACAGAGTGATTGGCTCACCCGGGATGCACCGGCGAATAACGACCTGAGCAATCCCAAGGTGCTGAACGCGGCCTTCAGCGAGGATGTACTCAAAGAGCAGCACAACAGCGATCTGATCGAGCTGGATGGTACCCGTTCGATCGTGGTCCGGGTCATCGACCACCGGGAGTCCACCATTCAGCCATTGGATGAGGTGCGGGACCGGGTCGTCGAAACCCTGCAGAATCAAAAGGCGGAACAGCAGGCGCAGGCTGAGGCGCAAAAGCGTGTCGACGAGATTGTCGCCGGTACCCCGTTACTGCAGGCTGCCGGCAATTACCCGGTAACCGGACCGACGACTGTGACCCGCAACGATCGCAGTCTGCCTCCGGCATTGAGCAGTGCCCTGTTCCGCGCCGCCAAACCGGCTGAGAATGAATCCACACCGGGAACGGTGCGACTGGCCCAAGGTGACCAGGCCGTGTTCAACCTGAGCAAAGTGACCGAAGGCAGTCTGGATGAAAACAAGGATATGAATCAGGAGAACAACATCCGGCGTCTGATGTCACGGAGTTATTACGACCGGGTTCTGGCGGATCTGAAAACCCGGGCGGATATTGAAATTCTGCTTAAGCAGGGAAAAGAATAAATTCTCTATTCAAGTTTTGAGTTATAAGTTGTGAGTTGGTGTGTTCGCTGCGCACAAAGCGTTGCAAACGCAATCACTCAAAACGAATAACTCAAAGCTTTTAACACTTCAACAATCAGGCCATGCCCAGGATGTGGTAACCCGAGTCGACGTAGATGATGTCGCCGGTGATGCCGGAAGCCAGGTCGGAACAGAGGAAGGCGGTGGTGTTGCCGACCTCTTCGATGGACACATTACGCCGCAGCGGATTCTTTTTCTCCGCATCGTCCAGCATTCCTTTGAAATCCTTGATACCCGAAGCCGCCAGGGTGCGGATGGGACCGGCGGATACTCCATTGACCCGAATACCTTCCGGACCCAGGGCTTCCGCCATGTAGCGCACATTCGCCTCGAGACTTGCCTTGGCCACGCCCATCACATTGTAATTGGGTACGGTGCGTACCGCGCCCAGATAGGACATGGTGACCAGCGAGGCGTTGCGATCCTGCATCAGGGATCGGCCCGCTTTGGCGAGAGCGGCGAAGCTATAGGAACTGATGTCGTGAGCCAGGGCAAAGCCTTCCCGGGTGAGGTTGTCCAAGTATTTGCCTTCCAGGTGGTCGCGGGGGGCAAAACCCACCGCATGTACGATACCATCCAGGTAACCCCAGTGTTTCTCCAATGTTTCGAACAGTTGTGCGATCTGCTCGTCGCTGGTGACGTCCAGGGGGGCCGTAAGGCTGGCAGAAAATTTCTCCGCGGCATCTTCGACTCGGCTTTTCAGTTTTTCTGTCTGGTAGGTCAGGGCCAGTTCCGCACCTTCCCGATGCATGGCCTGGGCAACACCCCAGGCGATGGAACGATTGCTGGCGATACCGACAATTAGAATGCGTTTGTTTTGTAAAAAGCCCATGTAAGATACCTGTCGTTATGATATGTGTGTGGGTCACGAACTGATTTTTATAGTCGAACTGCCTAACTTACCGGAAATTCCGGAAGCCGGAAAGCATAGTTGGCGATTCCCGGCCGGGTCATGCGTGGCGACAGGGGTCTCTTTCACCGCCGCTTAATGCGGTTTAGACTTGCACACTTCGTGGCGTGTTTCCCTTGACTGACGTGGCGTCCCGCGTCAGCTTCGCCGGTATCCGGGAGATGCGCGCAGGTACTGGGCTGCCGGAATCCAGGAGTAGAACCATGCAGCGTCGTCTTAACGGTCGGGATATTCTCTATTTCGGCGGCTTGATTGTGATTCTATTGACCATCGTTCTGGCCATGTACATGGTGGATCGCCAGTGGCGGAAAATGGCCCAGATTGAACAGTTGATGCGGGAACAGTCCCAGGACATCCGTGAGATTCGCGGACAGCTGCGTGAAATGAACCTGCGGATCGAGCAGGGAGTGAGCCTCTCCGACGCTCCCGAGTCTTCCGTGGATACGGGCATGCCTGCCGCCTTTCAGCGGGCCTATGAGGTCACTGAACGGGATGATTATGCCCTGGGCGATTGGTTGATCCAGGCATTCGGCACCAATCTGAAAACCCTGACTCCGTTCATTTCTGAAGATGCCTACTCGTCGAATGTTCAGGAATACGTGCTGGAAAGCCTGTTGATCCGAAATCCCGGCACCCTGGAGTGGGAAGGTCTGCTGGCCCGTGACTGGGAGGTCAGTGAGGATGGTCTGACCTTTGTCTTCAAACTCCGGGATGGTTTGCAGTTCTCCGATGGACAGCCATTGACGGCCGAAGATGTGGCATTCACCTTTCGCTTCATCATGACCCCGGAGATTCAGGCCCCCCGGGAACGTGCCTACTATTCCAAGATCGAGTCGGTTGAGGTGCTCGATCCCCTGACGGTCCGCTTCCAGTTTGCCGAACCCTATTTCAACGCCCTCTCCCTGGCCGGTGGCATGGCGGTGATGCCCAGGCATTTCTATGAGCCCTATCTGCAACAACCCAACGCTTTCAACCAGTCGAAGGGCCTGCTGCTCGGTTCGGGCCCCTACCGGCTCGAGGATCCAAAAAACTGGTCGCCCGACCAGGGCGGGGTGGAACTGCATCGTAATCCCCGTTACTGGGGTCCGCTCCAGCCGCCCTACGAACGCCTGATCTGGCGGATCATAGAAAACGACAGCGCACGCCTGACCACCTTTCGCAATGGTGACATCGACACCTATGGTTCGCGGCCCAGGGAGTATCAACTGTTGGCAGAGGATACGGATCTGGCGAAAAAGGCCCAGCACTGGGAGTACATGAGCCCGGTGGCGGGATACAGCTATATCGGTTGGAACCAGCGCAGGGTCGATACTCAGACTCGTTTCGCCGACGTGCGGGTGCGCCAGGCCATGACCCTGTTGATCGACCGTGCACGGATCGTCGATGAGATCTTCCTGGGCTATGCGGAGATCGCCGTGAGTCCTTTTAATTTCAACAGTCGGCAGCACAATCCGGAACTCGAGCCCCGGCCATATGAACCGGACCGTGCGATGGCCCTGCTCGAAGAGGCGGGCTATCGGGACCGCAACGGCGACGGTATTCTCGAGGATCAGGAGGGCAGACCTTTCGAGTTCGAGCTGGTTTATTTTCAAAGCAACGAGGATACCGGTCGCATGGTGCTGTTCATCAAGGATCTGCTGGCGCGGGCGGGGATCCTGTTGCAGCCCAAGCCGACCGAGTGGTCGGTGATGCTCGACCTGATCAAGAAACGGGATTTCGATGCCATCACCCTGGGCTGGACCAGCGGCCTGGAGACCGATCTCTACCAGATGTTTCACAGCAGTCAGATCGCGGATGGGGGGAACAACTTCACCGACTATCGCAATCCCGAGCTGGACCGCCTGATCAATGAGGCGCGGGCCACGGTTGACGAGGACAGGCGCATGCCGCTGTGGCAGGCGGCGGAGCGGCTGCTCTATGAGGATCAGCCCTATACCTTCCTGATGCGGCGCAAGAGCCTGGTGTTCATCGACCGGCGCATTCGCAACCTGGTATCGACCAAGGTGGGCCTGAACCTGGGCACCCTGCCGATCGAGACCTACGTGCCCAAAGCGGAACAGCGTTACGATCAGTAGCCCATGCTGACTTACCTGATCCGACGTCTGCTGCTGATGTTGCCCACCCTGCTGGGCATCACCCTGGTGGTGTTCGTGGTCATGGCCTCATCTCCGGGTGGTATCAGCGCCCAGAGCCTGGTGGAGGGACAGAACCTCGATCCGGAGGCGAAGAAGGAGATCGAGGCCTACTACAACCGGCTTTACGGTCTGGATGATCCCGCCTATCTGCAATATCTGCGCTGGCTCAATAATGTGTCACCCGTCGGTTTCACATTTGACGGGGAGAACCGTCTGAGCGGTTTTTCCTTCAGCAAGGGTTCCGACTTCGGGCGCAGTTTCCGCTACGGTCGTCCGGTCACCGACCTGCTCGCGGAACGGGTGCCGATCACGGTGTTGCTGAACGTGCTGAGTATCCCGGTGGTCTACCTGCTGGCCCTGCTGATCGGGGTCCGTGCCGCGGTGGAACGGGGTCGCTCCTTCGACGTCAGCAGTGGCATCGTGATGCTTGGACTGTGGTCGGTGCCGACCATGCTGGCCGGGGTGCTGATGATCGGCTTTTTCGCCAACCAGCAGTACTGGCACTGGTTTCCGACTGCGGGCCTGAGTGACCGGCAGATGCTCGACGCCGTGTTCATGCCCCACTGGTCGAGTCTCTGGGATCTGGGACTGCTGTTCCTCTGCGTGCTGGCGTCCCTAAGTCTTTTCAGCAGCATTGGCCGGCTTGCCCGGACCTGGGTGCGGGTTGGCTTTCTCGCGCTCTGCTGGGGATTACTGGGCTTGGCGATGGTCCAGGCATTGCCGGAATCCGGCCGTTCGGTTCTGCTGTGGGTTTTGATGCCTTTGAGCTTCGCCCTGCTGGCCGGCTGGCTGGCGAGTACCGACTACCGGCTGCTGCGGCAACTGGGTTTCGCGGCCACGGCAATGCTGGTCGGGGTGCTGATCGCCTTGCCGCTGATGTCCGGGGACTGGCTGCGGGGCTTTCTGCTGGATCGACTCTGGCACCTGGTGCTGCCGGTTTTGTGTCTCTCATACGGCGGCTTTGCGGGCCTCGCCAAGCTGACCCGTACCTCGGTCCTGGAGAACCTGCTGTCCGACTATGCGCGAACCGCCCGTGCCAAGGGCCTCAGCGAATCCGCAGTGCTCTGGCGTCATGTATTCCGAAACAGTCTTTTGCCACTGATCACCGTGGCCGCCAGCCTGCTGCCGAGTCTGCTGGCGGGTTCGGTGATCGTGGAGAGCATCTTCAGCATCGAAGGCATGGGCAAACTGGCGGTGGAAGCGGTGCAGACCCGTGACCGGGAACTGGTGCTCTCCATCACCCTGATCGGTGGCCTGCTGACCCTTCTGGGTTATCTGCTTGCTGATCTGCTGTATGCTCTGGCGGATCCGAGGATCAGCTATGAGTGACCGGAGCAATGCGGGGCAGAGTTACTGGCGACGGATCCTCGGGCAGACCTTCCTGCGCTGGGGAGCGCGGCTGGGACTCGCCTGGGTGGCGGTGCTGGCGCTGGTTGGGGTGTTCGCGCCTTTCCTAGCAAGCAGCTTCCCCCTGCTGCTGAGTCAGCAAGGACAGTTGTCCAGCCCGGTACTGGAATACCTGCAACCGGTGGATGCGCTGTTCCTGATCGGCTTCCTCACCCTGTTGCTGCTTATGCCCTGGCGCTTCAGCCTGGGGCGAAAGCTGCTGTTGTTCCTGCTGACCCTTGGGGGTGGTGCGCTGCTGGTGTATAACACCCTGTCGCCACCGAAGCTGGTGATCTACGAGCAGTACCGGGTGGCCGAGGCCCAGGGGGCCTTTGATTGGGTGATCCATGCACCGGTCCCCTATTCACCCAAGGATTATCAGCGTGACCGGGGGGATACCGGTCTCGAGGCTCCCTTGTCACAGGACCGGCGCACCCACTGGTTCGGTACGGAGCAGAATGGCGCCGATGTGCTCAGCCGGATGATTCATGCCTCGCGGATCGCCCTGGGGATCGGTTTTGTCGCCACCGGCATCTCCATGGTGATCGGGGTGATCATCGGCGGGCTGATGGGCTATTTCTCCGGCGTGGTGGATATCCTCGGGATGCGCCTGGTGGAGATCTTCGAGGCGGTTCCGACCCTGTTTCTGCTGCTTACCTTTGTGGCGTTCTTTGGCCGCAGCCTGTACATCATGATGGTGATCATCGGGATTACCAGCTGGCCGGGATTCGCGCGCTACGTGCGCGCCGAATTCCTGCGTCTGCGCAAGCAGGATTTTGTCCAGGCTGCTGAGGCGGCAGGCCTGCCCCTGGGTTCGATCCTGTTCCGCCACATGTTGCCGAACGGCATGGGCCCGGTGCTGGTGGCGGCCAGTTTCGGCGTCGCCTCGGCGATTCTAGCGGAAGCGACCCTCAGCTTTCTCGGCCTGGGTCTGGTGGATGATCCCTCCTGGGGTGAGATGCTCAATCAGGCGGTGCAGTCCTCCCGCTTCAACTGGTGGATGGCCGCCTTTCCCGGCGGTGCGATCTTTTTCACGGTGTTTGCCTATAACCTGATCGGTGAGTCACTGCGTGATGCCATCGATCCCTACCTGAGCAAGTCGAACTGATGTTACTGGCGGTTCAACATTTGCAGACCTGGTTTCGCCACCGCGATCAGCCGATCCGAGCGGTGGACGGGGTCAGTTTCGAGATCGAACGGGGCGAGACCTTCTGCCTGGTGGGTGAATCGGGTAGCGGGAAATCGATCACCGCGCTTTCGATCATGCGTCTGCTCCCCGCCTACTCGGTGGAGCGGTTGAGCGGTGACATCCGCTTTCAGGCCGCGGACGAATCCCCCCGGGATCTGTTGAGCCTGAGCGAGTCGGAGATGCGCCAGGTGCGGGGCGGGCGCATCGCGATGATCTTTCAGGAACCGATGAGTTCCCTGAACCCGGTCTTCACCATCGGTGAGCAGATTCTCGAGGCGGTGCGACTGCACTTTCCGGAGCTCTCCGAGCAGGAGGCCTGGGAACGGGTCATGCAGGCGCTGCGGGATGTCCAGCTGCCGGATCCGGATACCCGGGTACACAGTTATCCGCATCAACTTTCGGGAGGGCAGCGGCAGCGGGTGATGATCGCCATGGCCATGGCCTGCGAACCCGACCTGCTGATCGCCGATGAGCCGACCACAGCGCTGGATGTGACGGTGCAGCGGGAGATCCTGCGCCTGATGCTGGCGCTGCAACAGCGCACCGGGATGGCGATCCTGTTCATCACTCACGATTTTGGTGTGGTCTCGGAGATCGCGGATCGGGTGGGGGTGATGCAGCGTGGAAAACTGGTGGAGAGCGGTCCGACACAACAGATCATCCAGCGCCCAGAACATCCCTATACCCGGCAATTGATCGCGGCCCTGCCGGAAAATCTTGCCCGTCGCGAGGCCCATGATGTGAAGCCGGAGAGCGCTCAGCCGCTGATCCGGTTATCCCGACTGGAGATTCATTTCCCGGTGCGCAAGGGCCTGTTCCGCCGGGTGGTGGACCAGGTGCGTGCGGTCGACGGTGTCGATCTGGAAATAACCCGGGGCGAGATACTCGCCCTTGTCGGGGAATCCGGCAGCGGTAAGACCACCCTGGGACGGGGCATCCTCAGGCTCACTGAGCCGACAGCGGGAGCGGTGGCTTTCGACGATACCGACATCACCCGCCTCGATCGTTCGGACCTGCGGCGCTTTCGCAGGAACATGCAAATCATTTTCCAGGACCCGATCTCATCATTGAACCCCCGCCTGAGCATCGCGGCAATTCTCACTGAACCGATGAAGATGCACGGTATCGGGGCGGACCGGGATGAGCGCCTGTCGATTGCCCGTGAGCTGTTGAAACAGGTGCAGATGGATGAGGAGAGTCTGTGGCGCTATCCCCATGAATTCTCCGGCGGGCAGCGCCAGCGTATCGGAATTGCCCGGGCATTGAGCCTGGACCCGGCATTCATCGTGTGTGACGAAATCACCAGCGCCCTGGACGTGTCGGTGCAGGCCGAGATTCTCAAGATGCTGTTGGAGCTGCGCCGCCAGAGGGGACTGACGCTGCTGTTTATCACCCATAACATCGGGGTGGTTGAGTATGTCAGCGACCGTACCGCGGTGATGTATCAGGGACGCATCGTGGAACAGGGGCGCACCGAGGATATCGTCAACCGGCCCCAGCATGACTATACCCGGAAACTGATTGCCGCAGTGCCCCGGATCGATTTTCAATCCCCCGCCTGAGTCGGGTTTGCGGCCGCGGCAGCGGGTTTCCGGTTTGGTCATGCGGCGCTTTTTTGGGTATCCTGCGCCCTCTATGAGACTCACCATCCAGAGCAAGATGTTCCTCAGCCATTTCGCGGCCATTATCCTGGTCTCCGGAAGTGTCGGGAGCTATTTCTACCACAGTGCGGCAGACAGCCTGATGGAGGCCCTGCGCTCACGTCTGAAGAACAGCGCCGCACTCATCAGCCAGGGCTTCGTGGTTCGGGATCTGGATGAGATCCGCTCCCCCGCCGATATGCAAAAGCCCAGTTACCGGGAGAATGTTGTCCTGCTGCGAGATTATGTGAAGGCGAACCCGGATATCGCCTTCGTTTATGTCATGCGCAAGGTGGGGGATGCGGCGGAATTCGTGCTCGATTCCGATATCCAGGAACCGGCGGAACCCGGGGAACCTTACACCCCGGATCTGCCCGAGCTGATGGAGGGGTTTCTGCGTCCCTCAGTGGACAAGAGCATCACCCGTGATCGCTGGGGATACTTCCTCTCGGGTTACTCTCCCCTGGATGTCGGTGAGGATGACTACCTGGTCGGGGTCGATATGCGCGCCGATGAGGTGCAGAAGAAATTCGAACAGATCCGCCTGGCTGGCATGTTGTCACTTGCTCTGTCGGTGATCCTGGCGATGATCTTCAGTCGTCTGTTGTCACAAAACATGACCCGGCGCATCACCGAACTAACCACCCGATTCGCGCTGGTGGCTCCGATCAAGACCCTGGAAGGCGAGGCCCGCAAGGGTGATGAACTGGATCAACTCAGCACGGCGTTCACCCAGATGTCCCAGCGCCTGGAGGTCGAGAAGCAGCAGGTCGATCTGAGCCAGAGCGCCCTGCGCAAGGCGCATGATGAACTGGAGCAGCGGGTTGAGGCGCGCACCATGGAGCTGGTCCAGGCGAATGAGAAACTGCTACAGGAGATCGTCGAGCGCAAGCATGTGGAGCGCATGCTGGAGGAGACCTCGCGCATCGATTATCTGACCGGAGTGCTCAACCGTCGTGCGATGTCCAAACGTCTGGAGCAGATGGTTGCCCAGACCGAGCGATCGGGACATGGATTCTGCATGATCCTCACGGATATCGATCACTTCAAGCTGGTCAATGACAACTACGGACACGATGTGGGTGACAAGGTTCTGAAACACACGGTGGATCAGTTGCGCAGGCATATCCGGGAGGCTGATGAACTGGCCCGCTGGGGCGGTGAGGAGTTTCTCATCCTGTCTTCTGAGACCCAGCTTAATGAAGCCATTTCGCTTGCCCAGCGCCTGTGCCGGGACCTGGCCGAGACCGAATTCGTGGTCGACGGCAGGCATCTGCATGTCACCGCAAGTTTCGGTGTTACCCTGTTCCGCGTGGGTGAGGCCCTGGATACTTGTCTCAAACGCGCCGATGACGCGCTCTACTCCGCCAAGGATCAGGGCCGTAACCGGGTGGTGGTGGCCGAAGGCTGATCTGTGTTACGGGTAAGGGATTTACCATTCACGGTTTGCATCCCGCCGAGGCGTTTCAGCGATCCAGGTTGCGGTTGATCTGCCGCTGCTGTTTGCGCAGTTGACGTTTGAGTCGGGGGAAGGGTTTCAATAGGCGCATGATCCAGCGCCGCCCGCGGGGTGAATGGCGCAGGATTACCGGCGTTCCGATCAGCATCAGTGGCAGCCCAATCGGCAAGGGCAGCCAAAAGGTCATCAGGCCGGCCAGAATACTCAGCCAGCCGAGCAACAGGTAGATCCATTTCACGAGCATGTTGCGCAGATGCCGGTGGTGATTCGGGAAGGTTGCCGATTCTAACCGGGGTCTGATGACCGATTGATGACAACCGAGTAAGCTGACGGGTGATCTTTTGCACGCCGAGTGACAGCCTCCGGGCAATCGGCGCAACAGCCATTCAAACAGAATCAGGATGAGTACCTTGTCGATAGACTGGCAGACCATTCACGCCGCAGTTTGGCGGCCCCGCAAGGCCTACCTGCGCGGGATCACCCATGTGGATCCGATAACCCTGGATCAACTGGTCGGGATCGATGACCAGAAACAGCAACTGGTACGCAATACCGAGCGATTTCTCAATGGCTGCGGCGCCAACAACGCCCTGTTATGGGGATCCCGGGGGACTGGAAAATCCTCCCTCATCAAGGGAATTCTCAACGCCTATCGGGATCGGGGGCTGCGCTTGATTCAGATCGATCGCAGCGACCTGGTTGAACTGCCGGAGATCGTCGATGAGATCCGTACCCTGCCGCAGCGTTTCATCGTGTTCTGCGATGATATGACCTTCGAACAGGGGGACGCTTCCTATCGGGCCCTGAAAAGCGTGCTCGACGGCTCCGTCGAGGCGCCCCCGGCGAATGTGCTGATCTATGCCACTTCCAATCGACGTCACCTGCTACCGGAAACCATGGCGGAAAACCAGGAGGCGGTGCTGGTCGGACGCGACCTGCATCTCGGTGACACCATTGAGGAGAAGCTCGCCCTGTCCGACCGGTTCGGCCTGTGGCTGTCGTTCTATCCGGTCAACTGGGACGCATATCTCGTCCTGATCGACCACTATTTCGCGGATTACCCGGGTGACCGGGAGGCCCTGCACCTCGCGGCGAAACAGTTCGCCATGGCCCGGGGCGGGACCAAGAGCGGGCGGGCCGCCCTGCAGTTTTATAAAACCTACGCCGGGCAGGACCGGGAATCCTGAGTGACCGCGCGGCCCACACCTACTCACCCAGATACCAATTGGAAGGAGTGATATCCCATGCGTTGTCATGAAGTGGACTTCGAGATTCTTGGCGCTGAGATGCAACTGGTCGAGGTGGAACTCGATCCCGGTGAAACGGTCATTGCGGAGGCCGGAGCCATGACCTACATGGAGGAGGGGATCGTCTTCGAAACCAAGATGGGGGATGGCTCGAATCCGGACGAAGGCTTCATGGGCAAGCTGTTCTCTGCGGGCAAGCGCATGTTTACCGGCGAGTCGATCTTTACCACCCATTTCACCAACCAGGGGTCCGGGAAACAGCGGGTGTCGTTTTCCGCACCCTATCCCGGCAACATCGTACCCCTCAATATGGCCGCCCTCGGGGAAAAGATCACCTGTCAGAAAGACGCCTTTCTGTGCGCTGCACTGGGTACCAAGGTGGATATCGCCTTCAACCGCCGGCTCGGTAGTGGTCTGTTCGGTGGGGAGGGGTTCATTCTGCAGACCCTGGAAGGGGACGGTATGGCGTTCATCCAGGCCGGCGGAACGATTGTCGAGAAAAAACTCATGGGCCAGACCCTGCGGGTCGATACCGGTTGTCTGGTGGGTTTTACCGGGGGGATCGATTACGACATCCAGCGGGCAGGTAATCTGAAATCCATGGTATTTGGCGGCGAAGGGCTGTTCCTCGCCACCCTGCAGGGACACGGCACCGTGTGGCTGCAGAGTCTGCCGTTCAGCCGCATGGCGGATCGGATCCTCGCCAATGCTCCGTCTGCCGGAGGCAGTGACAAGGGCGAAGGTTCAGTGCTCGGTGGCCTGGGTCGGATGCTGGATGGGGATTGATCCCGTCTCAGATTAAAACTCCACCCCTTGCTCGGCCTTGATGCCCTGATCGAAGGCGTGTTTCAGGGGCTGCATCTCGGTTGCGGTATCCGCCACGTCAATCAGGGCCTGGGGTGCGCCCCGGCCGGTCAGCACGAGGTGCATCCAGGCGGGCTTCGCATCGCGAATGAACGCTGCGATCTCCTCCCCGGTCAACCAGCCGTAATCGCAGCAGTAGAGGATTTCATCCAGTACCACCAGATCATAGCGCGCGGAGAGGATCTTCTCCTGGCATAAGGCCCAGATCCCACGGGAAGTTTCCCGGTCCTGCTGCGGATTCTGGGTGTCCCAGGTGAAACCATCCCCCAGGGCGTGCCATTCAATCTGATCGAAACGGGTGGCGGCCTGCTGTTCGCCGGTTTTCCACTGTCCCTTGATAAACTGAATCACCAGCACATTCATGCCCCAGCCAGCGGCGCGGAACACCATGCCGAAGGCGCTGGAGGATTTACCTTTTCCCTCCCCCGTGAGTACCAGGGTGATGCCGTGGCGTCGCTCCCGTGCCTTCATATTGCGCCACTCGGGAGAGAGCGAGCCCTATTGGTCGTACGGTTGAAAATACAAATGCGAATCGTTATCATTTCTAAATTATGGCATTAATCTGTTTGGAGGAGGCATCGGGTGTCTTACCTTAACCGCATCATTACACTGAGTTTGCTCGCATGCGTGAGTATGACGACTTTCGCCGCTGGGAACGCAGAGGTCAACCTCTATTCCGCAAGGAAAGAAAACCTGATCAAACCATTGCTCGACCGTTTCACCGAGCAGACCGGCATCCAGGTCAATCTGGTGACCGGGAAGGCCGACGCCCTGTTGCACCGCCTCAAGCGGGAGGGGCGAAACACACCTGCGGATCTGTTGTTAACCACCGATGCGGGCCGTTTGCACCGGGCCAGGCAGGCCGGTGTGACCCAGGCGGTTACGTCAGAGGTGCTGGAATCCTTGATACCCAGTCAATACCGGGACCCTGCCGGGCACTGGTTCGGCCTGTCGCTGCGCGCGCGTCCCATTCTGTATGTCAAACAGCGGGTCGATCCCGCCCGGCTCTCGAGCTACGAGGCGCTTACTGAAGCGCAGTGGAAAGGCCGGATCTGTATCCGTTCCTCGGGCAATATCTATAATCAGTCGCTGGTGGCGTCGATGATCGCTGCCAACGGGGCTGAGGCGACCGAGATGTGGGCCAGGGATTTTGTCCCCCAGTTTGCCCGTGATCCCAAGGGCGGCGACCGGGATCAGATCCTCGCGGCCGCAGCAGGGCAGTGCGATCTGGCCATCGCCAACACCTACTACCTGGCCGGAATGCTCGAGTCCAAGGATCAGCGACAGCGCGAGGCTGCGCAACAGATGGGGGTCTTCTGGCCAAACCAGCAGGGGCGAGGCAGCCATGTAAACATCAGCGGCGCCGCCCTGATCAAGTCTGCCAAGCACCCTGAAGCGGCGATCAAACTGCTCGAATTCCTGGTCAGTGCGGAGTCACAGGCCTGGTATGCCGAAACCAACGGGGAGTATCCGGTGCGCAGCGATGTCTCTCCCGGCGCTCTGCTGGCAGGTTGGGGCGATTTCAAGAAGGATGGGGTCAACCTGGGGCAACTCGGAAACTTCAATCCCCAGGCGGTTCGGATCATGGACCGGGCCGGTTGGAAATAGGCCGTCTGTCTGCACCGGGTCGGTGGATAGCGGATTGCCGGTGACTGGATGATGACCGCAGCCAGGGTTTTTGCAAAACAGGGTCTGAACCTGTGGGGCACCGCAGCCGGTTTTGTGGCGCTGCTCCTGGGTTTGCCGGTGCTGGTGGTGGCCGGCTACCTGTTCGAGCCCTCGGGGGAGGTCTGGCAGCATCTGCTGGATACCACCCTCAAGGATTATGTCATCAATTCCCTGCTGTTGATGATCGGGGTCGCCTGTGGGGTCTTGCTGCTGGGTGTGAGCACGGCCTGGTTGACCAGCATGTGCGAATTTCCCGGACGCGGGGTTTTCGAATGGGCCTTGTTGCTGCCGATGGCGATTCCCGCCTATATCATCGCCTATACCTACACCGGCCTGTTTGACTACGCCGGGCCGTTCCAATCCTGGCTGAGGGAACTCCTGGGTCCGGGATACGGGGACTACTGGTTTCCGGAGATCCGCTCCCTGGGAGGGGCGGTGTTGATGCTGACCCTGGTGCTCTACCCCTATGTCTATCTGCTGGCGCGTGCGGCCTTCCTGAACCAGTCCCTGTGTGTGCTGGATGTCAGCCGTACCCTGGGCAACGGGGCCTGGCGCAGTTTTTTTCAGGTTGCCCTGCCGATGGCGCGTCCGGCGATCGTGGCGGGGCTCTCCCTGGCCCTGATGGAGACCCTCGCCGACTACGGTACGGTACAGTACTTCGGCGTCAGTACCTTCACCACCGGGATCTTCCGCACCTGGTATGGTCTGGACAATGCCGCGGCCGCCGCCCAGCTCTCCGCGGTGCTGTTGCTGTTCGTGTTTACCCTGGTCGTGCTGGAAAAAGCTTCGCGCCGCCAGGCCCGCTACCACCACACCACCCAGAGACACCAGGGTCTGGACCGTTTCCGCTTGACCCGGGGGCAGGCATGGGGCGCCTGGCTGTTCTGTGGCGCTACCCTGATGCTGGGTTTTCTGCTGCCCTTTGGACAACTGTTGCATTGGGCTCTGACCACTGCGGATGAGCAACTGGATGGGCGTTTTCTGACCCTCATCATGAACAGTCTGATGCTGGCGGGTAGTGCGTCCCTGCTGGCCCTGCTGCTGGCCCTGTTCTTTGGCTACTCGCGTCGTTTGCAGGGGGGCTGGATGGTGGCGGCAGCGGTGAGGGTCGCCTCAATGGGTTACGCGATCCCCGGTACCGTGATCGCGATCGGGGTGATGATCCCTTTCGCGGCGCTGGACAATCAACTCGATGCCTGGATGCGGGCTCAGTTCGGCTGGTCCAGCGGGCTGTTGCTCAGCGGTACCCTGGCGGCGCTGCTGTTTGCCTACCTGGTGCGTTTTCTCGCGGTTTCCCTGCAGACTGTGGAGGCGGGTTTGAGCAAGATCCGTCCTTCGATGGACGAGGTGGCCCGCTCCCTGGGCAGCGGACCCCGGGAGATCCTCGGCCGGGTCCATATTCCGATGCTCAAGGGCAGTCTGCTGACCGCCCTGTTGCTGGTTTTCGTGGATGTGCTCAAGGAGCTGCCGGCAACCCTGATTCTCAGACCTTTCAATTTCAATACCCTGTCGGTACGGGCCTATGAACTGGCCTCCGACGAACGACTGGCCGATGCCGCCTATGCCTCCCTGAGCATCGTCGCTGTTGGCATACTGCCAGTCATCCTGCTGAGTCGATCCATCACACGGTCACGCCATGCCAAATCAACTTGAAGTCAACAATGTCTCTGTCAGCTATGCCGGTCGCGCGGTGGTGGAGGGTGTGAGCTTTGCCCTGCAGCGGGGTGAGATTGCCAGCCTGCTGGGCCCCAGCGGATGTGGAAAAACCAGTCTGCTGCGAGCCATAGCAGGTTTCGAACCGGTGTCTGCCGGGGAGATCCATCTGCACGGGGTGCGCGTCTCGCAACCCGGGCACACCCGCGCACCGGAGAAGCGGCGGGTCGGCATGGTATTCCAGGATTTCGCCCTGTATCCCCATCTCAATATACGGGACAACGTAGCGTTCGGACTGCGGGGGTTGAAGGCCTGGAATCGTCGCGAGCGGGTCAGCCGCCTGCTGGAACTGGTGGGTCTGAAGGGTTACGAAAGCCAGTATCCGCATCAGTTATCGGGGGGGCAGCAGCAACGGGTGGCCCTGATCCGCGCGCTCGCGCCAAAACCTGAAATTCTGTTGCTGGATGAACCCTTCTCCGGACTCGATGTGGAGTTGCGCGGTCAACTTGCTCAGGAGATCCGCACCATCCTGAAGCAGGAACAGGTGACCGCAATACTGGTCACCCACGATCAGCAGGAAGCGTTTGCCCTGGCGGACCGAATCGGTGTGGTGGGGGAGGGACGGCTGCGGCAATGGGATACCGGTTACACCCTATATCACCATCCCCGGGACCGTTTCGTGGCAGATTTCATCGGTGACGGGGAACTGGTCCCCGGGCAAGTGCAGGGAGATGGATGGATCGATTCCCCGTTGGGTCGGGTCAAGGCTTACGACGCTGTCGGCCATGTTGCGGGCCAACCGGTGCAGATACTGATTCGTCCCGATGATTTGTGCTGCGATCAGCATAGCGAGTTGCAACTGGAGATTCTCGAACGGGTCTTTCAGGGCGCAGATTATCTCTACAGCCTCGCATTGCCCGAAGGTGGCCGGGTCGATTGCCGGGTGAGAAGTCAAACTCCGTTGGAGGTCGGCGAGCGCATGGGGGTGCGTCTGAACGTGACTGAAGTGGTGGTGTTTCCGCAATCCACCGATCTCTGGGAGGCCGATGAGCCGGCCAGACCATCGCCCGGCCTGGAAGCCGTCATATAACGGGTATCCGGGCCGGGCCTGTGACGCCCGCGGTCAAATGTTTGTGAGAGGATTCCGCGTCTGTGTTCAGCAGGTAAACAGACGGTCGATGGCGTCCAGCCCGTCCTGGACCACTTCATCCAGGTCATGGGGATCGTCATCGTGTTCGTAGGCCAACATGGAATAGGTGGCCAGGGATTTCAGCGCCAGGGCGATTTTTTCAACATCGGGGAGATTCAATTCCGCCCCATCTCTCAAACGACAATCGTTACTCATCGATGACACCTCGTATCGGCAGGGTTGCCAGCAGGGATACTCCTTCAGGCTCCCGCGGGGTGTCAAAAAAAAGCGTCGGTTATTTGATGCAGGTCAATAACCACAAACTATCTATGGTTAAGTGGCGGCTGCCGTATGTGTATTGAACGATTCAAAGCGTCTGTTCAGTCACATCCACGTAGAGACTCAGACTCTGGCCCGGTTTCAGATACTTGCCGTTGAGGGTGTTCCAGCGTCTCAAGTCATTGACAGAAACATTGAAGCGCTCCGCGATACGCGACAGTGAATCTCCACGTTTGACCTTGTAATAGAGGCGGCTCTGGATTGAGGGTGGCTGCAGATCGAGCATCGAAATCTTGCCCTTGCTGGAGGCCTTGTTGATCCAGATGACCAGTTTCTGACCGGTCTTGAGTGGATCCCCGGGGGCCATGCCGTTCCATGCGGCGAGCTTTTTGTAGCTGACCTTATGCGCCTTGGCAATGGTCCACAGGCTGTCACCGGATTTGACCCGGTAATGGACCTTTTGACCCTTGCGCGAGCGATTCTGGATTGCACTCTTGCGTTGCGTCTTGGTGAGGGCGTAATGGTCCAGGCTTTTACTGGCGACCGGGATCAACAGGTGGCGTCCGGCGCGAATTCGGTTGCTGCTGAGCTTATTCACATCTCTCAGAAGCTCTGTGGTGGTGCCAAAGCGTCGGGCGATGGTGCTGAGTGCATCACCGGACTTGATCTTGTAACGCGTCCAGGAGAGACGTTTTTCCGCAGGCAGGGCGGCGAGTTGCTGCGAGAAACGGGCTTCCCGGTCGATCGGCAGGGTCAATCGGTGCGGACCCTCGGGATCGGTGGCCCAACGGTTGAACCCTGCATTCAGCAGGTACAGTTCCTCGAGAGAGATGTCCGCCATCTCCGCTGCCAGGGCCAGGTCGAGCTGGGATTGGATCTCGACCCGGGTCAGATAGGGTTGGTCGGCAATTTCGAGCAGTTCCATGCCCAAGATATCCGCCTCTCGGAAGATACGTGCCAGGGCCAGTAGCCGGGGTACGTAGGCGCTGGTTTCATCCGGCAGGTTGAGAGACCAGAAATCCACCGGTTTACCCTTTTTGCGGTTGCGTGCCATGGCCTTGCGGACCGTACCGGCCCCGGAATTGTAGGCGGCAAGGGCCAACTCCCAGTCACCGTCAAACTGCCGGTTCAGCGAAACCAGGTAATCGAGCGCTGCTTCGGTGGAGGAGACGGCGTCACGGCGACCGTCATACCACCAGTTCTGTTTCAGGCCGAACTGGCGCCCGGTGCCCGGTATGAACTGCCACATTCCCGCGGCCCGCCCCGGTGAATAGGCGAAAGGACGGAATGCGCTTTCGACCGCCGGTAACAGGGCGATTTCGGTGGGCATGTCGCGCTTCTCGATCTCCTCCAGTATGAAGTACAGAAACGGTTCTGCCCGTTCCTGGATGCGCTGCAGGTATTGGGGGTGATTGCGGTACCAGTTGAATTCCTGGCGAATGCGGGGGTTGTCCGGTATGTCCAGGCTGTTGGATTGGCTCATCCGCTGCAGCAGACCTACGCTACGCGGCGCCTCCTCCAGCGCGGCGATGACCGTTTGTAATTCCTCGGCAACCTCAGGCCGGGCCTCAGGTGTGAGCTGCGAGGCGGTTGCTGCGGATTGAATCTGTAGGGTCTCTGCGGGCAGCTGGGCAAACCTGGCTTCATCCCCCTGTTCGGAATTTTCCGCGGTGGGAAGGGACTGACAGGCTGCCAACAGACAGGTGAACAGCAGGTTCATGATCAGCAGGAGCGGGCGTTTGAGCGGTAACTGTTTGTTCGAACTTGTAAATGACATACTGGAATAGTGAGGAAAATGGTAACAGAGCCGTGTATGATTTCCATGAAGAATACTCCCTGTGAACGGCGACACCTGCGCAATCTGTGAACTGGTTTAAACCTGCCTGCAAGCATATCCGGTATGCCTGGTACAGCCGGTCCCTGGCGCCAGCCGGTGGCCGAATGCCGCTGTGCGCGAATCGTGATGGCGTGATCAAGCAAATGCCCGTGGCCGCACGGCTCCCTGCTCGCGCTGTCCCGGTAACCAGCACCGTGAACGGGATGATTCAGGGCAATAACCGCACAGATTACCTGACACTAGTGTCGGTAGCAAAGCCGATACCTTGAACTATGAGGCAAATCAAACTGCGAAAAATGGAATCCTGCCGACAAAATCACCTCAGAGAGTGGTTTGAGAGTGACTTGGGCAGGAGTCTGGCAGACCTGGAGACCAGTCGTTTCGCACCCTATATCCACGCCATGTTCGGCTACCATGTGGTGCAGCTCGGCCATTTGAGAGCCGGAGAGGACCTGCTGCAGGACTGCCCCGCGCGAAACCATGTGGTGATGGGGTTGGATCGTGAGCCGGACGGTGCGCATATAGTTGCGGATGCGACCCGTCTGCCCATCCCGGGCGACAGCGTGGATGGCGTGTTGTTGCCTCACACTCTGGATTTCGCCCGGGATCCTCACCAGCTACTGCGTGAAGTGGAGCGCATACTCATCCCTGAGGGCAAGGTACTGATCAGCGGTTTCAACCCCTGGAGTCAGTGGGGTGCGTGGCGATTGATGCGGTTACGCGCCAACAAGGCGCCCTGGTGCGGGCATTTTTTCAGCAGCGGGCGGGTCGCGGACTGGCTGGCGCTGCTCGGGTTCGACCTGCTGGATCTTCGTTGTCTGCATTATCGCCCCCCATTGAAAGGTCAGGGTGTGATGCAGAAACTGCATTTCATGGAACGACTCGGTGAACAGGTCTATCCGAAGCTGGGCGGCGTGTATATCATACACGCGGTGAAACGGGTGGCGACCCTGACTCCCATGCGGCCCAGATGGACGGTCAAAAAGACTGTCCTGCCCACGGCTGCAGAGCCCACCATCAGAAACGGAATCGAATGACCCAGCTTGTAGAATTGTTCAGTGACGGTGCCTGCAAAGGCAATCCCGGTCCCGGAGGCTGGGGCGTGGTATTGCGTTATGCCGAACATGAAAAGCAGTTATTCGGTGGTGAACCCGACACCACCAACAACCGCATGGAACTCATGGCGGTGATCCAGGGGCTGCAGCAGCTCAATCGACCCAGCCGGGTGCGGGTGACCACCGATTCCCAGTACGTGAAGAACGGCATTACCCAGTGGATTCACAACTGGAAGCGCAATGGTTGGAAGACCGCTTCGAAACAGGCGGTGAAGAATGCCGATCTATGGCGGATGCTGGACCGGGAAGTGGCCAGGCACGAGGTCGAGTGGCAGTGGGTCAAGGGGCATGCGGGGCATGCTGAAAATGAGCTGGCGGATCAGCTGGCCAATCGCGGTATCGCGGAGATGAACAGCTGATGCGGCAGATCGTGCTCGATACCGAAACCACCGGTCTGGAGCCGGAACAGGGCCACCGGATTATCGAGATCGGGTGTGTCGAATTGGTCGAACGACGCCTCACCGGCAACAATTTTCACCAGTTTCTGCAACCGGACCGGGAAATCGACGCCGCCGCCGTCGAAGTGCACGGCATCACCAACGCATTTCTCGCCGACAAACCCAGGTTCAGCGATGTGGTGGAGGATTTTGTCGCGTATGTGCGGGGTGCTGAGCTGATCATTCACAACGCACCCTTCGATGTGGGCTTCCTGGATCACGAACTCAAGTTCATGCACAGTCCTTTGCGCATCGATGAGTTGTGCGGGGTCACCGATACCCTGGTGATGGCAAAGAAGATGCATCCGGGGCAGCGCAACAGCCTGGATGCCTTGTGCAAACGCTACGACATCGACAATTCCCACCGGGAGCTGCACGGAGCGCTGCTGGATGCGGAGATTCTTGCGGACGTGTATCTGCGCATGACCGGCGGCCAGACCGCCCTGTCCCTGGACGATGCGGTGACTTCGGGGTCAGGCGGGGATCAATCGGTGGACAATATTCAGCGCCTGGCTTCCGGGCGCCCGCCGCTGAAGGTGGTTTACGCCAGTGAGCCGGAACTCGAGGTCCACGCGCGACAGCTCAAGCAGATGGGTGAGAATTGTGTCTGGTTGGGTGATTCACGCCAGGACTGACGCTGCCGCGACCACCGGCCTGTGTTCTTGTCAGCCGCGTGACTGGGAGGACTTGGCGCTGTCGCCACCCTGCACCAGCTGATAGAGCCTGGGTATGTCCAGCAACTGGACATGCTTGCGTTCCACCTGCAGCAGCTGTTCGTCCTGGAAACGGGTGAACAGGCGACTGACCGTCTCGACCGCGAGGCCCAGGTAGTTGCCGATTTCATGTCGCGACATGCTGAGAAAGAAGTCGCTGGCCGAGAATCCACGCTGTTTGAAGCGCTCTGAAAAGCTCAGGAGAAAGGTGGCGAGCCGCTCCTCCGCGCTCTTCTTGCCCAACAGGGTCAGCATTTCCGTGTCCTGCCCGATTTCACGGCTGAGCAGTCGATACATCTGGTGTTGCAGGCTCGGCATGATGCAGCTGAGGGACTCGAGCTGAGTGAAGGGGATTTCGCAGACTGCCGTGGTTTCCAGAGCCACCGCTGAGCAGGTGTGGTGATCATCCTGAATCGCATCGAGGCCGATCAACTCGCCGGGCAGGTGGAAGCCAAGCACCTGTTCACCACCGTCCTCATTGGGGGTGTAGGTCTTTACCGATCCGCTGGTGATGACTCTCAGGCTGTGAAACCGATCTCCGCCGCGAAACAGGTGGTCGCCGCGATGATAGGGACGTCCCCGCTTGATGATGCCGTCCAGACGCTCCACGTCATCCGGGGTCAGTCCCATGGGAAGACACAGCGTGGAGAGGCTGCAGTCTTTGCACGCAACCTTGATATTTTCGAATGAGACAACTTTTCTGTTAGTCAAGTATATGCTCCAGCATAACGGGCGCGTACCAGCCATGGGACTCACCAGCCAAACAATCACATCCTGGAGGCTCCCTGCAGGTGCGTCTTTTGGGAACCGGGGCTGGTGGTCTGTCAGCGATCCGTTCCCGACGCGTCGATTATGTCCCTGTCACACTGAAGGAGTACCAACTCATCAGTTCTATTCTTTCAGAAATTCTTTATGCGGATCAAGTCGTTTCGCTATTTTTCTTGTCACCAGGCTGCTCACCCGGGGGTAGGCCGCGGCACAACGGCCGGTTCTCGAGAAAAATGGGTTCAAGGTCCCATTTCTGATGAAAGGCGCCGGTCAGGAGCCTGTGATGAGAGGTCCGGGTGGCTTCCCGGCATAAAAAAGCCGGCTTCTCAGCCGGCTTTCTTTCCGTTGAAAACGGATCGGCTTACTGGGCAGGAGCCGGAGCCGGAGCCGCAGGTGCAGGCGGAGCCGGATAGCCGTAAGGCGCGCCGTAGCCATAAGGAGCACCGTAAGGCGCGCCATAGCCGTAGGGGCCGTAGCCATAGTAGTCGCGATAGTAGTTGTTACCACGACCGTAGCCGGAACCTCTGGCGTTGCCGCTCATGCCAAAGCTGAAATCACCGGAGCCATCGCCCCAGCCATCGCCCCAGCCGTCATTATTCCAGCCGCGGTTGCCGTAACCCGGACCACCCCACCAAGCGGAGGCGCTGGTGGAGACGGCGATGAGTGCGGCGACACTCAGAACTTTAGCAAATTTCATCATGCTTTCTTCCTCTCTAAGATGGTTTTAATAACGACGTGATTTCTGAAACAACATATCCCATTTGTCAGCATCGGGTGATGGAGACCTGTTGCGCTCCATTGATCAGTCGCCAAAGGACAAGGGGCTGTTCAGTTCAGTTAGTTGTTATTTGCGTGGTACGCCAATCGATTATAGCCCTCTGGGACGTAGATTCAACCATGGATTCGACCGGGACGCAGGTGCCGGATGCCGCGTCCGAGATTGAGCGATAGGGGCTTATCTGTTACTGTTTACTCCCGTCCATATTCCCATTTCCCAGCACTCTAACCTGGCAGCAGATTTCCATGACCAGTTTCATTTTTATTACGGGCGGCGTTGTTTCTTCCCTGGGTAAAGGTATTGCCTCGGCTTCTCTCGCGGCGCTTCTCGAGGCCCGCGGCCTGAATGTCACCATGATCAAACTGGATCCTTATATCAATGTGGATCCCGGCACTATGAGCCCCTTCCAGCACGGGGAGGTTTTCGTCACCGAAGACGGCGCTGAAACCGATCTGGACCTGGGCCACTATGAGCGCTACATCCGCAGCACCATGGGCTGCAACAACAATTTCACCACCGGCCAGATCTATGAAAGCGTGATTCGCAAGGAACGCCGCGGCGATTACCTGGGCGGTACCGTGCAGGTGATTCCACACATCACCAACCAGATCAAGGAGAGCATCCTGCTGGGCGCCGCAGATAATGATATCTGCCTGGTGGAAATCGGCGGCACCGTGGGTGACATCGAGTCGCTGCCGTTTCTCGAGGCGATCCGTCAGATGGGGGTGGAGATGGGTCCGCAAAGGACCATGTACATGCACCTGACCCTGGTGCCTTACATTAAGGCGTCCGGGGAGATCAAGACCAAGCCCACCCAGCACTCGGTCAAGGAACTTCGTTCGATCGGCATTCAGCCGGACATCCTGGTGTGCCGTTCCGAACAGCCCCTGCCGGAAGGCGAACGACAGAAGATCGCCCTGTTCACCAACGTGCCGGAAAGAGCGGTCATCTCCGCGGTGGATGCGGATTCGATTTACCGTATCCCGGTGTTGCTGCATGCCCAGGGCATGGACGAACTGGTGAATCAGCGCTTCAATCTCGATCTTCCCCCGGCGGATCTGTCCGAATGGCAGGAGTTCCTCGACGGGCTGGACAACCTCAAGGGTGAGGTACAGATCGCGATGGTGGGCAAATACGTGCATCTCACCGAGGCCTATAAATCCCTCTCCGAGGCGTTGGTGCATGCTGGTGTGCGTACCGGGAACAAGGTGGTCATCCACTACGTGGATTCCGAACAAATTGAAAAGAGTGGCACCTCTGTGCTGGAAGGTATGGACGCCATCCTGGTTCCGGGGGGGTTCGGCAACCGCGGGGTGGAAGGCAAGATCGCCGCAGTCCAGTATGCACGTGAAAAACGCATACCCTACCTGGGGATCTGTCTCGGCATGCAGGTCGCGGTGATCGAGTTTGCCCGCCACGTGGCCAACCTGGAGGGTGCGCACAGTACCGAATTCGACCGTTCCTCCCCCAATCCGGTGATCGGACTGATCACCGAATGGCTGAATGCGGACGGCAAAGTCGAAACGCGCAGTGAACAGTCCGACATGGGCGGCACCATGCGGCTGGGAGGGCAGCAGTGCCGCCTCCAGCCGAACAGCCTGACGCACCAGCTATACGGCCAGGATGTGATCGTCGAGCGGCATCGTCACCGTTATGAGTTCAACAACAGCTATCTGGATGACATCGTCACAGCGGGCATGAAGGTCTCAGGCCGCTCGGTGGACGGGCGTCTGGTTGAAATCGTGGAGATCCCCGACCACCCCTGGTTCGTGGCCTGCCAGTTTCACCCGGAGTTCACCTCGACACCCCGCTACGGCCACCCGCTGTTCTCAGGGTTCATCGAGGCGGCCAGGCAGCAACGGGATTCCCAGGCATGAAGCTCTGTTCATTCGAAGCGGGACTGAATCAACCGCTGTTCCTTATCGCCGGTCCCTGTGTGATCGAGAGCGAGCAGCTGGCTCTGGATACCGCCGGTGAACTGAAGGCCCTGTGTGAGGGTTTGGGGATACCTTTTATCTACAAATCCTCGTTTGACAAGGCCAACCGTTCCTCTGTCGAAAGCTACCGGGGTCCCGGTATCGAGCAGGGCTTGAAGATCCTCGAGAAGGTACGCAGCGAAATCGATGTGGCGGTTTTGACCGACGTGCATGAAGACACCCCGTTGGACGAGGTGGCGGGCTGCGTGGACGTTCTGCAGACTCCGGCCTTCCTGTGTCGCCAGACCAACTTCATTCAACAGGTCGCCCGCCAGGGTCTACCGGTGAACATCAAAAAGGGGCAGTTTCTGGCTCCCTGGGACATGACCCATGTGGTGGAGAAGGCCCGGGTGACCGGCAATACCCAGATCATGGTGTGTGAGCGTGGTGTATCATTCGGCTACAACAACCTGGTTTCTGACATGCGCTCTCTGGCGATCATGAGACAGACCGGCTGTCCGGTGGTGTACGACGCCACTCACTCGGTGCAGTTGCCCGGAGGACAGGGCAAGAGTTCCGGCGGGCAACGGGAGTTCGTGCCGGTACTGGCCCGCGCCGCGGTCGCGGCCGGCGTGTCCGGGTTGTTCATGGAGACTCATCCAAATCCGGATGTGGCTCTGAGTGACGGGCCCAATGCCTGGCCGTTACCACGCATGCGTGCTCTGCTGGAGACCCTGGTGGAGATGGATCGGCTGATCAAAGGCAAAGGTCTGATCGAGACACAGTTGTAAGACCGGCAACACGACCTTAAACCGGTTTTGCACCGTCCACCATGGGGTGGGCGCAGGCAGCTGATGCTGCGGCAAGGTTTTTTAAGCTATAGAACAATACGGAGATATCATGTCCGAAATCGTTGACGTTCGTGCACGGGAGGTTCTCGATTCGCGAGGAAACCCGACCATTGAAGCCGATGTAATCAGCGCTGATGGCGCAATTGGCCGAGCCATGGTGCCCTCCGGCGCCTCTACCGGATCCCGAGAGGCATTGGAATTACGGGATGGTGACAAGAGCCGTTATCTGGGCAAGGGGGTGCTCAAGGCGGTCTCTCATGTGAACGGTCCGATACGCGATGCCCTGATCGGCATGGATGTCTCGGATCAGTCCGGCATCGACCACTGCATGCTGGATCTCGATGGCACCGAAAACAAGGCCAAGCTGGGCGCCAACGCGTTGCTGGGTGTCTCCCTGGCAGCGGCGCACGCCACCGCTCAGGAACGGGCCATGCCCCTCTACCGTTCGCTCTCTTCCGGCCCCTACCGTCTGCCGGTACCGATGATGAACATCATCAACGGCGGGGCTCATGCGGATAACAGTGTGGATCTTCAGGAATTCATGATTCTGCCGGTGGGCGCCGGATCGATCCGCGAAGCGGTGCGGTACGGGGCCGAGGTCTTTCATGCCCTGCAGAGCGTTCTGAAAGGGCGGGGGATGGCCACCGCGGTGGGTGACGAGGGCGGTTTTGCCCCCAACCTGCCGTCCAACGAAGCGGCCATCGAGGTGATTCTCGAGGCGATCGGCAAGGCGGGTTTCAGCGCGGGTAAGGACATTTACCTGGGACTGGACGTCGCCAGTTCCGAATTCTACAAGGACGGGGTTTACGACCTCGCCTCCGAGGGCCGCAAATTCAGTGCCGCCGAGTTCGCCGATTATCTCGCCGCCTGGGTGGACCAGTATCCGATCATCAGCATCGAGGATGGTATGGACGAGAGCGACTGGGACGGCTGGAAACTACTGACCGAAAAACTCGGCGATAGGGTACAACTGGTGGGAGACGACCTGTTCGTCACCAATACCAAGATCCTGCAACGGGGTATCGATGAGAAGATCGCCAACTCGATCCTCATCAAGGTCAATCAGATCGGCACCCTGACCGAAACCCTGGAGGCCATCGCGATGGCAGGGGATGCCGGTTACAGTTCCGTGGTTTCACACCGCTCCGGTGAGACCGAAGATACGACCATCGCCGATCTGGTGGTGGCCACGGCCACCGGGCAGATCAAGACCGGATCACTCTCCCGCTCAGACCGGGTTGCCAAGTACAACCAGTTGATGCGTATCGAGGATCAACTGGGCGATGAGGCTGTGTTCGCGGGTAAGGACGCCTTCCCCGTCTCGATCGCCTGATCCGGGCGCCTCGGCCTGACAGGGAAAGGGGTTGGGAGCGGCCTGATTGATGCGATTCGTGATTGCCCTGCTCCTGCTGTTGCTGGTGTTTCTGCAGTATCGCCTGTGGGTGGGTGAAGGCAGCCTGGCCGAAGTCAACAACCTGAAGGTGGAGATCGAGGCGCTGCAGCAGGAGCTGGTCGGTTTACGCAAACGCAACCGGGCGTTGCAGGCGGAGGTCGAGGATTTGCGCAGTGGCCAGGCGGCCACCGAAGAGCGGGCCCGCAGCGAACTGGGGATGATCAAGGAGGGTGAGACCTTCTATCAGGTGGTGCCCCGTGAAGAGGATAGTCGTGAGTGATCAGACCCGTTGCCGATTCTGGGCGGTGGTCCCGGCGGCCGGTGTGGGTCGGCGACTGGGTGGCGATATCCCCAAGCAGTATCGCATGCTTGCTGATCGGCGGGTCATCGACCACAGTCTGGCGCACCTGCTGGCCCATCCTCTGATCAATACCGTCTTTGTCGCGCTCTCCGAGCAAGATACCCATTGGCCGGACTGTGATCACGCACGGGATCCGAGGGTCGTACGGGTCAGCGGTGGCGAGGAACGTTGCCATTCGGTTCTCAATGCGCTGCGCTGTGTCGCTGAACAGGCGGCCCCGGACGACTGGGTGCTGGTCCACGATGCGGCACGTCCCTGTCTTGCCCAGACCGATCTTGCACGGCTGATCGATGTGCTTCGCGATCACCCGGTCGGCGGATTGCTGGGCATACCGGTAAGCGATACGATCAAGGAGGTGGATGCGACAGGTCAGGTGACCGCCACCCGGTCGCGGGAAAGGCTGTGGCGTGCATTCACACCCCAGATGTTTCGTCTGGGCTTGCTGCTCGATGCCCTGGAGCGTGTGGTCGCCAGCGGCGGTCAGGTGACCGATGAGGCCGGGGCCGTGGAGGCGATGGGCCATCAACCGCTGATGGTTGAGGGTTCGGCTGGCAACATCAAGGTTACCCGCCCGGAAGACCTGGTCCTGGCAGAGTTCTACCTGTAAAGGCGTAATCGTGACAGGCGTACTTGCCTGGCACCGCATTCAGCCGATTTTCAGCAGATCCCTGAGTTCCCTGATCTGGTCCTTGGCGTTGTCCAGGATATCGATCGAGTGGCGGGGGGTCAGCTTACCCAAGGCCAGTTTGTGGAAAGCGGGGACCAGATCGAGTCTCGGCAGGCGGTTCATCATCGGTGTACCGACAAAGGCGTGCAGTTGCGCCACAACCACCAGGTCCACGTAGTCGGGTTCGTCGCTGATATCCTCCATCCAATCTTCAGCATGCAGGGCGGCCTGGACGAAATAGTCCGGGAATTCCCACTGTCTGAGCACCAGGGCTCCAACTTCGGCCTTGAGATTCTTCACCACCCGGTCGAGCAGTTCCGGGTTGTTCGCCAGTTCCGGTTTGCTGCGTGCCGCGCCGTAGATCGCCAGCGCGCCGATGTCATGCAGCAAACCGCATAACAGGGCCTGGTCCGGGGCCAGACCCGGGGTGACATTGGCCAGTTCGTGGCAGATGGGGGCAACATAGCTGGTATGCTTCCACAGTTGCAGCATGCGTTGTTTGAGGACCTCGGAGCGGCTGTGGAACAGCTTACTCAGGGCGAAGCTGATCACCAGATTGTGGGTCACCGAACGGCCCAGCCGGGTGACTGCATCCGGCAGGTTGTCGATCTGTTTCTTCCCCCGATAGGCGGCACTGTTGACCACGTTGATGATTTTCGCCGCCACCGTGGGGTCCGCCTGCAGCACCCGGGCAATATCCTCACTATCGGTATTACTGTCCTGGATCACCTTGGCGATGCGGATCGTAATATCCGGCATGCTGGGTAATTCCATGGTGTTGTTGCGAATCGCTTCCTGGAATTCCCAGAAAAGTTCGTCTTCCGCGGAGTCCGGGCTGTCCGGTTCGACGGTTCTGGTTGAGCGGTTGTGGGTGACCGGCGGTAAACGGCGAATTGCGCTGTGCAGTTCCCTGGGGATACACAATACCGCCACGGCGGTGGCGCTGGTAACGTCCGCATGATGAGGGTTGGCCTCATTCAGCGGCAACCGGTCGAGTCGGCTGCCTGCCTGGTATGTGACCTGCTTGCCCTCCGGGGTGGTGACTGTGATCTGTCCGTCCAGCAAATACAGCACCGGGTCATCCCGGGCGCCTCGTTCGACGATCTGGACCCCCGCATTGTGGTGTTCGACGTGGGTCTCCGAAAGGACAAACTCGAGCACCCGCCTGGGCAGCTGCCTCAGCAGTTCGATCTCTTTGATGCGTTTGTTGGTAACGGCACTGACTTGTTGAATCATTTGATTTGGGTTTCCTGATGCCGATGAAGTGGAATTTGTGTCAGCCATCGGTGCGATCTGATAGACGCCTAACTACCTGATTCCTCCAGAGATTCTTTGATCAAACCACGAAACTTCGCAGCTGTTTGTGCTCATGCCAATGGCTGCCTCGCAGGTGTTGACAGGCTAGTGAGCCGCGACCCGGCGGAAATCCATGGAAATCCGCCACCTGGTGCTCATGCGAGGGTGCGAATCAGGCATTTCCCGTGCTTAAGTCACACCGGCCTGTGCCTGGCGAAATTCCAACAGGCCGAACACAGCGCGGCGGGTCTGTCCTGATACAATACAAGTCGCTACACATGGAAATAGCGACCCGAGCGAAAGACACTTTAACCGGAACCCTGCAACCGGGATCCAACCCCTGCGAGGCACGATTCATGAGAATTGGACAAGGTTATGACGCCCACCGCTTTGCACCCGGTACCCGTCTGGTGCTGGGAGGCGTTGATATTCCTCACGATCTCGGCCTGCAGGCCCACTCAGACGGCGATGTGTTGATCCACGCCTTGTGCGATGCCCTGCTGGGTGCCGCGGGACTGGGGGACATTGGACGGCACTTTCCGGACACCGATCCGGGGTTCGCCGGCATCGACAGCCGGGTGCTTCTGCGTGAGGTGATGAAGCGACTCGCTGAGCAGAAGTTGCAGGTGGCGAATGCCGATCTGACGCTGATCGCGCAACAGCCCAGGCTGGCGCCGCATATCCCGGAGATGCAGTCGCGCCTCGCCGATGATCTGGGGGTTGAGTCCAATCGGGTCAATGTGAAGGCCACTACCACGGAAAAGATGGGTTTCACAGGACGTGGAGAGGGCATTGCGGCCCTGGCGGTGGTGCTGTTACTGGAAAGCGACAATGCTTGAAGGGGCCTGGCAGAGGTTGGTCGATATGCCGGGTGCCTCCGGGCCGCCCCTGGGAAGCGGAGTGATTCGTTCCGTGGCCGAGGATTTCCAGGTCGATGAAGTGCTGGGATTCGAACCCGACGATGATGGGGAGCATGTGCTGCTGCACATCCGTAAACGCGATACCAACACCCAGTGGCTGGCCGGGGAGCTTGCCCGATGGGTGGGTATTCCCCCGGGGGATGTCAGTTACGCTGGCCTGAAAGACCGTCATGCGGTGACCACGCAGTGGTTTTCCCTGCGCATGACCCATCGGTCGGAACCCGATTGGCAAACCTTCGACAACCCTCTGATTGAGGTCCTGGCAGCTCACCGGCATCGCAAAAAGCTGCGTCGTGGGGCGCTCCGGGGGAACCGTTTTCAGCTGCGCATCCGTGCCCTCAGTGCGGAGCCCGAAGCCATGGATGTACGGCTGGCTCAGCTGCGCAGTGCGGGTATGCCAAATTACTTCGGTGAGCAGCGTTTCGGACATGACTATCAGAACCTGGACAGGGCGGCGGAGATCTTCAGCAAACACCGGCGTCGGGTGTCGCGTAATCTTCGGGGTCTGGTGATATCTGCGGTTCGCTCCCAATTGTTCAATCAGGTACTCGCCCAGCGGATTGAACAGGGCAACTGGAATCGTCCGGTTCCGGGTGACTACTACATGCTCGAGGGAACACGCAGTGGTTTCAGCGACGAGCAGGAAGAGGAGAGCCGTCTGACAATCCGATGTGAAACGCAGGATATCCATCCCAGTGGGCCGATGTGGGGGCGCGGGCGGCCCCTGGTGAGTGCACAGACCGCAGAATTGGAGCAGACAGTGCTGGAGCCTTTCGAAGCGTGGCGAAACGGTCTGGAGCATGTGGGTTTGCAACAGGAACGCCGGCCTCTGAGGGTGAGGCTCGCGGACCTGGACTGGTCCTTCGAGTCCGGCGGAGACCTGTTACTGAGTTTTTTTCTCCCGGCCGGCAGCTACGCCACCGCCCTGTTGAGGGAGCTGATCCTGGTCCAATACCCTGAAGAATAGGGGTGGTAATGGATCAGGCCGGCGATATCATTCGACTATGTAGCCGGGCCGTACCTAACTGAGCAGGCCTTGCCGGGCGGGAAAACAGCCCCAGCACGGTACACCGGTCTGGTAATGACGGGTCCTTTGCGCTGCACGGATGCCTTCCGCACAGGCGGCGCGGAAGTAATGACAATCCTGATCACTGGCGAGGTTGTTTCATGAGCGGTACGCTGCGCGATCTCTGCTGTGCGGTACAGCACAACTGCCACATCTCGGATGCCCGTCACGGTACCGACTACGGGCTCTGCACCTATCTGCTTAAGATGCGTGAATACTATCGTTGGGAAAATGGCCTGGATTACGCAGCGCCTCTGGCCAACGAATCCGTGGGAGACTGGTTGACCGCCCGTGAAGCGCTCTGGGAAACCCTCAGTGAAGACAGTTTCGCCCCATTGCCCCTGAATGACCGTTTCTACGACCCCTTCGACAGCGTGGCCATCAACCAACAACTGGAACCCCTGGGGCTGGTTTATTCGGCAGGATACGGTGCGAAGAACAAGCCGTTGTTTTTTCTCGGTCACCTGGAACGCCGGGAATGCCCTGAAGGGCTCTCCATCTGGGTGTCGGGTCGGGAACTGGCCCGTGACCTGACCTCGCCGGCCGCCATGTGCCAGGGGGATCAGATCTATATCAGACGGGAATCCTTCCGTCGGCTGTTGTGGGAAAAACTCGAGAACTGGCGCTGGCACCACCCTGACAATGCATTGGGCAGGGCCTTCCGTCATTATGATTTCGAGACCAACCTGGAACTTGCCCTTGACCGTATGGTAGACCGGGAACTGGATACGGTGATGCTGCATGAACGCGGCGAACATCTCGCCGGTGAGGTGCTCGGGTCCGCCTGGAACGAGATGCTGCAGGCGCTTGGGCATTCCCCCGCGGAACTGATGGCCCGGGCAGTTCGGGATCACTGGGCCGATTGCCTGGTAACCCTGCCAAGCCTGCTCGACTCCCGGGATGCGGCTTCCCTGCATTTCTACGTTGGAGGATTGACCGGAATGCGCAAAATGCTGTTTCCCGGTCTGATCTCCGCTTATGAAAGCTGGCATGGCAGTGGGGAGTGGAAGGACCTGGAGCAGTGTGTCGCTCGAGGCGCGGGGCACTGGTCGGACCTGGCGCAACGGATGGTCGAACTGCATCGCGCGGAGCCTGACGAGGCCCATTCGCAGATCAAAACCATGGTCGAGGCAAATTTGCTCTGACCGGGGTAAGGTGACCGGATCAGTAGTTGAACCGGGTCTCCTCAGGCTCCCCGTTGTTATCGATCATGACCTGCTTGACCCCGGGTAACCGGTCTAAGATGTATCCCCCCATCATCAGCGCCATGGGCTCATTGTTTGCCTCCAGAGCGGTAAGCAGCTTCCCGGCCACCAGCTGACAGCGTTGCGTGGTGTCGAGTTTTCTCACCCATTTGGGCCCCATCTGCCAACCCCTGTCCATATCCTCGTCCATTTTGTCGAAAGAGGGCTTCATGGTCTGCATATAGTCATCTGGAACTTCCAGATACATCGACCAGTCATCAATGATCAGATTCAATTGCATGATACGGTTTTTACATGTTAATGATTACAGCCCCATAATGATCAATTCACCGTAAGGCAAAATCAAGCGTATGGAAGGTCAGGAATTGTTGGCCGTGGTGGAATTGGGTGGATATCCCAATTTCATACCGCTTTATCAAAGTTTTCAGTTTCGTGTGGAGATGGTCAACTCCGTGCGCAAGGCCCAGTCCTGGTTGAAACGGCATCGACCCGCAGTGGTGGTAGCGGAGTTCTACTCCGATCCGCAGTTCCGGGACCGTTTGAGCAATCTGGAATCCCTGCTGGCGACACTTCAGCGATACGGTGTCGAAGCGCGGATCGTGGTTTTGATCGATCAGAAGTATCTGCCCCGACTGGAGCAGGTGAAATCCCGCTACCGGGTGGACGAGGTGCTGACTTTTCCGGTTGATGAACTGGCCATGAGGTCTGCCCTGGAACGGATTGTCGCGGGCTGAGCCGACCCGTTCCACGGTCGCACAACGCTCAGCGAAGGCGGGGGGCTTAACAGGATCATGTCCGATCGGCCTGTCGAGCCGTCCACAGTCAAAGGATTCCTCAGGGTGACACCCTGAATAAACCATGAGTAGGAGATTTTGAAATGCTGGTAGAGATAGACGGACTGCTCGATTCGGCGCAATTGCAGAAAATCGACGGGATACTTTCCCAGGCCGAGTTCGTCGATGGACGACTCACCGCCGGGATGGCGGCGAAGAAGGTCAAGAACAACCTGGAACTCAAGGGAACCCCCCAGCAGATGGAACTGTTGATCCGCATCCTCACCAGCGCCATGGCCAATAATCCGGTGTTTCGTTCCGCGGTTCTTCCCTATCGGATGGCGGATCCCATCGTTGCCCGTTATCAGCGGGGTATGACCTATGGCGACCATGTGGATGACCCGTTGATGGGGTTGAGCGGTCAGCGTTTCCGCTCAGACGTGTCCATGACGATCTTTCTGCGCGAGCCGGATAGCTACGAAGGCGGGGAACTGGTGGTGCGCACCACCTTTGGGGAAAAGCGGGTGAAGCTCAAGGCCGGGAGTGCCGTGATCTATCCTTCATCGAGTCTGCACCATGTCGCTGAGGTCGGTGAAGGGGAACGTGTGGTGGCGTTGGCCTGGATTCAGAGCTATGTACGTGACCCGAATCGCAGGGAACTGCTGTTTGAACTGGATCAGGCCCGGGAACATCTGCTGAGCCAGTCCGCCGAGGAGCCCACAACAGGTCTGGTGGACAAGTCCTACGCTAATTTGCTACGGATGTGGAGTGACGTGTGACGGAACCTGGGGTCAGAGACCTGTCGGGTTGATAATCTGCAGACCCTGAGCGCCCCTGGAATCAGGGGCTCAGGGTTATCGCAAGGAGACGATCAATAGCCGCCTTTGCGCTTGGTTTCCGGCAGACCGGCCACTTTACTGGCCTGCTTGGCGGGGCCTTTCGGGAAGTGCACGTAGAGTGACTTGGCGTCGACTTTGGCTTCGTCAGTCCACTCCGCCTTGAAATGTTTGACCATGTGGCGTTCGTTGGGCTGGTTGCCGCCGTTGTTGAAATATTCATCACGCAGATAGTTGACGATATCCCAGGCCTTCTCGGTTAGGGTGACCCCTTCCGATTCGGCGATTGCTTTTGCGACATCTTCGCTCCAGTCCGCCTGGTCCACCAGATAACCGTTGGCATCTGCTTCAATGGTTGTACCGTTTACTTCGTAAGACATTGATCTCTCCTGACAAAAAACACGAGGCATAGGGCCTCATATTGCTTAAGAATCATTGTTTTAAAGGGTTGTTATCGAGCCAACAGGATCCTGGGCAGGTGTGCCGCATGCATCCTAGGGTCGTTGATCGAATCGGCTATGTTAAACAGTCTTGTGTGGAATAAACAAGCCGAAGCCTCGGTTTCGCATCGGACCGAGCCCTTCTTCCTGCAGGGTTATGGCATCGTCGAGGGGCAGACCGGCAACCATCAGACTCTGGCTCGAAAGGCTACCCTCTGGGGTTTTGAACTCCGTGCCTTTACCACACAGAACCTTTTTGTAGCTCAGGTTCAGGTTGTTCATCATTTCCACCGCAGCCTCGAGAAAGGCCTCCTCGGTGTCTGCACCCGGTACCACCATATGCCGGCAATAGAGTGTGCTGGTGGTGCCGAGCAGACGGGTGTGACCTTCACCGATCTGCATCTTGTGGCCCACGAGTTCGAAACTCTGGCCGGACAGCCGGGACAGGGCGTCATCGACCCTTTCCCTGGGCAGGCGCAGTATCAGCGGCGTGCGACGGGAGAGGTAGAGCAGGGCATCACTGTTGCTGGGGCGTTCCCAGCCGTTCTTCGAGTCGGCGCCGTGGATCAGGTGCAATCCGGCGCGGGGTTCCTCTGAAAACCAGGGCAGGGCCTGGTGTATCGCGTCGGAGAGGCTCCAGGCGTGGTCGATGGGCAGGGTGGGGCAGTGAATCTTGAATATCACATCCACCACGTCCTCGGGGACCACGAAACGCTCTTCATCGATCTCTTCTTTCCAGAACATGCCTGTTGTCCTTATGCCTCGGGGATTCTGCTGCGCAGCTGATCCCTGTCAAACCACCAGTCGTCCTCTACGATCACATCCAGCACCTTCGCCAGGCGTGGCAGGAACTCACTGGGATCGTTCAGAGCCATGCGTTCCACCCAGAAATCGAATATCTCCTGCTCTTCCACCTGACTGTGGCGGCGTGCCACCTGTCCCAGGAGCTGGTTGGTGAAGAAGCGCAGGTCCTCCTGTTGCTGCCCCTGCGCGCGCATGTCCACCAGGTAACAGGCGGTTGCCGCTGCGACTGCGGCGCCATCGGAGTTGTCCGGGGTTTCATCGATCAGGTGCTGCAGCATGGCGACACTCAGTTCCGGATCGATCGGAAAGGTCACACCCAGCCAGATTCCCTGCGCCAGGGCCTTCACCGCGTCCTCCTTGTCCGCCTGATAGATGATGTCGCAGGCTTCAACGGCGGCCTGCCAGAGCTCATGCTCGAGGGCGGTGGCGAGGCTCTCCCGGGCGCCCTGCCAGGCTTCCTCTGCGCGGTCCAGGTCCAACAGGATGTAACCATTGGCCATTGCGAGGCGCAGGCGTTCGAGGGGCGGGGCATCGGAGGGCAGATTCTCCAGCTGCTCCCGGTTTTCCTGAAGTTTCAGCTCCAGCAGCTTGCTCGACTTGACGGCATCTTCGGAACAATCGTTGTCACCTAAAAAGGTTTCTGCTTCCAGGTACTTCACAGGGTTTCTCGCATATATATAGAGACAGTCCGTCAGGTGAAGGCCGCTTCGAGTCGGTCTTCCCAGTTTTCGGGAGTGTCTGTGAAAGGGGGTTTGACGTCGATGCGGAAAAATATCTCCGTTTTGGAGTGCTCTTCAACCACCGCAAGGAGCTGTTCGAAGTTTTCGACCTCCGGGTGTCGCATCATGATTTCGCTCAGGTACAGCATGTTTGTGCCCGTTTAATTACATAGTAAAATAGTCAGTTATTAATATTGAACAACAAGCTCCTCGAGGGATCAAGTCCTGACTCGCATGTTATACCGCGATTTCATCCCATTGAGAAAAAGTGGATAAGGTGCAATTGATCCTACCTCTAAGAGATAGTGTTTAACTCATTCAGAAATGTACAAATACTCAAGCCATTAGTATTCAGTGGGGGCGATGATGGGAAAATCATCTATCCCAAATGGGATAGCTATAACTATTACTTACCCCCCCATCGGAAGGATATGGGTCTGCATTAGGAATCCCTAAACTTGCTGCCCAGTAGAAACAGGCCCTGCCTGTAACGGTTTCGATTGCGGGTCGGCAGGCCATATTCTGCAAATTGGTTTTCAGCCAAGCAGAACAGGATATGTCAAATGCTGAAGACCTAGATAAACGACCATTGGGAGATACAGTGATGGCAAAACAGATGCATGATACCCCGATGCTTGATCAGCTGGAGAGTGGCCCATGGCCCTCGTTCGTAACCGGCCTCAAGCGTCTCGCCCAAGACAATGACATGATGGTTGACCTGCTGGGTCAGCTTGAGACCTCCTACGAGACCCGCAAAGGCTACTGGAAAGGTGGCACCGTGGGCGTAATCGGTTACGGCGGCGGTATCATCCCCCGTTTCACCGAACTGAAGAAAGACGGCAAGGCCCTGTTCCCGGCTGCTGCCGAGTTCCACACCCTGCGTGTCATGCCGCCTCCAGGCATGCACTACGATACCAACACCATCCGCAAATTCTGCGACATCTGGGAAAAATACGGTTCCGGCCTGATCGCCTTCCACGGCCAGTCCGGTGACATCATGTTCCAGGGTTGCACCACCGACAACGTCCAGCCCGCTTTCGACGAGATCAACGAGATGGGCTTTGACCTTGGTGGCGCCGGTCCTGCTGTGCGCACCGGTATGTCCTGCGTCGGCGCTGCCCGCTGCGAGAACTCCTGCTTCGACGAAGGCCGCACCATGCGCATGCTGGTGAACAACGCCCTCGACGACATGCATCGTCCGGCTTTGCCCTACAAGTTCAAGTACAAGGTTTCCGGTTGCCCTAACGACTGCATGAACTCCGTGCAGCGTGCTGACCTGGCCACCATCGGTACCTGGCGCGACGATATGAAAGTCGATCAGGAAGAGGTGAAGAAGTTCGTTGAAGCCCGCGGTCGCAAGTACGTGATTGACAATGTTATCACCCGTTGCCCGACCAAGGCCCTGTCTCTCAACGACGACGATACCCTGGCTGTCGACAACCCCTCCTGTGTCCGTTGCATGCACTGCATCAACGTCATGACCAAGGCCCTCTCTCCGGGTGACGACAAGGGTGTGACCCTGCTCTGCGGCGGTAAGCGTACCCTGAAGATCGGTGACCTGCTGGGTACGGTTATCGTGCCTTTCATGAAGCTCGAAACCGAAGAGGACTTCGAGACTCTGGGCGAGCTGGCCACTGAGATCCTGGACTTCTTCGCTGAGAATGCTCTGGAACACGAGCGTACCGGTGAGATGATCGAGCGTATCGGTCTGGTCAACTTCCTGGAAGGTGTCGGCCTCGAAATCGATCCGAACATGATCGAGCGTCCGCGTACCAATCCCTATGTCCGTACTGACGGATGGGACGAAGAAGCGGCCAAGTGGGCTGAGCGTCAAGCCTAAGTAATCATTTTCTGCTGAATGACAGCAGGTTGAAAGAGGGGCGCCGGGTTCGCTCGGCTGCCCCTTGCAACGAATCAATTACCCTATTTTTTTGGAGGTAGGTATGTCGGAACCTCATATGCCGATCGAGAGTGGTGATCCAGAGATGGAGCCCTACTTGCATCCCGTCCTGAAGAAGAACTACGGCCAATGGGCTTGGCATGAGCGTCCGCGTCCCGGCGTTCTTCATCACGTCGCCAAGAGCGGTGACAGCATCTGGACGGTTCGCGCCGGTACCCAGCGTCAGATGGATGTGTACACCATCCGCAAACTGATGGACATTGCTGACGAATTCGCCGATGGCTATGTTCGCTTCACCATTCGTTCCAACATTGAGTACATGGTCAGCGACGAATCCAAGGTTCAGCCCCTGATCGACAAGCTCGAAGGCGAGGGTTTCCCGATCGGCGGTACCGGTAACTCGGTTTCCATGATCTCCCACACCCAGGGCTGGCTGCATTGCGACATCCCGGGTACTGATGCATCAGGCGCCGTGAAGGCACTGATGGACGAACTCTACGACGAGTTCACCAAAGAAGAGATGCCCAACCGTGTGCGCATCACCACTTCCTGCTGCCAGATCAACTGTGGTGGTCAGGGTGATATCGCGATCAACATCCAGCACACCAAGCCGCCGAAGATCGATCACAGCCAGGTCGCAAACGTCTGTGAGCGTCCCTCTGTTGTGGCTCGCTGCCCGGTTGCCGCGATTCGTCCTGCAATGGTCAACGGCAAGCCGTCCCTGGAAGTCGACGAGAAGAAGTGTATCTGCTGCGGCGCCTGCTTTCCGCCTTGCCCGCCGATGCAGATCAATGACCCCGAGCACTCCAAGTTCGCAATCTGGGTGGGTGGCAAGAACTCCAACGCCCGATCCAAGCCGACCCTGCATAAGCTGGTCGCGGCTGGTGTACCCAACAATCCGCCCCGCTGGCCGGAAGTCTCCGACATCGTCAAGCAGATTCTGAGCGCCTATAAGTCTGACGCGAAGGACTGGGAACGTATCGGTGAGTGGGCTGAGCGTATCGGTTGGCCGAAGTTCTTCGAAAAAACCGGTCTGCCGTTCACCAAGTACCATATCGATAACTGGCGTGGCAGCCGTAACAACCTGAATGCATCTGCTCACATCCGCTTCTAAGCGATGGTCATTGGCAGAGTAACGCTAACAGGAAGGTCAAACTGATGAAATTTGCGATTCAGGTAAACGAAGGTCCGTACCAGCATCAGGCTACGGACTCGGCATACCAGTTTACGAAAGCCGCACTGGAGGCCGGGCATGAGATCATGCGTGTGTTCTTCTATCACGACGGCGTGAACAACGGTACCAATCTTACAACTCCTCCGCAGGACGATCGTAATATCGTCAACCGCTGGTCTGAGTTGGCTAAGAAGCACGAACTCGATCTGGTGGTCTGTGTGGCAGCCGCACAACGCCGCGGCATCGTCGATGAAGGCGAGATGCAGCGCAACGGTAAAAGTGCACAGAACATTGCTGACGGATTCCGTATCTCCGGTCTCGGTCAGTTGATCGAAGCGGGCATTCAGTCCGAACGGCTCGTGGTTTTCGGCGATTAATGGGGGTTGAACATGTCTGAGCAGATTAAGAAATTCATGTACGTCAACCGCCGGGCTCCCTATGGCACGATCTACGCCTGGGAGTCTCTTGAGGTTGTGTTGATCGGTGCGGCATTCGATCAGGATGTTCATCTGGCCTTTCTTGATGACGGTGTGTATCAGCTGGTTAAAGGGCAGGATACCTCCGGGGTGGATATGAAAAACTTCTCCCCGACCTATCAGGCACTCGGCGATTACGATGTGACCAAACTCTTCGTGGAGAAAGAGTCTCTCGAAGAGCGCGGTCTGACCATCGACGATCTGATGCCTCTGACCTATGAAGACGAAGATGATGATTGGGCTGAAAAAGACTCCATCAAAGTGGTGAGCCGTGCAGAACTGGCGGACATCATGGATGAACAGGATGTCTTGTTCAGTTTCTAAGTCGGAGTAAATTGAGAATGGCTACCTTACACACTGTCAATAAATCGCCTTTTGAAAAGTCTTCCATGGAGAGTTGTCTGGCGCACGCCAAAGACGGCAGTGCCGTACTCCTCTACGAAGACGGTATCTATGGTGCAGTCAAGGGCACTTCCGTAGCGGACAAGGTTACCGCCATGGGTGGTGTCAAATTCTACGTATTGGGCCCCGACCTGAAGGCACGCGGCATTTCTGATGACAAACTGCTCGATGGAGTGGAAGTCGTCGATTACGCCAAATTTGTCGATCTCGCTGCGACGAACGACAAAGTGCAGGCCTGGGTCTGATTGATTCACTGAACAACTGAAACATTATCTGGAGAATAGATATGGCAATCGAAGCAAATGGTAAAACCTTTGAAACCGATGAAGAGGGTTACCTGGTCAATCTGGCCGATTGGGAACCTGCCGTTGCCGAAGTCATGGCAAAGGAAGACGACCTGGCTCTGACCGACGAGCACTGGGAAATTATCAACTTCCTGCGTGAGTACTACGAAGAGTACCAGATCGCTCCGGCTGTCCGCGTTCTGACCAAAGCGGTTGGCAAAAAACTGGGTAAGGACAAAGGTAACTCCAAGTATCTGTACGCCCTGTTCCCTTATGGTCCTGGTAAGCAGGCTTGCCGTTTCGCCGGTCTGCCGAAGCCGACTGGCTGTATCTAAGCGATACCTAGCGCACGGCGGGTGATGGTTTCCCATCACCCGCCAGTGATCTGATCATTCATTGAGGAACGCAGGAACATGTCATCTGTCTACGCGTTGCTGTTTATCGTAGCGACCATCGTCCTGGTAGTGGGCTTGGCGAGGAAGATTATCCAATACGCCAAGGTGCCTGCACCACTCAAGATTCCTACAACGCCGGCCCCTGTTACCCAAACCGGTGTTGTGTTGCGTATGTTTCGCGAAGTGGTTTTATTCGAAAGCCTCTTCAAAAGCACCAAGTGGACCTGGATCTTTTCCTGGATGTTCCACATGGGGCTGTTCCTGGTCCTGCTGCGCCACGTCCGTTACTTCATTGATCCGGTATGGCTTCCGATCGAACTGATCCAGCCTTTCGGTAAGTACGCGGCCTTCGCCATGGTGTTTGGTCTGCTCGGATTGCTTGCGCGCCGCTTCTTTGTCGATCGGGTCCGCTATATTTCATCGCCGTCTGATTACCTGTGGCTGCTGATTCTGATCTTCATTGGCATGAGCGGCGCAATGATGACTTTTGTTGTTCACACCGACGTTGTGGCTGTCAAACAGTTCTTCACCGGACTGTGGACATTCAGTGGTGCGCAATTGCCCATGGATCCCATATTGCTTGTGCACCTGGCACTGGTGGCTGTGCTGATGATTCTCTTACCCTTCAGCAAACTGCTGCACATACCAGGTGTATTTTTCAGCCCAACCCGTAACCAGGTCGACAATCCCCGCGAGAAACGTCACCTGGTCGATTGGGCTAGAAAGTTCGAAGAATCCTGAAATCCACGCTTGGCCGATGAGGGTTACAAATGGCTGGAGCTGAATTTGAAACACCGGAACTGACCGAAAACATCGAAGTTCCCAAGGTTGCAGAAGACACCATGAAGCATATTTCCTGCTTCGTGGCCAAACCTGACCATCAGGAACCTCTGGGTTTCCCGGGTGAGAAGGTCGATAACTGGAAAGAGGTCGCCATTGATAAAATGGGTGACCTGCTGAGTCGCTATCGCTCTTTCCAGGTATTCATGGATGCCTGCGTGAAGTGCGGTTCCTGTACCGATAAATGTCACTATTTCATCGGTACCCAGGATCCGAAAAACATGCCTGTCGGGCGGCAGGATCTGCTGCGTAAGGTCTATCGCCGCTATTTCACCTTTGCAGGAAAATATTTTCCGAAACTGGTGGGCGCCGCTGATCTTACCGATGAAGTCGTCGATGAGTGGTACAGCTACTTCCATCAGTGCTCCCAATGCCGTCGTTGTTCGGTGTTCTGCCCCTACGGCATCGACACCGCTGAAATCTCCATGGCAGCACGTGAGATTCTCGACTCGATCGGTGTCGGTCAGAAGTACTGTAACGAGATCATCGCCAAGGTTTTTAAGATCGGAAACAACCTGGGTCTTCCCGGACCGGCAATCGCCGATACCCTTGAAGGACTCGAAGAGGACGTATTCGACGAAACCGGAGTGGCGGTCAAGTATCCCCTGGATGTGAAAGGCGCCGATATCCTGCTGGTAACGCCTTCGGCTGACTTTTTTGCAGAGCCTCACGTCGACGGCCTGATCGGTTACGGCAAGGTGTTTCATGAGGTCGGCGTCAGCTGGACATTGAGCAGCCATGCCTCGGAAGCCGGTAACTTCGGCATGTTCATAGGCAGCTATGAGAATATGCGCCGGGTTTCGTTGCGCATTCGCGAAGCCGCTCTGCAGCTCGGGGTCAAACGCATCGTGTTCGGCGAGTGCGGCCATGCCTGGCGTATCGCCTACAGCTTTCTGAATACCCTTGCGGGACCGTTTGATTTTCTCGATCCGGATTATCCCGTACCTCAGCATATCTGCGAGTTCACGCTTGGCCATATCGAGAAGGGTGTTCTGGAATTCGATAAGTCCGAGAACGACGATATGTCGATCACCTTCCACGATTCCTGCAATGTGGCGCGTGCATCACGCATGGGTGACAAACCGGGTGGTCAGTTCGAGATTCCGCGCAAGGTGATCAAGTCCGTTGTGAACAACTATCACGACATGGAATGGGACACCATACATGAACGCACCTTCTGCTGCGGTGGTGGCGGTGGACTGCTCACCGACGATCTGATGGAAGTACGCGTCAAAGGCGCGAAACCCCGCATGACAGCATTCAAGAATGTCATGGAGGAGAAGGGGGTCACGCATCTTGCTGCGATCTGCGCGATCTGCAAGAGCCAGTTCACCAAAGTTTTTCCCTACTACGGGATGGATATGTTCCAGATCGTCAGTGTTCATCAGTTGGTCAGCAATGCGATCGTGATGAACCGCAAGACACCGCCCGAGGAAGCCCCGGGGTACGGTGAGGATGACGACGACGAATAGTTTTCGAATACTAGCGCAAACAACGACTCCTACCCCGGTAGGGCACGACCAAGACAAGTTCCTTGAAGGAGACTGAAAATGGCAACTCCTAGTGAAGAGATGAAGAAAATTACCTGGCGCCGCTTTGAAGAGGGCGACACCGAGTGGGATAGCTGGGGTGAGAAGATCTTCCGTGAAGATACCTCCTACAAATGCCCCACTTACATCAATCGCACCCCTCCGTGTCAGGGCAGTTGCCCCTCCGGTCACGATATCCGTGGCTGGCTGGCTATCGTGCGTGAGCAGGAGAAGCCGACCGAAGACATGGATTGGGAACAATATGCGTTCGAACGCGCTGCAGACGCCAATCCTTTCCCCTCTATGATGGGACGTGTCTGTCCGGCGCCTTGCCAGGATGGTTGTAACCGTAACGAAGTGGAAGACTTCGTCGGTATCAACTCTGTTGAACAATACATCGGTGACGTCGCCATCGAACGTGGCTTCAAATTTACCCCGGGTGCGGATACCGGCAAGAAGATCGCTGTCATCGGCGGTGGACCTGCCGGTATGGCAGCCGCCTTCCAGCTGCGCAAGATGGGGCATGCTGTGACGGTTTTCGAAAAAGATCCCGACCTGGGCGGCATGATGCGCTACGGCATCCCCAACTATCGTATTCCGCGCGACAAGCTGAAATCCGAGATCGACCGTATACTGGATATGGGAGTTGAAACCCGTACCGGCATCAAGGTGGGCGTGGATGTGCCGGTCGCTGATATCGAGAAAGAGTACGACGCCATCCTGTGGGCCCTGGGCTGTCAGAATGGCCGCGATCTGCCGGTTGACGGCTGGAAGGGTACTCCAAACTGCGTATCCGGCGTGGCGTTCCTGAAAGCTTTCAACGAAGGCCGCATGAAAGTCACCGGTGAAAAGGTGGTGTGTATCGGTGGTGGTGATACCTCCATCGACGTGATTTCGGTAGCCCGCCGCCTGGGCGCCAACGCCTCTGCCGGAAATCCTGAAGACGTGGTGCTCGATACCGCGATGAACCAGGATGATGCCCTGGCCAGCTCCGCACAGCCGAGCGCCGCAACCCTGACTTCCCTGTTCAAGCGGGAGAAGATGTTCGCTGCGCAGCACGAGATCGATGATGCCCTGCACGAGGGTTGCACCATTCTTGACGGCGTGATGCCTCTGGAAGTGATCGTCGGTGCTGACGGCCGTGCGACCGGCCTGAAGGTCTGTGACTGCACCATGGACGGCATGTCCCCGGTTCCCGTTGAAGGTACCGAGCGTGTCCTCGAGGCTGATCTGATCGTCTCTGCCATCGGTCAGAGCGCCGATATGGAAGGGCTCGATGCAATGGCCAACGAGCGCAACCAGATCGATGCCGACAAGTTCTACCAGGTGCCCGGTAAAGAAGGTCACTTCGTCGCGGGTGACATCGTGCGTCCTCACCTGCTGACCACCGCCATCGGCCAGGCCTCAATTGCCTGTGAAAGCATCGATGCCTACCTGAACAAGAAAGAACTGGCCAAGCGTCCGAAGGTTGACGTCCATCACTTCGACCTGATGGACAAATTGGAAGAAACGCACATGGTGCCCGAGTCTTTCGACAATAAGGTGGGTGACCTGCGAGGTACGGACTCTGCGAAGTACGCGATCCACAACTATGAGGACCGTTCGCGTCAGGAAATCATCCCTGCGGATGAGCTGTTCCTGGGCCACTTTGGTTTTACGCCGAGAAACCTGCGTTCTGAGGATGTCCCCACTGCGGACGAAGTGCTGCATCATTTCAAAGAGCGTATGAACGGTCTCGACAAGGATCAGGCACAGGCCGAAGCCAAACGCTGCATGAGCTGCGGCATGTGCTTCGAGTGTGACAACTGCGTGGTGTTTTGTCCTCAGGATGCGGTGTTCCGCGTCAAACGCAATGAGTCCACCACCGGACGCTATGTGGATACCGACTACACCAAATGTATCGGATGCCATGTCTGTACGGATGTCTGCCCGACCGGTTATATCCAGATGGGGTTAGGTGAATAGGAGCTGAGATGCGTAGTTCTCTCATCAGCAAGCGGCTTCTCATTCTGGTCTGCGCGGGAATTCTGTTTCCCGCGATGCAGGCCTTCGGTGAGAGTGCCCTAGTAACCAAGAGTTCCAAGGCAGCCAAGCTGTCGAGTTGTGTTGCACCTACGGGTGATATACGCCGCAACCACATGGACTATCTCAAACACGACCGTGATGAAACAGTCCGGGACGGAATTCGCGGCACCAAGTTCAGCCTGGTGGAGTGTGTCGAGTGTCACGCTTCCCGGGATGAACAGGGTCATGGCGTACCGGTCACGGACGAAGGGGAATTCTGCCAGGTCTGTCATGGTTACGTTGCTGTGAGTCTGCCGTGTTTTCAGTGTCACCGCACGACACCGGAACCCGATAGCAAGAACGGAAAGCTCGGATACCATCCTGCAGGTTCTTTCCATAACCAGACAATGAGTCAGGCCGTCGGCCGACAGAGAGACTGATCATGAGCAATATGAATGACCAGCCGAATAAAGACCGCCGTCTGTTTATTGGTGCAACCTTGGCCGCCACTGGTGCGATGACCGTCGCACCTGGGGTGTTCCTGCATGCGGCAAATGCTGCGGGGGAATCTCAGGGTGCTTCCAGCAAGAACCGTTGGGGGATGCTGATCGACACCAATAAATGCGCGGAAGGCTGCTCCGCCTGTGTGGATGCCTGCAACACCGAGAACGGGTTGCATAGCATGGGTAGACCGGAAACCGATGCAGTCTGGATTCGCAAGGTCAAACTCAGGGACATGCAAACCCAGCGTGAGAACAATCTGGTCATGATGTGCCAGCATTGCGAGTTCCCGCCCTGTGTCGATGTTTGCCCCACCACCGCATCCTTCAAGCGTGAAGACGGCATTGTGATGGTTGATCGTCACCGCTGTATCGGCTGCCGGTACTGCATGATGGCCTGTCCCTATAAGGCGCGTTCCTTCGTGCATGAGGTGTTGACGGATCAGTCCGTTAATCAGCCGCGAGGCAAGGGTTGTGTGGAGTCGTGTACCCTGTGTGCACACCGAATCGATGAAGGGGTCATGCAAACGGCTTGTCAGGAAGCCTGTGAAAAAGAAGGCCATGCCGCAATCCTGTTCGGTGATCTGAAAGATCCCGACAGCGAGATCAGCAAGACCCTGAAGACCACCAACTCAGTACAGATCCGGGCCGACCTCGAGTTGAACACCGGCGTGCGTTATCTCAACCTGTGACCTGGGGGAGCTTGGATTCCGATGAGTAAGATGTATTACCGTGAGCTCTACTGTGGTACGCCTGGACGTTTCTGGTCGGGGCTTGCCCTGTTGGGTGTCTTTATCGCCATAGGCCTGGGCGCCGCATTCTATATGGAACACAATGGTCACTGGGTCACCGGTATGACCAATCAGGTCGTCTGGGGCCTTCCTCACGTGTTCGCAATTTTCCTGATTGTCGCAGCCTCCGGCGCGCTCAATGTGGCCTCCATCGGATCGGTATTCGGTGGACCCATGTACAAGCCGCTGGGGCGTTATTCCGGCCTGCTTGCGATTGGCCTGCTGGCAGGTGGCTTGATGGTGCTGGTTCTCGATCTGGGACGTCCAGACCGGCTCATCGTTGCGATGACTCAGTACAACTTCAAGTCGATATTTGCCTGGAACGTAATCCTTTACTCCGGTTTCTTTGCGATTGTCGGCGTTTACCTTTGGACGATGATGGATCGCAGTGTCAATAAGTACAATCGGACTGTGGGTTTCGCCGCGTTTTTCTGGCGTATCGCGCTGACCACCGGTACCGGTTCCATCTTTGGTTTTCTGGTTGCCCGCGAAGCCTACGATGCCGCGATCATGGCTCCGATGTTTGTCATCATGTCCTTCAGTTTCGGTCTGGCATTCTTCATCATCACGCTGATCGCAGCCTACATCTGGGGGGATCGTGAAATCGGAGATCTTCGACTGACCCGACTGAAAAACCTGTTGGGTGTATTTGTGGGCGCCGTACTGTATTTCGCCCTGGTCTTTAATCTGACCAACTTGTACATCACCCAGCATCATGGCATCGAACGTTTCATCCTTCTGGATGGGGGTATCTATACCTCGATGTTCTGGATCGGTCAGGTATTCATCGGCGGGATTCTGCCCCTTTTCCTGATCTACTCCCCCGCATTCGACAAGTCCCGCTGGGCCATCGCTTTCGCTTCGATTGCGGTCCTGATCGGCGGATTCTTCCAGATCTATGTGATCGTCATCGGCGGCCAAGCCTTCCCGATGAGCCTGTTCCCCGGCAAGGAAGTGGTTGAGTCCGGATTTTTCGACGGTCAGGTAGCTTCCTACGTACCCACCTTTCCCGAGGCCGCTCTGGGAGTAGCCGGTATTGCGGTTGCACTCACCATGGTGGCGGTTGGGGCCCGGGTCTTCAAGGTGTTCCCGGAGACCCTCGAGGACTGAAGCGGCAAACTCATAAAAATAAGAATCCCGGGCATGACCCGGGATTTTTTTGCTCCGTTTCGGCCCGTGTTCACCGTTGCGGGATATGCCCTACAAATCGCCCCTGTTACCACTGGTGGTGGATTGCCGTTTATCGGGGTAGGATACTGATAATATCCAGCAGGTAATCCATCATCCCGTGTCCGCTTTCTACATTTCAGCCGCTCACAAATCATCGGGTAAAACCACCCTCTCGATCGGTCTGGTAAGAGCCTTCGCGAATCGCGGGATGAGAATACAGCCGTTCAAGAAGGGCCCGGATTACATTGATCCGATCTGGCACGCTCAGGCATCCGGCAATCCCTGTTACAATCTGGATTTTCACACCCAGACCCGAGATGAGATCCTGGACACCTATGCAAGGCATATGCAGGGAGTCCGCCTGGGCCTGGTGGAAGGCAACAAAGGCCTGTTCGATGGGATGGATGTCGAGGGCTCCAACAGTAATGCCGCGATGGCCAAACTGCTGGGTGTGCCGGTAATTCTAGTGATCAACTGCCAGGGCATGACCCGGGGTATTGCACCGCTGTTGCTGGGATATCAGGCCTTTGACCCTGAAATCGATTTTGCAGGGGTGATACTGAATCGGGTCGGTGGCAGCCGCCACGAAGCCAAGCTCATTGAAGTCGTCGAGCACTACACTGACATCCCGGTGATGGGTTGTGTGCATCAGGATTCCAGACTCCAGATTGAGGAACGTCATCTCGGCCTGATTCCCGGGAATGAGGAAGCAAGCGCGGAAACTCTGATCAGACGGCTCGCTACGAGGGTGGAAGAGCAGGTGGATCTGGATCGGATGCTCGATCTCGCGGACCGGGCTAGCGCGCCGGCAACACCTGTTCAGGAACAGATATCCGATTCACCGGGCCCGGTGTATTCAGGTCTTCGGATCGGCCTGGCCAGGGACCGGGCGTTTGGTTTCTACTACCCGGATGATCTTGAGCGGTTTCAGGCGTTGGGTGTTGAGTTGGTCGAGTTCGATACTCTTAACGATCAGCAACTCCCTGATGTGGATGGTATTTTTATCGGTGGGGGGTTTCCTGAAACGGCCATGGAAGCACTCCAGGATAATTCCGCAATGCGCCAGTCTGTGGCAGAGTTTATCGAAAAGGGTGGCCCTGTATACGCGGAATGTGGAGGGTTGATGTACCTGACCCGGACCCTTACCTGGAATGGGAAACAATGTAGAATGGCGGGCGTGATACCGGGAGATACGGTGATGCATGACAAGCCCAAGGGGCGTGGATATGTGCGTCTGCGTGATACCGGCAGGAGTCCCTGGCCCAGGCTTCAGACGCAAGGCGAGGCGATGATTGCCGCGCACGAGTTCCACTATTCCTCGTTGGAGGGATTGGAGACCGCTACCGATGATTTCGCCTATGAGGTGGTTCGGGGATACGGTATCGACGGCAGGTATGACGGATTCATCTACAAGAATCTGCTGGCAAGCTATACGCATTTGCGCAGCGTCGGCGGCAATGATTGGGTGAAGCGTTTCGTGGCACAGGTCGCGGCTGAAAAAAACGATCAAGCAGCAAGCAAGGTACAGGTGAACGATGTTTAAAATTACACCTCGAGCAGCGCAACAGATACTCCAGGCGGCAAAAATGGGAGGTACGGAAGGCATGGCCCTGCGATTTGCCGCGCAGCAGAAAGAGGACGGAAGTTTCGACTACCTCATGGGTTTTGATGATGCGAAAGATGAGGATATTCAGTTTGATTCCGAGGGCATCAATATCGTCATGGAACCTGAGCACTACTCGCTGCTGGATGAGACGACCATGGACTTTGCGGAACTCGATGACGGTGAGAGTCAGTTCATTTTCCTGAATCCCAAAGACCGCAATTATACGCCTCCCCGCGAACCGATTCAGTGAGTGGAAAGCCGCAGAAACCGGGCAGCCGCGGCATCTGCCCGAGCCCATTCCCACCCCTGTGGTTAACAGGGTGACCTCGCACACGCCCCGCGGGTTCGATATCCGCTGACCCGGCGCACAAGCCCGCTGAACCTCTGCTCGTCCGATCGGCAGCTGGTGGGTGGGATCAGACGAATGATTTGAAGAACTAACAGCCGTGAGCACCATAGATCTTTCTCATGAAGACGCCCTGCGCCTGAGGGTATTACTGGCCAATAAACCACAGGCGATACGAATCGACGAATCCTCAATGACCCTGTTTGCCCTGACTGATCAGGGCGAAAGCCGGATGTCGCTCAATCCCAGTGTTCGTGACGATCTCTATCTGCGACGTGTCCGTGAAGAGTTATCGGGTCATGTACTGGGCTCACCCGGTGGTTACCCGGTTTATCTGAAACGCTGGACCCGAATGGGACAGGCCCGGGATGAGCATCTGGAAAACCTGCTGTTGCTGGGTGAACCGGAGGCGGTGATTGCGGTGTCCTCGGCACAGGGTCTGACCGATGAACTGGCGCGCCGGGCCTGGTGGACCTCACAGGATCCGGACAACGCCCGGCGGATGTTACAGAACCCCCAGGTCGCCCAGGGCGCCATGGGAAGCGAGTTGGCGCATTTCCTGATCGAGTATCTGCCGTTCGAGACGGAACCGATGCTGATGATCGAAAGCCTCAGCCTGGCTCTGCAGCCGGGATTGATCAGCCAGGAGGAGCGAGCCGAACTCTGGAAGCGGGGTGCGCGCAAACCCACCTACTATCTGGGATTTCTCGCCAGTACCCCGGATGACCTGCCGCAGCAGCCAGCGCCCGGCAACCTAGCGCCCGAGTCCCGGGCAGGCTTGATGCAGCTGGCTCAAGACGGAAATGCCTACGCCGGTCAGATATTGCGAATCGCCGCGCCCGAGGGCCAGGGTTTCCTGTCGACCTGTCTGCGAGTGATGGAAAAGCCTGCAAACCAGGACGTCGTGACCTTCCTGCTCGATGTGATCAGGCGCTATTTTCAGGTTCTCAGGCCGGACGGGGATCCCGATTTGACCCTGGATGAACTGCAGAGTCAGGCTCAAGCCCGGCAAGCCCCGGACTTTCTGGCCTGCCGGGAGGCGGCTCCGGAGCAGGCTGAACGTCTGTCTGCATTGTATGTGCTCTCGGGAATGGGGTACGGGGTGGTGCGTCCGGTGTTCTCAAAGTCCGATGCCATGGGCAGCTTGATGCGTAAAAAACTGGCGCCGGTATTTGATCCTCTCAAGGCCCTGCTGCAATGCCTTCTGGCATGGGACTGAGCGCTGGTGCTTAGCGCCGTCTGCCCTGGTAGGCGGATACGTGCTGGATGAGAATCTGAAACGGCAGACCCTCAATACTGCCATAGGTTTCACGGGCCTGGTTGATCAGGCCGTGAACATCCTCGATGCTTGGCGGAGTGTCGGTGTCCGGAAACAGCGCGGCGTACAGGCCGCGTAGTCCACCGACCTGCAGCCGCATCGCCTGGGCATGCGGCAGAACAGCCCGGTCATTGTTGGTTTTCAGGGCGAAGCGGGCCTGCTGACGCAGGGCCGATTGGAGTTCCAGACACTGGTGTTGCGCCTCGTCCGAGAGACAATGCACACCTTCCCGTTCCGCGATGCAGATCTTCTTTGCCTGACTGCACTGACACTGCTGGGAAAGCAGGCTCTTTTCATAGGCGCATAGCCGGTCGTTGATCTCCCGGTAAGTGCGGCGAAAAGCATCCTGGTCCATGGTTTACTGGGTCTTTTGGGTGAATCGATGAATCATCCGGCGGTCCCGTTTATTCGGTTTGCCATGTATCGGTTGCTGTACCATGGCGCGCTCCAACCGCTGGGTTTCGATGACCTTTTCACGCCTCTGCAGACTTTCCGGATCCTCCTCATAGAAATTGACTGCCTCGCATGCTGGTCTGCGCTGGGTTGCCGGGACGGTGACCCGGACATCCCATTCGAGTGATCCCTTGTGAATCCGCAGATGGCTGCCGACCTTAACCTCTTTACCCGGTTTGGTGCGCTGCCCGTTGAGATGCACCTTGCCCCCGTTAATGGCTTCAGCCGCGATCTGGCGGGTTTTAAAAAATCGGGCGGCCCACAGCCATTTGTCGAGCCGAACCTTCTCCGCGGGATGAGCAGCCTGGTTCATTCGTCCTCGAGGCCCAACAGCTGATTCAGGCGTCCCGACATCTCCAGGGAGGCCAGATCATCGTAGCCTCCGACATGGAAGTCATCGATGAAAATCTGGGGTACGGTCTGACGGTTACTGCGGCGCATCATCTCCTGCATGATGTCGTGATCGTGGTCGATGCGGATCTCCTCATAGGTGACGCCTTTGTTTTCCAACAGATGTTTCGCCCTGACACAGTAGGGACAGATGGCGGTGGAGTACATGACGACATGCGGCATAATCGGGTTCCTGGTAAATTTATCAAGCTAACTAATTGTAATACCATGAGAAATACGTTGATAAACTCACGGTGGACTATGTCTGACATCCTAGCAGCAGAGTGGGGTGACTTCCATAACGGGAATCTGGCATATCTTATCGGGTGTTCAGCAGGCAGGGGTCATTGCATCCCCCCTTGAGCCCCCATTAGACTTTCTGCATTCACCATCGAACCAGCCGCAGCCGCGGGTTACAGGAATTCCTATGCGAACAGACAGTGCCAAATCCATCTATCTCAAAGACTACCTTCCACCGGAATTTCTCGTCGACCAGGTTGCTTTGGAATTTCAGCTTGGAGAGGAGCAGACACGGGTTATCAGCGAACTGCAATTGCGCCGCAATCCGGCCTTTACCGGTCAAAAGGCGGATCTGGTACTCGACGGGGAGCATCTGAGTCTTTGTTGCGTGCATCTGGATGGCCGGAAACTGGAACCCGCAGAATACCAGGTAGACGCTCGTACCCTGACCATCCCGAATGTGGGCGCGCAGTGCGTGTTGCGTACCGAGGTGATGATCAAGCCCCGGGAAAACACCGCCCTGGAGGGTTTGTACCAGTCCGGGCAGATGTTCTGCACCCAATGCGAAGCGGAAGGATTCCGGCGCATTACCTACTATCCGGATCGCCCGGATGTGATGGCGCGATTCACCACCACGATCATTGCTGAAAAGGAGCGCTATCCGGTGTTGCTGTCAAATGGCAACTGCGTGGAATCCTGTGATCTTGACGCAGGTCTTCATCGGGTGCGATGGGAGGACCCGTTTCCCAAACCCTGCTATCTGTTCGCCCTGGTGGCCGGTGATCTGCGCTGTCAGCAGGACCGGTTCATAACCGCCTCGGGCCGCACGGTCGACCTCAGGATCTATGTGGAGCCGGAGAATATCGACAAGTGCGACCACGCTATGGCCTCACTCAAACATGCTATGGCCTGGGACGAATCCCGTTATGGCAGAGAGTATGACCTGGATGTGTTCATGATCGTCGCGGTGAACGATTTCAACATGGGAGCGATGGAGAACAAGGGTCTCAATGTATTCAATTCCAAGTTTGTCCTGGCGCGGCCGGATACCGCCACTGACAGTGACTTTCAGGGCATCGAGGGAGTGATCGCGCACGAGTATTTTCATAACTGGACGGGTAATCGGATTACCTGCCGGGACTGGTTTCAGTTGAGTCTGAAGGAGGGACTGACGGTCTACCGGGATCAGGAGTTTTCCGCCGATATGGGATCCCGCGGCGTCAAACGCATCGAGGATGTGCGACTTCTGCGTACCCATCAGTTTGCAGAGGATGCCGGTCCAATGGCACATCCGGTGCGCCCTGACAGCTATATCGAAATTAATAATTTCTACACCGTCACGGTGTATGAAAAGGGCGCCGAGGTGGTGCGTATGCAGGCCAACCTGCTGGGTGCGGAAGAATTCCGCAAAGCCACCGACCTGTACTTCGAACGGCATGACGGACAGGCGGTCACCACCGAGGATTTCGTCAAATGTATGGAGGACGCGAGTGGCCGGGATCTGCAGCAGTTTCGACTCTGGTACAGCCAGGCGGGGACTCCGGTGGTTCGGGTGAGTTCCGAATTCGACGCCGGGCAGGGGGAATACCGGTTGCATCTGTCCCAGTCGACCCCGGACACCCCCGGACAGACGCAAAAGAAGCCGTTTCACATTCCCATCGCCCTGGCATTGCTCGATCGCGAGGGTCGTGAGATGCCCCTGAAACTCAATCCAGACGATCCCCATCCCGTATCCCACCGGGTTGTGGAATTGCGTGATGCCCAACAGACTTTCCACTTCGTCGATGTTCCTGAGCGCCCCGTACCTACCCTGTTGCGGGGATTTTCGGCTCCGGTCCGGCTGGAGTACGACTATTCTGACGAGGAACTGATGTTTCTCATGGCTCGGGACCGGGACGATTTCAATCGCTGGGATGCGGGTCACAGTCTGGCGCATCGGGTGCTGCAACGACTGGTCGCGGCGCATCGGGAACAGCGGGCATTCGAACTCGATGACGGGTTTGTCTCCGCATTTCGCCAGGTGCTCAACGACACCCGGGCGGATAAGGCGCTGCTGAGCGAACTGTTGACGCTGCCCACCGAGTCCAGCATTGGCGATCAGATGGCAGAGGTTGCGGTGGATGCGATCCACCAGGCGCGGGATTGGCTCAAACAGGCCCTGGCCGAGGCGCTGAGAGAGGATTTTCTGCGTACCTACCGGGAAAACCTCCAGCAAGGGTATGAAATCAGCTCGGAGGCCATTGCCCGTCGGCGGCTAAAGAATCTTTCCCTGGGATACCTGATGAGCCTGGAACAACCGGACATTGACCAGCTAGCTGTGGAGCAGTTCGAAGCGGCCGGCAACATGACCGATGTTATGGCGGCGCTGGCGAGTCTGTCCCACCGGGATATTCCACAACGGGTAAAAGCCCTGTCGGAATTCGAGCAACAGTGGCGGGAGGATCCACTGGTGATGGACAAATGGTTCGCGGTTCAGGCGGCCTCGCAACTTCCAGGTACCCTGGATCGGGTCAAGTCCCTGATGACACACAGCGCTTTTTCACTGCGGAATCCGAACAAGGTACGGAGCCTGATTGGCGCCTTTTGCGGAGGTAATCCTGCGGCGTTTCATGCCGTGGACGGGAGTGGATACCGGTTCCTCGCGGATCAGGTCATCGCCCTGGACGGGATGAACCCGCAGATTGCAGCCCGCCTGTTACGCATGATGAGCCGCTGGAGGCGGTATGATGCGCAGCGTCAGAACCTGATGCGCCAGCAGTTCGAGCGGGTACTCGGCCAATCGGATATTTCCAGGGATGTGTTTGAAATTGCAAGTAAGTGTCTGGCGGATTGAGTGCCTGGCGTGGTGCTGCCAGGGTGGTCACCCTGGACCACATAGGGTAATCTGGCGGCTTTGCTTAACAGATGGATAGCCGGCTCCGGCGGGAACATCGCCGTGATCCAGGACGTGCGGGTTACTCATACATTGCCGGCCCGCATGCCGAGAGGCTGGCTTACACGAGATCGGAATTACGAGACGCTTCAATGTCACTGCATGCAGTATCCTACCTTCTGCCGGATGACTTCGACCTGGATGGACTGAAGGCGGCCCTCGCTGAAAGCCATGTCTTGCAGGAAAACCCGTCATCGACCTTGACCCAGACTTTTTACGACAGTTTTGATTGGCGCGTCTGGCAGGCCGGAGCCGAACTGCTCCACGAAACGGGAGATCGTCCACGCCTTTGCTGGTCCGGCCTGAACGAGAGCTGCCTGCCGCAGCTTTGCCAGGCTCTCGAGCAGAAACCGGAATTCGCCGAGGACCTCCCGCCCGGCCCGGTCACCGAACAGCTCTCGAAAGTACTGGAGATGCGGGTTCTGCTGCCCAAGGTGATTGTGATCCAGACCCGGTACAACCTGGCATTGCTCGATTCGGAAGAGAAGACCGTGGTGCGGGTCGCCTGGGTCACGAGTGAGTACCACTCGGCCAACCGCCGACAAACCGGGGCGTTGGATTCGCTTCTCGTGATCATGCCTCTGAGAGGATACGAGTCTGATTTCGAGGCAGTCATCAAACGCCTGCAGGCTTTCCGGCTGTCGACCTGTGAGCACAGCCTTTTTCGCTCGGCGCTGACCCACCTGGGAATCAAGCCTGGTGACTACTCCTCCAAACTCAATTACCGGCTCGACCCGGATGCGCGCTCGGATGCCACCGCGAAGCGTATCATGCTGGGGCTGCTGGATACCCTGGAGGCCAACGTGACGGGGGCCAAGGCTAATCTGGACAGTGAATTTCTGCATGATCTGCGGGTCGCAACCCGTCGCACGCGCTCCGCAATGAGCCAGATCAAGGGGGTCTTCAGTCCCCAGGAAATCGAACCCTTCAAACAGGGTTTCGCCTGGATCGGCCAGATCACCGGGCAGACCCGCGATCTGGATGTCTACCTGTTGCAGTACAACCATTTTCGCACCAGCCTGCCCGCCGCCGTGCGCCCGGATCTGGATCCGTTCCACGACTACCTGAAACGCCACCACAAAGCCGCGCACGCCAAGCTGGTGAAAAAACTCAACTCGCCCCATTTTCGAAAAATCATCAAGAGTTGGCGGGATTGGCTTGAGGCGCCGCTCAGCGAACAGCCAAAGGGACCCAATGCCCGGATGCCCACGGCCCAGTTAGCCGACCGGCGGATTGGCAAGCTCTACAACAAGATTCTCAAACAGGGTGCCGCGATCGGACCGAATTCTCCCGCGGAGCAGCTGCACGATCTGCGTAAGCAGTGCAAGAAGTTGCGATACATGATGGAGTTTTTCCAGAGCCTCTATCCCAAGCCCGAGATTCGCCATCTGGTGAAGCTTCTGAAAGTACTGCTCGACAACCTGGGAGAGTTCCAGGATCTGGAGGTGCAGGCCCATTCCCTGGAAGGCTTTGGCGATGAGATGCTCAAGGAAGGCGCTCCCTCCAGCGCTATCATGGCAATGGGAATCCTGGTGGGTAAGCTGTACGAGAAACAGACCTTGACCCGACGGGCATTCGAGGATCTTTTCACGCATTTCAGCAGTGCGGACAATGAAAGGGCCTTTCGTAAACTGTTTGGAGGGGCCTGATGCACATCCTGGGCGTATACAACATCAAGGGCGGAGTCGGTAAAACCGCAACTGCGGTAAACCTGGCCTATCTCGCCGCATCCCAGGGCTATCGGACCCTCATCTGGGATTTGGATCCTCAGGCGGCGGCAACCTTCTACTTTCGCATCAAGCCCAAGGTGAAAGGCAGCAAAAAGCGCCTGATCAGCGGAAAGGTGGATCTGGAGGAGGTGGTCAAGGCCACCGATTTCGAAAACCTGGACATGCTGCCCGCGGATTTTTCCTATCGCAACATGGATCTGCAGCTCGAAGACGCCAAGAAGCCCACCAAGCAACTGCTGAAATTGCTGCGCCCGCTGTCCTATGCTTACGACTATGTGTTTCTGGACTGTCCGCCGAGTATCTCGCTGGTCTCTGAAAACATCTTTCGCGCGGCCGAAGGCCTGCTGCTGCCGCTGATACCGACAACCTTGTCACTGCGCACCTATGAGCAGCTGCTCGATTTTCTCGACGGGCACCGGATCACCGGATTGGAGTTAATGCCGTTCTTTTCCATGGTCGACCGACGCAAGCGCATGCATCTGGATGTTATGCAGAATCTTCAGCAGGCGGACAAAGAGTTGCTGGAAACACAGATACCCTATGCAAGTGATGTGGAGAAGATGGGTATACATCGCATGCCGGTTCAGGCCTTTGCACCCAACTGTCCTGCCGCACGGGCCTACCGGGCACTGTGGGCAGACGTGCAAAAGCGCCTGGGCTGATCACAACTCATGGTTTCCGGGTAGCGATTCGTGTCAGCGCTGGTCATCGAAAACCTGCACAAGACCTACCGTAACGGCTTCACCGCCTTGAAAGGGGTGAGTCTGGTGGTGGAGGAGGGGGATTTTTTCGCCCTCCTGGGACCCAACGGGGCCGGTAAATCCACGGCGATCAGCATCATCGCCTCACTGGCCAACAAAACCTCAGGGCAGCTGAGTGTCTATGGCCACGATCTGGAGACCGACAAGGAACAGGCGAAACGGTTGATCGGGCTGGTGCCGCAGGAATTCAATTTCAACATGTGGGAACCGGTGGTCGAGATCCTGGTTAATCAGGCGGGTTACTATGGGATTCCGCGTAAACAGGCCTTTGAGCGGGCAGAGGCCACCCTGAGACAGCTCGACTTGTGGGACAAGAGGCATACCCAGGCGCGCTGGCTTTCAGGGGGTATGAAACGGCGCCTGATGATCGCACGAGCACTGGTGCACCGCCCCAGGCTGTTGATCCTGGATGAGCCGACAGCCGGGGTGGACATCGAAATCCGCCGTTCCATGTGGCGCTTCATGCGCGAGATCAATCAGCAGGGCACCACCATCATACTCACCACCCACTATCTGGAAGAGGCGGAGAATCTTTGCCGCAACATTGCGATCATTCATCACGGACGCATCATCGAACAGACCAGCATGGCTGGATTGCTCAGCCAACTCCACACCGAGGTATTCGTCATCGATCTCGATCATCCTCTCGAGCAGGCTCCGGTGTTGTCTGATTACGCGGTCAGTCTGCTGGATCCGCAAACCCTCGAAGTAACGGTGGCGCGGGAAAAACGTCTCAACGGTCTGTTTCAGGCCCTTTCCCAACAGGGGATTCAGGTGACCAGCATGCGCAACAAGCAGAACCGGTTGGAACAGATGTTTATCGATCTGGTCGAACGTCCCGATCCGGGGGCATGACATGTCCAGTATCAAGCGCATAGCCTACCAGACCATCGTTACCAAGGAGATACTGCGCTTCAGCCGTATCTGGGTACAGACCATACTCCCTCCCGCGATCACTACGACCCTATACTTCATCATCTTTGGCAAGCTCATCGGTCAGAGGATCGGCGAAATGGGGGGTTACAGTTACATCGAATACATCGTCCCCGGCTTGATTCTGATGTCGGTGATACAGAACTCCTACGCCAATGTGGTCTCCTCGTTCTTCAGCACCAAGCTGCAACATTACATCGAGGAGTTGCTGATCGCACCGGTGCCCAACTGGGTGGTGTTGTCAGGTTATGTGACCGGGGGGGTGGCCAGGGGTCTGATTGTCGGTGTCGTGGTGACCCTGATCTCGCTGTTCTTCACCGATTTGCGTATCCACAGTTACGCGGTAACGCTGGTGGTATTCGTGCTGACCTCGGTGCTGTTCTCGCTGGCGGGGTTTATCAATGCCGTGTATGCAAAAAGCTTCGACGACATTTCAATCGTACCGACTTTCATACTCACACCCCTGACCTATCTGGGTGGAGTATTCTATTCGATTGAGTTGTTGCCGGAATTCTGGCAAAACCTTTCGCTGGTGAATCCGGTGCTCTACATGGTCAACACCTTCCGCTATGGATTGCTTGGTGTTTCCGACATCGATGTGCGGATTGCCTTGGCCATCATACTCGGATTCATCTTCTTGCTGATCCTGTTCAGCCTGAAACTGCTGGCCAAGGGCGTCGGTATCAAAGAGTGAATCAGCGTTTGATCTTGCGCAGGGTCTTTTCAGTCCAGAAGCCGTTGTCCTGATTCGTGTTGTAATCGATGACCTTCTGCGGGACTACCGCCCAGCTCTCCTGACCGGTGCGCAGGTCGATGCCGTACCAGTACTTCCAGAACAATGCGCGGGGGTCGCCTTTGTCTTCACTGTTGACCAGTCCCCAGTCGCGATCAATGACCTTGATCAGCTTGTCGTCTTTGTAATAGAGGGTGCGGTAATCGGCGAAACTGCTGGTGTCGACATAACTGATCCGGTAGTCGTACCACCAGAAATCAAACTTGGTGGTACTCTTGAGGCCGTATACCTCTTTGCCCGCATGCCGGCAGCTGCGACTCGGTAATTCCCCGACGTAGCGATAGTGTCGACCCTCCATCTCTTCGATTGCGCCCAGGCAGGTACGCATGGTCTTTACCCCGATCAGTTCGTGGGTCTCATCCTCGGGCTTGCGCAGGGTCACATCGCCGAAGGTGAATACGCTGCCGCCCCAGGCGTCGTCGTACTGGGGTTGCGCAAAGCGCCGGATCTTACGCAGTTTCGGCAGCCATATCATGTAATCCTTGCTCTTGTCGTCATCCTTGTACTCGGTGACCAGCATGCCGGTGCCACGCATTTTTCCGGAATGAAACACCGCCAGATCCCTGGAGCGGATCGCTTCGTCCGGAATCAGGTCGTAATTGTTGTTGAGATGCCGCTCGAGTCCAACGACGGATTGCTTGCCACTGGAGGACCGGTTGATGAGCACGGTCATGGTATTGCCGCGGCGGAGGATGGAAAAGTTCTTGAAGGCATAGAAATGATTGGCGAAATAGACCTGTCGCGCAATCTCGTCCGCATCAGGGGTTTCCCCCTTGGGTGGGAGAGGAAGGTTTCGTTCCACACTGCCCCAGGCGAGCAGTGGAAACAGGGTGCACAGTAGCAGGTAACGACTGAAACCTGTGGTCTGTGAGGGGCGTGTGCTCAGCGATGTGTGAAGTCTATTCATAAGGGTCGTCGTCGTGTTTACTCAGATGGCCTCCTACAACTACTCCGGAGTGCTGTTCATCAAATCGGTTGTTAGGGCTCCTTGAAATCCTTGTCGTTACGGCTCCATCTCAGCGCCTTCTGGGGTCGGTGTACAGACCCTGGGGCGATTCAACGTTTGATCTTACGCAGGGTTTTCTGGGTCCAGTAAGAACCACTGCGATCGGTGTTATATTCCACGACCTTCTGCGGCACGATAGCCCAGCTTTCCTGTCCGCTACGCAGGTCGAGACCATACCAGTATTTCCAGAACAGCGCTCTGGGGTCGCCTTTTCTGTCACTATTGACCAGCCCCCAGTCCCTGTCCACCACTTTGATCAGTTCGCCGTCTTTGTAATAGAGGGTTCGGTAATCGGCGAAGCTGCTGGTGTCGACATAGCTGATCCGGTAGTCGTACCACCAGTTGTCGAATTTGGTTGTGCTTTTCAAACCATAAACCTCTTTGCCGGCATGTCTGCAGCTTCGGGCGGGTAGTTCTCCAACGTAGCGAAAATGCTTACCCTCGAGATCCTCGATCGCGCCAAGACAGGTGTGAAAGATTTTCTTGCCAATCAGTTCATGGGTCTCATCAGAGGGTTTTCTCAATGTGACATCACCGAAGGTGAAGGTGCTGCCGCCCCAGGCTTCGTCCTGCTGTGGCTGAGCAAAGCGACGGATCTTGCGCAGTGCCGGGGTCCACACCATGTAATCCTTGCTTTTGTCTTCATCGGTGTATTCAGTGACCAGCATGCCGGTGCCACGCATGTTGCCCGAATGAAAGATGGCCAGGTCCCGGGAGCGAATCGCCTCATCGGGGTCCAGTTCGTAGTCATTGTTGATATGCCGTTCCAGGCTGACCGCATTTTCCTTGTTGCTCGACGATTGGTTGATCAGCACGCTCATGGTGCTACCGCGTCGGGCTATCGAGAAGTTCTTGAATGAGTAGAAATGGTTGGCGAAATAGACCTGCTGCGCCACTTCATCCGCACTGGGTGCAATGCTGCCCGGGGGTAAAGGGAGGCTTCGGTCCACTCCGGCGCTGACGGGTGATGACAGAGCCGTGCAGAGCGATAGCAGGAGACAGGGTATTCCGAACTTCGACGTTTTCCGTGTGTACTGGTACTTCATTGGGTTGCCCACTTTTTATTGCCGGTTCTGCCGTTTGACTTCTCGGGAATATTTGAAGATATCCTGTTTGACCTTTTCCAGGTCACCGGTGGCCAGATAATCCTGGTGCAGTCGGGTTTGATACGCTTTGGGAAGCTTTGAATAGAAGATGTAGCTGCCTGGGGATTTTTCCTTGATGAAACTGGAAAAATCCTCGAGCTTGGCCTGTGGCGATCCTGCGTCCCCATTTTGGGCCGAGATCTTCGCCACCCAGGTGGAATCAGGCGGGGGATTGAAGTTACCGCTGGAAAACTCTTCGACATCGGCTGTGACGGCGTCGATGTAGCCGCGGGTGTCTGCATGAGCCGACAGGTTCAGCGCTGTCATAGTGAGGAAAAGAGGCAGACTGAGGAGAAGTTTCCTGTGACTGGTCTTGGGTTTCACCTGGGTGACTCCTTGTGATGCGATACGTGTGTACTGCAATGACATGGTGGCGAACCGCCATGCCGTGACCGGAATGAGCGAAGGCACTCCGGAGTATTCATCAATGTGGCGGTACGCGGATGAACAGGTACCGGTTCCCTCGATGGCGCATATCTGCATCAGTCTGGCCGCTTCAGGCATACTGCGCCACCCCGTTGAAATTCACTAATTTCTTTAAATTTATCAGGTTAGAGTAATTTTAAGATTCTTCAAGTGACGAAAATGACTTAAACAATCAAAAAACATAGCAAAATATTACCCATAATAAAACAATGGAATATATTCCGCCGATCGTGTTTTTTATTTCCCAATTTTCAAACGCACCGCCTCGAAATCAGCTCAGGAGGCGTGTTTCGATGCGTTTCAACTCCGATTCAGTCCAGAATCAGGGGAGTTCCAACCTGAGCATGCAGAGGCTATCGGCATGCCGCCGGAAAAGTTGACTGAAAAAAAGCCGGTCGATGACCGGCCTTCAGTTCGTCGCGAATCAACACTGCTCCCAGGGCAATCCCTGGTAACGCCAGCCCCCCACACTGCTGCGATGATGCTGATCGTCCAGATCGCCTTCGAAACCTTCATCGACATGGAACACCCGCATGAATCCGCCATCCAGCAGAGCTTTGCCGGCCTCCAGTGAACGCTTCCCGCTGCGGCAGATCAAAATGACCGGTGCGCAGCCTTCATCGATGGTGCAGACACTGCCGCCCAGCAGCAGTTTACGGATGTCGGTGACGAACAACGGATTGACCGTCCAGTCCGGCTCATCGATCCACGGGATGTGGACCGCGCCCTTGGGATGCCCGACAAACAGAAACTCCATGCTGGAGCGGATGTCCACGAGTACTGTGCGGGGGTCGTCCTGCATCATTTGCCACGCCTGCTTGGGCGAGAGGTTATGCAGCGAGTGATCGGTCATGTGTCGGGCCTCATCAAGTTGTCGGAATCGATCCCTATAGTGTAGACCGCCTGGGATTCACCTGGGCTAAGTGACGATGAGCGACAGACGGGTATCGGGACTGCGGGGTGGTTCTTTTTTTGTGTACAATCGGCGTCCATGGTCGTGCGGATTTTTTACCATATTTGGCGTTGGATGCATGTGTTGCCCCTTTCCTGGCTGCATGCCATAGGGCGGCTTATCGGCAACCTGTATCGCCTGATACCGAACCGTGAACGCCGCATCATCGACATCAATCTTCGGCTGTGCTTCCCGCAAAAGCCGGAGCCCGAGATTCAGGCATTGCGTAACCAGACGCTGCAGCAGATGGGCTGTACCTTGATGGAATTGAGCGCGGTGTGGTTCAGATCGCTGGAACAGGCGACGAGCCTGATTTGCTCGGTCGAGGGTGAGGTACATCTGCAACGGGATCCCGGACAGGGACTGTTGGTGCTTGCGCCGCATATTGGCTGCTGGGAGATTGTTGGACTGGATCTGCAACGCCGCGGGCAGGTGACCAATCTCTACCGACCTCCGAGGGTGGCGTTTCTGGACGATGTGATGAAACAGGCCCGGGAACGGGGCGGTGCCGAACTGGTGCCGACCGACAACCGCGGAGTGAAACGTCTGCTGGCAACCCTCAAGGCGGGAGGCATCTCGGGCATTCTTCCCGACCAGCAACCGAAATCGGACAAGGGGGCGGTTTTTGCCCCCTTTTTTCATACTCCCGCACTTACCATGCTGCTGGTCAACCGGCTGGCGCGCAAGACCGGTGCTAAACTGGTGCTGGCCTGTGCCGAACGGCTGGAACAGGGGCGCGGCTACCGGGTCCATTACCTCGCGCCTCCAGCCGGGATCGATGATGAAGACCCGGTGAAGGCCGCTACGGCACTCAATCAGGGTGTGGAGCAGCTGATAGCACTCTTTCCGAGTCAGTATCAATGGTCCTATAAGCGTTTCAGCAGGCAACCGGAGGGGCTCACATCCCCCTACAGGAACAACAGCTGACGGGTCCCAAAAAACCCACGCTTCAGGGTGGACGGTGTTATGGGAATTAAAGAGCTATCCCCGTTAGCCGTTAACGTTATTGATTCGGCACCAGAACAGGATCTGTTGTGTGCGCGTTCATATCCCACTGACCCTGGCATGGGCCATTGTCAGGGGTGATCCGCAAACGGTTACCGGGAGCGGTCAGTCGAAACGCTCAGATGCGCCAATCGGGTATCGGATCAGGGGCCTGACGAGTGGCCGTGATTCTCCTGAAAACGTAAACCCTGGTTGTGCGCGGCCATCCAATGGAACACCCGGCGCGACTGCAGAGAAGAGGTAAGGCCTGTGTATCGCCTTCATCCCATCGGCAATGACTCAGACGAATTCCGTCGTCGGAACAGCGCCTGCTTCAATTCATCGGGGCATGAGAATTTGAATGCCTGGTTGATGTCTCTGCTTCTCCTCATCGTGTTCGTTTGCGCACCCCTCTCCAGTGTGCGGGCAGCTGCCGATGAAAAGGCGGATGTGCGAATACTCATCGATGTCTCGGGCAGCATGAAAAAGAACGATCCGGAAAACCTCCGGCGTCCGGCGCTGCGACTGTTGGTCGGCTTGTTGCCCCCGGACACCCGTGCGGGGGTCTGGACCTTCGGGCAGTATGTGAATATGCAGATCCCCCTGGGTCAGGTGGACAAGGCATGGAAATCAAAAGCCCGCAAGAGTTCGGAATCCATCGGATCTCCGGGCCAGTTCACCAACATCGAGGACGCGATCAAACGGGCCACGGAAGACTGGTCCGGGCCTGCCGGGGCATTTCGCCGCAGCGTTATCCTGTTGACCGATGGCATGGTGGATATTTCCAGGGACCGGACGCGTAATGCGGCATCGAAAAAACGAATTTTGCAGAATATCCTACCCAGGTTGAAGGCATTGGATGCGACCATTCATACCATCGCCCTTTCAAAGAACGCTGACCATGAGTTGATGCGAGAGTTGGCGGATGCGACCGGTGGCTGGTACGAGATGACGGAGAATGCCGACGCCCTGCAGAAACTCTTCCTGCGTCTTTTCGAGAAGGTCGGGAAGCCGGACGCCATTCCCCTGAAAGACAACAAGTTCAACATCGATTCCAGCATCACCGAGGCGACATTGCTGGTATTTCGAAAGCCGGACGCTCAGGCCACCGAGGTGATCCCGCCTGATGGCAAGGCGTTCTCTGCGCAGAATGCTCCTTCCCATGTGACCTGGCATCGTGACAAGGGCTACGACATGCTGACGATCACGAATCCGCAGGCGGGGGAGTGGAGGATTCGTGCCGAAGTTGATCCGGACAACCGGGTCATGGTGGTCACCGACCTGAAGATGCTTACCACGGATCTGCCGAACCGGGTTATTCAGGGTGAGATCCTGCCGTTCAGCGTCAGGTTCAGCGATCACGGAAATGACATCCGTAAAGCGGAATTTCTCGATGTGGTGAACGTGACTTCCACCCTGCATGACATCGCGGGGGTTTCAGAACCCCAGCCACTGCTGGATAACGGTCAAGACGGGGATGAGCAGGCTCATGACGGTGTCTTTACGACCCGGTTTGGGGGGGAGAACCTGAGTGGCGGGATCGGTGAATGGGTCATCGATGCCCGGGGACCGACCTTCATGCGCGAGCGTCGGTCTGCATTTGAAGTGGTGCCGCCGGTAATCCTGGATCTGAAACCCTGGACCGAGGGACAGGGGCTGGATCTGACGCTGCAGGCTGATGAGACCCTGGTCGATCCCTCGAGTGTGCAGCTCGAGGTCTGGCTGGAGGACGAAACAGGCAACCCCACCGATCTGGAGGTGGACAATCGGGGCGCTCAGCTCAGCGGGAAGATCGATCTCATGGGTTTTTCAGGTGCTCGCAAGATTCTGGTCAAGGCGTCTGCCCGTAGTCTTCAGGGTGGGACGATCGAATTTCTGGACAGTCCCGCCGAGGTGGAAGGTGTTAAGCCTCCCGAGCCCGCCGAACCCGAGCCGCCTGTTGAAGCGGAAGTCGAGCCCCCGGTGGTGGCGAGTCCGGAACCGCCTGAAGAGCCGGAGCCTGCGCCGCAGGAGGCTCCCGAGGAGGGTGATTCCTGGCTGTCCACCGCGATCTGGTTTTCGGCCATCAATCTGATCCTGGTGGCTTTGGGCGGAGGCGTTTTCTGGTGGCTGCGTCGATCTGCGCAGCGTAACCGAATCGATCTGCTGAGTGAGGAACAGAGTGATGCGCCTGACAAGCCGGCTGACCAGGAGGAACCCGCATGATTGAGATCGGTAATCTCACCGCGCTGATTATCGTCGAGGTTTTTCTTGGCATGATGATCGTATCGATCCTGCTGATCGTATTCGCACTGCTGCGCAAACGCCGAATCCGTCAGGCAGCTCGTCACCTTGCGGGGCGTGTCCAACAGGATCGTCAGAAACGCACCGATCGCCTGCGGGCGATGTTGCATGAGCGTTATCACCAGGAGGGCGCAGTGCTGGAACAGTCACTGCACAACATCATGCAGACGGAGATGGTGCTGTATCAGAATGTGATAAACGGATTCACTAAGGACGACCATCTCTACCTGCAGCAAACCGACGTGGATGTGGAAAATCTGGCATTGAGTTACCAGGCGTTGGGCAGCAGCCTTGACTCAATTCAGGCCGCTTCGGGGTCTTCGGTCGATGAAGAGGAAGTGGCCCATCTGCGGGACGAGAATAAGCGCCTTTCCGAAGAGCTCAAGGTGACCATGGACACCATGGGCCGGATGCTCAACGAATACTCGACCATGTTCGCGGATGGCGCGGAGGCCGTGACTGGTGCAGCAGAGCCGGCTCAAACGATCGGTGATGGTGACGGAATCATGCCGGCGGAACCTGAAATCGAGCCCGAGCCACAACCAGAGCCCGAACCACAACCAGAGCCCGAACTCGAGTCAGAGCCTGAGATCGAGCCAGCCCCTGAGATCGAGCCAGCCCCTGAGATCGAGCCAGCGCCTGAGTCAGAACTCATGCCGGAGTCGGAGCCCGATCAGGCAGCGGAAGCAACTGCCGATCTTCTGGACGAGGCGTTGCTTGAGGCGCAGGCGGAAATTGATGAGCCCACCCAGTCATCCGCAGATGTGGAAACCGGAAAGGATGTGGATGAAGAGGTTTCTGAAATCATCGATGAAGTCATGGACATGGCGGACGAGATGATACATGAGGCGGAGACCCAGGCATCGGAAGCGGTTGCAGAAGCGACAGTGGATGACGAACTGGAAGATTCCGAAGACACACATCAGGGTGGTGAATCCCTGGTGGACGACCTGTCGAAAATCGAAATCGATCTGCCTGAAGTGGATGAGGCGCCGTTGCAATCTTCCGAGTTTGAAGAGGGTTCACTGGAAGAGGAATGGGCCAAACTGCTGGAAGAGGAATCCTCTAAATCCCAGGATGATAAAAAGGACTGATCCTCCGGCAGGTGTAGCTCCCAGAGAGGCTTTGTCGCATCGTCGCGTAGAGCTTAGCTATTCTGTCAGGCCAGGATATAAAAAAGGCGCCGTTTGGCGCCTTTTTTGTCTTGCCTGGATTTGACTGCAGCGGTCAGTCAAGCCGGCATGGGTGATTCATACACTCCGCCCTACTTGATCGGGCTGGTGGTGCTGTCGCTTTCACCCATGTTGTCCGTCCAACTCAGCTCCAGTTCATCGCCTTTAGCGGCTCCGGTGAACTTGAAGGAGATGTAGGGGTTTTTGGAAACGCCTCCGCTCCATTCAGCGGCCATCACAGTGTTGCCTTTGTGCTTGCACAGCACTTCCTGAATGAAATGAGCCGGGATTTTCTTACCGGTCTTGCTGTCTTTACGACCTCCGGTTTCCATGGGATGGGTCATCAGGGCTTTCACCGTGGTGACGCCGTTTTTCTCGCTGGCGCGAACCTTGATCGATTTTGCCATTTTCGATACCTCTCTATATACGTGTATGGGGCGTGATGGCGATCAACCGCCGCAACCACCGATGGTGACTTTGACTTCTTTCTTCGCGCTGTAAAGCTTGCCGCCCGCTTTCACCACACCGATAACATCGCCGGTTTTACCCATCTTGATGCGGGTGGAAACGTAACTGACTGCGCCAGGGCCGAGAACAAAGTTGGCAACCAGGGGCACCGGGTTATTGGATGCGATTACCGCGATGGACTCGACTCCGCTCATATCCGTCTCAACGGTGACTGGCACCACAGCGCCGTTTTCAGCGATATCCGGTGCCTTGACCTTGATGTCGCCGGACTCTGCCATGTCAGCGCTGCCCAGCAATGCATTCAAGGCGCCGTCCAGATCTTTCGCTTCGAAAGCAGTTTTGTTCCAGGCAGCAAGTACCTGTTGCGGTGCCAGGAGGCCGGTCGCGGCAGCAAAGCCTACCGAACCTGCTGCGAGTGATCTTTTAAGGAAGATCCTGCGTTTCATTTCAGTGCTCATTCATTCTCTCCAGACTGAGAAAGGTTAGTGATTGACGTTCATTGCATGAAACTGAATTGGTTGGTCAATTTCATAGGCCCGAATTGTCGTGGACTGCTTGGTGTCACGGCCAGGATCAGGTTCCTGCCGCGGCCTGACAGACGGGATTGAGTGCAGGTCACATTCATCATTGTTATGGTCTTGTCTGTCGCCATCGCCGGGTTCGTGAAGCACATCCACACACCCGATCGTCGATCCGGTTTGTCCGGTGTTCACCCGTTGCGATGGTGTCAGAGCAATTAGAGCAACCCTTTAGTGAAAAAGTTGCGGTGACTCTGCACAAGTTCCTCCATCATTGTCGGTGGTATCGGTGAGCCTTTTGATTGTTTTCGTTGTGATTGGCTTGCCGACCTGTCCTGCCTCTTACGGGCAGTTCGCTAAGAATACCTAAACAGAACGCGAGATCAAGTAAAAATTGTTTTAATATTAGTGATTTGTGATGTTTGAATCCCATCATCCTCAGGTGGAATTTGGGTTTTGGCCGGTGGCTGTAGGGGTTTACCGGAACCCGGTGTGGGGGCAGGTCCGGGTTCCTGGGCAGGAAAGGGGGGGTGGAACAGGCAGCGCCCGCTCGCCATGCCTGACGAGCAGCACGTTCCCGTACCTTAAAGTTCGTCGGCCTCGGCCGATTTCAGAGTTTCCTGCAGCTTCTTCAGGCGCGACTCGATCTTGGATACCAGGTAGAAATCGCTTTTCTCCGCCTCACCCAGTGCGATTTCCAACTGATTGACGGCAGAGCGCAGGGCACCATCTATGATGTAAGCCTCCGCAAGCAGACGATGGGATTCGGCCTGATGGCCATCCATTTCCTCGATTTTGCTCAGACGGCGATAAAGGGTCGGATCATTGGCGTGCAGTTCAAGGGTTTGCTGAGCAATGCTGCGGGCCTTCTCGAGTTTCCTGGACGTGGTAAGCGCCTCGATGTAACTGAGTGCGATGGGATAGTTGTCCGGCATCAGGCTGAAATAGGTATCGAGCAGCTTGATCGCCTGGGCATGCTCGCCCCGGTCCTGATAGATCTGTGCTGATGCGAGTACGAACTCAGGTTGTTCGGGATACGCCTTCAGCAGCCTTTCGATAATCGTTTGCGCCTTGTCAAACTCCCGGTTGGCCGTCAGTGCCAGGACATAGCCGTATTCATGGGCTTCCTGGTTGAGATGCCGCCCCTCCGCAAGACCCGTTGCAAAATATTTGACCGCCTTGTCCGACTCCTTGTAAGAACCGAAGCGCAACGCCTCCCGGGTCAGAAAGTAACTCAGGTTGCCCGGATATTGCCGATAGGCGTATTCCTCAGCGCGTCCAAGGGCGTCAGCGATACGGTTGGTCGTGACAGGGTGGGTGCGGAGGATTTCGGGTATGCCGGATTCGTAAAGGCGGCTGGCATGAGTCAGACGTTCGAAAAACACCGGCATGGCCCTGGGGTCGAACTCCGAACGGGCAAGAATGCGAATGCCGACCGTGTCAGCCTCTTTCTCATTACTGCGAGTGAAATTGATCTGCTCCTGAATGGCGTTGGCCTGGACTCCGGTTGCCATTGCAATGCCCGCATCCGGTGATCCGGCAACCCCTACCAGGATCGATGCCAGCAACAGGGCTGCGGTCTTGCCGCTCACCTCATTGGCAGCCTCGAAGGCACGCAGCAGGTGTTTCTGTGTAATGTGCGCCAGTTCGTGGGCGATTACCGAAGCCAGTTCGCTTTCACTCTGAGTCGCCAGGATAAGACCGCTGTTGATGCCGATATGGCAGCCGGGACCCGCGAATGCGTTGATGTCGGGCTGATCGATGATGAAGAAATGACACGCCAGTCCGCTGGCATCGCTCTGCTTCTGCAGTTTGTTGCCCAGGTTTTCGATATATTCGGAAAGCAGCGGGTCGTCCTCCACCGTGCCGGTCCGGCGAACGCTCATCATGAACTCTTTGCCCAGTTTGACCTCATCCAGAGGCGTCATGTACTGGTCTGAGGATGACCCCAGTTCGGGGAGTTTGATGGCGTCTTCTTCAGTTGCTGAAATGATGCCGGCGTACAGGCATGTTGCCATGAGCAACAGTTGCGCGAAGAGGTTAGGCAATTTTTTTATCATGCCATTTACTGATTCCGGGACTGTCTGAATAGTTCCTGGCGGGACCGGTTCATGTCTGCTGGCAGCCGTGCTCGGATCCCAAGCTGGAAATACCGCGACATTACATTGTAAACACAACCACAGGATTTGTCTTCGAGATATGTGGTTGGTGTCGCAGGGGCTTTCCATTAACCTAGCCGCTCTCGACCAACCGTCCGGAATCCGGGGGCCAAAGCACGCCCGCTGATGCCGGATAGATGAACGATTTCATAGGAGCCAGACAATGAAAATCAGAGCGATTGCCTTGGTGTCATCGATGATGATGTGCAGTGTGATTCACGCAGACGAAGCGATGCAGGCCAATGTGGAAGAAGGTAAGGGCGTCATCAAGGCCTTCATGACCGACCTCAAGGGTGAACTGCAGAAAAGCATGAAGAAAAGTGGACCGGTGGGTGCCATCTCGACCTGTAATACCGTGGCTCCACAGCTTGCGGAGGCCCACTCCCAGATGAGCCGCTGGGAAGTCGGTCGCACCAGCCTGAAAATTCGCAATCAGGACAATACCCCGGATGCCTGGGAGACTGCCGTGCTGGAGGAGTTCGAAACCCGGAAACAGGCGGGTGAGGATCCCATGAAGCTGGTTAAGGCGGAGGTCGTGGAAGAAAAGGGCCGTAAAGTTTTCCGCATGATGAAGGCGATCCCCACGGCCGAGGTTTGCACCAAGTGCCACGGGGCCGAACTTGCGGAGCCGGTCGCAGCGAAACTCGATGAGCTCTACCCACAGGACAAGGCGCGGGGCTACCAGCCAGGTGACCTGCGTGGCGCGTTCACACTGAAGAAATCCCTCTAGCCGGTCAGTTCAGCTGGATTCTCTGCCCCCAGGGTGGGGATTCCTTGCCTTTGATCAGCCAGATCACCGGAAACTGCGGGGGGTGCTCGGGAAATGCACCCTCCGCATCGGTGAAGTAGACCAGTAAATCGGGGCGAATCCCCTGATCCCGAACCCAGTCAAACACCGGCAAAAAACTTGTCCCGCCACCGCCGGTTATCGATTCGGGGAGTTGAAAGTCCTCCCAGGCCTCATATACCCAGGGCGCACCCTCAGCCAGGGCCGAGTCACAGGCGAGCAGGGTGACACGGGCGCGCATCTGCCCCTTGAGGGCATCGATTTCCGCCAGAAACTCCCCCATTTCACGGTCCTGAATGGAACCGCTGGTATCCAACGCCACCACCAGTTCCACCTGATTGCTGCGCAGGCTGGGGAGAATGAACTCCCCCTCCCGACGGGAGGGTCGCATGTAGCTGAAATCGTCCCGGGCGATGGCGGTCATGTAACGGGCCAGCAGCAGGCGCCAGGGCAGTTGGGGCTGCAGCAGGTGATCCACCATGCGGGCCATGGCACCGTCAAGCTTACCAACCTGCATGGCTTGCTGGGCGGCCCCGGCGAGACGTTGCTGCCACTGGATGTTGAGCGTCTCGGCTTCATCCGGGGACAGGGGTGGGGGTTGTGTGGCAGCGGAGCCTGAGCCGGCCTGGGGCTGCTCGTGTTCGTCCCCCTCCCGTTCGCTATCGGATTGCTCCCGGTCCTTGTTCATCTGCTTTTCAGTCGTACCCGAACCGGTACCCTGGGTGTTGTCCTCATCGTAGACGTGGTTGTCCAGGGGTTGCTCGTCGTTCTTGTCATCCAGGCAGGGGTAGATCTCCTCAGCCGTCATGCCTTGGAACTGTAACAACATCAGGGAGCCCGGCGGCGGCTTCAGGCCATCCGCGACCAGCAGCGGATTGATCGCATAATCGCAGGCCATGTCCCAGTGAAGCTTGGTCCGGTGTTGACGCCGGGCGAAGTGGGAGAGGGCGCAATGCAAGGCTTCGTGAGCCAGCATGAACTGGGTCTCATCGAGCGTCAGTTGGTCGATGAATTCCGGATTGTAGTAGAACTTGCGGGCATCCGTGGCCGTTGCGGGACACCAGTCCGGATTCGCCGCCTCCATGGGCAGACGCATCACCAGGGCTCCCAGGAAGGGTTTGTCCAGGATCAGTTTGGTGCGCGCCGCAGCCAGTTTGGTCTCGATCTGTTCCTGGTCCATGACTCACTCATAGAGCATGACGTCACACACCGCCTGCGCCCAATCGTTGAACTGGGGTACCTCGAACAGGGATTCGCCCACCGCGCGATGCATGTCGGAGACCAGCATCACGCCCATTTCCCGCTGCGGAAAACGTCCGGCATATTCAAGGATACGGCCGTGTATCTCGAGGCCATCGCCTGCCTCGTGGGCCCTGATGGCGCGGCCGACCAGGGCCGACGCCACGGCGTATTGCAGGTCGATCTCGGCGGGGGTAGGCACCTCCTCGCCGCGTAGAATCGCGTCCAGGTCGGGCATCTTGTCGAGACTGTTGACGAAGGCGTTCAACTCGATACCGGCCGCAGGCCCGACACAGGCCTGCAAAGCGCCCTGCAGCAGTCGCGGATGTTGTGAAAACTTCTGCAATGCCCGATGGGCAAACTCCCAGGAGCGAGGGGATGGGAAGGCCACCGGGTTATGTGCCGGGTCGAAATCGAACAGCAGCTCGGGACGGAATCGAAGAAATGCGATGACCCGCTCGTCGATATGGTGTCGATAGGCCCAGGCAACCCAGTCATCCAGGTGTGTCTCCACCTCGAAATGGGAAAAACGGTTTGCCAATGGGGCCGGCATACTGTAGGTCACACCCCGGTCGCCCTGGCGATTGCCAGCGGCAAAGATGGCCCAGCCGTCGGGCACCTGGTACTCGCCCAGGCGCCGGTCCAGTATCAACTGGTAGGCGGCGGCGGATACGGTGGGGGGGGCCGAGGTGATCTCATCGAGGAACAGGATCCCCTCGCGACCGTGCCGCTCGGTATCGGGGAGGATTGAGGGAATCGCCCACTCCACGGTGTTGTCGGATCGAAACGGGATGCCGCGCAGGTCGCTGGGCTCCATTTGCGAGAGTCGGATATCGATCACCGGGGCCTGATGGTTGTGGGCCACCTCACGTACCATATCGGACTTGCCGACTCCGGGAGGCCCCCAGAGCATCACCGGTGTGTGATGACCCTCGCGGGTACTCATGAATTCCTGTTCAAGGATCGTAAGCAGTTGTGCGGGTCGCATGGGTATTCCTAATCGAAAAGGTTTCTGACCGCGCGGGCCAGCTGTTTGTAGATTTCCGGGCCGTCCACATCCATGACCTGGTCAATCACCCATCGATTGTCGTGCGCCTCATTGCTCATCACCTGCTGGATTTCGTAGCCCAGATGGCGGATGAACGGGTAGCTGGGACCGTCTGAGCTGAAATTGAACTCGGCATATTCGCCAGAGCGCTGGTTGTAGCGTTCGATGAAGGCCTGAGCATGGTCGGCGGCGCTGATCAGGTCGCTGGCGTTATCCTGGTAATGATCCGCCAGCTTCAATACCAGCGCCGTGACAATCGCCACCCGGGTCTCCGGATCGACCATGCCATGGATCATGCGATCGGCAATCTGCGTTTCGTAGATCAGATATTCGCTGATGACCGCAAGGCGCTGATGGTCGTCTTCGTAGACGAACTGCTTGCCGTGCAGATTGATGGCTTTGTCCAGGGCGATACGCCAGGCGATGAATGCGATGGCGCCTCCGATCTCTTCCGCTGAGCGGATCGTTTCATCGTCATGCCACTGACTTTTGATTCTGATTGCCAAGCTGAGGGTACTCCTGATTACTTCCGGTTACTGCATCGCAGGGGTTGGGCTCCGTTGATGGATAATAACCTAGCATTTTACTCGGATTAAGCGGGATTTCAACGCTTGTGTTTGTCCTTGCGGGGATTGCGAAACAATACGTATGCGGCGCCGGTGCCGCCATCGCGGCGGGTGGCCGAGGTAAAGGCCAGCACATCCTCGCGCTGTCTCAGCCACAGGTTGAGCTTCTGCTTGAGTACCGGCTGACGATCTTCGGAGCCATAGCCTTTGCCGTGGATAATGCGCACGCAACGGATCTGGCGGCGCTGGCACTCCTGTATAAACCGCTTGAGCTCCTCCCGGGCGTAGCGCACCGTGAGGCCGTGCAGATCCAACTCCGCGCCGATCTCCAGATAACCTCGTCGCAGATCCTGCATCAACCGGTTTTGCACCCCGGGACGGGCAAACCACAGTTCCTCGCCGGTCTCGATCTCCTGATCGGAATACAGGTCCTGGTCAAGATCGTCATCATCGTCCAGACCCAGATGCAGGGGGCGCGGGGGGAGACGCCGGCGGAACGGCGCTGCACGCTTGTTTTTCAAGGGTTCGACATCACCAACCTCTTGAAAGAAGGCGCGCATGTCCTCGTCTTCGTCAGTGTCATGATGAGTCATGTTGGCGGGCTCTGTGAGGGCTTGTCGGCATGTTAACAGGCCCCGGGAGTGGTGCGGAAGAATCTCGATCCTATCTGCCCGGTGACGACCTGACCGGAACAAACAATCGGATGAGACCGGGACCCATTTAAAGTATATTGTGCCCGGTATGAAAATTCTTCTGAGTAACGACGACGGCTATCAGGCTCCGGGCCTGCAGATGTTAGCGGACAAGTTGTCGGCGCTTGGCGATATCGTGGTGGTGGCGCCGGATCAGGACCGCAGCGGAGCCAGTAACTCCCTGACCCTGGTCAACCCCCTGCGAGCACGGACCATGGAGAACGGTTTCATCCGGGTGGACGGAACGCCGACCGACTGCGTGCACCTGGCGATAACCGGATTGCTCGACGAAGAGCCGGATCTGGTGGTTTCCGGGATCAATGCCGGACCCAACATGGGCGATGACGTGCTCTACTCCGGTACCGTGGCTGCCGCGACGGAAGGACGCTTTCTGGGGCTGCCGGCCATCGCCATTTCAATGAGCTCCCACACCCCCTCGCATTTCGAGACCGGCGGGCGCGTCGCGGCTGAACTGGTCGAGCGTCTGCTGGAGGCGCCCCTGGCCGAGGGCGTGATTCTCAACGTGAACGTCCCCGACATGCCCTATGAATCGTTGAGCGGCTTCGTCGCCACCCGCCTGGGGCATCGGCATAAGGCCGAGCCGGTGGTGAAAAGCCAGGATCCTCGGGGCAAGGTGATCTATTGGGTCGGCCCCGCCGGTGCTGAGCAGGATGCCGGCCCCGGTACGGATTTCCATGCTGTGCGCCATGGATATGTTTCGGTCACGCCGTTGCAGGTGGACCTGACCCGCCACAGTGCCTTGCAGGCCGTTGACGACTGGTTGAAGGGATGATCATGTGGCGCGAACATCAGGGTATCGGCATGACCTCCCAGCGTACCCGGGAGCGATTGGTCAAGCGTCTGCGCAACAAGGGTATCCGAAACGCAGCGGTGCTCGAAGCCATGTGCAACACTCCGCGCCACATCTTTGTTGACGAGGCACTGGCCAGTCGCGCGTACGAGGAGACCGCACTGCCCATCGGCCATGGACAGACCATTTCCCAACCCTACACCGTGGCGCGCATGACAGAAGCATTGGTCGAAGGGGGCATGCCCGAGACGGTGCTTGAGATCGGGACCGGTTCCGGCTATCAGTGTGCAATCCTGGCTCAGCTGGTGCGTCGTGTTCACAGCGTCGAGCGCATCGCGGCACTGATGGAACAGGCGCGCAGCAGATTCCGGGAACTTGGCTTGCGAAACGTGCATCTCAAGCACAGTGACGGCGGCATCGGGTTACCGGAGTACGCCCCCTACGACGGCATCCTGGTCACCGCGGCACCCAATGGATTGCCACAAAGTCTGCTCGACCAACTTGCGGTTGGTGGCAGACTGGTGCTGCCGCTGCAAAAAAATAACGGACAGGTCATGATTCGCATCACCCGCACCCAAGAGGGCTTTCAGCAGGAACAGCTGGAGGCGGCGAATTTCGTCCCCCTGGTGGGGGGGATGATCTGATGGGGCTCTTCTCCTCACTGTATGCGCGCGCCATGCGTTGGTCCCGTCATCCTCACGCGCCCCGCTATCTGGCCGGACTGAGTTTTGCCGAGTCCTCGTTTTTTCCCATTCCTCCGGACGTGATGCTGGCACCCATGAGCATGGCCGAACCGGCCCGTGCCTGGTACTACGCCGGTCTCACCACCCTGGCCTCTGTGCTGGGCGGGCTGCTGGGATATTTTATCGGCGTCTTCGCGATGGATTTCGTGGAACCCTGGCTGCACAGCTGGGGGTATTGGGAGGCTTATCAGCAAGCTCAGAGCTGGTTTGACCGGTGGGGATTCTGGGCGGTATTCCTGGCCGGTTTCTCGCCCATACCCTACAAGATATTCACCATCAGCGCCGGAGTTGTGGCGATGGCGATGGTGCCGTTTTTGATTGCCTCCGCCGTGGGGCGGGGGGCACGCTTTTTCATGGTGGCATCATTGATGGCCTGGGGCGGGCCACGCATGGAAGAGGTGTTGCACCGCTATGTGGATCGCGTGGGTTGGCTGCTGGTGGCGGTATTCGCCCTGGCGTTCTTTTTACTCAGGTAGGAGGCGGCAGCCGAGCCGGTGATCAGCAGACCTGCGCTGCAGGCCCTGACAGGAACGATACGAGAGGTATCCGGTGTTTCGCAATTTCAGCAACGCATCTCCGGCCCGCTCCCCGGTATGGCTCACCGGTTTGGTGTGTTGTGCGCTGCTGTTTCTCGGCGCCTGCGCCTCCAAGGGCAGTGCACCGGTCTACACCCGGGAGTCCGGTGCCGAACGGAAGACCGCTGCGGCGCAACCTGTGCTGACCCGGCAGGCGCGAAACCCCAGTCGTATCAGGACATCACGCACCTACTACCTGGTTCAGCCAGGAGACACGCTTTATTCCATCGCCTGGCGTCACTATCTGGAACATAAACAACTGGCGGCCTGGAATGGGATCAAGGGGCCGGATTATGCGATTTATCCGGGACAACGCCTGCGGCTCAAGCCCCACGAACGTCGTGTCAAGGATCATCCTGCTGGAGCGCCCAGCGCCACTCGGAGACAGCCGCCGGTGGTTGCGACAATTCCAACCGCGCCGCACAAGCCGGCAGTTCGGCAAACCACCCCAAAGCCCCCGCCGGAGCGGAAATCCTTGCAACCGGCACCGGTAAAGCCGACCCCCGTCACAGCGCAGAAAAAGAACGTCAAGTTAGCCTGGGCCTGGCCGACCAAAGGGAAAGTAATCCGTACATTTTCCTCTCAGGATCATAACCGCAAAGGTGTTTGGATCAGTGGGCGTGACGGGCAGCCGGTCAAGGCAGCAGAAGCGGGCCGGGTGGTCTATGCGGGGGACGGGTTGGTGGGCTATGGGAATCTGGTTATCATCAAACATGATCGGGACTACCTGAGTGCCTATGGATACAATCGAAAACTCCTGGTAAAAGAGGGTGATAAATTGACCAAGGGTGATATCGTGGCGTACATGGGATCGCCGAACAGCGATGCCCGGCCTGTGCTGCATTTCGAGATCAGGAAAAAGGGCAAGCCGATCAACCCTCTGCCCTTGCTGCCGCGTCGATAGCCGTGGTCATAACATAATAATCATTAAAGTGTTGAGAGCGAGATGGAGATTAGAATGATTGATACCTCAGTCGAGTCGGATACCTCGGATGAAGACACTGCCATGGAGGACCTGGAAGACAGTGAAATCATCATGTCTGACGACCAGGAAGAGAGCAGCGAAGCTTCCTTCGAGAAGAGTGCTTCCAATGAAACCCTGAAGAACAAAACCCTGGAAGCCAGCGATGCGCAGATGGATGCCACCCGCCTGTATCTCAACGAGATCGGGATATCCAAACTGCTGACCGCTGAAGAAGAGGTTTACTATGCGCGCCTGGCCCAGAAGGGTGACCAGGCGGCCCGGCAGCGCATGATCGAGAGTAATCTGCGCCTGGTGGTGAAAATAGCCCGGCGCTACATGAATCGGGGTCTTGCGCTGCTCGATCTTATCGAGGAGGGCAATCTGGGTCTGATCCGTGCCGTTGAGAAGTTCGATCCGGAACGGGGATTTCGCTTTTCCACCTACGCCACCTGGTGGATACGCCAGACGATCGAACGCGCGATCATGAACCAGACTCGCACCATCCGCCTGCCGATTCATGTGGTCAAGGAGATCAATGTCTACCTGAGAGCGGCACGCAAACTGGCCCAGTCCCTCGATCACGAACCCAGTTCCGAGGAGATTGCCGAACTGCTCGATCGCCCCATCGACGAAGTCAAACGCATGCTGGGTTTGAATGAGCGTGTCACCTCTGTGGATACCCCGTTTGGCAAGGATGCGGACAAGCCGCTGCTGGATACGATCGCTGATGAAAAAAATCATGACCCGACAGTGGACATCCAGAACGATGGGCTGAACGCTAACCTGGACCGTTGGCTGAGTAAGCTCAATGACAAGCAGCGGGAGGTGGTGGAGCGGCGTTTCGGTCTGCACGGCTATGAAAACTCCACTCTGGAACAGGTGGCGAATGAACTGGGTGTGACCCGTGAACGGGTCAGGCAGATTCAAATGGACGCACTGAGACGCCTCAGGGATATTCTGGAAAGAGACGGCTTTTCGGTCGAATCCATCTTCAAATAGCGGATCTCGATGTCCCGTACCTGCTGCCTGCCCGGTCCCGCCAAAGGGGAGCCACCCCAGGAGGTGGCCTGCAGGGAATGCGGCCTGGATCCCATCTGCCAGGTACTGGATTATGCGGAGCCTGAAAGTGGGGTGCCGGATGGGGTCCTGGCGAGGCGCACACCCATCAGGCGAGGCGAGATGCTGATGGCGCACAATCAGCCGTTCCACGCGATCTATGCAGTCAAGTCGGGCTCATTCAAGGCGCTGACCTGGGATCTCTCCAACTCTGAGAGGGTAGTGGGATTTTTTCTCCCCGGTGACCTGATCGGTAGTGATGGACTGGCGACCAAACGTTACTCGTACACGGTGCGGGCCCTGGAGGAGAGCAGTGTCTGCAGTCTTGAAATCGATGCGTTGACCCGGGTCGGGCGATCCCGGGAAGCGATTCAGGAGGCTTTGATCACGCTGCTAGGACAGGAGATGGCCATGAGTCACATGGTAACCACCTCACTGATCCAGCAGAATGCGGAACAGCGCCTGGCCGCCTTCATATTATCCCTGGCACGGCGTTCATCCTTGCGTGGTCTTTCCAGTCAGGAACTGGGTTTGAGCATGTCGCGCAGTGATATCGCCAGCTATCTCGGTCTGGCCCGGGAAACCGTCAGCCGAATACTGACCCGATTTCAGAAATCCCGCCTGATTCAACTGCGCAAACACACCCTCAAAGTGCTCGACAGCAGCGCCCTGGAGCGACTCTCAGCGCTGGGTTAATGAGATTTGTTCTCAATCAACTTGCAACTGATTTTCATTCAACGTCTGCAATTGCGCGCTGTGCCTTATTCGGTCATTTGTTTTTTGTTTTTTTAGGCTTTTTTTGATCTGTGTCAATTAGTCACAAATCTTCGTTAAATAATTGTTTTAACAGCCTGTTAAACGTCCGTTCATTGTCCAGTATCCGGGCATTATCGTATTGACATCTGATCCATTTAAGAGTGATATATGTCACGCTGCGATTGTGGCATTTCACACAGTAGCAGTAGTAGGGTTATTCCCTGCGATTCCTGACTTCGTAGTTTTTTTATTCATTTTTGTTTTAATTGAGGGGGGTACATGGACGCCGCAGCCGAGCAAAAGTACAACTTCGATGTTGTGCGATGGTTTACCGTCATGGCCGTGGTCTACTTAGTTGTAGGCGCATTCGTTGGTGTTTACATTGCATCAGAACTTGCCTGGCCGATTCTGAATTTCGATATTCCTTACATCACGTTCGGGCGTCTTCGTCCGCTTCACACCAACGCGGTGATCTTCGCCTTTGGCGGTTGTGCGCTGATGGCAACATCGTACTACAGCGTCCAGCGTACCTGCGGCGTGCGGATCTGGAGTGACAAGCTCGCATGGTTTGTCTTCTGGGGCTGGAACCTGATCATCGTTGCCGCTGTGATCACCCTCCCGCTGGGCATCAACCAGAGCAAGGAGTACGCAGAACTGGAATGGCCGATCGATCTGGCGATCGCGGTTGTCTGGCTGAGCTACACCTTCAATTTCATCATGACCCTGGCGACCCGCAAGTCGTCACACATCTATGTCTCTAACTGGTTCTTCCTCGGCATGATGGTCATGATCACCTACCTGCACGTGGTCAACAGCCTGGCCGTCCCGGTTGACATGTTCAAATCCTACTCCCTGTTCTCCGGCGTTCAGGACGCCATGGTTCAGTGGTGGTGGGGTCACAACGCGGTTGGTTTCTACCTGACTGCCGGGTTCCTGGGCATCATGTACTACTTCGTGCCGAAACAGGCAGGCCGCCCGGTCTACTCCTACCGCTTGTCGGTCATCCACTTCTGGGCCCTGATGTTCGGCTATGTGTGGCTGGGTGCGCATCACCTGCAGTACACCGCACTGCCTGACTGGACCGGTTCTCTGGGCGCCGCTGTCTCCCTGGCCATGATCATCCCCTCCTGGGGTGGCGCGGTGAACGGCATGATGACCCTGTCCGGTGCCTGGGACAAACTGCGTACCGACTACATCCTGCGCTTCATGATCATGTCACTGGCCTTCTACGCCATGTCCACCTTCGAAGGTCCGGTCATGTCTCTGAAGACCGTCAACGCCCTCTCTCACTACACCGACTGGACCGTAGGTCACGTACACTCCGGTGCTCTGGGCTGGGTGGCCATGGTCGCGATTGGCGCCATCTATCATTTGATGATGCGTACCTTCCACACCGAAATGTGGTCCATGAAGCTGATCAACGCACACTTCTGGACGGCCACCATCGGCGCGGTTGTCTACGTCGTCGCAATGTGGGTGTCCGGTATCATGCAGGGCCTGATGTGGCGCGCGTATGACGAGTACGGCACTCTGGCCTACACCTTTGCGGAATCCGTTGAAGCCATGCATCCCTACTACGCAATGCGGGCGATCGGTGGAATGATCTTCCTGCTCGGCGCTGTGCTGATGCTGATCAACGTTCTTATGACTGTTGCGAAAGCATCCAGTGAAGGCAGCCTGCAGCAGGCTCGCACCGCTGCAGCAACGGCTTAATTTTTAGGGGGTTTCGCAAAAATGGCGAATGATAATCAATCTGTTGGCTTCCAGGAGAAGATGGAGAAAAACATCTGGCTGCTCCTGGTTATTCTGGCAATGGCCCTGTCCGTTGGTGGCCTTGTCGAGATTGTTCCGCTGTTCTTCATGAAGAACACCATGGAGCATAACAACGCTCCGGAGTTGATCTGGCAGCGTCAGGCAGGTCAGACCCTGCAGGACCACAAGCCGGGTGACGGTGTTCGTCCGTACACCGCTCTGGAACTGGCTGGACGGGATGTGTATCAGCGGGAGGGGTGCTATCTGTGCCACTCTCAGATGGTGCGTCCTTTCCGTGATGAGAAAGAGCGCTATGGTCACTACTCTCTGGCATCAGAGTCCATGTATGACCATCCTTTCCAATGGGGTTCGAAACGTACCGGTCCTGACTTCGCGCGTCTCGGCGGTAAGTACTCGGACGATTGGCACCGGAAACACCTGCGCGCACCGCGCTCCGTGGTTCCTGAGTCGGTCATGCCCAACTATCCCTGGCTGAAAGACAACACGGTCGAGGGTGTGGATATGGCACAACGCTTCCAGGTGATGCGTCTGATGGGTGTTCCCTACACCGATGAAGACATTGCCTCAGCCAATGACGAGCTGAAGGGCAAGACCGAGGAAGATGCGATGGTTGCCTATCTGCAGGTCCTGGGAACGATGGCGACTCTGGACGAAAACAAGGTCTATCGTCAGTAAATGAAAGGGTACTTTCATACAGACTGGGAGGCGATGACCACCAACGATTGGATCGGTTTGATCATGACGGTGGTCACGTTCTTCCTAATGATTGGCGTGTACTTCTACGCCTTGCGTCCAAAAAACCGGGAGAAGCTGGAAAAAAACCGCTTCATCCCTATGGACGATGATGCAAATGATAGCGGAGACAAAAATGGCGGATAACAATCCTTTTCCGGGTGAAAACAATACCGGACATATCTGGGACGACAACCTCCGGGAGCTTAGCAACCCGCCACCACGCTGGTGGATGATCGCCTTCTGGGCGTCAATCATCTGGTGGGTTGCCTACGGCTTCCTCTACCCCATGTGGCCGGTAGGTCAGGAACCGACCCAGGGACTCATGGGTTGGAGTCAAATGGACGAGTATCAGAAAGGTGTGGACGAGGTTGAAGCCGTCCGTGCTGAGTACGAAACCCAACTCAAGGGCATGAGTGCCAAAGAGATCCTGGCTGATCCAGGGCTTTCCCAGTACGTGGTGGCTTCGGCGAAGGTGCTGTTCGGTGACAACTGCGCAGCCTGTCACGGCGGCGGTGGTCAGGGCGGTCCCGGGTATCCGGTACTGGCTGATGACGACTGGCTCTATGGCGGTGCCGTCGAGACCATTCAACAGACCGTCACCAACGGTCGTCGGGGCATCATGACAGCTCACGGTAAGATGCTGAGCGATACCGAAATCGACAGTCTGGCTGATGCGATCATGGCGGGGAATCCCACCTCTGATTCCAACTTCACCCAGAAGGGCTGTGTGGCCTGCCATGGCATGGACGGCAAGGGTATGGCGGTCCTGGGTTCGGCGAATCTCACCGATGGCATCTACCGGTTCATGCCGGAAGGTGATCAGACCCTGCGCGACAGCATCAAGTACACCATCAAGTACGGTGTCAACGATGCGACTGAACCCAAGACGCGTGATGCTCAGATGCCTGCGTTCGGCGATCGTCTGTCGGATGATGACATCAAGAAACTGGCCGTCTACGTGCATCAGTTCGGTGGCGGTCAATAAGCGACGACCGCGATCGCATTGCACTTTTTCCATCATGACCGTGTGAGCAGGGAAGACTCACACGGTATTAAAAATAGGGGATTGCTATGAACGGAGATGCAGTATTTTGGGGTTCGATCATCAGCGTTGTGATCTGCGTTGTGATCATCGTTTATCTCGGCTTCAAAGTCGGCAAACTGATCAAGAGCGACGCAGACAAGCACAGCAGCTGATATCACTGCTGGCACAGTATGAAGGGGGGTCTAACCCCCCTTTTTTATTGGCTGCAGGTAGGTTCTGGATCTACAGTCAGGGAAGTTGAGAATGCTTGTGATTATTAGTTTTCACTGATTAATTCTTCCAGAGATATTGATAAATCGCATTGGCTGGCAGTTCGCCCAGGTCTTATGATTTTCTGAGTTTACCCCTGTTACCAGAGGAGTCGATCCGTTGAGTGCAAATGAGAAAACCGCTACCAAAGAGTCGGTTGTTGATGAGCTTTATGCAGAGTCTGCTCACTGGCAACTGAATACAGGTGAAGAGACCATTCATGCCAAACGCATGGGGGGTTACTGGCGGAAAATCAAATGGCTCACAGCTTCCTCCTGGATCATCTTCTTCATCGGACCCTACTTTCAATGGGATGGTCGCCAGGCCATCCTGTTCGATATCCCCAACCGTCAGTTCCATATCCTGGGTGCCACCATTCTGCCCCAGGATTTCTGGATGCTGTCATTGACTCTGCTGTTCCTTGCCCTGCTGCTTGCCGTGGCAACCGCCCTGGCAGGTCGAATCTACTGCGGATTTTTCTGCTTTCAGACCGTGTGGACGGACATCTTTACCTGGTTGGAGGATAAGCTTGAAGGTACGCCGGCAAAGCGGCGCAAACTCGACAATTCTCCGATCAGCCTGTCCAAGATTCGCATCAAACTCACCAAGCATCTGATTTGGCTGCTCATCTCTGCGATTACCGGAATCAGCTTCGTCGCCTGGTTCTATAACGCCCAGGATCTGTGGCGGGATCTGCTGACCCTGCAGGCCAGTCCGGTGGCATACGGAACCATTGCGCTGTTTACCGCGGGTACCTACGTGCTGGCGGGCTACATGCGTGAGCAGGCCTGTTTCTGGCTGTGCCCCTATGCCCGTATCCAGGGTGTCATGATCGATAAGACCACGGTAGTACCCTCATACGATTTCCATCGGGGTGAGCCGCGTGGACGTATCGTCAAAGGCCAATCCGATGATGAACGTACCACCGGTGACTGTGTGGACTGCAAGCAGTGTATCGCGGTGTGCCCGACCGGTGTGGATATCCGTCAGGGGCAGCAGGAAGGCTGCATCATGTGTGCCCTGTGTATCGATGCCTGTGATGATGTCATGGACAAGATCGGTCGTCCCAAGGGGCTGATTCGCTATGTCTCCTATGAGACCCTGGAGGCCAACAAGCAGCCGTTGCCGCTGCTCAAGCGTCCGCGTGTGTGGGTTTACGGGGCCATTATGTCCCTGGCCCTGGCGGGCATCGTGTATGGCCTGACATCCCTGGCGCCGCTGGAAATCAAGGTTTTGCATGATCGCCAGCCGCTGTATGTGCTGCAAAGCGATGGCAGTATTCAGAACAAGTACACGGTGAAGATCCTGAATAAACTTTCTGAGGATATTCCTGTCACACTCAGTGCCGAGGGTCCGGATGGCCTGATCATGGTCGATCCTGAGGTGGTCACCACCGCACGTCACGGCATGGTGACCGCAAGAACCGTATTTCTGCGGGTCCCGAGAGAGATGCTCAAGAGTGAAACCTCACCCGTCATATTCAAGGTGCACGGTATACTGGGTGAACGTGATATGAAGAATACCCGCAAGAGTGTCTTTATTGGTCCCAAGTAGCGGGACTGGTACAATGTCTGTACAAGAGGGCGGGCAGCAATGTCCGCCTTTTTTAATTAAGCGATATTGATGTGAATGACTGTTATGGCAGATAAAAATTCAGCTTGGCGGAGTCCCTGGGTAATCGCCTGGGTGGCCATGGTGGTGATCTTCTTCACCATGAATGCAATCATGATCTACCTGGCAACCGACAATAATCCCGGTCTGGTGGTCAACGATTTCTATGATCGGGGTCAGGACTATGAGAAGAACATGCTGAAGCGTCAGGCGAGGGATCCCAAATGGGAGATGCGTATTGACCTACCCCGCAAGATTGCTGTGGATGAAGACGTGGTGTGTCGCTTCAGTGTCAAGGACAGGGAAGGCGCACCCGTCGACCGGGAGGCAGTGGTCTTCCATGCGTACCGCCCTTCGGATGCCAATCAGGATTTCTCCATACCCATGCAGCGGGTAGGGCCGGGTCTCTACGAGGCCAATGTCAGTTTCCCGTTGGTCGGTGTCTGGGATACCCTGGTCAGTATTCGTAATGGGGAAGATGAGTACAATGCGCCGAAAAGGATTGGTGTAGGTATCGACTGGATTCCCTGACTGTGTCCCGATCTGGCGCTTCAGACCGCTGCTTCCACTGTAATCTCCCGATTCCGCCCGATGATGAGGTCGTAGCCCCGATCGAAGGCGAGGAGCAGCATTTCTGCTGTCTTGGCTGCAAGGCGGTATGCGAGGCTATATACGCGGCGGGCCTGGAAGGTTTCTATGACCGAACCCCGGACGGGCTGGATCTCGCGCCACCCCCCGAAATTCCCAAGGAACTGGCCCTCTACGACCTGGATGACGTGCAGTCGGAGTTTGTTGGCGAACTGGGTGAGGAACGGGATATTCATCTGTTGGTGGAAGGCATCCATTGTGCCGCCTGCGTCTGGCTGATCGAACATACCCTGACCCGGATGCCCGGAATCACTTCTGCGCAGGTCAATTTGTCCGGCAAACGCCTGCACGTCAAATGGCACAATAATGCCGTTTCGCTCTCTCAGATCATCAAGCGCCTGGGTGAAATCGGTTATTCCGCGGTTCCCTACGATCCCGAAGCGGCGGAAGGCGCTCTGAAGAAGCAGAATCGTCATCTTCTCTACCGGATGGCATTCGCGGCGTTCGGTATGATGAACCTGATGTGGATCTCGATCGCCCTGTACGCCGGTGCCAACGAAGGGGAATTCCGGCATATGTTTCACTGGATCGGTTTCGCGTTGGCCACCCCGGTATTGCTCTATTCCGGTTTTCCCTTCTATAAAGGCGCCTGGTCCGGGTTGCGCAATCTGCATCTGGGCATGGACCTGCCCATCGCCATCGGCGCCAGCATCACCTATCTCTATTCGGTGTACATCACAGTCACGGGCAGCGTCCAGGGAGAGGTGTACTACGACACAGTGGTCAATTTCATGTTCGTGATCCTGGTCGGACGTTACCTGGAAGCCATGTCCAAGCGTCAGGCCGTTGCCGCCACCCAGCGTCTGCTCGATCTTCAGCCGCGGGTCGCGACGCGTATCGACGCCGACGGTGCTGACAAGGTTGTACCGATCCGGGCAGTGGCGGTCGGCGATCAGGTGCGGGTCAAACCCGGTGAGCGTCTGCCTGTTGACGGGGTGGTGCTGGAAGGCCAGAGCACCCTGGACGAATCCATGCTGACCGGTGAGTCACAGCCGGTTCCTAAAACATCCGGGGATCCCGTATCGGCAGGCACCATCAACGGTCACGGGGTACTGGCGATCGAGGTAACCGGTTCTCTGAAAAATACCGCTCTGGGACGTATCATCCGATTGGTCGAGGAGGCCCAGGGTTCAAAAGCGCCGATTCAGTGCCTGGCCGATCAGATCGTGCCCTGGTTTGTCGCGGTGACGCTGAGTCTGGCCACGCTCACCTTCCTCTACTGGTACTCGACCGATTTTGAAGTCGCGCTGCTGGCCGCGACCTCGGTTCTGATCATCACCTGTCCCTGCGCCTTCGGACTGGCCACTCCGATGTCCATCGCGGTCGCCTCAGGCCTGGGGGCAAAGTATGGAATCCTGGTTAAAAACGGTGAGGTGCTGGAAACACTCTCAACCATCAATCACGTGGTTTTCGACAAAACCGGGACCCTGACCGAAGGGGGATTATCCGTGGTTGCGGTGCACCTGAAGGGCGAATCCTGGCGGGAGGGTGGGGAGGCTTCCCATGAAATGTCCGTGTTCATGGGCAAACTGGCGGCCATTGAACGCCAATCAGAACATCCGGTTGCGGCCTCCGTAGTGGACTGGAGTGATCACTATCTCGAAGGCGTGAAGGGTTATCACTGCAGGAGTTTCGAGTATACCCCGGGGCTGGGGATTGTCGCCGAAGTGGATGAAGAGCGGTTCTGTATCGGAAACGATGCGCTGCTGTCCCGGGAGGGCTGCCAGGGGCTCGAGGCGCATGAGTCTCTGGTCCAGCAACTCGATGCTCAGGGCGTGGGATCGTTTCGGGTTGCTGTGAATGGCCGTTGTATTGGCCTGGTGGCGGTCGAGGACCGGATTCGTCCGGATGCCAGGGACTTGATCTCAGCCTTGAAGGCCGAGGGACTGCAGGTCACTCTGCTGAGTGGCGACCGTCGCCGGGCTGCCGAAGCGATTGCGGAACGTCTCGGTGGCATGGAGGTGATCGCCGAGGTCATGCCGGAGCAGAAGGACCAGGTGATCCGTCAATTGCAGTCGGATGGTAAACGGGTCGCGATGGTCGGTGATGGGGTGAATGATGCGCCGGCGCTGGTACGCGCGGATGTCGGTATTGCCATGGGGTCGGGTACGGATGTTTCCATTGCAAGCGCGGATATTGTCCTGATGAGCAGCGAACTTGAGCGGGTGCGTCTGGCGATTGCCCTGTCTCGGCGTACTTTACGGACAATCCGGCAAAACATCGGCATTTCCATTACCTACAACATCATCATGGTGCCTCTGGCCATGAGTGCCATCGTCACGCCACTGGTTGCCGCGATTTCCATGCCGATGAGTTCCCTGGCGGTGATTGGCAATTCGGCGCGCATCCGCACCTTGTTTCGGGGTGTTCGAGCAGGGTAGGAGCTGACGGGTCAGTGTAAGCAGGACCTGGGATTATCCGCTGGTATTGGTATCCCCTCCTGGATTGGATACCCATTGCCAGGCGGGACGGTGTACACTGGTGTTGCGCAGGCGCAGGCCGTTATGGGCCGAATTCACAGATTTTCTGACGGAGGACCGGAATGGAGGTGATCTACGGTTTGATACCGGGAATGATCCTGTTGGGTCTGGCTGCGGTGGCGGTTCTGTTCTGGGCTGCACGCAGTGGTCAGTTCGATGACCTGGAGGGAGAGGCGCATCGCATCCTCATGGATGACGATGTTTCGAAAGGTCGCAAGAGGAAAACACCCCGGCAGATGATGCCGGACGCTGAGGACCAGGATAAGTCCCACTGATCCGCGGCCATCCGTCTTGCCTCACATTCTCATGGATTGGCCTGCGCCGCTTCGAATTCCCGGTTGTTTCGTTCGATTTGCTGGATCAGCGCATCCACCTGGTTCAGCGGCATGTACTGCAGCAGTTCCTTCCCTTCCGGGTTGAGTCCGATGCTCAAACCCTTACCGGGATAGACCCATTGGGCGATGCCGGTCTCAGTCTCGACGATCTTGTCGGCAGGCTCTCCGAACAGACGCAGGATGAGCGCCTCGTCCAGATTGGCCGCAGGAACGTAGTTGATCAGTTCGATGGGGAGATCGGCGGCGAGCATCTGGTCTTCTGTACTCAGCGCAATCTTGTGGATGGTGTCCGAGGTGCGACTGATCCGGGAGCCGCGCTCCATCATCTGTGCCAGCAGTGACGGGTCCGTCTTGAGGGTCAAAATGATATCGGCCCGTAATCCGCTCAGGAAGACCCGTTCGAAATAGGCCTCGAGCGCGGGGACGCCCTCATCACTGACGAAGATATTGAGCTTTCCATGATCCTGAAAGGTATCCCGGGCACTCTGCAGCCTGCTTTGGTCCAGGGTCAGGCCAAACACCCGCACCTGCTGCTCAGTAATCTCGATATCCCACGGGAGCTTAGGGTCGGAGTCCGCCTTGCGGCCTCCCGGTAGCAGGATCGCGAGGGCGACGGCCACCAGAGACAGGGAAACGACCCAGATGATAATCTTTTTTTCCATTACAATCCGATCAGGTTCTGTTGCGACGTTGACGGCAACCCGGTCTGCCCCTGTCTGCAGCGTATTACCGGCGCATTTCATTTGCGCGGGGTGATATACTTCAGCCAGGTACAGGTTGGGCCTATACACCCGCCAGTATGGCGCGATCCGTCAGCGGGCTATTGTAACCCGGAGCGGCATCGCTTGATATGGAAGCGAGGATTCTACTATGGGCAACGGTTTGTGGTTTATAACAATTCTCAAGGAACAACCCTGGATCGGTCTGGTTGCCGGTATGGTGTTGTTCCTGTTGCTTTTCATGTTGAAGAAATGGCTGGTTGCGAAAATGATGGGGAGCCAGGAAGAGAACTGAGTGCCGGTTCTCCCTGCTCAGCGCTGGAAAATGATGTTTGTGTCCGATGACTGTTGCTCACCGGATGTCGCAACCCGAGCGGGAGTGCCGGGGATTCTTGCTGTGCAGGACACGGGGTTGATAGGGATGCCGTCAGGTGCGGTGATCTCTTTTTCAACGGCCAACTTAACTGTTTAGTGAAGCTGTCGGGTAATACCTAATTCATGAAATTCGAGATCTCTGACGACTTGGTGCACAAAGCCAAGATCCCGCATGACATTTTTCTCACCAACCTGATCGGAAACCATATCCTGTGGTTCGTCGCATCACTCGGTGTGGTGCGTTCCTACTGGCAACCCCTGGCTCTGGTACCCATTATTTCGCTGGTGCTGCTGATCTATACCCTGAGACGGGCTAAGCAGGCCAAACTCAAGGAGCACTGGTTTGTCTCGGTGCACTGGCAGATCGCGGCTGCACGCAGTCGCCTGTTCATCTACATGCTGCTGGCGGTGATCAGCGTGTGGATCTTCGGCTGGATCGGCTTCACCTACCTGGGTATGAAAAAGGTCGCGGTCATGGCGATGATCGGTGGCGTGGGGATACTGCCGATCATGGTCAGTGTGTTGATTCTGATTCTCATGGAATCTGACGCACTTCATCAGGCGACCCAGCGTCGACTGAGTAAACGGGTGGTGGAGAAATACCCCTACCCGGATGACGTAGTGGTACTGGAATACGAGACAGAGGATGAACCCGCCGCGGCAGAAGCGGGGAATACCACAGCACCCTGACGCATCAGGGCTCGATCGTCAGTAGCGCGGCGGCCACCCGGCGCCCTTCCGACATCAGGATGTTATAGGTGCGGCAGGCCGCCGCGGTATCCATGACTTCCAGCCCGATGCGGGCTTCCATTAAAGGGAGAGTCAGGGCCGGAGCAGGAAAATGCTGATTCGCTCCGGTGCCGAGAATGATGATTTCAGGCGCGAACCCGGCCAGGCGCTGGAAATCTCCGCTCGCCAGTTCGGCAAACCCGGCGTCATGCCAGCGGGGCACGACCTGATCCGGCATCACCAGCAGGTTTTCCCGATAGACCACTCCGCTGACGGTGAATTCCCCCCGGTCATAGTGCTGGATGGCGTGGCCGCCACCTGCTTCATCAAGTATGAATTTCATACTTCGACCTTACCCCAATCCCAAGTCACGCAAAACCCCCCGGCCGCGCCCGCCAGGGTGGCGGGGAGCAATCAGGCCAATTGATATTTTATAGAGTGTCAGTTAACTTTGTATCTTTTGGTCAGACTAAAAGTCGAGGTATCTGTGTCCACGCACGAGATGGAAGATTTCCACAGAATCAAGCGCTTGCCGCCCTATGTGTTCGCCATAGTCAACGAACTCAAGGCAGCGGCGCGAGCGCGGGGCGAGGATATCATCGATTTCGGCATGGGAAACCCCGACCAGCCGACACCCCAGCATATCGTCGACAAATTGTGCGAGGTGGCGAATCGCAAGGATACTCACCGTTACTCGGTCTCCAAGGGCATCCCGCGCCTGCGCCGGGCCATGAGCAACTGGTACAAGACCCGCTACGACGTGGACCTGGATCCGGACACCCAGGTGATCGCCACGATAGGCTCCAAGGAGGGGCTGGCACACCTGGCGCTTGCCTGTATGGGCCCCGGGGATTCGGTGCTGGTTCCGAATCCGGCCTACCCGATTCATCCCTATGGATTCATCATCGCGGGTGCCGATGTTCGCCACGTTCCGATGATTCCCGGAGTGGATTTCTTCGACGAACTGGTGCGCTCCATCAAGGGCTCCTGGCCGCGACCCAAGATGCTGGTGCTGAATTTTCCCGGTAATCCCACCACCCAGTGCGTTGAACTGGAGTTTTTCGAGAAAATCGTGGAGATCGCCCGTGAATACAACATCTGGGTGATTCACGACATCGCCTATGCGGACATCGTGTTCGACGGTTACGTGGCCCCATCGATCCTCCAGGTGCCGGGGGCGGAGGAGATCGCAGTGGAATTCTTCTCCCTCTCCAAGAGCTATAACATGCCCGGCTGGCGGGTGGGATTCATGTGCGGCAACAAGACCCTGGTCGCCGCCCTGGCGCGCATCAAATCCTATCTGGACTACGGTACGTTCACCCCCATCCAGGTTGCGGCGATTGCAGCCCTGGAAGGTCCGCAGGACGTCGTCAAAGAGATCGCCCACATGTACCAGATGCGCCGGGACGTGCTCTGCGATGGTTTGAACAATATCGGATGGCGGGTCGAAAAACCCAAGGCCACCATGTTCGTCTGGGCACCGATTCCGGAACCCTACAAATCTCTCGGCTCGCTGGAGTTCTCGAAAAAACTCCTGAGTGAAGCCAGGGTCGCGGTATCTCCGGGAATCGGCTTCGGAGAACATGGCGATGACCATGTGCGGTTTGGACTCATCGAGAACGAACACCGGACCCGCCAGGCCGTGCGTGGCATCCGGGACATGTTCCGCAAAGACGGGCTGCTCAATGCCTGAGTGTTCCCAGAACGTTTTTCCAGGGCTTGATAACACTGATGCGACAGGTTCTGTCGCGTCAGGCGGCGCGTTCCACGAGACTCGCCCACGGGCTGCTGATCGCTTCGCAGCATGGGGCGCGCCTTCGGCTCGTTCACAGCGAACTGCGGGCAACAGGTGGTGACGGTTTTTCTGGCACAAGCCAACGGGCTGGAGTTGTATTTGCGTCCAGCGGTTTATCATTCGCTCAAGGTGCGGGACTTCACCGCACTCATTCTGCCTGGCTGGATGAAAATCCTGCCCAGCCGGCTGCTCATCGGATAAGGGTTAACGGGCCCCAGGAGTATCGATTTGAATCCAGTAAATGTTGGTTTGTTGGGATTGGGCACTGTGGGTGGCGGTACACTCAATGTGCTGACCCGCAATGCGGACGAGATTGCGCGTCGGGCAGGTCGGGGTATCCGGATCACCCATGCCGCGGCCAAGGCCTTCGATCCGAGCAGGCTGAACGGTCTGGATGCGCTAGAAATAACCGATGATGCCTTCTCCGTGGTTAATAACCCGGACATCGAGATCGTCATCGAGTTGATTGGTGGTTATTCCCCGGCCCGGGAACTGGTGCTCAAAGCCATTGAGAACGGTAAGCATGTGGTGACCGCCAACAAGGCGCTGATCGCAATGCACGGTAACGAGATCTTCGAGGCGGCGCAAAAGCACGGGGTTACCGTGGCGTTCGAGGCGGCCGTGGCGGGAGGCATTCCCATCATCAAGGCGGTTCGTGAAGGATTGGCAGCGAATCGCATCGAGTGGATTGCCGGCATCATCAACGGCACGGGCAATTTCATTCTTACCGAAATGCGGGACAAAGGGCGGGAATTTGCCGAAGTGCTCAAAGAGGCTCAGGCTCTGGGATATGCCGAAGCGGATCCAACCTTCGACGTGGAAGGCATCGATGCCGCACACAAGCTCACCATTCTCGGATCGATTGCCTTCGGTGTCCCCCTGCAGTTCGAGAAAACCTATACCGAGGGAATCACCAAGATCGAGCCCCAGGATGTGGTTTACGCCAATGATTTCGGATATCAGATCAAGCACTTGGGTATTACCCGCAAAACCCCGAAGGGTATCGAGATGCGGGTTCACCCCACGATGATTCCACGTCGTCGATTGATCGCCAATGTGGACGGGGTCATGAACGCGGTGCTGGTCAAGGGCGACGCGGTGGGTCCCACGCTCTATTACGGCGCCGGTGCCGGTTCCGAGCCGACCGCCTCGGCGGTGCTTGCGGATGTGGTGGACGTGGTCCGGGCGATGACCAGTGATCCGGAAAACCGGGTGCCCCATCTGGCGTTCCAGCCAGGGGAACTGTTCGATCTGACGATTCTGCCGATTGAAGAGGTCGAGTCCGCCTACTACCTGCGTATGCAGGTCGATGATCAGACTGGCGTCATGGCGCGCATCGCAACGATTCTGGCCGAATCCGGAATCAGCATCGAGGCCATCCAGCAGAAAGAGCCGTCCGAGGGACGGAGCAATGTCACGCTGGTGATGCTGACCCACTCGGTACTGGAAAAGAAACTGAACGAGGCCATTGCTGCGATCGAGGCGCTGGACAGTGTGTCCGGCCAGATCATGCGCATCCGCGTGGAACGTCTCGACGGATAATTATCACTCTCACCCTTTGGGTGAAACGCATTTTTTGAGGTTTTCTATCATGCCATTCCGACCCCGCTACACAGGATTGATCGACCGCTATCGTGACCGCCTGCCGGTCCATGACGACACCCGTATCATCAGCCTGGGTGAGGGTAACACCCCGCTGATCCGACTCCATAACATCCCCAGTCAACTAGGCAAGGACGTGGATATCTACGTCAAATACGAGGGGTTGAATCCCACCGGATCTTTCAAAGACCGGGGGATGACCATGGCGGTGACCAAGGCGGTCGAAGCGGGCAGCCGGGCAATCATCTGTGCCTCCACAGGCAATACCTCCGCAGCTGCTGCGGCGTATGCCGCACGCGCCGGGATTACTGCATTCGTGGTCATTCCCGATGGCAAAATCGCGATGGGCAAACTGGCCCAGGCGATGATGTACGGCGCCACAACCATCCAGATTCGTGGCAACTTCGATGACGGCATGCAGCTGGTCAAGGATGTGGCGGAGCACGCCCCGGTAACCATCGTTAACTCCATCAATCCCTACCGGCTTCAGGGACAGAAGACCGCGGCCTTCGAGATCGTCGAGGAACTGGGGCATGCACCAGATTATCACTGTCTTCCGGTCGGCAACGCCGGCAACATCACGGCACACTGGATCGGCTATTGTGAGTACAGCTGCACCGCCGGCGACCATGTGACGGAAGCCTGTGCCTACTGCGGTGGGCAATGCAAGTTCGCGGGGGGCGCGGTTACCGGCAAGCGGCCGAAGATGGTGGGATACCAGGCGGCGGGTTCCGCGCCATTCATGCGGGGTGGCCCGGTCAAGGATCCCGAAACCGTGGCGACGGCGATCCGCATCGGTAATCCCCAGTCCTGGAATCAGGCCTGGAAGGTCCAGGAGGAGTCCGGCGGCTGGTTTGACGAGTGCCGTGACGAAGAGATTCTCGCAGCGCAGAAACTGCTTGCTGAACAGGAAGGGGTGTTTTGCGAACCGGCTTCCGCCACCTCACTGGCCGGTGCCATGCGCGATATACAGTCCGGCAAAATTCCGCAAGGTTCCAGCATCGTCTGCACCCTGACCGGCAACGGGCTGAAGGATCCGGATACCGCGATACAGCAGTCCACCTCACCAGTGATCACCATCGATGCTGAACTGGATGCGGTCAAGCGCTCCATACTGGACAACATGGCGTAAGCCGTTTTCCGACCCGTCATGGGGCGTAACGTCGATCTGCTGATACCCGGCCTGGCCTGGCAAACCGGTCTGGCTGAAACGGTGCATTGCGAACGACGCCCCAAAAGCCTGGAATGGCTGATCGGCCGGGCGAAGCGTCGGCAGGTGGACAACCCGGACTTCAACGGGATGCTGTTCGAGGCTTTCGGGGTTTCCGCGCAGACGGGTCGGGACCTGCCATCCGGTGCCGTGATCAGTGTCGCGCATGACCGGAATCCGGATGACGCCGTCTGCGCACTGGTGACCCCCGCCCATTTGCTCACGGACCGTGACAGGCTGTTGTTGCTACGCCACCCGCCCGGCTCGCTGCCCAAGAAACACGCGCAAACTCTGATCGGGCAGTTGAATGATCATTTTGCAGCGGATGGAATCTCCCTGGAGTTCCTGGCGGAGCAGCAATGGCTGCTTCGGCTGCAGCGTCTGCCGGATATCACAACCTCCGCGATTGAGACTGTGGTGGGGCGGCATATTGAACCCTATCTTCCCGAGGGACAGGAAGCCCGCCTCTGGCGTCGGTTCCTCAATGAGGCGCAGATGCTGTTGTTTCACAGCGAGGTGAACCAGCAGCGTGGCGCCGAAGGTCAACTATCGGTAAACGCCCTGTGGATCTCGGGGGTGGGGAGCCTGCCGAGGGTCCAGACCGCGCTGCAAAGCGTGTTCGCGGACTATCCACTGGCCCGTGGGTTGGCTAAACTGGCGCATACTCCCTGCGATCCCGTGTCCAGGATTCCGACCGCTGATGAACTGCCCGAGGGCCGGAGTCTGGTGGTGATGACGGATTTGCTGGAGGCGGAAATCGATGTCAGGCCAGACACCTGGTTATCCGGTCTCGATCGCGTCGATGCCCGGTTGGAAACACTGATCCGGGAGTTTTGCGGACGGGATGACAGGATTCGTCTGTGCACCTGCGACGGAAGCTGTTATGAAACCCGGGGTCGGGCAGGGTGGCTGGATCGCTTCAGGCGAAACACGCCGTTGACCCGTTTATTGGGGTAAAGGTACCCCGGTCGATCACCCCAAGGCGGACTATGAATCCTACCCTCCGAACCAACGATGGCTATTTGACCGGTTTTGTTCTGTTCGCCTGCCTGTTGGCAATCACCCTGGTCTATTTGTCCAGCGCCCTGAGTCTCTATCGCGGCTGGACCGCCGAGAACAGCCTGCAATCCCACGGCCTGCTGCTCCTGCCTGTCTCAATCTACCTGCTGGCCCGGGAGTGGTACACCAGCCGGAGTCGTCTGGTCATCGGTTATCGGCCGGTGTTCTGGGTTCTGTTGGGCTTGTGTTCGATGGCGTGGTTGCTCACGGATATCGCCAAGATCCAGTTGCTGTCCCAGGTTCTGCTGATTCTGATGCTGTGGCTGGTGGTGCCGGCATTGTTCGGTCTGTCCGGTTCCGCGCGAATGGGCATCCCCATCCTGATTCTGTTGAGCGCCACACCCGGCTGGTCGGTGCTGGCGCAGCCGCTGCAGGAACCTACGGCATACCTGGTCAACCAGATGCTGCAGCTGACCGGTTACACCTCGTATCAGGAGGGTTTTCTGATCACCATACCGGAAGGGGTTTTCGAAGTGGGAGACACCTGCAGCGGGTTGCGCTACCAGATTGCCGCCCTGACCCTGGCGATCATCTACGCTTTCGTCTCCGGCTACACCTGGATCGGCGGGGCCGTCTATCTACTGCTGGCTTCAGGGGTGGCCTTTCTTTCCAACGCGATACGCATCTACATCGTGGTGCTGTCCGGTCACTACACCAACATGACACATAGTCTCCTCGAGGATCACATCTGGTTGGGGTGGGTCGTGTTCGCCATCTGTTATGCCGTCTTTATGCTGCTCACCCTTTGGATCGAGAACCGTTTTCTGTCCGTCCGGCAAAAGCCTGCCGATGGTCCGGCTGCCGTTGCGTCATCCCGCCTTGGAGTGGTTCCGTCGTTGTTGATCGGCGGCATCGTGCTGCTGAGCGCCAGTACCGGGCCTCTCTACCGGTATGTCGGGCTCGATATGACTGCTCCGGTCGTCCAGTCCGAGGATAGCTTTCAGCTGAGTCTGCCCGGGATGACTGAAGTGGCCGGCGACCGGGGGTGGCAGCCTCACTGGATCAACCCGGATGCGGTTGTCCGGAGCCGCTACCGTTTGTCCCGGGGGGCAGTGGATTTCTTCGCCGCCTACTATGCTGAGCAGGATCAGGGCAAAGAGGTCGTCAGTGACCTGAATTACGCCTATTCACCCGGGGAGTGGCGGATCGAGAGTCAATCGGAAGTGACATTTTCACTCCCCGATGGACGCAAATTACCTGTACGGGAAGAACAAATTTCACAAACATCGGGTAATAAAAGGGTGCTCTGGAACTGGTATTATGTGGGGGGGTATGTCACCTCGAGTTCGTTGAAGGCAAAGCTATTCGGTATGCTCAGCGGGCTCCAGGGGCGACGTGATGCCGCGGTGGTGGTGATTTCAAGCGCCGAAACCGGATCAGCGGAAACATCACGAATAGTCCTGCAGGAGTTTGTCGAGCAAGCGATCGGAGAGATCGAGCAGCGTTTCCGGCTGCGATCCGCTGAAGACACCCCAATCTCTGATGAAATCAACTGAAGCCCAATAGCGATGCGCTTATGACTGAACCAGCCGTAGAAATGAACCGTCAATCCGTCGATGCCGGGGAAATACTCAACGCCATCACTGTGGATGTCGAAGACTATTACCAGGTGTCCGCATTTGCCAAACAGGTGACCCGGGGTGACTGGGAATCCTTTGAGTCCAGGGTGGAACGCAATACCCAGCGTATCCTGGATATCTTCGATGAGAACGCCATCAAAGGCACCTTCTTTGTGCTTGGCTGGATTGCCGAGCGTCACGCGGGGCTGATACGTGAAATTTCACAGCGGGGACATGAAGTGGCCTGCCATGGTTACAGTCATGAGTTGATCTATCGTCAGACCCCGGAGATTTTCCGTGAGGAGACCGCTCGATCGAAGGGAGTGATCGAAGAGATCGTTGGTTTGCCGGTGAAGGGTTATCGGGCCGCCAGCTATTCCATCACCCGGGAGTCCCTCTGGGCAATGGATATCCTGTGTGAGCTTGGATTTGTCTATGATTCGAGCATCTTCCCCATCATGCACGACCGTTACGGGATACCGGGGGCGAAAACCGTACCGCACCTCTACGAGACCGAAAAGAACCGCAGGATTGTCGAGTATCCCCTCTCCACCGTGGGTATGGGGAGCAAGCGTTTTCCGATCAGTGGCGGGGGTTACTTCAGGCTGTTTCCCTATTGGCTGACCCGCGCGGGTTTGAATCGGGTGAATCGCAATGACCAGGTGCCGTTCATCTTCTATATGCACCCCTGGGAAATCGACGAGGGTCAGCCGCGCATCAAGTCGAGCTGGCTGTCTGAATTCCGGCATTACAATAATATCGAAAAATTTGAATCCAGGCTGAGACAGCTGATCAGCGACTTTCGCTTCACCACTGTATCCGATGTGTTGCAACGTCTCGATTTTGCCATTTAGCAGTGGCTCGGGTGTCCTGTGCTCAGCCCCTGTTGGAAACGTCTGCCGCAGACCGCTGCCGACCCGTTTACCGGGTGATGCTGTTCCGCTGCGGAGTGTACGAATTCGCAGCGCAGGATTTTTCGATAAAGAAGGGCGTCAATGCGCCGATGAATATGAACGATTACTGATGCGGCGTGAATATAGCCAGACGGGGTTAAAACCGATTCGGATCGGAACTGAATCATGAAACTGAAACAGGACCACTACATCCTATTCGCGATTCTGGCGATCTTCCTGGTCCTGGAGGCGGGCATTCGACTGTACGAAACCCGGCTCTCAGGCAACATCAATCATATCCATGAGATACCTGAAATCGTCGATACCTACGAGCAGCGGGACAAACCATCCATTCTGTTCCTGGGTAATTCTCTGATCAACGAATCGGTGAATATCGAGCAACTGGACGAGCAGTTGGGGCATCGATACCGGGTGCATAAAATCACCCCGGACGGAACCTCTGTCTGGGACTGGAGCATGATTCTGGAAAACCAGGTTTTCGATTCCGGTGCCGATGTCAAAATCGACTATCTGGTGATGGGATTTGCCTGGGGCCTGCTGTCCGATACCTATCGCCCCAATCCCAGCCGCTTGGGTGGTTATTTTGCAGGCTTCAGTGATTACCCGGAACTCTACCGTAGCGGGATGAACAGTTTCGCGGACCTGTCCGAATTCGGCCTGGGGTATGTTTCGAAGCTCTTCGTCAACCGCGAGGCGATCCGCAACAAGGTCATGTTGACCTTCATCCCATATTACGAACGCTTTGTGCGCGAGGCCAATCAAGCCGCGGGTCAGCCCGAGGAGGCGCAGCAATCCGCACCCGTCGGCCCGAGTCAGGCTCATAGTTACCGGATTCTCGACCGTCTGGCGGAACGACTCGAGGCGCGGGGCACCCGGTTGGTGGTAATCGCCATGCCGGTGGAGACGCCTTATGCCATGGATCCTGATCTGATCAGGCAGTTGCAACGGCCTGGTGTCACGTTCATCGATGACCGCGAGCTGTTTGCGGGGGTGAGCGGTGTCTACAAGGACGGGGTCCATCTGAATAACCGGGGCAGTACGGATTTCACCCGTCGGCTCGGCACATACTTCACTCGGGACACGCATACAGGCAGATAAAGAATGTTGTTCAACAGCTACATCTTCTGGGCATTCTTTGCGGTTGTATTCGTGCTCTATACGCAGTTGCCGCACAAGCAGCAGAATCGTATGTTGCTTGTCGCGAGCTACATATTTTACGGTTACTGGGATTACCGCTTCCTTTCACTGATTTTTATCTCCACGGTGGTGGATTACTTCGTTGCACTGAATATCGAACGCAGCAATGAAGAGGTCAGGCGCAAACGCCTGCTACTGCTGTCCATATTTACGAACCTCGGGTTTCTGGGGTTTTTTAAATATTACAATTTCTTCTCCCATGAGTTCTCCGCCATGCTGGAGAGCTTCGGTGTTCACATGAGTCTGCCGGTTCTCGAAATCATTCTGCCGGTGGGTATTTCCTTCTATACCTTTCAGACCATGAGTTACACCATTGACGTGTATCGCCGAAAGGTCACACCCACAGACAGGTTTCTCGACTTTGCGCTGTATGTGTCGTTCTTTCCACAGTTGGTTGCAGGACCGATTGAGCGGGCCAGCCATCTGTTACCGCAAATCCTCAAGGTGCGGGTTCTCGAGGGACGGACCTTTTCCGAGGGACTGTTCCTGGTGGCCTCCGGAATGTTCAAGAAGATCATCATCGCCGACAACATGGCGCCGATCGTAAACAGTATTTTCTCCAGACCCACCAGTGAACTGACCGGCGTCGAGGTGCTGGTCGGGTTGTATGCCTTCGCTTTCCAGATCTATGGGGATTTTTCCGGATACTCCTCCATCGCCAAGGGGATTGCCCGGTGGATGGGGTTTGAGCTGATGTGGAATTTCAAGAATCCCTATTTTTCCACCTCACCGAGTGATTTCTGGGCGCGCTGGCACATTAGCCTGTCGACCTGGATTCGCGACTATATCTATATACCGCTCGGAGGCGGCCGTCTGGGTAATTTCATGACTTTCAGAAACCTGGTGGTGACCATGTTTCTGGGTGGCTTGTGGCATGGGGCCGGATGGACATTCATCGTCTGGGGACTGTTCCATGGGATGATCCTGGTCATTTACCACGCAATCGAGGCAAACAAGGGAAGAGGTTTCTTCACTGAGGATCTGGGCGTCGGGCGACGTGTGCTGTTCATGCTGATCATGTTTCATCTGACCTGCATCAGCTGGCTGCTGTTTCGCGCCGAATCGATACAGCAGGTCAGTGACATGATGGTATTGATGGCGACGAATTATCAGGTCACGGATTACGCCATCTATGCCCTGGCCAATGTCCTGTTCTTCGCGGTGCCGCTGATGCTGTTTGAGTACGTCACGGAAAGAAAAAAGGATCTTTACTACCTGGTCAGCGCCGGGTTTCCGGTGAAGCTCGTGGCTTATCTCTACATGGCGGTCATGCTGTTTTTCTTTACTCCCCTGCAGAAACAGGCATTCATCTATTTCCAATTCTGATACGACAGCGAATATCGCAATACAATGAACGAAGAACTGAAATTTATCGACTCTGCGGGTGAACAATTGTTCGTCATCGAACATCAACCGGATAACCCGCAGCCAACCAAAGCCTATGTGTTTCTTCATCCTTTCGCCGAGGAAAAGCTATGGAGTCACAGGGTCTACGTCACCACGGCACGTGCATTTTGCGCTCAGGGTTGCCTGGTGATGCGATTCGACTTCCGTGGCCATGGTGACAGCGGGGGCGAGTTTCTGAACTCCTCGCTCGAACGCCACAACCAAGATATCGATGCGGTCATTTCACATGTGAAGCAGCGTTATCCCGAAATCCAGAGTCTCGGCCTGTTCGGCTTGCGCCTGGGAGGTACCCTGGCCTCGCAGGCAGCCGCCCGTCGCGGGGATGTGGATGAACTGGTGTTATGGGATCCGGTCCTCAGCGGTGATCGGTACATGCAGGAGATTCTGCGCAGCAATCTGGCGGCTCAGATGGCGGTGAAAGGAAAGGTTGAAGTTACCCGTGATGATCTGATTGCGCAGATGAAGGCCGGAAAACCCATCAATGTGGAAGGCTACTACCTGACCCATGATTATTTCCAGGAGCTTTCAACACTGAACCTGCAGGCAACTGAGTTTCCCGAAGGTCTCAAGTGTTGCCTGGTGCAAATCGTGAAAAATCCCAAACAACCGTTCAACAAGCAGTATGAGCAGTTTTTCGAACGCTTCGCTGAAGGTTCGCAGTTGCAGAAAGCACAGGAAGAACCTTTTTGGAAAGAGATCAAGACTTTTTACGACCGGGCAGACAATCTGCTGGATCAAACCTTGAATTGGCTGGACTGAGCAATGCGATCAACACCTGTCACCTTTGAGAACAGAGACGGACTCAAGCTGTTCGGAATTTTCGAACAACCGGATCAGGACGCCTCAACCACCACGGTACTGCTGCTGTCTCCCGGGATAAAAATGCGCGTTGGGCCGCACCGCATGTACAACAAACTGGCGCGTATCCTGGTCGACAGAGGACTGAACGTGCTGAGGTTCGACTTTTACGGCCTCGGTGACTCCGAGGGGACGATCGAGGAATCAGTGCTGGTCAATGTCTACAACAGTATCCAGGACGGCCGGTATATCAACGATACCCTCGATGCGATGGACTGGTTGGAGCAGACCCATGGGCAACAGGACTTCATTCTCGGTGGACTCTGTGGTGGCGCGATTACCGGGATGTTGACCGGCTGCACGGATGCGCGGGTCAGTGGCCTGCTGGCCCTGGGCCTGATCAATGTGTTCGAGGGGGGGGAAGACAATTTTACCCGGTTCGCGACGGACGGGCAGTTGAACTCCCTGAAAGAAGGGTACGTGAAAAAGCTTGGCGACTGGGAATCCTGGAAGCGCCTGCTGACCTTTAAGAGCGATTTTCGGGTCATTTTCAAGATCATCAACAAACCCGTGCGGCTCTTGGTGAAAAAACTGCAAGGCCTGTTCACACGGGGCGATGAGCTTTCTGAGCTTGAACTGCCTCCCGCTCTTCAAGGCACCAATGCCAATCCAAAGTTCGCCCCGGCATTTTTTCGCATGGTGCGGGATGCCAAGAAACTGTTACTGATCTTTAGCGGCGCCGATCGCCTGCTGTATGAATTCGAGGAAAAGTTTGAAAACATCTACAAGACGAAACTTGCGCCGTACCAGTCCCAGTACCAGGTAATCACCATACCGCAAGCCAATCACATTCTGTCGATGAAGGAGTGGGAAGAGGAAATGCACCGACATGTGGCTGAGTGGATAGATATTAACTATCAAAAAAATAATTGAATAGTGTATTGTGATTATAACGCTTCGACCCCGCTTGCAAGGGTTGCCATTGTATCCCTGGTTGAGCCCTGGATAAATTGAGTGATTTATCAATAATAACCAGTAAAAACATGAGGATGGATGATTGTGACGGGGGTCCCGGAGGTTATAGGACTTGGTTCACACACGATTTTTTTGTGCTGTTCTAATATATCCTGTGTATGACCCTGGATTGGGTCAAAACACAGAGACAGACGAGATTCAATTATGAAACGCGCAAGCACATTGATGGTCACCCTTCTCCTGGTGCTCGGTGGCACGGCACAGGCCGCCCAGGATCTCCCGTTCAGGACCTCATTCGAGACCGGCGACCTCAGCGACTGGTTTTGGGGCAACTATGCCAATACCACGGTGATCAATACCCCCGATGCCTTCGATGGGAACTACTGTGCACGGATTGATTTCAGCGCAACCGAGAACTGGGACAACTACCAGGACTACTACTTCGGCGACCATGTGAGTATCGGTTCCCACACCCGGGGCGAAGCCGCGGATGAGTTGTGGCTCAAGTTCAGCGTCAAATATGACAGCGACACGGTACCCACCGACAAGCAGAAACTGGCCCTGATCAACTTCACCAATGGTACGGATAACCAGCGCCGTTACCAGGTAATGGTCTATAGCCACTACGGGGAATTCACCGTTGAGCACAGCTACATCGACAGCTGGCGGTTCTTCATGCTGCTGCCGAATGTCGGCGAAACCCCTTCCCAGGTGAGACCCGGGCAATGGGACACGCTGAAGCTCTACATGCGTCCCAATACCCCCGGTCAGTCAGACGGTATCGTCAGGCTGTGGGTGAATGGTGAGCAGAAACTGGAATACACCAATATCAACATGCGTGAATCCACCAGTTACAATCCCAACAAGCTGATCATGTCCAGCTGGGTGGATGTCAACCGGACGAGTCAAAACGGAGTGCTGTTGCAGGACGACTACTACCTGGGTGAGACTGATCCGGATGCCGGCAGTGCGGTTATCGCTCCGCCATCACCTCCGGTGCTGCTCAACAACTGATTCTGCGGCTTGGTCCAGCCGGTCGGTGGCATCTGTTCCTGGATACCACCGACCGGCGGAAGGTTACTGTTCTGGCAGGTCCCGACAACGCTCCACTAGCTTGGGAGTGAGCGATATCCTGATTGTGTTGAGCGCCCTTGTCCTGGCTTTGATTCAGCCGGAGTGGAAAGCCAAGCGCCGGTCTCGCGAGGCGCGCGAAAACGCTAAACAACGGAGCCTCTCAGTCCCCAACTGGCAATGCTGACACTCTCCTGACACAGTCGTGCAGGATTCAAAACCCGCTCAAATGATAATTCAACCCGGCACAGTTCCGCTGGATATTGCCATGCTTCGCGTAACCGGGTTATTAACCTCGCACTCATGCCAACCTCGGGTGCATGCGCCCTTGGCTGTCAGCGGGCCGGTGGTTGGTTAATTTTGCGTTTCAGGTAATATTGCGGGAACTGACCACGATCGCACAGTGCACGCCCATATCATCCGTGTGTAGCAGGGCAAGTTGCTGGTCAAGCGGAATATGTCCCGATTTGATTCGCTGAAGGCGGCTACGGATTGATTATTCCCGAGACCTGTGAAGATTTATCGGTATTGCCATCCGGAGCACAACGATGTCCATGCTTAAGCAACTGATCAAGTCTCTGATCGCATACACCCTTTACTACTCCGGGGTGATTGCGTTGCTCAAACGAAGAAGACTGGATAACAGGGCTGTAGTGCTGATGTATCATCGCGTGGTCCCGCATGAGCTCATGGGAAGCATCCACTCCACAAGCGGAATCGTGACCGAGGCCGGGCTGTTTTCCAGGCATCTGGTCTGGCTGAAAGAAGAGTTCCGGGTTCTGTCAGTGAATGAATTGGCTGAACTGTTCCGGGAACAGCGGGAGATTCCTTCGGGGAGCTGTCTGCTGACTTTCGATGACGGTTGGCGGGACAATTTCGAACACGCGAAACCGGCCCTGGAAGCCCAAGCCGTACCGGCCACCATCTTTCTCCCCTATCATTACATTGAAAACGACATCGTTTTCTGGCAGGAGGAACTCCTGGCGAGACTGGAGGCCCTGGTGCACAGCGATGCACAGGCGGATCGTACCTATCTCCATGAAATCACCGGGATCGAGGGGGATGCCGATAAAGCACAACTCAGAGCCTTCATCAGCGGGCTCAAACAGTTGAGTTACGAAGAGATTGATGGGTTGCTGGATAATCTGCGGCAAAGGCAGGCGGGGTCACATGTGGATCTCTCGAATGATCGCTACCTGGACTGGACCCAGGTGCACGCGATGTCGCAATCGGTGATCAATTTTGGTTCCCATGCCCTGTCCCACAGGATCCTCACTCAGATCGACCCAGGGGAAGCAGCGTCGGAAATACAGGATTCGAAGCGCCTGCTGGATGAGCATATCGAGGGTGGGGTGCAGAGCATCGCCTACCCGAACGGCAACTCCAGCCGCGAAGTGGAGCGCCTGACTGAACAGGCCGGTTTCAAACTGGGCTTTGTCACCCGGCGGGGTTATGTCTCGAAACAGTCCAATCCCCTGAGCTTGCCCAGATTCAATATCCACAGCAACAACTCGAAATCAAAACCGATGTTGATGTGCCTGCTGCTGGACATCTTCTGACACGCGCACTCATTACCATGCTGCCGAGGTATGTATTCTGAACCGCATCGACCATGCCATGCATCAGCGGCGCGATGCCGTTGCCCATGTGCCAGGCAGCCAATCATTGCTGCACCAATGCTCGATTCCGATATGCCGGCAAGGATGTTCCGTACAGCCGTGGGCAAGGCACATGCCTTGGAGATTGCGTCGATCTTTGCCGGCTGCCGCGACCGTCGGGTTGAATCGAACAGACCCTAGCTGAAGTATTGCGGCCGGGATTTGACCTCAATGGTCTCAACCTGCTGATGATCGCTGGCTTCGACTTCACTCAGCACCATGCGGTGGAGTGCCAGAGTCAGACCCATCAACAGGAACAGGTGGGGATAGAGATATCCGGTCAGGAAAGCCGCGCAGACGGCCCAGGTCAAGGTGGACCAGATCAGTGCGTGAGGCCATATCGGCATGATACTGATGCGTCCCTGATTCTCCAGAACCAGTGCCAGGGTTCGTCGATTGAGTTTTATGGTGTGCCAGATACTCAACAGAAAGATGATGATCCCAGGGAAACCGTATTCGGCAATCACCTTGAAGTAGACACTGTGAGTCGAAATCCAGCGCACCGGATCATCGGGGGTGCGATAGAATCGCCCGTAGGCCGAGTTGAAACTCCCGGCGCCAACCCCCAGTATCGGATGATCCACGGCCATTTCCAGGGCGGTTCCCCATGCCTTGATGCGTCCCATGGCCGAGGCGTCCTCCTCGTAGTCGACGATGGTCCCCATTCTGGAAAAGTAATTGGCCGGGGAAAACAGGATGACACCGACCACGATCGCCCCGAGCAGGGAAAAGCCCGCCACCTTTTTTTTCGAAACAAAGGTCAGGTAGTAGAGCAGGCCGGTACCCAGTGCGAGTGTCGAGCCTCGGGATTGAGTGCCGATGATGCCGATTAGAATGATGACGGACAGACCAATGAAAAAATACTTGTAGAGTGCCTTCTTGGTGGTAAAGGCCAGATGCAGGGCGAGAGGAAAGGCGACATTCTGCGACCAGCCGAAATCGTTGCCGTCGCCCATGAAGAATCCCCCCTGGTAAAACCCGACGCGTGCTGCGCCCAGCTTATCCACGTTGATGATGACCAGTGCGGCATGAATCAGGGTAAACACCAGAGTGAACAGGCGGAACGATTTTTTGTCATTCACCAGATAGGCGATGATTATGGTGAAGATGAAATAGCCAATCTGCACCTTGAAGGGTTCGATGGCATAGTGTTTTACCAGGCCGTGCACCGCGCCAAGGCCTGTAAGCAGGATGAATATCAGGGTATAGGTGAACAGTTTGTACTGCAGCAGTTCCGATACCTTGTGTTTCGAGACCACCACGATCAGCAACATGGCGGAGAATCCGAGGGTGATCGGCAGGGAACTGTAGATAGGCAGATAGTAGCCCAGGCCTCCATACTCCGCAGCGATTAGAAAGAGGAAGATATATAACAGCATAGGGGTCGGTGGGTATGAGAGTCCTGGTTTGAAGGCGCGCTGTGGAATCCGTGGTTATGGTTAGGTATGCGGCCTGGGTCCCGGGGCCTGTCGGATCAGTGTTAACAGGCCCTGACAGTCAGTTGAAGATTCTGTGATGACCTGAGCCACTGGCAACCCGACGATCTGTGAGATGTCTGAACTGTCATATAACAACCTGTTCGGCCAGGTATGCGCCAGGGTAGGGGGTGGACGCACCCGTCTAACCCCATACGCCTCAGGGGACATTATATTTACAAAGCGGCGTCGAGTGAAGGGTGGGGTCCGATAGGTGTAAGCGAATGATATCGCGGGAATTTAAGTAGTCCCTTCCGGTTCATTCAAAAAGGTATTATTACGTGGTTTGAAAGCGTGTACCATGGTACAAAATCTGTTTCGCGGTACACCCGGTCTGCGGTGATGGCAGGCGGGTCCTGACTGGGGCTGGACCAGGCAGAAGCCGAAATTTAACTAATAATACACTGAAATCTAAATAATTTCTTGAGCTGGTCATATGTCAGAGGCATACCTGTTATCCCGTACGCCGGAGCATCGGCGTGATTGGAATCATTATCTGCGCGAGACTCCCGGGGCGAATTTCTATCAGAGGTACGAATGGCAGGAGCTGAATCAGGACCATTTCGGCCATGAGACCTTTTGCATCGCCGTTGGCGAGGAGAAGATCGAGGGTGTGCTGCCCCTGGTTCTGATCAAAAGTCGGTTGTTCGGCAGAATTCTCTGTTCCATGCCGTTTGTGAATTACGGTGGCGTCTGCGCCGATAATGAGATGGCTGAAAAGGCCCTGTTGCACAAGGCCGTGAGTCTGGCTGACCAGTATAAAGCCGATTACCTTGAGATGCGCGCCACCCGCTCGTCGATCATCGATCTTCCCGAATCCACCCGTAAGGTCTCGATGACAATCAACCTGGATGCGGATCATGAAGCGATCTGGTCCGGATTCAAGTCGAAACACCGGACGAATATTCGCCGGGTCTACAAAAACGAGATTCATGTCAAGTCCGGGCATGCGGAACTGCTGGATGATTTCTACAAGGTGCTGAGCCACTCCTGGAGAGATCTCGGAACGCCCCTGTACCGAAAAAGCTATTTTCAGACATTGCTTGACCTGTTCGGTCGGGATGAGCTGAAGATCTTTGTCGCATATAAAGGTGATGAACCGATCTGCACGGCTTTCAATGGCTATTACAAGGGTACCGTCGAGGGTATGTGGATGGGTACCGTGCTGCAGTACCGGTCGCTGCAACCGACCTATGTGCTCTACTGGGAGATGATAAAGGACAGCTGCGAAATGGGTTGTACCCACTATCATCTTGGACGCTCGACGGTCGATTCCAGCGCAGAATCCTTCAAGAAAAAATGGAATGCCGAACAGACTCAGCTGTACTGGCAATACTACCTGCCGGGAGGGGGGGAGATGCCGCAGTTGAACGTCGACAACACGAAGTTCCAACTGGCCATCGAGGTTTGGAGGAAACTGCCGCTTCCTGTGGTCGGCCTCATCGGCCCCTGGATTTCCAGAAGTATTCCCTAGGGCCGAAATGTCACGTTATCTTTCACCCACCGGCTCACCCATCCTGACACGGGAGTTGCTGGCATGGTTCGGCTCGGTGTTGAGCGGGACTGACCATTCGGATACGGTAAAGTCGAAGATTGCCGAGGATCTGCAGCTGCCCCATGGCCTGCTGTATAACACCGGCAGAGCGGCAATGGCTTCACTGCTGACTTCTGTCAAGCAATTGCGGAGCAGTGATGACGACCGGGATGAGATCATTGTGCCGGCATACACTTGTTATTCCGTCGCCAGCTCGGCGATGAATGCAGGGCTGAAAATCCGCTTGTGCGACATCGATCCGGTGACCCTGTCATACGACTGGGACAGCCTGAGTCGGCTCAACACAGACAGGGTTCTGGCAATGGTCAGTGCCAACCTCTATGGACTGCCGAATGACCTGCCGGCACTCGAGCGGTTTGCCCAGGCTCATGATATCCACTTGATCGACGATGCGGCTCAGGCCCTGTATGCCCGGGTCGGCGGGCGACTGGCCGGTACCTTCGGACTCGCCGGTATCCTGAGTTTTGACAAGGGCAAGAATGTCACCTCGTTGCAGGGAGGCATGGTGGTGACGGGTAATCCTGAGCTGTACGGCTATCTGGATCTCCAGCAGCAGAAACTCTCGTCTCTGGGCTTTATGGGAAACCTGAAAGAGTTTCTCAAGGTAATCGTCTATTACGCGTTTCTACATCCAGTGATGTACCAGATACCGGCCAATGTAAGTTTCAGCGGCCTCGGTGAGACGCGTTTCGAAGACCAGGTCGCGGTACATGGTTATCCCGCCATGCTTTCATCGTTGGTGAAGGCTCAGCTGGAACGCGCAGAGTCAATTACCGCTGCGCGTGCCACAGGGGGTCGGGATTACGATCAGGCGTTACAGCCGACATCACTCCTCGGCAGGATCGAACCGGTCGAAACCGCTGAGCCGGTCTATCTTCGTTATCCGGTCCTGGTCAGGGATGCGCAATGCAGGGCGCATTTACTTGAGAGCTGTCGTCACCTGGGCGTCTCAGCCTCGTATCCCAAGGCCTTGAGTCAACTGGTTGAAATTCGTCACAGCCTGGTTGGTGAGCCGACATGCCCGGGTGCGGAAGCCGTGGCGGCACAGGTCGTAACCCTACCCACTCACGCGTATGTGCGATCACGTGACCGGGCAGATATTATCAAGTGTTTACAGGAGATCTGTCACTGATGGTTCGCCGTCCCACAGCCTCTGAGATCGATGTTGCTGCAGCAGGCCAGAATTCATGATCAAGAACAGAATCATAAAGAATGTCTTTTCAAATTGGGCAGGTCTCCTGATCTCGATTATCGTCTCGTTTTTCCTCGCACCGTTTGTCGTCCACAGTCTGGGTAACGCACTCTACGGCGTGTGGGCGATCATCAATCAGTTCACCGGTTACATGTACCTTTTCGACTTCGGCGTGCGCGAGTCGGTGATACGCTACACGTCGCATTCGGTGGCAAAAAAGGAACCTGAGGTACTGGAGGAGATTCTCAGCGTCTCGTTTATCATCTATTTCTTCATTTCCGCCCTGACCGTAGTGGTTTCAGCGGTGCTCGCGTTCTACTTTGCCGATATCTTCGATGTCGACCCGGATATCGCCCAGGCAGCCTCTATCGCCGTGTTGCTGGTCGGGATTACCATCGGGCAGTTCTTTTTCTTCAACATCTTTTCCGGTGTCCTGATGGGGTTGCAACGCTATGACATTTTCAATGTCGTAAGCATCTTGACGACCCTGGTCAAGGCGGGTGCGTTTGTCTGGTTGCTGAACAATGGCTATTCGATTGTCTCAATGGCGGCTGTGCAGTTGGTTTTGGGGCTAATGGGCGGCCTCTATCTCATGGGTTACTCGAAACGCGCCGCCGCAGAACAGGGCGTCAGCTTCAAGTTGCGGCTCAAATTCGACGCCAAACTCAAATCCATCGCCAAGAAAGTAGTGAACTACAGCACCTATGTTCTGATCAACAACCTGGGGCAGAAAGTCGTATTCATGACGGACGCCATCGTAATCGGCATTTTCATGCCGGTCGCATCGGTCACATTTTACGCCATTGCCGGGACACTGATCGAGTACCTGCGCAAACTGGTGGTGGTCACCGCCCAGGTCCTGATGCCTCTGGTATCCCAGTACAGCGCCCTGGAAGACAATACGCGCATCCAGAAAACGATGGTGGGGGGATCCAAGCTTACGCTTTTCATCTCATTCCCGGTGGCACTGGTGTTCATTGTCCTGGGGGGAGAATTCATCCGGCTCTGGATGGGCGAAGAGTTCCAGGAACTGTCCGGACAGGTGTTGGCGATACTCGCACTTTCGCAGATTTTTTCCGCGCCTCACCAGACCCTTTCCAGCGTTCTGTACGGATTGGACAAACACAAAATGCTGGCCTATTTCCGTATCGCGGAAGCGGTGTCCAACCTGATACTTAGCATCATCCTGTTACAGTACATGGGCATAGTCGGTGTCGCGCTGGGCACGGCAATCCCCCATATTCTGTTGACTGCGGTGATTCTGCCGATCTACACAACGCGTATCGTCGGCATGAATCTGTATGCCTATTACAGAGATGCCTATCTGCGCCCGATATTCGCGGCGGGTCCGTTCCTTGTGGCTGTACTGATGATAGAAAACGGGATTTTGATAGGAAGCCTGGGGACGTTCTTTGCACTCGTCGCGCTGGTCTCGCTGGTCTACCTGGTGATTTCCTATTGGATCATTTTTACACCTGATGAACGCCTCATGGTCAATGGCAAGCTCAAGGCGATGCTGAAGAGAACCTGAATGTGAAAAAGATCAAGATTGTTTTCCTGGAACACTGCACCGACAACACCGTCGGGGGGTCACACTACTGTCTGTTGGAAATCTGCCGAACCCTGGATAAAACCAGGTACGATGCCACGATCGTGTTCTATCAAAAGAACGATCTGTATGATGAGTTCGTGGCTACCGGCCACAAGGTTCGGATCGAACAGGCATTCGAACCGGTGGCGATTTCGCAGTCAGTACCGGGAATCATCCGTAAGGTTATGCGGCCGCCGATGAACTACCTGAAGATGCTGGTCTGGCGTGCCTTCAAATGGCGTGCCCTTCTGAAGCAGGAAGGCGCGGACGTTCTGCATCTCAACAATACCTTCTCAACCGATCATGACGCGATCATTGCGGCGAAAATGCTCGGAGTCAAAGTGGTGTCGCATGTGCGAGGCATCGAAAAACATCTTTCTCGCATGGCGTTGATCATGTCCAGGCGTATCGACCGGGTGATTGCCATTTCCAATGCGGTGAAAAACAATCTGCTCAACAAGGGCGTAGCGGTCGACAATATGCGCCTGGTCTACGACGGGATCAATGAGCAGAGAATCGTCAGCGGTGTCCAGAGCGGATATCTGCACAATACCTATGATCTCGATGGGCAACGGGTGGTATTCGGTCTGGTCGGCAACATCAAGGCCTGGAAGGGGCAGCGTGTATTGGTAGAAGCGGTGCATCTGCTGAAGCAGAAATATAACGATTTCTATTGTTTTTTCGTCGGCGCCGTTGCGGATCCCCAGTACCAGGCGGAACTCGAAACCTATGTATCGCAGCACGGACTCGATCAGCATGTCATCTTCACGGGTTATCAGAAAAACATTCCGGATATCGTCAATTCCTTTGATATATTTGTACATGCATCCATTGAGCCGGAACCCTTCGGGATCGTGATTCTGGAAGCCATGGCATTGCGCAAACCGGTCATCGTTTCCAATATCGGCGCACCACAGGAGATCATCGTCGACAAGGTGTCGGGACGACTCTTCGATATTACAAATCCACAGGATCTTGCAGACCGCCTGTTTGAACTGATAGAGGATGCCGCAGGGCGCAAGGCAATGGGCGAAGCGGGGTATCAACGTTTCATTGAGCATTTCACGATTGACAGGAATGTCGCGGGTATCACCGATGTCTACGATGAAATACTCGATAAATGAAATCGGCTGTTGTAAGTCGAACGTATGAAAAACTCGAGACAGCCAGTCGGGGGTTTGAAATTTGACTGAAACACGTATCAAGGTGCTCGACCTGCGCGACGCCCCCTGGTTCGACGGGCCCGGCAGGACCATCATCGAGGTTGCTTCGGGATTGGAAAGTCGTGGGATAGATATCTGTATCGCATCTTTCGTCTCGGGAAAGATCGATAACGCCAACTATCTCGACAAGGCTCTGGAAAAGGGTTTGCAGACCTTTGAGATCAAGGAAAATGCTATATTCGATCCCAAGGTGGTCGAACAGATTGTCTCGATATGCCACTCGCAGCGCATCGATATTCTCCATACGCATGAGTTCCGTTCCAATGTATACGGCCTGCATATCGCGCGGAAGTTGAAACTGCCGATCATCTCAACAGCCCATGGCTGGATCGCCAACAGTTTCAAGCGCAAGATATTCTCCATGATCGACAAGACGATCCTGTCCCTCTTCTTCGATCGGGTGATCGCTGTTTCGGACAGTGTGGCGCACAAAATCTATGCATCACGACTGCGTAATAATTCGATTGTTACGGTTCACAATACACTGGATACCAAAGGCTACCGTATTCATCATGACAATGGCTTGCGATCACGATACGCGATCCCGCCACAGGTGCCGATCATTGCAAAGATCGGTCGCTTGAGTCCGGAGAAGCGACAGATCAACCTGATCCGGTCCATCAAGCGCCTGGTGGACGCAGGCTATGAACTGCGACTGCTGCTTATCGGGGTGGGCCCGGACGAGGCGGAGTTGAAAGCCCTGGTTGCTGAACTGGGGTTACAGGAAATCGTTCTGTTCACGGGTTTCATCAGGGAGATGCAGCCGGTCTACAGTGAGGTGGACCTGGTTGTTCAGGCCTCCTCGACTGAGGGACTGCCCAATGTCGTACTGGAGGCCATGTTGATGAGGGTCCCGGTGATTGCCACGGATGTGGGAGGCACCGCTGAAGTGATCAACGATGAATCCGTGGGGGTACTGATCAGGCCCGGTGATGACGATCAGTTGACGGACTCGATGCGGAATTTCCTCGATGCGCCCGAACAGTTCAGGCAGAAACTCGACGCGGCGGAAAGACGCATCCGGGAATCCTTTGATTCGGATATGCGCCTGCAAAAGATGGCGCAGATCTACCGTTCGGTACTGCCCGATACGCTATCCTGATCGAGATAAGTGCGCCGCCCTGCCCGGTTCATGGAACGCCCCGGGTGAGTCGATGTTCACGCTGAAGAGGGTCAATCGTGTGTTGCACGTCAGTCGGCTGTCGGGCGATGCATCCGGGAGGCGCGGGTGCGGATTACATCGGATGATATCCCTGCTTTACAACTCGTCGTGCAAGGATACAGATAACTGCGCCTGGGGTTGAGCTGAATCTCACGGCACGTCATGGACTAATCCGATATTACACAAATGCCAACCCCATGGCATAATACGTGGACCTATTGATCAGCTAAAAATTCAAAGATTACAGGTAATTATGGACTTCGTTCTCTGGTTCTCTCTGTTTCTCGTGTTTTATGCGTATTTTGGCTATCCGGTTCTGCTCGTCATGCTCAACCGGTGGGTGTCCGGGCTCGACTATCGCAGCAAGACCTATCCGGATCAACTCAGCGTGTCGCTGATTATTCCGGTACACAACGAAGCGGAGGTGATCGCAAAAAAACTCGAGAATTGCAGCCAGCTTTTGTTTTCCGGAAAGCTGCAGATCGTCATCGTTTCGGATGGCTCGACCGATACCACGGCAGAGATTGTGAAGGGTTACCCGGGTTTGAGTAACATCACCTTTATTGAACTCAATGAACGGAAAGGCAAGGCCAATGCCCTGAATGCCGGGCTTGAATCCGCGACCGGTGATATCGTGGTTTTCAATGATGCCTCGATCATGCTGGATCCTCAGGCGATCAGCGAAATTGTGCGTCCGTTCGTCCTCGATGAGATAGGTTGCGTGTCGGGTGAGGATCTCATCGAAGGCGGTAGCGGTGAAGGGCTGTATGGTCGTTATGAGCTGTTTCTCCGCCGTCAGGAGTCACACTCCGGCTCGATCGTGGGGGCCAGCGGGTCGCTGTATGCGCAACGCAGGGAGATTATCACGCCTTTCATCGAAGGTGTGGCGCCGGATTTCTACTCGGTGTTGAATACTGTGGAACAGGGGTGTCGGGCGATTTCTATTTCGGAATCTTTCGGTTACATGAAAGCGGCTGAATCACACAAGGATGAGTTTAATCGGAAGGTGCGTACTTTTATCCGGGGTATCACGGCTTTATTCAAGAAAATTCACCTGATGAATCCTTTCGAATACCCACGCTTCTCCCTCTACCTCGTCTCTCACAAACTCCTGCGCTGGTTGGTGCCGTTCTTTTTGCTGGCGATCCTGTTGAGCAATTTTGCATTGCTCGATCAGGGCTTTTACCGTCTGTTGATGATCCTTCAGCTGGCGTTTTATGCGGCGGCTGCGGTGGGCGCCTTCAACGAATCCCTCGCGAACCGCTCGCCACTGGTAAAGATCCCCCTGTTTTTCGTCGCGGTGAACCTGTCGATTCTCAAGGCCTGGTACAAGTACCTGACCGGTACCCGCCAGGAGATCTGGACCCCGACCAAACGGACATGAGCCGCTCTGAGAAGTCCTGCAAAAGAAAGGCAAAGATGAAATATGTGGGGGCGCATGTGAGTGCCTCCGGTGGTGTGCAGAATGCTCCGCTGAACGCCCAGGCGATCGGTGCAAAAGCCTTTGCCCTGTTCACCAAGAATCAACGTCAATGGCATGCCAGGCCGTTGAGTGCTGATGCCATTGAAGGGTTCCGGATCAACCTTGAACAGGCTGGAATCGAAACAAGGCACGTGTTACCCCATGACAGCTACCTGATCAACCTGGGGCATCCGGACGAAGAGGCCCTGCAGAAGTCCCGGGCGGCCTTTCTCGATGAACTGCAGCGTTGCGAACAACTGGGACTTCAGTTGTTGAATTTTCATCCCGGTGCGACCCTGCGGAGGATCGACGAAGAAGCCTGTTTGCAACGTATCGCGGAATCGATCAATTGGGCGCTGGACAAATCCCGGGGAGTAACCGCGGTGATTGAAAATACCGCGGGGCAGGGCAGTACACTGGGTTTTCGCTTTGAACAGATTGCGCGGATCATCGATGGCGTCGAGGATAAACAGCGGGTCGGGGTCTGCCTGGATACCTGCCATACCTTTGTCGCGGGGTATGATCTGCGGAGTTCAGACGCCTGCGAACGGACGTTCGGGGAATTCGCCCGCGTGGTGGGATTCGAATACCTCCGCGGTATGCATCTCAACGATAGCAAGCCCGACCTTGGAGCCCGCGTCGACCGGCATCATAGCCTGGGAGAGGGGAAACTGGGATGGGAGGTATTTCGGTACATCATGAACGACCCCCGTTTCGATGACATTCCAATGGTCCTGGAGACCATTGACGAGCAGCGCTGGAGCGAAGAGATCAGCCGCTTGTATGCACTCGCGGGCTGAGTGATTTTCCACCCGTCCGGCCGGTCCTGTTCAACCCCAGGCAGCGCGAATCATGCCCGGTTGATTGCCGGTATGCCATTTTGGCGATTCAAGGGACTTGAATCCTGGCGATTCTGCCAGTAGGGTGCGGTGCCAAGCCATACAGGGTTTGTATATACAACGCTACAGGGATGTTTCGGCATGTCTTTACTGGACGATTTGAAAAAACAGGCGCAGGCTCAACTGAGCGAGGACCGCGAACAGCGTGAGGCGGCACTGCGGGAGGCCTTGTATCAGAACCGCTTCTGCGATCCGATGCAGCGCATTCTGCGTTATCTCGGTGAATTGATCGAACAGTTGAAAATTCTCGACTACAAGGTTTACCGTGAGGTGAATCTGCCCGGGATCGGTGTCGTCAAGGCGTTGCGACAGAGTGACTACGCGGTGAACGTCGATAGCTCGGATGCACCCAAATTGATTCGCCTGCGTTTCAAATGCGATTCCGATCAGGAGCGCGAGTTCGCTGTCGTGCCCCGGCCTAAGGCCGAGGAGACCCGTCAGTTCCTCGATTCCCAGGCGATGCGATACGCTGAATGGCCGATACGAAACCACGACCAGCAGATCATCGGTCTGAATTTTCAACTGGCGGTGTCGGTCAAGGTCGACTTCGTGTTCCAGGTGGACCTGGAGATGAAGACCATCAAGATGTTCATCAGTAACTTCAACGACTTCAAAACGGAAAAAAGTCTCCTGGTGCCGGAACGGGTTAATGACTTGTGGCTGGATAATCTGGGTAATTACCTGCTTCGAAAGCGCGCTGATCTTTATGATCTGGACATGGATGAAGGGTTGCGACAGTCGTTGCGGGAACGGTTGCTCGAGGAAGATCGTCAACGCCAGCAGGAACTCCAGCAGGCTCTGCTCAGGGAAAACACGCAGCGCGGGCAGGAGGTTTCCCCGGGACTGTTCGGACGACTCAGGTCGCTGGCGGAAAGACGCGGCAAGAAGCCGCTCTGAGTGGATTGGGGGATCGCTTGTCAGGCACTGCCATTTCACTTAATCTGGCGGAATGATCAATCGACTGGGCATATCGCGCAAGTATCTGATTTTCGCGATGCTTTTGAGCTTATTTTGGTTGAGCGGAGCGGCTCATGCCGATCTGGTGCGAATCGGTGTTCTGAGCCATCGGGGAGAGCAGACGACCCACCGCATGTGGGTGCCCACCGCGGAGTACCTGGATGCGAGCATACCGGGTTATCAGTTCGTGATTCGTCCGCTGACGTTCGACGAAGTGGATCCTGCGGTGGAATCGGGCAAGGTCGATTTTGTCCTGGTCAACCCGGGAATCTATGTCAACCTGGAGGTGAAATACCGGGTTTCGCGTATCGCCACGCTCTACAACCGGCGACATGATGTGCCTTATAAAATCTTTGGCGGTGTGATCTTTACCCGCCGGGATCATGCTTCGATCAGCACCCTGAAGGATCTTCGCGGTCATTCCATGATGGCGGTCTATCCCACCTCCCTGGGCGGCTTTCAGATGGCCATGAGGGAGATGGTGGAGCATGACATCGATCCCTACAGGGATCTCAAGGAACTGAGGTTCGGCGGTATCCACGACCGCGTCGTGATGTCGGTGCTGAATGGTGAGGTTGACTTCGGTACCGTCAGGACCGACATCCTCGAACGCATGGCCGGTGCGGGTACCATCGATCTGGATGATTTCACCATCATCAATCCCCAGCAGGTTGCGGAATTTCCCTATGCCCTGAGTACCCGGCTCTACCCCGAGTGGCCATTCAGCAAGGTGGCGCACACGGATGACAGTCTGGCGCAGCAGGTCGCGGTGGCGTTGCTGAAAATGCCCAGGGACCACCCGGCAGCACTGGCTGGCGCCTATGCCGGCTGGACCATTCCACTGGATTACCAGCCGGTGCATGACCTTTTCATGGAACTTAAGCTGCCGCCCTATCAGAATCTGGGCAAGTTCACCCTGGTGGATGCGGTCAATCGCTACCGGTATTGGCTGATGGGCGGGATCTGGGTGTTGCTCTTCATGGTGGTCATGACCATCTGGGTGATGCGTCTGAACAAGGAACTGCACAAGGCAAAGAGTCGTCTCGAGCTGCAGCATGAACTGATCATCGATTCGGTGGCTGACGGCATCTATGGGGTCGATATGAGTGGCCGTTCGACCTTTTTCAACAAGGCGGCTGAGCAGATCACTGGCTGGGATGCCCGGGACGTGATCGGCAAGAACCAGCATGAGATCCTGCACCATTCCTACGAGGACGGTTCGCCGCACCGCGCGGAGGAGTGCCCGGTATACAAGACCTTCTGTGACAACCAGACCCGCTACATTTCGGATGATGTGTTCTGGCGAAAGGACGGCACCAGTTTCTCGGTGGAGTACAGCAGTACCCCGATTCGCGATGAGGGCGGCAAAACCCAGGGCAGCGTGGTGGTGTTTCGCGATACCACGCTGCGTAAGAAAACCGAGGAGGAGGCCCGCCAGCATCAGATCGAACTGGCGCGGGTGAGCCGGCTCAGCACCCTGGGCGAGATGGCCTCCGGAATCGCCCATGAATTGAATCAACCGCTGACTGCGATCTCCACCAATGCCCAGGCAAGTATTCGTATCCTGGAGTCGGACAGCACGAATACCGGGGTTTGCGTGGACGTCATGGAACGTATTGCAGACCAGGCTGACCGTGCCGGCGAGATCATTCGCCAGCTCCGACGTCTGGCGCGCAAGGAACCCCTGGAAAGCAGTGCGGTGCAGCTCAACGATCTGGTCAATGCGGTGGCGGTATTGATCCGTCCCGACCTGCGACGCGCCAACGTGCGTCTTGAACTCGATCTTGACCCGGCACTGGAACCGATTCTGGTCCAGCCGATCCAGATCGAACAGGTCATACTCAATCTGGCGCGAAATGCCATCGATGCCCTGTCAGACATCGAGCAGCGGGAACGGACGCTGTACATCGTCACCGACCGGCCAGGTGCCAATATTATCCGGGTGACGGTTCGGGACAATGGTCCCGGTATCGACGCCCGGCTGGCATCCACCCTGTTCGATCCCTTCGTCACCAGCAAGGCGGACGGTATGGGGCTGGGACTCTCGATCAGTCACGGGATCATCGAGGCTCACGGTGGTAGACTGCTGTGCAATCCCGAGTATCAGAGCGGGGCGGAGTTCATTTTTTATCTACCCATCGGAGATGCCGGTTAATGGATCAGACAAACCCAACCGTATTTGTCGTGGATGACGATGCCGAGGTTCGCAATGCCTTGAAACTGTTGTTCGAATCGGTCGGTCTGCCGGTGGTCTGTTATGCCTCTTCACTGGAATATCTGGAGCAGTTCAACGCATCGCTGCCCGGTTGTCTGGTGGTGGATATCCGCATGCCGGGGATGAGCGGACTGGATATGCAGGAGAAGCTCGCCGAGTATCCGATACACCCGCCGGTGATCATCATCACGGGTCACGGTGACGTGCCGATGGCGGTGCGCGCGGTTCAATCCGGTGCGGTCGACTTCATCGAGAAACCGTTTCGTGACCAGATCCTGCTGGACAGTGTGCATCGCGCCATAGAGATGGATGCAAAAAAACGCGGCGAGGCCTCACGTCTGTCCGAGATTCGCGAACACCTGGCACAGTTGACACCCCGGGAACGCGAGGTGCTCGATCTTGTGATCAGCGGTATGCGCAATAAGAATATCTCGGAGCAGCTGGGTATCACTCTGTCCACGGTGGAGGCCCACCGCTCGCGGGTAATGGAGAAGATGCAGGCGGATTCCCTGTCCCACCTGATGCGAATGATGCTGAGCCTGGAGGAGTAGCAGGCTGTTGAGATTCGCCCAGTCGGGCACGTACGAGTGCCCCGATCGGGCCACCCAGATTGCATGAGTGGTGTCGGGCGGGTCGGATGTTGTGGAAAACCACTAGGGAAAGTCGCGTATGCCCGGATTTCAACCGGCTGGAGAGCACTGGATAATGGCTCACCGACAGCGTAGGGTATCCTGCCGGGTTTAAAATCCGGCGGGTTCAGCCGGATCTGTGAATAGTCCCGGAACAAGAATATTCAAAACCACCCATCGCAAGCAGTACGAACAGCCTGTTGAATACACGGTTGGTTGGCAGCAGCAGTGATTCCATGACCGGTCCGGCGACAGGGCATGGCGGGCACAGGGGTATCGCCCATTTCCAGCAGACCCGGGGGACCGGTTGACGCGACCTCGGCTGAGGCGTCGATACCGGGTCAACCCCGGATTGGCTGTTCAGCGGGCGAGTACTCGATGCCTGATCGCGACTGGCCCCGTATCCCTGAATAAACTGGAGGATGAGAAGAGAATGAGTATTTCACGTCGTGAATTCCTACGCCTGATGGGGCTGGCCGGCGCCGCCGGCATGATGCCGTCGTCCATCTTCGCGGCAGCCAAACAACCCGCAGACCTCTACGAGATACCGAAGTTTGGCAATCTCAGCCTGCTGCACATCACTGACACCCATGCGCAATTGAATCCCATCTACTTCCGGGAGCCGAACGTCAATCTGGGTATCGACTATGCCTACAACAAGGCGCCTCATCTGGTGGGTGAGCACCTGCTGAAGCACTTCGGCATCAGCCCGGGGGGCATAGAGGCCCATGCCTTCAGTTACCTCAATTTCGATTCCGCGGCCTCCAAGTATGGCCGGGTCGGCGGTTTTGCCCACCTCAAGACCCTGGTGCAGCGTATCCGCGACGACCGGGGGCCGGGCAACAGCCTGTTGCTGGACGGCGGCGATACCTGGCAGGGTTCCGGTACGGCGTACTGGACCCGTGGCAAGGACATGGTTGGCGCCTGCAACCGTCTGGGGGTCGATGTGATGACCGGTCACTGGGAGTTCACCTACCTGGATGAGGAGGTCATTGCCAACATCAACGACTTCGAGGGTGATTTCGTGGCACAGAACGTCAAGGTGCGAGAGGAGGCCCTGTTCGACTACAAGTTCCCCGACTTCGAAGGCTATAACGAGGATGCGGGCACCGCCTTCAAACCCTACGTGATCAAAACCGTGGGCGGCGCACGGGTGGCGGTGATCGGCCAGGCCTTCCCCTATACCCCGATCGCCAATCCGCAGCGTTTCATCCCCGACTGGACCTTCGGTATCCGTGACGACAAGATGCAGATGGTGGTGGACCAGGTGCGCGAGACGGAAAAACCGGACGTGGTGGTCGTGATCTCCCACAACGGCATGGACGTGGACCTGAAGATGGCTGCCCAGGTGACGGGTATCGACGTGATCTTCGGCGGTCACACCCATGACGGCATGCCGGCCCCCAGCGTGGTGTCCAATGCCGGCGGCAAGACCCTGGTGACCAATGCCGGTTCCAACGGTAAGTTTCTGGGTGTCATGGACCTGGACGTGAAGGGTGGCAAGGTGCGCGATTTCCGCTACCGCCTGATGCCCGTGTTCTCCAACCTGCTGCCCGCGGACAAGGAGATGCAGGCGTATATCGACGAGGTCCGCGCACCCTACGCGGATCAGCTCAACGAGGAACTGGCGGTCGCCGAGGAGACCCTGTTCCGTCGTGGCAACTTCAATGGCACCTTCGACCAGGTGATCTGCGACGCGCTGACTACAGTCAACGATGCGCAGATTTCCCTCTCTCCCGGATTCCGTTGGGGTACCACCGTCCTGCCGGGGCAGAAGATCACTATGGACAACGTCATGGACCAGACCTGTATTACCTATCCGGAGACCTATCGCCGGGAGATGAAAGGCAGCGAGATCAAGGCGATCCTGGAAGACGTTTGCGACAACCTGTTCAACAAGGATCCCTACTATCAGCAGGGGGGTGACATGGTGCGGGTCGGCGGTCTCGACTATGTGTGCGAGCCCGGTGCCGATTTTGGTAAACGCATCAGCAATATGACGCTCGACAATGGCACCAAGATCGATGCGGACAAGTCCTACGTGGTGGCCGGCTGGGCAACCGTGGGTTCCAAGGCCCCGGGCGAACCGATCTGGGATACGGTTGCAACCTATCTGCGTGACCAGAAAACGGTCAAGATCGAGAAACTCAATACACCCAAACTGGTGGGAGTAGACGGTAACCCAGGGCTGGCCGACTATCCCGCTTGAACGGTTTGTATCATCAACCGAACCTGATAACTCCACGCTTCCGGTGAATACCTCGAGTCCCCTCCTCAGGGAGGGGGCTGAGCACCATCCCCCTGTCAAGAGACCTTAACGATCGTCTGCTATCCTGCCCGGGCAGGATCACGATGCTTTCACCGTGGTCCGTGGGGAGCCTTTTGACATGGGTTAAGGGTTTCACAGGTCGTCCGACCGAATCAGGCACCGGGTTAATGGAAGGAGGCGGTTCCATGGCAATCGAGTGGCAAACACTGGACCAGGAAGAACAGCTGAAATTGCGGGAGGCGTACGGTCACTATCTCGATACCCTGCCGCCAACCTGTTCCCTGGACATGAAGGTCGCCCGCTTCACGGAGTGGTTGAGGCGTCAGGGGATTGCCTTCGAGATGGAAGATCCAGTCCGAAACTGACCCCGTCCGGGGTGTTTTCAGCCCAGACCCGAGCCTCATGGAATTCGCCGATCAGGCGCACCAGGTAGAGTCCGAGACCGAGGTGGGGCGCTTGCTGTCCCGGGCTTCGCTGGGATTTCATCCGGGTGAAGATCTGCCCGGGTGCTTCCAGGTCGAGGGATGGCCCCTGGTTATCCACACTGAGCCGGGCCCGCCCTGAGGTCTGTTGTCTGACCCCGATCACTATTGGGGTGCCCGGGCGATGAAAATCCACTGCGTTGCTCACCAGATTATCCACTGCCTGACAGATCAACTCGGGAGCGATTGTCACATTCACCGGGGTCTCCGGCAGGTGGGCGTTGAACCGGGTCTGCGGATGAGCATCCTGGTATCCCTGGCACAGTGACGCCACCAGTTGGCAGAGGTCGGTCTCGACCCGTTCCGCATCCTGAAACGCCTGTTCCAGGCGGGTCGCCTCACGCAGCCGTCGGAGTATCAGGTTGAGTCGCTGGGTGCCTTCGAGCGCCCGGCTGACATAGGCCGTATCGTCGGCGCTCTGCCCGGGTGTGCCGAGCTGCAGGATCTCCAGTGAGGACTGGATCATCGACAGGGGGGTGCGAAATTCATGCGCAATACGCGAGGCCATGGATTCCAGGTAACGGGTGTAGGCCTGGGTGCGTTTCAGCACGGCCCCGAGGTTGGTGTCGAGCTGCCCCAGTTCATCCCGGTAAAGGGAGGCTGCAGGCTCGCCGAGAATACGCCCGTCCGCTGAGACCAGTTGTTGATATTTGTCGCTCAAGCGTCGGATGCGGTGGCTGAGCAGTGAGGCCAGCCACACCAGGGCGCCGCCGGTGAGCAGGAACATTCCCAGGCTCAGCAGAATCAGGTTCTGACTGGCATCCTGCTGCAGCAGCAGGATCTCCTGGGTACTCTGTTCCGCCACCACCACGCCCTGTACCACCCCGCCGACGCGCACCGGAAAGGCACTGGAGAGGAGTGTCAGCGGTGAATCCGCTGAGGGGTAGCGGTAGACGCCACCCTGTCCGCTCAGGGCCTGCCGGATCTCCGGACCGTCCAGTGCCCCGAGGCGCTCGCGATCGCCGAAGGTGGGACGCTCCGGAGCGGCGAACAGCAATTTCAGCAAACCCCGCCAGAGGCTGTCTTCGCGCCGGTCGTGGTTGAGCACCCGGCCCTGGCGGGCGATTACCTGGCGCTGGCGATTGAGCAGGGTATAACGGTGATTCTGGTGATCGAGACCGGACAGGTAGCGCTGCGCCCGGCTGTTCGGCAGGGTGAGGTAGGCGAGATTCGCATTGTTTTGCCAACCTGAGGTGGAGGCGATCCCCAGGGGCTGGCTGCCAGGCGTGTCGATATCGATCACCGCAAGGGAGAGTCGTCCCGAGGTGACGGACAACGGAATCTGGAGTTCCACCCGGTAACCTCGATCCGATTCCTGCCATTCCCCCCGCAGGCCTGCGGGGGGCGGGTTGTTTCGGGTACCACGCACACTGATCCATCCGGGAGCCGGGGTGCCGAGAAGGAATTGCCGGGTCTGGTCCTGGTTGCCCGGAATCGCCAGGATCAGGTGATCCCCCTGATCGAGTGAGCGGTCAGAGCGGGGGTAGATGATGTGAGGATCGGTGACCTCGATCAGCAGATAAAGGTATTCACCGTGCACACCGGCGAGCCAGTCGAATCCGACCGCCAAGCCGGGGCGGCTGCGGGCGTTGAAGCGGAGGGTCTGGGCGCCCAGGTTTTGCCACTCCTCGGGATAGCCATCGATATCCGGCGCGGTCTCCAGGGGGAGTACGTAGAGTCCGGGCCGGCTGGCGTTGAGATCCGTGGGATTGATCTCTGACCAGTCGAAGTCCAGCTCGCTGAACATGTCTGAAACGATCTCCGCCCGGTTCTGCAGCAGCCCCTCCTGGGCCTGTTTCAGCACCTGTTCCATCTGGCTCAGGTATTGATATCCCGCCCAGGGGATGAGCAGAAGGGTCAACGCCGCCAGCAGAAGTTTGAATCGCAGCGAATGGCGGAAACGGATCGGCACGGGCAGGGTTCAGGATTTCCAGCGATATCCGGCGCCGTAGACCGTATCGATATGATCGAATTCGGCATCGAGGGCTTGGAACTTGCGGCGGATGCGCTTGATATGAGTTGAAATGCTGTTGCCATCGACGAGTATCTGCGCTTCCTGCATCAACTGCTCGCGGCTGCGCACATGACCCGGATGCCGCGCCAGGGCCAGCAGCATCCAGAATTCGGTCACCGTGAGATCCAGGGGAACCCCTCGCCAGCGGGCATCCAGACGTTCAGAGTCGAGACTCAACTCATTGCGCTGCAGTGGCTGGTCATTGCTTGCGCCCGTCTGCATGGCGTTGATGCGGCGAAACAGCGCGGCAATTCTGGCGACCAGATGGGGCAGGCTGGATTCCTTGCTGATGTAATCATCGGCGCCGAGGCGCAGACCAACCACCGAGTCGATTTCCGTGTCCCGCGCGGTGAGAAAGATGATCGGCAGGGTGGCGGAACGGCTGCGCAGTTCGCGACACAGTTCGAAGCCGCCATCCACCTCTTCCCCCAGGCCGATATCGAGAATCACCAGATCGGGGAGACCCCGGGTGAATGCGTTCAGGGCTTCGTAACGGCTGGCGTATCCCCGTACCGCGTAACCCTGACGGGACAGGTAGTCCCGATAGTTGTCACGAATGACCTGCTCGTCTTCGATGAGCGCAATGGTTCGCTGTGCCATGTTGTGCCGGCTCTGCCCCTTCAGGAACCGGCATTATGCATACTATCGTCCGCGGTTTCATCCACCGTCAGGTTCTCCGTCGGGGCTGCAACGCTGCTGGGCACGGGGATCACCGGGGAGGGGCGTCCAGTATAGTAGCCCTGGGCATAAGTGACCCCCAACTCCTGCAACAGGTTGAGGGTTTTCTCATCCTCGACGAATTCAGCAACCGTATCTTTCCCCAGCGCGGTGGCCATTTCGGTGAGTGCCTTGACGAATACCTGGTCCATCGAATTGGTGGGTAACTGGCGGATGAACGAACCGTCGATCTTGACGATATCCAGCGGCAGTTCCCGCAGGTAGTAGAAGGAGGAGAAGCCGACACCGAAATCATCCAGGGCGAAGCGGCATCCGAGCGCCTGCAGGGAAGACATCAGTCTGACCGCCGCATTGACGTCGGCGAGCGCCGCGGTTTCGGTCAGCTCGAACACCAGCCGGGTGGGGTCGATGCCGCTGGTGTTGAGCAGCTGGGTCAGGCTGGGCAGCAGTTCCGGGTCGTCGATTACCCGCCCGGATAGATTGATTGAGAGGGTGATGTCGTAACCCTGTTCGAACAGGCTGGCGAGTTTGTGAATCGATTCCCGCAGCACGAAATGATTCAGCTGATGGATCAAACCGGTCCGTTCGGCGACTGGGATGAATTCACCAGGCATGGTGATGCTGCCATCAGGTTCCAGCATCCGGATCAGCACTTCGTAGTAGGAGATGATGCCTGTGGAGATCTCCTGGATCGGTTGAAAATAGAGGGTGAAGCGATCATTCACCAGGGCCTGCTCGATCTTGTCCTTCAGGGTGGCGCGGGCGCTCATCTGCTCGCGCGCCTGCTCGCTGCGTGAGAACAGGTGCCAACGATCCCGTCCCGACTCCTTGGCCTGGTACATGGCCAGGTCCGCGTTCTGCAGCAGTTCATTGGCGTTGCTGCCATGATTCGGGTAGGCCACGATACCGATACTCGCGGAAACCCGGTGGCTGTGTCCCTTCAGCGGGATGGTGATCTTCTTCAGCTCGAGTTGAATCTTGTCCGCATAGGCGGTGGCGGCCTGGATATCCGCTTCCGGAATCACGATGGCGAATTCATCGCCGCCCAGGCGAGCCACTAGATCCGTTGAGCGGGTAATTTCACGCAGTTTACGGGCGACGATCTGCAACAGGGCGTCCCCGGTGTGGTGTCCGCTGGAGTCATTGATGTATTTGAACTGGTCGAGATCGAAGAACAGCAACGCGCTGGCGTGATGGTAACGTTCCGCCAAGGTAATGATCTTTTCGAACTCAGTCTGGAAATAACGGCGGTTGTACAACTCCGTGAGCGGGTCGTGATTGGCCAGCCAGGCGAGCCGCTGTTCCGCCATCTGCCGGTCGGTGATGTCCAGTCCGATGGACAGCACGACCGGTTGGTCCGGCACATGTTCGCCACCCAGGCCGGAATGAACCCAGGAGATGGTTTTGTTCTGCCCGTCCGATGAGAACGCCGAGGCGTCATGCTGGTAGACATTGATCATCCCCTGACGCAGTCCGTTGAGGACCGGCTGCATCTCCCCGGCGATCTCCGCGTTCATGAACAGATCCGCAAAGTAACCGCTGCCGCGGCGGTAGTGCTTGATGCCGATAAACTGACAGCCTTCGGTGTTCATGGTCAGGATCGCGCCGTCGCAGTCCTGGGTCAGGATGATGACCTGAGCGCTGTTCATGATCGTGCTGAGGAAATCCCGTTCCCGGGCCAACTCTTCGCTGCGCTTGATCAGGCTGTTGGTGTTATGTGCGATTTCCTCATTGAGACTTTCCAGGGTGTAGGTCAGTTCGATGGCGGAATCACTGGCGATGTCGATTTCGTCCTGATACCAGGCGTGATGTTTGATCGAAAGGGTCTGGCGTACCTTGTCATAAGCATTCTTGGCCAGCAGCGGAAGGCTGTCGGAGATCATCAGCAATCGCTTCATCGGATTCCATAACACCGCGGCGAGTAACAGCTCAGAGATCACAAATCCCAGGATACCGATGAAAATGGAATGACTGGTGGCGTTCTGAATCTGGTTCATCACAGGGGTGATGTTGCTGATCAGCATGAAATCGGTCTGATCCGTGGCCGCATTGCCGAGTGCCGGGATCAGGCTGAAGGCGTAATACTGGCCATCATAGCGAGTGGTGTAAGAGCGCTCCTTCAACAGGTTCAGATCATTGTTACGGGCGGTGTTCTGAATCAGTGGCAACAGCCGTTTCAGGTTGCTCGAGGCGCTGATGTAGCGTTGCCAGTTCTTCAGGTAGCGGGAGTGTGTGCTCAGATCCGCAGTGGAGCGGGTATGGCTGATGACCACGATGTCGGTTTTGGTCAGCTCGTTGAACTCGATGATGACATCGGCCAGGGAACGACCCACCAGGATCACCCCGGAGTGTTCGCCGCGATACAGCAGCGGCGCTGCGACATACTGACTGCAGCGAATATTACACTGCAACAGGGTCATGGGCATTTCCAGCTGATTGACCGTGCTGACCAGATCGAGGAATGGTTTGCCCAGTTCACCGGTCTGCCAGTTGAATTTCAGACTGTTGTCCCGGGCGAAGAACGCCGCCTCTTCGAGACCCCATTCCAACTCCAGGGTGGCGGCGCCATGGGTGAAAAAACGGGTCAGCTTTTCACTCAGGGAGATATCCGCCGACTGGGTCGCCGCTTCCGCCAGCGAGGGGATCATCAGGGCGACCTGCTCGAGTCGGTAAAAGCTGGTCTCCAGCAGCGATTTCACCTGTCGGTTCTGCTGCTCCCGTATCTGTTCCTGATAGGTTTCGAACAGTCGGTGCTGCTGCAGGTAACCCATGCCTGCAAGGCCTGCATTGATGATCAGCAGCACCAGGCTGAACAACAACATCACCTTCCATTTGAGACTCAGGAAATAGAGCGCTTTACTGCTCTCTGGCGGGCCCTGCAACATGAGATCGTCCGATGACTTGCTGTTCATGGGCTAAAAGCTGTATGAGACCAGCAGGGAGAACAGGTTCCAGTTTCGGACTTTGTCCTGGGGAACGGGATTTTCCAGGTTCGAGAGAAATATGGTGCCGTCCACGCGGCTGAATTCGCTACGCAGCATCCAACGGTCGGAGATTTCCCAGAGCAAACCGAGGGTGGATACCCGACTGTAGAAATTGTGGGCATCCAGGCCGATGCGCGAACCCGTGGCCTCACCGCGTTTGTCGTGCATGTCGTAGTGACTCTCTTCATAGCGGGTGAAGACTTCCATGTCATTCCTGAAACGATAATTACCTTGAATATAATAGCCGTCCAGAGTGGTGTCCGCGACGTCCATGGCTCCGGCAAATCCACTGTAATCCAGGGGTTCCTGCATGTATTCGAAAGTCAGGCTCCACAGACCTTGATTGTATTGCGCCGACAGCACCCGGTAGTCGATGTCGATGGATCCGGGAGGCAGGGCGTTGGTGGTCGCGTCGAGTGCCAGGCTGGCGCCGCTCAAGGCGAAGATGAAGCGCCCGCCGTCCCACTCGTATAGCAGGCGTCCACCGGTGGTGTAACCGTCCTGCTCCATACTCGGGTCGAGTGCGGGATTGAGGTAGGAGTTCTCCACGTTTTCGTCGATGGGAGTGCGGCCCCTGAACAGTTGCACGGAGAATCGGTGTTCTTCGACCTGGTAGTGTCCGAACAGCTGTGCCCCATCGCTGGACAGCACCATGTTTCGTACCCGGTCCCAGTAGATGGCCTGCGGCATGAAGATGCCGGGCCGGGTGGCGGCCACATCGCGGGTGTCGTTGTACAGGCCGAAGGGATTCTTGTAACGTCCGAGAATCACGCCGAAGCGGTTCTGGTCCTGCATGTACAGGGTGGTGTCGATCTGCGCAAAGTCGACATCGATACTGCCATCGTACATCTCTCCGGCCTTGCGGGAGAGCAGTTGTACCGAAGCCAGGATCTGCGGTGAAAAGCGGTAGGAGCTGTTGATGCCCAGTTCACGAAAATCCCAACTGCCGTCCTGGCTGTCGCCGAAAAAGCTGTTGTCCGTGGTTTTGACGTACCCTTGGGTGAGGAAGCCGTGAAATTGCACGTCTTCATCGAAATTCACGCGCTCCGACGCCAGACTCACGGATGCAGGTATCAGGAGCAGCGCCAGCCCCCGAAGACAACGCACCCAGGGTCGGGCGGTTCCCTTACTGTACCGGGAGTATCCGTACTTGCTCATCGATGTTTTCCTCGGATAGATAGCCGATTGCCCCGGGAGTGGTGGCAATCTGTTCCAGCATTTCCTGCTCGGTTTCCACCTTGATCGGGGCTTGTCCCATTCCGGAGTAGATCTGACGGTTCCAGGCGCGTCTCAGCTGGTGGGGAAACACCCCAAGCATCTGTTTGGCGAAGTCCATGTGCAGGGCACTTTTGTCGCCCATGACAAACACCCGGATCGGGGTGCCATCCGGCCATTGGGTCATACGCATACTGAAAATCGAGCGTAGGGTATTCTTCGAGATGCTCTCGAAATCGATGTCTCTGTTGGCGACCAGATCGACCGCGTGTGCCGCGTCAAAGGCGAGAAACAGTAATCCGACGACGAATGCCTTTGTTTTCCGCATTCTTCTGGGTGGTTCCATGTTGTGATTAATCATCCATGTCGGCATCCACTAAGGGTAACTTTAGTGCATAAAACCGGATGTTTTGTGGTTTTTGTAGCTTTCTTCCATCCCCTGTTCAGTGCCCGGACCCGGGTGTGAGTTTTATCCGTTCGATACTGAACATAGTTCATTTATTGCCCGCCTGATGACTTTGCCACGATTCCGCCCGATTCTGCCATCGCCCTGCCATGCTCTGGCAGCGAAAGGTCATGGGCAACCGCTTTAATCACTACCGAACAACGAATACCGGCGCCGATCGGGACGATCCTCACCAGCCACGGACGGCACGCTGGTTCAACCAACAGGAGTGAAGCAATGAAAAAACTGGTTTTGGCAATGGCCCTTTCGACACTGATGGTGCAGCTGCCCGTGATGGCGGATGAAACCGCCCAGGCGGTGGACGAACAGGCATTCAAGGGATCCTGGGTGGGTCTTCTGGCAGGTGCTCTGGTAGCCGGTCCTCCCGGCGCGGTCCTGGGGTTTGCCGGAGGGGCGATGATCGGAGAACTGAACAGCCAGCAGGAAACACTCGAGGCGCAGCTCGAGGTGCAGCGGCAGTCCACCGATGAAGCCCGGCAAGCGCTGCAGACTGCGGCATCAAACAACCCTCAGGGTCAGGAACTCCTGCCGGTTGATCTTGATGCGCTGCAGCAGGGGTTTCGTTTCTGTCTCGGTTTCCGTACCGGCAGCAGTGCCATCGAACCCAGGATCGCCATCCAGTTGCAGGCCCTGGCACAGATGCTCAGGGCGTTTCCCCAGTTTCAACTGCAGATCGATGCCGGGGCGGACCAACGCGGCTCGGAGGCCTACAACCAGGCACTGAGTCAGGAACGGGCCGAAGCGGTAGTCAGTCTGCTGAGCGGGGCCGGACTGTCCAGAACACGCATGATCACGCGTTACCAGGGTGAATCCGCGGCTCGCTATCCGGTTGAGGATCTCGAAGGTCTTGCGTTCGATCGCATGGTGCAGATCACCCTGATACCCGGGGGCGAGTCATGAAGGCCTTTCGACAACCCCTGAGTGAAGACTTTGTCTATGGCTCGCCGGAACGCCTTCCTGTTGACAGCTATCGCTGGAAGATCCTGCGCATGCGTCATGGCCAGGCTAAGAGATCGCAAAGAAAAGGAGCGGGTGATGACGGGAAAAGATCCAACTAGTCTGGTGTCTGAGTCACTATCCTTCGATCGGACAGGTTTTGTGAAAGAGGTGTTGATGAGTCTGGTCGCCGCCTTGATGACCGGCCTGGCGGGGGGGCTGATGCTGATCCTGCTGGTGTTTGGCTGGGGCAATGCCCAGGCTGAACCCGCGGAACAGCCGGCAGCACAGCTGCAGTTGCGCAGTCTCGATGGTCGCCTGATACAACAGGCGCCACTGCTGAATACCGAGGTGGCCGCCGAGATGACCGGGCCCCTCGCCCGGGTTCGGGTCGAGCAGGTGTTTCGCAATATCTCCCCGGGCTGGATGGAGGGCCGCTACCAGTTCCCGCTGCCTGAGGGTTGCGCGGTGGAACGCCTGCACATGCAGATAGGCTCGCGGGTGATCGACGGGCAGATCCTTGAGAAACAGGCCGCGAAGCGCGAATTCGAACAGGCCCGCAGCGCCGGCAAAGGCGCCAGTCTGCTGACCCAGCAGCGGCCCAACGTGTTCACCCTGGCGGTGACCAATATCGGTCCGGGTGAACAGGTACGCATCCAGATCGAGTATCAGCAGCGCCTGAGGTACGACAACGGAGGCTACAGCTGGCGCTTTCCGATGGTGATCGGTCCGCGATACCGTCCCTCCGGTAGCGCTCAGGATGGTCTGCCCAGGCAACCGGTGGAGCCTCCTGTGGTTGCTGCGGGGCCCGGGTTGATGAATCCACTCAGCCTGCTGGTGACCCTTGCGGGCGGGGAGAGCGTGGGAGCGGTCAACAGCCGCTACCATGCGGTGGAGGAGGATCGCAGCCTGGCACGGGCTGTACTGATCCGACTGGCGGATGGCGAGGTCTCCTCAGACCGGGATTTCGTCCTGGACTGGCAGTTGCGCCAGGATGCCATGCCCCAGGCGCAGCTGTTCACGGAGCATTGGCAGGGCCAGGACTATGCGATGCTGATGATACTGCCGCCGGTTGAATCACAGGCCGCGTCGGGTTTGCCGAGGGAATTGACCCTGGTGTTGGACCGTTCCGGGTCGATGAGTGGACCTTCCATGAGGCAGGCGAAGGCCGCTCTGTCTCTGGCCCTGGAGCGGCTCGCACCTCATGACCGGTTCAATCTGATCGCCTTCAATGAACGCAGCCAGTCACTGTTTTCCCAATCCCAACCGGTCACTCCAGGGAATCTGCAACGAGCCCGGGACTTCATCGCTGCACTGCAAGCGTCGGGGGGCACGGAGATGCTGCCTGCACTGCAGCAGGCCCTGGGTCAGGCAGAGCCTGAAGGCTTTCTCCATCAACTGGTGTTTCTCACCGATGGCAGCGCGGGCAACGAGCAGGTGCTGTTCGACCTGATCCGCAACCGGCTGGGGGAGCGACGCCTGTTTACCATCGGCATCGGATCCGCCCCCAACAGCCATTTCATGGAACGGGCGGCGGAGTACGGGCGTGGCACCTTCAGCTACATTGGCGCCGTGTCCGAGGTCGCGCAGGTCATGCAGACCTTATTCAGCAAGTTGGAGCGCCCGGCGATGACCGATCTGAGGCTCGATTGGGAGGGGGATGAAGCCCTGGAACTGGAGCCAGGGCAAATCCCGGATCTGTATCTGGGCGAACCTCTGGTGCTGACCCTCAGAGGCCGGAATCTGCAGGCGGGACTGCAGATCTCGGGATCCCGTGGGGAGGCCCGCTGGGATAAACGCCTCAACCTGCAAGGGGGAGAAGGTCACAACGGTGTGCATGCCTTGTGGGCGAGAGCCCGGATCAAATCCCTGATGGCCGATACCCGGCTCGATAAAGCCACGCGGCGGCAGGCAGTGCTTGCGCTCGCCTTGGAGCATCGACTCGTCTCCCCCTACACCAGTCTGGTGGCGGTGGAGCAGAAGCCGGCACGACCCCTCGCGGAACCCCTGTCCGGGGGTGAGATACCGGTCAGTCTACCCCATGCCTGGTCGGCCCAGGCCGTGTTCGGAAATCTCCCTCGCACCGCCACCTCGGCGGCGCTCTACCGGTTGATCGGGTTATTGCTGACACTCGGCGGAGTCGCTGCCTACGCATGGCGTCACCACAGACTGGCTAAAGGTTCGCTGCGCGCATGAAAGGTCTGCGTTGGCTGATCATCGGTCTGTTATTGAGCGGGGGACTGCTGACCGGGCAGGGGCTGATGATCGAGGCCAAGGCCTGGCTGGCCCAGGGACTGATTGCCCGGGCCTGGGTGCGCACCCTGGCGGGTGAACGGCAGGTTGTCCCCTGGCCCTGGGCCGACACCTGGCCGGTCGCCCGCATCGGGTTTCCCGGGCATGACCTGTCGCTGTTGGTGTTGAAGGGTGATCAGGGGAACAGCCTTGCCTTTGGGCCGGGATGGTCGGAGGTGACTGCGCGACCGGGTGAGGCGGGGCTGAGTGTCATCTCAGGTCACCGGGACACCCATTTTCGGGTGCTCAAGGATCTACAGCCTGGGGAAATCGTGACGCTACAGACAATAGAGGGCGTGATGTTTTTCTACCGGGTCATGGAGACCGCGGTGGTGGATGAATCCCTGGGATTGCAGTGGCCGTTGGATGCCTTGGCAGCCGGTGACGGGGCGTTGCTCCTGATTACCTGTTACCCGTTCGATGGATGGGTTCCGGGTGGTCCTCTGCGCTATCTGGTCCGCGCTGAACGACTGAATCGACCGGTTGTGGGTCGGAGTGCGGATAAGCCTGATGCCGCGTTCATGCCGCCGCGCCGGGGCAGTCTCCAGGAGCTGATGTGACACAGCCCGCGATCCTGCCTGGAGACCCTCCCTGAAGCTTATCCGCGAGTGCGCAAATGTGACGTGATATGAGACACTAAGCCGATGAAACCCATTCGCATATTTCGTCACCTGGTCTGTCAGAACCCGGGTTTCCTGGGAGACTATCTTCAGCAGCAGGGCATACCCTGGGAGATGGTCTGCGTCGATGAGGCGCACCCGGTGGAACTCAAGGTGGACGATGCCTCGGCCCTGGTGTTCATGGGGGCCGGAGTCAGCGTCAACGACCGGTTGCCGTGGATGGGCGGTGAATTGGATCTGATGCATCGCGCACTGGATTGCGATGTGCCGATCCTCGGTGTCTGTTTTGGTGCTCAGATGTTGAGCCAGGCCCTGAACGGGAGCGTGTACCGGGGCGAAGAGATGGAGATCGGCTGGCATCCGGTCAGCCTGTGCCGGCAGCACGACGAAACCGGATGGTTAACAGGGCTGCCCGATGAATTCATGGTTTTTCAATGGCATGCGGACACCTTCAGCCTTCCGGCAGGCTGCCGTCCGCTGATTGAAAGCGACTGTTACCCCCACCAGGCATTCGCCCTGGGCGACCATCTGGGGTTGCAGTTCCATCTGGAAATGACCGAGGCGATGGTGAAGAGCTGGATCGAGCGTTACGGCAGTGATCTGCAGAATCCCTCGGGTTGCCGCCAGTCCGGCGAGCAGATTCTCACCAATCTGGAGCAGCGAATCGACCAGTTGCACCGGATCAGCGTGCAAATGTACGGCAACTGGCTCGAGCGGGTGCTGGAGCGGGTGAGCTCATGACCCGCGTACTGTGCCTGCTGATATCCGTCTGCTGGGGCCTGGCCCAGGCTGATCTACCGCAAGACCTGCAGCAGACGCTGCACCGGCTGGGGCCTGAGGTGGCGCAACGGGTCAAGGCCCGTTTCCAGTCCGCGGAGTTGGACTACCCGCCTGAACGGGTCCAGCTGATCGCTCTCAAGGAGAGCCGCAGGCTGGAATTGTGGGCCTATCAGGAGGGAGACTGGCGGTTCGTTCACGACTACGCGATCTTTGCCGCCAGCGGAGTTGCGGGACCCAAGTTGCGGGAAGGCGACCGCCAGGTCCCGGAAGGCTTTTACCGCATCGTGGGGCTGAATCCGAACAGCAATTTTCATCTTTCGATGAAACTCAATTATCCCAATGCCTACGACTGGGTACAGGCCGGACGCGAGGGGCGTTCGGCGCCCGGTTCCAATATATACATCCACGGCAGTGCCTGGTCCAAGGGGTGCCTGGCGATTGGTGATCATTACATCGAGGAGTTGTTCTATCTGGTGGCCGATATCGGAATGGATCGGGCGGCGGTGCTGATCGCGCCTTTCGATTTTCGCCTCAAATCCCCGCACATAACAGCTCAGCCGGAGTGGATCGGGGATCTGTACACCTACCTGAGCCTGCGCCTGAAACAGTTCCCGGTTTCTCGAAAGGTTCAGGATTGCGCCTATGGCTGTCTCGACGCACGCTATTCCCGGCTACGAGACAACAGACCGTAGCGGGGAGCACGCAGGTCCGAGGGTTCGGCCCGCGCAGGGTTATTCCAGATTCGAGAGGTAGGTCGCCACCGCGCGGATGTCCCGCTCATTGAGCCGGATCGCCACACCGGTCATCCACACATTGGTGCGACGTCCGGTACGGTCACGGAACTCGTTGAGCATCTTGACAACATAGTCATAGCGTTGTCCGGCCAGTCGGGCGTAGCCCTCCTGACCGCGGCCATCGGCCCCGTGACAGGAGACACAGGTGTTCTTGAAGACTTGCTCGCCTTCAGTCAGGAGGGCCGGGTCACCACCGCCGGAGGGTTGCATGGTCATGGTTTCGTAGTAGAGGGCGATCTTGATCTTGTCTTCGAGACTGAAGGTCTTCGCCAGGTTGCTCATCAGATAGTCATTGCGCCGGCCGTCGCCAAAGCGTTGAAACTGATCGACGATATAGGCCGGGTTCTGACCGGCGAGATTGGGAGTCAGGGGTTTTACCGCGATGCCATTCGGACCGTGACAGGTGTTGCAGAGTACGGTGCGGTCCTTGCCTTCCCGGACCATGGCCTGATACAGACCCTTGTCCTTGGAGATCTCCGCGATCCGGGTTTCGAGCATCTGGCGTAGTTGTTGGGCCTCTTCCGTGTTCACCGCCTCAGCGGCCGATGACTGCGATAACAGGCTCAGGATCATCAATCCCAGCGGCAGGAAAACAGGCAGAAATCGGGGTTTGTATCGCAGCACCATAAGTGGCTCCATTAGCTCGCTATTGTCGAAACCTAACCCTGATACTGCTTGATTCAGAGCCCATTGGGCGTGGGGGACCAAGGTGGGTAGTGCCTTGAGCCTGACAGATCTGTCGATCGGCAGAGGGGCCTGCCAGGGTTAGGATTGATATAGGTATCGGCCGTCATGGGCACGGCTTGATTTTCGGTTTCGCGATTTCAGGCGTTTAATGCCTGAAATCGCGGATTAATAGCACCAGCCGGAGACACCACCCGGCCGGTGAGCGGTTGCAGGATTCATCGTAAAACAAACCATGGTAAGAAAAGTCAGGAAAAAAGGCTCCACCAGGGAGCCGGGGAAGCCGCGGACGGCCTGGCGACGCTGGGTTTTTATGGGGTTGCTGGCAGCGCTGCTGGCCCTGTCTCTGTATACCCTGTATCTCGACCGGATCGTGCAGAACCGTTTCGCAGGGCAGCGCTGGGCAGTACCGGCCAAAGTCTACGGCCGCTCTCTGGATCTCTATCCCGGTGCGCCGATCAGTACCGCCCATCTGAAGGACAGTCTCGAAGGCCTGGGATACCGGCGGGTCAGCCATCCTGACCGCCCCGGGCAGTATTCCAGCTTTCGGGGACGCTTTCTGTTACGCACCCGGCCGTTCCGTTTTCCCGACCTGGAGCGCGCCAGTGATTATTTGGAGGTGATGCTCGATGAACAGGGCGTACAGACCCTTAAACGCGCCGCCAGGGGTGAGCCTGTGGGTCACTACCGGATTGAACCCCGGCTCATCGGCAGCCTGCGTTCTGCCCAGGGTGAGGACCGTATCCTGCTGCGCCGCAGTGAGCTGCCCGATCGCCTGGTGGAGGCCCTGATCGCTGTGGAGGACCGCGGCTTTTACGAACATCACGGCATCGATCCCCTGGCCATCGGGCGGGCCCTGTGGGCGAACCTTCGGGCCAGCCGGGTGGTGCAGGGGGGCAGTACTCTGACCCAGCAGCTGGTGAAGAATTTTTTCCTCACCTCTGAACGGACATTCTGGCGCAAGTTCAACGAAGTCCTGATGGCTCTGATTCTTGACCTGCGCTATTCCAAGCAGGAGATCCTCGAGGCCTATGCCAACGAGGTCTATCTGGGTCAGCAGGGTGGCCGCGCGATCCACGGCTTCGCCCTGGCGAGCCGCTTCTATTTCAACCGTCCCTTGCAGGAACTGGATCTGCCCAGGCTCGCGATGCTGGTGACCCTGGTGCGCGGTCCTTCGGCCTACGATCCCCGCCGCCATCCGCAAAGGGCCCGGCAGCGACGCGATCTGGTATTGCAGTTGATGGCGGATCAAGGCGTGATCAGCGCCACCGAAGCGAACCGGGCCCAGACAGCCCCACTGGGAATCGAGGTGGGAAGCCTGGGCAGCTCCGGGAGCCCGGCGTTCATGGATCTGGTACGGCGTCAGTTGCGCCGTGACTACCGGGAAGAGGATCTCAATGCCGGGGGGCTGCGAATCTTCTCCACTCTTGATCCCTGGCTGCAGGAGCAGGCGGAAGAGATCCTTCCGCAGCGTCTGGCCGGCCTGGAGAAGGCCCGGGGGATTCCCCAGGGGAGCCTGCAGGGTGCGGTGACCCTGGCGGATGTGGAGACCGGAGAGATCCTGGCGCTGGTGGGTGACCGCAATCCCCGTTACGCAGGCTTCAACCGGGCCATCGATGCGATCCGTCCGGTCGGCTCCCTGATCAAACCGGCGGTCTATCTCAGCGCCCTGTCGCAACCCGGTCGGTATCAGTTGTTCAGTCGTGTGGATGACACGCCGATACGTTTGAAGGGCAGCAACGGGGAGATCTGGGCGCCGAGCAACTACGATCATCAGTCACACGATCCCGTCAACCTGCAGCAGGCCTTGGCCGAGTCACTGAACCTGGCAACCGTGCACCTGGGGCTGGAGGTCGGCCTGGATGCAGTCATCGAGAGTCTCTATCAGCTGGGCGTGCGGCGGCCCTTGCAGGCTTATCCCTCTCTGTTGCTGGGCGCGGTGTCCCTGTCCCCCCTGGAGATGACCCAGATGTACCAGACCCTGGCGAATGGGGGATTCATCGCCACCCTGAAATCGATCCGTGAGGTAACCAATGACCGGGGTGAGCCCCTCTCCCGCTATCCCCTGGAGATTGAATCCCGCGCCGATTCCAGGGCGGTGTACCTGTTGCGTCATGCGCTCAACGAGGTGACCCGCAACGGTACCGCAAAGGGGTTGCAAAGGCTGCTGCCGGAGGGTGTCGAGGTGGCGGGAAAAACCGGCACCACGGACCAGCTGCGGGATTCCTGGTTCGCCGGATTTGACCGTCGACGGGTGGCGGTGGTCTGGGTGGGCCGGGACGACAATCAACCCACCGGGTTGACCGGCTCGGCGGGGGCCATGCAGGTCTGGGGAGCGCTGATGAGCCGCATCGGTCTGTATTCCCTGCCGGACCAGCTCCCCTTCGGCATCGAGACTGTGAGCATCGACCCCCGGACCGGACTGCTCGGGGACGGCTGCCGGGGCGCCCAGGAATACCCCGCGATAACGGCTGGGCTGCACCTGGACAAGGCCCCTTGTGCCCGATCCCGGTCGTTTCTGGATGAGAGTGTCGAATGGTTCCAGGGGCTGATCAAGCGGCCCTGACTCTGACCATCTCCGTCCAGGTAAAGATTCTATCCGTTCAGACGCTACCCATTGACGCAGATGGAATCACGCAGGTGCTCGAAATACCGGTCGAGACAGCGGATAATCGTTAAATCCGTGACAGATTTCAGGATTAAAGGACACCGGCATAAGGGACGGCAAGACAGTCATGAGCAATCGCCGAAAATTTCCACGCCTGGAAACCGATCAACCCGCCATTCTCCATTTCGACAAACTTCGTTTTAAACACTGCCGGGTACGCAACTACTCCCAGGGAGGCATCTACCTGAGTTGTGCGGATCCGCGCATCGGGTCACATTTGCCTCAAGGCTATTTTCAGGCGGCTGATCGGGCAGTGGCGGAATTGGAACTGCCCGGCCCGCAGATCAGGGTGTCAGTCAGTCTGGTGTATGTGCGCAACCAGGGCATCGGCATGTGTTTCCTGGACGAGGAGCAGGGCGGACGGCTGTATTACTTCCTGCAAAGTGGCGTGCGAGGGGCAGTCTCCGCTGAGCCCGACGCAACCCCGCAGGGGGCGGCGCACCACCTGCTGTGGAAAATCGAGCAGTCGACCCTCTCCTACCTGCAACCCAGGCTGGTGGAGTTTTTCAAGGCCTCCCGCGAGGCGCTCCTGCAGTCCATGCAACGCCCTGCGGAGGATGCCGAAGAGTCTGCGAAGTTTTTTGCAGTCACACTGCTGGAACGCGAGTCGAAGCCGATCATGCAGGCATTCACGCAGCAGGTGGTCAGCGCCCTGCGCAGCATGCCCGGCGAGGCCCGGGACCCGACTGAGCAATCCCAGGCCTCCATTGAGCAGGAACTCGAGTTGATGGAGAAGCAGGCGTTCGAGCGTTGGGTGGTGGTCAGCGCGACGGCGAAACAGGTGGAGAATGGATTGGCGCCCCTTCTGCAGCAGATTGAAGCGGGTTTGTCGTTTCTGCTCGGGCAGGTGGTGAAACCTGAGCACAATCCGCTATCGCCACATGCACTGTTGGAGAAGATCGGGCGGGTGCTTTCCGGGTATGAACTGAGCGCCTCCAGCTTTAGCCTGATCATCAAGGTGTTCCGGGAGACCCTGCTGCGCGAACTGGATATTTTGTACGGGCAGATCCTCCAGCAACTCCGCGGTCAGGGCATTGACCCGCAACCGCTGGCGATGGCGCCGGTCAATCCAGATTCGCCCCATCTCGGGTCCGACAGAGCTGAGCCGGGGCTGCCGCCCGTGTTGCAGCTCGGCGTGTTGCAGTCGCAACCGCCGGCAAGCATCGGGCAGCGCCGGGTCAGCCCACAAACGGTGAGCCGTTTTCTCGAGAATCTGCCCCTCAGGCAGGGGGCTTCACTGATCAAACAGCTGGAACGTCAGATTCCCGAGACTGAACTCGATCTCACGATTCGTGCGGCTGTCGGAACCGGTGAGGAACTGGTCGCGGCGTTATCCCGGGATCCACTGCTACCCGGGTCGATCCGTTCGCTGTTGTCGCGTTTGAAGGTGCCCATCGTGCAGGCCATCGTCGCAGATCCCCGATTGATGGAAAACCCGGATCACCCGGTACGCCGGTTGCTCAGCGCCTGTGAGTCGCTGATACCCTTTCTGTGGGTACACGGTCATACCGCGATTCCGCAAAAACTCCGCTTGGAACATCTCATCGATGAGCTGGATCGAGGAGAACTCGAGGGTCTGGATGAGGTCAGGGATGCGCTGGACGTGATTCGGCGGGAACTTGCAGCGCGCTTTCGCACGAATCTCAAGGTGGCGGTTGCGCGGTGTGTGAAACAGGAACGCCAGCTGCTGTCCGAGCAACGGGTGATGGGTAGCCTGCAACAGTTGCTGCTCGGACGAACCGTTTCTCCGGCGATGGACCTTCTGTTCCGTTACGGGTGGATCAATCTGCTGATCCAGACGCATACCCTGAAGGGGGAATCGAGCGCCGAATGGAAGGCATACTGGCAGGTCCTGGAGATTCTTCCGAAACTGTTTTCGCGGGATCCCAGTCCCAGCGAACTGCCCGATCACCGGCTGGATGACCTGATCGCGGTGATCCGCAAGGGGTTCCGGGAATATCCGGTGCATCCGGAGGCCAGCCGGCAGTACGTCAGCGACCTGCAACAGGCGCTCCGTCAACATGCGGGACCCCTGATGACCGAGCATCAGCAGCCGGTCACCATCAATCAGGCCTACCTGGACAGTCACGGATCCTGGACCCCCAGTTGCGATCAACCGTTGCGGCTCCACGAACAGACCTCGCCCTTGATTAAGCGAATCGACGCCATGCAGGTCGGAGACTGGCTGTTGGCGGAGACATCCGACAGGTCCCCTGTGATGTTCAATCTGGCGTGGAAGAATCCCGCAACCCAACGCTATCTGTGGGTGGACGGGCAGGGCCTGAGGCTCCTCGACACCACCCGGGAACAGTTGCTCCAGGGGTTTGCGGAGACGGGTCTGCGGGTTCACGAGGAGTTTCCCAGGCCGATCGTCGATCGCGCCATCGATTACATGCTGCAGGACAGCTACAACAGCCTGAAGGACGAATCCGCCTGTGACGCTCTGACCGGATTGATGAATCGGCGCAGCTTCGAGCAGCAGTTGCGTAAGCTGCTGCAAACCCCGGGGAGGGCGACCGGCAATGACATCCTGATACTGCTCGACCTGGATCAGTTTCAGGTGATCAACGATCTGTGTGGATTCGAAGGGGGGGATATTCTGTTACAGACCGTGGCATCGATTCTCAGCAGCGATGTGCCGGGAGATGGTCTGGTGGCGCGAATCGGCGATGACGAGTTCGTCCTGTTGATCCCGGATGTCGGTCTGGAACAGGGCTATCAGTACGCGGAGAGCCAGCGCCGGGCCATCGAAGAGTACCCTTTCAGCTGGCAGGGTCGGCTGATACCCGTCTCCACCAGTGTCGGCGTGTTGCAACTCGGCAGTCTGAAGAAGCCGTCCCCGGATACGCTCTTGCAGGCGGTGCTGTCTGCCTGCCGTATCGCCAAGCAGGCGGGCCGAAACTGTACCCGGGTGTTTGCGCTTTCAGACAGCGCCTATCAACATCACCAGGAGATGATTCAGGCGATTCCCACGATCCAGGAGGCCCTGAAGCATGGCCGGATGCGGCTGTTTGCCCAACCGATCGTGCCGCTCGATGAAACCCGGGCACGGCAGTCCCGGCATTTCGAGGTATTGCTGAGGGTGGTGGATGACCAGGGACGACTGCAGAGTCCGCAAACCTTCATCACCATCGCGGAACAGTATGATTTGATGCGGGCTGTGGACCGCTGGGTCGTGGAACGGTTCTTCGCCACCCTCGCAGACTACTCGGGGCGTATCGACGCCGATACCTGCTTCTCGGTGAATCTGTCCGCAAAATCCATCGCGGACCGGGAGTTCCGAAACTTCCTCGGTACGCAGATCAAGGCGTCCCCCATCCCTGCCAGGCAGTTGGGGTTCGAGGTCACTGAAACAGCGCTGGCGCGAGACATATCGGAGATCGCCGGTTTCGTCCAGGAGATCATCGCGCTCGGATGTGACGGCTATCTGGATGATTTCGGGTCCGGATACGCCTCATTCTCCTATCTGCGGGACCTGCCGGTGACCTATGTCAAGATCGATGGTGTGTTCGTCCGCGACATGTGCTGCAAACCCGAGGATAGGGCGATGGTCTCCACCATCACCGAACTGGCGCATTTCATGGGTAAGCGGGTGGTGGCCGAGTTCGTCACGGATGAGGCCACCAGCCAGGCCTTGCGGGATATGGGGGTCGATTATGCCCAGGGCTATCATTTCGGCAAACCCCGGTTATTGAGTGACCAGCTGGACGGTATTCTGCAGCAGGCTGACGCCGATCGACGTCCGGTTTGAACGCGCTCGAACCCTCACGATCTCAATTCTGCTGGGTGCCGGGTCTGCAGATAGGCTACAATCCGGGCAGAATACGATTCCCTTCAGGTCAGGAGCCACGGCTTGACAGTATATGCCGCCGACAAATTGATCGCACAGGCCCGGGTGCTGGCCGCCGAATACCGGCGGACCATGGGTAAACCGCTGCCGGGTATCAGTAACGAAATCGCCGAATTCGATGCACTCAAACTGCTGCAGCTCACCCCGAACAGCGAAACCGAGGGGGGCTATGATGCGCTCGACCCTGGACGAGACAACAAGCGCATACAGATTAAGTCCCGCACCATTTTCGATGAAAGCAAATCGGGTCAGCGCATTGGACAGTTGAAACTCGACAAGGCCTGGGACAGCGTGGTCCTGGTGATCATGGACGAGGACTATCAGCCCTATGAAATCTACGAGGCCGAGCGAGAGGATCTGCTCGAGTATATCGACAAGAGCAGCAGTAACCGGGCCAAGCGGGGCGCCATGTCGGTGGCGCGCTTCAAGATCATCGGCCAGCGGGTGTGGACCCGGGAAGGCGGGCTTGAGACGGAGGTCTGGGACAACCAGTCCGGCTGAGACAGTTCCCTATCCATGACCGATTACGCGGAGATATTCGGCCCGCAAGGCTGGCTGGCGAAACGCATCGACGGTTTTTCCCACCGTACCCAGCAGCAGGCCATGGCGGAGACGGTTGCGGAGGTGATGAGCCGGGGCGGTTCGTTGATCTGCGAAGCCGGCACCGGTACCGGCAAAACCTTTGCCTACCTGGTGCCCGCCCTGATGTCCGGCGCCAAGGTTATCATCTCCACCGGGACGAAAAATCTCCAGGACCAGCTCTATCACCGGGATCTTCCGCGGGTTCGTGAGTGTCTTTCGAGTCCGGTATCCAGTGCGCTCCTCAAAGGGCGCTCGAATTACCTGTGTGTCTACCGCCTGGAAAACACCCTGGTCGAGGAGATCCGACTGACTCGGGAACAGTTGGGCCAGCTGCAGTCGATTCGCACCTGGTCCAGCAGCACCCGAAGTGGTGATATCGCGGAGATGCCGGATATCCCGGAAGACGCCAGCATCTGGCCTGTGGTGACCTCCACCACCGACAACTGCCTCGGCCAGGAGTGTCCCGCCTACAGCAAATGTCATCTGGTGGAGGCGCGTAAACAGGCCCAGGAGGCGGACCTGGTGGTCATCAACCATCATCTGCTGTGTGCCGACCTGAGTCTCAAGGAGGAGGGGTTCGGCGAACTCCTGCCCAGCGCCGACTGTTTCATTCTCGACGAGGCGCACCAGCTGCCTGATGTCGCCGGTGCTTTTTTCGGGGTCACCCTGAGTGGCCGGCAGCTGCTCGAACTGGCTGGGGACTGCCTCACCGAGTTTCATCGGGAGGCGCCGGATGCCCGGCAGTTAGAGGAGCGTGCGGAGCGTCTGCAGCAGGTCAGCCGGGACCTGCGCCTGGCATTCGGCCTGGATATGCGCCGCGGCGCCTGGTCCGAGGTGGCGCAGAACTCATCGGTGATCAGCCAGCTGGATGCCCTGGAGCAGGCCCTGAAGGAACTGACTGATGTACTCCAGGCCGTCGAAGGGCGGAGCAAGGGTCTCGACAGTTGCCGCGAGCGCTGCACCCAACTGAGCCTGCGTCTGCAGGACTTGAGGAACGAGGATGATGATTCCTCCATCCGCTGGTTCGAGACCCAGCGAACCAGCTTTCGTCTCAACCGCACGCCACTGGACATCTCGAACATCTTCCGGGGTGTCATGCAGGAGCACCCCGCCGCGTGGATCTTCACCTCGGCGACCCTGGCGGTGGGTGCGAGTTTTGAACACTTTGCCGGTCAGCTCGGTTTGGAGGAGGCGGAGACCCACTGTTGGGAAAGCCCCTTCGACTACCCCCGTCAGGCCGTCTGGTATCTGCCTCATGGACTGCCTCAGCCGAACGACGTCAGTTTCAATCGCACGGTTTCCGATATCTCCATTCCAATCCTGGAAGCCAGTGGCGGGCGCGCCTTTTTACTCTATACCAGCCATCGCGCGCTTCAGGAGGCCGCGGACTATCTGGTGGACAAGATCGCATATCCGATGCTGGTGCAGGGCACCGCGCCGCGCACCGAACTGGTGGAGCGGTTTCGCGATATGGGTAATGCGGTGTTACTTGGGACCTCCAGTTTCTGGGAGGGCATCGACGTCCGTGGCGAAGCGCTTTCCTGTGTGATCATCGACAAGTTGCCCTTCGCCTCTCCGGGTGATCCGGTGCTTCAGGCGCGTATCGACGCCCTGCGCAAGCGCGGTGGTAATCCCTTCATGACCTACCAGGTGCCCCAGGCGGCGATCGCCCTGAAGCAGGGCGCCGGGCGGCTGATTAGAGACGAAGCCGATCGTGGGGTGCTGGTGATCTGTGACCCACGCCTGATTTCCAAGCCCTATGGCAAGATCTTTGTGCGCAGCCTGCCGCCGATGACCAAGACCCGGGACCTGGATGTGGTGAAACGGTTTTTTTCGCTGGCTGGCCCGCCGCCTGAGGAGTGAACGGCAGCAACCTTGCAGAAGCGTTAAAAGCGGTGGCCAAAAAAAGCCCCGGGATGGGGAAACCCGGGGCTCAATAACGATGAAGTGATATGTGTCGACTGTCCGCTACGACGGATTTTTCCACTCCGGTGTGAACCTGATTGGTGGTTGTGATTTATGATCGGTCAGTCTATTCACCCGATCGCGATCAGTTACCCAGAGCCGAACCGTAGCGCTTGTCGATCACCGGGATATGATGGTCCAGCCAGTTCTTGATGAACGACATAGTGCCGTCTTCGATGTCGGTTTCTCCGGCATGAAACTTGTCCTGCAGATCGGTGCACGTCTGCACCAGTTGATCGTGTTCCTGCCGGTGGGCTTCGAGGCCTTTGTAACCGCGTTCTTCCATCATCTGCTCTTCGGTTTGAAAATGCTCCACGACATACTCGATCAGATAGTCGAGGCGGTTGCCGATGTCACCGCGGGTGCCGGTTACGACCGCGTCATTGAGTGCGTTGACCCGGTCAAACAGTTCCTGATGCTGGTTATCGCAAATCTCCACGTTGGTAGCATATTTATCATGTGTCCATTGCATTAATGACATGCTTTCGTTCCTCTGGTTTTTAGGTTATTTCCATATTGATACATCTGCGGCGACACAGGGATTGAAACGCAGCCTGGCAGGCCCGAAGGCCATAGTTATGGTTATTGAAAATGCGCCATAGACTGCGTGCAGGTGGCCGGTTGGCGCTTCACTCAGGGTCCAACCCTTGATCTTCACGACTGACCGACGTCGACCGTTCACCCCGCTTTCTGGCTCGCTTCAGATGGGTATCAGTCGTGATGAGTGAATCCGGATTGTCTGCGAAAATCGGATCTCCGCGAGCGCAGCGAGCGGAGAGGTTTCATTGGTGTATCCATGTTTCTTACCCGATCCGTGTTGTTCGAAATGTGGTTGATGATAACGGGCGTGATACTCGATCCAGTTGCTCCATGCTCGAGTTGGGTGGAATTTTATATAAAAAAACCTGTAAGTAAATAGGGTTTTTGTTCAACGTCGTTTATTAAAAACATTTGAAAACGGGGACTTAAAGACATAGCTGAACAATGGAACAGGGTATCAACGGATCATCGGCTGACGTCAGCCGTTGTCATACCAAAAACCCTTCACCCCTAAGGCAAGCCGCAAGATACAAGCCACGCATCAGGAATGGATAAATCTGGAATTCGAAGTTGCAACAGGTTGGGTGACTTCGAAAGGAACCTCACCTCGCCGTTTTGCGGAGAGGGTCAGGGATAAGCGTGGCGCAGATGTCCCGATATCACGAACCGATTCATCCATGACCTTGAAACAGAATCGCTGATGCGTCGACAAAACTGCCCGACAGGGTCGGGTCGATCCGTCAGGCCTTGGGTCAATTCCTCATACGCCGATGTCGATATAGGAGCGTGCAAGCTTCTGCAGGGCAATGACGTAGGCCGCTGTGCGATAGTCTTCTATGAGCGGATTACGTTGCCGCACATCGAGGATCTCCTGCATCGCCTGTCGCATGCTGTCGTCCAGACCGGAACGCACCAGATCGAGTTCGTCGGCGCCCCGGCAGAGGCTTTTGCTGATCCACTCCGGGACAGGACGTCCCGTGGTTTCCTCCAATGCCGCAACGATATTGCGGCCCCGGGATTCGTCGAGACGGCGTTCAATGCGACCGAAACGCATATGGCTGAGGTTGCGTATCCACTCGAAATAGGAAACCACCACACCGCCGGCGTTGACATAGGCATCCGGCAGAATCGTGATGCCCCGGTTGCGCAGGATGCGGTCAGCTTCGAATGTGACCGGTCCGTTGGCGGCTTCTGCGATCAGCTTGGTTTTGATATTGGGCGCGTTGCTCTCGGTGATGGCGGCCTCGATCGCGGCGGGAATCAGAATGTCGCATTCGTACTCGAGTACGGATTCCCCGTTTTCTATGAATTCGCCACCGGCAAAACCTCTCAGACCACCGTGCGCGGTGCGATGATAGTAGGCTTCCTCCACGTGGATGCCTTCGGGATTGAAGATCGCGCCATCGCGCACGATTATGGCGATGATTTTTGCTCCGTCCTCTTCAGAGAGAAATTTGGCGGCATGGTAGCCCACGTTACCCAATCCCTGGATGATGATGCGTTTACCCTCCAGGCTGCCATCCAGTCCGCACTCGTTCAGTTCCTCCTTGTGGCGGAAGAATTCCTGCAACGCATATTGGACGCCGCGGCCAGTCGCTTCGGTGCGTCCATTGACGCCGCCGTGGGCCACCGGTTTTCCGGTCACACAGGCAAGCGCGTTGATATCCTCGGGATAGAGATGTTTGTAGGTATCCGCGATCCATGCCATCTCCCGCTGACCCGTACCCATGTCCGGGGCCGGCACATTGGTGGCGGGGCTGAGAAACCCGGCAGCCGCCAGTTCGCGGGCAAAACGCCGGGTGATCTGCTTCAATTCGTCACGGCTGTAGTTGTTGGGGTTGATATACAGGCCGCCCTTGGAACCGCCAAACGGCACGTCCACGATTGCGCATTTGTAGGTCATCAGCGCGGCGAGTGCCTCCACCTCCTGCTGATCCACATTTTCCGAATAACGCAGTCCGCCTTTCGCTGGCAGGCGGTGAATACTGTGTACCGCCCGCCATCCGGTGAACACCTCGACGGTGCCGCGTATCTCAACCGGAAAGGTGACCTGAAGCACCGAGGTGCAGCACTTAATGGCATTGGCGATGCCGGGGTCCAGGTCCATCAGGGCAAGCGCGCGATCCACCATGTGATCAACGCTTTGACGAAAAGTCAGTCCAGTGGGATTTTCAGTCACGGTACACGCTCTCAGGATTATTGTTGAAGGGTTCTTCCGCCGTCGACCGGTATGACCTGACCGGTAATGTAATCGGCGTCCCGATGCAGAAACACCACGGTACGGGCAATGTCGGATACCTGCCCGGGGCGTTTCAATGCAGTTCTTTCCAGGATGGTCTCACGCGCCTCGTCGCTGAGGCCCTGCTCAGGCCAGAGGATGGCGCCGGGGGCCACCCCATTGACCCGGATTTCCGGGCCTAACTCCCGGGCCAGGGATTTGACCAGCATGGCATTGCCCGCCTTGGCAATCGAATATATGGGGTGGTCTTTCAGCGGTCGGAATGCGTGAATATCCACCAGGTTGACAATGGAACCACGCCGCTCACGTAACAGGGGAGCCGCCGTAAGGGAAAGAAAGAACGGCGCCTTGAGATTACTGCCGATCAACTCGTCCCATTGGGACTCGGTGGCCTGCATCAGCGGCGTGGGATAAAAACTGGAGGCATTGTTGATCAGCAGGTCGAGTCCCCGGTCATGTTCACGCACCCGGTCGATCATTCGCTCATGACTGTTGCGATCGAGAAGGTCGGCCTGTATCAGACGGACTGAATCAGCTCGTTGTGTTTCCAGGCGCTGTTTGAGTTCATCCGCGGCCTCCCGGGAGTTTCGGTAGTGGATAAACAGATCCATACCGAGCCGGTGCAGGTGTTCCGCGATCGCGGCTCCGATGCGGTGGGCGGCTCCGGTGATCAGAGCGGTTTGACCGGTGAGAGTCTTCGTCATGCCTGACCCATCGGTTTGCCGCTCTGCCATCTGGAAACTCCACGGTTATGTTTTTCTGCTGCCGGGATGCCCGCTACACCTGGGATTGGCCAGGACCGACAGCGCTCGGCTGGCGGGTACGGCTGCGCTCAGCGCGCCTTACCGGACGGCACACGGGGTTGCCCGTTTACAGCCTGTCGGTGTCCGCACCTTGAAGCCGACATCTGAAGCGATTAAGGTGCCCGTCTACATTAACTTTAGCGGATTCAAACAGGTTTTCTGAAGCATGCCGGATTGTCTTCATCCCCCACCGCGTTCCACGGCGCAAACACTCCCCATGCCGGACCCCAGGGCCCAGGCGGTCAGTGAACGTTTGACCCGCCAGATCAGTCGGGAGATCGAAAAGGCCGGTGGCACAATCCCCTTCGATCGGTTCATGGATCGGGCGCTGTATGCACCGGGTCTGGGATACTATGTGGCAGGCAGTCGCAAATTCGGGGAAGCGGGGGATTTCATCACCTCACCGGAAGTGTCGCCCCTGTTTGCCCAGTGTCTGGCGCGACAGATCGCACCGGTGATGGAAGCCGCCGATTCATCCAATGTTCTGGAATTTGGTGCGGGCTCCGGGAGATTGGCCGCCGATCTTCTCATCGGCTTGGAAGCCCTGGGCCGCCTGCCGGATCGTTATGCGATACTCGAAATCAGCCCGGAGCTTCGCGCCCGGCAGAAGGCGACGCTGGAAGCCGATGCCCCTCACCTGCTGTCCCGGGTGGCCTGGTTGGAAAAAATGCCGTCGCGTTTCTCCGGCTGCGTGGTTGCCAATGAATTGCTGGACGCGATGCCGGTCAACCGGTTTCGTATTCGGCATCAGGGTATCGAAGAGTGTTTCGTCGGACTCTCCGGCGAGGATTTTCGGGAGTGTTTTCAACCGGTCCGTTCCGCAGGGCTCGAAGCCGCAGTAGTGAATCTGCAGCGTCAGCTCGGCAGGACATTACCCGAGGACTATGTTTCGGAGGTCAATCTGCGTCAGGCCGCCTGGTTGAAGGCGCTGGGCCAGGTCATGCAGAAAGGGGCGGTGCTGCTGATCGATTACGGCTACAGCAGTGCGGAGTATTATCACCTGCAGCGTGACCGGGGTACTTTGATGTGCCACTACCGTCACCGGGCCCACGCGGATCCCTACCGCTGGGTGGGCCTGCAGGATATCACCTGTCATGTGGACTTCACTGCGGCCGCCCGGGCGGCCATCGAATCGGGATTTCATCTGGGGGGGTACACCACTCAGGCCCACTTTCTGATTGCCAACGGGCTGGATGCCCTGCTTGCGGAATCGGACCCGAATGACGTGGTCCGTCATATGGCTCTGGTACAGGGAGTGAAGAAGCTGACCCTGCCCTCGGAGATGGGGGAAAAGTTCAAAGTCCTGGGGTTGTTGAAGGGACTTTCGATCAATCTGCAGGGATTCTCCCTGAGGGATTTCTGCGAGCGGCTGTAGCGCGGCCCTGTGGCCCGGATGATCGCGTCAGTGCAGCGCCTTGTAGGAATCCATCAGTGAAGCGCGCAGCAGCGCCCGGTACTCATCCTGTTTCAGGTTATAACCGACGATGGGGTCTGTCAGGGGTGTACCGTCCGGTGCCAGAAACACCAGGGTCGGAACCGCGTAGATGTTGTAACGTTGTTTGAACTGGCGGCTGCGGATCGGATCTCCGTTGAAGTCGGTCAGCTTGCCCCCGGTATCGATATCGAACTCTTTGACCAGCGGGGGTTGCAGGGAACAGGTATCCGACAGGGGGGAGAGGATGTCCTTGCGCAGACGTTCGCAATAACCGCAATCCTCGGATTCGAAAACCGCGAGTATGGGTACATGCTCTTGTTGAGCGGCCTGTGAGGCGTCCGCCCAGTCACGGGTGGTCGGCAGGTCGCCGGCCTGGGTCAGGGACGTGACCAGGACCAGCATGAGAGTCGAAAAATACTGCTTGATCATCAGTTGCTGCTACTTGCGTGATGATAATGGCGGACAGTATATCAATATTTGCTAATATTGCAATGCAAAAATCCGCATTCTGGAAACAGGGTCATTGTGAAATCGTGGTGGAACGCTCTCAACCCGATTCAGGTAACAGCATGTAGGCAGGGATGGGTATGGGCAGTTTCTTGAAAAGCAGTATGTTTCCACTTTCCCCGCGCATAATCATCCGGCCCTCGTCGAGCCGGAACTGGTAGGTCTGGGTGACTCCGGATTCCGGGTCGTGCATCAGGATTCGGTCTTCCTCAATTCGATAACGTCCGTCGCGATACGTCTCCGCACTGGCATAGATGCGGAAGTATCCATACATGACGAGTACGATCTCGCCGCTGCGGCCGACCCAGATACCATCCAGTTCCGAGGCGGTTTCATAGCGGTATTGGGAGGCCGGGGAGCTGGGAAGCATGGATTGGCCCGGCAGATAGGAACCTGGCAGACCGCTCATGGTTCCGGGAGAGAGGCCGGGTGTCATGCCAGGGACCGTTCCGGGCATGAAACCGCCGGGATAACCTGACAGGCCGCCCGGCATGTAGCTGGATGTGCCGGGCATGTTCCAGGGTTGATACATGAAGGGTGAAATTCCGCTGTTGAAAGGCTGGGTCCCACGCGAGAAGTCCCAGCCGTCATCCTTTTTGAACTGGAAGGCGAGATTGCCCATGGCGTCCATCATCGACAGCATCGCCCTGCTCATGATCTCTGAGGGTGAAGTGGCGTTGGCCGCAACGCATCCCAGCATGACCGGGACTGCCAGGCCGGTCAGGAATCTGCGGAAAGATTTGCGACTCAGTTTCAAGTCACACCCGGATGGGTTGGCCACGGAGACTGAGACCGTCCCGTTGGGGGTGTTCGATGCAGGATTTGAATTTCGTATGCATGATGCATGATCTGTCTGAGTCCGGTGTTCCCTGGCGGGGATAATAACAATCAGCATGAGACTTGACCATGAACGCTTGCCAGATGGTTGTAATGGTGGTTAGCTTTAGCACTCGAAACAGCACCACCCGGAATACTCAGGGACAGTGTGCTGCGGCCAGATAACACAGACGAAGACGGAGGGTCTTAATGAGTTCTCATGGGGGAGTAGTTGAAGAGCGCAGGACAGCGACCCAGGATTTGATCGACAAACTTCTCCACGAACGCCAGGAGATGCTGGTCCTGTTCTGTGAGGTTGCAGGGTTGGAACCCTATCATCGCTCATCTTCACTGGATGAACAGCTGCAAACCTTTTGTCAGGTGCTCATTGATTACACGGCGTTCGGACATTTCGAGGTGTTTGGCCGGATCAGTGACGGAAACGAGCGTCGCAGCGCGGTGCTCAAGGTGGCGGAAAGGATCTACCCTGAATTCGTAAAGGCCAGCGAACTGGCAGTGGCATTCAATGACCGCTACGACCTGTCCGACCATCAACTGAAGCTCGATCACCTGTCGGAGGATCTTTCCCGACTTGGTGAGGAGCTGGCCGTGCGTATCGAACTGGAAGACCAGCTGCTCGCAACCATGATGTAAAGTTGAACTCATCGGGGCACGCCGATGGCCGCGGTCCCGATGACATCCCTCCTGATTCAAGACTCCAGGCTTTCCATGAACGGGCAATCAGCCTGTTTTGCAGGTCACGGGTCATGAAACTTGCAACGGCACAGACCGTACCCGGTTCACACTTCTGTATCGATGCGAACGAATCTCTTTGCTGAATATTTCCTTTTTTATCCAGTTAAACTAGACTCGGACAGTGTAACCTACTGAGTTATATGGAGCTTTTAAATCACCCAAATGGACAGGGACAGGTTGCTTTCAGCAAGCCACTATTCAACCGTTTGAGGACGAAACACCTTTGGGCAATCAACCGGATGTTGGTGAATTTCTTGCGCCGCTGCGCCGGGTGCCGGCGCTGCAGGTGAGTCTGGACCACTTTCAGATCGGTATCGACAATCGACGTATCGATGTGGCGGTGAGCCAGCAGTTCCGCGCGTCACTGAATTCTCTGGTGGAAAAGATTCTGCATGAGGATTTGGCGAAACACGGATGGGCGAAAATCGGCCAGTTTTCCACCGGCTCGGATGTCGAAGCCTTCAAGTCGGACTATCGCAGCATCATGCAGGGAGCGCTGGAGCAGATCCACGCCAACAATGCGGTCAAGGAGTTGTTGCAACTGGTTCATCTGGTCCTGTTGAAACTGCTGCTCGACGCCCCGGGTACGGCGATCGCCAAATTGCGCGCGCAACTGCAACAGGATGCGGACTCTCCCGCCGGTCTGAATACCGGACGTTCCATGGAACTGCACGAACGGATCGTGGGTCTGGCACGGCTCGAACCGGGCATTCGCTACCGCACCCTGCGGAGAATTTTCAAGATCGTACAGCGACTCGAAACCAAGGAATTGCGCAAGTTGCGCAAATCGGTGGTGGGCAGTTCCTGGGTAGTGCCGCGCCAGATGCTGTTCAATCCGATGTTGCACCTTCCCGACCTGTCCACTGAAGAGTATCTGCTCAATCACTATCCGCTGCTCTGCGTGGATCGGGAAGGGGGTGATTTTTTCGATCTGACCAACCGCTTCATCAGTGAAACCTACAGCGAATATCTTCCGGAGTGGCTGCAACCGCCCACACAAGCGCAACGGGGGCTCGGATCGGATGGAGAACCCCGGGTATTCCAGGTTGCGCAACGGGGTGTGCACAGTGGTTTCTCTGAATTTCTCGATGGTCAGAGAATGCTTGAACGCTCACTTTCCGAGATGGAGTTCAAACAGATCTACGTGTCCTGGCTGGATGAACCCAGGAATGTCGATTTGCTGTTTCAGCGTCCGAGTGAAGCCGGCGGAGGTTGGTTTGCGCGGCGCAAAAGTGAGCCGGAGCAAAGCCTTTGGGATAACCCCGAATGTGCCGCGCAACAGCAGCAGATGCAGTCGGAACTGCTTAAGAAATTCGATCGCAGCGGCCTGATCCAGCGCGCCATCGCCGCCTACCGGACACCACGCCTGTATCGGCAGTTGCGGGGCCAGATATCCTATCGGGATATCTACCAGTACCTGATTGAGGTGCTGCCAAAACGGATGTTGTCCAAGCGCCTGGCATCCACCGACGACAAGGGCGTCGCCGCGATCAAGGCGCTGGATGTGGTGCAGGGTTACATCCGGCGGATGCCCGCGACCAAGCAACAGGGCTATGCACTGAGATACCTCAAGGATTTCCTTACCTTTCGACGGGATCTCAAGCTTGCGTATACCACTTACCAGATGATGAGTCGCCTGAGTATCCTGCAGGATAGCGAAAGCATTCAACTCTCGAGGGATAATGGCAGCCTGTATGAATTCCGTCTGAGCAAGGATACGGATTCGCAACATCAGAAGGTAAAAGCGCATGTGGTGTTGAAAGCGGATGTGCGGGGTTCTACCGAAATCACCCGCCAACTGGTGGAGAAGCGTCTCAATCCCGCGACCCACTTCAGTATGAATTTCTTCGGTCCGATCACCAAATTGCTGGAAAGATTTGGTGCGCAAAAGGTGTTTGTGGAAGGGGATGCCCTGATCCTTACTGTGCTGGAGACCGGGGGACTTGCCACAACCGCCATGACCGTGGCCAACGCCTGCGGCCTGGCGCGCAAGATCCTGCTCGTCATGGAGACGCAAAACAGCCAGAACAAGGCTCACAATCTGCCGAAACTGGAACTCGGCCTGGGTATCGCATTCAGTGACGATGCACCGGCCTACCTGTACGACGAACAGCACAAGATCATGATCTCGCCGGCGATCAATGAGGCGGACCGTCTTTCCTCCTGTTCATCGGAGTTGCGCCACGATACCGCCTGGCGCAAAAGTCATCGCCACCGGGTGGAGGTTTTTCAGGAGAAGGACAGCCAGGGCCGGAGATTGCTGCGTTTCAATGTCAACGGGATTGAGTTGGCCCCGCCGGCCTTCCACAAGCTCAAGTCAGAGATGATGTTGCACAAGATCAAGGTGAACAGCCGCTCCAGTGAAGGGGAGGCTTATCACGTGGGACGATTCGTCGATCGGCAGGGCAGTGCTCACTGGCTGGTGATTCGCGAGGCGCGCATCAAAAACTGGCAGTCTGCTGGTGATGCTGCGGATGCAGTTTCCAACGAGATGTTTTACGAAGTGGTCACCGATACCGAACTGATTGGTCTGGTGAAGGGTAAACTGCACTCGCGCCGTCAACAGCTCGATGAGGATTCTCAGCTGGGCGGCGATTCGCGTCCCCTGGAATTGCCGGACATCACAATCTAGAACCGGTTAACCGGCCCTGGGTCAGACGATACGTAATCCCGGCTATGTGAATCACGATGGTGCGTTGTCACGCTCCGGAAGATGTCTGTCGGGAGCCAATGGGCGCCAGCCACTTCGGCGGTATGACCCGGTTCGGATCGCCGAGCCGGTAGTTGTAAATGACTGTGTAGGCCAATACCCGTTTCAGGTATTCACGGGTCTCGGAGAAGGGTATGGTCTCAATCCACACGTCACTGGCTTGCGGCTGGTCGGGTAGCCAGCTGATTACCCGGCTGGGACCAGCATTGTATGCCGCCGTCGCCAACACAGGGTTTTCCTGAAGCTCCCGGTATATCTTGTTCAGATACCCGGTACCCAGGCGGATGTTGACCTCGGGCCGGAACAGTTCATCCGCATCAATGAGGGCGAATTGAAGTTCCCGGGCGATCTGTTTGGCCGTTCTGGGCATCAATTGCATCAGTCCCCTGGCGCCTGCGGAGGAGCGGGCGTCGCTGACGAATGCGCTTTCCTGGCGCAGGATGGCGTAGATCCAGGCGCTGTCGATATCGTGGTCTTTGGCCTGATCGCTGATGGCCTGACGATGTGCGAGGGGGAAGCGCAGTTCCAGGTCGTTCCATAGACCTAGCCGAGCCAGCGTGATGATGCTCTGGGAAGGCCAGTTCCAGGTCTGTGCCAGACGGGCTGCGGCGCGTTTTTCGTCGTTGCTGGCGTGCTTCAGTGACAGGTTCCACTCCTGGCGGGCCAGCCTGGGACGTTCCAGGTAGTGCAGTTCGCGGGCCCTCTGAAGACCCGGATTCAGGGCGATCCGCGCCACGGCCGAGTCCTCGATCTGTAGCGAGACGTGCTCGAGATGGGGTGAGATACCCAGGCGTTTCGCCGCCATGAAGCCATAGTAGCTGCGTTCCCGGGCCAGTTCGGCGAGAATCTCCTCGGCCTGCTCGGTGCGACCGAGCTGCTCCAGTGCGCGGCCCTGCCAGTAGCGCCACTGACCCTCGGTGCGCTGCTTCTGAGGCAGTGCCTCGACAATTTGCACGACCCAGTGCCAGTCATTCTGCTGCAGTGCGGCCTGCAGTGCCCGTTCCGAGAGCCGGCTGTCGAGTCTGTGTTCATCCGGTAGCAGACTGTTGAGCTGATGATTGAGCTTTTTACTCGGTTCCCGGGCCAGGCCACCGGCCAGGGCATACAGCGCCTTTTGCTGCTGCTGGCGGCTGAAGATGGGCAGGCTGCGGAACTGTTCCCAGGCCTTGAATGCGGCCTCTACATCGCGCCAGGCCAGTTTGCGGATCGCCTGTATCGCCATCTCGTCCCGCATGGGGTGGTCAAGGGTCAACAGTCGATCGATCTGTTGCGGGTTGCGGTACAGGTTCAGCCAAAGTTCGGCCACCGGCTTTTCCTGATCGTTCAGGAAGCGTCTGAGGTAACGCGCCAGGCGTGCGTTGCGCTGGGACATCGCCAATTCGAAGCGTTGCCAGACCAGCGCCTGGGTGAGATGTCCCGAGGCGATCCAGCGCTTGAGTACCGGGTCGCACGCCTTGGGCAGGGATTTACCGTTCAGCCACAGCTTCGGCAGTGCCTGATAGGCTTGTTCGGACTGTCCGGTCTCGAGAAGCGCCCGGGTGTGTCGGCATTGCTGGGTGAGACTGCCGCCCTTGTGGGAAAACGCCAGGTAGGTCGGCCACATTTCGAGCTCTGCCAGCAACTCGAGCCACTGGTTTCGCAAACGGGATTTCAGCGGCGTGCCGTCGAGCCGCTGCATCCGGTTACGGATGCTTTCAACCGATTGCTGATCGAGGTTTTCGACTGTTTCCTGGTAATCCAGGTAGACCAGCAACGGGTAGTCGGAGAGTCGACCGCGCAGTTGCTGATAGGTCGAGAGGTCGTTGTTGACCAGGGCTGTCTCCGCGGCCAGGAAATCCTGCCGTTGCTGCAGCAGTTTTTGCTCCGTCGGCGAATCTTCATCCGCCGGGGTGGCGTGGATACCCAGGATTGTAAGCAGGATGAACAGGATGGCGCTTGAAAAGGCTGGCCGGGTCATAGGTCATGTCTCAGGGTCTGTGATCAGGCCCTAGTTTGGGTAGCGACGGACGTCAAAAAGTATATGTCAAAACAGGCGATAAAACAGGCTGTCTTTCGACAATTCCTGATAAAAAGCCGAAGGGTTTCAAACGTTCGGAAAAGGCTTTATACATTGCCGATCTGATCAGCCACCACTTCTATCCAATGCACCACTGGAACCCCATCTGGCAGGTGACCTGCCAGATGGCTCAGGCAGCCGATATTGGCGGTGGCCACCAGTTCCGGTTTGTCCTGCATCAGGGCGGCGGATTTCCGTCGACCCAGTTCATCGGCCAGTTTAGGATTGAGAATTGAATAGGTGCCGGCAGAACCGCAGCACAGGTGAGGCTCGGAGACCTGGGTAAGGGTATAGCCGAGTCGGGTGAGTATCTGCTCCACCACTCCGTTGAGCGCCTGACCGTGTTGCAGGGTGCAGGGAGTGTGGAAGGCGATGCTCGGACGCTTGTCGGTGGTTGTCTGCAGGGGGGTGAGGTCCTCGTTCGAGAGGATTTCAGCAATGTCCCGGGTTGCGGCGGCCAACTGAGCCGCCTTCTCCGCATAGGCAGGATCGTCTGCCAGCAGTCGGCCGTACTCTTTGATGGTCTGCCCGCAACCGCTGGCGGTGATCACCAGGGCCTCTGCGCCGTTTTGCAATTCCGGCCACCATACATCGATGTTACGTCTCGCCGCGTCCCGGGATGCCCGGGTATCATCCAGGTGATGTTCGACCGCGCCGCAGCAACCGGCCTGTTGGGTGCTTAGCAGGGAGATGCCCAGTCGATCGAGAACATGCGCGGTCGCCCGGTTGATGCCGGGCGCCAGGGCGGGTTGCACACAACCGTCCAGGATCAGCATCGTCCGGCGATGCCGGGAGTGGGCCTCGCGCATCTTGCGCGCCGATGTCCGTGGCTCCAGCTGACGGGCAAGTTCAGTCGGCAATAACGGACGCAGCAGTCGGCCCATTCCCAGCAGCGCAGCGAACAGGTTTCTCCTTGGCAGAATCTTACGCAACAGCCAGCGAAGGGTCCGGTCGGACAGGGGGCGGGGATGTTGCGCGCTCAGATGGGCCCTGCCGATTTCCATCAGGCGATGGTATTCGACACCGGATGGGCAGGTGGTTTCGCAGGCACGGCACAGCAGGCAGGCGTCCAGGTGCTGCCGGACCCGGTCGCTGGGCGCTGATCCCTCCAGCAACTGCTTGATCTGGTAGATCCGGCCGCGGGGACCATCCAGTTCATTGCCCAGCACCAGATAGGTGGGACAGGTGGCCGTGCAGAATCCGCAGTGTACGCAGTTTCTCAGTATTGCATCCGCCTCCCGGCCCTCGGAGGATGCTAGAATCTCCTGGGTAATTTGTGTCTGCATAGGGACCAACGGCTCCTGAAATGAGCCGCTATTGTGATGAGTTTGTTGTTCAAAACCAAGATATTCCGCAAGAAATCGGCGGGAGTTAGAAATTTGTTCAGTGGTATAAGAGGGGACTGATGGACGAACCTGATACCGAAGACCTGCGGGATCTGACCGTTGCGTCACAGCTGGAACGCTACCCCCCGTTTCGCTATCTGGGGGTGAAAGTTCTGGAAATCGGTCACAACTGGGGGGTCATGCGGATGGCGATGCCCCTGAACAGGGACACGAAAAACCCCGGCGGCAGCATGTTCGGCGGCAGTATCGCCGCATTTGCCGATCCGGTGCCGGCCCTGGCCTGCGTCTACCGCTATCCCGATTACGATGTGTGGACCCGGGAGTTGAACCTGGATTTCCGCAAACCGGGGTTGACTGATCTGGAACTGCGTTTTGTCTTTCCGGAACAGACTGCGGCTCTGATCGAACAGGATCTGGCGCAGGCGGGACGCAGCACTCCCTGGTTCGAATACGCGATCTATGACTCACAGGGTGAAGTCACCACCCGGGTGCGTAACCGGGTTGCGATTCGTCCAAAGTCACCGCGCAGCGGTTCTCCCGCGGAGATACGCGCGCACAACGCTGATTAAAGATGATAAACGTAGGATTGAGAGCATGAATGATTCCAACGAAGAGATGGATTTTGAATTGAGCAGCGCGATTGCCGCTTTTGAAGGAAAAAATTTTTCACGCGCCGCGACCCTTTTGTCGCCCCTCGCCGAGAATGGCAACATTGAGGCGCAATACCGAATGGCGATCATGTCCCAGGGCGGTCTGGGAATGGTGGTCAACGAACTGATGGCCTACAAGTACATGAAATCGGCGGCGGAGGCCGGTCATCCACTGGCTCAGCATGGACTCGGGTTCATGTACCTCGAAGGTGAGTGCGTCGAGCAGAATTCCGCCAAGGCCGTGGAATGGTTCAAGAAGGCCGCCGAGCAGGGTCTGGTTGGATCTCAGACAACACTGGCGATGCTGTATGAAGAGGGAAGGGGTGTTGAGAAAGACCCAGAAGAGGCCAAGCGCTGGTACAAGCTGGCAGGCTTCTGAGTCCCTGTTTGACCGATCCGCCGTGAGTTTCCCGGCGGATTCACCCTGACTCGCGGGCGGCCTATCGACTATCGACAGTCAAGTCGAGGAACCCGTCCTATATCAAGGTCGACCAGAGGCTCTCGAAATCGGAATCTTCGTCCGGGTCGTTTGTCCGGGTCTTTTCCGGCTTTCGGGTCTTCTCGTCCAGGTGGGCGAATTGAAACTGGGATACTGAACCGGTGGATTCCAGCAAGCGTGTCAGCTTGATCTCCTGGCTGTTCTCCCCATCGTTGATCAGTAGCCGCTTGCCCAGTGTGAAGGGGTAGGATGGGCAGATCAGACTGGTGGGTTGGCCGGAGGTGCCGACTTCGGGCAGCAGCAGGCACTTTTCCATTTTCTGAGCCTTGATATCCGCCAGTCGGGCCGTGACCGCCAAGGCGTTGGGGGCGATCATCTGAATCCCCACCTGCATGGATTCCTCGTCAGCGCTGCGCATCCAGCGCACCATTCCGACACCAAACTTCGATGCCGACATGGCAGACTGCACGCCGATGAGTTCCCCGACCTGGATCTTGGGAATCTGCTTGCCCCGCCAGTCCAGGCAATATCCGCCCGCGCTTTCATTGATGGTGTTGAACAGGTTCGTCGATTTGTCCACCGTAGGGTCTTTATCATCCTGCCAGATATCCAGGCCGGCTTCCTCGGAGATCTCACTGTGGTCGATGGAATTGGGTCCGAACTCCTCAAAGTTCCCCCGGCGGGGGTTATAGGAGGCGATGTCGAGCGGTTGCAGTGAAAAACGGGTCGTCACATGCATATCATTACCGTGGGCGAACTGGGTCTCGATCCAGGTACCCTCGTCCGGTTCCTTCTCGGTTCGACTGGATGACGGAATATCGCCAAGATTGATCAGTTTGTAGACCGACTTCAGGCCGACCGCGATGCGCAGTTCGAAATTCAGTTTGGTACGCACGAAAGCACGCTTCTGTGCTTTGGACCAAAGCATGATCATCTGCCGAATGACGCCTTTGTCGAGCTCGTCCAGTCCGAGCAGCGCGGAGTGTTCCTCCGCTGATTCGCTGAATTGTTCACGCAGTTCCGAAAGCAGCTGGGAAGCATCCAGCACTTGCAGATATTTGGTCTCCGAATCCGTCACCCGCTGTTCATGACTGGGTGCCAGGTCGGTATCCTGGCGGATGATGATCGAAGCATCCTCGGGTGCCTCATGCAAGGGGAAAAACCCCGCGAACTGGCTCCACGCGAGCAGTGAATCGAATATTTTCAGATTTTCCTTCTGCCGCATTTTGTACGGGGAGGCCAGGGAAAACAGCAGACATCGACAGTAATTATCGTCAATTGAGGAGCTGGAGGTGTGGGCCTCCTGATCATCATCCACAGACCGGGAATTGATTTCGTAGCGACGGGCAAGGCGGTGCAGCACGTGCAGTTCCTGCCAGGTATGTTTGGGATAGGGATCATAGACCAGCACCGACAGCAGGATCACCCGCGAAAGGTAATTGATACCCCGATGAATCGCCAGGGTGAGCAGATCCAGGTCCGGGCCTGCGCCCGGATGGTTGGTCAGCAGGTCTACGACCACAGCCTTGTACCCGGTGGCCATGCCGCTGTGCAGCTCCCGGTTGAGGTTGGCGATTTTGTGTGCCTTCTCACTCAGCGGAAAGCGGGAACCCATGTAGTGTTTGTTCAGATTGGCTGAAACGTAGGCCAGAGGATCCCGAAAGCATTCCAGGCTCTGTAACCGTTGTCCCGGGGACATGGCCGTACGGTTGAATTCGCGCAGGGATTGGAAAATCTGCCGCGAGGTTTCACCGATGTTCGCCATAGGCAGATCTTTTGCCCAGGCTGCCACCTGCTTGTCACTGAGGTAGAAAGGTTCGCCATTGGGTGGAACCTGCTCAGGTACTCTTAAACCGATCGGATTGGGTGTCGCCATGTTCTTTCTGTTGCCAAAACCTAGATAGACCTGTTGTATTGCCTGTTATGAAACATAGTCGTTTTATGCAGAGAAATCCCGGCGTCAGGGCACGCACAGGGCTCCCTGTGGTTGGACCATGCCCGACCCGACAGGGTTCTCGTCACCGGTCTTGGCCGGGGACAGGTTCGTCCGCTCCGGCATGATGTCCTTATCACTGATTAGCCTGTAATGTTGTTGTTTGTTTCGGTTTCATTAATGAAACCGGTGCATGACTACGGATTCTGTCAGGATATTTACCCATGGCTTCGATTGAATTCCAGGGATCTCCGCCGGAAGGATAGTGGCAGGTGTGATGACACTCCATGACATTAGTTATCCTTAATCATAGCTGGTGCGTAAATATACAGTTTTTGTAGGGTTTTGTGAATATTGCCCGGAACCATCAGAGACTCACGCGCAGGATCGGATGGAAACCTGATGGTATTCTGTAAGTTGCTGTTATATTACGTGAAATACCGGATAAAATGGAGACTCTTCGGCCAATCACCAGGTCGCGTCCTGCGGGACAAATCAGGTGTTTTGTTCCTCACGGTGGATTGATGTGGCTATCCAATTGATCAGTTTTGAACTTTGTCCCTTCGTACAGCGATCCGAGATTCTTCTGCAGTACAAGCAGGTGCCTCATGATCTGACCTTCATCGACATCGAACAGCCGCCGGAATGGTTCATACGCCTGTCACCCACGGGCAAAGTGCCGGTGATGCTGGTGGACGATACGGTGTTGTTTGAATCATCGGTGATCCTGGATTATATCGATGAGACCCATCCACCCCACTGTCATCCCGAAGCGCCGCTCAGGCGGGCCCAGCACAAGGCCTGGATCGAGTATGGGTCGTCTCTGCTGATGTCGCATATGACCCTGGCGACCGCCACCGATGAAACGGCATTTGAGGCAGGCAAAAAGGCGTTTGAGCGGACGCTGTCCCGTCTCAACGAGCCTTTGGCGTCGGGACTGTTTGGGTCGAGCGGGGACTTTAGCCTGGTGGATGCCGCCTATGCGCCGCTGTTCATGCGCTGCCGCTGTCTGGCCGATGCACACCCGCGGGGGGGTGTCGAAATGTCCGAGACATTGTCCGCCTGGGCGGGGAGATTGCTCTCCCTGCCCAGCGTGATCAACTCGGTGGTTGAGGACTTCGATGAAAAATATCGACAGTTCCTGCGCCACAAGGGGAGCTGGTTACTCGGCCTTGGCGGTTGAGGCCTGGCTCTCCTCGGCGACCAGCTGATCCAGAATGGTGAACATTTTGCTGTAGGTGCCCGCCAGGCTTCCGCTGGTCAGGTATTTACCGTTGATGCCGACTGCGGGGACACCGCTCAGCTGATAGCGCTGGGCGAGTTTCTTGGCATTCTGCACTTTCACATAGACCCCGAAAGAATCCCAGGCCTCGGTGAATTTCTCCCGATCGGCGCCCTGTTCCACCGCAAAATCAATCAGCGATTTCTTATCGAACAGACGGCGCTTCTTATCGTGGATGGCTTCGAACAGAGGCTCGTGAAGTTTGTCCGCCAGCCCCAGCGCTTCTGCGGCATAGTAGAACTGGGCATGGGGCGTCCATTTCGGATTCAGGGGTGCGGGAACCCGGCTGAATACCACATTTTCCGGTTTTTTCTCCAGCCAGGACTGAAGCTGAGGCTCCATGTGATAGCAATGAGGACAGCCGTACCAGAAAAATTCCAATACCTCGACCTTGCCTTCGGGGACCGAAGTCGCGACGGGCGGATCGATAGGATCAAAGCCCTCACCCCATTCGGCGGCCTGAGTTACTACCGGAGTCAGCGCCAGCAGCAGGAGCAAATAAAAGCGTTTTAACCAGGGCATAGTCTGTCCTTTCAGTATGTTAAATTTACGGTGTTGTGCCGTTCGTGAGAGTTGACCGCATCGTCAGGGCCCCGTCGAACCGTCAGCGATCGGATCCGCCTCTCTGGGAACTAATCCTATTGAAATCTGTTAGAAATTTGAATGGGAGGATGGTTCCCGGTACCGTATGGCGTTAATTGGGTACAAGCAGTCGCTCATGGTTATGAAACAGATCGATCAGTGTGTTGAGGCACTTTGCCAGAAAGGTTGCGGTGCAGTCCGTGAGGATATCAAATTATTGAAGCAGGGTGTGATCTTACCTGAGATGAGCGCCCTCGACGATCGGGCCAGAAAAGCGGTTCTGGATGAACTCTGCTCGATCATGGCGGTTTACGGAGACCGTTGCCCGATTCCCCCCTTACAGCAGAAGAAACAATCCACCGGATAGCGCCCATGCAAAACAGGAAATTGGCCAGTTTCGTCTACAAAGCCCCATCCGCGATTCATGGGAATGGCCTGTTCGCCAAGGTTTCCATCAAGAAGGGCGCTTACATTGGCACCTATCAGGGGCCCGAGGCGAGACGGGATGGTACCTATGTGTTGTGGGTGTTCGAGGAGGGTCAGGATCCGGTCGGCCGCAGCGGACGAAATCTGTTGCGCTACCTTAATCATCAGGAGGAAGGAAACGCCGAATTCGACGGATTTGATCTGTTCGCATTGCGGGACATCGAACCGCACGAGGAGATCACTTTCAACTACGGTGGTTGGGAAGAACACGAAACTCCGATTTGATCGCCCGGGCCTGCTGAACGAGGACATTCACGGGTTCAGCGGAATCAATGCCCTGTCATGTCGGTTTTCTGCGGGGCTGTCAGGCGGCTCATCCCTCTGCAACAGTTCCAATACCGGGTAGCGGGACCAGTCAGTATCTTCGTTCGGGCTGTACAGCGCCCGTTCCAGTGCGTTGACCGCGCGTGAAAGTTCCACATCACAACGTTTGCAGAGTCTCGCCAGGTTGTTGGGCGGGTTGTCCGGCCAGGTCGCTTGCGCCCACGCCAGCCAGGCGCGACGCGCGGCTTCCGCGTTGCGCTCGCGGTAGGCCAGTTCGAGCGTCTGCAGCAGGGCATGGCCTGATGGTCCGGGAGCCTGTTGCGGTATGTGATTCGTTTCGGCTTGGGTTGCGGAGGCGGATTTCCTGCGGTGGCTCAGCCACCAGGCGATCAATGTGGCCAGCCAGGCCAGACCCAGTCCCCAGGCCAGCCTCCCCGTTGCGTCAGACTCATCGACCAGGGGTGCATTACGCACGATATCGGGGGTAGACAGCTCTGGACCGGGTTGAGCCGCCTGCACGGGCGGTGGGGACGCTGCTGTAGCGGGGTTGGGGAGGAATTCGATATCCCGTCCGGGCAGACGGGCGATCTCCTGCTGTTGGGTCTCGGTATTCCACCAGGGAATCTCCACCCCGGGCAGGTGATACTGACCGGGTTCAGTCGCAATCAGAGTCAGATTCTGCTGCAAACTGCCGCTGATACCGGAGCGGCGGGTGGTGTCATTCAGGCTGGGACGCTCCGGGTAGGCCTTGAGACCTTCCGGTAGGTTCAGATCGACCTCCGGCAATTGGCTCGACATCAGACCGTCCGCGAGAATCATGATGCGTCGGCTAAGGGGGTTACCGGCGATCTTGGATGTCTGGTCATCGGGGATGTTCTCGACGACCTGCAGATTACGCGCGGGCAGCCATTGTTTGCCTGTATAACTGGCGGGTATCGGCTTGATGTCGAGGCTCAGGGCATTGGATTCCGCGCGAACGATTCGCCCGGATGGCTGGGGAAACAGCAGCTCATCGCTGAACAGCGAGGCAAACGGAGCGCGTGTCCGGACCCCGCTGCGGCCGCGAAACTTCGCCGGGCTCAGATCGATTTTACCGGTCTGGTAGGCGTACAGCGCGAAGGTCTGCTCCACGACCCGGTATTCAACCCCCTCGCGCACCGCGGAATAGCGATCTTCGTTGAGCAGCTTGAGCTGAGTGTCATCGATCGAGGCCTGGGGTATCTCCACGAGTTCGCCGCGGATCCCAGGGGCCAGATAGGTCTTGAGCGTGAGGATGATCGCCTCTTCGACATACGCTGAGGTTTTGTCGACGCTCATCTCGAGCCACGCCTGCGGGCCTCCGTCCTGTGGCGTGGTTTTACCCGGTGGAGCGACACTCAGTTTCTGTGGGGCCGTGGTCTCGGAACCGATTGCCAGGGCGGGGATGGTCAACTCGCCGGCCCGTCTCGGCAGGAGCGTCAGGATCAGGGCATGCTTCGACGACATCCTGCCATTCACCACCGAGATGCTCTGCTGGGTCGAACGTCCGAGGATCTCGAAATCCGGCTCCAGGACACTCAGGTCGGGATCGACCGTTGCATCGGTGTCGGTCTGCAGGGTCAGACGCACCGGTTGATCGAGCTGGGTGGATTTGTGAGAAAGCAGCGCCTGGACTTCGGCCGTTGACGGTAGGCTGAGCACGACCAGCAGCAGGGCGATCAGACTGCGTAGATACGAGGAGTGCGGTTTCAGATAACGGCTTGACATGGTCCTGGTCAGAATCGATGTGCTCCGGGTTAACGCCATTGACGAATTGTCGTCAGTTTGAACTGGGCGCCGGTTGCCAGCGCGGTGTCACAGACCCAGGTGGGGGAACCGGCAACCCTTTAGAGGGGGGGCGATGGGATAAGTTTCCAGTCACCGGCGGGTCGAAGTGCAAAAATATTCGGTCATCCGCAGCAGCCCGGTCAGCGGGCCGGGGCGGGCATCGGGATGTTGGCGAGCCATCCTAACATGGATCTCTCGGCTCAGGTTTATTAAGGTTTGTCGATGCGTAGAGGTAAGTCATGACCGCCGGGGTGAAGATTCGACAGCGAATCTCTGAGGGAGGTGTGGCCCTGCAGACTCACCCGGTTCTGCAACGCGTCTATGCCGCGCGCGGAGTGGGTGGTGACGAGGAGCTCGATCTGGGCCTCTCCCGGCTGGCGCCGGTAAGTGGCCTGAAGGGGGTAATGGAGGCCGCGGAACTGCTGCACCAGCATATCCGGCAAGGTTCACACATTCTCATCGTCGGTGACTATGATGCGGACGGCGCCACCAGTACGGCGCTCTCGGTGCTGGCATTGCGGGCCTATGGCGCGTGCAAGGTATCCTTCCTGGTCCCCAACCGGTTCGACTATGGTTACGGCCTGACGCCGGAGATCGTGGACCTGGCCGCTTCACGCTCCCCTGATCTGATCGTTACGGTGGACAACGGCATTTCGAGTCTCAACGGTGTGCGCCAGGCCGACCGGCTGGGCATCCCGGTGTTGATTACGGATCACCATCTCCCGGGACGGGAACTGCCCGCTGCCCGGGTGATCGTCAATCCGAACCAGCCGGGGGATGAATTTGTCAGTCCCTGTCTGGCGGGGGTGGGGGTCATCTTCTATGTCATGGCGGCTCTGTTCAAGCGCCTCGATACCCTGGGCTGGTTCGATCAGCAGCGGCTGAACCGGGCGGCGCCGGCTGAGTGGCTCGATCTGGTGGCCTTGGGGACCATCAGCGATCTGGTTCCCCTGGATCACAACAACCGGATACTGGTTTCCCAGGGGTTGCAGCGCATCCGGGCGGGACGCTGCCGTCCCGGTATCCGCGCCCTGTTAGAGGTGTCCCGGCGTGATCCGGGCAAGGTGGTTTCATCGGATATCGGTTTTGCCGTGGGACCGCGTCTGAACGCAGCGGGTCGGCTCGACGACATGAGTCTGGGTATCGAGTGCCTGTTGAGCGATTCCCCCGCTCAAGCGCGGCAGATGGCCGATGAGCTGGACCGTCTCAATCAGTTACGTCGTCAGCTCGAGCAGGAGATGAAGCAGCAGGCGGAAGGCTTCCTGCAACAGACAGTGGTGTGGGGCCCGCAGGGCATGCCCCATGGACTGTGTCTGTATGACCAGCGTTGGCATCAGGGGGTGACCGGCATTCTGGCGTCCCGGATCAAGGACCAGTATCATCGCCCGGTCATCGCCTTTGCGGACGCCGGCGAAGGTATCCTCAAGGGGTCCGCGCGTTCCATACCGGGTCTGCATATGCGCGATCTGCTGGATCTCATTGCTTCGCGCAATCCGCAATTGATCAGCCGCTTCGGGGGGCACGCCATGGCGGCCGGTTTGAGCCTCGAGCGAAGCGCCTATGCGTCGTTCAGGGCATGCTTTGAAGAGACCCTTGCCGAGCAGCTGGATCCGGCATTGCTGGAAGGCGTGATCCTCACCGACGGGGAACTCAGGCCGCAGGACCTGAACCTGGAACTCGCGCATCTGATCCGCGAGGCCGGTCCCTGGGGGCAGGGGTTCCCGGAGCCCCTGTTCGAGGGGCGCTTCGAGGTATTGCAGCAGCGCGTGGTGGGCGAATCCCATCTGCAGCTGGTGCTGGGCTGCGCGGGTCCGCCAGGCAGCGTGGACGCCATCGCCTTCAACCAGCCCGCACTGGAACGGAATATCCGCGATGTGCAGGTGACTTACCGTTTGAATGTGAATGATTTTCGTAACAGACTCAGTGTGCAACTGATCGTGGAGACACTCCAATCGATACCCGAGACGACGATTTAGACCCGGAATGGGACGAGGGGCCCAGCAAGAGCGAGCGGAAACGGGAGATGCAGGCCCTGCAAAAACTGGGTGAGCGACTCACCGGGCTTTCCGAAGGCTACCTCTCGCGCATGGTGTTGAGCGAGGAGATGAAACTGGCGTTGGCTGAGGCCAAACGCATCAAGTCACTGAATGCCCTGCGGCGCCACTACAGGCGTCTGGGCAAGCTGCTGCGCAACGAGGATCTGGCGTCCATCCAGCTGGTGGTCGACGAGGTGGATGGGGAACATCAATCCTCGGTGTCCCGATTCCATGTGCTGGAGCGCTGGCGGGAGCGGCTGTTGGAGGGTGACAGCGAGGTCTTCGGTGAGTACCTGGAGGCTTACCCCAATGCGGATCGTCAGCAATTGAGACAGCTGATTCAGGCCGCTCAGAAGGAGCGTGACAAGGACGCACCGCCCGCGGCCTACCGCAAACTTTTCAAGTATCTGCGCCAGGTGGCAGAACTGTAACGATACTCATGCCTTATCTGCAAAGTAGCTTGTAACCTATTATAATTACTTAATATTATCGCCGATTGCAGAATCCGCTTGAGGTGGGTTTCTGAGGTTTATCAGGGCCCTGGCGTCCGCCAGGGGTCGCGACACCTGCGTCGGTATGTCCCGGACCCGCCAATGGGCGATCGCCCATTGCCAGAACTCTTCAACCCTTTGTGGCGGCTCTTCAGGCAGGGTCTGCCCGAGGAAGCCCAGGGCCGCCAGCAGACTCGGCATCGGTTGCTTCGGATCCACGGGCAGATCCTGATCCTGTTTACTCAGTTTGCGTCCCAGGCGATCGATCGCCAGGGGCAGGTGCAGGTACTCGGGATGCGACAGTCTGAGGAGTTCCTGCAGATAGCATTGCCTGGGAGTGGAACTGAGCAGGTCGGCGCCTCGTACCACGTGGGTGACGCCCTGCCAGGCGTCATCAACCACCACCGCCAGTTGGTAGGCATAGAAACCATCCGCACGGCGAATCACGAAATCCCCAACCTCCCACCCGAGGTTCTGCGCGTAGGGCCCCAAAAGCCGGTCCGTAAAGTCCATGGGGCGATCCTGAGTGACCAGCCTGATGCTGTTTGCGCGCCCCGGCTGACGCATTCCCTGGCGGCAGATGCCGGGGTAGATTGGCCCTTCGGGGCCATTCGCAGCCTGTTCCCGAATGGTTTTGCGGGAACAGCTGCAGGGGTAGGCGTGACCCGCCTGGATCAATTCCTGAATGCTGGCTTCGTAGGCCTCCGAACGACGGCTCTGGTAGATCACCTCGCCATCCCATTCGAATCCGAATCGTTCCAGGGTGCGCAGCATCTCGTCGGCAGCACCCGCAACGACCCGCAACCGATCCACATCCTCAATCCGGATCAGCCACTCACCACCCAGGCTGCGGGCATCCAGATAGCTTCCCAGGGCCGCTACCAGGGAGCCAAAATGGAGTAGTCCGGTTGGAGACGGCGCAAAACGACCGCGGTAGGCGATCTCTTTCACGCTATGTCAGGAGCCCGGCAGGGAGCCGGTAACGGGCGGAAGAGAAAGAAAAAAACCGGCTTCTGCCGGTCTTTTCTGGGCACGGGTAAAGCGGGGCCGCTCAGCCCATCTGTTTTTCACGAATTTCGTCGAGGGTTTTACAGTCGATACAGAGTGTCGCGGTAGGACGGGCCTCGAGGCGGCGGATGCCGATCTCGACGCCGCAGGATTCGCAGAAGCCGTATTCCTGGTTGTCGATCTTTTCCAGCGCTTCATCGATCTTCTTGATCAGCTTGCGCTCACGATCCCGGGTGCGCAACTCGAGACTGAACTCCGATTCCTGGGTTGCACGATCGTTGGGATCCGGAAAATTGGCCGCTTCGTCCTGCATGTGGTGTACGGTGCGGTCCACCTCCTGCATGAGGTTTTCCTTCCAGGCGGTCAGGATGCTGCGAAAATGCACTTCCTGATCCTCGCTCATGTACTCCTCATCCTTGGCGGGTTCGTAGGGCTTGATGCCGAAGGATCCAACGTCGTTTGCAGTGGCTTTCTTTTGGGCCATTCAGGGTACCTCTTCAGTGAAGGCGCATATCTATACCAGAAAGAAATGACCGAAACAACACGATCGGTTGGACATTATAGCCGTTTGCAGGGGTTTGCGAAGCGGATGCCCGCGGTGGGGTTCAGCTTTGCTACACTAGTGCCGCGCGCAATACGCTGAAAAATCAGGTTGTAAAAATGTCAGAATTAAAAGCTTTGATATTCGATGTGGACGGAACTCTCGCCGACACGGAGCGGGACGGGCATCGGGTCGCCTTCAACCAGGCCTTCCGCGATGCAGGACTGGATTGGGACTGGAGCGTGGGGCTCTACGGAGAACTGCTCAAGGTCACCGGTGGCAAGGAACGGATCCGCCACTACCTGGAACACTTCAACACCGCCTTCCGTGGACCATCGGACCTAGATGGCTTCATCGCGGGTCTCCACGCCAGTAAAACCGGTCATTACACCCGGATGATGGCTGAAGGGGCAATCCCCATGCGCAGTGGGGTGAATCGGCTGATCAACGAAGCCCGTCAGATGGGGCTGCGCCTGGCCATCGCCACCACTACCACCCCGGCCAACGTCAGCGCCCTGCTCAAATACAGCCTGGCGCCGGATGCCGAGTCCTGGTTCGAGGTGATCGCCGCAGGGGATATCGTTGCGGCGAAAAAACCGGCGCCGGATATCTATGTCTGGGCGATGCAGCAGATGGGACTCGAGCCTGAGGACTGCATGGCGTTCGAGGATTCACACAATGGCGTCCGTTCCGCCGTGCAGTCGGGCATCGAGTCGGTACTGGTAACCACCAACGGCTATACCGAAGCGGATGATTTCACCGGGGCGCGTTTGGTGATCGACCGGTTGGGTGAGCCGGATCAGCCTTTCGAACTGAAACACGGAGAGGCCTGCGGTAAGCAGTGGGTCGATGTGGAATTGCTGAAGCAACTGCATCAAGATCGCTGCGCATGAGCCTGATAGCCGATCGCATGGGGCGGATTGCCCCGTTTTATGTGATGGATCTGCTCGGCCGGGCGCGCCAGATGGAGGCGGATGGGCGGACAGTAATTCACATGGAGATCGGAGAGCCCGATTTCGCGACCCCGGAGCCGGTGATTGGCGCCGGTCAGGCGGCGCTGGCGGCGGGTAAGACCCATTACACCCCGGCAGCGGGACTTCCGGAGTTGCGCCAGGCCATCGCGGATGACTACCGTGAGCGCTACGGGGTGAGCCTTTCCGCAGAGCGGATCATCGTCACACCCGGCTCCTCCGGAGCCCTGCAGCTGCTGCTCAGTGTACTGATCAACCCGGGAGAGTCGGTGCTCTTGGCCGATCCCGGCTATCCATGCAACCGTCACTTCGTGGAACTGGTGGATGGTATCCCGGTGGGTGTGCCTGTCGGGCCGGAGACCGGCTACCAATTGACCGCGGACCTCCTGGATTCCGCCTGGCGGGATGACACCAAGGCGGTCATTGTGGCCTCACCCTCCAATCCGACCGGCACCCTGCTCAGCGACCCGGAGATGCAACGTTTGCAGAAGCAGGTCAGCGACCGGGGTGGCATGCTGATCGTTGACGAGATCTACCAGGGATTGACCTATGACCGGGTCTCGGGCACCGCCCTGCGGTTCTCCGATAACCTGTGTGTGATCAACAGTTTCTCGAAATACTTCTGCATGACCGGATGGCGACTCGGCTGGCTGGTGGCCCCGGAGGAGATGTTGGATCCCCTCGAACGACTGGCGCAGAACATCTTTCTTTCCGCACCGACATTGTCCCAGGCAGCAGCCCTGGCTGCCTTTTCACCGAATGTGCTGGAGACTCTGGAGAACCGCCGCCAGGCGTTTCAGCAGCGGCGGGACTTTCTCCTCCCCGCGCTGCGTGAACTGGGCTTTTCCATCCCGGTCACCCCCGAGGGGGCTTTCTATCTGTACGCCGGCTGCAGCGAAATCAGCAGCGACAGTCAGGCACTGGCCGAGCAGTTGCTCAATCAGGCCGGTGTGGCCGTGACACCTGGTCTCGATTTTGGCTTTCACCAACCAGAAAGACACCTGCGGTTTGCCTACACCACGGACCTGGCGCGTTTGCAGGAGGGGGTCGAACGGATCCGTCGTTTTCTTGGGTCCGGGGCGAGTTGAAACGCGTTGCCGGGCTAGAGTTGCGACAGGCGCTCCCGCCAGAAGATCGTCGCGCCGGCGACAGCGGCCGGCATCGCGACAAAATTGAGAATCGGGATCATCATCATCAGGGTCAGGGTGCCGCCAAACGAGAGCGCATCCAGACGCACCCGCTTGAGTCGCTGATGCTGTTCCTTGAATCCCAGGTTGTGATTGGCCATGGGGTAATCACCGTACTCCAGGGTGAGGTACCAGGCGTTGAACAGCAGCCAGAGAAACGGGGCAGCAATCTGTACTACTGGAATCAGAAACAGCAGCAGCAGCGGAATCGCGCGAATCAGGAAGTAGCTCAGCTTGCGTAATTCGGACAGCAGAGCCGGCAGCAGATCTTTCATCAGCTGTTTTACGCCCCCCGGCTGGTGAACCACCGCGCCGCCGAGATAGGCCTCGACCTTTTCCGCGAGCAGCCCGTTGAAGGGCGCGGCGATCAGGTTTGCGATGACCGTAAAGGTATAAAAAACCACCAGAAGCAGCGCGATCGCGAAGATCGGCCAGAGTATCCAGCGCAACCAGTGAAACCAGCTTTCCGGGTCGGGCAGCATCCGGTTCATCCAGCTTTCGAACTGGCTGACGCCCAACCAGATCAACAGGCTGAACACCAGCACATTCACAATCAGCGGGATCAGCACGAACGGCCGGATTCCGGGTTTGCTGAGCAGTCCGAGACCACGAAGCATGTACTGTGCACCTGAAATCGCTTGAGTCGCCATGAGGGGAGTCCTTGGGATTATAAATCACAAATTCCAGCGTTCAGGATAACCCGGGACTAGGGGTTTGCAGCAAGGTCGGGTATTGTGTTTCGGTCAGGGCGCAAACCAGGAGTGGCCTGGTGTGAAGACCTGGTAGAGTGGGCCAGGTTTCCGGTTTGGCCGGCTCACGGAAATCAAACTATACTTCGATACAGTTCACAGTTTCTATCGACGAAACCGTAACTTGTGAGTACGTTCAAGAAATTTTTCGCGGCGGGTTATTACACTCCTAAGCGTAATTCGGAGTTATCTTGCCAGGGGCAAAAAATGTTAAACACCAGCAAACACCTATCATCTCGTTCGTCCAGGACTGTGCGCGCCCTTTTTATCACCGCACTGGTGCTTGCGCTGTTGCCAATCAGCAGTTTCGCAAGTCGTCAAATCACGCTGCCGTTTTCAGAAGGCTTTGACCTCAACAACTACCAGGATCTCGTCTGGGTCACCAACGGAGCTTCTCACCAGTGGCTGAGCGATGGCGGCTGGCAGGGTGGTGGTGCTGCGAAGATCATTCCCATCGTGACCGATCAGGGTTACAACGGTCTGGGGCAGTTTACCGGACTGAATACCGAACAACTCAACGTGCGATTCCTGATCAAACACGGTTCCGCCTGGGGCCGCCGGCCAGCGCAGGATTTCACCAACAAGGTCATCATTTTCAACCGGCCCACGCTGCGCGATCGTCCGATGATCATCTCCAGAACCTACAACAACGAAACCGACTGGGTCACCTACGGCGCCTGTGACAATACCGTTTGTCGATATGAAGGCGGTGATTACTGGCCCGACGGCAGTGACTCCTACCGCATTGGTCCCCCCCCGTTCAACCGTTCCAACGAGTGGGTGAGCGTGGAACTGGAGGCCAATACCCGCACCGGGCTGATCTCTCTGTACATCACCACCCAGGACGGCGTACTCAGCGGACGCTACGTGCAGAACAGCATGGCGACACCCGGAGAGGTGTTCAGTTATATCGACGTGATCGGCGGCTACACCAATTTCGCTTCGATCCCTGATCCTGAGAACTATTTCATCATCGACGAGCTGGTCATCGATGACAGCTATATCGGTCCCCCGGCCGGCTTCATCGCGGGAAACCCTCCCAGTCCCCCGACGATCCTTGAATAAACCGGGCTCAGGATAAACCCTTGAATAAACCCTGATCTCAGGATCAGGGTTTTTTTTGCATGATTTCTGGCGTTTACGTTCGTTTTCTTGAATTTAGCGCTGGCAAAAAGCGGGTCTTGCAGGGTCAGTGATATACGTCCCGGCAGGATCGAAGACACACCGGTTGCGAACCGCTTTTCAGCTTCTCGGCGATTTCCCGTGACACACGGGGTGTGTTGTGTACGGTCAGTCGGGCAATGCCGAGATCAGGGAATGACTTTCAGGATGCGGTTGGAGATCTGGCTCTGCAGCCCGAGTATGTCGTAGACGACGATGCCGAAGTAGTACTCTCCGGGTTCCATCCCGGTCAGATCGTAGGAGGTGATCTGGCTGTCATCGAGATCCGCGAGCAGTTCCAGGTTGTAAGAACTGGGACCGCCATAAATCTTGTAACCCTGTATCTCGGACAGGTCCAGGAAGCTGTTGTCCGTGCGGGTGGATGGCGGTACCCAGTTGAGCATGGGTTTGCTGGTGTCAGCGGTCGAGGAGGGCTGCGCATCACCCGACCCGCCACCACCGCCACAGGCGGACAGTGCGACCGAAAGGGTGATACTCAGAAGTGCTGTTCTATTCATGGTTTCCTACCGCTGCCTGACGCAGTCGCTATCCAGATCTCACCTATCTGATCCTACAGCACAGAAATCGTTCTGCACGGTATTATACACGCTATAACCCTGCATGATCAGGGGGCAATCCGGCAGAGTGCCGGAAATCAGTCAAGGGTCTGGAAGACTTTTCCTTGTAAAACATTGGGTAACGTGGATTGCCGAGTTCGGATACAGGTGATTATTGGGCGTTGATGGACGCAACATGATCCGCGTATCGCAATCGAATGTGAGTATGCGTGATCCCCCGGGCCTTTTCAAAGCCCGGGCCTGGAAAACGGGCCTCAGTCACTATTCGTGGCTGACTGGGGCATTCGGGCCAGCACGGTGTTCTCCAGGCATTGCAGACTGGTGAGGTCATTCAGGGGCTTGTTTTCCAGGTCGGTGATGAAAAAGATGTCTTCCACCCGGGCGCCCAGGGTTGTGATCTTGGCATGTTGCAGGCGGATGTGACAGGCTGCGAAGGCCTGGCCCACATCAGACAGGAGTCCCGGCCGGTCCAGGGTGACCAGGCGCATCACGGTGCGCTCCAGGGTCGGTTCCTGACTGAAGTGAACCTGGGTCGACTGATCGAAGTGTTTATGCAGCCGGGGCAGGCGGCGGGTGACCTTGAGGGGCTGGTTTCCTTCCTGGCACAGGCCCAGGTTGAGGGTGTTGATGATCTCATCGCTGCGCAGACCGAATTCCACCGGTGAGCCGTCCTGCTCGAGTATCAGATAGCTGTTCAGCGAATGCCCGTCTGAGGTGCTCATGATGCGGGCATTGACGATAGACAGGTCGAGCTGGTCCAGCAGGCTGGTGGTGACCGCGAACAGGTTATCCCGGTCGGCACCGTAGTAGAACACTTCGGTGCCCCCCCGTTTTGCGGTCTGACGCATGCGGATCAGCGGCAGATCCTGTTCCGCGGTTCCCAGAATCAGCTGGGTGTGGCGTTGAATCGCGTTCGGAGAATGGGTCAGGAAATACTCACTGGTAAAGGTCGACCAGAGGTTTTGAATACGATCCCGATCGATCTGTTGCTGGGTCAGCAGGTCCAGGGCGGCGGTCTGCTTTTCGTGAATCAGGTCGTCCTGAACCAGGGGGTTGTCCAGGCCGCGAATCAGGGCCCGGCGGGTGGCATTGAACAGGTCACGAAGCAGGGAGTCCTTCCAGGAGTTCCAGGCGGCCGGATTGGTGGCGCGGCTGTCGGCGAAGGTCAGCAGGTAGAGGTAGGTCAGGCGGTTGAGATCCCCCACCAGGGCGGCGAATTCCTGAACCACTTCGGGGTCGGTGATGTCCTTGCGCTGAGCGGTCATGGACATGATCAGGTGGTTGCGTACCAGCCAGCTGACCAGTTGGCTGTCGTACTCGCTCAAATGGTGCAGACGACAGAAGTAAAGGGCGTCCTCGGCCCCCAGCTCGGAGTGGTTGCCGCCGCGTCCCTTGGCGATGTCGTGGAACAGCGCGGCCATGTAGATCAGTTCCTCCTTGGGGAGGGTCTTGTGCAACTGGGTGCAGAACGGATACTCGTCGGCGTATTTTGCCACGCTGAGACGGCGAATGTTGCGCACCACCATGAGGGTGTGCTCGTCCACCGTGTAGACATGAAACAGGTCGTACTGCATGCGTCCGACGATCTTTTCGAAACTGGGGATGTATTTTGCCAGGACCCCATAGATGTTCATGCGTCTGAGTGCCCGGGTCAGGCCCACAGGCTGCCGCATGATCTCCATGAACAGGCTCTGCGCACGGATGTCCTGGCGAAAATTCTCGTCGATCAGGTAGGTGTGATTGCGGATCAGGCGGATGGTGCTGGCGCGTACCCCCTTGAGTTCGGGATTTTCCTGCAGCACCAGGAACAGCTCGAGCAATGCAGTGGGATAGCGCTTGAACACCCCCTTGTGGGTGACTTCGAGGAATTGGCTGCGGTACTGAAAACGCTGGTTGATAACCGTCGGTTCGCCCAGCTTGTTCTGCAGCAGAATGCTCTCCTGAAAATGCTGCAGCAGCATCTCGTTGAGGCGGCTCAGTTCCATGACCGTGCGATAGTAGTCGCGCATGAAACTCTCGACCGCCAGATTGGCGTGATCGGAGTCGTAACCCAGATGCGAGGCCAGGGTGCGCTGATGATCGAACAACAGTCGGTCATCGCAGCGGCCGGTCAGCAGATGCAGGGCAAAGCGAATCCGCCAGAGATGGTTCTGACCCTCGATCAGGGTCTGGTACTCGGCCTCGGTAAGAAATTCGTGTTTGACCAGGTCGTGCATGTCCTGGGTGTGAAAGTGGCGCTTGGCCACCCAACCGATCATCTGGATATCCCGCAATCCCCCGGGACTCTCCTTGAGATTCGGCTCCAGGTTGCTCAGGGTGCCGTCCTGTTTGGCATGACGCCGTCGTTGTTCCTTGAGTTTGGCTTCGAAAAAATCGTGGCTGTTCCAGATCACATCCGCTGAGGTGGCACGCATCATGGCATCGAACAGAGCCTGACTGCCGGTCAGGTAGCGTGCTTCCAGCAGGTTGGTAATCACGGTGATGTTCTGAGCGGCTTCCCTGACCGAATCCTCGATGGTGCGCACGCTGTGGCCGATTTCCAGGCCCACATCCCACAGCAGGGTGAGAAACTGCTCCAGCTGATCCTTGAAGGCGTCGAAACGGCTCTCGTTCTCGAGCAGTATCAGGATGTCGATGTCTGAGGCCGGGTGCAGTTCGCCCCGCCCGTAACCGCCCACCGCGACCAGGGTGGCTGCCTGACTGTCGGGTTCGAAAAAACGCATCCACACCCTTTTCAGCACTTCATCGACCAGCGTTGCGCGTTCCGCCACCAGATCGCTGGTGCAGGTCTGACCACTGCTGAAGCGCTCCTGCACCTCTTCGGTGTAACGCTTGAGATACTCCTTGCAGGGCTGAATTGGAGAGCGGTCGGGCACGAAGGCCTGGTTGAGGGCTTGTAGGTCAATCATCGGAGTGGGCTGTAGGTCGTGGACGGGTCAGGCGACGCGCGGCCGCTCTTCGTCCCGCAGCGTGAGCACCTCGTGTCCGGACTCGGTGACCAGAATGGTGTGCTCGAACTGGGCGCTGAGACTGCGATCTTTGGTGATGACCGTCCAGCCATCCGGTTTCAGCTTGACCTGGGGTTTGCCGGCATTGACCATGGGCTCGATGGTGAAGCACATGCCCGGCTGCAGTTCCAGGCCCGTGTCGGGCTGGCCGTAGTGCAACACCTGCGGATCCTCGTGGAACTCCTTGCCAATCCCGTGGCCGCAGTATTCCCGGACCACGCTGTAGTTGTTTTTCTCCACGAATGTCTGAATCCGGTGGCCGATATCGCCCAACCGGCAGCCGGGTTTGACCAGATCAATGCCCATCCACAGGGCTTCCTGGGTGATCTCGATCAGTCGCTTGGCCAGCACCGACGGCTGTCCGACGACGAACATCTTGCTGGTATCGCCATGGTAGCCGTCCTTGATCACGGTGATGTCCAGGTTGATGATGTCGCCTTTTTTCAGGCGTTTTTCATTCGGAATGCCGTGGCATACGACCTGATTCACCGAGGAGCAGATCGACTTGGGGAAGCCGCGATAGTTCAGAGGCGCGGGAATCGCCTTCTGCACCCGCACGATATGGTCGTGGCAGATCTGGTCGAGTTCCAGGGTCGTGATACCAGGCTGCACATGGGGCGCGACGACCTCGAGCACCTCGGCGGCCAGCCGGCCGGCAACGCGCATTTTCTCAATCTCATCCGCATTCTTAATTGTGACGCCCATGTGAAATCGCTTAAAAGTCTGTGAGGTTGCCTATGCCAGGAGCGGTTGATACCCGTCCGACTGTGTCTGTCGGATGCGTGCTTACAGGCCCGCGGGAGAGGGTGTGGCGTGATTGTCGCATCAAGCGGGTTATGGTATAAAACGCCCCGCCGAAGCGCAAACGCTTCGCGCAGTCATGTCCGCAGGAACCTTGGGGTTTCGTGAGCGGACGATATCACACACATACCGACACATGGTCCGGGGTGCCTGTTGATGGGCTGATTACAAGCAACATTCGCTTGTTAATCATGGCTCTAGGGTTGGACTAATGGGGTATGTGGAGGTTCAACCCGATACAATTCAGGAGTCACTCATGAGTGAAGTATCAATGCGCCAGATGCTTGAGGCCGGCGTGCATTTTGGTCATCAGACCCGTTACTGGAACCCGAAGATGGGTTCCTTCATTTTTGGTCATCGCAACAAGATTCACATTATCAATCTTGAGAAGACCATGCCCCTGTACAAGGATGCGCTGAATTTCATTGGTTCCCTCTCCGCGAACGGCGGCAAAGTCATGTTCGTCGGCACCAAGCGGGCCGCGCAGAGCGTGGTGCGTGAAGAGGCGGAGCGTTGTGGCATGCCTTTCGTCAACCACCGCTGGCTCGGTGGCATGCTGACCAACTACAAGACTATCAAACAGTCGATCAAGCGCCTTAAGGAGCTCGAAAGCATGTTTGCCGACGGCAGCGTGGAGCATCGCTTCAACAAGAAGGAGGCCCTGGGCCTGAGTCGCGAACTGGAAAAGCTCGAGCGCAGCCTGGGCGGCATCAAGGACATGGGTGGTCTGCCTGATGCGCTGTTCATCATCGACGTGGGTCATGAAAAGAACGCGGTAGCCGAGGCCCGCAAACTGGGTATCCCGGTAATTGGCGTGGTCGACACCAATAACGATCCGGATGACATCGACTATGTGATTCCGGGCAATGATGACGCCATTCGCGCCATACAGCTCTACGTCCAGGGCGCTTCCGCAGCGATTCTCGAGGGTCGCACAAGTGCCGTGAACATGGTGGCCGGCGAAGGCAATGAGGAGTTTGTCGAGGTGGCGCCGGATCAGGCGTAACCGGTCCGGGCGCGTGGCGGAGCCGCAGGGTTCCGCTTTTTCGCGCCCCGACGAACCAACATCAGCATCAAACTAATTTAATAGGTAGGCGGACTATGGCAATTACAGCCTCACAGGTGAAGGAACTGCGCGAGCGTACCGGCGCAGGCATGATGGAATGCAAGAAGGCATTGGTCGAGGCCGATGGCGACATCGATGCGGCAATCGAGCAGATGCGCAAATCAGGCCAGGCCAAGGCGGCGAAGAAGGCGGGTCGCATCGCGGCCGAGGGCCTGATCAGCCTGAGCTTCAACGACGACAGTTCACAGGCCGCGATGGTCGAGGTGAATTGCGAAACCGACTTCGTCGCCAAAGACGAGAATTTCACCTCTTTTGCCAAGGCCGTGGCGGAGCGTGTCCTGGCCGGCGGCGCCGATGGCGTGGAAGGCCTGATGGAACTTTCGCTGCACGAGGGCGAGGACACCACCGTTAACCAGGCTCGCGAGGCCCTGATCGCCAAGCTGGGCGAGAACATGAACGTGCGCCGCTTCGCATCGTTCCAGGCCTCTTCCGGCAAGCTGGTCAGCTATCTGCACGGTGTGCGGATCGGCGTGGTGCTCGAACTGGATGGCGGTGACGAGGAATTGGGTCGGGATCTGGCGATGCACATCGCGGCGACCAACCCGGTGTGTCTCTCCGAGGCGCAGATGCCTCAGGATCTGCTGGACAAGGAACGTGACATCGTTACCGCGCAGGCCAAAGAGAGTGGTAAGCCGGATGAGATCGTGGCCAAGATGGTCGACGGCCGGATGCGCAAGTTCCTGGCTGAAAACACCCTCCTGGGCCAGGCTTTCGTCAAGGACCCGGACACCACGGTGGAGAAGCTGCTCAAAGCCAAGGGCGCCAATGTGCTCCAGTATCAGCGCTTCGAGGTCGGTGAAGGCATCGAGAAGAAACAGGAAAACTTCGCCGAAGAAGTCATGGCGCAAGCCAAAATTTCCTGATCCCACAACCGGACGGGGGCCTGACGCCCGCGTCCGGTTGTTTTGAATTCCCCGCGGGGAATTGGCCGCGGATCGCGGATCCCGGTTTCTCCGGCTCCGGTATGAGCCGAACACCACTTGCAGGCCACAAGTGGTTATAATCATCCTCCAAACCATGATCAGGACGGGTTTTCGATGAGCGATCTGATTTGCCGGCGCATTCTGCTGAAGTTGAGTGGTGAGGCCCTGATGGGCGAGGGGGACTTCGGTATCGATCCCGTCGTGCTGCAGCGGGTCGCCGAGGAAATCAGGGATCTCAACGCGCGGGGTGTGGAGATCGGCCTGGTGATCGGAGGCGGCAACATCTTTCGTGGCGCCGGCCTGGCCCAGGGCGGCTTCGACCGGGTGCGTGGCGATCACATGGGGATGTTGGCCACCGTCATGAACTCACTGGCGATGCAGGACATGCTGACCCGGGTGGGGGTTGCCTCAGACGTCTATTCCGCGCTGAGCATGCCCGATGTCTGCGAGACCTTTACTGCACGTGGGGCCCGCCAGAGTCTCGCCCAGCAGCGGGTCGCGATACTTGCCGCGGGTACCGGTAATCCCTATTTCACCACCGATTCCGCCGCCAGCCTGCGCGCGGTTGAGATCCAGGCGGACCTGCTGATCAAGGCGACCAAGGTCAACGGCGTCTATTCTGCGGATCCGGTCAAGGTACCCGAGGCGGTTTTCTATCCGCGCCTGACCTACGATCGGGCCCTGGCGGAGAACCTGCAGGTCATGGATGCCACCGCCATCGTGCTGTGTCGCGACAATGCACTGCCCCTGCGAATTATGAATATTAACGACCCTGGTGCCCTGCTGCGCCTGATGACCGGCGAGGAGATAGGGTCTCTGGTTGAGAAAGGCGATTCACTATGATTGACGATATCAAAAACGATGCCTCGAGCCGCATGGGCAAGAGTGTGGAATCCCTGGTCCATGAACTCGCCAAGGTTCGCACCGGCCGTGCACATCCCAGCCTCCTGGATCACATCCGGGTCGACTACTACGGTTCCGAGGTGCCAATCAGCCAGGTAGCCAACATCAACGTTGAGGATGCACGCACCCTGACCGTGGTGCCTTGGGAGAAACCCATGGTGGCGGTCGTGGAAAAGGCCATCATGACCTCCGATCTGGGACTCAATCCCATGAGTGCGGGAAATGTGCTGCGGGTGCCCATGCCGCCCTTGACCGAAGAACGGCGTCGTGACCTGATCCGGGTGGTGCGCCATGAGGGAGAGAACGCCAAGGTGGCGGTCCGTAACATCCGGCGTGATGCGAATCATGATCTCAAGGACGCGGTAAAGGAGAAAATGATTTCCGAGGACGACGAGCGTCGCGGCCAGGAAGTCATTCAGAATCTGACCGACAAGCACATCAAGCAGATTGATGAGCTGTTGGAGGAGAAAGAGAAGGATCTGCTCGAGATTTGAGTCGCTCGCAGCTCTACCGGATTTGAGGGAGTAATGGTCAGCGACACCACAGATATACCAGACCTGGGTGAGGGACGATCACCGGGACACATCGCCATCATCATGGATGGTAACGGACGCTGGGCGAAGAAACGCGGCTTGCCCCGCTATGCCGGTCACCCGGCAGGTGTCGAGGCGGTGCGGCGTATCGTCGAGGCCTGCGTGGTGTGGAAGATCCCGGCGCTGACCCTGTTTGCCTTCAGCAGCGAAAACTGGCAGCGGCCGCGCAAGGAAGTCAGCCTGATCATGGATCTGTTTGTGCGTTCCCTGAAAAAAGAGGTTCGCCGGCTTGATCGCAACGGCGTTCGTCTGCGGGTGATCGGCGATCTCAACGCGTTTTCCCCGAAACTCCAGGATCAGATTGCAGAGGCGGAACGCCTGACCTCTGAAAACACCGGTTTGCTGCTGCAGGTTGCGGCCAACTACGGTGGCCGCTGGGATATCACCCAGGCCGCGCGGCAACTCGCCGAGGCGGTCAAGCGCGGTGAAATGCAAGTCGAATCCATCGACGAACAGGCACTCGCAAAACGTCTCTGTTTCAGCAACATCGCCGAGCCCGACCTGTTTATCCGCACAGGTGGCGAAAAACGCATCAGTAATTTCCTGCTCTGGCAATGCGCCTATACCGAACTCTATTTCACCGATACCCTGTGGCCGGACTTTGGCCAACTGGACCTGCGCAAGGCGATCGAGGATTTCGCGGGCCGGCAGCGGCGATTCGGTCGTACCGGGGAGCAGGTCCAGGGACAGACCGCGGAAGCCTCTTGATCCGGCCATGCTGAAACAGCGCGTCATAACCGCCTTGATCCTCGCCCCTCTGGTGTTGATGGCGGTGTTGCTGTTGCCGACACCTTATGTGGCTTTTTTCCTCGCCCTGGTCGTGGCTGTGGGCGGTCGTGAATGGGCCCGCCTGAGCGGTATCCAGTCCCCCGTTATGCAACTGCTCTACGCCGTGCTGATGGTGGCGGCGATGGCAGCCAGTTATGTCTCCATACCAGAATCCTGGGTTCCCTGGGTAATGGGGCTCTCCGTGCTCTGGTGGTGCACCGCGCTCTACCGACTGGCCGGCTACCGGTCATCGCAACCGGTCTCGGACCATTTCGCACCGATTCAGGCAGTTGAAGGATTCCTGGTCCTGCTGCCCGCCTGGATTGCCCTGGTGACCCTGCACCGTATTCCACACTACGGCCCGGGGCTGCTGGTGTTCGTGCTGATTCTGATCTGGAGTGCCGATGTGGGGGCCTATTTCGCCGGGCATCGCTGGGGGCAGCGCAAGCTGGCGCCCGAGGTCAGTCCCGGCAAGACCCGCGAAGGGGTTTACGGGGCCATGGCCAGCGCGCTGCTGTGCGGTCTGGTCCTGGTCTGGTGGCTCGAGAGCGGGTGGTTGAGCGGGTTGCTGATCCTGCTGTTGTGCCTGGTCACCATGATGCTTTCGGTGGTCGGGGACCTGTTTGAAAGCCTGCTCAAACGCCAGCGGGGGATGAAGGACAGCGGAACCCTGCTGCCCGGGCATGGCGGGATGCTGGATCGAATCGACAGTCTTACCGCGGCAGCGCCGGTGTTTCTGTTCGGCCTGACCCTGCTCGGGAGGGTGACATGAGAGGCATTACGGTGCTGGGCTCCACGGGTTCCATCGGGGTCAGCACCCTGGACGTGGTTGCGCGCCATCCGGACAAGTACCGGGTCATCGCGCTGACCGCGCATCAGGATGTTGCGAGGATGGCAGAGCAGTGTGAACGGTTCCAGCCGAAGATTGCGGTGATGGCGGACCGCCAGGCGGCCGACCGGCTCGCCGCTGAACTGAACCGGCGGGGGGTCAGTTCCGAGGTGCTGGAAGGTCAGAGGGGCCTGGAGATCGCGGCGGCGATGCGCGATGCGGAACTGGTGATGGCCGCCATCGTCGGCGCTGCCGGTCTGCTTCCGACCCTTGCGGCGGTGCGCGCGGGTAAACAGGTGCTGCTCGCCAACAAGGAGGCCCTGGTGGTCGCCGGGCATCTGTTCATGCAGGAAGTCGAGGCCCACGGAGCCTCCATCCTGCCCATCGACAGCGAGCACAACGCAATTTTTCAGTGCATGCCGGCGGATTTTGCCAAGGGTCTGGATCACGGCGGCGTCAGACGAATTCTTCTGACGGCTTCGGGCGGCCCGTTTCGCACCACCCCCCTGTCCGAGCTGCAAGGGGTGACGCCGGATCAGGCCTGCGCCCATCCGAACTGGGCCATGGGACGCAAGATTTCCGTGGATTCCGCGACCATGATGAACAAGGGACTGGAGGTGATCGAGGCGCATTGGCTGTTTCGCGCCGAGGCGCAACGCATCGAGGTCGTGCTGCATCCCCAGAGCGTGATCCACTCGATGGTGGAATACCGGGACGGCTCGATCCTGGCACAACTCGGTCAGCCCGATATGCGCACCCCCATCGCGCATGCGCTGGCCTGGCCAAATCGTATCGAATCCGGGGTCGAAAGCCTCGACCTGTTCAGCATTGCCCGGCTCGATTTCGAGCCTCCCGAGCACGATCGTTTCCCCTGTCTGGGGCTGGCCTATGCGGCGATCCGCAGCGGCGGCAATGCGTGTGCCATTCTGAACGCGGCGAACGAGGTCGCGGTGGATGCCTTTCTCCAGGAGCGTCTCGGCTTTACCGGTATCGCCGAGGTGGTGGAGGAGACCCTGCAGCGGTTACCCGTTGCGCCGGTCGTCGATCTGCAGGGCTTGCTCGAAGATGATCGAAAGGCGCGGGATGTGGCGGAACAAGTGATACAAAACAGGGTCTCAAGCAGCGGTCCCCCGGGCTGAAAGGCGTGAACGAATCTCAAGTGTAAATGATGAATTCCTTACTCTTTACCATCCTCTCCTTCGTGGTTGCGCTGGCAATCCTCATCGCCGTGCACGAGTTCGGCCATTTCTGGGTGGCGCGCAAGCTGGGGGTCAAGGTGCTGCGCTTCTCGATTGGCTTCGGCAGCCCGCTGTGGCGGCGCGTCAGCCCGGTCGACGGCACCGAGTACGTGATCGCGGCGATCCCCCTGGGCGGTTACGTGAAGATGCTCGATGAGCGCGAGGCGCCGGTCCCTGAGCATCTCCAGCCCCAGGCCTTCAACCGCCAGTCCCTGGCCAAGCGCAGCGCGATCGTGGCGGCGGGACCGCTGTTCAACTTCATCTTCGCGATCTTCGCCTTCTGGTTCATCTTCGTCAGCGGCGATGTGGGACTCAAGCCGCTGATCGGCGATGTCGAAGCGGATTCGCTGGCGCAGAAGAGTGGTTTCGTGGCGGGCGATGAGATCGTCGCCATCGATGGCGAGCCAACCCCCACCTGGGAAAACGTGGTCTACACCATGCTCTCCCAGGCACTGGATCATGACGCCCTGACCGTGCAGGTGGTAAACCCGGCCAGCGGTGAAGCGGAGTACCGCCTGCCCAGCGCGGATCTGCCGGAAATGGCGGAAGAAGGCCAGCTGCTGCCGAATCTGGGGCTGACGCCCAAGCGGCCCAGTATTCCGGCGGTAATCGGCGAGGTGGTTTCCGGAGAGCCGGCGGACCAGGCCGGTCTGATGCCCGGGGACAGGATCCTCAAGGCCAATGACCAGGAGATCGCGGATTGGGCGGCCTGGGTGGAATATGTCAGGGAGAGACCCGGGCAGTTGCTGGAACTCGAAGTCGACCGGGGGGGGGATTACCAGGATGTGGAGATCACCCCCAAAACCATCGAGGGTTCGGATGGTAAGCGCTACGGCCGGATCGGGGCCGGGGTCGAGGTTCCGGATGACCTGATGGACGACTACCGGGCGACCGTGCGTTACGGGCCTCTCGAATCGGTCGGTCAGGCCCTGGACAAAACCTGGGACCTCTCCGTTTTGATGCTCAAGATGCTGGGTAAGATGGTCACCGGGGAGGTCTCCCTGAAGAACCTGAGCGGGCCGATCTCGATTGCCGATTCGGCGGGAAAGTCGGCGAGTTACGGAATGGTTTATTTCATCAAGTTCCTGGCCGTGGTGAGCGTCAGCCTGGGGGTGCTGAACCTGCTGCCGATTCCGGTCCTGGACGGGGGACACCTGTTCTACTTCCTGATCGAGGCGATTCAGGGGCATCCGCTCTCGGAACGCGCGATGGAGCAGGGGCAGAAGATCGGTTTATTGATTCTGTTTCTGGTGATGAGTCTGGCGATCTATGTCGACCTGAATCGCTTCCTTGGATAGCGCTATGTCAACCGGCGCTGGATAACTTATACTGACGGGCTTTCCGTTGCAGTCGACACCCTGGAAGCCAGCGACCGGGGTATAAAAAGATAATGAATAACCCGGTGTAACTACACATCATGCATTTTTGGTCGCGGATTTTTGCTTCATTTGCCCTGTTGTCGGGATTGCTCTCGCCGCTTACGGCCGAGGCCTTCCTCGTGGAGGACATACGGGTTGAAGGATTGCAGCGCATCTCCGCGGGTACCGTGTTCAACTATCTGCCGGTGAAGACCGGTGACGAGGTCAATACCGGCAACACCGCGCAGATCATCCGCGCCCTGCACAAGACCGGTTTTTTCCAGGACATCCGCCTGGAGCGCGAAGCTAACGTGCTGATTGTCTTCGTGCATGAGCGTCCGGCGATTGCGGAGATCAATATCACCGGCAACAAGGACCTGGACACCGACGCCCTGATGGCCGGATTGAAGGACATCGGCCTGGCCGAGGGGCTGGTATTCAAACGCGCCCTCCTGGAACAGGTCGAGCAGGAACTCAACCGGCAGTATTTCGCACGTGGCAAATACGGGGTCAGGATCACCTCCACCGTCACCCCACTGGAACGTAACCGGGTCGGGGTGGACATCGATATCTCCGAGGGTCTCACGGCTCGTATCAAGAAAATCAACGTCATCGGTAATAAGGCCTTCGAAGATGACGACCTTCTGGACGAACTGCAACTCGGGGTGCCGGCCTGGTACGCCATCTTCTCCAGTCGTGACAAGTATTCGAAACAGGCCCTGGCGGGTGATCTGGAGACCCTGCGCTCCTACTATCTCGATCGGGGCTATATCGATTTCAAGATCGATTCCACCCAGGTGTCCATCACCCCGGATAAAAAGGATATCTACATCACCATCGCACTCACCGAAGGGGATGTGTTCACCCTCAGCGACATCAAGCTGGCCGGGGAACTGGAACTGCCCCAGGATGAGCTTTTTCCGTTGATTCACCTGCGCCGCGGAGAGGTGTTTTCCCGCAAGCGTCTGACCGCGAGTGCCGATCGTCTGAATCGCAAATACTCTGACGCGGGTTATGCCTTCGCCAATGTGAACAGCATTCCCGATATCGACCGGGACAATCACACGGTGGCAATCACCTTCTTTGTCGATCCCGGCAAGCGGGTCTATGTGCGCTACATCAATATCGCCGGCAATGCCACGACCCGGGACGAGGTGATTCGGCGCGAGATGCGGCAGATGGAATCCGCCTGGTTCTCCGGGGAGAAGACCCGGCTCTCCCGGGAACGTCTGCAGCGTCTGGGTTTCTTCAGTGAAGTGAACATGGAGACTCCGGCGGTCACCGGTGCCACCGACCTGGTGGATGTCAACCTGAACGTTACCGAGGCCGCCTCCGGCAGCCTGAGTGCGGGTATTGGATATTCCGAAACCCAGGGGGTGCTGTTCAATGCCAGCATCACCCAGAACAACTTTCTTGGCACCGGTAAACGGGTCAGCGCCGGGTTTGACACCAGCAGTGCGACGAAAAAGGCCTCGCTCTCCTACACCGATCCGTACTACACCATCGATGGAGTGAGCCAGGGGTACGAGCTGAGTTACCGCAAGACCGACTTTGCCGAACTGAATATCTCCAGCTACTCCACCGATGTGGGGAGACTGGGTATCAATTTCGGTATTCCAGTCACCGAGTACGACCGCCTGAAGTTCAGCCTGGCCTATGAACACACCACCTTCTACGAAGGCTCGTCCGCCTCCGACGAGATCAAGGAATTCATCCAGGACAACGGCACCAAGTTCAACGATCTCGAGGCGGTCGCCAGCTGGATACACGACACCCGTGACAGGGCGATCTTCCCCAACCGGGGCGGACGCCAGGTATTCACCGCCGAGGCGAATACCCCGGGCAGCGATCTGCAGTATTACCGGCTCTCCTATTACAATTCCCACTATTTTCCCTTGACCAATGACCTGACCCTCAAACTGAACGGTGAGCTGGGTTACGGCGATGGTTACGGGGACTTCGATACCCTGCCGTTTTTCCGCAACTTCTATGCAGGTGGTATCGGATCGGTGCGGGGGTTCGAAGAGAATTCCCTGGGTCCGGAGGACTCAGAGGGCGATTCCATGGGCGCAAATGCTAGAATCGTTGGTCAGATGGAACTCCTGTTTCCCATGTTTGGGGACGATTTCAGGGATACCGTGCGTGGGGGGTGGTTCGTGGATGCGGGTAACGTATTCGACCTGGCGGGTGGCGAGGATGTCACCTGGGACGGATTTCGAGCTTCGACCGGTCTGATGTTATCCTGGTTCTCTCCGGTGGGAGCCCTGTCGTTCAGCCTGGGCTATCCGCTCAAGAAGGAGGACGGTGATGATACGAAAACTCTTCAATTCAGAATTGGCAGTGGTTTCTAAACAACTAGGGAGTCAATGGGTGATTTTAAAACGAATTCAAATACTTGCATTTATTCTCATGATCATGAGTGGCGCCAGTGTGGGGGCCGAAGAGTATCGCATCGCATTCGTCAACGCGACCAAAGTGTTTGAAGAATCCCCGCAGTACCAGGTGGCCCGCGATCGGCTGCAGAACGAGTTCTCCCGGCGGGAAAAGGATCTGGTCGCCTCTCAGAAACAGCTCAAGCAACTCGAGGAGAAACTCCAGCGCGACGGCTCAGTGATGAGCGAATCCGAGGTCAAACGGCTTGAACGGGATATTCTGAACCGCAGTCGCAAACTGAAAAATGCCCAGACCGAGTTTCGCGAGGACCTCAACCTGAGGCAGAACGAAGAATTCAAGAAACTGCGTCAGCAGGTGCGTGAAGTGATCCAGGAGGTCGGCAAGAGCGAGAAGATCGACCTGATCGTTTCCGATGGTGTGGTTTACTACAGCAAGAAAATCGATATTTCCGACATGGTGTTGGACAAGCTCCGTCAGCTCAAGGCCGAGTAAAGCGGGCCCAATCCTTGTCCATGCGTCTCGGAGCATTGGCTGAAACGCTGGGGGTGGAGCTCCACGGCGATCCGGACATCCGTGTCGATGGGGTGGGGACCCTGCAGGGGGCCCGGCCCGGTCAGCTGAGTTTCCTCAGCAATACCAAGTACAGCCGCTATCTGGGCAGCACCCAGGCAAGTGCCGTCATCCTTTCAAAGGATACCGCCGAGGACTGCCCGGCGGCCTTGCTGTTGTCCGAAAATCCCTACCTGAGCTATGCCCGCGCCGCAGCCTTGCTGTCCCCGGCGCCGGTCATCGAGCCGGGAGTTCACCCCTCGGCGGTGATTGCGGAGAGTGCGCGGATCGATCCAAGCGCCAGTATCGGCGCCTGCAGCGTTATCGGCGAGCGGGTCAGCCTCGCGGCCGGCGTGGTGATCGGGCCTGGCTGCGTGGTCGAGGCGGATTGCGAGATCGGCGAGGCGAGCCGCCTGGTGGCCCGGGTCACCCTGTGCCACGCCACCCGGATCGGGCAACGCTGCCTGATTCATCCGGGTGCGGTCCTCGGCGCGGATGGCTTCGGTCTGGCCAATGACCAGGGACGATGGGTCAAGGTACCCCAACTGGGCCGGGTCTGGTTGGGTGATGACGTGGAGATCGGCGCCAACACCACGGTGGACCGGGGCGCCCTGGAGGACACCATCCTCCACGACGGGGTGAAGCTCGACAACCTGATCATGATCGCGCACAACGTCGAGGTGGGCGAGAACACCGCCATGGCCGGTTGCACCGGGATTGCCGGATCGACAAAAATCGGCCGAAATTGCACTCTGGGCGGACAAGTTGGTCTGGCGGGGCATTTGACGATCGGTGATAATGTGCACTTCTCTGGGGCAACCCTGGTAACCCGTTCGTTTCCAGATCCCGGATATTACAGCGGCAATCTGCCGGCGATGGAAAACGGGGCGTGGCGCAGGCTGATCGCGCGCCTGCGGCATCTCGACGAGATGGCCAAAGACCTGAAACTGATTAAGAAAACAATGAAAACGCCGAGTGGGGAGTCGCATCAATGAGATACTTGGATCACGGGAGGCGGGCTTGATCGCGATGGATATCAACAGGGTGCTGCGCCTGCTGCCGCACCGTTACCCTTTTCTGCTCATCGACCGTGTGCTGGAGTTCGAGAAACATAAGAGTCTCACCGCTCTGAAGAACGTCACCTACAACGAGCCCTTTTTCAATGGTCATTTCCCGGTCCAGCCGGTGATGCCAGGGGTGCTGATCATCGAGGCGATGGCCCAGGCTACCGGCCTGTTGGCGATGGAATCGAATCCGGAGACCGTCAACGAAACGACCATCTACCTGTTCGCGGGTATCGACAAGGCCCGTTTCAAGCAGCAGGTCGAACCGGGTGATCAACTGATCATCGAGGTGCTGCAGAACAAACTCAAACGCGGTATCGGCTTCTTCACCTGTACCGCAATGGTTGACGGCAAGACCGTGGCCACTGCCGAGATCATGTGTACTGCCAGGGAGATAGGCCGCTGATCGACTCACGCGCCGTCATCGATCCGGATGCTCAGCTCGCGGAGGATGTCTCCGTCGGGCCTTTCTCGGTCATCGGTCCCGGTGTGGAAATCGGATCGGGCACGGTGGTCGGACCCCACGTGGTGATCAAGGGTCCCACTCGAATCGGTCGTGACAACCGGATCTATCAGTTTGCCTCCGTCGGTGAAGATCCCCAGGACAAGAAATACGCCGGTGAGCCGACCCGTCTGGAGATCGGGGATCGCAACGTGATCCGTGAGTTCACGACCCTGCACCGGGGTACGGTCCAGGATCAGGGCGTGACCCAGATCGGCAATGACAATCTGCTGATGGCCTATATCCATGTCGCCCACGATTGCGTGCTGGGCAATCATGTGATCATGGCCAACGCTGCCTCCCTGGGTGGCCATGTGCAGATCCAGGATCATGCGATCCTCGGGGGATTCAGCAAGGTCCACCAGTTCTGCCGAATCGGCGCCCACAGCTTCTCCGGCATGGGTGCCGCGATCAACATGGATCTGCCGCCCTATGTCATGGTGGCGGGCCAACCGACCAAGCCCCACGGCATCAACCGCGAGGGTCTCAGCCGCCGGGGGTTCAGCAAGGACGCGATCCAGCAGATCAAGCGCGCCTACAAGGTGCTCTATCATTCCGGGCAGCGACTCGAGGAGGCCCGCGAAGTCATTGGCTCAATGTGCCGGGAGACACCCGAGCTGCAGTTGATGCACGATTTTCTGGCCCACAGCGGGCGGGGCATTCTGCGCTGACACCCAACATGCATTGCCCCTGGGTATCCCTCCGCTCCGTGTGCCATCCTCGACCCACCGCAAGCTTCAGGACACTTCGTTCCCAGTACGTGCAAATGTCCGCCAGGGTTGCATGTTTAGTGCATGCCGATGACACCGGGGCCTGGCCCATGGCATTCCGGAGAACCTCTTGCGCATCGGCCTAGTCGTCAACGAAGTCTCCGGCGATCAGTTGGCAGCGGCGCTGATCCAGGCCTTGCGTGAACGGGTGCCGGATGTGCAGTTCGAGGGTATGACCGGTCCCCTCATGGAAGCGGCCGGCTGCCGCTCCCTGGCGACCATGGATCCGGTAATGGGTTTGTTCGAAGTGCTTGGCCACCTGCCAGGACTGCTCAGGACACGCCGTCGGTTGTACGAGCATTTTCTGCGTAATCCTCCGGACCTGGTGCTGGGTGTGGATGCGCCGGACTTCAATCTCGCGCTCGAGACGCGTCTCAGGGCCGCAGGTATCAAAACCGCCCATTTCGTCAGCCCGACGGTCTGGGCCTGGCGCACGGGACGGGTGAAAAAACTGCGTAAGGCGGTTGACCTGATGCTCTGCATCTTCGATTTCGAGGTCCCGTTTCTCACCCGGCACCAGGTGCCGGCGGTCTATGTGGGACATCCCATGGCTGACCAGATCCCCCTGGAGTCGCCGGACGCCCATGCGGTCCGGGAAGACCTGGGTTTGAATCCGCAAGCCCCGGTGGTCGCCCTGTTGCCGGGCAGCCGAATGAGCGAGGTCAGCCGTTTGAGCGGGATTTTCGCGCAGACCGCGGCCTGGTTGAAACGCCAGCGCCCCGATCTGCAGTTTGTCGCGCCGATGGTCAACAGCGGGATTCGACACTGCTTCGAGCAGCAGTGGCAGGCGCACAATCCCGGTGATGGGATTGTGCTTCTGGAGGGCCGCGCCCGGGAGGCGATGGCCGCCGCGGACGTGGTGCTTGTGGCATCCGGTACCGCCACCCTGGAGGCCCTGTTGTTGAAGAAGCCGATGGTGGTCGGTTACCGGCTGGCGCCGCTCACCGCCTGGTTCATTCAGCGTTTCAAGATGATCAAGACACCTTACGTGGCGATTGCCAATCTGCTCTCGGAACAGCCTCTGGCCGAGGAACTTCTGCTGGATGAGTGTCGGGTCGACCGGCTGGGTCCGGCGCTGCTGAGCCTGCTGGATGACGCGCAGAAGCGGGACGCCATTGCGCAGGCCTATGCGGCGGTTCACCGCAGGCTGCGACAGGATGCGGCGAAGCGTGCGGCAGAGGCGGTTCTGGCATGTATCGAGGCGTCAGAGAAAGCCTGAGGTGCGACTGCACAGGCATCGTCAGCGGGGTTTTTCCCGGGTTGTGTCCAACAGGTTAGACATCAATCCGGTTTTTTGATTTATTACAGCTTTCCGACAATGGTTTCAGGGTCATTGCCTTCACAGGGAGTCTTTTGACAAGTCATGGCGGTTCTACTCCACGATCTGATCTTCGAATCAGCCGACCGCCTGCCCAACCAGACTGCTCTGCAATACAAATCCGACGCCCTCAGCTACCGGCAACTGGCCGAACAGGTGGATCGCTTTGCCCAGGCCCTGATGGCCATGGGTATCGAACGATCCGGGCGGGTCGCCATCTACCTGCCCAAGCGTCTGGAGAATGTCATCGCCATCTTCGGCACCCTCGCCGCGGGTGGCGTGTTCGTACCCATCAACCCTTCGCTCAAACCTCACCAGGTCTCGCATATCCTGCTCGACAGCGAGGCCCAGTTGCTGATCACCACGCCGGGCAAGCTCAAGTCATTGAGCGGCACCCTGCCGTACTGTGTCGATCTGACCGATCTGGTTCTGGTCGATGATCAGGCCGAGACCGATCCCTCAGGCTTCTCCCAGCACCTGATGACCTGGGAGGCGTTTCTGTGCCATGAGTACCAGCTCACCACCCACCGCATCATCGAATCGGACCTGGCGGCCCTCATCTATACCTCGGGCAGCACCGGAGAACCCAAAGGGGTGGTGCTCAGTCATCGCAACATGGTTGCCGGGGCCCAGAGCGTGGCCAGCTATCTCAACAACAGCGCTGCGGACCGGATCCTGGTGGTTCTGCCCCTGAGTTTCGACTACGGCATCAGTCAACTGACCACCAGCTTCCTGGTCGGGGCCACCGCGGTGTTGATCAACTACCTGCTGCCCATGGAGGTGTTGAACACCCTGGTGCATGAGCGGATTACCGGTCTGGCCGCGGTTCCGCCGTTGTGGAACCTGCTGGTGCAACTCCCCTGGCCGGAGGAGATCGCCGGCCAGTTGCGCTACATCACCAGTTCCGGCGGGGTGGTGCCGGTCGAGACCACCGAGTTGCTGCGCCAGGTGTTGCCGGAGACCGACATCTACCTGATGTACGGGCTGACGGAAGCCTTCCGCTCGACCTATCTGCCGCCGCAGCAGGTGGCGAGGAGGCCGACCTCGATGGGCATCGCGATACCCAATGCCGAGATCCTGGTGTTGCGCTCTGACGGGTCCCCCTGCGGGGTGGACGAGCCGGGCGAACTGGTGCACCGGGGACCCCTGGTCGCGCTGGGCTATTGGAACGATGAGGTGGCCACGCAGAAGCGCTTCAGAGCCTTTCCCCACAACGTCGAGGGCGTGCCGGCCCGGGAGCTGGCGGTCTGGTCCGGGGATATCGTGAAACGCGACAGCCAGGGCTATCTCTATTTCATCGGTCGTCATGACGACCTGATCAAAACCTCCGGATTTCGGGTCAGCCCGAACGAGATCGAGGCCATCGTGCACGCCTCCGGACTGGTGGAGGAGGTGGTGGCCCTGGGAATCCCGCATGCCACCCTGGGACAGTCGATTGCCCTGATCGTGGTGCCAAAGACCGGCGAGACGGTTACAGAGGAGCGTCTGATCAATGCCTGCAAGAAACGCCTGGCCACTTACATGACCCCCAGCCTGGTGGAATTCCGCACCGCGATCCCCACCAACCCCAACGGCAAACTGGATCGCAAACGACTGGCTCAGGATCTGATGGAGTCCCTGGTCGATGTCTGATGATCTGAAATCCGCCTGGCTGCTGGTGGCCGGCGTCGATGAAGTGGGACGTGGGCCCCTGGCCGGTCCGGTGGTGGCCGCCGCGGTGATTCTCCATCCCGAGCGCCCGATACCCGGCCTGGCGGATTCGAAAAAGCTCAGCGAGAAGCGTCGTGAGGCGCTCGATCCGCAGATCCGCGAACTGTCCCACTGCTGGGCCCTGGGGCGCGCCGAGGTCGAGGAGATCGACCGGATCAACATACTCCAGGCCAGCCTGCTGGCCATGCAGCGGGCTGTCGCGGGCCTCTCCGTGCCGCCGCAGCGGGTGCTGGTGGACGGCAATCGTCCGCCCCGCCTGGATTGCCCGGTGGAGGCGATCGTCGGGGGAGACCGGCTGGTCGAGGCGATCAGCGCGGCCTCGATCATCGCCAAGGTGGCCCGGGACCGGGAGATGGTGGCGATGGACGCGCAATATCCCGGTTATGGTCTGGCGAAGCACAAGGGTTATCCCACCAAGGATCACCTGGCCGGTCTGGCGGCCCTGGGGGTTTCGCCGATACACCGGCGTTCCTTCGGTCCCGTGCGCCGGTTGCTGGAAGAGTCCTGAACCTGGGTCGAACGTCGTAGCTGATCTGAGCCTGGGGCAATGGTTCGCATTCTGCGTAACCCGACGAGTGACGCCGAAAGGGGGTTGGTGAAGCGCAGGACTGGAATCACAGAATCCGTAGGTCGGGTTAGCGCAGCATCGCCCGACGGGCTGGAGTAAACCTGTCTTGGCTATGAGTGATAGATAATAAACAACAATAAAAACAATAAGATAAATAATAAATGTGAGTCGTAAGGTTAGAATCGATGGTCGTGTTGAAGCAACCCAACCCCACAACCCCGCGTCCATCCCGGACTCAGATTTTGAGTCTGAATCGAGTTAGAATGGAACCATTCAAGGGCATCACTGGTTGAGACATGACGGCGGGTTTCGTACATCTACGGGTTCATTCGGAGTACTCGCTGGTCGATGGCCTGGTGCGGGTCAAACCCCTGGTCAAGCAGGTGGCGGAGCTGGGTATGCCGGCGGTCGCTCTGACCGATCAATCCAACATGTTCGCCCTGGTGCGTTTCTACCAGGCCGCCCTGTCCGCCGGGGTCAAACCCATCGCCGGAGTGGATGCCTGGATTCGCAATCCCGAGGATATCAATACCCCCCACCGGCTGGTGCTGCTGGTGCAGAACCCGCTGGGTTACAACAATCTCACCTGCCTGGTCTCGCGCAGCTACCGCGAAGGTCAGCACCTGGGTCGGCCGCTGATCGAACCGGACTGGTTACCGGGCAACACCGAGGGCCTGATCGCCCTGTCCGCCGGTCGACAGGGGGACGTGGGCAAGGCCCTGTTGTCGGGAAACCGGACGCTGGCGGAAAAACTCCTTGGCCAGTGGCTCGAGCTGTTCGGCGACCGCTACTACCTGGAACTGCACCGCACCGGCCGCCCGGAAGAGGAGCGCTGTCTGCATGAAAGCGTGGCGTTGGCGGCGGATTTCGGGGTACCGGTGGTCGCGACCAACGATACTCACTTCCTGGATGCCGGGGATTTCGACGCCCACGAGGTTCGGGTGTGTATCCACGAGGGCCGCACCCTGGATGATCCGCGACGGCCGAAAAACTACAGCGAGCAACAGTATCTGCGCAGCCCGGATGAGATGATGGCGCTGTTCTCCGATATCCCGGAGGCCCTGCAGAACAGTGTCGAGATCGCCAAGCGCTGCACCATCGAACTCACCCTGGGGAAGAATTTCCTGCCCGACTTCCCGATCCCCGAGGGGATGACCATCGAGGCCTTTCTCGAAGCGGAATCGCGCAAGGGGCTGGAGTGGCGGCTGGGCAAGCTGTTCGATGTCAACGCCGCCGATTTCGCCGAGCGCCGCAAGGTCTATGACGAGCGTCTGCAGATCGAGCTGGACGTGATCAACAGCATGGGCTTTCCCGGCTACTTCCTGATCGTCGCGGACTTCATCCAATGGGCCAAGGACAATGACATTCCGGTGGGGCCCGGGCGCGGTTCCGGCGCCGGTTCCCTGGTCGCCTACGCATTGAAGATCACCGATCTGGACCCGATCGCCCTGGAGCTGCTGTTCGAGCGCTTTCTCAACCCGGAACGTGTCTCCATGCCCGACTTCGACGTGGACTTCTGCATGGACAAGCGGGACCAGGTCATCGACTACGTGGCTCAGCGCTACGGCCGGGACTCCGTCTCGCAGATCATCACCTACGGCTCCATGGCGGCGAAGGCGGTGGTGCGCGACGTGGGCCGGGTGCTGGGGCATCCCTACGGTTTCACCGACCGGGTGGCGAAGATGATTCCCTTCGAGATCGGCATGACCCTGGACAAGGCGCTGAAGGAGAGCGATGACCTGAAGCAGGCCTTCGAGACCGATGAAGAGGTGGGCGAGCTGATCGAGATGGCGAAAAAGCTCGAAGGCTGCGCGCGCAACGCGGGCAAACATGCCGGCGGGGTGGTGATCGCCCCGGGACTGCTCACCGACTTCACCCCGCTGTATTGCGAAGCCAACGGTGAGGGCCTGGTGACCCAGTTCGACAAGGACGACGTGGAAAAGGTCGGCCTGGTCAAGTTCGACTTTCTCGGGCTGCGCACCCTGACCATCGTCGACTGGGCGCTCAAGGCGGTCAACGCGGAACGGGCGCGAAAGGATCTCGAACCGGTGGACATCAGCGCCATCCCCATGGATGACGAGGCATCGTTCCGCCTGCTGAAGAGCGCCGAGACCACCGCAGTGTTCCAGTTGGAATCCCGGGGTATGAAAGAGCTGATCAAAAAGCTTCAGCCAGACTGCTTCGAGGACATCACCGCGTTGGTGGCCCTGTTCCGCCCCGGTCCGTTGCAGTCGGGGATGGTGGATGACTTCATCGACCGCAAACACGGGCGCGCCGAGGTGGCCTATCCCCACCCGGACCTGGAACCGATCCTCAAGCCCACCTACGGGGTCATTCTCTACCAGGAGCAGGTGATGCAGATCGCCCAGGTGCTGGCCGGCTACTCGCTCGGCGGCGCCGATCTGCTACGCCGCGCCATGGGTAAAAAGAAGCCCGAGGAGATGGCCAAGCAGGGCGAGATCTTCCGCAAGGGCGCGGTGGAGCGGGGGGTCGAGGAGAAGACCGCCACTTACATCTTCGACCTGATGGAGAAGTTCGCGGGCTATGGCTTCAACAAGTCCCACTCCGCGGCCTATGCCCTGGTCTCCTACCAGACCATGTGGCTCAAGGCCCATTACCCGGCGGCCTTCATGGCGGCGGTCTGCTCCGCGGATATGGACAATACCGACAAGGTGGTACCCCTGATCGAGGAGTGCCGGCGCATGAAGCTCAAGGTGGAGCCCCCCCAGGTGAATCTCTCGGAGTACAAGTTCACCGCCTCGGATGAGCATACCGTGGTGTATGGCCTCGGGGCGATCAAAGGGGTGGGGGAGTCCGCCATCGAGGCGGTGATCGAAGAGCGCAACCAGCACGGGCTGTTTCAGGACATCTTCGAGTTCTGTCGCCGCATCGACATGCGCAAGGTCAACCGCCGGGTGCTGGAGTCGCTGATCCGCGCCGGCGCCCTGGATGGCCTGGGCGCGAACCGGGCCACCCTGATGCTGCAGCTGCCCCTGGCGCTGAAACTGGCGGAGCAGCACCACGCCATGCAGGCAGTGGGACAGAACGACCTGTTCGGCATGGGCGAGCCGCAACCGGCCGAGACCAGTCATGCCCAGGTGATTCCGGACGATGTGGACGAGTGGGAAGAGGAACAGCGCCTGCTGGGGGAGAAAGAGACCCTCGGGCTCTACCTCACCGGTCATCCCATCGACCGCTACGCCGATGAACTGCCGCATATCGGTTGCACCAGAATCGGTGAGCTGAGCCTGGACGGCTCACCCGGCAATGGCCAGCCCCAGCAGCGGCGGCGCGGCGTCCCGGTGGTGGTGAGCGGACTGGTGGTCAGCGCCAGCCACCGCCAGACCCAGCGCGGACGCATGGGCACCCTGGTGCTGGATGATCGCAGTGGCCGCATCGAGTGCACCCTGTTCAACGAGGCCTACGAGCAGCACCGTGACCTGATTACCGCGGACAAGATTCTGGTGGTCTCCGGCAACCTGAATTACGACGAGTTTCGTGGCGGTTTGAGCATCCGGGTCGACAATCTATTGACCTTCGAGCAGGCGCGCGCCCACTACGCGGTGATGTTGATGGTCGACATGGCCCAGGGCGCGGCGCAGGCAGCACCCGGGATTACGCAACGCCTGGAACAGGTTCTGGAGCCGTTTCGCGGCGGTAACACCGCGCTGCGGATGCGCCACCGGACCGATTTTGCCCAGGCGGATATTCAGCTCGGTCCGGAGTGGCGGGTGAATCCCACCGACGAGTTGATCCGCCGCCTGGAGCAGTTGTTCGGGGCTGGTTCGGTCAGGGTGGGTTACCGCAATGCGGCGGCTTCCCCCGATCACCCGCAAAGGGCCTCCAGCCGCGCGATGGGCAGCTGACACTTCGAGCGTCGGTGCTGGGTTCGGCTCGCCGTAGCAATCCACTTTCACGGTATGGGCATTCGCGGGCGGCACTTGCCAAGCGACAGGGTCATCCGCGCACCGCCGGGAGGCCCGTATTGAGGGCATGGGCCGCTGTTCGGGGCATGGATTTGCGATTGCTTCGCGTCACCCGGCTGCGGGAGATGCCGGGTATTGATTCAACCCGGGGCCGACCTGTGGCTAAGTGTCGAATCGAGTTGAGAAATTTACCCTAAGCCCAGCCATAACACGGGTTTTCCTAGAGACTGTCCTATCCCTTTTGATTCCGGTATATTTCGCCCATGGATCTGAACTTTCTAGAATTCGAACAACCCATCGCAGAACTCGAGGCGAAAATCGAGGAGCTGCGCCTGGTGGGCAGCGACAACGAGATCAACATTCAGGACGAGATTGCGCGCCTGGAGAACAAGTGCCAGAGTCTCACCGAATCGATCTTCTCCAATCTCAAGCCCTGGGACATCTCCCAGCTTTCCCGTCACCCCCTGAGACCCTACGTGCTCGACTACATCGACCGGGTCTTCGACGAGTTTCATGAGCTGCACGGCGACCGGGCGTTTGCCGACGATCACGCCATCGTCGGAGGTGTGGCCCGCCTCGAGGGCCGCCCGGTGATGGTAATCGGCCATCAGAAGGGCCGCGACACCAAAGACAAGCTGCACCGCAACTTCGGTATGCCGCGCCCGGAGGGTTACCGTAAGGCGCTGCGCCTGATGGAGCTGGCGGAACGCTTCAAGCTGCCCATTCTCACCTTCATCGACACCCCGGGGGCCTATCCCGGCGTCGGCGCGGAAGAGCGGGGGCAGAGCGAGGCCATCGCGCGTAATCTCAAGGTGATGTCCGGTCTGCGCACCCCCATCATCTGCACCGTGATCGGCGAAGGGGGCTCTGGTGGCGCCCTGGCGATCGGGGTGGGTGATCGCATCGTCATGCTGCAGTACAGCACCTACTCCGTGATCTCCCCGGAGGGTTGTGCATCGATCCTCTGGAAGAGCGCGGAAAAGGCGCCCCTGGCCGCCGAGGCGATGGCCATCACCTCGGACCGACTCAAGGAACTGGGGCTGATCGACGAGATCGTCGCCGAGCCCCTGGGCGGCGCCCATCGGGACCTGGAGAGCATGGCGAAGAACCTCAAACATTCCCTGGTGGAAGGGCTGGACAACCTCACCAGCATGGCGATCGACAAACTGCTGGACACCCGCTACCAGCGCCTGATGCAGTACGGTCAGTTCTCCGGGGAATAGCCCAGCGGATCATCCCGTGTGCATCAGCGCGACCCGGCTCCAGGAGATCCTGGCCCGTTTGCCCCAACCCTCAGGCTGCCTGGTGGCGCTCAGCGGCGGCCTGGATTCCAGCGTTTTGCTGCACCTGATGGCGCAACTGCGGCCCGGCCTCGGCTACCCGGTGCGGGCCATGCATATCCATCACGGCCTGCAACCCCAGGCCGACCTGTGGCAGGCGCACTGTGAATCCCTGTGCGCCGGGCTTGCGATTCACCTCCAAACCCATCATTTGAATCTCGCGCCCCGTCCGGGGGAGAGCCTGGAGGCGCTGGCGCGGGAGGCACGTTACCAGACCCTGGCCCGCTCGATGAACGACGCAGAACTGCTGTTGACCGCCCAGCACCAGGACGACCAGGCCGAAACCCTGCTGCTGCAAATGATTCGCGGCAGCGGGCCAGCCGGACTCGCCGGTATGCCTGAACAGACCCGCTTCGGTCCCGGCTGGCTGGCCAGACCGCTGCTCACAATCTCCCGTCGGGCACTGGAAACCTACGCCCGGGAGCATGGTCTGATCTGGCATGAAGACCCCTCCAACCAGGCGCTGCGTTTCGATCGCAATTTTCTGCGTCACCAGGTGATCCCACTGCTGCGAGAGCGCTGGCCCGCGGTCAGCGAGACCCTGGCCCGTTCCGCGCGCTACACCGGTGAACTTCTGGAACTGGTCAACGAGGAGGTGGACGAGGATCTGGAGCGAGTGCGGATTGCCGCCACGGATGTGTTGTCGATCCCGGACCTGCACGGGTTCAACTCTGTAAGACTGCGGCACCTGCTACGGCGCTGGATCGGCGCGAGGGGCGCGGGCATGCCGAATTCGAAAAAGCTGGCGCGCATCGAACACGAAGCGGTGTTCGGCCGTGCCGACGCCCGTCCGGAGATCCGTTGGGGGCGCTGGTCGGTGCGACGATTCCGGGACGGCCTCCATCTCCTGGACGAACCCGTGCCTAAGCCCAGTGTCGACGCGCTGGAATGGCCCGGCGAGCGGTCCCTGCAACTGCCCGATGGCCTGGGACAGCTGAGCACGGTCAGGGCTGAGTCCGGTGTGAGCGCCGCCCGCTGGCGAAACGCCCGCATCGAAGTGCGTTTCCGGCAGGGTGGGGAGCGCTGTCAGCCCGAGGGGCGTGGTCACCGGCACTCTCTGAAGAAACTGTTTCAGGAGTGGGGCATTCCTCCCTGGGAGCGCGAGGGATTGCCCCTGATCTATCTCGACGGGAGCCTGGCGGTGATACCCGGCCGGGTGGTGTGCGAGGGCTTCGCGGCGGCGCCGGGGGAACCCGCACTGCAGGTGGAGTGGACGCGCCCGCCGTGCAAGGGTACCGAAGCGGCTCCCGCGGAAAGCGTTATCCGGGAGACGGGCGAACCCGGGGATTGTTAAGGATCATTTTTTACTGGCCGATAGCCTGGGTATGTCCCGCAACGGCCAGAAACACACCCGATGTCGATCCCCTGTCTGAAATTCGTGGCGGCCCGTCTGCACCGCGCATCCCTGTGGGGGGCGATCCGTCGGGCGATCCCCCCGCTGGTTCGCCTGCTAGGGGTGTTGATGCTGGTTTTACCGGTCACGCGGCTGGCCGATGCGCAGTCCCTGGATTCCCTGATCTACATGGCCGGGCTGCATGAGTCGCAATGGCAATACCAGGGCTCGAAGTATCACTGCGAACTGAAGCATGAGATCCCGCAATTCGGCACGGCCGTGTTCAGTCGCTTGTCGGGGGATCCCCTGAAATTCCGCATCGATGCCTTCCAGACGATACCGGAGACGGTCAAGGCCACCCTGCACGAGGTCTCCCCTGACTGGGAGCACGAAGCCCCCGACGATCTGGAACAGTACCTGGAAATCCGTGCCGGCCTGCGCCCGATAACCCTGGACCGCAAACCGGCCGGGTGGTTGCTCAACGCCCTCTCCAAGGGTCAGTTGGGGAGTTTCGATTTCCTCGACTGGAACGATAGCCGTCGCCAGGTTTCGGTGCGGCTTTCACCGGTGCGCTTCACCGAGGCCTATCGCGCCTTTAAACAGTGTCTGAGTGAACTCTCTCCGAACGGTTTCGATGCGGTCAAGGATCTCACTGTGCTTTTCCCGCTGGATGTACACCTGCTGGATAATCATGCTCGCCAGGCCCTGGATCGGGTCGCGGACTATCTCCAGGCGGATGAAAGAATTACCGCCGTGCGGGTGGCGGGGCATGCGGATGACCAGGGCACGAGCCGCTACAACATGAAACTCTCCGCGCGTCGCGCCGAAAGCGTCACCCGATACCTGGTCTCAAAAGGCGTAAAACGGAACCTGATCCAGTCACGCCATTACGGGGAGTCCCGGCCCGCGATCGCGAAACGCACCGAACGGGCCCGGGCTGCCAATCGCCGGGTCCAGGTTGATCTGCAGCGTTGATTTGATGGGTCAATGATCAGACATGTCAGGGAGTTACAGAACGGAGCATGGGTGATCGGAAAGTGAACCCTGCAAGATGAGCTGTGGAGGGTATCCGCTTTGTGCAATAGAGATGCGTACGGTTAATGAGCCCATGAGGTCATAAGACCAGGGCTGAAAGTAAATCATGAAGTATGTGTATCGGCGCAGGGTAGGGCCACATACCTTGCGGTCTGAGTCCAAATGTTCTAGAAAGGAGGCAACAGCTGCTTCGTTGCATCACAGGGATGAGTATTAAATTGAAAAACCAGATAGCGGTTAACCCGGATCGAACAGCTCATTTGAACCAATCGAGCTTATCCGGTCATACAGATCATCAACATACGATAACGAAATCGTATGGCTTGTCTTCAGTCTGGATGATGTATTCGACGGTACTCAAAGGCCAAATCAGTCTTCAGATCACCATAAATAATGCTGCCATCCTGCAGTATCGAAATGGGTGTGCGCGTGCAACCAGTCAAATCCTAGATAACAAGCGGAATATTACGCTGTTCGGGTAAATCCCATGAAAAAGAACTTAATTAGTACTTATGTCGGCATACTCCAATATTCGAGACGTCGGTATAAGTCAATATTCGCGACGTCCACATAATCCACTATTAGGCGAAGAAAAATGGAGGACTGGATAGCATATATACTTATCGTACTAGTAGTAGGTGCGTTTGGGTATATTGAATTCTCGCGAGGCCCTATACCTTATAGAGGCAGGAGTTGTACTGGAAGAGCTTGGAAGAAAGCCTTTCCTAAGCATTCAAAGGACAGCATTCGTTTGTTTCTTTTATGTCTTGTCGATGGAATGGCGCTATCAGACAAAACAAGGCTGAAGTTTCATCCAAATGATCAAGTATTAGATGTTTATAGATCCCTATATGGTGGAAAGACCCCTGTCGGAGACAACTTGGAACTCGAAACGTTTTTCGAAAACTTGGTCGACAGTTTCAATTTGGAAGAGTCATCGCTTCAACAAGTCTGGCATGAAAATATAACACTTGGTGAGTTGTATGAATATGTCAGCGCCTAACCAGCGGGTCAAGATCGCTCCCTTCGGTCGCTGGGACCTCCGCTACGCTACGGCCCCTTACCCAAATCGTTATGCAAATAAGGGATAATGATGTTTAAGGATATATATCTAATTGACGTAGAAGGCCTCGCTAAAAGACTTAGTGAGGCTGCTGTAAATGATGTGGTAGCACTTAAAAACTTCATAGTATTTATCGTTCTATTTTCCTCTACATACGAATTACCGATTAGTATAAATATTTCATCTTCTGAAGAAGGCATGGGATTTCTAACAACCGTACTGATATGGTCTGTTATGGCTGCAGCAAACTATTGGGGTCTAAGACTAATCTTCCACACAAACAGCAAAGGTGATGGCATTGATTTCTTTAAACGCTATTGTGCACTAAGTCTTCCAGTATCCGTAGTTACAGTACTTTATTTTCTAGTTGTTATGTTAGGTGTGGGTGTGACTGCTCTAATATTATCTCAATCCAGCGACCTTGATTTAAATAAAATTATCATCCCATAATGGTATTAATTGGGTTAGCTTATATCGTCACTTTCTACAAAATTATGAATAAATATATAAAGGTGGCATCGAGTAATGCATAACCATTCATTAAAGCTGACGCCAAAAAACGGCGCAGCTTAATTTTCGCGTTGTAACCACTAGGGAAATATGAGTACTGTCGTAGAAGCAATATTAATGCTGTTTTGTGATTCTTTACCAAACCTGGCTCGTGCTGTAGGCAATAAAGTGGTAAAAGCACTATTTCCAAACGGGTTTATCGAGGAAGACGCGTTACTAAGTGGCGCAATAGGAGCACTAATAATAATGGGAGTTATTGCAACATGCTTTTACTTATTAATCATATATTCGTAAAAAACTCATTAACTACATTATGAGAATATTGATCAACGGTTATAACCAAGCAATACCACATGGAAGCATCACTATCGTTCGGCTCCAGTGAATTGCAGCGTTATGGGTTAAACGAGAAGTAAATGACTATCGGAATCTATTACGCCCTTTTTGTTTCTCTGTTATCAATTTATGCTTTGTCTGCTCGCTATGGATTTTTAAAAATGAAGGCATTTAGCAACAAAATTCATATGATTGAATCTGAGTCAGACATTGATGATCTGAAAAAAATGATAAAGGGGCAAATGAGTTTAGCCGCAGTAACGCTGCCTTCTGGTGGGTTGTCGCTACTACTCTATGTTTATTGTGGCTTTACAGATTTACTTTCTTTAAGTGATACCGTTCTTGTTGTTATCTTAATCGCAGCAAATTTCTATTTCACTTCTATTGTGAAAAAGCTGGAATTAGAAATCAGTGACTTACCAGCTAGCAGTGAAGAGTTAATTAAAGAAAAAGAGCGTGTGGTTTATGTGTGGAAAAATAAGTTTCTTCCTAAATTTGATGAGTAGTGCCCATAACAATCGGCTGCACTGCGCTTCGGTCGCTCCCCAGTGAGCAGGGGCGTTATGAATCAAGACGACAAATGAAAAAGAGACTCATAATATTATTGGTAAGCACATTGCTTTCTTGTGTGCCTATACTTATGTCTTTCGATATATTACCTTCGAAGATAGCGAGAATCATTTCACAATATGGAATGTCTTGTTTAGATAATGACTGGTGTGTAAATAAGCTAAGCACAACAATGTTTTATGGGATTGCAGTTTGGACTGCATGGGGATTGTACTTTATCATTAATTACCGGTGGGTTCGCTTTGGCTACGTAGAAAAAAATATAAGGGTTATAGGTGCAGTGGTCGGCACTTGCGCACTCTTGTTTTCATTTCCATTAGGCCTTGTGTTCGTATTTCCTGCCGTATTATTGATGCTCTACATCCACTTTAAGGTTCCATATACTAATAATGCCTAACCAAGCCATCAGATCCGACGCTCGTACCTCGCGCGGCGTATGACAACGTTACTTGTTTATTGGGTGTCTGCAATTAGTGTATTTCGTTCATTCAAAAAATATATAACCATAATAAAAGTATTACAGCTGACAGGTGATGAGGCCAAAGATATGAACGACAAAATCAAAGTGTAACTTTGTGCTAAGCGTATGTGACAGGTCTCCAGAGGATCAAGGGACCTGACGAATTTGTCTATTAACTCATCTTCTATGTGTAAAGGTATGGTTGATCTAATTCAAATACATTTGATGGCGCTACAGTGAATAAGGCATTGCTGGACGAACTGAACAGACTGGCTCAGCACGATTCCGACATGCGTGAAAAACTGCTGAGTCAGAATCGACTCCACGGTTCATATGATGATGAGATGCAGCGCGTTCAGCGGGAAAATGCCGAGCATCTGGCCTGTATCGCCGAATACCATGGCTGGCCGGGAATCTCTCTGGTTGGTCTTGAAGGCTCCCGGTTGGCCTGGCTGATTGCGCAACATTCCATCTGCGCACCACAACTGCAAAGGGATTTTCTGCGACAAATGCAAGTGGCTGCATCGGTTGGCGATGTCCCCAAAAAACAACTCGCAATGCTCACCGACAGAATTCGCTTCAATGAAGGGCGAGCTCAGGTCTATGGAACTGTCCTGGATTGGGATGCCTGGGGTCAACTAAATTGCGCGGTCGAGAACCCTGAGCATGTTGACAAACGCAGGGCATCCGTGGGCCTTGAGCCGCTTGCAGACGCGCTTAAAAAACATCGAAAGGCCGTCGAAGCAGAAGGCGGAAAGCCGCCTGAGGATTACAAGGCGTACAAGGCCGCGGCCACCCTGTGGGCTGAAAAGGTCGGCTGGCGCTGATCGGGTACGCAGTCGCACATAGCGTTTTAGGGCTCACGCATATGTTTTTCGCACCCTACCCGCTGTGTGTGTCTCTCACGGGATTACATTTTAGCGGTAGTGTCCAGAATCTTTCGCACATTTGATCGGCGGTTTTCTCAATCTGAGTTCACGCTATGTGGATCTCGTTCAGGTCGAGGTCCCGCA
>JBEVVG010000005.1:0-197928 GCA_040507225.1 Candidatus Thiodiazotropha sp.
CGTGAACTTGCTGAATGTCTACCATCCAACACAAAAAGGTTGCTGTACACGGAGGAGTCCATATACGTTCCCACGCTCTGCGTGGGAACGACTGGACATCGATCCACATGAGCCGCATGCAGCGAAGCGCAATCCGGGATCGGGCAGAAAGCGACAAGCGCGAATCAACATATGGGTACTCCTGGTAAGCCCCGTCCTCTGGGATAAGCGTTTGCCTGGGCGCGTGTGAAATTGCAACTCTTCGTGTTGCGACTCGGAAACAAATACCCACAGGGATCAAACAGGAAACAACTGGCACAGAGGTTGTCTGAGCAAAAAAGGGTTAAACTCATATGCATGGAAAGTGCCGGTACCCTCACCCGCGTGGCAGGGTGCCTGTGCTCTCCTGAAGTAACCCTATACAATTCTTACTCCAGGAGATAACCATGCGTAAATTCTTCATGATGACACTGGCTTCGCTGTGGATGTTCGTCAACCCGGTACAGGCGGACTCGGGTCTGGTGAATGTGGCGAGCCAGCATGACGTCAGCACTACCGCCGATCGTTTCGTCGCCGCAGTGGAACAGGCGGGGCTGAAGGTCTTTTCCCGCATTGACCACGCCACAGGAGCCGCCAAGGTGGGAGAAACGCTTCGCCCGACCCAGTTGATCATCTTCGGCAGTCCCAAGGTGGGCACCGCCCTGATGAGCGCAGATCAGCGGGTCGGCATCGATTTGCCGTTGAAGGCTCTGGTCTGGCAGGATGCGGAACAGAAGGTCTGGGTGAGCTACAACAGTCCGGATTACCTGTTCGGTCGTTTCTCCATCGAGGGTCGGGATCCGGTGAAACAGAAGATCACCCAGGCATTGGCCAAGTTCGCGGCAGCGGCCGCGGAATAGACGGGAGCGCGGATGTACAGCGGTGATCGGGATCAGATGCGCCAGGTGTTTTTCGATGCCTGGCGTAAGTTTCAGGCGGGCGAGGATTTACAGCCCGTGGAGCAGATGGTCGCCCAGGTGATCCAGCAACATCCCGAGTATCATCGCTTGCTTGAGCAACCGGAAACGGGGCGCTTTCGGGAGTTCCTGCCCGAGGGAGGGGAAACCAATCCCTTCCTGCATATGGGTATGCACATCAGTCTCCTGGAGCAGTTCAGTACCGATCGCCCCGGCGGTATCTCCGAACTCTATCGTCAACTGTGTCAGCGCCTGGGCGACGCCCATGAAGCGGATCACCAGATGATGGAGTGTCTGGGACGCGTGTTGTGGGAAGCTCAGTCGGCGGGGCGTATGCCGGATGAACTGGCCTACCTGGAGTGTGTGCGCAGGTTGGTCGGTTGATGGTCAACGCGCGCAACTGTGTGCTGTGCCGGGTGATGCGCGGGCTTGCCTTCGGTGGGCTGGGGGCGGCGATTGGCGGATACGGCGCACTGTTCCTGGGGGCCAGCCAAAGCGATGCGGTTTACTATGCCCTGTTCGGGGCCCTGGCGCTCACCGTGATGGTGACGCGCAAACCCAACAAGACCGGGGGCAAAGACAAAGATTCCTAGTACGCTGTTGAAATACTACTCAGACGGTACGATCCTGCTTTGAGATCCGGCTCATAATGCTCATCTACTTCAGAAAGCTGCGTTTTTTCGGTGGTTTCCGCCATGTCTCGCACTCGTCTGAGCGAATTCCAACAGCTGCTTAACCTGAGCAGCACCTGTAGTTCAAAGACAGTGAGGTTTTTGTATGTCTCAGCGTGAACACTTTCCCCATATGATCGCCGATTCCGTCAAGGCCTCGGGTCTGATCGAGGTGGCCGCGCCTTACGACCGGCAGGTCATCGCCAGCATCGAGACCGTGGACGGAGTGGGTGTCGAACGGGCATTGCGGATCGCGCGGGGACTGTTCGATGACAAGAGCGCCTGGCTGCCGGTGTCTCGGCGTATCGAGATTCTCAAAAAGGCGGCCATACTGATGGCCGAACGGGCTGAGACCCTGGCTCTGGAAGCGGCCCGGGAGGGTGGCAAGCCGCTCACCGATTCCCGTATCGAGGTGGCGCGGGCCATCGACGGTTTGCAGATCTGTATCGAAACTCTGCGCACCGAGGCGGGCAGTGAGATCCCTATGGGGGTGAACCCCGCCTCCGAGGGACGCCTGGCCTTTACCCACCGGGAGCCCATCGGCGTGGTGGTGGCGCTCAGTGCCTTCAACCATCCCCTCAATCTGGCGGTACACCAGGTGGCCCCTGCAGTGGCTACCGGTTGCCCGGTGATCATCAAACCGGCCGAGGATACACCGCTCTCCTGCATGCGCTTCATCGCCATCCTGCGGGAAGCCGGACTGCCCCCGGGTTGGGCCCAGGCGCTGCTCAGTGACGATCACGAGGTGACCGCCCGGTTGGTGTCCGATCCACGGGTGGATTTTTTCAGTTTCATCGGCAGTGCTAAAGTCGGCTGGATGTTGCGCTCCCGATTGGCGCCGGGTACCCGTTGTGCCTTGGAACACGGGGGCGTGGCGCCGGTCATCGTCGAAGCCGATGCGGACCTGCGGGATGCCCTGCCGTTGCTGGCCAAGGGATCCTTCTACCACGCAGGGCAGGTCTGCGTGTCGGTGCAGCGGGTGTTCGCGCATCGCTCCATCGCCCGCCAGGTGGCTGAGGGACTGGCTGTTGAAGGGGCGAAGATGAGCGTGGGGGATCCCACGTTCGCGGAAACCGGGATCGGCCCGTTGATCCGTCCCGGGGAGACCCAAAGGGTGCATGAGTGGGTGAGCGAAGCCATGGAACTGGGTGCGGAATTACTGTGTGGCGGTGAACCTCTGTCGCAAACCTGCTATCCCGCTACGGTGTTGCTCGATCCTCCCCTCAAGGCACGGGTGAGCACCCGTGAGGTGTTTGGACCGGTGGTCTGTGTCTACAGCTACGATGAGATCGAACAGGCCATCGCCCAGGCCAATGCCCTGCCGTTCGCTTTTCAGTCGGCGATCTTCACCAATCAGCTGTCCCAGGCCCTCAAGGCCTACAAAGGTCTGAATGCTTCGGCAGTGATGATCAATGACTTCACCGCCTTCCGTGTGGATTGGATGCCCTTCGCCGGGTTGCGCCAGTCGGGGCTCGGTGTTGGAGGGATACCGCATACCATGCGCGACATGCAGGTGGAGAAGATGATGGTGGTTCGCTCGCCTGTGTTGTGAGCCTGCGCATGGCTGTGTGTGTAACGCAGGAGCACTAGCAGCCTTTTCCAGGCGTGGCGGAATCCGGGAATTCCGCAATCGTCCCGGATCGCTCAGTACAGCATCCGAGTTGAAGGATGACGTGAGCACAGACTCCCCTCGGTGCTACAATCACTCAGGTTTACACAAGACCCCGATCCCGCGAACTATGAATCCTGTCTATGAAAATCAAATCACTGCTTTTGTGCATCATGCTGCCTCTGTTAACGTCCTGCAGTGGGGAGAGCGAACAACCCGTGGTCGAAGAGATCTTACGCCCGGTCAGGACTCTGGTGGTGATGCCCACCACGGGTAAGCTGCGCCGGGAGTTTCCTGCGGTGGTGGATGCGGCGCGCAGCGCCGACCTGAGTTTTCGTATTTCAGGCGTGATCAAGGAGATGCCGGTCAAGGAAGGCGACAGGGTAGAGAAGGGTGAGGTGATTGCGATGCTGGATCAGGCGGATGCCAGGATCGAGCTGAAAGTCCGTCAGGCGAATTATGAAACCGCGCTGGCCAATTACAATCGTGGGAAAAAACTGGTCGCACCCGGTCACCTGTCTCAAGCGGATTTCGACAAGCTCCGCAACGAGTTCGCGAGTGCCGAGGCGCAATTGACGGCGGCCAGACAGACACTGGGCTACACGGTCCTGCAGGCCTCTTTCGCCGGCCGCATTTCCAAACGCCATGTGGAAAACCACGAGGAGGTAAGCGCCCAGGAGCGGATTGTGACCCTGCAGGACATGTCTTCCCTGACCATCAGGATCCAGGTTCCTGAAAGTGTTATGCTGAGGAGCCGCAAGGGTACGAAAAAAAACGAATATTTCGTGCAGTTTGAAGCCATTCCCGAGCAACGATTTCCCCTCAAGCTGAAAGAGGCGGCGATCATCGCGGACGAGAACAATCAAACCTACCAGGTGAGTTTCAGTACCCCCCGGGTCGCCGGATATACCTTGCTGCCCGGCATGAACGCCCTGGTGACAGTGGAGTCTTCGAACGGCCCGGCTCAGGCAGATTTTCATGTTCCCGCCTCGTCAGTGATGGAAGACGGGGAGGGGCGGTTCGTCTACACCGTGACGCCCGGGGGTGAAGCGGTTCAACCCCCGGCAGGGGAAAACAGCCCGGACAATCGCGGTGTCGGGATCATCGAACGACGAGCCGTGACCACCGGTGAACTGGATTCGAGAGGTTTGCTGATCACCTCAGGGCTCTCCCGGGGCGATCACATCCTCACCGCGGGGATGAGCCAGGCGCAGCCGGGTATGAAGGTTCTCTGGAGTCCGGATCAAGCATTTTGAACATCACCGAAGTCGCACTCAAAAACAATCGCACGACGCTGGTCCTGCTGGTGGTTCTGCTGCTCGCGGGCATGGAGGCGTTCCTCAAGATGCCACGGGCCTATGATCCGGGGTTCATCATCCGCACCGCGCAGGTGATCACTTATTTTCCCGGCGCCAGTCCGTTGCGGGTGGAGCAGCTGGTGACCGATAAGCTGGAACAGGTGATCCAGCAGATCCCGGAGCTGGATTTCGTCACCAGTGAATCGCGTGCCGGCGTATCGATCATCTCGGTCAACATCAAGGAAAGTTACAAACACATGCGTCCGATCTGGGACGATCTCAGGCGCAAGATCGATGATGCGGCCGGCGACCTGCCGGAAGGGATTGTCGGCCCCAATGTCAACGACGAGTTTGGTGACGTCTACGACATCCTGGTCAGTGTGCGCGGTCCCGATTTCAGCTATGTCGAGCTTAAACAGACAGCCGAGGAGGTGCGTGATGAACTGCTGCGTCTCCCCGATGCCGCCAAGGTGGAGCTATACGGTGCCCAGGATGAGCGGATTTTCGTCGAGTACAACAACGCCCGGTTGTCGGAAATGGGTATTTCGCCGGCTCAGCTCAGCCAGATGCTGGCCAGTCGAAATATCATTATTTCCGGCGGCACCATCACCCTGGGTCAGGAACGCATCGACCTGGAGCCGAGCGGCAACTACGAGACTCTGCAGGATATCCGCAATACGATCATCCAGGTGCCGGGCAATCAGACTCTGATCTACCTGAAAGACCTCGCCGAGGTCCGGCGCGGATACATCGATCCACCGGCGACCAAGGTTCGGGACAATGGCATTCCCGCCCTGCTGCTTGGCATCTCCATGCGGGAAGGCGGCAACAATATTGTTTTGGGACAACAGGTGAAGGTTCTGCTGGATCAGCTACAGCGGGTTTACCCCCTCGGTCTGGATCTGCGTGTCGTGCACTTTACTCCGGATGAGGTGCAGGCCAAGGTCAGCAGCTTTGTGAATAACCTGCTGCAGGCGATTGCCGTGGTGGCGGCGGTAATGATTGTTTCCCTGGGCATGCGCAGCGGCTTGATCGTCGCCGCGCTGATTCCGTTCAGCATGATCATTACTATGCTGGTGATGTCCTATTTCAATATCGGCCTGGACCAGATTTCCCTGGCGGCCCTGATCATTGCCCTGGGTATGCTGGTGGACAACGGAATCGTCATGTCTGAAAGCATGATGACGCGCATGGCCAGCGGGATGTCCCGCATGGATTCGGCGATCGAGTCCGCCGCTGAACTGCGCATCCCACTGCTGACCTCGTCACTGACCACATCGGCGGCATTTCTGCCGATTTTTCTTGCGGAATCCACAACCGGTGAGTTTACCGCCTCCCTGTTCAAGGTGGTGACCATCACCCTGCTCTCCTCCTGGGTGCTGTCGTTGACCGTGATTCCGATGCTGGCGGTGACCTTTCTCAAGGTCGAACCCAGTGAAGAGAGTTTCGACACCCGCTTCTATCGCAGCTACCGAAGCATTCTGGGAAACATGATTCGGCATCGCTACATCACCCTGCTGCTGGTAGGCCTGCTGTTCACCGGGGCATTGTTCAGCTTTCGATTCATCCCCAATATTTTCTTTCCGCCCTCTGACCGAACCTATTTCAAAATGGAGCTGGAAATGCCCCTGGGGACTTCGATTGAGACCACAGAATCGATCGTGCAGGAGATCGAGGGTTTCATTTCCGATCAATTGTCGGTTCCGGCGGGCCGCTCGGACAGTGAAGCATCCGAGGGTGTGGTTCGAACACTCAGTTATGTGGGTTTTGGTGGAATGCGTTTTGTTCTCAGTCATTCTCCGGAACCGGCCAGTTCCAACTATGCGCTGATGATCGTACAGGCCAGCTCCGCGGCGGCCATCGGCAACCTGATGCAACGTCTGGACCGATATACCTTCGAGCAGTTTCCGGATTTGCGGGTGACCCTGCGTCGCTTCGAAAATGGCGCGGCGATCGCCAACCCGGTTGAGGTGCGCTTGAACGGCCGCGACACCGATGAGGTGTTTGCCATCGTGCAACAGGTCAAGCAGAAAATGTCGGAGATCAGCGGGCTTCGCAACATCAAGGATGATTGGGGACAGCGCATCAAGAAGCTGGCCGTCAGAATAGACCAGGCCCGGGCGCTGCGTTCCGGTGTGACCAGCGAGGATATCGCGATATCACTGCAAGCTGGACTGAGCGGTATGGAACTCACCCAGTTCCGCGAGGACAACGAGGTGATCCCGGTATTGCTGAGGGCATCCACTGCTGACCGGCAGGATATCGGTAAGATCGAGGCCCTCTCGGTCTATTCCCAGACGACTGGAAACTCGGTGCCTTTGCGGCAGGTGGCTGATGTTGAATTGCTCTGGGAGGCTTCCAAGATCCTGCGCCGTAACCGGATGAAGAGTGTCACGGTGGGCGCGCAGCTGGCGGAGGGGACCACCGCGGCCCAGGGGTTCGCCATGCTGACCCCATGGCTGGAAACCGCCAAGGCCGGATGGCCCGCGGGTTACTACTACGAACTCGGCGGTGAAGCGGAATCCTCCGGGGATGCCAGCCGGTCGATTGCTGAAAAACTGCCCATAGCGGGTTTCCTGATCGTGATCCTGCTGGTGGCCCAGTTCAATTCCATGCGCAAGTCCCTGATCGTGATGCTTACGATTCCGCTGGGGCTGATCGGGGTGATCTTTGGCCTCATTGCGGCGCAATCCTACTTCGGCTTCATGACACTCCTGGGCGTCATCTCCCTGGCGGGGATTGTGATCAACAATGCCATCGTTTTGCTGGAGCGCATCCAGATGGAACTCGATGTCAACAAGCTGCCGCCATACCGGGCCATCATCGAAGCGGCGCAGCGGCGTTTGCGGCCGATCCTGCTGACCACGGCCACCACCGTTCTGGGGCTGATTCCCCTGTACCTGGGCGGTGGCGAGATGTGGGAGCCGATGGCGGTGGCCATCATTGCCGGGATCATGCTTTCCACGATCCTCACCCTGGGCATCATACCGGTGGTTTACGCGGTACTGTTCAGGGTTGAATCGCCGACGCCCCAGACATCCGTCACCCCTTGAATTGATCAAGGGGGTCGCCCAGTGACTCCGCAGACGCCCAGGCCAGCCTGACCGGCTGACGGATCAGGTTGAGGTTCAGCAGGGTGTGTTGATTCGATCTCCGGGATACATGCTTTATCAGTCAACACGCAACAATGGATCTATCCACCATTGTGGAGAAGCAGCGGTCGCAGATCTGCCGCTGAGGTCAGAAACCTATGGCCAGGTACAGGAGCGGACCATCGAGCTTGTATTCAAAGCTGTCCTCCCTGTCGTCATGATCGACCTTGACGTCGATATCGAAGAAGGTATACCCGAATCCCACCCCCAGGTTATCGTGGGGACGCCATTCCAATTGCACGGAGGCAGCGGTCATATTGCCTTCGTACTTGTCGTAGGTGAGTGAAAACAATCCCAGCCCGGCTTCCAGCGCCCACTCCGGTGAGAACGCATAACCACCGAAGAACCTCAAACTGGGCAGCGGCGCGGTCGCATCTGCGGATTCGGATGCAAAGGGAACCGCGACATCATCGATGAAGCCGGCGCCTGCAAGCTCCACGGACATGTCGGCAACATGCAGTCCGATACCGACCCCGAACTCCTTGGTCTCATCCTTGATGAATGATCTGCCCAGTGAGATCGCGTAGACATTGACATCGATCTTCGCGTAGGCGGCAACGCCGACGGGTATGGTCAGGTCGCCGAAGTCCAGTTCCGTCTGAGCGATACCCGTGCCCTCCTGGGTGCCGCCGAAAGACTCGAATACCAGGCGCCATTTTTCTGAAAACCGCCAACGGGCGCCCAGGTAGGTGGAGGTGTCATTGCCGTCGATGCCCAGAGATCCGAAATCGATCGTATCGGCCTCATGACCATCGTCCAACTCCGATTTGACCTTAGTTTCCCCACTGATTCTCGCGGTCCCGAGTCGTACCGTGAAATCCTTGTTGAGCGTTGGATTCAGACCATCGGCCACTACCGCCGCGGGAGTCACAGTCAACGTGAAGAAGGCGCTCAATACGATGCCGGCATGCTTAATAAGTTTTGTCATGATGAATACCGTGCTGTCGAGGGATTTGTCAGCAGACAGGGAATGCTGTGGTTTGCTCGTGTCTTAGGGTCGCAGAAATAGTCCCACAGAAGCGGGAATCACAGTAGGTTAATTAAGTTGTTAACCTTGTGCCGCGTTGATTCGAGGTTCCGTCAAGTCTTTGTAACAGAACTGGAGTACAGGCAATCATTGGCGAACGGAGATTCCTCAGCGGTATAACCTGGCGGCTTGCGACTATCGAGCGTCTGAAACATCCAGCGGTGTCGATATCATGCTCCGGCGTATCAATCCCAGGTAACAGAGCGTCGTGAGTGCGACACAGGTGATCGCAACCACGGGCAGTACCAGGCTCAGCTGTGATTGCATACCGGAACCCAGCAGGCTGCTCACGATAAGCGGCCCGAGCGCGACCCCTACGGCCTCGGAGCCAGGGGCCAATGATAAGATTCGCGAACCCCGGGGGAGCCGTGAGAGTGTGCCCAACAGGTGGGCGGCACCGAAATTCCATGATGCACCCCACAAGGCAAAAGCTGCCAGGTACAGGTCAGGACCTGAGGCGAAGGCCATCAGCAGGGCCGCCAGTGACTGGGTCGCCAGGAGCGCCATCAAGGCAAGCTGAGGCGCGATGCGACGGCTGGTCAGGATAGCCAGCACGGATCCCAGGGCCTGAAACATGATGGATATACCCAGCAGCATTGAAGCATCGCCGGTTGCCATGCCGATCATCCCGCCCAGTCGCTCGGCAAAAGACCAGATGGCCCCCAGGTTGGCGCCGAACAGCGCGTATCCGATCAGACCGATGAGCGGCGCGATATGCCCAAGCCTGTGCATCGGTGCATCATTCAGCGTCTGCCGGGGCTGCGGAAGGTCGAGCGTGCGGGAAGATATCAACACCGCCAGGCCGAGTCCGCCAAACAACCATGACAGGTGAGTATTGTCGATTTCCACCAGGATCATCGGCATCAGCCAAAGCATACTCGCGGTGAAACACATGTTGGTAAACGACAGTGTGGCAAATGCCCTGACCGGGTTGGCGGAACGCCCTAACAACACAATCGCCGTGACATAGAGCATGCCATCACCCAGAAAGCCGATGACAAAACGTATGATCAGAAATGTGTTGTAACTGCCGGCGCATAGCGACACCGCATTTCCTATTGCGAGGCACAGTGCCCCGATCATTGCGGCCTGGCGCAGTGGAATCCGACCAGAAATGAGACGCACCAGGAGCGATGCCAGGGCGATTCCGGCAATCTCGGCGCTCATCAGCCAGCCGACCTGACGATCGTCGAGAGCGAAGTGCTGGGCGCTGGCGGAGAGATACAGAGGGGCGAGATTGAATACGGCGGAACCTGCGACACCGCAAAGGATGATTGGCCACAAGCGATCACTCACTCGCACCACCCTGTGGGTGTCTTTCACAAGGACAGTCCGGCTCGTCTCAGGCCATCCAGGAGTGACTCGATCAGCGAATCTTCAGCGATGTAACTGGCCAGAAAACGCTCTGCATGCTGTGCAACATCCGGTCGTACCTTAAGCAACTCGTCGAGGTGGCGTTGCCCCGATTCACGATCCCCGATTTGCCCGGATACGGCGGCGTTGAGCATGGGGCGCCAGAAAAATCCGGTATCTGCGAGTCGGCGACCGATCTCGGCGGCCTGGGTGTAATTGGCGCTACGGTATTCACGCAAAAAGAAGGGATACTGGAAGTAGTGAGGGTGAGTGACATTACCGCTCATGGATTGCTGAAGAATCTGACAGCCTCGCTCCCATTGTCCTGACAGCGCCAAGGGTACCGCGGTATCAGCATGGTAAGACGTGGGGGCCGTATGATCGTTGAGAATGGTTTCGATCTCCTCGTTCAGTCTGTTGATTTCCCGGCGGAACAACAGGGTGAAACAGAGTGAAACCCGACAGGGTACGCAGTTGGGAGCCAGTCGCAGCGCCTGCTGGTTGAGTGTCAATACATGATCCGCGGGATTGTCCGTGTCCTGGAATCCCAACGCATAGCCTGCCCGGAGCAGGTCGGCGTCCATCGCCAGCAGCATTGGATTTTCCGGATTCAGCCTGCGGGAGTGCTGAATCGCCACGTGAGCGTCACGATAGGTGGCGTCCGTCGTGTTCTGCAGGTACCGGTGGAACAATATCTGCGCTTTGTAGACAGGGTCCTGCTGATTGGATTCCATCCCTGCTTCACGCTGCAGTGATCTGCCAATAAAACCGGTAAACAGGTCCGCAGCCTCTGCTACCACAGAGCGGGCGATGTCTTCACAGATGTCGAGCAGGCTGTCGGGGTCGACCACCCGGTCGTAGCGACCGGACCAGACCTGGCGGTCCGCAGCCAGGTCATAGAGAAACACATTCACCCGAACACCTCTGCCCACCAGGCGTGTTGAGCCGTCCAGGGCAAACCGGACCTGATGTTGTTCGCGCAGCCATAGGAAGCGTTGTCGGTCGTCTGTGGCCGAAGTGGGTTCATGGGGCGGCACCAACTGCAGTTCCGGTATACGGCTGAGCAGCGTCATGAGCTCTGTGTGAATGCCTTCGGCCATCCAGCCATCTCTCGCCTGGTCGGAGAGATTCTGAAAACCGGCGATCGCGAGCCTCAGCGGAGTGGCGAAACCCGTCGAAACACCCGGCCTGGGACTCATGGCCGAGAAGCGGGGCACGTAGCTGCCGTTGGGGATTGTGATGATGACCGGGTCCGAGGCGCCGTCCTCGGCGTAGTAGGTAGTCAAGGCCTGGCGCAGTTTGCGCATCTCGACCCTGACGATGGCATCTTTTTCAGGATCGAATTCCGGACCACGCGCGAACACATCATCCGCGAGATAACGCTGTGAGAGCTTTTCCTTGCGCCCGGCAATGGTTTCATTGACAAGGTGGCTCAGCAGACGAAGCTGGCGGTTGGAAACGCGAAAACAGCGTGCCGTCTCGATTCGTGCCAACTGCTGCCTGATTTCCCTGGCACTGGGTTCCAGGCTCTGCGGTGGTGTGGCGTCTGCTGATGGCATTCAGGCAGCTGATAGTCCAGCTCGTTTTGCAGGTTAATAACCTTTTTAACCTACCACAATGCCAAGGCGTATGAAACGATGCCCAGCCTATAAGGATTATCGCCGATCCAACCCCCCGACTGTTAAAACAAGCATGTGGCAACCACTACTTAAGAATCTGCGCTGGCATCTGGTAGGCCTCCCGATATTGAGCCTCTGCTGTGGAACAATACAGGCAGATCAGGAGCTTACAGATGTCTATGGCGAGCTCGGTGTGGTCCGGATGGACCCTCGGCAACGGCTTAGGACAGGGCATGACGCTTTCCAGCCAATCACCGATGCCCAGGCAGGCTATTTCATCTTCAAGCAGCGTCTGAGTGACGACTACGGGTTCGCCTACACCATCGAGTATTCCCCGCAGTTTCAATGGGATTTGGGTTTCAACGGTAACTACACAGGCAACGACGAGACCAATCTGATCGCCCAGTGGGCCCTGGTGAACCCCGCGGATGTGAAAGCCGGCAGTCTGATGGCCTGGTACCAGATCTCACGGACCTTCAGCCGGCGCAATACCTCGGAGTTCATGCAAGAGGTGGGCATCATCACACCGGTCAACGGGGGTGATACGGCGCCTGGGGACTACCGCGACCTGTGGCAGATGCTGGCCTGGGAGCAGTGGTTCCTGGAGGACAGCCTGCGCATCGGCGCCGGTAAGCTGACCACCCGTACCTTTCTCAATCTCAATCGATATGCGGTTGGAGACCGGGAGGATTTTCTCACCCCGCAACTGGTCAACAATACGGTGGCGCCGTTCACCGCGCGCAATGGCATGGGTCTGTTCGCTCAGTATCACATGGACCAGGCCTACCTCACGGGAATGATGCGTGAAGCGGACGGCACTTCGGAAGGAATCAGCTTTGACACCATCGACTCTGGCAAATGGGAGTATGCGTTAGAACTCGGGATGACGCCGGAAAACCTGTTTGGCGCGGGGGAGGGGATCTACCGTTTTACCGCGTATTACACGGACGAAATCGGCGATGCCAGCGATGCTCAGCCGTCCGGATGGGCGCTTGCGATGAGTTTTGACCAGGATTTCGGTTCCGAGTACGGAGGGTTCTTTCGCTATACCTACGCGGATAACCCCTGGCGTGCCTTCAGTCAGCGCATCGCTGGCGGAATCCAGATCAAGCATCCATTCGGCTACCAGTTCGATCGTATAGGCATCGCTGGCTGGTGGGCCGAACCAACGGATTCCTCTTTGTCAGGTGAGACCGGACTGGAGGCGTTCTTCAAGTTGCAACTGGCGCCCAATATCGAGGTTACGCCGGATCTGCAACTGATACTCAACCCACAGGGCAATACTGACCGAAGCCAGGTGCTGATCGGTTCGATACGCCTGCGCGTGCTTCTCTGATATCAAAATTACATCATTACAGGGATAAACCATGAAAAAACGACTGTTACCTCTGATTCTTTCAACGTTGCTGGTGCCTGTTACCGCACAGGCCGAAGGCATCGGAACGATACCGCCTGAAGATTGGGATAAACTGGATCCGGAAGACCAGGCTGCTGTAGCGCTCGACCTGGAAGATCCCACGGGTGAAGCCTGGAAAGTGATCCGCGAAGACCTGAGTGAGGGGCGGGAGCCGGGCCCGATCAACATTCGCAGGTTCAAGGGGGGAATGCCGTGGGTCAGCATTCCGACATTCTTCAATCTGCCGGTCGCCCTGACCCCGGAAGATTTGAAGGCGGGTGAAATCGAAGTCGCAATTCTCGGCGCAGAATTCTACAACAGCCCGCGCGTTCAGTCCTACGGTCCAACGGAGTTGCGCGCCAATACCAAGTCATCGATCTACCATGCCTGGGGCGATTGGGAGATGCCGCATCTTGACAGTGGTTTGAAGGTGTTCCAGGAGTTGAAGGTTGTGGACTATGGCGATGCTCCATTACATCCATACAGTTATAACCTCTCGGTGCCGGAGGTGCGCAAGATGGTGGCCGAGATTGCCAGTGTCAAACTCGAAAATGGCAAGCGTACCATTCCGATTGTCGTGGGTGGCGGTCATGGTCTGATGTTTCCGGATGCTGCGGGACTGGCCGATGTGTACGGCAAAGGCAATCTGGTCGTGATTCACTTTGATGCCCATGCCGATCAATCACCTGCAGGTTTTGGCGTGGGATTGACCCATGGAAATCCGGTGCGAAAACTGGTGGAAGCGGGGTTGATAAAGGGTGAGGATATCATCCAGATCGGATTGCGTGGCCCTTCGTCGACCGATATGGACGGTGTGGCATGGAATCGTGAAAACGGCCTGCAGTACCACATGATGGCTGAAGTGGAACGGCGCGGCTGGCAGCCGGTCATGGATGACGTCCTGGCTGAGGCCAAGGCCAAGGGTAAGCCGGTATTCCTGTCCTTTGACGTGGATGTCGTGGACCCGGCATTCATACCGGGCACCTCAACCCCAGAAGCGGGTGGCATCTATATGCGCGAGGCCTTGCCGCTGGTGCGTCGTATCTGTGCTGAAAACAATCTGGTGGGCATGGAACTGGTCGAACTGAGACCCGAACGTGATCCGGGATATATCTCGACGCAAAACTCCTACGCCATCCTGCGTCAATGCATCAATGGCATTGCCATGGCGAAGAAGGAGTTGCCCGATGACTACCTGCACCCGGAACTTGTCGACGACGGGAAGTAGGCCAGGTTGATCGGCCCCTGGCTTAGCCTTCGTGTTCGGCCAGGGGTGCCGACCCGTCACACAACCCATGCGTGGCTTGATATGTTTGAAACAAGTAACAAGATATTTCGTGAGCCGCTGATTGTTTTCAGCTTGATCGGCGGTTTACTCTTTTTGCTCTACGCTCAGATGACACCTGACGATACACAGAAAATTTACGTCTCCCAGGCCACCATCGATGACTTGATCGCTGAACGTGAAATGGTACTGAATCGCGACCTGAGCCAGGCTGAAGAGGATGCGCTGATATCCGGATTCATCGACAGGGAGATACTGGTAAGGGAGGCCGTATCCCGTGGGCTGTATCTCAAAGACCCGAATATCCACAAACGCCTGTCCGAGAAGATGGCCTTCATTCTGGATGAGGATGTACCGGAACCTACAGCAGATGAACTTCAGGCGCAGTTCGATAACAACCGAAAGCACTACCTGACGCCAAAGGCTGTGACATTCGAGCATATATTCTTCTCCTCGGGACGGGATCCCGCCGACGCTGAGAATGCTATGGCGGTTGTGCATTCTGATCTGAGTGAAGCTGAGAAAATGGGTGATGTTTTTTGGCTGGGTCGCCGCATGGAACACTACAGCAGCAAACAATTGCTCATGCTCCTGGGTTTTGATTTCAACAGGCAGCTTTCAAAGCTTCCTTCCGGTGAATGGAAGGGCCCGATCAAATCTGCAAGTGGATGGCATCTGGTACGTGTCATTCAGCGGCATGAGCCGAAGGTGCTGCCTGACGAAGAGTTGCAGAATCGACTCATAGCTGATTGGAAGGCCGCCTGGCAAAAGCGCCGGCAACAACAGCAGATTGCAGTGATGCGAGAACAATACGAAATCGTACTGCAGTCGCAGGGTAGTTGAGACAATGGCTGCGGTCATGAGATTAATGGTTTTCGCGCTGTTGTTGGTATCGAGTCTAAGCGCTACCGCCCATGATCTGGGGCTGGCGCGCATCACCCTCGAATCGTCAGGTCCGGGCAGTGTGCGGCTGGATGCCAGGTTGCCTATCGTGCTTGAACCGAGTGCTCCGCAAGTCGCTCAGGGATGCACTGTGAACAGGCTGGGTGAGCGCGCGCATAATCGCCTCGATAAAACAGTCTCCTGGCTGATTGGCTGCGACCCGGTTAGTGAAAGCGGTGATCGAAGCGTGTTCCTGGACTGGCAGCGCGAAGCGGCACTGGTTATCGTCCTTCGCAAGGATGGCACACGAACAGAGCAGCTGATCGATGCTGATGCAGGATCTATTCGCCTCGATCTCACGGTGCTGATGCAGGATGCGCCAGGCATCGGCGCATCTGCGATTAAATTCCTGAAATTGGGCTTCGAACACATCCTCGAAGGCGTAGATCACCTGGCATTTATCCTGGGCCTGTGTTTGATCGCTGGTGGCTGGAATCTGGTGAAACTCGTGACCGCGTTTACCGTCGGACATTCCCTGTCATTGGCTGCCGCATCGCTGGGATGGGTGAATGTACCGTCACCTCCCAGCGAAGCATTGATCGCACTGTCGATTGCGTTTATCGCGCGTGAGGCGCTTGTGCATCCGGATCAGCGAAGTCATAGTTACCCACTGGTGGTGATTTTTGGACTGCTGCACGGCCTGGGATTTGCCGGCGCGCTGAGTGCCCTGGGTGTTGTTCCGGAAAACCTGGTTACCGCGCTTATCAGCTTCAATATCGGTGTGGAACTGGGGCAACTCGTTTTTATCGCTGGCGTCCTTTTCCTGGTTGCTGTTTTGCGAAGCGTTACGAGTGTCAACCTCGCGGTTACGCGCACAACGATTTCCATTGGACTGGGTTCAATTGCGATTTTCTGGACCCTCGAACGGGTTGCGTCTTTCCTGCCTGAAAGTGTTTTCTGAAGGATCACAAGGAATATCAGTGGTGATCGGCAAAGGCGAGAGAGATAGTGAATCGCAATGAATGGGTTCGTACACTCGGATTCACAACACACCCCAAAAGGCAGTGACTGAATGAAACATACCACCTTGCTGGTCGCGATTATGTACACGACTATCCTGTCCATCAGTATGGGCTTTCTGCTCAGTACGGTCGCAATGCTTATAAAAAGGGGTGTGCAGTTCAAACAGGATGGCCTGTATATCAGCTGGCTGAGCCTGTTCCTGCTTGTTCATTTCAGCCTGTTCTGGCAAACCGCGGTACTGATGGAGGTCGAGGAATGGGTCTTCAGCAGTTTCCTTTACCTGGTGATCGGTCCCATACTGCTGTTCATAGCTTCGAATCTACTTGTCACGGGTGTGGGTGAATTCGATGCGGGTGATCTCAATCAACACTTTCGCGACATCAGCAGACGATTCTTTGTATTCATGGCATTACTGGCGGTCTGGCTGGTGTCAATCGGCGCGGAGCTGGGGCGAGAGAACAGTACGGTGTGGTATGCCGACATGGGTCTCGCAGCACTTGCTCTGGTGCTGGTGTTCAGAAGGACAACCCTGTCTGACACGCTTGGGGTCATAGTGGCCTGGTTGTTGGTGGTGGTGCCCTGGATGCTTCTGCCTTCCTGACTCCTGCAATCTATCAAATCGATTGTGATTGGAGATTTTGACTCTTTCGTCAATACATATCTTATCCACACGGACAGGTATCTGGTACGCGCCAGGCACTTTCGGCCGGACTTAGAGCGAGTAAGAAATATGCTGGTTCCTGTAACGCGCTTCATGAATCCCACAGTCCTGGTCATGATCTGGATATGCCTGGTCGCCAGGACAGGCTTTGCTGAACAGTCTTTGGAGCAGGCGGCCAGTGATCCCACGGCGTCATTGATCAGTGTACAGGTCGAGAATCACTACACGGGTAGTTATCACGGTTCAAACGACACCAGTAATACTGCTCTGGTACGCGCGGCGATGCCTTATAAGACTGGTCAACTCAGCCATATTGCCCGCGCCACACTGCCATACGTTACCGATTCACGAGCCGGCGAGTCCGGGTTGGGCGACCTTATTCTGTTTGATCTGGTGGTTTTCGAACAGGCATGGGGTCGATGGGGCCTGGGACCCGTGGCGCAATTGCCGACAGCCAGCAACGATCAGATTGCATCCGAGAAGTGGGCGCTTGGCCCGGCTTTTGGTTTCGTCGCGAACCAGGATGGGATATTGTGGGGGCTGTTCAATCAGAACTTGTTCACAGTGGCGGGTGATGATGATCGGAAGGATGTTGATGTCAGCATCGTACAGCCCATCTTCGATTATGATTTGCCCGGTTCCTGGTCACTCAGCGCATCGGATATGAATATCACCTACGATTGGAACCGAAACGCCTGGTCGTCGCTGCCGCTGGGTGTCAAGCTGGCCAACTTCACCAAACTCGGCACCACACCCGTCCAGCTGTCTGGCGCCTACGAGTATGATTTCCAGGACCGGTTCAATGGCAAGGGTTGGACCATCAATCTGACAGCGAAATTCATCTTTCCCCTGTGACAAGGGAACGGTTCCGTCAATTTCGGACCATGCCCTGAACACCGAGCATGACTCATTGTTCAAGCAATAGATGTCTGCTGTACCCAGGGTGTATACCGAACCACTACTCCGCCACACGCCTGCATTCCGGCAGGATGATGGATCTCATCGGCAACGCTGATTCGCAGTGCTGATCAAACCGGCTCATCCGCTTCGCAATCGATAACCTCGCAATGTAGCCGCCCCTGTGACAGACGTGCGGTGACACGTTCGCCGGGTTTCGCCTCTGCCTGACTGCGCAGAATCTTTCCGTCCCGGTCGCGTGTCACCAGGGCGTATCCCCGCCCGAGGGTATTCAGCGGGCTTAGGGTGTGCAGGTCGCGGGCCAGTTGATGCAGGCGATTGCGCCGCAGCTCGATCCGCTGGCCGATACCGCGGCCGAGTCGCTCCTCAAGCATCTGGTAGGTGTTCCGCAACTGGGTCAGGCGCTTTTCCGGTGATTGGCTGATCAGGCGGTGATCCGCCTGCGACAGGCGGTGACGGTACATGAGCAGCCGCCGTTCCAGGGCGTTGCGCAGCCTGATCCCCAACTCGTCGAGTTGCTGGGCGCGTTGCTGGGTGCGCTGACGGGGGTGTTGACGCAGCAGGCGTTTCTCAAGCTTGCGGCAGGTCTCCCGGAGTTGTGCGAGGCGCTGTTGCTGGCGCTGACGCAGGCCTCGTTCCAGGGTCAGCAGGCGTTGTCGCAGCGCCTGTTCATCGGGGGTCACCAGCTCCGCGGCGGCGGACGGGGTGGGGGCGCGCCGGTCGGCGACGAAGTCGGCGATGGTGAAATCGATTTCGTGGCCGATGCCGGTCACGAGCGGGATCGGGCAGTCGCGGATCGCCCGTGCAAGCGCCTCGTCGTTGAACGCCTGCAGGTCCTCGATCGAGCCTCCGCCCCGGCTGAGGATCAGCAGATCGCACTCATCCCGCTGGGCGACCAACTGCAGTTTGCGGATGATCTGCCGGGGGGCCTCTTCACCCTGTACCTGAACCGGGTAGATCACCACCGGCAGGGCCGGGTAGCGGCGTTTCAGCACCGTCAGCAGATCGCGGATGGCCGCGCCGCTGGGTGAGGTGATGATTCCGAGGCGGCGCGGCGGAATGGGTATTTCGCGTTTCAGGGCGGTGTCGAACAGCCCCTCAGCGGCCAGTTTCTGTTTGAGTCGTTCAAAGGCGAGCTGCAGGGCGCCTTCACCCGCCGGTTCCAAGTGCTCGGCGATCAACTGAAACTCACCCCGCGCCTCGTACAGGCTGATGCGTGCGCGCATCAGGATCTGCTGCCCGTTGGCGGGCTTGAAGCGCAGCAGCTGGCGCTTCATGCGGAACATGGCGCAACGCACCTGGGCGGCTTCGTCCTTGAGACTGAAATAGATGTGCCCGGAGGCGGGCTGGGCCAGATTGGATATCTCGCCACTGACCCAGATCAGCGGGAAGCTGGCTTCGAGCACAGCACGGGTCTCACGCACCAGACGTGATACGGAGTAGATATCCCTGTTCGGATTTGGCGTGTCGGGTGGATTCAAGCGGTTTCTTTGTGCCGGTTGTGCCGGTAGGTCTGGAACTGGTTCGCTGCCAGGGGCCGGCTGAAATGGTATCCCTGAAAGATGTGACAGCCTTTGTCACGCAGAAACTCCAATTGTTCCTCATCCTCGACCCCCACGGCAACCACTTCGATTTCCATCAACTGCGCCATGGTGAGGAAGGTCTGTACCAGTTGCGCATCCTTGGGATCCGTCGCTATGTCGCGTACGAAGCTCCGGTCGATCTTGATCTGGTCCACCGGCAGGCGCCTCAGGTTGGCCAGCGACGCATAACCGATACCGAAGCAGTCGATAGCGAAGCGCACGCCCAGCTGCTTGAGTTTGACCACCTTGTCATAGGTCTCGTCGAAATTCTCCACCAGGGTGCTTTCGTTGATCTCGAGTATCAGGCACTCGGGACGCAGCCCGGTCTGCTCAAGGATCTGGATGATCTGATCGGCGAAGCCCACCTGATGGAAGTGCACTGCGCTGATATTGACCGCGACCCGCTGCAGTTCGTCCGCTTCCTGTATCCAACGCTGGCTCTGATCCATCGCCTGGGTGAGTATCCACTCGCTCAGGGAGAGTATCAGGCCGGATTCCTCGGCCGCATTGATCAGGGTCTTGGGATCGACGATACCTTGCTGCGGGTGGAACCAGCGCAGCAGTGCCTCGGCGCCGATCAAATTATTGTCGCTGTCGAGTTGTGGCTGATAGAACAGGATCAGTTCATGGTTCAGCAGGGCATGACGCAGGTCGCTCTGCAACTGCACCTGCTGTTCCACGGTCTCCTGCATACCGGGCATGAAGAAGCGGATGGTGTTGCGCCCCGCGTCCTTGGCCCGGTACATGGCGGTGTCGGCAAACTTGAGAATATCGTCCGCGTCCTCGCTGTCCATGGGAAAGATCACCACTCCCATACTGGGGGTGATGTGCAACTCGTTACCCTGGATGTTATAGGGTTTGGAGAGCGCCCTGAGGATCTTGCGGGCGCCCTGTCGGGCCTGCTGGGCGGCGATCGAAGCGTCACTGCTGAGTTCTGAAAACAGCACCACGAACTCGTCCCCTCCGAGCCGTGAGGCGGTGTCTTCGTCGCGGATCTGCCGCTTCAGGCGGATCGCCACCTCCTGTAGCAACAGATCGCCGGCCTTGTGACCGAGGGCGTCGTTGATGGTTTTGAAATGGTCCAGATCCATGAACAATACCGCTCCGTGACGCTCATGGCGCCGACACATGGATTGCACCTGGTTGAGCCGCTCAAGCAGCAACCGGCGATTCGGCAGTTCGGTCAGGGCATCGTAGGTGGCCTGGTATTCGAGCCGGTCCATGGCGCGCATGCGCTCGATCTCGGCGCTGACCCGGGCGGCGATGATGTTGAGGACATCCGCCCAGTCCGGTGGCATGAACATCGGTTTGCGGGAGATCACCCAGATCACCCCGATCAGATCGTTATTGCGGTTACGGATGGGGACCCCGGCATAGCCCTGGATGTCGAGCATGATCAGGCTCTGATCCCCGGGGAACAGGTTCTGCACCCCCTGGGGGTAGAGGCTCGCGCCTTGAAGGATAACGTTTTCGCAGGGAGTGCCGCGTAGCGGGTAGTCGAAACCCTGCACCGGCTCATCATCGATGACCGTGGCCAGCCCCTTGATGCGCGCGATTCCGTCGAACTCCCCGATGTTGGCGCCATCTGCTTCGAACCAGCGACACAGTTCCCGCGCAACATGCTCAAAAAAATCCTCCCCGGTGATGCCGACCATGCTCTGCATGAGGGTGTGCAGGGTCTCGGAGGTGCGCCGCCGTTCTGTGATCTCCTGATGGGTCCCGCAGGCCCGGGTCGGTTCGCGGGTCAGGGGGTCATACTCCACGGCGCCGCCGGAACCCTCGATCCAGATCCAGTGCCCGCTGATATGCTGCATGCGGAATTCCACGTTATAGGTCTTGCCGGACTTGAGATGTTCATCGATGATCGGCAGGATGCGCTTCCTGTCCTCCGGGTGCAGGCGGCTGAGCCAGTCCTCAATGTTGTGGTTGAGGTCCCCGGGGTCGAGCCCCAGCATCTCCATCCAGCGTTGATTCACCCTCAGCTCGTCATTGACCAGATTCCAGTCCCAAAACCCCAGAGAGGCCCCCTTGATGACCAGGGAGAGCTGCTTTTCGGTTTCACGTTGCTGGCTGATGTCGAGCATGGTGATCGGGGTGTGCCGGTTGGCCTCTTCACGGTGAGAGATCGGAAAATTCAGCAACACCTGAATCAGGTTGTGTTTCGAGGTCAGTAGCGGCACTTCGCAGAAGAAATCGGTCCGGTTCTCACTGGCGGCCAGGAGAAATTCCCGGAACGCCTCGATGACCCCTGGGGTGATGCTCTTGGGTAACCATTTCTGCAGTTCGCTCAGGCTGTTGACCTCGAACAGCTTGAGCGTGGCGGGGTTGGCGTTGACCACCCGGATCTGCATCAGCAGGGCACGCAGACGCTCGGGTTGCAGGTCGAAGTATCCCTGCAGGTCCTCGACTCCGGAATCGATCAGTTCATCCAGCCTGGCCAGCACCCGGGAGGTATCACCTTCGACCAGGGCGATGGAGACTCCGTTGAAGTATCCCCGGTACTGGGCTTCGGCGGTCTCGAGTTCCCGGGTGGTGAGCTTGATCCGCCATCTCAGGAACTGGGCGAGCAGCAACAGCACGACCAGCACCATGCCGATGACGATCAGGGACTGGTAGTACCAGGGGGGCGGTCCCGGGTCGCTCTTGGGTTCGAACAGGGTGTTGAGACGTTGGTAATAGATCGACAGTTCGTCCTGTTTGAGTTGTTCCAGGCGGTAGTCGAGCTTCTCCTTGAGATAGGGCCCCTGAGACAGGTTGCGGGAGAATGCGTAGCGAATGTCCAGGGGCATCAGGATGATCGGGCTGGCCACGGTGTTGTTAGTGTGGCTGCTCGCGGCACCGTACAGCCGGTTGACCAGGCCGGCATCCGCATAACCCTGACCTACCGCGCGCAGCACCATCTCGTAAGTCGGGTATTCGGTTAAATGGCAGTCGATCTTGAAGGCGAGACACAGCCCCATCAGGCCATCGTGTCCGGACACATAGACATCGTCGCGCAGCACCGCAATGTTTTTTTTATCCAGGTCGGGGATGGACTGTATCGGGGCGTTTTCCCTGATGTAGATCTGGCCCCAGTTGGCGAGCACCGTCTGATCGGAAAACAGGAAACGCCGGGTCCGGTCGCTGTTATAGGCAATCCCGGGCAGGATATCGATCTTTCCCCGTGACAGGCGGGAGAGCAGGTCGCTCCAGTTGCCGACCACATAGACGAGTTGCCAGCTCTCCTGCCGGGCAATTTCCTCGAGCAGGTCAATGAACAACCCCTCGGGATGACCCGACGGATCGGTGCTGACCAGCGGCGGATTGTCGTAGATGCCCACCCGGATCGCGGTGACAGCCCCTTGCGCCACACCGCATTGAACCAGCAGGATCAGCACCAAAAGGAGTGGAATGCCACTTCTGACGGCGTTTCTGTGCATGGCTGCACTTCCTGACTTGAGTTTCCATGTCCTAGTGGTAAAGCATAGCGGTCCCGGGCCGATGAGGGGAGGGCCTTTAGGGATGAAAATGCATTTTTGTGGTGTGGATAACCTTGTGGGGCGAACCCCGGAATGCGATTCCGGATCCTTGGCGGTCAGGAAATTAATTCCTCTTTCGTGGTGCTTTTCGGTTCCCCGGAGAGGTGTGCTCCGTGTGCGTCGTCAGGATACGGATTTGAGGCTGCCGGTTTACCGGCTCCACGGCAAATTCTATAATGCCCGGCTACTTCATCCCTCCAGCCGGAAATACTGCTATGCGTGTGATCGAGGAAGCCCTCACTTTTGACGACGTACTCCTGGTGCCAGCCCATTCCCAGGTTCTGCCCAAGGATGTCGAATTGCGGACCCGTCTGACCCGGGATATCGATCTGAACATCCCGCTGGTATCGGCGGCCATGGATACAGTCACCGAATCCCGCTTCGCCATCGCTCTGGCCCTGGAAGGCGGCATCGGCATCATCCACAAAAACATGACCGCCGAGCAGCAGGCCCGGGAAGTCGAGAAGGTCAAGAAATATGAGAGCGGGGTGATTCGTGATCCGATCACCGTGGGGCCCTACGTGAGTATCGGCGAAGTGCTCGAACTGACCCGCTCGCGGAACATTTCCGGTGTTCCCGTGGTGGACGGCAAGGAACTGGTGGGCATCGTCACCGGCCGCGATCTGCGCTTCGAGCGCATCATGGACGACCCGGTGCGCAACATCATGACCCGCAAGGATAAACTGGTCACCGTGAAAGAGGGGGCCAGTCGTGACGAGGTGATGAGCCTGCTGCACAAGCACCGTATCGAAAAGGTACTGGTGGTGGATGACCAGTTCGCCCTGCGCGGCATGATCACGGCGAAGGATATCCAGAAGGCCAAAGACAATCCCAATGCCTGTCGTGATGAGCACGAACGGCTGCGCGCCGGCGCGGCGGTGGGTGTCGGCGCGGGTACCGAGGAACGGGTCGATGCGCTGGTCAAGGCCGGGGTCGACGTGGTCGTGGTGGACACCGCCCACGGTCACTCACAGGGCGTGCTCGACCGGGTGGCCTGGGTGAAGAAAAACTATCCCGAGGTGCAGGTGATCGGTGGCAACATCGCCACCGCGGCAGCGGCGCTCGACCTGGTCAAGGCAGGGGCCGACGCGGTCAAGGTGGGCATCGGCCCCGGTTCCATCTGCACCACCCGTATCGTCGCCGGCGTCGGCGTACCCCAGGTGACTGCGGTCTCCAATGTGGCCAGGGCCCTGGAGGGCAGCGGTGTGCCGCTGATTGCGGACGGCGGTCTGCGCTATTCCGGCGATATCGCCAAGGTGCTGGCGGCCGGCGCCTACTCGGTGATGATCGGCGGCATGTTCGCAGGTACCGACGAGGCCCCCGGCGAAGTCGAGATCTACCAGGGTCGTTCCTACAAATCCTATCGTGGCATGGGCTCCCTGGGTGCGATGTCCGGCAAGGACGGATCCAGCGACCGGTATTTCCAGGAGACCAACGAGAAAGAGAAGCTGGTACCCGAAGGCATCGAAGGCCGGGTGCCCTACAAGGGGCCGGTCATGGGCATCATCTACCAGATCATCGGCGGCATCCGCTCCAGCATGGGGTACACCGGTTGCGCGAGTATCGATGAGATGCGCACCAAGCCGGAGTTCGTCCGGGTCACCAATGCGGGGGTGACCGAGTCTCACGTCCACGACGTCACCATAACCAAGGAAGCGCCCAACTACCGGCGCGATTGATGAGCCACACTGATTGTGTCAATCCAGGGGCATCTCGGGTCCACCCGGTTGCCCCTGTTCGTTTTTTTGGAAGTTGAAAAGCCATGACCACAGATATTCACGCGCATCGGATTCTCATCCTCGATTTCGGTTCCCAGTACACCCAGTTGATTGCCCGGCGGATCCGCGAGGCCGGGGTGTATTGTGAAATCTATCCCTACGACAATGCGGATGAGGGCCTGGCGGCGGGCAAGCCCTCGGGAGTGGTTCTTTCCGGTGGTCCCGAGACCGTGACCGCGGAGGAAGCGCCTGCTGCGCCCGAATCGGTATACGAGATGGGGGTGCCGGTACTGGGCATCTGCTACGGCATGCAGACCATGGCCGCACAGCTGGGCGGTTCGGTGATCTCTTCCGACAAGCATGAATACGGCTATGCCCAGGTACGCGCCAGGGGCCACTCAAGGCTGCTGCGTGATATCGAGGACCACACCAGCGCGGAGGGTTACGGTCTGCTGGACGTGTGGATGAGCCACGGCGATCGGGTCGAAACCCTGCCCGAGGGGTTCCAGGTGATCTGCGAGACCGAAAACGCGCCGGTGGCGGGCATGGCGGATGAGTCACGGGGTTTCTACGGTCTGCAGTACCACCCGGAGGTGACCCACACCCGCCAGGGCCAGCGTATCATCGAGCGGTTCCTGTTCGAAATCTGCGGGTGCGAGGTGTTGTGGACGCCGGGCCAGATCATCGAAGACAGCATCAGCCAGATCAAGACCCGGGTGGGCAAGCGTCAGGTGGTGCTGGGGCTCTCCGGCGGGGTGGACTCCTCGGTAGTGGGTGCGCTGCTGCACCGGGCGATCGGTGAGCAGCTGACCTGCGTATTCGTCGATAACGGCCTGCTACGCCTGCATGAAGGTGATCAGGTGATGGCCACCTTCGCCGAACACATGGGCGTCAAGGTGATCCGGGTGGATGCGGAAGACCGCTTCCTCAAGGCCCTGCGCGGGATCTCCGACCCGGAGCAGAAACGCAAGATCATCGGCAACCTGTTCATCGATATCTTCGAAGAGGAGGCGGGTAAGCTGGAGAATGTCTCCTTCCTCGCCCAGGGCACCATCTATCCCGACGTGATCGAGTCCGCCGGGGCCAAGTCGGGCAAGGCCCATGTGATCAAGTCCCACCACAACGTGGGTGGCCTTCCCGAATACATGAAACTGGAACTGGTCGAACCCCTGCGGGAACTGTTCAAGGACGAGGTGCGCAAGATCGGCATCGAACTGGGGTTACCCTACGAAATGGTCTACCGCCACCCCTTCCCGGGGCCGGGCCTCGGGGTGCGGATCCTCGGCGAGGTGAAGAAAGAGTACGCGGATCTGCTGCGTCAGGCCGATCACATCTACATCGAGGAGCTGTACAGGCATAACCTCTATGACGAGGTCAGTCAGGCCTTCGCGGTGTTCCTGCCGGTCCGCTCAGTCGGTGTGGTGGGGGATGCTCGCCGCTACGAATACGTGGTGACCCTGCGTGCGGTCAAAACCATTGACTTCATGACCGCCAGGTTCGCGCATCTGCCGTTCGAGTTTCTCGAAGAGGTCTCGCGACGCATCATCAACGAGGTGTCGGGGATTTCCCGGGTGGCCTACGATATCTCCAGCAAGCCGCCGGCGACCATTGAGTGGGAATGATTCCACGTCTGGCACTGGCTGAATGACAGACTGAAAAAAAACGAAGTTTCGCAAGGAAGCGAATCATGCCAGATGTGGTGACCAGCACGATCGTTCAGTGCAGACCCTTCCTATCAACTCGTCGATGAGTATACCCCGGAATTCGCAACGCCTTCCCATTCGCTTCATCATCCGGCCCTTTTGATCGATAGTCTTCATCGTTGAGGCGATGAAAAATTATCAGTTCTGATCAGATCATAGGCTGGGTCGAGATCAGGGGGAGCACTCTTTCCACTTGTGCCGTTATGGCAGTAGTCAAAATATCTGTATTCGTACTACTAATATCGATTACGCATCACCATTTTATTTTGTTTGCGATTGCCCGGTTTTACCGTTAAAACCAAACTGGAAACAGGATCATTGCATGCAAGATCGTCTGTAAATCAACCAAGGACGATTACCTCGCCTATGGGAGAGAGATAGGAAGTGGATATGCGCGAACTCAATATTCGTGAATTAAGGATGCTCTTTTAAATACCATGATTATCATAGTGTTAAAAAAACACGCCAACATCTATTCTAAATTTGAACATATGACTGATATGTCACCGGGTTAGCTATCAATACGTTTGAGAGAAAAAAGCTACGAAATGGTAATAAGGATATAAAGGTGGGTTTGTATGGATTTGCGAAGGACTCATTACTCTAAGCAAAGAGAGGATAAAGAATATGATAAAAATTAAAGCAGAAAAATACAGGGTCACCATTTCAAGAAACAACCATTCAACTATTTCGACAACAACCGTGCAATGGCAGGAAGAGATAATTGTTAAAGGTAAGGATATTGCGATACCAGAGGGCGGTAACTGGACAGTGTTTATCTTCTTCATGAACGACATCACGAACGCTCCATCCAATTTGAAGTCGAATTCACTTAATCGATTGTTTATATTTTTTCCTGCCGGCCAATATGAAAAGATTCTCGATCTGCTGCGTAACGAGAAACCGGTTTATATCCTATACAATGAAAACCACCCGAATAGCTCGGGCATCGTAACAGATGATGAACCAGTTGGAGAGGGTGAGGTGATATGTTGTGGAATTGTCGATAACGATAATCAGGCTGGACAGGATGATGATCGGCCGCAATCAATGCTTGACTATGTTTACGACAATCTTCAGCTCGGCGTTTCTGCGCATAGCTGGCAAAACTCGTACCTGCTGGCAATTGCTTCACTCTATGTATATGGCGATTGGATGCTCGAGAATAACGCGGGAAATGAGTTTGAGGATGATTTGAAAGAACGTTTTGAGCCGCTGGTGCGGCCGCCAATGAATTTGAAATTGATCTCTGATGATGGAATCATTAAATACAACACCGGTCTGCAGGCAATGGTCTTGTCTAATGACGATTTTATTCTGCTTGCTTTTCGGGGAACGCAATTAAATGCCCATGACTGGACATTGAATTTTACCAAGCTTGCTGCGCCTACGCCGATAATATGGGCCCCGATCGGGGCAATGACCCATCCCGGTTTTCTCGGTTCGATCAATGCAAACTACGAAGCGATTATCGATGCAATTCGTGATCAACGTTCGAGCAGCAGTCAACCGCTGTTTATAACTGGGCACAGTCTGGGAGGTGCGCTGGCGATCATTATGGCGTTACGTCTGAAGTTGATGAATGATCATGACGTGCATAATGTGTATACCTATGGTTGCCCACCTGTATCCTGGGGTACTTTTATCAATGTATATGATGAAGTGGATTTGGGAAGCCTCACTCAGCGCTGGGTCAATCACCGTGACTGGGCACCAGGCTTGCCTCTACCAGGTTATGGTCACGTGGGTATTCCGAATTATATTGGTGCGGATGGGATTGCTACGCCAGGTATGCCGCCAACACCTTTCCTGATTCCGGAATTGGGCGATCATGATATGAAAGTCTATGCGAATCTGATCAGAAGTAATATGCCAGAGAATTTGCAAAACGATATACCCTCTTTGGTATTTTAGGATTTAAGCGAATGGTGTTCGTAGCGGCTTCTATCTTGGCGATCATTGCAATCAGGGCAGGTCGCTTCTGTGTCAGAGATTGTCATCATACCCTACCGGTGTCTTGACTAGGCAATGAATCACGACTGAAATATGTAAATCTAGTGGGACTCAGTGAAATTGAGACCGAATGATTTCATGGCTCGTTCATGCGTGCCAGCAATTCCGTAAATGAGTCGGCGGAAACCGGCTGGCTGATCAGGTAGCCCTGGGCAAGATTACAGTCGAGTGATCTGAGGATATCCAGTTGTTCCTGCGTTTCGACCCCTTCGGCAATGACATTGAGTCCAAGATTTCGTCCCATGGTTATGGCGGCATTGACCAGTTCACGATCTGCGGGATCGGTGGATATGTCCTGTACGAAACTGCGGTCGATTTTCAGTGTGTTGAATGGATAGTTGCGCAGATAACTCAACGAGGAATAGCCAGTACCGAAATCATCCATGGAAAGTTTGACTCCAGCTTCATTCAAATCCGTGAGTAGTTGCTCGACAAAGACATTAGCGCTCATCAGCACGCCTTCTGTAATTTCCAGTTCGAGGATATTAGCCGGTAGTTGATATGATTCGAGTGTCTGTTTCACGAAATGGAGTAGTGATGGATCACGAAACTGACGGGGCGATAGATTTACTGCGATGGTAAAGTCAATTGAATTACGCCATTGTGAGGTAAGTTCCAGCGCAACCTGTAATACATGTCGTCCGACTGGAATGATCTGTCCGGTCTGTTCCAAAACCGGAACGAATTCATCAGGCGGGATTTGCCCCAGGACAGGGGAGTACCAGCGTAAAAGGGCCTCTGCGCCGACCACCCTAAGACGTTTTGTGTCAACCAATGGCTGAAAATGAACGTATAACTCGTTGCGCTCCAGCGCGCCGTGCAGATGCTCCTCTAACAGAAGTCTCCACTGGGCAGCGGAGTTCATATCTTTGGTGTAGTAGTTAAAGGTATTTCGGCCTTCGTCTTTCGAGTAGTACATTGCAGAATCTGCATTGCGAAGTAACTCGTTGGGAGTCATGCTGTCTGTTGGATAGATCGCGATGCCCAAGCTGCAAGTAAGCAGCAAGTCACGGCCTTTTAGTGTGAATACCTGACGAAACTGTTGCAGGATGCTGACTGCGATGCTGCGTGCCTCATCCGGGTTATTGAGTCCGCCGAGCAACACCACAAACTCATCGCCACCCAGGCGACCTACAGTATCGCCGTCCCGTAGGGATTTCGTGAGCCGCTCAGCCGCCTGAATCAGGATTCGGTCGCCAGTATCGTGTCCAAGAGTGTCATTGATCTTCTTGAAATCATCTAAATCGAGAAAAAGAACGGCAACCTGAGTACCTGTCCTGCGCGCCTCTTTGATTAGTTGGGATAGGCGGTCGAGTACGAGAAAGCGATTGGGTAACTGGGTCAGACTGTCAAAATGGGCATGACGCAGGATTTGCTCCTGTTGACTCTTGAGTAGGGTAATATCCACTGCCGCAGTGCGTATGCCAACCACATCACCGTTTCTGACGATGGGTGACGAATAGGTTAGAACCGGAAATGATGAACCGTCTTTGCGCAATGCCTGGTATTCATTACCCTTTATATTCGCTCTGCCTTCAAGCACGATTTTTTTAGAATTTATATGTACCTTCTCTCGATACTCAGGAACAACCAAGTTTGCAATCGCCATTTCGTTAAGTTCGGATTCTCTGTAACCGAATGATTTGCAGGCCTGACGATTGGTGTAGGTGATCATGCCTTGCAGATCCATCTCGCAGATGGTCATAGGTAACATGTCCGCAAGTTCTCTGAAACGCTGTTCGCTCAGTCGTAATGTGTCAGTCGCTCTAACCGATTGAATCGCTTCACTGCTGTAGGAGGCGAGAATCGAACCAACCTCCTTGTCTTCCTCTATAAAAGGTGAAGCGGTATTACTGTGCAGGGTTAGCAGTCCCATGACTGATCCATCCTTGTGGAGCAGGGGAAAAATCAGAAGTGATGCATCAGAATATCCTTTCCATCCACTTGGAAAGAATCCGGGGTGATTTCTTATGTCATCGATCAGCAGGGGTTTTCTTGAAACCAGGATTTGCTGGAAGACAGAGTCAGTAGAAATAGAAAAGGGTATGAACTCAGCAGTGTGTTCTTCGTCAAGTGCATGCGTACGCCGAAGTCCATCGGAATCGACTAAATAGAAGCTGCCACCTGAAGCTGACATATGGTCTGCAAAATGATCCAGGATGCGTGATGTGAGGCTGCCTGCATCCGTACAGGCTGAAAAGCCTCGCGCGGTATCCACGATTTTGCGAAGACGCGCATTGAGCTTTTCGAGCTTAATGTTGATCTCGTCCAGTTCCCGGGTTCGTTCATTGACCAGATTTTCCAGATGATCCTGATAGTTCCGGTTCTCCTGGATCAAACGTGCATTGTCCAGAGCCTGATCAATGGTATGTTCGAGTATGCCTTGTCCCGTGACTGGTTTGATCAGATAGTCGTAAGCACCTAATCGTAATGCCTGAATCGCGTCACCGATTACACCGGCTCCCGATATCACGATGATCGGCAGGTCGGGTGTTATCTGATGACACTCTCGTATCAGGTCGAGACCATTCATAACTGGCATGCGCAGATCGGTTAGGATCAGATCAGGGGGTGTTTCACGGATAAGCTCCATCGCCGTCTGCCCGTTATCAGCCGTCAATACCGTGTAACCGATGTCTTCGAGATGATCCTGAAAGCTTTGACGAATGACAGCTTCGTCATCCACAACGAGTATGCGGATATCATGCAGGTTGATTGGCATCTTAAAGACTCACTATATCTTCAAATTACTCATAAGTAGAACCAGTTCTTGCTTGAGTTCGCCTAGGTCTCTGAGCGGCTTTTTACAAAGCCAACTCGATACATTTGCAAACACATGCAGATCAGGAGGTATTATGAAATCAGGGGATCCTGTACAAATCAGAAAACCCATCCTGGGGTGGCGAGGCGCACTCAGGCGGATGAACTCATTGCCATCAATGCCGGGTAGGCGGATATCCACGATGGCGGCAGAAAACTTCTGCTGTTTCAAAAGGGCGAATGCCGCCTCTGCTGAATCGGCCTCAACTGTTTGCCAGTCCTGGTCTTCAAAGTAGTCGCTCAGACTCTGACGGATTATATGCTCATCATCCAATATCAGGATCTTAATCATATCTGCCTTCATACGAATAAAGGGTCTGGTGCGGAGCTGGTTATATCTATCAACCGGGCATTAGCAGGCGATTTACAGAGATCATGGCTAAGTATCATCATCATCGACAGGCAATTCATATCAGAGCATGAAAAGGTTTTAGTGTTACAGGTTTCATTCAGAAGTAACTCGGTGTATCGGCAGGCAGATCTTAAAACGTGAACCATTTCCTGGTGACGACTCAACACTCATGCGTCCGTCGTGGTTCTCGCAAATGATGAAATACGAAATGCTCAGGCCCAATCCGGTCCCCACGCCAACCGCCTTGGTTGTGAAGAAGGGTTCAAACACCCGCCTGCGGGTGGTTTCGTCCATGCCTGGCCCATTGTCTTCGACCTCAAGACAGACCTGCTTCGACTTCTGATCGAGATAGGTTCGCAGGATGAATCTGGATGTGGATGTTTCATTCTCCGCCATGGCCTGCGCTCCATTACTCAGCAGATTCAACAGGACCTGCTGTATCTTCGCGCCTTCACAGGGTATTTCAGGAAGTTGGTCAGCGTAATCCCTGATAATTTGAATCTGTTTGAAATCATATTCTTTCTTCAGGTCATAGTCCGCCATGGCCAGTTTGATGGACTTGTCCATTAACTCGTTAATCGAGTGGGACGAGATGGTTGCGTTGCTTTTTCTCGCGAAACTCAGCATGTTGTCGACGATTTCAGCAATACGACTGCCAGAGTCCCTGATGGCATCCAGCATGCGTGGGATGCCACGCTCCTGCATGAAGGTCTGTATTGCATTTGTTGTGGTCCCTGCCGCCTCTGCCGCATTAATGCTGGCAGGGTTTTCAAGTTTGTCTGTCAGTCGGTTTGACAGCACGTTCGCCGTCTGCAGGATGCCGGCCAACGGGTTATTGATCTCGTGTGCCATCCCGGCGGCAAGGCCTCCTACTGAAAGCATCTTCTCACTTTGTATCATCATCTCCTGCAGTTTCACTTTCTCGGAAACATCATCGATCCGGATTACCGCACCCTCAACACCGTTCGTAACCAGTGGATAGATGGTGACATCTTCATAACAGGCATGGTTCTCACAGGGCCGAGTATTGGCCTGCTCGTGGATGATTTCCCGAGTACGGATGCTGTGTCTGATCTTTTCAGCCATCGCCGACATCCATGGCAGTAGATCAGTAACATTGTTGCCTCGTGCATTGTCGGCATTGATGCCTGTGGACTGTTCAACAGTTTTGTTCCATTGGGTGACACGTCCATCGCTGTCAACACCTATCAACGCGGATGGCATGGAATCGATGATGTTGGTGAGATAGTTTCGCAGACGATAAAGCTCTTTTTCATTCTGCTTGCGGGATGTGATGTCCTGAACAAAAGCCACATGGAAATCCTGACCTTCAAATCGCATGACGTTCTCGATTACCTGAATCGGAAAGATTTCGCCATTCTTACGCTGATGTTGGGCCTCCAAGGTTCTGGTTTTTTCCTTATTCAAAACACTGATGCCGTAACTCCAATCTTCTTTCTCGAATCCCGGGGCGAAATCGAACACGCTCATTTTTCGTAGTTCATTTCGGGTGTAGCCAAGACTTGAACAACCCTCTTCATTGACGTCGAGAATCTCGCCTGATCTTCCCATCTTCCAGATACCAATCGGCGCCTTGTCAAAGATGAATTGGGTGAGTCTGAGGGACTCCTCAATAATCTTACGGTGAGATATGTCTGTGTGCGTGCCGATGAAGCGCAACGGTTTCCCCGCTTCATCGCGATTCACAACTTTTCCTTTGCCCTGAATCCACATGAAACTGCCATCTTTACGCCGAAAACGGAATTCAACCTCGAAATTTTCCAGTTCACCGGTAAGATATCTCTCCACGGTGGCTTTGACTCGTTCCGCGTCATCCTGATGCGTCCGCTTTTCCCACTCTTCGAGTGCACATGGAAACTCACCGGGAAGGTATCCTGCCATGGTGTAATAGCGTGCATCAAAGTAGACTTGATCCTGTTCCAGATACCAATCCCAGATTCCCTCGTTGGCGCCAGAAAGGGCCAGATCCAGCCGCTGTTGCTTCTCCCTCAGGGCCTGCTCCATCTGTTTGTGTTCGGAGATGTCCTGAACGAATGCGACGTGAAATTCTTCACCCTCGAATCTCATGATATTGTCTAGAACCTGAATCGGGATAACCTTGCCGTCCTTTCTACGGTTGAAGGTTTCGATTGTTTGAACCCCGTGGTTGCGCAGATTCGTCATGAACTCCGGCCAGACGTCTCGTGTCAGTACGGTGTCGACGTCAAAGATATCCATCTTGCGAAGTTCCTGCTGCGAATATCCCAGATAGCGGGACACCTGCTCATTGGTTTGCAGGAACTCGCCCTCATCACCCAGAACAAATATTGCGATGTCAGCCTTGTCGAAAATAAACTGCGAAAAGCGCAATGAGGTTTCCATCGTCTTGCGCTCCGTGATATCGGTCACGAGGCCGTAAAAAACTGTCTGATCTCCGACTTGGCGGGGCACTGAGTGGGCTTCTATCCATATGTTTTCTCCCTTAGGCGTGGTGAATCGCCCTTCATAATGCCACACGCTCTGGTTTGCTACTGCCTCCTGGATAGACATGATAAAAGGACTTTGATCCTCATGCGGAAGGCAAGCAACGAATTCGTCGAAAAAATTAGGGGGTTCTGGGTCGATACCCAGAATTTCCATGCATTTATCACGTATAACCGTGATGACTGAACTCCCGCTTTCGACGCTTTCCGGGGTAGGGGCCATGAACTGGTATACGACCCCTGGCACATTGGAGACAAGTTCCTTGAGTCGTTGTTCGCTTTCACGGAGGTCGTTTTCACGATTGCGAAATTTATCAGCCACACTCCGCAGATTGTCATTGAGTTGATCAAATTCTCTGGTGAAGGCCTCGGGCCATTGAACCACTTCTGAGCCGGTTGCAATCATCTCCACGCGTTTGGAGCAGTCCTTTATGGTGTTGGAGAGACGGGTTGTCATGATCCAGGTCAATCCGAGCGTGGGAGCCAAAGCCAGCGCCATACTTATGAAGATAGCGGAGGTCGGGATGTGTGGCGTGAGCAGCCATATGAATAGGGCAAAAGTGGCGGCTTCTATAAAGGCTAAGGCGCCGAACCTGAAATAGAGATGTCGCTCCAGGGGCAGCAGTGTTTTCATAAAACCTGATCCGTTTGCTGGGATAAGATTCGCTGTAAGGAAACCTGAGTAGAATACCTGCCGGTAAACAATCTGCTCAAACACATTACGTCACAGTGACAATCACTCAGGGACATATTGTCGTAAATTATCTGCGTGGGTATCAATCAGGAATTGTCCGTCCGAACAAGGTTCTCATTGACACTACCCTCTTGTGACAATTTAAGAATAGCTACTTTTCTGTGATTTATTCTCGCGGCAGCACCGTACACGATGTTAGCCTGACGATTGTGATGCTTGTTGAGTACTTTATTTCCTTTCAGCTTGATTCACTTGGGTGCAGTGAGGCGGTGTGCAACCTAAATGGGGCTGCTGAAGTATCACCGCATGGATTTATCAGGCGTCTTAATCTGAGCAAGGGTACTCAGAAGGTATTCGAATTTAAAAATTCGCGAAAAAGGAGCTTCTGCACCTTACGAAAGGTGAGGATTTGGAGGGGTAATATAAGGGTTAACCCGGGTATTCAATCGTTATCAGGGTCAGGAAATACATCTGCAACCGTATGCATAGGGCTTTCGAGTGAATTGCTCGACTGCTCTTGAGCAGGTTCTTCCGGGCAAGTATTCGCAAATCTTGCGTTTCCAGGATGTTCCTCGCTACAGACAGTGCTGATATGTCTGGACACCCGTCATGGAATGAAGCGGAGAAACTGTTGCTGCAGATTCAGAGCCTGGTCGAGAGTGCTGTTCTCGTATCAGGAAGCCACAGGTTCACTCCTGCAAGCCAGATCGTCAAAATCGCCTGCCACGTTTTCAACCTGGCGTTTCAGTTCGTGCTTTTGCTCATCGCTGAGCTGTTGAACAATTTGATAGATCATGTCGATCGTAACATCTCGATTGTGATCTAGGCGCTGTTGGTAATCGGGGGTGCGCAGTGTACGCGGGTTGGTCAACAGTTCGGCGAGATCACGCTGGAAAGTCTCGGGATCATCGCGGCTGTTTACGATCTCCCGCAGGCGTGACTGCCAGCGTTTACGTACTTCCAGCCCCTCGAGGCCCAGCGGTTGGAACTGCCGGCTCCAGACGACCAGTACCTGTGCCTGTCCCTCATTCAGTTCGCCGAACCAGCGCTGCAATTCCTTGTCCATACGTTCCCGGTAGTCATCGCGCAACGCTTCGTCACTGGTGGCTTCGAACTCCTCCAGCCATTCGCTGTTGGTTTCCTCAAAACCTTCGAAGAGTTCCCTGATCTGGGTTTCATCCGCGGTGAGCAGGATATCGCCGATCGCCGGGCTGCCCTGCTGCATGATGCCCGCCCAGGCCTGTTGGACACGTTCGTTGAAGGTTACCAGTTCGCTCCGGTTCAGGTCGTCGCTGCGGAAACGCCGATCAACATCGCGCAACAATTGCGCATAGTCGGTGACCTGGGTGCTGCAATGCCAGCGCAGGAAATTCTCGACCCGCGCATCCAGCATGCTGTCCTGGTCGTCGGACAGGGGCATGTAAGAGCCGAGGTATTGCGGCAACAGCCAGTCCAGGTTGTTGTAGGCCAGCTGGATGCGACTGCAGGCCGACAGCAGCAGCGCCAGCAGGAGTGTGCGGAAAAGCGGCCACAGCAGGCCCGGTCTGCTGTCGTTGCTGATATGGAACGGGTTGTACTGCATATCGCCTGCCTCCAAGCGGGTTACTGCGAGGTCTTCAGCGACATCCGATAGCCGGCTGCCGTGAGTATCCAGCCCGCCACCAGCGCCACCATGATCGCTTTCATCTGACCAATGGCAAAGCCGCGGCTGCCCGTTGCGAGCATTTTTTCCGGATCCAGGGCAAAGGAGGGCATTCCGCCGACGCCGCACAGGTTCCAGGCGACAACGGCGAAGCACAGGTAGCCGGCACCTTGCAGGTCCGCGCCGAGACGTGCCCCGGGTGGCAGGCTGGCCCGGTGCCTGCCCCACAACCAGAGAGTAGCCAGCACCAGAACCAGGATAGTGTAACCACCGGTGCCGAAAAAAACCGCGCTGGGTGCCCGTCCGGCGATGCCTGGCACCAGTATGGCGGAGAGTGCGACAAGTAGTACGCTGAACCCAAACAGCAGGCGTTTACCGGTGGCGGGTTCGCTCGCCATGAACATGCCGGTGGCGCAGATCGCCATGCCGAGCGGAAAACCGAAGGCGAAAGACAGAAAACCCAGCCAGCCTGTCGCGCCGTACCTGGCCAGAAAGCCCCGGTCTCCCAGGATCTCGAGTTCGTCCTGAATGAGGCTGCCGGCGAGCACGCTGACCAATACGACGGCCAGCCCGATGGCGAAGACCCACTGCCCCTGACGTTGAATCTGCATGGCTACCCCCATACCGTACATTTCCAGCCAGTATACCCGAATCCTGCGAAAAACTGAGTTGCCGGTGGCTGGTGGAGTTTCAGGTCGGCTGAGTACTCCGGAGCCGCGGCCTGTTCACGCAGGTCGAGAATGTGCGCTTCCCGGTATCGGGGGATTCGACCCGGAAAGCCCGGGGAGAGGCGGGATGCACCCAGAGGCACGCCATCCAGGTAGGGTGGTTCTTGATGCTCGGAATTCGCAGCTGGCCGATGCAGCCTGAGACGAGCAAGGTCTGGAAGCCCTCCAGCTGCCGGCGCATGTTGTCGACATCGCAGGATGTCGGCATCTGCGGCGGCCGCCATGTCAGGAACTATCGCCTGTGGCGGATCGATTTCGCCTCAGTAAGATGCTTTGTGTCCGGGCTGAGGAGCTGACAGTCAAAAGTATTTTGAGCATAATATCCGGGTGATCACGATGACGACACCACGGTTTGGCGTTCGCTTACTGCTCCTGTTCGCCCTGCTGGCCGGGCAGTGGGTTTATGCCACCCATACGCATGACCATGAAGCGCCTGAAACCGGTCACATCTGCCAACTTTGCCTGCATGCCGTGCAATGCGACAGTTGTTTGCCTGCCTGCAAGCTGCCGTCACCTATCCTGGCGGGCCAGTATATCCCCAATTTCCAGACTGCCACGCCTGCCGTGGCGGGTTACATTCGTCTCCACGATGCCCGCGCGCCGCCGGGCGCCTGATATTCAGCGAAACTTCCCATTAATCGGTTGCTTACACGATGGTTTCGGGTAAGCAGACGTGTCTCTCGTGGAGCATAGTCATGTACATTTTTAAATCATGTTTCCTATTCCTGCTGGTCGCTGCGGTGGCGCCCCTGGCCGCTGAGGAACACCGGCAACACGGCGTCCATGAACATGGCGTCGGCACACTCAATCTAGCTCAGGATGGCACTGAGCTGCACATCGAACTCGACAGTCCCGCGATCAACATCGTGGGTTTCGAACAGGCGCCTAACAGCGAGCAGGACCACCAAGCGCTGCAAAGTGCATTGGCAAGGCTCAGGGACGGAAAGGCGCTTTTCGTACTGCCGGAGACGGCCGGCTGCCGCCTGATGAGTGCGGAGGTCGAGACTCCGCTGGAGAATCACCGGGAAGATAAAGCGCATCCTGGGGATGCACATGACGAGGAGCACCAAAAAGCACATATACAGGAGGGCGAACACCATGACGGCACCGACCACGGCGAAGGCGAGCATGGGCAGGGGCATGTGCTCGCAGCGGAACATGCGGATATCGACGCGGCCTGGTTCTTTAGCTGCGAGCATCCTGACAGGCTGGATGGCATCAGCGTACGCCTGTTCGAGGCCTTCCCAAGGACGCAGGCTCTGCAGGTGCAATACGTGACAGAAAAGCAGCAGGGTGCCGCCCGCGTAAACCCGTCGCATCCGGAATTGCGTTTTTAAAGCAGCAGGGTACCCACAAGATGCAAACTGCAACCGAGTCGGAGTCGGTCGTCACGATCAGCAATCTGCAGTTCCGCTGGCAATCACAGTCACCCGTTGTACTTGACCTGAACGCGCTCACAATCGGCAAGGGTGAGCGTGTGTTCATCGAGGGACCCAGCGGTAGCGGCAAGAGCACGCTGCTGAGTCTGTTTGCTGGCGTCAGTGTGCCCCAGCAGGGTGAGGTTCGGGTGCTGGGTCAGCCGTTGGATCGACTGAGCAGCGTCCAGCGCGATCACTTTCGGGCTCAGCATATCGGATACATCTTCCAGATGTTCAACCTGATCCCGTACCTGTCCATGCTGGACAACGTGATGTTGCCCTGCCGCTTTTCGAGAGCAAGGCATGCCAAAGCGCTGAAACGCTCACAGTCGCTGGAGACTGAAGCCAAGCGCCTGCTTGAGCACCTCGATATGGCGCAGGAGGATCTGATGCACCGTTCAGTGACGGCGCTCAGTGTCGGGCAGCAACAGCGCGTGGCGGCGGCACGTGCGTTGATGGGTGCACCGGAACTGTTGATTGCCGATGAACCGACCTCTTCGCTGGATGCGGATCGTCGTGAGGCGTTTGTTCGTCTGCTGTTCCATGAATGCAAGCAGGCAGGCTCGACGCTGATTTTCGTCAGTCACGATGCTTCCCTGGAAGGTCTGTTTGACCGCACCATCAGGCTCGCCGGGCTCAACACAGTGTGTACAGCAGCGGCGCGGGAGGATTGACAGCTATGGCCATTCTTCGCCTCGCCTGGAAAAGTCTGCTCAACCGCCGTCTGACCGCTGGTCTGACCTTGTTTACGATCGCGCTCAGCGTGACCCTGCTGGTCGGGGTCGAGCGCGTGAGGGTCGAGGCACGCGAGAGTTTCGCACATACGATTTCCGGCACCGATCTGATCGTCGGTGCCCGCTCAGGCGGTGTTCAGTTGTTGTTATACGCCGTGTTTCGCATTGGCAACGCCACCAACAATATCTCCTGGAAAAGTTACCAGGATATCGCTGCGCTGCGCAGCGTGGCCTGGAGCATACCGATCTCGCTCGGGGATTCTCACCGCGGCTATCGGGTCATGGGCACCACTCAGGATTACTTCAATCACTACCATTACGCCCGCGATCGTGGCTTGACCTTCACACGGGGCGAAGCGTTCAGTGATCTGTATGATGCCGTTCTGGGCGCCGAAGTTGCTGAGTCTTTGGGTTATCAGATGGACGACGCCATGGTCATCGCGCATGGCGCCAACGACGTCAGTTTCGCACGGCATAAAGACAAACCGTTCAGGGTGGCAGGTATTCTTCAAAGAACCGGTACACCGGTTGATCGCACCGTGCACGTGAGTCTCGAGGCCATCGAGGCGATTCACATTGACTGGCAGGCGGGTGCGCCAATGCCCGGGTTGTCGATTTCCGCCGAGCAGGCGCGACACCGGGACCTGACGCCGCGTGCGATCACTGCCGCGTTGATTGGTCTCAAGTCGAAGATTGCTACGTTCAAGGTACAGCGCGCGGTCAACGATTACGCCGAGGAACCGCTGACCGCGATACTTCCAGGGGTCGCGCTTAGTGAACTCTGGGGAATTATCGGGATCGCGGAAAACGCGCTGTTGATCGTATCCGCTTTCGTGGTAGTGGCGGGCCTGTCCGGCATGCTTACGGCACTGCTGACCAGTCTCAACGAGCGGCGTCGTGAAATGGCGATCCTTCGATCGGTTGGCGCCCGGCCGGGACATATCTTCGCATTGATCATGGGCGAAGCCTTTGCACTTACGCTTGCGGGTATTCTACTGGGACTTGGCCTGCTCTACAGCCTGTTATTGATTGCGCGACCGATCATCGAAGCGCGCTATGGCATATATATAGAACTCGGTGGCCTGACACCGCACGAACTGCTGCTGCTCGGAATCGTGTTGCTGGCAGGTTTCGTGGTGGGTATGTTACCGAGCTACCGTGCCTACAGGTTATCCCTGGCCGACGGCCTGTCGATTCGTATTTGATTGGAGATCTCAGAATGCAACACGATCTGTTGACGATCATATTGGTGACATTGGTTTTGCCATTGGCACTAACGGCATGTGACGCGAATAACCCGCAAACATCTGCGTCGGCAGCGCTTGAACCATCGCAGGTAACAGCAAATACAACCTCAATCGAAGTGGCGCAGGCACAGGACGCTGCGTCGACCGGTGGTGAACCCATCGAACTCGAATGGGACGCGCTGATTCCGGAGGACTGGCGCCTGGACAACTTGATGCAAGAGTACAATTCGGACAATCTCAGCGATGATGATCCCCGTGCCAAGCAACTCATGGCTAAGCTCAAGCAGTTCTGGAAAGAAGCGCCTGTCGTTCATGATTACGATGGCAAGCTGATCAAACTTCCGGGGTTTGTCGTCCCCCTTGAAACGGATGCGAAGACCATACAGGATTTTCTGCTTGTCCCTTACTACGGCGCGTGCATTCATACGCCGCCCCCTCCTGCCAATCAGACCGTGTACGTCGTAACGGATCAGGGTCATGCCTATCAGGGGGAACTGTTTGACACGGTCTGGGTGACGGGTACTCTCCGGGTGGACAAGCTTTCCAGTGAGTTTGGCGATGCCGGCTACCGGATTGAAAGCCGGCTGGTCGAGCCTTATGAATAGATGGCATCATCCGCTAATCCAGTGTCGGCTGGCTGCCCATGAAGCTCGCATGGATGAGGTTGATGGATTTCTGTCGAGGTAAAATCTGCATATCGCTGGTTCTATGCTGGGCAATGCCGGTGTCCGGTCTGGAAATCAGCTGTCACATTCATCCGCCATCACAGGGTCAGGGAGACAGCACTTCGGTAACAACGCTGGGCCCCTTTGCCACAGAATCAGAGTGTGACGCCGTCCGACAGCAATTTTTTGGACTCGAAGGGCGGTGTCATTGTGCGCCGGGTTTTGCACGGCCCATGCCGCTGAAGCAGGGGGGGAGGGTGCCGCAGCCGCCGGGCGGGATGCGGGAAGGTCTGCCGTTGCCGTAGTTTGAATCGAGTGTGCAGCAGCGCAACAAGCTTCTGAACGTGCCTAGGCGCCAAAGCGTCGAGCGCGGATCGAAATAATCAAACTGGTTGCGACTCAAGTTCGATTGATGCGGGTCTCAGTAATAGTGACACCGCCAGAGCCAGTCGGTTATGACTTTATTGCCTGAGTGAGCCCGGCTTCACGACTTGCGCAGCCTGGGGTCGCAAAGCCTTTCCTGGTCTAATGAACCTTCTCCTCAAGGGTGCATACGGAATTCACTTTGCGGATGGGACATAGGGCGACAGGGTGTCCCTGGCTGTCGAATCGTTGTGTGAATATTGGACGTTCGTCATCCTGTTTTCAGCATTCGCCGTAGAGTGACTTTCATTGTTGATTCAGGTGTCTTGAAACATCCGGCTGAGCCACCCAAACCAAGAGTTATTCAGAAACCTTTCGATAAGGCTGATTCCTCCTGTTGGCCCTGAAGTCTTTAAATAATCCATTGCCAAAGTGTGGCCTTTGGCGGATTCCATCTTGCGACTAACGCTCTGGACCGTTGTGCCCAGGGCCTTTTCGATGAGTTGTCACAGAAGGGTGGTATGTTTGCCCGGTAAGCATTCGTCAGGTGTGTGTTGGGTTGCGTTGATTCGCACTGCGCTTGCCTGTAAAGCCTGATGTCAGCAACAAGGCACAGGGCTTGCAGGCTTTTAAGCCAGTGATGGGTGAAGGTATGTCGCATGATCTGCGTTGCGACATTCAATAACGGTTGAGGAGACGCTATGTCATTGCTTAATCGGAGTATTGCGGATATCACCGAGCGTATTCGAAGGCGCAGCCTCTCCTCGCGCAGCGCCTATCTGGCGCGCATAGATCACGTGGAATGCACCGGTCCGGTGCGCGGCTCCCTCTCCTGTACCAATCTGGCCCATGCTTTCGCCGCCGCTCCTTCGAATGACAAGCGATTGTTGCGCGCACTGCGACAGCCGAACCTGGCCATCATATCCTCCTACAACGACATGCTTTCTGCGCATCAGCCGCTGGGCGATTACCCGCCACTGATCAAGCAGGCCGCCAACGACGTTGGCGCGACCGCCCAATTCGCCGGTGGCGTGCCGGCCATGTGCGATGGCGTAACCCAGGGCCAGCCAGGAATGGAACTGTCGCTGTTCAGCCGTGACACCATCGCCCTGGCGACCGCGGTTGCGCTGTCGCACAACAGTTTCGATGCGGCCGTATATCTCGGGGTGTGTGACAAGATCGTGCCGGGTCTGTTGATCGGTGCGCTGAGTTTCGGTCACTTGCCTGCAGTGTTCATCCCGGCGGGGCCGATGACCACCGGCATGTCCAACAAGGACAAGGCCAGAACCCGTCAACTTTACGCCGAGGGCAAGATCGACCGGGCCGCGCTGCTCGAGGCGGAGAGTCAGTCCTACCATGGCGCCGGCACCTGCACCTTTTATGGCACCGCCAACAGCAACCAGATGTTGATGGAGGTGATGGGTCTGCATGTGCCTGGAAGCGCCTTCGTCAACCCGGGCACTCCATTGCGTGATGCATTGACCCGCGCCGCGACACTCCAGGCGCTGTCGAACACCGCGCTGGGAAATCGATTTTTGCCGGTCGGACGCATGATCGACGAGCGCAGCCTGGTGAATGCCATTGTTGCTCTGCTTGCGACCGGCGGTTCGACCAACCACACCATGCACCTGGTCGCAATCGCGCATGCCGCCGGGATTCAGATCAACTGGGACGACTTCAACGACCTGTCTGCCCAGGTGCCGTTGTTGGCGCGGGTCTACCCCAATGGCAAGGCTGACGTGAATCAGTTCCATGCCGCCGGGGGCAGTGCCTACCTGATTCGCGAACTGCTCGATGCCGGTCTGCTGCATGAGGATGCGCAAACCGTCACCGGCACCCTGGCGGATTATGCCCGCGAACCCTGGCTCAACCAGGGCCAGTTGGAATGGCGAGCGGCGACGGACCGCAGCGGGGATGAGGAGATTCTCAGGCCGGCCAGCCTGCCTTTCGAAATATCGGGCGGTTTGCGCCTGTTGCAGGGCAACCTGGGGCGGGCGGTCATCAAGGTGTCGGCGGTCAAACCCGAGCACAGAGTAGTTGAAGCGCCGGCACTGGTTTTCAACGATCAGGATGAGGTCAGCGCCGCGTTTGCCCGCGGCGAGTTGGAACGTGACTTCATCGCGGTGATCCGCTTCCAGGGTCCGCGCGCCAACGGCATGCCCGAACTGCACAAGCTGACCCCGCCGCTGGCGGTGCTTCAGGATCGCGGTTTTCAGGTGGCCCTGGTCACCGATGGGCGCATGTCGGGTGCTTCCGGCAAGGTGCCGGCGGCCATTCATGTCACCCCCGAGGCTGTGAACGGCGGAGCACTGGCCCGCGTGCGCGATGGCGACATTATCCGCCTGGATGGCGTGGCCGGAGAACTCAAGGTTCTGGTTGACGCGGCTGAATGGGCGGCAAGGACGCCCGCTAGCATCGATATCAGCCACGCACACTGGGGCATGGGACGCGAACTGTTTGACGGCTTTCGCATGCGCAGCACGGGCGCCGAGCAGGGGGCCTTGAGCATTCTCTGCGATCTGTTTGACACGCACTTTTCCCCTTCCGTTTCGCACAACACCCAGGTGGAGACATGAATACACCCAACAATCAGGCCGAGACATTGTCGCTGCCGCAGATCCTCAGCCTGGCTCCGGTGCTTCCGGTGATTGTGATCGAGGAGCTGGAGCATGCCGTGCCCCTGGCCAATGCGCTGGTGGCCGGTGGGCTGAAGGTGCTGGAGGTGACATTGCGCAGTCCGGTGGCCCTCGAGGCGGTGGCGGTGATTGCCTCCGAGGTGCCGGATGCGGTGGTTGGCGTCGGCACGCTGACACGTCCGGAACAGTTTGCCGAGGCCGAGGCCGCCGGTGCCTGTTTTGCCGTCAGTCCGGGTTTCACCCCTGCGCTGGTCGCGGCCAGCAGGGAGTCTGCGCTGCCGCTGCTGCCCGGGGTGTTCACTCCCAGCGAGGCCATGCAGGCCTATGCTGAGGGCTTTCTCTACCTGAAGCTGTTCCCGGCCAAGCAGGCCGGGGGGCTGGGCATGCTCAAGGCCTTGGGCGGCCCGCTGCCGGAGCTGCGATTCTGTCCCACTGGCGGTGTCAGCCAGACAGACTTCCGGGATTACCTGGGGTTGCCGAATGTGGTGTGTGTCGGCGGTTCCTGGGTCGCACCGCTGGAGCTGATGCGTAACGGAGACTGGCAGACCATCACTCAACTCGCAGTCGAGGCGACTGCCTGAACCGATCGTCGCGCGGGAGAACCGAGCATGTTTGAATCCGTCCACACAAACCCCCTGCTGGCCGGACTGCAGGAAGACCAGCTGGCGCAACCCTGCACCCTGGTGATCTTCGGTGGTGGCGGTGATCTCAGCAAGCGCAAGCTGTTGCCGGCTGTGTACAACCAGTCCCTGGATGGCGCGCTGCCTGCCAATTTCGCCCTGCTGGGCCTGTCGCTGGAGGAGATGGATGACGAACGCTACCGTCAGTTCGCGCGGGAAGGCATCGAGCAATTTTCCCGGCAACCGCTGGATGAACAGAACTGGCCGGATTTCGCACGCCTCCTGCATTACCAAAGTGGCAGCTTCGACGACCCGCAGACCTATGTGCGCCTTAAGCAGTGCCTGGAACAGATCGACCGGGCCTTCGGCATTCCCGGCAACCGGGTGTTCTATCTGGCGATTCCCCCGGCCTTCATCGAGACCTGTGTGCAGAATCTCAGCGCCGCCGGGCTGGTCTATCCGGTCAACGAGACACAAAACTTTTCACGCGTGATCGTGGAGAAGCCGATCGGTCATGACCTGCAGAGCGCGCGTCAGGTGAACGATGTACTGGGACGTAATCTCGACGAGAGCCAGATCTACCGAATCGATCACTACCTGGGTAAGGAGACTGTGCAGAACATCCTGGTGATGCGTTTCGGCAACCTGATCTTCGAGCCATTGTGGAATCGCAAATACATCGAACATGTGCAGATCACCGTGGCGGAGTCGGAAGGTGTTGGCACCCGGGCGGGCTATTACGACCATGCCGGTGCGCTGCGGGACATGGTGCAGAACCATATCCTGCAGCTGCTCACCCTGATCGCCATGGAGCCTCCCTGGTCGATGCACGCCGACGTGATCCGCGATCATCGTCAGGACGTACTCAACTGCCTGCGTCCGATACCGGCCGATCAGGTGGATGCCTACGTGGTGCGTGCGCAGTACGGTCAGGGTTATCACCAGGGCTTCGATGTGCCGGGCTATCGGCGTGAAGAAGGCATAGGCCCGAATTCCACCACCGAAACCTACGTCGCCCTGAAGGTGTTTATCGACAACTGGCGCTGGGCCGGCGTGCCCTTCTATATCCGCACCGGAAAACGTATGACAAAACGTGCCAGCGAGATCGCGGTGCATTTCCGCAGTACCCCGCCGATCCTGTTCAATGCGGATCCGGCCAAGCCGATCGAACAGAATGTGCTGGCATTGAGCATTCAGCCCAATGAGGGTCTGTCACTACGCATCTCCACCAAGCTTCCGGGCACCAAGGTGCGCATCTTTCCGGTAAAAATGGATTTCCGCTACGGCGCCACCTTCGGCGACCAGTCGCCCGAGGCTTATGAACGACTGATACTGGATGTGATGGCCGGTGACGCGACGCTGTTCATGCGTCGCGATGCGGTGGAGCGTTCCTGGATGTTCATCGAGGATATCCTGAATGCCTGGAGCAGCAGTGGCGTGCGCTGGTTGCCCGAGTATACCGCCGGATCCTGGGGGCCGATGGAGGCCGATCGCATGATCGAGGACGACGACTTCAGGTGGCGGATGCTGTGAACGAAACCTCCCGCGATCGCCTGCGCAGGACGTCTCAGATAAACGTCCGCATCCGTAATATTCAGCAAGAGCTGGATGCCCTCTGGGCCGGCTTGCAGCAGGATCTGAACACCGAGCAGGTGGTCACCCGTGCCTGCATGTCCAACCTGATCATCTACTGTGACGATGACCGGCAGACCCACGAGATCGATGAGGCCCTGCCCTATATCGTCCTGCCGCATCCCTGCCGGGTGGTTCTGCTGACCGGGGTCGGTGACACCGGCGAACCCGGGCTGGATGTGTTTGTGTCCGGCCTGTACCGCCAACTCAGTGGGGGCATACAGGTGAGTGCCGAGTTGATCCGGGTGATTGCCGACGCTGGCGCACACAAACGTCTGGCACCGGTGGCGCGCGCCCACCTGGTGGGTGACCTGCCCACCACCCTGTGGTGGGCTTCCCAGGAACCTGCGCCGTTTCTCGGCGAGGTTTTCAGTCCGCTCACCGCCATGGCCGACCAGATCATTTATGACAGCTTCGGCTGGCGCGCGCCCACCAAGGGCATGCAGGCGATGTCGCGATGGGTGAAGGCGCAGAGTTCCGAGTACGTGATTTACAATCTGGCGTGGCGACGACTGAAACACTGGCGCAACCTGATCAGCCAGGCACTCAGCCCGGCGCTTCAGCCGAATGCGCTGAGCGGCGTCACGCGTCTGCAGATCATGCATGGTCCCCACACGGTGGCCATGACCTCCCTGCTGGTAGGTTGGCTCGCATCACGGCTGGGCTGGCGGGTCGAGGGTGGCAAGGTGACTGCCGGCAAACAGACCGTATGGCAGTTCGGCGTAGGAAACCGCCAGGTTCCGGTCACTCTGACACGCCTGCCCGACGCGCCTCCAGGACCGCTGCGTGTCGACTGGCGCTGGCGGGAAGGTGCCGGGGAGTACCGCGCGGTATTCGCCGACCTGGGTGCCGATCGACTGGGGGTGATCGAAGCCGATTCGGATATCCCGGTTTGTCTGGTTCCGGCACCCTCTGCCTGCGAGGCACAGCTGGTCGCGGCACAGATGGCGCATCGCTCTCGTGACCGGGTCTTTGAACGCGCCCTGGAGACGGGCAACGCCATGACAGGTGTGCTACTGGGCTGAAGTTGACTCACCCGTTGGCTAGCGAATCCCTGTTTGAGAGTGTTCAATGCACATCCAGGCCAAGGCTTGTTGCTGCCATACCGGTTCTCCAATATTCAATCCTGAAGCAATGAATTTCAGCCAGGGGGGACTGACAGGCAAATCATGAGACAGACGAAATAACCCGAATTTCAGCATGCGGTGGCGATGCAGGATCAGCGGAATATTTGAGAGTTTGAGTTTTGCTATTCTGAGATATCGACCTTACCGATGACCTTCGCCGGTACCCCGCCGACAATCGTATACGGCGGTACATCCTTGGTAACCACGGCTCCCGCGGCAACGACGCTCATGGCGCCGATCGTGCACGGACCGATAACCGTCGTATTGGTGGCCAACCATGCGCCTTCCTCAATGACAATGTCTCTTCCGGAAGCCGGAAACTCAAGTTTTCTCACCTCGATGGGACGGTCGACAGGGTGTGTGCCGGTCAGCAGGCACACGTTCTGACCAAAGAAGGCATGTTTACCGACGGTGATATTACCGGACAATACATTGAACAATGTATTATTGACGAGAGCGGTAGGGTCCACGGAAACACGATCGGCATCACCCAGTATTATTTGTTTGTACAACAGGTGTTTGCGAATTTGTGCTTCTACGAGTCTTGCGAGGGTCTTTGAATACAGCCAGTAGACTAACGGTTTGATCATCTGGATGCTACCTGTAAAACGTGTGTACTAGTCGATACGATTTTGCGAGTTCAGGTCACAGATGAACAAACAATAGCTTGTCACCTTTGTCTGTCCAGACTCAGCTCGACTCAAGAAAAGCAAGCATCCAGCTTACGATTGAGCGTCTCATACTGGAGTATTTGTTGCAATCCCGAATCCGGTCGGCGCCGCCGGTTCAGCTGAGAATCGACGCCACATATTCCGCCATCCGGGTTCGGGTCGCTTGATCGGGCATTGTTCCGGCGGCGGCCTGCAGGTTTTCCTGCATGTGATCGACCCGGGTGGTGGCGGGAATCGCACAGCAGACGTGCGGGTGGGAGAGGATGAACTTGAGGCAGTATTGGGCCCAGCTGGTGCACGCCAGATCTCCCGCCCAGGGCGGCAGAGGCTTGTTGGCGAGCGTATCGAGCAGTGCCGCCCGTCTGAAGGGGCGATTAATGATCACCGCAATGCCCTGATCGGATGCGAGGGGCAGCAGCCGGGACTCCACCTCGCGGTCAAGCAGGTTGTAGGTGAACTGGACAAAGTCCAAGGGTTCGCGCCGCATCACCCGTTCCAGTTCTTCATGGCGTCTGCCATGCGAGGTCGTCACGCCGATGTAGCGTATCCGACCTTCGTCCTTCCACGCCTTCAATGTCTCCAGGTGGGTCTCCCAGTCGAGCAGATTGTGAACCTGCATCAGGTCGAACCTGTCCACTCCCCACAGGGCCATGGAGTTCTGCATCTGCTGAATACCCAGCCAACGGGTCGGCGTCCAGACCTTGGTCGCTGTGAAGAGCGAGGCGTGACCCTTGAGCTGCCTCAGGGCGAGACCGACGGTCTGCTCGGAGGAGCCGTACATGGGGGAAGAATCGACCAGCCCGCCGCCGCCCTCGAGGAAGGTCTGCAGCACCTTTGTCCGCCTCTGGACCTGTGCAGGATAATCAGCCACATCGAAGGTGAGCCAGGTTCCCATGCCGAGCAGGGGAATCGTCTCCCCAGTGGCGGGAATCGCGCGTTTCGGCAGTTCTGTTCGCCCGCTAGCCAGCACCGGCAGAGTGGCGAAAGCCGACAAAACGGCCGTACTCTGAAGCAGTCTGCGTCGTGTCAGCATCTCACTCTCCTGAAAGTTGATCAGTCGCTATCCCACGTCAGCGTGTGGTGGTCCCTGAGGGATCGCAATCTGAGTCCCTCTCCTCCAGAATAGAACCTTTTCCGCTATGGCAGGTTCCCATCGAATCTGTCCGCCATGCCCTGGTCTGCAAAGTGTGAAACTCATGCCTCACCTCTACTATGTCCACGATCCCATGTGCAGCTGGTGCTGGGCATTTCGCCCACAACTCCAGATCCTGCTACAGCGCCTGCCTGCCGATGTCAGTCACAGTCGGTTGCTCGGTGGTCTGGCCCCGGATACCGACGAGCCGATGCCGCAGGAGATGCGCGAGAGCCTGCAGGCGACCTGGCGACGTATTCAGACGTCCGTACCGGGTACCGAATTCAACTTCGGATTCTGGCAGTGCACGACACCGAGACGCGCCACATATTCCGCCTGCCGCGCGGTCATCGCCGCCCGCACCCTGTTACCCGAAGCCGAGGAGCAAATGATTCTGGCGATACAGCAGGCTTATTATCTCGAAGCACGCAATCCATCGGATGTTCCAGTACTCGTTTCACTGGCTGAAGCGCTCGGAATCGATGGGCGGCAATTCCATAGTGAACTGGGAGATCACTCGACCCAACAGTCGCTCGAGCATGAAATCGCCCACAGCCGGGCGCTCGGGGTGCACAGTTTTCCTTCCCTGGTGCTCGAGGTTGAGGACGGGCGCTGGGCGATACCGGTCGACTACCGTTCGGCCGAGTCGATGCTGGAGACGATCACCTTGATCCTGAACTGAGTCGGTTTTGCGGTTTTCTGTGTCAACTCACAAGGTTAAAAATTATAAAAACATTCACTCGGGTCGGTGAACGGATCACCTGCCAGGAGTGAGTCTGAAGCAGGCTGAACCGCCTGAAAACAGATGATGAGCTATTACTGCATTGAAAGATGCACGGATTGCGATTGTCGATTCGGACCTGGTTTCTCACGGAAAACTTGAGTTGCGCGGAACAACCCATGTGGATGCGATCGATACAATGGATCTCACAGAGTTCATTCCAGTCTGTTGGATATCCTGTCCGCCTGAGTGTAAGCAATCACAATACACGGAATGAACAGGCCATCAGCGTCCTGGAGTGTTTGTATGGAGAGATGGACCCGGTGCTCTGGCCTCCCTGGTATTCTCATTGGATTTCAGCTTCAACACTACAATCGAGGCATCGTGTATGTGTGGTTTTCAGGTGATCGGGTTTCCCTGATTGAAAGTCATGTGATCTGGGTTCACAGCACTTAAGTCGACATATTCCTTGGACGGGTCAATAATATATCTGTATGTGTGATCGCGGATAATTGTAGGATTTGCGCCGATCGGAAACGGAAGTTCAAGCTGCTGATAATTGAATCCAAGATGAATTCGAAAAGAAAGAATGTTCACTCATCAGGTCTGTTCCGCGAAATTGTCTGTCTGTGTGTAAGCCTGTTTCTTGTGCTTGATTCAGGCCTGTCTCATGCAGACGATTCAGCGCCGGATCACTCGAGCGATCGTCCAAAAATCGGCCTGGTGCTGAGTGGCGGCGGGGCGCGAGGGGCTTCTCATATTGGTGTGCTCAAGGTGCTGGAGGCGCACAGGATTCCCATAGACATCATTACCGGCACCAGCATGGGGTCCATTGTGGGGGGAATGTACGCCTATGGGTATTCGGTCGAGGATATCGAACGTCTGTTGGCTGAGACCGACTGGGACCGGGTATTTCGGGACGAGCCACCGCGAACCGAACGCAGCATACGGCGCAAGCAGGATGATTTTAACTTCCTGATCAAATTGGAAGCGGGTATCAAGGAGGGAAGATTCATCATTCCCAAGGGGTTGTTGCAGGGCCAACAGCTGTCATTGCGACTGAAATCCCTGACCCTGTCCGCACCGAATGACTTCGATGAACTGCCGATCAGGTTTCGGGCGGTCGCTACGGACATCGAGTCCGGAGAGGCCGTTGCATTGCAAAATGGTACGCTCTCTGATGCGATGCTGGCGAGTATGGCCATACCGGGTGTTTTCGCCCCGGTTGAGTGGCAGGACCGACTGCTCGTTGATGGCGGTGTGGCGAATAATCTCCCTGTGCAACTGGCGCGTGATCTTGGTGCCGATATCCTGATCGTGGTCGATTTGAGTAGTCAGATGCAGTCCAGGGAGGGTCTGGGATCCCCTTTCAGTATTCTGAATCAGACCCTGGGATTTACCATCCAGAAAAATACCGAAGAACAGCGCGCCTTACTATCATCATCAGATATTCTTATTCAGCCCGATTTGAGCGGATTCTCATCGACCGATTTTTGGCAGGCTGGTGAGATGATTGACAATGGCTCGACCGCGGCGAGCCTTGTTGGCGGTGAACTCAGCAGACTCTCCGTTTCTGAAAACGAATACGCAGCCTACCTCTCTTCGGTCAGGCGTCAAGACGCTCCGCCTGTGAAGGTTGATGGCATAAGCTTCAACAATCAAACGCCACTGGATACTGACATACTCAAAGCCCATATCACGATCAACGCGGGTGATGAGTTGGATCTCCCGGGCCTGGAGGATGATTTCAATCTGCTGTTTGGGATGAATATCTTCAAGCGGATCGATTATGACCTCAACTCCGATGCGGACGGGGCTGACTTGGTGATCCACGCCGAAGAGAAAGACTGGGGTCCGCACTATCTGCGATTCGGCCTGATTATGCAGACCAATTTTGAGGAGAAGGGGGTGTTCAACCTGGCCACCAGCTATACCCTGAATCCAATCAACAGTATGGGTGGGGAGTGGCGCTCTGAGATTGCCATCGGTCATGATCAGAGAGTGACCACCGAGCTATACCAACCCATCGATGATCGTCTCAGATACTATTTCCGAACCATATTGGGCTATTACCAGAACCACGTCGGTGTCTATGAATCGGGACATCAGGTCGCAGACATGGAAGTCAGTTACTCAAGCCTGGGATTGGCTGCCGGTCGACATCTGGGAAACTGGGGTACATTGGAACTTGGCGCCTATAGCGGTTCCGGTGACACCGGGACTTTTGTGGGCGATATGTCAGCGCCCAGTCAGGATGTCAGGATTGGTGCCTGGGTGGCCAGATTCATGTACGACAATCTGGATAGTATCAACCTGCCACGTTCAGGCTCGATGGCAAGTGTGGTGTGGACGGCACACAGAGATGAACTCGGTGCAGAAAAGGAATACGACACCTACACGGTCGAGGGCCTCAGCGCAAACAGTTGGGGAAAACACACTGTGATGCTGTGGGCGGGGTTCGCCGGTGCAACCAACAGTGATGAACCCGTTAACGATGTATTTTCAGTTGGTGGTCTGTATAACCTTTCCGGCTACCACGAATCCGAATTCTCCGGTCGTTATGCCGCCATTATGCGCATTATCTACCTGCATGAGATCGGAAACAGCCGCTCGATATTCAAGGTGCCGGTTTACCTGGGTACTTCACTCGAGGCGGGTAATGCCTGGAACCAGAGAGAAGACGTAGGTTTCGATTCTCTGCGCTACGCCGGCGCCATCAACCTGGCAATCGACTCACCTCTGGGACCCGTCTACCTGGCACAAGGCTTTGCCGAGGGCGGACGCACCGAAACATATCTTTACCTGGGACGTACTTTTTCATTTTTTTGAGTGGTGTCACTCAACAGCGTGGTCCCGTCGTTCAAGCCAATAAAAGCCGGTTGTTCTGCCTGGGGCCTGTTAACACTAATCCGATAGTTCCTGCTGGAGCTGTATTTGCGCCCAGCAAGGCAGAATGAGCGTAGTGCAGCCCGGCTACATGAGCGAATGATAACGCCGCTGGGCGTAAATACAGACCCAGCCTTTCGGGGCGCAACAGGGACTATCGGATTAGTGTTAACTGGCCCTAGTGAAGCAGTGGGTTTTCTGCATGGTTTGGGTGGGAAGCGGATTCGGAGCCTCCACAAGGTTTTCCCAAAGTGGCCGAAACAGAGAAGGATTGAAACCCTGAAGACGACATATTGGGTGGCCGGGTCAATAAAAGGTCGAACCGAACGTTGATACACCGCCTTTGGGGCGGCACAGTCGGGCATGAATCCAGCAATGGTCTGCATGTGCTATTATCAACGCGCATCGACGATTTGCAGGCCTGCGGCAGAACAATGACAGGGATAGGTGCATATGGATGGAGCATGTACGGTGACAGGCCCGGATCGCATTTGAAAGTGTATTTACGGTAACAGGTCATGATGCTGAGAATTGCGTTCGTGCTGGGGGTCATGCTCTTCGGCCTGAGCATTGAAGCGCCTGCCTCGAGCGCAGAGTCGAAACCACTGATCGTGTCCCAGGATGCTGCATGGCCCCCGTTCTCCTATCTTGATGACAGGGACCAGCCGCGCGGGCTGCTCATCGATCTCTGGCGCACCTACGGCGAAGTCACAGGTCGCAGCGTCGAATTCCAGCTGGTGGACTGGCAGGAGAGCATCGACCGGGTACGCTCGGGGGAAGCGGATGTGCATGGGGGACTGTTCCAGTCTGACGAGCGCGATGCCTATCTGGATTTTTCCAAGCAGTTGTTTCCACTCACCACGCGACTTTTTGTATCGCCTGTGCTGGTGGCGGACGGGTTGCGTTCGCTGGGTGCGGTACCAGTAGGTATCGTGCGCGGAGGTTATGAAGAGGAGTTCGTCACCATCAATTACCCCGGGGTGCAACTCAGGGAGTTTTCCAACAACAGGGAGATGGTTCAGGCTGCGGTAGACGGCGAGATTCTCGCCTTTGTCGCCGATTATCCCGTGGGGATGTATTACCTCAATGTGTTTCGTGTACCCGAGCGATTCAGGGTGACTCAGACGCTCTACACCAAGTATCTGCGTGCTGCGGTGAAGGAGGGCAATGGGGCCATGCTGCAGCAAGTCAGAAACGGTTTGCAGCGTATTCCGGATTCGGAGCTGGAACGCATCCGTCAGAAGTGGATTCTCAGTGTCAGCGTGGAAGTGATACCCCGCTGGCTGGTCTATACGCTGGTGATTGGTTCCGCGCTGGCGCTGGTGGTTGCTCTGTTTGCGTATACCCAAATACTGCGTCGACAGGTCAGACGCCGTACCCAGGAACTGGAACGCGCCAACGAGCGGCTCGAGGTCCTTGCAGAACAGGATCAGCTGACCGGTTTGCATAACCGTTTCAGACTCGACAGGATCTTCGCCCATGAGATCAAACGATCGATGCGCTATGGTCATGGTTTCTCGGTCATCATGCTCGACATCGACCATTTCAAGCGCGTCAACGATGCTTTCGGTCACCAGGCCGGGGACCAGGTGCTGGTCAGCGTGGCGGCGATGATCAGAAGCCATCTCCGCACCACCGATCAGGCCGGACGCTGGGGCGGAGAGGAGTTCATGGTCGTGTGCCCCGAAACGGACGCCGCAGCGGCATTTCAGGTGGCGGAAAAACTCCGCATGGCGATTGGAACCGACACCCACCCCCGTGTCGGTCATCTGTCGATCAGCCTGGGCGTGGCGGATTACCGGGAGGGTGATACCCTCGACTCCCTGACAAGGCGGGCGGACGAGGCGCTTTACCGTGCCAAGGGCAATGGCAGAAACCGCACGGAGCTGGCCAGTGAGACCACTGACAATACCCCGGAAGGACCCACAACCTCGTCTTCCGTGGTCAAACTGGTTTTCAGGAATGGACGTCAGCCTGATCCACCCTCACGTTCTTGAGGTTGATGTGGCGACCAGGCGGTCCGCTTGCGTCGGCTGTTGTCAGGTTTCTCCCGACATGCTCTGACCCGGGCAAGGGTTTCACAGCATCTCCCCTCAGCCTCGCCGAAGCTTGCACCTGACTCACGGTTTGGCAACAATGGCTGAAACGCAGCCGCGCCCTGCCAGCTGTTTCATACTTTTTCACCCCTCCCCGGGCTTGTCATGGGCGGTTTACCGGGCGTCTGTCCACACCCGCATCCGGAGCCCCGCAATGCAATATTTTCCCCGTGCCATACTGATTGCCCTGCTTTGTACCAGCTGCTGGGCGTTGGCTTCCGACCTGGCCAAGGAGAAGCGCTGGGCCGAACAGATCGTCGATGCGCTGATCGATGGCGAGGCGGTATGGCTCAATGACGGCAAGAGCGATTTTCTTGGCCTGTATACGGAAGCCGGGGATGACAAGGGGCAGGCGGCGATCATCCTGCACGGTACCGGTGTGCACCCGGACTGGCAGCAGGTGGTAAAACCCCTGCGCGTCGAACTGCCCATGCACGGCTGGCGGACACTATCGATCCAGATGCCGGTACTGCCGAACGAAGCCGACTACAAGGAATACGTGCCGCTCTACCCGGAAGTGAACCCGCGAATCAATGCGGCGATCGCTTACCTGCGCGAACGAGGCGTCCAGCGCATCGTCCTAGTCGGCCACAGTCAGGGCGCGACCATGGGTGCGTTTTATCTGCGTAGCCACCCCGATGGCTTCGCGGGTTTCGTCAGCATCGGTATGTCGGGCAACTTTGGTAGTGAGGTTCAGGATGGGGTGCGTTCATTGGGAATGATGCAACTGCCGGTACTCGATCTCTACGGCAGTGACGACCTGGAGGGTGTCCTCGAAAGTGTCGAGCAACGTGCCCAGGCCGCGAGCAGACTGGCGTTTACCCAGCGCAGGGTCGAAGGCGCCAACCACTTCTTCGATGGCAAGGAAGCAGACCTGGTCGGCATCGTCAGTGGCTGGCTCGAGCAGCTCTGACTCGGCTCGGGCACAGGAGACAACCGACAACTCCTCACATGACCTACCCGGTGTCAGGTACCGGTGCCAATCTGCGAGGCAGGGTTTGCGCACAACACCGAACTGCGGGAGAGGCTGATGCTGGTAGCGCGGGGCAGGGCAACCAGTTCAGTAGCGGCCCACTAGCGCTCGCCGCGGCCTACCTTGAAGAATTCGACCCCTTCCTGCAGCCGCTTGGCCTCACTGGACAGTACGTCCGAGGTTGCCGCAAGTTGTTCGGAGGCGGCGGCATTTTGCTGGGTGGCCTTGTCGAGTTCTCCAAGTGCGGTGTTGACCTGGCTGACCGCCGAGGCCTGTTCCTCCGAGGCGGTGGTGATCTGTCCGACCAGTGAAGAGGTCTTTGTGATAGCGGGAACGACCTGTTCGAGGAGGTTGCCGGCCTCATCGGCGATTTGCACGCTGTTGCGCGCCAGGATGTTGATCTCCTCTGCGGTTACCCGGCTGCTTTCGGCAAGCTTGCGGACCTCTGCGGCCACCACCGAAAAGCCCTTGCCGTGTTCGCCTGCGCGAGCGGCTTCGATGGCCGCATTCAGGGATAGCAGGTTGGTCTTGTAGGCGATATCCTCGATCATACTGATCTTGGTCGCGATCTGCTCCATTGCCTGCACCGTTTCCTTGACCGCCTTACCGCCTTCCTCGGCCTGTTTCGCAGCCGATAAGGCTGTGTCGTTGGTGGTTCGCGCGTTTGTGGTATTGGTCTGTACAGAGGCATGCAGTTCTTCCATCGATGCCGAGGTCTCCTCGACGCTTGCAGCCTGTTCGGTGGCCGATGAACTGATTGCCTGGGCGGTGGAATTGACCTCGCTGGAAGCGTCGTTGAGTTCATCGGCGCTGGCACGCACCTCGATGACCACTTCACGCAGTTTCGCTGCCATGCGGTTCAAAGAACTGGCCAGTTGCCCCAGTTCGTCGCGGCTGTCGATGTTCATATTCGCATCGAGGTTGCCCTGTGCCATCGCCTCGGCAAACTTCAAACCCTCATCGACCGGTTGAGAGACCGACTTTTTCAAAGTGATCAGGCTGATGATGATCGGCATCAGAATCAGGGACGCGAGGGTGATACCGAAGGCGATGGCGGCCTTGCGAATGATCGCCTTGGGTCCGCTGACATCCTGAGCGAGCACCATGACGCCGATCTGCTCCTGTTTGTAGTTCTGTATCGGGAATATCGACAGTGCGACGTTGCCGATGACATCGGTGCTCGTTGCGGTCCGACCACTGGAAAGTTTGTCCAGGGTGACCAGTGAATCGAGATGCGCGTTGTCCTGACCGGCGATCAGGACGAATTCCTTGTCCAGCAGCGGATATTTATCAGGGTCACGCAATCGGGTGGTGATGGGCAGGATGTCTGCGTTCATGTACAAGCGCGAGGTGAGCCCCTCCTGGCTGTCGAGGGATGACAGGACTTTTGCGAAACTGATCAGTACCTCGACCGAACCGAGCTGTTTTGGCCCATCCATGACCGGGGCCAGGCCGCGCACGGTGAATCCGCCTCTGCCAGGCTCGATACCTTTGATCGGCTTGCCATCCTGATTGATATCGACCACGGTTTGGCGAAACGACGTCAGGTCATCCGAAACATCGACCCACTGGCCGTTCCGCTTGGCCTGTTTTTCCCGCCATACGCGTAACAGGCTGCGGGCCTTGGCCAGGTGAAAATGGATTTTTGCCTTGCTGCCATAGACGTGTTCGAAGCCTTTCAGTTCGTCGGCCAGCCTCTCGCGCAAGAGATCGCGTGCAGCCTGCAACTGGGGATCGTTCTCGTCGGCGAGATTGCCATTGAGCGCGATGCGATAAGCCTCCTGCACGGCCGGTCGTTCGCTGAACAGGGCTGCCTGGGCCAGCGCCGTGTCACCGGCGTCGTCGATGGTGCGGCGCAAATCAGCAATCTTGGCATTCGCAAGCATCTGGATGAAGGATCGCTCGAGGTCGGACAACTGTCCGTTCATCAGGGTGAAACCGGCACCCCCGAGAATCAGTGCGGCGATGATGGTGGGTAGAATAAATTTGTATTTGATACTCATGGCAAACTCCGGAGGCAGGAAGAGTCGGGTCTGACAGCCCGGCTCATCACGGGTTTGGATCTCTCGACTGGATTGGCGCAGAGCATGCGTGTGTGCAAACTGCCCGAGTCTTACCATGACAATAATTACCAATCATTGCGTCATATTTTTATGTCTGATTCAAGCTCAACCTGAAACGGTTGCTACTGCCGGCAGGTGTCGTTTTCTCTACCATTGGAGCTTAGTACATTCTGATGCCAAGTCAGGATTTTCCACCCAATATTTCGTTGATCACGATCAACTCTGTAAAGATCGTGCGACATCAATTCCTCTTCGCCTGGTTTCCAGCGTGCCAAGCCCTTGTTTGCAGATTATCGTCCCCACCGCCTTCATACGGATTCTGCTTGAGATTCCGTATTTCCTGCATTTTCGCCAGCTACCCGGGAATGCCTGACTAGGGCTATAGAGTGGGATTCTTATTCCCGGGGTGAAATCTTTCGATCAGGTCCTGGTTGCGCGCTCCCGCATCGACTTCCACATCAAGCACCCGATCCATGAAGGCTTGTGCCGCCGGGCTGATTGCGCGTCCGCGCTTGAGGATGAAACCGTGTGTCGGACTCAGCCAGGGTCGTGCGTAGTCCAGGAGTACGAACTCTCCCTGTTGCAATGATGCCTCGATTTGCAGCGGAACGACTGCGCCGATTCCGCTGCCTCCGGCCACAATCGTGCGAGTGGACGAAAAATCGTCAACCTCAACTGCCGGCACGAGGAAGCCCGTGTCCTGATTCAGGTCGGCCTTACCGGGCACGGCATCGGCCAGTTGACTTGGGACCCTGATGGATACGAGGGGAAAATTCTCCAGATCCACCCGGGTAATACCTGGGACGTTGGCAAGTGGATGGTCACACGACACGAACAGGGCCATTTCGTGGTTGCTGACGGGGTGTACTGTGAAACGTTCGTCAGACAGCGCGGCGTCGATGGCGGCAAAACCGACATCGGCGGCATTGCTCAGGACCAGTCTGTTGACCTCCTCCCAGTTGCTGACATGGACGCGAAACCCCAGATTCGGGTGAAGCCTGACCAGATCCGCGATGGCACGGTTGCCGGAGACCTCGGCCGGGTAGATTCCAAAGGCTACTGTCAGCGTACCGCTGTCGAGCCCCCTGAGAAAGGATATTTCCCGTTCCAGTTCCTCGACTTCAGATACCGCGAGCTTGGCGCGCCGTAGCAGTACCTCACCAAAAGCCGTGGGTGTGACCGGGCCTCGGGTGCGGTCGAATAGCCACACACCCAGGCTGTCCTCCAGCTTGCGAATACTGCGTGAGAAGGCGCTTTGGGAGACATTCGCCTCGGCTGCGGCCTGGGTGAAATTGCCACTCCTGGCCAATAACAGGGCGTGTTCCAGTTGGCGATGAGTTATGCTCATGCGTTTTATGTCAGCTTTTCCTGTAAATAATGCATTGGACGCCGTCAGGGGCCTGTGGTCAACTCGCGATGCAAAAAGGAGGACAATTTAATGCGCGGAATGATCACACTCTGGGCACGCACGGCCACCTTTGTGCTGTGCCTTCTGCCCATCGCCAGCCATGCGGCCGGCCAGCCGAACATCCTGGTCATCATGGCGGACGATGTGGGTTGGGCGAGCCTCAGCAGCTACCACCAGGGCGTAAAGAGCATTCAAACCCCCCGCATCGACCAGCTGGCTGCCGAAGGGGTCAGGTTCACTGACTACTATGCACAACCTTCCTGCACTGCGGGCCGGGCCGCGTTTCTCACCGGCCAGTTCCCGGTGCGTACCGGCATGCACACGGTCGGCCTGCCTGGCGAGGACGCGGGGCTGCGGCCCGAGGATCCGACCCTTGCAGCATTGCTCAAGCGGCTTGGGTATACGACCGGTCAGTTCGGCAAGAATCACCTGGGGGACCGCAACCCATATCTGCCGACCAATCTCGGTTTCGATGAATTCTGGGGTTGGCTCTACCATCTCAACGCCATGGAGTACAGCGTGGATCCGGATTGGCCGGACGACGAGGATTTCGCGCGACGCTTCGGCCCGCGCAACATCGTGCACTCCTACGCAACGCACACGGATGACGCCACCGATCAGGAGCGCTGGGGACGCGTCGGAAAACAACGCATCGTGGATGACGGACCCGCGCCGCCCAAGCGTCAGGAGACTCTGGACGATGAAGTGACAGCCCACACCATCGAGTTCATGCGTCGTACCGTGGCTGACAAAGAGCCCTTTTTCGTGTGGATGAACCCTGCACGCGCTCACGTCTGGACGCATCTGAAACCCGAATACGAGAATCAGTTGGGAAACGGCAAGGGACTCCAGGATGTGGTGATGAAGGAGCTCGATGACAACGTCGGCAAGGTGCTCGATGAACTCGACCGGTTGGGGATCGCAGACGATACAATTGTAATTTTCACCTCGGACAACGGGCCTGAAACCATGACCTGGCCCGATGGCGGCACCACGCCTTTTCGCGGCGAGAAGGGCACGACCTGGGAAGGTGGGTTTCGTGTGCCGGCGATCGTCCGGTGGCCCGGCAACATCCCACAAGGCAGGGTCCTGAACGGTATCTTCGACAGTCTGGACTGGGTGCCGACACTGGTGGCGGCGGCCGGCGGACCTGAAGACCTGCCCAAGCTGATGAAGCAGGGGCATTGGGGTTACCAGGTTCACCTCGACGGCTACAACCAGCTCTCGTTCCTGCGCGGTGAATCATCCAGCAACCGCGCCGAGGTGATCTATTATTCGGGTACCCGGCTTCAGGCGGTGCGCTATAACGACTGGAAGGCTCATTTCGCGGTGCAGAACGAGGGCTGGTCAGGTCCTGTGGAAGAGCTGAATGCCCCGCTGTTGTTCAACCTGCGCCGGGACCCCTATGAAAAAGCCGCCGAGGAGTCCGGTCTCTATACCGGCTGGATGGGTAAGAAGATGTGGGCCTTCGGCCCAGCGAAACAACTCGTTGCCCGGCATCTTGCAACGCTTCAGGAGTTTCCTCCCCGCGGGGCGAAAGTCAGCAATGCCGAAACTGTTGAGCGTCAGGTCAGCGAAGAGCAGGGCCTGTCCCAATAGCCACCGCTGCGGGGTGATGACACGATCGAGACACATCCGTCGCCGCACTGCACTGGTATCGCCGATGACGCCAGCAGAGAGAAAGCCGCCCCGGTTTGCCTTGGCCAATCCGGGGCGGGTTGGGTGCGAGAGAGCCGCAACCATCGGATTCGTGTAAACAGGCACTAAGCAGAATCCACTCCCTCCAAAATCCCACTCCAGCCTGTAAAGTAGTTGAAAATAGTGCGCTGACCGGGCCTGCGCTATGATTTCGCCTGCTGGGAGTGGCAAGTGAATCGCGCTATCCGGATGGCTTTATGGTTCCAAGACCTTACCTGGACTAGGCTGCCTAAGAGGGAGGGTGGACATGAGACTATGGATTTCACCCCGTGAAACAGCGAAACGCGAGGTCGTTTCACCGCGCGCTACAATTTGCCGTCAATGACCGGAGACCTGCTCATTCCACTGATTGTGGTGCTGCTGATGGTGACAGCCGGCACCGGTGTGCGGGCCGCTCAGTTCAAATGGGTGCTACGCAGTCCGCTGGTCCTCCTGGGAGGCACGCTCGCCCAACTTCTGCTCTTGCCACTGGTTGCTGTGTTGCTTATAACGGCAACCAACCCGGCACCGGAACTCGCTGCGGGATTGATTCTGGTGGCGGCCTGTCCGGGGGGAGCCTTGTCCAATTTCTACTGTTACCTGGGTCGCCTCAGCGTGTCACTGTCGGTGATAATGACGACCCTGTCGACGCTGCTTTCCTTCGCCACTCTTCCGGCGATACTGAGCCTGGCCCTGCCTTTGATGGATCCTGACGCCGGGAGTGAAATACCTATTGCAGAGATGATGCTGCGGCTGGTGATTTTCCTGCTGATTCCTGTGGGGATTGGGATGCTGTTTCAGTATCTTGCACCGGATATGGTTGAGCGCCTGGCGTTGCGACTTCGTGTAGTCAGTCAGGCATTGCTGGTGGGATTGATCGGACTGATCCTGTTTGAGCAATGGCAGACGGTCACTGCAACCTATCGCGAGTCTGTGTCGTTCGCTGTTGTGTTTACGTTCTCGGCGTTCATGCTTGGCTGGCTGGTCGGAACACTGCTCGGCGCCGCTGCGGAGGCGAGATATGTTTTATCGATTGAATTCGCGATCCGCAATCTGGGTGCTGCGGCGCTGGTTGCGACGACCACGCTGGGGCGTCCCGAGTTCCTGGCATTTGGTGCACTGTTCGTGGTCATCCAGTTGCCAATGGTGCTGCTTCTGCTGTGGTTAAAGGGGAGGTTCGCCGAGGGAAGTTGAACGTACCCATCGGGTTTGTTTACAGGGCCTTTAAACGGGATGAGTCGGATCCGGGTGAAGGGGTCTATTGCGCGAGCACCACACCGGTTCCGGGGTGTAGATAATAGTTCACCTGCGCCGGTGGGATATCGGGTATCCCGCCTGCGTTGACCTGAATCGAATTCCCATCGACCAGAACCTTCCACTTGCCTTTCGGCAGATGAAAATCCGCACCGCTGTTACTGCCATTCAAGAGTACGATCAGCGACTGCCGGTCACGCCGTATCCGGTACCAGACAGGAGGAGGCTTCAGGATGAAGCCGATCGCATTGGTATTGTCACGATGTGGAAAGCCGGTTGGGTAGATCCAGCAGATATCCCACAATACGGCTTTTTCATAGTGATACCTGAGATGCTTTTTATAGTGAAAATGCGGCAGGGTCTTGCGCAGCAGAATCAACCGTGAGACGGCTGTGGTCAGGTCCTGGTTGGCCCGCAGTTTTCCCCAGTCGATCTGGTTGAGGTCAGGCCGGTTGTAACTGTTGTCGTGACCTTGCTTGCTGTGCATGAGTTCGGAACCTTCGCTCAACATCGGCACACCCTGTGAGGTCAGTACCATCAATATGCCAAGAAATGCGCGTTTCCGGTCATTTCCGACGAAATCGGCGAGACTTTTTCCGTCATGGCTGGTGAGATAGTTGATACGTTGTTGCGGTCGAACGGCCCAGCCGCCATTCCTGATATGGTTTCCGGTGATCGCCTGTATCAGACGGTCACGATTGTGATGATCACCATGCCCCATCAGAAATGTTCTTGCCGGTTCCCGGAAATCATCATTCCATACCGCCCAGCGTGAATGGGCGAACTCATGCGCCATGTCCCCTTTACCCCAGAGTGTCCCTCCGAGCGCCCAGGGTTCCGCGATCAGGTAGATGCTTTTCGGCAGGCGCCGGTCAATTTCAAGCATGGTCTGTTTGTCATGCAGGGCGCCAAGGTCGAATCGAAAGCCGTCAAAGCGATAGTTCTGTACCAGGTGCTGCAGCGTCTGGATGATCATTTCTCGAATGAAGGGATGCTCGGTATTGACGGTCGGTCCGCAACCGGAGCCATGACAGAAGTCGCCGTTCTCATGTTTGCGGTAGACGATCTCCTTGCCCCACGCCAGTACCCACAATTCGGCGCCATGATTGAATACCACATCCAGTATCACGGGGATTCCCTGGCCATGCATCGCATCCACCACCGCCATGACCTCTTTATTGACGTCTATTTCCTTCAGCGCGTAGCTTTCCCGCATGGCGTGAAACGAGGTCGTGAAGTAACCCCAGTCCTGACCGAGTAAACGGTCGCTGGCATGCAATGGGAGAAATTCCACGCAGACATTCATCTGCCTGAGATGTCTGAGAACCTTGGGTGATGTGGCGCCGGGGTAGCGGCCCCGGTGTGACGGATGCGATACCTCTGTGTTCCGGTGTCGGCTCAATGCGGGCAGATGGGTTTCATAGATCACGATGTCATGCAACGGTGGGGTGACGAAGTCGGAGTTTTTCCAGTCATATCGCAGATCGGAAAAATAGGACTTGATCGACTTTTCATCCCGTTTGGTCAGGTGGGCCAGCGGGTCGGCGACACTGAATACCCGTCCGTTTTCAACGACGTTGAAATGATAGCTGTGACCGAGCAGATCATCGATCGAATGTGTTGATTCAACGGACCAGTACCCGTTGTTCTCCCTCAACATTGGCTGCGACTCGAACCAACCGTCGACAACCAGGGTCACTTCATCCGCATCGGGCATATACAAGCGAATGGTCGGAGAATTGCGGCTAAGGCTGACCATTGTTAACCCAGTAATTTTGCATTGATTTTATGCTGTCTCGAGAATTGGCGGAAATGGCGCTAGATTTCGTGAGCGCGAGTTAGACATACAATAATCACGCCAGTTTGCGCTCCCTGAGAAGGCGAAGAACCGTGAATGTTTCGACCCGGCGGGTTGCCGCGCTTGGCTGACGTTTCACGGTTAGTTATCAATCAAGAAGTAAGCAGACCAACAGGCGATATTGACAAATATTCTGCACCAAACTGGAGCGATACCAGGTGTGCCGCTTCCTGAGGGTGCGCTGAAATTCTACCTGAGGGTAATAAAAGCTTTCCACTCCTCATGTCGGGGCTCAGTCCAGATCCTTGGGCGGGGAAGGGCGTTCACATCGGTTAAGGGGGGGTGATGTCCGCGCACGGGCGGCGCAACGTCATTTGAGCGATCCCGGGGGGATTCAATCCGTGCGCCCGGGAGGGTTCATGAATTGCTCCCAGAACCGGCTCCAGAAGCCCCGCTGGTCTTCGAGACGCTGTAGACGTTCATCCATTGTCTGCAGCATCCGCATAAGTTCGGCATTGTCCGGCCGTTGAACGTTTGCGTCGATTTGAGAACTCTCGCATACGAACCGATCCAGCCAGGCCAGGGGTTCCAGGCCGGCTGTGTTGGCGGCGTTCAGAATGATTTCCCTCGCCTCGGGGGACAATCCGTCAAACAGCGCAACGGGTTTGGCTGCGGCAGGTTTTTTTCGGCTTCGCCTGGGTGGGGGCGTATGCTTTCGGGTGTTGTCAGTCTCGCTGGGTTCGCCTTTCAGCGCCGGATGCAGGGAGACCTCGTCCTTCAGCTTAATAGGCTTTTGCGGTACCGATGAATAGTCTCGGGAAAGGCCTTTCGGGGCCTGCTCCTTGTGTCTGTCGGAGTGATCGGTCTGGGATTTGTTCGACATGGGGGTCAGCGGGTCGAAATCGTTGCCTGAGTCCTGTGAGTTTAGCCGATCTGCCAAGGTCTGCACCATAGGCTACGCCTGCCGATCAGCTGAAACAGAGAATCCTGCTTGGTTGACATGCGCGGAAACTGAATGCCCGGAAGACGCTTCATTCCCCGAGTGTCGGCTGTGGAGGCGCATGGGTCGGGGCGTAGCCCGAGATTCGCGAATCGGAGGGACTGAAGGTCCAGATCACGTGGCGGATCTGGGGATCGGTTGCTGGCTCAATTGGTGCCAATCCAATTCGTTGAGCCATGACTCAGCCCAGGTGACAACCTCGTTGGCATGCATCGGCCGTGCAATACCATAACCCTGTGCGTAATGACATCCGAGCCTGAGCAATTCCCGGCCATGGTTGAGGCTCTCAACACCTTCCGCCACCACCGGCCGGCTCAGTGCATCGGCAAGTCGAATCACCCCCTCTACGATGTCGTGGTCACCCGGATCATTCAGCATGTCCCGAACAAACCCCTGGTCGACCTTGACAATGCTGATGGGCAGGCGATGAAAATAAGTCAGCGACGAGTAACCGGTGCCGAAGTCGTCCAGGGAGAAGTGGATTCCCAGTTCTCTGCAATCACTCATCACCCTGGACACATGTTCGATATCCTCGAAGGAGGCGGTTTCCAGGACCTCCAACTCGATCTGGCCGGGGCTGATTTCGGGAAACTGCGCCAACAGATCTGCGAGGAAGCGGCTGAACCCCCCCTGTTGAACGCTCTGTGGACTCAAGTTGATACTGACCGGCAGAATCTGGCCCTGGGCGCGCCACGCCATGTGCTGTCGTAATGCGGTTTCCAGTACCCAGGCGTCGAGCGCGATCTCAAGCGGGTTGCCTCGGATCAAAGGCAGAAATTCGCCTGGACTGACCAGGCCCCGATGCGGGTGGTTCCAGCGCACCAGGGCCTCCACGCTGCATACCTCTGCGTTTCCGAGATCGATCCTGGGCTGGTAGAACAACTCCAGTTGAGACTCGTCGAGAGACCTCTGGAACTCCTTGATCGCCTGTCGGTGCTGGTGGACCTGGAGGTCCTGAATCGGGTCATAATGGCGGTAAGTGTTTTTCCCTTCGCGTTTCGCGGCGTACATGGCCTGGTCGGCATGGCGGATCAGGGTATCCGGGTCTGATTCGTCGAGCGGGTAAATGGCGATACCCACGCTGGTTGAAATATTGATCACGTGATTATCGATATGAAATGGCTGGGCAATCGAATCGAGCAGGCGTTGGACGATCTGCTCTCCCTGGTAGAGCGTCGTGAGTTCAGTGAGCAGAAGCACGAATTCATCGCCACCCAGTCTCGCGAGGGTGTCACCCTGACGCAGATCCTCGAGCAGACGATGGGCAACCAGAACCAGCATGCGATCCCCGATCTCATGTCCGTATTCGTCATTGATGGGTTTGAATCCATCCAGGTCGAGATAACAGATCGCCAATATTCTTTCTGCGCGGTCGGTGTGTGCGATGGCCTGTTTGAGGCGGTCGGCAAGCAACTCGCGGTTGGGCAGACCTGTGAGCACATCGTTGTACGCCATGTACTTGATTCTGCGTTCGGCTTCCTTGCGCTCGCTGATATCGCGCAGGAAGGAGAATACCCGACCACCATACAGCGAGGAGTAACTGGCCGACACCTCGACGGGCCACAGTGAACCGTCCTTGCGTCGGTGCCGGGTCTCGAAAATAGCAGCACCGGTTGTGAGTATGTGATGCATCCGCTGGTCGATTTCGTTCTGTTTCAGATCAGCATCCAACTGATTGATGCGCATGCCAAGCAACTCTTCGGGACTGTAACCCGACATGTCGGAGTAGGCTTGATTGACCTCGATCAGGCGTCCTTCGGTATCGACCAGACAAAAACCATCCGAGGTGGTGGAAAGCACTGCCTGGTAACGTTCCCCGCTCTCTTGAATGTGCTGCTGCGCAGCCTTGCGTTCTGTGATGTCGCGTGCGATCGCGATGAAATAGTCTCCATCTTCTTCGTGGGTGAAATGGGCGTTGATCTCGACCGGTATCCGATGACCATCCCGGTGAATATGCTCACTCTCGAATGCAGTGCCCTGCTGTTCGGCGAGTAGCGGTTGTAGTTGCAGCCAGGTCTCCTGGTCTTGGATTCTTGGAATGAAATCCCACAAATGCATCTCCTTGAGTTCCTGCATGCTGTATCCCAGAGCCTTGGATGCGGTAGTGTTGGTATCGATCACTCTGGCATCGGCTGCGCGTATCACGAAGATGCTGTCGGAAGAATGGTTGAGCAGTTCGTTGAAACGCCGGATCTGAACCTCGGCCAGCATGCGCCGGGTAATGTCATGGGCAATCCCCAAAACACCGATGACCTTGCCCTGCTTGTCATACATCGGTGTCTTGGTCGTTTCCATGAGTGCCTTGTGCCCGTCGCTGGCAAAGGTCAACCATTCCTCGTTTGTGTTGGGTTCACCCTTGGCGATGGCCTTGAGGTCATGATCTCTGAAAAACTGGGCGATCTCCGCTGACACGAAATCCCAGTCATTCTTGCCGATGATCTCCTGCTCACTGGCGCCATAGAGTTTTTCGAATGCCGGATTACAGGCCAGGTATTTACCCTCAGGGTCTTTCAGCCACACCAGGTCCGGCAGGGTCTCAATCAGGGTGCTCAGGAAACCCCGTTCCTTCTCCAGGGCCTCCAGAGCCCGATGTATTTCGTTTTCCGCGCGGACCTGTTCCGTGATGTCACGGGCCACTGCAACCACCGTCAACACCCGGCCATTTTCCACCCGGCTGGGAGCCAGGTGCCAGGTCATGAATGCCGTCTGTCCGTCCGGTTTTTGAAGCTCGAACCGGGTTTCGTATGACTTGCCGTGGAGAAAGGGTTGCTGGATGGCATTCTCGAAGAATTCGCACATTTTGGGGGGGAACCCCAGTTCGAGGTGCGTCTTGCCGATGAATTCAGCCGCGGGTATGCCGACGTAGCCAAACACATTCTCGGATGTGAACAGGTGTCTGCCCTGTTCATCGAAATGCATGATCACCTGGGGCAGGGCCCGTATCAGGCTCTCCTGCTCCTGGTGCTTGCGGTGCAACTCGGCTTCGAATCTCCGGTGATCCGTAATATCACTGAAAATTGTCGCAAAACGGTTGTTGCCGGGTGAAAAAACCGAAATCGAGAAGGTCTTTTCCAGCGGTGCGTATTCGGTTTCGAAATGATAGGGTTCTGCCCCAGTGGCTACGCGGTGGTAGAGCTCCAGGTAGGGCGGGGGTGATTGAGCATAAATCTCGCTGGCGGGTTTTCCCTCGATGGCCGATCTGTCCAGGCCGAGCATCCGGCAAAAAGCCGGATTGACATTGAGGACCCGGTAATCAACGGGCTGGCTGTGATCATCAAACACCAGTTCATGAATCGCCACCCCTTCACTCATGGTGCTGAATAGCGCATCCAGATGCTCGAGAGCCAATCTTGGTTGTGTGCTGTCGGTGGTCATCTTTTTATCAGTGATCTGTTCTGAACAGCGGGTGATTTTCGAGCGTCGGACAGACCTGGAATACAGCCAGCCGGTTTGACCATAAATGGAATTATACCAAGTAATCCGGCATGGGGGAGGAGGTTAATTCCGCTGAGCGGCAATTCTGCCTGATGACTTGATGGCTGACCGTAAGCGGATCCCTGTTGCTGCGGGTCGCTGGATTTCGGGTCCCTGTGGCCTGGCGGTGGACTTCCCGAATCCGCGCTGCGGATGATTGTGTGCCGGGGGTAGCGTTTCACACCTGATCCATTGAGATTTACCTATCCCAGGCGAGAAAACTATCGATTGGACCTCGCTGCGCGGCCTGATTAGTCTGATCTGCAAACAATCAGAGACTCAATCCGTGGTGGACATGACCGCAACAGCCCTGCACATCTGTGTCGTCAGTGACGGTAGAAAAATCCGGTTTCAGCGGCAGCGCCTGGTCGCTCTCCAGGTGCAGGACAGTCTGGGATTCGTGGTTTAGACCGGGAGCGTTCAGCATATGCCATCAGTGTTACAGACCTGGCTTCCGTTTTTGCGCTGGTTTCCGATGAGCCGCGAGGGTATGCGAAGCGACCTGCTGGCCGGCATCACGGTTGCGCTGGTGCTGGTGCCGCAAAGCATGGCGTATGCCCAACTGGCCGGTTTGCCCGTGGTCTATGGTCTGTATGCCTCCTTCGTGCCGGTGATCGTGGCCTCCCTGTGGGGATCCTCCAGTCAGCTGCATACGGGGCCCGTGGCGATGTTGTCGCTGATGTCGGCGGCTGCCCTGATCCCCCTGGCAAGCCCGGGCAGCGAACACTTCATCGCCCTCTCGATCATGCTGGCACTCATGGTCGGTGTGCTGCGTCTAGGGCTTGGGTTGTTCCGTCTGGGGGCCATCGTCAATCTGTTATCGAGCCCGGTGATCGTGGGCTTTACCAACGCGGCGGCACTGATCATCGGCCTGTCGCAACTGAGCAAGGTCATCGGGGTGCCGTTCCCCCGTACCGACTCCTACCTGGCGGACCTGTGGCGTGTGCTGAGCCAGATCACGGAACTTCACCTGGCCACCCTGATGTTCGCCTTGGGCACCTGGGGTGTGATCATACTGCTGAAGCGTAAGCGCCCGTCGTTACCGGGAGTGCTGATCGCGGTAGTCATTGCAACGTTACTCAGTGCGATGACCGGTTATGAGGAGAAACTGCGGGTATCGACGACGCAGATTCAGGACAAACAGATGGTCCTGGAGATTGCTCGATACGACGCGGTACAAGACCGGATTGCGGACTTGACGGATGACATCGCGGAGTTCACCCGGCAGGCGGAAGAATTGGAAAACCAGGGTGGCATGGCGCGTATCGAGGCGGCGGCTAAGCTGCGCGCCAGTACGCTGGTGCTGAACAAGCAGTTACAGCGTCTCAAGGCTGAGAACACCCGGCGCCAGGTCGCCCTGCATGCCATGACTCTGGAGGGGGTTGAGATCGGCGACAGTCAAGTATGGATGTACCCCGGGGAGACACGCCCCGCAGGTTTGGATGGGGATGGCAAGGCATGGCGTTTCAGCGATGTCGAGGCCGAGAAGGTGGTGCTCTCAGCCGGCGGGGCCGTGGTGGGCAGTATTCCGGAGGGTCTGCCCAGCTTCCAGGTTCCCGAGATCGAATGGAGCCTGATGCTCGCGTTACTGCCGGCGGCCTTGGTAATGGCACTGATCGGTTTTATGGAAGCCACCTCAATATCCAAGGCGATTGCCACCAGCACCGGAGAACGGGTGGATACCAGCAAGGAACTGATCGGACAGGGCTTGGCGAATATTGCGGGAAGTTTCTTTGGCTCTTACACGGTGAGTGGATCGTTTTCACGTTCGGCGGTGGCGGCCCGCAGCGGAGCGACAACGGGCCTGTACGCGATCGTCAGTGCAATTGCGGTGGTACTCGTACTGCTGTTTTTCACCGCTTACCTGTACCACCTGCCACAGGCGGTGCTGGCTGTGATCGTAATGATGGCCGTATTCAGTCTGATTCGGATTCAGCCTCTGCTGCAGGCGTGGAAAGTTGATCGGGTGAGTGCCTTGATCGGTATCATCACCTTCGTGGCAACATTGCTGATGGCGCCATCCATCGCGAACGGAATCCTCCTGGGCGTGGCCTTGACGGTCCTCCATTACCTGATTCGCGTGATGAAGCCCAGGGCAGAGATTGTCTCGCGCAAAAGAGACGGTACCTTGGGAGGGATTCGTGCCCATAACCTTCAGCCACTGAGTCATAACTTCGTGCCTGTCAGATTTGACGGCTCACTCAGCTTCATCAATGTCGCCTACTTCGAGGACATCATCCTGGAGGCGAACAGCCAATTTCCAAAAGCCAGGGCAATACTGGTGGTGGCCAGCGGTATCAACGAAATTGATGCTTCGGGTGAGGAAAAAGTCCGCGAAATCGCTGAACGGCTGGGTAAGGTGGGGGTAAAACTCATGTTCAGCGGATTGAAACACCAGGTCATGCAGGTTTTCATCAGCAGCGGCCTGGTTGATGTGCTCGGAGATGATGCGTTCTTTACTGACAAGCAGACAGCATTGCAGTCACTGAGCAAGTCTTATGGGGTACTCTCAGAAGATCCGTCGTCCGATAACAGGGGTGAGCGGCAGGTGCTCAGCCCGATATGAGCGCTCTTGAGCGTTGATTATGCGGTGTGTCCGAGACCAACCGGGCGCCCTCAGTCTCCCTTTGGGGCCCGGATCAGCAGACCGGGCTGCCCTGCAAATCCATGCACGCCTTTCGCCTGGGTTATTCGGGGCTGGAAAAGCCCTGCAACCTGTATTGAAATAGGACTGCACTTGTAGGGCATCCTAGTCTGAAAATCGGGCGGAACTGCAGCGTCGTGACCTGACAGTGTTCAGTATCTGCGCCGATATCCGTCTTGTTTCCCATAGCCAAAAATATAGTTGAAACAACGAGTAGTTATCATGTCAGCCAGATTCTGCAACCTGTCGATCTGCCTTGCCATCGTCATGAGTTTAAGTGTGTTCGATGCGATAGCCGAGGATGCCTCTGCCCCGCTGGCCAATTCGGCGATCACCCCATCCGCGGAAGCGAAACCGCCGAGTGAAGAGACGATTGCCAAGCGCCTCGAAAAACTCAGGCAGGACCTGGGAAAACTGAAAGCCGCTTACCGTTCCGCCCAGGGAGAGGAGAAGGCGATACTGGGAACCCAGATTGTCAACAAAAGAAACGAGGTGGCTGCGGGTCTGGATAAGCTCGCGGCATCAATCCAGACTCTGGAAAAATCGGGTGAAGATGCAGGTGATTACAGGAAGCTGGCGCAGACATTACTGGACGACATACACAAGGACCTGCGTAAGGAGATAGAAAGCACCGAGGCGCAGGTAACGAAACTGCTGGAAAAACGTTCAGAACTCAACGGTGCTGAGCTCGAATCCCTGGATCAAAAGATCGAGGAATTCTACACTAAGGTCGATGAGGATCTTACTGCCTATCTGGAGGTCATCCAGTATATGCAGGATCAGGGTATGGATGCCAGGATTCAGACGAGTTTTCTCGATGCGAATATACAGGCCCGCGCGGAGCGATTGGCGGGTGCATTGCAGTTTCTAAAGAATAAACGGGCTTCGATTAGAAAACCAACCTCGTCCATGAGTGAGGAGGACAAACAGGCACAAACCAAAGCGTTGTCTCTTGTGGATAACCGCATCAAGGCCGAAGCGGTACATTTGAACGCGACGGTCGCGATTATGAAGGAACGCGGGTTGAATACCTCTGCCTATACCCAGTTGCTGATCGAGTCGACCGGTGAGCTTACCCAGGATATTTTCAAGACTGAGGTGGCATTCGGGCTGATGCAGGGCTGGTTGAAGACCGGCGAGGAATGGTTGATAGAGAATGGGCCACGTTGGTTGTTCAAGGTGGTGGTGTTTGTTCTTATCCTGCTGGGCTTCAAATTTCTCTCCAGTATCATCAAGCGGTTGGTTCGGCGTGCCGTGACGACCTCGAAATTCAATCTCTCGCAACTGATGCAGAATCAGGTCGTATCCTTTGCGGGTAAAATGGTGATGTTCCTGGGTCTCCTCGTGGGGCTCTCTCAATTGGGTATACATCTCGCCCCTCTGCTGGCCGGTTTGGGTATCGCGGGGTTTATCGTGGGTTTTGCCCTTCAGGACACACTGTCGAATTTTGCAGCGGGAATGATGATTCTTCTGTACCGTCCTTATGATGTGGGTGATGCCGTCGAAGCCGGTGGCGTGACCGGTACGGTCAAGGATATGAATCTCGTCTCAACCACGATCGCGACCTGGGATAATCAAAAACTCGTGGTACCCAACAGCAAGATATGGGGGGACGTCATTCGCAACATCACGGCTGAACCGCATCGCCGGGTTGACATGACTTTTGGAATCGCCTACGCAGACGACGTCGACCACGCGGAAAAGGTGCTATGGGATATCGTGCGCAGCAATGAACTGGTACTGGATGAACCGGAACCCGTCATCCGCCTGCATGCACTGGGTGAATCTTCTGTCGATTTCATCGTACGTCCCTGGGCGGCCACGTCAGACTACTGGAAAGTCTACTGGGAAGTCACACGGGCAGTTAAGAACCGGTTTGATGAAGAGGGTATCTCGATCCCTTTTCCTCAACGCGATGTACATCTTATTCAGGCGAGCACTCCGTCAGCCACCTAAGAGCTCTTGAATGACTAGACCGGGATCGAGGGGATAATTGTAGTGACTACATTTGTACCGGGCTGGAATGCAGGATCGGCGTCTCCCGATAACATTCGTCAATAGTCGTGGAAATAGATATACCTTTATTAACCAGGGACATGAGTATACATCATGCAGGTTGTTGAATTGGATCTGCATATCCACTGTTGGGACTGATGAATAATGTGCGATTTGTAAATTGGTTGTGGAAGTTTGCCATTTTGTAGCTAAACTGGGTTGAACAAGAAACGCTCGTCCGGTTCTGTGCCAGCGGACGAATTCAATCCTTAACGTGCCGAATTGTTTGGCTCCGCATTGTGTGCGGGTCAATTAGGCCTGAGTCACTGGAGGGGTTATTGATGCAGACCACGGAGTATACGGGCAGTACCCGATGGCCCGATCTGACAGTCAACAAAATCGAACTGGCAACACCTTTCACATGGCTTCAGAAAGGATGGCAGGATATGCTGGCCGCTGGCAGATACAGTCTGGCTTACGGACTGGGGATCGTAGTGATCAGTGGGTTGTTGACGTTTGGACTGATTGCCACGGACAACCTGTTTCTCCTGCCTTTCCTGATTTCTGCTTTTTTTCTGATCGCTCCATTCCTGGGTATCGGCCTTTACCAGATGAGTGCTCACCTTGAAAGAGGTGAGCCGCTGAAAACCTGTAATGCATTGGAAGCCTGGAAAAGCAATCATACCCAGATCAGTATGATCACTGGTGGTTTCTTCATCATTGCGCAACTTTGGATTGCATCCAGTTTCGTCCTGTTTGCCCTGCTTTACGAGGGATTGTCTCCGCCAATGGACAACTTTTTCGAAAATGTCTTTTTTTCTGAAAAAGGGTTTAACTTCACTATAGCCAGTATTGCCGTAGGGTTCTTTTTTGCCTGGTGTGCCTACCTGATCAGCGTTATCACGGTTCCGATTCTGATCGATCGAAAGATTGACGGGTTCACAGCGATTCGTCTAAGTATCAAGTCAGTCCTGAGGAATTTTCCCGCCATGATGTTGTGGGCGGCGCTGATCGTACTGATCGTAGGACTTGGTTTGATGACCTATTATATTGGTCTGATCGTGGCGCTACCGGTCATAGGACATGGAAGTTGGCATGCTTATCGTTCCCTGGTCCCATCATGATAGCGGATCAGTGTTAACAGGCGCTGGTGTCGACAGGTAAAGATTGGGAGAGTGTTTCAAACTTCCGAACCATCTTCGATAACAATTTTGTTCCTTCCCGTACTTTTGGCCTGATAAAGAAGCTGATCGGCCCGTTTGAACAGACTTTCAATCGATTCGTCTTGTTCTGACATCGAGACCAAACCAGCGGAAAATGTAAGGAATATCTGTGCTCCTTCCTTGTCAAGAGGGTTCTGAGAGAGTGCTGATTTGAAACGCTTGATCAATTCGATAGCGTTATGGGGTTCAGTTTCTGGAGACAGGATGACAAATTCCTCGCCACCAATGCGTCCTACGATGTCAGTCTCACGGTAGATGCCTCTGCAAACTTCAGAAAAATGTATTAAAGCGTCATCACCTACTTGATGACCGAATTTGTCGTTTATGGATTTGAACCAATCAAGGTCAAGCATGATCAGTGAAAAAGGTCTGTTGTAACGCTGCGCAATTCCCAATAGCCGATTGCATTCCTCGAAAAAACTACGTCGGTTGTAAAAGGTCGTCAGTGGATCATACTTTGCGAGAAACGACAGTCGATCATCCAGAAGTTTCTGCTCTGTGCGCTCTCTTGCAATGCCTTCCACATACACAGGTTCGCCGTTCTTGTCGTGTCTTATATGAGCATTTGTTGACATCCAGACCGGAGTTCCGTCTTTATGCAACAGCCATGCCTCTACATTTCTCGCTTGTCCATTACCCTCAACCAGTGCGTTGATGATGCGTTGTCTGTCGTTGGGTTTACGATAAAATTCGTGTAAGGGTCTGCCAATCATCTCATTCGAGGTATAACCCAAGGCATCGTAAACGGAGGGTGAGATCAGGGTAATGATTCCGTTGATATCGGTTTGATAGAAAATGTCGGGAAGGCTGAGTAAGATGGATGCAAGATCATCCTTAGATTTAGCAAGCGCGTTTTTCGTATTTTCAAGGTCAGTGATATCATGTAATGATCCTATTGTGCAGAGTGTACCGTCCGGTTCCGCCGCAAGACCGACTTTCATCTTGACTGTTCGTGTCTTTCCCTCTTTTGAGTTTATTCTGAAATCATATTCATTCTCGACTGTTTGGCCGCCAAGCCGATTCATGTACCTCTGTTGTACGAACTCGCGATCCTCCTCGTGGATAAGGTCGAATACAGGTTGTTTGAGCAGTTCTTCTTCAGATGTTCTGAATAGATCAACGACACTCTGGTTGATGTAACAGAAGTACCCGTTTTTGATGACGAAGGCGGCGTCCTGTAACCGGTCCATCAAGGCCAGGAACGTTTGAAGTGATAAGTCGCTGTTAATTGGCATGTATGGACATCCTTTACTACCGGCTTCTTCCTGACTGAAAAATTACAGAACCTGTTGGGACAGCGATAACAGGCCTTGAATTGGTTATTATGGAACTGCTTGAACAGTGTCTGTATGTAATATTAAAACTTGAAAAACTGTGTACACTGAATTAAATCGATGTGTCATGTGAGTGACGAACAATTTCAGAATACAGACGCGTAAGTCTCCTGGAGAACGGATATCGAACCTGAAGTCTACCACCCGGTTGAATAACCTAGGTTGGATTTATTGGCTCAGGGAAGATCACTCAGGATAATAATTCGTATTTATTGGAAATTTATTGGAAATATATCGATTTGTATTAATAAAAGTAATCACGGATGCGGTGAGGGTCTTGCTGCCTTGCCTGCAGCAATACCGTTCAGGTCGGTTGTTTCCATGTAAAGCAGATGCTTATCAAGGGTTGTGATCAAATTTACCTGTCATCACAGTTGATGATTCTGTTGGAATATCCGTATCAGTGAGTCCTACAACTCGGTTGCGTCCCTGGGACTTGGCCTGATAAAGGGCCTGGTCTGTACGCTCCAGCGTATCGGAAACGGGTTCGGGGTCCTGGTACAGGGTAAAGCCAAAACTACAGGTCACTGTGCCTACCCCGGGGTGTAACTCATCCTGTAGTTTTAAGCGGATATGTTCCGCCATGTGCTGGATGCTCTGGAACGACTGGGTTTTTACCAGCAGAAGAAATTCCTCGCCGCCCCAGCGGATCAGAGAGTCTCCGCTGCGAATTCCGGATTTTACGATTTCCACCAGTCTGACCAGGACCTGATCGCCCACGCCATGACCAAAATGATCGTTGACGGATTTGAAGTGATCCACATCGAAGAGGATTATGCCGAAGCGCAGGCCCTTGCTGTGTGCTTCATCAATTAGCAATTGTACATTTTGGTTAAAAAAACTTCGATTCAATGCGTTCGTCAGTTCATCATGCAGGGCTTTATTTTCGAGTATGAAATGTTCACTAATGGTGTCGCTGATATCCAGAAAAGAGACAATATAGTTCTGGTTGAAATGATTCAGTGAAAGGGCGAATGCATGCTGCTTTCCCTTGGTGTCTTCGATGGCAACCAAATGCTCCCGCTCAGGGTGGAGTACAATTTCTTGTACCCATGTGAGTCCCTTTTGCACCACTCCCATATGAAAGAATCGGTCATTACGGATAAATTTTTCGCAGATACAGGTGTGGTTGTCGTGAAATTCATCCAATGATTCAAAACCGAGAAAGTCGAGCAGTTTACGATTGCAATCAAGTAGTTTGTTACCATCTGTAATTATCACCATGGATTCTTGAGAATCTAGAATATTTTGCGTCTTTTTCAGCAGTTGCTGGATGTTGTGTTTGCTCGTATGTTCTCGGAATATAAATAGAAGCATCAACCCGATAGCAGCTAAGCCCATCAGTTGCAGAAGTCTCTGTCCGCTCGCCTGATTACTAAAATAGCTGTCATCCGTCTGTAGGATCAGGCTGGCCACAACTTTTCTTGTTATGGGATTTTTTAGTGGAATGAAACTGAAAAGTTCATTGTAGTTATTGCTGACTAGAGTAAATACGTCACCTTCGATAATGCGTTTCGATGCCTCCTTTAACTGTTTTTTTGATAAATGCCTTGGTTCAATATGCCTGAAGTAGTGATTCAGTTGTTCCTTGATACTGTCTTCCTGAAGGTAACCAGAAAAGGGGCTGGTGGAATAGTTGCTGGTCTCGATTTTGAAAACCTTGTCATGAACTACATTTTTTCTTATCAGGAATCCACCTTTTACATTCGAATCCGATAAGAGTCCATCGAGCAGTGCATAAGCGCTGAAAGAGACCTCGACACTGCCGATGTGTCTGCGTGCCCTGTCTGAGCTGACATTGAAGAGAGGGTATACGAAGCGGTATCCATTGTAGATTCTACCCTCTTCGAACCCCTCGATTGGGCTGTGATTCTGATTGACCCATTCTACGGTGGAGCGGATTCCTGAAAGATTGTCGCCATGTTTTCCGGGTCGGTGAAAGCGCAGGAAGCTATCGTTGTTGGCAAGGTGAAAGTGGAGTTGCTTGACATTGTATTTTTTAAGATGAGAGTACACAGGACTCAATTTTTCGAATAGCTTTTGTCTGGCCACTTTTCTCGATTCAGGATCAGAGTACGCCCGAGATAGCAAATCAACGACTTCGGGTCTGTTCAAATCATTCTGGTATATCAAATTTGCAATGCTGCGGAATTTATTCTGCACGAACACGTAGTGGCTGATCAGGTCATTATTATGAGCATCAAGATAGGCGGTCTCCTTGTCATTTTTGAGTAACTCGAGTGCTCCGATGTACAAGATGGAGGATACAAGAAAACCTGTGATGAAGAGAATCTTGACCAGCAAGGACCCGCTTAGTCGTGTATTCGAGTTCCGGCTCTCAATGAGCAGAATAATAGCGCCTACAATCAGGGCAGACATCATCATGATCAGGTTTGTGGAGTGTCTTATGCCGGTGACCTGTGGATTGATCAGCTTCAATGGTTTGAAGGTAAGGATGTTCGCCATAGGCTGATCATTGGTATCGAACAGTGGATAGTTCAGTACGAGGCTGTCAGACTCATGGTCAATGACATAGTCGGAATGTGGGTCGATGTAGTCTGATAATCCACGGGCTGCAATATTTGTCAGAAGATCGGGATCGGCGTTTCGATTTGCGATGTAGTGATCAGCAACAAACGTTTCTGTAAAAGGACGGGTCAATTGATCGCGGTATCTCGGGTCTACCAGGATTATCACCCGGTTATCATGTTCTTCAATATTCTTCGCAATCGAGTTGAAATGGGTGATGACCTCGATAAATCCCAGAAACGCTTCGTTTCTGAACAGTGGCACCATGGATTTGAAGGTCATATCAAAATGCCCGACACTGATCGTGGAACGGTTCTGTGGATCATCCAGCATCTCACGAACGTCTCCACGTATCGCGGCCAGGTCGTCACCGACTTTGAGTGTCCAGCTTCGAGCGAGGCTGATACCCGCGTTGTCTACGACTTGAATCCAGACATTCTTGAATTCCGTGCTCTTTCTGAGTGCTGCGGAAAAGCTCAACATCTCTTTGTGCAACTGATTGGTGCTGGATATCGAGTCGATCAGTGAATGATTCTGTGCCAGCGCCATGGCAACGGCAAGCGTGGCATTTTTCTTTTCATCGATCAAAGTCGCCACTTCCTCGCTTTGACTTTTCGCGAGTTGACGGTAGATGTCGGTCGTGGCCAGCTCGATTCTTTGATCTTTATAGTGGCTTCCCATCCACAGGATCATCCCGCTGATCAACAGGAATAGCGTCAAGCTGAGCAGACGACCTTTGGGGAAGTCGATTGCCATAGGGTCAGGTGTTAATGCCGCGCGGGTTTGCTTGGTCCGCCCGGTACACCTGTATCGGCGGTGTTGGAATGATCTGTAATCCGAGTATCAATGTAAACCGGATAGGCCCGGGGCTCTCTACCGAGGAATTTCTAACATATTGAAATATAACATATAAAAAGATCGGGCTGTGTCTGTTGAGATCGGCTGCCCGTGTTCCCAGCCGGCGTGTTTGTTTCCGGCCCTGCGCCGTCCGTTTCAGCTCTCAGGCTCGCCCCAGTGAACCAAAGCCTCGATACGCCGGGTCATGCGTGCGATCTGCGGCCAGTCATGGGCCACGATGTCCTGCGAATGGGCCAGGTTGTTACGCAATGATTCGAGGTCTGAAATGACCTTTTTCGCGCTGCGCCGGGTAGCAAATCCAAGCCGCTGCAGGGCTGTGTCATTGCCTATGAGGATCTGCGCCTTGTCGGAAAATTGCAGGCAATCAAGCAGTTCACACTGCTGAGCCCGGCGTTCACGTTCCTGCTGCAACTGCAGGGCGGATTCCAGGCGCTTGCTTCTGACAAGTCCCTGCCAATCATCGTCAGGATAGAACTTCTTGACGTTCTCCGTGATATTCATTTCGATGATCGTGATCATACCGAACAGCCACATTCTGACGATGGGCTTTTGAATGAAGGAACGCAGAATGATTCCATTGACATCCCCCAGTAGCGTAACGAACCCGCTCTCAAAACGGGTCAGCACCTGGATGACGTCCGATAAAGAGGCTTCTCTGCGTAGTATCTGGCCGTGGGAAAACTCCCGTATATAGTCCCGACAGATTCCAGTATCCAGGTCACGCAGCAACAGGTATCCGCGTACTAACCCGCTGTCACGGACACCGGCGACGCTCCAGCCATTCGCGCGCATGACCTCCTGAACCCGTTCGACGCGGGTTTCCGCGTCGAAAGAGGCCAGCGGTTCGGCGATGTCTGCGGCATCGAAGGCCTCGGTGAAATGCTTCAGGGAGCGCTGCTGCTCGTAAGGTATCTGTTGGTCAGACGGTTGCACCCAGTCGAGTCGGTGCTGCTCACCCAGTGCTTCGCTCTGCTGTTTCTCATGGCAGGATTGCCAGACCTTCCAGGCTCTTTTGTAAAGGCGTTCATTCCCCTCCTGCAAGACCCCGAGCAGAGCCTCCATCTCTGTGAGGAAAACCTTACAGAAGCGATTGTCATGACGACAGATGTCCCGGCAATTGTCGATCAGGTCCGCGAGTTTGATGGTTTTCGCCCGTACGGAACTTCGGGCGATATGATTCCGGTCAATCCGCTTTCGGGTGGCCCGGTTGCCATCGCCGGGGCGGCTGATATCCGTCAGCTCGGAGACCAGTTGGGCGACGTCAGGACCAAATTCCTGTTCGATATCCTCAACCGTTGCTGGGGTGTCCTCGACGGTGTCGTGCAGCCAGGCCGCGGCGATCATCTCATCGTCATCCACCACCTCGCCAACCAGCCGCGCCACTGCCTTGAGATGAACGTCATAGGGCTGATTGGAGTATTTGCGGCGCTGATCGATGCGTGCATGCGCCTGGGTGGCGTACTGGATTGCTCGGGCTATCAGGTCGTTCATGAAGATCTGCTTTAAGGGGCGAAACAGTCGCTATATTATCCCTCCATGAAGTGCCTGATCCACCGCTATTATGCGCCAGGCATGGGTATCCCTGTCTTCCGAATCTCTGTGCGGAAGGGGTTACAGGCTCGGTATCACCCAGGTTTGTTTTAAATCCCTGGAGGGGTCCGTGGCTCCCGACAATGGCAGGATATAGGCGCCCTTGGAGACTGTCCGCTGATAAGGACCCAGGCTGAAACGGGGATATACCGAGGTTACGCGCAGGTTTTCCGAGAGGCTTTCCAGCTGCTCCATGAAATATTCCCGTACCAGGTTGTGCTTGATCCGATTGAGTACCTGGGTCAAGGCGGCAAATGCGGTGAAGGTTTCCGATTGCAGGCGAAAGTATCGCTGATCGAGAATCTGCTCCTTCCTGAGAAAGCCCTCGCTTTGCCCATCGCCGCCCGATCGGGGAAGCGTAAATGGGTGAATCAGGCTAATCTGAGACGGGGTCTGGTCAGCGATGTGATCCAATGACTCTGAGAGCAGGCTGGAGGATTGAAAAATCGATGCATCGTAGTGCTTGCCATTCAGGGTTTGAGCAAACACCCTGAGTTCGTCGTCATCCAACCAGAGCATCAGGGTTAGATGGGAATTGATTGCCTCTTCGGCCATGCGCTTCAATGTTTCCATGCTGTCGAAGAAACGGGTGTCCGAGGTTATGGCTCTGCGTGCCAAGGCCTGATCCAGCGACCCTGAGGCGTATCGCCCGGTTTGACTGTCGGGGGCGATCTGCACAATTCGCCCGGGTCTGGCAGTCATCCGTTTCAGGTGGGTGGCCAGCACATCCGCCTCCAGTTCGAGGCCTCTGGAGTAGTAGAAGGTGAAGTGTGATCGGTCACCTTGCGCAGGCATGTCGGTGTGCGGGAAAAGGCAGGGCAGGGCGCGTGCCTCGCAAAAACGGTCAATCGGCCTCCAGGGGCCGGATACCGCGCCTCCCACGAGAAGGAACACCGGTTGCTTTTCATAGTGGGACTGCAACTGGGCCGGCCAACTGTCCGGATCGCCGTCGAGTTCCCACAAATGCCACTTCCAGCGGCGGAAGCTCTTTACGTTCCAGTTGTTCTGCCGATTGGAGAATCTCGCACGCTTTTCCTTCGCCTGAATGACCAGGTTTTCATTCTCCACGTAGTGTGTGGCGACCTCGATCAACGCGTCACGTTCTGCGCGTGGCAGGCGGCGGTCCACAACCGTGGCGATGTGCACGGTATGCGCGTCGATTCCCGGGGATTTCTCATGGCTCAAGGTGCGCAGGTAGGCCATCAATGCCTGGGTGTCTGGTTGCGACAGGACATAGCGTGGCATGGCGGTGCTGATCGGGTCACCCATGACATCGATGCCGCTTTGCAGGGCGCGTGTGAAGGCATTCTCCGTGTAGGCCCAGCGCTTGATGCGCCTTGGCACCGGTTCCGTGACGACTTTCAGGTGGTTGCGAAACAGGTAGTCACCGGTAATCGCCGGCACCAGTTCACCCCCTTCCATGCCGCCCAGGCCACTGCGCCGGTGGCAGCGCACGCAGGTCACATCGCCGTCGGGCTGGCTGCGGGATACCGCCTGTGAAAGCGGAGTACCGTCGGACAATACGCCTTGGAGATAGATGCGCTTGCCTACCTCGACGAGATCGAGAGGAGGCGCTGGATGGTTTTCCGCCGCGGTTGCAACCAGAGCCCACACGGCGAGCAGGGCGGATATCAGGTGGCGCCCGGGGCACCTTGTCAGGTACCCCGGGTTACCCGGGTGGATTGGATGCCTTGTGTATCCCTCCGATGCGGATCCTGGAGACCTGCTTATCCCGGTCCGCGTGATGCTCATGCGCTTGCCTCCTTACATGGGCTGGGGCGGTGTTGCTTCCGAGATCGGAGGCGTCGCGGTTGCCTCGAACAGTTCCTGCGGACAGGCGACACCGGCTTCACCGACACAGAAGGGCAGCATCATTTCGTTGTCCTCGTGCTCCAGGATGTGACAGTGCCAGACATAGAGACCTTTCAGGTCGAAGCGCGCCACCACCTTGGTTACTTCACCCGGGTAGGCGATCACGGTGTCTTTCCAGCCCCGTTCATTGGGTTCGACACAGGGGGCGGCGCAGTCGCTCACATTATCCCCGTCCCGGTCAATGTCCGCTCCTTCGAGGGACTCCCGAGATACCACCTGGAACTGCACCAGATGCAGATGTACCGGGTGGGCATCCTCGGTGAAGTTGTTGATCTCCCACAACTCCGTGTTGCCCAGACTGGGATTGATCCAGATCGGGTCGGACCACAGCAGAGGCTGGAACTGGCCCGAGGTTTCATCGAACGCACCCAGGGTTGCGGCCATCGGGGCGACCGGTACCACGGTGCCGTCCTCGACGGTGGTGACCAGGGACGATTCCTCTTCATGCAGGGACAGGGCGCGGGTCACGTTCGGGGTGATCGGTGCGATACCGGGCATGGCCAGGGACTCGACCGGGGTGCTGGTGTCGGGATCATCCGATACCAGACTCAGGTTGAAACGCATGATCTGGCCGGTGCTCTGGGGATCGGCCATCTCCGTGGGATCGATCGGGAAACCGCCGAAGGGAGCATCGGGCGCGGTGTTGCCCACCTGTACATAGGCGGTGCCCGGCGGTACCCGGGAGAAGTCGACGATCACGTCCATGCGCTCCGCGGGGCCCATCAGCAGGGCCTCGTCGGCGGCGGAAGCAGCGGATTTATCTGCGGGCAGGGTGCCGTCACCCGGTAACAGGGTCTTGTAACCGGTGCTGATCTCCACCACTTGCGGCAGCAGTCCGCCGTCACCGCCGATCTGATAGAAGGGCACCTCACCCAGGGGGTTGTTGTCCGCATCGTAGGCCATGAGGTTCAGATTGAGAAACCGGGAGTTGCAACCGTTGAGCAGCCTCAGACGGTAGCGGGCAGGAGCCACGTCGAGATAGGGCCAGGACTGACCGTTGACGACGATGGTTTCGAAGAAGGCCTCCGGGTTCCACAGGGGCGCGATGTCGCTCGCCAGGTTCACCCCGTCATCGGATTCCGGCATCACCGCCCCGTCATAGCCGTCGAAGCGCGCCCGGCTCTCCGGGTAATAGAGTGAACCGTCGGGATTGAAGGAACGGTCCTGGATGACGATCGGCAGTTCACGCAGTTTGCGACTGTCTTCCAGGGTGGTCCGCTTGGGTGCGGGACCGGGCAGACCGAGGGCGCCTTCCGTCCTGTCCCGCAACAGGTAGAAACCCGCGGGTCCGGCGTAGACATTGGTGCGGGTCATGCCCAGGGTATGGTCGTGAAACCACAACGTCGAGGCGGACTGGTCGTTGGGGTACTGGTAGTCCGCGAAACCCTGAGCGCCATCGTTGACGGGCGCTGCCGCACCGGCGTACCCGGTGGAGGGCTGACCGGAGACGGGATTACGGGTGATGTCCCCGAAGAGGATGCCGTTGGTGGCGAAACTTTCCGGGATATTGCTGGCCTTGGGCAGCCACCAGGCTTCCGGGTAACCATCGCTTTCCGGGCCGACATGGGCGCCGTGCAGATGCGCCACCATCGGTACCGGGCCGCTATAGGGTTCGCCGCTCTGTCCCCGGCAGTCGGTGCGCAATGGTCCGGGACCGAGTTCCAGCAGATCCGGGCGACAGTCCTGTCCCGGGTTGGCCCAATGCAGGGTCTGGTCCACCGGCAGCAGGTGAGGCAGGTAGTTTCCGTTGGCATCCACCAGGTCGTTGATCCAGCGCACCCGCAGCGGTTTGTTCTGCTTGGCCTCCAGGGTGAATGAGGGGTAGAAGAAACTGCCCCCCTCGGCAACGGTGCGGGCGCTGCCGTCCGGATCCTTGTCGGTGTTGGCGCCGTAACTCCAGACCGTTGTGGGATTGAATCCGTCGACACTCGGCAGGATCTGCTGTTGAAACTGTCGCACGGCAATTTCGTAATAGTCGATTTCCTTTTCCTTGAGTTTGCCGTTATTTTTCGGCAGCCAGGCGGTCACCTGCCCTGACCCCGGCATCACCGGAGGGACAACCAGGGGCGAGACGTACTTGCTCACCGTCGCGCCATCGATGGTCCCCGTGTAAAGATGTCCCGCCTGCGTGGCGATACTCAGGCAGGCGCAGCTCCCGGCCAGCAAAGCGCTGACAATGGGCTTGATATGGTTGTTGTGCATTTTTATCCCCCCCGATAAAAAATGTCCGAAGCGTTATGTGTTCACGAGTTCAAGGCAAGAGGGCCAGTCTCGTTTTGTATTGCGTGCCACCGGTGCAATTCACTGCCGGGTTACAGGCGATGGTTCCAGTCGTTCTTCCTGGCAGACATAGATACCTTAAGCGCGGCTTAAGTTGAACAGGGTGAGTGCCGGATACCGAGTGGTGAAGGGGAATTTGCCGAGTAACCCTACCCTGGGTATGGGTGTATGTGGGTACTTTTCTGTCACAGCGGGCAGGTGGGTATTTCGGCGATCTCTATCGACCACGATTCAATCCCCGGTATGAGCCGATCATTGCGGCGAGGGGTAACCCGGGACGGCCTCCGCGACCGATCGAGGCCCGGTTGTCTGTCCGGGTACCCTGTTCATCCTGCCGGTTTGCTATGGCAATATGATGATTGCTCAGCCGGACCGATGAACGGGGGATCAGGTGCGTGATGGGAGAATGTGCAGATGCTGTGAGCAGGACGGGATCTCATGCGATCGCGTATTTCACGGTATTGATCATGGGTCGGGTCGATGAATGGCGCTGATGTGAACATGCGTCCGCGACCGTTGGCGTTGAAGGGCGCCAACTATGTCACGCATACTCTGGAGACCGGCCCGGAAGGATGGCGATACCGGCCGACCCCGGCGCTCACCCTGCTGTGCCGCCTGATTGGCTGGTTGGGCGGGGCGGTGATGCTGTTCCTGATCATTCCACCGATGGTGTTTTCCGATGCGGGGGCAGGTGTCACGCTGCTCCTGGTGATGCTCGGACTGGGGATCGGCGGGTTGCTGGTTTTTCTGCGCGGGCGCTGCCTGGCGCGGGTGGCCATCGCACCCAGTTTCGACCCGGTTGGCCGAACCGTTGAACTACCCACTTCGCCCATGTTCAAGCAGCGGCTGGGAGTGGATCTGAGTCTCGAGAGCCTGCATTTCGATCAACTGCAAGCACTGCAACTGCTCTCCAAGTGGGTCATTCTTCACAATGGCGGAAATTTCGCCAGCTACGAACTCAATCTGCTGTTGCGGGACGGACGTCGTTTCAACCTGGTGGATCACCATGATGTAAACCGCATCCGCAGCGAAGCCCGCCGCCTGTCCAGACTGTTGGGTATACCGCTCTCTGAGTATGTGGAATGATTCCCCGGGCGGCCATTCGCTACAGGGCGATGCTTTCTCCAAGAGATGGCAGATGGACATCTGCATTGAGCGCTTCACCGATGCGTGACTTCAAGGCCTCGCTGGCATCCACTTCGCCATGTACCAGTACCAGCGGCGGGCGATTGCGAAACCCGGCATACCAATCGAACAGACCCTGCTGATCCGCATGCGCGGAGAGACCGCCGATGGTGTGCACCTGGGCCTGCACCGCAAGTTCACGGCCCGCCAGGCGGATCTTGCGGGCGCCGTCGACCAGTGCGCGACCCGGCGTGCCGTAGGCCTGGAAACCGACGATCAACACATGGCTGTCACGGTGGTGCAGGTTGTGTCGCAGGTGATGTCGGATACGCCCACCGGTACACATGCCGCTGCCGGCGATGATGATGGCGCCTGCGTGGACCCGGTTGAGCGCCATCGACTCCTCGGTTTCGCGGGTCATGTGGAGATTGGCGAGGTCATAAAGTGATCCGCTGCTTTTCTGCACCTGTCTTGCCTCGCGGTCGTAGACCTGCGGATGCCGGGCATAGACCTCGGTGGCTTCGATGGCCATGGGGCTGTCGAGGAAGATATCCCAGGCGGCCAGTTCCCACTCCTCGAAATGCTGTTTGAAGCTGTATAGAAGCTCCTGGGTCCGTCCCACCGCGAACGAAGGGATGAGGATGTTGCCGCGTCCTTTACCGGCCCCAAGTATGATTTCACCCATCTCCTGCCAGGTACTCTCCCAGCTACGGTGCAGCCGGTTACCGTAGGTACTCTCCATGACCACAAGGTCCGCCTCGGGCAGCCTGACCGGGTCGCACAGGATCGGGGCTCCGCGATGGCCCAGGTCGCCGCTGATCACCAGACGGCGCCGCACCCCCTGTTCCTGCAGGTCCAGACAGACGATGGCGGAGCCGAGAATATGGCCTGCATCGAAAAGTCTGAGGGTGACGCCTGGCAGCAATTCGTGGCTCGTGTCGTAGTCCAGCGGGACCAGGGACTGTACCGCCGCGATGGCGTCTTCACGGTCGTACAGCGGCAGTATCGGAACTTCGCCCGATTTGCGCTGCTTACGGTTGGCCCACTCCGCCTCACGCTCATTCAGGAAAGCCGCATCCTTGAGCATGATCCTGGCCAGGTCGGCACTGGCCGAATGGGTGTAGACCGGACCCTCGTAACCGCGTTTGACTAACAGGGGCAGACGTCCGGAATGGTCCAAGTGGGCGTGGGTGAGGACCACGGCATCGATCTCGCGGGGATCAAAGGGGAAGGGGGCCTGGTTGCTTGCTTCATGCTCCCGGTTGCCTTGCACCAGGCCGCACTCGATGAGGACTTTGTGCGTGCCCGTGCTCAACAGGTAACAGGATCCCGTGACTTCACCGACGGCTCCGAAAAACTGCAGCTTCATAGCGCGCCTCCTGTTGCGTCGGACTGACTCCTATCTTCAGTATGGACAGATTTACTGGCTTGTTCAGCTAGAGTCGGGCGTTCAACCGGGGATCACTGGCGATATCTGTTGTTTACTTGATACGGAGCAGTTTTGCGGAATTGGAAATACCCAGGCGGGCGTCGAATGGTATGCGGCGATGAAGCCTGTCCGTGCCAGGGAAGGTCAGTGACTTATTTGAGGTGTCGGGCGAAAAATTCCAGCAGTACGCCCCAGGCGTCCCGGTCCGCTGCGGCGTTGTAACGGGGGCTGGTGGGGTTGGTGAACCCGTGAGCCGCGTCGTACCCCACCGACTGGGTGAACTTGCCGGCGGCGGTCATCGCCGCTTCGAAACTCTCCTGCTTGTCCGGCCAGGTGCGTTCCTGCTGTGCATAGATCGCCAGCACAGGGCCTTGCAGGCAGGCCAGTTTTTCCACATCGGTTTCCATCCTGCAGTAGGCGAGCGCCGTGGCTGTCACGGAATCCGGTCGCAGCAGGCTCGCCTGCATCGCCTGTTTGCCGCCGAAAGAACAGCCATACACACCGAGCTTGCGGTTTCCTTCAGTGAGTGTCTCGATGGCGGCAATCAGTTTTCGGTCAGCGGCCTCCTGATCGATCTCCCGCATCCAGGTCGCAGCCTGTTCGGAATCATCGGTGAGGCGGCCATCGTAGAGATCGATGGCAAGCGTCCGGTAACCCTGTTCGGCGAGCTGTTCCGCCCACAAGCGGTTGTGCGGCATCAATCCCCACCACTCATGTAGAATCAGCACCGAGGCCTGGGCGGCATCATTGCCGCACTGATATGCGGAAAAGGTTTCCCCATCACGGGTGCTCAATTCGATCTTTTGTGGCATGGCTCGCTGTCTCGATGAAGCTTGTGTTTTACCTGATGTGCACGGACGTAAGATAGAACACCCGGCAGGCTCTGGCCAGCGGTAGAGGCCTCATGGTTCGAACGGATAATCATGAACATCAGGGAGCGATGATAGTCTGCCAGGCAGGATGCTGCGCGATCTGTTGCAGCGCGATGCCCAGCAGGGTTTTTCCGGGTTCCGTGCGGTGCCATGTGGAAGCCCCGGAGGGATGGGGCAGGGGAATGATATCCACCTGCCTTTGATCGAGTGTGATCCGGTGTGTATGGCCGACCACTTCCACCAGCCGCTCTGATTGGAGAAACTGCAAAATGGCCAGCTTGCCTACCGGGATAATCAGGCGTGGCTGAAGCAGTGAGATCTCCTGATCCAGCCAATGCCGGCATTCTGCGATTTCCGAAGCATCGGGGACCCGGTCACCGCCCTTGGGCTTTTTCCCGGGGAAACAGCGGCACACGGCCGCCATGTAGACGCGATTGCGAAACGTTGATTCGTCCAGACCGATGGTGTCGAACCAGTTGAAAAGCGTCTTACCGGCAGTCCATGCGAAAGGCTTGCCTGCGGGGCCCTCTTTGTCTCCTGGAGCCTGGCCGACCAGGATCACGGGGGAGACGACCGGGTTTCCGCTGACCACCGGGCCTATCATCTGCGGGCACGCGGTGCAGGCCTTGAGATTCCGCTGATGGGCCTGGATAGCGGCTTGCAGAGAGATCCGGGCGTCTTCCTCAAGCCTCAATCAAACCACTCCAGCAGGTAATAGAGTCGAAAACCCTCGGAGGAACGAGAGGGACCCATGACACGAGCGGCATGACAATCCTCGCGGCTTTTTGCCTGCTGTATCGCGTCCTCGACGGTTTCCACCGGTGTCACGCAGTTCTCCGGGAAACGCTTACGTCTGCGACTTGGGGTGTAAATCACGGCAAAGCAGGGTTTGACGAGGCTGTCGTCGGGGTCTTGTTTCATTGTGTTTTCCGATCAGGATCCGGCATTTGCGGACAGGTCATCCACCCAGAGAGGCAGGCGGAGAAATCGTGCCAGGAGTCTGGCATCGTGGTTTAATTTTGTGAAGTCCGCATGGTCCATTAAATTGAACCTGCTTCCGTCGAGAAAAACAAGATTGAGTTCGTAGCTGAAATATGGGTGCTGCGACTCTCCTGCGCACAGACACTCTTTTTCTCTCAACACCTGGATTGCGCGGAGACTGTCGATCGAATGGCTAGTATGTCTGTTTTCCTTGTGACCCGGCAGGATTCCCAGTCTGGGGTCTCGATAAACGACACCGGCTTGCCGGTCGATGACAATCGGGGTTGATTCACCGTAGATCAGCAGTAGGCCTGTCAGCGAAATCAAAAAGCTGAAGAGCAGTGGTAAGAGAGAGGCGCCTGTGAAGAGAGAAATAAAAAAAATAACCAGCCCAAACAGTGTCAAGTACAGATAAATCATGTGTGCTTTCAGGGTGGGCACAATCTCCCAGCGGGTTGAAGAGATCCGCCGGATTCGACGATTTTGATAGGTTTGCCCGTTATTCGGGTTAATGGGTGGCCAGGCTGTATCCGCATTGGATACCTCGTCCAGTCGGGAACGGTCGGGGTGGTTCGTTGTTTCGCTTCGATGCATGGTCTTCGCGGCTTATCGGGACTGCTCAATCCCATCGAGTGTGTGCAGCGCCTGTTCAAAATCATATTTGCGTACATGCATTTGTACGGACTGGAGCAGATGTAACAGAGCAGGGTCCTGGATCCCGCTGATCAGGTTCTCCAGTTGTTCCTCTGACTCGACATCATAGTTGCTGATACGCTCCCTGAGATCTGAAAGCCGATGACTGATCTCGTACTCGGAAAGATGTGAGGCTGTGACCGAGTTCGTCTCGGTGTCGATACTGGACAGATCAGAGATGATGGTGTTCAGTTCGTTTTCTATCAGGTTGACGTACTTGTTCACCTGGCTGTGTGTTTCAGATTCGTTATTGAGTGCTGTTTCGAGGTTTGTGCAGTGTGCCGATAAATTGAAGGCACCGATGGTCGCGGATACGGCTTTCAGTGTGTGTATGGTTCTGAGCGCGGTTTCTAAATCCCGGTTGTCCAGGGAAGCGCGAAGGGTGTCAACCGTATGATGCTGATTATCGCGGAATGTAATCAACAGTTTGAGGTAGGTTTCATGATCACCATCCAGATTCTGCAGCGCCCTTTGGCTGTCGAGTGCTGAGGAAGGGATAGATACGCCGGTCGCTGCTTGGACGGTTTGATGGTGTTTTGGTTTGATCCATCGTTGCAGAACCTCGAACATCCCGTGGACATCAATCGGCTTGGCAATATGGTCGTTCATGCCGTACTGAAGCGCTTTCTCCCGATCGCCCTTCAATGCGTTGGCGGTCATGGCGATGATTGGAAGGTCATTATATTTGCCCAACTGGCGGATCCTGCTTGTGGCGGTATAGCCGTCCATGACCGGCATCTGGCAATCCATGAGTATACCGTCGTAATCATGTTGCTCGAGCTTGTCCAGGGCCTGCTGACCATTAGATGCCATCTCGACCTGGATCTCGCGCCGCGTCAGTAATTCGTAGGCGAGTTCCTGGTTGAACTCATTGTCTTCAACGAGTAGTAGTTTTGCGCCCCTGAGATGGTTCATTTCATCAGAGCTGGTTGACTCGGCAACATGTGATGCATCGGTCAGGGTACCTTGGGCCAATGCAGTCTTGACGGCCTCTAGCAGGGTAAGGGGGGTGAAGGGTTTCTCGAGGAACTGACTCTGGCGGGGCATGCTGGATGGATGCATCTGATACGACGGGTCGGGTAGGCTCGAGAGAATCAGTATCTGAGCTTCGCGCGGAAAGACCTTTAAATCGCCCGGCCTTGGAAATGTGCTGTTCCAGTCAGGGGGCGTGTCGAGGATGATCAGGTCGAGGTTATCACCCGAGGCGAGGTCCGGACTGGCGGGCGAATCACCCTGCTCCGCGCTGACCACGTTCATGCCGAAACCCTGCAGAGATTCAGTGAGGATCTCACGATTGGTGGCGTCATTGCTGACCAGCAGCACAGTTTTGTGCTCCAATTCACTTGGTTTTATCAGTGGATCACTGCCGGGCTGTGTCTGCGCTCTTACCCTCACCGTAAAATAGAACCTGCTGCCCTTGCCATGGGTGCTGTCGACACGGATGTCCCCGCCCATAAGTTCGGTCAACTTTTTGGAAATTGCCAGTCCCAGGCCGGTGCCGCCATACCTGCGGGTGGTAGAACTGTCGGCCTGGGTGAAGCCTTCGAACAACTGCTCCTGCTGTGACAGTGTCATTCCTATACCGTTATCGATGACGGAAAATCCCAGAGTTACACCATCAGGGGTATTTTCAACAGTCTCGATATCGACTAAAACCTTACCTCCGGGGTCTGTGAATTTGATTGCGTTATTGCTCAGATTGACCAGCACCTGTTCGAGTCTAAGTGGGTCGCCGTTGAGATCCAGCGGTACCTGAGGTCTGATCCGATACATCAATTCAATGTGTTTCTCGGCAGCCTTGATCAGCAGCAGATTGGTGATGTTCGTGAGGATCTGATCCAGATTGAAATTTACGCACTCGATGCTGAGTTTTCCGGCTTCTATCTTCGAAAAATCAAGTATGTCATTGATGATGTTGAGTAACGCAACGCTGGCCTTGTGTGCTTTTTCTATGTATCCGCGCTGCTTGTCATCCAGAGAACCCTGCATCGCCAGATAGGACATTCCGATGATTGAATTCATGGGAGTGCGGATTTCATGGCTCATATTGGCGAGAAACTGGCTCTTTGCGATACTCGCCAGTTCGGCTGATTCACGGGCTTCGTTTAAAACCTTTTCCGCCTCTTTGCGTCGGGTGATTTCAGTGTGAATAGCCAGGTAACGTACAGGATTATGATGTTCGTCAAGAAGTGGCGTGATGGTCGAGCTGACCCAGTAAAGCTTGCCGTCACGATTTCGATTGCAGAGCTCGCCGCTCCAGGATTTACCACTCTGGATGGTCTCCCAGATGACCCTGTAAAAATCATTATCATGTACACCGGAAGATACAATATGGTGTGTCTTTCCAATCAGTTCCGCCCTTGAAAAACCACTGATTGTTACAAAGTGATCATTCACATAGGTAATTTTACCCGTGTTGTCCGTCATGCTGACGATGGCATGGTTGTTGAGGGCGCTTTGCTGAAAACTCAGTTCATTGACCATCGCGCTGAAAGCATGACTGAGTTGTCCAATCTCATCATTACCCGCTTCAGGCAGGCTGACGTCCAGGTCGCCCAATGCGATCTTGTTTGTGGCATTGGCCAGTTTCTTCAGCGGTTCGACAGCCGTGCGATACAGCCCAATCAGGGTAATCAAAACGATCAGGGCGATTAGGGAAATGATGAAATTGCGTACTTTGTGGAGATCGTCGAGGATCAACTTCTCCGCACTGGCCCAGCTTAAATCGACATGGATGGCGCCAAGTCGTGAGCCTGAAAGCGACAGCGTGTGGTTATATGGGATGAGTTTGAGGTCACTGTCGTCGACCACCTCATCTATGAATAGTGGATAGATTCTTCGGTTCTCATGATCGAATAACTGCACATTGAACCAGTTGTTGGTATGGTCCACCAGCAAAGCGTCCAGGTTGGAGTACAGCGCGGCTATGTCATTCGATAAAAGGTTGTTGATCAGCGCGGGCTCAGCGGCATGGATCTCATGCCTGGCGTACTCTACGAATTGATCCTTGCCCTTCTGTATCTGTAGCGGTGTCCAATAGAAATGCATCACCGCAAGAATCAGTGATAAGCCAACCAGTGGCGGAAGAGTGACCTTCAGTTGCAGATTCATCAGACCCTACGGGGCTACGTAAAATCGCTCCAATCCCATCTTGGTCAGCGGCTCATAGTCGGATAGCGTGGCCTTGCCTACCTGTTTCATGGGAATTTTAGCCAGTAATGCCCGGCCTTCATCGGAGTTCCCGATTTCCAGCAAGGCATCCTGTATCAGCTGGCGAATCTCTTCCGCTACTCTTGGATGGGCGACGAATGGATGAGGTGCGACCTTTTCTGTTTCGTGGATCACCAATAGGTGGTCCCGATACTCTTGCTTCTGTCGATTGAGGGTTTTCTGTACTCCGCCCCCTGCGCTGGCCTTTTTCAAGAGGACATTGAGATACACAGAGTCGTGTGTTTTCACGTAGTAAGGCGTGATGTTGACTTTAAACCTGTCAGAGAGTTCCTGGCGCATCATCAGGGATGCCCCCAGAGCATTGGGCGCGGGAAATGCTACGATCTTGCCGTCGAGGTCACCTGGGCTCTTGATGTCACTCTCCTTGCTCACCACCAACACGCCATAAAGCCGTCTGGCCTGATCCCTGATCAGTGGTACATATCCCGTCTTTTCATTGGCAATCACCAGGTGGTAGGGATTCATATAGGCGAAATCGTAGACGCCTGCCATGAACTCTCGTTCAAATTCCGGAATCGTCGGTGACCCACGGAGTTCAAAACGATAGCCAGTGGATTGCTCGAGTCTGTCGAGGATCGGTCGCCAGATCGCATGCAGTTTTCTCGCTTCAAATTGCGGCACGACCCCCACCGTGAAGACTTCCTGACCGGCTTGGACGGACAGGTTCAGCACCGAGAAGAACAACAGTACGAGTACGGCAGGCAAATTAATTCGCATTAGAACTTTCCTCCCACAGTGTCGATCAGATTCCCATGCCTGGGATTTCCAATCCTGAAGAGTGGTTGTTATGGCGCAGTTGATGCCGGGGGACACTTATTCATAATCGGCAGATATCTTCAGGCCTGAAGGAGGGAATGGGATCGCTGACGTAGTGACTGTTGGGAGGTCCAGGGAAAGGAATCGCAGTGGCTGAGAAATCATCGCATAACAGTCGATCGTCATTTACCCGCTATTTGGTGGATTGTAACTCACTGATTATCATATATATATCCGTTCTACTCTGAGAGGTGGAATGGTTTGCCCCTGGTCGTGAAGAGATTTCAGGCCGATTCGATAACCTCTTCAACGAGGTAAATTCAACAATCAGGCTTCCAGGCCGATATTAAGAGAGAGAAGCAGGTACTCAGGTTTTATCCACACGGTTACAAACTGACGTGCAGCGGGGTTTCAGACATGATCATCGCCCAATCCTCCATCAACATGGGAAGCCAGCACACCGCTGAGGTGAGACATGAGGAAAAGACCAAACTGACGATCTGGCGCGGAGAGCGGCCTGGGTCTGAAACTGCGCAAACACACAGGCCCGCCAGGTTGCCTGCACAGCATCCACAGGCTCCAGGGGTCGAAATCTCCCAGGCGGCGCAGTCATTGCAGCCGAACCGGGCACTCCTGAAACTCGATGAGGCCGCTTCTGAGCCCCCTATGGGTGATCTGAAGATCCAACTGCTGAAATTACTGATCGAGCGTTTTACCGGCCGTGAGATCGATATCCTGACTCCGGATGAATTGAACCCGGATGCGGAAGCGGTGGAAGTTGAACAGAGCCAGACGCAGTCGCAGACATCGGATCAATCGGTCGGTTGGGGCCTGATCTACGACTTTTACGCGTCTCATTACGAATCGGAGCGAACCGAATTCCAGGCTCAGGGCGTAGTGCAAACCGCGGATGGGCGGGAGATCAGCATCTCCCTGGAATTGAGCATGAGCCGGGAATTCTTCAGTGAAACGAGTATCGAGCTACGCGCTGGGGACGCGGTGATGAAAGATCCCCTGGTGGTCAACTTCAACGGTACTGCCGCACAACTGACGGAACGTAATTTCAGTTTCGATATCGATGCGGACGGCCGCGAGGAGCAGATCGCCTTCGTGCGGCCCGGCAGTGGACTGCTCGCGCTTGATCGCAATGCGGACGGTCGCATCAATGACGGCAGCGAATTGTTCGGTGCGCTCAGCGGCGATGGATTCAGTGACCTCTCGGCTCACGACCAGGATGCCAATGGCTGGATCGATGAGGCGGATGCGATCTACAGTCGCCTGCGGATATGGACAAAATCCGCCGACGGGGAAGATTCGCTCATCGCGCTGGGGCAGGCCGGAGTCGGCGCCATTTATCTCGGTTCCGTGGAGACACCGTTCCTGCTCAAGAATGCTGCCAACGAAACTCTGGGTCAGTTTCGCCAGAGTGGGGTTTATCTTACCGAGGAGGGGCAGGTCGGGAGTCTTCAGCAAGTGGATCTGGTTGTCTAGTGGCCCGCTAGGGCACATTGGATTGGTATTGTCAGGCCCTGGAAGCATGCCGGGCGGCTGCTTGAATCCCCGGTTTATGGTTTGAAGTATCGCCCCGTATTGAGTGCCTGAAATCGAGCCTTCACCCCGGTGTTTCACGGGTTGTTTTTTATCCTTATTTTCCATGGTCAGGATCAATCGATCTGTGGTCGATGCGTCTGACCGATAAGCCTATCGTCCTCTTTACTCTTCGATCACCTCGGCGTCACTACCGTTAACCTTTGTGAAAATGTCACAGCGGCACGCGTTATTTCCTCACAGGTCGTTTCCGCACTTCGCATTAGCATAAGAGACACTACGGAGATCCCGAGATCCCGGAATATATTTGAGGAACCAGTGCAATGAGTAAACAGATCAAGCCGGAGGGTGAGGGTGACAATGAATTTTCCCGATCCCGGGTCACTGAAATTTTCGAACTGGTTTTATTCGTCTTACTATTGATTTGGGGGGGTGTGTCCAGCACTCCAACCTGTGCCGGATTCTGACGACCCTCAGTCGCTCATCAAGAGGCGGGTGATCTCCCTGGGCGACACCTGCCCGTCAACTCATGCCTCTCGGGCCGGAGTATCTCCCTGCCATCAGTATTGGAAAAATGCCGGGCCCCGCCATATGGGGCCCGGCGTGCCTGAAGACCTGACTCAGGATCTCCTTGATTGACGGACGCTACTCATTCGGATCGGCGGCGGCTGGCGGGAAGTTGACCAGTTCATGACTGTCATAGAGGTCCGCGATCCGATCCTCCCCGTGACACACGGTACACTGACGGGGGTCGTCCAGGGTGGTTGCATCGAAGCTGCCTCCCATGAGCAACATATGCACCGCGGCAGCGGCTTCGGCTTCGATCTTGGCGGGGTCCACCGCTGGATATGCCGCCGGGGTCGCATCAACATCTGTGCCGTGACAACCGCCGCAAACCACCTCATTGGGGGTCCTCCAGACTGGCGTACCCTCGTTATTGGTATGACAGATCATGCAGTTGTTGGACTCCTGTGGGAAGGTGACATGCGACCAGTCGCGGTGCTTCAGATCGCCGCTGGCGCTGGCGCTGTGAACCGCATGCACCCGGTTGCCGATGTAATCGCCGTAGTTGCCGGAGAGGTCATGACAACCCAGACAGTGATCGGTGTCGAACGGGGCATGATGCGGGTGCGCGCCTTCCAGATGCATCACGGTGTCACCATGACAGTTGCTGCAGGCGTCACCGGATACCTTGTGTTCAAGCGTGTCCGTATTCACTTGGAAATTGATCACTGCGCTCGAGGCTGTGACGAAGTCGGTCGCGGAAACGGCGCCGTAGTCCATGCCTTCGAAGCGCACCATGTAGGTGCCGGGGGTCATGTCAGTTGGAATGGCCATCAGTTGGTAGGAGAAACCGTTGCCGCTGCTGGTGACCCGGGGGTCGTCATTGGGGGTGGGCACCCCACTGACCAGCTCGTTGACGAACAGGGGATGGCCCTGGGTCGGGGTGCCCGAAAGCGCCGGGTCGGTGCTGGAATTCGTGGTCAGCACCGGTACCGCATCGGCACGCGGCCCGTACACATAGAGGTTGGCTGCTGACAGGCCGTTACCGGAGGCCCCCGTAACGTCCTGATCGGCCGTATAGCGGGAAGCGTCGACCGGGCCGGATGCATCCGCCAGGGTAACGCTGACAACCGGTGCCTCGCCAGTGACATAGTAGCTGCCGTTGGCGGGCGGGGTCATGCTGATGCTGACCTCGAACTCGGAGACCAGGTTGGGCTCCGGATCGGGATCGTGGACGATCATGACGCCACCGCCGAGACCGCTGTCGACCCCATGGCAGACTGTGCATTCCGAGTCGTCGGCGAGGGGACCGACATACCCGGCGGTGTCGTTGCCGTGGTTGTCACCGGTGATGAAGTTGACGCTCTCATGACAGGAGCCGCAGTTTTTCATGGTCGGCACCTGGTAGGCCAACGCCGCCTGTGGGGCGTCATCCGTGTGGCACTTGCTGCAGGTGTTGGTGTGCTGGGGATAGGTGACGTGAGAGAAGTCCGCGCCGTCATCGAGCAGGGAGAACGTACCGGCGTCATGGATCCGGTGAATCATGTGCGCCAGGTCGCCTTCGGACTCATTGCGGGACTCCATGTAGTTCACGTTGTGGCAGTTGTTGCAGGACTTTACCTGGGTGTATCCGCCTCCGTGTCCCACGTTGCCGATACGTGCGCCGTGACAGCTCTCGCAGGCTTCCGTGGTGACCATGTCTGCGCCGGAACTGCTCAGTTCGCTGCCCGGGCTGGATTGCAGGAAATCATAGGAGGCGTTGACCGCGTTGGCGAAGGTGTATCGCACCCCGTCGATGGTTTCCCGCCAACGGGCGCGCAGGGTGACCCGGATCACGTTGCTGGAAGCGGCAAGGGTGTCGCTGCAGACATAACGGTATTCACCGGTCGTGACATCCAATTGGGTGAGGGTGCCCGGCAGAGGTTCGGTCATCGGGGTTCCGCGTTCACTGATCAGCTGGTTCCAGGCATCTCCCGCGCCGGAGGCCGGGTCGCCAGGAACGAGTTCTGAGACGTAGAGACGCAGCTCATAGGCATCCTGGTAGACGTCCACGCCGTTGCCTTCCCCGTCGGTGAGGAAGAAGTGGACGCTCAGGGTCCCGGTGGCCGCGTCATAGTCAACGGTATTGCTGAGATCGAGTTGCGGGTTGAGCGGTACGATGTCGGAAAGAATCACCGCGTCCTGCCCGTCCTGGCCGTCCATGCCATCCACCCCGTCCGATCCGTCACTGCCGCTGTTACAGGCGCTGAGTGCGAAGAGTGACAGGTACAGGGTCAGCCACATGGGCCGATGTAGGGTCCGGCTCAGTCGATTGCTCATGATGCGTATCCTCCACTAGGTCAGATCGTGGGCGGGTTCGGAACCAGGCGTCACCCACGCGGGTATGCGCCCGAAGTTCTAACCTGCCAAAGGCCGACTGTGCCCGTCCCGGGTCTCGACGGCCGCTTTGTGTTTTCCATCCCTGTTACTGGAATTCGTAGCGCAGGGCGACGAAGCCCAGGTAAGTGGTGTTGTCCTGTGGCGCCGTACCCAGAGAGAGCAGGGTCGGCAGGGTGTTCACTGTACCGTCCTTGGTCCAGTCGGTTTCGGCGAAACGTTCGTAGCGGTACTCCGCGCGCAGAGAGAGTTGTTCGCTGATGCGGTAGCTGCCGTGCAGGTTGAATGCGCTGAGCCGAGATTTCAGGTCCGGCAGCGAGGGTGCGTTGTCGAAGCCGATTTCACCGCTGAATTCGGAGTAGGTGTAATCGGCGCCCAGCTCGAGCTTGTCCGGTATGGCGGTCCAGTCCAGACCGATGCCGACGGTGTCGGTGCGGTTTTGCGACGAAGCGACCCAGAGGTTTTCGGGAGCGGTGTAGAAAAGCTTCTCACTGCCCTTCTGATCGGAGCTGAGTTCGTCGTAGGTGTAGTAAGTCGATGCGGACAGGTTCTCGTCAAAGGTGTAGGAGAGACTGAGTGTCGAGACCAGGCCCTTGGCCTCCTGCAGACCCAGGTAACTGTGATCGTAATCATCCTTGACGAAGTCCAGGTCGAGCCCCAGGCTGAGTGTCTCGTAGGGGGTCATTGACAGCATCATGCCGAACGAATCCCGCTGCCGATCGGTCATGGTGAGGACCCGCATCAGGGGATTGTCGTAGTAGTTCGGGTTGGGGTTGTCGAGCAGTGGGTCGATCTGCGACAGGGGCACATAGGACGAGACGTCCCGGTCCGAGTAGGAATACTTCAGGGTGGTTTCGAGCCGATCCAGGGGCTGCAGTTTCAGCTGGGTCCAGAGGGTCTTGTCCTGGGTTTCCTCGGCCTGCACATAGGTGCGTTCCATGCGGTCCAGGTCGTAGCCGCCGGACAGGGTAATGCGATAGGGAAAGCGGTAGGCCGCCTTCAGGCGGGACAGCTCCTGGGTGTAGCTGTAGGGACGGTTCCGCCGTTGTCCCCCGGAGGCGGAATCGGTCACCACATAGTCGTAGACATGGACACTCGAACGGTTGTCCCGGTCGCTGTATGTGTGGCTGGCGTCGATACGCAGACGCGGCAGGGGGCGGGCATTGAGTTCGACAGACGCCAGGGTGGTGTCGACCTTGCCGTCCAGACTGTTCGCCGGCAGCGCCGAGGTCGCGATCGAGGGATTAATGGTGTAGGGCAGGTAGTCCAGGTCCTGGGTCATGCGGCCACGCGCCAGGCGCGCACTCACCCGGGTGGTCGGGGTCAGCTGGTAGGCGAACAGCCCGCTGAGCTGGTGAAACTCGTTGTCCGGCGCTTCGGCCATCTGCCCATAGGCGGTGTTGCTGGTGGCCTCCTGGTAGGGGTTGCGCCAGACGATGGCGTCCTGGTCGTTGTTGAAGAAGGAACCCGAATAACCGATCTCTGCCTGGAACCGCTCTCCGGTGTATCCCAGGTTGATCCCGAGTTCATCAGTCTCGTATTCAAAAGCGACCGGCAGGTATACCGTCTGGTTGAAACCGAAAGTCGCGCCCAGATCCTTGGTGCCGTCTTTCTTCTCATGCCGGGCAAACCCGGATACCTCCCACCGTTTCGCCGGTAACAGGCTGAAACGTGCGCTGGTGCGGTCCCGCTGGGTCTTCAGCGGGATACGCCGCAGGTCGGTGGTCAGGTTGGGCATGTCGGTAGTGGTCGGACCGGAAACCCAGTTGGCCGGCAACTCGTAGCGTCCGTCGTTGCGATCCAGGTAGGGTGAGTAGGCGCTGCGTTCGCGGAAGTTGGGAATCTCGTGGTATTCGATGCCGATCGAATAGCGGCCCTGGCGACCACCCTCGAGTTCGATGCGGCGGGACTCCAGGCCGAGATCCTGCGCGGCACCTTCGGCATATTCACTGTTTTCACCCCGATAGCGGAACTCGCCGCCGGCGTTGAACAACACCCCCTCCTCTTCGGTGCCGGTGTAGCGTCCGAAGCGATAGTCGTCGTTGTTCTGGTAACCCGTGCCACCTTCCACCCAGCCTGAGGTGCCGGTCTCGTCGGGACAAAATCGACAGGCGGGGGGCTCTGGGTCCGAGTTATCCTCGGCGCGAACAGGCGCCGCGATCATCAGGGATGTAAGCAGCAGCCCCGCCGGCAGCAGCGGGCCGCGAGCCCTGCGCTGCCCGGTCCTGGATGAGTATTTGAATCTTGTGTGCATCTTATGCCGTTCCCCTGATATTCCGTGTTTCGTTCATCGCAAGGGCGAAACGCCGGAAGGATGGTTGGTGCCATGCATCTGGGAGTGGCAGTTCAGGCAGCCTTTGACGCTGAGGAACTGGGAGGGAATCCTCGAGCCGTTGTAGCTGACGCTGGGGTGACCTGCCGGGGCATGGCACTGCTGGCAGAGCTGGGGCGGGCGTTTCTTCAGCAACGCCTGGAAATTGGAGCCGTGACTGGCGTGGCAGAGGGTGCAGTCTTCCGCAGCGGGTTCGTGCTCCCAGAGAAACGGGCCGCGTTTCTCCGCGTGACAGGCGGTGCATTTTTCGCGCATCGTGGCGGCGATCTTCAGGCCGCTGCCATCCTCACCATGCACGTTGTGACACTCGCTGCAGGTCATCTGACCCTCCCGTACCGGGTGGTGTGAGGCCTGGAAAAACTTTGCCTTCTGATTGGCGTGACAGTCGAAGCAGACCTGCGACTGATCGGCGTGCTGCAACACCGGATCGCGCGCCACATGGATCCGGTGGCAGTCGGCGCAGGCGACCTCGTTGAACTCGTGGGTAGAGCCCTGCCATTCGATCCGCTGGTGGTTCTGGTGACAGGTAAGGCAACGGTCGTTCTGATCCTTCACCGGCGTCCAGGCCTTGCGCCCGAAGTTGAGGATGGGCGGTTTGACTTCGCCCTCCCTGGTGTCGACCTGATGTTCACCCCCCGGCCCATGACAGGTTTCGCACTGTTCATTGGCGAACGGGGTGCGCGGGTCGGCGGCTACTGCATGACGGGTCTTGAACAATGGCATCACCGGATACTCGTTGTCCTCGTCGTGACATTTCAGGCAGGTGTCGGCACCTTTCTTGGAGGGTTGCGCGGACAGCACACGCTCAACGGTCTGTTGCGCCTCCTCCAGGGTCATGCGCGGATGCCCCGTCATGGATGCATCGTCCGCGGCCTCGAGCAAAGGAGAAATCGACAACAGGAGCAGGAACAGGGTCAGCAACCCGCTCAGCCGTATCGGATGTAGATCGAGCATACTCAGCTTCCTGTTGTCGTTTTCACTGCCATGCAGGGACTGCAACGCGCTCAAGGCACGTGATGCACCGACTTGACGTCCACCGCCCCGCTGACGCCGTGGCATTCGTCACAGCGTTCGAACACCCGGCCATCGAGCAGCACATCCTGCTGGTTCATGTCGAAGGCCGCATCGCCGATGCTGACCATGTGTTCACGCGCCGCTGCGCTATCGTGACAGCCCGCGCAGCTCGCGGCCTTGGGTGAAATCACCGGCAACAGCAGGGGATCCACCAGACTGTCCGCATTCGTTACCAGACTCAGCAGATCCGCATTCGGGTTGCCGGCACCGGTCTGAGGATCGAACGTCGTGGTGTTGCTGCTGAGCACACTGCTGCCGAGCAGTCCGCTGTCACTGCGATAGGAATCCCCCTCATGACAGGTGGAGCAGTCCGAAATTATGCCCGGGTAAGCCACCTCCAGGCTGTAATCCTCCACTTCGCCGGGGGGGTTGCCGTGGGTATAGGGTGAGGAACGAAAACTGCCGGCGTGGATGCCGTGAATCATGGTTTTGAACTGGTAGGACTGGTTGAAGGTGCGCCCGTCAAAGGGACTGGTCATCGGGAATAGCGGCAATGCATCCCCGTTGGGATCGGTCATCAGGGTGGTCGAAGCCCGGTTCGGGTTGTGGCAGATGGGGCAGGCCTCAACGGTGTTGCGCGCACCCCGGTGGAAGGCGTTGGCCAGAGTATTGGAACCCGAGGCGGTACCGAGCATGCCATGACAGGCGTTGCACTTCTCGGTGGACACCACCTGGCGTCTGGGTATCAGGCCGCCATCGATGGCAAAGTCCTGATAGGTATTGAGCACCGGTATGTTGACCCGGGTCAGAGGATCGATGGCCCCGGTGGCCACATTCAATACCTGGGGTTCCGTAACCTGGCCGATGCTCACCACCCGGGCGGTGCCATGAGCCTGTTCCGCCGAGTTGTCCGGCAGTGCCGGTAACGTCAGCGTGTAGTGATGGGTGCCATCATCGACGCCGTTCACCGCCCGGTCATTAACCGTGTTGGTGTAGTCCGCCACCGCGTTGGAGGCGCCGATCAGGTTCAGCGAGGCGACATACAGGCGCAGGTTGTAGAAGGTGTTGTCGCTATCGCACTCGCCGTCGCAATCGGAGGTCAGGTCATAGGCGCTGCCGTCATTGGGGTTGGTGAGTGAATAACGCACCGTGACCTGGCGGCTGGCGGCATCGTAGTTCAGGGTCTCGATGTTGAACTGGTAGTTGGCCGAGTGTGCTTCGAGCTGATTGAAGTGCACGGTTTCGACACTGGCGATGGACGAAGCGCCGGCATGACATACGGAACAGGCCGAATTGTCCGGCGTATTGTCCTCCATGACGAAGTCGAAGCCCTGATGGTCGTTGAAGTCCACATCGTCATGACAGGCGCCGCAGGCCTGCTGGGTGGGTTTGCTCTCCCAGTTGTCCCCCTGGGGGGTCAGCAGGTTGCCCTCGTTGTCCCGCCTGGCGCCGTCGTGGCATTTCGTGCAATTGCGCAGGTCCTGGGGAAAACCCACCTCGGAATAGTCGGTGAGCGCACCGTTGAATCCCCCCAGAATGTACGGCGTGGAGAGGGCGCGGCCCTTGTGTATCTTGTGAATCATCACCTTGAAATCGAGCACCTCGCCGGTTTCCGCCTCGGTGGTGCCCGTGTTATGGCAGAGCACGCAGTACTGGGGATCGATGCGTCCGCCGCCGTGCATCGCCAGCTGGTTGTGGCACTCGTTGCAGGCGCTGCGGTCGACCACGATGCGGGTGTCTTCGGCCGCCACGGGCAGCGACTGATTCTCGGCATCGAAGCTGAAGTCGTAATAGGGGTTGAGGGCCACGATGGTGGTGCGATTGGCGTCGCGGATCTGCAGTTGGATGGCGATCCGGTGGGTCGCGGAGGGATCCCAGATCAGGGTGTCGGTGCCGGGCAGCGTCGCGGTGGTGATGTCCGTGGAGAAGGTGTAGGTGTAGTAGCCTTCATCGCTGTGATAGACCAGGCTGGCCGGGGTTTCGGTGGTCGCCTGCCAGGCGCCCTCGGGGGTTGCGGTGCCGGTGCGTTGGCGGTAGATGTAACTGACCCACTGATCCGCTTCCCCGGAACCCTCAAGGCCGTAATTGCCTGGTGTGCCCGGCACCAGTTTGGCCAGGGCGATACGCACTTCACTGGTGCTCAGATCGCTGACCGGCTGGCCATCGGTGGTGACGATGCGGAAGTTCACCACCGGCGGGGAGCTGACCGTGACCGGATTGACGCCCGACGGCAGGTCGGTGAAGGGATCGGAGGCTTGTTCGAGGGCCAGAGTGGCGTCCCCGGTGATGATGTCTCTCAGGGTGACGCTCGAGGTTGTCGAGCCATCTCCCGCGCTACCACCATCGCCGATCACCTGGCCACCATCGTCGCCACCACCGCAGCCAGTCAGTGTGGTGGCCAGTATCAGGAGCACAGCGAGGCACATACCGTATGGGCGACGGGCTGGGAACATAGGAACTCCCCCACGCATTGCAAGGCGCTCTGCCATGCGTTTTTATATTTGATTAATGATTCCGGTGTACCGATAAACCTGAACGGCTAGGTCACACAAAAGGGGCGGATCCCTGTGTATTCGATCATCTGCTTCTCCATGACTCGTGTGGCAGGAGAAACACTGTTTCGAATCGGGTTAAATAAAAAGATAATCCCTGTCTATGAATTGTCCAGCCTTCCTTTTGATAAGAGAAAACCGCATAAAAATTTATATATGAGGGAATTCCCGTAAGCGCATGGATGTTAATCCGGGTGCGGTGTATGAAGTTTCTCTGTTTATTAATCGAAACTTAAGAAAAGCCGTGATGAATCGGATTGGTCGCTTGCTTTGCGATAAAAAACTTTAATGGAACCTACTTCAATAAGTTTGGCATGGCCTGGGTATGGATCTGCCAACACGTCTCCTGAAACCGGTGATCGTGTTCACCTCGGCAGATTCATGCTGGGTGACTGGTGGAACAATCACCACATCATGAAGCCGAATACCCCATAGACTGCCCGATCATCCAGACACGAGTAAGGCACTATAGTTAAGCGGATAACAATCAAGATATGGAGATTGCCAATGATCCCTCTCCGTTTGCCACTGACCCTGCACGTGCCTGTCGCCCTGTGCTCCTTCCTGCTCGCCGCCTGTTCCCCCCAGCCGGGAAGCTCCAATCTCAGTGGTAAGCAAGAGCGGGACGACGGGGCGAACCCGCCATTGACCCGAGCCGATGCGGTGTCCGCGATCGAAATCGTCGACAGTCCCGCGACAGGCGTGGCCCTGGGCTGGGGGTGGAACCGGGGGGATTCCGAACCGGTACCCACGATCTGTGTCGAGTTCGTACCGGGCGAGGAACCGGCCCAGACCCGTTACATGACGATGCAGGAGGTGTCCGACAACTACACCCTGATGAAAAGCCTGGGGGTGTCCGCGGAGGCCTCGGTCAAGGCGATCGGCTATGAAGCCAGCGGTAAGGCGGCGTTTGCCAAGTCCATGGATCTGAGCAGTGAGCGTTCCACCTTCGTACTCAATGCGGTGGTGCAGAACGGGGTCCGTTACACCGCCCCGGTACCGGACGATCCCATTCCGGCGGGTGAAGCCCAGGCTGCCGGGTACCAGCCTGCGGTGAATGAACGGGGCGGTTCCCGGGGTGCGGTACGTCTCACCCCCGAGGCCCTGGCGTTGGCGAAAAAACGCGATGGGCTGGAGGCCTTCAAACACCGTTGCGGATCCGCGTTTGTCTCGGCGATTTACGGCGGCGCCAAGCTGACGGCGGCACTGAGCTTTGTCACGGAGAGCCTGGAGCAGAAAGAGACCCTGAGCGCGGATCTCAGTGGCGGTGGTTGGGGGGCGCGCTTCGAATCCAAGTTGAGCGAGAGCAAAACCTCAGGCAGCCGTTCCGAACGCATGGACCTGTCTCTGTTCATGACCGGTGGCAAGGGCGACACCATCCCCGCGACCCAGCAGGATCTGACCGACAAACTGCAGACCATCTCCCTGGACGCCTATGTGGCGCCCAAGGACTTTCAGATCGCCATCACCCCCTATGAAGTGCTATCCAACTGGCCGGGCAAGATTCTGCCGGACAAGCAGACGGAGTTCGACGAACTGGCCAGTTACTGGGGCAGCTACAATACCCTCTATGACGAAATCCAGCAGGCCCTGGACAATCCCCAGGACTATGTGGCGGTGAGTCGTGATGCGGACGGTTGCCTGGTGGTGCCCAGTTGCTCGGTTCAGCGCGAGGCCCTCACGGCCTCGCAACAGACCCTCAAGCTGATGACCGAGAATCGGGTTGAAATCCCGGGTTGGGAACCGATCTTCAAGCAGATCGAAAAACCCATGGTCGAGGCCCGGGACAAGGCGAAGGCGGCTCTGGCCCAGTGTGAGAAGGACAACAGTCTGGCTTCTACGGTTTCCGCCGATGACCCGATGCGGGCACTGAAACGGGCCCAGGACGAGGTTCTGGTCAAGTTGCGCAGGATGCAGGAGGAGGCCCGCATCTGCACTGATCGCAGCGATGTGTGCGATTTCACTCCGGACAACTACCGCAGTCCCTATGCCTTCCGGATCCAGCTGCCGATGTCTGCCAAGGCATCCCTGACCCGTCTCGATGAGTTGACCGATCTGCATGTGGGACGTACCGCCAAACAGCGCTGTTCGATCTCATCCTCAGATCCGGGATGCCTGACCAACCGGCAGATCGATCAGTGGGGTGAAAAACTCGGTTTCATCCCGCTCACCCGAAAGGCGGATCCGGAGCGGTTTAAGCTCTTCCAGACCCGTCTGGAGGCGTTGGATAAGCTGAGTGCCATGGAGAAAGCTTCAACAAAACCCGGCTGTGTCCCACAGCCCTACATCTATGAGGAGGGTCGCGATGACGTGATCTGGTACAACCCGGCATATCAGCAACCGTCCACAACCCAGTCCGGGAATGGCAAACCCAAAGGCGCGTCCTGACGATGTCCGATGTACGCCCTTGGATCAAATCCCTGTGCCTGCTGCCGGGTTTGCTGGTCAGCCTGAGCGTATGCGCGGCCTGCCGGCTGGACGAGGTCGACTGGCAGGCGAATACGGCTCTCTCACAACTATTGGACAGTTGTGAGCGCGCCCCGGATGCGCAGGAGGGTTGGCTCTACACCTGGGGCCATGAGGAAAAATTCGCGCTCCTGACCCACGATGGGTATGGCGTGTTTCGTGTCTTCAATGATGCCCAGCAGTTCACCTATGCAGGCATCCAGGCGCGGCGCTTCCTGTTTGAATACAAAGATTATCCCCGTTTCACACGTTACACAGAGTTGTTACTCAAGTCCCTGGGCACCAACACGGTTGGTGCACTCTACGCCTATTCCCGCAATCAGGAGATGCTCGAACGGCTGCAGCGCCTGTGGTCCCGCCAGATCACTCAGGATGGAAAGATTCCCGCGCCGCCTGACGATGGTACCCGCTCCGCCGCTCGCGCCGGATTGACGGCGCTGGCTTTCAATCAGGTCAATCCCGGATTTCTCGAGGATTTGCCCCACTCGGTCGAATCCCTGATCGATGCCACCCAGGAAGCACTCAAGAACCTCGAACTCGATCAACACAGACGGCTCTACCTGCAGGGACGGCTGTTGGGATTGAAGCGTGCCCGCCAGGCGGGTGAGGGCGGTCTGCCATCGAACATCTCGTATGGACCCGCGGTCTATTTTTCCAATGCACCACATACCGCGATCCATCACTACTTCAACGGGGAACACACGGGCATCGCCTGCCGTTTGACGGAAGCCGACCGAGTGACTGACCTGACGGACCCGCAGGACCGCCAGGCAATGCTCGCGCACGATGTACTGTTGCATGACACGCAAGGTGGCGCGGTGAAATACCCGGGCGGCTACAACGAACTGCTCAATCCAGTGGCCTACCGGGCGGAGACTCAGGGACGCTTGATCAGGAATGGTAAAGTCTATGCGGATAGCGGACTGATTCACTACGATCTCCCCGGCGTGTGCCGCCCCATTCGTCTGGATGATTTCCGTGAATGTGATGCGTTGGTTAAATTACTCGAGGTGGGTTATTTCAATGGTGGCCGCGAGCCGGGTGCACTTTACCGGATGTTGACGATCGATGAACCGGAGCAACAGTTGCAGCGCTTTCTTGGGGCGATGCACGGTTGCAGTGTGAAATCCTCTGATGTGCATGCGCGACAGACACACAATCTGCCGGCCATTTCCAACAGCTGTGATGCGTTTAACAATGCATCCTTCAAAAACGGTAATTTTTATCGTTCGAACAAGATCTTTCTGGAACAGTTGCAAAAGGATCGATGCCAGGGGTGATGTCCGTGCATGCCCGACTCGTCAACCTCTGGTTCTGTATCGCCAGCAGATGCGTGATATCCCGGCAGACCCATGTTATTTGACTTGTGCGCAGACGCAGCTGTTGCGGTCACGGAAAAACATCGCGAGATGAGCCTGTCCAGGATGAATCGACCAATGCGTGCGGTTTCACGGCCGGCATTTCGTTAAGTTTGTGTTAACAGGATTTTCGGTGGTCGACTTAATTTGCCATTGCCGACAGGATTGAGCTAAAAAGGCCGGATTGCGCCGGCCCTGGACGGCTGTTGTTGAACACCGGGTATGTCCTGGCGTTGATCTTCTCAGGTCAAGGCGAAGCGACGGAAAAGGCTGTGTCTTGGTTGCCGGACAGGTGTGAAAGGCCCTGCTGACGTGTGCTGAATCCTGTTTCGAGGTATTCAGCGAAGCGCACCATTACAGGCTTGGCCTTGCTCCAGGGCAACTGCTATATTGAGTCAATTGCTGCGATGCAGCATATCACCGGAGACCCATATGTCCATCAAGCCTTTCAAGAAGCTGCTGGTTGCCAACCGCAGTGAGATTGCGATTCGAATCTTCCGCGCCGCGAATGAACTCGGTATACGCACCGTCGCCATCTATGCGGAGGAAGACCGCCTGTCGATCCATCGCTCCAAGGCGGATGAGGCCTATAAGCTGAATCCGGAAAAGGGACCGGTCGGCGCCTACCTGGACATTCAGGGCATCATCGACATCGCCCTGGACAAAGGGGTCGACGCGATCCATCCCGGATACGGTTTCCTGTCCGAAAATCCGGAGTTCGCGCAAGCCTGCGCGGACAACGGGATTGCCTTCGTCGGTCCCCGCGCGGACCTGTTGGCGCAGATGGGGGACAAGACCGCCGCGCGGGAGCTTGCGCAACGGGCCCAGGTGCCCACCCTGCCGGGTACCGAGGAGGCGATCGAGGACCGGGAGACCGCGGTGCGCATCGCCGATGAGATCGGATTCCCGTTGATCATCAAGGCGGCCCACGGAGGGGGCGGACGGGGGATGCGTGTGGTGCGGGAGCCGGCGGATCTCGGCCGGTTGCTCGATGAGGCCCGCAACGAGGCGAAGAACGCTTTCGGTAACGGTGCGGTGTTCCTGGAACGTTTCATCCAGCGGGCCAAACATATCGAGGTTCAGATCCTAGGCGACCGGCACGGCAATGTGGTGCACCTGCACGAACGCGACTGTTCGGTGCAGCGTCGCCATCAGAAGGTCATCGAGATTGCGCCCTCCGTGGACCTGCCGGAAGCGACCCGCCTGGCGCTGTGCGAGGCGGCAGTCCGCCTGGCCGGCGAGATCGGCTATGATAACGCAGGCACCGTGGAGTTCCTGGTGGACGCGGAAAGCGGCGACTGGTTCTTCATCGAAATGAACCCGCGTATTCAGGTGGAACACACGGTCACCGAAGAGATCACCAACCTGGACCTGGTGCGTTCGCAGATTCTGGTCGCCTCGGGCCGGGCGCTGCACGATGCGGAGATTGGCATACCGCCCCAGGAGCAGATTCCCCGGGAGGGCTTCGCGGTACAGTGCCGGATCACCACCGAGGATCCGGAAAACGGGTTCGCGCCGGATATCGGGCGGATTCTCACCTACCGCTCCCCGGCAGGCTGCGGTATTCGTCTGGACGCGGCGATCGCCACCAACGGAGCGGTGGTCACGCCCTACTACGATTCCCTGCTGGTGAAACTCACGGTGCGTTCACCGAACTGGGAGAATGCCCTGGAGCGCATGCAGCGGGCGCTGCATGAGTTTCGTATCCGCGGCGTCAAGACCAACATCCCATTCCTTGAGAACGTCATCCAGGACGAGACCTTTCGCTCCGGTCAGGCCACCACCCGCCTGATCGACACCACCCCGGCACTCTTCGATTTCAAACCCCGCCGGGATCGCGCCAGCAAGCTGCTCAATTATCTCGGCGAGGTGATCGTCAACGGCAACCCCACCGCCAAGGGTTGGAAGCCGGATGCGATCTTCACTCCGGCTCCGGTGCCGGCCTACGATCATCGCTCACCCCTGCAGCCCGGCACCCGTGACCGGCTGCTTGAGCTGGGGCCGAAAGGTTTCTCGGACTGGATCCTGTCTCAGGACCAGGCCCTGTTCACCGACACTACCCTGCGGGATGCGCACCAGTCCCTGCTCGCCACCCGCATGCGCAGCGACGATATGCTGCGCATCGCGGACGTGATTGCGCACAAGGTGCCGAACCTGTTCTCTCTGGAGATGTGGGGCGGTGCGACCTTCGATACCGCGATGCGCTTTCTCAACGAGGATCCCTGGGAACGCCTGATCCAGCTGCGCGAACGGATTCCGAACATCTGCTTCCAGATGTTGCTGCGCGGCGCCAACGCGGTGGGTTACTCAAACTATCCCGACAACGTGGTGGGCAGTTTCGTACGTCGCGCGGTGGAAAACGGCATGGACATCTTCCGCATCTTCGATAGCCTGAACTACGCGGAGAATCTCTACCCGGCGATGGAGGCGGTGCTGGAGGACGGGCGTGCGGTGTGTGAAGCGGCAATCTGTTACACCGGCAATATCCTCGACCCCAAACGCAACAAGTACGACCTCGCCTACTACATCAGCATGGCCAAGGAGTTGGAAAAGCGGGGCGCGCATATCCTCGCGATCAAGGACATGGCGGGGCTGTTGCGTCCCTATGCCGCGGATGTGCTGTTTCGCGCCCTGAAGGCCGAGATCGGTATCCCGGTGCATTACCATACCCATGACACCTCGGGCATCAACGCCGCCACGGTGCTGCGTGCCGTGGATGCCGGTGTGGACGTGGTCGACGGGGCCATCGCCGGTCTCTCCGGTTCCACTTCCCAGCCGAATATCAACTCCATGATTGCCGCTCTCGAGCACACCGCCCGGGATCCCGGCGTCAACCGGGAAGCGCTGGATGAGATGTCCCACTACTGGGAACATGTGCGTGGTTTCTACAAGCCTTTCGACACCAGCGCCCCCCACGGCACCGCCGAGGTCTACCTGCACGAACTGCCTGGCGGCCAGTTTACCAACCTCAAGGAGCAGGCCAGTGCGATGGGGCTTGGCGCACGTTGGCCGGAAGTGGCGCGCACCTATGCGGAGGTGAATCAATTGTTCGGTGACATCGTCAAGGTCACTCCCAGCTCTAAGGTGGTGGGGGACATGGCGATCTTTCTGGTTACCCGCGGCATCAAGGCCCAGGATGTGCTCAACCTCGCGCCCGGCTCGGTACCCTTCCCCGAATCGGTGATCGATATGCTCGCGGGTGGACTGGGACAACCGAAAGGTGGCTGGCCCAGGGAATTGCAGCGCATCGTGCTGGGTGAGCGCAAGGCGATCGACGACCGTCCCGGGCTGCATGCGGAACCCGTGGACTTCCAGCCGCTTAAATTCGAATTGGTGGAGAAGCTTGGTCGTGAACCCAGTGACGATGAACTGCTCAGCTATCTGATGTATCCCAAGGTGTTCCTCGACTACGACAAGGTGTGCGAACAGTACGGCGATCTTTCGGTGCTGCCCACCCCGGCGTTTTTCTATGGTCTGAGCTGCGATGAAGAGATCGCGGTGGAGATCGAGCCGGGCAAGACCCTGTTCATTAAGCTGCTGCACCTGGGCGAAGCGGACAAGCACGGCAAGCGCACGGTGATCTTTGAACTCAACGGCGATGCGCGCAACATCACCATCCAGGACAAGAGCCTGGTGATGGACAGCACCTCGCGGCCGAAGGCCAGCGCGGATGACCCGCGCCAGGTGGGGGCGCCTATTCCGGGCAAGGTGACCCAGATAGCGGTGAGTGTCGGCGACACCGTGAACAAGGGCGATCCCCTGTTCACCCTGGAGGCGATGAAGATGTTCACCACGGTCAACGCCTCCATGGCGGGGGTGGTCATGAGCATCGAGATCGAACCCGACACCACCGTCGAGGCCAAGGATCTGCTGTTGCGCTTTCGCTGATTTCAGAACCCTTTCCCCGCCTGGCCCGGATAGCGTCCTGCGTTATCCGGGCCAGGCTATGAGCCTGTTTTAATCAGGCGAGTCGTGATCAGCCCGGGTTGCTGCGGCTTTCCGGCAGGACGATGTTCAACTCGAGTATCTCGCGGTCGTCGTCATGTTCCACATTGACGTTGATGGCGCCGGCATCGACGCGCACATACTTACGCAGCACCTTGAGGATATCCCGTTGCAACTGAGGCAGGTAGGAGGGGGCATCCCGGCCAACCCGGTCATGCGCCACCAGGATCTGTAAGCGTTCCCGGGCCAGCGAGGCGGAGCTGGAGGGCTTTTTCTGTTTGAAGTAATCCAGCAGTCCCATCATGCTCAACCCCCGAACAGGCGACCGAAGAGTCCCTTCTTATGCACATCCAGAAAGCGGTGCGGGATCGGTTCACCCAGGTAGCGCGCCACCACGTCGCTGTAGGCCTGGCCGGCACTGCTCCGGGTGTCCATGATCACCGGTATGCCGGAGTTGGAGGCGTTGAGCACCGCCTGGGATTCCGGGATCACCCCGATCAGGTCGAGGGACAGGATATCCTGCACATCCTCGACGCTGAGCATCTCACCCCGCTTGACCCGCTCCGGGGCGTAACGGGTCAGCAGCAGGAACTCACGGATCGGTTCGAGACCCTGCTCAGCGCGCCGGGACTTGCTCGAGAGGATACCGATCATGCGATCGGAGTCGCGCACCGAGGAGACCTCCGGGTTAGTCACCACGAAGGCATCATCGGCATAGTACATGGCCATGGTGGCGCCCACCTCGATGCCGGCGGGCGAGTCGCATACGATGTACTCGAACTCCTCGGACAATGCGTCCAGAACCGCTCCCACGCCCGCTTTGCTCAGCGCCTCTTTATCCCGGGTTTGGGAAGCCGGCAAAATGAACAGGTTGTCATTGCGCTTGTCTTTGATCAGCGCCTGGTTGAGTTTCGCCTCACCCTGTATGACGTTGACGAAATCGTATACGACGCGCCGTTCGCAGCCCATGATCAGATCCAGGTTGCGTAATCCCACATCGAAATCGATGACCACGCTGCGCAAACCTCTCTCCGCAAGTCCCATGGCCAGGGCTGCGGCTGTGGTGGTCTTGCCTACACCGCCCTTTCCGGACGTGACGACGATGATTCTGGCCAATTCAATGCTCCTCAGAATGCTGGTTTACCCAAAACAGGCTCGATGGTTCCCGGGTCGCCCCATGACTAGAGTTTTTTGAAGATCAGGGCCTCTCCCTGCAGTGAAACCGAGACCAGCCGGCCGGTGTATCCTGGTTGCAGGTCTTCGTTCACTTTGTAGCGTCCTGCGATAGACACCAGCTCCGCATTCAGGTCCTTGCAGAAGATGCAGGCACTCGGGTCCCCAACAACCCCGGCGAGTACCCGCCCGCGGATCGGGGCGTAGGCATGCACATGTCCGTCAGCCACCACCTCCGCACCACTGCTGACCGGTGCAAGGAGTACCAGGTCACCCCCTTTGGCATACACCCGCTGGCCGGAACGTACCGGAGATTCGATCACCCGGGTGAGCGCTGCCGAGCGGGACGCGGGCCGCCGCGCGGTGGATCCCTTGTCAGTGCGGGAGCGGGGGAACACGGCCAGTTCCATCAGGCGCGCCTGTTCACGCTGCGCATGCGATCCCCCGCGTACACCGATCGGCACCAGGCCGTAACCCCGGATTGCCCCCACCGCGATGGCCAGACCGCTGTCCTGGTCGTGGTCGTTTGCCCGGGTCAGGTCCAGGACCACCGGGGTATTGCGGAAAAAATGCGGCGCCTTGGCTACCCGTTCCTGCAGCAACCCGTCGATGGCGTCCGGGTCGAGTCCGGACAGGCACAGGGTCGGCAGGGTAAAGGTGCCTGCTTTCAATTCGGCGCCTGACGGCCTGGCGGTGTTGTTGTGTAAACCGGTAATCGTCATGCAGATGGGTGAAGTCAGGAAATTAATTCCCGGGAAGCTTAATCCTCTGCTGAGACCCGGGTCCAGGGGGGAAAGCCCGGAAGGGTGATTCAGGTCGAATATCCGTCATCGGATCTCGCAAATTTCGAACGGATTTACCAGAATGGCGAGTCGGTTGTTTACCTTATGCGTCAATGACCGGGTTGCCCGGTGACCCTTGAGGGCAATCAAGACTATCTGGCGAGAAAACGCATTGTTTGAATTGATGCGCTGCAATATACTGAAAAGCGTTGTTTTTTCAGAACCTCACAAAGAGTTTTGCAAAGGTGTCCGATGCGTCCGGTGGTGTTGTCGATCTGTGTGTACCGATGTTGTTCCTGTTGAGTCGGGACAGGTACTGAACGGGTGCCGGAGTCGCCCCCAGAAACATTTCAGACCTCTGACGAGGCCTTCATGAAGCAGGCGCTGCGGCTGGCGGAAAAGGCGCAGAGCGAGGGGGAGGTTCCGGTCGGCGCCGTGGTGGTGCTCGACGGTCGGGTGATCGGAGAGGGTTGGAACCGGCCAATCGGACTGCAGGATCCCACTGCCCACGCCGAAATCGTGGCGTTGCGGGACGCAGGTATGCACGCGCAGAACTATCGTCTCCCAGGAACCACCCTGTATGTCACGCTGGAACCCTGCGTCATGTGCGCCGGGGCGATTGTGCATGCCCGAGTTGAGCGGGTGGTGTTCGCGGCGGCAGACCCCAAGGCGGGCGCCGCCGGCAGTGTGTTCGATCTGTTGCCCACCGATGCCCGGTTTCACCACCAGGTTCGGGTCGAGGGCGGTCTCATGGAAGAGGAGGGTGCCATGCTGCTGCGGAACTTTTTCCGCCGCAAAAGGGCGGAACATAAAAACAAGACTAAAGCTTAAAACACGGTTTAAACCAGTATGATCAAACCCATGCTAGTCATGGTGGTGACATTTGGCACCATCCTTTCAGGGTTCGGGAGCGCAGCGGCGGAATCCCTCTCTCCCTACCAGTCCTGTCTGTTGGAATATCTCGAATCGGCAGAGGCGGAAGTGCCGGTTGGTGTAGTGAAAGAACAATGTCTCGAGGCGGTGGCCCCGGTTGCCGGAACGCCGGGGTCTGCTGAGACCTCCGGGGCGTTGGCGGAGCCGGTTCCGCCCGAAGAGTCGCTGGTGGACAACCGTATCGATGCGGAGCGGGCCACCCGTTCGAACCCGTTCGTGCTTTCACCGCACAAGCAGAACTATGTCCTGCTGGCTTCATACAACGATAAGCCCAACTACGGTATCTATAACCTTCCGGAATCGGACTATGACCGGGTGGAGATCAAGTTTCAGTTGAGTTTCAAACTTCCGGTGGTCGAGGGCCTGTTCGGCAGCCACGCCGACCTGTATGCCGCTTATACCAACCTCTCGTTCTGGCAGGCCTATAACCGGGACATCTCTTCACCGTTTCGCGAGACGGTGCATGAACCGGAGCTTTTCCTGGTGGTCCCGGACCTTCTGCCCGAAGATTGGCAGTGGCTGGGGTGGCGCAATGAACTCATGCAATTCGGACTGGTCCATCAATCCAATGGCCAGGGAGGTTACCTGTCCCGCAGCTGGAATCGTCTGTACGCCAATTTCCTGTTCGAAAAGGACAACTACATCGTCGGCTTCAAACCCTGGTATCGGATCCCGGAAGACAACGATGACAACCCGGATATCGATGATTACCTGGGGCGCTACGAACTGTATGGATTTTACAAACACCGTGACCAGACCTTCAGCCTGATGCTGCGCAATCTGTTCGATGGTGAAAACCGGGATACCGCACAACTGGATTGGAGCTTTCCCCTGTATCGCCGCTGGCGCGGTTACATGCAGTACTTCTACGGCTATGGCGAAAGCCTGATCGATTACAACGCCAGGAGTCACCGGATCGGCTTCGGCCTGCAGTTGACCGATTGGCTGTAAGCCTGGTAATCGAACGGCCGCTGGCCGGGTTCATCGTAGATACGGCTTGATTCGTTGGCCAACGGTCGCCTGTCAGAGGGCATCGGGAATGATGGACAGGGCGTGAGGTGAGTCGTCCGACTCGCGTTTCTGTTGCGCTTCGTCCTGGCGCAGTTGCCACTTCAGCAATTCGTAGTAGGCGCGGATGTTGTCCACATAGTTGACCGCTTCACTGCCCCGCGCATAACCCCGTTTGAGCTTTTTATACCATTTCTTCAGGCTCAACTTGGGCAGGTGTTTTTTGACATCCGCCCATTTGTCCGGGTCGTCGCCCAATTGCTGAGTCAGAACCCGGGCGTCCTCCACATGACCGAAGCCCACGTTGTAACCGGCCAGAGTCAACCACAGCCGGTCCGGTTCGGGAATGTCGTCCGGCAGGCGGTTTTCCACGAAGCGCAGGTACTTGGCCCCGCCGATGATGCTTTGTTCCGGGTCCAGGCGGCTCTCGATCTTCATGTGCTTGGCGGTGGCCAGGGTGAGCATCATGATGCCACGAACCCCGGTGGGCGATTTCGCCTTGGGATTCCAGTGGGACTCCTGGTAGCCGATCGCCGCTAGTAGGCGCCAATCGATGCCGGTGAGCTGCTCCGCCTCTTTGAAGAAATCCAGGTACTTGGGCAGGCGGTTGTTATAGTGTTTGACGAAGGTGCGCAGCTCCACGAAATTGAGCCGGCCGATATGTCCGTAGTAACGCTCGATCAACTGGGACAGCGTGCCGTCTTCGCGGATGCGCTCGAAGAAGGTTTCCATGGCGTTGTACAGACTGGCGTCCTCCGCATGGGCCATGGCCCAGGCCAGGGGTTGAGGCTTGGTCAGGTCGAAGCCCACCTTGATGTGAGGCATGAAGCGCCGGGTGACCGCGAACTCATTGGAATCCGCAATCGTGAATTCGATCTCCTTGTCCTCCACCATCTGCATGAGTTCCGCACTTTCCAGATCCGAATGACTCACCCAGGTGAGCACCGGGTAATTCTTCTTCAGACGCAGCAGTTCCTCTTCATGGCTGCTGCCGGAGAGGATGTGCAGATTACGGCCCAGGAGATCCTCGATCTTTCTCGGCCGCTTGCTGCCGCCCCGGTAGATCACCTGCTGGGTGATCTCCTGGTAGGGGGGGCCAAAGCGGATCTCGGCTTCCCGTTCGGGGGTGACCGTAAGTCCGGCTGCGGCCAGGTGGGCGTCACCGTTGATCACCGTGGGTAACAGATCGTCGAATCTCTGCGGAATGATGAAATGGACCTTGACTCCCAACTCCTCTGCGAACAACTGCACCAGGTCGTACTCGAAACCGGTGAGGCCCTCGGAGCCTTCGTACAGGGTGGTACCGCTGTTGCGGGTGACCACCCGCAGTTCACCCGATTCCTTGATCCGTTCGACCAGCGGGGGCGGGATGCTGCAGCTGCTGATGGATATCATGGCGATCAGCAGGCACAGGAGCAGCAGTTTGTCGCTTAAGGTCGATGGCATCGGGTCGTATTGTGAGCGATTACTTTTTGTTATGACAACGCAAAAGGGACCAGGCTCCCGTCGGGTTCAGGGTGTACTTCCATGCTGACGGCGGTGAGAAACCCGGATCAATGCTAAGTCTAGCCGCTCTGACTGGGAACGGGCTTTGAATAACCTGAAGCTCAGGGTATCTTGGTAACCTAATTCCGCCAAACCGGCATTGATATTGGACAATAAAGCGGATTTATCGTAAAAAGCACAGCGGTTTGCGCGGCTGGGTTGAGTTCAACCCTTGCGATAACACTGCGCACAGCTTCAGGAGAGGTGCCGGAGCGGCCGAACGGGCCTGACTCGAAATCAGGTGATCCCTTTCCGGGATCCGAGGGTTCAAATCCCTCCCTCTCCGCCATTTTTCAATGGCTTATCAAGCGATGTCCACGGCCTGCGTGGCAGTCGCCGGTTCCAACCACTCAACCGGGTTTATTCCGGTTTCCCGCTTGAGACATCCGAGGCGTCACTGCCAGCGCCGGTGGTCGCGTCAATCACTTCAGCCGCCGTCTCCTTGGTCGCCTCCCAACCTTCTTTGGCCCCGGTCTTGGTGTTCTCCCAGCCCTCTTTGGAGGCGTCGGTGACCGCTTTGCCTACACCGCTGGCGGTTTCCTTGGTTGCGTTCCAGGCCTCTTTGGATCCCTGGGTAACCGCTTCACCGACTTCGCTGGCGGCTTCCTTGGTATCCTTCCATGCCTCTTTGGAGGTCTCTGTAACAGTTTCGCTGATGCTCTGGCTCGATGCTGCGGAGCCGTCCACGCTGTTCGGTGCATCCTGTTCGGCAAGCGCCGCTTCGATGCCGAACGAAACAGCGATGATCAAGACCATCTGCCTGGTGATGCTTGAATACGAAATCGATGAGTTCACGAATCAACCTCCAATAGGGTAGGACTGATCGCCGGATCAGGGCTGAGCAGGTAGTCTGGATGATAGGTCATATGGATGCTCGCGGACAATATTAACCCAGCCACCCAATAGGTCGTCTTCTGCCGAAGCGGGCCAAGCCTTGATCAAGGACAGGCTTGAAACCCTGAAGACCGTATATTGGGTGGACGGGTAAATGATCTATCCGCAGCGCTACCGCGCCGCTCAGTCTGACGGAGTTTCCAGCGGCATGGGCTTACCGAACAGATAGCCTTGAAAATAGCGGCAGCCGAAAGTTTCAAGCAGCTTTTTCTGTTCCAGGGTTTCGACACCTTCCGCAATCACATTGATGTCGAAGGAATCACTCATTGCCAGAATCGCCTGTACGATGGCCCGGTCGGACGGATCGGTTTCCAGGTCGCGAATGAACGAGCGGTCGATCTTCAGTTCCTGTATGGGTAACTGTTTCAGATAGGAAAGCGATGAATACCCGGTGCCGAAATCATCCAGAGCCAATTGCACGCCCAATTCCCGAAGTTGCAGCATCTTCTCCCTGACAGAATCGATATTGTCGAGGACCACGCTTTCGGTAAGCTCCAGTTTCAGCATCGAGACACAACTGTGACAACGTGCGAGTGTCCCTTGGACCCGGTCGATGAAATCGCTTTGATGAAACTGCCGGGCGCTGACATTGACCGCGATTCCCGCGTTGGCGAAGCGCGGATTGTTGTGCCAGAGCATGAGTTGCTCATAAACCTCATCCATGACCCATTGCCCGATATCAATGATCAGTCCCGATTCCTCCGCCAGAGGAATGAACTGGCCGGGTGAGACACTGCCCAGGTCCGGGGAAAACCAGCGTAGCAGGGCCTCGTAGCCGACAACGCGCCCCTGCCAGTCGGTCTGAGGCTGATAGTGCAGTTTCAATTCACCGTTTTGGAATCCCTTGCGCAGTGAAGCGGTCATACTGTGCTTCCGGTCGATCAGATTCTGCATGTCAAGGTTGTAGAAGCGGATGCAGTTACGCCCTGCATCCTTGGCCTGATATAGGGCAACGTCCACGTGCTTGAACAGGGTGTCGATGGGGAGTTCCTGGCCCTTGAACAGGGTGATGCCGATGCTGGGTGTACTGTGGTGTTCGATCTTTCCGTCGTCGAAACGATAGGTGGTTGCGAGCGCAAAGCGGATCTTTTCTGCGATTTTCTGTATCTGTGTGGCGGCCATGTGTTCGGTTTCGGAAAGGTCTTCGACGAGGATGATGAACTCGTCCCCCCCGAGGCGTGCGGTGGTATCGTTTTCGCGTACCAGCGATCGCAACCGGTCACTCACCTCGACCAGCAGTTGATCGCCCGCATCGTGACCATAGGTGTCATTGAGCGACTTGAAGTCGTCCAGATCAAGCATCAACAGGCCCCCGTGGTTATGGCTGCGATTGCTCGCGGCCAGGGCGCGTTCCAGGCGCTCCAGCAACAGGCGTCGATTGGGTAACTGGGTCAGGGGGTCCAGGTATGCCAGGCCGTTGATCTTTTGCTGAGCCTCGATGGAAGCCGTCACATCTTCCTGTATCAGCACCACTTCCTGCAGATTGCCTTCCTCGTCGTATACCGGGTAGCTGAACGCACGCAGCCACAGCATCTCCGTGTTTTTGTGCGAACTGTCAAAGCCGGTGATGACATAGGGATGCGGATGGATCGAGACGGTTTCACCCGCAAAGGCCTGTTCGATCAGTTGCAGTATGCCCAGGTCCCTGAGTTGCTTGTCCTGCAGTATGTTGTAGTCACCCAGTCCATCCAGGTTCAATCCCCACATCGACTTCCAGGCCTCGTTGACACGCAGGGTATGGCCGTCCGGAGCGAAAACCTGAATCGGCAGGGGAGAATTTTCCGCCAGCATACGGTAACGCTGCTCACTTTCACGCAAACGGGCGTCAATCGCCATGCGTTTGCTGATGTCGCTGTGGGTGCCCGCCATGCGGATCGGGTAACCCTGTTCGTTACGTTCCACCGCCTTCCCTCGGGTGAGGATCCATTTCCAGCTGCCATCCTTGCATTTCATGCGCAGTTCGGCGCTGTAGTCATCCCGCTCGCCCTTGATGTGCTTGTCCAGGACATTCAGGACTCGTGACAGATCCTCCGGATGAATGAGGGATTTCCAACCCTGGTAGTCAGGGCTGATTTCATCGGAATCGTAGCCGAGCATGGCGTACCATCGGTGATCGAAATAGGCCTCGCCGGTGGTTACATCCCAATCCCACCAGCCATCTCCACTGCACCACATGACCTGTTCGAGCTGGTCCTTGATTCGGGTCGCCTCGCGTTCGGTTCGATAGAAATGCCGGGCAATGAATGTCACTCCGGTGGAACTGAGGATGATGAAGGCCAGGGATCCCAGGATACCCCACTGGATGAGCCGTTTCTGCGTGGCACGGATTCCGCTCATGTTGATTCTGAGCAGTACGGTGTAGGTCAGCGATGCGGTGTGGGGGTTCAAAACCCGGATGATGCCGGTCAAGCGGTCCTCTTCGGAGATCAGGCAGAGCATCTTCTGTTTGCACTGGGCGAGGTCCTTGTTGACATCTTCAAGTTCCGCTGCCGGGTAGCCGAGCAATGCGGCATCGCTGCTGCTGATGACATGACCACTGCCGCCAATGAGCACCCCTTGCTCCACCGGTTCCTCCAGGATGTTGCTGATCAGTGACAGACGGGAGATCGCACTGACCGGCAGGTCGTCGTTACCGAGCATTTTCCCCACCAGAATGAACCGCTCATGCAGGTGCTCTTCGCTGTAGCTGCGGAAGTGATCGAAGTAGAACCAGCCAATCAGCGCAAAGGCGACGATCTCTATCCCCAGCACGAGCAGGGTGATCCGTGAAATCAGGCTGAGGCGTAACGGCTTCATTGGGCGTAGTGCGGGGTCTCCTCGAAAGACTCCAGGCGAGACTCGGCCTCGAGTGGATAGGCCGCTTCTTCAGGGGAGATGTGGCCGAGAATCTCGATCCCCAGTTCGGGGCGGGTGTTACGCGGTTTCCAACGGGCGATGTAGACGCTCTGTTGCAGATGATGGCTCACCGGGTTCATGTAGGCAGGGTGTTGCTGCATGCGTTCCGCAGCGCTTGCGCGATACTGTTCGAGTTGTCGTATCACTGCGTGATTGTCGGTGCTGCCGGCCTTCTCCACGGACTCGAGCAACGCCTGGGTCGCGAGGTAGGCGGCATGGGTCACGTCGCCCGGGTAGGCAATTCGGGTGTGGCCGTAACGGGCGCGATAGCGGTCGACGAAATCCGCCGTGCCGGGGGTATCAAGATGCCAGGCCCAGGTGGTGCCGAACAGGGGACGGGGGGTTCCGGGGGCCGGGTAGAGTTCCTCCCAATCCACTTCTCCCACGACCCACAACTGTTTATCCAAAAGCTTTGGATCGATATGGGAGAAGAGCTTGATCTGGTTGTCGCCGCTGATGCTGACCGCGACCAGGTCCGCGGGTATGGCTGCGACTTGCTGCAGAATACTCACGGGGTCGGGAAAGGACTCCGGGGACAGCACCTCGCCTACCACCTGTCCGCCAAACTCGGCAATGAACGGTCGCAGGGCCTGGGCGTTGCTGTGGCCGAAATTGTTGTCTTCGGTCAATAACAGGACGCGCTTCGATTGACGCTCTCCGAGTGCATACTTGATCAGGGAACGGTTGATGTTTGCGCCGTGTACATCGAAGACGAATTTGCTGCGGTGGGCATTGGTGGTCGACTCGGAAGGCGCCGATGAGTTGGTGTTGATGAAGATCACACCGTATTTCTGGGCCACTTTCGACATGCTGGCGGCGACGCCGGAACTGATCGCGCCAAGCAGGAATGCGGGTTGGGTCTGGGTAATCAGCTCTTCGGCAATGACCTGTGCCCGTTCGGGGTCGAGGGTGGGGTTGCGGGACACCATAATGACCGGACGACCCAGGACCCCTCCTTTACGGTTGAATTCCTCGATCGCCATTTCCGCGCCACGCCGGTCGGATTCCGCGTGAAGGGCAAAACGGCCCGTGGTGGGGGCCACGTGAGCAATGATCAGCGGTTTTGCCGAACGCTCCGCATGGGCTGTAGGGAATACCCCGGGAATCAGCATCGTGAAAAGTACACCCAGGGTCACGACAATCGAACGGCTCAAACGAGACTGCTTGCGGGTTGGAAGATGAGACATGGTTCGGGCTGCCCTGTGTGTGTCAAATCCAAACATGGCGTTGCGAGACGGAAACCAAGGTTCAGGGTGGGCGCAGCCTCCGTTGCATGACCCTCCGGATACCATCGCGCAACCGATCCCTGCGGTACCTGCCCCGCGGAATCGTCTCCTGGTATTATGGCATTCCGGTGAGCGGGCCGGTTGCAATCCGCTGCATCCATGATACTCAATCCATCGGCTTGAACCTGGAAAACCTGAATGTTTCAGCTACACCCGCAACTGCGTCAGGATTGTGAATACCTGGGACGCTTTCCCCTCAGTCATCTGCTGTGGATGCGGGATGCCAACTACCCCTGGGCGATCCTGGTGCCCGAGCGTGAGGATGTGCAGGAAATCCACCAGCTGAGTGATGACGACCAGGTCCAACTGATCCGCGAGTCGAGCGGTCTGAGCCGGATCATGGCGAGGCATTTTCAGGCGCACAAGATGAACCTGGGTGCGCTGGGCAACCTGGTGCCGCAGCTGCACCTTCACCATGTGGTCCGCTATCGGTCCGATCCGGCCTGGCCTGCCCCGGTCTGGGGCAGGGTATCTGCGAGCCCCTACGACCCACAGGTCCTCGAACAGACGCTCGAAGGTCTGTTGCAGGCGTTGAATGGCGGATTGGACTTTCTGCCCGTTCGAGCGGGTTCCCAGGGAGACTGAGGGGCGCATGGGTAAGTTCGGCAAGGAGGGATGATGGGATGAGAGACATTCGGTTGTTGGTTCATGTGTTGTTCGGCCTGCTGTGTTTGTTACCGATCGACAACATCCGTGCCGGGGAACAGGGTCTGTTGTGGCGTATCGAGGGTCAGGGTGCACGGGCCTGCCTGTTCGGCACCATGCACAGCGATGATGCCCGGGTCACCCGGTTACCGGAGGCGGTGCAGCGCTGTTTTGACCAGGCGGAGGTGCTGGTGCTGGAGATGTCACTGGACGAGCGCAGTGTGTTCGAAACGGCGACGAAGATGCTGCTGGGGCCGGAGACCTCTCTGAGTGAACAGGTGGGTACGTCCCTCGGCGCAGAGGCTGTCGGGGCCATGCAATCCCTGGGGATCCCCCCCGCGGTGACTGAACGAATGCAGCCCTGGGCGGTGGTCATGACCCTGAGCATGCCGCAAATGGAAACCGGGCAGTTTCTGGACAAGCTTCTGTATGACTGGGGAACTGCGGCAGGCAAGCGGTTTCAGGCTCTGGAGAGTGTCGATGAGCAGCTTGCGATCTTCAATAGCCTGAGTCTGCAGGAGCAGAAATCGATGCTTCGACAGGTGTTGAAGGATTTCCAGGATTATCCGGGAATGTTCGAGATGCTGACTCAGGCCTACCTCGATCAGGACCTGCAGCGCCTGATGGCCATCACCCTGGCCAACCCGATCGCCGGGGATCCCGAAGTGCTGAAAAAGGTCATGCAGCAGATGCTGAATATGCGTAATCAGCGGATGGCTGAGCGGGTGATGCCGGTGCTCGACCAGGGGCGGGTGTTCGTCGCAGTGGGGGCACTGCACCTGCCGGGGGAGGACGGCCTCATCGCACTGCTGCGGGAGCGGGGGTACCGGGTCAGCCGCCTGCAATGATTGCGTTCCGAGGACCACACCAGCGCCGCCAGGACGCTGGTCCGGTCCAGTGTCAGACAAACAGGTTGACGTCGGCCTTGAGGGCCCGAGGCAGAAAGCTGGCGGCTCCCACCCATTCCTCGATTTCCGGGATGAACGCTTCCTTGGAGTAGTCGAACAGGTCCACCGTCATCTGGCAGGCCACCAGTTTCACCCCCGCATCAAGGCACAGGCTGCGCAGTTCCCCGATTGGCGCCACACCCTTGTCATCCATGGTGCGGCGCATCATGCGGGTGGCCATGCCTTCGAATCCGGGAACCAGGGTCATCAGCGAGGTGGGCATTGGGATCTCCCGGCCCTGTAGCCAGCCGGGACCCAGCGGCAGTTTCATCGGCATCGCGGGGTTGCCCAGGGGGGTGACCTTCAGATCGAGATCCTGTTTCAGCAGGTTCAGGCCGTAGAAGGTGAAGAAGACCGACACATCCCAGCCCAGGGCCCCTGCCGTGGAGGCCAGGATGAATGGGGGGTAGGCCATGTCCAGGGTGCCTTTGGTGGCGATGATGGTCATCGAAGGGGTGTGCGCGGCTTCCCGCTGGGCGATTTTTTCCTCGAAACGCTGATCGAACCAGGCATCCAGGTCCTGATCCGGCCAGGGGGTTTTGATTGCATTGGTATTCATGGGGTCGCCTCCCGGTTCAGGACTTGCGGATGCGAAAGTGGAATTCACCGGACTGCTGCTGGCTGGAGAGCATTTCGTGGCCGGTCTGCTCGCAGAAAGAACTCAGGTCCTTCACGGAACCGGGGTCGGTTGCGGCGATTTCCAGCACCTCACCGGAGGAGAGGGCTGCGAGCGCCTTCTTGGTGCGCAATATCGGCAATGGGCAGTTCAGGCCGCGGGCATCCAGGGTATGGGTGTTTTCATTCATGATTTCACTCCTTGCGTGCATCAGTTGTGAGTCGACCGGTCGGTCAACTCATGGGTCAAAAAAAAATTCAGTTGGTCGCGGGTAGTTCGATCCTCAGGGTTTTGATGGCCGGTCCCAGGATGCGCACCACCTCGGGGTCATTGCGGCTCTTGGCCAGGAGGATCACACCTTCCAGGTAGGCCAGCATTGCCTGGGCGGTAGCCCCGCTGTCCAGGGGTTCGAGCAGGCCCAGATCCATGGCCTCGTCCAGGGTCTCGTGAAAGCGGGCGCTGGCCTTCTCGAACACCGCGTTGATCCGGGCGCGAATCACCTCGTCCCGGGTGCTGATCTCGAGGGCCAGGTTGCCGAACAGGCAACCCGGCATACGGCCTTCCAGATCCTTGGCTGCCTTCTGCCAGTAGTAGGCCGCGTCGACCAGGTAGTCGAGCCGCTCCAGGGGCGGCAGGTCCCGGTCAAAGGCCTCGGCGACGAAGCCGTGAGCCCAGTCATCGGCCATGTCGTCGATCACTGCCATCGCCAGGTCCTGCTTGGAAGGGAAGAAATGGTAGAAGCTGCCCTTCTGCACCTGGGCGATCTCACAGATCTCCTTGATCCCCACATCCGCGTAACTGCGACCGTGAAAGAGTTCACGGGCAGTGGAGAGAATGCGGCTTCGGGTATCCAGGGCTTGTTGTTGCATGGGGAGGATTATAGTAGACCGGTTGGTCAAGTCAAGGCTCGAATGTTCATGTAACCCTTCAGTTTGGGGTCTCGGTAAACTGACGACAGCCCTCGGTGGGTCCGATATGCTGTGCCAGTCCCGAGTCTGATCGCGGTCTGCATCTCTGCTTCGGCATGCCAGTGAATGGGTATCCGAAACCCCCCTTGTTGTTGCGGTCTGGCCGAGCATTGCCGTTTGCAAGACAGGATATTGGATGGACGTCGCGGGTGATTGAGTTCGGGACCTGTATTTGATTTATGAAAGGAGATTCAGTGGATGAAAATGCATAGGACTTTCTTGGTAGGAGCAGTTAGCGCGGTACTGGCAACGGGATGTGCGAACAGTGTGACGACCGTGTCGGAGAAAAATACCAGTCAGGTGGTAACCAGCAGCAAGGCCAGCTATATCGTATTTTCCCGGCCGGAATTCGTCGGCGCGGCCTTGACAAACACCATCGTGGAATTTGCCCCCGGTGCTCAGGGAATGATTCTGGTTACCGCATTAAGACCTCAATCGAAGGCAATTTACAAAACCACGCCGGGAGCACACTACTTTTACATGGAGGGTGGCGAAAACGATGACATGATCAAAATCGATACCGCTCCGGGCAGGATCTATTATGTTCACACCTCCGTGAACATGGGATTGGTGGCTGGCCGGTTCTACTTCAAACCCCTGTCGTATCAGTCCTACGAAATGAAGCGGGCGATACCCGGTAAATCCTGCGATGAGCAATTCCTGAATCAGTACCAGTTCGAACCCATCCACAAGGATTACGATTTCTCGGGCGGGCAGGAGTACGACGCCTCCTCTGTAGGATTGACCATTGAGTGCAAAAAGGGTCTCGTGTCGAAAGCGGAGATCTCCGGCATGGGCCTGAACGAACTCGATGAACCCGGGTTGCTGGAAATGAACGAAACCAAGGATGCCTATCTGAAGGAGCGCGCGGATTCCTTTCAAAGTGAGATTCTTGAGGACTATCCGGATTGGGCGAAAGAGAATTTCGGCGGTGACAGTATGGGGCCTGACGACGGTTTTCCGCTGTCGGAAGTTGTAAAACATCGTACCTGAAGCGGGCCTGGCCAACCCCGGGATCGGATCCCTTCGTATAAATCGGGCAAACCAAGTTGTTCGAGTCAAAAAAAAGGGCTGCACTCAGCAGCCCTTTTTTCGTTTGCGGGACCGGGATCAGTTGAGCGGACAGCCCCGTTCGTTGCCATCCGCGAATTGATCCTTGAGCATTTCATAATCGTCCTTGGAACCCGGATAGGCATCGTTGAACAGATCAATGATGGATTGCGGGGTATGTCCGTAATTCACGTCTGTGGATGCCGCGTTCAACAGCGCCGCCACGGTATGGCGACCCAGGGCGTTGATCTTGCCGCCACCGTTTCTCATCACCTGAAGCAGGGTCATGCCGGGGAAGGCATCCTCGAACACATCACTGAACGGGGTGTCCGGGGTGTACATGTTCCAGGAATCGAAGTGGTGGGGTTGCTTCCAGTAACCCGGGGTGCAGCCGTCACCGCCGTCTTCTTCCAGTTCGCAGTACATGGAGCAGCCGTCCCCATTGTCGAGATTGCCATCGTCACACTGCTCGCCGGGGTTGAGGATGCCGTCTCCGCAGAAGGGCTCGATGGTACATTCAGAAGAGCATCCGTCGCCGTCCACCAGGTTGCCGTCGTCGCAGGATTCACCGATATCCAGAACACCGTCACCACAGTAGGCTTCGATGGTACAGGAAGCGGAACAGCCGTCGAAATTCATGTTGTTGCCATCGTCGCAGGCTTCACCTTCGTCCAGGATTCCGTCACCGCACATGGGTTCGAGCAGGCATGCCGAGGAGCAGCCATCGCCGTCGATTATGTTGCCGTCATCGCATTGCTCTCCTGCGGCCAGATCGGCGTATCCGTCGCCACACTCCACGGCGAGTGCGGAACTGCCCCACAGCAGCATGGCCGCAGTCATCGATGAAAGCAGGATGGATGTGTGGTGTCGCATGGTTTCTTTCCCCTCGTATATATGGTCGTTCAATTGCTGCTTCGGAAGACTACCATGCCTGCTCGGGTATAACCTCGTATTCGTTTTAGGGTTTATCCACCGAGAGTCTCCTGTTTAACGCCCAGGTTCGTACAAAGCGGTGCATGACTGGAAAGCCAAAGGGTGTAAAGCCGCTAACCGCTTTGATTGGTGAGTTTGCAGCTGGAACCGGATCAGAGTCGCCTGATTATTTCTAAAGTGTTGTTATTTATTGTGTTTCATTATTTGGCACAGCGTTTGCTCATAGTCACCTGTTCTCAACTGTGAACAGTACGGACCGCCCTGACCGGTCCGAGTGACTGGAGGCGATAGCAATGACCGAAACCTTTTACGACGTGATGCGGCGACAGGGGATCACCCGCCGCAGCTTCCTCAAATTCTGCAGCCTGACCGCCTCGGCGCTCGGTCTCGGACCGGCCTTTGCGCCGAAGATCGCGGAGGCGATGGAGACCAAGCCGCGACTGCCGGTACTCTGGCTGCACGGGCTGGAGTGCACCTGCTGTTCGGAGTCCTTCATCCGCTCCGCCCATCCGCTGGCCAAGGATGTGGTGCTGTCGATGATCTCCCTGGACTACGACGACACCATCATGGCGGCGGCCGGTCATCAGGCTGAGGCGATCATCGAAGAGACCATCGAAAAGTACGATGGCCAGTTCATTCTCGCGGTGGAAGGCAATCCGCCGCTGAACGAGGACGGGATGTTCTGCATCATCGGCGGCAAGCCATTCACCGAACAGCTGAAGAAGGCGGCGGAACACTGCAAGGCGATCATCTCCTGGGGGTCCTGCGCCTCCTGGGGCTGCGTCCAGGCGGCGCGACCCAATCCCACCCGGGCGACCCCGGTGCACAAGGTGCCGGGACTGGCGGACAAGCCGATCATCAAGGTGCCGGGCTGTCCCCCGATTGCCGAGGTCATGACCGCGGTGATCACCTACATCCTCACCTTCGAGCGCTTCCCGGAACTCGACCGCCAGGGGCGGCCGAAGATGTTCTACAGCCAGCGTATCCACGACAAGTGCTACCGGCGTCCGCATTTCGACGCGGGCCAGTACGTCGAGGCCTGGGATGACGAAGGCGCGCGCAAGGGCTACTGCCTGTACAAGATGGGCTGCAAGGGTCCCACCACCTACAACGCCTGCTCGACCATCCGCTGGAACGGCGGCCTGTCGTTCCCGATCCAGGCGGGCCATCCCTGTATCGGCTGCTCCGAGGACGGCTTCTGGGACAAGGGTTCTTTCTATCAACATGTAACCGATATCCACCAGTTCGGGGTCGAGGCCAATGCCGACAAGGTCGGGTTGGCTGCCGCGGGTACCGTGGGCGCGGCCATCGCCGCCCATGCCGCTGTCAGCGCCCTGAAGCGTGCGCAAAAGAAGGGGGGTGACGAATAATGGGTATCACGACAACACCGAACGGTTTCAAACTCGACGACAGCGGCCAGCGGGTGGTGGTCGATCCGGTGACCCGGATCGAGGGCCACATGCGCTGCGAGGTCAACATCGACGAGGAGAACATGATCCGCAACGCGGTCTCCACCGGCACCATGTGGCGCGGGCTGGAAGTGATCCTCAAGGGCCGCGATCCACGCGACGCCTGGGCCTTCACCCAGCGCATCTGCGGGGTCTGCACCGGTACCCACGCACTGACCTCGGTGCGTGCCGTGGAGGATGCACTGGGCATCCAGATTCCGGAGAACGCCAACTCGATTCGCAACATCATGCAACTGACCCTGCAGGCCCACGATCACCTGGTGCACTTCTATCACCTGCACGCCCTCGACTGGGTCAACCCGGTGAATGCCCTGAAGGCCGACCCGAAGGCCACTTCGGCCCTCCAGCAATCGGTCTCGCCACACCATCCGCACTCCTCCCCGGGATACTTCCGGGATGTGCAGAACCGGCTGAAAAAGTTTGTCGAGAGCGGTCAGTTGGGCCCCTTCAAGAACGGCTACTGGAGCAATCCGGCCTACCTGCTGCCTCCCGAGGCGGACCTGATGGCGGTGACCCACTACCTGGAGGCGCTGGATTTCCAGAAGAACATCATGCGCATCCGCACCATCCTCGGCGGTAAGGATCCGCATCCGAACTGGATGGTCGGCGGGGTGCCCTGCGCGATCAACATGGATGACGACCTGTCCGCCGGCGCGCCGTTGAACATGGTCAATATCAACCTGATCTCCTCGATCATCGACGAGACCCGGACCTTCATCAAGAACGTCTATGTGCCCGACATCCTCGCGGTCGGTCAGTTCTACAAGGGCTGGCTCTACGGCGGCGGGCTGTCCGGGATGAACGTGCTTTCGTACGGGGATATTCCGGACCGGGCCAATGACTACTCTGCGGAAAACCTGATGATGCCCCGCGGGGCGATCATCAACGGCAACCTCAAGGAAGTGCACCCGGTGGATCTGCGCGATCCGGAAGAGATCCAGGAGTTCGTGCCCCATTCCTGGTACCAGTACCCGGACGAGGCCAAGGGTCTGCATCCCTGGGACGGCATCACCGAGCCCAATTACCAGCTTGGGCCGAACACCAAGGGCAGTCGCACCGACATCCAGGAGATCGACGAGAACGCCAAGTACTCATGGATCAAGGCGCCGCGCTGGCGCGGTCATGCCATGGAGGTGGGGCCCCTGGCCCGTTACGTGATCGGTTATGCCCAGGGTCACGAGGCAATCACCGAGCAGATCAACTTCGTCCTCAAGACCCTCGACATCCCGGTCAGCGCCCTGTTCTCCACCCTCGGCCGGACCGCGGCCCGGGCCCTGGAGGCCGACTGGGCCGCCGACCAGATGCGTTACTTCATGGACAAGATGATTGCCAATATCAAGGCGGGCGACAGCAGCACGGCGAACATCGACAACTGGGATCCGTCCACCTGGCCGAAGGAGGCCAAGGGCGTCGGATTCACCGAGGCGCCGCGGGGCGCGCTGGCCCACTGGATCCGCATCAAGGATACCCGTATCGACAACTATCAGTGTGTGGTGCCCACTACCTGGAACGGTTCGCCCCGTGACAGTCAGGGCAATATCGGCGCCTTCGAGGCCTCCCTGATGAACACCCAGGTGGAGCGCAAGGAGGAACCGGTGGAGATTCTCCGCACTTTGCACAGCTTCGATCCCTGTCTGGCCTGCTCGACCCATGTGATGAGCGAAGAGGGCGAGGAACTGGCCAAGGTCACGGTACGATGAACCTGAGAGGATTTGAAATGAAGCAGAAAAACTATCGCAAGTTCATCCCAGCGTTGCTGTTGCTGGTCTCGGCCCCGGTTGCGGCACACCAGGGCCTGCATGACAGCGGTTTTGCCAGCGGTCTGGCGCATCCGTTCAGCGGCAACGACCATCTGCTGGCGATGTTGCTGGTGGGGGTCTGGTCTGCCGGCTTCGGTCGTGGACTCAGGACTTTGCTGGTGCCACTGGCGTTCGTCGCCTGCATGGGACTGGGTGCGCTGTTCGGGCTCGCCGGTTACGGGGTGCCGATGATGGAGACGGGGATTGCCTTCTCGGTGATCTTTCTCGGAGCAATGCTGATGTTCGGTCTGCGCCTGCCGCTGGGTATCGCTGCGCTGGCGGTGGGGGTGTTCGCCCTGTATCACGGCAACGCTCACGGCCTGGAGATGCCCTCGGGGCAGTACCTGCACTACTTCGGCGGATTCATCCTGGCCACGCTGTCACTGCACCTGCTGGGGATGGGACTGGGCCGGGTATTGCTCTCCCATGACCGGGTACTGCGCGGTTTGGGTGTGCTCAGCAGCCTCGCAGGCGCCTCATTGATGTTCGGCGGCGTAGCCTGAACCCATCGCCTGGCCGGGTTGGGCGGGTAAGCCCCGTCCATCCTGGCGAGGACGTCTGCTAGGTAATTACGAACCCAGTTCGAGGAAAGATCATGCAAAGCGAACTCAGACAATCATCGGTCTATGTCTACGAGGCCCCGGTGCGGCTCTGGCACTGGGTCAATGCCCTGTCGATCACCCTGCTGGCCATTACCGGCTACCTGATCGCCAACCCCTTGCCCAGCGTGCCCGGCGAGGCCAGCGGTCCCTACATCATGGGGATCATCCGTTTCATCCACTTCGTCGCCGCCTATGTCTTCACAGTGGGCTTTATCGGGCGAATCTACTGGGCCATTGTCGGTAACGAGCATGCCCGGCAACTGTTCAGTCTGCCCCTGTTCAAGAACCGGGAGTACTGGAAGGAGGTGTTTTATGAAATCCGCTGGTACGCGTTTCTCGAAAAAGAGCCGAAGAAGTATATCGGGCACAACCCTCTGGCCCACCTGGTGATGGTGTTGATCATCACCGTGGGCGGCTTTTTCATGGTCCTTACCGGCTTCTCCCTGTATGCGGAGCAGAGCGGTCTGGGCAGTTGGCAGGACAGCCTGTTCGGCTGGCTGATTCCGCTGGTCGGACAGAGCCAGGATGTGCGCCTCTGGCATCACTGGGGTATGTGGATCATCGTGGTGTTCGTGATGATCCATGTGTATGCCGCGGTGCGCGAGGACATCATGTCCCGGCAGAGTCTGATCAGTACCATGATCAGCGGCTGGCGTATGTTCAAGGACGATCGCTGAAGTACTGATTCCGTAAACACCCTCGTCGGCATGATCTGTGCCGTTGCACAATGTCTTGCATCTTACGGGATGCGGGGCATTGTGCTTTTGTCGTTTCAGTGTGCGGCGTTGCAGACGCCCGATCTACCCGATGTTTGGCAGGATTTCTCTCGTTCCCACGAATAGCGTGGGAACGAGCGTTAAAAAAAAGCGCATACTGCATGTTCGCGCGTAATACGCATGCCGAAAGCCAATGCTTTTCACGCTTTATTGCCGTATCAGGACCGCGATGCCGGGCAATTTACAAATTCTCTCCTCGAAAAGAGACCGATAATCCAGGATACTATTGACCGTGCCCCTTAGAAGGCCTTGAAATCCATGCCGGGTTTCAATTTTCAGTGATCTGGCCGCTACAGGAAAGACAATGCCCATAGCCTTGTGACCTGTACCCGGTCGATGTGACTGACTATACGGGATATATCATGGTCACATGGCGGGAGTTCCCGGTTTGGAGTCGACAGGTTCCAAGTCCGCGGATCGGGCTGTTAATGGAAAGTCGGAGGGATATTCAATCTCCCCGTCCGACTTGGGTAGTACCATTAATCAAAATAAAAAAGAGGTGTTTTGCCATGAGGGCAAATGTTGTATGCATAGGAATGGTGCGAGGCCTCAAGCCTTTTGCCTTGGTTGTTATCTTATCCGGCAGTCTGACACAGGCCGCCATCGCAGAAGACGATTATCTGTCTTTGATCTCCTCAGAAGCGCAGAAGGTCGATGAGGAGTCATCTCCATCGGCTGAATCCGCAGCACCGGAACCGGTGCAGCCGGTTGACGAAAAACTGACTATGTTCGAGCAGTCACTCAAGGATCAGTACAAGGGCAGTTATTTTGTCTATATGAGACTGAGCGATACTTCGAAGCAGTCCGTTTACCAGGATTACACGTCCGGCAGCTCCTTCAAAGAAGTCAGGAAAAAGATCCTCTCGCTCTACTCGAACCATCAATAACAACCCGATCATCCTCCAAGGCGTGCCTGTAACAATGCCAGATTGCCCTGGCATGTCCGGGTCTGCAAAAAATACTTACTCAAGGAACGGTATCATCATGAAGAAGTTGTATCCCATTAAGTCTCTCCTGGCACTCTTGCTGTCAGTCCCACTCAGTATGGCGTGCCTCAATGTCATGGCCAGTGATGGCGGCAAAGCACGGCTCACCAAAGACAAACCTTTCATCAACGTGATCCACGAAGGTCACAAAGTGAAAATCGAGCGAATCCAGGATCCCGAACATGTTTTGACCGGCTATTATGCGCAGACTGCCCGGGATTGCCCGCCGTTCTGTCTGCAACCTGAGATCGTAGCGCCTGGAGTGACGACCATCGGGGAGGTTGAGTTGTTTGATTTCATGGAAAACAAACTCAACAAGAAAGCCGGTGTGTTGGTGGATGCGCGAACACCCGAATGGTACGAACGGGGCACGATTCCCGGTTCGATCAATGTTCCTTTCTTTAAGCTTCAGAAGCTGGAGTCCGCTGAGATGAAGCAGGCACTGAGTCGGTTTGGCGGCGTGGAACGGGTGGATGTGGGTTCCATCACGCGACAGTACGAGGCATTGATGGGACAGGAAGAAGGTATGACCGAACAGTGGGACTTTACCGGTGCCAAGGATCTGGTGCTGTGGTGCAACAGTCCCCAATGCGGGCAGTCCCCGAGAGCGATCAAGGGCCTGCTGGCAGCGGGTTATCCGCCGAGCAAGATCTTCTACTACCGGGGAGGCATGCAGATGTGGAAGTTGTGGGGACTGAACACGGTCGAACCCGGCAAGTAACCCGCCGATCCCCTGTGGCAGTGTGGCTGCTTGCTACAGGATCTGGCTCAGGTACGACAGCCCCTCAGACCGCGTTCCCACGCTCTGCATGGGAACTCAGACCCCGATTTGTTGAAACCCCTCGAACTGTCCAGTCTGTCCGGGATCGGCTGAGTCGAACGATATGAACCGGAAAAGCGTCTGTCCGGGGCGTATGTGCCATGGCCGGACAATGAGCCGGCGTAGCCATATTGGCAATAAACCTTACACATTGTGTTGCTAATAACCGATTTGATCCCCGCTGCCCAGGGGCTGGCTGTAATGTAACTTTTCGATTTTTAGCTAAACTGAAAAGTAACTTTACGCATCGTGTGCCAGAAGACATAGGTTGATCGGGATAATTTTCCTAAATTACAGTCGGTTGAACGATCGATACAGGTTGGCACAGGCCTTGCTCCCACGCCCGTACAGTGTTCAGTAGCGACTGGAGCAACCCTGATGTCACAACCATCCATCCAGGAAAACCCGGACCGGACCGCCTCGGTCCTGGTGCTCGGAATCGGCAATATTCTGTGGGCCGATGAAGGCTTTGGCGTGCGCGCCCTGGAGGCCCTGCGCAGCCAGTACCGGTTTCCCGACAATGTGACCCTGCTCGACGGCGGCACCCAAGGCATCTATCTGGTTCAGAACATCCGCGAGGCGGACATTCTGGTGGTGTTCGATGCGGTGGATTACGGACTGCCCGGCGGGAGTCTCAAGCGGGTCGAAGGGGACGAGGTGCCCAAATTTCTCGGCTGTAAGAAGGTCAGCCTGCACCAGACCGGTTTCCAGGAGGTGCTGGCGATGGCTGAGATGATGGGGGACTACCCCAGGCATCTGCTGCTCGTCGGGGTGCAGCCGGTGGAACTCGAGGACTACGGTGGCAGCCTGCGTCCCGCGGTCAAGGCGCAGATTCAACCCGCCATCGATCTGGCCCTGGCATACCTGGCGGAGCACGGCATACTCGCCGAACGCCGTGCTGAGCCCCTGGACGCAGACCGAGCGGCGGGTGCGATTGCCGATATCAGCCGTTACGAACGCGAGCGTCCCGACCCGAACCAGGCCTGCCGGGTCGGTGATGGCCGGGTGCTCTATTCCGATGCCTACCAGGTGGCCTACCAGCCGGCGGATATCGAAGGGGTAAGCGTGCCGGTGGACCAGCACCTGGACAAGTACCGGGAGGGAGACTGAATCATGTGTATCGGTATTCCCATGCGCGTCATCGACTGCTTTCCCGGCTACGCCCTTTGCGAAACACATGACGGGGTGAGTCATCAAGTCGACACCCTGTTGCTGGGTGACCAGACACCGGGTACCTGGCTGTTGACCTTTCTGGATACCGCCCGCGAGGTGATCAGCGAAAAACACGCCGCCCAGGTCAATGCCGCGTTGCAGGCATTGCAGCTGGCGGTGCAGGGTGAAATGCACCTCGATCACCTGTTTCAGGATCTGGTCGACCGGGAACCCACTCTGCCGGATTTCCTCCGCGATTCAAAAAACTCATCCGATGAAGGAGCCTGATACCATGCCATCACCGCAAATTCGCCGCCTCACCGAACGGCACCACTTCCCGGTGCTGAGTGAAGTCACTCTGGATCGGTTTGCCGGGCAGCAGGAGAATCTGGTGCTTTTCTTCAGCGAGGATCCGGCCAAGTTTCCCGAGAGCAATGACGTGGCCATGGTGCTGCCCGAGCTGGTCAAGGCCTATGCCGGACGGCTTCAGGCAGCGCTCATCGAGCGTGGTTCACAGCATCGGCTGCAAACCCGCTTCGGTTTCAACCAGTGGCCCGCGCTGGTTTTTCTGCGTCGGGGGGAGTACCTCGGCGCGATCACCCAGATCCAGAACTGGGATGACTACCTGCGTGAAGTCGACCGCCTGCTGAGTGCCGAGCCCGTACCGGCACCCGCCTTTCCGATTCCGGTGGTTGCCGACAACCGCCCCCACAGCCCCGCGGAGACCCCCCATGAATGAATATCCTCTGAGCGGCCCGGGCAGTCAGCCCGCAGAAGGAGACGGCGCTGAACTGGACATCCTGCAGATGCCCTCCGGTATGGAGACCTATGCACAGCCCAGTCTGCCGGAACCGGAAGATGTCACGGGATTGGAGAAGGGGCTTGAATTGCTGCGGGAGTTGAGCCGGCAGTTGCACGGTTATGCGGCTGACACACCCGCCGACCCGATCGACCTGGAGGGTCTCGATGAGGCGAACCGGAGTCTGGTGGATCAGGTGCTGGGTGAAGGTGAGGTCAGCATTGTCCTGGATGGGTCGCAGTGTTCACGCATCCAGGAATCGGTCCTCGCCGGGGTGTGGCGGCTTCAACAACGTGACGAGGCGGGTCAGCTGATCGCTGACCGTGTCGAGATCGGTGCGATTCCCCGTGAGGTGGTGTCAGGGGCCTTCGAGGGTGCCCGGGACGAGGCGCTGTTGTGTGAACCCCTGCCTCCGGGTGTGCTGAATGCACCGCCACTGTTTGCCGAGATCAACGAATACATTCGCGGCTATCAACCCGGCAATCCGTCTCACGTGATCAACCTGACCCTGTTGCCGCAAACCGAAGCGGACCTGGGATTCCTGCAGCAGCAGCTGGGTGCCGGCCGGGTGAGTATTCTGTCCCGGGGTTATGGCAACTGTCGCATCAGCAGCAGCGGCACCCGGAATGTCTGGTGGGTGCAGTATTTCAACTCCCAGGACAAAAATATTCTCAACTCCCTGGAGATCACCAGGGTGCCGAACGTGGCCTGCGCCGCGCCGGAGGACCTGGCCGACAGCGCCGAACGTCTGGATGAGATTCTGGAGATCTATCTGTGATCGAGGATTCCTTTTTCAACGGGTCCTACGGTGGAGACGACTCCAAGATCAGCAATACCACCCGTCTGGAGTGCAAGATCTGCTGGCATGTCTATGATCCCGCATTGGGTGATGAGTACTGGCATATCCCTCCAGGTACCCCATTTTCCGCCCTGCCGCCGCACTGGACCTGCCCCGAGTGTGATGGCAACAAAGAGGATTTCATGGTGATTGGGGAAACCTCGTGACCGGGTTAAGCCGACAGGTGACTGAGCTGGTTACGGCATTTCAGCGCATCCAGCAGACGCGTATGCAGGGGTTGCCGTTCCTCAACCCGACGCTGCAGGTGGAGGCGGTGGGTTTCGTAGCGAAGGACGAGGGAGCCATGGGGATTCTGGTCACCCCCTGGTTTATGAATCTGGTGCTGCTCCCCGGTACCGCGGACTGGCGGCAACTAAGGGTTGGCAGTAAGGTGAAGCATGGATTTCCGTCCGGGTGTTACGAATTCACGGTGGGCGATGAGCCGGGTGTTGGCCGCTACCAGGGTTGTTCCCTGTTTTCGCCGATGCTGGAATTCGAAGACCAGGCCGCTGCGGTGACCACCGCCGCCGAGGTGATGCGCGGACTGCAGGACGAGGGGAACCGGGAGGGCCTGACCCTCAACGAAGCCGAGGTGCGGCGCGCCTGGCAAGGCGAACCGGAGCCCTCCGCGGAAGAAAACGACAAGTCCCTGACGGAACGTCTGGAACAGCCGATCAGCCGGCGTGCGCTGCTGAGACTTGGCAATGAAGCGGAATTTGACCGGTCGCCGGAATAGGCTCTGTGAGGATCGAAATACGGGTATGACATCGTGTGAGTTTGAACTTGATGAGTTCGCGATGCCCACAGCTTGCAGGATCCCCCTCTCCCTGGCCTTCTCCCGCAAGGGGAGGGGGGTAGCAAAGTGCCGTAGGTCGGGTTAGCGCAGCGTAACCCGACAAGAAATGGGCATTTTTCCGTCGCTCGTCGGGTTACGCTGCGCTAACCCTGCGTACTGATCTTTCGCCGAGAATGGCAGATGACCGAATATGCAATGCAGGCAGTGACCCGATAAAGATGAATCTGGAAGGCAAGATCACCATTCGCTTGAAACTGAACGATGAAGGTGTATCGGACGTGTCCATCGAGTCCCGCCGCATCCTGCATGCCACCCGGGTGCTGCAGGGGCGCAGCCTGGAGGAGGCGGTGCAGATGGTGCCCTGCATCTTCACCCTGTGCGCCACCGCCCAGGCGAGTGCCGCGGCCCAGGCCGGAGAGCAGGCGATAGGCCAGACCCCCGCAGCGGAGGTGGTCGCGCTGCGTCAGGCACTGGTGGACATGGAGAGCCTGCGCGAGCACCTGTGGCGTATCCTGCTCGACTGGCCCGGTTTCTACGGGGCGGAACCGCAGCGGGAGAGCATGGCCGATGTGATGCGTCTGGCGGGCGCCTACCGGGGTGCCTTAATCGGTTCGGAAGATCCGTTTCGCCCGGGCGCCGGAGACCTTCAAATGGATACCGGTCTGGCCAGCCAGCTGCTCACCCAGCTGGCTGAACGGTTGAAACATTCAATATACGGTCGCCCGGTGGCGGACTGGATGGGTCTCGAGCAGGTCGAGGCATTGGAGGCCTGGGCGATGAGCGGCGAGAGCGTGGCCGCGAGGCTGGTACGCCAGCTGCTGCAGGATGCCTGGGCCGGCAGCGGTGCCTGCGGGATTGGTGCATTGCCCGAGTTGGAGACCGCACCCCTGGCCGAGGCAATGACCCGGGACGGGTTTATCGAACAGCCCGACTGGGAGGGTGCGTGTTACGAGACTGGCTGCCTGCCGCGCAACCAAAGCCCCTTGATGGATGCGCTGCGACAGCGGTACGGCAATGGACTGCTGACCCGGATCCTGGCGCGGCTGACCGAAGTGGCGCGTTTGTGGCAGGCGCTTGCGTGCGGATTCGCGCAGGCTCGGATGCCTCGCGCCCTGGGCCAGGATCAGGTGGGTATGGGGCAGGTGGCGGCCGCCCGGGGATTGCTGGTGCATCGAATTGCCCTGCACGGCGGACAGGTTGAGGATTATCGCATCCTGGCGCCCACGGAATGGAATTTCCATCCTCGGGGCGTAGTGGCCCAGGCTCTGTCCGGACTGCGCGGCGACGCAGGGCGGATCGAGCGGCAGACCCGCCTGCTTATCAACGCGGTCGACCCCTGCGTCGCCTATGAATTGCAGATCGATCCGGGTGTGAAAGATGCATGAGATGTCATTGTGTGAGAGCGTGATCCAGATCCTGCAGGACAACGCGGACAAGCAGGGCTTCAAACGGGTCAAGACGGTGTGGCTGGAGATTGGCGAGTTGTCCGGGGTGGAGGTGGAAGCGATGCGCTTTGGTTTCGAGGTGGTGAGCCGCGGCAGCCTGGCGGACGGGGCAACCCTGGAAATCATCGATGTGCCGGGCAGCGCCTGGTGCATGCAGTGTGGCAGGAATGTGCCGGTGAAACAGCGCTTCGATGCCTGCCCGGATTGTGGCAGCTATCAACTACAGGTTAATGGTGGTGACGAAATGCGAATCAAAGAACTGGAGGTGGAGTGATGTGTACCGTATGCGGTTGTGGTGAAGGCGAAACCACCCTGGAAGGCGAGGAACACACCCATGAGGAAGGCCATGCGCACCCTCACCACCATCATCACGATCATGAGCATGGGCATACTCACGCTCACGCTCACGACTACGGCCAGGGACCGGCGCACGCCCACGCACCCGGCATGAGCCAGGCGCGAATGGTACAGATCGAGCAGGACATCCTCGGTAAGAACAACGAGTACGCCGCCGCCAACCGGCGTTGGCTCACGCAACGCTCGATCCTCGCCCTGAATCTGGTGTCCAGTCCGGGATCGGGGAAGACCACTCTGCTGACCCGGACCCTTGAGGATCTCAGTGAGCGCTGCCCGTTGGCAGTAATTGAGGGTGATCAGCAGACCAGCAACGACGCGGACCGGATCCGCGCCACCGGTGCGGCGGCCCTGCAGATCAACACCGGGAAGGGTTGTCACCTGGATGCTCACATGGTCGGTCATGCCCTGGAACATCTCAACCCGCAGAACGAGGGCATCCTGTTCATCGAGAACGTGGGCAATCTGGTCTGTCCGGCAGCCTTCGACCTGGGTGAAGCGCACAAGGTGGTGATCCTTTCGGTTACCGAGGGCGAGGACAAGCCGATCAAGTATCCGGACATGTTTCACGCGGCGGATCTGATGCTGCTGAATAAAATCGACCTGTTGCCCTACCTGCAGTTCGATGTGGATCGCTGCATCGACTATGCACGACGTGTCAATCCCTCCATCAAGGTGTTGCAGGTCTCCGCCACCAGCGGTGAAGGCATGGACGGCTGGTACCGCTGGCTCGACGCGACCCGGCAACTCGCCAGTATCGGACAATAGATCATGTGTCTTGCGATTCCCGCATTGGTAACCGCTGTCAGCGATGACGGCTCGATGGCCACGATCAGTCTCGATGGGGTGCAGAAGGAGATCTCCCTGGCGCTGGTCGAAGGGGTTGGGATCGGCGACTACGTGCTGGTACACGTGGGTTACGCCCTCAACCGGGTGAGTCCCGAAGAGGCGGAGCGCACTTTGCGGATCTTCGCTGAAGGCGGCATGCTGGGAGACAACCCATGAAATACGTCGACGAATTCCGTGACCAGGCGCTGGCCCGCAAACTGGCCGGGGACATTGCCGCCGAAGCGCAGACAGATCGCCACTACCGGCTGATGGAGTTCTGCGGCGGCCACACCCATGCGATCTTCCGCTACGGGGTGCAGGACCTGATGCCGGAGAACGTGGAGTTCGTTCACGGTCCCGGCTGCCCGGTCTGCGTACTGCCCATCGGGCGCATCGACAACGCCATCCAACTGGTGCAGGAGCATGATGTGATCCTCTGCAGCTACGGCGACCTGTTGCGGGTGCCCGCCAGCAAGCGCATGAGCCTGCTCAAGCTGAAGGCCGCCGGTGGGGATGTGCGCATGGTCTACTCCACCCAGGATGCGTTGAAGGTCGCACGGGAGAATCCCAGCCGCCCGGTGGTGTTCTTCGCCATCGGCTTTGAGACCACCACACCTCCCACGGCAGTGGCACTGCAGCAGGCCAGGGCTGAAGGTCTGAAGAATTTCAGCGTGTTCTGCAACCATGTGCTGACCCCGGCGGCGCTCACCGCGATCCTCGAATCCGGGGAGGTTTCCATCGATGGCTTCTTCGGTCCATCCCATGTGAGTTCGGTGATCGGCAGCCAACCCTACGAGTACTTTGCCGACCACTATGACAAACCGGTGGTGATCGCCGGCTTCGAACCCCTCGATATCATGCAGTCGGCGCTGATGCTGATCCGGCAGCTCAACCAGGGGCGCCACGTGGTGGAGAACGAGTACATCCGTGCGGTCAGCCGCGAAGGCAATCAGAAGGCCAAGGCCCTGGTCGACCAGGTGCTGGAACTGCGAGACCAGTTCGAATGGCGCGGCCTGGGACTGGTGCCCGACAGTGCTTTGAAGATCCGTGCCGAATACGCCGAGTTCGATGCGGAACAGCGTTATCCGGTCCCGGCGATCAGCGCCTCGGACGTCAAGGGTTGCGAATGCCCGAGTATCCTGCGGGGGCAGAAACGGCCCACCGACTGCAAACTGTTCGGTACTGTGTGTACCCCGGAAAACCCGATGGGTTCCTGCATGGTTTCCTCCGAAGGCGCATGTGCTGCATATTGGAGTTATGGGCGTTTTCGTCAATCTGAGCAGCGGGCCGGATGATTCGTTGAGTTTTGAGTGGGTGGTGTGCGCTTTGCACACGTTGGTATGAGCCCCCCCTCCCTGGCCCTCTCCCGCGAGGGGAGAGGGAAAGCACGATCCGGGCTGAGTGGGGTGAGGATGGAGCCGTAGGTCGGGTTAGCGCAGCCTATCCCGACCTACCCACTGACCCGCAGCATTGGATGCACTCGGGTAGAACATCCCCTCTCCCCTTGCGGGAGAGGGGCAAACGAAAAACATGAGCGGAGCGAACTCATAAAAACAAGAACGGCTGTTCAACCATGAAGCCTTGGCTGAATGAGCGTGGTTAAAGATTAATACCCTCGGGTGATCGGAGTTTGTAGAGCATGAGATATACCGTCCTGTTCGGTTGCGGCAAAACACTATTCGGGCGTTCAGCACGAACCCCCTTGAGCCAGACGTGCGGCGATGCGTCGATGAGCATGTACTCAAACTGTTCGGAATTGATTATTTCGAAAATGCAGGTGAACCATGTCGGCTAACCGTCGTTTCGGCCAACGTCTGAACACCCGCGACGGCAGCGTGGACATGAGTCACGGCAGCGGCGGCCGGGCCATGGCCCAGCTGATCGGCGAGCTGTTCGTCAAACACCTGGACAACGAGTTGCTGCGCCAGGGCAACGACCAGGCCAGCTTCCCGGTGGACGCGGGTCGCCTGGTGATGAGTACCGACGGTCACGTGATCTCGCCCCTCTTCTTTCCCGGTGGTGACATCGGTTCCCTGGCGGTGCACGGGACCATCAACGACGTCTGCATGTCCGGCGCGAAACCGCTTTACCTGTCCGCCGGTTTCATCCTTGAAGAAGGCTTTCCCCTGGCCGACCTGGAGCGCATCGTCATGAGCATGGGGCGGGCCGCGGCCGCCGCCGGGGTACCGGTGGTCACCGGCGACACCAAGGTGGTGGAGAAGGGCAAGGGCGACGGGGTGTTCATCACCACCACCGGGGTCGGGGTGGTGCCGGAGGGAATCAACATCTCCGGCGACCGGGCCCGGCCGGGAGACGCGATTCTGCTCAGCGGCAGCATCGGCGATCACGGTGTGGCGATCATGGCCAGCCGCGAGAACCTGAGCTTCGAAACCACGGTGGAGTCCGACTCCGCCGCACTGCATACCCTGGTGGCGGCGATGGTCGATGCGGCCCCTTCGATTCACTGTCTGAGGGACCCGACCCGGGGCGGACTGGCGACCACGCTGAATGAACTGGCGCAGCAATCCGGGGTGGGCATGCGCCTGGACGAATCGGCGATCCCGGTGAAACCCCAGGTGGCGGCTGCCTGTGAGCTGCTGGGGCTCGATCCCCTCTATGTGGCCAACGAAGGCAAGCTGATCTGTATCTGTCCCCAGGAACAGGCCGAGGCCGCACTGGCGGCGATGCGCACCCATCCCCAGGGCCGGGATGCGGCGATCATCGGCGAAGTAAGCGATGACCCCCACGGGTTCATCGAAATGCGCACCCGCTTCGGCGGCAACCGGGTGGTCGACTGGCTGGCCGGTGAACAGCTGCCGAGGATCTGCTGAAGGCAGGTTGCGTCAAACGCCGCACCCGGGCTACGGGAGCGTCATGGCAACGGGACGAATTGACTGACAGGCCAGGATGGTGAAACGACAAGGGTTTGGATTTTCCGAACAGGTAATTAGGTAAGCGGTTATGAACACACTACCCACCCTGCTGGTGGTGGACGATGAAGTCCGCAGTCTGGAGACCCTCAAGCGCATCCTCGAGGATGACTTCGAGGTGATGACCGCGGAAAACACCGGACAGGCCGAGACCATCCTCGAATCCGAGTGGGTGCAGATCATTCTCTGCGATCAGCGCATGCCGGAAACCACCGGGGTGGAGTTCCTCAAACAGGTCCGCGAACGCTGGCCGGATGTGATCCGCATGATCATCTCCGGCTACACCGATTCGGAAGACATCATCAGTGCGATCAACGAGGCGGGCATCTACCACTATGTAACCAAGCCCTGGCATCCCGAGAGCCTGCTGCTGATGCTGAAGAACGCCACCCAGCTGTATGAACTGCAACGCCAGAACGAAGCGCTCTCCATCGAGCTGAAGATGATGCCCGAGCAGCTCGATGAGGCGATGCACCACAAGCGCAGCCAGCTGCGCGACAACTACCAGTGCGAGGACGGTATCGTGCGCAGCGCCAACAGTTGTATGAATGGTGTGTGCGACAAGATCCGCCGGGTGGCGCCCTACGATGTATCCGTACTGCTCGCCGGCGAATCGGGCACCGGAAAGGAACTGGCGGCGCGCGCCCTGCACTACAACAGTCTGCGTTGGAATCAGCCCTTCGTGGTGGAGAACTGCGGCGCTTTGCCGGATGAATTGCTGGAGAGCGAACTGTTCGGCTACAAGCGCGGTGCCTTCACCGGTGCGGTTGAGGACCGGGTCGGGCTGTTCGAACGGGCCAACGGCGGGACTGTATTCCTCGACGAGATCGGCGAGGTCTCCCCGGCCTTCCAGGTGAAACTGCTGCGGGTGCTGCAGGAGGGGGAAATCCGCCCGCTCGGCAGCGGCCGCACCCGCCACGTTGACGTGCGTATCATCGCCGCCACCAACCGGGACCTGGAGACCGAGGTGCGTGAAGGCCGGTTTCGCGAGGATCTCTACTACCGCCTCGCCACCGTGGTGATCCCGCTGCCGCCGCTGCGCGAGCGCCGCGAGGACATCCCCCTGCTGGCCAGCACCCTGCTGGAGTCGGCGATGAAGAGCCTGGGTAAAAAGGTCCGGGGCTTTACCGATGAAGCGATGGATTGTCTCAAGGCCTATGCGTGGCCGGGCAATGTGCGGGAACTGCAGAACGAGGTCTCCCATATGCTGGTGATGGCGAATCACGAGGAACTGGGCGCCGATCTGCTCAACAGCCGCATTCTGCAGGCTGCGCCGCGCAACGATGCTCCGGTGGTGGAACATCTCACCGGCTTGCAGGGCAGTCTCAAGGACCGGGTCGAGGCGTTGGAAGAGCGAATCCTGCGTGAAACCCTGATCCGCCACCGTTGGAACAAGAGCCGCGCCGCCCGGGAATTGGGCCTGTCCCGGGTGGGACTGCGCAGCAAGCTGGAACGCTACGCCCTGGAACAGCGTCACCCGCTGCCGGAAGAAACCGGCAAGCGTTCCGCGGGTCATTGAACCGGGTGCCCAGACCAATGATCACCCAGCTGCCAGAGGACCCCGGGTTACCCCCGGGGAGCGTCTCGTCAGGCTCTGACCGTACACTCGTTCCCAGGCTCTGCGTGGGAATGCATACCAGGGCTTGGCTGTTCTGTGCAGATTTGAGTGGTTCGCTGAACCCATGGTCTGCATTCCCACGCAGAGCCTGGGAACGAGGCAGACGAGGTAAGCCCAGTCTGAGCAAGGCGGTCGGTACCAGACGCTCACACCCACACAGAACCTGGAAATGGGTCGACACAGCGAACAAGGACAGGAATAGCGCATGACCGACAACGATCTCCTCAATCCCCCCGCCAGCCTGATCATGCAGGCCGGACTGGGCGGCAACCTGGAACTGGACAGTAATTCGGAGAATGCCTGGATCGAGGTGATCCGCAAGATGGACTCGGTCTATGCTGACCTGGTTCACTACCAGATTGAACTGGAGCAGAAGAACAGCGCCCTGGAACTCGCCCAGCAGTTCATCGACAGCGTGCTCTCATCGATGACCGATGTACTCATCGTCTGCGATACCGGGAGCCGCATCCAGCAGGTCAATGCGGCGCTGGAGAAGCTGACCGGGTTTCCCGCCTCGGAATTCGTCGGCAAACCCCTGGTCGAGGTCTTCGGTGCTGATTCCCGCAGTGAACTGCAGCACTTCCCGGAACGCCTGGGCAACCATTCTCTGATCGACTGCGAGGTCAACCTGCGCTGCGCCGACGGCAGCAACGCACCCCTTGCGATGAACTGCTCATCCCGCTACAACAACACTGGCGGTCTGGTCGGAATGGTGCTCATCGGCCGTCCGGTGGGTGAGCTGAGACGCGCCTATGACGATCTCAACCAGGCCCATGATGAATTGAAACAGGCCCAGCAGCAGCTGGTGCAGTCGGAGAAGATGGCCTCCCTCGGTCGCCTGGTCGCGGGGGTTGCCCACGAACTCAACAACCCGATCAGTTTCGTATTTGGCAACATGCACGCCCTCAAGCGTTACGGGAAGCGCATCACCCGCTATCTGGAACAGGTGGAGCAGGAGACCGATTCACCGGCCCTGCGCCAGCTCCATGAGGAGTTGCGCATCGGCCGCATCCTGGATGACATCGAACCACTGATCGACGGCACCCTGGAAGGGGCCGAGCGGGTCAGCGACATCGTTCAGGACCTGCGCCGTTACTCCGGCGGGCAGCGTGAAGAGGCGGCCCTGTTCGACCTGCCTGGGGCGATCCGCAAGGCGGTGCAGTGGGTGATCAAGGCCGAGCGGATAAAACCCGAGGTGCACTACACACTGCCGCCGAAATTGAAATACCTGGGTCGCAAGGGGCAGCTCCACCAGGTGCTCATCAATCTGGTACAGAACGCTGCGGACGCCATGCAGCAGATGCCCCGTCAGCAGCTCGACGTGGTCTGCGAAACCCATCCCTCAGGGCGTATCAGGATATCGATTCGCGACTATGGGCCGGGGATTCCCGAGCAGCATCTGCCGCACCTGTTCGACCCCTTCTATACCAGCAAACCGGTCGGGCAGGGGACCGGGCTGGGACTCTACATCAGCTACGGCCTGGCCCAGGAGATGGACGGCACCCTGAGTGCCCGCAACCATCCCCAGGGAGGCGCAGAGTTCATCCTGGAGCTGCCGCCGGAGGGTAGTCCCAAGACATCCGCAGGCGGTGGCCGATGACCCGGCGCACCCTGCTGTGGCTTCAGTCCGGAGGCTGCGGCGGCTGTTCCCTGTCCCTGTTCAACGCGGAAGCCCCGAATCTGCTCACCGCCCTGGAGAGTGCCGGCATCGAACTGTTGTGGCACCCGAGCCTGAGTGAACAGAGCGGCTCCGAACTGCAGGCCATCCTGCAGCGCATCCTGGACGATGAGCTGACCCTCGACCTGTTCTGTCTCGAAGGTTCCGTGATCCAGGGACCCAATGGCACCGGCCTGTTTCACCGCCAGGCAGGCAGCAACCGGCCGATGCGTGACCTGATCCGGGATCTGGCGTTGAAGGCACGCCAGGTGATCGCGGTGGGCAGCTGCGCGGCATTCGGCGGCATGACCGCGGCCGGAGACAATCCCAGTCAGGCCTGTGGGCTGCAGTATGACGGCAACCAGCCCGGTGGTCTGCTGGGCGGCGCTTACCGATCGCCCCGGGAACTCCCGGTGATCAACATCGCCGGTTGCCCGACCCATCCCAACTGGGTATTGCAGACCCTGCTGCAACTGGCCCTGGATGAGAACGAATCCCCGGCCCTCGACGAGCTCAACCGACCGCGCAGCTACACCGACCACCTGGTGCATCACGGCTGTCCGCGCAACGAGTATTACGAATTCAAGGCGAGCGCCGAGAAGCACTCCGACCTGGGTTGCATGATGGAACATCTCGGCTGCCTTGGCACCCAGGCTCGGGCCGACTGCAATACCCGCCTGTGGAACGGGGAGGGCTCCTGCCTGAGAGGCGGCTATGCCTGCATCAACTGCACCGCGCCGGTGTTCGAAAACCCCAACCACACCTTTCAGAGCACCCCCAAGATCGGCGGCATTCCCATCGGTCTGCCCACCGACATGCCCAAGGCCTGGTTCGTCGCCCTGGCGGCGCTGGCCAAGGCGGCGACCCCGGTGCGGCTCAAGGAGAACGCGGTGACCGATCACATCCGGGTGGTGCCGGGCAAGAAGGCGGAGGAGAAATGAAGCCGATGCGGCCGTTTTCCATCGTTCCCACGCTCTGCGTGGGAACGAGACCGAGGGGCGAGGTGAGTGGGTAGGTCGGGTTAGCGCAGCGTAACCCGACATGAATGGGTATCTCGACACGACCTGTCGGGTTACGCTGCGCTAACCCGACCTACGACTGCGACGCTCAAGGAGAACGTATACCCCGGTTAATCAAAACGCAGTGTAGTGACGGTAAATACAGGACCAGGTATGCATTCCCACGCAGAGCGTGGGAACGAGATCGAAGGGAGAGGGGAGTAGGGCGTCGCTCACTGAAGGAGCCGGATAGGATGGGTCATCCTTTTACAAGCATGACCCATCATCCAGGCACACTCCCTCTCCCCTTGCGGGAGAGGGCCGGGGAGAGGGGGCATCGAATAACACCGGCAACCTGAGGCATAGTGATCAGGCTGCCAATGAACGAATCAACAGGTTCCATCGCATTCAAGTGACCATTCCATGCATCAATTTAACGGTCTGAAACATATCCAGGCTTCACCCAGGCGGGACAGTTTATCCCTTACCCTTTTGAGGGGTCCGGTAACTGTCCCTGGGCGGCAATCCCCAGGTGATTCCCGCCGCATGCCCCCCATGCATGGAGTGACCCCACAATGAGCCGAAGAATCATCGGTCCCTTCAACCGGGTCGAGGGCGACCTGGAGGTGCAACTCGAGATCCGGGATGACCGGGTCAGCGATGCCTGGGTGGTCTCCCCCCTCTATCGCGGTTACGAACAGATCCTGCAGGGCAAGGATCCCTACGACGCACTGGTCTACGTGCCACGCATCTGCGGTATCTGCTCGGTGGCCCAGTCCGCCGCCTCGGCGCGGTCCCTGGCCGATGTGATGGGGCTGACCCCGCCGCCGAACGGGGAAAGGGCCATCAACCTGATCCTCGCGGGGGAGAACGTCGCCGATCACCTGACCCATTTTTACCTGTTTTTCATGCCCGACTTCGCCCGCGAGGTGTACCGCCGGCAACCCTGGTTCGAGTGGGCGGAGCGACGCTTCAAGGCGCTCAAGGGTTCGGCCGCCCGGGAGGTGCTGGGTCCCCGCGCCGAGTTCATGCACCTGCAGGGCCTGCTGGCGGGCAAATGGCCCCACACCCTGGCGATCCAGCCCGGCGGCTCCACCCGCGCGGTTGCCGCGGATGAGCGCACCCGCCTGCTTGGGCTGCTGTTCGCGTTTCGCGATTTTCTGCAGCGGATCCTGTTCGGTGATGACCTGGAGCGGATCGTCGCCCTGGATTCCGCCGAGGCACTGGAACAGTGGCGCCACGCCGCTTCCCCGGAAAACGGGGACCTGCGACGCTTCCTGCACATCGCCGAGGCGTTGGATCTGCAATCCCTGGGACGCGCCAGCGACCGCTTCATGAGCTACGGGGCCTACGCCACCCACCAGGGTCCCCTGTTTGCCGAGGGCGTCTGGCAGGATGGCCGGGTCGAGGCACTGGACACCACCCGCATCCGCGAGGACGTCTCCCACAGCTGGATGCAGATGCAGAGCGAACCCCGCCACCCCTTCGAGGGCGTCACCCTGCCGGCCAGCGACCTGGATGAGGGTTACACCTGGTGCAAGGCGCCGAGGCTAAACGGCCAGGTGGTGGAGGTGGGTGCCCTGGCCCGACAGCTGGTGGATGGGCATCCCCTGATCCGTGATCTGGTAAGGCAAAGCGGCGGCAATGTGCGCAACCGGGTGATCGCCCGTCTGCTGGAGATCGCCCGGGTGACCCTGGCGATGGAGCAGTGGGCCCGGGACCTCAAACCGGGTGAAGCCTTCCATCACGGCGCGCCGATGCCGGACGAGGCCCAGGGCTTTGGCCTGGTGGAGGCCGCCCGGGGCAGTCTCGGGCACTGGCTGAAGGTGAAGAGGGGGCGCATCCTCAACTACCAGATCATCGCTCCGACCACCTGGAACTTCTCCCCGAGGGATGGCCAGGAGCAGCCCGGGGCCCTGGAACTGGCCCTGCGCAACGCCCCGGTCCAGGCCGGGGAGCAGGAACCGGTGGCGGTACAGCACATCGTCCGCTCCTTCGATCCCTGCATGGTCTGCACGGTGCATTGATGATCGGAGAATCGATCCGGATACGCGGTATCGTGCAGGGGGTGGGGATGCGCCCCACCCTGTGGCGTCTGGCCCGGGACTGCGGTCTGCGGGGTGAGGTTTGGAATGACGCTGAAGGGGTGTTCCTCACGGCCTGGGGTGACGCGGCGGCGCTCGACGCCTTCATCGAACGGTTGCAAACCGAGGCACCGCCTCTGGCGCGGATCCAGGCTGTGGAGCGAGCCCGACTCAGCGAAGGCAGTCCCCCCGAAGCGTTCAGCATCCGCTCCAGTCACGATGGCGAGACCCGAACCGGCGTGGCGGCCGACGCGGCCACCTGTCCCGAGTGTCGGGCCGAGGTGCTCGATCCTGGCGACCGGCGCTACCGTTACCCCTTCACCAACTGCACCCACTGCGGGCCCCGCCTGTCGATCATCCACGCAGTGCCCTATGACCGGGCCAACACCAGCATGTCGGTGTTTCCCATGTGCCCCGCCTGTGAAGCGGAATACCGCGACCCGGCGAACCGGCGTTTTCATGCCCAGCCCAACGCCTGTCCCGAGTGCGGCCCCCGGGTCTGGCTGGAGGATGCGCAGGGCCAGACACCCCCATGCGAATCCGATGAAGACGCCATCGCCGCCGCCGCACGCCTGATCCGTGAGGGACGCATCCTCGCGATCAAGGGGATCGGTGGCTTCCACCTGGCCTGTGATGCGGGTAATTCCGAGGCGGTGGACCGGCTGCGCCAAAACAAGCGCCGTTACCACAAGGCCTTCGCCCTGATGGCCCATGATCAGGAGATGGTCCAACGCTATGTCCGGCTCAGTCCCGGGGAGGCGGAACTGCTGCAGGACCGGGCCGGCCCCATCGTGATTCTCCCCGCCGACGGTGAAACCCTTGCCGGGGGTATCGCTCCGGGGCAGAACAGTCTCGGCTTCATGCTCCCCTACACCCCGCTGCATCAGCTGTTGATGCAGTCGATGACGCGTCCCATCGTGCTCACCTCCGGCAACCGCAGCGACGAGCCCCAGTGCATCGGTAACGACGAAGCCCGGGAACGCCTGGCGGAGATTGCCGACGTCTGGCTGCTGCATGACCGGGAGATCGTCAACCGCCTGGACGATTCAGTGGTACGCTACGTTGCCTCCGCGCCGCGCCTGCTGCGCCGTGCCCGGGGCTATGCCCCGCAGCCCATCCCGTTGGGCCAGGAGTTCAAGAACCTGCCCCCCACCCTGGCCATGGGCGGTGAGCTGAAAAACAGCTTCTGCCTGTTGCGTGACGGAGAAGCCATCGTCTCCCAGCACATGGGTGATCTGGAGGATGCATCGACCTACCGGGACTATCGCCACAACCTGCAGCTCTACCGCGAGCTGTTTGATTTCACCCCGCAACGGATCGTGGTGGACATGCACCCCAACTACCTCTCCACCCAACTGGGCCGGGAGATGGCCGAGACATTGCAGATCCCTCTGATCGAGGTGCAGCATCATCACGCCCACATCGTCTCCTGCATGGCCGAGCACGGCATACCCCGGGACGAAACGGTTCTGGGGATCGCCCTCGATGGACTGGGGATGGGAGAGGGCGGTGAACTCTGGGGCGGTGAATTTCTGCTTGCAGGCTACACCGGGTATGAGAAGCTTGCCGGATTCCAGCCCGTGCCCATGCCCGGCGGCGCCATGGCGATGCGCGAGCCCTGGCGCAACACTCTGGCCCACCTGCTGCAACTGCCCGATCGCGAATCCCTGATGCAAGATTATGCGGATCTCGAAATCATCCGCTTTCTGCGGCAGAAGCCCCTGGATACCTTACAGGCGATGATCCGCAAGGGCCTGAACAGCCCGCCCGCCTCGTCCGCTGGCCGGTTGTTCGATGCCGTGGCCGCCGCGCTCGGTTACTGTCGTGAACAAGCCGGTTTCGAAGGCCATGCGGCGATTGAACTGGAAGCCGCGGCCGAACCCTTCATGGCTCAGGAGCGCAACTCGGCCTATGGCTATAATTGTCAGGATGCAATGCTCGATTGGGAACCCATGTGGCGGGCGTTGTTGGCGGATGCGCATGAGGGTATCGCAAGTGGTCGGATGGCTGCTCGGTTCCACCAGGGGCTGGCGACTGCGGTGAGTCAGGTGGGTCGGGATCTGGCTGGATCCCGGGGGGTCGCGACCCTGGTCCTGACTGGCGGCGTTTGGCAGAACCGTTTGTTGCTGGAAGCCGCGTCTGAACAAATGCAGAACTTTGGCTTGAAAGTTCTGGCGCCGTCGATCGTGCCCGCCAATGACGGGGGATTGGCGTTGGGGCAGGCTGTGATGGGTGCGTTGCGTTGAGTGCTTTCAAGAACATGACCGCGATTGCGGTTCAGGCGACCGGGATGGCAACTCCATGAAACGGTTCGTTGAATGGACTCTGGCAGATGTCGGTGCATGGGTTGTGGCGTCGTGGGCGGTTCAATCAATGTTCCCGAAACAAACAGCCTCAAGGGTGTCTGCTATGGGATATTCTGAATGTATCTAGCCGGATACTGTGGATTGGGTGGGTATCGATGCTGAGGTTGAAACAGGTCCTTCAGGCGTGGGGCAGTGAGCGGTTTGAGGCTATGCTGAAACAGGCATTGGAAAGCCTGCCTCATCATGAACTGCCGCTTCAGCAAGGCCTGCAACACAGCAGTCAGGTGAGTGAGGAACCGATTCAGGTGATGATTCTGAATATGACTGAGTCCGCTGGCCGGATCAATGTACGGCTGGGGGTGTTTTACTCAGGCGTAATTGCAGGCTGTAATTGCGCCGATGATCCCACACCGGTCGATACCGTGTCAGAGTACTGCGTCCTGGGATTGGATATCGACAGGGGCACCGCTGAGGCTGCGGTTGTATTGCTGGACAATGATTCCGGTCCCAGTGGTGATGGATGAGTGACGGGCAACGGAGATGATGGTACGCCATCCCTGGCATCTGCATCTTAGCCTTTCGTTTTGCTGTCACATGGCGTAGTCAATGCGTCATCCCTGGTCGCGCACACCTCAGGCATTCACCTGTTTGCGGCGGTTCATGCCCACCAGTCCCAGCAGACCCGATCCAAACAACCAGACTGCGGCCGGCACCGGCACCGCGCTGACATTCAGGTCAACGCCAATCTCGGTGGGGAACGCGGATCCGCCCGCAACAAAGGCGTAGTAGTGCTCGTCGGGATCGAAGATCATCGGTGCAAACGCATCAGTCAGGTTGGTCGTGCCACCTGATTGGATGTAGTTGCTGCCCCAACTGTAGAACTCCCATCCGTTCACATTGTCGTTGAAAAACTCAGTGACATTGGTGTTGGCATCCGATAATCCCAGGAAGGGTGTCGGGTCGTTGTACAGGGCGTCATTGGCATCCGTGGTCAGTGCAAACCCAAGGGTTGTGGCAAAATCGTAATAACTACCCGTGGTCAATTCGATATCCATATGGCCATTCCAGCCATCGCCCAGATCAAACCTGACGATATCCACCGCAAGGTCAACCGATGAACCATTGATGGTTGTTGGATAGCGGTTGTCAGTCAAATCAAGGGTATCGCTGTACATGACGGCGGAAACCGGGGTGCTCGCTGTGAGCGCGGCAATCAGTGTAAAAGTGCATCCTAGTGCTGAACGGTACTTCATGTCCTTCTCCTTGTTTATCATTAAACCAGCCACCCAATATGTCGTCTTCAGCCGAAGCCTGCCTGCGGCAAGGCATCAAAACGCCGCTGTGGCCCCCTGCAGCTAGTATTGATCACGCAGTCTGCAGGCAGTCGTGCTTCGGCCTGTGTTTAGATTTCATGCTGTCAGGGGTTTCAAGCACGCCCGTGCTCTGCGTTGTGGCTCTAAACAAGGGAATTACCCTTATCCGCGAGCCAGGCCTTGGTTAAGGGCAGGCTTGAAGTTCTGAAGACGACATATTGGGTGGCCGGGTCAATCATGTTGTTAGAGATTCCATGATCACGGGCTGCTGAAACAGTTACCGTTAACCAGTGCACAGTTGACCGATTGTCTTGCTTTCATCACTTGAAAATGGGATGTCCATCCAATTTGCCGGTCTGGATGTATCAGGGAGATGTTTCATTAATCTGCAGCAGGTCCACACAGGCACGGGTCATCAGGTGAAGATAGACATGTGCGGTGATCACTTGCGCTGGAAAACCTTGCGGGGTCATTCGTGTATCAGATCCCTGGTAATGACCTCATCGTGAGTTAGGGTTTTTGTTTCCTGGATAGGCAGAGAAAACCCGTATATTCTCTGTCACTGACCGATTCATAAACCAAGAAAAAGATCATGAAAACGACTCTCGGAAAACTCGCAAAGCTATTTGCTACCACCTCGGTTCTGATCGTGCTGGGTTGTTCATCCACGCCGAAGGTCACCGAACAGCAGGCGGATGTGGATTACGATCTGCTGTTCGGCATGCCCGCACAGCCGGTAAATTTCGAAACTCAGGTGCGCCCGGTCACGGATCGCCGCTGTGTGGTCTGTCATGGCTGTTACGATGCCCCCTGCCAGCTCAAGCTGTCGTCCTATGAGGGCATGCAGCGCGGGGGCAATACCACCCGGGTCTACGACGGGGCGCGTATTCAGGCTATCGAACCGAGCCGCCTGGGGATCGATGCAAAGACCACTGGGGAATGGCGGACCCGGGGCTTCCACCCGGTATTGCCGGAAGCGATCTCCGAATCCCCCAGGGAGAATCTGGAGCAATCGATCATGTACCAGCTGTTGCGCATGAAGCAGCGCCATCCACAACCCCGGGTGGGAATGCTGCCCGACGATGTGGATGTGACGCTCGATCGCGCCCAGGTGTGTGCGAGTAACGCGGGTTTCGCCGAACTCGAACAGAAGCATCCCCTGTGGGGGATGCCTTACGGTCTGCCGAACCTGAGCGAGGAGGAGTACGCCACCCTGGTGTGGTGGTTGGCCCAGGGGGCGCCCGGACCCCAGCCGATCAAGATCTCTGACCAATCCGCCAGGCAGATCCAGGACTGGGAACGTTTTCTCAATCAACCGGACAACAGGCAACGCCTGGTGAGTCGTTATATCTTCGAGCATCTGCCGCAGGCGCATATCCATTTCGAAGGGGCTCCGGTGAACGAGTTCTTTCGCCTGGTCCGCAGTCCCGCCCCACCGGGCAGTCCTGTTGATGAGATCGCCAGCGTGCGTCCCTATGACGATCCCGGTGGCGAGTTCTACTACCGGTTACTGCCCTACGAGGCGAGTCGCGTACTGAAGACCCACAGTGTCTACAACTGGTCCCCCGGGCGTATGAAACGTTACCGGGAGCTGTTTCTGGATCCTGACTACACAGTGGATGAACTTCCCGGGTACGACGCCGGGCTTTCGGCCAATCCGTTCAAGGTGTTCGAGGCGATTCCGCCGATCTCCCGATACAAGTTCCTGCTTGATGATGCCCATTTCTTTATCGAAGGATTCATTAAGGGCCCGGTGTGCCGGGGCCAGATTGCGCTGAATGTGATCGAGGACCAGTTCTGGGTGTTCTTTCTGCAGCCCAGGGATCAGTCTGCCACCCTGCAGCCGGACTTCATCAATGCCTCTGTGGATTACCTGAACCTGCCTTCCGAGCAGGGCGACGACAGTCTGCGGGTGATCACCACCTGGCTGGATTACCTGGAACGTCAGCGCAAATACCTGGCGAGCAAAAACCTGTTCCTGGAGGATTATTTCAACTCCGAGCAGAAGGTGATCGACATCCACAAGGGCGTCGAGCTGATCTGGGACGGGGAGGGCAGCAACCGCAACGCCGGACTGACCGTGTTCCGCCATTTCGACAGCGCCTCGGTGACCCATGGTCTGGTGGGGGACTATCCGGAGACCGCCTGGGTTATCGACTACCCCCTGTTCGAACGCATACACTATCTCCTGGTAGCCGGCTTCAACATCTACGGCAATCTGACACACCAGTTGACGACCCGCCTGTACATGGATTTTCTGCGCATGGAGGCGGAGAACCAGTTCCTGCTGTTTCTGCCCATGGAGCAGCGCAAGGCGATCCGCGATGGCTGGTATCAGGGGCTGCATGAGAATGTCTGGAACGATTTCGACAATGCGTTTGCCGTCACCATGGAACTCGACACGGTCAAGGGGTACGAGCAGGAGGACACCCAGCGCGAACTCTACGGTCTGATGATGCAGCGACTCGGCAAATCGATTGCCGGGCAGGACCCGATCAACCGTTGCCATGATGAGTGTGAAGCAAAGGGTTCCACGGCCAGCCAGGAGGCGGACCGGATGATGCGTCGCATCGCCGCGAAGAAGGGCGATTCCCTGATCGTGTTTCCGGATGTGTCCTTCGTCCGAGTCAAGATTCCCGAGGGGGAGGACCTGGTCTATACCCTGATTCTCAACAAGGGGTATTCGAATATCACCTCCATGTTCGAAAGCGAGGAACAGCGGGACCGCTCCCAGGACAGCCTCACAGTGGTCAGGGGACTGCAGGGGGCCTACCCTAATTTCTTCTTCAGCGTGGACCGGGATCAACTCGAGGAGTTCGTCCAGGCGATCGAGAGTGTCACAGACCGTGACGATTACGAGCGTTTCGTCGGGCGTTTCGGTATCCGCCGCACCAATACCCGCTTCTGGGCGGAATCGGACTGGTACCACGACTGGATTCAGGCCAACGATCCGGTCAACGCGGGTTTGCTCGACTATAATCGATACCGCAACCGCTGATCCCGGTCCGCAGCCTGCGTCGCCCCCTTCACACGGGGGCGGGGTTTCTCCGCATGGGGTTCGCGGCTGCTGAAATGAATGCCCTGTCGATCGTGCGGTTGATCATGCCGTTCGACCGGAACGTTTGTCGGGATGCGGCACTCATAGGTTTGAGAAAACTCAGGAGTCCGCCATGCAGAGCCCTTTCATCCAGACCTTCGATCAGCTGCCGGATACCCTGCCGGTGTTTCCCCTGGAGGGCGCGGTAGTGATGCCGGGTGCGCAATTGCCGTTGAACATCTTCGAGCCGCGTTACCTGAACATGATCGAGGACGCGATGGCGTCACATCACCTGATCGGCATGGTCCAGCCTGGTGGGCATGAGGGGGCAGGGGATGAAGCGCTGCATGGGACCGGCTGCGCGGGCCGCATCAGTACCTACCAGGAGACCTTCGACGGGCGCATCGAAATCGTGCTCAGTGGGGTGTGCCGCTTTGATCTCCAGGAAGAACTGCCCACCACCCGGGGGTATCGCCTGGTGATCCCTGATTGGAAGCGTTTTGAGCTGGACTACGACTACCCCCATTTCGAGAAATCGAACCAGCAGGAACGGTTCTTCGACCGCCTGGAAGGCTATATGTCCGCCCAGGAACTGAGCATCGATTCGGGCGTGATCCACGAGATTCCGCTGGCCCGGCTGATGAATATCCTCACCACCCTGTTGCCCTTGCATCATGCGGACAAGCAGGCGATTATCGAAGCCGTCTCCTACGAATCCCGATACAATCTGTTGGTCAGCCAGTTCGAGCGGGTGGGCAGCGGCGCGCCGTCCCACCTGCGTCACTGAGTATCGGGTTCACGTCATTCAACGCTAAGCCGTACCACCCGTGTGAGCGGGTTCGTGCCCGCAGGGTCGTTCAGCATTATGGGGAAACCAATCACGGGTCGCATCGTCAGCAGCGGCTTTCGCCCGGCCTGGTGGCTCAGGTCCGCGCATCTGCAAACCATCTGGCCCAGTCTGCTCAGGCCCCGTCGCCCATTGGAAGTGGGTTGGGAGCGCCTGGAACTGTCCGACGGGGATTTCATCGACCTGGCCTGGCGGCGCAGCCAGGGGCCCCGGGTGCTGGTGATACACGGCCTGGAGGGCTCCCTGGAATCCCATTACGCCTTTGCTCTGCTGCGGGCCCTTGAACAGGCGGGCTTCTGCCCGGTGTTCATGCACCTGCGGGGCTGTGGCCGGGAACCCAACCGGCTGGCGCGCAGCTACCACTCCGGCGCCACCGAAGACCTGGCCGAGGTTCTGCAGCAACTCGAGGCCCGGGGTGAGCGGCCGGATGCATTGATCGGAATCTCACTGGGGGGCAATCTGCTGTTGAAATACCTGGGCGAGCAGGGTGCCGAGGCCTTGACCCGGACCGCGGTGGCGATCTCGGTGCCTTTCCAGCTCAAGACCGCCTGCCGGCACATGCAACAGGGGGTTTCACGGATCTACGGTCGTTACCTGCTGGACAAGCTGACCCGCAGTTACCGGGCTAAATTCCGCGATCGGGAGGCGCCCCTGGACATCCGCCTCGAGGAAATTCGCAGCATCTACGAATTCGATGACCGAATCACCGCGCCGCTCAATGGTTTTGAGGATGCGGAGGATTACTACCAGCGCTGCAGTTGCAGCGGCTATCTCAAGGATGTCCTCACACCCACCCTGATCCTGCATGCCAGGGATGATCCCCTGATGACCCCCGAGGTTGTGCCTGGGGCGGAGCAACTCGGTCCGGGAATCACTCTCGAACTGAGCGCCGGGGGCGGACATGTGGGATTCATCGGGGGACCTGTGCCCGGTTTTCCCCGCTACTGGCTGGAACAGAGGATCTGTGAATACCTGTCACAGCAATTACTGAAACCGGATTGCGGCTCCCCTGCCGAACGCCTGCCCGGGTCGGAGGGATAAGTGATGAGGACGGCCTCTAATGAATGAAGACTGGTTGGATCGCACCACCTACCCCTTCACCTCGCGCTACTTCGACCTGCCCGTGGGGCGCATGCATTACGTGGACGAAGGTGCCGGTCCGCACACCCTGGTGATGGTGCACGGCAACCCGGTCTGGTCCTATGCCTATCGGCACCTGATCCGCGGCCTGTCCCAATCCTGTCGCTGCATCGCCGCGGACCATATCGGATTCGGACTTTCCGACAAGCCCTCGGAGTGGGATTACCTGCCGCAGAGCCACGCCCGCAACCTGACGGCGCTGCTCGATCACCTGCAAGCCGAAAACGTCACTCTGGTGGTGGGGGACTGGGGTGGGCCGATCGGCCTCTCCTATGCGATCCGGCACCCGCAACGGATCCGTTCCCTGGTGATCAGCAACAGTTGGATGTGGCCGGTCAACGGGGTGTTTCACTACGAGGCGTTCAGCCGCCTGATGGGGGGTCCGGTGGGCCGATTTCTGATCCGCCGGTATAACTTTTTCGTCAATGTACTGATGCGCCAGATGTTCCGTGTGCAGCTCGATCCCCAGGTGCACCGACACTATGAGATGCCTTTGCGCAATCCCCGGGAGCGCAAGGGATGCTGGACCTTTCCCGGGCAGATCATCGGCTCCGGGGAGTGGTTGCGCTCACTCTGGGAACAGCGCGAAAAGCTGACCGGAAAACCGGCGCTGATCCTTTGGGGCATGCGCGACATCGCCTTCCGCGAGATCGAGCTCAGGCAGTGGCAGTCGCTGTTTCCTTCCGCCGAGGTGCATCGCTTCGAAAATCTCGGTCATTTCGTACCTGAGGCGATGGGCGCATCCCTGTGTCCCATCGTCGAGGCTCATCTGCGTCGCATCTCTGAATAGCCGCCGGATACTCCGCTCCGCGCAGCCGGGCTGATGTCCCGGCTCAGTCTTCCAGCCGTTCCGGGTCGTTGCACACCAGGTAGTCGTACTGTTCCTTGGTCAGGTCGATCCGGTCCCGGCCGTTGATCATCGGCATCAGGTGCTCCTTGAAGGAGTGTCCGGTGGTCAGCAGGTAGACGTGGATGATGACGAACATGATGATCACCACGGTGGCGATGGTATGGATCACCGCGACCAGGCCAACACTCAGGTAGGCGGACAGTTCGATCACTCCGAGACTCGACAGCAGGTAGAGAATGCCGGTGATCCAGATGACCGGGAACACCACGATCTTCAGCATCAGGTAGGAGACGCCCTGCAACGGGTTGTGCTTGCGCAGGATGGTCTTCTGGTAAGGGTGATGCTCGCCCTTGAAGATGCCGTAGGCATAGTAGCGCGCCACCGAAAGCAGGGTTTTCTGACACTTGATCGTCAGGTTCGGGATGTAGTGGCGCAGTTCGCCGGTGGTGAACAGCCAGAAGGTGACGAACGCCCACAGCACCAGCAATGCGACCGCAACGATGCTGTGCAGGGTGACCGCAGTTTCGTAGTCGATCCAGTCGTGAGTGCCGTGGATGGCGAGCCCGGTAAAGATCAGGATGAAGATCGACGCCGCCTGGCTCCAGTGCCAGATGCGTTCGAACAGGGAAAACACGCGTACCTTATGCATTGCCATCAGTCATTCCTCGTCACGGCGGCCATCATGCGAAACAGCGCATGGCCGAATACGCCGGCCAGGGTGGCGATCACCGCCAGCAGGCTGAGCAGATCCAGGGTGGGGGTCTTGCCGGTGCCGGGCATGTAGGGGATCTCCAGTGCCTGCAGGCGGCCATCCTCAGCGTGGCAGTCCGCGCAGCCCAGTGCTTCATCCTTGGCCGCGACCATGTGGTTGATCGGCCAGTACATGTAGGTATCGACGAAGCCGTATTCACCGCTGAAGGGTTTGCCGGCGGTCTGCATGGCGGTGGTGATCGCCTTGCTCCAGTCGAAGTTGGTCCACAGGGCGGTATCGGTGGTCGGTCCCCACACCTGGGTCAGCACCAGGTTGTTGTTGACCTTGTCGTAAGCCTGTCGGCCGGTCATGCGTTTGAAGGGCCAGATCCGCGACTCGGGATCCTGCGGACCGCCGAAGATGCGGTTGACCTCGACGATCTGCTGAGGATCGATCTTGTGATCGGTGTTGGTGTACTCGATCTGGCCATTGAACCAGGCGTAATGGGGGGTGACATTTTCGCCGTATTCGAAGATGCCCTTGTGGCGCAGATAGCCATGGCGGTGTTCCCCATTGCCCTGAAGATAGTCCTCGATGTCGCGTCCCATCTCGCCGCTCTTGTCCACCGCGGACCAGTCCCAGCGGGTCTTGGTGGCCACCCCGCCCTTGGCGAAAGCGGGAATGTGGCAGGTCTCGCAGGCGATGCGCTCTACGTGCTGGTTGAGGTTCAGTCCGCTGATGCGGGTCTTGCTGTGCGGTTCCAGTCCGTGGCAGCTTTCGCAACTGGCGGAATCCCGACGCTGACCGGGTTTGCCGGTGCCTTCCTTGTCGGTCGCCATGAGACTGTAGTGGCTTCCGGCCCAGTCGTGGCCGCTGGCCACATGGCATTCGCTGCAGCTGAAGTTGAGACCGTCCTTGTCCATATGAATGTCCACCTCCCGGCTGGGGGAGACCAGCGCCGAGGAGAGGTCGCCGTGCTTGACGTTGTCGTCACCGCCGCCGTAGAAGTGGCAGGCGCCGCAGTTCTGGCGTGAAGGCAGACCGACGTTCTGCGCCACCTCGGCCAGGTCCGCGGGGTGGTGGGTTTTACCGTCCTTGGTGATCGGCTTGTAGATTGGATGTCCCGCGCCGCTGGGCCATTTGCTGTAGCGGCCGGTGGTGTCGTGACACACCAGGCAGTCGACCTTGCTGTCGTCGGTGGCGGAGGGAGGCGCCTGGTTCATGTCCCGCCAGTCGTAGGAGACATGGCAACTGGTGCAGCGCGGCTCGTTGGAGACCACGTTGCCGCAGAAGGCATTCACAGCGTGGCGCTTGCCCAACTGCTGGCCGGTGACCGGGTGAGTGTACTCCCAGGTGCCGTGGATGCTGTGACGCACCTCGTCCGCTGCCTGGTTGTGGCATTCGATACACGCCCGTGTGACATCCGGGCCGGTGGCGAAGGGTCCGGCCAGCTCATCGAATTTGCTGTGATCCGCGGTCGAGGCGAAGGCTATGGGGCCGTACAGCATGAAAAAGATGACCTGTAACCTGATCATTGAGTTTTTCATTGGTCCAGTTTTCAGTGTTCAAAGCGGACGCAGTCTATGTGAAGGTTCACTGAACATCGTTGATTAATCACAATAACCCCAGTCAATGTATTGACATTGGTGGGTGGCTTGCACGGGGGGGCGAGGCGCAACCCTGCCGCTGCAGTGCGTGGCAAATCTTCATACCGGCCTCCGCTCGTCCTCAGCGAGGCGATTTGATTGCTGTATGGCACGTTTTTTGTAAGTCATTTCGGTCATGTCTATCCGTAATCAGACCAAACCTCTGCGCGTGATGCTGGTCGACGATAAGTCGGACCGACGCGAAATGCTCGACCTCGCCCTGCGCGATGTGGACTGCGTTCTGGTGGCCTGCGTTTCCGGGGACGGGGACTTGCTCACGGCGGTCAAAGGCTGTAACCCGGACGTGATTCTGATCGATATCGAAGCGCCCGGGCGGGATACGCTGGAGAGCCTGGAGTCGGTCCAGTCCACGGTGCCCCGACCAATGGTGATGTTCTCCCAGGATGACAACAACGCCACCATACGTCAGGCCACCCAGGCCGGGGTGAGCGCCTACGTGGTGGATGGCCTGCAAACCAGCCGGGTGCGACCCATCATCGATGCGGCGGTGGCGCGCTTTCAGCACTTCAATTATCTGGAATCGGAACTCAAGAAGGCGCATCGCCAGCTGAATGAGCGCAAGCTCATCGACAAGGCCAAGGGCATCATCATGAAACAGCGGGGACTGAACGAGGAGCAGGCCTATCAGGCGATGCGCAAACTCGCCATGGACAAGGGCCGAAAAGTGGCTGAAGTTGCCCAGAACATCATCGAGGCGGCGAGTATCCTGGCCGGGTGACTGCACCAAGATGGTCCAGGTGTACCACCAAGTGGGTAGGATGGCTGATGTAAATCGGTGCATGGTGTTTGGCGCGGAACAATAGGCTTCAGGCAGACGGGAAACCCGGATTCAATCACCAGAAAAACTGGGTGAAATTCCAACTGATTGAAAGTAATCGCAATTAAATCCAGAACACGGTGGTTTGAAAAAGCTCCGGCATGAATTGGCACAGGGCTTGCTGTGTTCCAGGCAAGGATTATCCCGGTTCAATGGCGAACCGGCCCACTGGCGGGTCAAGCGGATCTTCCCCTGAGAGATAGAATTTTCGGTCAACGTTGACCAAACGGACAAAGGCGTCCATCCCTGCACGATCCAGCGATCGTGTCCCGGGGTGGACGCTTTTTTTTTGGGGTCAACGCTGAGCTGACAGGCGAATCATCAATTCAGACAAGAGGTATTATTCATGAGTAGCAAGCGTAACGATCACAGCCGCAGGGCATTCATCAAACGGGCCGCCCTGGCCGTCGGTCTGGCCGCGGGGCTCGGTTTGAGCGCCGGCAGCGTCAAGGCTGAACTCGGTTACCCTGAGAAAGAGGATCTCAAGTTCGGTTTTATCAAGCTGACCGATATGGCGCCGCTCGCCATTGCTTACGAGAAAGGTTACTTCGAGGATGAGGGACTGTATGTAACCCTGGAGGCTCAGGCCAACTGGAAGGTACTGCTCGACGGTGTGATCGACGGCCAGCTCGACGGTGCGCACATGCTGGCCGGTCAGCCCCTGGCCGCCACCATCGGTTTCGGCACCAAGGCGCATATCGTCACACCTTTCAGCATGGACCTCAACGGCAACGGTATCACCGTTTCCAACGAGGTGTGGGAACTGATGAAGCCCCATGTGGAGAAGCAGGCCGACGGCAAGCCGGTCCATCCGATCAAGGCCGATGCGTTGAAACCGGTGGTCGATCAGTACAAGAAGGATGGCAAGCCGTTCAAGATGGGCATGGTGTTCCCGGTTTCCACCCACAACTACGAGCTGCGCTACTGGCTGGCGGCCGGCGGTATCAGCCCCGGTTACTACGCGCCTGAGAAGGGCGATATCACCGGTCAGCTGAAGGCCGACGCATTGCTCTCCGTGACCCCGCCGCCGCAGATGCCGGCCACTCTGGAAGCCGGCACCATCTACGGCTATTGCGTGGGCGAGCCCTGGAACCAGCAGGCGGTGTTCAAGGGTATCGGCGTGCCGGTCATCACCGATTACGAGATCTGGAAAGACAATCCGGAGAAGGTATTCGGCATGACCAAGGAGTTCACCGAGAAGTATCCCAACACCACCGTTCGTGTCGTCAAGGCGCTGATCCGGGCCGGCAAATGGCTGGACGAAAACGACAACGCCAACCGTCCCGAGGCGGTGAAGATCCTCTCCCAGCCCAACTATGTGGGGGCCGACTACGAGGTCATCGCCAACTCCATGACCGGCACCTTCGAATACGAGAAGGGCGACAAGCGTTCGGTACCCGACTTCAACGTGTTCTTCCGCTACAACGCCACCTATCCCTACTATTCGGACGCGGTCTGGTATCTGACCCAGATGCGTCGCTGGGGCCAGATCAGCGAGAAGAAATCCGACAGCTGGTACGACAAGATCGCCAAAAGCGTCTACCGTCCTGACATCTACCGCCAGGCGGCTGAAGAGCTGATCGCCGAGGGCAAACTGTCGGCCGGTGAGTTTCCGGATTTTGCAACCGAAACCGGCTATCGCGCCCCGCAGACCGAGTTCATCGACGGCGTAACCTTCGATGGCACCAAGCCCAACGCCTACATCGACAGCTTTCCGATCGGCCTGAAGGGTGAGGAGAAGATCTGAGGCTCCGCTAGACCCGACCGGTGATCACTGGCTCGGGTTAATCGTGCAGCCCGCTCCGCGGTCAGTTCCGCGGAGCGGGTTCGCAAATCGATCGAAACCACAAACATCCATCCGCTCAGTGTTGAGCGGATGACACGCGCGAAACAAGCAGGAACGTAACCATGGCAACAGATTTGACTTCAAAGACCTTCAACCTTCCCAGGTTCGACAGGCTGCTCGAACGTCTGTCCAGCGATCAGGTTGGAAAAATGTTCGCCCGCATGATTCACCAGCTGCTGGTGCCGCTGATCGCCCTGGTGGTGTTTCTCGGCCTGTGGAGCGTTGGCGCCAAGAATGTACAAACCTCCCTCGGTGTATTACCGGGTCCGGCCAAGGTATGGGAGCAGACCCAGGCGCTGTACGGCGAGCATCAGGCCGAACGCACCAAGGCGGATGATTTTTACCAGCGTATGCAGACCCGGATCGACAAGGCGGTTGCGGCCGGTCAGCCCGAGGATCGCATCGAGCGCATGCGCGATCGCAAATACACCGGCAAAGAGACTTTTATCGACCAGATTTTCACCAGTCTGCTGACGGTGATGGCGGGATTTGTGGTGGCTTCGTTGATCGCCATTCCCATCGGCATCGTCTGTGGCATGAGCGCGACGCTCTACACCGCGATCAACCCGCTGATCCAGATCTTCAAGCCGGTCTCGCCACTGGCCTGGCTGCCACTGGTCACCATGGTGGTGTCGGCCCTCTACGTGAGTGACACACCGATGTTCTCCAAGTCGTTTCTGAACTCGGCCATCACCGTCACCCTGTGTTGTCTGTGGCCGACCATCATCAACACCACAGTGGGCGTTTCCGGGGTGGACAAGGACCTGATCAATGTCAGCCGTGTGCTGCGACTCAATCCGGTTACGAAGACCGTGAAGATCGTCCTGCCCTCGGCCATCCCGATGATCTTCACCGGCCTGCGTCTGTCCCTGGGTATCGGCTGGATGGTGCTGATCGCCGCCGAGATGCTGGCGCAGAATCCGGGGCTGGGCAAGTTCGTCTGGGACGAGTTCCAGAACGGCAGTTCCGATTCACTGGCGCGCATCATGGTGGCAGTGCTGGTGATCGGCCTGATCGGTTTCCTGCTCGACCGCGGCATGCTGATGATGCAGCGGGCGTTCAGCTGGGACAAGAATGCGGTGCTGCGCTAGCGCTGCGAGTTTTGAGTTTTTAGTGTTGAGTTTTTAGTTGATGGGTTCGCTTTGCTCACGATTTATTTCTCCCCCTCTCCCTGACCCTCTCCCGCAAGTGGAGAGGGGATTCACAGATGCAGAGGGGGGTAACCGGATGTTTTGTTTGCACAGCATGTCTGGCAGATCTCTCCGTACTCGAACAGAGCGTACCCTCTCCCCTCGCGGGAGAGGGCCAGGGAGAGGGAGATCAAAAACCGTGAGCGCAGCGAACACCTCAACTCAAAACCAAAACTCACAACTAAAAACTTTTAAAAAGATAGTCAGGTGTGTCAGGACGCACCAAACAAAGTCAGGTGAAACAGAATGAACAGTTACCTCAACATCGACCATGTCAGCATCACCTTCCCGACCGACAATGGTCCGCTGAATGTGCTCAAGGACGTGGATCTCAAAGTGGCTCAGGGCGAATTCATCTCGCTCATCGGTCACTCGGGCTGCGGCAAATCGACGGTGCTCAATATCGTCGCCGGTCTGCTCAATGCCACCGAGGGCGGCGTGATCCTGGAAGAGAAAGAGGTCACCGAGCCGGGTCCGGATCGGGCGGTGGTGTTCCAGAACCATTCCCTGCTGCCCTGGCTGACGGTCTATGACAATGTGCGCCTGGCGGTGGACCAGGTTTTCAAGAAGACCAAGTCGAAAGAGGAGCGTCATCGCTGGACCCTGCACAATCTCGAACTGGTGCACATGTCCCACGCCCTCGACCGAAAGCCCGATGAGATCTCCGGCGGTATGAAACAGCGCGTTGGCATCGCCCGCGCGCTGGCCATGGAACCCAAGGTGCTGCTGATGGACGAACCCTTCGGCGCCCTGGACTCCCTGACCCGTACCCATATGCAGGACTCTCTGATGGAGATCCAGGCACGGCTCAACAACACCGTGATCATGATCACCCACGACGTGGACGAAGCGGTACTGCTGTCGGACCGCATCATCATGATGACCAACGGTCCCTCGGCCGCGGTGGGTGAGATTCTCAACATCGATCTTCCCAAGCCGCGCAATCGCCTCGCGCTGGCCGAGAACCCGGTCTACAACCACTACCGTGCCGAGGTGGTGCGATTCCTTCACGAGCGTCACCAGAATCCCGATGACAATCAGCCCAAGGCGACCGCCGAGCCTGAACAGGACACCGTGGTCGATCTGTCGGCCTGGCTCAATTCCGCCCAGTCCAGCAGCGGCAAGACCCTGGAGAAGACCCAACTGAGTCTCGGTTTCATCCCGCTGACCGACTGCGCACCGCTGGTGGTGGCCAAGGAGAAGGGTTTCTTCCGTCAGCAGGGGCTCGAAGTGGAGCTCTCGCGGGAGAACTCCTGGGCCAACATTCGTGACAAGGTCTCCATCGGCATGCTGGATGGCGCACAGATGCTGGCAGCCATGCCACTGGCCAGTGCGGTGGGTGCTAATTCACACGGCACGGGCGGTGCGGTGCCCATGATCACCGCCATGAGCCTGGACCTGAACGGCAACGGGATCACCGTATCGAAAGCGATCTACGAACAGATGGCGGCCACCGGTGAAACCGACCTGGATACCCCGGCCGGCAGCGGACGAGCCCTGAAAAAGGTCATCGAGGCGAACAAGGCCGCGGGGGAGAAGCCCCTGATGTTCGCCACCGTGTTTCCCTACTCGTCTCACAACTACCTGCTGCGTTACTGGCTGGCGGCTTCGGGCATCGATCCCGACAAGGACATCCAGCTTTCGGTAGTGCCGCCACCGCAGATGGTCAACTATTTGCAGGCCGGAGTGATCTCCGGATTCTGCGTCGGAGAGCCCTGGAACACCCTTGCGGTGTGCAACGGTCTCGGTCATACCCTTGCTGCCAGTTACGACATCTGGAACAACCATCCGGAGAAGGTGTTTGGCGTGGCGGGCAGCTGGGCGGCCGCCAATCCCAACACCCATCAGGCAGTGCTCACCGCCCTGATCAAGGCCTGCGAGTGGATCGACCGGCCGGAAAACCGGGAAGAGGTCTGCGAACTGCTGAGCCAGGGTCGTTATGTCAACGCACCCAAGGAGATCCTGGAGAAGTCGATGCTCGGCACCTTCCAGTTCTCCGCCGATGCGGAGGCGGTGGAACGGGCTGACTTCAATGTTTTCAGTCGCTACAGCGCCAACTTTCCCTGGCACTCTCATGCCCTCTGGTTCCTGACCCAGATGGCGCGTTGGGGTCAGCTGCGTGAACCAGTCGATCTGAAGAAGGTCGCACGCCAGGTCTACCGTCCGGAACTCTTCCGCAAGGCTGCCGAGGCCCTCGGTATCGACCTGCCGCTCAGCGAAATGAAGGCGGAAGGGGTTCATCCCGAGCGCTGGTCGCTGCCGGGTAAGCCGGGTGAACTGACGCTGGGCGCGGACCGCTTTTTCGATGGGGTCACTTTTGACCCCAATGATCCGATCGGCTATCTGGATCGGGAACCGGTGACCAGTCTCGCCTTTACCCTGAATTCACTACGCGAGGTCAACCCCCTGCCCGGCGGTACCTTGCCGACGGCATCCGTCAAAGCAGAGCTGAGCGAAGAGGCAAGCCAATGAACAGACAGAAACTGATCCTGGTCGGCAACGGTATGGCCGGTGTACGCACCCTCGAGGAGTTGTTGAAGCTCGAGCCGGAGATGTACGACATCACCGTGTTCGGTGCCGAGCCTCACCCCAACTACAACCGCATCATGCTCTCGCCGGTGTTGGCCGGTGAGAAGACCGTGGACGACATCGTGCTCAACAGTCGCGAGTGGTATGCCGAGCATGGCATCACCCTGCACACCGGCGATCCGGTGGTGGCGATCGACCGCCAGGCGCGCCAGGTGAAGACCGCCTCGGGCCTGACGGCGGGCTATGACCGCCTGCTGCTGGCCACCGGCTCCAACCCTTTCATCATCCCGGTGCCGGGTCACGACCTGGACGGGGTGATCGGTTTCCGCGACATCCGCGACGTGGAGCTGATGCTGGAGAGTGCCCGTAAATTTAAAAAGGCGGTGGTCATCGGCGGCGGTCTGCTGGGTCTGGAAGCGGCCAACGGTCTGAAGAAGAACGGCATGGACGTGACCGTGGTGCACCTGATGGACATCCTCATGGAGCGCCAGCTCGACAAACCGGCGGCCAACCTGCTCCAGGCCTCCCTGGAGGAGAGCGGCCTGGAGTTCCTGATGCAGGCCCAGACCGAGGCGATCCTCGGAGAGCAGCGTGTCAGCGGGGTGCGCTTCAAGGACGGCAGCGAGATTCCCGCCGACCTGGTGGTGATGGCGGTGGGAATCCGTCCCAGCATCGAGCTGGCCCAGACCGCCGGCCTGCACTGTGAACGGGGCATCGTGGTCAACGACACGTTACAGACTTTCGATCCCCGCATCTATGCGGTAGGCGAGTGCGTGCAGCATCGCAACAACTGCTACGGTCTGGTGGCCCCGTTGTTCGATCAGGCCAAGGTCTGCGCCAACCACCTGGCGCAACTCGGCTTCGGCCGCTACGAGGGCTCGGTGACTTCCACCAAGCTCAAGGTCACCGGCATCGATCTGTTCTCCGCCGGTGAGTTCAATGAGGCTGAAGGAGACGAAACCCTGGTGCTGCAGGATCCGGCTCAGGGGGTCTACAAGAAACTGGTGATTCGCGACAACCGCATCAAGGGCGCGGTGATGTACGGCGATACCATGGACGGCACCTGGTACTTCCAGCTGCTGCGCGAAGGCACCGATATCACCAGCTTTCGCAATACCATCCTGTTCGGTCAGCACGATCTGGGCGACGCCGGTCATGGCGAGGAGACCCGGGTGGTCAAGCTCTCCGATGACGCCGAGATCTGCGGCTGTAACGGTGTCTGCAAGGGCGACATCATTCAGGCGATTTCCAGCAAGGGGCTGTTCACACTGGACGAGGTGCGGGCCCACACCAAGGCCTCCGCCTCCTGCGGCTCCTGTACCGGGATGGTGGAAGCCCTGCTCGCCTCCACCGTGGGTGAGGGTTATGCCGCCGCGCCGAGCAAGAAGGCGATGTGCGGTTGCACCGAGCGCAGTCACGACGAAGTGCGCCGGGCGATCCGCGAGGACGGATTGAAGAACATGCGCGGGGTGTTCGATACCCTGGGCTGGAAGACCCCGGACGGTTGCACCAGCTGCCGCCCGGCGCTCAACTTCTACCTGCTCGCCGCCTGGCCCGGAGAGTATCAGGACGACGCCCAGTCGCGCTTCATCAACGAGCGGGCCCACGGCAACATCCAGAAGGACGGCACCTACTCGGTGGTGCCGCGCATGTTCGGCGGGCTGTGCACCGCCAACGATCTGCGCGCCATTGCGGATGTGTCTGACAAATACAAAGTGCCGGAAATGAAAGTTACCGGCGGGCAACGAATCGATCTGTTCGGGGTGAAGAAAGAAGACCTGCCGGCAATGTGGAAGGACCTCGCGGCGGCCGGATTCGTCTCCGGTCACGCCTACGGCAAGGCGCTGCGCACGGTGAAGACCTGCGCGGGCAAGAACTGGTGCCGCTTCGGCACCCAGGATTCCACCGGTCTCGGTGTACAGCTCGAAGAGCTGACCTGGGGTTCATGGATGCCGCACAAATTCAAGCTGGCGGTCTCCGGCTGCCCGCGCAACTGCGCCGAGGCGACCATCAAGGACCTGGGCGTGGTGTGTGTCGACTCCGGCTACGAACTGCACGTGGGCGGCAACGGCGGCATCAAGGTGCGCATCACCGACCTGTTGTGCAAGGTCGGCAGCGAGGCGGAGGTGCTGGAATACACCGGCGCCTTCATCCAGCTCTATCGCGAGGAGGCCCACTACCTGGAACGCACCGCGCCCTGGGTGGAGCGGGTCAGCCTGGGCTACGTGAAACAACGCATCGTCGATGACGAGGCCGGCCGCCAGACCCTTTACGAGCGTTTCAAGCACAGCCAGCAGTTCGCCCAGGTCGATCCCTGGCGCGAGCGCGCCGAGGGGGCCGAGGCTCACGAATTCACACCTTTGAACATCGACCGACTGAGGGCCGCATCATGACCGACTGGATCGCTATTGCAAAACTCGATGAGATCCCGAAGCTCGGCGCGCGCAAGCTGAAGACCGAGCAGGTGGAGATCGCTGTCTTTCGCACCGGCAACGACGAGGTGTTCGCCCTGCGCGACCGCTGTCCCCATCGCGGCGGGCCGCTCTCCCAGGGCATCGTGCACGGTCATGCGGTGAGCTGTCCTTTGCACAACTGGAAGATCGATCTGCATAACGGCCAGGTGCAGGGACCGGATGAGGGGTGTGTGAACACCTACGGCGTCAAGGTGGAGGAGGGGGTGGTCTACCTGAGTCTCGCCTCGGTGGAATCGGCGGCCTGAAGCGGCTGGTGTGGCAGGGGCCGGGCCATCCGGATAACCCTGTCCACTGGAGGTTGTCTCGCGCGGAGACCCCGGTCATTAATTGAACAACGAACGAGTGATGTCCCGATGAGTCAGGCAAAGATCCCACCGCAACCCGTCAAGAGCACCTGCCCCTACTGCGGAGTGGGCTGTGGTCTGCTGATGGAGCAGGACGCAGAGGGTGCCTGGCGGGTCATCGGCGACCCGCAACACCCCTCCAACCAGGGTCGGCTCTGTTCCAAGGGTACCGCGCTCAATGAGACCCTCGACCTGGACGGTCGGCTACTGACCCCCCGGGTCGATGGTCATGATAGCGGCTGGGAATCCGCCCTCGACGCGGTGGCCAGCCGCTTCCGGGCGGTGATTGACGCACACGGTCCTGATGCGGTGGCCTTCTATGTATCGGGTCAGTTGCTCACCGAGGACTACTATATTGCCAACAAATTGATGAAAGGGTTCATCGGTTCAGGCAACATCGACACAAATTCACGGCTGTGCATGTCCTCATCGGTGGCGGGGCACAAGCGGGCATTCGGTTCCGACACGGTGCCGGGCTGTTACGAGGATTTCGAACAGGCCGGGCTGATCGTGCTGACCGGTTCCAACACGGCCTGGTGCCACCCGGTGCTGTACAGGCGTATCGTCCGCGCAAGGGAGCGTAACCCGGAGTTGCGGGTGGTGGTCATCGACCCCCGGGAGACCGCCACCTGCGAGGTTGCCGATCTGCATCTGGCGCTGCGCCCGGGCACCGACGGAATCCTCTTCAATGGCCTGTTGAGTTTCCTTGCGGACAACCGGGCCATCGACGAGGACTTCGTCGGCCGACATACCGAAGGACTGGATGCCGCACTGCAGGCCGCCCGCTGGTATGCGCCTTCGGTGACCGCGGTGGCCGAACACTGCGGCCTGCCGGTAGAGGACCTGCTTACCCTGTACCGCTGGTACCTGATGACCGAACGCACTGTGACCCTCTACTCCCAGGGCATCAACCAGACCTCCAGCGGTACCGACAAGGTCAATGCGATCATCAACTGCCATCTCTACACCGGGCGGATCGGGCGTCCCGGCATGGGACCCTTTTCGATCACCGGACAACCCAATGCGATGGGCGGTCGGGAGGTCGGGGCGTTATCCAACCAGTTGGCCTGCCACATGGATATAGAAAACCCGGAGCACCGGGAACTGGTGGGCCGTTTCTGGCAAACCGACCGGCTGGTCTCGCAACCCGGTCTCAAGGCCGTGGATCTGTTTCACGCCGTGGAGGCGGGTCAGGTCAAGGCGTTGTGGGTCATGGCCACCAACCCGGCGGTCAGTGTGCCGGACGCCAACCAGGTACGACGCGCCCTGGCGAAGTGCGAATTTCTGGTGGTCTCCGACAGCGTGTGCGATACCGATACCAGCCGCTATGCGGATGTGCTGCTGCCCGCCCGGGGCTGGGGGGAAAAGGATGGCACGGTGACCAGTTCAGAACGCACCATCAGTCGTCAGCACCGGTTTCTCGAGCCAGCCGGAGAGAGCCGGCCCGACTGGTGGATCCTCAGCCAGGTGGCGTCCCGCATGGGATATCCGGGATTCGATTACTCGGCCCCAGCGGAGATATTCCACGAGTACGCGGAACTGTCCGGTTTCGAGAACCAGGGGCGCCGGGATTTCGACATCTCCGGACTGGCAGGCCTGGACGCGGAGCGGTACGACGCGCTCTCACCGGTGCAGTGGCCGGTCCCCGCCGGGCAGGCTGAGGGCACGCCGCGCCTGTTCGCCGATGGGGGCTTTTTCAGGCCCTCCGGACGGGCCCTGTTTGTCCCGGTTTCTCCACGCCCGCCCGGCACGCCGTTGGATTCGGACTATCCCCTAGTGCTGAATACCGGTCGGGTGCGGGACCAGTGGCACACTATGACGCGTACCGGTAAGTCGGGGCGGCTGTTCGGTCACGATCACGAACCATTCGCCGAGATTCATCCCGAGGATGCGCAGCGCTATGCCCTGGAGGAGGGCGAACTGGTGAAGGTCAGCAGCCGCTGGGGCGAGGTGGTGGTGCGTGCCCGGGTCAGCGACCGCCAGCGACCGGGAGCGATCTTCGTGCCCATGCACTGGAACGATCAGTTCGCCAGCAACGCGGCAGTGGACCGGTTGGTGAATCCGGTGCTCGATCCGATATCCGGGCAACCGGAGTTCAAACATACCCCGGTGACCATTCAGGCCTACCGTCCCGCCTGGCAGGGCTTTCTGCTGACCCGGGAACGGGTCATGCTGGAGCAGGCCGGATACTGGGCCAAGGCGAAACGGGACGGGCTGTGGCACTACGAACTGGCGGGGGAGTCCACCGCGGACGACTGGTCGGCGGTTGCCCGGGGTCTGCTCGGCTCCGCCAGCGATGTCACCCAGTGGGCGGAGATGATGGACCCCGGAGGGGGGCAGTATCGCGGGGTCAGCGTGTTGGATGGACAACTGCAGAGCTGCCTGTTCATAGGTCCGGATCATCAGCTGCCGAAACGCGACTGGCTGGTGCAGCTGTTCAGCAAATCCCAATTGACCCGTCAGGAGCGTCTGCGGCTGCTGGCCGGCGCGCCGGGCAGCGCCGCCGAGGATGCGGGCAAGACCGTATGTGCCTGCTTTGGCGTGGGCGAGAATACCCTGATCCAGGCGATTCGCGAACAGGGGCTGACCACCCCCGAGGCCATTGGCGCAACACTCAAGGCGGGGACCAACTGCGGCTCCTGTCTCTCCGAGATCAAGCATCTGATCCATCAACATCAGCCACAGACTGCCTGATCCGACCGAACTTCATAACCCGCTTATCAAGAGGTAACAGACCATGACCCCCGATACCATCCAACTCGTCAAATCCAGCTGGGCCCAGGTGACGCCCATCGCGGACCAGGCCGCGGCGCTGTTCTACGGTCGCCTGTTCGAGGTCTACCCGGAAGTGAAACCCTACTTCAAGGGCGACATGACCGAACAGGGACGCAAGCTGATGGCCATGATTGGCACTGCGGTGAACAGTCTCGATAACCTGGAACCCCTGCTGCCGGCGATCCGCGAATCCGGTAAACGGCACGCCGCCTACGGAGTAAAGGAGGTGGATTACGACAAGGTGGCGGACGCCCTGATCTGGACCTTGGGCGAGGGCCTGGGGGAGGCGTTTACCGCTGACGTGAAATCCGCCTGGGTCAGCACCTACGGAGCCCTGTCCGAGGTGATGAAAGACGGAGCCCGGGAAGCGGCCTGACAGGCTGGCTCATCGAGGCCCTGGCTGGGGAATGTCCCTGGCCCGGGCCCGAACCGACCGGTTCTTGCCGGCGAACTTGGCCTGGTACAGCGCCATATCGGCATTCACCAGCAATGCATCGATGGATGACATGTCGGGCGTCTTTTCCGCCACTCCGCAGCTGATGCGAAAGGTCAGTGTATTGTTTGTCTCCGACAATGCGTGGGTGGAGACCTCATTGCGGATCCGTTCGATCATCTCCCAGAACCTGTCCCGGTTGGTATGCGTCGCGACAACCGCGAATTCCTCACCTCCGATCCGTCCGGCCACCTGACCGGGGTCCAGGTTCCGTTCCAGGATCGTCGCAATCCGCCTGATCACCGTATCGCCGACCGCGTGACCGTGGGCGTCGTTGATCTGCTTGAAATCATCGATATCTATCATCGCCGCCAATACCTGTGGATTTGAATCGAACAGGGTCGAGGCGAGTTGAAAGAAATGCCGCCGGTTGAACAGGCCGGTGAGGGAATCGTGCTGCGCGAGATATTCCATCTCGCGCATCAGCGAGCGCAAGCGCAGGTGCGTCTTGATGCGCGCCAGCAGTTCCATACGTTTGAAGGGCTTGGTGACATAGTCGATGCCACCGGACGCGTAGGCCTGTTCAATCGAGACCTCGTCTGACTTTGCGGTGAGGAAAATAACCGGGATGTCACACAGATCCGGTTTGTTCTGGATTTCCCGGCACACCGTATAGCCGTCCATGACCGGCATCATGATATCCAGAAGCACCAGATCGACGGCCTCATGCTGGAGGATTTCCAGACATGAAGGGCCGTCCAGGGCGACCAGCAGATCATACGAGTCACTCAACAGATCCACGAGAATATCGATATTCGAAGCGGTGTCATCGACGAGCAGCAGGGTTTGCGTTTTGTCCGGGTTCATTCGATCACCGCCAGGGCATCCGCGAAGCGGTACTGCAACATCATTTTCTCCACCTCCTCGAGTTGTGCCGACAATGTCTCGGGCAGTTCGCAGGCCCTGAGGTCGGCCATCGCATTGCGCACATTGACGGGGCGCTTGCTGTGCAGTGCCGAGATCAGTAGCGACAACTTTTGATCCAGCTCATCCGCGCTGGTGGCCATCGGTTCGCCGGAAGCCTCTGGTATGGCCCGCGTTGCGAGGTAGTGGCCGAGTTCTGCGCAGGTTGAGTTTAGATGCTGCTCAAGTGCGTCGACACCGCTCTGCGAAGGTGATGTTTCGACCTGCTCCGCCAGTTTATTCAACACCGAGGCTCCCAGGGTTGCGCTCAGGCCTTTGAGGGTATGTGCGGTGCGCAGCAAATCGTCCGGCGCGAGGTCGTGCAGTGAGATATCGCAGAAATCCGCATGCAGGTTGGTAATGATGCGTTGAAAAAGTGAGTCGCTGCCACCCAGGTTGGCGTAGGCGACCACCGGGTCGATATGCTTGAGTGCGGGGGTAAAACCTGGCTGTGACTGCGGCTCAGCGGTGCCTGCCGTGACAGATTGCTTGTGCGGAATATACTCCAGAAGGGTGGCATACAGTCGCTCGACATTGATCGGCTTGTTAAGATGCGCGTTCATGCCCATGCGCTGGCTCTTCTCCACATCACTCGGCATCGCGTTCGCGGACAGTGCAATGATAGGTACCTCAGAGTCGATACGCCGAATCACCTGAGTGGCCTGGTAGCCGTCCATTTCCGGCATCTGAATGTCCATCAAAATGAGTTCATGGTGACCGGGTCTGTATCGACTGACGGCTTCGACACCGTTATTTGCGATATCGATGAGCATTCCGCTGTTTTCCAGCAAGCCAACGACGATTTCCTGATTGGTCGTGTTGTCATCGGCGAGCAGGATCCTGGATCCGCTCAGGCTGGGCAGTTGATATTTCAAACTGCGGGGATGCTGGTTGGCGGACGGGCGTTCACTGGCCTTGCCGAGAAACAATTCAGCCAGTTTCCGGTTGAGTTCCCACGGATTGACCGGCTTTTTCAGAAATGAGTTGACCCGGATCGTGCTGGCAAGATGGGCGACGCAATCCTGTTGATGGTTCTCGCCCATCATCAACACGAGGGGTAGCTGTCTGCTTTTGGCATCCGCTGCAGGATGTGATCGATCGTAGGCGTTGAGTAGATTCTGCTTGGCATGCTGATCCGCATCGGATGCCATGTTGCAGGAAAATATCAACAGATCATAACGATGCTCCGGGATTGTCAGCAGACCACGAGCCTGTTCATAATTGTCTGCTTTCTGCACCTTGAATCCCCAACTGCTGAGCAATCGTTCGATAATCACCTGCCAGGTGGGGTTGTGGTCAGCGATCAGAGCCTGCAGGCCGTCAAAGCCGTACAAGGGGATATCCTGGTCAGGCAGGCAGCGGAGTTCGATCACGAATTTAAAGCAACTGCCCTGGTCGGGTATGCTGTCGACACGAATATGTCCGTTCATCAGGCTTACCAGCTGCTTGCAGATCGCCAGCCCAAGACCGGTGCCGCCGTATCTTCGCGAGGTACTGCCGTCGGCCTGGGAAAAAGAGTGGAACAGCTTTTCCTGCTGGCCCGGGCTCAGGCCGATTCCGGTATCCTGCACCTCGAATTGCAGATGCCGATCATCAACGGGTTTGATGCGCAGCGTTATGACACCATGATCGGTGAACTTGATGGCATTACTCACCAGATTCATGAGTACCTGGGAGACCCGAAGCGGGTCACCGATATAATGCCGTCCCAGGCTGGGGTCGAAGTCCACCACCAACTCGATACGCTTCTTATGAGCCTTCAATACGTTGAGGTCGATCAAGTCTTCAATGACCTGAAACAGGTCGAATTCCACCTTCTCCAACATCATCTTGCCTGCCTCGATCTTGGAGAAATCCAGGATGTCGTCGATGATGCGCAGCAACGAATTCGCGGAACCGTCGATGCGCTGCAGATAGCCGCGTTGCTTGTCGCTGAGCTCGGTTTGCAGGGTGAGGTGCGACATGCCGAGGATACCGGTCATCGGGGTGCGTATTTCGTGTGACATGTTGGCGAGAAATTCAGATTTTGCACGTGCAGCTTCCTCGGCCTTGCGTTTCTCCTCGAGGAGTCCTATCTCCAGTGCCTTTTGCTTGGTGATGTCCTTGGCGCTGACCAGGATGCGTTTTCGGTCGCTCATCAGGACCAGGGACATATTGATGGTCAGCAGCGTGCCATTCTTATGGAAACAGGATTTTACATAGTCGGTGACGTAGCCCTTCTGCAGTACATCGTCGAGTGTCTGGTGTGAACTCTCCAAATCCTCTTCGAGACTCATCTTGAGACAGCTGGTGCGGTAGAGTTCAGTCTCACTGAAGCCTGTCATTTCAGCAAATGCATGGTTGACATCGAGAAACGCGGTGGTTTCGGAATCGATCAGGGCAATACCGTCCTTGGATGTTTTATAGATAGCTTCGAAGGTCTCTTTCTGCTCCAGCAACTCGTGGGTGCGTGCCTGGATGTTTTCATTGAGGCGGCGCTTTTCCTCCGTCCAGGCACGGTAGAAAATGATATTATTGATCGCATTGGACAATTGCGCGGTGAAGTTGCCGAGTGCCACCATCAACGCTTCGTCTTCACTCAGGTGGGTGAGGGTCGGCGTGGGCCTGGCGCTGTTGCCGACCACAATCAAGCCGAACGGAATATCGATATCTCCACCGAACAGTTCAAAGTAGGCTTCCTCGAGAAACAGCGATCGACTGAGTTTGGCTACGATGTCACTGGGTGCCTCAGGAGTGTGGGTGATCGGGTCGCGATGAATGCGCAGCGATTCGATGACCTCGCCGGAAAGCAGCAGGTTGATGATGTTGATGACGCGCTGTTCGTGTGCATCCGGGTAACCCGAAGCCTGACGGATATGAAACCAGCCGTTGGCATCGTTGTGTTGAAAGATCAGGCAGCGTTCGAAACCCAGGGTGTCGGTGGCAAAACGGGCAGCCATTTCAAACGCATCGTCGAACCTCAGGGTTTCATTGAGAGATTTACCCAGGTGATGCAGCTTTTTGTAGATTTTGGTATACCGGTCTTGTATATCGAGCATCGGTTGCGCGTCAGGCAGATTCATGCGTTGTTTCTAAACCTTTTGTGTAGTCGCGTCCGATGCTTGGATTAGCGGAATATCTTTACTTCCAGGTAGTCGTCTCCACAACTGATACATTTTGTCATACGGGTCTTGTACCCCTGAGTGGAGCGGCGCATGCTGCGAAAACCCTGCTCGGTCTCGATGCGTTCGCCATTCACCAGGTCGGTGTTGTAGACCAGTTGCATGAGGCCGGTAAAACCGCCGCTATTGGCCCAATGCACAGGGTATTGGCTCTTGCCGTACATGCGCAGGTGGCTCAGGTCCTCGAAATCATTGTAATTGCGGAATACCGCAAACTCCGGCGAGAGTTCCGTCACTGTGTGGTAGCCCCAGCCCATGGTGTTGATCAGCGCGATCAGACCGCGAATCCAGTCTTCTTTGGTGGAGAGCAACGGACGGATGACTTCGTCCCATTCAGGCGATGTCATGATCCCGCCATAGGTGAAAAAACCGCAGGCATGTCCCGCTTCCATCAAAAGTTCGCCAGCCAGGGTGACGCCGTAATCGCCGGCGACTTCTGTCATCGCCCGCACGAATTCGAATTGTAAACGATTTACGAAATCGCTTTGGTTGCGCACGATGTAAACACCGAACGCCGGAATCAGTCCGTCTTCATTGCCGACGAAATTCACGTGCGCGCCGAGAAATGCATTGGTGATGGTTGTTTCATGTTCCCAGTTCAACGGGACCTTGGGAGCATCGCTGAACACGGTTTCGGCTTTTGCCGGGTAGATGGAAAAGTTGCATGTGCCGAGGCCGATCTCGAAACGGTTGATGTCATGGCCGCAGGCCATGCAGTGGGTCTGCTCGACGTGGATCTCATCCAGTGGGTGTTTGAAGAGTACGGCGAATGCGGCGGCGAGGAAGCCGGCGGTGTAGTAGTCCACCGGTTTCTGACTCTTTCCATACTTCATAGCCCAGGTCCTGGACATGAATGATTTTCGGGTGCTGACGCTTCCGCCTGCGTCGTTCAGGCTCGAGAGATCGATCAATCCATAACCGAATGTCTTGTATACCGACTCAATGGTGTCGCGGCTTGTCTGCCGGTCCATCCCGTCGCACAGGTGTGTGAGTTGATTGAATACCGCATCCGCGGCACTGCCGATGAGAAACAGTCTGCTGTCGATATAATCGGCGTCGAGAATGGTGCGCTGCAGGTTGGTCAGGTAGTGATTGCAATGAAACACCATCGCCTCGCCTTCGATGAACAGGCAGTTGTGCTCAATATCATAGGGATAGTTGTTGATATCAAACATGGCAGCTCAACTCGGGACGATCGGCCGCGATCAATGCCTCAGCGGTCTGTTCAAGCAGCAGGTAGGTGGATTCCGGTATGAGTAATTCGTCGAGCGCTTCGACCTGGTCCGCGGTGAGTTGCAGACCGAGGGTCTGGAAGTGAGGCAGCATGTGCAGGAGTATCCGGCTGACGATCCTTTTGTCGGCTTGGGTTTCGGCCCACGCTAGCAAGGGTTTTGCATCACGCATCATTTGAAGTTCAGCCCCGTATGATCGGTTTCAACTCTGAACTGACCATTGAAACCCGGCGGATTTTTGTCGATTTTGTTGCCTTCTTACAGTTAACGGCAATTATGAAAATAAATTCAATGTTTGTGAAGTAAAACCCATAAAACCTAGTAAACTACTGGTTAATTGTCGGATTTACGAATCGTCGTAATGCGATCTTCCACGTCACTTCTGCCGGGTAAAACCTCGCCCTGGTTACATTTCAGAGAATCCAGTGGTTTTCGGGTATGACTCGTGCGTGACGTTTGAAATGAACGATGAGTTCCGGCATGAAGTGCAGAAAATCCTCTTCCATACCGGGTAACGCCTGCAGCAGCAGAGGCAGATAGTCCCGGGTTCGTTCCCTGGAACGGGCTCTCGGCGAAAGCCGGCGTTCGATTCGCCACAGGGCGCGCTCGACGCCGGTAAAACTGAGGTAGTCGTAGAGATGACCGGTTGTCCTGAGACGCAACAGAAAGTCGCGCGCAACGCTCGGATAGTCGTCAGGGAGGTGGTGGCTGCCGCGATGAAAATTGTCGATAAAATCATCGAAATCAAGGTGGGTGAAACGTGACCAGTGCCTGGCCAGGAGATGGTCATAGGCGATATCCACGACCACGCCCTTGAGACGGCCGGCGCCGCCGATTCTCGCCTTGCTGTTTTGCACCCTGGGGTGGGCATCGGTGAACGCGTCGATCTGACGGTGCATGACCAGTCCGGCGTTGAAGTCGTCACTGGCGCCTGGCCAGCTCCGGCCCTTCAACACATCGGCGAGGAGGTTGCCGTGCTGGTAAGCCATGGAGGCTTCGGAGAGAAAGATATGCGCGAGCCAGTTCATCTTTTGTGCGCAGGCCTGCCAGCTCAGTGGAAGGGCACGCCCAGCAGGGTTTGAATTGCCACCGAGGTAGCGGCGGCTCGGTTGTCCACCTGGATCTTCGGGTAGATCTGCTCCAGGTGTTTGTTCACGGTGCGCGGGCTGAGGGAGAGAATCTCGCCGATCTCCTTGTTGGTCTTGCCGTGGGCAACCCACAGCAGTACCTCCGCCTCGCGCTTGGTGATGGGCAGCATCGCCTCGAGCTTTTCCGTGTCCATCAACCGCTCCTGGGTGACGATGCGGACCAGGTGCTCTTCCTGGCTGATCTGTTTGAAGTAGCTCAGGGTGATGGGTTTCTGCCGGGTATGGATGACCCGTTCATCCCCGGTTTTCTGTGCGAGCCATTCACGGATCTGGGACTGCATTTCCTGATCGAGGGTCTTGGGGTCGATGCCGTGTCGCACCAGCAGGTCCTGGGTCTCCGGGGTCGCCCACAACAGCCGGCCTTCCGGGTTGACCGCCATCACGTACTGGCGTGCCTCGTCCAGGGCGATGCGCGCGTTGTTGATCAGGTTGGCGTTGTTGAGATGCAGGCTAATGCGAGCGAGCAGTTCCTCGGGCTTGATCGGCTTACTGATGTAATCGGTGCCGCCGTGTTCGAAGGCCTTGACGATGTGCTCCACCTCGGTCAGTCCGGTCATGAAGATGATCGGGGTCAAAGGCAGTGAATGGCGCATCCGCTGACAGCATTCGAAACCGTCCATCACCGGCATCATCGCATCCATCAGCACCACGTGCGGTTTGATCTGCGCGACGATGTCCAGGGCCTGCTGGCCGTTGAGCGAAACCAGCACGGTGAACCCCGCCTGGTTGAGGGCGGTGTTGATCATGCCCAGTGAGTCGGGCGAATCGTCCACGACGAGGACAATGGGGTTGTTGTTATCCAGCATCTTGCGGTGTCAGGCCTTTCACGGTTTGGATGAGTCCTTCGAAATCGCACTGTTCCGCTCTCGATCTGAGATGGGATAGCAGTCTGGGGTCGATGTTGCTCTGCTCCAGTTGCTCCAGTGACTCCATCACGCCGCTGAGATAGCCAATTTTCGCCAGGGAGACGAGTTTGTCCAGATCGGCGTGGTCCGGGCGTTCGATCCGCTCGTTGTGTTCGGGGGACATCCCGGTCTCCGGGACAGGCGGCGCCGGCCGCTCATGGGTCCACTGCAGATTCAGGCTGCCGCCGATCTTTTCAAGCAGATTTTCCAGGCGGATCGGCTTGATCAGGTAGGCGTCGTGCAGGTTGCGGTTGAGTTCCTCCCGATGATTCTCGATCGCGTTGCCCGAGATCATGATGATCGGGGTGTTGACGCCCCGGTCGCGCAGTTTACCGGCGAGTTCCCAACCATTGGTGACCGGCATCGAGATGTCCAGAAGGAAAAGGTCGAAGTCCGTTTCATCAGTCAACTGGAGGGCGAACTCGGCGTTGTGTGCTTCGAGCACCTCGAAGCCGAGCGGTATCAGAAACTCGCTGACCAGCGCACGGTGCATGGGTTCGTCGTCCACCACCAGGATCTTGTGACGCGGACCGGCATAACCGGTGATGCGCTCCGGGTTCGGCGGGAGCGTTTGGGGACTGCGCACGATCGGCAACATCATGGTCAGGGTGAAGATGCTGCCCTGACCTGGCTCACTTCGCAGGGCGATGTCACCGCCCATCAGGTTGCTCAACAGGCGGCTGATGGTCAGCCCCAGACCGGTACCGCTGACCAGTTGGGTCTCCTTGCCGCGGATCCGTTCAAACGGACTGAAGATGCGCTCCTGGTGCTCCGGACCGATGCCGACGCCACTGTCGCTGACCACGAACTTGGCCACTTCATTGCGGTAGCTCACCTGCAGTGAAACCCAGCCCTCCTGGGTGAATTTAACCGCGTTGGAAAGCAGGTTCATGAGGATCTGACGCAGACGTTTTTCATCCGTGAGCACGTAGGCAGGCAGTTCGCTGAGGCAGGAGTAACGGAACTCCAGATTCTTCGCCCGGGCCTGGATGGTGAACATCTCCACCAGTTGATCGATCAGTGCCCGGGGTGAGACCGGGTCCCGATGCAGGTCGATGCGCCGCGCCTCGATCTTGGAGATCTCCAGTAATCCCTCGATGACATCGGCGAGGTGCTCCCCGCTGCGCAGGATCACCGAGGCGCCACGTTGCCCGGATTTGGGCAGCTCGGCATCGTTTTTCAGCAACTGGGCGTAACCGAGGATGGTGTTCAGGGGGGTGCGCAGTTCATGGCTGACACCCGAGAGGTAACGGCTCTTTGCGGTGTTGGCGCTCACCGCGGCTTCCTTGGCTTCCTGCAGTTTCTGGTAAGTGCGTTCATGCGCGGCCATCTCCCGGCTCAGCTGCTCGGTGCGGTTCTGCGACTCCTCCAGGGCCTTGCGGCGGCTGTTCTGGGCCAGCACGTAGAGCCAGATCAATACCCCGGTAACGATCATCAGCAGGAAGAAGGTCTTCCACAAAGCGGCATCGACCAGGGCCTGGGTCTGGGGTGAATCCGCATTCCCGGACACCGACACCAGGGCGAACAGACCGGCGATCAGCAGTGCGGTGAGAAACAGAATGGTCAGGAAGTGGCTCACCATACCGTGCATCCGCTGTACCAGGGACTTGGGCAGCAAAAGGCTCAGCGCATGTTCGGTCTGCACCTGCAGATGGGCCTCGGGACGACAGCGGTCGTTGCAGCTCGAATCCAGGGAACAGCACAGGGAACAGATGCTGTTTTGATAGGCCGGGCAGTGGGTCATGTCCTCGGCTTCGAAAGGGTTCTCGCAGATGATGCAGCGCTGCTCGGTGACCCCGGGATCGGGCGTCTCCTCCCGCGCCAGGTAGTAACGGCCTTGGGTCAGCCAGGCGATCAGCGGCGCGGTGAGGAAAGGCGTGAACAGGGCTATGAAAGGGGACAGGGCCTTGAAGGTATCGCCAAACAGTCCGAGTTGTCCGCTGATGCCGATCATCGAGGCGATGAGCATCGAACCGACGCCCACCGGGTTGATGTCGTAGAGGTGGCCGCGTTTGAATTCGATCTGTCGCGGCCGCAGCTTGAGCCAGCGGTTGAGAGTCAGGTCCGCCACCAGGGCGCCGATCCACGCCAGCACCAGCGGGGAATAGGTGATGAGAATGCTCTCGAAGGCGGTGTACAGGCCCAGTTCCATCAGCAGCAGGGCGATGATGACGTTGAAGAACAGCCATACCACGCGCCCCGGGTGACTGTGGGTCAGGCGGGAAAAGAAATTGGACCAGGCGAGGGAGCCGGCATAGGCATTGGTCACGTTGATCTTGAGCTGGGAGATGATGACGAAGGTGCCGACCAGCGCCAGGGCCAGGTCCGGGTTGTGGGTGATGTAGCTGTACGCCACCAGGTACATGTGGGCCGGGTCGTCGGCCAGATCCGGGGCCACCCCCTGCTGCAGCGCCATCACTGCGAGAAATGAACCGGCGAGAAGCTTGATCACCCCGAACAGGGTCCAGCCGGGCCCGGAAAGAATCAGCGCGGTCCACCACTTGGCGTCCTGTTGATTCTGCCTGGGGAGAAAACGCAGATAGTCGACCTGCTCCCCGTTTTGCGCCATCAACGGAAAGATCACTGCGGCGGCGGCGCCGAACAGCAGCAGGTTGAAGCCGGAGTCGCCGGTTGTCTGGAAGCCGCGAAATTCGGTCCACTCCGAGAGGGTCTCGGCATGGTGGATGAAGATGATCAGCAGCGGGGCGATCTGCAGAATGATCCAGATCGGCTGGGTCCAGAGCTGAAAATGGCTGATCCGGCTGATGCCGTGGATGACCACCGGAATCACCACCAGGGCGCTGATCACGTAGGCCCAGGAGAGGGGGATGTCGAACATCAGGTTCAACGCCATGGACATGATGGCCGCTTCCAGGGCGAAGAAGATGAAGGTGAACGAGGCATAGATCAGGGACGACAGGGTGGAGCCGATGTAACCGAAGCCGGCGCCCCGGGTGAGCAGGTCGATGTCCAGACCCGAGCGGGCGGCGTGATAGCAGATCGGCAGGCCGAACAGGAAGATCAGGGCGCATACCACCAGGATCGCCCACAGGGAGTTGGTGAAGCCGTATTGCAGGGTGATTGCTCCGCCAATCGCTTCCAGGGCGAGAAACGAAACGATACCCAGGGCGGTGTTGGCGATGCGCACATCCGACCACTTGCGGGCCCGCCGTGCGGTATAGCGCAGCGCGAAATCCTCCAGGGTCTCATTGGCGACCCACTGGTTATAGCGCCTCCGGGTCGGAATGATGCGGGGTTCGGCTGGCACCGGAGCGGCTCTCCTGGGGGACGGTCAGTGGTGATCGGTGTCCCGCTATCATAGCAGCCTGAATGGGACGGCACATGCGCGAATCGGCGCAGCTTAGCAGTGCCATTTCCCTGTTCGAGGCAGGGACAGCCGGCCCTGGATGGCTGACCGGGATGGGGCTGGCAGAGATAAAACCGTGCTTTGCAGGGACATCATGCCATGGGGGTCGATCCACCTGGAACGGTATACGTCATTTGACGTATGCCGGGGGGTGCTTCTCCGAATAGTGGGGCAAACCGCTACCGGGCAACATCAGCCTACGCGAATCGTCATGGCCTCCGCATCCGGCGGGGGTGATCACCGATTAGGACTAAAACCCTGGAGCATTCCTGATGAAAAAAACCCTACTCAAGAAGATCCTTCTACCGACCGCCCTGGCGGCCGCAACCCTGGGAGCCGGCGTCGTTCACGCCGCGGACACCATCAAGGTGGGCATCCTGCACTCCCTGTCCGGCACCATGGCCATCAGTGAGACCACCCTGAAGGACACCATGCTGATGCTGATAGAGGAACAGAACGCCAAAGGCGGCGTACTCGGCAAGCAACTCGAGGCCGTGGTGGTGGATCCGGCTTCCGACTGGCCTCTGTTTGCGGAAAAGGCGCGTGAGCTGCTGAGCAAGCACAAGGTCGCGGCGATCTTCGGTAACTGGACCTCGGTGTCACGTAAATCGGTACTGCCGGTGGTCGAGGAACTCAACGGTCTGCTCTTCTACCCGGTTCAGTACGAAGCGGAAGAGTCCTCCGCAAACGTGTTCTATACCGGTGCCGCGCCCAACCAGCAGGCGATTCCCGCAGTGGATTACCTGATGAACGATGTAGGTGTGGAGCGCTGGGTGCTGGCGGGTACCGACTATGTTTATCCCCGTACCACCAACAAGATTCTCGAAGCCTATCTGAAGGCCAAGGGCGTGTCCGACAAGGACATCATGATCAACTACACCCCCTTCGGTCACTCCGACTGGCAATCGATCGTCTCGGATATCAAAAAGTTCGGTTCCGCCGGCAAGAAGACTGCGGTGGTCTCCACCATCAACGGCGACGCCAACGTACCGTTCTACAAAGAGCTGGGCAACCAGGGTATCTCCGCCGAGGACATCCCGGTGGTGGCTTTCTCCGTGGGTGAAGAGGAGCTCTCCGGTATCGACACCAAACCCCTGGTCGGCCATCTGGCTGCCTGGAACTACTTCATGAGCGTGGACAACGAATCGAACGCTGAATTCATCGACAGCTGGCACAAGTTCATCAAGAACGACAAGCGGGTGACCAACGATCCCATGGAAGCCCACTACATCGGTTTCAACATGTGGGTGAAAGCGGTGGAGAAAGCCGGCAGCACCGATCCGGACGCGGTCAAGGATGCGATCATCGGCGTGGCCGTTCCCAACCTCAGCGGCGGTTACTCCGCGATGATGCCCAACCATCACATCACCAAACCGGTGCTGATCGGCGAGATCCAGGAAGATGGTCAGTTCGCAGTGGTCTGGGAGACTTCCGGTCTGGTGGCGGGCGATGCCTGGTCCGACTTCCTGCCCGGTTCCAAGGACATCATCTCAGACTGGCGCGCACCGCTTTCCTGCGGTAACTACAACGTCAAGAGCGGCAAGTGCTCGGGTCAGAACTACGAATGAGTTGAACCCTCTTCGTAGACGCTCGTAGCCCGGGCGGAGCAAAGCGGAGTCCGGGCTGCAGCGATGCACAACACGATCGTCCCGGGTTCCGTTCCGCTCCACCCGGGCTGCCTTTGTCTCTCGTTCCCACGCTCTGCGTGGGAACGCAGACCAGGGGTTGGGCGAGACCCCCAAGCTGTGGAAACACCCTGCGGCATGGACAGTCATTCCCTCGCTCCGCGCGGGAACGAGAAAACGAGCACATAGAGTTGATTCCGATGTTGAAACACGCCTGTATCACCCGCTCTCTGGGCCTGCTGTTGGCCATCCTGTGGATGCTTCCCTCAGTTGCCTCGGCGGATTCCAGCGACAGCCTGAATCGTGTTGCCGAACTGTTGGCATCGAAGCGTTTCAACGACAAGTACCAGGCAGTCGACCTGCTTGCGGAGCAGGGTGACGGGAAGGCTCGGGCCTGGCTCGACGCACTGCTCAACAACCGGATGTTCCTGCTCAGAAAAGACAAACGCGTGGTGATCACTGACAAGGCTGCCGGTGAGGTCAGCGATGCGACAACCGGCCAGTCCCTGGGCAACCTGAAGAAAAGCGCACTCAAGAAAATTACTCTGAACAACCGGATGCGGGTGCAGATCCGGGCCGCTCTGGCGGTCCTGGATATCCGCAATCCCGATCCCGCAAAACGGCTTACCGCGGTCGAGCAGATGCTCGACCGGCCGGAGAAGCAGCATGCGGAACTGCTCAAGCCCCTGGTCGGTCAGGAGACCGATGCCGGGGTTCGTGAGGCAATGGAGATCGTCATCGCCCTGGCTGGACTGAGTTCCGACGACAAGGCGGAACGGATTGCCTCGGTGGAGGTGCTGGACGGCAATCTGCATCCGGCGGTCCGCAACGGCCTGCAACGCCTGTTGAAGGATACCAAGGACGCGGAATTCGCCAGTGTCATCGAGCAGACCCTCAAGGGCATCCAGGCAAAGCGGGATTTCTACAGCTTTATCGAAAACCTGTTTTTCGGCCTGAGCCTCGGCTCGGTACTGGTTCTGGCGGCGATTGGCCTGGCCATCACCTTTGGGGTCATGGGGGTCATCAACATGGCCCACGGGGAACTGATCATGATCGGCGCCTATACCACCTATGTCATCCAGCAGCTGATGCCGGAGTACATTGGCGCCTCGGTGCTGATTGCCATACCCGCCGCCTTCCTGGTCTCCGCCCTGGTGGGGATCGCCATCGAGCGGGGGGTGATCCGATTTCTCTACGGCCGACCTCTGGAGACCCTGCTGGCCACCTTCGGTATCAGCCTGATCCTCCAGCAGGCGGTGCGTTCCATCTTCTCTCCGCTCAACCGCAGTGTCGAAACCCCGTCCTGGATGAGTGGCGTGCTGGAGATCAACAGTGCCCTGTCCCTCACCTACAACCGGCTCTATATCATCCTTTTCTCACTGCTGGTGTTCGCGGTCCTCTACCTGATCCTGAAGAAGACCACCCTCGGCCTGCAGGTGCGGGCGGTTTCCCAGAACCGACAGATGGCCCGCGCCATGGGGGTGCGCTCCGAGTGGGTTGACGCAATGACCTTCGGTCTCGGTTCCGGCATCGCGGGGGTCGCGGGTGTGGCCCTGAGCCAACTCACCAACGTGGGACCCAACCTGGGTCAGGCCTACATCATCGACAGTTTCATGGTGGTGGTGTTCGGCGGTGTGGGTAATCTCTGGGGCACCCTGGTCAGCGGCATGTCCCTGGGCGTGGTGAACAAGTTTCTCGAACCCTGGGCCGGTGCGGTGCTGGCCAAGATCCTGGTGCTGATCTTCATCATTCTCTTTGTTCAAAAATGGCCCCGGGGACTGTTCCCGCAGAAAGGCCGCGCGGCGGAAGGCTGATCATGAAGTGGTTGACAAGCGATCGTGGTGGATTGGTTTTCCTCGGCCTGCTGGTGGCGTTGACCGTCATCGTACCGGTGCTGAACCTGGCGGTGCCTGAGGGCAGCGCCCTGCATGTCTCCACCTATACGGTGACCCTGCTGGGTAAGTACCTCGCCTATGCCTTGCTGGCGATGGCGGTGGATCTGGCCTGGGGCTACCTGGGCATACTCAGTCTGGGTCACGGGGCCTTCTTCGCCCTGGGCGGTTATGCCATGGGCATGTACCTGATGCGTCAGATCGGCGAGCGGGGCGTGTATGGCAACCCGGAGCTGCCCGATTTCATGGTGTTCCTCAACTGGGACAGCCTGCCCTGGTTCTGGTATGGCTTCGACATGTTCTGGTTCGCTGCGCTGATGGTGCTGCTGGTGCCGGGACTGCTGGCCTTCGTGTTTGGCTGGCTGGCATTCCGTTCCCGGGTGACCGGAGTCTACCTCTCGATCATCACCCAGGCCCTGACCTATGCCCTGATGCTGGCCTTTTTCCGTAACGAGATGGGCTTCGGCGGAAACAACGGGCTGACCGATTTCAAAGACATCCTCGGCTTCAACCTGCAGGACGATAGCACCCGGGTGGGTCTGTTCGTCGCCACAGCCCTGTTTCTCGCGCTGGGCTATCTGGCCTGCCGGGCGATCGTCAGTTCACGCCTCGGCCGGGTGGCGGTGGCGATTCGCGACGCGGAGAACCGTACCCGTTTCGTCGGCTACCGGGTGGAGCGGGTCAAACTTGCGGTGTTCACCTTCTCGGCGGTGCTCGCGGGGATTGCCGGGGCGCTTTACGTGCCCCAGGTCGGGATCATCAACCCCGGTGAATTCGCGCCCCTGAACTCTATCGAGATCGTCATCTGGGTGGCGGTGGGCGGACGCGCCACACTCTACGGCGCGGCCCTCGGCGCGTTCATGGTCAACTACGGCAAGAGCTATCTGACCGCCGCCCTGCCGGAGGTCTGGCTGTTTGCCCTGGGTGCGATGTTCGTGCTGGTCACTGTGTTCCTGCCCCGAGGGGTGGTGGGACTTCTCAAACGCAGTAAGGGAGAAGGTTGATGCAGACAATGGATAAAATCCGTGATGTGATGCGCCGGGACCGGGTGTTCGACTTCATGGTCGATCCCAACCAGATCGATGTGGATCTCAGCCATGAAGTCATCCTCTATCTGGAAGGGATTTCGGTGAGTTTCGATGGCTTCAAGGCCATCAACGACCTAAATCTCTATATCAAAGCGGGCGAGCTGCGCTGCATCATCGGCCCCAACGGTGCCGGCAAGACCACCATGATGGATATCATTACCGGCAAGACCCGCCCCGACCAGGGCAGTGCCTTTTTCGGTTCCAACATCAACCTGTTGCGCATGAGCGAACCGGAGATCGCCCAGGTGGGGATCGGCCGAAAGTTCCAGAAACCCACGGTGTTCGAATACCACAGCGTGTTCGAAAACCTGGAACTCTCGATGGCGGGTGACAAGCGCGTCTGGCCCACCCTGGTGGCCCGTCTCGATGCCACCCAGCGGGATCATATCGACGAGGTTTTGTCGATCATCGGCCTCAGCGAACAGCGCGACCGCCTGGCCGGGGCGCTCTCCCATGGGCAGAAACAGTGGCTCGAGATCGGCATGTTGCTGATGCAGAATCCCAAGTTGCTGCTGGTGGACGAGCCGGTCGCGGGAATGACTCACCAGGAGATGGATCGCACTGCGGAACTGCTCACCTCCCTGGCGGGTGAACACTCGGTGGTGGTGGTGGAACACGACATGGATTTCGTGCGTTCCATCGCCCGCACCGTGACCGTGCTGCATCAGGGCAGTGTGCTCGCCGAGGGCAGCATGGACGAGGTGCAGAACGACCCCCGGGTGGTCGAGGTATACCTGGGTGAATGAGATGCAACAGAAGGCTTAGAAATGCTCACAGTCAACGCCATCAACCAGTTCTACGGTGAGTCCCACACCCTGTGGGATCTCGATCTTGAAGTGCCGGAAGGGCAGTGCACCTGTCTCATGGGGCGCAACGGGGTGGGTAAGACCACGCTGCTGCAATGTATCATGGGGTTGTTGCCGGTACGCTCCGGTGAGATGCTGTTTCAGGGAGAAAACCTGAACCGCCGGATCGCAGAGCATCGCGCCCCCCTGGGTATCGGTTACGTGCCCCAGGGGCGGCAGATCTTTCCCATGCTCACGGTGGAGGAAAACCTGCTCATCGGTTTGCCGGTGCGCCAGGACAAGCGCAAGGAGATACCGGAGTTCATCTTTGAACTGTTCCCCGTGCTGAAAGAGATGCTGGGTCGCCGGGGCGGCGATCTCTCCGGCGGTCAGCAGCAGCAGCTGGCGATCGGCCGGGCCCTGGTGATCGATCCCAAACTGCTGATCCTGGACGAACCCACGGAGGGCATTCAACCCAATATCGTGCAGGAGATCGGCGAGATCATCCGCCGTCTCAACAAGGAGATCGGTCTCACCGTGCTGCTGGTGGAACAGAAACTGCCTTTCGCCCGCAAAGTGGCGGATCGCTTCTGCATCCTCGACAGGGGGCGACATGTGGCCAAGGGTGCGATCGACGAACTCAATGATGATTTGATCAAAGAATACCTGACTGTGTAGTGAGACCTGTGATGAAACCAAGTGTAAATTTGATCGCCCTATGTGTTGCTTTGAGCACATCGCCGGTGTCGGCTCATGTGGGGCCGGAGAACGGGGCGCAGCATCTGTTTGAACATTCGATCCTGTTTATGGCGCTGGCCCTGCCGGTCTATTTCGGGGTGCGTTACTTGCGCAGGCTGAAGACCTCGCGCATCGAAAGACGATCCGAGCGACGTAGTTAAAGCAAAAGAGCCGAACGATACGGGTAACGGGCGTGTCGGGTTACGCTAACCCGACTTACGACACGATGTGTCCCCCTCTCCCTGGCCCTCTCCCGCAAGTGGAGAGGGGGTTCACGGATCAGGGCAGATGGTAAAGGGGGCCGCTTGCTACTGCGAAGAAACCAGTCAAACTCAATGCGTTTGAACAAAGCGTCCCCTCCCCCCTTGCGGGAGAGGGCCAGGGAGAGGGGAAAGTAAATAACGTGAGTGAAGCGAACACAAAACCATGACTGCAAAATCGATCTTCGCTCCCTCGTTCCCACGCTCTGAGTGGAAATGCATACCCCGGTCAATCGGAGCAGACAATAGTGATGAACACAAATAGGGCTGAGTATGCATTCCCACGCAGAGCGTGGAAACGAGGTCAACGCCTACGCAGCACATGGAAACAAGGTCAGCAATGAGCAAGACAGAGTGATGAGCTATGCACGGTCCGTTGTCAGCGATCCGCAGCAACAGAACACTCAAAACTCAGAACTCAAAACTCAACCGGGTTGGCAGGCCAGCCTGAATCTCGGTTTCAGAAAAACCCCGGCGCGCACCGTGCTGGCCGAGCGGCGTCACCGGGGACCCCTGTCGGTGCAGCGCGCATTCTATCCGGAAGGTGATCTCTGCCATGTGTATCTGCTGCATCCTCCGGGAGGCGTTGCGGGTGGGGATGAGCTGAAAGTGCTGACCCGGGTGGAACCCGGCGCCCAGGCCCTGGTGACCACCCCGGGCGCCACCAAGTTTTATCGTTCCGCGGGACCGCTCGCGAGCCTGACCCAGGAACTGCAATTGCGGGATGCGACCCTGGAATGGCTGCCCCAGGAGAACATCCTGTTCCCGGGCGCGCGGGCTGAGATTCACACCCGGGTGATGCTCGAGGGCAGGGCGGGTTTCATCGGCTGGGAGATCAACTGTCTCGGCCGTGCGGTGCTCAAGGAACGTTTCGATCCGGGCCAGGCCCGGTTCCGTTTCAGCCTCTACAGGGAGGGCCGGCCGCTGCTGCTGGAGCGCCTCGAACTGGGAGGGGCGGAGACCCTGGACGGCCCCGCAGGGCTGCGCGGCCAACCGGTGATCGGCACCCTGGTCGCGACCCTGGAGGATGCCCAGGCGCTGGAGACGCTGCGCGAGGACCCGGATGACGAATTTTACACTCGGGAACTGGCGCTCACCTGGGTGGACGGATTGCTGGTGGCCCGTTACCTGGGTGATTCCACCGAGCATGCGAGAAACTGTTTTGTGGCGCTGTGGCAGCGACTCAGGCCGATGGTGATCGGTCGGTCACCCTGCGCGCCGCGTATCTGGAATACCTGACGAGATCTGGAGAGACCCATGGAACTCACCCCGAGAGAGAAAGACAAGCTGCTGCTTTTTACAGCCGCGCTGCTGGCCGAGCGACGCAAGGCCAAGGGTTTGAAACTCAACTATCCCGAGGCCATGGCCTATATCAGCGCGGCGATCCTGGAGGGTGCCCGGGAGGGCCAGCAGGTGGCCGAACTGATGGAGTTCGGACGCACCCTGCTGAGTGCCGACGATGTGATGGAAGGGGTGGCGGAGATGATCCACGAGGTCCAGGTGGAGGCCACCTTTCCAGACGGCACCAAACTGGTGACCGTGCACGACCCGATCCTGCCCCAGGCGGGTACGCCGGAACCGTCCCTGGTGCCCGGTGAACTGTTCACCCCGGAGGGCGAGCGGGAACTCAACGCAGGCCGGGAACGGATCACCCTCAGCGTGGCAAACACCGGCGACCGGCCGATCCAGGTGGGTTCCCACTACCATTTTGCCGAGACCAACCCGGCCCTCGAATTCGATCGGGAGAAGGCGCGTGGCTACCGGCTGGATATTGCGGCGGGTACCGCGGTACGCTTTGAGCCGGGCCAGACCCGGGAAGTGACCCTGGTGGCCTACGCGGGGGATCGCAAGGTCTATGGCTTCAACGGGATGGTGATGGGAGGACTGGACTGATGGCCAAGATCAGCAATCGGGCCTATGCCGAGATGTACGGCCCAACCACCGGCGACCGGGTGCGTCTGGGGGACACCGGCCTGATCATCGAAGTGGAACAGGACCACACCATCTACGGCGACGAGGTCAAGTTCGGCGGCGGCAAGGTGATTCGCGACGGCATGGGACAGAGCCAGCGCAGCGGTCCCGAGGTGGTCGACACGGTGATCACCAACGCCCTGATCCTCGACCACTGGGGCATAGTCAAGGCGGACGTGGGGATCCGGGACGGACGCATCGTCGGCATCGGCAAGGCCGGTAACCCGGACGTACAGCCCGGGGTCAACATCGTGGTCGGCCCGGGCACCGAGGCGATCGCCGGGGAGGGCAGCATCCTCACCGCCGGCGGCATCGACGCGCACATCCATTTCATCTGCCCGCAGCAGGTCGACGAAGCCCTGATGTCAGGGGTGACCACCATGCTCGGCGGCGGCACCGGTCCGGCCACCGGCACCAACGCCACCACCTGCACCCCGGGCGCCTGGAACCTCCACCGCATGCTCGAGGCCGCCGACGCGCTGCCCATGAACCTGGGCTTTCTCGGCAAGGGCAACGCCAGCCTGCCCGAGGGACTGGAGGAACAGATCCGCGCCGGCGCCATGGGACTCAAACTGCACGAGGACTGGGGCACCACCCCGGCGGCCATCGACAACTGCCTCAGCGTGGCCGACGCCTTCGACGTGCAGGTGGCGATCCACACCGACACCCTCAACGAATCGGGTTTCGTGGAGCACACCCTGGCGGCGATGAAAGGGCGCACCATCCACACCTACCACACCGAGGGGGCGGGGGGCGGTCATGCCCCGGACATCATCAAGGCGGCGGGTTTCGCCAACGTACTGCCCTCGTCCACCAACCCGACCCGGCCCTACACGGTGAACACCGTGGACGAACATCTCGACATGCTGATGGTGTGTCATCACCTCGACCCGAACATCGCCGAAGACGTGGCCTTCGCCGAGTCGCGGATTCGCCGCGAGACCATCGCCGCGGAGGACATCCTCCACGATCTCGGCGCCTTCTCCATGATCGCCTCCGACTCCCAGGCCATGGGCCGGGTCGGCGAGGTGGTCATCCGCACCTGGCAGACGGCGCACAAGATGAAACTGCAGCGGGGTTCCCTGCCCGGGGATCCGGCCCACCACGACAACCTGCGGGCGCGACGCTACATCGCCAAGTACACCCTCAACCCGGCCATCACCCATGGCATCGCCCACGAGGTCGGATCGGTGGCGGTCGGCAAGCTGGCGGATCTGGTGCTATGGAAACCGGCCTTCTTCGGCGTCAAGCCGAGCCTGATCCTCAAGGGCGGGTTCATCGCTGCCGCGCCGATGGGGGATCCCAACGCCTCCATCCCCACCCCGCAACCGGTGCACTACCGGCCCATGTTCGGTGCCCTGGGGGGCGCCTCCCAGGCCACCTCCATGACCTTCGTCTCCCAGGCGGCGCGGGACGCCGGGGTGATCGAACAATTGGGTCTGCGCAGCCTGATCGGCACGGTGAAAAACTGCCGTAAGGTGAGCAAATCGGACATGGTTCTGAACGACTACATGCCGAAGATCGAGGTCGATCCCCAGACCTACCAGGTGCGGGCGGACGGCGAGCTGCTGGTCTGCGAACCCGCTGAGATTCTACCCATGGCGCAGAAATATTTCCTGTTCTGAAGTGACGAACATGATCCGATTGACCGAGAAGATTCACGACCATGGTGACGAGGATACGACCCTCACCCTGACCCTTGATCAGCGCATCAAGTGCCGCCTGCGGGTGAGCCTGGACAGCGGAGAGGATGCGGGCCTGTTCCTGGCCCGGGGGACCACCCTGCAGGCCGGGGATCTGCTGCGCTCCGAGCAGGGATTGCGGGTACGCATCAAGGCCGCCGACGAAACCCTCTCCCGGGTCGTCTGCGACGATCCGCTGCTGATGGCGCGGGCCTGTTACCACCTGGGCAACCGGCATGTCCTCTTGCAGATCGAGCCGGGCCGGATCAGCTACCTGCACGATCATGTGCTGGACGAGATGCTGGCGGGCCTGGGTCTGGCGGTGGAAGTGGTGCGAGCGCCCTTCGAACCCGAGCCGGGGGCCTACGGCGGCAGTGCGGAGAAGGGGCATGCGCATGCCCACACGCACGGACAGGGCCATGATCATCATCACCATCACTGAACAGGGCCGCGAGTGATGGATCGGGCTCGCAGCACTGAACCGCCCCCTCTCCCCCGGCCCCTCTCCCACGAGGGGAGAGGGGAGTGGTTTGGCATCAGCGGCTTCCCCTCCGGACATCTCTCTCGTTCACACGCTCCGCGTGGGAATGCATACCAAGGGTGCGGGAAACCTCTCGATAGCAATCAGACTGCGATATGCATTCCCACGCAGAGCGTGGGAACGAGTCATAGTGGTTCCATCTGCGTCACCCCTATCCCCACGCGGGAGAGGGGCCGGGGGAGAGGGGGGCGCTTCGCCAACCACCCACCAGAACCGCCCCACAATCAGGGGCAAGCATGAAGACCGACCTGCGTCTCATGCATCTGGTCAGCCCCTCCCTGCCGGTGGGTGCCTTCACCTATTCCCAGGGCCTGGAGTGGGCGGTGGAGTGCGGCTGGGTCAGGGACCGGGAGTCTCTGCGCGACTGGATCGCAGACCTGCTGACCACCGGCATCAGCCGTCTCGATGTGCCGGTGCTGGCGCGCCTCTACCAGGCCTCCCAAGCGGAGGATCATGCAGCCCTGGCCCTCTGGAGCGACACCCTCCTGGCCTACCGGGAAACCCGTGAACTGCGGGACGAGGAACGCAACCGGGGCCGCGCCCTGGCAAGCCTGCTGCCCCACCTCGGAGTGCCGGTCAGCGAAGCCCTGATGCCGGTCCTGCGCGGCTGCCAACTGGCGGGCTTCGCCCATGCCGCCGCACACTGGAGCATTCCCCTGCAACAGGCCGCCCGGGGCTATGTCTGGGGCTGGCTGGAGAACATGGTGCTGGCCGGAGTAAAGATCATCCCCCTGGGACAAACCGCCGGGCAGGCAACCCTGGCCGAACTCATCGAAACAATCCCGGCTGCGGTGGAGAACGGCCTGGCGCTGGACGACGAAACAATCGGCGCCAGCTGTCTCGCCCAGGCGCTGGCCAGCAGCCGTCACGAAACCCAATACACCCGAATCTACCGATCCTGAACGAGTTTTATATATGAGCAGTGACAATCCCCTCAGAGTGGGCGTCGGCGGACCCGTCGGCTCCGGCAAGACCGCCCTGCTGGACGCCCTGTGCAAGGCCATGCGCGAGCGTTACCAACTGGCCGTGGTCACCAACGACATCTACACCCAGGAAGACGCCCGGTTCCTCATCCACAGCCAGGCCCTGGAAGCCGAGCGCATCATCGGCGTGGAGACCGGCGGCTGCCCCCACACCGCGATCCGCGAAGACGCCTCCATGAATCTGGCGGCGGTGGAGGACCTGATCGGCCGTTTTCCAAACCTCGACCTGGTGTTCATCGAAAGCGGCGGGGACAACCTCAGCGCCACCTTCAGCCCCGAACTGGCGGACCTGACCATCTATGTACTGGATGTGGCCGAGGGCGAAAAGATGCCCCGCAAGGGCGGGCCGGGCATCACCCGCTCCGACCTGCTGGTAATCAACAAGATCGACCTGGCCCCTTATGTCGGGGCCTCTCTCGAAGTGATGGAAGCCGATACGCAACGCATGCGACCGGACAAACCGTTCGTGTTTTCAAACATGAAAACCGGACAGGGGCTGGAAGAGATCGTCCGGTTTATCGAACATGAAGGCATGTTGTTGAATAAATCGCCCGATCTGGAAACTGACAGATCTGAATGTTGAGTTTTTGGTTTTGAGTTAACGAGTCCGCTACGCACCCGGGATTTCTCGTTCCCACGTTGTGCGTGGGAATGCATACCCAGGGTGAGGGGTATAGCGCTGCCCGTCGTAATTGCTTACTGTCGGCAATCGCCGGTTTCGCCCTCCTGAGCGAGTCACTTTTCTTTTTGCGCCAAAAGAAAAGTAACCAAAAGAAAGGGCGCCCGACCGTCCCGCCCCTGCGGGGACCGCTGCGATGCTCACAAAAACCGGCGGACCTGGAACTCGCTACGCTCAAACAGCCAGGCCCGCTGATCGGTTTTTGCTGTGCTTCTCGCTCGGGACAGACGGGAGGGTATAGAGGCGCGAGATTCGTATGTTGAGTCTGTAGCCTGTATTGGAAAGTGAATTCAGAGTCAGGCAGATCGCTTTCGCCTGGTTTCACGTCAAGGTAGTCCGGTAATACGGCCACCCGGGATTACTCGTTCCCACGCTCCGCGTGGGAATGCATACCCAGGGTGAGGGGTATAGCGCTGCCCGTCGTAATTGCTTACTGTCGGCAACCGCCGGTTTCGCCCGCCTGGGCGAGTTACTTTTCTTTTTCGCCAAAAGAAAAGTAACCAAAAGAAAGGGCGCCCGACCGTCCCGCCCCTTCGGGGACCTCTGCGATGCTCACAAAAACCGGCGGTCCTGGAACTCGCTATGCTCAAACAGCCAGGCCCGCTGATCGGTTTTTGCTGTGCTTCTCGCTCGGGACAGACGGGAGGGTAGAAAGGCGCGAGATTCAACTGTTGAATCTGTAGCCGGGTTATGTGCTACCAGAAAAAACAGCCATTTTCATCGGCATTCACGATAGCAGAGAATTCTTTCTCAATGGTATGGACTCCTCCTCGACCGAGTTCTAAGGTCGAGTTGAGAGCTGGCAAGCAAACAAAGGAGTCCATACCATGAAAAAGAC
>JBEVVG010000007.1:0-157690 GCA_040507225.1 Candidatus Thiodiazotropha sp.
CGTGAACTTGCTGAATGTCTACCATCCAACACAAAAAGGTTGCTGTACACGGAGGAGTCCATATACGTTCCCACGCTCTGCGTGGGAACGAGAGCAAACCTACGGGGATCCCGGTTGGGTTTCAGTCTGTGTGGTTTATGTCATCATGTAGCCCGGGTGAAGCATCGCGTAACCCGGGTAGACGCGTAGCGGCGAGTTTCCCGGGTTACGCTGTGCTTCACCCGGGCTACCCAGAGGTCAGGGGGTTGTTCAAAAGGCTGGATCTGATTGTATACCCTGGCTGGGATCAATAGTTTTCCTTCTCACCTTCCTGGTCTTCGAAGTTGCCGTCGCAGCTCTTGGGCCGTCCATAGTGGAATCCCTGCCCCAGTTTGATGCCCATGCGCCTCAACATCGCGTCGGTCTGAGGGTCTTCCACCATCTCGGCGAGGGTCAGGATATTGAAGCGTGTCGCCATCGAGGCGATGTGTTCCACCATGATCTTGTCCCGTTCATCGGTGACCATCTTGCGTACGAAGCTGCCTTCGATCTTGATAACGTCCACGTCCAGGTACTTTAGGTAGATGAAGGATGAGAACCCGGAACCGAAGTCGTCGAGGGCGAAACCGAAACCTTTCTGCCGCAGATCCGAAATCACCTGGTTTAGTTCGGTGAGCCGGGGCAGGGCCTCGCGCTCGGTGATTTCAAACACGATGTCCTGACCATCGACATCATACTGCTCAACGCTGTCGGCCAGCCCACGCAGGGTATCCTGACTGGAAAATGTTTTCGGCGAGAGGTTGATGAACAGACGGCCTTCAATTTTGTGTTGTTGTCGATAACGCAAAGCCTTGTGAAAAATAAGGCTGTCGAAGGTTTCATCCATGCCCAGTTCCTCGACCTCGTGAATGAAGTGGGCAGCGGTGATCCAGGCATCATTGTCACGGATACGGGCCAGGACCTCATGACCGTAGACCGTGCCGTCACGCAGGTTGAAGATCGGCTGGAAGAAGGGTTCCACCCGGTCTTCCGCAATGGCCCGACGCAGAAATTCTCCCCGTTGCAGGGATTCCTGGTACAGATCCCGGTCACTTTCATCGAGGGTTACGATGCGGTTCTTACCCAGCCGCTTGGCCTTATACAGTCCCAGTTCCATGGCGGCTTCCAGGTCGTTCGGCTGAGTCCCGTGCTTCGGGTAGGCGACGATGCACAAGCTCGCGGGTATTCGCAGGTTGTCGTTATTCACCTTGAAGTCGGTGGTGTCGAGTTGCTGTGCAATCTCCTGCGCGAGTTGCTCGGCTTCGGCGTAACTGGCCTCGGGCAGGAGTATCGCAAATTCGTCCGCGCCGCGCCGTGCGGCAACCCCGCGATGCTGCGTCAGGTTGCGCAACAGGTAACTGAATTTCTTCAAAACCAGATCGCCGACCGGGTATCCGTAGGTGTCGTTGATGTGGCGGAAGTTATCCAGGTCGATGCCGATGAGCGGCAGGGATCGCTGATGGCGCTCCGCCCGTGAGACCTCGTAGCCCAGCATCTGCTGAAATCGCCTGCGGTTGAACAAACCGGTAAGGGGGTCGATATTGGAGTATTCGTCGAGCTTGCGCTGATAATCCTGGATGGTCTGCAGCATGTTGTTGAAATAGGATCCCAGGTTCTGCAGTTCGACGATGCCGCCATCCACCGGAGCACGCCGGGAACCGTCCGGATGCTGGGTGATATCGCGCATCACATTGACGAAACGGTCGATGGGTTGGGCCACCGAGGTTCGCAATTTCCAGCCCAACAGGAGGAACAGCAGCACGATGGCGAACAAAAAGTAGGCGATCATGATGCGCGTGATCAACTGCAGGGATATCTTCAGGTTCTCGATCGGGTAGGTGATATCGATGACCCCCGCAACGTCATCTTTGCGCGCCTGGGTATGACAGCTCAGGCACTCCTCCATGAATTTCACCGGGTAGAGGAAACGGATCCGGTCCTGGGCGTAATCGCGCCACTCCTCCCCGGTATCGAACACCTGGCGGATCTCCGGCTCCTGCTTGCGCCGTTTCTGACTGATCAGCAATTCGCCGAACTGCTGCGCCACGGCTTCGCCCCGGATATTGGAGATCTTCATGGCGTGCTGGGTATCGCCCAGGCGGCGGATGGTGTCTTCGATGCCCTTTTTGCCCGTACCGGCCCGCATTACGGTGTAGATGGACTGGAATACCAGCTCCGAGGCATGCTGTGCCTCGTTTCGCGCCAGGTCATCGATGGCCTGCCGCTCGGCCGCATAGGAGATCACCAGGATGGTGATCAGCGCCAGGGCGATATAACCCACGGAGATCCACAGTATCAGCCGCCCCAGGGTGGTTCCCCGGTGTTTTGATGGGGGTGAGACACTGGTGTTCGTATCCGCTTTGTTCCGCAAGGCTGTCATGACTGGCCTGACTCGATATGGTTCTTGCCGTTGAACTTCGCCTGGTACATCAGATGATCCGCCCTAGAGAGGATCGATTCCGCATCAGACATCGGATCGTCGATGACCAGAAGTCCGACGCTGGCGCCCAGGTCGATATCGGTATGCATGTCTGAAAGTGCGTCCTGAATGGTGTTGAGAATCTTCTGCGCGAGGAGTTGAAAGGTGTGTTCCTCGCAATGCTCGATCAACAGGGTGAACTCGTCGCCACCCAGGCGGGCGAAGGTGTCGCTTTCGCGGATGATCGAAGTGACGCTGTCGGCGACGCGTTTCAGCGCCTCATCGCCTTTGTAGTGACCGTAGGTATCGTTGATGATCTTGAAATTGTCCAGATCGATGAACAGCAGGCCGGGACTGTTGCCTTCCCTGCGCGCTCGTTGCAGGGTGTTCTCCAGCCGATCCATGAACAGGATCCGGTTGGACAGACCGGTCAATGGATCGTGTGTCGCCAGGTAGGTGGCCTGGTGCTCGGCCTGGATCCGGGTATCCACCTCCTTGCGCAGATTGCGGTTCAGCTTGATCAGTAGAATCACCGTCGCCACCGCGGCAGTCAGGACGATCAACACACTGATGACGTAGGGTGCGATGGCCTCCCAGTCGATCAACGGTTGCTGGGCTGAGGCTTTACTGAATGCCTCCAGATCGACCCCCCCCTGCATGAGTCCCATGAGCTGCAGCTGTTCAGCGATTTTTTCCCAGCGCAAGGTGCTCATGTGGCCGATCTCGACCAGGTCCGGGACCACCATCTCGCGCAGCTTGTTGGCCTCGAATCTCAACCAGGGCTTGGTCTTTTCGATGAGATAGAACTGGGTGATCAGGTTGATCGATTTCTCCGGGTTGTCCATGGCATAGCGCCAGCCCTTGAGGCTGGCCCGGCGGAATGCCGCCACCATCTTCGGCTCTGAGCGATTGAGATCCTGTCGTGTGAACAACACATCACTGTAAAACTGGATGCCATAGTCGTAAGGGTTGAACAAGGTGTAGTCGATCCCGCGTTCTTCAAGCAGGTAGGGTTCATTGCTCGCATATCCGTTGAACAGGTCGGTGTGCCCCTCGACCAGGTCGTTGATGTTCATGCTGGAATCGAGACGGGTGATCTGTTCCATCAGGCCGGTCTGCTTGAGCATCGCGAGCAGCGAAAGACTGCCATAGCCTGGTTGAAGCATCACCCGTTTGCCTTTCAGATCCGTAATGTGGTGGATACCGCTGCTTTTCAAAGCGATCAGAACCGTAGGCGCATGCTGGCTGATGGCGGCAAGGGCCAATACCGGCTCACCCTCGGCAAAGTGCAGCATCAGGTCAGAGTTGCCGATTCCGAACTCTGCGCGGCCCGACAATACCTCGTCCAGCGGGGACAACTGGGGACGGCCGGCGAGGATGTTGACCCGCAGGTTCTCCTGTTCGTAATAGCCTAGAATTTCAGCAAGATAATAGCCCGCGAACTGGTATTGATGGTGCCAGCTCAGCTGCAGGGTGACGGGTTGCAGGGTGGACGACTTGGCGTGCAAAAGGGGTGCAAACAGGAGGCTGCAGGCCATGATCGCAAGGTACAGGACCTGCGCAAGAGTGGTGGTCGTTGACACTCTGCTCATGAGGTGAATATTTTTTCTGTTGTCCCTTCTACGAAGTGTAGCGGCTATCGGGTGAAAAAATTGATGGCTTCAGTCAATCGCCGTTCGATTGTTAGCGGGCAAGAGGGATTTTTCATGCCGCGTGTGATCGGCTGTTGCAGGGGTCTGTTAACCCGGGGTTCCTATTGAACCCCCGCACTATCCGGTGGGCCTCTCTGCAGACGAGCCGTATTCATTGGCAAAGCTTGTGGGTTTCTTCGGTCCATGAAGTCTGACCAAGCCGAAGCAGAACAAACCGGCCGGGCAGGGCCGGCTGCGGGCTTATTCGAATCCCCGTGGTGATCATGATAGGGTGAGGAAGCAGCTCCGGCATTCGAGATTGGAAGACCGCCTGCCGGGCGCGTATCTGCTGCAACTCACAGGAGCCTGACATGAGAACCGTGCTGATATCCATACTCCTGGCCCTGGCGGGTCATCTGCTTGCCCTGAGCCCGGCGGTTGCCGCATCGGATCATACATGGGTCGTGGCTACCCGCATCGCGCCCCCGTTTTCCATCAAGAAGGAAGATGGCTGGGAAGGTATCACCATCGAATTGCTGCAGCGGATCGCCGACGCCCGGGGGGTTGAGCTGCAGTTTCGTGAATCCGGCCTGGAGGAGATGCTGAAATTGAGCGCGGAAGGTCGGGTGGATATGGCGGCCGCGGCGTTGACGGTCACTGCTGAGCGGGAAAAGCGGGTCGACTTCACCCATCCGTTCTATACCTCGGGGTTGGGCCTGGCGGTACCCCGCCAATCCTCCCTGAGCTGGCTGGATGCCCTGAAACGCGTCAGTTCCGGGGCCTTCCTCAAGTCTGCCGGCGCCCTGCTTGGGGTTCTGACCCTGGTGGGAATCCTGGTCTGGCTGGTGGAACGCCGACGCAATGATCAGTTTCCCGCCCACCCGGTAAAGGGGGTCGGTTCCGGTATCTGGTGGTCAGCGGTGACCATGACCACCGTGGGTTACGGCGACAAGGCCCCCGCAACCCTGCCCGGACGGATTCTCGGCCTGATCTGGATGTTTGCGAGTATCATCATTATATCCGGATTCACTGCAGCCATCGCCACGTCTCTGACCGTGGGGCAGTTGGAACAGTCGATCAATGGTATCGACGATTTCTATGGTAAACGGGTGTTGACCGTGAAAGACAGTACCAGCGCCGCTTTTCTGGACGAGAAGCTGGTACGCTATCGCACGGCACCCGGCGTCGAACAGGCACTGGAGCGACTGGCAGCGGGCGAGGCGGACGCAGTGGTCTACGATCTGCCGATCCTGCGCTATTGGGTGAGTGGTGAGTTCCCGGAACATCTGAGAGTGCTGCCGAACCGTTTTCAACATCAGGATTACGGTATTGCCCTGCCACCGGATTCCCCGCTTCGGGAGCTGCTTAACCGGGAAATTCTCAGCATCATCGAAGGACCGGAATGGTCTCACATGGTGCAAGGCTACCTCGGACCTGAACAGTAGCCCGACGGCACTTCGGGAAGCCTTTTCTCAGGCTGGCCGGGGATACCGCTTTTCATTCCCGGCCTGTCTCAAGGATCATGGCTGAACGACGCCAATCTGTTTAGAAGCCTTTTGTCACGAGTGTCCGCGTACCCATGTGTTCACCTTTTACCCACGATGCGCGCCCTGCGTGTTCTGCGCACCTGATCCGAAGAGGGTCCATGACCGAATGAGTGGAGTATGAGTCTCGATCCCGATGATGTCTGGGTGGATGCGATCAAAGGACTCAATCACGTTCCTCAACGCAAAAAACGTCGCCTGTATCGGCTGGCGGTAGTCATGGTCGTGGGCAGCAGTTATCTGCTGGATACCCTGTTGCTGTCCCTGTTCGCGGCGGTGGACACGATTTCCTATCAGGCGCCCCTGTACTACGGCCTCGGCGGACTGGGGCATGTGATCCTGTTCGGTTTGATGCATGTGACCGGGTTCAGCGAGCGTTATCGCAACCGGCATATGACGGTCTGGCAGATGCTGTATGCCTTAGGGATGCAGCTGATGGGGATGTTCCTCGCGCCGCAGATCACCCCCTTCTTCCTGGCCTTGATATTCGTGATCTTTTCCTTCGGCACCCTGAGGATCGGGTTCAAAGAGGCGCTTGGGGTCTGGCTGGTGAGTATCCTGGCAATCGCGGTCACCATCCTGTTCAAGCCGCATGTGCAAATGACCCTGCTGGACGATAGCTATGAGGTCTATCTCCTGGTGACAGCCAGCTTTGCCCTGATCCTGCTGAGGGTCATCGGGCTTGGCTACTACGCCCAGACAATACGCCTGCGGATGTTCGAACTCAGCCGTGCGCTCGAAAACGAAGCGACTCACGATCCGTTGACCGGAATCCACAATCGTCGGGGGCTTGAACTGATGCTGCAAAAGCAGCTCAGTCTGTACACCCGCAAGGGGATACCCTGCTCCCTGGCGATGATCGATATCGATCACTTCAAGCTGGTGAACGACGACTGCGGGCATGCCACCGGCGACCGGATCCTGCAGCAGTTGGTTCGGGAGCTTCAACAGACCCTGCGCACCACAGATATCCTGGTGCGTTACGGGGGTGAGGAATTTCTACTCCTGATGACCGTGACCACCCTTGCGGATGCAGTGAGATTGTCAGAACGGATCCGATCCGAGATCGCGAAGGTGCGCTGGGAGGTACTGCCGGCCGGCCAGGTCATTACCATATCGATCGGCCTGACCGGGTTTTGTGCAGGCGATACGGTCGATGATGCCTTGTCACGTTCCGATGCCGCGCTCTATCAGGCAAAGCGCAGCGGGCGCAACCGGGTCGTCACGCACAATGGCCGATTCACTGAGCAACCGGAAAACGCCTGAGCACCGGCTTTGCCCGGGAGGCGCTCAGTCTGGCAGGCCCAGGGAAGCCAGTATCAGGTTGAGGGCAATCGCGACGAAAACCAGCCCGGTTATCCGTTCCAGCCACAGGCTGATGGCGGGGGAGCGGTTCAACCAGTGGCCTAGAATGCCCGCCAGGTAGGCAATGGTCGCGAACACGACCAGCGCAATCAGTATGAAAACACCACCCAGGAACATCAGCTGCCAGGCCATGGGCAGTGCGTCCCGGGTCACGAACTGGGGCAGGAAGGCGAGAAAGAACAGGCTCACCTTGGGGTTGCTCAGGTTCATGATGATGCCCCGTCGGTAGAGCTGAAATCCCCGGATACGGGGCTGCCGGTCCCGGGTGTCCGGGGGGGCGCTGGTAAATGCCTGCCAGGCCAGCGTAAGCAGATAGAGGGCGCCCGCCCACTGGATCAACCGGAGTGCGATGGGGTACGCCTGGAGCAGGGCCGCCAGGCCCCATGCGACCAGCGTGGTGTGCACCACCAGTCCGGTGCACAGCCCCAGGGTCACCAGCCAACCGCCCCGGTAGCCGAACCGGGCGGAGTGGCTGAGCACGAAAAGATTATCCGGTCCCGGCGCGAGACACAGCAGGGTCGAGGCCGCGATATAGGTCAGCAACAGATCGGCCGCAATCACCGGGCGCTCTTTTTGAAGGGCAGTGAGTGATGGGCGGTATGGGGGGCAACCCCTGTGAAGGTCTGCATGGATTCCTTAAGCCGATGTCGAGAACTGGACCTGAACCTTTCGGGTCATTATTCTTCCTGCTTGCCCCGGTGAAGTCGAGCGCACCGACAGGGCTCGAGCGATTTGAGGGTGTCCGCTGCCGGGGTTGGAACCCCCAGAAGGAAGTCATATGATTCTATTGAAGATCGTCCAGCCTGCATTGTTGTTCACCCTGCTGTCAGTGGCTGCCCATACTCCGGCCGCTGAAGAGAAACCACTCTGGGAGGTGGGATTAGGCCTTGGGGGATTGAGTTTTCCCGCTTACCGCGGCTCGGACAAGGTGCATAACTTCCTGGTGCCAACCCCCTATTTCGTGTATCGCGGGGATTTCTTCAAATCCGACCGCCACGGTATTCGCGGCAATCTGTTCGAATCCGACCGGATTGAACTGAACCTCAGCCTTTCGGCCTCGCCACCGACGGAAAGCGACGATGTGGAGGCCCGGGAAGGCATGCCGGATCTGGATTCGACCCTGGAATTCGGACCCCAGGTGGACCTGACCCTGTGGCGCAGCGACAACCGCAAACGCTACCTGAAACTGCGTATGCCGGTGCGCGCCGCGTTCACGCTGGAGCGTTCCCCGGAGCAGGTGGGATGGATCTTCTCACCCAACCTCAACCTGGATATCACCGATCTGCCGGCCCTGCCGGGGTGGAACCTCGGTTTTCTGGCCGGGCCCGTCTATGCCACACAGGATCAGCACGACTATTTCTACAGCGTCGCACCGGAATACGCCACCGCCAGCCGTCCCGCCTACCAGGCCGACGGGGGCTACAGCGGCAGCCAGTTCCTGATGTCGCTCTCCAAGCGTTTTGACCATACCTGGATAGGCGCCTTCCTGCGCTACGACACCCTCAGTGGTGCGGTGTTCGAGGACAGTCCCCTGGTGGAGAAGCAGAGTTTCGCTGCGGCAGGGTTTGCGATTGCCTGGATATTCGACGAGTCCGAGACCCGGGTATGGGTGGATGAGTGATCCGGATTGAGGGGGCTGTCCGACACTCGGCTGATTGTATGGCGAACCCATCGCCCACCGGGTCAGCCTTGATAGCGGTTTACTTTTTATGGTGTTGCACGCCGAACCTCAGGGATGAGCGTCCGAACTTGTCACCCACATCGTCGAGGACCTGGTAGAGGCGTTGCTCCCGCGCATCGGCTTGTGGACCGGGTATGTCCGCAAACATATCGCCCTGCCATGGCGCAGCGGTTTCCTGCTGTTCCCAACCACTCAGTCCCACACCGATCAGACGTACCGGCCGGTCGCCCCAGGAACCTCCCTGATATCCCTCCCAGACCTGGCGGAAGATGGTCTGGTCCGCCGCTGTCGCAACCGCAAGTGTCCAGCTGCGGGTGTGAGTCTCGAATCCCCGGAAGCGGATCTTCAGGGTCACACAACGGCCCTTGAGCTGTTCCTGGCGGGCGATGTGTCCGACTTCCTGGGCAGCCCACAGCAACGTATCTCTCAAGGTGTCCAGGTCCGTGACGTCTTCGGCGAAGGTGGTTTCTTTGGAAATCGACTTGCGCTCACGCCCGGGTATGACCCGATCTGACGCGATCCCACGAGCCTGATCATGGAGATGGCCGGCGGTCCGGTCACCCAGGAGTCTGCGAAGTTCCAGCAGGCTCAGACCCCGGACATCGGCTACGCTGTGCAGTCCGCGCTGCTGGAGCAACGGCGCGGTTTTTCCACCCACGCCGCGTAACACCGACAGGGGCAGGGGATCGAGAAACGCCCGGATCCGGTTTGCCGCTACAAAGGTGAGGCCGTCGGGTTTGCGGTAGTCCGAAGCCAGCTTGGCAATCAGCCGATTGGGTCCGATGCCCACGGACGCCGTCAGCCCGGTAGCCTCGTGGATCAACTGCTTGGTCTGGCGGCCGATCGCCTCGGCTGAGCCGATGAACCGCTGCATGCCGCTGATGTCGAGAAACGCCTCGTCCACCGAAACCGGCTCCACCAGAGGGGAAACCTGGCCGAGCAGGGTCATGATCCTTCGGGATACGGCCAGGTAGCGGGCCATTCTCGGGCGCACGTAGACTGCATCGGCCGGCAGACGTCGCTTGGCTTCACTCACCGGCATGGCCGAGTGAACACCGAATTGCCGGGCTTCATAGGAACAGGTGGCCACCACCCCCCGCTGGCCCGGTTGTGCGCCAACCACCAGAGGACGACCCTGGTACTCTGGCTGGTCGCGCTGTTCGATGGATGCGAAGAAGGCATCCAGGTCGACGTGCATAATCAGGCGTGCTGTCATGGAAGGTGTGGTTTCCAAGTGGCTCAGAACTAAAGTTAGAGGCTTGACAGACACGAAGCAACAAGTGCTTTTCATGCTTCAGTCTGATGGGCCCGAGACGTGCCGACCTGTCGGATGGATCCTGCCGGACGTCGTGAAAATTTCCACTGTACCCCAACACGCGCTTGGCAAACGGTTTCCCGGGTCATAGGCTAAAACCCGGTCAAGATACTGGGAAACAAGCCGCTAGTTTGAATTATGATTAAGCGTGCTGACAGCACGGAGCGATCAGCCGTTTCCGGAGATATCGAATCCCAGGGCTACAGGCGGTTGAAATGGATTCAGGTGACAATAACAGGGCGCCGCCGGGGGTACGGGGACGCTTGCTGAACACCCTGGCGGGTGGAGCGTCGGTGGCGTCGATTACGCCGGGCTTTTTCCGTTGGTTCGCACTTCTGATCATTGTGATCGTTATCGTGACCGCGATGATCATCCGCTCCGATCTCTCTCACCGTGACCAGATTCAACAGTCGCGGGTCCTCAATCAAACCCACCTGGCCTCTCAAAGCGTACGTATCACGTTTGACAGCGTGCTCTCCGATTTGAAGTACCTGGCAGGTGCAACTTCGGTGAGACGTTTTTCCGATCGCTTGCCGGGTGCGCGGCAGGAGTTGGCGGGAGACCTTATCGCCTTGTCTGCGCAGAAGCGGTGGTACGACCAGATCCGATACCTGGACCTGTCCGGTAAAGAGTTGGTGCGGGTGGATTTACGGGATGGACTGGCCCATCAGGTGGCGGAGTCCTCACTCCAGGATAAGAGCAGTCGCTACTATTTTCGGGAAACCGAAAGACTGGGTCCTGGTGAGGTTTTCGTCTCGCCACTCGATCTGAATATCGAGCATGGCATCATTGAACAGCCGATCAAGCCCATGTTGCGGTTCGGGACGGTGGTGTTTGATTCCGAAGGCAGGAAGCAGGGTATCCTGCTGCTCAATTTCCTGGCGGCCCGGCTGCTGGAAATTTTTCGTGATGCCAATGATGATCCCGCAACGCAACTGTATCTGTTGAACGCGGGGGGGTACTGGCTTTCGAGCCCGGAAGCCGAAGACTCCTGGGGTTTCATGTATCCGCAAAAGGCCGACCGTACCTTCGGCAACCGATATCCTCAGACCTGGCGCCAACTGTTGAAACAACAAAGCGGCCGGAGCCTGGAGTCGGGATATCACTTCACCTTTCAGAAACTTGATCCGCTGTCTGAATATTTCGCCGTGTCAAACACCCCGGCTGCTGGGGATCCGACAGTAACGGCATCCGGGTACCACTGGTATGTGGTTGGCCGGCACCTGGAACCCACCGTGGGCAATCTCCTGCTTGAACCCACAACCCTGTCACCCTTGCTGCTGTCGCTGTTGATGGCGGCACTCAGCGCCTGGTTTGTCGCCCGTTCGATACATCAGGAGCAATCCCTCGTGGAACTTCGCATCAACGCGGCGACCCGCAAGGCCCAGGAAACCATACGCACGCTCTCCCTGGCGGTGGAGCAGAGTCCGGTCTCAGTCGTGATTACCGATCCTCACGCGAACATCGAGTATGTGAACCGGGGTTTCGAACAGGTGACGGGCTACACCTCTGCGGAAGTGATTGGAAAAAACCCGCGCATCTTGAAGTCGGGAGAGGTTCCTGAGAAAACCTACCGTGAGATGTGGAAGACAATTTCCATCGGGGATTCGTGGCGAGGTGAGTTCAGGAACCGTCGCAAGGACGGGTCGCTTTACTGGGAACAGGCCTTCATCTCGCCGGTCAAGGATGATGCGGGGGTGATACGCCACTTTCTCGCGGTCAAGGATGACATCAGCCTGGAAAAGAGTCATGAAGAGATGATCCTGCACCAGGCGCACTACGATTTTCTGACCAACCTTCCCAACCGGTTTCTTGCGTTGGACCGGTTGGAACAGTTGCTCAAGGCCTCTTCGCGAACACAGCAGCAGATTGCGCTTCTGTTTCTGGATATTGATGATTTTAAAAAGGTCAACGATACCCTGGGTCATGATGTAGGTGATGAGTTGCTCATCCAGGCGTCGGAAAGACTGGTCGCCACGATCAGGCGCCAGGATACCGTGGCGCGTCTGGGAGGGGATGAGTTCCTGGTGATACTCGGTGGCGTGAATCCGGATGCCGCCAGCGTCGTGGCCAAGCACATCGTTGAATCATTCCGTGAGCCGTTCTTTCTGGATGATCAGGAACTGGCGATGACCCTGAGCATCGGGATCGCGGTGTATCCTCAGGATGGAAGCAGTGTGAAGAACCTGCTGCGAAATGCCGATATCGCCATGTACCGTTCGAAACAGGAGGGGCGTAACACCTACAGCTATTTCACCGAATCCATGAACCGGGAGATGCTGCGCAGCATCAGTATCGAAGCGCGTTTGCGCGGAGCCATAGCCCGGGATGATCTGACGCTTCACTATCAACCCATCGTGAGTCTTGAGGATGGGATGCTGATCGGTGCGGAGGCCTTGCTGCGCTGGCATGATGCGGAGCTCGGTAAGATTTCGCCCGATGAATTCATCCCGGTTGCAGAGAGGAGCAACCTGATCAGTGAAATCGGCTGGGATGTGCTGGTGAAGGCAATGGCGCAATTGGTGCCGTTTCGACAACGCTATGGCGAGGGTTTCTATATTTCAGTCAACGTGTCGCCACCTCAGTTTCATGACGAATTACTGGCACAGAGGATTGAGGCGGAATTGCAGGCCAGGGGATTGCCGGGCAGCGCCTTGACCCTGGAAATCACGGAAGGGGTGTTGCTCAAAGGCGACCCCAGAGTGACCGCGACGCTGGGTAAATTATCGAACTCGGGTGTACGGCTCTCCATGGATGATTTCGGTACCGGATATTCATCCCTGAGTTATCTGCGCCGCTACCCATTTGACGTACTCAAGGTGGATCGTGAATTTATCCGGGACCTGGTCGATGATCCGAATGACCGGGAGTTGGTTCGTGCCACCATACACATGGCTCAGGCGCTCGGGCTGAAAGTGGTCGCTGAAGGTATCGAACTGGCCGAACAGCGTGAAATGCTGCTTGGATGGAGGTGCGACCTGGGGCAGGGGTATCTGTTTGGAAAGCCCGTCGATGCCGAGGAGTTTCTGTCATCCACTGTGGCGAACAGGCGTTAGCGGCGTGAACGGGGCCTGCCTGGATTCTTAGTGTTGGATCCGCTGCTGCAGTTTGTGATGATTGGTTCGATTCGCTGGATGGCTGTTGGCCAGACGGTGCCGGTTAAAAATAACTCACCCCGCCGGGTTCGATCTCTTCTTTCGATTTGATGAGCTTTTTCCGGATCAGTTCTTTGTACATGCAAACACGGTTGCGCCCATGGCTTTTGGCGAAGTAGAGCGCGGTGTCGGCCTCGCTGAATGCCTCTGACGGGCCGGTTTGATTGGCGATTTGGGTCACCCCGATGCTCACGGTAACCCTCTTGACCTTGGCGTAGTGGTGACGTTCGATCGCCTTGCGAATACGGTCGAACACGTGTTTGGCTTCGTGGACGTCACTCGACTTGATCAGGATGACAAATTCCTCTCCACCGTAGCGGAAAATCAGATCGTATTTGCGTACGCACTTTTCCATCAATCGTGCGACCAGGATCAGGACCTCATCACCGTAGAGATGACCCAAAGTGTCATTGATTAATTTGAAGTGATCGATATCCAGCACGCCGAGCCAGTAAGACATGCCTCTCTTTGTTTGCCGTTTGTTGTCTTTGACGACCGGGTCTGTTTGCGTGTGGAAGGGTTCTTTTCTGTTGATGAGGGTGAGGACCTGGGAAATTTCCTGCTCCAGGGTTTCCCGGTTGAGCAGTGCGGTGAGTTTGTCCCGGCGTGCCTGGTCGAGGGTGTGATAAAAGTTGGAGTAGACTCTCAGAAAACCCAGGATCAGGTTTTTCAGTCCAGGTTTGATCTCAGTGGTTTTTTCCACCAGAACAGCAAAAACTTCCTTGTTACGGGTCAGTGCGGGGTAGACGATGCTTTTTTCACTCGTCAGGTCCGGAGTATCCACGTATTCGACTTGGCCGGATCTGACGGATCGGGTCACTGCTGCGCCGATGTCATCCGCCAGCGTCTCCGCCTCGGGTTGTTCGATACCGACGATCTTGTCCCGTGTCGAGTAGGCGACCAGGCCAAAGGTCAAGCGTGGTTCCGGACTGAGTACCTGGTACAGGGAAAAATTTGTATCCCCGTCGATCTCGGACAGCATCTCCAACAGCCGGCCAGGGATCAGTTTTTGATCGCCGAGGCTGATGAGGTCGGCCAGCGCATTGACGCAATGAGTCGAACTGAGGTTATTGGTAGGAATCATGCGCCTTGCGCTCGAAGGACCTGGCTGTCTTAAAGATTATGTCATATCTCATGGGTTCAACACACCAACTCAGGATGCCTTCGGTTCACAGGATTGCGGAGGCCAGGCCACCCGCGGACGGTGGATTGGGGTTGCGCCCTGATGGGTATCTTTGCAGACGCAGCAGATGCGATTGGAAAGTCGTTGTCTGGTCCGGGTTAAGGGTTTGGAATACTGAGCATCCGGGGTTCGTATACTTTACCGCTTGGCGCAGGCGAAATAACCCAGGGCTTGTGGGTTTTTTGATAATGTTGCGGGGTTGATTGGGATCCGATGTTGCGCGTTCGGGATCTGGGCCTATGCGTTACGTGGTGATCTCAGCTTGGCCGACTGCAACGTCCCGCTGATTAAGTGGCATTGGCGGAATGATTTCAGTGGCGAAGGAGAGAACATGAATCAATCACGGGTGCGGAAAACACCGGTGATGGATGAAGGGTGAAGGCAGCATCGGTAGTGGCCGGATGAAAGGGGCTTCTAGCCTGCCATCTGAGAGAAGATGCGACGTGTCCGGTTGTCGCTCAGCTCATGTTGCCAACCAGTGATTGGTCGGGGTGAGAGGATTCGAACCTCCGGCCCCTGCCTCCCGAAGACAGTGCTCTACCAGGCTGAGCTACACCCCGTGATAATGGCTGACCGGATCTGAGCCCGGTGCAGCGAGCCGTGAATAGTATCGGAATCGTCTGGCCGATTCAATGGGTCCGGGCGACGGAGAAATCGGCGAGTTCCAGCAAGGCCTCCCGGTAGGGGCTTTCCGGCAGGTGTTCCAGAGCCTGCTTGGCCGCTTCCGCCTCCTCGCGGGCGAGGCGCTTGGTGTATTCGATGGCGCCACTCTCATGGATCATCTGCATGACGAAGTCGATCTGTTCCAGACCGCCATTCTCGATGATATCGCTGAGGCGGGCACGATGTTGCGGGTCGGCCTTTTTCAGGGATTCTATCAATGGCAGGGTTGGCTTGCCTTCGGCCAGGTCATCGCCGATGTTCTTGCCGATTTCCTGGTTGTCTGACTGGTAGTCCAGAGCATCGTCCACCAGTTGAAAAGCGATACCCAGGTGCAGGCCGTAGTCGGCCAGCGCCCGCTGCATCTCCGCCGGGGCATCGGCGATCACGCCGCCCAGGCGTGCTCCGGCCTCGAACAGGGTGGCGGTCTTGCGCTTGATGACCTCCATGTATTCAGCTTCCGTGGCGTCCGGGTTGTGCACGTTGAGCAGCTGCAGGACTTCACCTTCCGCAATCCGGTTGGTGGCGTGAGAGAGGATATCCATGACCGGCATGCGGCCCACTGAGACCATCATTTCGAAGGAACGTGAGTAGAGAAAGTCCCCCACCAGTACGCTGGCCTCGTTGCCCCACACGGCATTGGCGGTCTCCCGGTTGCGCCGCAGATCGGAACCGTCGACCACGTCGTCATGCAGCAGGGTGGCGGTGTGGATGAACTCGATGATCGCGGCCAGCTCGATGTGCCGCTCTGCGGCATAGCCGCAGGCGCGGGCGGCCAGCAGCACGATCATTGGTCGCAGGCGCTTGCCCCCACTGTGCACGATGTAGGCGCCGATCTGGTTGATCAGCACCACGTCCGACTTGAGTTGCTCGATGATCAGGCGGTTGACCGCCTCCATGTCATCGGCAATGAGATCTCGAATCCGGGTTATATCCATGGGGAGTCACGTTTCGCAAAAACCAGCGCATGCTAGTGGAGAGCTCCCAATAAATCAATGTGATGTCGCATTTTGTCAGCGCTGACAGCGGGGGCAATGGGTGGTGGAGCGCTGTCCCAGGGTACTGCATTTGAGGGTCGTTCCGCATGCCGGGCAGGGCTGACCGGCCTTGCCGTAGACCTGCAGTTGCTGGGCGAAGTAGCCGGGCTGACCGTCCTCCCGCTGAAAATCCCGCAGGGTGGTGCCGCCTTGGGCGATCGCGGCCTGAAGCACCGACTTGATCGCGCTGACGAGTCGTTCGTAACGCGGCCCGGAAATGCGGTTACTCGCCCGTCCGGGGTGTATGCCGGCGCGAAACAGGGATTCGTTGGCGTAGATGTTGCCCACCCCGACGACGATTTTACTGTCCATGATCAGTTGCTTGATGCTGACTTTGCGATGTTTACCCTGGTGATGGAGGTAGTCCCCGTCAAACCCCCCGTCCAGGGGTTCCGGGCCCAGGTGGGCGAGCAGGGGATGCGCTTCCGGTGGGGCATCAGTCCACAAAACGGCACCGAATCGACGTGGATCCCGCAGCCGCAGGCATTTGCCTCCGCTCATCAGCAGGTCGAAGTGGTCGTGTTTCTGAGGCGTGCTGTCGGGGGTCACGATGCGCAGACTGCCGGACATGCCGAGATGCACGATCAGCGTCCCCCGGGGAAACCTGAACAGCAGGTACTTGCCACGCCTCGAGACCTCGCTGAGGCGCTGCCCGGTGAGCGTTTCCGCCAGGATTGGCGGGACCGGCCAGCGCAGGCGCGGCTCCCGCACCAGCACCCGGGAGACCTTGCGTCCCTCCAGGTGCGGGGCCACCCCCAGGCGGGTGGTTTCCACTTCCGGCAATTCAGGCATCGGGGGGCTCCCGCCAGGCGTCCGCCGGCGCGCTGAGATGGTGGCGGAAACCGTCCCCGATCAGATGCACCGTGCCCTGGTAGAGGACATAGCGCCAACCGTTGATCGGGTCGGTAACCCCGAATGTGAAGCGCTCCGAGTCGAATTCGACGATCCAGGTCGGCCGCTCGAGGCCGTAGGGTTGAAACGAATCGGGTGCCGCGAAGCGGTGCAGGCTTGGAGTCCGCAACAGTCTCAGGAACTGCTGTATCCGGTGACCATCGGCAGGTTGTCCGTCCACAAGCCAGGCGCCTTTATCTCGGGTCAGCAGGATGGGTCGCTCAACCCCCTGTTGATGGATTGTGATGCGCTGCACCGATGCCGGATCCAGGTTGCTCAGCAGCGGTGTCGGTGCGGGCTGTGACCACCACACCAGGGCGCCCAGAAGCGCGGCGATCAGCAGCAGGATGAGGTTTACTTTGAATCCCATGACATCACCTGGCTCAGGCCCGGTTGCGCCGCCAGGCGATCCATCCGCCGAGCAACAGCAATAGGGCGGGAAGCACGATCAGCGGTCCAAGACTGATCATCAGGGTGGCGTTGCGGGACAGTTGCAGGTCCCGGTCGTCCGCCTCGGTCGCGGGGATGCCGATCCGCTCGTCATCGCCCGCCAGCCAGCGGCTCAGCGCCAGCCCCAGGTCCCGGTTGCCGGCGTTGTCGAGAAAACTGTTGGAGAGGAAGTCCCCGTCGCCAATGATCATCATGCGCTGCTCCCGGTCTCCTTTGATCCTGCTGAGGGCCAGACCGATGCTCAGTGGCCCGGGGCGCTCACCGGCCTCAGGGTCGCGTTCGATCTCCCCGCTCAGGGGACCGGTTTCGTTCCAGCTGCGTTCCAGGGTGCGCAGCAGCGGGGTGACCCGCCACCCCTCCGCGGGCGATGCGCTGAGCGCCGCGGCCTGGGGGTACAGGCTCAGCAGATTGAAACCCCGTGTCGCATCATGGTCCGGGTAGCGAGGCACCAGGGCGATGCTCGGGTTGTCGATGCCCAGTTCCCGCACATTGGCGTCCACCAGGGTGCCGGGGAGCTGATCGACACCCGCCAGGTCGTATGCCAGGCCCGCGGCCACCGGGTTGTCCGGATCGCTGAGAAGCCACAGGTTGCCGCCTCGCGCCAGGTACTCCTTGAGGCGTTCCTGTTCTCCGCTCAGCAGCGGTTTGCGGGGGGAGGCGATCAGCAGCAGGGCGGTGCGCTGCGGCAGTTCGGGAAGGGTTGCCAGGTCTAGGCTGATGATTCGAAAGCCCTGCTGTTCCAATTGCTCGCCAAAACGTCCCAGGTCGTAATTTGCCTGACCGAGCAGGTCCCGCTCGCCATGACCGGCAAGACTGACGATCCAGCGCTCTTTGCGTTGGCCCAGGCGCAGGATCGCGTTGCTCAGATGCTCCTCGTCGAGCTGCTGGATCCGCTCCTCCCGCTGATCGTAGCTGAGCAGGATCTCCCCGCTGAGACTGATGCCCAGCCTGCGGGTCTCGTCCGGATTGCGCAGGGGGTCCACGAACTGCAGGCGGATGTCCGGTTTGTGGTACTGGTAGCGGGCAATGAAGCGCTGAATCCGCTCCCTCAGGTTGCGGGTCTCCGGCACATAAGCGGTCAGGCTCAGCGGCCCCGGAGTGCGTGCGAGGATCTCCATGCTGGCCGCGGAGAGGCTGTTGCTGCCCTGGCGGGTCCAGTCCCATTGCCGGTCGTAACGGCTGCCCAGCCAGGCCAGGAGCATCCAGATGATCACCAGCAGCAGATAGAACAGAAGGGTGTTGAGGCGGCTGGCCACGGTCTGTGTCATCCCTGACGCCTCCGAAGCAGACGCTGCCAGGCGAGGGCGAGAAAGAACAGCGCCAGGGTCAGGAAGTAGACCAGGTCATGGATGCGTACCAGCCCCATCTGCAGATCCAGGTAGTGGCTGGGCCAGGCCAGCCAGTGCAGAAAACTGCCCCGCTCGGTGTGCTGGTCGAGTAGTGAGAGCATCAACAGCACGCCGTAACTGCCGGCGGCCGCAACCCCAGGGTGGTCGCTGAGGGCGGAGAAACTCAAACCGATCGCGGTGAAGCCCACGCTGAGCAACAGCAGGCCCAGGGTTGCGGACAGCAACAGGCCCGGGTCGAGGGGGGTGCCGCTCCACAGGCTCAGGCTGAGACCCAGAGGCAGCGCCACCAGGATCAACTGGTAGAGGAAGATCCCGAGGAATTTGCCGCTGAGGATCTGGATGTCAGTCAATGGTGCGCTGCTGAACAGCGCGTAGCTGCCGGTGCGCAGCGGATCGCTGAACGCCCGCAGGGTGAGAATCGGTGTGATGATGAGCATCAGCACCGAGGCGAGGCCGAAGAGCTGCAGACCCAGATGATGGGTCAGCCCGAGGCGGCGGCTCGCCGCGGGCAGCTTGTTGAAGCTCTCCAGGGCGCCAAGGAAGCTCCAGCTGAGCAGGGCCAGGATCAGCGCCAGGGTGATCCAGGCCAGAGGCGTGCGCATGAAGCGGCGCCACTCCATCCATGCCAGGGTGAGGATCATGCCGCCTCTCCGCTGGTGGCCTGGAGGAAGATATGTTCCAGGTCATGGGTCTCCGCGGCGAATTCACTCACCCCCCAATCCCGGGCCATCAGCTCGGATAGCGCCTCCGCGGGCCGCTTGCCATTCGCCAGGGTCAGGCGATACACCCCCGGCTCATGGGACTCCACCGTGGCCAGTGACGGGAGTTCGGCAATCCGCTCGGGCCGAGGCTGCTGCTCCAGGACGAGCCGGTACGTCGTCTGCCCGGACGGTGTCAGGCTCCCCTGGTACACGCAACGGCCCTGTTGCAGGATCACCACCCGGTTACACACCGCCTGAATCTCTCCCAGGTTGTGGCTGGAGAGCAGTACCGCTTTGTGTTGCGCGAGTTGGCCGATCAGCCTGCGGACCTGGCGGATCTGCGCCGGGTCGAGACCGTCCGTGGGCTCATCCAGGATCACCACCTCGGGGTCGTGGAGGATTGCCTGGGCCAGCCCAACCCGTTGCTGGTAACCTTTGGAGAGCTTGCGGATCAGGCGCTGGCCCACCTCGACGAGGTCGCACTGCTGACGGGCCCGGGCGCGGGCCTCGATGGCCGTGGCACGGCTCAGGCCCCGCAATCGGGCGCAATCGTAGAGGAATTCGTCCACCCGCTGATCCGGGTGCAGGGGGGGGCGTTCCGGCAGGTAGCCGATACGGCGCTTGGCCTCCCGGGGCTGCTCAAGCAGGTCGAATCCGCAAATCTGCACCGATCCGCCGCTGGGGGCCAGATCGCCGCAGATCATGCGCAGGATGGTGGATTTGCCCGCGCCGTTGGGACCCAGCAGACCGAGTATGTCACCCCGGGTCAGGCTCAGGTCGAGGGGTTGTACGACCTCGCGCGGCTGAAAGTGGCGGCTGAGTTGCCGGGTGATCAGGATTTCTGTCATGAATTGGGATGCTTCTGCGCCATCGGTCGCCTTCCTGCTGCCATAGGGTGTCCAGCCCGGTGGTCCGGTGCGGATTAAGAGCGCCGCTCAACATACCACCCTTGCGGGTGCATGCAAAATCCCGGAATACCCGGATTCCAACCCAGGAGATGACACCAGCTGCGGAGTTTGAGTGTGATTCCCATAGGCTGATTATCTCTGCCGGGCCGTGAATCCGTGACGCCATCCAAGCATAATAGGCGCTGCGCCCGTTTCCTCCAGAACGGGTGAATTGGAAATCCTGTGACTTCGCTGACCGGCAACGCACGCATGAATCTAGAGAACACCCGTACCGTCCTGCTCGGGGTCGACACCGGCGGAACCTTTACCGATTTCGTGCTTTACCGGGATCACCGGTTGCAGACCCACAAGGTGCTCTCCACCCCTTCGGCTCCGGAGCGGGCCATCCTGCAGGGGATTCGGGAACTTGCCCTGGATCCGGCGCAGCTGGTACTGATCCATGGTTCCACGGTCGCCACCAACGCGGCGTTGGAGGGTAAGGGTGTGCGCACCCTCTATATCACCAACCGGGGCCTCGGAGACCTGTTGACCCTGGGACGCCAGGCGCGCCGTGAACTCTACAACCTTCAGCCTGAGAGGGTGGAACCTCCGGTGCCCGCCGATGACTGTGTCGAAACCGGTGGACGCCTCGGCGCTGACGGCTCGCCGGTCGAACCGCTGACCGATGCCGACCTGCAGAGACTTGCCAGCATCGTTGCGCAGGAGCGTCCAGCGGCAGTGGCGATCAACCTGCTGTACAGCTATCTGGACGAGCAATTCGAGCGCCGTATCGAAGCGCTGATGCCTGAGTCGGTGTTCTGTTCCCGCTCCTCGGAGGTGCTGCCGGCGAGCGGCGAGTACGAGCGGGGCATTGCGACCTGGCTGAACAGCTGGGTCGGGCCGCTGGTGGCCGGCTACATCCAGCGTCTGCGTCAGGGGCTGCCCGGCAGCCGGATTGCCGTGATGCAGAGTTCCGGGGAGGCGATCGCGGCAGAGCAGGCGGCCCGCCAGGCGGTGCGTATGCTGCTCTCCGGGCCGGCGGGCGGGCTCGTGGGGGCTGCCTTCATGGCCTCCGTTTCCGGCCGGGATCGGCTTCTGACCCTGGATATGGGGGGGACCTCCACCGATGTGGCATTGATTGAAGGAGAACCCCGGCTGACCCGTGAGGGCCGGATCGGCCCCTGGCCGGTCGCGGTGCCGATGGTGGACATGCACACCATCGGTGCGGGGGGCGGGTCGATCGCCCGCCTGGATGGTGGCGGCATGCTCAGGGTGGGTCCGGAGTCTGCCGGGGCGGATCCCGGTCCGGCCTGTTATGGCCGGAGCGGCCTCGAGCCGACCGTCACCGATGCCAACCTGGTGCTGGGCCGGTTACGCCCGGACGCCTTTCTCGGCGGACGCATGACCCTTGAGCGGGAAGCCGCCGAGACAGCGGTGGCACGACTCGCACAGCAGATGGGCTTGACTACGCAGGCCGCCGCGGAGGGTATCGTACGGGTTGCCAACGAACACATGACCCATGCCCTGAGGGTGATCTCGGTGCAACGGGGCATCGACCCGAGAAACCATACCCTGGTCTCCTTTGGCGGTGCGGGCGGCCTGCATGTGTGTGCGCTGGCCCGCGCCCTGGGGCTGCACCAGGCCCTGGTGCCGGTCAACGCCGGCGTCCTCTCGGCGCTGGGCATGCTGGCCACCCGTCCGGGCCGGCAACTGGTGCGTACCTGGCTGGGTCTGTTGGGAGAAAGGGAGGAGCGGGAGATTGTCTTGCAACTGGAACAACTTGCCGATGAAGGGGTGCTGGAGATGGAAAGGGAAGGTATCCCCCGGACATCCATCGAGCGGGACTATTCCCTCGACCTGCGTTATCACGGCCAGTCCTACACCCTCAACGTCCCCTGGCGCAACCGGGAGCAGGCGCAACGGGATTTTCATGAACACCATCAGGCCCGTTACGGTCATCGCATGGACGCTTCGGTGGAACTGGTGAACCTGCGCGTGGCCCTGCGGGGTGCGCAGCCGGATATGACCCTGCCGCAATTCAGCGCCGGGCAGCCTGGCGAGGCTCAGGAGTGGCTCGAGTTGCCGGGAGTCACCGCTGCTGTGCCTCGCTATGCACGTGACACCCTGTCGGCCGGCCAGTCCCTCTCCGGCCCGGCATTGATCACCGAGATGGCCTCAACGTTGTGGTTGGAGCCGGGCTGGGATTGCCGCATGGATGAGTCTGGGAACCTGCTGTTGCAAGGGTAGTTTGAAATTATCGTCAGAAACTGGCGCCGGCCTCACAGGAAAGCTATTCTTAGGCAAGAATCTTCTGAATTCACACTAAGAATAGAAATTTTAATGCTCGCTCGTGACCTTCGCATCGTCGTCAAAGGGCCCTCATGCAGCACCTGTCAGGCAAAGCCATTCTGTCTCCAGTCCGTTTGCAGCGGTGAACTTTGTAATACCTTCAAACGCGCCATACGCACCAAGGGACCGTTTCAGAAGGGCGACCTGATCTACCGTTCCGGGATGCCTTTCACCACCCTTTACATGATCCAGCGGGGTTCGGTGAAAACCCAGACATGTACCGTCAACGGGGTCATGGAGGTCACCGGATTCTACCTCTTTGGCGAGCTGCTCGGGGTGGATGCATTCGCCTGCGATACCTATCCGGCGGACGCCGTGGTCCTCGAGGAGTGTTGGGTGTGTGAGTTGTCCTATGACCAGATTAAGGCCATGTGCAACGCCTGTACGGACTTTCAGCAGGGCTTGATGACCCGTCTGGGACGTACCCTCAACAGTGACGTCTACGAATGGGCGCTGGCGCGTAACCTGAAGGCGAAACAGAAGGTCGCCTGGTTCATCTTCGATCTGTTCAAACGTACCCGGGTACGTTACGCCACGGATTTACGCACCATCCCCCTGCCCATGCTGAAGACCGACATCGCCAACTACCTGGGATTGACGCCAGAGTCCCTGAGTCGGGCCCTACTGGCCCTGGAAAGAGAGGGGATGATCATCAACGAAGCCAAACACATCTTTCTCTCGGACATCCAGAAGGCCCAGTCCCTGAGCATGATCTGAGCATACCTGATCGGTTGACTCCCCATGCGGATGAACAGACCACTGATAAGGAAGCGGACTGGATTTGGGATCGTTCTGTTGCTGGTGCTTGTCTTTTTGTCCTGGGCTTCGTGTGCGGACCCTCGCGCTGAACTGTTGAAGCTCGGACGATGTGTCGCATGCTCCCTGGCCCGGGTTGACCTCAGTGGCCTGGACCTGCAAGGGGCCGACCTTAGGGGGAGTGATCTCTCCGGGGCCGATCTGAGCGCCACCCGGTTGGACGGGGCGCTGCTTTACCAGGCCAATCTGGCCGGTGCTCTGTTGAGGGATGCCCGCCTGGACCGCGCCAGCCTCAGCCGGGCCGACCTCAGCGGTGTTGATCTTCAGGGGCAGTCGCTGCTACAGGGGCGGCTGAGTTATGCCCGCCTGCACTCCGCCCGGCTCAATGGCGCTAACCTGCGGCAGGCCAATCTGCAGGGTGCCGATCTCACTGATGCCGATCTGACTGGCGCCGACCTGAGTCAAGCCCGCTTGACCCAGGTCGACTTCAGCGGTGTCCGGCTGGAGCGGACCCGGCTGTCCGGAGCGCGCCTGCGAGGCGCCGATCTGACGGTCGCTCGATCCCTGACCGGTAGTGATTTCAGTGCCGCCGACCTGCGCCATGGCCGCCTCTCCGGGATCGACATGAGGGGCATCGATTTGTCGGACGCCCGGATGCTCGGCGCGGATCTGCGGGGGACCAACCTGCAGGGCGCGCGGCTGGTTACCGCTGAGTTGAAGAAGAGTGACCTGCGCGAAGCCGATCTGAGCGGTGCGGATCTGAGCGGCGCCCGGTTGATCGGTGCCCGGTTGGCCCAGGCGAGGTTCAGAGGCGCCCGAATGGTCAACGTGGAGTTGGGGGGGAACCTGATCGATACCGATTTCAGCGACACCCTGATCCAGCGCAGTTCCCTGGCCGGGGCAAACTTGAAAGGGGCGCGTTTCGAGGGAGCGACGCTCAACGGAGTGGATTTCAGCGGTGCGAATCTCTACGGCGTGGATTTCACCCGGGCGGAGTTGAGTCGCTGCCTTTTTGAAAAGGCTAATTTGAACCAGACGCTATTCACTGAAAGCCAGCGACGGAAAAATCGCATCGACGTTCGACCTGTGCCCGATTGAGTCCCGCCTGGGGCTGATTTTGCGGCCAGCAAGGTAGAATGGCGCGGTCTGGCCGTAGGTCGGGTTACACTGCGCTAACCCGACCTACTCGACCAGTGTCAGACACGTTTTACCCTGCGCCTGAGGGGAAGAGCCGGTTGACTAAACCGCACAGGCACGACGAATCCCCGACCGCATCCATTCTTCGCAGGGACCGTCGATGATGCATGGGTTGCTCTGGCTCGCTAAAAAAGCGCCGTGGCGACGGCGCGATAAGCCTAAGGATAATCGTTCACTGATCCTGCCTGGCCAATGTGCCAGACATCGGCCAGGTGGTGGACAGGCTGAGCGCAAGAGTCAGGTGAACATGTCAGAGGTGATGTTGCGGAACCAGCTACGGGCGAACTGTGCCTCAATGGCGCGTGTTTCAGCCGAGGCATCCATTGGAGAGAGTCCACCGGCGCCTTCAACTCCGACAATGCTGCCATTTACCAGGTGATAGACGGCAGCAACTGAAATGCCCCATTCCGGGCTGATGATGCTGTAGCAGGTGTTGACATAAGAGGGTTCGCTTGGAGCTACTCCATTGATGGAAGCCGCAACGGCAGCGGCGCATACCTTGCCCTGGGAATTGGCGGCATAGCCTGATTTCGGCATCTTGCCGGCGATGCAGGCGTCACCAATAACATACACATCCTTGTGCTGGCTCGATTCAAAGGTCCTTTGATCGACCGGACACCAGCCTGTGTCATTGGTAAGCCCCGAGTCAAAGGCAATCTTGCCCGCTTTTTGCGGCGGGATGATGTTCAGCACATCACCTTTATATTCTTCGACCTGGCCGATCAGGGCCATGTTGTCTGGATCCACGGCCTCGATGATGCCGCCGTTTGCCCCGGACACCCATTCCACCATGTCACCGTAGAATTTCTTGTAACCTTGCATGAACAGACCCTGCTTGGAGAACCGGTCTTTCGCGTCGAGGATAATGACCTTTGATTTCGGCTTATGGTGCTTGAAATAGAGGGCAATCTGGGCTGCCCGCTCATAGGGGCCGGGTGGGCAGCGAAAAGGATTGGGCGGGGCGGCGATATAGCAGACACCACCATCCGGCATAGCCTCTAGCTGCTGGCGCAGCAGCCGGGTCTGTGGTCCTGCTTTCCAGGCATGAGGGATCTTTTCAGCAAGCTGTGCGCTGTAACCGGCAATCTTATCAAATCGGAAATCGATACCGGGGGAGACGATTAGACGATCATAACTGTACTGATTGCCTCCGCTGAGTTTGACCGTGTGGGCCGCAGCATCTATCTCGACAACGGTATCATGGACCACCTTGATATCCCGGTTACGGCTTAAAGTCTGGTAGTCGAAGGTCAGGCTCTCAAGGGTCCTTTCGCCACCCAGTACTTCATTGCTCAAGGGACAGGAGACATACTGGGGATTCTTTTCGATCAGCATGATATCGAGCGACGGATCGGCCATCTTAAGGTACTTGGCCGCGATCGCTCCGCCATAACCACCGCCGATCACGATCACCCGTGCCTTTGCACCCTGACCGAAGGAACGGGGTGATACCGTCGCCAGAGTGCCGAGCGCGGCGCAGGCGCCGGTTGCCTGAATGAATTTTCTGCGAGTGTATTTCATCATGACTGTAGCCCCCGTTATTTTTCGCTGGCGTAGTAGTGCGCCATGGCTCTCAGTTCTTCATCCGAGAGTTTACTGACCCGTTTGCCCATCTTTCTTGGCTGGCAACGCATTCCCTTGGCGCGGCAGTCATTTAGATAATGCAGGGTATAGTCAGGCCACTGTCCGGCCAGGCGAGGCGCATCATCTTCCTGTACGCGACCGCCGTCATCATGGCAAGTTTTGCACTGGCCCTCGTGTATTTTCTTACCCATGGCCACGAGTTTGGGATCGGTTTTGACGGTGCTCGAGATCCAGGGCTTGGCGGCCAGATAGGATGCGATTGCCTTGATTTCACTGTCGGAATAGCCTTTGGCAATACGCCCCATGATGGTTGACCTTCGCTCACCGCTCTTGAACTCCTCAAGCACAAGCTGCATGTACTCCTTTTCCATCCCGCCGATGATCGGCATGATTTCGCCGGCACTGGCGCCGTCGGTTCCGTGGCAACCGGCACAGGTGTTCGCCAGCATGCTTGGGGAGCGTACACCCTCGGGTTCGGAAGCGGGCTTCTCCTCGTTTGTTTGTGCAGCCTCGGTCTGGGTCGGCTTGGTGATTTCAGAGCTGCAACCTGTGACCATCCACAGACCGAGTGTGGTCGTCATAAGGGCCAACATCGGGTATAGGGTTTTTCTCATGGATATCTCCTCAGATGCTCAACCGTGATCAGTGCCCGCCGGCTCCCTCTCGCTGATTTAGCCAGGCAAGAACGTCGTTGATTTCACTCTTTTTAGTGGGTTCCAGTCGGGATGCCTCATGCAACGCTTCACGAGCCAGGCTATAGCGGCCCATGTGAAGATAAGCGATCGACAAGCCAATAAAGGCATCGGCGTTTTCGCTATCGAGCATGATGGCTTTCTGAAAGTTATCGATACTGGGTGCATATTCCTGACGCAATAGTTGAATGCCACCCAGCCGGCTGTAAGCCAAAGTGGAATCAGGTGCCACTTCAATCGCCTGCATGAGCAGTGATTGGGCCTGTTCCAGGTTACCGGCTTCGGATTGTCGATTCGCCTGCTGGATGAGGCCCTCCTCATTCCCGCCGGCGCTACACATACCGGTGGATCCCAGCAGGATCATTCCGCTCACCAGATGGCGGATAAGTCTACCCATGGATTGCCTCCCGGACCGACGGGTTGAAAAGCCTCCTCCGAATCCTGCTTCGGAGGAGGTTGATGTGTGGCTATTTGAGAGCGCCCTTGCCGTAGCGGTCCTCAAAGCCCTTACGTACCTTGTCGATGGCTTCCTTGCTCATGCCTTCGAAGTACCAGGTATGTCCTTCGATGGGACGGAAGTACTTGTCGAGCATGGCGGTGGCGAACTCCTCATTGCCATCCTTCTTCATGACGACTTCCTTGAGTTCCGGAATCCACTTGAAGTAGGTGTGCTTGGCCACATCGTAGATGCCGTGCCACCATGTGTAATCGGGGCCGCTCATGGAAGCGCCATGGCGGGCGCGGCGTCCCTCATGATGCCAGATTTCCCACCAGGTCCACTCGATCTTTTCGTCGAACGGGCTCTTGGTGATATAACCGTTGGCCTTCAGCTCTCCCATCACTGCGGCAATCGGCTTGGCGAACTTGTCATTGTAGAGTTCCACTACGTTGTCGAACTGGTTGTAGTGGCCTTTGATCACACTGTCGCTGTGGCAGGCTTTGCACACCTCCTGCATCTTGTGACGTCGTTCTTCCCAGGTGACCACTTCGATAACGGTCGAACCCTTCGCTTTGTCGCCGACATTGGGGATCTCCTTACCCTCCTTTACGTCGAATTCCTGGCCGTTTTGCAGACGCACCAGGTTGATCTTCTGCGAGATCGGCGGGCGCAGGGTCCAGGAGATGCGGTCACCCACATTGTGGGTTTTGCCTTCCTTGCCACCGGCGCTCATGTGGCAGGTGGCGCAGGTGGGTGCGGCCGAGTAGTCCACACCGGCGACCCACTTGTCGGATTCCAGGTTCATCTCATCCACCTTGGCCCGGTAGATGATGCCGTGCTTGGATTCGTTGTAGACCTCGATCTGCGGATGGTCCGGACCCACATGGCACTTGCCGCAGGTATCGGGTGTGCGCGCCTGTGCCTTGGAGAAGCGGTGGCGTCCGTGGCAGGCGGTGCAGGAACCGGATGAACCGTCCGGGTTGATGCGTCCGATGCCGGTGTTCGGCCAGGTGGTCGGGGAGGGTTTGCCGTCCTCACCGATCTCTACCACCGCGCCATGGCATTGTCGACATCCCGCATTGACTGCGGCTGGACCGCCGACGACCTCACCCAGCAGGTTGTCCAGGGAGGCAAGGATCTGGCCGCCCTTCGCATGATGCGAGCCGTCCATTTCCTCGAACTCGGTATTGTGGCAACGGGAGCAGTCTTTCGGGGTTACGATAATCGAGATCCGCGACCCCTCGTGCTCAAAACCGTCCTTGTCATCGGCCTTCGCTTCATGGCAGTCGAGACAGTTGACGCCGCTCTGCCCGTGTTGGCTATTGTTCCATTCCATGGTGAGCCCAGGGTCCTCCTGCCAGTGACACTCCACACATTCCTGTCCGCGCGGATTACCCCAGTCTTTGCCAATCACTCCTGATGGCCTGGCCGCCTCGGCCGGTGAAAACGTTCCCCATATCAGTATGCCGATGACGGTACCGACAGCTGCGTGATATCGACCCCTCGTCAACCAGTTCATAGCGCCCTCCTAAAAGGTGTGCTTCGGGTATGGATGCCGTGACCAGGACCGTTCAGTTCGTGCCTGCGCGAAACTGCAACAGGGCGCCACACCCGGGTTAAGGAAAAGCCAAGGAAAAGGATGGATGACTGCGGATATTCCCCCAACCCCTGATTCTTGATGATCTTCGGGGACTGCATGGCATCGCGGTTGACACCGCGATAACCTCTTCTTGTTAGCTTTGTTATGCAGTTGCCATGAGAGATTAAAAAACCTGTCGGATCCTTGATATAGATCAAGACGCAGAAGCCCTGGATTTCCGAATGCGGGGTGCCGGTCGATCCGTTCTCCTACGCTTGAATTGGCATGTCATTGAACACTGGAAAGTTTTATTCCTTGAATGTCCCGGAAAACTCCGCAGAATGCCTCACTTCGTGAGAATCAGGCCAGACATGGAAATCGGCGGGATATGTCATATGGAAAAAATGCGCTGCGGTAATCGAAACTTGGCGGTTCCACTGGGCTGGACGGACTGGACAGCAGGATGGTGGATCACCTAGTCCGGTGTCGATACGACAGCGGCTGGCTGCCTGATTCCAGCGGTGACTGGGTGCGCAGTCTGTTCAGTCCCTATAGCTATCTCAGGGTGCAGTCACCCGTAACGGCCCTGATGGGACCCCAGTACCGGCGCAGTCGTACCCGCCTGGAGATCGATCTGACCTGGGCGTGCAATCTACGCTGTCACAACTGCAATCGATCCTGCAGCCAGGTACCCTCGGTTGAGCGCATCGAACTCGAACAGATCCGACGCTTCGTGGATGAGTCCGTCGCATCCGCTCAATCCTGGGAACAGATCCGGTTGTTGGGCGGTGAGCCCACCCTGCATCCCGAGCTCGATGAGATTCTCGCTGTATTGCTGACCTGGCGAAGTGAACACAGTCCCGCCACCCGGATCGAACTCACCAGCAACGGTTACGGTCCCCGGGTGGCCCGGGTCATCCAGGGGCTTCCGACAGGCGTGGTGGTCAACAACACCCGCAAGTCGAGCCGCAGCCAATCCTTCCGCAGTTTCAATATCGCCCCGCTGGACCGTGCGGAATACACCTTCGCCGACTACCGGAACGGCTGCCGGGTGATCCAGGTATCGGGGATCGGTTTGACGCCCTACGGCTGGTACCCCTGTCCGATTGCCGGGGGAATCGACCGGGTTATGGGTTTCGATCTGGGTCTGAAGCGCATGCCAGAGCATGAGGACGATATGCTGGATCAACTGAGGACCTTTTGCCCGCTCTGCGGACACTTCAAACGCCTGTTCGAATTCCCCCTGGGTGAACCGAGGCAGTCCGGTGTCTGGCTACGGGCTTACACCCGTTATCGTCAGAGTCCCCCCGCGCTGACCCGCTATTGAACCCTGCGAATGAACCCAGTTGATGAACAGAGAGCCGCAAACCCTGGCGCATGTCGATATGCGCCGGGATAAGGGCGTCTGAGAGTTCACTCCAGGACGCTGTTCGGCATGTACGCGTGCATCTCAGCCGAGCGGGGCAGTCCCGCGATGCGCCAGGCTATCGAAGGATCGGTGAACAGGACCTTGATACAGCCGGTTTGCAAGCCGAGTTCCGAACAGACCTGCGTGACCCGGGGATAGTCGCTGGGATGCCCCGCATGGTAGTTGCGCCGCAGGGCCTGGATGATCTGCCACTGGTCGGATGACAGGTCGGCGAATCCGGCCTCCCGGGCCATCTCGATCGCCAGCTCCTCATTCCACTCCGTGGCATCCACCAGGTATCCGTCAACATCGGTTCTCACATTGGCATTGGTTTTAAGTTGCATGTGCGTCGCTCCCGTCTTGATTGTATGCGTTCGGGACCGTCCCGGGATGACTGCCCGTGACGGTATTAAACTCAGGACAGCAATCCCCATGCCAGGCAAACCTAGGCGGGAACAGGCGGGGGAACATGGAGATCAGCAGGCGGGATGCCGGGCTGGAGGTGCAAATGAACCGGCGGGCGGTTGGCTGATATGAACCGTTACGGGATGGTGTAGCGATCGGTAACGGCGGTCTGAAAAGCAGAAACCCGCCATTGGCGGGTTTCCGTGTCCAGGGGCAAGCGTGGGATCTATTTGATCTTGGCTTCCTTGTACATCACGTGCTTGCGAACCTTCGGGTCGAACTTCTTGATTTCCATCTTGCCCGGCTGGTTACGCTTGTTCTTGGTCGTGGTGTAGAAATGTCCGGTACCGGCACTGGACACGAGTTTGATTTTGTCACGCATTTTCAGTGCTCCTCAATCAGATTTTTTCGCCACGGGCGCGCAGGTCGGACAGGACGGCGTCGATGCCCTTCTTGTCGATGATGCGCATGCCTTTGGACGAAAGGCGCAGACGCACCCAGCGGTTTTCGCTCTCAACCCAGAACCGGTGGGTGTGCAGGTTCGGCAGAAAGCGGCGTTTGGTCTTGTTGTGTGCATGGGAAACGTTGTTCCCCGTGACCGGGCGTTTGCCGGTTACCTGGCAGACTCTTGACATGGTCGAAACCTCGAAATTCAGTTATCCCTGGGACGAAAGGCGCGTATTTATATCAGAGTGCCGCCGGATAGGCAAGCGCCGATCCGCCCTGCGGGGGATTACCTGTCGGTTACATGAGGCCCCGCTCCGCCAGCGAAACCGGTGTGCCCTCTCCGATGATGATGTGATCGAGCACGCGGATGTCCACCAGCGACAGGGCGCTTTTCAAGGTTTGGGTGATCGCCTGGTCCGCCTGGCTTGGTTCGGCCACCCCGGAAGGGTGATTATGCGCCAGTATCAGTGCCGCGGCATTGTGCTGTAAGGCGCTCTTGACCACCTCCCGGGGATGCACACTGGCGCCGTCGATGGTGCCGCGGAACAACTCCTCGTAGCCCAGCACCCGGTGCCTGTTGTCGAGAAACAGACAGGCGAACACCTCATGGCGATAGTGCCTCAATCTGGTCTTCAGGTATTCACGGCTCTGCTGCGGACTGGTCAGGCTGTCGGCATGGCGGATTGATTCGTGCAGGTAGCGGCGTGTGATCTCCAGAGCGGCCTGCAGTTGGGCGTACTTTGCCACCCCAAGGCCCCGGGTCTGGCAGAAACTTCGACGATCCGCACCGAGCAGGCGAACCAGGCTGCCGTGCTCGTTGAGCAGGCTTCGCGCGAGATCCACCGCGGTCATGCCGGGAATCCCGGTGCGCAGGAAGATGGCCAGCAGTTCCGCGTCGGAGAGCGCATTGGCGCCCCGTTTGAGTAATTTTTCCCGGGGACGCTCGTCCTCGGGCCAGTCGGTGATCGGCATGGAGACCTCCCTGTCCCTGATCTTCAATCCTGCCCATTCTACGGCCTTGTGCGTGTCGCTGCGAGACGCTGTTCTAACGGCACAGCGGGGTAGGGCGGTGGCGCGACCTAAACATTTACAGTGGCTTGGGTTAATCTTGGCGGTTTACAGCCATTTCTGACAGGGCGTGGGTTGTGTCCGGGTTGAAAAACAGAAACATCGTGCTTGGAGTGACCGGGGGCATAGCGGCCTACAAAGCCGCGATGCTGGTGCGTGTGCTGCGCAAGTCCGGCGCCGAGGTCAAGGTGGTCATGACACCCTCGGCCCAGGCGTTCGTCACCCCGTTGACCTTCCAGGCATTGTCCGGTTCACCGGTGCATACCGAATTGCTGGATGCCCAGGCGGAAGCGGCGATGGATCACATCACCCTGGCCCGCTGGGCGGACCTGGTGCTGGTGGCGCCGGCCAGTGCGCATTTTCTCGCCCGACTGGCCTGCGGCATGGCGGATAATCTGCTCACCACCCTGTGCCTCGCCACCCGAGCCCCGATCGCGGTTGCGCCCGCCATGAATCAGCAGATGTGGCTCAACCCGGCGACCCAGGAGAACATCCACAGGCTGCAACAGCGTGGATGTCTCTGCTGGGGACCTGATGAAGGGGGGCAGGCTTGCGGTGAAACCGGTCCCGGGCGCATGCTCGAACCTGAACAACTGGCCGGACGGGTGGTGCGGCTGTTTACCCAGGGCGCTCTATCCGGGGCCCGGGTTTTGCTGACTTCCGGGTCCACCCGGGAGCCCATCGACCCGGTTCGGTTCGTGGGTAACCGCAGTTCCGGAAAGATGGGCTTCGCCCTGGCGGAGGCCCTTGCCGGTCTGGGCGCCGAGGTGACCCTGGTCAGTGGTCCGGCGACTGTTCCCGCGCCGGCCAACATACCCTGTTGTTGGGTGGAAACCGCCCATGAAATGCATACCGCAGTCATGCAGCGGGTCGCTGATGCGGATATCTTTGTCGGCGTTGCTGCGGTGGGTGACTACAGGCCGCGCCAGGTGGCCGATGAGAAAATCAAGAAAAATAAAGACATAGTCATACTGGAACTCGTGCGGAATCCCGATATACTCGCTGAAGTGGCGGCGCGAAAAAAAGCCCCGTTCTGTGTCGGCTTTGCCGCAGAGACCGAACAGGTCGAAGCCCACGCCGAGGCCAAGCGCCAGGCCAAGGGACTGGATCTGATTGCGGCCAACCAGGTGGGGACCCGGGAAGGCGGATTCGAATCAGACCGGAACGCCCTGCTGCTGCTCTGGGAGGGTGGGCGCGAGCGCTTGCCGATGATGCCTAAACGGGAACTTGCGCAACAGCTTGCCGAAGTGATCGCGCAGCGTTATCGAGCAGCCGGAAAGGGCTGATGAGAGCCATCGGCGGCGCCATGCCTGGCTGATTGCGGCGTCCTCATTGGGCGGTATCGCTGACGCGGGACGATGCCGGAAACAATAATACTATGCGTTACCGGGCCGGTTTGAGGTCTGGGTAAACCATCAGGGAGTACTATGGGATTTGCTAAGAAGAATGGGGACCCAAAAGTAAAGACGGGCAAGGGAAGCTCGATTCGCAGTTACTGGCTGACCGCTGTTGTGGCCCTGCTGGTGCTGGTTGCGGCGGCCTGGTACGCCAACTGGTATCAAAACCAGGCCAGCGCAGGGACCCAGAAGAAAGCGGAAGCCCGCGCGATGGCTCAGGTCATCTCGAACACGTTTTCTGAACTGGTCAGTCAGCGGTCGGCACTGCTGCAGGAATTGGCCAGCCAGGCCCGCATCCTGTCCCTGTTCGCCGCGGGACAATCCCCCGAGTGGCAGGCGGAGCAGAAAGCGCTCACCGGTCTGATCCCCGGCGCCCTGCTGGTAAGGATGCTGCCGCCCGACTCAAATGTTCCGGATACCCTGCTGGAGCCCCACATGGGCTACGCATCCCTGCAACTGCTGCGACAGGCTGAGACCCGTGAGCAGCAGCCGCCGGCTGAACTGCACCAGTTCGGCACGCCTCATCAGCACATTGCCCTCGCCGCGGCCGTGCGGGACTCTTCAGGCATGCTGCTGGGAGTGCTGCATCTGGCCCTGCCCACACAGGGGCTGGGTAAACTCCTGGATGCCATGGAACGGCTTCCGGGACGCCTGGAATGGCAGCAGATCGTGCCCAATAAACCGGCCCTTGTGATCAAGGGAAAGGGTGAGGCGGCCACCGGAACCAAGGCAGACGGGGTCATGCCGATTCCGGGAACTATCTGGCAGATCGCCTATTGGGGAGGTTCCGCACAGCTGCTGGATCCGGTTCAGTTGGGTCTCGAAGCCGCGCCGGGGGTTCTGTTGTTTCTTCTCATGGCGCTGCTGCTGATGCGCCAGTCTTCCGGCATGAGCAAGGCACTGAAAAAGGATCAGCACAGCATCCTGACCCTCATCGAGGCGCTGATGGTGGGGCGTCCCCCCAAGGCTCAGTCCGCCGAGTTGAGCGATCTGCAGCCCACCCTGGACGTCATGGAACACCAGATCCGCGAGTACCGTTCCAAACAGTCGGACAAATCGAAGATGCAACGGGCGGTTCAGGAGACCGAAGCGGTGGATGCCGGAATCCTTGTCGATGAGGAAATGTACGACGAGGTGGAGCCCCGCAAGTCGATCAGCAAATCCAGCTCCGTGGAGATCAACCCCGCCATCTTCCGGGCCTACGACATCCGCGGTGTGGTGGGAGAATCCCTGACCCCGGATGTGGTCACGCTGCTCGGTCAGGGGTTCGGCAGTGAAATCTACGAGCGCGGCTACAATACCGTCGTTGTCGCGCGGGATGCCCGCAACTCCAGTGAAGCGTTACAGAGAGCGCTGATCGAGGGACTGCAGGCGAGTGGCCGGGATGTCATCGATCTGGGTCTGGTGCCGACCCCGCTGGTTCACTACGCGGTGCACGAACTGGATGCCGAGTGCGGGGTCATGATCACTGGCAGCCACAATCCGCCCCAGTACAACGGCATGAAGATGATCATCGGTCAGGACAGCCCCAATACCGAAGCCATTCAGCAACTGCGCCGCCGCATCGATGCGGATCAGTTGCTGCAGGCCGAGGGTTCCTTTGATTCGAAGGAAATCGTGGCCGACTACATTGAGCGGATCCTCTCTGATGTGCGCCTCGGACAGACTCTCAAAATCGTGGTCGATTGCGGCAACGGTGCCGCCTCCGTGGTGGCGCCGGAGCTCTACCGCCAGATCGGCTGCGAAGTCATCGAGCTGTATTGTGACGTGGACGGTGATTTCCCGAATCATCACCCGGATCCCGGCGACCCCCGCAACATGCGCGATCTGCAAAAGGCGGTGGTGGAACATGAAGCCGCATTGGGTCTGGCGTTCGATGGGGATGGCGACCGCCTGGGTGTGGTCGACTCGACCGGCAAGATTATCTGGCCGGACCGCTTGCTGATGTATCTGGCGATCGATGTACTGACCCGTGAACCCGGTGGGGACATCATCTACGATGTGAAATGCACCCGCCACCTGGCCAACGTGGTGCTCTCGAATGGTGGACGTCCGTTAATGTGGAAGAGCGGCCACTCCATGCTTAAGGCCAAAATGAAGGAGACCCACGCCCTGCTGGCCGGGGAGTTCAGCGGACACATCATCTTTTCCGAGCGCTGGTACGGATTTGATGACGGGATTTACGCTGGTGCCCGCCTGCTGGAAATCCTCTCCCTGGATTACCGCACCAGCGCCGAGGTGTTTGCCGAGTTGCCGGAAAGCCTGTCGACACCGGAATTCAGCCTGCGCCTCGAAGAGGGTCAGGCGCAGAAGGTGATGCAGGCCATCGACCAGATGCCCGACCTGCCGGGTGCGCGGATGGTCAAGATCGACGGGGTGCGTGCCGAGTTCGAGAAGGGCTGGGGCCTGATTCGGGCGTCGAATACCGTCCCCGCGCTGTTATTCCGCTTCGAGGCGGAGTCGGAACAGGATCTGGAGCAGGTACAATCCCAGTTCCGGGAACTCCTGAAAAAGGCCGATCCCCAACTGGAAGCCCCATTCTAGGGCCCTGAATCATCACATTAATTGAGCGATCGTACGGACAACATGAGTTTATCCCCCGAACAGGCACAGAATGTCGCCCAGGTTCTGACCTCGGCGCTGCCTTATATTCAACGCTTTTCCGGTAAGACCCTGGTCATCAAGTATGGCGGCAACGCCATGGTGGACGAGGCCTTGAAAAACAGTTTCGCCATGGACGTGGTACTGATGAAGCTGGTCGGTATCAACCCGGTGGTGGTGCACGGGGGAGGGCCGCAGATCGGCAGCCTGTTGAAACGGCTTGGCAAAGACTCGGAGTTCGTCGAGGGCATGCGGGTCACCGACAGTGAGACCATGGACGTGGTTGAGATGGTGCTCGGTGGCCTGGTGAACAAGGAGATCGTCAGCCTGATCAACCGGGCGGGTGGATCCGCCGTGGGTCTGACCGGCAAGGACGGGGATCTGATCCATGCCAAGAAACTGGTGATCAGCCGCCGTGGTCCGGAGCTTCAGGAACCCGAAATTATCGATATCGGGCATGTCGGCGAGGTTGAAAGCATCGACGTCAGTGTGGTCAACATGCTGATTCAGGGTGACTTCATTCCGGTCATCGCACCCATCGGCGTGGGCAAGGACGGACACTCCTACAATATCAATGCGGATCTGGTGGCCGGTAAGGTGGCCGAGATCATGCAGGCGGAAAAACTGATTCTGCTGACCAATACCCAGGGACTGCTGGACAAGTCCGGTGGTCTGCTGACCGGGTTGACCGCCGAACGGGTGCACGAGTTGATCGAGGACGGCACCATTCACGGCGGAATGCTGCCCAAGATCGCCACCGCCCTGGAGGCCGTGGAGACCGGCGTGGGATCCTCTCACATCATCGACGGCCGGGTACCCCACGCGGTTTTGCTGGAACTCTTCACGGACGAAGGCGTAGGCACACTGATACGTCGCCGTTGATGAGTCAGCAGAAGGTCCCCCGCAGACAGTTGATTCTCGAGTCCCTGGCCCGGGAACTCGAACGAAATCCCGGCGGTCGCATCACCACCGCCTCCCTGGGACGGGCCGTGGGTATTTCCGAGGCCGCCCTGTATCGCCACTTCGCGAGCAAGGCGAGGATGTTCGAGGGTCTCATCGACTTTGCCGAGGAGAGTGTGTTTGCGCGCATCAACCAGATCCTGCAGGAGCAGGAACAGGTGCAGGTTCGTTGTGGGCAGATTCTCTACCTGCTGTTGGTGTTCGCGGAACGCAATCCCGGCATCACCCGGGTACTGCTGGGAGAAGCCCTGGTCGGCGAGACCGAGCGACTGCTGCTCAGGGTCGGACAGTTCTTCGACCGGGTGGAGACTCAATTGAAGCAGGTGCTGCGGGAAGCAGGCGCCCGGCATGGGGAGGGTGTACTGGCCACGGACCCCGCATTGGCGGCCCACCTGATGACCTCTCTGGTGGAAGGGCTGATGCACCAGTATCTGCGCAGCCGTTTCAAACGCTCCCCCCTGCAGCACTGGGAACAGCAGTGGCAACTGCTCTCCTCCGGGCTGTTCAACCCGCCAGGCTAGGGCCAGATTATATCGCCGGGTTATTCCGGTTCAGGGCTGCAGCGCCGCCTGAAATTCGGCCTTGATGCGTTTTACCTCGGGGGTGCCTTGACAGGAGGCATTGCGCTGTGGATCGCTCTTGCACTGCAGATCCATGAAGATCAGCGTGTTGCCTTGCTTCGGATCACGAATACGCGACATCGAGATGCTGATGTCCCCCTCGTTGATGGCCTCGCCGCTGATGATGATGTTTTCTGCATCGATCTTGATCGGCGTGGTGCTGTGTTGCCTGAGGTATTTTCGGGCCAGCTTCCAGGGTCGATCGCAGGCCGTGTCCTGGCCGCAGTCATACACGTTCTGAAGCGCCTGGGCGAAGCTATTGTCGGCATCGAATGCCGGGTTGTTGGTGGTGCGCAGTTTCTTCAGTTCACGGAAGCGCTGCAGGTCCCGGGCGAATGACTGGCGAATACGGTTTTTGTCATGTTCCCGGGCGATGATCGACTGATAAGCCTCGGTCAGGGCAATCCGTTTGGTCTCGATATCCTGTCTCATTTTCGGACTGACAGGCTTGCCGCTGAGTTCCCGCTGGGCCGCCAGCTGCTGCATATCGTCCAGGGTGCTCTTGAGCCGTCGGATATTCGATTCGGTGACTCGAATGGAGGTGTCGACGGCCTGAATCTGGCCGTTTCGGGTCATCAGGATGTCGTCCTCACTGCGAAAGGTGCGCAACAGCACCCGGTCCTGGGCCTGCTGTTTTTCCAGGATCCGCTGTTGTTCCTGACGCAGCCGTTCCTGTTCCGCCTCCTGTTGCAGTTGCTCAGCGGTTTTCGCCGCGTCCACCCGGTCGACGGTAATGCCGTGTTCGTCCAGTTGCTGGCGTGCCCGGTGGGTTTCAGTGGGAGGAAGTTTGTCCGAGTAGTGAACATTGCCATCGTCATCGACCCATTTGTAGAGCCGACCGGCCTGACTGGTACCGGACAGGCTGCTGAGCAGGATGGCTGTGATGATGAAGATTCTGAAATACATTCGCGATGGACGGTTCTCTAGGGCCTGTTAACACTTGTCCGAGGGGCTCTGTTGCTAGTATGGCGGCAGTTGCTGCCGATTTCTTCAGGCCTGATTGAGCTGGCGGTCAGACCGATCCGGCGTGTTCCTGGATACCTGATGCGGTAAACGGCCCGTTCGCGATGATACATGTGACGCCCCGGTGATACGGTATTCTTATGCTGCGACAGTCACGCTGCCGAAACCACACTGCTTCGATTATACTGCCAGATTCAAATATTAAGATAGCGGCTTTGTGGAACAGTTCACCCTTTTCATCGTTTCCTTCCTGGCCAATCTGTTTTCCGCCTTCTCCGGTGGTGGTGCGGGTTTATTGCAACTCCCCGCCCTGATTTTCCTCGGTTTACCCTTTGGGGTGGCCCTGGCGACCCACAAGGTGGCGTCGGTCGCGCTGGGCGTCGGCGCCACGGTGCGTCACCTGCGCGAAGGGGGGCTGGAGCGGCAGTTTGTGATCTACATGTTGCTGGCTGGCCTGCCGGGTGTGGTGTTGGGTGCGAGTGTCATCCTCAAGGTACCGGACCGCGTGGCGCAGGTGGCGCTCGGTGTATTGACCCTGGGACTTGGCATCTATTCCCTGCTCAGTCCCAAGCTGGGTCAGGAGTACCAGGCGCGTCACCGGGACCGCAGGGGGCTGCTGATCGGGGGGCTGGGATTGTTCCTGATCGGGGTGCTGAACGGCTCGTTGACCTCCGGCACCGGGCTGTTCGTGACCCTCTGGCTGATCCGCTGGTTCGGTCTGGACTACCGCCGTGCGGTGGCCCACACCCTGGTGCTGGTGGGGGTGTTCTGGAACGGCAGCGGCGCGATCACTCTGGGACTGCTGGGTAGCATTCACTGGCAATGGTTGCCGGTGTTGCTGGCGGGGTCCCTGCTGGGGGGCTACCTGGGCGCCCACCTGGCGATTGCCAAAGGCAATCGCTGGATCAAGCGGGGCTTCGAGGTGGTGACCCTGCTGGTAGGATTCAAGCTGATCTTCTGATTCAAACCCCATAGGTTTCCCGGTAGCGATGAATTCGATCCAGGTCTTCGCTGGCCGGGTCCCGCTCCTGCAGGTATTCGATCAGCTGCTCGAGCCGTACGATGGCGCTGACCGGCATGTTGTAGTCCTGCTCGACCTCCTGAATCGCCGAACGCTCACCCTTACCCCGTTCCTGCCGGTCCAGGGCAATCACCACCCCCGCCGGGGTGGCCTGCTCGGCCTTGATGATCTCCATCGATTCGCGCACCGAAGTGCCCGCGGAGATGACATCATCGATGATCAACACTCCGCCCTGCAGAGCGTGACCCACGATCACACCGCCTTCACCATGATCCTTCGCCTCTTTGCGATTGAAGGCGTAGGGTATGTCCCGGTCATGCTGATCATAGAGTGCGGCGGCGGTTACCGCGGCCAGGGGGATGCCTTTGTACGCTGGGCCGTAGAGGACATCGAAGGCGACCCCGGAATCGACGATCGCCTGGGCGTAGTAGCGTCCCAACCGCGCCAGACTTGCGCCGGTGTTGAACAGCCCGGCATTGAAGAAGTAGGGACTGATACGACCCGATTTCAGGGTGAATTCACCGAATTTCAAAACCCCGACATCCAATGCGAAATCGAGGAATTCCCGTTGATAGTCCTGCATGAGCGATTACCTGATTTGACTCGAGGGGCGCATTGTAACGCGAATACACCCGGATTCGGCAGATTTCACCCGGTTGTGGGAGAGATTTCTGGGTTTGTGTTTTTCTGCCACTTATAATGCGCGTTTGTGTCCGGTTGCACGCGGCCGGTCCTTATCTGGACATCTGAGGTATCCGTGAAGTTGAACGAATGGCCCCGGGTACTCGCCAATTACTGGCAACCTGGTGTGCGAAACATGCTGTTCCTGGGCTTTTCCGCCGGGCTGCCCCTGCTGCTGGTATTCGGCACGCTCTCCTTCTGGTTGCGAGAGGCGGGACTGGAGCGTTCCACCATCGGTTTTCTCAGCTGGGTGGCGCTGGCCTACGGGTTCAAGTGGGTCTGGGCCCCGCTGGTCGATCGGCTGCCGATTCCGGGTTTGACCCGGCGCTTCGGTCGTCGTCGCGGATGGATGCTGCTGGCGCAGCTGGCGGTGATTACCGGGTTGTGCGGTCTGGCGTTTTCGGATCCGACTGAAAGTGTGGCCTCATTCGCCCTGTTGGCGTTGCTGGTGGCGTTTGCCTCGGCGACCCAGGATATCGCCATCGATGCCTATCGTATCGAATCGGAGGCGGTGAAATGGCAGGGCATCATGGCGGCCAACTACATGATTGGCTACCGGCTGGCGATGATCGTCAGCGGCGGTGGCGCCCTGGCGGTGGCCGGTTGGGCGACCCCGGAAGGCGTGGACTATCAATTGTCGGCCTACAGCCTGGCCTATCTGGTCATGGCGGCGTTGATGCTCGTCGGGGTGGTCACCGTCCTACTGATCAAAGAGCCCGCGGTGCATCCCGATCGAGCCACCCGGGAACGTGAAGCCCATGTGGAACGGATGATCGAAAATCAGGCATGGCTGCCGGCGGGTGTGCGGCGTATCAGCGAATGGTTCTACGATGCGGTCGTCAGTCCCTTCTCGGACTTTTTTCGGCGCTATCGCTGGAAGGCCCTGCTGATACTCTCCCTGATTGCGACCTACCGCATCTCGGATGTGGTATTGGGCGTGATCTCCAGTGTTTTTTATGTCGACCTGGGATTCAGCAAACACGAAGTGGCCCTGGTGGCCAACGTGTTCGGCGTGATCATGACCCTCACCGGTGCGGTGTTTGGCGGGGTGATGGTGGTGCGTCTCGGGGTAATGCCGATTCTGTTGCTGGGCGCCCTGCTGGCGGCGGCCACCAACCTGCTGTTCGCCTGGCTCTCCGGGGTGGGCCACGATGTGGCCAGCCTGGTAGTGGTGATATCGGCGGACAATCTGAGTGCCGGCCTGGCCACTTCCGCCTTCATTGCCTATCTTTCGAGTCTGACCAATATCTCCTATTCCGCGACCCAGTATGCCCTGTTCAGCTCGGTGATGCTGCTGCTACCGAAATTCATCGGTGGTTTTTCCGGGGTGATGGTGGATAACCTGGGATATACGCCGTTTTTCCTGATCACCGCCAGTCTCGGGGTGCCGGTGCTCGGGTTGGTGATTCTGGCGATGCGCTATCTGCCGCCTCCGGGAAAATCACAATGATAAAGCCAACCCTGTCGTACACAATAAACGCCACTGACGAGTGTTATCGGACTTGCAACAGATGACCCATACAGATTCATATCCCAGGGCCCAAGAGTGGCCGGGCAGCCCCGATCCGTCCAGGAGGACACGCGATGCTTGAACAGAGCAGTTATCTGGCGGCATTCGGTGCCGGTTTACTGGGTGGCGGACATTGTGCCGGGATGTGCGGCGGGATTGTCGGGGCGCTGACCTTCGGCCTGCCGGAGACGGTTCGCGCGCATCTGTTGCGCACGCTGCCCTATCAACTGGGTTACAACCTCGGGCGCATATTCAGTTACCTGGTGGCCGGAGGCATCATGGGCGGGTTGGGCCTGCTGCTGGCGGAAATGCTGCCGGTTCAGGCGACCCAGCAGGTGCTGCTGGTGATCGCCGGGCTGTTCATGATTCTCCTCGGGCTCTATCTGGGCGGCTGGTGGCTGGGATTGTCGAAGATTGAGCATCTGGGCAACAGCCTGTGGAAGCGCATCGAGCCGGTGGCGCGCAGGTTGCTGCCGGTGAAGTCTCCGGGGCAGGCCTTCGTCCTCGGTATCGTGTGGGGATGGATTCCCTGCGGCCTGGTTTACACCATGCTGATTATGAGCGTCTCCAGTGGCGGGGTCCTGCAAGGGGCGGGGTTGATGCTGGCGTTTGGCCTGGGGACTTTGCCGAACCTGTTTGCCATGGGCATTGTGGCGGGTAGCCTGGCGAGATGGCTGAAGGATATCCGGGTGCGCCGCCTGGCCGGGTTGACGGTGATCCTGTTTGGCCTGGTGACCCTGGTCCGGGCCTTCTGAAAGCCGTGGTTACGTCCCTCCCCGGGGCGTTGCCGGGGAGGGACGTGATCAGTCGATGTAGAAATCCTGGCTCATCTTGGCGGTATAGAAGCGGGTTTCACCTTGCGGTTTGACCTGAATCTCGAAGTTCAGGGTCTCCCGGTCCGCGATGCGGAATTCGCCGATATAGTAAATCGCCTCGCCCTCGGTAATCTTGCGGATCGGAATGCTGATCAGCTGGCCCCGCAGGTTGGTGGCTTTGGCCATCACGATGGCATCGGTGGACTTTCCTGTGGTGCCCGCGACTTTCTTGATCACGCTTACGTTGAGCATGCCCCGGTATTTGCTCCGCTGAATGCCGTATTCCCGGGCGATGGCGGGTTCCAGCGATGCGCTGGGGATGGCATTGTGATGAATGGTGAAGCCCGGGATTTCGGTACTGTTTTCTGCCCAGGCCGGCAGGCTTATGAAGATCATCACCAGCAAAGCGGAAAGGGATTTGAACAAGGTCATAAACTCCTCCTAAGGTGCCGGTCTGCAGACCGGTCTTGGTTATGTTGACAGCATTGGCAGTGTGGTCTGATTCGCTACGGGTCGCAGCGAGGATCGACCGATGCGGGAAGTCAGAGACCACCTGCGTGTCTTGCCTTTGCCTGGCTGATTCCAACAGCCTGTGGGCGCCCGGCCAGGCGGGTGGCGTGCCCGGAGCCTTGGGCAAAGTTTAGACGAAGAGTACCGGGGGGTGAAGCTGGGGTTTGCCTGAGACCTCGCCTGGATCTTTCGCGCGCGGTGTTTCCTGCTGGACGGAACGGCGACCGGAAAAAGCAAAACCGGCCAATGTGGCCGGTTTTTCCAGGCGGGGTGATATTCAACGTTCAGGAAGCGCTCTGGGTCACCAGGGTTGGTTTCTGCCGATGCGCCTGATGCAGCGGGCGACTGTTGCTTAGACGGTTGGCCATGTTGCGCAGGGAAGTCAGCTGGCGGGCCAGTTCCGTGTACTGCTCCTGCAATTCCAGAATGCGGTATTGCAGGGTATTGCGTGACTGGCCGATCTTCTGCAGATTGTTGAGGCGTTTTTCCATCATCTCCTTGTGATCCTTGATCTGGATCACCAGGGGTTCCAGGGTGCTGCGCAGCCAGCCGGAAATCTCATCACCGGCCCGCTGGAAGATATCCCGGGCCCGCTTGACCAGTGCCGTGAAGAATTTCTTCACAACAAAATTCTGCTCCATCATCGCCGTGACCGGACTGTTGCGGAAGATTTCCGCTTCCTGGTGCAGCAGTTCCAATTCGACACGGTATTTGACGATTGAAAACATTTTCGGCTGCACCACCGCAAAGCCATGTTCGTTCTGGAACTTGCGGTAGATGTTACGGATCAGTTTGCGGGTCTGTTCGCTCTGGCTGACGATGTTGAACATGCTGCTGCGCATATCGTCGAACAGCCCTTTCATCGCGCTTTTCATGCCACTTGTGGTCCAGCTGCTGGTCATGGATTCACGGCATTTGTCGATTACCGCATCCAGCTTTTCGAGGTCCAGGGTGTCCGATAACAGGTCAGCCTGTTGCTTGAGCTGTTTACGGCTCAACTGGAAGGTCTCCACGTCACGCAGGTACTGGGCCTGTTCGCTACGGGTCTTGTCCATCAGGTTGTTGATCACGTCATCGCTCTTGTCGCTCAACTCCTCGAGCTCCTCGAGCTGATACTTGGTGTCGTTGAGTTTGCCGGAGAGGATGCTGCGGCTGTTGTCCAGCATCTGTCCCACATCGGAGCTGATGGTGTCGAGAATGATCTGTTGCTTGATGTTCAGTACGTCCTGCCCCAGGTAGTTTTCCAACTCCAGCAAGGCACTCTTTTCCAATAGTCCGGCATCGTTCTTAATCTTTGCCAGCAAACCTTTCTGCGCCGAGATCGGAAACACCACTCTCGGTTCCACGCCGAGCATTTCCGCCGTGTTGGCCTGCTGGGCCTGGATCGCTTCGTGGATGTCGGTATGTTCGCGCAGATCGTCCCACAAGGTGTCGATCTTGTTCAGCACCACCATCAGGCCGCGTTTGCGACCGCTCTGAAAGCCCTTGATGTGATGCTGCCAGATCTCCATGTCACTGCGTGTGACACCGGTGTCGGCTCCGAGCACGAACAGTACTGCCTGGGCCGCGGGGAGCATGTTGAGGGTCAATTCGGGTTCGGTGCCCAGGGCGTTGAGGCCGGGGGTGTCGAGAATGGTCAGCCCCTTCTGCAGGAGCGGATTGGGGAAACTGATCAGGGCATGGCGCCACTTCGGGATCTCGATGATTTCCGGCGGCTGGGTCTGGTGGGGATGCAGGTCCGGGCTGTAGAGACCGAGTCGCTTGGCCTCCTCCAGAGGGACTTCCTTGGTCTGAATCACCTCGTTCAGGGCCGCCTGCATCTGTTCGACCGAACCGATCTCCAGGGGATAGTGCACCCACTGTTTCGCATCGTGGCGCAGCTGAGCGAGGGTGGTGTCCTGAAGGCGGGTTTCGATGGGCAGCAGCCGCACATAGGCCTCGTTGCGCTGGTCATCGTAAAAAATCTCAGTGGGACACATGGTGGTGCGGCCCGCATCGGATGGCAGCAGGCGGCGGCCGTAGTCGGCAAAGAACAGGGCGTTGATCAGCTCGGTCTTGCCGCGGGAAAATTCAGCGACGAAGGCGATCGTCAGCTTGTCGCTCTTGATGGTGTCCAGGGTGTGCTCGATGCGTGTTTTAACGTCATCGGAAGACATCTCGTTGTCTTCCAGCCAGGGACCATACTCATCGATCGTGTTGACGATATCCTTCTTCCACTGCTCGTACGCCTGCAGCTGTTCCTCGAATCGTACTTTTTCCATATCACTCATGCACTTGCCCCATTCATGCCGCGTCTCCGTCAGGCACGGTCGCTCCCCGGCCGGCGTCTGGCGGAATCATACTTAAGGAGGAATGAGGTTACTAGAGCGGCAAACCGCTGCACTTGAACCCCGGTCTCACTTCCCAACAGGTATCGGCAACCGGGAGGGAGACTTTAGTCTCAGGCACTTGCTGCGGGAGCTCTGACCTGACACCAGGGTGATGCGGGAACGGGGCAGGCCAAAGCTGGCCGAGAGAAATTTCACCAGGTGTTTGTTGGCCTCGCCGTCCACCGGGGGCGCGGTGAGGGTTACCTTGTATTGATCCTCTCCGTAGGGACCGACGAAACGGTCCCGGGCCGCTTTAGGCTGGACTCGCAGGCGCAGGGTCAGTTCATCGTCATTCCAGCTGAACCAGTTCAATGGAACGGGCTGCCGGTGAGCTGGAGCAAGGGGGGCATGAGCAGCATTTTCAGCAGGATCAGGCCGATGATCACCAGCATCGGCGAGAGGTCCAGTCCCCCCATGGGTGGCAGCAGCTTCTGCGCCGGACGCAGCACCGGGGCGGTAATGCTGTAGAGCAGGGCAGAGGCGGGATTGTAGCTGCCCGGATTGATCCAGCTGAGGATTGCCTGAATCACCACGCTGAAGAGGAAGATGTTGATCACCAGTTCGATCAGTTCCGGGATCGCCCAGATGAAAGGAGCCAGAAGGTTCACCGGATGACCCAGAATGGCGATCACCAGAAACACCTCCAGGGTTTTGATCAGCCAAGCCAGGAGCAGGGATGAGATGTCGACGCCGCCGAGTCCGGGGACCACCCGGCGCAGGATTCGCAGCGGTGGGTTGGTGATCTTGACCAGGAACTGGGAGATCGGGTTGTAAAAGTCGGCGCGCACGATCTGCAGCAGGAAACGCAGCAGGATCGCCAGCACATACAGCCCAAACAGGGTCTGGACCAGGAATACCAGGGGATTGGTCAGGTAGGTGCTGTCCATGTTCAGCCCTGTCCCAGAATATCGGACAATTCCCGGGATCGCGCCTGGGCGCCCTCCAGGGCCTTTTGAAACAGGCTGCGCAACTGCCCCTCTTCTAGAATTCCCAGGGCGCGTTCGGTCGTGCCTCCGGGAGAGGTAACCTTCTGCCTCAGGGTGGCGGGTGAATCACTGCTCTCCATGGCCATGCGAGAGGCGCCCAGGGCGGTTTGCAGGGTCAGCAGGCGTGCGGTCTCCGGGCTCAGCCCCAGCTTGATGGCAGCCTCCTCCATGGCTTCCATGACGAGAAAGAAATAGGCCGGGCCACTGCCTGAAACTGCGGTGACGGCATCGATCAGGGACTCTTCCTCCACCCAGCGGGTAAGCCCGACGGCCCGTAAAATACTCTCGGCCTTGCTGCGCTGTTCCTCACTGACCGTGGCGGAGGCAAACAGCCCCGAGGCGCCGGATTGGATCATCGCAGGGGTGTTCGGCATGCTGCGCACCAGGGCGAGCTCATCGCCCAGCCACTGGCTCAGGGTGGCCAGGCGTATTCCCGCGGCAATGGAGATGATCAGCGGGTTCTGCTGATGCACCGCTTCCGCGATTTCACGGCAAACGGCCTCCAGCACCTGGGGTTTGACCGCCAGTACCAGGATCCCGGCGCCGACGATGGCCTTGCGGTTGTCCGATTGCGCGTGTATCCCGTAACTGGCCGCCAACTGGCTCAGCTTTTCACCATCCGGATCGCTGACCGTGATGCGTTCACGGTCATAGCCATCGGCGATCAGGCCAGCCACCAGGCTGGTGGCCATATTGCCGCCGCCCAGGAATGTAATGTTCGTATCGCTCATGCGGTTTCTGATGTCATGGTTGCTTCAGGTTACCTGATTATACTGTCGTGGGCCGAAGATTGCGGTACCAATGCGCAGGATGCCCGCACCTTCGCAGACCGCGGCCTCGAGATCGTCGGACATGCCCATGGAGAGGGTCTCCAGGGGCAGCTCCGGGGTGCGGAGACGATCTCTCAACTCCCGCAATTGACGAAACGGCCGACGCGGGTCGTCACCGGGCTGGAGCGGCGCCGGGATGGTCATCAAGCCGCGAACCCTGAGGTTTTCCAGTGCCTGATAGGCCGGCAGAAGCTCCTGTAGCTGTTCCGGTTCATGACCGCCCTTACTCGCTTCACCGCTGGTATTGACCTGCAGACAAATGTTAAGCGGCTGCCGGTCGGCAGGGCGTTGCTCGCTCAGCCGGGTCGCATGCTTGAGACTCGCGACACTGTGTACCCAATCGAAATGTTCCGCAATCGGCCGGGTTTTGTTGCTCTGGATTCGACCGATGAAATGCCAGGAGAGTTTCAGCGTACGCAGCTGGGTGATCTTGTCCAGGGCCTCCTGGAGGTAGTTTTCACCGAACCGGGTCTGACCCAGCCCGGCCAGGGCGCGAATTTCATCCGCGCTGCGGGTCTTGCTGACGGCGAGAAGCGCCACCTCCCCGCTGTCGCGATGACAGGTCCGTTCGGCGTCACGAATACGTTGTAGGACCCCCTGATAACGATCAATCAGGTCAGAATCGTTGCAAGCTTGGCTGTTTGTCACGTCGTTCTGGTGCGGTTTGGTGATGCAGAGCGGCTTTTTGGCGCGGCTCGTAGTATATTATTTTCTTACGTAAGGACAGGCAGTTGCCATTTCAAGCAACGGATCGGGAAGTGGAGTATCCGTGCGACGGTTTCCGCTTCATTCTGTCACCGACGGGTTGTGTGAGCAGCTATGATATTCCAGGACAGACCGGGAACACCACTCTGCGGTTTGTCATGCCTGGCTCAGGCCCTAAACTTATTGGTTGGGGCGTCGATACAGAAACAGGCCCTGCGGGCTGATAAAACAGACAACACCGTAAGCGCGCCATGCCGCGCCAGGATCCTTTCAGGGCATAGACTGCCCGCTGAAATTGGGGGAATGAATGGATATCGCTGAACTCTTGGCTTTCAGTGTCAAACACAACGCATCCGACCTGCATCTGTCAGCCGGCCTACCACCGATGATTCGTGTGGACGGTGACATACGCCGCATCAATGTGCCTGCCCTTGAACACAAAGTGGTTCATGCGCTGGTGTATGACATCATGAACGACAAGCAGCGTAAGGATTTTGAAGAGTTCCTGGAAAACGACTTTTCCTTCGAGATTCCCGGGCTCGCGCGTTTTCGTGTCAACGCATTCAACCAGGCCCGTGGCGCCTCGGCGGTTTTTCGCACCATCCCCTCCAAGGTGTTGACCCTGGATGACCTGGGGTGTCCCCCGATATTCAAGGAAATCGTGGATGTTCCCCGGGGACTGGTGCTGGTCACCGGCCCGACGGGCTCGGGTAAGTCGACCACGCTTGCCGCGATGATGGACTACAAAAATGACAATGACTACTCCCACATCCTGACCATTGAAGACCCCATCGAATTCGTTCACAGCAGTAAAAAATGCCTGATCAACCAGCGTGAGGTGCACCGGGATACCCTGGGCTTCGCTGAAGCGCTGCGATCGGCCCTGCGTGAAGACCCGGACATCATCCTGGTGGGCGAGTTGCGTGACCTGGAAACCATCCGTCTCGCCCTCACCGCCGCGGAAACCGGACATCTGGTGTTCGGCACCCTGCACACCAGTTCAGCCGCCAAGACCATCGACCGCATCATCGATGTGTTCCCGGCAGGTGAAAAATCGATGGTTCGGTCCATGCTTTCGGAATCCCTGCGCGCGGTCATCGCCCAGACCCTGCTGAAGAAGATTGGCGGTGGGCGTATCGCAGGATGGGAGATCATGATCGGCACACCGGCCATCCGCAACCTGATTCGCGAAGACAAGGTGGCGCAGATGTATTCGGCGATACAGACGGGTCAGGCCGCCGGTATGACGACCATGGATCAGGCGCTCAAAGAACTGGTGCAACGCGGCGTGGTCAGTCGACTCGACGCCAAGGCCAAGGCACAGAACAAGGACCAGTTCTGATCCGCGGATATCAGGAAGACAGGACGCACTGCCGCCTACCCGCCGTAGTGTGGAGCGGATGCTTGGATTTTGCAGGCCGTTGCCTGCGACAGTATTGAGAGGAAACGCGAATGGAGCTGAATTCACTCCTGTCCATGATGGTCAAGAACAAGGCCTCGGATCTGTTTATCACGGCAGGCCGTGAACCGTCGATCAAGGTCAACGGCAAGATCCACGCGGTCAATAAGAACCCACTTACCGCCCAACAGACCAAATCCCTGTGCTACAGCATCATGACCGATGCGCAGCAGCGTGAGTTCGACGAGACCAAGGAGTGTAACTTTGCCATCAGCGCCAAGCGGATCGGGCGATTCCGTGTCAGCGCATTCATCCAGCGGGATGCGGTGGGGATGGTTCTGCGGCGCATTGAAACCAACATCCCCACCCTGGATTCCCTCTACCTGCCGCCGATCATTCAAGACCTCTCCATGGCCAAGCGCGGACTGGTGATCTTCGTCGGCGCCACCGGTACCGGTAAGTCGACCTCCCTGGCCGCGATGATCGGATATCGCAATAACCACGGAGATGGACACATCATCAGTATCGAGGACCCCATCGAATACATGCACGACCACAATCGCTGCATCATCACCCAGCGCGAAGTGGGCATAGATACCGAATCCTATCCCATCGCCCTGAAGAACACCCTGCGCCAGGCGCCGGATGTGATCCTGATTGGCGAGATCCGCACCCGCGAAACCATGGAGCACGCGATCACCTTCGCCGAGACCGGGCATCTTTGTCTGTCCACCCTTCACGCCAACAACGCCAATCAGGCCCTGGACCGCGTCATTCACTTCTTTCCCGAGGAGTATCGGGAGCAGATTCTCATGGACCTGTCTCTCAACCTCAAGGCGGTCATCGCCCAGCAACTGATACCCAAGTCCGATGGCAGCGGACGGCGAGCCGCGATCGAGGTGATGCTCAACAGTCCCCTGGCGGCGGAGATGATCCGCAAGGGCGAGGTGCACAAGCTCAAGGATCTGATGAAGCGTTCTACGGAAATGGGCATGATCACCTTCGATCAGCACCTGTATCAGCTCTACGAGGAAGGGGTGATCAGTTACGAAAACGCCCTGGCATACGCGGACTCCGCCAACGATGTGCGGCTGATGATCAAACTGGGCGCGAACCGGACCCAGGATTCCCTGGTCGACGGATTGGACGGAATTACCCTGATGGACGGGAAGAACTGAGCGGCGCTCAAGCGAACCGGCCGAGCGGCTCAGACGGCCTATTGGACCGGCTCGGGTTGAACGGCGGTTGTGAAGTCATGACCCGCCCCGATCGCCCGGCAAACCAGGTGCCCGGGCTGAAACGCTCAGCGCGACGGAATTTGCACGATTCGCAACGCCAGGGCCTGCTGCCAGGCCCCGGGTTTCAGGTTAAGGCGGCCTCGGTCAGCTTGTACTGATTTTCCGCTTCATTGGCGACGCCGCCTTCGTCTTTCTGAATCATCTCGCAATTCTTCGCCATGCGCGCCTGCATCGCGGTCTTCCAAACCGCTTTGGCGTCTTGAGGGTCATCCGATGAGAGTGAAGCCGCTGCGGCGGCGGCCACGAAATGTTCGGCCTGGGCGCCCCAGTCCGCATCCTGACCACAGGCGGTGTAGGTCTGAGTGGCGAAAGCCTTGACCGCCTTGTAGGCATCCTCGGTCTCTTGAGCGGACAGTGAGGTATCCGATGCGGCCTTGATGGCGCGGACGATTCTCGGGTCGGAGCTCAGATGCGCCACGCTGGCGACAAACTGACCGGCCAGTGCTCTCTGTTGTTGCGGGTCCAACTGATTGATCGCGTCGCGAAAACTCTGATCGTTGGTGATACGGCTTGGCATGTGTTACCTCCTGGCGGAAGTCGGGGAACAGGCCCGTGAGGTGTCTCGCTGTGGACAGACCCGGGGGAAACCCCCTGACCGCCTTGTCCTGTCCGCTGACGCGCCACGCCACGGCCTCATCTGTTCATCATAGTTTCAGTGTGTTTTTTTTCTGATGATCCAGATCATTATAGATGGATTGAGTCGAACGCAACGCCCGCGTCATGCGGGCGTCACGGAGCGCTCAACCGGCGGAGTTCAACAGGGCAGTAATCTCAGGATATTGGGTCTTTTCAGCCCAGTCCAGGGCGGTGAGGCCATCGAAATCCCGAATCTCAGGATTGGGATGGTGCTTGAGCAGCGCCTGAACCGCATCGGTATGTCCAAGCTTTGCCGCCCAGATCAGGGCGGTCCAGCCGCCTGTGACCTCGACCTGATCGATCTTTGCCCCGTGAGTCAGCAGCAGTTCGACGATGTCCGCATGATTGTTCGAGGCCGCCAGCATCAGCGCTGAATAACCGCCTTTGTCCAGTTGATTCACCTCGGCGCCTGCTTCGATCAGGCGTTCGGCCGCTTCATAGTGGCCATTCAGAGCAGCCTTCATCAAGGGAGTCCAGAGACAGGCATCCATGACATCGACGGGACTGTTTTCATCGAGCAGTTTGCGGATGGCGGGAAGATCTCCGCTTTCGGCCGCCGTCAGCAGGGGCGGGGAGAAGCTGTCGTCCATCGACTGATCATCGGCGGAATCCGAACAGGCGCCAAGCAGGATGAGCAGTAACGGAAGGAGGTATAGGAATTTCATGTGTGGGGCTCGCTATGTGATCCCACCATTCTCGACACCCGAAACAATCTCTCAATGCGGAAACGCAATCACTCCTTGTCCGGGGTGTGCCTGGGCCCCAGGAAGTGGTTGGGAAAAGGGGTGATGTTGGATTCCGAATCGATTTCGATGATTTTGCCGGGACCGTGATCCTGCTTCTCCACCTCATCGATACGAATCACCGCATGGATGGGAATGCGCGTGCGCTGAACACCGGAAAATTCCTCTTTCAGCTTTTCCGCGGACGGGTCGACCACCAGGGAACTGGTTTCCTGAAATATCAGGTCCTCGACCTCCACGAATCCATACAGTTCTCCCTGACGAACCGTGCGCGCAAAGATTTCGTAGACCTTTCCCTGATTCAGAAAAACGATTTTGAACAAGCGCATGGTGACGGGTGTGATGATCCGGGGCGGATTGGAGCCGATGAGCGGAATCGAACCGCTGACCTACTGATTACGAATCAGTTGCTCTACCGACTGAGCTACATCGGCTGGAAGCCGGCCATTATAGACGCGGCCCGTTACCCGGGTCCATACCCTGGAAAATGTCTGAGAGGGCGTTTCATGTGGGTTGGGTAAGCCCTTCGTCGACTCACCGGGGATTATTCCTGTCGTTCTGCATCGAGACGGTAGGGTTCCGGCGGGACAATCGGTTCCCGTTCCAGCACCAGATCGGCTGCCAGACGGCACGAGGCGGGTCCGAGTACCACCCCGTTCCGGTAGTGCCCCGCGTTGATGTACAGACCCGGCAGTTGGGGTACCGCTCCGATGTAGGGGATGCCGGCGGGGGAGCCGGGGCGCAGACCGGCCCAGTGATGCTCGATTTCCGCTTCGGCGAGCTCTGGAAAGTGGCTCAGTGCATAGTCCCTCAGGGACTGCTTCGCCTGCTCAGTGGTTTGCTTGTCGAAACCTCGGTGTTCCAGGGTGCTGCCGATGAGGATTCGCCCGTCCCGGCGGGGGATCACGTAGCGATCCTGGTGCAGGGTGATGCGGCGAATCCGCTCCGGTTGGTGATGAAAGATGATCATCTGACCCAGCACGGGTTCGATCGCGGGTGCGCTGACCAGGTCCTTGAGCAGTTTGCCGCTCCAGGCGCCGGCGCAAATGACCACCCGTTCAGCCCGGTGAGTTCCGTCACGGGTCGTGACGCCTGCGACCCGCCCCTGCTCGACGAGCAGTCCGGTGACGGTGCGGTCCTGCAGCAGGGTGATCTTCTCGTCGAGGGAGCCGTGCAGCGCCTTGACCAGCCGGGGATTGCGTATCTGTCCAACCTGGGGCATCCACAGCGCCTGATTCGCCGGATGGTCGAGCGCCGGCTCACAGCTGTGTATTTCTGACGCACCGATCGATGTTACCGGTTGGGACTGCCCCCGGGACCAGGCCAGTGCGCGTTCAGGATCATCGGGTTCCAGGATCAGCAGGCCGCTCGGGGTGAGTTCCGGGTCGATGCCGCTTTCCCTCTGGAGCCGCGCGGCGAGTTCCGGATAGGCCTTCTGGCTCCAGCCTGCCAGGGCGGTGACCGGGTCCGGATAACGCCAGGGGTAGAGTGGGGACAGGATGCCCCCACCTGCCCAGGACGACTCGCGGCCGACCTTGCCGGCTTCCAGTAAGGTAACGTTCATACCGGCATCGTGAAGCTCTTTGGCAGTGAGCATGCCAATGAGCCCGCCGCCGACGATCAGGCAGTCTGTCATGATTCTCTCTCAAACAAAAAAGGGATCCACCCAATCAATCGGGTGGATCCCTTTTGAGTTTATCGGACTATCGATGCAAAGAAAATCGATCGGTCCTGCTACTTCCAGCCGGTCGTCCAACCGCCTTCGTTGCGCTCCTTCATGCCGGACGAGTAGAGGCGATAGCCGGTGACTCTGTCCTGGTCCTGGGTGCCGAGCGTGGTGGGTGTGATCTCCAGGACATAGCAGCTTGCGATATCGCCACACGCGCCGGCATTGATCGTCAGATTGCCATAGTAGCCCTCGGGACTGTCGGTCTGGATGTTCGCGTCAGCGGGTGTAATCGTATAGGTCGCCATGCGTGAACGGTAGACCTCCAGTTTCTGAGCCGCATCGAGGAGCGTTGACATACCGTCGTTGCGATGCCCCTTACGCACCTGGTCGAGGTAGTTGGGGTACGCGATGGCGGCGAGTATGCCGACAATCGCGACGGCCAGCATGAGCTCGATCAGGGTGAAACCGGCGAGCTTTTTCTGTTTATTCATCTTCTATCACCTCTTCCCAGTACAGGGGCAGAAAACGATCGCTCCATTCACGCTTTTCCTCGATGCCGACCAGCAGGTGGACTGTCCGGCCGATGACCTCGTTGCCCTGGTCGTCGGTTTCGCCCGGGAATACCAGGGTCGGGGTCGGTGGTATGCCGAGCATGTTCAGCGTGTCTGAACGATCCGCAACGGTCAGGTTCGATTCGTCACCGCCGTGCCAGGAGAATTTCGCGTTGGCATCCACCAGGTCAACCGCGTAGATCCTGGCGGTACCGGAGGCGCCCCGGGCCTCGCAGACGCCCAGCGTGTCCTCCCGGGTGGCGCTGAATGTGGTGAAGATCACCGCGTAGTTGTAGAGGATGGCCTTCGAGTAGGATTTCTCGGTCGCGGCGAGATCAAAGTACCAGCCGCCGGATCCGGGGCTCAATACCGTGTCTCTCGAGGCGACACTGGAGGATGCGTCTTCCATGTCGCTCTCCGTGACCGTTTCGTAGCTGCTCGGAGGTCCCCACACCGCCAGGTCCTTGATCATGTAGAAACGGTCAGTGACGGTGGTATCCAGGGGATCGGTTCTGTCGCCGCTGCCGATGAGAATGGCGAAGAATTGCGATCCGCCTTTCGAGTAGTAGCCGAGTTGCGGCGTATTGAAAAATTTACGGAACTGGGTGGTGCTGACATCGGCAATCACCCCGCCCGAAAGTCCCGCGATGTCCACACGGATGACACGGCCGCCCACATCCGAGGCGTACAGCCGGTCGACCAGACCGTCGCCGTCAATATCCAGGGTCATGATGTCACTGGCAATGCCATTGGTCATGTTGGGGATGTTCAGGTCCGCGCCGCTGCCGGAGATGCTGCGGATGAGTTCGCCATCCGCGGCATTCGCGATGAAGATGAAGTTACCTTCATCATCCGGGGAGCGGGTCGTGGCATTGTCCTGATCACGGTCGTAGCCACCGCCGAACACCAGCACATCGCGTACCGATCCCCCGATGTCCATGCGAACGTACAGGGGTTTCGACCAGGTCTGGGCCAGTCCGGCATATTCGGAATCGGCTTCCGCGGAGATGTCTTTGACGAACAGCGGTTCGGCCGGGTCGGTGACATCCAGCAGGTAGTATTTCTTGCCACCGCGGCGCATGCCGAAGATGAGCATCTTGCGACTGCCGAGTTCGTAGTAGGTCAGAGGACCGTCCAGTCCGTAGTAGGGAATGGTGGACGGGTTGTTGGTTTTGAGGGTGATGATGTTACCCAGCAGATCAGTCGGCATGAATGCCCAGAGTTCCACGCCGGTCTCCGCATCGATCGCCTCCAGCACACCTTCACTGGTGGGCAGGTAGATGATGTCGCCACTGGCGTAACTGACCACAACGGGTTGCGTATGGATGGGCGCGCCCATCACCCCTTCATGGGTTTCTTCCTCGTTGGGGTTGGGGATCGGCTCGTTCCAACTCCAGGTTACCCAGTTGATCAGGTCGAGCCGGTCGTCGTCACTGCCCACGCTGAGCATCTCATTGGTGAGATTGTTGTTCGAGTTGACCACCCGGTTTACGTTGGAAGAGAGCGGTGCGTCCGGGTCGATATTGGAAAACAGGGCGCGACTGGCGCCACCCGCGCCCATGTGCGCCGCGGCGCCATTGGTCAGCGTGTCGCCACCGTCGGTGCTGGAACTCCAGAGATCCCGTGAACTGATGAATTCATAGGAGGTGTTGACCACGTTGCCGCCGTTAGCATCCTGCAACACGATATCGCCCGCTGCGGTGATGCTGATGGTGTAGCCCTTGAGGTTGCCCTTCCAGAATGTGTCGCCGGAAGGCACGATCAGCGGAATGAAGATCCGGTTGCCGCTGATGGCCGCGTTGTCCGGGTTGAAGGGGATCACCGGCGCCGTGTAGGCGTACGGGATCGATTCCTGGGCCCCGGTGATGATGCTGGTGAACGCATCGACCAGATCCGCGGAATTGCTCGCCGGATAGTAACCGCCGCCGCCGTGTGCCGCGATGTCCGTCAGGAACGCCGTGGCCTGGCTGCCGGTGGAGAAACCGATGGTATGCGTGATGATGTTCTGCTGTTCATCCCAGCCCGCGGTGGTTTCCAGGTCCGTGGTGAAGGCCCAGTCGGCGATTTCCCGGGCGCAGCGCCCGTTCTGGTAAACGGAGGTCCAGTCACTGGCGCAGTTGGTTCCCTCATATGAGGTAAGGCCGTATCTCCCGCCGGAGTTGGGGTCGTTGGAGTTCGGTTCACCATCCGAGAGCAGCACGATGTGATTGGGTTTGCACCAGTTGTCCTCTCCGCTGCCATCGATCGGCGAGGTCATGGTGTTGCCGTAGTAGTCGGTGAAGGTCTGGTCGTTTCGGAACCAGGCGACCGCGCTTTCGAGGGCCTTGACGGTCGGTGTGTAACTGAGGGTGCGCAGGGCGTCGATGCGGGTCTGGAACAGCCCGGGATCGTCCGCGACCACCTGGAAATCACCGGTATGGGCGACGAAGCGCAGCGGACCGTTGTTGCCGCTGGCGGTGGTGTAGCCCATCATCGCCGAGTTCACGTTCTGCATCTCGTCCTGATCGAAGATGATGTGCATGGCTTCAACCAGGGCATCCCGTCGGGTGGCCCGGTTGCCGTTCGCAAGTGTCGCATCTCGGGTATCCATACTGCCGGATTCGTCGAGTACGAACAGCACGTTGGGCGGCACCGGGTCCGGTGGTTCCTGTAGATAGATTTCGATGTCGTCCGCGCTGGTCAGGGGGGATGCCAGGGCGCAAAGGATTGCGACACTCGATGCGGTCAGGTTTTTCATAAAACTGGGGCGGGTGAATATGGGTTTCATGGTGTTGACTCCTTATTGCCTGATCAGCGCAACCTGCATCCGGTTGTGTGTCTGGGTTCCGCTGGCGCCGACGTGTCCATAGGCGTCTGCAAGGTAGAGATGGGTCACTACATCGGGTTGATATCCTGAAAACAGCACGTTGCCCTGACCCTTGCCGGGGTCGATGACATCCTGGTAGGTCATGTCGATATCCGCGCTGAGATCGGGCTGGTCGGTGACCCCGATGGCGGTGAAAAAGTCGGGTGTGGTGCTCATGTCACCGATGACCGCGGGTATGTCCAGGGTCAACGCATCGAGTTGCGGTCCGGTAATGATGGACAGGGCATTTTCAGCAGCCTGGAAACTGAGCTCCTTGAACTGGTGATTGACCGCGATGCGGGTTTCAAGATTGGTATTCTGCATGGCGCTGACGCTCAGCAGGGTGATGATGGTCAACAGGATCAGGCTGATGACCAGCGCGGCACCGGACTGATTTCGCCGGGGGCTTGAACCTGTGATCATGGGTCGTGTTTGCTCAGTCATGACTATGCCCCGAGGTTTGCGTTTTGGCGATTGATGGCCTGATGAAGGTTACGAAACTGGATGGTGACGTTGGCGGCCTTGTAAGGGATCTCTGTATCGGTCGGTGTGAAGGTATCGCCCAACACGTCCATGGGGGTCGGTGAACTGGGCCGGTAGTTGTAGGGCAGTTCCCGGTCATCTCCCGGTGAGGTGACGATGCCGATGCGGATCGCCACCACGTTAACCCAGAGCGCACTGCTGTCGACCAGGGAGGCGGTGAGGTACTGGTTGGCGACCCCGTCCCCGTCGGTATCGACTCCGTACAGGGCGCGCATGCGCTCGATCCCGGACACCAGGGGTTGGGAGTAGTTTTCTTCGGGTACCTCGCACACCAGGTTTTTGTCCGCATCCACGTAAAACATTGCGGTGATGGTATCGACGACATCCCCACCCAGGGTGCCTGCCATGCCGCAGGGTGCGGGGCCTGAGGCGTAACGCACCGCGACCCGGCTGGAACCGTTGGCATCCGCGTCCAGGATTCCGTCGGCGCCGAGCCCGGGGAAGGTGCGCAACCCGTTATCAGAGGTGCTGTAGCTGGTCATGTCGTCATTCGATGGGAGAATGCTGCGGCCGGCCATGACCAACACCCTGCGCATGTCCTGAAAGGCGAAACGGTAGTTTTCAGTGGCCGCCGCGAACGAGGAACGCACGGTGAATGAGTTTTTACTGTCGACGTAGACTTTCGCCGCGCCACCGATGAGGAATATGCCAATCGCGCTGGCGATCATCAGGGAGATGATGGAAAAGCCTGCTTGATGATTTCTGTGAACAGCCATTAGGGAGCTCCTGGAACTATCGTGCTGACGACCGTCTGGGTCTCGAGGACGGCGCTGTCACTCTGTACCTGCCAGGTGATGGTTGCGGTCATCGGCGACATCGTTGAGCAGGGATCGGCATCACCGCCGTCGTTGTCGATGCAGTCGACGACCAGTTGCCCGCCGGGCAGGGTGTTCTGGACACCGTTCCTGCAACGTACCTCCCAGAGGTCGAAGACGGCGATTTCATCGGTTGTGCATTCTGCAACACCGGTCGTGGTGGTCGCGTTCGGCGTGACCGAGCAGATGGGTGCAGGCGGATTGTCGCAATCTGCGTCCACATTGGAGATATAAGCGTTGTCCTCAACCCCCTCCAGATTGGCGCGCATGCGGTCAGACAGCGATGCCGCCAGTTCGGTGGCGCGTGAGCGGTAGTCGGCGTTGCTCGATCCCTGGAGTGCCGTGACCTGCAGGGCGGCAACCCCCAGCAAGCCGATCGCGATGACGACGGCAGCGATCAACACCTCGATCAGGGTCATGCCCCGACAGTCCTGTGCGAGGCGGGAGTGGTGGGTCAGTCTCATGGGCAGTCTCCATCGTCGGCCGAACGGATGAACGGACGCCCGGTCAGGCTCAGGCAAACCCGGCTCTTGAGTGTGCCTTCAAAGCTGATTTCGAGCGCGTCGGTATCCGCAAGGCTGGCTCGCCCGCGGGCGTTGTAGGTGACCGGGTCGCCTGCGATCGTGACTCTCTCGTCGTCGACGGTCCGGTTGAGCAGGGTGTTGCCTCCGGCATCCACCTGCCAGCTGTTGGCACCCGGGGTGAATGTCGCATTGATCTCCTGTCTGACTGCTTCGCTGCGGGCCAGCAACAAACCGCTCAGGAGATCATTGCTGGTGGTGGCAACGGCGCTTCTCTCCGACAGGGTGTTGAAGAGAGGTACGGCCATTGTCACGAGGATCGCGCCGATCACGATGGCGATCATCAGCTCGATCACAGTGAATCCTTTTGACTGTTTCATTGAGACACCTCGTTGATTCTGTGTAATAGCTTAGTTGAGTTGCCCTGAGCCCGGCATACCGCTCATCGGCCGAGCGGCTCCGGATATCCAGAAATACCCTTTTAAACGGATGTTTAGATATGTGAAACCCGGGTTTCAGGGTGCTTGAGATGGGCGGGTAGGGCGGCGGCTGACATTGCCTGGGAACCGCAATCCGCTTGCGGGCGCGCCTATCCCTGGAGGCTCTTGGGCAGTCCGAATACCACTTTTTCCGGTTTCCCCTGAGTCTCGATCACGGTTTTTGCGCCCCAGGTCTGCAACTGCCGGATCACGCTTTCGACCAGGATCTCCGGGGCCGATGCGCCCGCGGTGACGCCGACCCGCTGTTTGTCGGTCAGCCAGTTCGGGTCGATGTCCTCCGCGCCGTCAATCAGGTAGGCGGGGAGGCCATGCTTCTCCGCGATCTCCCTGAGACGGTTGGAGTTGGAGCTGTTGGGGGAACCGACCACCAGGACCAGATCGCAGCTTCTGGCCAGTTCCTTGACCGCATCCTGGCGGTTCTGGGTGGCGTAGCAGATGTCGTTCTTCTTCGGTCCGGTGATGTTCGGGAAACGACGCTGCAGGGCCTCGATGATCAGACGGGTGTCATCCATGGACAGCGTGGTCTGGGTCACGTAGGCGATCTTTTCCGGATTTTCGATCTGCAGGCTCTCCACATCACGGGTGGTGACCACCAGGTGGATGTGCGAATGTTCGTTGTCCCGGGTGCACTGTCCCATGGTGCCCTCGACTTCCGGGTGGCCGCGATGGCCGATCAGGATTACCTCGTAACCGTCACGGCAGCGTCTTGCCACTTCGAGATGTACCTTGGTGACCAGCGGGCAGGTCGCATCGAACACCTGGAGTTTGCGTTTCTCAGCCTCCTCGCGCACCGCCTGGGAAACCCCGTGGGCGCTGAAGATCACACTGCTGCCGTCGGGCACGTGATCCAGCTCGTCGACAAAGATCGCGCCCCGTTCGCGCAGGGTTTCCACGACAAAGCGGTTGTGCACCACTTCATGGCGCACATAGATCGGGGCGCCGAGCAGGTCCAGGGCGCGTTCCACGATCTCGATGGCCCGGTCCACGCCGGCACAGAATCCCCTGGGATTGGCGAGTAAGATCTTCTGCATCGATTCAGTCCTGGTCTTCAACCGCAAGGATGGTGACCTTGTAGAGGATGGGTTTGCCGCTCAACGGGTGATTGAAATCCACCCGCACCCGCTCGGTCTCGAGTTGCAGGATCACACCCGGTATGGATTCGCCCTGATCGTTACCGAATGCGATGACCTGGGCCTCTGCCAGTTCCATCTCGGGGGGGAACAGGTGTCGTTCAAGCCAGTGGATATTCTGCTCGTCGGGGGGGCCGTAGACCTCGTTCCCGGATACCTCCAGGGTCTGTTCGTCACCGGCGTGAAGGCCCAGCAGGGCATACTCCAGCATCGGTTCCAGGGTGCCGTCTCCCAGGGTGAATTCCAGGGGGGCATCGTCCTGGTAGGTGGTGAGGGCGACCGTGCCGTCCATGAGTGACAGGGAGAAATGCATTTTGACCCGCCGACCGGGTGCGATTTCCGGGGACCCGGGCATCTCAGACGGCCCCCGATGATTCCGCGATGTCGCGCAGCGTGGGCAAGTCCAGGCCCAGCCGCTGCGCGTGCTCGAGGGCGCGCTGCAGGCGAGCCGGTGCGCTGCGCCCCATGCAGCGATGCTCCGGGTCTCCGGCAAAGGCCTGTTCCAGGGTCTTGATCAACCCTTTCGTGTCGAAGTTCGTGCCGGTCAGAACCTGTTGAAGCGCAATCACTTCATCGGCCACGCGCTGAGCGAAGTCCCGGTGGTCACTCCAGAGTTCCCCGACCGTGCCCCCGGTGCGCAGACCGGCGATGTTGGTGGTGAGTATGTAGAGGTTCTTAACCACCAGCTGGAACAGCAGTTCCGCTTCGTCGTGTAATTCATTCACCGGTATGCCGATGCCTTCGAGGGCGTCTTTCAGCAGCCCGGCGCCGGCGCCAAAGGCGGGGGAGGGCATGATCACCTTGGCATCGGTGCCCGGTTTCTTTTCAAACCAGATCGAGATCACCGTGGGATCGGGAATCCCGTTCCAATCCTCTGGCAACAGTTCGTTTTGCAGCAGACACAGCCGGGTTCGCCAGTTGTCCGGGATTTTTCCGAGTATCCCGGGCAGGTCTTTTTCGCCGACCGAGACGACGACCAGACGGGGTGCGGGCAGCTGCCCGGCCAGTTGCTGCATGTCGGTGTCCCGGGTGACGGGATGTACAGTGTATCCCGCGCGCAGAAAGCCTTTGGCGAGTATGCCGCCGATCTCTCCGACGCCGATGAGAACGATATCCTGAGTCATGATCTGTCGTGATGCAGGTTGGTCCGGTCGATCCGGGTGCGGTGACCGGTTTGTGGACGGATTGTGGCCTGCCATCATATCGGATTTGCATATTTTTTTTAACGGGCTAACCTATATTTAAACCATCGGTTTAATAAAGGTTGATATGCTCATGAATAGAAAAGAAAAATTATATAGCGATCAGCTCCCTCTCTACGATGTGGAAGAGGTCTCAGCGGCGGAGTTGATCGCCTACATGAAGCGCACCGCAACCCCTGCGCGTGAATCCACGGTTGTGCGGGCCCACGAGCGGACGGAAGCCCGTTCCAGGCGTGAACTCATCCGGCACTGAATCCGCGCAAGCGCGTACCCTGCACCCGCGCGGCAGGCACCAGGCGCGTTACAGCGGGTCTGACGCGGCTGATTTCCCGGTGTTTTCTGTGTCATTGGTTTGAAGTGCACTCCGAACCTATTAAGATGTGCGGATCATTCACTACTTGATACGGAGCGTGCCCATGTTGATTGAGGGCCCTTTGAAGATCGGTGTGCTGGACGATCCTCAGCAGCCCGGGCGTGAACTGCATCTGGACTTCACCTCCGAGTTTCAGAGCATGGGACAGGAAGACCAGACGGAGTCCTTCAAGCAATATCTCAATACGCTGGAACAGTACATCCAGATGCTGCCCGATGAGGATCCGAACCGGGCAGGCATGTTGATCGTGCAGCAGATTTCCGAACAATTGCTGCCGCATCTGGTCAACGGTGAACTCGAACTGTCTGAAACCATCATCGTGGAGATGGGGCGCGACTACACCAGCGACTCGTTGATGGGCCTGCTCAATTCATGAGCCAATCACCCCCGATCCTCGAAGCCACCGGGGAGAACTTTGACCGACTGGTTCTGGAGAATTCCCGGCGTGGCCTGGTGGTGGTGGATTTCTGGGCCCCCTGGGTAGGACCTTCCCTCAAGCAGCAGGAGATCTTTGCCCGCCTGGTCAAGCAGTTCCAGGGGCGGTTTCTGTTGGTGTCCGTGAACACGGATGAACAGAAACCCCTCGCAGAGCGCTTCGGCGTACGCAGTCTGCCCTCCTTCAAACTGTTCCTCAACACTCAGATCGTGGGTGAGTATCACGGAGTCCAACCGGAAGCGGATTATCCGAAAATCATCGAAGCCCATGTTTCACGGCAACTGGATGCGGTGCACCGTGAGGCTATCGCCGCCTGGCAGTCGGGGCGTGCGGACGAGGCGTTGCAGATCCTGGCCAACGCTGTGATGGAAGATCCAGGCAATCTCGGGCATCCGGCCCTGATGAGCAAGATCCTGGTGCGTCAGGAGCGCTACGCCGAGGCCCACGCACTGCTGATGAGTCTGCCTGAGACCGCGCGGGATGCGGATGAAATCCGTGACCTGCTGACCCATGTTGATCTGGTGGTGACCGCGCAATCTTCGGACGCGGCCGACGCCCTGAAGGCGAAGCTGGACAGCGATCCCGAAGACCCCTCGCTCAGATACCAGCTGGCGGCCGTGGAGTTGATGGGCGACCAGCCGACCCAGGCCCTGGATCTGCTGCTGGAGATGACCCGGCGCCACAGCGCCTACCGCAACGGGATCGCGCGCAAGGCGATGAAGGTCATTCTGGACCGCATGGACGGTCAGGATCCGCAAGTCGCACGTTACCGGCGGGAACTGTTCCGCCTCAACTACTGATCCATGTCACAGGACAGCCATATCGGCTTCGTCTCCCTGGGTTGTCCAAAAAACCTGGTGGACTCGGAACGCATCCTCAGCCGCCTGCGGGCAGAGGGTTATGTCATTTCTCCCAGCTACCAGGAAGCGGACCTGATCATCGTCAACACCTGCGGGTTCATCAATTCCGCAGTCGAGGAGTCCCTGGAGGCGATCAGTGAAGCCTTCCAGGAAAACGGCCGGGTGATCGTCACCGGCTGTCTGGGCAAGGACGAAGCGAAAATCCGCGAGGTCTGTCCCCAGGTCCTGGCGGTCAGCGGAGCGCATGCCTACGAGGCGGTCATGGACGCGGTGCACCAGCACCTGCCGGCGCCCCATGATCCCTTCACCAGCCTGGTGCCTCCCCAGGGGGTGCGTCTGACCCCCAGACACTATGCCTACCTGAAGATATCTGAAGGCTGTAATCACCAATGCAGCTTCTGCATCATCCCCGATCTGCGGGGGCCTCTGGTGAGCCGCCCCTTCCATGAAATCATGCACGAGGCCGAACGCCTGGTGGAATCCGGGGTGCGGGAACTGCTGGTGGTCTCCCAGGACACCAGCGCTTACGGGGTGGATACCCGCTACCGGCCAGACTTCTGGGGCGGACGTCCCGTGCAGAGCCGGATTCGCGACCTGGCGGCGGCACTGGGTGAGTTGCAGGCCTGGGTGCGTCTGCACTACGTCTATCCCTATCCTCATGTGGACGACCTGATTCCCCTGATGGCCGAGGGTCATATCCTGCCGTATCTCGACATGCCCCTGCAGCATGCCAACCTGCGGGTGCTCAAGGCGATGCGCCGGCCCGCGGCATCCGAACAGGTGCTGAAACGGATTGCCCGCTGGCGTGCGGTGTGCCCCGAGTTGACCCTGCGCAGTACCTTTATCGTGGGATTCCCCGGCGAGACCGAGGCCGAGTTCGAAGAGTTGCTGGATTTTCTACGCGAGGCCCGGCTCGACCGGGTGGGCTGTTTCAGTTATTCACCGGTGGAGGGTGCCGCAGCAAATGCGTTGGCGGATGCCCTGCCGGAAGCCGTCAAGGAGGAACGTCGGGCCCGTTTCATGCAGGTGCAGGCGGAGATCAGCCGTGAACGTCTCGGCAGCCGGGTAGGAACGGAGCAGGTGGTACTGGTGGATGAAGTGCGGGACAAGCAGGTCGTGGCGCGCAGTTCCGCGGATGCGCCGGAGATCGACGGTCAGGTGTATATCCCGGGTAGCTGGGATCTGGATCCCGGGGATTTTATCCGGGTGCGTATTACCGGTGCGACCGCCCATGATCTGCAGGGGGTTCCGGTGGAGTACGAGGAGGCGTCAGCCGATTGAATTTGGCGCATCCCTGCGCCCTGCCAACCAAGGCATAAACGGATCAGCGGGTTACCGGGGCGCGTTCAGAACGCGGAACCGCTGCTTCTTCCCATCTTCTTGAGAATCGTGGCCAACGGGCAGAAGCCTGTGAAGGCGGACTGCAGCAGGTTCAGACCGACGAAGGCGGTGAAATACAGCCAGTAGGGATGATGAATCTGCGAGAGTGTCACACTCAACAGGATTGCAAAGCCGGCGAAGGCAAGCACAATGCGGTCGATATTCATGAATTTGCCTCTAAACTAAACATTAATCAGGTTCGTAAGGTGTCATCCGAGTCGCTCGGTTGACGGTCAGTAAAGATCGCCACAGACTACCTACGATCAAAAGTGCGTGAATATTAGCACTATCTAATATTAAGTCAAGGGACAGCGGGTGTTTCTCCTCATCGATTTCCAATCCTCGCCAGCCGGATCTGCTTGCCGAACCGTCTGGTCCTTACCGGCCGGGTATCGATCGGCCTCTGGGGAGGGCGCTCCCTTATCGGTTCTGAAGCGTGCCGCAGCGGTTGTCGGAAGGCGATGATGTTTTCCCAGATCGTCGAGACAGATCAACAGAACACCCTGGTGCGCCAACTGCTGGACAATCCCGCCCTGCTGGCCGCCGGAGCGGAAACCGTCGAGCATATCGAAACTCATATCTCCCATCTCCTGTTGGCCGGGGATTTCGTCTACAAGATCAAGAAACCGGTGAATCTCGGGTTTCTCGATTTCTCAACCCTGGAAAAGCGTCGTCTGTGTTGTGAGGAGGAGGTTCGCCTCAACCGCCGCCTGGCGCCTTCGTTGTACCTGGGTGTGGTGCGCATCGGTGGTGATATCGATCATCCGGAGTTGAGCGCATCCGGGGAGCCCTTGGAATATGCTGTAAAGATGCGCCGGTTTGACCAGCAGGACCTGCTCGATCGGCAGATGCTTGAGCGGGACACCATTGATGAGCTTGCGAGGTTGATCGCGGATTTCCATCAGTCCGCGGCTGTCTGCACGAATCCGCATTACACCACGGTCGATACCATACTCAAGCCGATGAGGGACAACTTCCAGACCCTGCGGGGCCTGAAACAGCCACTGCTGCATGTCGAAAGGCTCAACCGTCTGCAGACCTGGCTCGATCAACAGGCGATGCAACATCATCTGTTGCTGGAGGAGCGGGGAGAGAGCGGACGGATTCGGGAATGTCATGGGGATCTGCATCTCGGTAACATCACCCGCTTCGAAGGTCGGGTCACCCCCTTCGATGGTATCGAATTCAACCCTGAGCTGCGCTGGATCGACACCCTCAACGATCTCGCTTTCCTGCTCATGGATCTGCAGAACCGTGGCATGAGTGCCGCAGCCTCACGCCTGTTGAACCAGTACCTGGCCCGCAGCGGGGACTATCCCGGGCTGCCGTTGTTGAGTCTCTACCAATGCTATCGCGCCATGGTGCGGGCCAAGGTGCATGCGATCCGGGCGTTTCAGCCAGGACTTACGTCCCGGGCGCAGAAGGCGCAACTGGAGGCATACCAGGAATACATCGAGCTGGCGGAGGATTTGACCCGGCATCCCCCGGCCTCCCTGACCCTGACCCACGGGCTGTCCGGTTCCGGCAAGACCACGGTGAGCGACTGGATTTCGGAACAGCTGATGGCGATTCGTCTGCGCTCCGACGTAGAGCGCAAGCGCCTCTTTCCGGAGTCCCGGCAGGGGGGTGTTGAAGTTTCCATGCCGCGCTATTCCGAGGTCGCGAGCCGAACCACCTATGAACATCTGTGTGCACAGGCCAAACATCTGCTGCACGCGGGTTACTCGGTGATTGTGGATGCGGCGTTTCTGAAACAGTGGCAACGTACCCTGTTCCTTGAGATGGCCGGACGCCTGGGTGTTCCGGTCCTGATCATGGACTGTCATGCCCCGGATGAGATTCTTGAGCGACGCGTTCAGCGACGCAGCGAGGCCGGTACGGATGCGTCTGAAGCGGATCTTTCGGTGCTGGAGCAGCAACGTATGAGTCGTGAGCAATTGACTCCGCAGGAGCGGAATCGGGCGCTTCGGGTCGAGACCGAATCCTTCCCGCCCCAGGGTTTCATGGCGACCCTGTTGCAGCGGTTCATGCAGCTGGGCCGGGACGTCTGATTCGAACCCCGGCCGGTTCCCTGTGTTTCATACTCGATCGAGGTTAGCGTGCGTTTTCCCCACATCATGATCGGTCAGAGTTTCCTCTTCGATGGCCGGCGTTATACCAAAACCGGCATCATGACCGCGTCTGAAGAGGGCTCGGGCCGGAACTGTATGATCCGGCGTTCCGCCGAGGTGACCCTGCTGAGCGAGAGTGGACTCCCCATGGTTCCTCTGAAGGAGGATTTCAAGCGCCGGGATGTGCTGATGCTGCTGCAGGTCTACCGGCAGAGAGTCAAGGCCGGTATCCAGGCCGCGTTGGATTCCGGTCAGGATGCATTGGATGTGCTGGAGCGGGAAGCAATCGACGATGACCTTATGGAGCAGCTGATTGAGCAGGCCGGTGACGATTTCTGAGCCGCTATGCAATGCATGCAAGCTGCATGATGAGAAGATTTTCCATGCCTTATGGATGGCAGGGGGGTATGAGATGGGAGCAATACAGCTTGACGGTAAAGCACAGGCACTAGAGACCGAGCGGGAGTTGTCCGAACGGGTTGCTCGTTTGAAAGCCGCCAGTGGTGGCGCAATACCCACACTTGCGACGATTCTCGTCGGTGATGATCCGGCGTCCGCCACCTACGTGAGGATGAAAGCCAATGCGTGTGAACGCATTGGCATGGGTTCCATTGGGGTGGTCCTGCCACAGGATACGACAACCCAGGGACTGCTTGCTGAGATTCACGCGCTGAACGAAAACCCGCAGGTCCACGGCATCCTACTGCAACACCCGGTACCGGGGCACATCGACGAAAGAAGCTGTTTTGACGCAATCGATATCAACAAGGACGTGGATGGTGTCACCTGCCTGGGATTCGGCCGCATGGCGATGAACGAACCGGCCTATGGTTGCGCCACCCCCAAGGGCATCATGCGTCTTTTGCAAGCCTATGAGATCGCGATTGAAGGTAGCAATGCGGTGATCGTCGGGCGCAGTGCCATTCTGGGTAAACCCATGGCCATGATGATGCTGAACGCGAATGCCACGGTAACCGTATGCCATTCAAAAACCCGTGACCTGCCGGGAATCATCAAATCAGCGGATATCGTTGTGGCTGCGCTGGGACGACGGGAATATATCAAGGCGCAGTGGATCAAGGATGGTGCGGTCGTCGTGGACGCCGGCTATCACCCGGGAGGCGTTGGGGATATCGAGATGGCCCCGCTTGTCGATCGGGTCAGCGCCTACACGCCGGTGCCGGGCGGTGTGGGGCCAATGACAATCAACACCCTGATCTATCAATGTGTCGAGGCCGGTGAGAAGAGCCTGCAGCGTCATCCAGTGCTGTGACTGCCCGGCATGATGGCGGGCTCGTGGATACCTGTGTCGCGGCCGCAGCTCTCCCGATCTTCAGCCTGCTGGCGACTGCCCCCCGGCCCTGGATGCTCAGCATCCGATCCATCGAGCCGGTTATATCAGTCGCTCGCTGAGGATTGGCGGGGGTGTCAGAAGATCCCTTCGTCCCAGTAAGGGCGATCGCCGAAGAGGTTGCGCAGGTAATCCGCGAACGCCCTGACCCGTAGCGGAATGAAGCGGCGGTTGGGATAGATGGCGTAGGCGGTCGCGGGTGGGCTTTGGTAATCCTCCAGAATGCGCACCAGACGTCCCTCGAGGATCGCCTGATAGGCGATGAACGTGGGCGAGAGGCAGATGCCGTGCCCCGCGGCGGCGGCTTCCAGGAGAATCTGACCGTTGTTCGCCTGCATATGCAGGGGAATGCGTACATTTTGCTGTCGGCCTGCGGTGTCGACGAAGCGCCACTTCTGCGGTTCCGGCAGGTTGCTGTAACAGAGCCCCTGATGTTGCTCCAGGTCCATCGGGGTTTGCGGGGTGCCATGCCGCGCAAGATACCCCGGACTGGCACAGCTGAGCATACGGATCGGCGCCAGCGGGCGTGCCACCATGCTGGAGTCCTCCAGTTCTCCAATGCGCAGGGCGAGGTCGATACCTTCCTGAACCAGGTTGACTTCGCTGTCGTTGAAATCCGCGTCCAGCACCACCTTGGGATGCAGGTCCATGAAGGCGGTCAGTGCCGGGGCCAGGTGCAGCAGGCCAAAGGTCAGAGGGGCCGCAAGCCGAATCCGGCCGCTGAGTTCCTGCTGTGCCTGGGAAACCGACTGTTCGGCGTCCGAAAGGTCCTCCAGCACCTGTACCGCTCTTGGGTAGAAGGTGCGGCCGGCCTCGGTCAGGGAAAGTTGACGTGTGGTGCGGTGCAGCAGCAGGGCGCCGAGATGCTCCTCGAGTTCCGAAACCCGTCGGCTGATCACCGATTTGCCGATACCGAGGCGTTCAGCGGCGGTGGTGAAGCGGCCCGACTCGACCACCGCCACAAAGCTTTCCAGAGATTCAAGACGATTCATGGCTTATTGTTGCAGAAATCGCAATAGTGATTCCTGAATATTGGTCTTTATTCCTGAATTATGCAATCTAAAATCCTACTTAACGACTCAAGTATCGCTGCCGCAAGGCACAGGAGGCTGACATGCAGGCCGTATCTCAACTGAATCGCCCGGTGACCCGGATTCTGCCCGGACTGGAAACCTCGGATGGCGCCGGTGTGCGTTTGACCCGTCTGATCGGTGGGCCGCAACTGCCCCAGTTGGACCCTTTCCTTATGCTGGATCATTTCCGCTCCGATGACCCGGATGACTATATCGCCGGTTTTCCACCGCATCCCCACCGCGGCTTTGAAACCGTCACCTACCTGCTCGCCGGAGAGATGGCGCATAAGGACAACGCGGGACACAGCGGTGTCCTGGCTGCGGGCGGCGTTCAATGGATGACCGCGGGTCGTGGCATCGTGCATTCCGAGATGCCGCGTCAGCGTGAGGGACTGCTGGCCGGTTTCCAACTGTGGGTGAACCTGCCCTCGACACACAAGATGAGCGCGCCCCGTTACCAGGAGTTCGAGCGGGAGGATGTGGCCGTGGAATTGCGTGACAACGGCAGTGAAATACGGGTTGTGGCGGGTGCAACCTCACAAGGCACCCAGGGACCGGTCCGTGAACTGGTCACCCCGGTGGTTTTCTTCGATGTGACCCTGCCCGCCGGAGAGGAACTGATTGAACCGGTCGAGGTGGATTATCAGGGCTTCCTCTATCCCGTGGATGGTCTGATCCGGGTCGACGGGATTCGTATCGATCCCCATCAACTGGCGGTTATGGGCGAAGGGGAGCGCATCGAGGTCAAGGCGGATGAGGCAAGCCGGTTCCTGCTTGTTGCGGGACGGCCTTTGCGCGAGCCGGTGGCGCGTCGCGGGCCGTTCGTAATGAACAACGAGGCGCAACTCAGGCAGGCCTTTCAGGACTACCAGGAGGGTCGTTTCTGATGCGTGTCTTCAATCATCGGCAAGGTTATGGGGCGGTGGCGATCGCCCTGCACTGGGGGGTGGCCCTGAGCGTCTATGGAATGTTCGGTCTGGGTTTGTGGATGCGCAGTCTCGGTTACTACGATACCTGGTACCGGCTGGGTCCCTGGTGGCACAAGGGAATCGGTGTGATGTTGTTCCTGGTGCTGGCATTTCGTCTGCTGTGGCGCCTGACAAATCCCCGTCCGGAACACCTTGACACCCACCGCCCCCACGAACGCCTGGCGGCCGTCTGGGTGCATGCACTGCTCTACCTGATTCTGTTCGCCATCATGTTCAGCGGTTATCTCATATCCACCGCCGATGGGCGTGCACTGGAAGTCTTTGACTGGTTCGAAGTGCCGGCGCTGATCAGCGGACTCGAACACCAGGAGGATGTTGCAGGCAAGGTGCATCTGTATCTGGCATGGAGCGTGGTGGTGCTCTCCCTGCTGCATGCCCTAGCGGCATTGAAACATCACTGGATCGACCGGGACCGGACCCTGAAACGCATGCTGGGCCGGTGAACGTTGGAAAAATCCAGTTCTGAATAATGAATTCTCAACCCAAGGAGACGTCGTCATGACTACCGTCGCAATCGTTTATCACAGTGGCTACGGCCACACCAAGCGCCAGGCTGAGGCTGTGTGGGAAGGCGCGAAATCCGTCGCCGGGGTGGAAGCCCTGTTACTCACGGTGGAGGAGGCCGGGGCCGATCTCGACCGCCTGGATGCTGCGGATGCCATCGTGTTCGGTGCGCCCACCTACATGGGCAGCATGTCCGCCGCAATGAAAACCTTTCTCGAGGCGGCAGCCGGCAAGTGGTTTACCCAGGCCTGGAAGGACAAGGTGGCGGGCGCCTTCACCAACTCGAGTTCCTTTTCCGGGGACAAGCTCAACACCCTGGTGGGGTTGATGATCAATGCCATGCAGCAGGGAATGATCTTTGTCAGCCTCGGCCTGCATCCCGCGGCCAGTGATCCGGACAGCATGAATCGCATCGAAGGTCCGGGACCTGAAGTGACCAATCGGGTGGGCTCCTATATCGGACCCATGGGCGCCAGTTTTCAGGTGGATCCATCCGCTGCGCCGTCGAGCGGTGACCTGGCCACCGCAGAGTCCTACGGCGCCCGGGTCGCCACCATTACCCAGCAACTCAAACGCGGTCGAGTGGCGGCATGATCCATATCGGGTCGTATGAATTTTTTAACCACACGGAGAAACATCCAATGATTCGCAAAACTCTTGTTCTTTTGTTACTCGCCACCCTCTGGGTACCGTCTGTCAATGCCGAAGACTACGTGATCGATCGGCAGGGAACCCATGCCTTTATCCAGTTCCGAATCCAGCATCTGGGATACAGTTGGCTGTATGGCCGCTTCAATGACTTCAGCGGCAGCTTCAGTTACGACGAAAAAAATCCTGCGGCATCCAAGGTCAGTGTGGATATCGTTCCGGCCAGTGTCGACTCCAATCACGCCGAAAGGGACAAACATCTGCGCAGTGAAGAGTTCCTCTACGTGGACAAGTATCCCTCCGCGAAATTCGTCTCCACCTCCTTTGAAGAGGCTGAAGGCGGCAAGGCGGTGTTGAAAGGTGACCTGACTCTGCGTGGAGTGACCAAGCCGGTGGTGATCGATGTGGAATCGATCGGTCACGGTAATGACCCCTGGGGTGGTTATCGCCGAGGTTTCCTGGGAACCACTACCATCGCCCTGGCGGATTACGGGATCCCGTTTGATCTGGGGCCGGCCTCCCGGGAAGTGGAGTTGGTGCTGTCGATTGAAGGTATTCGGCAATAACACCTTTTAATGAGTTTTGAATTTTTAGTTTTTAGTTTTTAGTTTTGAGTTGGGGTGTTGTTCGCTTCGCTCACGGATGGTATTGATGCCCCCCTCTCCCTGGCCTTCTCCCCTTGCGGGTGTACAGACCGGGGAGATGGGGAGTCAATCGACTTCGCCTGTTGTTCTTACTGCTGAATGTACGAGATCAGCAGCGTGCTTACACCCTTGCGTATTCCCCGCCATGCAGTTCGTATTCACGCTCTGTACGGGAATGCTCGGACTGGGTGTCTGAAGCGAATCCCGGGTATGCGTTCCCACGCGGAGCGTGGGAACGCGATTGCCTATGCGGCCTGCTGCTCGCCTTGCGCCGCATTCAACGCAGACAGCAGAGCATTCAGTGAGGCACTGACCGTATCCCGGTCGAAGGCGGCGCCGGGTATCCGTTCCCCCCGGTATTTCAGCAACACATATGCCGCCGCCTCGGCCTGGGTGCCTTCTTCCAGGGCGTGTTCGGCGTAGTCCGCGACCTGGATTACCGGGCCCTCGATTTTCGACAGGGCATCAACGAAGGCTGACATTGCCCCCTGTCCTTCACCGTTGACACGGATCTCCTGTTGATCCTTGTGCAGTTGCACCTCGATGCGCTCCATGCCCCGGGTATGGTCGAGCCGGTAACCTGCGAGCCGGTAGGCGCCCCGGGGTTGTACGAAACGTTCCATGAAAAGCCGGTAGATGGTCTCGCTGCTGACTTCCCCTTTCATCTGTTCAGAGGCCTGTTGCACGATGGGCGCGAATTCCACCTGCAGCCAGCGTGGTAAACGGATCCCGTAGTCGCGTTCCAGAACATAAGCCACGCCGCCTTTGCCCGATTGACTGTTGACCCGAATCACCGCCTGGTAATCGCGTCCGATATCCCTGGGGTCGATGGGCAGATAGGCCACCTGCCAGGGTTCGTCCTCGGCCTGTACATGCAGACACTTGCGGATCGCGTCCTGGTGCGAGCCGGAAAACGCGGTGTAGACCAGATCTCCGACCCAGGGGTGTCTGGGATGGACCGGAAGTCCGGTGCATTCCCGGTACACGCGGATGACTTCGTCGGGGTCCGAGAGATCCAGGCCCGGATCGATTCCCTGGCTGTAGAGATTCATCGCCAGGGTGACGGCGTCCATGTTGCCGGTGCGCTCGCCGTTGCCGAGCAGAGTTCCCTCGACCCGGTCCGCACCCGCGAGCAGCGCCAGTTCCGCGGCCGCAACCGCGCTGCCCCGGTCGTTGTGGGTGTGTACGGAGACGATGATCGAATCGCGCCGGGAAACGTGTCGGCAAAAATACTCCACCTGGTCGGCAAAGCGGTTGGGGGTGCTGCTCTCCACGGTGGCCGGCAGGTTGATGATGCAGGGGGCTTCCGGGGTCGGCTGCCAGACGTCGGTCACCGCGTCACACACCTCGACGGCGTAGTCCCACTCGGTATTGCTGAAACTCTCGGGTGAGTATTGAAACACCCATTCGGTATGCGGATACCGGGCGGCCTCCTGTCGCAACATCTGCGCACCCTGCACCGCAATGGCCTTGATGCCCGCCCGGTCCTTGCGAAACACCCTTTCCCGTTGCACCGTGGAGGTAGAGTTGTAGACGTGTACGATCGCGCGCCGGGCGCCCCGCAGGGCCTCAAAGGTCTTGCGGATGAGGTCTTCACGGGCCTGCACGAGTACCTGGATGGTAACGTCTGCGGGAATCCTGTCCTCATCGATGAGGCGTCTCACAAAGGCGTAGTCCGGTTCGCTGGCGGCGGGAAACCCGACTTCGATCTCCTTGAATCCCAGTTTCACCAACAGATCCCAGAGTCTCTGTTTTTGTGTCACGTTCATCGGTTCGAGCAGCGCCTGGTTGCCGTCACGCAGATCGACACTGGCCCATATCGGTGCAGTGTTGATACGCCTGTCGGGCCATTGGCGGTCGGCCATGGGCACGACCGGGGTTGGGCGGTATTTGCGATGATCGAAGGCTTTCACGGGTGACTCCTGATTGTCGGGTTAACAGCGCGTCGTGGTCATCTCTGACCGCGGTGTTCCTGCATCAAGCCCTCGTGGGGCTTTGGCGAAACCCTGAAAGGGTTGGCCTTTCGGGGCATCCGGGCGGTTCCCCAGGGATTGCCTGTTTGGGAGTGACCCGGCGGGTGCTGGCTTGTGGCCGATGTTGAAAGCCTAAAGCATTGTGGTGGGCAGATGTTTGCGAATTAGTCCAACATTAGCTTATATTGAGCAATAATATGCCGTAATTACTCAAAATTAAGGGATAAAAATTTTCCTGATGTCGAAAGTGAACATGAACCTATCTCTGGATCGCTACGACCGACGCATTCTCGAGGTGCTGCAACAGGATGGGCGCATCAGTAACCAGGAGCTGGCCGAGCGTATCGGACTGTCTCCCTCACCCTGTCTCAGGCGGGTACGGGCGCTGGAGGAGTCCGGAATCATTGCCGGCTACCGTGCGCATCTCGATCATCGCAAGTTGGGTCTCGATCTGATGGCGCTGATACACATCTCCATGGACCGGCATACCCCGGAGCGGTTCGAGCGCTTCGAGGCGGCCATGCGCGCCATGCCGGAGGTGTTGGAGTGCCTGTTGATCACCGGTCAGGATGCGGATTACCAGGTGAAGGTGGTGGTGCGTGACATGGACGACTTCCAGGTGCTGCTGTTGAACAAGATCACCCGCATCGAGGGAGTGACCGGGGTACACTCCAGTTTCGTGTTGCGCCGGGTGGTGGATACCTCGGCGGTGCCGGTGTGAGGTATTCTTGGAGTGTGTGGCGGAGCGATGCCGGGCAGTGCTCTGAAGTGCAACCGGTACGCAATGCTTAATGATTGCGGCAAAAGCGTAAAAACTTTCCCAGGCAGTGGGAGTACACTCACACTCAGGATGCGGTATTCAACGAAATGACCGGAATTGCACGATGATCTCTACCCTGACGGAGCGGCCATTGGAACTGGCTGAACTGCTGGCCTGGCTGGTGGAGGACGGTCTGATCCCCGCGCAACTGGCGGAGACGGTGCAGGCGGTCAATCAAGGCGCCCGACGCAGCCAGCATCCGCTGGTGATGATTGCGGAGCACAAGTGGCAGGATCAGCGCGATCCTCAGTCCATTCTCGATCTCGATTACCTTTCCGCCTGGCTGTCACAGCGGGTCGGTTTACCATTGATGTACATCGATCCCCTGAAGATCAATGTGCCCGCGATCACCTCGGTGATGTCTTACGCCTATGCCAAGCGCTTCAAGATCATTGCCCTGGAGGTTGCTCCGAACGAGGTGACGATCGCCACTTCGGAACCCTTTCAGCAGGAGTGGCAGGAGGAGCTCGAACCGATTCTGGGCAAGCACATCCGGCGGGTGATCGCCAATCCGGTGGACATCGAGCGTTACCTGGTCGAATTCTACAGCCTGTCCCGGGCCGTTCGGGCGGCCCATGATGACCGCCAGGACAGCGGTTCCGGAGTACAGAATCTGGAACAGTTGATGGAGCTGGGGCGCAACGGCAAGCTCGATGCAAATGACCAGCACGTGGTGAATATCGTCGACTGGCTGTTGCAGTATGCCTACACCCAAAGGGCCAGCGATATCCACATCGAACCGACCCGCAACCAGACCAACATCCGATTTCGCATCGATGGCGTGATGCAGATGGTTTATCAGATACCGCCGTCGGTAGGCACCGCGGTCACATCCAGGATCAAAATCCTCGGGCGCATGGACGTTTCAGAGAAACGCCGTCCCCAGGATGGCCGCCTGAAAACCCGCAACAGCCAGGGGCGGGAGGTCGAACTGCGGCTCTCCACCATGCCGACCGCATTCGGCGAGAAACTGGTGTTGCGCATCTTCGATCCGGAGGTGCTGGTCAAGGATTACCGGGCGCTGGGGTTTTCCCAGTCGGAAACCGCCCAGTGGGCGTCCCTGATCAGCCGTCCCAACGGTATTATCCTGGTTACCGGACCCACGGGATCGGGAAAAACCACCACCCTGTACACGACACTCAAGGAATTGGCCAAACCCGAGGTGAATGTGTGTACCGTGGAGGACCCGATCGAACTGGTGGAGCCCAGCTTCAATCAGATGCAGGTGCAACACAACATCGACCTGGATTTCGCCAGCGGTGTGCGCACCCTTTTGCGCCAGGATCCGGATATCATAATGATCGGTGAGATCCGCGACCGGGAGACCGCTGAGATGGCGGTGCAGGCGTCACTGACCGGTCACCTGGTGTTTTCAACCCTGCATACCAACGACGCACCCACGGCGATCACCCGGCTGTTGGAGATCGGTGTGCCCCCCTATCTGTTGCGTGCAACCCTGCTGGGTGTGCTGGGACAGCGGCTGACCCGAACCCTGTGTCCGCACTGCAAGGAACAGGTGCTGTTGAACGAGGAACTGTGGGACAGCCTGATCCAGCCACTGCGGGCAAAAGGCAAGCCGACCCATGTCTATCAGCCCTGCGGATGTCTCGAGTGCCGGCAAACGGGCTTCTACGGACGTGTTGGCATCTACGAGATGATGATGATCTCGCCCGCCATGAAGCGGCTCATCAACGCGGACTGCGATATCAACCGGATCCGCCGCCTGGCGATCAGCGAGGGCATGCGGCCGTTACGTCTGAGCGGAGCGCAAAAGGTCATGAAGGGCCTGACCACCATCGAGGAGGTGCTCAAGGTCGCACCCCCCGAGAGTATCGATGAGTGAAGACGAGATATTGGGTGGCCGGGTTACTGAGCCTGGTCGAACCGCGGTCTTCCGCCGAATACGCGCTTGAACGAGCGTGCCAGCCATCCGCTACTGGACTTGTCGTCGGTGATTTTCAGAATATTGCTCTTAACCGCCTGAACGTAGGCGGCATCGTCGTTGCGGATGTGGCTGAAAAGCCAGCGCGCCAGCAGGTTATGCAACTCTTCCGATATGTCTTCGCCCCGTTCGAAGCGTTGTTTGAACTCCGATACCCGACGGATGAACAGTTGATGGACCTTTTTATGGGGGCCAATGAACTCGTAACCCGCATCCTCGATGAGGGTCTCTTCAAAGGTGAAATGTGAAACGGTGTAGTCGATGGTAGCGGTGATGATATCGCCGATACCGGCCGAGTCGTTATTCAGACGCGCTTCATGCAGTTTGTTGATGTATTCGACGATGCGTTTGTGCTGACCGTCGATCACATCGATCCCTGTATTCAGGTCTTCAGTCCATACCAGATATCCCATGCCAGTGCTCCCTCCAGCTCCTTGTGATTTTCCTGAATGGTCGATAATAGACTGAGCCCGGAAAAAATAACAGCGTTTGAAATTGTCCCCTAATCACCCCATCGAGTCGGGGGGGTCCGCAAGAAAGGCTTTGTCACAGGTTCTTGATATATACCTGCGCGTTGCGTTGATAGTTGTAAAGTGCGCGTTTTTTCATCGGTAGATCGGCAAGCGCTCCGAGTACGAAGCCCTGTTCCCGAAACCAGTGCGCTGACTGGGTGGTGAGAATGAACAGTTTACCGATGCCCTGTTGACGGGCGGCGGTTTCCATTTTCGAGAGCAGCCGTTCGCCGCGATCCGCGCCCCGGTAGTCGGGGTGCACCACCACACAGGCGAGTTCCGCCATCGCCTCATCCACGTAGGGATACAGGGCCGCACAGGCGATCACCATGCCGTCACGCTCCATCACGGTGAAGTGCCCGATCTCGGTTTCAATCAGTTCCCGGGAACGCCGTACCAGGACACCCTGCTGTTCCAGCGGTTCAATCAGGCCCAGCAGGCTCACCACGTCGTCGATGCCGGCGGTGCGGGTCTCCTCAAAGGGTTCCGCGCTGATCAGCGTGCCGACCCCGTCCCGGGTGAAGAGTTCACGCAGCAGCGCGCCATCCACCTGCCGGTCGATGATGTGACAGCGCTTGACGCCACCCCGGCAGGCGGTGACCGCTGCCTGCAGGTGCAGACGCAGGTCCTGGGGCATTTTCGGACGTTTCGACAACAGGCTGTCCACTTCGCGGGGCAGTATATTGGTGATCAGACGTTTGCGTGCGTCCGTCAGGCTTTTCGCCTCGACCAGGCAGATGAGTTTGTCCGCGCCGATGGCGGTGGCCACCGAAGCGGCCACATCCGCGGCGCTCAGGTTGAAGACCTCGCCAGTAGGGGAGTAGCCCAGAGGCGGCACGATGCCGATCGCTCCCGCGGCGAGTCTCTGTTCGAGACCCGTGGCGTCTACCCGGCGCACCAGTCCGGTATGGGAAAAGTCGATGCCATCGCGTACCCCGATGGGCTTCGCGGTGACGAAATTGCCCGATGCGGCGCGGATTCGCACGCCGGCCATGGGGGAGTGGGCCAATCCCATTGAGAGCAGTGCCTCGATTTCCACCCGCGCCGATCCGGCGGCTTCCTTGACGCACATCAGCGCCGCGGCATCGGTGATGCGGATACCGTTGACGAACTGGGTCTCCACGCCCCGGTTACGCAGTCGTTCCTCGATCTGTGGCCGTGCGCCATGCACCAGAACCAGACGGATGCCCAGGCCGTGCAACAGTGCGATGTCGTGAATCAGGTTGGGGAAGTGGTCGTCCGCGACCGCCTCGCCACCGAAGGTGATGACGAAGGTACGGCCCCGGTGAGCGTGGATATAAGGCGAGGATCCCCGGAACCATTCAACGAAATTGTCTGATGCCTTGCGGCCTGCCCGAGTCATTCAAGACATTCCATAACTTAAAGACAAAACTGTTTAACCAGTGACTTTATCAGGTTAATAGCAGGTTGAATATGAGACATGGGTAAATACTCATCCGGCTGATGGGCCTGGTCGATGTGACCGGGACCGCAGACCACGGTTTGAATACCCAGGCTGTTGAAATAGGGGCCTTCGGTACCGAAGGCCACCGCGCCTGCGGGGGTGTCCGTAAGCCGTTCCAGGGCCTGGACGATGGCCGCGTCGCGGGCTGTTTCCATGGCGGGAATGCCTTCGAAGACTGGAAAACTCTCCCATTTGAGGCGGCTTTCGCGCAGGCTGTTGGACAGGCGTTCATGCAACTCCCCGCGCAGCGACTCCAGGTCCATGCCGGGCAGGGGACGCAGGTCGAACTGCACCTCGCATTGACCGCAGATACGATTGGGATTGTCACCGCCATGAATGTGTCCCAGGTTGAGTGTGGGAACTTCGATTTCGAATGCCGGGTTGCGATACCGGCGTTGCAGATCCTCGCGCCAGTCGATGATTTCACCCAGCACCTGAACCATGCCGTCCAGGGCGTTGACGCCCAGCGCAGGATTGCTCGAATGGCCAGCCTGGCCGATCAGGCGCACCGCTTCCATGGAGATGCCTTTGTGCATGCGCACCGGCTTCAGACTGGTGGGTTCGCCGATCACCGCATGACGACCCAGGCGGTGATGCAGGTCGAGCAGGTGCTTCGCGCCACACATGCTGCTCTCTTCGTCCGCGGTGGCGATGATCACCAGGGGTTGCCTGAGTTGTTGCAGTGGCAGTTCCCGGATCGCCTCTATGACCACGGCGAAGAAACCTTTCATGTCCGCGGTGCCAAGACCATAGAAACGCTGATCCCGCTCGGTGAGGGTGAACGGGTCCTGGCGCCACAGGTCCGGGTCGCAGGGTACGGTGTCGGTATGTCCCGAGAGCACCAGACCCTCGCTGCCCTGACCGGCGGAGGCGATCAGGTTGAGTTTGCCGGGATGCCCGGGAATGGTCTGAATCTCAGTGCTGAATCCCAGTCCGCTCAGCCATTGGTCGAGTAACTCGATTACCGGGGCGTTTCCCATGTCCCAGTCGGGATTGACGCTGCTAATGGAAGCCGCGCCGATCAAGCGGCTCAGCATTTCAACAAACGGAGGGGTGTTCATGGCTCCGATTCTGTGTCCATGGAGGGGAACATGCAACTGGAATATGCACTGGCACGTTTTATGACAAAGCAGGCGATCTTGCCCCCGCTCGGCATGGCTCGCGGTGTGGGTGGGGCATGGTAAACTTGAAAAAGTATCCGACCTTTGCTTTACCTTGAATACCTGTGTGTCATTAATGAGTTCTGACCTGGCGCGCCAGGGAACTTGATCATCAACCCGGATTCTCAGTAAACAACGGTAGCAACAGCCATGCGCCTGTATATCCGACACCCCACAGACGTGCCCATCGACTTTCAACTGGGTGGGCGGGTAACCATGAACCGGGAGCAGCTGACCAACTACAGTACCGGTGGACTCTGCTTTATGTCTGATCAGTTGATCGAGACAGGTACCGAAATCAATATCGCAATACCGATCATGCCGCCGCGCTTCCATGCCACGGGGGTGGTGGTCTGGTGCCGGGAGGAGCAGCAGGGTTTTCTGGTCGGGGTCAAGTTTGTCGAAACGGAAACGGCATATGCGGTGCGCATGGTGGAGCAGCTTTGCTATATTGAGCAATACAAACAGATGGTGAAAACCCTCGAAGACCGGGATCTGACAGGGGAGGAAGCAGCCATGGAATGGATCGAAAAATACGCCGGAGAATTCCCAACCTGATTGGAGCCAGCCTCGTGCGAAACAACAGAATCATAGTCTCGCTACTCATGTTTTTCGGAATGATCCCGGGTCTTGTGTCTGCCGGGGATGTTATTACGGTCAAGAGACTCAACCCCGATCTGGCCTGGGAACTGGTAAAACACGCAGTGGATGCCTGCCGGGCCCAGGGTTATCAGGTGACTGCCGTGGTGGTCGACCGTGACGGTGCGGAGTCGGCGGTACTGCGGGATGCGGCCGCCAGCCGTTTTACCATTCAGATCGCCCGGGAGAAGGCCAATGCCGTACTCCTGTCCGGGGTGGCATCCGGTGTGTTCCGGGACAACCGCAGGGACATTCAGCAGGAGATGAATCACGTCGAGGGTATCCTGGTGCTCCAGGGCGGCCTGCCGATCACCGCCGGCGGTTCACTGCTGGGCGCCCTGGGCGTGAGTGGCGCCCCGGGAGGCGAGCGGGATGAGGTTTGTGCCAGCCAGGCCCTGGAAAAGATCCAGGAGCGTCTGGAATTCGCGGAATGACGCCCGTCATGTGTGGCAGTCCCGGCAGTCTTTATCCCCACGCCCGCATGGTCCACCCGGCTGGACTGCAACCCTGATACGTAGCCTGTCCGGTGAAAGGGAGACTCAGTGGGTACACAAACTGAAATAACCAGCAACCAATATTCACTCGGTGAGGAGATTGCCCATGCGATTACGCACGGGGTAGGAATCCTGCTGAGTGTGGCGGGGCTTGCCCTGCTGGTCACTTTTGCCGCTCTGTATGGGAATGTCTGGCATGTGGTCAGCAGCAGCATCTACGGTGCAACCCTGATCCTCATGTACACCGCTTCAACCCTCTACCACAGCATACCCATGCCACGGGCCAAGCGGGTATTGCAGCGCCTGGACCATGCCGCCATCTTTCTCCTGATTGCCGGGACCTACACGCCATATACCCTGGTGAACATGAGAGGCGAATGGGGGTGGCTGCTGTTCAGTCTGGTCTGGGGAATCGCCCTGCTGGGCGTGCTGTTCGAGTTTCTCCGCAGGGATCGTTTCAAATGGCTCTCATTGAGCCTCTACCTGGGTTTGGGCTGGTTGGTCGTGGTCGCCATCAAACCGCTCATCGATTCCGTGGAAACCGGTGGTCTGTGGCTGCTTCTGGCAGGAGGCATCTGTTACTCCCTGGGTGTCATCTTCTATGTCTGGAAGCGCCTGGCGTACCATCATGCGGTATGGCACCTGTTTGTCATGGCCGGAAGTGTGTTGCACTTCTTTTCGGTGCTGTTTTACGTGGTTCCCTCCGCTGATGGGTGAGGCTGATCAGGGAGCCGTCAGGGCGGTTACCTGGCACACCTACTTCATATACAACCCGGCCGCGACGGAGGCGATGCTGACAAGGAAAAACAGCGCAGCCGAATATCGCCACATGGTGTAGTTCAGGGTCTGGGCATTGCTGTTGTGCAACACGATGGCCAGGATCCCGGCGATGAAAAACACACCTCCCGCTGCAAACGCAATGATCTGAAGATATTCGATCTTGATCTGGTTCGAACCCTGTACCCCGCTGCCGATGGTTTCAAACTTGTTCGCCAGGAGTGGGGTGCTGATCAGCAGACCAAGGGAAAACATCAATCTGCGTATCCCTGAAAGGGTGCCGGGTCTGAGTAACATGATGCGCTCCTGAGGGTTTATCGATCCTGTATGTCTTTAGGGTTGTGCGACTTGCGGTTGCTGGGGCGGCCCCGCACGGGGAGCCCAGTCCGTGGATCGGGTGTTTTGTCACCCCGTCAGCTCCGTTTGTCCCGGTTCCCCGAATACGCCCCTCCTGCTCCGGGGGGGATCCGAGAAATAACTAAAAATCAGCATCTTACCCTATGTACTATATATACGAGATGACACCAGAATGAAAGCTTCGAAGATGATTTGTGCATCAATTCACGGTATTGAAAAGAGCGCCACGGCGCCTTCCTGAAGATTTTGTCACAAATTATCAGACCAATTTGCTATATTATGCGGCGGTTTTTGGCAGTTTTAACCAATTTTTCAGGATGTTCTCATGAAGAAAACGATCGGCGCCATCTTGGCAGTTGCAGGTGTGGCATTGGCTGGCACACCGGTCTGGGCTGCGGACAACTGGGGATTTCTCCCGGTCAAGAGTGACGGTTTCGACCCGGACATGACATTGTCCTTCATGGGCGGCATCACGGATCCCATGCCCCACGGACTCGACGCGGATTTGAGTTTCGGTCTTGAACTCTCCATGAACTGTTTTTTACTGGACCCACCCCAGGGCACCATTCGTCAGCAGATCAGTTATATGCAGTACGACGACAGTGGCCTGAAGATCACCAGTTTCGAGATGAATCCCCACTACCTGTATCGGGTGGATGATAAGTTTTCCATCGGCATCGGACCGGGCATCGGTTACGTGGATGCGGATGGCCGCAATGTCAACGAGGGCGCCCTGGCGATTCAGGGTGGTGTGAGTCTGCACTACAAAATGAGCAATCACCTGTTCCTGGGCGCTGAGGCCCGCTATCAGTGGACACGGGAACTGGATGATACCAATGACGACCTGAAGAACACCCGGATCTTCGGTAAGGTTGGATATCGCTTCTAACAAGCCTGTTGATACAGGGTTCCGGGTTCCGGCCGCAAAGCAGATGAAACGCTGTGACCCTGACCTCCCTGCCGCACGGACGCGGAATTGCTACCGCACATACAGCTGGCTGGCCAATTGCCATGACGGTCGGCGCTCGATGCCATCGAGTTTCCCTGAGTGACTTTTCGGACGAACACCCTTCGATATTCGTTGCTTGTGATGACGCTGATCAAAACGTCGTCGCCATAAAAATTAACAGATTTCAGACCCAATACACTGTTTTTGCCCGATTCGATGAGCCGGGTCGCCGCTGAGGTGTGCTAGCATCTTGAGCAGTTGTCATGACGGGAACAGGGTCGGTTCGGACATACACGGAATGTTGCAAATTCCACTGAGCCGGCCATCAGTCCAGGGTATGGATCCCCGCAGCGATTCTTAAGGACCCGTCTTACGAAAGGAATCTCGGAATGTTTCAAAGACTGTCGCTTATTCTGAAGTCTTCGGCAAAGATCACCCTGGAACCGGAAAACCGCAAGGCCAGGCTCAGTCCCCTCAAATATGGTTCAGTTCAGGGACGCATTGCCTATTTCGTCATGGCAATGCTCAATGCCAAGGATGTGGTCTTCATGAAACGGGATACGGTCAACCGCTTTCGTCTCCTGATGGAACGGCATCCTGAGGCGATTCCCAGCATTTTCTGGCCTTACCAGTGCAAGCATTGGAATACCTCTGAACGTGTAGAGCATCTCTACAGCCATTTTCAGACGCTGCCGAGGCTGCCCTACGAAATCGACTGCCAGGCCAACCATGAAAGAATTCTCGCGGAGGCCGACGATGTCTACCCGGGGCTGCGCATAGTCATCGACAAGAACGGACTGTTCATGAGGGAGGGCATGTTGACCCTGAATACCTTTGTCGGGCATGAGCGCATGTTCACCATTGCCTTTTCATTTTCCAGCGACGACTCAGGACAGGTTTGTGCATTGGTCGGTGCGATTCAGGGACGCCGGATGCCGCATATCGAAGCACTCTACCGGGATATGACCCGGGTAACCCATGGAGTCAGGCCTCGCGATATGATGGTCGAGGTGTTTCAGATCTTTTGCCGATGGGTCGGAGTGGAACGCATTTATGCGATTGCCGACTCACATCGCCAGCATAAACATTACTTCTATTTTCTGAAGAACAAGCGCGATTCCCTGCATCTCGACTACGATGAGGTGTGGGCCGACCGGGGGGGGAGAAGATGCAGCGAGGCCTTTTTCGAACTCTCGACCCGGCCGGTTTTCAGGCCACTGGAGAAGATTGTTTCGAAGAAGCGTTCGATGTACCGGAAACGTTACGCGATGCTGAATCGTCTTGAACAGAGGTTGAAATCCGGACTGCATACCTTCGCCCGGGACAAGCAGCTTGCGGCTCCCCAAAGGGTGCGCTCAACAGGTTGACGCTGACGGTAACTCAAGCTGACGGGCTGGCGCTGCACACGCGCTCAGGTGGAGTCCGGGAGATTGTCTATCCAGTGCGTCAATGGGGTATTCAGTCCGATGTCCATCTGAATCGATCGGTCATAGGCGGTCCGGTTGACCGTAAACTCCGCCTCGATGAGTCGGTAAGCGCTGCTGATCCGATAGGACAGCCGCCAGGTCACGGCGTGGTCGCCGTTTTCCACAATGCTCACCTTGGGCGGTCGCTCCTGGTCAATCAGGGAACCGGAATCAGCCACATCCTGCCACACCTGTTTGAGGAACCGTTCGATCACCTCGCCGTCATAGCCGTATCCAATCTTGAAGTCCGCGTAACAATCCAGTTTGCCATTCGAGTCACTGGTGAGGATCTCGATCTTGCTGGCGCGAAAGCGGGAGTTGGGTAGCAGGATCTTGTATTTCCTGCGCAGATCCTTGAATACCGTCTGGGTCAGTGTGGTGCGGATCACCACGCCGAGAAGATCGAGTTCCTTCACCTGTATGACCGAGCCCGGTTCGACATCATTGTTATACAGCAGGATCAAGCCGTTGATATTGTCCGGCGCCCAAACATCCTTGGTGGAGTAGACGATCAGCAATACGGCACCGAGCACCGAAGTGGCGTGCAGCCAGCTGGTCATCTCCCAGGTGTTGATGATAATGAGGAAAGAGATCACCGCTGCCACGATCCAGCCGATCAGGCCGATGATCTCCGATTGATAGGTGTGGGTCAGGATCTCGGTGTCGTCGATTTCACGGGTTCTTCCATAACGTTTCAGGACCTGCAGCTGGAACAGGTGGGCCAGCAGGTAGGCGCACAGCAGGGTCAGTCCGGTGATCGAAAGCGGGCGTGCCTTATCGGTGAAAAACACCGCCAGGAAGTACATCAGGAAGAGAATGATATTGACCGTCCTCAGGACCCAGACACTGGCCTGGTGCTTGCGGTCGGTGGGGGGGTAGCCGAATTTGCTGACAATTCGGGATGAGAGCAGGAAGATCAGGGTATTGATGATCAACACGCCGTAATCGAACAGGCTGAATACCCGGTCGAGTCGCTCGTAGTAAGCCTGTCCAATGTGATTGATGAGTTCTTCCAAACCTGGTTCCTGCCGGGTTGATGGTGGTGTCCCCTCGGAGCGGCCCGCTGCCCGCCGCCGCTCAGTCTGGTAACACGGAGTCGAGCCGGTCCATGAGGATCGGGATCAAATCCGGATGATCGCCGACCAGCCCACTGATCCGGATTGACCAGTTGGGGAAGTTTTGTCTGACTCGTTCGCAGATGCTTTCGATGTCGCCTCCCGGTCCGGCATGGCGTCCCGGGGAGAGAAACAGCAATGACAGGTCGATCGGGGTGCGCGCGTCCCGGCCGCCTTCGGACATCAGCACATCCTCGAGCAAACCGCCATTGAAATCATACTGGACTCCCGTACGGCGTTCCATGACGGCTTCGTGGAGCGTGGTCTGGGCGCCGAGGTGCTTGGCCAGGACATCGGCCAGATAGCGGCGCACGGCAGTGACCGAGGGTATGGGGGAGCCGTGGTCGACCAGTATCACCCGCTGTGTTTGCGCAGGCAGTTGCGCGCGCAATATTTCAGCCAGCCTGGGTTCGCCCTCGGGTAGCGGGCAGAGCACCTCAGCGACGCTGACCCCGAATGGGCCGTATGATTCGCTCAGGCGCTGCACCTGATCGGGAATGAAAGAGGTGAGCGCCCGACTCGGTCCGAAAAACAGGGGCAATATGACGAACTCACGTTCACCCTGGAGCAGCCGTCTCTGCAGCAGGGCGGGCAGGGTGTCCGCGGGTTGCCCGGCGAGCTCCGTTGCAGGAATCTTGTCGGCATGCTGCAGGGATACCGGTAAAACACTGCGGCCGGCAGCCGCGGAGAGTGAATGGGCGAGATGCCGCAGGTTCAGCACCGATTCAGGGCGGCGGGAACCGTTGTCTGCCAAGAGTATGGTGGGTGAATTCATCGTTCTGGACATGTCGTGATTTATGACATGCTCAGACATTTTTTATCCGAACTCAAGGGGGGCTGAATCGATCGGTTTGTGTTCTCGTGGGGCAACTGCACTTTATGGCGGACCCCTGTCCGCAGCCAGAGCACGCATGCGAATCCATGACCGGGTTCGCAGGAAGCGCCGTAAAGCGTGTAATTTCAGGGGTAATTGCGCATTGTCATACCGCGCTGAAACACAGCTGGTAGGATCGCCGCCTGTTCATCAAGCTGTATTCGAACAAGGGGTTGCCACATGCTCAGCCGTCACGAAGCGTCATTCAATCCTCAGGTTTTCCTGTCTGCCCTCGGGGCGGGGGGACTGACGATTTCATTCTTTCTTTATCCGCAGTTCATGCTGCCTCACCCGGGTGCGCCGATGGTTACCTACGAGGTGTTGCAACAGGTTCTGATGGGTGAAAATCGCTGGGCGTCCGCCCTCCTGGCTGCCGATCTGCTGCTGGTTCTGGTATTTGCCTTCATTCACTACCACCTGCTGGGGCGCAGTCTGCTCGCCTATCGCAGGTTCCGCCAGAGTTCGGCTTACACTGCACTGAAGCAGAGTAACGCGGAGGTCTCTCTGATGGCCATACCGCTTACTCTGAGTATGAGTGTCAATGTGCTGTTCGTGCTCGGAGCACTGTTCGTGCCCGGGCTCTGGCAGGTCGTGGAAGGCCTGTTTCCGGTTGCGTTGCTGGCCTACCTCGCGATCGGCGCCTATGCCCTGCATATCTATGGTGATTACTTCACCCGTTTGATGACCCGGGGGGATTTCGACTTCGACGGCAACAACGATCTGAGTCAGCTGATGGCGATCTTCGCATTCGCCATGCTGGCCACCGGCCTGGCCGGACCAGGTGCCATGAGTCACAGCCAGGCGATCAATGCCCTGGGCATCTTTGGTTCCCTGTTTTTCCTTTCATTGGCCGTGTTGCTCAGTCTCGTCAAACTGGTGTTGGCCATGAAATCGATCCTGCGTCAGGGTATCTCTCAAAAGTCGAGTTACACCCTGTGGATCCTGATCCCCATCCTGACCCTGTTCGGTATCAGCTCGATTCGTATCATCATGGGATTGCACCACGGTTTCGAGGAACCGCTCTCCAAGCCGGGACTGTTCGTATTTACCTCGGTGATCCTCTCCCTGGAGATCCTCGCGGGGCTGCTGGGTTATCAGGTGATGAAGCGATTGGGTTACTTCGATGACTATCTGCGCGGTTCGAAACGGGATGTGGGCAGCTTCGCCCTGGTCTGTCCCGGGGTGGCGATTTTCGTGTTCGGTTTCTTTTTCATCAGTTTCGGTCTGTTGAAGAATGGACTGGTGGCGCCCCTGTCGCCGGTATACTTCATCATATTGCTGCCATTCGTATGGGTTCAGATGAAGACGGTTGGGGTATTTTTAAGACTCAACTGTCACTTGCTGGGGTATGGATTCTGTCGCTTCGGGGTCAGTGTCCAGAAAGGTTGAGGAGGATATGAAGGGCGTTCCGTTGCCTGGAAACTTTGATCTTGATCACCTTTTATGTGATTAATTGTGAAATGCCCGGGAGGTTGGGCGATATAGTGACAACCGCTTTAAATAAGTGGAATACAAAGGAATGAAGTATCTAACAACCATGTATGTCACACTCAGCGAATCTCTCGGTATTTATACCGCCGAACAACTCCATGAACTTCTGAACGATCGGCAGCACGCACAACCGATATCCCGTCACCGCGCATCAATCATACAAAGCCGTACCTTTTTCTTCAGTGCGATATTCGCGGTCCTGGTGCCCTTGTGGTCTCTGATCGATCTGCTGTTTCTGCCGGCCGGCCTGTGGGCTGAACTGTTGTCGATCCGGCTCGTCTCCGCGCTGATCTTCGGCTGGGTGGCCTGGCAGGCCCGCCAGGAACCGGGATTGCAGCGTGCCCGCTGGCTGCTGGCGGCGATGCTGGCAGTGACGCCACTGTTCTATCTCGCCTCGAATCACTGGATCGGGGCCTATCAGTTGAGCGGCGCCGAACGGGTCGTGGCGGAACTCTACGCCCTGTTGCCCTTCGTGATGGTGGCCGGGCTGACGCTGTTTCCGCTGACCCTGGTGGAGTTTCTCTCCTATGCGGTGCCGATGATCCTGGTTGTGGCGATCAGCAATTTACCCGGCACGGCGGTGGAACTGTCCCACGCGGTGTCCACCCTCTGGCTGCTGTTGTTGATTATCGGTGTGGCACTGTTTTCCTCATTGACCCAGCTGCGTTACATGCTTTCCCAGGTGAGCCGCGCCAGTTACGATGTGCTGACCGGGATGCTCACCCGGCGGGCCGGTATCGAGGTGCTGGATCTGCAGTTTCGCCTCGCGGCAATGAATGACAGCGCCCTGTCGATCCTCTATTTCGATCTCGATCACTTCAAAACCATCAATGACAGTTTCGGTCACGAATCGGGTGATGAGGTGCTGAAAACGGCTGCCAGGCAGATCTGTAAAACCGTGCGCAAGGGGGATAGTGTGGTGCGATGGGGTGGCGAGGAGTTTATCGTGATTCTGCCCACCGCCGATCCCCGCGAAGCCAATGATGTGGTGAAGCGCATCATGCGCGCCGGTCTCGGTATGCGTCCCGACCAGCAACCGGTCACCGCGAGCATCGGCGTGGCGGAAGTCCAGGAGGATGCGATCAACGACTGGAAGAGCCAGGTCGAACTGGCGGACCATCGCATGTACCAGGCAAAAACCGGGGGGCGTGCGCGCAGTGCCGGTGTGGACGGTCAGTTCCTGCTCTGGTCCTGTTGAAGACGGCCCGTTGAGCGGCGTTTCGTCGCCTCTGATTATTCACCCGGCAATCCATTCGATAATGATTGACAGTGGTGGGTTGTACGCCTAATTTCCACATACCGCCACTTCACAACGGGTGTCAGTGACGCGTCCCGGCGTTCAATCCCCTGCAGCGGCTGCCGGCTCTCCCTCCCCGCGAAGATTTCCCGGTGTCCGCCAGCCGGTTCGAGGCGGCGTGACGCGTATTTGGCGGTGTACCACTCAACTCGGTGATTCACCATGTTATTAACCCAGCCGCCCAATATGCCGTCTTCAGCCGAAGCGTGCCTGACTGCTGCAAGGCATCAATACGCCCCTGTTGCCCTGAAAAGGACATATTGGGCGGCTGGGTTACTCACTGTACCGAAACGGTTTTCCAGGACAATCTCCGGCAGGGCAAGATGATCCGCCCAGCCAAATTGAGCGATATCGATGAACTCGAACGCCTGGAAGCGGACTGCTTTAGCGGCGACCGTCTGTCGCGCCGTCAATTCCGTTATCTCCTGACCAAGGGCAAGGCCACTCTGCTGGTGGATCAGGAGGCGACGGCTGAGCGGTTGAGCGGATACGTGGCGGTTTTGATCAGCAAAGCCACTTCCATGGCCCGGCTCTATTCCATCGCGGTGGACCCGCGATTCCAGGGTAAAAAAGTGGGTACGCGCCTGCTGCAGGTCGCGGAGGAGAGCGCCTGGGAAAACCGTCGGGCCTATATGCGGGCGGAGATACGCAAGGACAACCAGGCTTCCCTGAAGCTGTTCGAACGTCAGGGTTACCGGATCATCGGTGAGTGGCGTGACTATTACGAGGACCACATGGATGCCTGGCGACTGGAGAAACGCCTGCACCCGGATGTCTCACCGCAACTGAGCGAGGTGGCCTATTATCGCCAGACCCTGGATTTCACCTGTGGTCCCGCAGCCCTGATGATGGCGATGCATGCGCTCAACCCTTCAGTGGATATGAACCGCACTCTGGAACTGCGCCTGTGGCGGGAGGCCACCACCATCTTCATGACCTCGGGTCACGGGGGCTGCGGTCCCTATGGACTGGCGTTGGCCGCAGCGAGCCGGGGGTTTGTGGTACAGGTCTACGTCAATGACTCCGGTATTCTTCTGGCGGATACGGTGCGCAGCGAGGACAAGCGGGAAGTGATGCGCCTGGTACAGGAGGAGATGCTCGGAGAACTGCACGACTATGGTGTGGCGATTCACAACGGCGCGCTATCCCTTGAGGATATCGAGGGGTTGTTGTCTCACGGCAATATGGTGCTGGTGCTGATCAGTTCCTGGATGATCTACGGTGAGCTGGAACCTCATTGGGTCATCATGACCGGCTTCGATGACTACTTCGTCTACATGCATGACCCATTCGTCGACGAGCCAGCGGGGGAGACTCCCTCCGATTCGATCAACATGCCGATTCAAAAAGACCAGTTCGTCAAGATGTCCCGCTACGGTAAGGCGGGACTCAAGGCGGCATTGGTGCTGAGCGAGGGAAAATGAGCGAATACGTTCTCGTAACCGACAAGGACAACGATTGGCCGGATGCCCCGGCATCCCTGACAATCGTCACGGCCAAGTCCTATCTGACCAACCCGGACTGGAGCAAGCGCAGTGGCTTGCGGGTCGTGAATCTGTGCAAGAGCCAACGCTACCTGGGGGTGGGGTATTACACCTCGCTGCTATCCGAGGCACGCGGGCATCGGGTGATTCCCAATGTGCGCACCATTCAGGACCTTAGCCATAAAGCCATCTACAGCCTCGATACCGAAGACATCAACAAACGGGTGCAGCGGATACTGAGCCGGCGTAAATCCGCGGTAGGCACCGACCCCTTCAAGATCAATGTCTATTTCGGGCAATCGGAGCTGGCGAATCTGCAGCCGGTGGCGCGGGAGGTGTTCGAGATCTTTCCCGCCCCGCTGCTGTTGATCGAATTCCAGCTCAAAGGCGGGGATTGGCGGATCACCTCGATTCGCACCCGGCATCTGTCAGAGCTGGCGGAGCATGAACGCGAGGCATTCGCCCAGGCGCTGGAGCAGTATCTGGGTAAGCGCTGGCGCAGGCCCAAGGGGCCCTCGGCGGCCCGCTATGATCTGGCGATCCTCTACGATCCGGACGACAAGATGCCGCCGTCGAACCGCAAGGCGATCAACGCTATGGTCAAGGCGGCGAAAAAGTTCGGGATCGAGACGGAACTGGTGCAGAAACAGGACTATGGGCGCCTGGCCGAATTCGACGCCCTGTTTATCCGCGAGACCACGCGCATCGATCATCACACCTACCGGTTCGCCCGCAAGGCGGCCCGGGAAGGGCTGGTGGTGATCGATGATCCGGAATCGATACTGCGCTGTACCAACAAAATTTATCTGGCGGAGCTGTTGCGCACCCATCGTGTGGCCACCCCCAAGAGCGTGGTCATCCGCCCCAATTCACTGCTCGAACTGGAACGGGAACTGCCTTATCCCATGGTCCTGAAAATACCGGATGGCGCTTTTTCCCTCGGGGTTTACAAGGTCAAGGACCGGGCCGAGTTGAGACAGACCGCGAAGAAACTGTTCCGCCGTTCCGAGCTGCTGCTGGCCCAGGAGTTCACCCCCACGGAGTTCGACTGGCGGGTGGGTGTGCTGAACCGCAAGGTGATCTTCGTCTGTAAATACTACATGTCGGCCAGGCACTGGCAGATTGTCAATCATGCGGCCAAGGGCAAGTCCCGCGAGGGTGGGTTTGAAACCCTGGATGTGGGGGATGCCCCGGAGGCGGTGGTGAAAACCGCGTTGAAGGCTGCCAACCTGATCGGGGACGGTCTCTACGGCGTGGATCTCAAACAGATCGGCAAGCGGGTGGTGGTCATCGAGGTCAACGACAATCCCAATCTCGATGCGGGTATCGAGGATGCGGTGCTCGGGCCCGCACTGTTCGAAACGATCATGGCGGAGTTTCTGCGCCGGCTGGAGTTGTGAGGCGCGGCTCAGAGCACCGGGTCAAGGGGCAGCAGGCTCCATAGACGGGCTTTCAGACGTTTCCACGCTCCGACACCCTGATCGGCATCGGAACCCGCCGTCCAGCTGTTCTCCGGGGCCATGTCTTCAACGATCGCGGCGCTCACCTGCCGGGCGATCCATTGATCCTGTATCACCAGTCCCACCTCAGTGTTCAGGTTTGCCGAACGGGGATCGAGGTTGAAGGTACCGATGTAGGTGAGCTGATCGTCGACGACCAGGGATTTGGCGTGCAGGGCGAAGATTGGCGGGGTTCTACCCTGTTGCTCATAGCGGTCGATCAACTGGCGGGCGACCCCGGGTCTGGGTTTGAACTCGTAAATCTGGATGCCCAGGTCGAGCAGCCGCTGCTTTTGCTTGAGGTAGCCTGAATAGGCCTGGAGATTGTCCGTGGAGGCCAGGGAGTTGGTGACGATGGCGATCTTCACGCCCGCGGCCAGGCGCTCGGCGAAAAAATCGAAACCCGGTTCCGGCACCACCAGGTAGGGACTCTCGATGAGTATCTGGTGGCGGGCCTGACGCAGCAGATCGATGAGCGAGTCGGTGGTCTGACCACCGCCGTCCAGGCGTTGTGTCTCAAGGTTCTTTCCGGGAATGTCGTGCACATAACGCGCATCCACCCAGCGCATGCCGGTGAGGATCTCATCGATGCGTTCGGACATGTGCGTGATGGCGTGGCGTACCTCGGGGGCAAAATTGTCCGGATTGCGGGCATACTCATGCAGCCATGCGACATAGGCTTGGATCTGGTTCCCGGTGACGGACTGTCTCTCGTCCTCCAGAAGGGTCTCCAGGGGTACGGAGAGAGAGCTGCTCCAGAACGCCTCGAAGCTGGCCTGGATGTCCGGTATCACCGCGCCGGCCACCAGGGCGTCCCGGTCACGAAAGTTGTATTCGTGATCATAGTCGTAGTACTCGTCAGCCATGTTGCGCCCACCGGTGATGGCGATGCTTGCGTCGTAGAGCACCAGTTTGTCATGCATGCGCTGATTGGAATCACGGAAATCGGTGATCAGGTGCCAAAGGCGGGAGAGAAAGCCGCGACCCACCGAGTGCAAAGGGTTGTAGATGCGGATCTCGATGTTGGGATGGGCGTCGAGTGAGAGCAGTGTCAACGGTTGCGCATCAATCAACAGGTCGTCGACGATGACCCGTACCCTCACGCCGCGTTCCGCGGCACTGTAGAGGCGTTCGCTGGCCAGGGTGCCGATGTTGTCGGTACTCCAGATAAAATATTGGACATCGATGCTGTGTTCCGCGGCGTCCGCCAGCCAGGCCCGGGTCAGCAGGGCGTGTTCGCCTTTTTCCAATACACTCACGGCGCTCTTGCCCGGATGTTCCAGGGCGGACTCGCGTAATCCCTCCAGGCCGCCCGCATAAGGGGGCAGGGAAAACAGGCTGAGCAGAACCAGGAGCAGTATGCGCATGGGAAAAGCTCAGGGCGTCGGGGACGTCTGGACGATGAATGCAAGGGTCAGCAGGGTGCTGGCCGCCATCCAGGAACCGAGAATCCGTACAGCGATCCGCTGCCATTCCCGCTTTTGCATCCACTCGGCCAGCAGCATCGGGTAGTAGAGCAGTACGGCGATGCCGGCCAGGCTGCCCAGGATCCCGACGACACTCACAGCCTGGGACGCATCGGGTGTCTCGAATGAGCCTCCCAGCATGCCGCCGCAGGCAATGATGAGGAGTGTCCCGGGAATGCCGGGTAGCGCCACATTGCCTGCAATCAGCAGTCCGAGCAGCAGGGTCATGAGGTACGACACCCAGGCTGGCCCGGTCAGATCGGCAGCGTAGGCGAGGAACAGGAACACAAACAGTGCTCCGAACAGCCACATCGAGCGCTTGAGGAGATGCCCCCGGGATTGCTGGCCCAGGTACAGGCCGGCGGCGACGAGCAGCAGCAGGTCGGCCAGATCGAGAAACGGGCGCATCAGACCGTGATAGAACGCGTCCATGTTATGGCATCAGACGAGCCCGGTGAGGAACCCCACGCCCGTCAAAGCGATCAGGCCGCCGCCGGTTTGTACCGCCAGTTTGCCGGCCGGCCAGCGGGCCAGCAGACCGAAGACTATGCCGGCAACATGCAGCAGTCCGGTGGACACCACAAAACCGATGCTGTAGGCCATGGGATTGGCCGCCTGGGGCAGTTCGGTGCCGTGGGCGTGACCGTGGAAGATGGCGAACACTCCGACGATCAGGGCCGCCAGCCAGAGAGGAGGGCGGCTCGCCAGGGCCACCTGCAAACCCAGTACCACGGCGGACAGCGCGATACCCAGTTCCACCGACGGGACCGGAATGCCGGCCACTCCCAGTGCACCGCCGAAGGCCATCACCAGGGGAAAGGTGATTGGTAGCAGCCAGATGGCGGGTCGGCCCAGGAATGCGCCCCAAAGCCCGACCGCGAGCATCGCGACCACATGGTCCCAGCCTGAGACAGGATGGAGAAATCCATTCATCAATCCGCCACCCATGGCGATATCGGTGTGGGCCATGGCCGATTGGGAGAAATGCAGGATGATGAGAATCAGCGGCAGGTTTCTGCAGAGTCTGAACATGAGGTGAGTCCCTGATGATCGGTTCAGCTTGTCACGAGTCCGGGAGCCATTATACCGCAGTGTTGAAAGCGGGTGTGAATGGAAGGCGGATACTGTGAAGCCTGGGCGTGTGTGATTCGGCTTCATGGGGTCTGAGCGATGCGTCCCGTGGACGTGTCGGGCGCGATACAGGGGATTCTCTGGATGAAACATGCCACGGGAGCTGGCCCCGTGGCATTTCAAGACATCAGATCTCGTCCGGTACGAACTTCAGCACATTGCCGTTGATGCAGTAGCGTTTATGGGTCGGGGGCGGTCCGTCGTCGAACACATGGCCGAGATGGATCCCCGAACTGGCGCTGCGCACTTCCACCCGGTGCATGCCGTGACTGCTGTCCTCGTGCAGGGTGATGGAGCCCTCCACCGGGTTGAAGAAACTCGGCCAGCCGCTGCCGCTTTCAAACTTGGTGTTGCTGCGGAACAGGGGTGCGCCGGTGATCGGGTCGACGAAGGTGCCCGGGCGTTTCTCGTCCAGATGGGAGCCGGTGAACGGCCGCTCGGTGCCCTGCTCGAAGGCGATACGCTGCTGATCGGGGGTCAGCATCTGATAGCCCAGCCACTTCCAGAAACGGCCCTTGTCGCCGTTGTATCCGGTATAGCGGGAGACCTCATCGCCGTCCTTGAACAACACGATGGTCGGGGTGGCGAACAGGGTCTTCTCCAGTTTCCAGCCGTCCGGCGGGTTGGGATTCAGGGTGCGGGCGATGGCCACGTCGGACTGCCAGTGATCCAGCACTTCCGCCTTGAACTGCTTGCAGTAGGCGCAGTCCTCCGCTTCGAAGACGATCAACTGGGCCTGGGGGTCGAGTGACGAGGCATCGAGTTTTTCGGGCATGGGCCGCTCCTCCTGGGAGATTTGGGTGGATCCCGGGTAGCGGATTCCGGTGCCGCCGAGTCCGCAATAGCCGTCCGGGTTCTTCACCAGGTAGTCCTGATGATACTCCTCGGCCGGGTGATAACTGTCGAGCGTCGCGATCTCCGTGGTGATCGGGCCGTAGCCGCCCTCCGTCAGGGCCTCCTGGAAACGCTCGCGGGACGCCTGGGCGGTCGCCAGCTGTTCCGGGCTGTGGGTATAGATCGCGCTGCGGTAGTTCGATCCTACATCATTCCCCTGGCGATCTCCCTGGGTGGGATCGTGGTTTTCCCAGAACCCCGCGAGGACCTGTTCCAGGTCGGTGGTGCGTTTATCGAAGGTGACCTTCACCACCTCCGCGTGATTGCGCTTTTTGCTCAACCCCAGGCGTCTGAGGGATTCGTGCGCCAGGATCGCGCGGTAGCTGGCATCGATCTCGCCATTGGCGTAACCGCTCTCAACGTCCACCACCCCCGGGAGTTCGGACATGCGTTTTTCCGCACCCCAGAAGCAGCCCATGCCGAGGACGACGGAGTCCAGGTTCGGGTCGCCCGGGGAGGTCGGGTTGCCGGTGGCGAAGGTGCTCGGCTGGATCAGTGCCAGGCCCAGAAGCAACAGGCCCCCGGCGCCCAGCAATGCGAATTTTCGATAGTTGAATACAGTCTTCATGGTCGTTTCCTGAGCGTGGTCTTGTGACGGAATCCTGATGGCCTGATCGCCCGGTCTCCGTTCCAGAGTCCGGTCCCATGCTGACTGGACCGTTACTGGGTAAGACCACTTTTGCTATGAGTTGTCAGTGTGATAATGCCAACCGAACTTGTCGGGTTAATGCCATTATAGTCAGCCAGCTGTCACGAAATGATGGTCAGATATTCACGTTTTTATCACGAAAGTCTGCGGCTACCCGGCATTCGGTAAGCCGTTTCCGGATGCATGAAGCAGTGAAGTACTGCCTTCAGAACCACTTCAACAGATCGTGGAACAGGAAAATCAGGATCTCGATGGCAATCAGCCAGATGATGATCCATTCCAGCAGGGAGGAGTGTTTGTGTTTCTGCTCATCGGCCAACATGCTGAAGATTTCGTGGATCACGTTCAGCTTGCGGTTGAGCACCTCGATGCGCGGCTGGATCTCGAGGTACCGGGCGGTGAGGATGTAGAGCCCCTCGACCTCCGGGAATTCCCAGAAGAACTCGGGTGTATCCAGCAGTTCGTGGTGCAGGTTGATGTCGCTTTCGACCAGGAACAGCTTGCCGCGCATCTTGGCCAGAGTCTTGCGGCTCATCCGGGTGGTGCCGTTGACCGCCATGCTACGCGGGATGTGTGCGGTCTCCTCGATGGTCTGCTGGGCATAGTTTTCCAGCTCGTTGAGCTTGCTCGACTGGGCCAGTCCGTGGGAGACCGCGAGCAGTTTGAGAATTTCGTCGCCTTCTATATGGATGCAGTCAGCGCTGATGCGCGAGGTCTGTGCATTGAGTTCGAAGTTGAAATGATCCACATAGGGTTCGCCAATGGGACTGATGCAGAATGGGCCGATTTCCTGGCGGATGCGCATTTCACTGTCATGACTCAGACCCCAGCTGACGATCACCCCGTACTGGAAGATGAACAGGTGGCCGTCGTGTTCGAGGTGCAGCGCGTCCCGGTAGCGGGTGCATCGGTAGGTCTCGCTGAGGCGGCTGACCAATGCCTCGAATTCGAAACCTTTGGCGATGCTGGTACTGATACATCTTTGCAAGGCTGCTCTCCCGCTGGGGGGTTGCCGGGGTTGGAGGGCGAGAGGCAGGCATGCATTGGCCGGTCACCCGGGGATGGGTGGTTGGCGTCTGTGGCGTCCTCCCTGGGACTGCCAGCATAGGGCAAAACAGGGACTCTGACTATCTTCGGGTCCCGCATGGTTTGCCCGCCCGGGACTGCACCGGGGTGTCAGCGGTCGGCCAAGGGATGCTGAAAACCGGGTTGGACGGGTTCCCGGCGGACAGGGGGCTGCGGTTGACCGGCCAGATAGCGCGAAATCCAGTGGTCCAGGCTGAGCAGCCGTCCCCCACCGACGAAAAACAGCACCAGCAACATGATGAAATAGGTCGTGGCGAATTCGATGCCGTTGTTCAGGACCACGAAGCTGCCGTTTTCCGTCAGCCAGTCGTAGTGGCCATGTTCACGCAGAATCTCCTTGGCCCGGTCGAGGCGTTCGATGGCACCGATGGTGCGCTCGTTGGCGAACAGGCTCTGAGTCCCCTCGGCGATGGCCAGCCACCCGTTCTGCCAGTGCACGGTGAGCGCCGCCACCAGCATGGTAACCATCAGCGGCAGACTGATGTATCGAACCGCCAGGCCCAGCAGGAGCAACACCGCACCCGCCAGCTCGGTGATGGTGGCCAGGTAGGCCATCAGGGTCGGGAAGGGCAGGCCCAAACCCCAGTCGGGATTACCGAACCAGTCAATGGTGTCCTGCATGTGAGCCCATTTGCTGGTGCCGGCCATCCAGAAGACAGGCACCAGGTAGAGTCTGAGCGCCAGCGGGCCGAGGAAATCCAGTCTGCGGGTCAGGTTCAATCCGGCGTGAATCTTGAGAAGCATGTGGTACATGGTGGTTACTCCGGTTGCCACAGGATGTCCCGGCTCTGGAGATCCTGCAGGATCGCCTGGCCGTGTTGCAGCAGGGCCTGGGGATCCGGGTGATTGAGCTCCAGGGCGATATGTTCGAGGATCTGACGTCCGGTGAGGGTCTGGTTGCCGCTCACCAGCGCCACAAGCCGGGCGGTGACCGGGGTGAGCTCGAGGAATCCGATCTCGTCGCTCAGGTCACGGTAGACCAGCAGATGGGTGGCTTGATCGGCTGCTTCATTGGGCTGATAGTCGGGACCGATGCGGTGCACCGGGTAGGCATAAGTCAACAGCCAGGCCAGGGGTGATAACATCAGAATCCGCTCCAGAGGATCGTCCCTGGCCGTCAGGGGCGAGCTTTCGCTATCCGGCTCCGCCAGGGAGAGGGCCAGTTCCACCCACTCGTAATGCGCCAGTTCGAGCAGGAAGGGCGGATCTTGCGCGGGATCCGCCGGCCGTTCCTCCAGGTAGACCAGGAACTCGCCGGGAAGCTGGCTGAAATAGGGGGTCTGAGCCCGGTGGTCACGCAGAAAACCACTCACCAGGTCATGCCAGCGGGGTGCGTCGCAAATTCGCTGAAGCACCGGAAAGGCCTGGCTCAGCACCCCGTCGATATTGTTGAAGATCAGCTCCCGGTAGACGCGCATGCGGGCCGCGCCCACATCCTCCGGGCAGGGGGCATTGTGTGGGTCGCGCAGATGCGCCGTGAAAGCCTGTTGCCGGCTTTGAAAATCGTTTGTGATCCCGGCGCCGGTTTCATGCGCATTTGACATCGGCGGCCTCCTGGCTGAGTTGCAGACTGCGGATATGCGCCAGTTCCCCCAGCAGATCGGGCAGGGGCGGTAGATTGAAGTCCCGTTCCAGCAGGGTGGGCAAAGTGCCAAACAGGTCATAGGTCTGTTCGAGCAGTTCCCATACCGGGTCGATGATCTCCGCCCCATGGGTGTCGATGATCAGCGCATCGGATTCCCGGTAGTGTCCGGCCACATGCAGATAGGCAATGCGCTCTCCCGGCAGTTGACGGATAAACGCCAGTGGGTCATAGCCATGGTTGTGGGCGTTCACGTAGACGTTGTTCACATCCAGCAGCAGGTCGCAATCCGCCGCTTCGAGCACCGCGCGGAGAAACTCGAGCTCGCTCATCTCCTGGCCGGGTGCCGCGTAGTAGGAGACGTTTTCGATGGCGATCCGCTGACCGAGCATATCCTGGACCTGACCGATGCGCGCGGCCACGTGGGCAACCGCCGCTTCGGTGAAAGGAATGGGCATCAGATCATATAACTGCCCCTGGTCGGAGCAGTAACTGAGATGTTCGCTGTACACCGTAATCCCGTGGGTTTGCATCAGCTCCCCTACCGCGCTGACCAGTGCCCGGTCGATGGGCATCGGACCGCCGAGGGACAGGGACAGACCATGCAACACGAACGGGTAGCGTTCGGTGAAGGCGCGGAACTGTCTTCCCAGGCGGCCGCCGACACCGATCCAGTTTTCCGGCGCCACCTCAAGGAACTCGGGCTGATTGGCCGGTGCCTCGGCCAGCGGTCCCATCAGGGACCGCCGCAAGCCGAGTCCCGCACCATGAAGATTCGTATCGAATCGGTTCATGGTTGCGGCCTCTACTTACTGCCGCCGCACTTGGCTTCACCGCATTTGGCTTCGCTGCTTTTCTCCCCGCCCTTGTTACCGCCACAGCTGGCTTCACTGCTTTTGGTATCGGACTGGCCGCCGCATTGGCCTTCCGTCATCTTCGACGAGGCCTTCTCCGCACCGCACTTGGCTTCACCGCATTTACCTTCGGCGCCCTTATCGGCCACGACCATATAACCACCCGGCAACTGGGACAGGCCGAACGGGTTGCTGTCAGCCTGGGCAATCAGGCTTGCTCCGCCGAGTCCCAGGGCAAGGGTGGTGGCGGTCAGGGTCAGGCGGTTTTTCAGGTTTTTGTTGGACATGATGGGTTCTCCTCTTATCCGTTGTGAGTTTTTCGCGATCAGCGTCTGCGTATCGCTTGAGTGATAGATTCGCAGCCGGGATTCACGGGGTGATCACATAATCTTCACGGTTCTATCACGGCCTTGCGGCGCATCGATCAAACCAGGCGTTTACCCCACAGGTCCGCTCGACGGATGTTGATAAACCGTCTGTGAGTGCTTGGGAAAGCGGCATCCTGAACAGTGTTTTTCAGCTTCGTTTCAGTTTTGCGGGCTTAAGGTTCGTGATGTCCGGGAGATTCGGCTTCACTGCCATCCCGGGTATTCAGGAATCCGATCACTTGATCCAATACTGGCTATGGAGGCTTAAAGATGTACCGATTCACTGCGCTCACGATCGCCTGTTGTCTGTCTGCCGGCTCTGCGCTGGCTGCGGGAACCTGGCAGGCTCTGCCCCAGACCGCTCCCGAACCCGCCGACAATCCGAGTACCCCGGAAAAGGTGGAGTTGGGCAAAATGCTGTTTTTCGATCCCCGCCTGTCTTCCAATGGAACGGTGTCCTGCTTCAGCTGCCACAACGTCATGGAAGGCGGGGATGATCACCGACCCACGTCCATCGGCGTGCATGGTCAGGCCGGTGGCCGCAACGCACCGACGGTGTGGAACGCGGCCTATCACTCGGTGCAGTTCTGGGACGGCCGTGCGGCCAGCCTGGAGGATCAGGCCAAGGGGCCGCCGGCCAACCCGATCGAGATGGGTATGAATGATCTCGATGCGGTGGCCGACCGGATCGGCAGGATTCCCGGATACCAGCCCTATTTCGAGCGGGCATTCGGTCCCGGCGACAACATCAGCATCGATACCATCGCCAAGGCGATTGCCGCCTATGAGAGAACCCTGATTACACCGGACAGCCCCTATGACCGGTACGTGCGGGGTGACCGTCAGGCGATGGACGAGCAGCAGTTGCAGGGCATGCAGACGTTTGCCGAGATCGGATGCAAGGCCTGCCACAGCGGGGCCAATTTCGACGGTCCTCAGCTCAAGGTCGGGCAGGGGTTCTATCAAAAATTCCCCACCTTTACGGACAATGAATATGTGACCCGGTATGGACTGATGGACGATACCGGACGTATGTCGAGTACTGGAAACGAGGCAGACAAAAACCTGTGGCGGGTGCCAACCCTGCGAAATCTCGCCTATACCGCACCCTACATGCATACGGGCAGCGTCAAGACGCTACCAGAGGCGGTACGTGTGATGTCCCGGACCCAGTTGGGCAAATCACTCGATGACAATCAGGTGGAGGACATCGTGGCCTTTCTTGGCACGCTCAATGGTGAATTTCCCGAGCAGACCATGCCCCGGCTTCCGGCCACGCCGGGGGATCTGATCGAGTAGCCAGGGCAGGGGGCGGCACCGCCCGGGATGCGGGACTCACGGGGTCACGAGCTTTTCCATCAGGCTCAGGATCTCGTCCCGCATCGCCTTGATCTCCTGGAGACCCGGGTGAAGGTCATGTTGATCCCCCTTGTCGCTCATACTCAACGTCTCACGGGCAAGTTTGTGGGTCTGGGAATGCAGCGCGACAATGCGTTCCATGGCGGGATGACCGCCGTATCGATCCATGCCCCGGTTGTACAGCCAGTCACCGAACGGGCACTCATGGGGGTCCATGGCCGGATGCTTGTCATGATTTCCCATGAGATGCCTTTCCAGGTGATTCACCCAATGACGCAACTCGACCATTGAAAACAGCACCGGCAGGTCCTCCCGGTTGACCTGGGGACGGGCGTGCCAGGCCGGGTCCGGGGTCCACTCATCGATCCACTGCGGGACCGCTTCGGCGGGCATCGGCTTGGCGATCCCGTAACCCTGGGCCATGCGGCAACCCAATGACAGCAGCATCGAGCCGTGGGCCACGGTTTCCACGCCCTCGGCAATCGCCTGACGCTGGAAGGCGTCAGCCAGGCCGAGCACGCCTTCCAGAATCGCCAGGTCCTCCGGGTCTTCGAGCATGTCGCTGACAAAACTGCGGTCGATCTTGAGGGTGCGTGCCGGCAATTGCTTGAGATAGGTCAGTGAGGAGTAACCGGTGCCGAAGTCGTCCAGGGAGAAACCGATGCCCAGGTGTTCGCAGACCACGATCAGTTCGCTGATGCGGGTGATGTCGTCCAGCGCGCTGGTTTCCAGTACCTCCAGTTCCAGGTCTCCCGGCTGCAGGGTGGGATGGCGCTGCAGGCAGTCCTTCAACTTGTCGATGAAGTCCTTTTGCGCGAACTGGTATCCATCGATGTTGACGCTCACCGGTATCGACAATCCCTGCTTCCGCCAGGTTTCCACCTGTGCGGCGGCGGTCTCGATCACCCAGTCCCCCACCTCGATCATGAGTTCGTCATTCGCGATCACGGGCAGGAAACTGCCGGGGAGCAGCAGTCCGCGCTGGGGATGATCCCAGCGGATCAGCGCCTCGACACCCAGTACCTGGCCGCTGCGCATATCCACCTTCGGTTGGTAATGAAGCACCAGTTGCTGCCACATCAGGGCTTCGCGGATATGCCCCAGTTCTTCAAAATGGCCGCGCAGCGCCTGTTCCTGTTCCGAGTCGAACAGGTGGTAGCGGTTCTTGCCGGACTGTTTGGCCACGTACATCGCCTGGTCGGCCTGGCGCATCAGCTGGTCGGCATCCACGCTCTCGCGCTGGGGATAGAAGGTTACCCCGAAACTCGCGGTCACCCGCAATTCCAGGCTTTCCATGTGCAACGGGGCCAGTGTGGCGTCGTGCAGGCGCTCGATGATCGGGATCCCGGCCTGGGGGTTGTCCAGGTCTGTCAATACCGCGACGAACTCGTCGCCGCCGATCCGCGCCAGGGTATCGCAGTCCCGCAGACTCGCATGCATCCGTTCGGAGATCAGCTTCAACAGTTTGTCGCCCACGTCATGGCCGTGGGTGTCGTTGATCGTTTTGAATCCATCCAGGTCAAGATAGATGATCCCCAGCAGATTGTTATGACGCACGGCCTGCGCCATCGCCTGGCGCAGCCGATCTCCCAGCAGCACCCGGTTGGGCAGGTCGGTGAGGGTATCGTAATGGGCAATACGCTCGAGACGCGACTGGTACTCTTTGATTGCGGTGATGTCGGAGAACAGCGCCACATAGGTCAGCGCGTCCAGTTCGCTGCGTACCGCGCTGATGGTTTCGATGGTCGCGAACAGGGTGCCGTCCTTGCGCCGGTTCCAGATCTCGCCGATCCATTGCCCCCGTTCGCGCAGGTGCTTCCACAGGGTCTCGTAAAAGGCCGGACTCTGCCGGTTGGATTTCAGCAGGCGCGGATTTCTGCCCACGACCTCTTCCTTGTGATACCCGGTAATCTGGGTAAACGCATCATTGATATCCAGGATGTCGCCATTCTCGTCGGTGATCATGATGCCCTCCTTGGCGTGTTCGAAGACGCTGGCGGATTGACGCAACCGCTCTTCCGTATTTTTGCGCTCCGAGATGTCCAGATGAGTGCCGGACATGCACACAGGCGCGCCATCCTCCGCATACCGGTTGACCCGGCCCCGAGCGAGGATCCACACCCAGTGACTGTCCTTGTGGCGCATGCGCATCTCGCATTCGTAGAGGCTGATTTCACCGCTGAAATGACGCTGTAACTGCTGCTCGGCCCGTTTCAGGTCATTCGGGTGCATCAGCGCTTTCCAGGTGTTGATGGATATCGGGTGAAGCTCCTCGAGGGTGTATCCGAGCATCTCGGCCCAGCGTTCGTTGAAAATCACCCGGCCGCTGGGGACGTCCCACTCCCAGGTACCGACCTGGGTGCCCTGGATGATGTTTGCGAGCCGGTTGCGTTCTTCGCGCAGAGACTGCCGGGAGGCCGTGATCATTTCGATCATGGTGTTCATGGTGTCGGTCAGCACGGCGATTTCACGATAGCCGATGTGCGGTATGGGCGCGGTGGGAAGGCCGTCACTGTCCCGTTGTGTGAGTGCCCGGGCCACACCCCGGAGGGGATGAACCAGCAGACCCCGGATGGTCAGCAACAGCAACAGCACCAGCAACACAAGGATCAGTATGTTGTTGAACAGGGTTTTAATCAGCAGTCTGCGCAAAGCCTGTTTCATCTCCGCATCGGAGGTGTAGATCGTGATCTCGCCCAGGTGGTTGCCGGCGGAACCGAGCACCTGTGCCGATGTGGAATGGAAGGCGTTATTCAGCCAGCTGATGTGGTCCGGGTTGTCGGGCTGGTAATCGATGATCTGGCCCTGGAGGTTGCGGATCTTGCCGCTGACATAGGCCTTGCGGGACAGCAGCCGGCCCATGTTGAAGTCGGTGACCAGGATGGCGTAGTGATTTCGCAACTGGATTTCCGTGGCGACCAGCTGGTCGTACTCGTTCACCGCGTAGGATTCCATGAACCCGGCCAGGTTCTGTTGCAAGGTGGCCATGCTCAGCTCGGAATCCTCCCGCATATCTTCGAGCATGCGGTCACGTTGCATGAAATAGCTGAATGTGGCGTCCGCGCCCAGCACCAGGATCACAGAGCTGACGATCAGGGTGACCAGAAGTCCGTACAGGCTGCGGTTTTGTCTGACCTGGGCGCCCATGATCCCGAGCTACTGTTCAGCCATGCCCAGCACATTACGCAGGATCTGGGGTTTGAGCGCCTCGATGTTCTCCTCGGAGACGGCAAGAATGGGCAGCAGCATCTGCTGTTGCGGAGTCCCGCCCTGAAGGTGCACATGCAGGGCGTTCACGGCCGCTTCACCCATCAGGAAGGGTTGTTGCATGGCGGCACCCACCAATACACCTGCGGGAATCAGTTCGAGAAATTCGGGTTCCGCATCGAAGCAGATCAACAGCACCTGATTGCTGCGTCCGCTGTCGGTCATGGCGTCCAGCGCAGCCTGGTAGCGATCGGAGCCCTGCAGCCAGAGCGCCCGGAGGTCCGGATTGTCCTGGATCAGCCGATGGGCGAAATCGTAGGTTTCCCGGTAGGAGAAATTGACCTGCTGGTGAATCCCCGCGCCTCGAATGCCAGCCTCGTCCAGGGCTTGCATGAAGCCCGCGGTGCGCGCCCGGCCGTTGGCCCGGGTCTGCGGGATAGCGATAATGCCGACGCTGCCCTGTTCCCAGTTACGCGCCTGTAGCGCCTTCACCAGGATCCTGCCGATCTGATACGAACCCTTGCGATTGTCCGACGCGATGTAGCTGACATATTCACCGCCCTCGGTGCCGATATCGGCGATCACCACGGGAATTCCCGCGGAAGCCGCGAGCTTCAGGATGGTCACCGATGCCGAGGAGTTGGTGGGTGAGAGAATGATCCCTTCGACCGCCTGCTGGATCGCCCGGGCGGTGTGTTCGAGTTCCCGCTTGGCGCTGTTGTCCGCGCTGTAGGTGGTTACCTGGTATCCGAGTTGCGTGGCGCGTTCGGTCACGCCCCGCTGCATGATCTCCCAGAACGGGATACGCTGGTCGGAAACCAGATAGGCCAGCCGTTTCTCTCCGGCCTGAGTGATCGCCGGCACGACTGCCAGAATCAGCAGCAGGATCAGTGTCAGCAACCCGCTGAAGGCCCGGCTGCGTGTTTCCGGTTCAGCCGGAGCAGGCTTTTGCGCAACCGCGTGAAGCTTGCCCGAATCGGTGAATTCAGTGTTCATGTGCCACCCGGATTGTCATGACTGATTAAAAGTTGTGTCGCCTGTAGCGGCTGCAACTTGAGTCAGAATCATGACTCAAATCAAAACCTGCAGCATTTATACCGGATGCAGGCTGGTTTACTCGAAGATCCCGGGCGGAACCCGCCATGCGGGGCGAATGACGGGTGGATTCAGGGTTTGCCGGCGCGCGTTGATGTCAACCCGCCGGACCTGATCGGTGACGTGCATCGGTCAGCTGGGCAGGATTCAGGTTTTTTCTCCCCACACCGCGTATACCGGGTCGGAGAATGGCATCTTGCCCGCGTACTTGTCATCAGCCGGTCGCGGCAGACCGCGCAACGACCAGGTCTCCAGGTTGCTGAACGCTGCGCTGCGGAGAAAGTACTCCAGCACCAGTCCCATGCGTTCGAATTCATGCAGATCCTGCCAAAGGTGGATCACCTTGGGCTGGAACCAGCGGTTGGAAAAGGTGAGGATGAAGCGCCCGCCGGGTTTGAGTACCCGGGCCGCCTCGGCGAATACCTCCTGGGGCTTGATCAGGTACTCCACCGATACGCTGCAGACGATGGCGTCGAAAACCGCGTCATCGAATGGCAGCCGGGGGTTGAGATTCAGATCATGCACCAGGCGTTCGGTCAACGCCGGATTTGCCTCCAGTTCCTCCCGGTTCATGCCCAGTCCCGTAACCTGGACCAGGCCGAGATCATCCGGCAGATGGGACTTCCAACTGGACATCAGATCCAGCACCCGGCCTCCGGAGGGGACAAGACGCCCGTACAGGCCGCTGATCTGACGGGTGGCCTCCGCGTCGATGTGATCCACCAGGCGCGGCATCTGATAAAAATAGGCGTCGACCTCTCCGGACATGCGTGCGAACGGCAGGTCGGAGAAGAAGTCGGTGGCCTGTTCCTGCCAGCGGGCCTGCATACCGGGACCATTCAGGGTGCACAGTTCGGCGATGTCGTGACACATGCCACCATGCTCTTCGCCCGCCTGGCGGATATTCAGAATCTGCACGGAAAGGCGCATCTCCCGTTGGGCCAGCGGGTGGTTCAGGTCGATACCCAGAACCTCGTCGCTGCGGGTGACCCGGAACGGCGTCATCTCTTCGGGATAGATCCCCCGGGTGCCGGCAATGAAACCCTTGGGGTAGAAACGGCCGGCGCGGGGTTCGACATACTGGCCCTTGCGAAAACTGCGGTTGAAACTCTGAGGCCTGGTCTCGAAGCGGTCACGTTCCTGCAGGCCGCCGATCAACTCTCCGACCCGGTAATCGTGGGCCGCGATATGCCCCACCGGCTTGTCGAGAATGCCGGCCTCCAGTTCCGGGGGAAATATGTCCCGCCAGAGATTGAGCTTTTGCGACACCTGGGTGTCGGTGTGGCGCGCCTCCGCAGAGTCCCATTGCAGGTCGAAACGCATCGAGCAGAGGCTGTGGCGCTCGGTACGCTCCAGGGATTCTCCAGCTTCAGCATCATTCGACGCCAGCAGTTCAGCAGGGGGGATCAGCAAAGATTCGTCCATCGCAACTCCTCATCAGCAATCGGATTCAGCCATCAGGCGCAGACTGTGCGCCAGTCCGGTTATTTTGAATGTATGACATTCCGGCGGCATACTGGCTCCCATGCAAACTCTGACAGCCTGTCGAGACTCCGCAGGGGGCATATCGCGGGCCAGAGGGTAAAGTACCGATTAACCGGGGCGGTGCGCAACCGGGGTGGGCTGCCTGAAAACCCGGGGATAATCGTAGAAAATTCTGATTTCCACAGGCGCACAAGCCGCCGGGATGAAACATGACCTCTGAAACACCCGAGGCCTTCGGGCTCATAGTGATCGGTGATGAGATTCTGTTCGGCAAGCGGCGCGATCGTCATTTCGAGCATTTTCGTGAATTTCTTGGCGCGAGAGGTCTGCGCCTGGAACGCTGCTGGTTTCTCCCCGATGATCACGCGACTCTGGTGGAACATCTGGGTTTCTCCCTGAAAGGGACTTTGCCGGTATTTGTCTGTGGCGGCATCGGCGCCACCCCTGACGATCTTACCCGGGGATGCGCCGCCGAGGCGGCCGGTGTGGCGTTGCTTCGCCATGCGTCGGCTGCGCAACTGATCGAGCAGCGTTTTGGTGATTCGGCCTACCCTACCCGGATTCGTATGGCGGACCTCCCCGAGGGGTGCCAGTTGATTCCCAACCCGCATAACCAGATTCCGGGGTTCAGTCTCGGACAGCATTATTTCCTGCCGGGTTTTCCGGAACTGGCCTGGCCCATGGCGGAGTGGGTGTTGCAACAACACTATCCTGGCGCCACGGCCAGGCTTGAAGAACGCTGTGTCGAGGTTCTGGATACCCCGGAAAGCCGTCTGGTGTTGCTGATGGAACGGCTTGGAGATCGTTTTCCCGGACTCAAACTCTACAGTCTACCCCAGTTGCAGAGCGGCGATGGCGCCAGAATCGAACTGGGCTTTCGTGGTCGTGGCGCCATCGACGAGGCCTTCGAGGCCCTGCTCCGGGAACTGGACAAGGCCGGAATTCCTCACCGGGATTCACCTGCGAAAGACTGAATGTCTTGCTTTCGCGGCACAGTTTCACTGCTTGCCGGAGTCGGACTCCTGCATCAGCGTGGCGAGGCGTGCAATCACTTCACCACTGTGGCGTTTGGGATTCACATCGCGATAGATCTCTGCCAGTTCGCCCTGCGGATCGATAATGAAGCTGTGACGTTTGGCATAGCGTAGCGGGCCGATCTGAAACAGTGAGCCGTAGCGCTTGGCCACCTCGCCCTGGGCGTCGGAGAGCAGGGGGAAAGGCAGGTGGTATTTCTCCGCGAACTCCTGGTGGCTGGACACTTCGTCGGTACTCACTCCCAGTACATGGGCACCCATCTCAGTCAGTTGCAGATAGTCATCGCGGAACTGGCAGGCTTCCGTGGTACAGCCGGGGGTGTCGTCCTTGGGATAGAAATACAGTACCACCCAATGACCCCGGTAGGCTTCAAGGCTCTGGGATTCACCGTTCTGATCAATCAGTTCGAAGTCCGGAGCGGCTTCCCCAACCTGTAACTCCGCTAAGGCCTGACCAAAGGAGAACAGGCCCAGAGTAATGAAAAACAGGGATGAAGGCAGCGTCATCGCGTTGTCCTCTTAGTAGCTGTAATGTCTCGACTCAAGCCCTGTAGACTGCCTGCGGTCTGCCGGGTTCCATTGCCGCATCAAAAGAGTTGTTCGATCTGGTCGTCGAAAGACACGCCGTTGATCACCCACTTGTCCCGGGGTTTGTAGAGACGAAACATCCAGCGGATCGCATGATTTTCGAATTTCTGCAGGTAGATGAAGCGCGCCAGGGAGTCCCCGGCTTTCTGTTCCATGATGAACTCGGTTCCGATGGATACGCCGAAGCGCTGTTTCACCAGCGGCCACTGGGTATTGGTGGTGTTGGCAAGATTATCGATCTCGACGCCCGGTAGCGGCCAGTAGGGTTTGAGTGTCTTGTATCCCTCGGTAATCTGCTCGTTTTGAAAGGCCTTCATCGCCCGTTCGAACACGGAGCGCGCCTGATTGAGCGATGCGAAGGAATCGGCACCGGCGCAGCTGCTGAGCAGCAGGCCGGCGAGCAATCCGAAGAGATGTTTTTTCATGGCATGATCCTCAAGGTCATTGGTGTCTCAGGAAGCGCGCGAGCTGACCTTCCAGTTCGCGAAGATTGGCGATTCGAATCGTGGGCTTGATGCCCCAGGGATCGAAGACATCCCGGGGGCTGCGCTGCAACCAGATGCCCCGCATACCGGCGGAAACTGCACCGATCACATCGAAGGGGTTGCTGGAGATTACCCAGCTGTCGCAGCCGGCGCTCTCGGTTTCCCGCAACAGGTGGCAATAGACCGCGGGATTGGGTTTGTATGAGCGAACGGATTCCACGGTGATTACGTCGAGGAAATAATCCTCGATATTCGCATTGGCGAGCAGCGAGTTTACGTCGTCCCGGGTGCCGTTGGAGAAGGCGAACAACCGGTAGCTGGCGCCGCTAAGCAACGTCAGTCCCTCCTTGACGTCGTCGAATACCGGCAATTCCCGGTAGAGCTCGAGCAGTTCCTGCTTTTGCCGCGCGCTCATGGGTGTCTCGTGCAGTTCACAGGCGTAGTTGAGGGCATCCCGGGTACACACCGTGAAGTCTTCGTACATCTGCATCAAGCCGCGACGAAAGGCATACTCGACCTGCTTGTCTCGCCAGGTCTGGGAAAAGCCCCGGGCCTTATCGCCGATCAATGATTCCAGTCGGGTCACCACACCATGGGTGTCGATCAGAGTGCCGTATACGTCGAAGGCTAGGGTAATCGCCATACTGGATTCCTGGGGCTTGAGATGAACGGGGTATTGGGGGCAGGGCGGAACGCTCAGGTTTCATGATGACAAGTGTTGCGACCCCAAAGAATTATTCGCCGCACCCGGTTTGTTTCGCCCGTGCGCTTCAGATGGTACGGGCCCGCCCAGGCGGGCTGGTTATTGTGCCCCGTCGGTTCCCGGCAACTGCGCTGATTCGTGCCTGCTGAGAAGGAAAACTGTATGACAGGGTCGAAGGCTATACCAAAAATAGCATAGCTATCAGCGATGTGACACGAGTCCCCTTTAGCTGTGTGGGATTGCGTGTCGAAGTTTTACGGGAGCGGATCTGCAGAGCGCAGGTGTGACGCTTAATATCAACATTCAATTAAATAACGAATTATAGGTAATACCTAATTATATTGATGTTATTCGTAATTTCTGCAATGATTCATAGGCTCCTCTCTATAATAAAAACGTTCCATGAGGGGAGGTAAACGGCAGACCATCAATACCCTCGCAGTCTGAGGATCCCATTATCCAAGGGAGGATTCTCATGGTTAGAAAAACCATAACCTTGACCGTTTTTGCCTTGACCTTCATGGCAGGCTGTACCACCCAACAGTCCAACCCGGCGACATCCGAATCCGTGGCCAAACCTTCGATGGAGGAACATGCCAGCGGGTCGATCAGTTACCAGGGGCCGCAGATGGCTGAGGACCAGAGCAAGCCCAAGAACGATTACAACATCACCATCAATTACGAACTCGGCATGCACTGCACCGGTTTCGACTTCACCTACTGTTGCGTGCTCCCGCCCTACAACTCGGTCCAATCCCAGGTGATCAAGACCGCCACCGGCAAGCGCAAGTATCCGGAACTGGTGGAGGCCGATCCCGAGGATCCGGCAGTGCTGGTGGATGGCAGAAAACGCTTCAAACTTGAGTACGGCCACATCGACAACAACTACTCGGAGGGTAACAAACTCAAGTACTGGGATGTGCCCTACGACGTGAATGGCGACGGGACCTACGCGGAGAACGAGAGCGTGGCCAACGCCTATTTCACTCACCTGTATGTTTACAAAGACCTGAAAGGCAGCAACCCGGAAGGTACCAGCGCGGATGCGAAAAAGGCCTTTGTCGGTATCCAGGTGCCGGTGCCCCGGGACAACGGTCCTGCGGGCGGGGCCGTGCCGAGTCCGATGAAGGGCGGTCATCTGCACTACACCGGCGAGGTTGGTACCCTCGTCTTCACCAAGTCTCCGGTGCTGGATAACGTGCCGATCATGCTGACCAACCCGGGTATCTGGGATGCCCTGGGTCTGCCCCTGACCCCGTTTAACGACAGTGTCGCGGCTAAAGACCCTCTAACTCTGGTGGAGAGCGATATCCAGCCCTTTCAGGAGGCCTGGGTGAGCCTGGTGGACGCGGACAGCGGTGCGCCGGTGCTCGACAGTCACAGCGGCAAGCCGATCACCTTTGTCGGCACCAACCCCATCGATGTGCCGAACTGCGCCAACTGCCACAGTAACGATATGGCCAACGGCGACAAGTACGCCCTCTACAAGCAGGAGCGGGCCTTCTGGAAAGGCCTGGGCGCGAGTGACTGGATGGCCAATCTGAAAGCGACCTCGGTATCCATTCTCGAAATGCACGACGATCACAACGGTACCGAGTTTCTGAAAAACTACGATCCGAACAGCCGTGCGGTCATGAACCGTATCGGCCGTGATCCGGTGCTGTGCCAGAAATGCCATGCGGACAATGTCATCGGTGTGCTCGGCGCCAAAACCTTCAAGGACAAGAAGACCGGCGAGGAGAAGAGCGTGCCGCCTTTGACCCAAGCCATACATACGGTGCATCAGACGGTGGTGCCGATGCCCGATTCGCAGGGACGTACCGCGGCTTGTCAGGGCTGCCATCCCGCGCATCGCCAGGACGGCAACATGGATGAGTATCCGATTACTCCGGATGGCAAGAATGCCTATGCTGACAAGGATAACCGGGATGCCTCGGGCGGCTGCTATGTGGGTCGCGACGTGCACTCCAATCCCGGTAAGGACAAGGATGGCGTTGGTACCCCAGAGCATCTGAATGCGGTCGGTGAATGGCTGCAGACAAACGTCTCCCAGATCGGCAATGACGAGGGCGGCAAGGGTTTGTGGTGCACCAACTGCCACAACCAGCTGACCCGGGAACTCTACCAGCGCGATAACCTGAGCAACGCCTTCAAACAGGAGGGAACGACCCTGCGCAACAAGTCTCTGGACGAGATCGCCGGGGCCATCGGTGTCAGCCGCAAGGTGCTCGAGGAACAGTATCTCGATCCCAAGGTGGTGCTCGACGACAAGGGTCATGATACCGCGGGCGAGTCCGGCATTCTGCTGACCTGGGCCAAGGAGCGTACGGTGCCGGATATCGCGGTGATCGCGTTGCAGGGTAGCGGACCGATGGTGTCGAAAGACGAGGATGGGGATATCAGCGTGGTGCCCCTGTCGGCCAACCCGGCGGTGAAGATCGCCTCCCTGGAACTCCCGGAAGGGGCCACCGGCGCGGCTGCGGTACCCTATGATGCGGCGACCAAGGGACGTGACTACTGGCTGTCCCCCGGCGCCCCGCACTGTGCCGACTGCCATGCCGCCCCCTTCGTCGAAGGTCAGGGTGGGGCTGCTTTCCCCATCAACCAGCCCGGCAAGCACAGCCTGATGCGCTACTCCAAGGGGCATGCGGGACTCGCCTGCCAGTCCTGTCATCAGTCGATCCACGGACTCTATCCGGTCACCCCGGGTACCGATGTCACCACCTATCGCCAGGCGCCCCAGTACAATCCGGACGGTTCTCACGGCCCGTTCCGTTGCGCGGCCTGTCACGAGGTGAATGAGAACGGTGTGCCATTCATCGCGGACGATGAGGAGCATGTGTGGAAAGGCCGCTCGATTCTCGAGGATTACGATGACGCGGTATCCTGGATGCATGCCAGCGCCCCGGACGAAGGCGGTAAGATACCGGAGGATTGAGCGCCTTTGGAGTCTGCACCCGGTCCCTGGACCGGGCCTAACCCGTGGTATCGATAGAAACGGGGAAAGCCGGCTTTCCCCGTTTCTGCGAATTCAGGACCCCTATGATGAACCCCACACAACTATTGAAAACCGGCCTGTTGACGCTGGCCCTGAGCCTGGCTTCACCCTGCCATGCGGTGGCGCAAGCCGAAGTTCTGGTCAGCGTAGGCCCGCTCCAGGTGACCGCAACGGACCTGGAGTCCGCCCTGTCGAGCTTTCCCTTCGCCGACCGGGTTCCCGGCATGGACGAACAGGACCAGGCAGCACTGCGTGGCGACATGCTGCAACGTCTGGTTGCATCGCGCCTGTTGAGCCTGGAGGCGAAACGCCTCGGGCTCGATGAGGATCCCGCCTATCTCAAGGAGCTGGAGGATTTCCGCCTCGGATTGCTGTATCGCCACTACATGGACCGGTTGCGCGAAAAGCTCAGCCTGAACGAATCGGTTGAGGCGGATATGCGGGCTCAGTTTGCCGGTGACCCGGAAGGACTGGCAGCGGCCCGATCCGCCTATCTGGCCGAGGAATACCGGGCTCTGCGCTATCACACCATCCAATCATTGCGCGAGCGCTACCATATCGAGGTGTATGAAGGACGGATCCGGACCGGGGGGGCAACCCCGCCGGAGACGGTTTTGCTGCAAGGGGACGGTTTGCGCATCCGCTATGCTGAGCTGATTGCGAATCAGCCCAAGCCCCCGAGTAATCCTGCGTGGGTGCGTGAACAGCTCTACAAACGTGCGGAACTGATTACTGTCGCGAGGGCGGCTGAAGAGTCTGGAGTGGATGTGAGTGACAAACTGGCGTCCTACGCCAGGGAGCGCCTGCCCGCATTGCTGATGGAACGCAGGCAGCGGGAATGGACCGCCGATGAGCAGGCTCTACAGGCCTACTACGCCGCCCATCCGCAGATCGGCCGTATCGAGGAGAGACGTCATATTGGTCAGCTGGTCAGCGCCACCCGGGATGAAGCGGAATCCCTGCGTGAACGGATCGAACAGGGGGAGAGTCTGTTTGAGCTGGCAGCGCAGTACAGCATTGATCCTTATGGACGCGAACGCCAGGGTGACATGGGCTGGCAGGTGGAAGGGCGCGGCTATCCGGCCCTGGAGCAGGTTTTGGCGGAATTGCAGGATCATGAGGTCAGCCCGGTGGTCGAAACTCCCATGGGATTTCATCTGGTGACGATTCTCGAGCGTCGTCCGGGCGGTCAGAAAACCTATCGGGCCGTGCAGGACCGGGTGGCGCAACTGTGGATCGGACAGCAATTGAGCGGTTACATGAACGAGCTGTCCGAGCGCTATCAGGTCGTCTGGCACCTGATGGACCAGGTCGATGCGCCCTGAGCCCTACCCGGGAAGACTGGCAGGTTTCGCGAGTGTTTCGGCCGGCAGTGTGTTGCTGCTGGCGCTGCTGATACTGATGGCTTTACCCGGTTGGGCCGAGCAGCAGGATCGCCCGGTTCTTCCCGATGACAGCTACCCGGATCTGGCGGGTGAAACCCGTCACCTGAATGAGTGGACCGGTCAGGTCGTACTTCTCAATTTCTGGGCGAGCTGGTGCTCGCCCTGTCTGACCGAGATCCGGCATCTGATCCGTTACCAGGAGACTTACGCGGATCAGGGTATCCAGATCATCGGACTGGGCATCGACGATGCGCGGCATCTGAAAAACGTTCAGCGGTCTCTGCAGATCAACTACCCGGTGCTGGTGGCGGGCGCCGAAGCGGGAAAAACACTGTTGCAGGCCTGGGGGAACGACAGCGGAATGATTCCCTATACCGTGGTATTCGACCGGGATGGGCGGGTTGCCGGGGCGCACCGGGGGGTGTTCGATGATCCGGTTTTCGAGGAATTGGTCGCACCGCTGCTCGGCGCGGATTGAAACTATGCGCCGATCCTCAGGCGGCCCGTGAAACCAGCGAAGCCTTGAGCTGGTTCAGAAAGGCGATGTATTTGCGGTCGTCATCGATGTCGTGAAACAGTTCCTCCTTGAGGCGATCGATCTGTTGGATCACGGCCTTCGTATCCCGGGCCGAGGATCCATTCGCGATCGAATGCGCCTTGGTGAGCAGAATGCCGTGGTTTTTATGATGCTCGAGAAACGCCGGGTAGTTGTGCTGTGACATGAACTGCTCTTCATAGCGGAAGTGCTTCTCGATCGCATCAGGAATCCGCTTGAGTTTTTGCTGCATCTGATGGACGGGCGATGTTCTGGCGGAGATGATGATCTCCTTGATCAGGGTGCCGAGATTCAGATGCTGCTGGTTAACGAGATCGATATGCTTCTGCAGGAGCTGGTTAAGTATCTGAAATACCTCATTGATGAAGCGCCGGGGGTCATACGGCTTGAGAATAACCGCATTGATGTTCGCCTTTTGGGCCTGAGCGAGCAGGGTGGGCGTCTGGTGGCTGGTCAACAGCAGCTTGGCGGTATTTTTCCAGGCAGGCCGGTTCGACATCGATTCCAGGATCTGCACGGCTCCGATGCGGATGTCACCATGCTGCGGCATGTCTGCATCGATGATCACAAGGTCAGGGGGTTGGTTGGTGAGAATCAGGTTCCAGGCGTCTAATCCGCATTCGGCGCTGGCAACCTGAAATTTCTCCGGTGCGAGCATCAGGTTCAGAAGTTGCGAATCGATACCCGGCGGCTGAATCAGAAGGGTGGTGAAATGCACCTTGGTCCTCAGTGACTTCTCTTAACGTGACACGTGACAACCTAAGTCCCTGGGGTATACGAGGCGTTCCTTACTCTTTATATCTACCAGTGTATCGGCCGATTAGCGGTGAATTTTAGTCACAATGACTGAAACACCGGCCAGAGACGTCGGTGCGTCCCGACAATCGCTGGTACAGGGGTTGATGAACGAGGGAAACACCCCATCCGGCATGTCCGGGTCAGGCCATGCCGGGGGAATGTGGGAGGAAAAAGCCTTTAAATCAGGCCATTACGTCGATATTGCCGCCTACTGATCCGGTTGGCTTGGGTTTGGGGGCACTCTGTTCGATCGACGCGACCAGCTGAGCAGCCATCTCTTTCTGCATCTCCATCATCTTCTTCTGCATGGCGACACCGGTTTCGGTGGCAGGCTGAGTAGCCGTGTTGGTCAGTGCGGTAATGGAAGAGGCGCCAACCCCGGAAACGTCCATAATAACTCTCCAATGAAAACATTCGACGCTATGTGCATCGGCCTGATGGAGGGAATCTTAACCTCATTCAGCCGAATTTGCAGAAACTCAGGAGTTTATCGATTAACACCGCGGGCCGGGTCATTGCAGGGCCTGGAACGAAAAATTCAATGCGTTGTTTTTCAGAGCATTGGCAGTGATCCCGGATTCCTGCGCAGGAGGTACCCGGGTGTCGAGCAACGAATTTTTGTCTTGGCTGCCCGCGCACCCTGGCATATCGTCGGGGAAACTTGTTCCTGATTACCGACGCACGGCGATAGGACATTCATAGGGTCAGGAATGACACCAAGCGGGACCGTTTCGCTGTCAGGTCACTACATGTAGTTGATTTGAGCTTCGCTGACGACCCGGTTCCTGCCCCCTTCCTTGGCCAGATAGAGCGCCTGGTCCGCCCGCTCCAACAGAGTGTCGCAACTGTCTCCGCTACGTGATTGGGCTGCACCCACAGAGATGGTGATGCCGGGAAGGCGTTCCTTGGTACTGCGTCGGACCAGGCTCAGCTTGGCGACTGCCTGGTGAATGCGTTGGGCGATCTCCACGGCGGTGTCCATCCGGGTCGAGGGCAACACCACGGTAAACTCCTCGCCACCGTAGCGGGCGGGAAAATCTTCGTCGCGTAACAATTCTCTCATGGTCTTGCCGACCCGGCGTATGACTTCGTCTCCGATGATGTGGCCGTAAGTGTCGTTGAACCGCTTGAAGTGGTCGATATCGAGCATGAGGACACTGAAGCAGTTACTCTCGGAGTTTTCCGCAGATTCCAACAGGGACTGCATTCTCTGACTCAGCGCCTTGCGGTTGTACAGGCCGGTCAGGGGGTCGGTGGAGGCTTCGTCGCGCAGTTTACGGACTTCGTCCTGAAGGTGCTGGGTCTGTTGCTCAACGCTGTGTAACTGTTCCTGCATCAGGCGGTTGTTGTGGATCGAACGGGTGGTTGCCTCGAGTAGCTTGCCGGCGATGGCGCGCAGGTCCTCGACATTGGGGTTCCCGTTCAACGCCTCGCTCTGCTGGCGCAGGGTTTCATCGAACAACTCGGTATGGCTGCAGGCCGCAGTGACGCCCTGCAGAACCTGGTAGAGCAGATGATGCAGGTCAGACAGGTGATCGTCCATCTGCTGGGGACCGGATTCGTCAAGATACAGTTCTTCGAATAGGTGACGGAACAGATGGCCATCAATGGCGGCCTGGTTTGCGATCTTCTGATCGATCCGTTGGTTCAGGGTCTCGTCGCGACCGCTGACATACTGGTAGGCGATCAAATGGCAGACCGGCGCGGGTGGTATCTGATGTTGATCGAGTACGTGAATCGCTTTTTCGTGCCACTCCCTGGCCTGTTCGGGTGTATCCAGTTGAAAGCAGGGGTGTGAAGGCATTTCTGTTCGTCGATGATGTTGTTGATGATGACAGACTATTACTTATCACCGTAACGTTGTTCAAGTATTAATCACCGGTTGCGGTCACAGTGGTTGTTTACCCGGCCACCCAACAGGTCGTTTTCAGCCGAATCGTGCCGGTCTGCAGCAAGGTATCAAAACGCCGCTGTAGCCCCCCTGCAGTCAGTTTTGATGACCCGGTCAGCAGGTCGTCACGCTTCGGCTTATCTTTTTAATTTCATACTGTTAGGGGCTTCAAGCATGCCCTTGCGCTGCGTTGTGGCTGTTGACAGGGAGCGGCCCACTAGGGCATGCCTGACGTCTGTCGGCTGTCCGTACAATGACCCAGTGACAGGAGGCCCCAGGCATGCCGGTTTGTGATCAGGATGCATCCAGGATCGATCTGATCCGGGTCGTCAGTGACTCGGCGATGTCGTCGTCGTCCGCTTCGTCGCGGATCACATCGAATACCGCATCTTGGTTTCGACAAGAGAGTACGGACTCCATGACGACACTGCCCATCGGGCCTAGCTCGGTAATCAGCAGTTGCTCAATGAGTAACCTTTGATTCGCGGATACCTGCAAGCCTGAGGTCTGTCTGAGGCTTGGTGTGCCCCGGGTCGGTCTGGCAGGAATTAGAGGCGGGGATGCGGTGTTGTTGTGAGCCTGCATGATGCGTTGAAATACCGTCTCGTTGTCACCGTAATCCTCTTTACGAATGAAGTTCCGGGTCGGTTCGAAGCGGAACGAACCCCGGTTGATCCTGGCGATCAGCGGTATCGCCTGTTCGCCGAACCGCAACCGGCAGCGCAGTAGAATGATACGCCCCGCTTCCAGATCCACGGTGGCGGAGTGCTGCTCGTCACTGACGATGTAAAAGGAGCCTGTCGCCTTTGACTGACCCAGCCGACGCAGTTCGTTGATGATGTCCGGTAATTCAAGAAAGGAAGGATTCATTGGGATAGATCGTGGTTGTTGATGGAGGAATCCCCACGCATAGGCAGGGAGTGGAAGACGCTGTCGGTTGGTCAAGCTGATCGCGGAAGAGCCAGAGATAGGCCGGGTTGGATCTTGATGTGGGTACTGCCATGTATCGGTTTTTGTAGTTATCAGGGTCCTTGTGGTTTGAATATCATGTCATGAAAAGGCGGCGAACAAAAAATTCGTGTTCAGGAAACACCGCCCCATCGCCATGTAATAACCACACTGGACATCAGATTTTAGTTCCTGTTAGCATTGTCTGCCACTCGATCTTGTAATGGAATACCGGAACTGCTTTCCGAATGCTGAATCCACCGGATCAACAAATACTTTCCCTCTCTTCAGTGATGGATGCCCATGCGGCGTCGAATCATGGTCCAGATCAGAGTTCTGGCCCGTCCCTGGTTGTCCCGTCATCACTCATTCCCGTGACCCAGGCACGGCTGGATCCCCAATCATTAGTCCGATGGACAGAGTTTATCGGTGCTGTGAAATACCCGTCCATTGCGGATAAATGAACATCAAATCAAGGAGAATCTGATGCAGGATTGCAAATCGTTATTGGGAATTTTTTCGCTTGGCGTATTGAGTTGGACGCATGTGTGGGCGGTCGATCTTCCGGGACCGGTAGTGGATACCCAATGGCTGGCGCGTAATCAGACCGATGTTCAGATCATCGACATCCGCTCTGATACAGAGTCCTTTACGACTCAGCCGGAGGTCGGGATCGATGAGAAAACCGGGGACAGGCAGGTGTCCCGAATCGGTGGACATATTGCCAACAGTCTTGCGGTGGACTATCCGTCGGTGCGGAGTGAAAAGCTCGTCGATGGTCAGACCATCAAGTACCTGGTGCCCGAGGCGACCCGTTTCGAGACACTGATGCAGCAGGCAGGGGTTGATTCCGGCAAACCGATGGTGATCGTTTCCAGCGGCGTCAATGCCAAGGCGGTGGATGAGGGGCTCAGGCTGTATTGGCAGCTGAAGTATTTCGGTGAGGATCAGGTGTCTGTGCTGGATGGTGGGTTCGCCGCCTGGATTGCCGATGGGCATGAGGTCTCGGTGGAGCCGGGGTTGAACCGGACGGGGAATTGGAAGGCCCGCAGCCTACATCCGGAACTGGCCGCGACCCCGGACGAGATTGCACAACGGGATGCTTCGGTACAGTTGATCGATGCCCGCAGCACGGCTCAACACTATGGTTTTTCGAAGAAGGATTATGTCTACGCCTATGGACATATCCAGGATTCGAAATCCGTGCCCCCGGATGTGCTGTATCGCCAGGATGGCTCCGCCGTGAAGTTCTACTCGCCGGATGCCTATCGCACCATCCTTGCAATCAGCGGAGTCGATATCAACCAGCCGGCCATCGTCTATTGCAACAGCGGCCACATGGCTGCGGGTCCCTGGTTCATCGAGCATGAACTCATGGGCAATTCACGCACCCGCCTGTTTGATGGGTCCATGCATCAATGGACTGTGGAAAAACGACCGGTCGTTTCAGTATCCATGGCGCCCATGCCCCAAACCTGTTCCGCAGGTGTTCAGTCTCCCGGTTGTTAGCGGGATTTATTACCAGGAAGTTGGAGAGTTTCGTGACCCAGGAAGCCGTTCAGGAAAAGTCCGTATCCACAATTTTTCACCGAGCCATGCTGACCATCTATCTGGTGAGCGTGGTGCTGGTGGTGCCGGTCATCTACTACTCGACAAAGGTTGAGTTGTACGCCCAGGCAGACAAGGAATTGAAGTTGATGGTGGATGTGGTGCGTTCGGCACGGGCCATTGTGCGCAAACGGACCCGCCCGCATTTTTTGCCCAGGGGGGAGTTTTTCGCGCCGGTGGTCTCATCCACGGTGATGGCCAAGGAACTCGCCACACAATTGCATGACCTGCAGCCGCAATACCTGATTCGCATGATCAGCGACAATCCCCTGAATCAGGATAATTTGCCGAAAGGCCTGGAAATGAAGGTGCTGCAGACGCTGAGACGGGGTAATGCCGATCAGGTGATTGAGTTGACCGGGGAAATCGGCGGTCACCAGTACCTGATCTCGGCTGCAGCCACCCGGGTAACCGATGGCTGCCTGATCTGTCATGGTGACCCGGCTGCGGCACCCAAGGAGATCACGGAACAGTATGGCACGGTGTCGGGTTACAACTGGACTCCTGACAGAGTGATTGGTGCAAGCCTGGTAGGTGTTCCGGTGGCGGATCTCAACATGGCGGTGTTGAAACGTTCCGGATTCGTCATCGGGGTGATTACATTGCTGTTTGCCGGTGTGTTGTTGATGCTCAACCGGATCGTGGAGCGAAACATTATCGGACCCATTCGGGACATAACCGAAGCGGCCAAAGCGATCAGCCTGGGGCGTAGTAATCTACCCCTGATGTCCGATCGGAATGATGAAATCGGAGCATTGACCCGGTCATTCGAACTGATGCGCCGCAGCATCAACATCGCAACCAAGAAGTTGAAAAAGACCATGGGCTGATAACTCGCTCGGTTGATGCGTGCGTTTGACCCACCCGTACATCTTGGAATGGACGGGTAAATGGTCATTACAAGAACTTTCCCGGATGATCCGGCAGGGTCCTTCTCCCCGGGCAGCATGCCGGGAACAAAGGTCGATCTTTCGTTGACCGGTTTTTTCTGTAAAGACGCGCGTTTTTCTGAATCAGTACCCCCAATCAGGCTATTGTGCTCAGCTGAACAGATAGGCAAGATCGGGTATACGTACTGCGTCATTCAGGGTGCGTATGTGATTCAAATGACCGGGGGTTGCAATGAGGTCACTGGGCGTCGCGCTGCTTTTAATGTTGGGACTGCAGGGCTGTGTTGTCATGCGCTGGTCCCAGCCCGAACTGACTCTGCAGGTGCTTGACAGCAAGACAAGGCAGCCCGTTTCCGGAGCCCTGTTTGCAGATCGCCTAACCGATGACGATGGCTGTGTGACCATGGAGTCGGTCTCAGACTACGATTTCATCCTCTTTCCATTCACGGGAGTCTTCGTCAAAGAGCACGCCTATCTCCTATCGCATCCGGATTACGCTGAGACCGGGGTGTTTGTAGAGGTGATGAGCAATCAGCGGGTCGCCGCACCGCAGATCCTGGCACTGTGCCAACCGGGCGCAGCCGATTGCCGTGCCGAAAGCTGGGAACTATGGTTTGAGCATGACGGTACACCCACCATGGAACTGCAGCAGCGATACACCTTCTCAACCCCCGCAGAGACGCAGCAACCGGTGGTTCAGCCCCCCGATCCTGAACGTCTGTTGCGCTGTATCGATGTCCGGTAGCAGCAGTATCATGGAGATGTCATGAATATCTTCAAAGTCTTTTTTGGTGGCCGAAAGCGAACAAGTCATGACAAGAATCGCAACAGCGAGTCTGCTGAAAAGCTCAGGCCGCATCTGGACTTCAGCCATTTCTCAGACCGGGCACGCCATATCCTGGAGGAGGAAGATTTCTCACTGATCTCATTCCTCGAACAGGATGAGCGTGAATCCGCTGCTTTCAAAGGTGCAGTTCGCACACTGTTGGGGGCAAAACGCGGAGAAAAAGTGCGGGTATATACCAAGACTTATGAAGAGCGTCGTCAACTCGATTCGGTTACCCACGACTACAAGTGGACCGATTACGATGTCTTTCTGGATGCCTCGGACCAGTGGACAGAGACCTGCAAAGCGACCCGCTACAGTAAAAATATGCAGAGTGACTGAAGCTTTGCGAGGGATCGCAAGGCTTGATCTTAGCGCCTGCCCCACATTATCTGCGAGTTCGTAAACATCCCCGGGTACGCTATCATGGGCCTGTGCTGGATCTATTGGAATTGCAGTTATTTCAATGGATGTTTGGCCCTGTTGCTCTCAGGCCTTGATAGCTGTTCGCGATTGTTAATGTACCAAAAGGAAAAAAAGATGAAAAAAATTTCGATGATTTTGTTTGCCTGCCTGCTGCTTCCTGCATTCACTTTGCATGCCGAAAATCCGCAAGGCAAAGGCCAGTTCATGAAGTATATGGCGCATGCCAACCCCGTGCCGAATTATGTGGCGGTGATCAGAAAGAATGCACAGGCGCTGAATATCACCGACGCGCAGATGGATGAGGTCATGGCCTGGAACAAGGCGAATACGGGCCCGATGCAGGAGATGGTCCTGTCGGTCATCTCAGGGGAAAAGCAGATGGCCGATGCCTCCATGGCAGGTACCAGTGCTGATGAAATCATGGCCATGGCGAAAAAGGTCGAACAGACCCGTCTGGAGATTATCGCCGGAAAGACCCGTTGTCGTGATCGCATGTTGGAGATCCTGGATCAGGATCAATGGCAAAAGCTGACCGCGATGGTGCAAGCCATGTAGAGGTCGATCGTAATCGGGATCAGAGTGATGGGCTCTGATCCCGGCCGCGTCTCGATTGGCGCTTTTTCAGGTCCAACAGAGCGTATTGGATTCGTGTTAACAAGCGCTCGTGGGCATCGCTTGCAGGTCGGGTTAGCGAAGCGTAACCCGACGCGGTTCACCGGCGTGCATGGCCATTGTCGGGATACGCTGTTTGTTGTGTCCGGTACGATCGGCAGGGGACGATTAAATGCGTTCTTGATCTCTTAATACCTTCACCTGAAACAGCGCGTTACGCTCCTCTTCCTCAAGTGCGTTTTCGATGAATTTTATGGTGTTGCGGTACTGGGGAATGATGTTGTAGCGCAGCGCGTTGACTCGCTTCTGCGCCTTGCGCTGCTCGGCGATCAGACGGTTGAGGCTCATCGAGACCTCGCCCATCTTGGCCAGCAGCAGGGAGGCTTCGGCGAAGTATTTTCGCGTATCGTCGAAGCTTGGGTCGGTGCCGAGCAGACCCACCGGGCGGAGGGGTTTCACTTCCCCGCTGACCGAGGGGAACTCGACACCAAGATTACGTCGCGGGAGGATCTTCAGTTCCAGTACCTGCTGGATACCCAGGGCGCTCTGGTTGATCGCGCGACTGCCCATGCGCATCTGCAGCAGGCTGAGCCAGTGGTAGGCCTGTTTTACCGCCTGGTGGGCCTGATCGCGGATCTCCCGGTATTCTGCGATACGCTGGTAGACCAGGCGGGTGAGCAGTTCCCGCTTGCGTTCCAGCAGACTGTGGCCCTGATCCAGGAAGTTGAGCTGCCGCTTGAGATTCAGCAGGGTGTTCTTGGTCGGGGCCGCCTTGATGCGTTTGCCGGTCATGCGCTGTGCCGATGGTATTTGGCGATTTCGGTTTCGTTGACCCGGGTCAGCGCCTGGGTCGGGAATACTGAAAGCAGGTCCCAGGCCAGATTGAGGGTTTCATCGATGCTGCGGTCTTCCTCTTCGCTCTGGCGCACGAAGCGCTGTTCGAAGGCGTCGGCGAATTCCAGGTAGCGGCGATCCCGGGCGGAGAGTTCGTCGGCGCCGATGATCGAGGCCAGGTTGCGGGTCTCCAGGGCCCGGGCGTAGAGGGCATACAGCTGGTTGGAGACGTGCGGATGGTCTTCACGGGTGAAGTCCTTGCCGATACCGTCCTTCATCAGGCGTGAAAGCGATGGCGAGATATGCACCGGCGGGTAGATACCCTGGTTGTGCAACTCGCGGCTGAGCACGATCTGGCCCTCGGTGATGTAACCGGTAAGGTCCGGGATCGGGTGGGTGATGTCGTCACTGGGCATACTCAGTACCGGCACCAGGGTGATCGAACCGTGGCGGTCCTTGATGCGCCCGGAGCGCTCGTAGATCTCCGCCAGGTCGGAGTAGAGATAGCCGGGATAGCCCTTGCGCGCCGGCACATCGCCCTTGGCGGTGGCGACCTCGCGCAGGGCCTCGGCGTAGTGGGTCATGTCGGTCATCACCACCAGCACATGGCGGTCGAGATCGAAGGCCAGGTACTCGGCGGCGGTGAGCGCCATGCGCGGCAGGGTCAGACGTTCGACCGGCGGATCGTCGGCCATGTTGACGAACATCACCACATTGCCCAGCACGCCGGAGGAGGCGAACTCCTCCTGGAAGAAACGCGCGTCGGCATAGGAGACGCCCATTGCGGCGAACACCACCGAGAAGCGGCTGTCGTCGTCGGGCAGCTTGGCCTGGCGCACGATCTGCGCGGCCAGCCGGTTATGTGGCAGGCCCGAAGCGGAGAAGATCGGCAGCTTCTGTCCGCGCACCAGGGAGTTGAGCCCGTCGATGGTGGACACGCCGGTCTGAATGAACTCCCTCGGGTAGGTGCGGGCCGCCGGGTTGAAGGCCGAGGCGCTGATGCTGCGGCGCAGGTCGGAGACGATCGGCGGGCGGTAGTCACGGGGTTCGCCCAGGCCGTTGAACACGCGTCCCAGGATCTCCGGGGAGAGACCGATCTCCACCGGTTCGTCGAGAAAGCGTACCCAGGTGTGCTCCAGATCGAGTTCCGTGGTGCCTTCGAAGACCTGGATCAGTACCTCTTCGTCCGAGGTGCGGATGACCTGGCCGTTACGGGTGTTGCCCTGCTGGTCGCGGATCCGCGCCCGGTCGCCGAAGGCGATGTTGGGCACATTGGCGACGGTTAACAGGCCGCCCCGGGCGGAGGAGGCGGTTCGATACTCCTTGGCGCTCATGCTGTCTGCTCCCCGCGTTGTGCGTATTCGGAATGGATGGCCTTGAAGTCGTTCAGGGCCTCGTCCCGGAAGGCCTTCAGATCATCGATCTGGGTGGAATCGTAGAGTTCCTTGCAACGGCGCAGACGGGCCAGGATCGGCATTTCGGAGAGTTCCTGAACCGGCACGCCGAGATCGATCAGGGCGGCGCCGGAGTCGTATACCGAAAGGATCAGGTCGAGCAGCAGAAACTGCTTCTCCGGGGACGAGAAGGTGTCCACCGGGTCGAGCGCGCTTTGCTGCAGCACACCTTCCTTGATCATCGCGGCGCCTTCCAGCACCCAGCGCTGGGCGGAGGAGAGAGCCTCCGGGCCCACCAGGTTGACGATACGCGACAGTTCGGCATCCCGGGCGAGCATGCCCAGAGCCTGGGCGCGGCGTTTCTCCCAGCTCCGGTCGACATTTTCGTGCCACCACTCAGCGGCAGTGCCCACATCGGCGGAGAAGCTGTCGACCCAGTCGATGGCCGGGTAGTGACGCGCATCCGCGAGTTCCTTGGAGAGCGCCCAGAAGGTCTGGATGATCTCTTTTGTATGGCTGGTCACCGGTTCGGAAAAATCGCCGCCCGGCGGGGAAACGGCGCCGATCAGGGTCACCGAGCCCTTGCCGCTGTCCATGGTGTCGACCCGCCCCGCGCGTTCATAGAAAGCGGCCAGGCGGGAGGCCAGGTAGGCCGGGTAGCCCTCTTCCACGGGCATTTGCCCGAGACGTCCTGACACCTCGCGCAGGGCCTCGGCCCAGCGGCTGGTCGAATCGGCCAGCATGACCACGTCGTAGCCCTGGTCCCGGTAGTATTCGGCGATGGTGATGCCTACATAGATGGAGGCTTCGCGGGCCACCACCGGCATGTTGGAAGTGTTGGCGATCAGCAGGGTGCGGTCCATCAGGGGGCGCCCGGTGTAGGGGTCCTTCAGCTTGGGAAAGCTGTCGAGCACGTCCACCAGTTCATTGCCGCGTTCACCGCAACCCACGTAGATGACAATGTCCGCATTCGCCCAGCGGGCCACCTGGTGCTGCACCACGGTTTTGCCGGCGCCGAAGGGGCCGGGTACCGCGCACTTGCTGCCCTTGAGCAGGGGAAAGAAGGTGTCGAGGATGCGCTGCCCGGTAATCAGGGGTTCAACACCGTGGTCGCGGCTCTGGTAAGGACGGGGCTTGCGCACCGGCCAGCGGTGGTAAAGCTTGAGATGGTGTACGTGACCCTGGCGGTCGCGCACCTGGCCAATGCTTTCCTCCAGATGGTAGTCCCCCTCCGGAGCCAGTTCGATCAGCTCTCCTGAGATGTTCGGCGGGACCAGGATACGGTGCTCCACGGTTTCGGTCTCCTGGACCTTGCCGAGGCATGCGCCGCTGATGATCGGCATGTTCGGTTCGAGGTTGTCGACGGGTACGAAGTGCCAGAGTTTCTCCCGGTTCAGGGGCGGCGGACTGAGGCCGCGGGGGATCTGATCGCCGGCCTTGAGGAACATCTCCTCGAGGGGACGCTGCACGCCGTCGAAGATGCCGCCGATGAGGCCGGGCCCGAGTTCCACCGACAGGGGATGTCCCAGACCCTCCACCGGTTCACCGGGGCGAACCATCTCGGTGGATTCGTAGATCTGCGCCAGGGCCTCCTCGCCTTCCAGGGAGATCACCTCGCCGTAAAGCCCGAGGCTGCCGATGCGCACCTGTTCACCATTCTGCACGCCGGGCAGGTGGATGGTGACGATCGGGCCGTTGATCTCCTTGATCGTGCCCTGCTTGTTCTGGGGTGTCATTGTTTTCATGCTGTGCCTGTCGCCCGGATGGAGCGAAGCGGAATCCGGGTGGATATGTGATCTGTTCTGTCCCGGACTCTGCTTCGCTGCATCCGGGTGACCCTGTGTTGGTGTCTGTTCACCGCGCCTGTCCATCGCCGAGGGAGGGGAGCAGCCGCTCGACCAAAGCCTGGTGGATCTTGCGCTCCAGCCGGCTCAGTCGGCCCTCGAAGGTATGATCGATCTGAATCCGTTCGTCCGGGGTGGTGATCAGACAGCCTCCCAGGGTTTCAATGGTGGTGTTGTCGAGTTGAAACGTCTTGCCCGGATCGAGGCCTGCGGTGAGTTTTTCCCATTCCGGTTTCAGCCGGTGCCGGTCATCGGCATTGAACCGCACCCGCAGTTCCGCGGCGTCGATATGCCGCGCCGCCTGTTCGAGCAACTCATGCAGCAGCTTGAAATAGCGGGTCTCGTCCTGACGCAGCTCGCGCATGCGCTCTTCGAGCCGCTCGACCACCACCTGCACCAGATTCCAGCGCATGTGGTCCATCTTGCTGTGCAGTTTCAGTTCGTCCGCCTGGACCTTGCGCAGGTAGGCCCGGTCCGCCAGGGATTTGGCCAGCAGGGTCTCCTTCTCCTCGCGCAGCTGCAGCCGTTCGCTGGCCTCGCGGAGGATGTTCTTGCGTCCCGCCTCGGCGCGGCTGTGGCACTCTTTGGCCATCAGCTCGGCCCGGTCCAGGATCGCTTTCTCGAGTTCTTCGACCTGGTTCACTTGGTTTACCTCGGTTAGCCGCCGGTCAGTTGTTTCAGGGTTTCGTCCAGCGCTGACTGAAAATCTTCAGGGTCATGCAGGGACGGAACTTCGGTGAGCACGATGTAACCCCCTTCATCGCGGATCTGCGGCAGCAGCTTGGAGTCGATCCGGCTGACCGACTGTTCGATGATTAGCAGCGCCCGCTGCTTTTCGCGCATCAGCGAAACGAGGAGTTGATCCAGGCGTTCCGCATCCGGGTCGGTGAGTGTCTCGAAACCGATCAGCCTGAAACCGTCGGTCAGGGCATGACCGCCGACGAAGATGTTCCTGACACTGTGATTCGGGGTTTCAGACATGTTCGCTCAGATCTTGTCCAGCAGCAGGATACTCATGACCAGACCGTAGATCGCGATACCTTCGGCGAGTCCCAGGTAGATCAGGGTACGGCCGAAAATTTCCGGTTTTTCCGCCAGTACCGCCAGAGAGGCGGCGCCGATCGGTCCCACCGCGATGCCCGCGCCGATGGTGCTCAAGGCGGTGGGGATGCCCACGCCGATGATGCCCAGGCCGAGACCGATGGAGATTTCACCGCTGCCTTGCACCGCAGGTTCCACCGCGGCCATCACATCCTGGGCCCCGAGGAACATCAGCGCAGCCTGGGCCGCAACGAACACCACCAGGTTGATGCCGATCGTGGGTTTGAACCAGGCGCGCGCGGTTTTCGCCGGTTGCATCTCCATGATGATGCCGGTGATGATCAGGCCCATGATGCCCAAGGTCATTACTGCGATTAGCCAATACATGTTGATCTCCTGTTTTTCGGTGAGTTTTTAGTTTTTAGTTATGAGTTTTGAGTTGTGGTATTCGCTTCGCTCATGCCTGTTTGAATCAACAAGTAACCAAGCTCTGACTGGCCAGGTAAACTCAAAACTAAAAACTCATAACTCAAAACTCTCTAGTCAAAGTGTGAGTGGCTTAAACGCCTTCCCATCCCCCGCATAGAAGCGCGAGAACCCTTCGTAAAACTCCAGACGCAGGACCTGGATGGCGACGATCAGGCCTTCCAGGACCAGGATGAAGACATTACCCAGCACCACCGTGATCCAGTGGCCGGTCTGGCCCATCATGCCGGCCAGGGTGAATACCGCGATGGCGAGTGCCACATGATTGAGACTGAATGCAGCCACACGCAGGAACGACAGAGTGTTGGAGGCGTAGCCGGTGATGGTTTCGAAGGTTTCGATGAACGCCACCAGCAGGCGCTCGCCGATCGGCGCCTCCTGTTCGATCAGCTTGTGGGCGAAGATGCCCACCAGCGAGAGGATGGCCAGGGTGGCCCACAGGCCGCCCACCGATCCGTTGGCGTAGAGGCTGTAACCGGTACCGAGCAGGCCGCTGTAGAGCGACAGCGACAGCAGACCGTTGTCGCCGAACAGGGCCCCCAGCCGATCACCCTGCATCAGGTGGTTGAAGATGTTCAGCAGCGAGGCAAGGAAGATGAAGCCGATGCCCCACATCAGCGCCACCCCGAGCATGTAGAGGGGATCGCTGAGCGGGGCGATCCACAACGGATGAAACAGGTGTTCGAAACCGAAGATGCTGCCGTAGAGTATCCCGAACAGCATCGAGGAGATCCCCGCGGCAATGCCAAAAGGTGTGAAGCCGCCCAGCTTGCGGCGCATCCATATTGAAACCCCGAGAATCACCGCGCCATGGCCCACATCGCCGAACATCATGCCGAACATGAGGATGTAGGTGAGGGCGAACAGGTGGGTGGGGTTGACCTCGCCATAGCGGGGCACGCCGTACTGCATCACCAGCTGGGAGAAGGGTTTCAGGAGCCGGTTGTGACGCATCACAGAGGGTACCAGGGCGCGTTCCTCGGGCAGCGGATCGCGGCTCTCCAGGACAAACGGGTCGAGCAGCTTTTCCTTCAGCGCCAAGGTCACCCGGGGAAGATCGCGGGCAGGCACCCAGCCCTGCAGACGTGACAGTTCGCCACTCTGGCGGGCGGCTTCGCCGAGGGCCATGTAGGGGGTCGCCAGGTGCAGGGTGCGGGCAACCCGCTCCAGGTCCGACAGCACCTCGCCCCGCCACTTCTGGATTGCCTCGTTGAGTTCCTTCTCCGAACGTTCCGTGGCCGTGCGGCGTTCGTCGAGGCGGGCCTTGGCCGTCTCGGGTGAGGAGTGGAGTTCCGGGGGTATGTCCTGAGAGCGGAATCCCGCCGTATCGAGCATGGACTTGAGCCGCGATGGACCAGGCTGCTTGGCGCCGACGATGACCACGTGACTCTCTTTCTCACCCTGCAGAAAGGGAAACAGCAGGTAGCCGTCGAGGCTCAGGGCATCCTTGAGTTGCGACAGGCGGAGGGTTGGCACCATGCCGATCAGGGTGTCGAGAAAGGGCTGCTCCTGCTGCAGTTGCCCCAGGTCGATGGTCAGGTTGCTGAAATTCGCCAGGGTGGCCTTGAGTTGATCGATGTTGCGATAGGACTCGATCAGGTTGCGTTGCCGTTCCTCGAAATCGGAGCCGGTCTCCCAGGCCTTGCCCAGCCACTGGTTGGAGGCGGCGAGCTGTTCCTCGGAGATGGGGGTGACATCCCCGTCGAAGGGTGCGGGGGTGAAGTCCACCAGCGAGGCGATCTTGTCGAAGCGTGTCTTGGCCTGGTTGTAGAGCTCGCGAAAATCCTGCCCGGGTATCGAGGGGAGTGCGGATTCCTCGTAGGGCCGGTTGTCCGGGCTGAAGCTGTTGAGTCCCGCCAGGATCACCGAAGCGCTGGGCAGATCATCGGTCAGCACCTTGATATTGATGTGTTTCATCGGCAACGCGCTAAACATGCCGGAATACCTCGATAGTGTCACCGGGCCAGCTAATCATGCGACCTCCTCATGACTTACCGCGGAATGGTCGTCCGTACCGGGCACCGCCTCATGGAGCAACGACGCATCCATCTCCAGCAGCTTGCTCTGGAAGATCGCATAGAGCCGCCAGATATCCATGTCGCGAATCATCAGGTAGCAGAGTGCGGAGACCACCGCATCCTGGCTGTTGCGCATCAGTTTGTGCAGTTCATGGGCCACCCAGCGGTCGAGTCTCTGTCGAACCTCGGTGATGTGGGCGACTCCCATGAGGAGCGACTGGAAGGGTTCCGGGAGATGGTCGATGATGGTCTCGAGGCTCTCCAGGTTGGCCAGTTCCAGCAGGTTGTTGCGTTGTATCTGCCCGCCGTAGGGGATCAGCAGGTAGTAGGCTTCGCTGGGTGCGAAGTGGTAGACCAGACGATAGCGCATCATCCAGAGGATGTTCTGCCGGTCGATCATGCTGCCGATGGCCTTTTTCAGACCCCGGGTATCCTTGCTGTCGGTCATGTTGGCGCGGGCCAGCATGCCGGTGTAATAAAGCCGGTCGATGGCCGCACCCAGGGAGAAGTTCTCATGATGCTCCTCGAACACCAGGCGTGCCTGGCGTGCGATCAGGGAGTAGGGACCCTGTTCCAGCAGGCGCAGCATTTCCAGCACGTTCTCCGCCTGTAGCAGGGACTCGTGGGGCAGGCGGATGTTCTCCGGCAGGGCATACAGGTTGTGGCGGATCTCCTGCATTGGCAGATGGTGGAGTTTGCCGCGGATCAGGGTCTTCAGGTTGTACAGCTCGTATTTGCGCGGCCAGTACAGCAGCAGTCCCCGGGCGTGTCCACTGAGGGGCCTGAGCAGCACCAGGAGTTCGTCCATCAGTTGTTGAATCAGGGCCTGTTCCACCAGGCCGCTTTTCTGCCGGGTGGTGATCTCCTGCTCGAAGATCGGCAGCAGGTCGTAGGTTTCCCCGAGTTGCCGGAGCGACATCTGTTTCAGACGTTCCACATCATCGGGTGAAACCAGACGGGAGGCATAGATGCTCACCCGGGTCTTCAGGTAGGCATGATTTCGTTGCGCGCTCATGACAACCTGTCTCTCCCCGGTCGAAATATCCGAAGATTGGCGATTATTCTGCTCAAGCGGACGTCAATCCTCATCCGCTTGCGGATCAATCAGTACCGCGAACGCCGCGTCGAGGGCCTCCTGTTCCCGCGACTCCGCATACTCGCGAAGTTGCGCGTGTCGTTCGTTGAAGCGTTTTTTCATTTCCGCGATGGTCTGTTCCGCACGTGACTCGGCCTTTTCCATGAAACTGCGGTGCAGCTCGGGTATGCGTGACTCGAACTGGGACTCCTTGGCCTTGGCCTCCTGCAGGGCCTCGTGGATCAGGCGTTCGCGCTGATCGTCCGCTTTCTGGTGAATCTGTTGTGCTTTGGCTTCGGCATCGAGTAACCGTTGCAGTGACTCTTCCATTAAACCCGTTACCCCGTTTTTTTCGATTCGATTGTTATTCTGTCTTGTTATCCGGCTGCGGGCGTTTGGGCCGGCAGTCAACATTACATAGTGTAGTCAATTTCCCGGCGACGGTTGGGTGAATCCCGGGTTGTGTTCATCCTGATATGAATCACCGCCTCAGGGTTACGCGGGCGGCGAAGCGGAGAGCCCCGCACGGTCTAGCCGTGCAGCGAAGGAAGTCGCCCTGGGGCTGGGATCATCCGGCCTCGCAGTATCGGCTGTGCAGAATGGTTTGCAGGTCCCTGGCCATCTGACCGGCCTCATGGGGCGGGCTGAAGAGGGCGCAGTAACGGCCCTGGGGATCGAGCAGGATCAGCGAGGCGGAGTGATCCATCACATACTTCAGAGCACTGCCCTCGGTGACCACCTTGCGGTAGAGGATGCCGAGGGGACGGGTCAGGGTGTCGAGATCGGTGGGGTCGCCAAGGATGCCAATGAACGCGGGATCGAAATAGTCCACGTAATCGGCCAGCATCCGCGCATCGTCCCGCTCCGGGTCGATGGAGACGAAGCCGATCTGCAGGGGCTGTGCCGCGGCATCCGGCGACAGGCGGTGCTTCATCTCCGCGAGGGTCGCGAGGGTGGTGGGACAGATGTCGGGACAGTGGGTGTAACCGAAGCTGAGCAGGGTCCAGTGGCCGAGCAGACGCCGGTTGTCGAATCGCTGGTTCTGGTCGTCCTTCAGGGAGAAGGGGGGCAGCGGGCGCAGTTCCGGCAACAGGGTGGCCGACTCGAGTCTCGGAGGTTCCGGCAAGGGGGGCGGGGTGCGCAGAAACCAGGCGGCCAGCAGCAGCGCGAGGGCGATTGCCGCGCCGCCGAGCAGGGGAGCGGTGCGTCGTTCAGGGTTCATTGCGGGTCTCCCTCCGATTGAGCAGGCTCAGGTTGACCAGCAGCAGCGCGGCCACCCCGTTGTGCGCAACCGCCACCGGTAATGGCAGCTGCGCCAGCACATTGCTGATGCCGAGCGCGACCTGCAGGGTCAGCAACAACAGCAGGCTCACGCCCGGCGCCGACCAGCCGGGGGCTGGCCCCCGCAACAGTCGCAGTGCCAGGCTGCCCACTGCCAGCAGGGTCAGCAACGCGCCGATCCGGTGACTGAGATGAATCGTGGCGCGGGCGTCGTGCTCGAGTACGCCGAATTCGTAGTTGATCCCGAGTCCACGCCACAGAGTGAAGGCCTCTCCGAAGTCGGTCTGCGGCCACCACTGCCCGGCATGGCATTGGGGAAAGTCGGTGCACCCGAGGGCGGCATAGTTGGTGCTGGTCCAGCCGCCGAGGGTGATTTGCAGGATCAGCACCAGCAGCGCAAGCCGGGCATGCCGGTACACGCCCGGTGACAGCCCCTGGGGGGCCAACAAGGGTTTACCGCGCAGCTTCTGCGCCAGCAGCACCAGCAGCACCAGGGTGGCGAAGCCCCCCAGCAGGTGGGCGGTGACGATCGCCGGTTTCACCAGCAGAGTGACGGTCCACATGCCGAGCGCCGCCTGCAGAGTCACCAGTCCGAGCAACAGCCCGGGAAGCAGGCGGGGCTGAGCCGGGTCGGCCCGGTTGCGCCAGGCGAGCACCGCCAGCAGCAGGATCAGCAACCCGAGGGTCCCGGCCAGGTAGCGGTGGATCATCTCCTTCCAGGCCTTGCCCCGGTGCAGGGGCCGGGTTTGCGAGGGATCGTCCAGGTGGCTCGCGGGCAGGGCGTCGGGAACCACCATCTGGCCGTAGCAGCCCGGCCAGTCGGGGCAGCCCAGTCCGGCATCCGAGAGGCGCACGTAGGCGCCCACCAGGATCACGCAGAAGGCGAGCAGTGCGGTCAACAGGCTGAGGCGGTATTGGCCTTGTAGCATGGGTTGCGGTTTCATCGCTGACGTGGGAGGTTAGGAACCTGCTGCAGTCCAGGACTCTTTGCTATATGTGTCCGACTGTCCATGCGGTGTCCGGTTCCAACCATACTACACGATCAGGGAGAATGCCCCGATGTCCGTTGAAGCACGATCTCTCGATCTGCAGGAACTCACTCCGGACCAGGGGGGCATGCTGCGCCGCTGGCTGCAGCTCGGAGTGCTCGCTCTGGGCCTGGCCGGACTGTTCGCGGTGCTGCTGGTGGTGTCGCGCATGCCGGGCAGCGAGGCTTTCTTCCCCTGGATCGATTTTTTCCACACCGCCCTGGTGGTGCATGTGGATCAGTCGGTACTGATCTGGTTTCTCGCCATGGCGGGGCTGAGCGGAGCCTTGCTGAGTCCTTCCGAGCCGCTGATGAAATCCGCCCAGGCACTGGCCTTCGCGCTATGCCTGAGCGGCACCCTGGGTATCGCTCTGTCCGCATTCGTCGGTGAAGGGGCGCCGCTGATGAACAACTACGTTCCGGTGCTGCAACGTCCCCTGTTCTTCGGCATGCTGGGGGTGTTCGCAGCGGGCATCGGCCTGCAGACCCTGCTCACGCTGCGGGGCGCGTGGCTGAGTTTACGGCGCGATCCCCTGAACCTGCCGGCCTGGGCGGCGATCACGATCTCGGTGGCGGTACTCCTGGCCCTGGTCGCGGTGTTCACAGCGAAGTGGCAGATGCCCGAGGGGGTCAGCGGCCAGTCCTATTACGAATACCTGTTCTGGGGCGCGGGCCACACCCTGCAGTTTGCCTACACCCAGCTGGTGATGCTCGCCTGGCTGCTGCTGGCCCGGCATGGGGGGCTGCAACTGCCCGGGCGTGGCGCCTGGTATGCCGGGCTGTTCCTGATCGGAGAGTTGCCGGTGTTGGGGACACCGATCATATACCTCATGCACAGTACCGTTAGCATCGAATCCCGCAGTGCCTTCACACATCTGATGCAGTACGGAGGCGGATTGGCGGTAGTCCCTCTCGGCCTGCTGGTAATTGGCAGTCTCTACCGAGCGCCAACTGCTGACCCAGCGCAACGCCCGTTGCGGCGCGCCCTGGTCATGTCAATGGTGCTGTTCTTCTCGGGTGGGCTGATCGCACTGTTCATCTCCGGGCTCAACACCATCATTCCCGCCCACTATCACGGTTCCATCGTCGGCATCACCCTGGCGCTGATGGGCATGGCCTACCTGCTGCTGCCCCGGCTGGGGTATCCCGTGGTGAGCGGCCGACTGGCCGACTGGCAGCCCTGGATCTACGGGTTTGGCCAGTTGCTGCACATCGGGGGGCTGGCGGTATCCGGTGCCATGGGTATACAGCGGAAAACCGCCGGTGCGGCGCAGGGGCTCGACAGCCTCTCGGCCAAGGCCGCCATGGGGGTGATGGGACTGGGCGGTCTGCTGGCGGTGATCGGTGGGTTTCTTTTTGTGTGGATTATGTTGCGGGCGTTTTTCAATGCACGACCTACACGGGGTGAAGAACACTGATCAGTCTGCTTCATCCAGACCGCAGAGATACTTGCAGGGTAGGCTCGAAGCTTGCAGATGTGGTTCGGCAATATGTTGGTATACTCTCAATTGAACAATGGTTAATTTACAATAGTGACGCAGCAGGGGATGTTTATGGGGTGTTGCGATTGCTAGTTTGGCGATGGTCTGTCCGTCATGGATTCCACCTGGGGAGATGATCTCCTGCGAGTACCTGGTTACGTTGTTTCCATCCAGGCCCGGGCGCTGCCTGTGGTGATAAAACGGGTATCTTGTGTCATGACTCAGGATGCCGGATTGCTCGTTGAATACTGATAAATGGTTGCGAGAATACACAATGCTCAACTTTTACTCGGCCAGTACACGCATGGCAAATCCACAACGGGCCATCATGGAGTGCCTCGAGGTCGCCCTTGGACTGGAAGATCAGTCCTGTGACCTGGTGATCATCAACGCCTCCATCGGGCACCGGCTTGAGGAACTCCGAGCACAAACCAGAAAGCTGTGCCCGAACGCGAGAATCGTGGCGGGTTCCTGTGCAGGCGTGGTGGGCCGTGAGGGGGTTAGTGAGTCACTCAAGGATGTCGCCATCATGGCAGTCCGCGGTGAGGAATTTGTGGTTGATCATGTGGATGACCTTTACGGTTGGAACACCAGGGAAAAGGCCGAGTTGCTCGCCCGTGGCCTGCAGCAGAAGAACCCGGACATCAACATGGTCTACCTGCTGGGGTCAGGGATCGATATCGCGAATGATCAGCTGATCGCCGGATTCGAATCGGTTTTCGGGCCGGATGTGACCCTGTTCGGCGCAACCACCTCGGATAACATGCGCGGCGTTGCGTCCTTCCAGTCTATCGACGAATGGGTGTCTGATCACGGCGCGGTCGCCGTAGGATTCGCCGATCCGACTCTGGTGGTTGAAACCCAGGCCACCCATGGATTCGTGGCGCAGGGTGAACCCATGATCGTTACCCGGGCGGAAGGTAACCGGATCATAGAACTGAACGGACGATCTGCATGGTCTGAGTATACATCGAGACTGGGTTTGAGCCCGGCAGCGAGTCTGGCTGACACTATACCCATCGGTGCGATAGCGGAATCACTTACAGAAGAATTGGCATCTGCGTACGGAAATAGCCATATTCTGCGCGTTGTTACCCATGTGGATGATAACGGAGCGCTGGTTTACCCTACCTATTGCGAAGAGGGCGTCGAGCTTTGGCTCACCGTGAGGGACGAGGAACGCATTTTCAGCGATCTCGATCGCCTGATACGGGCCATGACGGGTGAATTGCAGACCAGGAAGCCTGTTGCGGTATTCCAGGCGGATTGTCTGGCGCGGGGGAGACGTCTGTTCAACCGCATCATGAAAGAGGAACTGGTTCAACGCATGCAGTATCCGTTCAGTACGGAAAACGGCCCACCGCCCTGGCTCGGCATGTATGGCTTCGGTGAGTTTGCCCGTTTGAACGGGGTAAATACCTACCACAACTACACCACGGCACTGGCGGCGCTCTACCGAATCTGACGGCTTCTCAGGTATCGATTATGGTGAAAAGCACAATCGACACGTCGGTTCAATACGCGCATATCAAGCAGCAGCTGATCGATGCCCGCGACAGTCTTGACACCCAGGTGACAAGATTGAAACGGTTACATACTTTTTACTTCAACACGATCAGGCTTGATTCAGAGGTGGATTTCGTCAACGCGGTTGCGGAAGCGATCGTAGATATCTTCGAATTGGAACTGGGTATCTGCTGGTCAGTTAATCCCCGGGGCGAGCCGAAGGGTTATGTAGGCTGCCTGGGGCTTAACCTGCAGCAGCAGGAGTTGTCCGATATTGGCCGTTACCTTTTTCAGAACTCAGTCCTCCTACAACAGAATCGAACGTTGACCGGTGAGATTATCAGTGGACTGTCACCCTGTCTGGACCTGGCGAACGGTATGAACATCCTATGCAGGGATGTCAATGGTCAGCCCATCGCGATGCTACTCGGTGGCAATACGGTCGAACGCGTGGATTTTTTCAGCCAGATCACCACGGAACTTGAAGAATCATTCGAGTTGTTCGCAACACAGGTGGCCGCGCTCAGCGAGAACCTGCAAGGCAGGGCCACCATAGAGCGACTCAATGAGAATCTTTCGGCCATACTGCATGCGCTCCCAGACCTATTGTTCGAGTTGGATATTGAGGGTCTTTATATCAATGTGTGGGCTCAGGACAAGGCACTGCTGGCGAAAAACGAGGAGCATCTGCTGGGGCGTACAGTATCTGAAGTGCTCCCGGCGGATGCCGCTGAATCCGTTTTGGATTCATTGCGAGAGGCAGACCAGGAGGGAACATCGTTTGGACGGCGGATTCGACTCGATCTCGATGTGGGTGTTCGCTGGTTTGAATTATCAGTTGCAAAAAAAGAGACTGATAGCGCTGATTCGTTGTTTATCGTGATTTCCCGTGATGTCACAGAACGTAAGTTCACTGAGGATCGGCTGCGTGACAGTGAGGCCAGGTTTCGAACGATCTTTGAATCGACCGAAGAAATCTCGGTGCAGGGTTATGATAGCCAGCGCCGCATTGTCTACTGGAACAAGGCGAGTGAGAATCTCTATGGTTACACATTGGATGCAGTACTAGGTAAGAGGATTGAAGACCTGATCATCCCGGAAGAATCACGGGATGTAGCGGTAAAGGCCCTTAATTCGTGGATCGAGGGTGGGTCAGCTCCACCACCATCGGAACAGACCCTGGTGAATGCGAGGGGCGCCCGGCTACAGGTCTATTCGAGTCGGGTCAAGTTGGCAGGACCGGATGGCACTTCAGAGATCTACAATATCGATGTCAACCTGACAAAACTAAGAATGGCCCAGGAGCAGATCAAGCTATTGTCTATGGCCGTTGAACAGAGCCCGGTATCCGTCATCATCACCGATCCCGACGGAAACATCGAATATGTGAACAGCAGTTTCGAATCGATTACCGGGTACCGTTCAGCGGAAGTGTTGGGCAGAAACCCACGTCTTTTCCGCTCGGGTAAAACCCCGCGAGCGGTATATGAAGAGATGTGGGATACCATCAGTTCGGGTCGTTCCTGGCACGGGCAACTGCTTAACCGTATCAAGTCAGGCAAGCTGATTTGGGAAAATCTGCATATTGCACCGGTTTTGAGCGAAACCGGGAAAATCAATCATTATCTCGCGGTCAAGGAGGACGTGACCCTGAAAAAGGAACAGGAAGAGAAGATCCTCAATCAGGCACATTTTGACAGTCTTACCCAGCTGCCCAACCGGTTACTGTGCCTGGACAGGCTATCGCAATACCTTGTCAAGGCAGAACGTAACTCAGAGGCCGTAGCGGTGCTGTTTCTCGACCTTGATGATTTCAAGAAAGTGAATGACATCATGGGACATGACATCGGGGATCGGCTGCTGGTGATGGCCGCTGACAGGCTTCGTGGGGTCGTCAGGAAGGCGGATACCGTTGGCAGGCTGGGTGGTGATGAATTCCTGGTTCTGATGGAAGGGTTGCAGGCTGCGGATGATGCCGGTGTGATTGCCGACAAATTACTCACAAGCTTCAGGGAACCGTTCTACATCGACGATCGTGAAATAGTTCTCACCCTGAGTATTGGTGCGGCCATATATCCCCAGGATGGTATCAGCGCCCGGGAGTTGCTGAGAAATTCGGATTTGGCCATGTACCACTCCAAAGCACAGGGACGAAACACCTGTTCCTACTTCACGCTAACGATGAATCTTGATGCGAACCGGCGTTTTCAGATTGAAGAACAGATGAGCGGGGCGCTGGAGAGAGGAGAGTTCAATTTACTGTTTCAACCGCTTTTTACCGTTGTCAGTCAATCGATTTGTGGCATTGAGGCCCTGCTGAGATGGAACAATCCTGCCCTGGGTGAAATACCACCTGCAGAATTCATACGCATGGCCGAACAAAACGGGATGATCGTGCCGATTGGCCGGTATGTACTCAAGCAGGCAATCGAGCAGTACCTGCCGCTGCGTGATTTGAAGGACGACCTGTATGTGTCGGTCAATCTTTCACCCCGCCAGTTCAGGGATCCGGATTTGCTGAGGGACATCGAGGCGTTGTTCGATTCGAAGGATTTTTCACCGGAAAACCTGGTCCTGGAGATCACTGAGGGTGTGTTGATGCGCGGGCATGATTTCGTTAACAAGGCTATGCTCAGGCTCAGTGAATTGAAGATCAAGATCGCCATGGACGATTTTGGCACCGGGTATTCGTCACTCAATTATCTGCGTGTCTACCCGTTTTCCGTGATCAAGATAGACCGCTCATTCATCAGCGACATGGCAATCAGTCCAGCGGCGTTCGAATTGGTCAGCGCAGCAATTGCCATGGCACATCGATTGGGGCTGAAGGTTATTGCCGAAGGTGTGGAGAGTGAGGAACAGTTGGTTAAGCTCAAGGCGCTGAGTTGTGATATCGCGCAGGGTTCCCTATTCAGTCAGCCGGTACCGGCTGACATGATCCCGAGACTCATGAAGTAACTGCTTATCGCTGAGGGCTCCGCTTCAGGGATTTCAGCCTTGCTGATTTTGGATGCCATGGAAATACCATTCAGACTGATTGTCCGCAACGGGCACATCCTGCACAGGTTTGCGATCCACTCGCGTTTGATGTCAAATAAGCAAACTGAATCAGGTACCGGACTGAGCAGGTGCTGATGGGGTTTGTGCGAGATGCTGCTGTTCGAAAATATCCACATCCGACGGGCGAGAAAAATAGTATCCCTGATACAAATGACAACTCCGCTGTTTGAGGAATTGAAAAATCTCCTCATTCTCGACACCTTCTGCAATGACTTCCAGGCCGATATGATTGACCAGGGTGAGTACGGTCTCTACCAGAGTAGCGTCATTCGGATCATCGATGACATCGCGCACAAAGGAACGGTCAATCTTTATTTCATCGACCGGTAAGCGTTTCAGGTATGCGAGTGATGAGTAGCCTGTACCAAAATCATCAATTGAAAAGCGCACTCCGAGTTGTTTCAGGTGATCGATCTTCTCAACTGTCTCGTCAAAGTCTTCGAGCAGCATGCTCTCGGTCATTTCCAGGGTCAGCCAGGACGGGTCAGCGCCTGTGTTTCCCAGGGCGCGCTCGACCCGATGAATGAAATCGTGTTGTCTGAACTGCAGTGCGCTCACATTCACCGAGATGCGGCCCTTAAGGGCTTGCGGGTATCGAATACGCCAGGATTTGTACTGGTTAAGGGATTCCTGCAAAACCCAGTCACCGATATCCAGGATCAGGCTGCTCTCTTCCGCCTGGTGAATGAAACTGCCGGGTAATACAAGACCCCGGGTGGGATGGTTCCAACGCAGTAACGCTTCGATGCCGTGCAGTTGTCGATTGCTGTCGAACTGGGCCTGGTAGAATACCTGTAATTCGTTTCTCGGAATTGCCTGCCTCAGCTCGTTGAGTGTGTTGAGCCGTTCATCGGCGGCGCGCTGCATGCTCGGGAGGAAGAAACGCACTGCGTTACGTCCCGACTCCTTGGCCCGGTACATGGCGGTGTCGGCCTGGCGCAGGATGTCGTCCGGGGTGTCCTGAGAGGCGGGAAAGATTGCGATACCGATACTGGTGGTGATGTGCAGTTCATGGTTGTCGACAGGGTATGGCCGGGTCATCTCGGCACGCACTTTGTCAGCCACCATCTGCACTTCACTGGCGGTCTCCTTGGGATCCTTGGAGAGTTCTGGCATCAGGATCACGAACTCGTCGCCCCCGAGACGGGCTACGGTGTCTTCCTCACGCACCGCATTGCGCATGCGTTGCGCCACCTGTCTCAGCAGGTCATCGCCGATGGTGTGTCCCAGGGAGTCGTTGATGTTCTTGAAGTTGTCCAGGTCGAAGAACAACACCGCGCCCTTATGGTTATGGCGCCGGGTACGCGCCACCGCCTGGTGCAGTTGATCGAGAAACATGCGCCGGTTGGGCAAGTCGGTAAGCGCGTCGTAACTGGCCTGGTATGCAATCAACTCCGAGGCCCTGCGCTGCTCGGTGATATCCTCGCACATCAGCATATAACCGGCGAACTCGTGATTGTCACGATAGATCGGCGAAATGCGGGCGTCGATGTGATGCTCACCATCTGACTTGTTGAGTTGCATGTTGAAGCGGTACTCGCCTTCCTGCATCGCTTTGCCCAGTCCCATCTGATTGCGAACCTCGTCGACTCCCTGGCTGCGATGGATCTGCAACAGGTTGACGCCGACGGCCTGCTCTGCGGGGATATTGAAGAGGTTTTCCGCGGTGTGGTTGTAATACTGGATGTTTGCATCGGGGTCGGTGGCGATGATGGCGACGCGCTCCGAAGAACTGAGGATACCGTTGAGATATGCGGACTGACTCTTGAGTTCGTTCTGGATGCGTTTGAACTCGGTCACGTCACGCCAGATCACATACAGCGCGTCCCGACCTTCGTAGGGGATACAGGTCAGGGAAGCCTCGGACTCAACCGGTGTGCCGTCATGGCGCAGATACTTCCATTCGCTTCGGTAGTAACCCTGTTCCTTGGCTGAGGCCAGCATTTTTTCGAGTTTTTTTCCGGAGTCTGTACCGTCCGGTTGTTTCTCCGGTGAGAATTCATCCGGTAGATGCCCAATCAGTTCGGACTCATGCGCGAAGCCTAGCGCTTTGGCCGCCGATTGGTTGGCCATCGAAATGTGGCGGTCGATGATCAACATCATAGGGTCTTCGGACAGCTCGAACAGCCTGCGGTATTTTTCCTCGTTTTCGCGCAGCAGGCGTTGGGTCCGGTGTTGCTCGGTGATGTCCTGCACCGTGCCGATGAGCCGGCCGGGACCGCCTTTGTGTTCGTGGATCAGACGGATGGTCTCCTGCAACAATCGCACTTCACCCTGACTGTTTTTCAGCTGATGGGTGTAGACGACCGGTTCTCCTGTCCTGCGCACCTGGGTGACCGTGGATTCGAAGGCGCCGCGCATTTCCGTATCCAGGGCCTGGGTAAATGACTCCAGGGTGCCCACTGCGTCGTCGGTGCAGAGTTCGTACAGGTGCACCAGGCCGACTGAGCGACGGAACTCACCGCTTCGCAGATCCCATTCCCAGCTGCCTTGCTGCGCCAGTCTCTGGGCTTCATCGAGACTGTCCTTGGCGCGCTGGGTAAGTTGCACCTGGCGGTCGAGGGCTTGTGAGCGCTGTTCGATCAAGCGGTTCTTGCGGGTCAGGATGATCAGGAAGCTGGCACCGGAGACCAGCAACAACAGGGTCAGTGCATACAGGGTGACCAGGATTGCCTGCTTGTATCGTTGGTAGAAGCTTTCCGGGGCGTGCTTGAGTGTCGCCAGGTGGCGTATCGCGTCTGGCAGTTGCAACTCATGACGTTCGAGAACCCGATAGTCGATCAGGTATTCGTTGGGGCTCTTGCGAATGGGCGCCGGCAGGATGCCGGTCACCAGGTAGTCGCGCATCAGCCGGGCAGCGGCTTCTCCCTGATGCAGGCTCGATGTGACATAGCCACCGAGGACCCCTTCCACCACATAGCCGTCCTCCATGCTCACGATGACCCGGTCACCGGATGCCTCGATGATGCTTTGAATGGTGCGCGCGGGTGATAGCATCTGACCGTCGGCGCTCTTGATGCCACCCAGGGTGGTGAGAAAGATGTCGCTGTCCGGATGACGCGCCAGTTCCTCGAGGATAGGTTCGAGCCGGTCATCCACGATGAAGGTGACATGGGTGTCGGGCCGGTAGCTCAACTCCTGCTGAATCTCCCGTTCGATGGCCCGGTAGGTGTTGGAGTTGTCGCCGATTACCAGCAGGTTGCCGGTGTGGTGATTCATGTCTCTCAGGAGTTCGAGATTGGGGGCAATCTCTTTGTTCTCGATCACCCCGGTGATCGGCTGGCCGAGCAAGCGGTTGAGAACGGTGAGGTCATTGACCCCGGAGAATATGATCGGGGTGCCCGGAAACAGGTCCGGAAGGTATTCCCAGGCATAGCTGAGGGCGTTGTCATCGGTGACGTAGATCGCGGTGGGCGAGTAGTCCGCGTACTTGGCGCTCAGGTAGCGGGTGAAGCGTTCGATGTACTCAGGGGTCGGGGATATGCGCTTGGTGTCCAGGTATTCGGACTCGATGGTCAGTTGTGTGCCGAATTCCGGCTTCAGGGTTTGCACGAATCCCTGGTGCTGACCCCGGGTCCATGGATATTCCTGGCTGTATGAATGGATCACCAGCAGCTTGTATTGCGAGGCTGCACCGAGCGATGTCGCCGGCAGTGGGATCAGCGCAAGCCATAGCAATCCAAGCAGCATCGAGCCGCGGAGGATGCCCAGGGCGTCGCGGATGATGTGCCTCGGGCGGCAATGGTGGCGAACGTGTCGCGGGTCGCTTGGCATGGATGCTGACTGCGCAGTTTAGGGTATGGCCCGCAGTGATACCGCGACTGGGGCGAATCCGGGTCCTTTCGAGTTGACCCTTACCCTGATTTTAACCCGAGCAGCGAATCCGGGTCACTGGGCTCGATCCAATACTAGGTTGAATTGGAGAATATTCGAGCCGATTGCCTGATATTTGGGAAGTCTGTTCCTTGCCGGGTCTCACAACCAGGCGGTCAGGTAGTGATCGGCCAGCAGCAGGCTGAACAGCAGGCTGAGATAGATGATGGAGTAACCGAAGGTGCGCATGGCGTGTGCGCGGCCTTCGCTGCGCAGCAGGATCAGGGCGTGGCGGATGAAGCCGAGCCCCAGCAGCGTTGCGCCGCACAGATAGAGCGGGCCGCTCATGTGGATGGCGAAGGGCAGCAGGGAGACCGCCAGCAGCATCACCGAGTATATCAGTACCTGCTGCTTGGTGAAGGCAATACCGTGAGTGACCGGCAGCATGGGGATGTCGGCCCGGGCATACTCCTCCCGGCGGTGAATCGCCAGGGGCCAGAAGTGGGGCGGTGTCCAGACGAAGATGATCAGCAGCAGCAGAAAGGCTTCGAGGGTCACCTCGCCGGTGGCGGCGCACCAGCCCAGCAGCGGCGGTGCGGCCCCGGCCAGTCCGCCCCAGACGATGTTCTGTGGGGTGCTGCGCTTCAGATATCGGGTGTAGATGACCGCGTAACCGATCAGGGCCAGGCCGGTGAGCAGGGCGGTCAGGGGGTTGACCAGAAACCACAGCAGCGCCATCGACAGGCTGCCGAGCAGCAGCGCGAATCCCAGCGCGTGGGGGGTGTCCATGTGCCCGCTGGGGATCGGCCGGTTGCTGGTGCGGGCCATGATACTGTCGATGCGCTGATCCACCACGTGGTTGATCACCGCCCCGGACGCGGCCGCCAGGGAGATGCCGCTGAGGCCGAACAGCAGAACCTGCCAGGGTATCCAGCTTTCGCTTGACAGCAACATGCCGACCAGGGCGGTGAAGGCGATCAGCAGGACCACCTTGGGCTTGGTCAGCTGGTAGTAGTCGCGCCATGTGAACAGCGCGGCGATGGGTGAGCTGACATTACTGATGGCCATATTGCCCTCCTTTGACCCAGCTTTGCGAGACTTTGAGCAGTTTCTCCAGGTCCTGAAGGATCTGCTTGGCGGGTATTTCGGATGTGTCGTGGGTCATCATCAGAGTGACCCGGGGATCGATCAGGAACAGGGGCACCTGTTCACCGCTCAGGGCCGAGGGAAACAGCTCCTGCAGTTGCTGACGCTGTGTATCGGCGGCGATCGCCAGGCGGGTCCCCTCGACGCCGTCGAGGGTCGGGATCTCAAGCCGTCCGCGCTCGTCCGGCAGCAGGATCAGCAGCCGTTCGATACGTTGGCGGTTGGCGCCGGTGGCACGGCGGATCTGGCGCATCTCGATCAGGGTATCCACGCAACGGCTGTCGCAGCCCCCTGAGCGGACCAGGGTCAGGGTCCATTGATCCCGCAGATCCTGCCAGTTGAAGCGCTCACCCCCGGGTATGCCCAGGGGCAACGCCTCCAGGGTACGCGGCGGGGTGATGAGGGTGCCGTGGTTGGTGCGGCCCTCCGGCAACCACTCCGGGTGGTAGAAAAACAGCCAGGCAGTGGTCGAGGGCAGGGCAAACAGCAGGATCAGAATCCACAGTTGCAGCAGGTTGGCGGAGGATTGCGGGGTTTCGGCCAGGGTATTCATGAGGCGGGTACCGGGTGGGTGTTCGGACGAACGGAGAGGCGCAACCACAGCAGCAGGGCGATCGCGGCGAAGGCGAACCACTGGATCGCGTAGCCGATATGCATCCCGTCGTCGAAGCTGGGTCGCGGCCACGCCCGGATGAAGCCGCTGGAATCCCCCGGCGCCTGCAGCAGGGCAAAGGGCAGCGGCTCGAGTCCGGACCATTGGGCAAAGTGTTCCAGGGTCAGGTATGGCCAGTGGGGCGGTTTGCGGGTCCGGCTGTCGACAAATTCCAGGGCCAGGGCAGGCGCCTGGGGGAGATGGTACTGGCCATGTACCGTGACGCTTTCATCGGGGGTGGGCAGTGGCGCCTGTTCGCTGTACTCCTGTGCGGATATCCAGCCCCGGTTGACCAGCAGGATCTGTTCGCTGTGCGCCAGTTGTAATGGCGTGATGACATGGTAGCCGGTGCGCCCCTGGTGCTTGCGGTTTTCGATCAGCAGGGTCCATTGCGGTAGGAACCGGCCTTCGGCCCGCAGGCTGCGGAATTCCCAGCTTGCGGGATCTTCCCGGTTCTCGCCGATGGCGACCGTGGGCATTTTGCGGCGGGCCTCCTGGTTGGAGGCGAGCTGACGCTTCTGTTCGGCCCGGTCGAGCTGCCACACACCCAGGGCGCAGAACAGGGGTACGAGAATTACCATGAAGACCGTGGGGACGGCCTGGGGTCGGAAACTTCGGGTGGTGGCGGGCACAGGCACTATAGTGTCCTGAAGAGGCGTCATGCCTCGCCCCGAGTCATCAGTACAGCCACCCCCGTTGCGGGCCGGAGCGGAGTCCCCATGAACCTGATTTTCAAACTGCCGGTGATTCTGCTGCTGTTGTTCATTCTGTTTTCTCTGTTCCAGGGGATGTACTACCTGGCCAAGGACGACGGTCGGGACAAGACCCGGGTGGTGAGGGCTCTGACCCTGAGGGTGGTGTTGTCCCTGCTGCTGTTCCTGATGCTCATGGCCGGATACCTGCTGGGTTTTCTGCAGCCCCACGGTATTGGGGGCTGAGAAACTGCACGCCCCTGGCCTGAATACTCACAACCAGTAGACGAAGACGAACAGTCCCAGCCACACCACGTCGACGAAATGCCAGTACCAGGCCACCGCCTCGAAGGCGAAATGGTTGTGTGCACTGAAGTGGCTTTTCAGACTGCGCCCGAGAATCGCCATCAGCATCACTGCGCCCATGGTGACGTGAAAGCCGTGGAAACCGGTGAGCATGTAAAACGTGGAGCCGTAGGCGCCGGTCTCCAGGGTCAGGTTGAGTTCCGCATAGGCATGACCGTATTCGTAGGCCTGCAACATAACGAACAGCAGGCCGAGAGCGATGGTCGCGACCAGTCCCTGCACCAGCTGTTTCTGCTTGTCGATCTTCAGGCCCCAGTGGGCCCAGGTGATGGTCACGCCGCTGCTCAGCAGCAGCAGGGTGTTGATCGCCGGGATGCCCCAGGGTCCCATGGGCTGGTATTCGCCACCCTGCTCGCCGGGCCCGTTGCTGGGCCAGTGGGATTCGAAACCGCTGTAGAGCAGGTCATGGGTGGCGCCGAGATACCCCTCGCCGCCGAGCCAGGGCAGGGCAATGTTGCGAATGTAGAACAGGGCGCCGAAAAAACTCAGGAAGAAGAACACCTCCGAGGCGATGAACCAGAACATGCCCATGCGGAAGGAGGTATCGACCTGCTGGTTGTAGCGATCCTCCAGGTTTTCTCGGATCACATCCCGGAACCAGCCATAGAGCAGGTAGAAAAAGGCCAGCAGACCCGCCATCACCACGTACTTGCCGACGCCCACGCCGTTCATGGCCAGCGCCGTGCCGACCAGGGTGGTGAGCAGTGAAACCATGCCGATGATCGGCCACGGGCTGGGGTCCGGTATGTAGTAGTCCCCTGTATGCTGCTTTACCGACATGGGCTGCGCTCCCCCGGGTCTGGTGAGTGGTGAAATGGGTCAAGCCCTGTGATCCTGGGCCTGGGTTTCATGACGACTCCGTCAGCACGACGCTGCCGGGCGGGTTCTCCTGCCCGGGCTGTGCGCCCTTGAGTCGCATGAAGGTGTAGGAAAGGGTCAATGAATGAACGTCCTCGGGCAACGCACTGGAGACCTGGAATCGCAGCGGCATGTCCGCCTCCTGGCTTCCCTCGAGGGTCTGCCGGTTGAAGCAGAAACACTCCAGCTTGCTGAAATAGGGGGTGGCCTGCCAGGGCGCGATGCTCGGGATGGCCTGCCCGGTCACCGGCTGATGGGAGCGGTTGCGGGCGGTGAAATGGACTTCGTAGGTGGCGCCCGGGTGAACCCGCAGGCTGTGGGTACGCGCCTCGAAGGCCCAGGGCAGATCCGGGTGCACGCTGGTGTCGAATTTCACCGTTACCCAGCGATCGGTTTCGACCTGCCCATCCACGCTTTCCACTGCCCGGCCGATCTCCGCGCGCTGGGCGAGGGACTGGGTGCCGGTCACTTCGCAGAACAGGCTGTAGAGCGGCACCATGGCAAAACCGAAGCCGAACATCAGCACCACCACGCCGCCCAGCAGCAGGGTGGTGCGCCGGTTGCGGCGGGTCTGTGGCGTGTCGCCCGTCGGGTTCATTGCACCGCCTGGTTACCGACGATCCGGAACAGGCCGCTCCAGAACGGAAACGAGGTCACCAGGAAAAACAGCGCCAGTCCGCCCAGCATCCAGGCCAGGCGGATGTTCTTGCGTCGCAGTTCCGGGGTTTGGTGTTCGGGGACATGCATCCTGTCAATCTCCTGTCATTTGATCTGCGGCGCCACGGTCCAGGTGTGGAAGGCGGGGGGCGAGTCGAGTTCCCATTCGAGTCCCTTGGCCCCTTCCCAGGCGCGGCTTTCGGCCTTCTTTCCGCCGCGGATGGTCTTGATGATGATGTACAGGAACAGCAGGTGGCTGAGGCCGAAGATCATCGCGCCGATGCTCGAAACCACGTTGAACTCGGTGAACATTACATTGTAGTCGACGATGCGCCGAGGCATCCCCGCCAGTCCCAGGAAGTGCTGCGGGAAAAAGGTGAGATTGAAGCCGATCACGTTGATCCAGAAGAACAGCTTGCCGAGTCGCTCGTCATACATGTGCCCGGTCCATTTGGGTAACCAGTAGAAGACCCCGGCAAACAGCCCGAACACCGCCCCCGGCATCAACACATAGTGAAAGTGAGCCACCACGAACATGGTGTCGTGGTACTGCATGTCGGCGGGCACCACCGCCAGCATCACCCCGCTGAGACCGCCGAAGGTGAACATCAGGACGATCGCCACGGCGAACAGCATCGGTGTCTCGAAGGTCATCGAACCGCGCCACATGGTGGCGATGAAGTTGAAGATCATCAGCCCCACCGGGATGGAGATGAGGATGGTGCCGATCATGAAATAGGTGACCGCGCCGAGGGACATGCCGATGGTGTACTGGTGATGCGCCCACACCACCATGCCGATAGTGGCCACCGCGAGCATCGCGCCGACCATCGAGTTGTAGCCAAACAGGGGCTTGCGGGAGAAGGCGGGGATCACATGGGAGAGCACGCCGATGGAGGGCAGCAGCAGAATATAGACTTCGGGATGGCCGAAGAACCAGAACAGGTGCTGGAACAGCACCGGGTCGCCACCGCCCGCGGCGTCGAAGAAGCTGGTGCCGAAGTGGCGGTCGAACAGCAGCATGGTGACCCCGCCGGCGAGTACCGGCACTACCAGGATCAGCAGGAAGGCGGTAACCAGCCAGGTCCAGCAGAACATCGGCATTTTCATCAGGGTCATGCCGGGTGCGCGCATGTTGAGCAGGGTGACGATGATGTTGATCGATGCCAGCACCGAGGAGATACCGAGCAGGTGGATGGCGAAGATCAGGAAGTCCATGGACATGCCGACCTGCACCGAGAGGGGCGGGTAGAGGGTCCAGCCGGTGTTGATCTGGGTGCCGCCGCCGGGAAAGAAGGGCACCACGAAGGAGAGGATCAGCATGGTCGCCGCCGCCGGAAGGATCCAGAAGCTGAGGTTGTTCATGCGTGGCAGGGCCATGTCGGGGGCGCCGATCATCATCGGGATCATCCAGTTGGCGAGTCCCGCGGCGGCGGGCATCACCGCGCCGAAGATCATGATCAGGGCGTGGTTGGTGACCAGATTGTTGTACAGGTCCGGGGCCAGCAACTGTATTCCGGGCTGAAACAGTTCCAGGCGGATCAGCATGGCGCTGGCGCCGCCGAGGAACAGCATGGTCAGGGCGAACAGCAGGTAGAGGGTGCCAATATCCTTGTGATTGGTACTGAACAGCCAGCGACGCCAGCCTTTCGGTGTGTCGTGGTGATGGGCTTCATCATGGGTCAGGGTGGTGGCGGTCATAGTATCTCTCCTCAGGCCTCTATCGGGCCTGCTTCACGTCAGCCGGCTGCACGGCTTGACCCGTCTTGTTGTCCCAGGCATTGCGTTCGTAGGTCACGATGGCGGCGATTTCCAGGTCGTTGAGACTGTTCCAGGGCTGCATCGCAGTGCCCTGCTTACCGTTGAGCACGATGTTCAGGTGGCCCTCCAGGGGACCGGTGGCGATCGCCGAGCCGTTCAGCGCGGGAAACGCCGGGGGCAGGCCCATGCCGGTGGCCTGGTGACAGGCGGCGCACTTGGTCTCGTAGAGGGGTTTGCCTTTGGCCATCAGCTCATCCAGGCTCCAGGTCTTGTCGGCACTGGCTTCGGCGGCCGCGGCCACCTTGATGGCCTGCTGGTCATCCACCCAGGCGGCGAACTGTTGCGGCGAAACCGACTCCACCACTATGGGCATGCGTGAGTGCCAGGTGCCGCACAACTCGGCGCACTGGCCGCGGAACACCCCTTCGCGGTTGAGCTCGGCCCAGGTCTCGGTCACGTAGCCGGGAATGGCGTCTTTCTTCACCGCGAGTTCCGGCACCCAGAAGGCGTGCAGCACATCCGCGGAGGTGTGCAGGAAGCGGATCTTCACCCCGGTGGGCAGCACCAGGCGGTTGTCCACCTCGCGTAGGTAGAGGTCGCCGGACTCCTCATGGGGCACATAGCGGCTTTCCACTTTTATGTCGTGGTCGAGATAATCGAATTCCCACCACCACTGGTGGCCGGTGACCTTCACATCCATGATGTTCTCCTCCTTGGGCACTTCCCAAACCTCTTTGAGCACCGCGTCGGCCTTACCGGCGATGGTCAGGTCGATCCCCAGGACCAGCACCGGGACGATGACCCAGGACCAGTGGCCGAACCAGGATTTGTGGAAATTCTGGTCTGCTTCGTAACCCCGGCTCTTGCGGTGGTAGTAGAGGGAGTAGAAGACGAAGCCGAACACGATCACCAGCAGGAAGGTGGTGATCTGCATGGTCAGCATGTGGATGTCGTAGATTTCCTGGGCGACGCCGGCGGCCGGTTGCGGGAAGTTGATGCCGTACTCCGCGTTTACCTTGGATGATGCGGTGAGCAGCGCGCATGCGGCAAGCGGCAGGGCCAGGTTTCGCAACGCCGGTGCGGCGGTTTTTCCTGACTTGGGCGGCAGCACGGACCCGGTGGGTTGCGCGGCGGTTGGTGTGTGCGACATCGGTTCAGGCCCCCTTGATCGCGCCATGCAGCTGCCGGGCGAGTTGTTCACGTTCTTCTTCGAGCAGATGTTTTCCGACTTCGACATATTCCCCGTGCGCACCGATCAACAGGCGGCTCGGATACCAACCCCGGGGATCGCGAGTCTGTATGATCTGCGACCAGGCCCTGGGAAAGGATCTGGGATGACGTTGTGGGGACTTGTCGGTGATTTCGATGCGTTGCCGGTCGATGCGGATGGTCTGACGTCGGTGGGCGCAACAGCTCTGCAGGTAGATCGCGCTGCCGATGAGCAGGATCTCCAGCCCGGCGAAGGGCAGCACCAGCCAGGCCCCGAGGCTCGCGAAGTAGCCGGAAACCAGGGCGATACAGGCGCCAAAGAACAGGATCAGCCAGCGGGATTGCTGCCAACTCAGGTTCCTGTTGGGCTCCAGGATCAGGACAGTGTGGGTACTGCTACTGCCGATTTGCACATCCGATCGAACCATGGGGGTCTCTCTCGCGGGTGTGACAACCGGATACAGCTAAGGTGTCGTTTTATTGATCTAGGTCAACTTTATGCCAAACAGACGGTCCAAAGCAATAACCAACAATAAAAGTTGGGTTTAATCAGGGCTGCGGGCTTCGGACGCGCTTGTGCCGGGTGCGGGGAGTTAATCGGGTGGCCGGTCTCAGCCGCCGCCTTCCCGGGGCACCAACTGCGGTTCCTTTCGCTGGTAGCCCACGGCCTCGAGTTTTTCCAGATAGGCCTGCCACAATTCGTCCTGGTGCTGGCCCAGGTTGTAGAGGTAGCGCCAGTCGTAGAGGCCGGAATTGTGCCCGTCGTCGAACCATATCTTGATTGCGTACTGACCGACCGGCTCGATGCGGGTGATGGTGACGAGTTCCTTGCCCTTCTCCAGTTTGGCGGTGGCCGGGCTGTGGCCACGGGTCTCCGCGGAGGGGGAGTAGACCCTCAGGTACTCGCAGGGCAGGGCAAAGTGTGCGCCGTCATCGAAGGATATATCGAGAAAACGACTCTGCTGGTGGACTTGGATGTCGACGGGATGCGGGTTGCTGTTCATGCTGCGATCCTGGCAATAGGGGGCTGTCTCGACTCAGGCCTGTGTCTGTGGTGATTGTGCCTGAGCCTCTTCTGTGTCTTGCGGCCAGCCCTGCAGATGACGCTGCACCAGATCGGCGAGCATCTTCGCTTGCGACGGGCTGTCGTTCAGGGCGGGGATATAGGAGTAGGACTCTCCACCGGATTCCAGGAAGTACTCCCGGTTTTCCTCGGCGATCTCCTCAAGGGTCTCCAGGCAGTCCACCGCAAATGCGGGACACACCACCTGCACGCTGCGAATGCCCTCGCGACCCCACTGCTTCAAGGTCTCGTCCGTGTAAGGTTTCACCCACTCCTGCTTGCCGAAGCGGGACTGGAATGAGATGTGCCACTGATCGGGTTGCAATCCCAGGGTTTCGGCCACCCGGTGGGCGGTGGCCCGGCACTGATCCGGGTAGGGATCACCCGCCTCGTAGTAGTCCTTGGGAATGCCATGAAAGGAAAACAGCAGTTTCTCCGCGCTGCCATGCTCCTCGCGATAGGCACGAATGCTCTCGCTCAACACCGCGACATAGTCCGGCTCCTGGTGATAGCGCTGGATGAAGCGCAGTTCCGGAATCCAGCGCCAGTTCTGCAACTCCCGGGTCAGGGCGTCGAAGATCGAGGCGGTGGTGGTGGCCGAATACTGGGGATAGAGGGGCAGCACCAGCAGCCGCTGTATGTTACGGCGGCGCAGGGTCTGGAGTACCTCGGGCAGGGATGGATTGCCGTAGCGCATCGCCAGGGCGACAGTCACCCGGTCGCCGAGCTGCTGTTGCAGGGCATCTCGCAGACGCTCGGACAGCACCAGCAGCGGGGAGCCTTCGTCGGTCCAGATCGAGGCATAGGCCTGGGCGGAGCGTTTCGGCCGGACCTGCAGCACGATGCCGCGCAGGATGATCTGCCACAGCCACTTGGGCAGGGAGACAATTCGCGGGTCACTGAGGAATTCCGCGAGATAGGTCTTGACCGCGCTGGGGGTGGGCTCGTCCGGAGTGCCCAGATTTACCAATAGCACCCCCATGCCGCCCTCGGGTTGCTGCAATTGATCGGACTGGTCCAGGTATCTCATTCGTTAACTCCGGTTCGCTGCGCGAATTTTTGCCTCTACCCGGGCGCGATTCAACAGGTCTTTATTGTGTATTTCCGGGTAGAGCGGGAAAAACCGGTCCACCAGCGGCGCCTGACGCACCGCGAGTTCCTCGACCCATGCCCGCTGGTCCGGCGGGATATCCGGCAGCATCAGCAGCTGGGGTGATTTCCAGGCGATGTAGTCGGAGATCAGGGGGGCGTCTTCCGCATCATAGCCGTCGAGATCCAGGGTCAGAGGCGGACAGTCGAGCGCCGGCCCGTCATCCCCGAGCGGGTGAGCCGCGTGGTGTTCGTCCCGGTAGAGCCAAACCCGGGATGGGTTTTGCCCGGCCCGGTGGCGTACCACCGATTCGAGAATCGAGGCGTGCACCCGGGGGTTGTGACCGTCGTTATTGGGTATCTCGCGTTCCTGCAGGTGCGGCGAGACGAAACCGAAATCCCCACGCGCCGCCGCGATCCACTTATTCAGCTGCCGGTGATGACGCCGGTCCACATCCTCACGGCAGGTCTGTAACAGGGCCAGGGGCTGCCGGGTCTGTTCGTCGAGCAGCCACAGTTCGTAGGGATCCACCAGGGGAAAGGGCAGTTCAGAGAGGCGTGGCTGGAGGGTGTCGATCAGATTTTCCGAGGCCTCAATCATCTGGCGGATGTTGAACAGGGGATTCACCGGCACCTGCTGCAGACCATCCGAGTATGACCAAAGTCCGAAGGTGTAATACTGGGCGCGACCCAGGGGGGTGTTGGCCCAGAGTCCCTGGGGGGTTTCGCTCAGCACCTGGATCTCCCAGACCTGCCCGTTGGCGCTCAGCGCCCGGGCGCGTTCCTGCTGGTGAACCTGCAGCACTCCATTGAAGGGGTTGAGTCTGCGCAGGCTGTAGGAGTGGGACTGCCTTTCCATGACCTCAGACTAACCCAGACGGGTCATACAATCGAGTGTCCACCTATGGGGAAATACAGGCGGTTCTTTTCGAACTGGCTCGGGATGCCGAAAATCGTTCCGTCAATTGGGTTTTAGCTCTTTTACCGGACTTTGCTATAGTCGGGCAGAAGAGAAATTTTAAACTTATCCGAGGGGGTAACATGGCACGAGAAACGGCAGGGGTCATCCACAGTTCCTACGGTCTGGATAACCATGGGCTCTATAACCTGAACGACATCTATTGGAATCTTCCGACACCCAGACTGATCGAGCAGGCGCTGTATCGGCGCGAAGGCCAACTCAGTCATCTGGGGCCGCTGGTGGTCAGGACCGGTCATCACACCGGCCGTTCAGCGAATGACAAATTCATAGTCGATGAACCTTCAGTGCACGATCAGATCTGGTGGGGTGACATCAACCGGCCGATCTCCGAAGAGGCTTTCGACGGGATTCACAGGCGCATGGCCTCCTATTTGCAGAACAAGGATGTGTATGTGCAGGATTGCTTTGCCGGGGCCGATGCAAATTTCCGTCTGCCGGTGCGGATCATTACCGAGAACGCCTGGCACAACGTATTCGCCCGCAATGTCTTCATCCAGGCCGAACCCGAGGAGCTCGGGGATCACGTGCCGGGATTCACGGTCATCGATGCGCCCCGTTTCCATGCCATACCGGAAGTGGACGGTACCCGCAGTGAGACCTTCATTGTGGTGAACTTCTCCAAGCGGCTGGTGCTCATCGGCGGAACCAGCTATGCCGGCGAGATCAAGAAATCGATCTTCAGCGTGATGAACTACCTGATGCCGGAACGCAACGTAATGCCCATGCACTGTTCCGCCAACATCGGACCGGATGGCAAGTCCGCCCTGTTCTTCGGCTTGAGTGGCACCGGCAAGACCACCCTGTCGGCGGATGCCAACCGCACCCTGATCGGCGATGACGAACACGGCTGGAGCTCCGACGGCATCTTCAATTTCGAAGGCGGCTGCTACGCCAAGATGATCAAGCTGTCGCCGAAAAACGAACCGGAGATATTTGGCACCACCATGCGTTTCGGTACGGTGCTGGAGAATGTCACCATGACCGCCAGCAGTCGGCGTCTCGACCTGGACGACGGATCGCTCACAGAGAATACCCGCGGCGCCTACCATATCAGCGCGATACCCAACGCCACCCTGGACGGGGTTGGCGGTCATCCTGACACCATCATCATGCTGACCGCGGATGCCTTCGGCGTGCTGCCCCCGGTGTCGCGGCTGGATCCGGCCCAGGCCATGTATCATTTCATCTCCGGCTACACCGCCCGGGTGGCGGGCACCGAGAAAGGGGTTACCGAACCCTCTCCGGTGTTCAGCGCCTGCTACGGGGCCCCCTTCATGCCCCTGCACCCGCAGCGCTATGCCAAGCTGCTGGGTGAGCGCATCAACCAGTACAAATCCCGGGTTTGGCTGATCAATACCGGCTGGACCGGCGGACCTTACGGTGTCGGTGAACGCATGCCGATCCCGCACACCCGGGCGATGGTAAACGCGGTGCTGGACGGGAAACTCGATGATGTGGCGATGCGTACCGATCCGATCTTCGGAGTGGAGGTTCCCACCGAGGTACCCGATGTACCGGCGGAAATGCTGTTCCCCCGCGACACCTGGAAGGATCAGTCCGCCTATGACGCCCAGGCCCGCAAACTGGCCGGGATGTTCCGGGAGAATTTCAAGAAATACGAGAGTGAAGTGACACCCGAAATTCTTGCGGCGGCACCTAAGGGGTAATTTTGAATGATCAAATTTAAATTTTGAATTGAGGTGGTCTTCCCACGCGTTGCGTGGGAAGACACTCTAGTTCGAAATAGTTGTGAGCGCAGTAAACGCTACAAATAACAATTCAACATTCAAAATTCATAATTATTAGAAACTTTTCGTGAATAAAGAAAAACGCCAGGCTATCTTCGAACGCCTGCAGGCGGCCAATCCGCATCCCACAACGGAATTGAACTACACCACGCCCTTCGAGCTTTTAGTGGCGGTAACCCTCTCCGCGCAGGCGACCGACAAGGGCGTGAACAAGGCCACCGAAAAATTGTTCGCGGTGGCGAACACTCCGCAGGCAATCCTCGATCTGGGGCTTGATGGCCTGAAGTCCTATATCAAGACCATTGGCCTGTTCAACAACAAGGGGAAGAACATCATCGAGGCCTGCCGAGTGCTGATCGAGCGGCATCAAGGTGAGGTGCCGGAGAACCGGGCAGCCCTCGAAGCCCTGCCGGGGGTGGGACGCAAGACCGCTAACGTGGTGCTCAATACCGCGTTCGGCCATCTCACCATGGCGGTGGATACGCACATCTTCCGGGTCTCCAACCGCACCGGTCTGGCTCCGGGCAAGACCCCCCTGGAAGTGGAGAAGAAACTGCTGCGTTTCACGCCGAAAGTCTTTCTTCAGGATGCCCATCACTGGCTGATATTACATGGGCGCTATACCTGTGTGGCGCGAAAGCCCCGCTGCGGCAGTTGTGTGATCGAGGACCTGTGCGAGTTCCGGGACAAGACGGAAATGTGAATCCATGATCGTTCTGATCCATATCATGGATCAACCTCAAACCTCACCAGGCAAACCTCCTCTTCCCTTGCGGGAGAGGGCCGGGGAGACGGGGGATCTCAACAGATCAGCTTGGTGCCAATCGCTATTAGTCTCTTCTTCTGTGATCGCCGGTTTCGCCCTCTTCGGCGAGTCACTTGCCTCAATGGTATGGACTCCTCCTCGACCGAGTTCTAAGGTCGAGTTGAGAGCTGGCAAGCAAACAAAGGAGTCCATACCATGAAAAAG
>JBEVVG010000008.1:0-62364 GCA_040507225.1 Candidatus Thiodiazotropha sp.
TCTGTCTGGTCATTGGTTGTCTAGCAACTCCAATTTAACCAGATTGAGGCCACCGCCTCTCAAAATGTGCGAAACTTATCGTACGTTATCACCCAGGGTGCTTCTCGCTCGGGACAGACGGGAGGGTAAAGAGGCGCAAGCTTCAAGTTTTGAGTCTGTAACCGGGGTTGGAAAGCGAATTCAGTGTTAGGCAGATTACTTTTGCCGGTATCATGACAAGGGAATCCGGTAACACGGCCACCCCTGTTGATATCTCCTGATCCGGTTCTCTTGACGTGTGTGTCCGGATAGATTGCTTGAATAGCTAGCCACATTATTTACAGATACACTAAAATGGCATCTGTTATTTGTCCTAAGATTTGTATGTCGGCTGCAGCAAAGCGATAACCCTCTTTTAAAATGATTGTTAAGTCATCAGTTTAATTAAATCCACTTCAAATTCTTTTTCAATGTACTTCACTGTAACAGGTTGATTGTCTAAAGATGCCTTCACTTTCTGAGGAGTGTACAAACCAGATTTGCGTTTAAATTTAGCTTTTTCTCGATCTAACGTTTTGATCCATTTTACAAGAGCAACATATTCTGACTTTTCATCAGACTCTGAATTTATAGCCATTCCACCACAAACTAGTGGCAAATCTAATAAATAGTTGTTATTTACTATTACTTGTTGAATAGGTTTAGCTTCTTGCGTGATTTTTCCTATACCAAGAAAACCATGTTGCGGTAGATATGCAGCGATAACATCTCCGATTTCAAAACTTAACATAGCGTCTCTAAATCTTGATGCTTGACCCGCAGAAATAAAGCCGTATTTCCTATAATCGTCCCAATTTCTGTGCTCTCCCTCACCAATGTTGTAATAATACAACCCATTTTTATAATCAAAGCCCGATAACTTTTTATACAAAGTGTCATGAGGTCTAAAATTGTTTGAGTAGTGTCCAGATGAAACGTTGGTTAACTGCTTACCCAATTTCCATAGTAAAGTTTTTTCTACTAAGAGTGCATCATGCTCAGATAGCCCACGTGCTATGACTCTAATGATCGGTTCTAGACCGGCCTTTTTTATCGCCTTTATCCTTTTTGATTTTTCGCTATCATTATCTTCAAATAGGTGTGCATCCTTACGAGAACCTTTGCCTTTTCCGTAGTAAAACTCTTCAAAATTACGGGGATCGATGTATACATATACGTAATATTCGTTCATGCTTAATTTAATAGTAGCTTTATTGGTGAAAGACTCGTCCCATTATCGATTTTATCTCATATAGTTACCTTGATGTATTTTCATCACTCTCACTGTTGTTTATGTAAGAAATAAGTATTTGTCTTAGTGCAAATTAGAAGTCCATATGAAATGAATGGGGATGTATTTAGTCTGGCTTTACAAAAAGAAAAAATCTAAAACTTCAATAGAGCAACCCTATCCCCGCCGACAGAAATAGTGCATGTCCTTTTCTCTTCATTGCCACCACATTCTGCAGCTACAGGCTTACCTTCCAATTCGCTAGTCATGGTTAGTCTCTTTGACCAATAGTGCGCTTTCCCTGCCATTAGTTTGTGTCCATTGACGTATATAATGATCAGTCGGCCAGTGGTGCCTGTTCTGTACTCTGCATTGAATTGGTAGATTACTTCACTCTCAGGACTTGTCCAGGTATCTGCTGTTGAGTAAAGGGCAGTGCAGCCGAATAGAGAAAGAGCTAGAAGTAATATCAAAAGGCGAAGCATTATTTATAAATCCTGTATTGAATCTTAGGGATATTATAGAAGGTAGTGAATCAAAGGTGCCTCAGGATCATGCAGTTTGAATACATACATTAAGACCTTTACACATATGGGCACTTATTCGGTCTCTTCCGATAGTTATCGACTTATATAAAGTTAGGTGTCGAGTGGGTTGAGCATTGGTTTTTGACCAAAAATCTCACCCCTCCGTGCACGATCTTCAATTGAGTAAGCCTCCAAACTGCTTTCCACTAAAACATATTGGTAGTCAAGGTGATCATGGATAAATGACTTCGTTAAGTCATCGAGTTTAAGTTCACCTGTTGCAAACATGTGCAGCTCTGACAGGTTGAGTTTTGGTATCACCAGGCGGTTGGCAACATAAACGCAGAACTGGTCGCCGCTGAGACGGCCAGAAGCGTGGCTATTTAACCTCGTGATCAACCCAAATTTCCGTTTTCCCCTTGTATGAGCCTGTTCAATTTGACGCCCAGACATCCCGCAGTAAAAAAGGTCATCACCGTTCCAGATAGCATACACACCAGCGGCCACAAACGGTATTTTCGAATTTGGCCAATCGGCGAATCTAAATCTTTCTGAAAACTCCATCTGCTGTCCTTCTGTGCATCATGGTTTTTATATTATCCTAACCGATCCCAATGTATTCGTGTAGACACGCCTTGATTTGCACAAAAGCAGCATGATTACAATGACTTATCAGTATTAAGTTTCGCAATGCACACTCGTCAAGACTTGATTTATCCTAGCGGGCGAATTCTGTTGTAAGTCAATAAGCAACCCATCACACACCTACTCCGCCACTATCTCATTGGATCGTAAGAATCTGTTCGTAAATCTGAGCAGCCTCTTGGCTGTCTGTCCGGATGAGTGATATTTTTGACGGGATATGTCTATACCCTCTCCCCTTGCGGGAGAGGGCCAGGGAGAGGGGGGGTTCAATGCCGATGAGTGCAGAGAACACCCTAACCCCAACATTCAAAACTGCCCCTGGCAACGTATTCTATGGCTGAGAATCGTGGGTAATCAGGTATTTCAATGTTATTCGGGTTATCGAAACTACATACAATAAGCCCGGGCTCATTGATCCTCTCAGAGATTCTGGGATGATGACCCAATCCGTCATCCGCTCTGTTTACTATGTCTGATTGTAAAGATACCGATCGCTATGCGTTCACCAGAACCTTGAGTGCCGACCAATGGGCCTGGGAGTTCCTGCGCAGAAACCCGCTCTACCGCCAGGAGTGGCAGCGGTTCATCGCCACCTGGCGGGATCTGGAAGCCTGTTACGGGAAACCCTCGCAACGGGACATGAGCGCCTGGAAACAGGATTCACGCGCCTGGGTCCCGGCCGCCTCGTGCAGCGAGAGCGATTGCCGGGTGGATGGTGACAAGGTATTGATCGAGTGCGCCCTGGGGGCTCGCTGGGGTTTCTACAAATTTCCCCCCGACCCTGCGGATGACGATCCGGTGGGGGGTAACCGGCTGGTGTGGCGACCGGTTGTGTTCGACCTTCCGCTTCTGGATGGGGCGCAGGCCGCGCCGGATTCGGCCCGCTACGTGGCACCGGTTTTCGACCTCGAGTTGCCGCTGGCGTTCCAGCTCGAACAGGCCAAACGACGTTTGCAGATTGAACAGCGCAAGCTGGTTGCGGTCGGACAGATCAGGAAGCCGAGTATTGCAGAACACCGGAATCGCCTGACCCTTGCGCTGCGAATGCTCGATGCCATGGATGAGGGCGTTGCCGAACAGGAATTGCATACGGTCCTGGGCGCGCCGGAGCGGGAGATCCGAACCTCACTGGAACAGGCGCTGGCGCTCCGGGATAGGGACTATCAACAGCTGCTGCTGTTGCGATGAACGGGCCGTCGAAACAACCAACCCCACTCTAGGCGAAACACAATGGAGTCAATCATGACATCCGTGCGAAATCTGAGATCGGGCCTGTGGCCGCTGGCGCTTCTGCTGGGCGGGCTGCATGCCCCGGCCTGGGCGGAACCGGTCATCGAGACCGAGAAAAACCGCATCACCTACCAGGTGGTAACCGAAGGTCTGTCCCACCCCTGGTCCCTGGCGTTTCTTCCGGACGGGCGGATGCTGGTGACCGAACGCCGGGGGGATCTCCGGCTCATCAACGCTGACGGCCGCCTCGACCCGCGTCCCATCGAGGGTCTGCTGAGCATCCATCAGCACGGTCAGGGCGGCCTGCTCGATGTGGTGCTGCATCCGGATTTCGCCGACAACCACTGGGTCTATCTCTCCTACGCCGAGCCGGGGGTCGACGGCTACGGTACCGCGGTGGCCTGGGGGCGTCTCGAAGACCATCGTCTGTCCGATGTGCGGGTGATCTACCGCATGGCCCGCAAAACCAACACCCGGCAGCATTTCGGTTCGCGCCTGGTGTTTGATCGGGACGGTTACCTTTACATCACCCAGGGTGACCGAGGCGACCGGCCGAGGGCCCAGGACCTGCAGGATCATGCGGGGTCACTGATCCGCCTGCATGACGACGGCACGATCCCGCAGGACAATCCGTTTGTCGATGCGAAACGCGCCCTGCCGGAGATCTTCAGTTACGGCCATCGCAACATGCAGGGGGCCGCGCTCAACCCCTGGAGCGGGCGGGTCTGGACCCATGAACACGGTCCCCAGGGCGGGGACGAGATCAATGTGCCCCAGGCGGGCAAAAACTATGGCTGGCCGGTGATCACCTATGGGGTGAACTATGTGATCGGCACTCAGATCGGTGAAGGCACCCATAAGCCAGGCATGGAACAGCCCATCTACCACTGGACCCCTTCGATCGCCCCCTCAGGGATGGCCTTCTACACCGCTGACCGCTACCCGGGCTGGCAGGGCAACCTGTTCGTCGGTTCCCTTAAATTCCAGTTGCTGGTAAGGCTGGAACTGGACGGGGAGACGATCACCCACGAAGAACGGATCCTCAAAGGGACGTTCGGCCGCATCCGGGATGTCCGCCAGGGACCGGACGGCCTGCTCTACCTGTTGACCGACGAGGACGACGGCCGCCTGATTCGCCTGCTGCCCGCCGATTGACGCGCCAACAACAGGAAACCCACAAAACCCGTAGCCCGGGTGAAGCAAAGCGTAACCCGGGAACAGAGCCGGCAGTAACAAATCAAGATACCGGGTCAACCAGCAGACTGTTGAAATTCGCTCAGACGCGCGCGAGACAAGGCGGAATTCGCCGAAAAAAAAGCGCAGTTTTACTGGAGTAAATGAGCATTTTGAGGCGGATTTCAACGCAGGATCGTGCCGTCTGAGTAGAATTTCAACAGCCCGCAAGGCTGAGCGGAGAATTGCCAGCAATGCATTTGCGAACAAACCATGGGGAAACCGCATGAACGAGAGTATCAAAGCCTTTCTCAATGAAACCCTCAATCTTCAGCTCAGCGGAAAGCCCTGGGAGATGTGGCTGGTGGCGATTGCCGTGGTGGCGATCTGCTACCTGTTCCTGAAACTGCTGCTGGGCCTCGTGGGACGCCGCCTGAAACGCATCGCCGCCGGAACCGAGACCACCATCGACGATGGCATCATCAAGGTCATCGGGAACACCCAGGGCTGGCTGCTGACGATACTGGCGCTGTATGCCGGGTCCCTGTTCGCGGAACTGCCCCCACGGGTCATGAAGATCGCCGACAACGTGCTGATCATTGCCCTGCTGGTACAGGTGGGCATCTGGTTCAATACAGGGCTCATTTTCGCACTCGGCATGTACCGGGAACGCAAGATGAAGCAGGACCCGGCCAGCGTTACCGCACTGAACGCGATCGGTATTTTCGCCCGGGGCCTGATCTGGCTGGCGGTGATCCTGCTGACCCTGGACAACCTGGGCTACAATGTCACCGCGCTGATCGCCGGCCTGGGGGTCGGTGGCGTGGCGGTGGCTCTGGCGGTGCAGAATATCCTCGGCGATCTGTTCGCCTCCCTGTCGATCCTCATCGACAAGCCTTTCGTGGTGGGCGATTTCGTGATCGTCGACGACTACATGGGCAGTGTGGAGCACGTGGGTTTGAAGACCACCCGGATCCGCAGCCTCTCCGGTGAGCAGTTGGTGTTCTCCAACTCCGATCTGCTCAAGAGCCGCCTGCGCAACTACGGCCGGATGTACGAACGCCGGGTCGCGTTCCAGATCGGCGTGACCTACGACACCACCCGTGAACAGTTGCAACAGATCCCGAAGATCATGCGCGAGGCGATCGAATCCCAGGACAAGACCCGTTTCGACCGCTCACATTTTTTCAAGTACGGGGACTACTCATTGATCTTCGAGACGGTCTACTACGTGCTCGGTCCCGACTACAACCTCTACATGGACATCCAGCAGGCGATCAACCTGAGTATCAATCAGGCCTTCGAGGAACAAGGCATCGACTTCGCATTCCCCACTCAGACTTTGTTGATGCAGCGGTCCGGTGGATAGGGCGGCTATTGCGGATTCTCATGTCAGGATACGTACCGATCGGATAACTTGGGACCTATGCTTTCTGCCTGCAATACAGGAGAGTCCCATGAGACGTCTGTTTCTCTCATTCATACCCGGCTTGCTGGTTCTGGCGGGCGTTCTGGCCATGATCATGAGCAGCCTGGCCGTGGGCGGCGTCAGTGCGCATATCGGCCTGCCTCTGTTTCTGCTGGGATTCGTCTGGCTGGTATTGGCAGGGTACCTTCAGCGTCGCCGTTCAACCTGACCCGTTACCGAGCATCACAGCTCTGCCTCTGAGCACTAAATGGGACTGTATAAACTCGATCAGTTTTCCTGAATGTTGCTGGAACAGTTCCACCGAATCGTGTCGTGCACCCGCCACGGGATAAATTTTCACCGGCTGATCCGGCGAAGCATTCGCCTCGATCAGATGCATGTCACTGATGGGCACCACCCGGTCATCCGTGCCGTGAGCCAGCATGACCGGACAGTTGACCTGGTGGATGCGGTTCATCGGCGCAATCTCATCGAATCGGAATCCTATTACCCACTGGATGTAGTTGAGGATCATCGGGCGGATGAATTTCGGCAGCCAGGGGCGGTCCAGATGGCGATTCATTACCAGATTGGGATGGGCGAATCCGGACAGTCCGATGACCAGGTCCACATCCTTGCGGCGTGACGCGGCGAGAATCGCGGCTGCGGCGCCGATCGAGTGGCCCATGACAATGATCCGGTGATCCGGTTGCTTCGCTTTCACCCAACGGATGGCGGTTTCAAGATCCTCGGCAAAGCGGGGCAGGGAGGAGAAGCTGTCGTCGTCGCTTTTGCCATGATTTCGTGCATCGAACATCAGCACATCCAGACCGGCCTGATGGAAGGGTTGCGCCAATGGCAGCATTAACTCGATGTTCGCTCCCCAGCCATGTGCGACGATCAACGTAGCATGACTGTCCGATGCCGGAATGTGCCAGGAATAGAGACGTTTGCTGTTGGTTCCGCTGAGATACTGTTGGGTGAAGGGTAAACCGACGCGATCCGGTGTGCGCGTCTCCATGACACGGGGTGCGCGGTAGACGCGGTGCAGTACAAACGGAAAGCTCAGGCTGAGAAAAAGAAAAACCAGAAAGATTGAAACCATCACGTGCATGCCTATTCATTCCCCGATAAAACAACCGGATCCGGGTGAATGCGTCCCTGTTCTATGCTCACGAATCCCGATATGTATGGCGTAAGATGACAGTTCGTTTGCGCGGATGACCCGATGATCGGTACAACAATTTAATCGAAGTTCAAACAGCTTAACCCAGTCCTTGATGGGTAAAATGGGAACTGCACCACAAACAGTGACACTGTTGCAGGCAAAAAAATCCCAAAGCCCCAGATATTGCCTGCCAATGATACAAGCCGGGAATTCCAGTTTGTTCTGTAGGGCGGTTATGCAGCACTGATGGCAACGAGGTTTCTGAAATAGTGAAACTCTGCAACCTCATACATACCAAGTGCGGAATGTCATGCATGTCACAATGCGGTAGTGCCTGTCATGATGTATTCAATTCAGTTGTCGATTGGATTGAGCTGTTTGCTCAAGGGTCGCCGAGTGCGCGTCAGGGTGTGGCTGGCAGTGATCAGGGCCAGGCACTGATTCGGATTTCAACCAGGCACTGGCGCACGCCGAGAAATCCATTCCGGATTCATCCTCGATCGTATCAATGAGTGACTGCATGCCGGTTGCGGTGCTCTGGTAAGACTGGTAGAAGCGGCGCAATGCCCGGTCCAGGGTGACACGGCCGATGAGTTGTTCCACATCTCTCAGGAACATGGCGCCTTTGATGTAGGGCGCATCACCGAACAATCCGTCATTGAGGATGTCGATCCGGTTACAGCCATCGGGCCATGCGATCTTGTTGTCATCGCTGTTCTGAAGACGTTCGAGGCGTGCCTGATAGGCATTCCAGGTCTGATCCTCATACTCCGTTCCAGCGACCGCTCCATACGCGCGTGCCGCCAGGTAGGTCGCGGTACCCTCCGACATCACAAAATCCTCCCAGCAGGCGATCCTCACACCGTTGCCATACCAACCGTGTGCCGCCTCGTGAATCGGGATCAGTGGATCATCCAGAGACTGGTCCGAGATGTGCCAGTAAGGGTGGTGCTCCATACCGCCAAACTGCTGTCCGCCCCAGTCCACCGACACGCTCGCCACTGCGTCGGTGAACAGGTAGTCACCGTAGGTCTGCTCGTAAAAGTCGAAGGCATCTCTCAGATAACGGCTGCCGGCCTGCATCAGCTCCGCCTCGCCCGGTTTGTAGTAGGCGCCGACCCGGGTACCTCGTGTCGTCTGACCCAGTTCCAGGTAACGATAATCCCCCAGGGCCCAGGCCGGCATGTAGGCAGGTGCATCCGCCGTGATCCGTTGCGGGTAAATCGCCGTCAGATTATCTGTCACACCGCTGAGATGCATCGTATAGGTCACGCCATCAGCGGGTTCCGAGTGGCAGGGAAACAGGTTGCCGCAGAAGTAGGGCCAGGTGAAGGTTGCGCCATCGAGCGTATAGCCCTCGAATGCGGTTTGCCTGTGAAACAGATACTCGATACTCAGCTGGACCGGTGAATCACTGGCGGGAAGTGTAACGATCAGATCTGTCCCCTCGTGCCGGTATTCCAGGTCCTGACCGTCACTGCTAACCCGGATGATATCCAGATTGCCGGATTCGAACCTGATCTCCTGATCACCGGCCGGTAGTGACAAGGTGATGTCCGCCCGGCCACTGAGCCGTTGCAGATCGATTGCCAGGTCGGTGGTGAGGATGTCGGTGGATTCAGCGGTTGGATTGGAAGGGTCGCTGTTACGGGTATCGGAACCGCCACATCCGTGGATCATGAGTTGAAGCAGCAGGATGACCAGACAGGTTGCCGATGTCCTTTTCAATCCCATACGGGGTTGTTCCATGCAAGTGCCGGGAATGTTGCCATTCCTGTTCCTGAAAACCGAACTGAGAAGATGTGTCCGTTATCCTATCGGCAAGGGGATGAGGCAGGCAAGTGTCCGGCCAGGAAACGGGGTTCCCGACCGGACGGGGGGGAGGGTTGCGGGCTTTTGGCGATCAGGCCTTTGCGGTCAGTGCTTCGATCCACCCTGCGATCAACTGATTGGCGGTCTCAACCGGCGCTTCCAGATAGCTGATGACGAAGCGGTCGGCCAACTCCACGACCGACAGGGCGCGTGGCCTGACCGCGCCAATGAGCGGGTTGGGAATGGCATTGGCAACACAGAACAGGATGTGTTTACTGGCCAGGATGCCGTCTGCGATCTTGCCTTCCGGTTGCGTGGCGACGTGGGCATGGTGATCGAATTCGCCAATATAGGCTGCGACCGGATGCTCCGCGATATTCGCCTTGAAGCGTGCCATCACATCATCGACATGAGCGCATTGGGTATCGCTCTTCATGATTTCGCTGGCGTAAACGGGGTATTTGTCGAGGAGTGTCGTTTTGTTCAGATTCATGGCGCTATTGCTCAGTGGTTTTTTTGGTGTTGGGCGAATGCCGCAGGATCATGACAGACTTCGTGTCCCGCGGTTGGTCGGGTGAATAACTGAGTAAAATACTAAGAGAATGGGTCCTGACGGTCATTGAGATTTCTCAAGCTACCCATTCGTCGCGATCCTATATTCCTGGGGTTTAGCATCCATCGAATTTAATCAATCAGGGAATGCGTGTGTCCGCGCTCAGCATTGGACACCTATCACATTCAAATGACGCGTGGATGAAACGCCAGCGCATTCGCTTGCATTCCTGTATCGACCCGGTTCAAACGAGAAGTGGGTCTGAATTCAATCCATTACCACTATATCGTCATGGTTAAACAGGCTATGTTCCGCATCACTTGATCATGGCGTGACGAAACAGTGTTCGTGCCAGGTCTGAAACAATCGATTAGGAGTTAACAGGGAATGCCTTTGCGAATGACCCGGGATCTGTGCACCGGTATCGAAACCATCGACGAACAGCACAGCGCCATCGTGGACTACATCAACGAACTCGAAGCCGCCATCGGTCAGGGTGATGAAACGATCGTGGGTCTGGTGCTGGAAAAGCTCTCCGACTACAGCATCTTTCACCTGAGGTATGAGGAACAGCTTATGCAACAGGCGGCCTATCCCTATCTCAAACCCCACAAGGCGATCCATGATCTGTTCGTCAAGCGTCTGGAATCGTATCAGCAGCGCTATCTGGATGGTGAGAACGTGGCTCAGGAGTTGCACGACATACTGGCCAACTGGCTGGTGCAGCATATCAAACAGACCGATATGGCCTATGTGTCTCATCTGCAACAGCAACTCGATACTCTGGATAGACCTGACCCGTTTACTCGCCTGGGACGTTCCCTGATATCCATGTTCGGTTACGAAAAACGCCTGATGTAACCGGGCCCATGGATTCTCCTGCGGGATGATCCTTGGTGCTTGCCGGTTTACTCCGGGGGATGCTGATTCATTGTAATCTGCTGTGACTGCGTCAGCGCTCTGCACACGAGACGCAACAGGGACTATCGGATTAGTGTTAACAGGCCCTACGACAAACAGATTGCAGACCCAGCTCGAGCAGCTCTTCACACATGCTGAGCGCAACAATAGATTGACGCAACGGTCATTGAAAGGTCACTTTTCGTAAAGATAATCCAACCTCCTGCCAAAGCTGCATCGAGGTTTTCATGACAACCACCACCGCGACATTATCAACCCGCATCGGTCTCTCAAAAACCAGTATCTTCTTCGCCAGTCTGTTGATTGGCATCAGCGCCTACTTCCTGTTCTGGGCCATGGGCTATACACAGGGTAATCACAGCAAGCTTCTGATACAGGCGACCCTGTTTGGTATTTTCATGGCCTTCAACATCGGTGGCAACGATGTTGCCAACTCCTTTGGCACCAGTGTCGGGGCCGGCACCCTGACGATCAAGCAGGCGTTGGCCGTGGCTGCAATCTTTGAGGTCAGCGGGGCCGTGATTGCCGGTGGAGAGGTGACAAAGACGATTCGCAAAGGCATCGTGGATCTGTCAGGGATCACGGTCGAGCCCATGCAGTTCGCCTACATCATGATGTCGGCGCTGCTCGCAGCCGCGATCTGGTTGCTGATCGCGACGCGCAAAGGCTGGCCGGTCTCCACCACCCACTCGATCATCGGTGGCATCGTTGGCAGTTCCCTCACCCTTGGCTTTTTGATCGGCGGAGCGGATTCAGGCCTGGCCCTGGTGAAATGGGGCAAGATTGGGGAAATCGCGGTCTCCTGGGTTCTATCACCCCTGCTCGGAGGCGCGGTTGCCTATCTGCTGTTCCATCAGATCAAGAAACACGTGCTGCGATACAACGAAGAGGCCGAGGAGGAGCTGAAGGCAATCCGCCAGGAAAAGAAAAAACATACCCAGGAACACAAGAAGGCCTTCGAGCGTCTGGCTGAGATCCAGCAGATTTCCTATACCAACGCCATGGCCCGGGATGCCCATGTGTTTCGCGATCCCCATTTCGATCCCGCTGAACTGGAGTCGGACTATTACCGGGGTCTGCACAAGATCGAAGCGCGCAAGCATCAGATTCATGCCACCCGTGCGCTTGAGAACTGGGTGCCGATGATCGCTGCGCTCGGGGGTATGATCATCTCCGCCATGTTGCTGTTCAAAGGTCTGAAGCATGTGGACATGGGTCTGACGACGCTGCACAACTACCTGATCATGGGGATGGTCGGCGCGGCGATCTGGATGGCTACCTTCATCTTCGCCAAGACGTTGAAGGGCGAGGATCTGAACAAGTCCACTTTTCTCATGTTCAGCTGGATGCAGGTATTTACCGCATCGGGTTTTGCCTTCAGTCATGGCTCCAACGACATCGCCAATGCCATCGGTCCATTTGCCGCGGTGCTGGACGTATTTCGTACCGGTAGCGTGAACGCCAGTGCTGCGGTGCCCACGGTTGCCATGCTCACCTTTGGGGTCGCCCTGATTGCCGGTTTGTGGTTCATCGGTAAAGAGGTCATACAGACGGTGGGGCATAACCTGACCAAGATGCATCCTTCGTCCGGCTTTTCCGCTGAGCTTGCGGCGGCTTCCGTGGTCATGCTGGCGTCACTGATGGGACTGCCGGTGTCGAGTACGCACATCCTGATCGGCGCGGTTCTGGGTGTGGGTATGGTCAATCGCAGCGCCAACTGGGATCTCATGAAACCCATCGGTCTGGCCTGGGTGATTACCTTGCCCGCGGCGGGTTTGCTCTCTGCGGCCACCTTCATGTTGCTGCGCAACCTGTTCTAGGGCCTATCGGATCAATGTTAACGGCCCTGGGGTTGAGGAGTGTCGTTTGGTCGTTGCGGATAAACATACGGTCTCGGCTCGCGGCCTTTTCTTACCGCAATCCCTATGAAGATTTCATTGGGTATAGGACGATTTTGCATGGTTGCCGGTATTACCCGGAATATCATCGCGGTTGATTCGCGGAAATCCGATGTTATATATCTGAAAAGATGATCAGTTTAATGACGGAGGTTATCCATGGATCAGTGGCTGGAAGGTGAGGTCGTGGAAAAGCGCCATTGGTGCGACAAACTCTACAGCCTGCGGGTAGCGGCGGATGTGGATCCGTTCACCGCCGGTCAGTTCACCCGCCTGGCGCTGGAAGTCGATGGCGAACGGATCGCGCGGCCTTACTCCTTTGTCAACACCCCCGGGGATCAACTCCTGGAGATTCACTTCAATGAAGTGCAGGACGGTCCGCTCAGTCCCAGGCTTGCATCACTGGAACCCGGGGACCGGGTCTGGGTTTCGGCCCAGGCCAAGGGGTTGTTCACCCTCGATCAGATTCCCGATGCGCAACAACTGTGGATGATCGCCAGCGGTACCGCCCTGGGCGTCTATCTGTCAATCCTGCGCACCGAGGCGGCATGGTCTCGTTTCGAGACCCTGGTGCTGGTGCACAACGTGCGTTGGCAGGGGCACCTTTGCTATGCCGAGGAGATCAAGCAAATCAAGACGCGCTATGCAGAACGCTTTCGCTATCTGCCCATCCTCAGCCAGGAAACCGTACCGGGCATGCTGCAGGGACGTGTTCTGGGGGCACTACAGGAGGGACGGCTGGAGGCTCAGGCCGGCTTGACCCTTTCTCCGGAACACTCTCATGTGATGCTGTGCGGCAACATGGGGATGATACGTGAGGTATCCCAGGCTCTGGAGGAACGCGGGATGCGCAAGCACCGGCGTCAGGAGCCTGGGCACTATTCCACGGAAAAGTACCATTAATGGTTTGTGCAGGATATCGCCCGGACAGTTGTCTGCCTGGATGATATCGAGGTGACGGCCTGTCAGACCGGAACGAAGATCAGCGCCACCACGTCGTTGTCGTAGTCACCCGTGGTCTTGTATTCCCGGTATCCCTGGGACATGGCGGCGCCCACGGCATAGGTGCAATCCTGATAGTCGATCAGTGCGGAGCGACGTTCCCCCTTTTCCAGTTCCAGCAGGCTGGGGTCCAGATCGAGTTGGCTGCCGGGGGTGAGTTCCGCGAGGGTGGATGAAATCACCCGTCCGGAACGTTCCGCAAATACCCCAAAGCTGCCGGGGAGTATCTCTCCATTGTCATCCCGGGGCAGGGCGTCCTCCAGCATGGCGTTGAACTGGGGTTCGGAATCGAACACGATACCGATGCCGCCAATCCCCTGGCCGGTGTTCAGATCGCGAACCGCGGTCAGGTAGATGTAGGTATGCCGGTCGCCGTAGAGTTCGCTGGTGTTGAACGGTGAGACCACGTAGCGTTGTGACTCCCGTACCTCGAGCGCCGCGCTGATGTGGCTCTCTCTCGGTAGTTGTTTGCCTACCCAGGCAGACTCTTTGGGGTTGGAGACCGCGAGGATGACACCATGGGTGTCGAACAAGAACAGGTTGGTGTAGACGGTATAGAGGTCATTGATATAGGTCAGGATGTCCGTGAGGGTATCCCGATCGGTCGGATTCAGTTCCTGTTTCGAGAGAATCTCCCGAAAGCGGGTGGTCAGGGCCCACCAGCGCACATCATTGGCCCGTTCATAGAGATTGCGATCCATGATGTCGACGGCGAGGAATGCCTGGAACTGCACATCGCTCAACAATGATGAGATGACGGTGCCGTAGAGGTTGGCGATGGACTCCTCGAACACCCCCTTGGTGCGGCTGCCGATCAGGCGGATTTCATCCAGCACCGGCATAAACTCCTGGGCGTCCCGCTTGGCGGAGACGATCTGGCCGTTGAGCACTACCAGAATCAGATCATCGGTCACCCGGGTCGCGGTGGCGGCGATACTGCGCAGTTCCTGAGAAAACAGTTCCGATTGAGAAGGCAGCTCATGTTCGCCGAGATCCTGTGCGGAAGACTCCGAGAAGGCCGACTTCAATGGCATCATCACGTGGCCTTTCCAGGCGAGGCCGGTGTAGCCCTGGTAACCCTTGGTGGTTGCGGTTCGGGCGAAGAAATCCGTGTCCTGGTGTTTGACCAGGTCAGTGTGGTTCTGCCGTGCGCTGGTCAGATGTTGACCCAGGGGCAGGCGGTGTTCGTCACTGCTGGCAATGACCCGTCCCTGGTGATCCAGGATCGTCAGCAGCTCATTGCCTTTGCGCAGGTTGGCGAAAATCCCCGCCATCTCGTCGTCAAACCGGAAACAGAGACACAGCACCCCGAGTACCGGTGACTGGAAGTCATTGGTCTCAGTGATGCGGGCCGAGTAGATCAGTGAATGGCGACGTCCCGGCTGAAGGTCGGAATGACGAAAGGTTTCGACAAAGGGTTCCCGGGAGTTCAGGGTCTCCTGAATCAACCGGTCATGGGATTGACTGATCGGATTGCCCTCGCGGTCCAGGTTTGCCTTCACCCTTCCCTCGGTGTCCAACAGGATGATCTCGTCATAGACGCTGTACTTAAGGGTGTATTCCCTGAGCCGGGCGACGATCTGATCGAGTGCCTCCGGACCGGCCTCGGGATCACGAAGAAACGCTCTCAGGTCATCATCGGTGGCGAGGAATCCCACGTCCGCGGTGCGCTCGAACAGGTTGCGGATGAGGATGTCGATGGCAACCTGGGCGCGCGCGCTGAGTTCCTGGTCCTGTTTGTTGAGATTCTCATTGACGAGATTTTCAATCAGCTGGTGTTGCAGGGTTTGAAACTTCCTGCGGGTGTTCTCCATGTCCTCCAGCAGGGTCGCAGCGATCTGCAAGCTGTTGATCTTGCCAATCAACGATACCTTCTGCCACCACTCTCCGAGATTGCAGAGGGTATTGTGATACCCGCGCACCAGGGGCATGTGGCTCAGCATCAGGTTCGTATCGGTTCGGCTTTGCATGGAAGCGGCTCCTGGGGTAATCAGTACAACAACCTGAAAACCATGCAAAATATACGCCTAATATTAATAATCGTTAATTCAATAAGATAGTGTTGTTAGGATGGCAGCTTGTCGGAAAATGAACGACATTTGTTTGACAATGTTCATTTACTGACGGGCTGGACCGTTGGGGATCTGAGTCAGCTGAACTGCTGTGAACCCGAGGCCAGGCTGAGGTTTGATCCAGCGCGGATTGCACGATCGGCGGCCTGTTTGATGGTGTTGATAAAGTACCACTCCGCGCGGGCCGATTGGGCTGTGAATCTGACCTGCAGCCCGTTGCGTTCACGATATTTCAATAGTCCAGGTCATTGAACCGTCGGGTGATTCCGGGGTGCGGGGACCGAGCCTGCTGTGCGGATGAGATGTCCCGGTACTCCTCCAGACCGGGTGAGTAGACTGATGGTGCGGCAAATTCAACGCCTACTGTTTCAACGTTGGCATCCGTGAGTCGACCGCCCCAGGCAACGAGTGTGCCGCCTTGGCGTTGAAGTAGCCTGCCGGGTAGTTGGAACTGAAGATGACCGCCAGGGATATCTGGATCGCATCCTGTGCTGGCAGGGTGCGGGTGCGGCCAACCGGTGAGTCGCTGGAGCCGCACTGAAACCGGTAGTAGCAGATTTGCCAGGGCGTGAGGCCCTGAACCTCCACCTTGACCGTGAAGTCGCTATGCGCATCGACTACGGTGTGGTCCTGGTTGACGATCTCGCTGAACGCGCCATCCCGTGCAACCTCTCAGCTCAGGATCGTCTGGCTGGCGTTGTTGGGCTTGAACCGGGTCCAGAGTATGACGCTGTCCTGCAAAGGCTCCCCGCTGGAGACGCCGTAGATGAATTGATGGTCGTTGGAATCGTCATTGTCGCAGTCATGCAGACCGCTGGAACAGATCAGGATGGTAGAGTAGGTGTCGAGTTTACCCGGTTGCGACGTGTGATGTTCATGGGCTTCGCTGCAGGGTGAAGTCTGGCCGCGGATTGCAGGATTCAAGTTTGATGACGTGATGACAAAGCGATAACAGTCGTGCAAACAAAAGCCCGGCTCAGGTAGCTGAGCCGGGCGTTGGCGGGCAGAGGTCTGCCCGATAGGCTTACAGCACCTTGATGCTCCAGTAGCCGGTGATATCACCATCGCGGATGTCCGGGCCGACCGAGCCCTTACCCCAGAAATAGTCATTCACATTGGACATGCCGTTGACATCGAGCACTCCCATCACTACCGGCACCACGCCGGAGGGCTGATCGCTGTCGACGGCCTCGAACCAGGCGGTGCGCACGGTCATCGGGCTGCTCTTGAGCATGTTGTCGGCAAACTCACCGGAAAAGCTCATCCAGGCGTAGGCGTTGGTATGAAAACCCATCAACAGATGCAGGCCGTCGAACTCCTGTTTCCAGCGATCGAAACGGGACATCCCAGCCCAGTCGTCCTCCAGTACCTGGCAGGAGAGCAGGGCCAGCCACTCCAGGTCCTTGTCGCCCCAATCCTCGGTGGCGTCATCGTAGTCCAACGCGCCATCATCGTGGGTGGTGTCTTCGAAGGTAAAGCGGTCGCCGTTGCCATGGCCGGTATAGAAGGTGATGTCGGTATTGTCGATCCAGTTGCTGTCCTCACCGGCCTTGAAGTCCTGCTCCCAGGCGAGGGTGCCGGACCAGCTGAACCGCTCGATCACGCCGGCGCTCTGCATGCGGTCGATGAAGCCCTGTTCGAGATCGCCGAACTGATTGGTGACCGCGTTTTCAGTGCCGTAATCGGTGATTCCACCGACTGCCTCTACGCTGGGAACCAGCACATCGACGACCTGTGCCAGCGCCTGGCCCAGGTAGTCGAGTAGCGGTGAAGATTCATGCGCTGAGAGCTTGGGCGCTGCGACTCCGACCGATGCCAGTTTTTCGATACCGTTGGCATCGGTCACCTTGACGGTGACCTGTGATTCAACCCCGCCTTTACGGCTCTGCAGCGGGAATGACACGGCTGTTCCGGAACGGTTGAGGGGTTTCACTGACGCAGCACTCCATTCGATGGCGTAGGGTGGCGTACCGCCTTCGATGTTGACCCGTGCAGTGACGGTTTCACCCGCGAGTTGCGCGCTCAGCTCGAGTGCGGGGACGTAGGCGCTGCTGTCAACAGCCGGAATCATCTGGTGCAGCAAATTGACGATCTCACCATCAACCACCGCGGTGCCGCCACAGTCGTAATGGGGCTGGATGGTTTTTACTTCCGTCAATTCCATTGAAGGCGCGTAGTAGACCAGTTGTGTGTTGAGGTTGAGTTTCTCCATCTCCTGGCCCATGGCTGAATCCAGCAGGCGGGCTTCGCAGGTCTGTCTTGCCTGGGCGTGATCGATCACGGGGACCGACTCCCCTTGTTCCAGGTGACGGTTGGCAAAGCGAAACTGGGTAATCCCGCCATCCGAACCCAGGGTGGCGGAGATTTTCGCTCCGGGACCGATCAGCGGCAGATCGCCCGCGTAGAGTTGCAGGTCCGCCTTGGTATCGATGGCCGTGTCAGCCAGGATCTTGCCCGCTCGGTCCACCGCCTCGAAACGGGTATGACGTATGCCGGGTTTATAGGTTTCCGGCAGCAGACCGGATTTGTCCAGAGCGGTCTCGAGTTGGTGCAACGCGACATCGGCGTCCACGGGTTGAAGGGTCTGAAGAGTCTCGAAATCGATTGCCTCGCGTACGGTCTCTTTTTGCTCTTCGTCGGGTTTGCCCGGCCCCAGTATACGGGTCGGAATGACCTGGTGGCGTTTGAGATCGATGAAGCTAAGTGCGCCGGTACGGCGATACAGCTCCAGATCGATCTGTTGTGCGTCGAACATCATGGCATCGGAAAGCTGATAAATTTGGGTTTCCGAAATGCCTTGATCAACGACATGGTAAACAGGGAGTTCCTTTGCAGATGCGTGTCCTGGCAGGCTGAGTGCCGAGCAGCAGATGGCCAGACTCAGCGCCTTGATAGATCCTTGATAGATTTCCATGTGACATTGTCCTCGTAGTGTATGAAGAAGTTTGCATGCAATCCTCGAACTGCTGGGATTGTCACGGGCCACAATTGACCCGGTCGCTGAGCACGCGGGTAAGCACAGGATGAACCTTCCTGCTGAGCGTCCGGATTCATGCGGCCGGGGTCTACACTATCGAAACCGTATCAGGGCGGGCTGTTAAAAATTAACGGATGGGGTGGGATTATTTCCGCTCAATCAATGACCGGGTTTGCTAACCTTTAAGGTTATCAGTCAACTGAACAATGTTTTCTTTTTGTCCGGTCAGGAAAGACCCTGATGATCAGGGTTTGGGTTTACCGGGTTCGAATAGATATTCGACGATACCCAGGAGCAGGGTCACGAACAGGGCAGGCAGGGTCAGGGAAAATTGGAACAGTAGGCCGGGTATCAGTATGAGAAAAGCAAGCCAGGCGATTCTTGGCATGGATGCGGATTTTGGTTGGGGGTGGAGCGGGCTATCCTAACATGGATAGCCCGTCTCGAGACATCAGGCGCCGCCGGGTTCTCCGGTGAACTGGACCAGCAGATCCTCGTCGGTGACGATGGTCTGGCAGGCCAGTCGATAGGTCGGAGGCAGGTCTCTCACGTTGGCGCGCTCTTCCTCGGTCTTGGAGAGTTTGCCGATCGACTTCAGCACTTCGCGTTCTTTGTCGGTCAGCATCACGCCTTTGATGTGATCGCCATCCAGATGGGTGACCTTCACCAGGCAGGAGCCGCATTCGCCGTCCTCGCATTCGAACGGAATTTTGATGCCGTTTTCCTTGGCCACGGCCAGCAAGGTATCGCGTTTACCTGCAATCGCAGTCACCTTTTTGTTTTTGCTCATGATGGGAGATGAAAAATAAATCGTGGCCATTGTGCGCTCCACTCGGTTAATAACTGTACAGAGAAAAGGGAAATCCTGCGCCATTATAGACAGGATGTTTGCAGGGACGCATCATTGCCGGAATATCCGATTGAAGTGGTAGGTTGAAGGGGTTTGACTGCGATGTGGTGTGAAACGATCGCCACAGAGGCGGATTGCACCATTTCATTCCAGATTCAGACGCGGGCTCGCGAGGAGGTTGGGGGGTGCGCACTTGCATGGAACGGATATCCCGGCCAATGATGCTCATAACGAACCCTGGGCACCAAGATGATGCGGTTTAGGCGCGTGGTCGGGTCAGGCCGGGGTTGGGGTATGCACCAAAACCGACCTGACAAAATAATTAAACATATTCATAGTATTTAAAAAATTAAAGCTAAGGTTTCCTGATATCCGCTGCGAATCCTGAGATTGAGGCATACAGCACAGGTTGTTCGGCTGACGGCCTCAAAGCCGGAGTCCGCGCAGGAAACACCGTATCAGATGCATGACAGCGACTGAGACGCGAATCTCAATACCCGGGTGCAGGGGTTGGCTGCGGTGCGTCTGGTACATAAAAAAATGGCCCACAATGGGGCCATCGTTCATCTTCCGTGTAGCAGAGAGTTAAACGCCCGAAGATTTTCTGCGTCCCGTTACACCCAGCAATGCGAGCAGGCCGGAGCCGAATAACCAGGCAGCGGCGGGTAGTGGTACAGGATTGACTTCCGCACGCGCGCCGACCGTGGCATCGAAGGAGATCAGTCCGTAAGCGTAGGGGAGCAGTGTCAGAACAAGACTGCCGCTTCCGCTGTCCGTGTAGTTCCAGTCGGTCAACAGACTGCTGCCTATGTTGGCTCCATGATTAAAATCGGCCGTATTGCCATCGATCAAATGGTCAGTCAAAAGGAAGTCGTTTCCATCTTGATCGGTGCCATTGAGTTGTGCAACAACATCGAGAAAGGCTGTGCTGCGCTCGCCATCCACCGAGTTGGACAGCGTGACATCTCTGGACCAGTTGTAGTCAAAGGTAAAAAACAGCTGTTCTTCACTATAGCTTTGAACGGAGAATTCTGTAGAACCCAGTGTCTCTCCATCGTAGCTGGAGCCGGTCCCGCTGGCACTGGCAGATGCGTTCAGGTTCGTATCCACGGAAGTGCCTGTCGAGAAAGGGAACATACCGTAGGGACCCGCAGCCGGCGTACCATCCGACTGTACGCTGCCGAACCCGGATGTTGACCCGGTGCCTGCGCCCCATAACTGCTGATGATTGAGATTCGAATAGCCCTCTGTGTCGAGTTCGAGGTCAGAGGTGTAATCCACGCTGGTGTTATTGGCGAACTGCACACTGCTAAGCGTCCATGACAGAGTGAAGTCCGAACTGCTGTAGGCCGCCGCCGACGCGGTTCCTACTGTGCCGAATGTAATAACGGCGGCTGCGAGTAGACAATGAGTTCCATGAGACATGCGATCCCTCCCCTGGGGTATAAATTGTTCGCCAGGCAGCAGGCAAGTCTCGTGCCGATATAATAAATTCCTTACTGGGATAGTAACTTAATTCATTGTTACCCGTGTATGACGAGAAAACTGTTAAACATTTCGACACTTGCCGGGAGGTGGCATCAGGGCGATCCACTGCTGCTGAGAAGCCGCACTGCATCGTTTCGTGGGTCAGTGTGTCAGCCGGGTCCAACCATCAGCATGGGTAAAAACCGTGGGGAGTATCCGCTGATCGACCGAGTGGTGATTTTCCCTGCGAGGCAGGGTAAAGAAACGGGCTGGGGTATTCGCACGGAGAACCCGGTGTTCGTAAGCTGGTTGTCAGGCGTGTGGTTGGAAGCTTAACCGATCACGTAACTGATGAACGGCTACAGCCACCTCAAGTCCTCATCGGCTTCAATGGGCCAGGGACCCCAATGTACCGACCATGTAAATACCGGCAAATACGCCGAAGGGCAACGCGATCACCACAAGTCCCAGAAAAGTTCCGCCACTGAATCCGGAGCGTAACCAGGCCAGGGCGGCGAGCAGGAGCCCGACAAATCCGGATGCTCCAGCCAGATAATAGTAGTTCCGCACACAGTCGGTAAGGCAGGTACGCGTCTCCAGTGAGCCTGAAAGCAGGTTTGTAACAGTCATGCCCAGGAAGGCCCAGGAGACCGCGGAGAGCAGGAGTCCCAACGCTATGATCATAATCACGCCACATTCTGTTGATGGATATGACAAAACTATCGACCCTGGAATAGGAGTTTTCAACTGGGTGAACAATAGGGTTTCTCGAATGTCTACCCGAGTCAGATGTGCAGGACCTTACTATGTGAATCGAGTCATAGCCAGGGTATAGGGGGTACCAAAGGTACTAGTATTGAACCACGCTGGTGGGTTTTTGCTGCACTTCTAGCTCGGCACAGACGGGATTTTCAAGAGGTGCATGGGCCAACCCACGCAGCCCGAACAAATCAAACGCAATCCGGAAGCTTGCAGAATGTGAAGAAACCCGAGTCAAAACAAATCGTAGCCAAGTAAACGCACTCTCCCCACGCGGAAGAGGGCCGGGGAGAGGGGGATTCAATTAGATCTAAACGCAAACACCGGAAAACGGCCCAACACATAAAACCGGGCTCATACTGTCTTGTTGGATACATGAACAGGTCCCGGAGCAGGTGAAATTGGCGAAAAGCGGCGATTGTTCTGGGTCTTATAATTGATCATCTCTTCCCAAAAGGGCTATGCAAGGCATGCCTGGATGCCATGAGAGCCCTTGCCTCAGGTGGTCTCATCTATCATCAGTTGGGTGTCTGTATCATAAGTCTGTTGACTTGGGTTGTATCAATATAGAACTCCGATACCTGAGATAGAATGAGCCGGTAAATCAAGGCCAAAGTTCAGCCACTGAAGTTGATCGAAATTATGTTGCGCACCAGTCAAACCCATCCTCTACAGATCGCCGAGGTACAGGTCAGCCCGAGACACGGTCGGATCGGCATTACTTTCTGCCCGGGAAAACACGACCTGCACGCCCACACGGGCGCCTGGAAACGGGACCTGGCGGCGGATCTGCAGGTGATTGTCGCCTGGGGTGCGATGAGGGTGCTCACCCTGGTGGAACCCCATGAACTAAGGGAACTCAAGGTGCCCAACCTGGGTGAAGAAGTTGAAAAACGGGGCATCGAATGGCGACATCTGCCGATTGGCGATTTCTCCGTGCCAGACGAGGCATTCGAACAGCAGTGGATCACCCAGGGACGTGAGATTCGCCGGTTGCTGTCCAGCGGACAGGATGTACTGGTCCACTGCAAGGGTGGCCTGGGTCGTGCGGGCATGATCGCTGCCCGTCTGCTGGTGGAGCTGGGCATGCCGGCGGAGGAGGCGATTCGCACGGTGCGCCGTGCTCGTAAAGGCGCGATTGAGACTTCCGCACAACTGGCACTGGTGCGTCGTACGCGGCCAATAGCGGAACAGGATGCAGCGTTGGACAGCGATCCGCCCGTGATCGACACAGACGGGATGCAACGGGTGGGCGGCCAGTTGGGAAGCAACCCGGCCGGGCTCTATGAGGATCAACAGGGTCGGCGCTTCTATGTGAAGACCCTCGAAAGCGTTGCGCACGCTCGCAATGAGTTCATAGCGGCGATGCTGTATCAGCTGACCGGTGCTCCCACCCTGACCTACGTCAGAACCCGGGCAGCGGATCAAATCGCAACGCGATGGCTGAAGCTGGAAAAATCCTGCGTGGCACACCTGAACGAAAATGAGCGCAGGCAGGCACAACGCTGGTTCGGGGTGCACGCCTGGGCCGCCAACTGGGACGCGGCTGGTTATCATGGCGATAACCAGGGCCTGGTCAACGGTAAGGTATTGACCCTGGATGTGGGGGGGCGTTGGAGTTTCGCGCCCAGGGTGATCCGAAGGGCAGCGCCTTCGATACGCGTGTCATGGAACTTGACCTGCTGAGATCGGATGACAGCAATCCACATGCCGTTAAGCTTTTTGCAGACATGCGTCGCGCAGATATCAGGCAGTCCATACAGCCGGTGATTCGGCTCGAGGATTCACGCGTATGGGGTGTCATTGTGGATCACGGGGGTAGCGAAGCTCTGGCGGAAAAGATGCTGGCGCGAAAAGCCGCTATGTTTCATTACCTGGAGGAAACGGGTCGCGGTTAACTCGGGTGGATGGGTTTGCAGGTATAACGGTTCAGGCTTGAGCGGACGATCTGTTTGTCATGAGCGTGCGGATTGCTTCCTCTGCGGCATCTGTCTATGGTGAAGGTTCCACCTGAAACGCCTCCACCCAAACGAGTTCGCAGGCGCCGTTTCCCGTATCGCTGCGGCTCAGGGAACTCGACCAGTGCCAACCGTCCTGGGTATCGACCTTCACCAGGTAACCGGAGAAGCGTACGATCTCACCTTTACGGGCGCGTTTGAGTGCAGCCTCGGTAGGATAGTCCGCGGGGATGATATGCATGTTGCTGGCATGGGTTTCGATCTCCTTCCTTGGAATGGGGAATTCATCCACCCCCCAGTGAAAAAAACGGTTGGATTGTGATATGCGAATTGTCTTGAGAACCGTTTCATCCGACATTTGGCCCCAACCCAGTGCAAGGTCGATGGGAGAGAGGTCAGACTCCCGGCCCATGCTGTAGTACTTTTTGGACAGGATCTTCGCCCTGATGTCGAAGCGGGCCAGTGGGGTGATGCGAAATCCCTTATGATCGAACGAATCGGCGTCATGCAGTAGTTCCTGTTGCGGTTCCTCATCCACCATGACCCCGGGACGAAGTGTCACTTCGCCCTCATGGACGAAGATCATCCAGTAGATTCCGTAAACGGCAATTGCTATGAGGATTTTTTTCATCCAGTAACCCTGATCTCTGAATGGTGAGGGTGCTTGCGGATGCGATGGTGGCAAACCCAAGGTGGGTCTCCTTACCGCACGGTTGGAAGGCCACCCCGGCAAACTCTATTAAAGAATAGTCGATAACAGGTGAGCGTATTTCGCCGGAATCAATGCACAAGGCCTGCCTGTGAAGCGTCTGTTCCATACATAGTAATCTTTGAATAAGGAACTGATGCTGTCCCTGGCTGACATGCAGCATGCTTGTTCTCTGGTAAGTGATCGTCAGTGTGTTGGGGTGACATTTTCACACCCGGTGAGTGATGAATTACCTGATGAATGAGAAAGCGTCTCATTAACATGGTTGACACCACAGGTCACCACGTTATGGAGAAACGCTATGAAAGGACCGCTTAAATCCCTGCCTCTGATACTGGCTCTTGGTCTGCAGCAGCCACTGCTGGCTGCGGATGCGTTCAGTCTGACCCCGGAAGCCGCGAGAACATCAACCGGCTCTGAAGAAGAGTTGACTCTGGTACATGAACAGGTGAGTCGCGATCAGGCTGGCAGAAATGCCTACGTTGGAGATTTTTCCCTGGTGACCGATGACGGGTCACTGGAATTCACGCCACCGGCGGATACAGGTCCGGACGGCTTCATCAGCGTTGATGTCACGGACCCTTCCGGGCCTTCGGATTTCACGGATACCTGGCAGGATTCGGTAGCCTATGACTGGATGGGCGCGTATATCGACTATCGGTTGCAGGATCACGTTGTCGGTTATGCCTATGTCATCAATGGCGACGGGCAACCCAAACAGTGGAATGCTTTCGGAGACGCGAAAACGCCCCCGGACGGCGACCTGGAGATGTCGGTGCATACCCGCAGTTTTATCGCGAGTGTCACGAAACACATCACCTCGGTGGCCACAGTAAAGATTCTTCACCAGGCCGGTCTGTCCATAGAGACCCCGATCGTCGACTACTTACCCGCGGGATGGAAGTTGGGAGATAATGTTACGGGCATCAAATTCCGTCATCTGTTGACCCATGCCACGGGTTGGGGGCAACTGTGGGATAACCTCGATGAGAAAGAACGTGAGGATTGGAACAACGGTTGGGACGGCCTGAAATACGTGGTGTCACTCGACGCCGCACCAGGGTCCCTGTACAGCTATAAAAATGCCAACACCGCATTGCTGCGGATACTCATACCCCAAGTCTGGGTGCAGATGGGTGGCGCGCCTTACCCGGAAGTGACCTCTGGCAATCATGACCTGATGTACCTGACCTATGTTAAGAACAACATTTTCGACCCGATCGGTATTTACAACGTGGGTTGCTGGATGCAGGCGAATTATGACGAGGCGCTTGCCTACAGTTTTGATCATGTGGACAGCGGAGGCATCGCACATACCATCGATCTGGGGCTGGGGTGCGGTGGGCATACGGGGCTGCGCCTGTCAGCGGTGGAACTGGCAAAGTATCTCGCCTATCTACGCTACAGCGACCAGATCATCTCCCTGTCAGAACTGGGTCTGATCAATTCACTGGAACTGGGCTGGGATGATGCGACTGATGGAAAATATACCAAGAGCGGCGCCTGGTTCAGCACGACCAGCGTGAATATCAACTCGAAGGACGGTGGGATGTATTGGGATCTGCCCCTGAAACTCAATACCGAATACGAGTACAGAAAGGCATCCCGCGCCTGCATTGCGATGATGCCCAACGGCGTTGAGGCGAGCCTGGTGATCAATTCGGAATTCGAAGGCGGAGGGGAGGGATTTTCAACCTGCGGGATTCTCAGGGATGCATTCGATTTCGTGAGTAATTAAATGTGAAAGATTGATCATAAAATCAAATCAGCCGGGATGTAGAAAGGCAAGTCCCGGGACCCTGCGCAGTCTGAATCAGCATGGATTGATAGGAGGCTTTCCAGGCAAACTCCCTCTCCCCTCGCGGGACAGGGCCGGGGAGAGGGGGCTCATCGGATCAGTTTGCTGCCTGCGGTTATTGATCTCAATTCAGTGATCGCCGGTTTCGCCTTCCTGGGCGAGTCACTACCCGTCTAGTTCCGACGATCCGCGTGGGAATGCATCCCATTCCATTCCATGCAGCACTGACATGGCCTGAATGGGATGTCCTGGCCCGGGTCTGCAATTCCACGTTGAGCGTGGGAACGAGTGAGGTATAGAGTGACCAGGCCTTATCAGGTAATCGTCATGGGAAGGGGAAACGCAGTCAAACCGGCCGGAACAATTGCCAGGGTTTCGCGGGCAAAACATACGTAAGTGATAATAATTGGAGTGAGAATGGTGAGGACGCGGTATATCGAAAAAATGTTGTCATTCCGGCGCAGTCTGAAAACCCGGTGCTGTCCACTGGGATTGTTTGGTTTACTGCGACCGGAATGACGGAGAGGAGAAGTTCATAAGTTGTATTTTTGTGTTAACGCGCAAGATGAAACCAACGAATTCGTTGCGAAATAGCTAGGCAAATAATTCCTGCCTAGCGGGGCTCTGAGTGTTACCGAATATACCGAGCGGCCCACTAGACATGCCGCAAGGTGCGATTCGCGAATCGACACGCGGTTGTGACCAGGTCATGCTGCCACTGTCGAACACTGCGGGTGACGAAATGCGTTCGATGACACACCGGGCATTCGAACAATGACTGTTCAGTACGGTTGTCCTTTTGTATCCCGGATTCGCTCATCAGGGATTTACAGTGCGTGCAATGCATTCTTCGTCTCCAAATAATTATGAATTTCGAATTCAAGAGTTCGCTTTCGGCCTCATTTGAAGAGCGTACGCAAAGCGAACACAACCAACTCAAAACTATAAACTCATAACTTAAAACTATTCAGTTCAGTCCCACTTCAAGGCGCCGCCGGTCTGATACTCCGTCACCCGGGTCTCAAAGAAGTTCTTCTCCTTGCGCATGTGCGCTTGCTCATCCAGCCAGGGCAGGGTGGCCTCAGCGCCCGGGAAGGGTTCGTCGATTCCCAGTTGCAGTGCGCGTCGATTCGCGGTGAAGCGGAACTGTCCGATGTGATCCTCTTTCGAGTAACCGAGTATCGGGTCGCGCAGGATGTAACTCGCATAGCCCTCCTCGGCGGCCTCGGCCTCGTCCCACATCTCCCGCAGCGCCTTCTTGTCCAGGGTGATGTTCTCTTCATGGAGGATCTGCTTGACCACGCGGATGCCGAAGGAGGCGTGCAGCACCTCGTCGCGCATGATGTATTGCAGTTGTTCGGCGGTGCCTTTCATCAGACCCCGGCGTTGCAGGGCGAAGATCGGGCTGAAACCGTTGTAGAACCAGCAACCCTCGAAGATCGCGGCAAAGAAGGTGTAGGCCATGACGAAGTTCTGCAATTCGTCCGGGTCACGCAGGTCGATGTCGGCGCGCAGGATGGAGGAGAGCCGGCGGTTGGTGATCTGGATCTTACGGTTGATCTCAGGGACCACCCGGTATCGGTTGTAGATCTCGCCCTGGTCCAGTCCGATCGTCTCGATACAGTGCTGGTAGGTCCAGGTGTGCAGGGATTCCTCATAGACCTGGCGCGCCTGGTAGATCTGCAGTTCCGGGGCGGACATCTTTTCCATCACCGCCAGACCGATATTGCGCATTGCCAGGATATCGGAGGTGGTCAGGTAGGAGAGCACGTTCTCGTAGACGTGACGTTCCTCCAGAGTGAGTTTGCGCTGATAGTCATGGACGTCCTGGGCCATGTTGATGTCCAGCGGCGTCCAGTGGTTCTTGTTGGCATTGAGGAAGTATTCCCAGGCCCAGGGATACTTGAACGGCGCCAGCTGGTTGATGTCCGTCATGCCGTTGATCACCCGCTTGTCCTCCGGGTTGATCGGCTTCGTGCCGGAGGTGCTGAGCGGCGCTTCCGCGGTATCCGTGTTTGCATAGCTCTGCGCAGCTTCCTCAACCACGTGGGGATGGGCTGGCTTGGACTCGGCACGGGATGCGGCCGGGGTGGTCTCCTTCAGGGTGGGCTTGGAGAGGGGATCGTCCCAGTTCAGCATGTTGTTGTCCTCTTTCTTGTCATCCGATGGTTAGCACGCGGTTGCAGCCAGGTTTACTGGCACGCCTCGCAATCCGGGTCGAGTATGGAACAGGCTTTGGGTGCATCGCTGCCGCCGCCCGCACCGACCAGGTCGACACTGTTGCCGCCCCGCTGTTTCACCGAGGTCTTTTCGGCACCGGTCGCGCCCATGGAGCGCAGGTAGTAGGTGGTCTTGAGTCCGCGCACCCAGGCCAGCTTGTAGAGGTTGTCCAGCTTCTTGCCGGAGGGCTCGGCCATGTAGAGGTTGAGGGACTGGCCCTGGTCGATCCACTTCTGACGCCGGGACCCGGCCTCAACCAGCCAGCGCGGATCGATTTCGAAGGCGGTGGCGTAGATCGCCTTGATCTCTTCCGGGATGCGGTCGATGGGTTGCAGGGAGCCGTCGTAGTACTTGAGGTCGTTGATCATCACCTCGTCCCACAGACCCTGTTTTTTAAGGTCGTGAACCATGTAGGGATTGACCACGGTGAACTCGCCGGAGAGGTTGGATTTGACGAACAGGTTCTGGTAGGTCGGCTCGATCGATTGGCTGACACCGCAGATGTTGGAGATGGTGGCGGTGGGCGCGATCGCCATGGTATTGGAATTGCGCATGCCCTGAGCACGGACCTTGTCGCGCAGGGCGTCCCAGTCGAGACTCTGGCTCTCATCCATCTGCAGATAGTCGCCGCGCTCCGCTTTGAGCAGTTTCAGCGAGTCGATGGGCAGGATGCCCTGACTCCACAGGGAACCCTCATAAGAGGAGTAACGGCCGCGCTCCGCCGCCAGGTCGGAAGAGGCCTGGATGGCGTAGTAGCTCACCGCTTCCATGGAACGATCGGCGAATTCCAACGCCTCCTCGGAGGTGTAGGCCAGGCGTTGTTTGTACAGCGCATCCTGGAATCCCATGATGCCCAGGCCCACCGGGCGGTGGCGCAGGTTGGAGTTCCGCGCCTGAGGTACGCTGTAGTAGTTGTAGTCGATCACGTTGTCGAGCATGCGCATGGCGGTGGTCACCGTCTTTTCCAGCTTGACCCGGTCCAGGCCCTGCTCGGTGGTGTGGGCAGTGAGGTTGACCGAACCCAGGTTGCACACCGCGATCTCCGTGTCGTTGGTGTGCAGGGTGATCTCGGTACACAGGTTGGAGCTGTGCACCACGCCCAGGTGCTGGTTGGTGTAGCGCAGGTTGCAGGGATCCTTGAAGGTGATCCAGGGGTGACCGGTCTCGAACAGCAGACCGAGCATCTTGCGCCACAGGTCGAGCGCCTTGACGGTCTTGTAGACATCGATGTCACCGCGGGCCGCCTTCTCTTCATAACCCAGGTAGGCCTGCTCGAAAGCGCTGCCGGTGAGGTCGTGGAGATCCGGGGTTTCATTGGGTGAGAACAGGGTCCAGTCCTTCTCTTCGGCCACCCGCTTCATGAACAGGTCGGGAATCCAGTTGGCGGTGTTCATGTCATGGGTGCGGCGACGCTCGTCTCCGGTGTTCTTGCGCAGTTCCAGGAACTCCTCGATGTCGATATGCCAGGTCTCCAGGTAGGCGCACACCGCGCCCTTGCGTTTGCCGCCCTGGTTCACCGCCACTGCGGTGTCGTTGGCCACCTTGAGGAAAGGCACCACGCCCTGGGACTTTCCGTTGGTGCCCTTGATGTGCGCACCGAGACCGCGCACCCGGGTCCAGTCGTTCCCCAGGCCACCGGCGAACTTGGAGAGCAGGGCGTTGTCGCGCACGCTGCTGTAGATGCCGTCCAGGTCGTCGGGCACGGTGGTCAGGTAGCAGCTGGAGAGCTGCGGACGCAGGGTGCCGGAGTTGAACAGGGTCGGCGTGGAGCTCATGAAGTCGAACGACGACAACAGGTTGTAGAACTCGATGGCGCGGGATTCCCGGTCGATCTCATTGATCGCCAGGCCCATCGCCACGCGCATGAAAAAGGCCTGGGGCAGTTCGAAACGGGTGCCACGCTCACAATGGATGAAGTATCGGTCGTAGAGGGTCTGCAGGCCCAGGTAGCTGAACTGAAGGTCACGCTGGGACTGGATGGCGGCGCACAGACGGTCCAGGTCGTACTGGGCCAGGCGCGGGTCGAGCAGTTCCAGTTCCACGGCCTGCTTGATGTAGCTCTGGAAGTATTCACCGTAGCGCTCACCCATCTCAGCCTGGGTGCTCACCTGGGTGTCCAGGGCGAGGAAGTCGAGGGCTTCGCGACGCAGGATGTCGAGCAGCAGACGTGCGGCCACCTGGGAGTAGTTCGGCTCCTGGTCGATCAGAGTGCGGGCGCTCATCACCAGCGCCTGGGAGACGTCGCTCTCCTTGACCCCGTCGAACAGGTTGCGGCAGGCATCATTGAGAATGCGCTGGGTATCGACCTCATCGAGGCCGTTGCAGGCCTCCTGAACCAGGGCCTGCAGGCGTTCGGTGTCGAGGGGGCGGGTGGTGCCGTCGGCGAGGGTGACATTGACCCGGTGCTTCTCCGGAATGCCTTCGAGTTCGGCGCGTTTGGCGGCCTCTTCGGCGCGCTTCTGGGCCTGGCGTTCACGATACAGTACGTAGGCGCGGGCGGCCTTGTGTTCGCCGGAACGCATCAGCTGCAGTTCCACCTGATCCTGGATGTCCTCGATGTGCACGGTGCCGCCGTCGGACAGACGCCGGGTCAGGGCGCTGACCACCTGTTCGGTGAGATCCCGCACGGTGTCGTGGATACGGCTGGAAGCGGCGGCACTGCCCCCCTCGACCGCGAGAAAGGCCTTGGTCAGGGCGACACTGATTTTGCTGGGATCGAAGTGGGTGACCTTGCCGTTACGCCGAATAACCTGAAAACCGCTGTAAGGGTTGGTAGTGGCCGGGGCGGCGCTGTCAGCGGCCGCGGGTGGTTGGGTCTTTACAACGGGGGTTTCGGTATCGGCTGTATAGGTCGCCATGTTTGCTCCTGAATTCTGTTCTGTCCACAGCTCGCCATCCGCAATGGCGATACTCCGCCGGGCTGGTTGCGTCTCAAATCTGCTTGTCGGTAAGGTCGTGTACGCCGGGGACTCGGTGTCGTGCCGGTCTGTTTCTGCGGGCCTCTGGCCCGCTGCGCCGGTTGTCGCCCCGGTCGTCTGATGACTGCTGGCTGGAGGGTGAAAAATGCGACCTCCAAAATCAGTAAACACAATATATATCCGATCTGAATGATGTCAACCACTATATATTGTGTATGAAGTTGTGGAAAAGCCTGACAGGACTGTGCGCGATTTGTGGATAAGTTATGGGTAAAAAAGGCCTTTTACAGTGAAATCATCGGCTTATCCGTCAGGCTCGGCCACCGCTTGTTGAATTGGACAGGTGTGGGTATTTGGGGTTTCGATTTCATTCAATTTATTTATGGGATTCGTATTCCTGTTCCGCTGAACGGTGTCCCCATGTCCCGGTTCGGTAAGGATCACCTGCGCACACCGGGGCAGGATCGCGGGGTTTACCCGAACCGGGATAGTGGGTAGCAGCTCGCTCGATCACTCTTTCAAGCAACATCAAGGGCTTGGGTCCGAAAAAATCTTGGCAACCAGGATCAGAATGCGTATTGTGGGGTGTCTGTCGATGACAGTGACCTGAATCCTATGTCCAACGCGGCACCCGGCGGGTAGACGGCCGGATCAGGCAGAGCGGGAGCGGTTGCCGAACGGTTGATGCCGGGATCGCATAAGGATCGCAGCCTTGGGGAACCCGCCAAACTAGAACAATAATGAATATTCAACAGAAAAAAAGATGAGGAGTAGTTTCGATGCTGGTAAGCGAAATCATGTCAAAAGCACCGAAGACGGTGAGCCCGGAAACCAAACTTCTGGAGGTGGTCTCACTGATGTGTCTGTTCCGATACAGCGGTCTGCCGGTCGAACAGGACGGCAAGCTCGTGGGCATCATCGCGGAGAAGGATGTTCTGCATCGCATGTTTCCGACCCTGGAGGAGGTGATGGACGGACTGTCCTCACCCGATTATGACAAGATGATGATGCAATATAAGGATGTGGTGAATCTGAGTGTTGCGGATCTCATGAGCCATAGTGTCATCTCGGTCAGACCCGACATGCACATCCTGCGCGCCGCCACGATCATGGTGCGCCACAAATTTCGCCGCATCCCGGTGGCGGAAGGTGATCAGCTGATCGGTATGCTCAGCCTGGGCGACATCCATAAGGCCATTTTTCAGGAGAATCTGGCGCACAACATGTGTAAAAGTTGATCCTCGCGGTTGGACCGCTTCCGATCAGCAGTTGTTCAGATAAAACCCACGGCTTTCGACGTGGGTTTTTTATTTGTCGGAGCGCGGCTGCGTCGCTATATTAAACACTAACGGAATAGAGCGACCCATGGCGTAATAACAACGCTTCCCGGGAATGCCGGGCGGTACAAATGGCGCATTTGCGGCAAGCATCTCATCCGGTATCAGATCCGTACCGAATTACCTCACGCCATACGCGGCCAGCGGAAGGCCGGCACACGATGACAGATAACAGCTGGACTGTCAGTCAACTTTCAAGACATCACCAACACTCAGGCAATACGGTCTCGGGAGAGTGAATGAACAAGTCGATTTTGGCGTTTACCCTGACAGGGCTTTTGATCAGCGGCACGGCACTGGCCACTCCGGCAGAGGATGCGATGCATGAATACGAAGCGGCGATGCAGCTCACACCCGACAAGGATAACGGTAAAAAGGTCTATCACATCTGTGCCGTGTGCCATACCCCGGAGGGATGGGGACTCGAAAGCGGCGCCTACCCCCAGCTGGCCGGTCAGCTGCGTACGGTACTGATCAAGCAGCTGGCGGACATCCGCGCCCGTAACCGGGACAATCCCACCATGCTTCCGTTCACTTCGCCACAACTGCTGGGGGGTGCCCAGGAGATCGCCGACGTTACCGCCTATATCGCCAGTCTGCCGATGACGCCGCACAATGGTGTGGGACCGGGCAATGATCTGGAATGGGGCGAGCAGCTGTATAAAGACAACTGCACCGAATGTCATGGTGATCACGGGGAGGGGAATCTGCAGGACCACATTCCGATCATCTACGGTCAGCACTATCGCTATCTGTTGCGCCAGTTCGAATGGATCAAGAGTGAACGCCGCAGAAACGCCGACCGTAAAATGGTCAAACAGATCCACGGTTTCTCCCATCGTGACATCCGCGCGGTGCTCGACTATGTTTCGCGTATCAAACCACCCGAGGAAAAACTGGCCGAACCCGGTTGGCACAATCCCGACTTTTCCGATTTTGCCCGGCCTGCCAATCTTCACTCCGGCGCCGGCTATGTGATCGATCAACCTCCCATGCCGAGACCGGATCGCGGAATGCCCAGGAGTCCTCAGTAGGCAACCGCGGTTACCCCGGAGCATGCCCTGATAGGCAGCCAGGGGATATCGCCGGTCCCTCGTGGCCGGATGAAGCGAGGCGGAATCCGGGATGATGTTCGGCGCGATTATCCCGCTCGCACCGCGTGCTGCCCGGGCTATCCCCGCATTTCCTGATGCGAACGAAATCAAACGGACGATCCCCCGCAGCTTTGATGTAGCCGCGCGCTACCCGGATGGGAACAACGCCTGACAACCAGCGGTTATGGATCTCAGGGAGGCAGGTGGGAATAAGGCAGGATCAGGAACCGGACCCGCGGAGGTGAGGATCCTCCGCGGGCCGGATGCCGCCCCGATCAGGACGGCAGGCTGGGCTCACATGAAAATGTCGTGAGTGATGTTTTTGAACCAGCTGTAGGCATACTCCACTTCGCGGGCGCGCATCTCGGGTGTGGCGTCGCTCGGTGTCAGACCACCGGAAACGGAGGTGATCTTGGAACCGTCCTCGGCCAGCTTGTAGACCGCGGCCACGGAGATACCCCAGTCTTCACCGACAATCGAGTAGCAGGTGTTGACATAAGCCGGGGTACCGGGCTCCTGACCATTCAGCAGGGCCGCGACACCGGCGGCGCAGACCTTCGCCTCGGAATTCGCCGCATAGCCGGACTTCGGCATACCTTTGGCGATGGAGGCGTCACCAATCACGTGGATGTTCTTGTGAATGGTGGATTCGAAGGTGTGCAGGTTCACCGGGCACCAGCCGCTGTCGTTGGTCAGGCCGGCGGCGAAGGCGATCTTGCCCGCTTTCTGGGCCGGGATGATATTCAGCACATCACCCTTGATGGTCTCGTCGAAGCCGGTGGTGACCGACATGGCGCCTGCGTCTACACCGACCACGGCGTTGTCGTTGGAACCCTGGGCACTCGGGCGCCACTCGATCATGGAGTTGTCGCTTTCGTAGCCGTACAGGGCTTTCCATCCCTGGGTGAACAGACCCTGCTTGGAGAACTTGGGCTTGGCATCGAGGATCAGGATCTTCGATTTCGGCTTGTGGTTCTTCAGGTAGTGAGCGATCTGTGAGGCACGCTCATAGGGTCCGGGAGGACAACGGAAAGGATTCGGCGGGGGCGCGATGACCACGGTACCGCCATCCTTCATGGCCTCAAGCTGCTTGCGCAGGGTCACGGTCTGGGAACCCGCCTTCCAGGCGTGGGGAATGCTCTCGGCGACCTTGTCGTCATAGCCTTCGATGGTATCCCACTTGAAATCGATACCGGGGGCTACGATGCAGCGATCGTAGGGGAAGCTCTGACCACCGGCGGTCTTCACCGTCTTGGCGCCGGCATCGATGGCTGTGACCATGTCGTGAACCACTTTGACGCCGTGCTTTCCGAGACCGGTGTAACCAAACTTGATGGAGTCGATGGTCCGGTCGCCACTCAGCACTTCGTTGGACATGTAGCAGGTGTAGTAGTCCTTGTTGGCCTCGATCAGGGTGACTTCGATGGTCGGATCGGCCATACGCAGGTACTTGGCCGCGGTTGCGCCACCGGTACCACCGCCGACCACGACAACCTTCTTGGAAGCACCCAGGGCGATATAGGGCGTGCCGATCATGCCGATGGCTGTTGCGGCACCCGCGCCTTTAACAAATCCTCTTCGGGTAATTTTCATGTTTCTCATTCCCCTCTTATTTCTTGCCTTGGGCGTAGTAATTCATCAGGGCTTCAAAACCCGCGTCACCCTCTTTCTTCAGCAGCTGGTTGACTTTCTTCTTCATCTTCTTGGGTGCTTCACGACCGCCTGATTTGAAATCCTCGAAGGTGTAGTGAAGGTATGGTGTCAGCTGACCCAGCAGGATGCCGGCATCGTCTTCCGCCGAGCTTCCGCCTTCGGCATGACATTTTTCACAATACTTGTCATGCAGCTTGGCGCCTTCTTTTGCCTTGCCTTCGTCAAAGTCCTGGGAAGCGGCCATGAAAGGCTGTTTGCTGAAATACTCGCCCATCGCCTTGATTTCCTCAGCGGAGTAGCCTTTGGCGATTCGGCCCATGATGGTGGAGTTGATTTCACCGCTCTTGAAGCCCTCCATGACCTCTTCGAAGTAAACCGTGGAGATACCACTGATGGTCGGTGTGGCAGGGCCCGAGCTGGCGCCATGGGTGCCATGACAACCCGCGCAGGTGTTGGCCAGCATGCTGGAGCTGGCACCTGACATCAGAGGCTTTTCATCAGCGGCGAAAGCCATCGACGAGGCACTGATCGCCAGTGCGCCCACCAGGGCCTTCTTCAGATAGTTGTACGCCATGTTACCTCCTTTGGAATTAGAACAGGCTTACATTACAGGGACAGGGTGTGGTTGTACCCTGCCATACGGTTGGATCAGCAACACACACTGATCCGGATTCTTGTTTTACCGAACCTCTCCGGGTTCGCTCATTTGAGAAGGCCGAGGATAGCATCGAAGTGTTTCTTCTCCGCAATGTCCGCCGCAGTATGGCCTTCCCGGTCTTTGTCTGATTTGTTTGCCTGGTGCTCGAGCAGCAGCATCACCAGGCTCTCTGATCCGGCGCGCGTCGCCTCCATCAACGGGGTGATGCCATCACTGTCCGCCAGGTTGACGTCGGCGCCTGCGTCGAGCAGGCGCTTCGCGGTTTCCACCTCTCCCTGGCTGGCGGCCCACAACAATGCGCTGGCGCCGTCGCTGTCCTGTGCATTGACATCAGGGTGGCAGGCGAGCAGGGCATCCACGGTCTCTGTGTGTCCCTGGTCGGCTGCAAGGATCAGGGCCGTGGCCCCGTTCTTGTCACGGCTGTTGACGTCCGCGTGGTGCTTGCACAGCATCGCACAGGTCTCCGCATGCCCCTTTTCCGCGGCCATCATCAAGGCATTGCGGCCGTGCTTGTCCGAAGCCCGGGTATCTGCGCCCTTGAACAGCAACTGCTGAACCATGTCGGTGATGCCGTAACGGGAGGCGATCATCAGGGCATCCCAACCGGAACGGGTCCGGTCATGCAGGTTGGCGCCGCGTTCGAGCAGCATGGCTGTCAGTGCGGGGTGGCCGTTCTCCGCAGCAAAGGTGAGTGCGGAGCATCCTGCCACGGTGCGCGCATTGACCTCTGCACCACGGTTGAGCAACATTACCACCGCGTTGAGATTGTTGTTTTCCACCGCAATCATCAAAGCGGTTTTACCAAACTTGTTGGTGATGTCGATCGGTACGCCCTCGTCCAGCAACCGGGATATGGTTTCGGTATCACCCAGGTCCGCGGCCAGACGCAACTCCTTGCCCTGATCCGCTGAAGCTGCCTGCAGCGATGCGGCCAGTAGCACGGCGATCAGAGTGATGGGCAGTCTGCTGATGTTCATGAGGTTTCCAATCAATATTGTCCGTCGGCATCCCCTGGGGGGATCAGGACTGATCCTCGGTATCCGGTTCGTCCGGTTCGTCCGGCTCCTCGTGAGCAATGCCGGCATGGCAGTCGATGCAGGCATCGCCCTCATCCATAGCCTTGGGATGACGCTTGCGGGCACTGCGGTCCTGTGCACTCAGGTCCATGTTGCTGAATTCGTGGCAGGAACGGCATTCACGTGAGTTGCTGGCGCGCATCTTGGCCCACACCCGGTTGGCCATGTCCCAGCGATGCGCCTCGTATTTCTCCTTGGTGTCGATGGTGCCCATGATCTCATGGTAGACATCCTTGGCAGCCATGACTTTGGCGACCATCTTGGGGAAGAAGGGTTTGGGTACGTGGCAGTCGGAGCAGGTGGCCTGAACACCGGACGCGTTCTTATAGTGTACCGTCTCCTTGTACTCCTCGAAGTTGACCTTCATGGAGTGGCAGGAGGTACAGAATTCCATCTCGTTGGTGTAGGCGAGTCCTGTGTTGAACAGTCCGACAAAGACGATGCCGCCAATGAAAATAAGTCCGGCCAGGATCAGCGATATCTTACCCGCTGACCGTTTGCCAGAGCGCTCTCTGAACATACTCAATCCTCGTGGCTCCGGGCGAAACAAGGTTTCTGCCCGGCTGTCTTTCGTTATGTTACGCCACCTTATTCAGGCGAACAGGGGCGTTTTATGTTGACGGCCACGATGTTACGTCAAGTCGATATTCAATGCAAAAAAGACTCTGGAAACAGGGGTATATGATATTATTAGTAGAAACTGAAATAGCTTTGCCCGGTCTTAGGAGCGATCGGCGACGAACGGGTTGCTGCGACGTTCCTCGCCGAAGCTGGACTCCGGACCGTGTCCGGGAACAAAGTGCACATCGTCACCCAGCGGCCACAGGCGTTGACGAATCGAGTGGATCAGGGTTGCATGATCGCCGCGGGGAAAATCGCTGCGTCCGACTGAACCCCGGAACAGCACATCCCCGACCTGGGCAAGATTCTCGGAGCGAAGAAAAAAGACCACGTGCCCGGGGGTGTGTCCCGGACAGTGCAGGACCTCCAGGCGCTGTTCTCCCACGCTCACCTCATCACCCTGTTCCAGCCAGCGTTGCGGCACACAGGGTCGGGTTTCCCCAAACCCGAACATGGCAACCTGCTGTTCCATGTTACCGAGCAGGAATTCGTCCTCCCGGTGCGGGCCAATGATCGGAATGTCACAAAGTTCCGACAGGCTCATGGCGCCGTTTGCATGGTCCAGGTGTCCATGCGTCAGGAGGATCTTCTCGGGTACGAGTTCCAGGTCGCTCAGGTAACGCTGGATTCTCGGCGCCTCACCACCCGGGTCGATGATGGCCGCGTGGCGGGTCTCATGGCACCAGATCAGGGTGCAGTTCTGCTGAAAGGGGGTGACTGGGATGACGGCGTAAGGCATGGGGGTGTCGCTGGTCGCGTTCGGTTCGACGGTCGTTACGATCGCGACATTGATTGATGATCAGGGTTACATCAGGTGACCGTGGCCTCACTATATCGTATTCGGGTGTGTTCCGCGCGGATCAGTTTCGATAACCCCGCGGCCCGCTCTCGTGTAGGATGGGCGGATGCCAGCCATGCAATTGGCCCACATCAGGGACCCGGTGCAGACCGATGTGAACAGGACACTTTGGATGATCAAATCAGGTAGTCGGTATGGATCAGACAACTCTCTACTTCGTGCTCGGCGGACTGCTGGTACTGGCGCTGGTGCTGGCGAGTATCGCGCAGCGCTATCACGACTATATCGAGGAACGGCGTACCCAGGTGCAGCGCATACTGCACCGGGTGGATGATCTGGAGTCCATGGCCCAGCGCATGGCGGGTCTGCCGTTGCCCCAGGACGCTGAACGCCTGATCAGGCAGGATATCGTCGAGCGGCTCAGGGCGGCGCAGCAGATCCATGCCGGATACCCGGGGTTGGCGCGACGCATGCAGGAGGCGGAAAGCGCCCTGGACGGCAGCCCTGCCGCACCAGCCTCCCGGGATCTGGATGCCCAGCATGTGGAACAGTTTTCGCGCCTAACCGGTGAGTTGCTGTGGATCTTGCAGGAGCAGCGATTGATGACGCCACCGGCCGAGGATCAGCGCACGCAACTGACGGTCCGTCTGACCCTGGGACGGGCGGACGTCCTGACCCGGCATCATCTGCGGGAAGCGCGGCATCTGCAACAGGCCGGACAGCTGCACCAGGCCCATTGGCACTGTCTGCAGCTTCGCCAGATGCTCGAGCCACTGGCCGGGTTACATCAGGAGGCGGCGGAATGGCTGCAGGGAAGTCGTGAGCTGTGCCAGCAGATCAAAAGCGCACTCTAGGGCCTGTTAACACCAATCCGATAGTTCCCACTGGGCGTAAAGACAGCCCCAGCCCTTCGGGTTACGTCGGGAAAAGCGCCGCTCAGCGTTGCTCGTCGTTCATTTGGCATCACCAGACTTCACGCCACGCACCTTGGTTGGGGGTTTTCCGACGTACCTCAAGGGCACTTCCTTCGGGGCGCAACAGGGGCTCTTGGATAGTGTTAACAGGCCCTAGCGGGCCGCTCGGTAAAATCGGTAACACTCAGAGCCCCGCTACTGGGCACGACAGCGGCGTCACCAGGCTGAGAATCAGTCCCCCGGAGGCGGTTCGAACTCGTCGTCTAGCAGCGGTTCCGAGATACGGTGGTTTTCGTCGAGCCAGTCCCCCAGGTCGATCAGTCGGCAACGTTCGCTGCAGAAGGGTCTCCATGTCGATTGCGGGGTCCAGGGAACCGGCTTGCCACAGGTGGGGCAGGGTACCCGGGTGGGGGTTGAGGGCTGACTCATCCTGCTGCCTCAAAAGATACAGGTGGTCAGCAGGAAGGCGACATCATGGGTCGTCTGCACCGGTTTGCCGGTGTCGACCGATTCCAGGAAGCGAATGCTGAAACGGTGCTTGTTGCCGCTGATCTCGGTGAAGATATTGGTCTGTCGGGGCAGGCCGACCCGCACCAGCTGGGCGGGCGAGGAGCTCTCCAGGGACTGCTGATAAAACCCCTGACGTGCCATCTCTTCCTTCGGCAGGGTACTCCCACGCACCAGGTTGAGCAGCAGGACCACCGCCTCGCGGACCGGGTGCAGGTCGTGCAGCCATTCGTTCATCTGATCCTGACGGACCTCGAACGGCTGATGCAACCAGCGGTGGTACTGGGGCAGATCGAAATGGCAGCCGCCCCCGGGGATGCTGCTGCGCTGCAGAATGGTGGTGAGAAATTCGTTGCTGCGCAGGTTGCGCGCGATCTGTCCGTCCATGCGGTAGACCTGGTGGATCGCCTGTTCCAGGTCGTCCAGCACCGAACCGAGGGCCTGCAGGTTGACACCCGGCTGCTGGCGGACCCGTTCCAGGTTGGTCACGTGCCGCTCCAACTCCTTGAGGATCTCGGTCTTCAGGTCGGAACGGCCAAAAACCGAAATGATGTTGAGCAGCCCGTCGACGGCCGACCGGCAACTCCAGACATCTGCCAGCGGGCGAAAATGATCCACCTGGAGAAACAGGTGTTCCAGCCGCAGGAAGGTGCGAATGCGTTCGTTCAGCGGGTGTTCGAAATGAATGAGGTCAGTCACAAGCGATCTGTCTTTCCGTCCGTCTGGGGCAGGGGGTGAGGAAAGTCCCCTATTATGTCAGGGCAGAGGTGTTACTGCTAACACGGATCTGTGATGAGCATTACGGTAATGGCCATTGTGCCGGACCGCGTCTTAACTGCGAACGCCCGGCGCGGTGTTGTAGCTGTCGAGGATATGCACATAGTTGACGCGCTCGAATTCACTGGGGTCCGCCACGCCAATCTGGCTGAGTCGCCCACGCACTTCCTCCAATGTTTCGAACCCCTGCTCCTCCATCCAGTTTTCCAGGCCCTGCAACAGGGGCCGGATGGCACCTGCGCCCTGTTCCAGCAGCAGACTGCAGACATGCACCACGTCGGCCCCGGCCAGCAGCAGCTTGATCACGTCCTCGTCGGTATGCACGCCCCCGGTGGCGCCCAGGGAGAGTCTGGTACGTCCGTGCAGGATGGCGATCCAGCGCATCGCCAGGAGGGTTTCAGCGGAACTGGAGGTGTGCAGGGTGCTGCTCAGACGCATGTTGTGGATGTTGATGTCCGGCTGGTAGAACCGGTTGAACAGGGAAACTCCGCTGGCACCCGCGCTTTCCAGGCGCTTGGCCATGTTCGCCAGGGCGCTGAAGGCGGGTGAGAGCTTCATGTTGATCGGCAGGCTCACTTGCTGTTTGAGCTGGGTGAGGATCTCCACGTAACGCTGTTCGATCTCCGCACCGTCCACCTGCATGTCCGCCGCCACCTGGTAGATGTTCAGTTCCAGAGCGTCGGCGCCGGCCTGCTGCATCTCGGTGGCGTGCGTGATCCAGCCGCCCGGTGTGGTGCCGTTGAGGCTGGCGATGACGGGTATGTCAACCGCCTCCTTGAGAGCCCGCAGGTTCTCCAGGTAGCGCTCCTGGCCGTTGGAAAAATCGTAATGATCGGGGAGGAATCCGTCCGCTTCGGCGAATCCGGTATCCTGGTGATGCAGAAACCGCACCATGGTCTCCTCTTCTGCAGTGACCGCCTCCTCGAACAGGGAGTACATGATCACCGCCGAGGCGCCCGCGTCTTCCAGGCGGCGCACGTCGTCGATGCTGCGCGACAGGGGGGAGGCGGAGGGGACGAGGGGGTTAGTGAGTCGCATGCCGAGATAGTCGGTTGTGAGATCCATATCGCTCCTCAGGTTCTTGTCTCTATATTCGTGATGCACGCCGCTGAACAGCCGGAATCCACGCGCTGCGGAGGGCAACGCCATTTTCTGGGATGCCGCCGGAATACCCGCCTGCTGTAGCTTATTAAAGGGCATTTTCAGGCGAAACACCAAACTTTGTATCCGCAGTGTTCACGGGTTTGTAACCGGCGTTGCGCAAGCCCGTGCCGTTACAGGGTGTTACACTCGAATACGCCATGCTACAGCATTGGGCCGATGAAGCTGTTATGTTGTTGACCCGGCAACCCAACAGGTTGCGTGCAGGGGGCGGGCCTGGCCTAGATTGGGGCGCGGCTCGCCGGCAATCGCCGGCCCTTGCAAGATCGACTGCGAAGCGGAGCCATTCGTTCCGCTGTCGGGATGATATTCTCACCCAATATACGGACAGACCGACGAGTACCATGCCGAGTGACGCTTCACATGACATGGCCCAGGTGTTGCTGGTAGAAGACGATGTGCAACTGGCCGGGCTGATCAGGGAATACCTGGAACGTTACGAGTTCAAGGTCTTTCTGGAACACCGGGGCGATACCGTGGTGCAGCGGGTGCGCGACCTGAACCCGGATATTCTGGTGCTCGATCTGAATCTGCCAGGGCGTGACGGGCTCGATATCTGCCGGGAGCTGCGCATGGACTTTCCGGGTCCGATCGCCATGTTCACCGCCCGGGATGAGGACGTGGATGAAATTGTCGGTCTGGAACTCGGTGCCGACGACTACCTGACCAAGCCAGTGGAGCCCCGGGTGCTGCTGGCCCGCCTGCGCTCCCTGCTGCGCCGCTACCGCACCCTGGCGAATCACGACAACGGCGACTCCGGGGAACAGTTGACCTTCGGCCATCTGTTCATCGATGCGCGGGCCCGCACCGCCACCCTGAATGACGAGCCGATCGAATTGTCCACTGGCGAATTCGACCTGCTGTGGCTGCTGGCGAGCCGGGCGGGCAAGGTGGTGGACCGGGACAGCGCCTTGAAAAGTCTGCGCGGGTTCGGCTACGACGGCCTCGATCGGTCGGTGGATATCGGCATCTCTCGGCTGCGCCGCAAGCTCCAGGACAACGCCCACCATCCGTTCCGCATCAAGACCGTGCGCGGACGCGGCTATCTGTTCGTCTCCGATGCCTGGGACTGAAGCCACATGACACGTCTCTATCTCACCCTGTATGGGGTGCTGTTTGTGACCTTCGGGTTGTTCGTCGCGGGGCTGGTATGGATCCCTGATATTGCCCTGCGCGGCACCATCCAGGGTTACTACGAGCGGGCCATGTTCGGGGTCTATGATCTGGTCGAGGAGCGCCTCACCGCGCAACCCGAAGCCGAATGGGAGACCGTGGTCGAATCCCTGAAACCCAAGTTCCGCCACGGCATCCGGCTCTACCCGGTGAATCAACTGCCCGATGAGGCAAAGCAGCGTGAGGATGAATTGCTACACGGCGAGCTGGTGTTCATCAACGACGAGCAGCAGACCCGCTTCTATAAAAGGGTGCCGGACTCGGACCGCTACCTGATGCTGGCACTGGGCGCCAGCCGCGAGCAGAACGAAATCGACGACGTCGAGGGGATCGTCTACCTGCTGGAGCGGCGATTCCTGGCCCGCGACCGGGAGGAGTGGCCGCAGCTGTTGCGTGAGATGGGGGTGCTGTTCAAGATGCCTCTTGCCCTGCTGCCCCTGGACGATCCCGAACTGCCCCAGGACCGTCTGGATGAGATCCGCTCCGGGCAGGTGGTGATTCTCGGTCTTAAAGAGCAGCGCGGCATCTATTTCCGGCGTATCGCGGATTCCGACCAGGTGTTTCGTGCCGGCCCCTTTGAAGTACCCCTGATCCTGCGTTATTTCAACGGAGTACTGCTGCTGGTGCTGGCGATAGTGATCGCCCTGGCGGTATACCTGTGGGTGCGTCCGGTATGGCGCGATCTGTCCCGTTTCGACCGGGGGGTCAAGCACTTCGGCGCCGGGGACCTGGATACCCGCCTGGAGGTGGCCCGGGGATCCACGGTGAAACCCCTGGCGGACACCTTCAACGGGATGGCGGAGCGCATGCAGCGGCTGATTCATTCCCACCGGGAACTGACCGGTGCGGTATCCCATGAACTGCGCACCCCGATCGCGCGGCTGCGTTTCCGTGTCGATATGCTCGAGGAACCCCTCGCTGATGAGGACCTGAAGCGTCATGTACAGGGCATGCGCAAGGACATCCTGGAACTGGAGGAGCTGGTCAGTGAATCCCTCAGTTACTCCCGGCTCGACCGGGAGCGTCCCGAACTGGTACTGGAATCGGTCTACCTGACCGACTGGCTGCAGGCCCTGCTGATCGAAACCGAGGAGGACCTTTCCGGGGTGACCACCCGCCTGATCAGTTCCCCGGAGGAGCGCCAGATACAGGCTCAGCTGGACACCCGGCTGATGGGACGAGCGGTGAAAAACTTGTTGCGTAACGCCCGCCGCCACGCGGTCCGCCAGGTGTCCTTGCGGATCGCCTGTGAGGCGGGAGAAGCGAGTATCCGGGTGGAGGATGACGGCAGCGGGGTGCCGGAGCAGGAGCGGGAACGGATCTTCGAGCCCTTCGCCCGGCTCGACGCGGCCCGGGACCGGGAGTCCGGCGGGGTCGGCCTGGGTCTGGCGATCGTGCGCCAGATCGCCCGCTGGCACGATGGCAGGGCCTGGGTCGAGAACAACCCTTCGGGCGGTGCGCGTTTTGTCATTGCCTGGCCCGCCTGCGATGAGTGACCCGGCCCGGGCTACAGTCGGTTACACAAACCAACAACTCCCAACATCTGCCCAACAGAGCGAAACGACCGCTTCCGGTAGCCTGATGGTGTCACACAACAAGGAGACGACATCATGCATGATTCGCACAACACAGTTCGCAAAATGGCGGGTTCGGGTCGCCAGGCCCTGGCGGTGCTTCTGAGCGCCTTCTGTATGATCGGCGACGCACCGGTACAGGCGGGTGAGTGGTGGGTCGGGGGTAATTTGGGCGGCGGCCGCAGCCCTCTGGTCGGAGAGGATGGTTATGCGGTGCTGGTGCCGGTGGTCGCCTATCGCGGGGAACGCTTCTACGCCAATCTTGGTAACCCCGGGCCGGAGTTCTTTCGCGGTATGGGCGATTTTGCGGGCCTCGGATACCACCTGCTCGACGACGAGCAGTACACTCTGGACCTGGTGGGCAAATTCGGCGGCCTGGCCGTTGATCCCGATGACAACGACGAGCTTGAAGGTCTCGAAGAACGCAAGCCCGGCTTCAACATGGGGCTGAGTGCCCGCTGGGATACCGGACTGGGCGAACTCAACGGCCAAGTCCTCACCGATGTCAGCGGCCGATCCAAGGGTCAGGAGCTGGTGGCCAGCTATGCCTACCCGCTGAGCTTCGGCGCCTGGCAGCTCAGACCGGAGCTGGGTGTCAGCTGGGTCAGTCAGGATAGCGTCGACTACTACGTGGGGGTGGATGAGGACGAGGTGCGGCCGGGGCGGGCCGTCTATGAGGGGGACGCTGCGGCGATTCCTTTTGCCTCGATCCAGGCGGACTATGCGCTCAGTGAACGCACCCATCTGATCGGCGGCATCGGAGTGGGCCGCCTGGGTGATGGCATCGCCGACAGTCCGATCATCGAGGAACGCAATCTGGTGGGCGGCTATGTCGGGGCGGTATACCGTTTCTGAGCCTCAGCGGTTCGGCCGGGTGGGTGTTGCATGACCCGTCATTCCACCCGGCCGTTACCGATTGGCAGGCTGCAAGCCACGAATCCAGGCAGGAGGTCATCATGAAAATCCAGATAGCGCCGGCAGTGGAAAGCGTGTATCCCGGGGCCTCTGCGAAAACCCTGGTCCCCGTTCTGTTCGCGGGTCTGCTATTGACTGGCTGCGCATCAACCACCCTGAACACCTACCCGGCGGCGGGTCGGGGCGGACTCTGTGACGGGGGCAGCCTCGGCACCCTCGCGGTGCTGCCCGAAGCCGCCTGGCGGGCGGATCAGAAGGAGCCCGAAAAGCGCCAACGCATGGCCGAAGCCGCGATTCGCCGGGTGTTCGAAACGATTCCCTGCGCCAGCCTCGACCCTCCTGGAGGTGTCGCGCCCTTCGCCAACTGGTCGGGCCGGGCGGAATCCCAGTTGACTGCAGAGTACTGGTCGAAGGGGGTTGATACCCTCGCGGTGATCCGCCTCGAGGAACTGGGCCCGCTGTTGGAGATCACCTTCTCCTTGCCCTTCCTGTGGAGTGGCGCCAACGAGGCCGACTTCAGAATACGGGTGCTGGCTACCCGTACCGGTGAGGTGCTGCAGGACCTGCGGGTCAATCAGGTTACCCGGGGTGTGTTCAATATCCGTCCGGCCAGCTGGTCGGAAGAGGAACTCGAAGCCGGTATGCGGGCGGTCATCGGAGTGGCGGAGGATCCCTCGCCCTGAGTGGTTTCATGCATCACTCGTCTGCGGATTCATAGATTCCATAACCCCAGAATCCCTGTCCCGGTCTGTTGGGTCCGCGCCAGCCCCGCTTTCTCAATGCCATCGCGATCAGGTGATTCATCATGCCATGACCTACCAGCAACACCGATTCATGTTCCCGGGCCAGGGCGTCCAGGGACTCGGCGGCTTTGATGGCGCGTCGTTTCGCCTCCCCCAGGGATTCACCGTTGTTTGCGTACCCCAGCAACCAGAGCAGGCGGAGCAGGATCACCCAGGCGTTCACCGGCAGGATCAAACCACCCCGGCTGAAATGGGGGATCGGGGTTTCGTTGAATACCGGGTCCAGGTCAGGATCCGGGATGCCGAGTCTCTGGGATGAGGCAAGGCTGCGCCGGAGACCGCTGCCGGCCACCCAATTCGCATTTCCGGCAAGACGCACAGCCTCTTCGGGGGGTGTGTCCAGTATGTCACTGGCTTCGTAGCGGATCGCAAACTCACTCAGGTCCCGGGCACTTAACCACCCCTTCAGAGGGACGTTGGGCCTTCCATGGCGCATCAAAACGATTTTCATCCACTACTCCCCGGGCGGCATTAGCACGAATTGACCCGAAGCATGTTAACAGGCTGACAGCGTGGGTCACTCCCTGGACTTGAATCGCTTGGAGCTTTTCAGCGCCTGCTTGTAGAAACGTCCCAGGGCGCGGTCACTGGAGCGCCGCTGCGCAAGGGATGCGCTGTTACGCGCCTGCTCCGACTGCAACTTGAGATAGTTGTCGAGGCGACGCTGCTCCAGTTGTCCCGCTTCAATCGCGGCAATCACCGCACAGCCGGGCTCCGATCCGTGCCGGCAATCGCCGAAGCGGCATTGCCGGGCCAGTGCTTCGATATCGGCAAAGGTGGCCGAGAGGCCGGTCTCGCTGTCACTGATCTGCAACTCCCGCATTCCCGGGTTGTCGATCAGCAGCCCCCCATCCGGAAGAAGGTGCAGGCTCCGGGAAGTGGTGGTGTGGCGGCCCTTGCTGTCCGCTTCCCGGATCGATGAAGTCGCCTGATCCGATTTCCCCATGAGGCCGTTGATCAGGGTCGATTTCCCGACCCCCGAGGAGCCGAGCAGGGCCAGGGTGTCGCCCGGTCCGATCCAGGGTCTCAACACCGCCAGGCCCCGTGCATCTGTGGCATTCACCGTTTCTATACTCAGTCCCGACTGCGCCTGGACCAGGGCATCGAGATAGGGGCTTGTATCGGGACAGAGGTCGATCTTGGTCAACACCACCACCGGGTGGACGCCGGACTCGGCGGCGATCGCGAGGTAGCGCTCGACCCGGTTGATGCTGAACTCCTCGTTGCACGAGGTGACGATGAAGGCGGTGTCGATGTTCGCTGCGATCAGCTGCACCAGGGATTCCCGCCCCGCACCCCTGCGCTTGATCAGGGACTTGCGGTTGAGCCGTGTGAGCGGCTGAAGCGCCGCGTCCAGCAGAACCCAGTCGCCGATGGTCGGGTGCTCCTCCGGTGGATCATTGCGCCAGTGATAGGTGGACAGCGAAATCTGTGTCGGTTGCCGGTCGGCATCGAAACCCAGGCATTCGATCAGATTGCGTTGCACGGAAAGCACCCGAAACGGATATCGGCTGTCGACTACGTCATAGGGGATTTGGGACTGGAAGAATGGACTCCAGCCCAGTTCGGTCAGATTGTGAATGTGCATTGCTGCGATCCCAAAAAGCATACAGGCGAACCCGCATGCGCAAACCAAGGCATGCGGGACGATTGGGATTCTGCGGAATCCCGGCATACAGACCGGGAAGAGGGGTGCGTGGCGCGAGATAGACCGTATCGAAACGGTTACAGGATCGCTGTCAGCCCTGGAAGCCGGCCTGCAAACAGTGAAGAACAGTCATTCAATACACTCCCTTTGGAATTCACATGATCAGTCCAGATTCTAGCACAGTGAAAACCACAAGCCCCTAGAAATAACGTAGCCCGGGTGCAGCAAAGCGGAACCCGGGAACCGCCTACGGAGCATCAAATCTCCCGGGTTGTGCGCTGCTCCACCCGGGCTACCCGTGCATCCCCCTGTGTGGAGAAACAGAACCCGGGAAACGCCACCAACCCACCCGCTGTGCAACCCGACAATAGGGTTTATACTGGTAATGTTCGCACGCTAACAATGACGCGCTGGCAAACCCAGAGTGCAATCATCGACAACTGAGGGGGTGGCAATCATGGTGCCGATCAAGTACCAGGTCGTGGGTGAAGAGGAGTACGCCTTTCGGCTCGAGATCGACGATCAGGGAAATTACTCGGTGGACACCGGAACCTACACCACCCAAAAGCCACGCTCAGGCACCCTCACCGCGCAACAGGAAACGCAACTCCTGACGGCGCTCGAGGCCCTCGGCATTCCAAAGCCCCATCCTTTACCCGATGGACTCGAGGCTTTCCGTTCGAAACTGGTGATCGGTGACGGCAGCGATGCCCTGGAATACCCTTTCTGGGAAGGGGCGCTCGAAGAAGACGCCAAACTCAGAAACCTGATACGTCTGCTTGAAGTGATCTAGTTGGCATACAAACCACTGTTCATCGTGGTGGATGATTGTGGCCCTTGTTCGCGAATCCGTTCGATAGATGTGCAAAAGACGTTGCCTCTTGAAATAACAGGAACGAAATTTCAGACAACTGCTTTGAGTTGTTGACTGGCAGAAGTGATGACCCTTATCGCTGAACGCAGCAAGAGCACAACCAGCGCCGATGCCACAACAATATCGGGCCAGCCCGCTCCGGTAAGCCAGACCGCGCCTGCTGTCACGAATACGGAAATGTTGGTTGCGATATCATTGCGCGAGCACTCCCATACCGAACTCATGTTCACATCTTCATGCCGATGCCGCCAAAGCAGAAACAGACAAAGGGAATTGGCGGCCAATCCAACCAGACTGAATACGCCCATCACTTCGAAGATCGGTACGCTGGGTACCAGCAGTCTGTAAACAATTTGCGCCACAACGATCAGGGCAGCCGTAAGTATGAGTATCCCCTTGAACAGGGCTACCCGGGCTTTGGTGCCCGGACCCCGGGCTATGGCATAGAGACTCAGCCCGTACGTCAGTGCATCACCGAAATTGTCGAGGCTGTCGGCTAGCAGGGCGGATGAGTTGCCGATAATCGCTGCGGCTGCGATGACAAAGAACATCACCGCATTGATGCCAAGAACGATCCTCAGTGTCCCTCTTTGTCTCTGATCCCGTAATGCATCAACCGAACAACCGCCGTCGCAGCATCCGCTCATGACCTGACTCTCACTGACAACCGGAAGAAAACATTGATTTGTGGAGCATGGCTGATTTCAGTTCGCTTGTATTGCCAACCGACTTAGAAGGAAGCTTCCGTCTGACCGGCAAAGTGCCCTTCGTATTGTTCATCCCCATCCAGTCTCTGGAAAACGAACTGACAGATTGGAATTCCAGGATAGACCGCGAGCGGTGCCGGACCGAAGTTACTCATTTCCAGTACCTGCTGACTGTCGATGCCGGGCCCCATGAACGGGGCGCTGATATGCACCATCAGCCCGAGACGGGCGAAACGGCTGCGACCTTCCAGCCAGCCACAAAGTCCCGGCCCCAACCGCAGTCGCTCCCGGGTGATCCCCAGAATGGTTTCCCCCGGCATGATGAGCATGTGTTTGCCGTCCGGCACCTCCATCTTATCGGTGAACTCCCGGTAATCGGTGTTCTCGCGAACCTCGATGACCTGATGCACCTTGCGGTAGACGCGAAAGGTATTCGCCAGGGTCAGGTCCACCGAGGCCGGTCCCACCAGTTCGGGTGTAAAGGGCGTGATGGTAATGGCGCCTTGTTCGATTGCCTGCAGAATGGCCTGTTTTCCTAGTATTGACATGTTTCTTCTGTATGTTGCCCGGCATGAACTTAGCGGGTGGGGTTAATCCAGGGATTGACGGGATATCCAGCTGAACTGTTGCACCATGATAATAAACCTGTCAAGGAGTTGCTTGGATATCCATGGTATCGGTTGTGCAGTAATTCTCCTGGTTTCGTGTGGATGATGACATGGCCGCCTTATGACTGTTTTGATCCCTCTGGACGTTATCTCGCAACGGCGCTGGCATTGCATCGACCGATGTGGTGAGCTGTTACAGTCGCGTCGTGACCACAAATCCCTACGGAATCATCTGTCATGCAACGTTACCGCATTCTGCATCGCACCTACTACAACTACCCGGTCAATGTGAACCTGGGTCCGCACCGGTTGCGCCTGCGCCCGCGTGAGGGACATGAACTGCGCATAGAGTCCTCCTCACTGGAAATCTCCCCGCCGGCGGATCTGCGCTGGCAGCGTGATGCGGAAGACAACTCAGTGGCGATTGCGACTTTCAAACAATCCACCCGGCAACTGCGCATCGAGAGTCAGGTCGTCATCCAGCAGTACAATGAAGCGCCGCTGGATTTTCTGGTGACCGAAGAGGCAGTCAACTTTCCATTCGGCTACAACGCTGCGGACCTGGCCGTACTGGGCCCATACCTGCGCGACCCGGGCACACCGGTCGACGCTGTGCTGAAGTCCTGGGTCGAACAGATCTGGCAGGCGGGTGAACCGGTACAAAGTTATGAATTGCTGTTGCGCATCACTCAGCGGATCAACAAGTCTTTCGAGTATCAGTTGCGTGAAGAGCCGGGAGTGCAAACGGCCCTGGATACCCTTGAACGGGGCACCGGATCCTGCCGGGACTTCGCCAACCTGCTGATGCAGGCGGCTCGTCTGCTGGGTTTTGCCACCCGCTTTGTGAGCGGCTACCTGTACTCGCCACCCTCACCTCAGGATTTCGGTTCCACCCATGCCTGGGCCGAGATCTATCTGCCGGGACCCGGTTGGAAAGGCTTTGACCCAACCACCGGTGGCGTGGTCGGCGCCGACCATGTTTCGGTGGCGGTGGCCCGCACGCCGGACAGCGTACCACCCGTGGAGGGATCCTATCAGGGGCCTGAAGGCTCGCACATGCAGGTGGGGGTCTGGCTGACGCCATTGTAGCTTTTGCCAATCCCGGTTTCCCGGAGATTCCACGAATTCAAGAGTTGTGCACGCCAACCTATATCAAGCAACCGACATCAAAATCCACGTGTATGCCATTGTCACATCGCTGCTGCCAATTCTCAGCCTGATCCTGCTGGGACTGCTGTTGAAACAGATCCGTTTCATTCCCGATGAGGCGTGGTCCGGAATCGAACGCCTGACCTATTTTCTGCTCTTCCCCGCACTGCTGATCCAGTCCCTTGGACAGCAGCGGCTCGACGGTGTCCCCTGGCGCGAGATGCTGTTTGTGATTGTCGGCGTCCTGTTCGTGGCCAGTCTGCTACTGGTGCTTGGATACCGGTTCAGAGCCTCGGTCCCGGGGGCGACCTTCAGTTCCGTGTTTCAGGGCGGTGTGCGCTTCAATACCTACATCGCCCTGGCCCTCGCCCAGGCATTTTTTGGCCAGCAGGGACTTGCCCTGGCGGCGGTGGCCTCAGGATTCATGATCGTGCTGATCAACCTGCTTTGTATCTCGGCGCTCTATACCTGGGGAGACAACCGGACCCAGCGTCGTCGGGGCATGGCGGGGGAGGTGCTGGGTAATCCGTTGATCACTGCCTGCCTGGTCGGCTGGGCTCTGAGCCTCAGCGGCATCGGTCTGCCGGGACCTAGTGATGAGGTCCTCGAGATCATCGGACGCGCTGCTTTGCCGCTGGGCCTGTTGGCCGTGGGTGCCGCTCTGCGGCCCAGGGCTTTACACGGTCACATGGGCGCGACCCTGGCGGCGTCGCTGGTACAGTTCGGTGTCAAACCACTGGTCACGGCGGGACTGATTACGGTGACAGGACTGACCGGCAGCGCCGCCGGTGTGCTGGTAATCGCATTCATGACACCAACCGCCCCTTCCGCCTACATCCTGGCCCGTCAACTGGGCGGGGATACCCACACCATGGCCTCTATCATTACGCTGCAGACATTACTGGGTTTCGCGGTCATGCCGCTGATTGCCATACTGATGCTCAACTGACTTCAGTCTGTACAGAGGCGAGCGTGGTCCGACAGGTACTGGACAGGGCGGCCCCTGCAAAGACCTGAAGGAACTCCAGGATGGGTCTCTATCTGTCGGGCTGGAACAGCAGTCGCCTGTCAGGGCGTCTCCAGGAGGGGGTCGAGTGCCGCCCATACCTCAGGACTGTTCCAGTTGATAGCCCGATTGGCGGAATAGTGGATGTGACCGGTGCGGTCGATGATGAAGGAACTGGGAAAGCTGAACACCCGCCAGGCGAGTGAAACCTTGCCGTCCTGATCCATAAGTACAGGAAACCCCACAGGTGTGCGTTGCAGGAACGCCTTCATCTCTTCAGGTGTTTCGCGAAAATCGATGGAGACCACGCGCAGGTCGCTCCCGCTGTAGCGCTGCTGCAGACGATTCAGCGACGGCAGTTCCTCGACACAGGGCGGGCACCAGGTCGCCCAGAAATTGAGCAACACCACCTTACCCGACAGGGACGCGCTGTCGTATGTTCTGCCCTCGATGGTTGGCAGGGTGAAGGGGGACATCGGTTGCGGTTGGGAGAGGGCCACCAGGGTGCGGATCTCACCCCTGGCCAGATCACTACCGGGCAGGGGCAGGGCCTCTGTTGGTGCGGGATAGTCTTCCAGCAGGCGGGCAAACTGCCGCAACTGCCGGGGTACCGCATCTGTCGCGCTCTTTTCCCTCGGGCCGTGATCACCCTCACCCATGAAGAACCAGTCCCGCACACCGGGCACCAGGTAGACGTAGGCAGGCGCGCCCCCCTGCCAGAGGGGCCGCATCACCTGCTGCAGTCGCCAGCGCTGACTGCCGAGCTCGGGCTGATAGATGACCAGAGGTATGTTGGTGGCCTGCAGGATCGGGTCGACCAGTGGATCCTGCCCGGCCAGGGGAGCCGGACCAAACAGGTTCGGGTAGTAGAGCAGAGCACCCAGAAGACGGGACGACTCCGCCTGCTGTTGCCACAGGCGAACCCCTCGCAACATGGGCAGTGGCATGCGATCGTAGCTTGCCAGCAGAATGCGCTTGTCGCTCAGCCGATGGGCGGCTGATATGACCGCCGCGACTCCGTCACCCGGCAGCGTGCGAACGGTCTCACTGCTGCGGGGCAGGAAATAGGCGGCCAGCAGATCGATCCGCCAGACCTCGATTCCATCACGAGCCAGTTGATCAAGCAGTTTATCGAAAGGCTCACGCGGCTCGGCATGATCCACAAACCAGACAACCAACAGGTCTCCGTCAGCCGGTTGAGACTGCACGGTGATCTCGTTGCCATCACGATCCTCGATATGAAATTCGCTGGCCGAAACCAGGCTGTTCCATACGAGCAGAATGAGAAAGAGAAGCCTGGGCATGAGTCGTTTTACCCGTGTGGGACAGTTGGTGGTTCAAGCGGGCCGAAGCTGCTTGTTCTGGTAACGAATAATGTCTTTTTTGAATATTTTTAATCACTTAGTCCTAGGAATCAAAGTATGAAAACGACAATACCCTTATTTTACTTATTGGTAATATAACGCTACTATATTTAGTTGTGGTGAACCTTTTTACGGATAGCAATTTTTACCATACGATGGAAATTGACAGTGACGTTATTACAGATATTCCTGAAGCAGGATTTCAATTCTAGGTGTGACAAGCATAACCTCGGAATCAGTTTGATTAGAGCAAGGCTTGTGGATCATTAAGTCTCAACTCAGTTTATTGGAGAATTGCATAATCAACGAATCAGCCATTGACATGGTCAGGTTCCAAGCCATGTCGATCCCAACCTAAATTAACATATGCACATCGTACATGTAGCTGATATTTCGGATATACCTCTTTCACGTGAGGCATGGAACCGTCTTGTTAGCCAAAATGAAACCAATACGCTGTTTTTAACCCATGAGTGGTTTTCCTCCTGGTACGATACCTTCTCTGTTGGGCATGAACTATGCCTTTTACTGGTGTATGAAGGTGAGAACCCGATAGGGTTTGCGCCTTTGGTGGTCTGCAAACATGATAACAAGCACAAAACCCTTCAGTTTGCAGGATACTGCAATGCGGACTATCTGGACTTCGTGGCGCCCACCAGCAAAAAACAGGTCATCAACCTGATTTTCAATTATCTGGTTGACGAATTTAACGATTGGGACAGAATTTTACTCTACAACATTCCCAGTGAGTCCAGCACCAGTGCTTATATAGAAGAGGCGTGCAATCGACTCAACTTGCCCTGTCTGGAAAGGAACGCCATCAACTGCCCTTACCTGCAAATTGAGGGGCATCAGGAGGAAGTCGACCGTTTAATCAATAAATACCGAAACAAGCGTCCATTCAACTATTTCAGTAAACAGGGAGAGCTGATTTTTCGCAGGCTCTCGCAAGAAGATATCGACAAACATCTACCTGTTTTTTTTTCGCAACATATCCAACGCTGGGAAGGTACACCATTTCCGAGCCTGTTCAACAATCATTTGAACCAGTTGCTCTATAAGAATGTCGCGCAGCAGTTTGTCGATACGGACTGGTTGCATTTTTCTGTTGTGGAACTGGATGGGAAGCCCATTTCATACCACTATGGGTTCGACTACGACGACAAGTATTATTGGTACAAGCCTTCATTCAATACGGATTACTCAGCGCATTCTCCTGGCATACTCATGGTTCGCTATTTGATAGAATCAGCGTTGATCCGTCAACGTAAAGAACTCGATTTTACGATTGGGGATGAGCCCTTCAAAAAAAGATTCACAAACAGCAAACGACACAATATCAATCTGGATGTATTCAGGAAAAAGAAGACCTACTGGTTTCATAATACCCTGTTTCATGCGTCAAAAATAAAGCGGCACGTATACAAAACGTGATCTGCCATGTTTTCTCCTCAATGAGAAATACCACCATCGGGAGACTGCGATGAAAGTAAGCGTCATCATACCTACGTATAACCGCGCAGAAATTCTCCGCCAGACGGTCGATAGCATACTCAATCAAACATTCCAGGATTTTGAGATTATCCTCATCGATGACGGTTCCAGTGATCACACCGAGGAAGTGTTTACGGATTATTCCGATAAGCTGCGTTACATCAAGCAGGAAAATGCGGGCGTCAATGCCGCGCGGAACCACGCGCTCAGAGTCGCACAGGGTGAGTACATCGCCATGCTGGACGACGATGATGTCTGGCTCGATTATAAGCTTAAATTACAGGTCGAGATTCTGGATAAGCTTGATGGTATCGGGTTCACTTATTCAAACTTCTACATCCTCAAATCCGACGGTACCCGGATACCCGACGGTTTGACCACCTGGCTCAGATCACCGATTGACTGGTCTAGCCTGTTTGAAGATCACTACCACTGCCGTGATTTGTCGATAGAATCGAGCATACCTGATGCCGATCGGCAGGAGCCTGTAATCTATGTTGGGGATATTTACCACGCATCTCTGTATGAACCGCACGTGCTACCGAGTACCGCGGTTTTCAGAAGATCGTTACTGCCTGATGACCTGAGATTTGCGGAACATGATTCAATTTGTGGGGATTGGGAATTCTTTGCCAGGTTCTCAAAGCTGCACAAAGCGGCTTTCCTGAACCATGAGACAACACTCAATCGCAGCCACGAAGATGCATTCAGGCTCACAAGAACCGATCATGACATTCAGATGGGCAAACGGCGTGATTTTATCAGGCGGCTGTGGAAAGCGGATGAACAGTTTTACCGTGAAAATAAATCCAGTGTCGATGGCGCCTTGAATAAAGTACTGGTGGAACTGGCGTATCTTCATGTGATGAGTGGCAATATCGAGGAAGCCAGTGCAGCGATGAACGATCTTGCCCGACCCTACACTGGATTGAATAAAAAGCAGCTCTATATTTCCAGAATCGGAACCGGCATACCCTTGAGCTCAAATCTTTTCAGATTGATAAGAAACATCAAGCAATCGCTTCATTAATCGATTCGTGATGAGAATGGATCTGTTTTCTGAAAATACTGAAAGCGATACAGACTGGCCTGTAATTCCCGTTCAGTTTCACTCCCCCACTTATGATTTCGAATGGTTTGCGGCCTGTGCTGATGCGTTTTACGATTATTCAGTGAGATGCCCGATAACGATAGACCATGATAACCAGTTAAGTGCGGTCGCACCGCTCTTTAAACTGAAGAAAAAAGGTTTGACATGGCAGGAAATCATGGGGGTATCCAGACTTCATGAACCGGGTGGACTGGTTTACTCCGATGGCAGGTCCCTGGATGCCTTATGCCAATCAATCGTGAAACGTGGCAGGCCGACATTGCTTGGCAGACTTCATTCCGAAGATCCCGTCATCGAGACTTTTGAGAAAACCGCCCATAAGCGGGGAATTCTGCTCAAGGTTCGGAATACCGGATCTCCCTATATTGAAATCAGTTCGGGGTGGGATGACTATTTTCAATTGCTTTCTTCCAGGAGGCGCCAGGATTACCGTCGCGCTCGAAGGCGCTTATCGGATCATGGTGAAGTCTCTGTCACGTTCAGCCTTCCGAATCAGGGCAATGTCGACCAATTGCTGGAAGAGGTGTTCCGTGTGGAGCAGGCAAGCTGGAAGGGCAGGAATAACACGGCGATCAACTGTCGCCCCGAGATGAAACAATTTTTTAAAACCTACGCGCGCAGTGTCTGCACCAATCAACAGATCGTCATCAGTTCTCTGCAACTGAATGGTGAATCGATTGCAGTACAGTTGCTGGTGGAGCACGCGAAACGATGGTGGATTTTAAAAATTGGCTATGACGACGAGTGGAAGAAATATTCGCCAGGTATGCAGTTGATGTTTGATACGCTCAAGGAGGCGTTCGACCGGAAACTTGACGCGATTGAGTTGTTGGGTACTGAAGAGCAATGGATCAGTATCTGGCCTCACAAAACACACGAATTTTTCTCACTGGTCTACTTCCCATTCACGTTTTCCGGAATCACAGCACTGATCATGGAGGGTGGTGAAAAGGTCCTGTCAAAGTTACAACGCAAATTGGCTTGAAGAGGTTGCTGGAGTGCGGCCATTACTCCAGTCGATGCTGTCAGCCAGTTACGCAGTTGCCTGTATAGTATTGATATGCGATTTGTAGAGAAGCGTGGCAAGCACACCGAAGATAATTTCCAGGATCACATAGACCAAGAGCAACCAGTGGGGCAGTCCGTCAAGTACCAGACTCAAAAGACGCCCAAACGCAAGGCCGAACATGAACACGGCGCAGGCAGCGAGCGCGGGAGCGGTCATCGAAGGATTCATCGCACCCCAGAACCAGAGTACTGCCATGCCAAGGTACAGGCCCATCACGGCGCGCATGATATGTGTCAGGTTGACGGTTTCCACGGTTATGCCGAAAAGTGCTTCCAGGCTGACTGATGGCAATGCGCCATAGCCCAGGGCAATCGGCACCAGTCCCGTGGCGCATATCAGCAGAAAAACCCTTGTCAGCATTCTGACCCTCCTCGAGTGTGATCGAACATGCCGGTATTCCGCTACAACATTGGTTGGCGATCCGGGCAACCGATGAATCCATTACGGGAAAAGGCGCTTCGAATCAGTGGATCAATCTGGAATTTCCACGATTGGCACGCTCCTCCTGTTTCCTGGCCGACAAGAATGGCTTCCATAAAGTGGAATATTGAATATTATTGGTGATATTTCCGGTTAGGGAAAGAATCATCCATGAATTCTAGAACATCAGGCATCCTGGGCATCGGTCTATACCTCGCCCTGATACAGTTTTTATTTGCCATATGCTGGCTGGTCTATGTCATCTACCTGGGTGATTTGCTGGATCAGGTCGGAATAGGCAGAAAGAATCTCCCCTGGATTATCCTTGTCGATCAGATGGTATTTATGCTCATGGATGTCATGATGGGGTTCAACGCGGACAGGGTCGCCCGCATGGTCGGCAGGCTGGGACCCTGGATCGTCGGTATCAACGCGGTTTCCTGCATTGCATTTGCGGTCATTCCCATGATTGCCGGGTTTTCAAGTCCCACACTGTTCCTGCTGCTGGTCATTGTCTGGGTGGCTTCCGCGTCGGTACTTCGGGCGCCCCCGCTGGTGCTGCTCAGCCGGCGAGCGACCAAGCCACAGATACCCGGGTTCGCTGCGATGACCCTGTTCGGTCTGGCCCTGGGTGCGGCTTTATCCCCCTATTTTGGTTTGTGGCTGAAACAGCAGAGTCCATTACTGCCTTTTGTGGTATCCGCTGCAGCCCTGTGGTTGACCACCTTGGGTCTGGTCTGGGCTGAACGAAAATCACCAACCGTTGTGGACGCCTCTGCGGATGAGCGTCTTCCCAAAGTCAGCTCGGCATCAATAAAACTGATTGTGGCGGCTCTGTTCCTGGGGTTGGGATTTCAGGTGTACACCTTTTTCAATACCAAACCTCAGTTTCTGCAGTATGTCACTCAACAGGAGCTGGTGGTCTATTTGCCGTTGTTCTGGGTCGGCTTCAATATGCTGGTCTTCCCTGCGGCGGCTATGGTGTCACGCTTTGGAGCGATGAAAATACTCACAACCGCTGCGGTTACATCGGTGATTGGCGGCATCATCACGGCGGGCAGTGTTTCGCTGCCGCAGTTGATCGCAGGACAGATCATCACCGGTGCGGGCTGGGGACTGGTGTTTACCGCCGGTATCAGTGGGGCTCTGAGACTGGGTTCCACGGGCAGGGAGGGACTGCTGCTCGGACTCTGGTTCAGCATGCTGTCACTGGCTGCGGTGCTGAGGGTTGGTATGCTGCTGATGGGCATAAAAACAATGCCCGGTCTGCAGGTTATGTTGGAGTTTCTGCCTGTCGCGAGCTGGATTGTGGCATTGCTTTTTCTGCTTTCCATTGGCCTGAGTGGGCGAAAAGAACAGACCGCCAGCGTATCGGATCGATAGGGGGTATTCGATGCAATTCAAAAACACCGATAATCGTTATGGGCTCATCGCTATCAGCTTACACTGGTTTGTTGCAGTACTCGTAGTGGCCTTGCTCACGATTGGCCTGTACATGACGTCATTGCCGGATGGTGATCCCAAGTGGGAGTGGTACAGTCTGCATAAGTCGCTGGGCATCAGCGTTTTTGTATTGGCCGTGGTGCGCCTGATCTGGCGACAGCTCAATATCCAACCGAAGTTGCCTTCAGGTTTGAAAAGGTACGAGATAAAACTGGCTCATTTGACGCATGCCATCCTGTATCTGGCACTTCTGGTTTTGCCGCTCAGCGGTTACGTGGACTCCTCGGCGGGAGGGTATCACCTGGCATGGTTCGGAATCGATATCCCGTTACTGATTCCGGAAAACAAGATCCTCTTAGAGATTTCAGAGACGCTTCACAGCTCATTCGCCTATCTGCTGATCGGCCTGCTGGCAATGCATCTCGCAGCGGTGGCGAAGCACCATTTTATCCTCAAAGACGATACCCTCAAACGCATGTTGCCCTTGAAAGGTGACGCAGCGTCTGGAAAACAGTCGGAAAATCAGTAAGTTTCCTGGCTGTACCATTTGTGGGTGTCGGAACTACACCGCTCATACAGATCACAATGAGACTTCTAGAGGACCCTTTACAGTCCGCGGGTATCCAGAGGGGCGGGTATCCAGATACCCACCGTATGATCCCTATTGAATCAAGCGAACCTTGAATCGCCGTCCCTTGATATTGCCCTCCGAAAGTATCCGCAACGCCCGCTTACGTACGCTGCGGTCGATGGCGACGTAGGCCAGGTGATCGAAAATATCGATCTTGCCCACTTTGGCGGAGGGTACAGAGCCGTCGGCGGTGAGTGCCCCAAGGATGTCGCCGGGTCTCACCTTCTCTTTACGTCCTCCGTTGATGCACAGGGTCACCATGGGTGCGGAGAGCTGAAATCCCTCGGGCAGTTCCAGGCCACGGGGACGATCCAGCTCGACTGATATCTGCTGGCGTGTCTCGATGGCATTCACGCGCCCGGCCTCAGAGGCCAGGAAAAGACTGAAAGCCTGACCCTTGTTTCCGGCGCGTCCCGTGCGGCCGATACGATGGGTATAGATATCGGGATCCCGGGGCAGTTCGTAGTTGAAGACCGCATCCAGCTCCTTGATATCCAGACCCCGCGCCGCCACATCGGTGGCAACCAGTACCGGTACGCTGCCATTGGCAAACCGCACCAGCACCAGATCCCGGTCCTTCTGTTCCAGGTCTCCGTGCAGCGCCAGCGCCTGAATGCCTTGTCTGCGTAACTCATCCGCCACTTCCTGGCACTGCTGTTTGGTGTGACAGAAGACCACTGATGACTGGGGTTTGTACTGCGCAAGCAACGCAGCCAGAGTTTTGTTGCGTTTGCCTTTCTCGACTTCGTAGAAACGCTGTTTGATGTTGAGGTCGCTGTGTTGCGTATCGACGGTGACCTCGATGGGGTCCCTTTGGAAAGCTGAGCTCAGCTCGCGGATGGAGGCCGGGTAGGTGGCAGAGAAGAGCAGGGTCTGGCGTTGCTTCGGGGTGGTTGACAGGATCTCGGCCATGTCATCGTGGAAACCCATATCCAGCATGCGGTCGGCTTCATCGAGCACCACCAGACCGACGGTATCCAGGCTGAGGGTATGTTTATGCAGATGCTTGAGAATTCGTCCGGGAGTGCCCACCAGGATATGCGCGCCATGTTCCAGTGAACCGATCTGCGGTCCGATCGGCAGGCCACCGCACAGGGTCAGAATTTTGATGTTGCCAAGGGCTCGCGCCAGCCGTCTCAACTCCTTGGCCACCTGGTCGGCCAGCTCCCGCGTAGGGCAGAGGACCAGTGCCTGAACCGAAAAGGAGAGGGGGTCCAAGTGGTTCAACAAGCCAAGCCCGAATGCCACGGTCTTGCCGCTGCCGGTTTTCGCCCGAGCGATCAGGTCGCGTCCATCGAGCAAGTGAGGAAGGCTCTCCGCCTGGATGGGGGTCATGTGGGTATAACCCAGAGTCTCCAGGTTGTCCAAGAGGGCGGATTTAAGTTTCAGGCGGGAGAATGGGGTGCTCACGGGATGCTCACAATCGTATGAGGTGACCAATATACACGGGTTAACAGAGATTTACCTAGGTCATGTCAGCCCCCCCATACCAACCACCCACATCAACACATTGCCCGGGTTCTACCCCGTTTCCACGGACGGTTTAAAAACGGCTGAATACTGCTGATCTCGCCTGGCCACTCTACGCCGCATTCTTAGCAAGAGTCCCCATAGCAAGACACCCATACCAACAGTTGCATCAGGATTTAGAATCTGTCAGTCTTCTGAATATCTGGATCCGATGCTTTAGATATCAAGGAGTGATATCATGCCAAAGCCCAGGAAGGCGCTGATTTCCCTGGATAATACCCCCTACTATCACTGCATAAGTCGTTGTGTGCGACGGGCTTTTCTATGCGGTGAAGATCCTCTGACTGGTCAAAGTTATAACCACCGACGCCAGTGGATTCTCGACAAACTCATCGAACTCTCAGACTGCTTTGCGATTGACTGCTGTGGTTATGCCCTGATGTCGAACCATTATCATCTTGTGCTCCATGTTGACGGAGAGGCAGCGAAGAACTGGTCTCAGGAAACAGTGATTAATCGTTGGCAGAGGTTGTTCAAGGGTTCGGTTCTGGTGGACCGCTATCAGTCGGGTCTTAACCAGTCCCGTGCTGAGCAAAATACCATGGATCTGCTGGTTTCCAAGTGGCGTGAACGCCTCTCGGATATCAGTTGGTACATGCGCTGCCTCAATGAATCCGTGGCGCGCCGGGCCAACCAGGAAGACCAGTGTACCGGTCGCTTCTGGGAAGGACGGTTCAAGTCTCAGGCCCTGCTGGACGAAAAGGCACTGGCTGCCTGTCTGGCCTACGTGGATCTGAATCCGATACGAGCTGGTATGGCTCAAACCCCTGAGTCCTCGGAGTACACATCAATCTCAGAGCGGATTACTTTAGCAAGAGCCTCTGGGGAGGGAAGTTTCAACCAGGTAGTGTCCAGAATCTTTCGCACATTTGATCGGCGGTTTTCTCAATCTGAGTTCACGCTATGTGGATCTCGTTCAGGTCGAGGTCCCGCA
>JBEVVG010000009.1:0-31796 GCA_040507225.1 Candidatus Thiodiazotropha sp.
CTTTTTCATGGTATGGACTCCTTTGTTTGCTTGCCAGCTCTCAACTCGACCTTAGAACTCGGTCGAGGAGGAGTCCATACCATTGAGGCAAAGATCCTGGACCTGCACGGGTCAGTACAGATCCTGCTTGAGACAGGATGGCTGATCCGGGTGCTGAGCGCACAGTTCCGCCTGACGGGGCTCCCTGGGGGGTGTTCCGGGTTGCCACAGGGCGAGTTTCTCGCCGATGGCCTCACCGACGAATCGCTGTGGCAGGGATGGTTTGCGTTTTTCCCGCTTTTCCTTGTCGGATATCCAGGTCTCGGCCAGATCGAAGGCGTGGATGAAATTCGCCGATTCCACCAATCCATGCTTGAAATAGGCGGTGCCGAAATCGGTGAACTCACTCTCCGTGCCACAACCAAATGAGGTTCGGTCGGGAGCCGCAGCGGTCATGATCAGAGTGTTGGGATTCTTGAGCGGTTCGATGAATCCGCCTGAGTAACAGCTCGAAACCAGGATCACCCGCCAGCGGATGGCGGCGTCGTCGAGGGCCTGGCGCACCTGTTGCGGAGTCAGGTCGTCCAGGCGGACAGGACCGAAATTGAGCGAAAAGCGGTGGGATTTGCTGCCATGGGAGGTCATGAAGAGGAACAGCACGTCCTCCTCGGTATCCATGCGTGAGCCCAGGCTGGCAAGGGCATCGCGCAGGTTATGACGGTTGGCCAGGGGGTGACGGTGCACGCTGTCCACATTGTTCACCAGGATCAGGGAGCGTTCCCGGGTGTCGAAGCGGGCATCAAACAGTTGCCGCACATACTCCACCTCATTCAGAAACACCTTCTCCAATCCGTACCCGCCCATCGCCAGCAGGTAGAGATCGGTGACCCCGGGGCGTTGGGGTGCGATGTTTGCCAGGCTGGATTGCATGATCTGCGGCTGCTCGTAGAACAGATCCTCCACACTGAGTTCATAGAGCCTGGCGTAGGGGTTGTCCGCGCTCTCCGGTTCGTCGCTGTACCACAGCTGGGTGTGGGGCAGCAGCCACAGGCTGGTGATACCGAGTACGATGTTCAGAACCGCCAATGACACGGCGCGGCGCTTCGCCAGATCGATGAAAAGTTGCAGCAGCCTGACCAGTATCAGCAGTTGCCAGAGCACCGGCAGCAGCCACAACAGCCAGATGCCGGCCAGGTTGAGCCCGCTGTCGGCAATGCGCAGGGACAGTAGATGCGAGACCAGCAGGTAGACCGGTGAAAACGCAAGGTTGGCGATCACCAGGCCGCCGGTCTGGCGGACATCGGCTCCAGCCAGACGCGCCAGCAGGAGGATCAGCATCAGGTCGAACAGATAGACCGCAGCCAGGTAGTTGAGTCCGTAACCCGAGTAGCTCGCGGGGAGTTGCGTGCCCAGGGTGTCGATCAGCACTTCCAGTCCGATCATCAACAGCATCAGCAGCAGTCCCTGGTCGAAGCTGATGATGAAATCGTTGCGCGCCACGCGCATCCCGGTAGCCAGACGCAGTCCGGCGGAAAGGTTTTGACCCAGGGCGCGGAGGGAAAAACGGCTGTCGATGGCTTCCATGGCTAGAATTCCTTAGTGCTCTCAGGCCCTAGCGGCCAGAGAGGTGGAATCTTGATTGCAGGATGATTCGACCGGGAGCGTCATCATAGCCTGCCGGTGCGGGATCTGGCGTCGGATCAACTGCCCGGTATTTCGATCAGGGTCACGCACAGGCGTGGGCTGCCGGGGGTCTGGTTGAGCATGACGAGGCGATCTCCGCTGTGTGCGGTGGCCAGCCAGGTCTGCAGATGACGGGCGTTCTGCGTCGGCATCAGTCCTTCGCTGGAGATCGCCACCCGGCTGCCGGGCAGTTGATCGACGAGTGACAGCGGCAGCTGAAGTCCATTGGCGCAGAGGGTGTGGGTGGTGTGCTGTTCCCTGCACCAGGCGGGCAAATCCTGCGGATTCTCCAGCGGGCCGCAGAAGCGGACCCAGGCGCGCGGAGACTCGTCATGCTGCGGATGACCGCAATGGAACCAGAAGCTGCCCTCCGCGAGGGGTTCGTCCGGATCCAGTTTGAGGCGGCGTCGATGTTGCGCCGTATCCCTGGGAACCTCGTCCACGCTGCCCAGCAGAATCGGCAGCTTGTGTGCCTCGCGCAGCGTGTCAGCCACCTGAAGGCCCGCCTCCAGCGAACAGTCCCCGCGGGATACGGTGGTCACCTGTCCGCCGATATGCAGCGCCTGACAGATGTGAAACGCGGTGGAGTTGTTGACCGTGTTGATGAAGGCGATGGGGTTGGGGATGCTGTGCTGAGCAAAGATCTGCTCGTTGTTCTGGATGGTGCTGTCCAGGTTGACATCGCCGCTGGCCAGGACCAGTTGGGTCTCCGGGTTGAGATGTGAGTGCCCGGGTGTGGCGGAGAGTCCGAGCAGGCTCAGCTGAGTGAGCCGGTCCGAACGACGCGGAGGCTTCAGCGGGCTTGCTTTCAGGGCTTCCAGCAATCCCGGGAGCTGCTGCCCGATACTCTGGCTGAAACCGCCGAATGCGTAGATCGGGAGATTCAGTTGCATCAGCGCTTCTCCACGACGAGTACAGTGTTGCTACCGCCGAAACCGAAGAAATCCAGCAGGTAGTATCCCGGCAGTGCCTCCCGGTTTTCCCGCAACGGGGTCAGTGCCAGTTCCGGGTCGGGTGTTTCCAGATTGGGGGTCTTCGGTACCCATCCGTCCAGCAGCGCCTGGCCGAACAGGATCAATTCCAGGGTGCCGCAAGCGCCCAGGGTGTGTCCCACGTAGGGTTTCAGGCCGGTGACCGGCGGAGGCGTGGCGCCGAATGCACTGAGGATGCCCCGGGATTCGGAGATGTCGTTCATGCGGGTGCCGGTGCCGTGGGACTTGATGGCGAGAACCTTTTCCCGCTCGACCCCCGAATGGCTCAGGGCGAGTTCCAGGGCGCTTGCAATGCTCGAACCGTCCGGGTTGGATGTGGTGATGCTGTAGGGGTCGAAACTGCTGCCGCCGCCGAGGGCGTACAGGCCGGTAGCCGCCGGGTGCCGCTGATCCGCGCTGAGCACCAGGGCGGAGCAGGACTCGCCCAGCAGAATGCCGTCGCGGTGGGCGTCAAAGGGTGCGATGCGCCGTTCGGCGATCAGTTGCAGGCCGGAGAAACCGGTGATGGTGGTCTCGTTGTAGAGTTCGATGCCGATCACCAGGGCGTGCCGGTACTTTGCCTGGCGCAGCATGCTGTGGGCCAGCAGCAGGGCGTTCGCGCTGGAAGTGCAGGCGGTGTTCAGGTTGAACGGTTCTCCGCCGATCGAGAAACGCTCGCACAGCGCCGCACCGAGACGGTTGTACCCGGTGTAGGTCATCGGCAGGGCATTCGGGTCGCCAGCGTCGAGTTGACTCTGATAGAGGATCTCGCTCTGCCGCAGATCGTAGCTGGAGGAACCAATGAAGATCCCCGTGTGGCGCAGATCATCCGCACCCAGCCCGCTGCGCGCCAGGGCTCGGCCGACCACCTGGAAGAGGATCTCGAAATGGCGGTTTTCATCATCCAGGTGGCTGTCGATGATGTAGTAGGGCAGCTGCAGACCGGTCGACTTGAGGGTGATGCGCGGCGGAGTGTACTCGCTGGACAGATCGCTGGATTCGGGCAGGTCAGCGAGATCTTCGCCCAGGTGGGAGGCGCAAGCCATTCCTATGATGGGAAGCCGGTGCGGAATCACCATGAACGACCTGACCGCATGTTGTAATGCCTCGCCGGAAGGTTATTCCGGATGCAGGAAATCCGCCAGGTTGTTGATGGTGGCGAGTATCTCACGTGATTCGGCATCGTTCTGTATGTGTATGCCATAGCGGTTCTTGATCGTCACGATCACCTGCAGCATGTCAATGGAATCGAGTCCGAAACGCGCCTCTGGGCCGGCCAGGTATTCATCATCCTTGATGTCCTCCGCTGTGAATTCATCCAATCGGCACTCGTCCACGATCATCTTTTTGAGTTCCAGCTTGAACTGAGTGTCCATCGAGCCTTTCATGTTTTGCCGTCCGTCAGATCACGATAAAAGTGGAGTGCCAGTGAAAACAGGATGCCTGAGAGCGCCAGCAGCTTGAGGATCTCCGGGGCCACCTGGGATCCGCCGCCATGGCGCAGCAGTATCGCGAAAAATCCCTCCAGCGCCCAGTTCATGGGTGAGAGAGCGGCGATCTGCTGCATCAGTCCCGGCATCACAAAAGTGGGCACCATGATACCACCAATGGCGGCCAGGATCAGATTGCTGACGCCACCCAGGGTGGTGGCCTGTTCGCTGGTCCTGGCCCAGGTCGCGATCAACAATGCGAAGCTGATTGCTGAAAGGCTGACAGCAAGGATCAGCGGCAGCAGCCACCAGGCGTTATCCCCAAGCTGCAGGGCTTCACCGGTCAGCAGGGGGACCAGGTAGATGCCGACCAGAATCATCAGGGCGGCCTGGATCAGGTTGATCACCAGGTAGGGGATCAGTTTGCCTGCCAGCAGAACCGCCCCGGAGACCGGCAGGGTGCGCAATCTCTGCAGGGTGCCCTGCTGGCGTTCGGTCAGCAGGGTGGTGGCGATCGGCAGCACCACGAAGTACATGGAAAAGATCAGCCAGGCGGGTACGCTTTGCTGTACCGAGCTGGGTGGGGCGGCCTCGTTGGCGCCCTGGGTGCGGGTCACCACCAGGGTACGTCCGAGCAGGTGGTCGACCCGTTGTTGAAGCTCCGCCTCGCTGATGTCGTCATAGGTGAACAGTCGCCGCACCTGGGCAGCGCCCAGAGCCTCGCGCACCGAGCCGAGCACCGAACGGCGCAGGGACATCGGCAGGCTGGCGGCATAGCGGATCTGCAGCTTGTCCGTGTCCGCACTGGTGGGACTGCTGAGGGTAGCAGGGAAGCCTTTCGGCAACAGGATGGCGGCCAGGTAATCCCCGTCTTCCAGTTGCCGCAGCAACTGATCCTGTTGTGACACCGGAATCACCCGCAGACCCCGCAGCGCCATGAAGCTTTTGCGCAGCTCCGGCTCCAGGGCGGCGGGATCCTCGATCCACAGGCCGACTTCGGGCTGTTCCTGGTGTTCCCCGCCCATGCGGTCCTGCAGCGCCAGAGACATGATCAGGATGAACACCACGGGCAACAGAAACAGCACCAGCAGGGCCTGCGGGTCCTTGAGGACCAGACGAATCTCTTTCTGGACTACGCTCAGGAGCATGCCGGGTCAGTCCCTGAGGTGGGTCTGGGTCAGTTCGAAGAAACGCTTCTCCAGGGTCTGCTTGCCGTAGGAGAGTCCGCTCACCCGGATATCCCGCTCGCGCAGGCGCTGCAATAACACAGGCAGCGCGTCGATGTTGCCCGGATGGCCGCTGATGACGTGCCCGGATCGTTCCAGCCCCTGTGCGGCGAGGCTCTCCAGCAGCGGCTGGAGTTGTACTTCCGGGGTCTGCGGGTCGAGATCGATCCGCAGCAGGGGGTGTTTGCCGAGGATCTGATCGAGGGGACCCTGCTCGAGAATCCGGCCGTGATCGATGATCGCCACCCGGCTGCAGATCTGCTCGATCTCCTCCATGTAGTGGCTGGTGTAGACGATGGTGCAGCCGCCCTCGTTGAGTGCGCGGATGGAGGCCAGGATGAAATGGCGCGACTGCGGATCGATGCCCACGGTGGGCTCGTCGAGAATGATCAGCCGGGGTTGGTTGAGCAGCCCGATGGCCAGGTTCAGGCGCCTTTTGAGTCCGCCTGAAAAATGCTTCGCCGGTCGTCCGGCCTGTTCGGTCAGGCCGGTGGTTTCCAGGGCCCGCGCGATCTGCGCTGCGCGTTGTCGTTTCATCTCCGGGTAGAGACCGGCGAAAAACTGCAGGTTCTCCAGGGCGCTGAGCTGCGGGTAGAAGGCATAGTCCTGCGGGATATGCGCCAGCCGGTTGAGAATCGCCGCACGCTGGGTGCGATAGTCGAGTCCATCGATCCGCACCTCGCCGCCCTGGGGGGTACGCTGTCCGGTCATCAGGGAGATCAGGGTGGTCTTTCCGGCGCCGTTGGGGCCGAGCAGACCGAACAGGCTGCCCTGCGGGATTTCCAGATCAAGTCCGGAGAACAGGGGCGGATGCTGCGGGTAGTGGTATTCGATCTGCTGCAGACGGATCATGTCGCGTGGCCGGCTCCTCATGATGCGCCGCTGGTGGGTGCCTGGGCAGGATCGGTCATCCCGTGAACAAGCCTCGCACGGATGGTGTTGCGGTCGATGCGTCCGGGTCCGGCTGGTTGATACAAACTGTCACCCTATTGGATTTGTCATGCGATGGCAACCTGTGTGAAACGTGCATGCGTACAGGGTCATTCGACACAGGGCGGCGGCGTCGATGGGTCAGGCATATAAATGGTACCCTTGAGCTGTGCAACTGATCCGATACCCCCTAGATGACTGACTCCGCGCTGCAGCAGGAACGTGAAAGCCATTGGCAACGCTGGCTCGAGCGACTCGCCGAGGTGGCTGTGGAGATGCCGGACCCGGATCGCTTTAAGGAGCGTCTGCTGCAGGTCTGGGAGGCGAGTGACTACCTGTTTCAGGTCGCTTTGAGGGAACCTGAATGGCTGATCCGAAGCCATCAGCAGGGCGATCTCGATCGTACCTTAGCCGTCGGTGAGGTGGCGCTGCGGCTTGCGGGCGAATTGCAGGGCGTGGCCAATGACGCCGACCTGGCCCGGCGCCTGAGGGTTTTCCGCAGGCACGAGATGGTGCGCATCATCTGGCGCGACCTGGCCGGGCTCGCGCCCCTGGGTGAAACCCTGGAGGATCTGTCCGCCCTCGCCGATGCCTGTATCGAACAGGCGTTGAGCCACCTCCACGCATGGGCCTGCTGCGAGATGGGCGTACCGCGCAATGCGGCGGGCGAGCCCCAGCCCCTGGTGGTGCTGGGCATGGGTAAGCTGGGTGCCCGGGAACTCAATCTCTCCTCAGATATCGACCTGATTTTCGCCTATCCCGAGAACGGCCAGACCGATGGCGCACGACGTCTGAGCAACGAACAGTTCTTCATTCGCCTGTGCCAGCGCCTGGTGCAGGCTCTCGACAATCACACCGCAGACGGTTTCGTGTTCCGTGTCGATACCCGTCTGCGGCCGTTCGGCAATGCCGGACCCCTGGCGATGAATTTTACCGCCCTGGAGAGTTACTATGGCGCCCAGGCCCGGGAGTGGGAGCGCTATGCGATGATCAAGGCTCGGGTGGTGGCCGGAGACGCCGAGGCGGGGCGCGAGCTGATGAATATGCTGCGCCCGTTCGTCTACCGCCGCTATCTCGATTTTGGCGCCATCGCCTCGCTGCGCGAGATGAAGCAGATGATCAGCGCTGAACTACACAGGAAAGGCATGGCGGCGAACATCAAACTGGGTCCCGGCGGGATTCGCGAGATCGAATTCATCGGTCAGGCCTTTCAGCTGATTCGTGGTGGCCGTGACAAGGGTCTGCAGGTGCGTCCGATCCTCCCGGTGCTGGAGGTGCTGAAGACTCGCGGGTTGTTGCCGGCCTATGTGGTGCAGGAGTTGAGCGAGGCCTATGTCTACCTGAGGCGGGTGGAGAACCGCCTGCAGGCCTGGCAGGATCGCCAGACCCACCGTCTGCCGGACGATGAGTTGGGCCGGTTGAGGCTGGCCCGCTCCATGGGAGATGCCGGCTGGAAGTCGTTTTCCGAGCAACTGGACCGGCATCGCCGGCATGTGCAGGGTCATTTCGACCTGATCATCTCCGCCCCTCAAACCGAGTCCGATGAACAGAGCCAGCCGCTGGGCGGAGTGTGGCTGAACACCCTCGAACCGGAACAGGCCGCTCAATTGCTCAGCGAGTCGGGATTCGCGCAGCCGCAGCGGGCCCTGGAACTGCTGGGTCTGTTGCGTGACAGCCACGCCTGCCGGCGTCTCAGCAGCAAGGGACGGGAACGGCTCGATGCCCTGATGCCTTTGCTGATCGAAGCGGTCGGGCGATCCGAATCCGCGGATACCGCGTTGCCCCGGGTGCTGAACCTGCTCGAGGCGATCGTGCGCCGTACCGCGTACATCGCGCTGCTGATTGAGAACCCGATGGTGCTCTCCCAACTGGTCAAACTGACCGGGGTGAGTCCCTGGGTGTCCGGAATGCTGACCCGGCATCCGATCCTGCTCGACGAGCTGCTCGACCCCCGCCGTCTTTATTCGCCGCTGAATCGGGAAAAGCTCGACCGTGAACTTGCGGAACTGCTCGAACGCCTTGACCAGGATGACCTGGAAAGCCAGATGGAGGGGCTGCGCCAGTTTGCCCACAGCAACCGTCTGCGGGTCGCGGCCGCGGACATTGCGGAGCAGATCCCGCTGATGGTGGTCAGCGACTACCTGACCTGGATCGCCGAGAGCGTGCTGGATCAGGTGATCCGCCTGAGTTTCCGGGAGATGGTGCGGCGGCACGGCTATCCCCCGGGCGTGAGCGATCGCTCAATCGGCTTCGCGGTGGTCGGCTATGGCAAGCTCGGCGGCATCGAACTGGGATTCGGCTCGGACCTGGACATGGTGTTCCTGCACGGCTGCACCGATCGCAACGCCTTCACCGACGGCGCGAAACCGGTCTCGGTGGACGTGTTTTACGCGCGCATGGCCCAGCGCATCATCCACATCATGACCACCCGCACCCCATCGGGTATCCTCTACGAGGTGGACATGCGGCTGCGCCCCAACGGCAATTCGGGGATGATGGTCAGCTCCCTGGAGACCTTCGAGACCTACCAGCGCAACAACGCCTGGACCTGGGAACACCAGGCCCTGGTGCGCGCCCGGGTAGTGGCGGGGGATGAGCGGGTCGGGTCGCGTTTCGCGCAGATTCGCAGGGCCGTGCTCGGCCAGCCCCGGGATGCGCGGAAACTGCGCCACGAGGTGCTGGAGATGCGCGAAAAGATGCGCGCCAGTCTGGACCGCAGCGATACCCGGGAATTCGACCTGAAACAGGGTGTGGGCGGTATCGTGGATATTGAATTTATGGTTCAATACACGGTTCTTCGGTGGGCGTATGAACACCCGGACCTGCTGACCTGGACCGACAACATCCGGATCCTGGAGACCCTGGTGAAACTGGGGCTGCTGAACGATCAGGCCGCGGAGCGCCTGATGGGCATCTACAAGGTGCTGCGCGCGGTCTACCACCGCAGCGCCCTGCAGGAGTTGCCGTCCCGGGTGGACCGGGAGCGGCTGACCGAAGAGCGTACCCTGGTGCAGGAGATCTGGTCCTGCCTGATGCAGAACAACAACGAGTAACGAGAGACCCTTACACAATGTCGACGATGTCTGATCGTGATGGTGTCATCTGGCTGGATGGCGAAATGGTTCCCTGGCGCGAGGCCAAGACCCATGTGCTGACCCATACCCTGCATTACGGGATGGGGGTGTTCGAAGGCGTGCGCGCCTACCGTGCGGAACAGGGCACCGCGATCTTCCGCCTGCAGGATCACACCGAGCGGTTGTTCCGCTCCGCGCACATCCTGGGCATGCCGATGCCTTACGACCGGGAGACCCTCAACGAGGCGCAACTGGCCGCGGTGCGCGACAACAAGCTGATGTCCGCCTATATCCGCCCGATGTGCTTTTACGGTTCCGAGGGCATGGGATTGAGAGCCGACAACCTAAGGGTCCACGTCATGGTGGCGGCCTGGGAGTGGGGCTCCTACCTGGGCGCGGAAAACATGGAGAAGGGCATCCGCATCCGGGTTTCCTCTTTCACCCGCCACCATGTCAACATCACCATGTGCCGGGCCAAGGCCAACGGCAACTACATGAACTCCATGATGGCCCTGCAGGAGGCCCTGCGGGACGGTTACGACGAGGCCCTGCTGCTGGATGCCGAGGGCTATGTCATGGAGGGGTCCGGGGAGAATATCTTCATCGTCCGCGATGGGGTGATCTATACTCCGGACCTGACCTCGGCGCTGGACGGTATCACCCGCAAAACGGTCATGGAACTGGCCCAGGAGATGGGCTACCAGGTGGTCGAGAAACGCATCACCCGCGACGAGGTCTATATTGCCGATGAGGCCTTCTTCACCGGTACCGCGGCAGAGGTCACACCGATACGCGAGGTGGATAACCGGGTCATCGGCCAGGGTGGCCGGGGACCGGTGACCGAGAAGTTGCAGAAAAGCTATTTCGATCTGGTGCACGGGCGCAAGGCCGCGCATCCGGATTGGTTGGCCTATGTGTGATCAGGAGAAGTGAGCATGACTCAGGCGGAAGCGAAAATTCCTCAGCAGGACACCCAGAAAGTCACCCGTAAGGATCTGCCCCTGTGCTGTCCCCGTCCCGGCGAGGCGGTGGCGGCCCTGCATCCCCGGGTCTATCTTCCGATTGAAAAGACCGGCATCGCGACCTGCCCCTACTGCGGTGCCCATTACCAGTTGACGGACTGACAGCGGGCCATAACCCGGTGATGTGAGTGTCTCCGGGCTCTGATCCGGATGCCCGGTCAGGGCTCCCAATCACCGGCCGTGACACGCTGGCAAATCGACTGCATCGGCGTCGGGTGGTGTAGATGGAAGCCCTGGGCGAAGTCGATGCCCTTGCGGCTGAGGGCCGCCAGGATCTCCGCGTTCTCGACATACTCGCCAATGGTGCGAATCCCCATCACGTGCCCGATCTGGTTGATCATCTCGACCATTGCATCGTCCACCGAATCGTTGAGCATATCGCGCACGAAGCTGCCATCGATTTTGAGATAGTCCACTGGCAGGTTCTTCAGGTAGTTGAATGAACTCACCCCGGTGCCGAAATCGTCCAGGGCGAAACGGAACCCCTGTTCCTTGAGATCGTGCATCAGGCGGTAGGCCTTCGCCAGGTTGGAAATGGCCGCGGTTTCTGTGATCTCGAAACATACCTGATCCGGATCGATCTGGAAGGCCCCGGCCTGATCCAGTATGAAGGCAGCGGTGTCCTCCTGGTTCAGAGAGGCCCCGGACAGGTTGATCGAGATCCGGTAACGGTGGGTCTCCTCGCAGGCGCCCATGCGCTGCAGATTTTCCAATGCATGGGTGATCACCCAGCGATCCACCGCCGGCATCAGATTGTAGCGTTCCGCAGCGGGAATAAAGGCGCCGGGGGGGACCAGGTGTCCCTGGATGTCGCGCAGGCGCAGCAGAATCTCGTACCATTCGATCGGTTCTGTTTCCCCGGGGGTGGGGACGATGGCCTGGCAGTAGAGTTCCAGCCGCTCCTGTTCCATGGCCTGGGTGATCTTGGATATCCACAGCATTTCACTGTGCCGCTGCATCAGTTCGTCGTCGTCGGGCTGGAATACGTGCACCCGGTTGCGCCCCGCATCCTTGGCGGCATAACAGGCGATGTCCGCATGGCTGAGGATCAGCGAGATGTCATTCTGTACCTCGGTGATTTCCACGATGCCCACGCTGGCGCCGATCTCGAACAGTTTGTCCTGCCAGATGAACCGGTACTCATGGATCTTTTCCCGCAGCAGGTTGGCAACCAACTGGGCGTGGCTCAGGTCGCAATGGGCGAGCAGTACGCCAAATTCGTCACCCCCCAGCCGGGCCAGGGTGTCGCTTTCGCGCACCAGGTCGCTCATCAGCACCGCCAGCTGTTTGAGCAGTTCGTCCCCCGCTACATGGCCCGAGGTGTCGTTGACCACCTTGAACTGATCCAGGTCGAGGTAGAGCATGGCGTGGCGGCTGCGATCTTCGCGGACCTGGTCGAGCAAAACCCTCAGGCGCTGTTCGAACTCCGCCCGGTTGACCAGGCCGGTCATGCTGTCATGGCTGGCCTGCCAGGAGAGTGTCTGGGCCATCTCGCGGGCCCGGGTGACGTCATGAAACACCATCACCACGCCGATCACCTGACCGTCCTGTTTGCGAATCGGTGCGGCGGAATCCTCGATGGCGATCTCGCGACCGTCCCGGGCGATGATCAGGCTGTGACTGCCGAGGCTGATCACCTCGCCGCTGGCCAGACAGGCATCGATGGGGTTGACGGCGGGTTCCCGGGAGTTCTCATCGATGATCCGGAAGGCATTCTCCAGGGTGCGTCCGCTGACCTCCTGCAGACTGTAGCCCGTAAGACTCTCCGCCACCGGGTTCATATAGTCGATGCGACCCTCGCGATCGGTGGTGATGACCGCATCGCCGATCGATTGCAGGGTCACCAGGGCGCGTTCTTTTTCATTGAACAACGCATCCTCATATTTTTTACGTTCGGTAACGTCACGAACGACTGCAATCAGGATCGGTGAATTGCTTTCCTGCCTCAGGGCGTTGAGATGCACCTCCACCGGAAACCGGCTGCCGTCCTTGCGCTGGTGAAAGGTCTTGAGGCTGAAATCGACCCCGGTGTCGATGACCTCGTCGAACAGGCTCTTGAGTTGGGTCTCGTCGACCTCGGGTTTGATGTCCGAAGGTCCCCGGCTGAGTAACTCCTCGGGGGTATAGCCCAGGGACTCCCAGCCCTGGCGGTTGAAATCGACGAAGCGCATCTGCACCGGGTCGATCAGGTAGATCGCATCCTGGGTGTTGTCCATGGCGTGACGAAAGCGGGTGTTGGCCTCCCGGGCCTCGTCCCGATCCGCGATCAGGTGGGCGGTGAAATCCTCGTTACGCTGACACAGGTTGATCGCCTTGGCGAAGTTGGCCATGACCGGCTTGAAGATCTCATTGAAGGGCACCGATGGGGGCTGTTCCACCGGGGTCAGCAACAGAACCAGGCCATAGTCGGGTATCGGCAGGCTGATCAGGTTTTGGTAGTAGTCCTGTTTGACTGGCAGCCCTTCCAGCTGTTGCTGGATATCACCGCTACGGCTGCCTGAGCCGAGTATCATCGGGATCTGCAGGGACTGGTTGAGCCAGGGCGTGAGACGGTGATCGCCGACACAGGTGCGCAGGCGAAACGACCCGGGTGCGCCGCCTTCGGGTTCCTGCTGAAGCACCAGGCCGCAGGGGTATCCGGTATGAAATATCAGCCGTTGCAGCACCTTCATCAACAGGAAATTCACCTGGTCCGACGCGCCGATGACCAGCGAGATATCGTAGAGTATGGAGAGGATGCGCTCCTGGTTCATATCAGAATTTCATGCACACCAGGGTGGCGTTGTGGAACAGGGGATAGCCGCCCCGCTGAGAACTCCCGATCTCTCCCAAAGATAGCGCCCCATACAGCTGTGTGGCATTCAGATGAGTCTGCAGGTGCTGCAGTTCTTCCGCTGCCTGGGACTCGCCCAGGTGCATTCTGCGTCCGGCGCAGTAGAAGGTGAGCACTGAGGGCTGCTGGCCTCCCAGCCGGGAGGCCAGCAGCCGGTCGGTCTGCAGGGCGTCGCCTTGAGGCGCTTCGAGCAGGGTCAATACCACGTGTTCCGGCACTTCGCCGACACAGAACAGTGAGCCATCGGATTCGAGGGCGACCGGAATCCTGACCAGCACCTCCTCGTCGGCGCGCAGGATGCCAAACGGAAAGTGCACCGCGTAATCATAGAAGTTTTCCCGCGTCACCTCGATGCCGTACAACGATTGGATGTGCTCCCGGTAGACATCGAAGGCAGGTTGCCAGCCGATACTGATGATGCGGTTGCCTTCGGTCGAGGTGGCGACGATCAGCTGGTCTGGAACCTGGTAGCCGTGTTCGAGCACCGCGCCTGCCTGGGGACGCAGCAACAGCAACAGCAGGCCGTTGCCGATCAGCCGCTGATCGTCGAACAGACAGGGCATTGGCTGGAAGGTTTCGCTGCCGGCGTTGGCCCCGGCATAGTGGACCGATTCCGCCAGTTGCAGGTAGAAGGATTCGAGCAGGGTCCCGATGTTTGGCACCAGGGCATCGAACAGCATCAGCAGGGTGGTGGATTGATCGGGTATCAGCAGACTGCGTATCGCATCCGCCGCCGCGGCGACCTGGGCCGTTTGCGCTTCCTCGGTCTGCGCCAGCTCGATGAGTTGGGCATAGTCCGCCATGGGATCGAGCAGGATCAGCAGGGCCCCGCTGCGGAAGAATTGCCCGTTGTTGTGGATTTCAGGGAAAACCGCCCCGACCAGGGGCAGACCGATTCCCTGACAGAGGGATTGCAGGTCGGGAATCGATGCCTGATCCTTTTCCGCGACCAATGCGAGTATGCCGGCCTCGGGGTTGTTCAGGTGCCATTGTTCGAGCTGATGGGATACCTCAGTCGACACCACGTGTTCGGTGTGCAGCAGCTGTGCCATTTTTGTACGTTTCTTCTTTACCCGGCCTCATTGAATCAATTCGGCCGATGGAGGTTTTTTTTTAGTCTTATGCGGACGCATCAGGGATTTCTTTGAGAATAGTCGAAATGAGGGGGTATTACCGCTGCGAAAGGTGCAGGGTGGCGCACGGTTGCCATGCCTTTTACCCGGATGGGCAGGGATTGGCTGGTTCCCCGGCAAAGGATCCGCGGGTCTCAGGTCGGGTGTGTGTCGCGTGCGGAAGCGGATACCTGCTCGAAGCGGTTTCGCAGGCCGGCTTCAGCCCAGGGCCTGGAGAATCGACTGAATCTCCTTGTCCGAGGCCCGCAGGATACCGGCGATGGCGTCGTGATCGAGCTCCAGTCGTTTCGCCGCGCTGACCCCCGGCCAGTCGAAATCGTCCCCCAGGGTCTCCCAATAGGCACAAAGGTTGGCGGTGATCACCACATCGGTGATGTCCGGCGGGCCCGAGTGGGGCCGTTCCAGGTCATCGTGTTCGTTGGCCGCCTGGGCCAGATCCTCGCTGAAACCCCAGGCCTCGAGGATCGCGTGGCCGATGCCCGTATGCCAGTTTTGCAACAGGTCTTCCATCGCTTGGGGGTCGGCAAACAGTTCCGGATATTGCTCGGCCCGGGAGAAGATATAGAACTTGCCGATGTCATGCAGCAGTCCCCCGAGCATCGCCTCGTCCGGGTTGACCGGGCTGTGTTTTTTCGCGATCACGTAAGCAATCGCGGAAACCAGCACGCTGTGCTTCCACAAGCGGGCCATCTGCTCCCGGCACAGCTTGACCGAGTTCGAGTGCAGAATCTGCTCCACCGCGATGGAGACCGCGGTGCTGTAGGCCAGGTCGTATCCCAGCCGTGCAATGGCGGTGCGCAGGTCCTTGATCTGCGCGCCGCTGCGATTGGCGAAATTGGAATTGGCCACCTTCAGCAGCCGGGCCGAGAGCACCGGATCGCTGCCCACCACCTTGGCGACCTTGTCGGCGGAGACGTCGTCGCTCTCCAGGGCCTGTTTCACGCGCATCGCGATGTCCGGAAACGCGGGCAGTTTCAGGTTGCCGGATGAGAGTTCTGCGCTGAGTTTTTCAACGAACTGGAATGCAACGTCGTTCATGGGCAACCGCCTTCGATCTTGTGGTGGTGAGGTGACCCGGCTCAGAACTGCATCAGCCGATTTTTTGTTCTGTTCTATCCCGGTGTCGGCGGACAGGACGGGAACTTAAATCGGGTCTGTTGTCACAGAACCGGAAACGGCGCCATCAAATCCCTGTGGCGCCGGTCAACGGGAGTGAAGCGGTTTGTGGAAGTGCAGGGCGCTCGCTTGAAACCCTGCGCTCTGGTAGAAGCGATGCGCCGCCTCCCGAGGCATCCCGCAGTCGAGATGAATCTGTTTACAGCCGCACTCTGCGGCGTGCTGTTGCAGCCATTCGAGGAGTCGGGCGCCGTATCCTTTTGAACGGTCCTCGGGGCGGGTGACCAGGTCATCTACGTACAGATAACGCCTCCAGGCAAGACTCTCACTGATCCGAAAGCCGGCCAGCGCCACCGCGCGTCCGCCGGTTTCCAGCAGGGCCAACCGATAACCCTGGGGTTGCATGCGGCGGACGGCCCGGATGAAAGCGGGCTCGTCCAGCTCGGGTCGCAGGGCCTGGATGAGGTCGAAACAGGCCTTCAGGGCCGAGACATGGTCATTGTCAACGATGGTGATGCGCATGCTGATGGGTGTCGCTGTGTGTGGATCGGTTATCGGGGTTACCCTGCTCAGTGGGCGTTGATGGCAGCCGGTTCAGGTCTGATAATGCACGTATCGCAATCACCGGAATCCCGTGCATATGCCAAAACTCAGCCCACTAGCCTGGTTGGTATTCTTAGTCGGTCAGGCGACATTCGGACTCATCGTGTACGTCATCGCCATGAGTCATTGCGAACCATGCGCGGGCCAGGCGTCCCGGGTCAGTGAGGCGCCGCCCCAGCCCCAGCCCCAGCCCGCGGCCATGCTCCCTGCCCCCGTCGCGCCGGCTCCGATGGCCCAGCCGGCGATGCCCGGCACGGACACGGATGATCCCGCGTTGATCGCCCGCCTGGCGGATGACTATTTCGCGAAGAAGGATTATACCCAGGCGATCGGTCTCTACGAACGGGCGATACGCATCAATCCCGATGATGTGGAGTCCTACAACGATCTGGGCCTGGCCCTTTTCTATACCGGGGAGGCGCCCCGGGCGATTGAGATACTCAAGGCGGGCATCATCCAGAATCCGGATTTTCAGCGCATCCATCTGACCCTCGGTTTCGTCCTGGCGCAGACCGGGGACAAGCCCGGTGCCACCGAGGCGTTCAACCGGGCGATCGCCCTGGACGCCGACAACAAGGTTGGAACGGAAGCGGTACGCATGCGTGATGTCCTGCAGTGATTTCGGGCCGTGCAGGCGCAGGATAATCGGCGTTCGGGTCAGCCCTGCCTGACCCGACCCGGTGATCACACGCGCACTCTTAACTGGTGTGCGCACCCCTGAACCGACTCGCCGGCAGGAGCGATTGCGCGCGCCACGGTTCCATCCCGGCGTCAGATTCCTTATAGTGCCCATCTTTGTTCGCAGCCGATCCCAAGGCACGATTCCCAGGGCCCGTTAACCTCCAAGCCGATGACTCAAGCACAAGAAACTGTCCCCCATGTCTGCCTGTTCATCCTGAAATTCGGCGACGGCGGGGTTGAGCGGATGATGGTGAATATCGCCCGGGGGTTGGCCCGCCAGGGGGCCCGGGTGGATTTCATCATCAAGGATCCCAACGCCCCCTACCTGCACCGCCTTCCGGACAGCGTTCGGCTGATCACCTTCCCGGTATCGAAACAGCGTGATGCACTGCCCCTGCTGCTCGACTACCTGGCTGAGAACGACCCGCAGGTCCTGCTTTCGGCGAAGATCCTCGACGATGAGATCGCGCTGCAGGCGAAGCGTCGCCAGCGCGGCCGGACACGTTTTTTCCTGCGCCCGGGCACCGCGCTGATTTCGCGCATGGAAGCCCGTGGCATGGGTTGGCTGAGACGCTGGATGAAGACCCGCAACCTGGTGAAACTGTTCCGTCAGGCGGATGGGGTGGTGGCGGTTTCCCAGGGGGTGGCCAACGAGGTGATGCAGCTGAGCGGCATCCCCGAAGCCAAGATCACGGTGATCAAGAATCCGACCATCACCCCGGAGCTGTATGAACAATCCGCGGAGCTGCCGGAGGATCCCTGGCTGCAGCCCGGCGAGCCGCCGCTGATTCTGGGGATCGGCGGGCTGCGCCGGCAAAAGGATTTTCCCACCCTGCTGAAGGCCTTCGCCATGGTGCGGGAGCAGATGCCCTGCCGGTTGATGATCCTCGGTCAGGGTAACAAGGAGGCCTCGCTGCGCCAGTTGGCCGCGGAGCTCGGCCTGGAGGCGGATTTCCGCTTGCCCGGTTTCGTCGACAATCCCTACGCCTATCTCAGTCATGCCGGGTTGTTCGTGCTCTCCTCCCTGTGGGAGGGCTCACCCAATGTGCTCACCGAGGCGCTTGCCCTGGGCACCCCCTCGGTGAGCACCGACTGTCCCTCGGGACCGCACGAGATTACCCGCGCCGGCGAGGTGGCGCCGCTGGTGCCGGTGGGGGATGTGGTGGCACTGGCCGAGGCGATGCTGGAAACCCTGCGCAATCCGCCGGATCCCGAAATACTCAAGGCCGCGGTCAGCGAATACACCCTGGACCGGAGCGCCGCCCGTTACCTGGCCGCCTTCGGCCTCCGGGTCACGGGGCGTGGGGATGGCTGAAACTCCGCGCATCGCGTGCTTCCTGGCGACCTCGGGGCACAGCGGTGTGGATCGGGTGGCGCGGAACCTGCTCCCAGGGATCGCCGAGGCGGGTTATCCGGTAGACCTGCTGAAGATCCGCGATCACGGCCCCTGGCTGACGCAACCGCTGGCGCAGAACCTGCGGGTGATCGAGTTCAAGGCCCATCACGTCTATTCCGCCCTGCCGGAGCTGGTCCGTTACCTGCGCGGTACCCGCCCGGCGGTGCTGCTGTCCGACAAGGACCGGGTCAACCGTACCGCGTTACTGGCCAATGCATTGAGCGGCAGACCGGCCCGGGTGGTGTTGCGCAGCGGCACCACGGTGAGCCGCAACCTGCAGAGTCGCGGCCGCTGGGAGCGTTTCGTGCAACGCACTTCCATGAAATATCTCTACACTCACGCGGATGCGGTGCTGGTACCCTCGGTGGGCGCCGCGGACGACTTCGCCGCATCCATCGGCCTGGCGCGTGAGCGGATCTCCGTAGTCCCCAGCCCGATCATCACGCCCGGGTTTCAGGCGCGCCTCGACGAACCCCTGGATCATCCCTGGTTCCGTCCCGGCGAACCCCGGGTGATTCTCGGGGTGGGTGAACTGTGCCGGCGCAAGGATTTCGCAACCCTGATCCGGGCGTTCGCGGAAATTGCCCCGGATTACGACTGCCGCTTGCTGATCCTGGGCGAGGGTCGCGCCCGGGAACGTCTCGAGGCACAGGTGCAGTCGTTGAAGCTGGCTGACCGGGTGTCCCTGCCCGGGTTCGTCGAAAATCCCTATCCCTACATGAAACGCGCCGGACTGTTCGTCCTCTCGTCCCGCTGGGAGGGCATGCCGGTGGTGCTGATCGAGGCCCTGGCGGCCGGCACCCCGGTCGCCGCCACCGACTGTCCCAGCGGCCCCCGGGAACTGCTGGGGGAACTGCCCGGGGAGCCCCTCTGCCCGGTGGGGGACTCGGCCGCCCTGGCCGCGGCCATGGCCCGTCAGCTCGACCGGCCGCTGGCGTCGGATCAACTGCGTGCGGCGGTATCCGGTTACACCCTGAGCAGCAGCGTGAACCGCTATCTGGCGGCTATGGGGGTGGGAGTCGCTGCGCCTTCGGATCTGCTCTCCGGCTGATTGGCTTCAGGATCGGCGCGGCGCCGCCGATAGAGCGGGTGAGAAGATGCGTTTCCATCCATCCCCGGCGTCAGGAGTGCGAGCATGTCATACAGTACCGATAACAACCGGCTCCTGCTGGAGATCGACAAGGCCCTGCGCGAACTCAACCGCGAGGTCATCAATCCCCTGCTCCCCAAGGTCACCATCGGCGGAATGAAACCGGTGATGGCTATGGTGGCACGGGCTCGCGCCGAGTATCTCAAGGAACTGTTCGACCTCTCCAGCGTGGCGGGCAGTGACCTGCCCTCCCCGGATCAGATCAACCACCTGCGCAACCTGCGCCTCACCTACGAAGAGCTGGTTGCGGCGGCCAAGGCGCTGAATACCGCCGTGGAACGCGGCTATCTGGATGTCGAGCGCTAGGGGGATTACGCACATGGGCAGCCTTATGCGTTGCCATCCGGCAGCCTGGCGGCTGGCCGGGAATGCCAGGGGTCAGGGCTCGAACTGATACCCCAGTGCCTCGATGTCCCGGCGGAAGTGCTCGCCGACCACCTCCCGCAACTCATCAGTGTAATAACTGCGATAGTCCTTTTTCCGGTCCGTCGCCTTGCGCTTGTGGGGCAGGCTGAGGTTGGGCACGCCGATCTGCCGGGTGATGTGGGCGAAGTCGTCGGCGAGGTTTTCGTAATGACCGATGAAGTCCACCAGGATGTTGCCCTGCAGGTCGATCAGGTAGTCGAGCTGGGACTGGATCGAGGTATCGACGTGGAACTGGTAGGGGCGCTCCGGGTCGAGCTTCCAGCGGATGAAATGCTCGAAGTCCTTGATGTGTTCGATCAGGTGCGGACGCTCCCGGCGGATATGATGGAACGAGCTGACCTGCAGGTCCCAGGGGTTGCGCACCACGGCGAACTTGAACAGGCCGTTGAAGAACGTCTCCGGCAGCATCTCCCGGGCGGCGACAATGCGCGAGTGGCGGGGGAATTTGCTGCCCAGGCGGTGTCCGCTGAGATGGCTCAGCCGGGAACAGAGAAACATCGGGTAGTACCAGGGGTCCCGCCAACGCAGCGGTTGCAGCGCGGCGCGGACACTGGTGCCGCCGGTCTTGGCGATGTGCACGAATAGAAAATTGTATTTGATCGAGAGCAGCATGGCGTCAGTCGCATGAGTGGTGCGGGCTAATGATATCCAGATAACGCCTCGCGCTACAGTCCGCATGATACTCCGCCACCGCGTCGCGCAGCGATTCCCGGTCCGGCGGCTGGCTCAGGGCCTGGCTCATTCCCCGGGCCAGGGCCGCCACATCCCCTACTGGAACCAGCGGGGCGATGCGCCCCTGGTCGAGGATTTCCCGGGGTCCGCTGGGACAGTCGGTGGCGACCACCGGGACCCCCAGAGCCATCGCCTCGGTGAGCACGTTGGGTGAGCCTTCCCAACGTGAGGAGAGGACGAACAGCCGGGCATGTCGCATGTAGACATAAGGGTTGGGGGTGAACCCGGGCATTGCCATATCCGCCTGGATGGCCAGTTCATCGGCCCGCTGCTGCAGCACCTCCCGCTGCCGCCCCTCGCCGAGAATGATCAGCCGGCAGGGCATCGTTTCACGCACCCGGGCGAAGGCCTCGAGCAGGCTGAGGAAGTCCTTCTGCAGGGTCAGGCGTCCGGCGCCCAGGATCACCGGGTCGCCGCCATCGGTCAGCCAGGGATGGGGCGGCGGGGCCTCCGCATCCTGCTGCAGGCGTTGGGTGATCACCGGATTGCGCACCACCACCACCTTGTCCGGGTCGACCCCGGAGACCGCCAGGGTGTCCTGGCGAACCCCCTCCGAGACCGCGATGATCCGTTCCAGGCGGGGGTAGAGCAGGCGGATCGGCAGGCGTCTCAGGCGCATGCGCCAGGGTGACTTGTGCGCCAGTGCGGCGGTCAGGTTGGTGCCGAGGCGCATCACCAGCCGGGTGGCGGGGGTCCCGGCGAGCAGCCGCGCGAGCACCGCGACCCGTCCCGCCCGGTCCTTGGCCGCCAGCAGGGCGGGGGGCTGGACCCGTTTCAGGTAACGCGCCAGGGGCAGCAGGCTGGTGGCGGTGTGGCGGCTGCCGAGGTCGATGCGGTTGATCGCCGGGTGCAACGCTTCCAGGTGTTTGCTGCGGGTCTTGATCAGCAGCAGGTCAAGGCGCACACCCTGTTCCGCCAGCGCATTGACCAGGTTGAGAATCATCCGCTCGACCCCGCCCTCGCCGGAGAAGGAGACCAGGACCGCGAGATCCGGTGCGGCGTTTTCAGGCGGTGTCATGGCTTGCCGGGGTGTCCCCGGAGGCACTGCTGGAGGGGCTGGTAGATGCCTGTCCGTCTGTGCTGTTGCCGCCCTGGGAGAGGCTCTTGCCGTTCATCAGCGGATAGGCGAAGGTGATCCCCGAGATGATCAGCCAGTAGAAGCGCCAGTTCCAGTGCAGATGCCGGAAGTCGGTGAGACTGTAGACCGAGATCAGGGCGAAGTTGCCGAACAGGAAGGCGAGGAAATAGAGCGACACCCGCTTGCGTTTATACGCCTCCATGAGTTTCGAGATCATCAGCCCGCAGACCAGGGCGATGAACACGATGCCGATCAGCCCCAGCTGGAACACCACTTCCAGGTAGGCATTGTGCAGGTGGTCGAAGCTCACACCCCGCTCATCCCTCAGCCCCGGGTTGTCGTCCGCCTCGACCAGGGCGTAGGTGGTGCCGGGACCCCAACCGGTGAACGGGCGCTGCAGCCATTTTTCCAGGCCGAACTGCCACAGGTGCAGGCGATAGGTGGAGGAGCTCAACGGCGCCTTCTCCAGCCCCTGGGTGACCACCATACCCAGCTCCTGCTGCTCGCTGGTAACCCGGGAGGTGATGGTGTTCCAGTTGAACCCCAGGATGAGGATCGCGAGCAGGCCCAGCGCCAGCATCGGCTTGAGTACCGGGATCGCCGGCTGGCGTCGTGAGCGGCGGGTGAACTTGAGTGCCGCGAACACGGTGGGCACCGCCACCAGGAAGGCCAGCCAGACTCCACGGGACTGGCTGACGATCAGCCCTTCGGTGAAGAACAGGATGCCCAGCACCGCCAGCCCGACCTGCAGGTTGCGTCGGCCCCTGGGCAGAGGGGAATCCGCGTCCAGGCGAATCATGATGAACAGCAGCAGGGCGAGGATTGCCGCGGCGCAGTTGAAGCCGAAGATGATCGGCTTGCCGAAATGCAGGCCGGAACGGCTGCCCTCGGTGATCTGCTTCAATAATTCGGCGTCGATGCTGGTGAGGATGCCCAGGGTGAAACCGCCGAACATCAATGCCAGGGTGGCCGGGATGCGCTCAGGGACCCGGCTGATCCACCAGGCCGGGATGAAGAACAGGAACAGCTGGATCCAGTCCCGGGCCTGGCTGAACTGGGTTTTCTGCTCCGCCTGGAACTGTGTCGAGGCGTCCATCACCCTCAGGGTGATGTAGCCGATGATTACCAGGGAGAGCCAGAACAGGGACTGGCGGGTCAGGCGACGCCAGGCCTCCCCGGAGAGGACTAGGGCGATGAGCATCAGACCCAGACCGATGTTGGCCCCGCTGATGCCCAGCAGGGAGAAAAACGCGAACAGGTAGAGACCGCCCAGACCCAGGCGTTCGCTGATCGATTCCCGCCGACCGGTAATTCCCGGCGGCAGTTGCACAAAGGCTCGCATACGATCGCTCAGGCCGCTTCGCATGGATGGCACCTCAAGTTATTCGCAAGCGCCGATGATACGCCACCGCGCAGCCCGGTTGTGTCACAAAACGTAGCCGCGTCTCCGCGACCGCTCGCCTGGTCTGGGTGTAAGACTTCATTCCCGGTCATGCGGCGTGGGTCCCTGCGGGTCTCAGCCCGATCGCCCCGGCAATCCCAGCGACCCGCTGCGGCCAGTCGTAGGCGCGGGCATCCTGGCGTGCCTGGCGAGCGAGTTGCAGGGCCAACCCGGGGTCGTTGATCAGTTGTTGCACCGCAGCCTGCCAGGCGGCCGGCTCCCTGGGGTCTGCCAGCAGGGCGTTGTGCCCGTGCCTGAGTATCTCGCGCAACGGCGGTATGTCGCTGGCGATCACCGGCCGTCCCGCCGCCATCGCCTCGAACAGTTTCATCGGGCTGATCCCGTCCGCATGACTCAGGTCCTGCTGGTAGGGCAGGATCACCAGTTCGCTGTCGGCGTACAGCCCGGCCACCTCACGGTGCGGCACCGCAGGCCGATGGCTCAGGCCCGGGATCTCCGGCACCGGGTCATCTGCATCTCCCACCAGGGTCACCTCCCCCAGGCCGGCGGCCGCCAGCCGGCTGAGGATCTCCAGGCCCCGGTCGAGACTGATGCGTCCCAGGTAGACCATGCGCGGTCTTGCGAGGCGCTCCGGCTGTAGCGCCGCCACCGTCCGGAAGGCGCCCAGCGCCACCCCGGAGGGAGCCACGTGGATGCGCGCGGAATCCGCGCCCGCCCCGCTCAGGGTATCCGCCGCGCTGCGGCTGATCGGAACCAGCCAGTCGATCACCCCCCGGCGATGCTGTTCGACCAACGCCTCCAGGCCGTAATCCCGGGGCAGCCCCTGCAGGGTGTGGATCTCGAAATGGTGACGGATGCCCCGCGCCGCCAGCGCCGCGCTGAGTTCCGGGGTGCGCACATACACCGCCCGGGCGTGTCCCAGCAGGCGTTTATGAAAGCCGACGAAGGCGCCGCTGGGCCAGCGCCGGTGCAGCAACTGGGCGGCGCGCAGATCGATGGGCGTGTCGATGCCCATGTCGTGGAGTCTCTGTGCCGGTGTGACCTTGCTGTGCCAGGGGGGCAGGTAGAGCCGGGTGGCGATACCCAGTTCGGTGAAGGCCGCCACGCTGTGCAGGGTCTGGATCAGGTTGGCGCGGTTGCGATGCAGGCGGCTGCGGCCCAGATAGATCAACTCGGGGGTGGCAGGTTTCGGCATTCGCAGGGCAAGTCAGGATTAAACGGATTGTGCGGCCCGTGCGCCCACGGAATCAAAGGGGCAGGCGGGTTTCGGAAAGGGGCAACACTAACATAATCGTTGCGCTGCTTGTACTATTGTACGTTCCTATCTATCAACCAGAAGCCATGAGCCTATTATCCAGCGCGCCGCTGCCGGGACTGTTGTGGAATTGACCGATCGTGACGACCCCAGGATTCTGATCGTGCGCCTCAGCGCGATCGGCGACATCGTGTTTGCTTCGCCCCTGATCCACGCGCTGCGCCAGCGCTATCCCCGGGCGCGCCTGTGCTGGCTGGTGCAGCCCGAGTCCCGCGCCCTGCTGGAGTGTCACCCGGAACTCGACGAGGTGATCGTCTGGCCGCGCGGCGAGTGGCAGGCACTCTGGCGGGCGCGCCGCTGGGCCGCACTGTGGCGCGCGATCCGCGATTTCCGGCGACAGCTGAAGGCACAGGGGTTCGACCTCGCCCTGGATGTGCAGGGGCTGATGAAGAGCGGCCTGCTGAGCCGCCTATCCGGGGCACGCCGGCGCATCGGTCTGGGCTCCCGGGAGGGCAGCCAGTGGTTGATGCACGAGCGCATCCCCAAAGGCGGCGAACCCCGACGCATCGGTTCCGAGTACCTCTATTTCGCGCAGCGGCTGGGGCTGCCCAGTGAGTCATTCGAAATGCAGGTGGGGCTGTGCGAGGAGGACCGGGCATTCGCCGGGCAACTGCTCGCCGGGGAAGATCTGAAAGACGGTTTCGTGGCCATCTGTCCGTTCACCACCCGACCCCAGAAACACTGGTTCAGTCCCCGCTGGAGCGAGCTGATCGAAGCGGCGCAGCGCCACTGGGGACTGCCGGTGGTGATGCTGGGCGGACCGGCGGACCGGGAAGCGGCGCGGGAGATCCGCCCGCGTAGCGGCGGACGCCTGGTCGACCGTGTGGGCGCAACCAGCCTGCGCCAGGCCGCCGCGATTCTCGCCCGGGCCCGTCTGGTGGTCGGGGTGGATACCGGGCTGACGCATATCGGCATCGCCATGAACCGGCCCACCCTGTGCCTGTTCGGCTCCACCCGTCCCTATCTGGACACCACCCATGCCAACGCCGAGGTGATCTATCACCCGCGCAACTGCTCCCCCTGCAAACGCCACCCGACCTGCCACGGGGCGTTCGACTGCATGGCGGATATCCGTGTCGACGAGATCGTTGAGCGGGCCGGGCGACTGCCCGGTTTCGCCGGGGCCGGCGCATGAAGGTGCTGCACGTGGAGGCCGGACGGCATCTCTACGGAGGCGCCAAACAGGTGGTCTACCTGCTGGGCGGACTGCAGCAGCAGGGGATCACCTCCTGGCTCGCCTGTCCCACCGGCAGCGCCATGGCCGACGCGGTGCGCGACCGGGTGGCCGGGATCTATGAGATGTCCATGGGCGGGGATCTTGACCTGGGATTCATCCTGCGCCTGAAACGCCTGATCCGCGAACTCCAGCCGGATATCCTGCACCTGCACAGCCGTCGCGGCGCCGACCTGCTGGGCGGACTGGCGGGACGCCTCAGCGGTGTCCGGGTGGTCCACTCCCGGCGCGTGGACAACCCGGAGTCCCCCTGGGTGGTGAAGTGGAAATACCGTCTCTACGACCGGGTGATCGGCATCTCCCAGGGTATCGTGGAGGTGCTCGCGGCCGAAGGAGTGCCCAAGGGCAAGCTGGTCTGCGTGCGCAGCGCGGTGGACGTGGAGGCCTACCAGCGCACCTGCGAACGGACCTGGTTCCTGCGCCAGTTCGACCTGCCCGGGGACGCACTGGTGATGGCGACCGTGGCGCAGTTGATCCCGCGCAAGGGACACCGCTACCTGCTCGAGGCCCTGCCCGGGCTGATCGAGCGGTTTCCCAACCTGGTCTGGCTGCTGTTCGGCCAAGGTCCGCTGAAGGACGAACTCAGCGCGGAGATCCAGCGCCTGGGTCTGCAGGAGCGGGTCAAGCTGGCCGGCTTCCGCGACGACCTGGCGGTGATCTACCCCTGCCTCGACCTGCTGGTGCACCCGGCCCTGATGGAGGGGTTGGGGGTCTCTCTGCTACAGGCGGCCAGCGCCGGTCTGCCCATCGTCGCGGTGGATGCGGGGGGCATGCCCGAAGCGGTGGAGGACGGAGTGAGCGGGCTGCTGGTACCCCCCGCCAGTGCGGTCGCCCTGGGCGATGCGGTGGGACGCCTGTTGGCAGACCCGCGATTGCGCCGCCAAATGGGGGATTCGGGGCGGGAGCTGATGCGCCGGGGATTCTCGGTGGAGCAGATGGTGGAGGGGAATCTGCGGGTTTACCGGGAACTGCTCAATGAATCGTGAATTGTTGGTTTTGAATTTTGAATGATTGTTTTGAAGGACTGACGTGACTGTTGACCCTATTCACACCCTGCAACTGATCGGCAGCAAGGCCTTTGGCGGGGCCGAGCGCTGGTTTCAGCGTTTCTCCATTGCCCTGAGCGGGCAGGGTCACCCGACCGAACTGGGGGTGCGCCGGGGCAGCGAGCTGGACGGCGATCACTGGTCCGGCCTGACCTGCCATGCGCTGCCAATGCGCACCGTCTGGGACCCCCTGTCCCGCTTCGAGGTGCGTAGCCTGGTGAAACGCCTCAAGCCGCAGGTCGTACAAACCTACATGGGCCGCGCGACCCGCCTCACCCACCTGGGCAAGGGCAGTGGTGCGGTACACGTGGCGCGGCTCGGAGGCTACTACAAGGTCGATGGCTACCGTCATGCGGACGCCTGGATCGGTAACACCCAAGGTATCTGCGACTACCTGGTGCAATCCGGCTTCCCCGCCCAACGGGTGCATCACATCTACAACTTCGCCGACCTGCCCCCCCAGGGACCGGCGCCCGAGGGCTTCAAGGCGCAACTGGGCATACCCTCCGAGGCCTGGGTGCTGATGACCCCGGGCCGCTTCGTCGGCTTCAAGGGCCATCGCTACCTGCTCGACGCCCTGGTGAAGCTGCCCCGGGAGATCGCTGGTCGTCCGGTCTGGCAGGTGATCGTCGGAGACGGCCCGCTCAAGGACGCACTGCACCGCCAGGCCAGGGAAAACGCCATCGACCCGCGCATCGTCTGGACCGGCTGGCAACTCGACCCCGATCCCTACTACCGGGTCGCCGACCTGATTGTCTTCCCCTCCACCAACGCCGAGCCCTTCGGCAACGTGATCATCGAGGCCTGGGGTTATGCCAAGCCCCTGGTCACCTCCGCCTCCATGGGCGCAAGGGAAGTGGCCCGCACCGGGGAAGACGCACTGCTGTTCGAGTGCGAAAACCCCGCCGCCCTTGCAGAGCAGATCGAACGCGCATTGAAGGATGAATCGTTGCGGGAGGGCATGGCCGCGAACGGCTACCGGCGCGCGGTGGAGGAGTTTGGTCGTGAGCCCATACTGCGAGCCTATACTGATCTATACCGCACCCTGATAACGGCAGGTTGAGCATCAGGCCCAGACCCGGGTCATTCCAAGTTGTTGGGAATTCATGAGGTTATCCCGATACTTGCGTAGATAGGCCGGATCGACTAGAACAGACATAAGGGATTGGCCATCAACCTCACAGGGAAATAGATCGTCGTGACCACTCAAGCTTCGAAGGACGCATCACACAACAGGGATTTCAAAATGTTACGGATGACTGTATCGACCCGAATAAACCCCATTTTGATGAATAGCTGAGCAGTTGGTTCTGGTGTTTCGGTGTGTTTGTGTCTGCGTCGAAAAAAGTTTGCTTGTCTGAGGGTGAAAAGAGATGAGGTATGAGGTGTTCGTAGGTTTGACACATGAGCAGAATGTTAGGGGCGCTGAAAAGAGAACTTTTGGCGTCATAATCCAATATTTGAGACGTCGGCATAAGTCAATATTTGTGACGTCCACATAATCCACTGTTAGATGCAAGGAAAGATAATGCACAGAATAATAATCGGAGTATTACTTGGCATTCTCTCTATTGCGGGAAGTGCACATGCGTCAAATATGCATAAATTGGAAATGACGCTATGTGATGAATTTTCGGTTTCTGAAACCAATAATTGGAATGTTGAATTAGAGCGTTATCTTACGCTACGCGTTGCGGACGTAAAAATAACGCCGAAACATGGCTATGATTTCGACATAAAGCTGTTTTTTAAGGCCGACACACAGGATCTGGCGCAATTCGACACGCCAAAAAAAATAGAGGAGAGCGTAAGACGTAGTACCGAGGAGTACTTACCCTACATAGTAGAAAAACAAATTAAGTTAAACTCGGTGCCGCTGCCTCAGTCGTTTGGGTATTACACCGTAATAACAGATGCAAAATGGGCAAATGCTCAGCATGTCCCACCCGGAGAATACAAATTCATGACGAGGGGCATGTATCGAACATCGGAGGACACGGCGCTAGGATTTAGCATTATGACTAATGATGTAACTTCCAAGGAGTATAACGAGTTACTGACGTATATCTATAATTTTGTGAAAAATGCATCTAACCAGCCTATCAAGCCGACGCAAAAAACCTGCGCGGCTTATAGGTGACGTTATAAGCCGGTGAAAGCGAAAATCGTAGATGTCTCATATAAGTAAAAACATTTGTTTTCGGGTAATGGCTGAGTATGGAAGTAGCGGGATCTGGGAGTTTGTTCATGATGAGACCGGTCCTTGGCGGCATTCGATGGCAAATTACCGAAGACTTGGATTGCCAGATGAGCTAGAACGTGATTTTAAAGAGTGGATTTCTGATTATGAAGATAAAAACTTAGCTGGCGAGTTAGACCATGTTCAATTTAACTGTACGGGATTATCTTTGGCGTATCGATTATATGATCATCTTGATAAAAGTAATTATGTCGAATACCAAGGCGAACTTGAGGGTGGGGATCTAGATGATCCTATTGAGATTGGTAGCTTATAACAAGTTGGTGAACGGGAGCCAACTACGCTCCACAAACATGTGCTTCGCTGCGCTCAGTTTATCACATGTTTGTTCCACTACGTCGGCCCCGTTACCAAAGCGTTAGCGCCATATAATGATCATGAAAAAGTCACACATATTATCAATTATTTTCTTAGGAGCAGTCTTTATTACGACAAATTCTGAGCCTTCTGAAACTAATATAAATGGCTTATGGTGTACTCAGCTATTAATTTATAAAGATAAGAAATCATTCGATGAAAGATATTCTAAAAAAATAGATCGCCCTAAAAAGTCCTGCATATTATTTACTAATGAAGGTGATTTCATTCGGCACAGCGCAAATAAAGGCGAACGAGCCTTTAATGGTAAGTACCGCATGAATGGAGATGAAATTCAATTATTAGCTAGAAACAAAAAAAACTATTTACCAATGGGTAAACTTATAGCCCCTAGCCAACTGTTAATGGATTTTAAGAGAGGTAGAAAAATGGTTTTAAATAAAATGCCGGATGGAACAGACCCTAAATCATTAGATCTTGATACAGTATTACCTGTGGAATTTGAAACACATAGCACACTAAATAATGAAATCACGCCAAAGAAGCGCTAACAAGCAACTATCGCTCACTTCGTTCGCTGGACGTCCAAAAGCTGCGCTTTTGGCCGCCCGTTAGCTTAATCGTTATGCATATAGGAGGAATATATGGGTTATAAGCTAACTAGCCTTGCAAATCTTCCTTTCAATGAAAAAACTAATATGTACATTTTCATTGTTGGTGGTGGTGGATGGGAAGGTGGCTTAGATCAGATAATCCACGAAAACTTCGATAAGTTAGCAGCTGATATTGGCGGAGCAGCAGTAATTGTTGGTGCTTTAACCGAAGAATTTCATGGCCAAGTCATAGAAAAATATCTAGGCAATAATGGTCAGGAGTTACTCGATTCTCTACCAGCACTGCTCATTACTGACTGTCACCCCGATAAATTAAACGATGACTCTATGAGATTGTTGATACCTCTGTCAGGTGCACATGAAAATTATCCCGTGATAAATCAATTTTTATCTGATCTGACGAGTTTCGCTAGAGGGGAATCTGATGTCTTATTAAAAAACCTTGAGAAAAGCATCGATCCTAAAGCTGCAACAAATGACATTGTGAAAGTTAATATCCCCGTTGTGCCGGGAGTTATATCAATTAACATGAATGGCGCTGTAAAAAACTTGCGTGAATGGTGGAATAATAATGCGCATAACAAGCAAATTCATCCGACGCAAAAGACGCGCGGCTGATTTTGTCGTTAGCCCGCCCTTTAAGCTAAACCGTCAAAATGAAGATTGTGCCGCCTCCACCCGTAATTGATAGTGCCAGAGTACTCTCGTATGCGGATGTCGACGACATTCCATACAAAAAACACGGCCGCCTGTATAGTGGGGACCGACTAGTAGAGAAAGTTCCGAGGCTTGCAATTTGTTCGAATCTCGGGAAGGACATCGGACCACTCTTGTTTCATTGTGATGAAGAATGGTCTGTGCTGGGCGTTACGGGGCGCGACACTATTGCCGAGTGCAAAGATAGGGCCGAAAAGAACTACCCGGGTGTGGCCATACGTTGGATTGACCTCGATACTCCAATAGATATTGCCTTGGCGTACTACGACGCACAGATTAATAACCTTAAGTGCTCTTTCTGCAGTCGTCGGCCCTTCGACTTTCACGAATTCGTTGAAACGAATGATACCTGTATTTGTAGGCAATGTGTGGAAAGTATGTATACAGCATTCCAGGAAGCCAGCAATGACCCAAGTGACGGCTAACCAGCGGGTCAACTTGACCTTAAAAAAGCTACGCACCTATCGGCGCTACGCTTTTGCCGTCAAGTTACCTAATTATTAGTCGACCGAGGGTATCGAGATAGATGTTATGAAATTCACAATTGATCGAATAGAGAATACAGATGTTTCAGATGTCGAAATATTCGATCTGTTGTCAAAAGTATATGTACAAGCAGGTTTCACAACTCCAGAAGTGGCAGCTTCGTTATTTGAGCCAACCAAAGTAAAGAGCAGAGGTATTCTTTTCGTTTCGAGGGAATCATCCACAAATGAATTAGCTGGTATGGTTATTTTAGTTCCGGCATATTCACAAGCCTCAGTTATGGCAAAAGAGGGTGAATGTGAAATGCATTTACTAGGTGTTTATCCAAAATACAGGGGCCTTGGTTTAGGTCGTAGTCTGGTAGAAAAAGCCATATGTTTAGCCAAAGAACGGGGTTTAAAAAAAATAATATTGTGGACACAAAAGCCTATGAATGAAGCTCAAGGTCTATATATTTCATTAGGCTTTATAAGTTGCGGTGAAATGGTAAGAAATGGAATAGAATATCTATTATTTGATAGAGAATGCATTTAATAAACACAGTACGCGCAAAGCTGCGCCGCTTCGCTCTGCATCTTTTTCGCCTGGATGCCCTAAACGTTAGGCGTAAATGAATAATAGACCTCCAAAATGCTAGCGTCCTTCCTCAATCGTCCGCTCGGCTCTGTCTTTTGGCTTGAGGCGCCGGCAATTCTCTTAATGTTCATGGTGCTCTCGTTCGTTCTTGGCGTCGTGCTTCGCGAAGTAGGGGTGTCCGGCGAGAATATTGGCATGCTTAAAATGGCATTACTGTTATTCGGTAATATCGTAGCAGGCGGCTACGTTTGGCTCGTTTCAAGAAACACGTCGAAAGATAACGTACGATAAGTTTCGCACATTTTGAGAGGCGGTGGCCTCAATCTGGTTAAATTGGAGTTGCTAGACAACCAATGACCAGACAG
>JBEVVG010000006.1:0-1397 GCA_040507225.1 Candidatus Thiodiazotropha sp.
CTCAATGGTATGGACTCCTCCTCGACCGAGTTCTAAGGTCGAGTTGAGAGCTGGCAAGCAAACAAAGGAGTCCATACCATGAAAAAGACTACCACTATCTGTGTCGATCTGGCTAAGACGGTGTTTCAAATAGCCGTGTTCAACCTGCACGGCAAGGAAAAACTCAATTGCAAGGTGAGCGCCGGGAAACTCAAACAGATCGTCGCACAGCATCCGGAAGCGAACCTCTGCATGGAGGCCTGCGGTTCGGCTCACCATTGGGGTCGGTATTTTCTACAACGTGGCCACGAGGTCTATCTGATCCCGCCGCATATTGTGGCGAAATACCGCGCGGGCAATAAAAACGACGCCAACGATGCGCGGGCCATTTACGAAGCGGCACAAAGACCGCAGAGTCACTTTGTAGCGGTGCGCACGCTCGCGCAGCAGGATCTGGCCAGTTGGTACAAACTGCGTCAAGGCTACGTCAAGCAGCGCACCCAACTGGCGAACCGGATCCGTGGGTTGGGGATGGAATATGGGGCGAAGTTCTCGAAGGGGATCAATCGGTTACGCAAAGAGGTTCCACAAGTCTTGGAATCGGCGGAGAACGAACTGACCGAGGTGGCGCGAATGATACTGAGGCATCTGCTCGAGCAGTTGATCTCGCTCAACCAGCAGATCAAAGAGGTGACTAAGGCCTTGATCGAGCGGACCCGTCAAATCCCGCAATGCCAGGCACTCGCACGCATGCCGGGTATTGGTGGGTTGGGGGCCGGGGCGTTATACGCGAAGTTCGGTGATGGGTCGGGGTTTCGGCGTGGCCGGGAGGCCAGCGCCAGCGTCGGGTTGGTGCCCGGGCATCGAGGGACCGGGGGGGCGAACACCCTCATCGGGATCAGCAAGCGCGGGGATAAGTACCTGCGCACCCTGCTGGTCCATGGCGCCCGTTCAGCGGTCAGTCACATCGGCGACAAGCAAGACGCCCTGAGTGTCTGGATCCGAAAGCAGTTGAGCACACACAGCGTGAATAGCACGAGCGTGGCTTTAGCCAATAAGCTGGTCAGGATGGCCTGGGCCATTCTGAGCAGTGGCAGTCAATACCGAGCTCCGGTCGCTCAGTGAACGAGGTATTGATGAGTAAAAAAGCCCGTTTGTAAGCCAAGTATGAGCAATCGAAAGTGATGGATCCGGCGTAGAACCTAGGCGCGCCAGGCAAAACCTGATGGGAACGACGGCTTAATAAGCCACTACCTCGATAAGGAGCCTGGATAGGGTGAATGACACCATTGAGGTCAGGGGTCGCTCCCCATTGTAAAGACCGGATATACGTGAACTTGCTGAATGTCTACCATCCAACACAAAAAGGTTGCTGTACACGGAGGAGTCCATATACGTTCCCACGCTCTGCGTGGGAA
>JBEVVG010000004.1:0-1363 GCA_040507225.1 Candidatus Thiodiazotropha sp.
GGTAGTGTCCAGAATCTTTCGCACATTTGATCGGCGGTTTTCTCAATCTGAGTTCACGCTATGTGGATCTCGTTCAGGTCGAGGTCCCGCAGCAGTTCCATTTTGAGGTAGCGTTTGCTGCCCCACTGTGTCCCAGCAATATGGCGCAGCCTGACCGATGCCAGCATCAACGCTGAATTGCCATCCGGAAATGCACCTACAACTCGGGTACGTCGGCGTATCTCGCGCATGATCCGTTCCAGTGGGTTGTTGGTCCGTATCCGTCGCCAGTGCTGCGCCGGGAATCCGTAGAATGTCAGCGTCTCATCAATGGCATTTTCTATCTTATTGGCGGCTTCTTTCAGCTTCATACTGCGAAGCTTCTCGATCACGGCATTGGCCTTGTCTCGGGCCGCAGTGCGGTCCTCACAAGCATGAATAGCTTTAAGCATGTCCGCCACGGTCCGCATGTGCTTGCTCGGGACCACGCTGAAGACATTGCGATAGAAGTGCACAGTGCAACGTTGCCACTGTGCATCGGGATAATACTCGCCCGCCGACTCGATCAGGCCCATGCAGGCATCAGAGATGATCAGCCGTACACCCATGAGGCCCCGTGATTTCAAATGCTTTAGAAACCCGCCCCAACCCGCACGATCCTCCTTGTGACCTTCGCTGATACCCAGCACCTTGCGGTAGCCATCCTCGCCAACACCGATCGCAACCAGCACCGAGACGTTACGCACTTCACCCGCCCAGCTGCGCTTGAGCACGATCCCGTCCAGATATACATACGGAAAATCACCTTCAATCGGGCGGTTACGCCAGACCTCGATGTGTTTGTAAACCTTCTTGTTCAGATCGCTGATCGTCGACGGGCTGACCTTCGTGCCCCACAGCGCCTCTGTGATATCCTCAACCCGGCGGACCGATACACCGGCCAGGTACATCTCGATGAGGGCTTCCTCGACCGACGACTCACGGCGTCGATAGCGCTCGATGATCGCCGTCTCAAAGGTCTGCTTGCGCAGCTTCGGCACGTTCAGCGTCACTTCGCCGGCCTTCGTCTGGAGCTTGCGCTCGTAGGTCCCGGCTCGGGTATCCTTACGAGCCTCCGTGCGCTCGTAGCGCGCTGCATTGCATAAACGATCGGCTTCAGCGTCTAACAGACTGTTCAGGGTGTCCTCGACGGAACCCCGCACGAGCTCACCCAGGTGGTCTCGTATGCGTGCTTCATCTATATCGATGATTTTGCCCAAGGATGCGGTATCCTTCTTCATGGTGGTGGTCTCCTTCTGTCTGGTCATTGGTTGTCTAGCAACTCCAATTTAACCAGATTGAGGCCACCGCCTCTCAAAATGTGCGAAACTTATCGTACGTTATC